>NZ_JAJUXJ010000001.1:0-2263968 GCF_021390415.1 Dyadobacter sp. CY327 | reverse complement strand
GCGACGTGCTGAACATTACTGTCAGCGGGCAGCAGGGCCATGGTGGTATGCCATGGAATACAGTTGACCCGGTAGTTGCCTCGGCATACGTAATAGCCGGCTTACAATCCGTTGTTAGTCGACGCGCTGACCTGACAAAGTCACCAGCCGTTGTTTCAGTGGGGATGATCCATGGCGGGTCCAGCCAGAATGTGATTCCGGACACTGTAAAAATGGTTGGTACCATCCGCTCATATGACCCTGAGGCACGCAAGCAACTCCATGCTGATATTAAGCAGGCTGCTGAGCACATTGCGGAAGGAACCTATGCGAAGGCGCAGGTGGACATTTTGCCTATGTATGATGTCACAGATAACAATGATGCCCTGGCTAACCAAATGCTGCCCGTACTGAAGCGCGCTGCCGAAGCGGGCGTGGTACCCGGGTCGTTGCAGGGGGCCTCGGAGGATTTTTCTTACTTCGCCAAAGAAGTGCCGGGTCTATATATTTTTCTTGGTGTTACGCCCGATGGTGAGGAACCTGCCAAAGCTGCCCCAAACCATAATCCCAAATTCTTTGTCGATGAAAAAGCATTGGTAGTAGGTACAAGGGCAATGGCGGCAATGGCCGTTAATTTCTTAATGAGCGGATCACCCAACTAACAGCTGGCAAATTTCGAATTTACAATTGAATGACAGCGAAAAGACTATCCGGCCTTTTGACATGCTGCTGCACAGGCCGAGCTTGACAACAGCGAATTGTCTGTTTAGCTTCGTATATCTAGCTTACGCAGCATTTCGTCCGTTATTGATTCGCTGTAAATACCATAGCCGTTTACCAGCACACCTTTTATTTGATGAACATCGGATGATATCGCATATAGTACGGCTGCATCCGAGGGGTTACTGTCCCCTTCAAACCGAATGAATTTATCCACTTTAAAGTCATCGGTAAATATTTTGAACTGCCCGTTACGGCACTCAAGGCAGTTTTGTCGAAGGTTGAAGTCCTCCGAATATCCTTGGTTGCGCAACTCATTCAAACTTTCAGTTAGCGTTACATATGGCTCCATAGTTCTTGAGATATAATAGTAAAAGGATTTTGATTCTTGTAATCTAAGACAAGTATTAGTGCTTAATAATTATTTATTATGCCGTCGCTAAAAGCTTTTGAAACGCTCTTCTACTCTTGTGTGGACGTCAGGCAATATGGTATCGTAGGGATGTTATTTCTTATTCATAAGCTTAACCAACTCAATTAAGATAATACAAACAACAGTTGTAATTATCACTATTAGCATAATATGCCAGCTTAATGGTGTTGTTTTAAAAACGGTATCCAAAAACGGCACATACACAATCAGCATTTGAAGCATTATGGTAAGGATTATTGCTCCCCACATCCCCCGGTTAGCAAATATATCCCTGGAAAATATTGAATGATATGTGGAGCGCACTGAAAGCGCATTACCCAGTTGCACAAAACATAGAGTTGTAAATACTGCGGTCTGTTGTGTCATTACATCGTAATTTTCACTAACGCACCACCACTGAATGAAGAGTGCAGCAAACGTCATAATGATTCCTATGAGTACGATACGAAGAACTAAACCGCCTGCAAATAAATTTTCCTTAGGTGGACGGGGGGGGCGGTTCATAATATCCTTTTCGGCTGGTTCTGCCACTAGCGCAATCCCGGGCAAGCCATCCGTCACCAGATTTATCCAGAGAATGTGTATGGGGAGCAGTGGAATAGCAAACCCAATAATTGGGGCAAAGAAGATTACCAGGATCTCACCCAGGTTACACGAAAGCACATAAACAATAAACTTTTTGATATTCTCGTAAATACGCCTGCCTTCCCGAACGGCTTTCACAATGGTGGCAAAATTATCATCCAACAGAATCATATCAGATGCTTCCTTCGATACATCAGTGCCAGTTATCCCCATTGCAATCCCGATATCTGACTGCTTTAAGGATGGTGCATCATTTACGCCATCGCCAGTCATGGCAACAAACTCACCGTTGTTCTGTAAAGCTTTTACAATATTTAATTTCTGCTCTGGCGACACACGTGCATATACAGCAACGTGTTTCGTCACACTCTTAAATTCTTCTTCCGTCAGCTTCTCTAAATCCGAGCCTGCCCTGACCTCTTGGGACCCTTCTTCAATCATCCCCAGGCGTTGGGCGATGGCTGTGGCAGTAAGTGGCTGGTCGCCGGTTATCATTACAGTTTTGATACCCGCGGATTTACATTCTTTAATGGCTTCTATGACTTCTTCGCGGGGCGGATCAATCATGGCTGCCATCCCCAAAAATTCAAGTTCATTCTCTTCATCTGAGGTTATCCTGCCAGGATCTTTTTCAAAAATTTTGTAAGCAAAAAATAGAACCCGAAGGCCATCTGCCGCCCACTTACGGTTTTGCGCGAGCCATCCGTCAGTCTGATTTTTGTATTTTTCAGATACCGATTCCAGCATTTTTATTGGGGCACCTTTTACAAACAAAATCCATTTGTCCCCATATTTATGTAAGGTGCCCATCCGCATGCGCTCTGAATCGAATGGCAGCTTCTCCAACAGCGGGAATTTTTGATCTGCTTCTTCTTTTGTTTTGCCCTTATCTATGGCATAATTTACCAATGCTGTTTCTGTGGAATCGCCCAACAGTTCTTTGTCTGCGGAAAATCGCACATCATTATTGAGCATCATTGCATAGCCCAAAAGTTCTTCCTTTCCCTCTACCGCAAGGATACTTTCTACCGTCATGATGTTTTGGGTAAGCGTCCCGGTTTTATCGCTGCATATATAGGTGACTGACCCTAACGTTTCAACCGCCGGCAATTTCCTCATCAATGCATTTTGGCTCACCATTCGGCGGGCCCCCTGGGCAAGCGCAATAGTTATGACGGCAGGCAATGCCTCTGGCAACGCAGCAACAGCCAGCGACAATGCGGTAAGAAACATGGCAAATGGCGGCTCGCCACGTAGCAAGCCAAGACCAAAAACGGTTAGGCAAATCACTAGAACAATAACCGCCAGTTGCTTACTAAAAACAGCTAGCCTTTTTTGGAGGGGCGTTTTTTGAGAACTTGCCTCCATCATACCTGCAATTTTACCGATTTCGGTATTCATACCAATGGCAGTGACGACCGCCTGGGCCGAACCATTACTCACAACCGTTCCTTTGAAAACCATATTTAGCTGGTCACCAGGCACAATGTCCCCTTCTTTTATTGGCTCGGTTATTTTTTCTATTGAATGGCTTTCGCCGGTAAGCGATGCTTCGTCCGTTTTAAGAGAACTCACTTGGATAAGCCTTGCATCGGCAGGGACAATATCACCGGCTTCCAGTATAATTAAATCACCAGGGACTAATTGACTTGCTTCAATTTTTAAAGGGTTATTGTCGCGGATCACGATCGCAAACTGTGCCGACATTTTCTGTAACATCTTTACTGATTGCTCTGCATTATATTCCTGCGAGTAACCCATCCAGGCATTACCGAGAATGATGGCCAGAATAACGTATGCATCTGTATGCTCGCCAACCATAAATGAAATGGCGGCAGCGACAATCAGTATCAAAATCATAACATCCTTAAACTGACTAATAAGGATGGACAGTTTACTTTTTCGTTTGGCCTCCTGCAATACATTCTCCCCAAATTCATTTCGAAGGTTTACAACTGTATCACTTTTTAAACCCGAAGCGGAACTCTTTAGAGAACTTATGACGTCTGCTACACTAAGCTGGAAAAAAGTCTGCATGATGGTAAGCAATTAAATATGCGTTAGTACTGATACATTATACACCCAAAGAAAAATCAACCGCAGCCTACGAACAATAAGTACTATCTACTTTCGCGTTGGGCGGCTACTGATGCCTCTCCTCTATTTGCGGTATGTGTTATCATTTACAGATTATGTTAGTTATAAAAGCACCCAGCATTATGGGAGGTTGGAAAAATAGTATCAATACTATTTTTCGCTACGCCCACGACTATTCCCCTATGATACCTTTGTGCAGTTCATTCTAAAATATAATCTGACTTAAAGCAAAAAATACGGAAATTTCTATAAATTGATGAAAATATCTGCTAATTCCTATGAATGGTTTTATAGCTATTCAATCACTCGGTGTGCAACAGGATTTAACTCTCCGGCTGCTCGGTGCGATTCAATAAACTGCGCGTTTCACTGCCTGCTTCATCGTCTGCGTTTTACTTAATCATACGTCATACCTTTAGCAAATCAAATAATGAAAAATTTTAACATTGCAGTTATCGTGGGAAGCCTTCGCAAAGAATCCTACAATTTAAAAACTGCGAACGCCCTAATTTCCCTTGCGCCGGAATCTCTCAGTCTTGAAATATTAAATATTTCAAATCTTCCAATGTTTAATGAGGACCTGGAAGCAACACCGCCAAACGAATGGGAAGAATTTCGGCGGCAAATCAGGTCTGCCGATGGCCTTTTATTTCTTACGCCAGAATATAACCGTTCGGTACCTGCTGTTTTAAAAAATGCTATTGATGTAGGCTCGCGTCCATATGGGCAAAATTCCTGGAATGGAAAACCGGGAGCGGTAGTAAGCGTTTCTATTGGAAATATTAGTGGTTTCGGTGCTAACCATCATTTACGCCAGTCACTTGTTTTTGTTAATGTACCCACCATGGCACAGCCCGAAGCATATATAGCTGAAGCAACAGGGTTATTTGATGAAAGCGGAAATCTCATCAATGATTCTACAAAGAGCTTTCTGACTGATTTTATGGTAGCCTTTGAGCAATGGGTTACCACGCATGCCACGAAGAATTAGAAGGAAATCGCAGTTTTTTAGCCTCCGTACGGATGGCTGTAGCTTTTATGGCTCAATTTCCACATGGACCGGTACCGCCTTTAGAATAAATACGAATTATACATTTTTCTATTCCTTAATACCAGTTAAATCAAGCTTGATCTCACTGAATTTATGGATAGCAAAATTGAAAACCGTGATTGCAAACAAACATTTCTTGTGTCCTTTCTTTTTTCTGCTCGTAGCAATTCACTGCACGCCCTGTCTGGGTCAGAAAAAATATGAACGGGAATACACTGTCAAAGCTGATTCCGTTCCGGACAGCGCCACTTTATTTGTGTCCCGTCTTTTTAACAACTCCAAAGTTCATTGGTATATGGAGGAAAGCGATACCATTAAGTCTATCGAAGCGAAACTGAAGCATTCGGGAAAACATTACAGTATCGAGTTTGATGAATCCGGACAAATACAAGATATCGAAATCCTCATTAACATTCGTGATTTGGAAAAAAATATCCGTTCAAAAATAAAAGATAACCTCAATGCTACATTTAAGCGTCAAAAAATCATTAAAACACAACTGCAATGGGTTGGTAGCGAGAATAGCCTGGAACGCGCTGTTCTCGCTAACATGCCGCTTGAAGGGATTATAGTTAAATATGAGATAGTCGTCAGGGGGCAGACAGAAAACGTGGAAGCGTATTTTGAAGTGCTATTTGATAGTACCGGAAGGATTGAAAGCACTATGGAAATAGCATTAGCAAATGACGATAATCTTATTTACTGATGTGCAGACTTATCTTCTTTTGTTTATTATCCTGTACAGCATTATGCCAAACATATCGGGCGGGAACAACTAATCAAATTAACCTAAACTTTAAGGTTGGCAAAAGTTTAAAGTTTAATACAAAATTGGAGTCTCGTCAAATCCTATCGCAGAAAGAAATTGACAAGTCTCCTAGCCATAGATTTCAATATGAGCGAACCGATTTGACCTTGCTGCTTACTACCAAACTGTCTGTTAATAATACCATTGGGGGTGGTTATATGATAAGGTTAGAAGAAAATACGTATTATCACCGGATCATTCAGCAATTTAATAATGTGAGGAAGTTTGAATGGTTCAGTGTAGCACACCGGGTCTTGGCCGACGAAACTTTTACCAACCATGGACTTAGTAGCTTTCGGATAAACTATAGGATCGGGATACAGAAACCGCTTAACGGTCAATACATCGATCCGAAGGAATTTTATGCAAAGGTCAACAATGACTTTCTTGGTACCTTGTCACGTGGTGAATCCGACTTTGAGATCGGCATCTTACCTACCCTCGGATATACTGCTACCGCCAACAATAAAATAGAGTTTGGGGTGGACTATCGGGTAAATGAGCTAAGAAAAAATAGCATAGCCCAGCAATTCTGGGTAACGCTTGGATGGTTCATTAGTATATGAATGATTATTTACCTGCGATAGGATCCAAATCATTTGCAACAATAAATCCAATGCTATTCGAATCCTTATTTCGGTCCCGTCATACCAGCATCTGGTATCGCAAAAAAGCTAATGCTGGTTGCCGGAAGCGTCAGCTCACCACTCTTTACTGGCTTGCCCTTTAAAACTGGCAACTCACCATTGTCTTCGAGTTTCAGATCCGTCCCGTTAAGCTGTATGGTTTGTCCTTCCAATTGAGAGGAAGTCAGCAAATAGTGCTCGGAGTCTATATCGATACGGATTGGAGCTGCTTTCTTATTTGTATTGATTACCAGCAGCGTTACACCTGCCTTGCTCCCTTTCATGTTGTGAGTAAAAACATAAACGCCCTTTGTCCCCTGCCCTGCTTCGTAAACCTGGGTGCCAATAAGTTTGGCCCACAGATACGCTGCCCAGTAATTTGGTTTGGGCAAATGTGTATCCTGGTCGATCAGACTGTACTCGCTGGCAACAAGGGTATTATGCATGATAACCTTAACCCCTTTCTTGGCCAAGGATCCCATTTTGTACAGGTAGCGGAAAGTGTCAAGGAAAGTCGCTGAGAATGGGTCGCCTCCACCCGCAGCCTGCGCCGTTTCTGTTATCCACAAAGGAATGCCAGGGTTGTACTTATCCCTTAAACCCGCATAATAGTGTGCGACCGTATCTGTTTTCAGCAACCAACCTGCGTCCAGCGCATTTTCAGCTTTTACTGAAAAAGGGCCACTGCGCATCATGCGCATGGAAGCCGCTCCGTAATAATGATAGGAGAAAACATCGAATTTGGGATTGGGTTTAGCAGCTAACATATCCTCAGTTGGCAAAATACTCATCCCCATCCCCTGAAGAGAAACGTTGGGCGACCCTTCGCCTACTGAACCGGGCCCTAGCACCAGCATATCGGGAACTGCCTTTTCGGCCCACGCATTAAAAGCAGCCATGTCCTTGGCGAAGTTTTCCGCATTATACGACTTACTGATTTCACCGCCAGCCGTCGGCATTGTTGGTTCATTAAACAGCTCGGCCGCTGCAATCTGGCCGCCAACACTCTTGGCAAAGTCTGCCAGTTTTTGTGCTTGCACCGGGGTCCATACCCCTTGCGCATCCCGTACGCCATTGGATACTGCAAACGATGTAACCAGTTTAGAATCGGTTGCTTTTATGAAATCTAGTAACCCTCCAAATTCCTTCTTGGACAGCACATTGACAAACCCGGTAGGTGCTTTCGCCATTTTAGGTTTGTCGTCGTCCTGAAAATAAATACCATTTGTCCATGTGCCGCTCATCCGCACATAAGCAGCGGCTAACCCTTTAGCCAGGATTAGCAACCTTTTGTCTGTGAGATCAATGGGTTTCAATTGTCGGTACAGCTGATCATTGGTTTGTGAGACGTCGTAAGTTGAATTTGCAGCCAGGTCAGGCAAGCTGTCCATCAGTGATAAGGTTTCCAGAACTGCCCGCCTGCTACCTCCACTGTTTCCACATTATAAGACTGATAACGTTCATCTACCACTGCTATCTGTTTCATCGTTTTAGGTGAAAGGCTGATGAGCGTGCTATCCTTTCCTTGATCCGACTGTTCAGAAGTGTTGCAGGCAGAGACAATAAATGCTGTCATAACTACTAGGTTGAGCAACTTGTTCATTACATTATCTAGTTTAGTTGATTTGTATTGAAGAACAACATTAAATGAAAAACTGCCTTACTACCCGCTCGTTTGCTGTGCGGTCAAATACTTTCTGGCGGCCTGGGCCATCGTAGCAATCCCTGCACCAAGCATGATGATATCTTTAATCACAAGTCGCCCTGCTGCACTCAGATAAGGGAACCCATACTCGGCGTCACCAAGTGATGGCACCCAGGTTTCAGGTGTGGTAATCAGAAATGACAATGTGACAATTGACATCATGATAACAAGAAAACTTCCAAATGCTGAGACTGCGGGAAATACCGGGTACAGCGCTACCAGAAACCCAATCAAAATAATTACTGTGCCCAACCCATAAGAAAAAATATAAGTATGGTTGGCTTGATGCCATGCGACATTTTCGGGCTTTAATTCACCTTCCTTATTCATATGCTGCTTATATTCTGGCGCATCGTATTTATAAAAGAAGTTCATAAATGGACTATTGGCTACAAACGGCACGATGCCGGCAGCTTCATATTGAAAAGCTTTCAAACCGCCAATCCATAACATTACAATCACAATGCCCCATCGGGCAGCATTAATGCCGGTGGCTTGTAACCCGGCCGCATAGGATAATAGTTTATTTATCATTGTTTCAATTTTAAGATTATAGAGCCATTAACCAAACAATATCAGGGACTAGCCCAACCTCCTCCCAACGACCTGTATAAGTTAACCACTGATTGCAACCGTTGCAATTGGTCATTAATGCTTCCAAGCTCCGCTTGCAACAAGCTTTGGCGGGCCGTAATGACCTCGTTGTAATTGGCAAAACCGTTTTGAAGCAGCTCGCCTGAATAGCTTACCGATTTCTGCAATGCTTCCAACTGATAGCTGCGGATCGCAATTTTATAAAACCAGGGAGACAGATGGCATTGTCACGATCCGGGCTTTAGTTGTATTGCCCTTCGTGTTTTTGGAGAATGCCAAAACCTGTTTTTCATTGATCGAAAAATAGGCGTAAATGTTCCCAATGTTCGAAACTGTGGTTAATGGTTCGGGTGTATTACTATTAACAAGGGCGCCAATTTTATAAGGAATTAAGCCAACAATGCCATTTGCAGGGCTTGCAATGGTGGTGTAGCCCAAATTAGTGCGCGCATTGGAAAGCGCAGCGAAAGCCTGTGCGAGCGCCGCTTGTTTTGCTTGCAAGGTAAACTGCGCAGATTCAAGCTCGTATTTACTGATAATGTTCTTTTCGACCAATGGCTTCACCTTATTGACACCCATTTGCGCGGCATTGACGTCTGCTTCTGCGATTTTAATATTTGCCTGTGCAGTCCGTACTTCCTGCTCGTATTGAGGGGCATTGATTTTAAACAGCGCTTGCCCGCTTTTCACAGTAGCGCCTTCATCAACGAAAATTTTTTCTATAAATCCATCTATTTTCGGACGGATCTCAATATCCTGCTGCCCTTCGATGGTTGCCGGGAATTCGCTATTTAATGTGATCGTTCTTTGTGTAATCGTCAGGACCGGATAGTCCTTGATTTGCTCCGCCACATTCCCACTGTCCTGCTTTTTGTCCTGACAGGACAAGAAAAGGACGAACGTTAATGACAAACCAGTTAGTGAGAGCTGTATCCTTTGATTCATAGGAATGGAATTTTGGAAACTCGATCATGAACAGATGATTGCAGATAATAAACTTAGGGATTGCAGATTAACAGGGGAGGTGAACTGGGGAGCCTGTTGCACGGATACTGGTTGAAGCTATAATTCATAACCATGCAAGGATTAGGTGAATGTTATCTCAATGTATAGAATTTTTAGAAAAGTCTGATGCCGGCAAGAATTTAATTAAATTTTGTCACTCCTACGACTACCCAATTCTAACAGACGTCATCGTCAGCGAACCGCCAACGGCCTGGTCGTTGAAAAAGGAAACAGGTTCCTTTCCCGCCTTTAAGCCCAATGTATACATCAGAGGAAGGTAATGCTCCGGTGTTGGTATGGCCAGTGCGGCCTCCCTTCCCAACTGACTGTAATTGATCAGTGGCTTGTGATCATTTTCCAGGATCAGGTCTTTGAATTGCTCATTGATTTGCAACGCCCAGTCATATCCATAACCCTGCACGCTAAGCTTGTCCCAGGCTACCATTCTCAGATTGTGCACCATATTTCCGCTGCCAATGATCAGTACTCCCTTTTTTCGTAGCGCCATTAGTTCCCGTGCCAGATCATAATGGAATTGAGGCCCTTTGGTGTAATCAATGCTCAGTTGAAGCACTGGAATTTTGGCCTCCGGATACATATGCCTTACCACCGTCCACGTGCCGTGGTCAAGTCCCCAGTCATGATTAAGCTCCACTTTTGCGGAACGAATGATTCCCGCAGTTTCTTTGGCTAATGCTGGATTGCCCGGCGCAGGATATTGTACGGCAAAAAGTGCCGGCGGAAATCCACCAAAATCATGGATTGTTTCAGGAAAATCCATTGCTGTGATCTTGGTGCCATTGGTAAACCAGTGCGCCGATACCACCAGCACGGCAGCTGGCGTAGGGATTTCTTTGGCCATTTGTGCCCACCTTCTGCTAAACGCAGTGTCTTCAATGCCGTTCATCGGTGAGCCGTGGCCTATAAACAGGACCGGCATCGATCGCTGCTGGTCTGGAAGCTCATTTGTAAAATGTTTGAATGCTGTTAATGTTGTCATATTTATTGCGCCTGTAAAGGCAGTTTTTATGAATTGCTTTCTTTTGATCATTGCTGATGATATTTCTGCCTGGTGATGGGTTTAAAGCAGCAGTTTCGAAAAGCTCACCCACAGTTTGCAAATCCTCTTGATCATTTCAGGAAATGAATGAATCAGCCTTCTTGCCTACAAGGATAGGCTTGGCAAAGGCAGCCGGAAATACGATATTGAAGGCTTTAACAACTTTCGAATTGGGCAGCAATTTTTGCAGCTCTTCTGCGGCACTCGTACCAGAGACGGTCACCAAACTGTCATAGGGTTCGTTTAGCGGGTTAGCAATGCTTATGACCATTTTCTGATTGGCAACTTCACGGATTTTCTCCGCAATTTCCTGTTGAGATCCATAAGGAACGGCCAGGATAATGATGTCGGCCTCCCAGGATGCCTCTGTCGGACATCCGTAAATTTCGATATCAGCCTCAGGACTCGCGTTTCTAATCTCCTCATATAAAGCTTCCAGTTTATCTGGCTGGTTACCTAGCAGCAATAAGCGATAGTTACCCTTTGACAGGCTTTTAGAAATGAAGGTGCCCACATTCCCGGTGGCACCTATGATCGCAATGGTCTGTTTCGTGTTCATTTTGTCTCATTTTGATACACAAAATTACCTCAATGAGCCTGCATGGGACGATGAGTCTGATCAAGAAATTCCATTGATTTTAGTCAAGATAAACCATCAGGGGAAAGCAAAGGGAAGCTATTGACTTTTGCCGATCCTGCTTCGGATCCTGCTCAATGTTTCGGGGGAAAGTCCCATGTGAGAGGCAATCATATGCTGGGGGACACGCTGGACAATGTCAGGATATTGGTCAATAAAAGATTTATATCGATCATCCAGAGACATACTGATAATGCTCAGCGTTCTTTTCTGGAGTGCAATGTAGGCCTCGGTCATCAATATCCTGAAAAATGTTGCGTACTTCGGCACCGAAATCAGCATCTGGTCGTGTGCAGACTTACTGATCAAAACTAGCTCGCAGTCTTCCAGCGCATCTATATTCTGTGTTGAGATCTGCTCAGTAAGGAAACTGGATAGATCGCCGATCGCCCAACCTTCCAGCGCAAACGAAAAAATGTGCTCTTGTCCATCAGAATCCACAATGTAACTGCGCATGGCTCCCTTTTCTATAAATGCTACAGTCTTGCAGATATCTCCTTCCTGTAGCAGGTATTGACGCTTCCGCAGTTTTTTCGGGGTCAGAAATTGTTTCACCGCATACTCTTCTGATTCGCTCAGCTGTACCTTCTCGTTGAATTTGCTGAAAAACACCTCATACATAACCTATCCGATTTGGACAAACAATTAGTTAATATGCAAGGATATAATCTTTACAAAGCTAAATTCTCCTCATTCATGCACCAACAATATCAGTAATTATCAGAATCTGAATATGCCAGATAGAAAGAATGACGTAAAAAACATAATTTTAAATAACTACAAAAAGAATCTACATTGAGCAATCAACAAACGATAGCCGGAAGTACAAATGCGTTTCCCTGGCTGATCATGATTTTGATGTCGTCTGTAACATTTGTCGGGATTCTTTCTGAGTTAATGCCATCCGGTGTGATGCCGCAGATAAATTCCGATTTAAATATCAGTGAGCTACAAGGAGGTAATCTGGTAGGCTACTACGCAATTGCGTCTGCTATCTTTGCCATCCCACTTGTGTCGGTAACCCTGAAATTTAACCGCAAAATCTTGATATTGATTTTGCTCGCCGGATTTGCTGCTTCCAATATCATGGCCGGCATTTTAGCCAATTATACTATCATCATTATCCTAAGGATCATAGGCGGTATTTGTGCCGGCGTGATGTGGCCCATGATAGCGGCCTACGGGATGCGCCTGGTCAACCATGAGCATCATGGAAAAGCGATTGCCGTGATTATGGCTGGAAATACCCTGGGTATTAGTGCAGGGATGCCGTCTATAACATTTATTGGCAACCGATACGGGTGGCGGGCAGCATTTATCGCACTTGGAATAATGACTATCGCCATTGCTGTGACATGTGCTGTTGCATTACCATCTACACCCGGCGAAAAACTCACGAGAAGTTCATCGCCTTTTTCCCTGTTTAAAATTCCCTCGGTATTGACCGTCCTGCTGCTCACCCTTCTTGGCGTAATGGCCCACTATGGTGTATATGTGTATATTACCAGGCTTGTTGATGAAATTGAATTGCTAGGTGGAATAGAAAGTGCCTTACTACTTTTTGGATCAGGGTCTTTGATTTCAGTATTGCTGGCCATAAAATACACCGACAAACATCTGAGGCTGCTTACCACAGCGATGTTTGCACTCGTAATTATTTCTATGCTTGTTCTATTGCTATTTGGTAAAAAGACAATAGTAGCTCATGTTGCTTTCTTTTTATGGGGAATTTCTTTTGGCCCATTAGTGACCTTACTGCAGGCAGCCGTAAGCAGACAGGTAGAAAGTGGAAAAGACGTTGCCACTTCGGTTCAATCTTCTGCATTTAACTTATCTATTATGATCGCAACTTCCGCAGCAGGTGTATTGCTCGGAAGTTATTCTCCCATGAGCTTGACATATTTTGCAATCGTTTTAGCAATTCCTGGTATGATCATTTCCATTTTTGCAAAAAAGGCACTAGGTTAATTTTTGAATGGACCAGTCGTTCATTAGTAAGCCTTCTCTGGTTTTAATTGATATTCTAAGTTACTGGACTTTCAGTCAACTCACTAATTATCAACCAAAATTAGAAACGATATCCTTAAATCGTGAAAGTGAAAATTTGTTCCGGAGAAGAAAATGGAATTCAGTTCTTCATATCGCTACTCTTTCGGAACTGTTCTTTCAATTATATATTGCCCGGTATCGAAATCCGTACCATAAAAAAGGGCATAATCTAGCTTCACTTTGATACCAGATGTACCCTCCTTGATTTTAAGAAAAATCCTATCTAAAAACATCTTCCTGTTGTTGACCGTCACATAAACCTTAGGCATTCCAGATTTAACCAAATTGAGGTAAAAGGTAACTTTCTTGGAAGCTGCCAGTTGCATCTCGTAAAGGTTTGCAGACAAACGCTTAGATTTTATTCCAAACGCAAACTTTCTTTGAATAAGGGTGAGCGGCGTGCGTTTTCCTTTTTCGGTGTAGGCGATCTTATAGACTATGACAGGCTTGTCTGCTTGAATGCTGCCATCTTGAATAAATGCATCATAGACAAAAGTGTTATGGTTGTTGCTATGCTGAATGTAGAACAACCGATTTTTGTTAAATGGCGGTACAGGATAGCCTTCCTGTGCGTAACCTGGTAAGATATAGGTTGTCAGAAACAAGATTACAAGATATTCCACGACTTTATTCATTGGATGGGATTTCATATTTAAGAATTTAAACTCAATCCGTATGAATGCGCTTTCGACCTCACAAGATACGGACGATTGGTAGATAATATTGTGGCGGGAAGGGAAAAGTAACTATACCAGACTATCAAGCCTCAAGCTTTTCATTTCCTATTGCATCACACCATGTTGTGGATCACAAAGCATTGGACGATAGGGCAATATTATGTTTTAATCCTTCGCCGAAAGTCGCTTTCCGATCGTTAAGTCAAACAGCCAGGACTGTATCTGCTGTTCACGGCGAAACGTCTTCCCAGTTACTGGCTACCCGCCAGTTGAAGAATGCCTATGATGTTATTATAAAAATCTTTCATATCCTAACCGGCAAAGGACAGTCAGATCAGCGTTGATCTGAGTTGGCTGCTGTAATATTGAAGTTTGAATCACATCCGATTCCCTAATACCCTGCACCTGATATCGTCAGGGGCAATTCTTAGGGTCGTCAGC
Organism: Dyadobacter sp. CY327; assembly: GCF_021390415.1. Taxonomy (NCBI): domain Bacteria; kingdom Pseudomonadati; phylum Bacteroidota; class Cytophagia; order Cytophagales; family Spirosomataceae; genus Dyadobacter; species Dyadobacter sp. CY327. The sequence goes on along the minus strand of NZ_JAJUXJ010000001.1, from coordinate 2,249,501 downwards.
CTAGCTTTTGTTGGCTACTTTCTGGACAACATTCCACATGAAAAGTACAGTTTAACGTCATATAAAACACCATCCTGTACTAACTAATGCCTTGTGGCACATATTTTCCTATTTTTTGAATATTATCAAAGTACGTAAAAACCACCGTTTTTGAGCACTCTAAAAACGCCCCCTATTGCATAATGGCCAAGAACAATTGGGAAGAGATAATATCAAAATGCGAATGTGATTAATTATTTGGGTAATCGGTTGACTTTACAGAAACCTTACATGTAGTATTCCCGACAACCAAATTTATTTAACCGATACAAGTTGTTTAATTCTCACTACTATACGTTTTGAGCATAACAAGTAATTTTGAAGGTATCAATATTCAGGACGTGTCAAGTTAGGATGCATAATTACCGGCTTACCATCTGCATTCACTGGCGGTCAACTTTAATGAATTTGTCCAGGAACACTTTCAGCGCAATGGCGTTGTTAAACCGTTCGTCTTGGGCAGAATACAAAAGGGATACTTTTTTGTGCTGCTTTATCAAACCGATCAATTGCCTGGCAATCTGTTTGTTTTTGTTGAGCTGGAAATTGTAGTCTGCAACGAACTCCGCCCACCGGTCCGGGTCGTGGTTAAACCATTTTCTTAGTTCGGCACTTGGGGCAATTTCTCTTAGCCAAAGGTCAACGCCAGCTTCGCTTTTCTTTAATCCCCTGGGCCACAAACGGTCGACAAGTATGCGAAAGCCGTCCTTTTTGCTGGCCGGTTCATATATCCGCTTTACATTAACTACAAAATCTTGGTCAGTCGTTTCCATACTATCAGACCTGTATTCTAATTAAAGGTTAAGGTTATACTATCAGCCGCGTGCAATTTCTTTTTCAGTGAAACGGCTTTTGGAAAAAAGGTATCAACTTCTATATATGAGCTTAAGCAGATCAAGCTCCCAGCCCTCATTGTCTTGAAGGACCTGCGGCATCAGCGTTCCTGGACCTGCATCTCAATAATACGATGTTGGGTTTGAGCCGGAGGTTATAAAATCACACGTGATGGATCGCTTTGGTAGTACTTGATCTTGTGTTCAAACATTTCGGCCATTTTCTGCGCCCTGACCTTTGCTTCTTTGGCCTTCACGCCAGTAAACAGTTCATCAATGGTCCCGAAAAATAAATCCATCCATTTTTCAAAGTGCGTATGGTCAACCTGTAACATAGCGTGCGGCGTAAACGGGCTGCCGTAATAGGTATGCTCCTTCAAAAGCACTGTTTGCCAGAACTTATACATTTTTTCCATGTGCTGCGGCCAGTTATCGCTGATCCGCTCATTAAAAACAGGCGATAGTAATGCATCTTCCCTGACTTTTGCGTAAAAAGAATCTACCAGAAGCTTGATATCGTCGATGTCGAGTATGTCTTGTTTCGTTTTCATTTCAATTATTAATCAAGTCAATGTATCGGATAAGGTAATAGATCGACCATCCTAAAAAGCCGATGAGTAAGATCCATATCCACGCAGGAATGCTTTGAGGTGTTTCACTTCCGGTAATCAGAAATCGCTTTTGGTCCCCTTTTCCGTATGCATTGATCATTAATGGAACTACTCCATCCACAACTGCATTTTCGGTGATACCCTCGACTGCAATGGCAGGCCCATTTTTTACCTCGAAAGGAATAATGCGGATACCTTCCTTTCCTGTCGGATCTTTACTGATGATTTTCAGTTCATGTTTGCCGTCAACCATTTTACGGGTATCCAGCTCAAAATTCACAGGAGAGATAAACTCAGCGATTGGCGTTTGTTCCTTATCCAGGAAGAGAAAAACTGTGCTTTTATCGTCCATGTCATTGAATGTTTATAATAAGCCTTTTGATATGGTCGCCGGATTTTTCACCAGGTTTGATCAACATCATTGCCGAGAAGAAGAGCGTCAGTATCACAATGATGGCGGCTACCGAAACGATCAGATAGTCCCAGTTGCTTTCCGGGCCCGAACCATGCGCGATACCTCGTAATAACTTTGGCTGACGCTGGTCACATACTGGGCAAGCGGCAGCAAATAGGCCCATAAAGATAAATAAGGTTAACAAAAAGGCTTTTTTCATATCAAATCTCAGTTCTATAAATTTGAAAATTCCATTATTAACTATTGCACAGGCATTTCTTTGATTTTCTGCACAATCTGCTCCACTTCCTGCACCGATACCTTGGGCGCATCGTTGCCCCAGCTACTGCGCTCGTGGTTGATAATGCCGGCAATTTGCTCGGGACTTAAATCCGCGTTTGCTCCGACAGCGGGCATCACTCCGAATTCCTGGCGGGCGTCATACCCCCGCATGATGATGTTCACGATTAATGAGGGATCTTTATCAAGTACAACCGTACTACCTTTCAAAGGGGGAAAAGCGCCTTGCAAGCCTTCTCCGCTTTCCTGGTGACATGCCTGGCAATGGGTGGCGTAAAGCATCTGGCCACTTTCGCAATTATCAGTATTGGACGGCATGGCTTGGCTCGCGGCTTCTGTTTTTTGCTGTTGTTTTGGGTATAAAAAAGCAGGGGAACCCGTTGAACCAGGGAGCTCGGTCTGTTTCAATGACTGTAAATAAGCGACCAGGTCCAGGGCATCCTGAGTGGCTACCAAAGTCATCCCTTCTCTCTGAAACGCATCTGGAACATTTACAATCACATCCTCTTTCGCTGGCTCGGCTTTACTTTCGAACAGCCAGGGATATGCCGGCATAATGGACTGCTTGATGACAATGCGTGGATTATATAAATGCACCAGGTTCCATTCACGGCTGGGCTGGCGGCTTCCGATAGAAGTCAGGTCAGGACCGGTCCGCTCGGTACCCATCAGCGTGGCGGTATTACGCCAGAAATCGGTGCGGCGGTTGGATGCATAGTCTGCCGCCAGCCCTGGCCGCTGGCCCCAAACCTTATCCATATCTACATTCCGGACTTGCTGGGTATGGCACGCCACGCATCCGTTGGAAACATACAATGCTTTTCCCCTGATCGCCTCATCACTGAGCGCCACAGCACCCGGCAGCGGCGCATTGTTTTGTTCATTATTAATGGCAGGTAAAACGGCCACGAAGGCAGTTAAGCCAATGAAGAGCAGGAAAGCAGCGCCAAATAGCTTGTTATGATTATTGAAAAAATCCATGATTTCAATCGGAAAGGTTTTACGGTTTCAGGACACTCGATCCATAGATCTTAGCTTTTCAAATGCTGTTTCTTTAATATCAACCGTGCCCGGCACGACCATCATCCGGTAGAGATTATAAGCGAAAAACAAGTGCGAGAGCCACATCAGACTTCCCCCGATTGCCCGCCAAAGCCAAAACGGCGCCATAAAGCTGACCGAGTCAATAAAGGGTTTGGCTTCCATCCACATCAATCCGCGCATGGTACTGCCATACATCAATGGTATCGTATAAAACAAAAGTCCAATCAATGCCAGCCAAAAGTGCGCGCCAACTGTAACCTGCGGCGGCTCATGGCCCGTAATGCGCGGCATGAGTGCATAAATGCCTGCCCAGAGCAAAAAGCAGATAATGCCATACATTGTCAAGTGGGAATGCGCGACGGTAAAATCAGTAAAATGCCATATCAGATTGGTTGACCGGAACGCTTCGGCAGTTCCCTGCATGGAACCGGTAAAGTAAAAAAGGATACCCGTCAAGAAGAACGGAAGCGTATAACTGTCGGTGATCTTGTACCATGCGCCTTTGAATGTCAGCAGGAAATTGGTTGTTCCTGCCACTACCGGAATGATCATACCCACACTGCCTACAATGGCGACCGTTTGCAGCCACCAGGGAATCGCGCTGAAAACAAAATGATGGGTCCCAATGAGCGTATAAAAAAGGATCTGGGTCCAAAAAGCGAGTATGCCCAGGCTATACGAATAAATCGGTTTATTGAGCTGCTGGGGTAGGAAGTAATAAACAATCCCGAGCGTAAAGAGCATGAACCACATTCCCACACCCTGATGCATGTAATAGCCTTGAATGATCGTTTCACCCAGCCCATTTTGCCAAAGAGGCACGTATGCAACGATTACGATCACAATTCCGAAAATTACCGAAGAGACAATGTACCAGTTTGAAATATAGATCTCCTTCGTAGTGCGGCTTGCGACTGTCTTAAAGTAATTGATCAGGGTCAGCAGAAGCCCAATGCCAAACAGCAGCATCACCGGCCATATATATTCCCGGTACTCCCCGCCCCCATTATTGATTCCAGCCATCAAACATAATGTGCCCAGTAGCACTGCCGTATTAATCAGGATCAATGAGTACCAGCCCAGTTTTATGCTGAACAGTTTTGCATTGCTTACCCTGGGCACGACATAATTGCCTAACCCAATCATTGCCAGCGATGCCCATCCCCAGAAAACTGCATTGGTATGGACCGGCCGCAGCCGCCCAAAACTCAGCCAGCTGACTTGATCCGCATCTGGCGAAACAAATTTTATCCCAATGTATTCCCCCACCGTCGTCCCGAAAACAAGCCAGAATGTCGCAGTGATAATGAACCAGGTGATGAGCCTGGAAAGTTGCGGGTCTACTTTCGGGCGGACATGCGCCTTTCTTTTACGTGCCACGAAGGGAAGCGAAGCCTCATGTTCCACATTGTTGATCAAGCCCTTATGGTCTTTGGCAGGCAATCCACCCGATAATTCATTATGACTCAATGCAAAATCCAGCGCATCTTTTCTTTGTTGCAGTGCTGCTGCAAGCACCTCAACTTCAATTCCATCTAAATATGCTGCCACACGCCCGGCCTCTGCCACGCGCTGCTGGTTTCTGTACCTGTTTAATGTGTTGGTGATTTTGAAAAATAAGAAGATAGCTCCTGCCAGCACAGGGATTGCTATCAGGACAATGGTAATTAATATACCGCCCTGGCTCAGTAGCGAGTTAATATTTGGCCGACTCGACTGTGCGAATGCGGAAGAATTTACTAAACTCAGGATTGCAAGTAAAATGAACCCTAAATGCTGCTTTTTTACAATCCGGTCGAGCAGTAACGAGATCTGTCGACTGCTGAGGTTCTGGAGATATTTTGAATAATCCTTTTTACCAGGGTAGATCTTACTTGTATGATAATTTTGCACAACGTCTTTGACCAAGATCAATATAGAAAGCAACCCCAGCGCCATCGCCAATGCCACAATCCCTACTAATAGCGCAACGGCTTGTCTGAATTGGGTTTCGGCATGAGCAGGTATGGCAACCAAGTAAATACTAAGGCATAAGCCACTGGCGATTTTACACTTACTAACAGTCATCATATTGTATATATTAAGACCCGAATATCTTTTAATCTATAAAAATTTATCTCTCTCTAATGTAGCTTAGCCCTAAATTCAAATTCTCATTAAACTCTCCGATTGTCGCCGACTGCAATGTGAGATGCATTTTTTTTCTGATTTCTTTAAATTCATTGTGCAGCGGGCAGGGCTTTGTTTCAGAGCAACTTTTTAACCCCAGGCCGCAGCCCTTAAATATTTTTTCCCCGTCAATCGCTTTGACAATGTCGGCCAGTGTATTGCTTTGGGCGCTACTGTCAACATAAAAGCCACCATTTGGACCCTTACTGGATTGTATGAGCTCCCGTTTGCTGAGATCCTGGAGAATCTTGGCAATGAAGTGTTCTGGTGAATCAATACCAGCAGCAATCTCCTTAATGCCTATTTTCCTGCCTCCTTCTGATTTCTGGGCTATAAAAATGACTGCTCTTATTGCGTACTCGCACGTTTTTGAAAAAAACATCTGCATCTGGTTTATATGCAAATATATATTCAAGACTCGAAAAATAAAATACTTTTTAGTCTTTTATTTTCAATACAACCCTGCTCCATGCTGTGCTTATGCCCGTTATCCCATTTGGGGATGTTAATTGCGTAATTATTACAGACTGACCAGTAAAGAAGGCTGGGCAGCAATAGAAATCAGGCTAAAAGGATGGGTAAATCCTTTTTCGTTGTGCTGTAATCATTAACTGCCTAATGTGCAAAATGATCGAATCCGGGTCGAGTTTGGAAAGCTTTTGATGATAAGCCTGACTTCCGTAGCGGTTGTTTGGATATCCTTCCGCTTTCAGGCTTTTAAAATTATGCGGAAGAACGTCTCTTTCCAGCAATTGAACAGAAAGTTGCTGCGCAAGTCCGCCGGTGCTGATATGTTCTTCGGCCACCAGAATGGAGGGCGCTTTTCTAATCAATGTTTCCAAATCGCCGCTGATTTCCAAGGGGAAATGCAATGCAGTAACCACATTCACTTTGGACACCAGATCCTTTGAAAGAGAAAGCGCTGTCATGACATTGTTGGCAATAGGGCCGAGTGCAAAAACGGTAACCTCAGCGTTTTCGGGGGCGTGAATCACTTTAAAAGAACCAGACATATAACTATTGTCCGGAGTCGTTTGGCCAGTGCCTAATCGCAGGTAAGCAGGACGCGCATCTGCCACAATTTGCCGCATAACAGGCTCTACTTCATCCGAAAAGGCAGGAACCCACACATTTGCATTCTGTTGTCCACTTAAACAGGCCAGATCTTCAATAGCATGGTGACTGCTCCCCATGATTCCGTAACCATAGCCGCCACCGTTTCCAACCAGGAATACAGGCAAGTTGTTAAAACAGACATCGTTGCGGAACTGTTCCAGACAACGGTAGACAATAAACGGGGCAATGCTGTAACAAAAAACTTTGTAACCTTTATGTGCAAAACCCGCTGCCACACCGACCATATTTTGCTCTGCAACGCCTGCATTTATAAATCTATTACCCAACTTGGGCTGTAAATTTTCCAATGCATTATAGCCAAGGTCGCCGGTGATGAAAACAATGGAATCATCCTCCACTGCTAACTGCTCCAAAGCGTTCGAAAATTCTCTTCTCATTTGGTTTGTATGATGTTGTCCTTTACTTCCAGCGTGGCTTGCTCGTATTGGTTTTTGTTCATCGGTAAATAATGCCACTCTAACCTATTCTCCATATAGGACACTCCTTTGCCCTTAACTGTATTGGCAATAATCGCCTTAGGAAGCCTGTTCTTGTGTGTTTTCAATTCACCAATTGCCTGACTAATGGAAGCAATGTCATGACCATCGATTGTAATGGTTTCAAAACCGATCGCATTCCATTTTTCCACAGAAGCCGTTTCACCTAAAACTTTATCTGTAGTCCCAAAACCTTGCAAACCGTTGCTATCAACAATCATAAAAAGGTTATCTAGTCCGTTCTGAATCGCATAATGTGCTGCTTCCCAGGTTGTTCCTTCATTTGTTTCTCCATCTGAAAGCAATGCAAACGAATAAGTTTCTTCACCGCTTACTTTGGCTGCGTGTGCAATTCCCGTGGCAATCGGCAAACCGTGACCTAATGATCCGGTTGCAAATGGAATCCCCTTAAATTGTCTTGGCGCAGGGTGGGCAGGAAGTGAGGTTCCATCTTGATAGAAAGTATCAAGTTCGTCGTCCGTGATTTCGCCAGTAACATTCAGGCAGGCATATAATGCTGCTGCTGCGTGCCCTTTGGATAAAATGACTGTGTCATCTTCTGACTTTTGAAGAAATAGCACGGCAATCATCAGATCAATGCAGCTTAGTGAGCAGCCGATATGTCCGGCATTTGCCTTATGGTAGAGGCCCAATATTTTAAGCCGAAGTGCTCCGCTGATTTGTTTTGAATCATTCATTATCTCTTCTGCGCTCATGCCTGTATATAATGTTGTTGCTTCTTTTGATATAACTGCTTTGATCTTGCAAGACGTTAAGTAATGGAGTCGTCAATGCCCCACTTATAAACAGGAACGCAGGAAAGTAAAAGCGAGGCTGCACTAACGGTGAACACAGAGGAAGCAAACGGTGCATTTTTGCCTACGAAGAAAAACATGCTTAATGCAAAAATTAGGGTTAATAAAAAACTTCCGAGGGATGCTAGCCTGGTTTTGAAACCGATGATCAGCGCGATGGCAAATATTATTTCAGCAGCCGTTGCGGCAGCACCCATAAAGTTTGCCACCGCAGCATTTACGTATGGCAGCAGGACATTGGTGTATCCCACAAAATTTTCCCACTTACCCCAGTTAATCCCCTTTTCGCCAGGTTGGCCCAGCAGACCAAAACGGTCCAAAACCGGCAGCAAGAAACCAATGCCTAGTGAAAGGCGTAAAAATAATTGAGCAATTTCACATCTTATTTTCATATGAATATTAAAGAGAATGTATGATTTAAATTTGGTCAATTGGAAAGCGGGAATGCCGCTATCAAGTTTTTGAATTTTGATCGGCTTCGCGGTTGTCTGTATGGAAAATCATTCTTAAAACCTGGTCATTGGTTAGGTAAGCCACGATCCAGTTATAGAATGTCTTGATCATATTATTGTAATTGACCAGGGATATCAAATGGATAAAAAGCCAGCTTAACAATCCCAGGATGCCACTTAAATGCAGCTTGTGTTTAAACAGGTCAGCCACGGCCATGTTTTTACCAATAATGGCCATATCGCCGCGATCAAAATATTTGAAGGCCCTTAGCTGTTTGCCCTTTGCCATCCGAAGCAGGTTTTTAGCCAAAGATGCGCCTTGTTGTATGGCCGGCTGGGCTAGTTGTGGATGCCCAGCAGGATAGATTTCATCAGTAAACTGAATACCAATATCGCCAATGGCGAAAACATCATCGTAGCCTTTTACGCGGTTGAATTCATCGGTAACCATTCGGTTTCCCCTGCCCAGACGGTCCGCCGAAATTCCATCAAAAGTTTTCGCTACTACACCAGCCGCCCATATCATTGTTTTGGCTTCAATGGTTGTCCCGTCAGATAAACTGACCAAATCATTTTCAAAGCTGGTAACCTGGACATTGAGCTTAATGTGGACACCCAATTTGCTTAGCGCATTGTAGGCAGCATGGTGCGTTTTATCACTCATCGGGGCTAGTAAAACCGGGAGGCCATCGATGATATGGATAGCGACTTCGCTTTCATCCAGTTCGGGGTAATCCTTTTTCAACATGTATTGCTTCATCTCGGCCAGCATGCCTGCCAGCTCTACGCCCGTTGGCCCGCCACCGGCAATGACAATCGTCAATAATTTCCGGCGCTCATGTATGTCTTTTTCCAGCGAAGCTTTTTCAAGAACTCTGATCAATTCGTTGCGCATGTAAAGCGCATCGTCAATCCCCTTTAATGAAAGTGCGTTTTTACAAACAGTTTCATTTCGAAAAAAATTAGTGCTGGTGCCAGCCGCAAAAACAAGTATATCATAACCCAGTGTTTCCCCATCACTCAGAAATAATGTTTTTTCAATTGTATCAACTTTTTCCAGCGCAGCCATTCTAAAATGAATGCCCTTGTTCCTGAAAATCTTCCGGAACGGATAACTAATGCTGGTGGGTTCCAAAAAACTGGTTGCGACCTGATAAAGTAATGGTGTAAAATAATTGTAATTGTTTTTATCGATCAGCGTCACTTCATAGTAACTGTTATTGAACAGCTGCTTGGCAAAATTAAGGCCGGCGAATCCGCCGCCAATAACTACAATATGTTGTTTTGGTTTCATTGCCTTGTACATTTAAATGTATTACAGCAAAAATTCAGCTGCAATTAAAATCCGTATCTCTGCTGCCGCATTTCTTGCAGAAATTGCATGTGCATCTCTTTCAAACATCGCCCCATTCAATGCCACTTCGCGGATGTCGGTGATGCCTATTACATTAAAAACACGTCGGAGATAAGGCGCCTGAAAATTAATTCTATCATTATATTCTCCCGGCTCGTAACCTTCGGCGCCTCTTGAGAATAACAGAAAAACAGTTTTATTTTTGAGCAGCCCAATGTAGGGGTCAAGCCTGTTTTCCCGGTTCAAAGCCCAGGTCTCATCCATCCGCAGTACCTGGTCTATATAGGCTTTTAAGGAACTGGTAATAGACCAGTTATACATCGGTGCCCCTATAACAATGACATCAGCCGCTTTCAATTCGCAAATCAGTTCCGTGCTGATTTTGAGTGCTTCCAACTCGTCATCGTTTCGCTGCGATTCGGGCTTGAATGCAGCAGAAATCCAGGTTTCGCTTACATGCGGAATATTGCTGGATGCCAGGTCCCGGAAAGTAATCGGGCTATCGGGATAAGCCTCTCTCCAGGTGTCGGCGAAGACGTCCGTCAGTTTCCTGCTGTGTGAGCCGGCCGCGCGAGGACTTGAATTGATAATTAGTAATTTTTTCATAGTTTGTTTGATAAAATTATGAGGCACAATTTTCGTACTTCATAAAGTGAATGAAGAAAAGATTCAAATCTCAAAACCTTGCCCAGGCATTTTTCCCTTCACGTTCCAACTGCCTGTAAAGCGTTCTTATATAAATCAAATCCAGCAGGAATGTGGCCCCGATGATGATATTCATCAGATCTGCTTTTCCTTTATGAAGATCAAATAAATAATAGATACCAACGGTAAGCCCCGTTCCGATACATTTAAAAACACCAATTGTGAGTGACTGCCCCTCACTGCTTCTCCGCTGCCAAATCATCAAAAGGAAACAAATGGAAATAACTAGATTCTGCACATAAGCAATGAATATAGCCCCCTGGAAAATATCACCCTTGAAATACGGAATGAATTGCCCTAAAAATGGCCCGCCTGCAAGCATGATCCCGAATGCAAGCACAAATGCAAAAACCGAATAACCAATCCATTGCAATTTTGACATGCCATAATACTGCTCATAATACTTATAGCCGTAGTTAAAATAAGTATAGATGATCCCAATGTCACAAACCATCCAAACCGCATTGATAATGATACCTGCTAAGCCCGTTGCAGCCGGTGGGTAGACCATTGAAAAGACAGTTTCCCAGGCAAAATTTAAGGCCAGTGGCACCAGTGGCATTCCATAAGATTTGTCTTTAATTCCCCTATATACGAGCGCAAAATAAACGATCGTCCATGCAATCCCGCTAGTGCCCGTAGCGATCAACTCTGTGTTCACACTATTCTCGCAAAATGATTGCATGCTAGCACATAGCGGTTATTTAGATAAAGCCGGTGCGCATCGTGAAGGTCATAACCGCTATCCAGATGGATCGTTTTAATACCGGCTTGGGTAGCCTCGCCAGCGACAAAATCCAGTAATTTTCCAGCAAATCCTCCACCTCGATAAGCAGGATCCGTGTATAGGTCGTCGATGTAAATCATCCACCCGGTAAGAAGCATGTGCTTTGTACGGAAGCCAATAAACGCAGCTGCCTTTGTATTGTCATGGTTAGGCAAATATGCTAATATGTAATTTTGATCGGTGATCATATGCATGATCAGGTCCAGGTATGTTGCTTCCTTCACGTCGGGTCTGAATGCAAAAATGATCTCCTTACAAAACTCGATTTGCTCTCTTGTCTTTGCTACTATAATTTCCATTATTATTTGTTAAAAGTGATACATTATCTTATTGTTGGAACAAACTTACCCTTGATACAGGCCCAGAAAAGGAACCAGATACAAATAAACTGGTAGTCCAGTAAAAATTTCCTCTGGACTACCAGTTTGTAACTTTCTGGTACCCTGCCAGGCAAGTGTGTTCTTATAGTTTTGCAGCGTAAATCAAAAATATTCTTATGAAAATTTTGCATATTGATTGCAGTGTCCGCAATGAGGAATCTGATTCAAGACAGCTTTCAGGGTACTTCCTAGGGCAATTGCGCGATAAAAATTCCGACATTCTAGTCGATTACCTTGATCTGGCTGTGACCGCGCCACGCCATCCATCGCCATTATTTATTGAAGGCATATACTGCCCACCCGACCAACGTACTCCTGAAATGCTGGAAGAACTTGCAGAATCGGATACACTTGTGGACCGTATGCTGGATGCTGAATTATATGTCATCGGTATGCCAATGTATAACTTTACAGTTCCCTCTAATTTTAAAGCTTTCATCGACAACATTGTACGCGCGGGACGGACATACAGAGGCACGTCTACCGGTATCGAGGGTGTACTGACAGATAAAAGAGCGGTTATAATCAATACGCGCGGTGTTGATTTCTCACAAGAAAAGATGGCATCCATGGATCAGCTGCAACCATACCTGAAAACGATCTTTGGCTTCATTGGGTTAACTGATATCCATTTCATTAATGTGTATCCAGTAAAATTCAGCTCAGAGGAGTTGCGAAACAAGGCGATTCTGAATGCACAGAAAGAAATCGCTGCCATGGTCGAAAGCCTCTGATATATTTATCCGGGATAAGAAGCATTACAACTGCCCTTGTCCCGGAAAACTACTCGGATCATTCACCTTAAAATTTCCCGCATAATAGAGATTGCCTGCCCCATTCGATCTTCTGACAACGAGGCAAAGCCAAATCTGAGACTATTAAGATTTGCAATGTGACCTTCAAAGTAAGCGCTGCCTTGAAAATGCAAATTTCGTGCAGAAGCTTTTACCAGGATCTGTGCAAGTGGGTAACGATTGTCAAAGCGTAGCCAAAGCGCCATTCCTCCTTGCGGCTTTTCAAAATAAATGGATTCAGCAAACGGGTCGGCAATAAGTTTTGAAGCACTTTCGAGCCGGTCAGCGTAGATTTTTTTGCTGCGTCTAATATGTCTGCCCAGCTCTCCATTCTCGATTAAGTTTGCCAGTGCAGACTCCATCATAAAGTCGCCGCGAATGTCAATCAGTCTTTTGAAACGTATCGCCTGGTTGATGAAATGCTTTTCGGCCACCATATAGCCAATCCGGAATGAGGGGCCAAGCAGCTTGGTGTAAGACCCAATGTAAATGATTCGTCCACCGTGATCGGCGCTTGCAAGGGGAAGAATCGGACTATTACGGTAATGAAAATCGTAGTCATAATCGTCCTCAATGGTCCATAGCCCGTATTGTTTAATCACATTGAGCAGTTGTATTCTTCTGGAACTGCTCATTGTAACAGTCGTAGGATGATGGTGGTGCGGGATTACATACAGCATTCTGAACTGTTTTGTTTTTAATAGATCTTCCAGCTGGTTGACATCCATCCCTTCCTGATCCACAGCAACCCGATGGATCACAGCCCCCAATTTTTGAAAAATGAAGTCGGCAATAAAGTAACTCGGGTCGCTTACCACAATGTTATCCCCAGGCCGGATCAGCAACGCCGCCGCCATATAAATAGCCATTTGTGCCCCGCGCGTTATGATTAAATGCTCATCGGTGATGTTCAATCCTCGCGAGCGGTTCAGGAACGTGCTGGTAGCGGATTTCAAATGTGGCACGCCGCCCCGGTCTATGTGCAATGAAATCTGGTATTGCTCCTTGGATCGAAGCAGCTGCCTGTATTGCTGCAAGAAAGATTCATGCGGGCTTAACAAAGGGTCAGGGAAACCGTCATCAACGATGATAGCCCCATCTGTTGGCTCACTCACCCAGCCTGGACGGACCAAAACTGGCAGCTGCAATAAATCCTCGGTCAATGATATTGGCTGCGAGAAATTGCTTTTGGGATGATACGTTCGAGGTTTGACTACCGGAAGATCCGGTACGACGCGAAACCCTTTTTGTGGCAGCGACTCGATCCAACCCTGAGTGGCAAGTTCATCATAAGCATTGATGACTGTTTTGCGGTGAATCTGAATTATCCGTGCCATTTCCCGTGTTCCAGGTAAGAATGTACCCGGAATAATCTTGCCATCACGGATTAGATTGATCAGTCCATTAGCCAGCTGAATATATACTGCCGGGTGGCCGGTACGGTCAATTTTGATCAGGGTTTTGAATGGAAGCATGCTCATAGGAGTCTGTGCGCCGGCGTTTGTTTCTGGTACAAAGATCATATATCAAATTGATAGAACCGACAGGCCAAACTCGTCGTAATGGATAAAGTAAGCGTTGCCCTACTATGTGAGTAGCCCACTAGGCTGTCTGCTTTATCGCATGCGTAGCAACCCATTCACCGAAAGCCACCATAAAATCTTTCAAAAAGTCTTCTGTAGAGCTATTGGTAAGGATGCCGTTATCATCAAACATCCCCGTTGCGTATCCTATATAGGCTTCCGGCTGCGCCATTGTGGGCACATTCAAAAAGAACAATGACTGGCGCAAGTGGTGGTTTGCGCCAAAACCGCCAATGGCTCCGATAGAGACACTTACCACGGCAGCAGGTTTTCCGTCCCATGAACTCTGCCCATACGGACGCGAGCCCACATCAATAGCATTTTTCAATACGCCTGGTATGGAGCGGTTATATTCAGGTGTGAGGAAAAGCAAGCCATCAGCGTCGCGGATTTTCTCCCGAAATGACACCCATTCACGCGGCGGTGTCTCTTCCAGATCTTCATTAAAAATAGGAAGTTCCGCGATGCTCACCAATTGAAGTGAGAGTGACTCCGGTGCGAGCGCCATTAGGATTTTCGCTGTTTTCAGGTTAAAGGATTCTTTGCGAAGGCTGCCTACAACAACAGCGATTTTATAGTTTTCCATTGTCTTAATTAAGTTATATACATCAACTGCACAAAGGTATCCTGCATAAAAGAGGATTTGACTAACCAGAAATTAATATGTAGGTAGTCCAGATGATTTTAGTGCATTCCCAACAGCAAAAACATCTGGTCTAGCACCTCATCATTGTCTGGTCCGTCAAATGGATTTTAGTGCAGCGTACTTTTACATTGTTATCAATACAAAATGTAAAATAATCATAACCATGGGATGGTTTTTCAAATCATTTAGAAGCTCTATCGGAAAAAAGATTTCAGTAGCGATGACTGGCTTTTTTCTAATCAGTTTTTTAATTGTCCATGCCGGAGTTAATGCACTCATTTTTTACAATGATCAAGGAGAGACATTTAATAAGGCAGCTCATTTCATGGGAAGTAATCCTATCATTAGGACGATCGAGATTTTATTGGTGATTGGCATACTTTTGCATATAATTCAGTCTCTTCTGCTCTGGCGTTCCAATAGAGCCGCACGTTCAATAGGCTATGCTATGGTAAAGCCAACACCGGAAGTCACTTGGTACAGCAAGAGCATGACATTACTAGGAACCTTGATATTATTGTTCCTAATAGTACATACATCTAACTTTTGGATACCGAACCGTACACATCAGTTTCTACATGGTAAAGAGTTGCCATTGTATTTAATGATGTTGCAAAAATTTAGCAATCCAATAGAGGTTATTATTTATTTACTGGGAATATTCTCTTTGTTTTGGCACCTGTTACATGGCTTCGCCAGTGCTTTCCAGAGTCTGGGTATAAATCACCGGAAGTATAATTCACTGATAAGATACTCAGGGGGAATATTTGCTTTTATTATTTGTCTAACGTTGGCCATGATGCCTATATCGATCTTTTTGAAATGGATAAAATGATAAAATATATCCTTTTTCACAGCAGGAGGAAAAACATCATGAAAAAATGGAACAAATAAGACGGTTTTGATGGTGAAGGATTATTTACAGTTGTAGTTATAAAGCCATCCTAGCTTCTGGGTTGGCTTTTTTCGGACTTGACAAATTCACTTTCATCATATCTCTCATTCCTTCGCAGGGTTACTTTTAAAAAAGAGACCATTACTAGAAATGGGCTCACAAAGTGAGGTGAACGAATATTACAAAACATCCACGACAATAGCTGTTTTGATCTCAGAAAACCTAACTGATCATCCTTGGATCTAGGTTTATTTATTATTAGGTGATTACCTAACCTTCATTGGTACATTTTTACCTGTACTATCACTACTTAAGTGTACATTAATGTCATTTCTAATGCTCATAACTCATATAATCATTTGACGGGCCAAGTTCGTTTATACCACGGTATTTGTGTACTATCCGAAATTCAGAAATTACTAAGAGGTTTGGATACACCCATCCTTGCCACGGCCATTTGATGGCGGTCGTCGATAACCTTAATAACTCCATGGGTCAAAACAAGGTGCTACAAGCAGGTCAGGGCTTGGACACGCGTTGGAAGATGAAGCAGAACAAACTGTCTCCCCGTTACAACACCCGGATTCAAGAGATCATTACGATTCATGCTAAACAAAGCCTGAAACAAACAGCTAATTTGGATAACTACTTCAAGGACAAACAAAAAGGCTTGGAGTTATCCTAGCCTAACGGTAGTTGCATTCGAATTCTTCAAGGTTTGAAAAGGCTAATCGCCTTTTTTAAGCTTGTGTGGTTTTAAGGAAGGCGTATTGCCTGGAGACTCCTTATTGTCCCGTTGGCGCTTGTCCCGCTCATCGGTCGACTTGGCAACTTTTTTAGGTCCTGTTTTTATTCCCAATTCGATAATCGTTTTGTGTTACAGATAGGTAAAATACAAAAGCTATACCATCAGTTGCAGTTTTGCTGGGATTAACTAAGGTTTGCGATCAGCTACAATAAATGACCATCTACTTTACAGATCCTTGATCTGCTCAGTCAATTTAGTCATTATCTCTACTAGCAAGGTTTTATCTCGCTCCTCAACCGAATAGCTTTTCACCCTAAGGCTACTATGGGAAATGTCGGTGCGGTGTGGCGTAGATAAATATGGGGCCACTGTATGAAAAATTGCCGATAATGAACGCGCTGATATGATGTTCGACATATCGGCAGCTTTGAAAAACAGCGAGAGTTGGTCAACGGTAAGATTGCACAGGATCTTATCCGAAGTCTTTCTTTCATATTTCTTCCCGGGTTTTTGTGGCTGCTCACAGGGCTCACTTATTGCAACGCGACTCTTTTTTGACTGAAAATCAATCTCCTGAATAAACCACGCATTGATGGTGAAACTCAGGTCGTCGAATTGACTATTAAAAATCGTATCCTTCATGACCGGGATCTGATTGAATGTTTTTTGCCAGAAGGCCAGGTTTTGCGCGACTGATTCCGGATCGACAAAACTGTCGAGTCCATCAGAAAATTTGGAAGTCAGATATTTCACGAATAACGGCGAATTAAAATTTCGCTCTATCATGATCAGTTCCAACCTGTCTAACGGTTCGATCACTTCTAATGAGCCAGCACCGTGCGTGACTGCCTGACTTACGCTGACCCAATTATCAAGTTTGCGTATTGTGATTTCACCACCTCGATGATCAACGAAAATATCGCAGAACGTTTTAATCACGAGTTTCGCTAATTCAGGATTGCGTTTCATGACGTAACTCTCTTCAAGACTCTGTAGATCATGTGCTCCTTGATCAGAATTAATCATGTCCAAAGACAGATCCGGATCGACTAGATTCTTATAACGGAACGCTATAAACGCAGATACTTTACGAATACATGAAAACACACTTTCTAGAGCGACGCGATAATTATCCGCTCGGACAGGTATTTGATTTAAATTCCTCCCAGCGACTCCCATCAAACTTTCTGCCGCAGAAAGATAATGGTTAACTGAATTTCTAATCTGCTTGGTTTTCTGTTCTTGGAAAACGAACTGTTTAAACAATTGGATAAGCCGTTTTTCCTCCTTGGCAGCCTTTTCCACGATCGCCATAGCTTGATGATTATCCAAATTCTCCGGCCTTATTCTCTGCGGATCTAGCTCGTGAACCATCTGGTCCAGCCAGTCCAAAGCATACTCTTGTGCCATACCTTAAAAGTTAAGTGCGCATCACAACATCGCTGAATGTCTGTGACGAAACTCAATGATTTGGGACAAGAAGTAAATACGAGAAAACAACTATTTCAATGCTTTTGACCTACGCAAAAAGACGCAAATCATCTACGCGAAAACACGTATTTCGTGCTTGGAAGCCTAAATTAGCCACTTTCCCAAATATCCAACCGATTGAGCAACTCAAGACGGCTCGACACACCGAGTTTCTCAAAAATATTTTGGACATGCTTGCTCACAGTCCGTTCGGAGATGAAAAGTTCATCGGCAATGACCTTGTAAGTCTTACCGACTTTTATCAATCGGACAATTCCTTTTTCCCTCGCGGTAAGCCCAACGGTATTCAAATTGATCTCAAAGCGCTGTGAAGGAGAAATTTCGCTCGACTGTAGTTGTTTGACCATTTGATCGATTAAATCTAGCTTTGATAGTGAGACTTGCCCGTCTCCGCCTGCAAGCTTGCTCAGCCGCTCGTATTCTTCCCGACTTTCTTGTATTGACCGTCTAATAAACAAGACTGTGATCACGATGAAGCCGATGTTTGTTAATAATGCCTCTGGGACTTGGTGAATCCTGAAAAATGCGAAGAATGGAAGTGATGCCCACGGTATTACGGCCATATAGACCGCTGTCACTTCAAAGAATCTTCGATCCTGAATGTCTTTCTTATATTTGGCTTGGATTGACTGTTGAATCAAATACAAAAGTACTAACGCATATCCGGCGGGAATTACCATACCGTAGTTGATCGCCTTGTCTATATTGCCGTCAAAAATGAATTTACCGGGGAATATGATAGCAAAGGGCAAAAGGATAAATAGTGGAACGCCATATAAGGCGTGCCATCGCAGACGCGTTAAGTCAAAGGCCTTGTAAAAGTAATAGGGAAAATAAGCACCCATCAAAAACCCCATTCCATAGGCTATGGCATATTGAACGACGATTGGAGGGCTATCAAGATTTGGATCAGGAAAGAAGCCACTTGCTGTATTTTTCAAAATCAAAAACAGCAACAATCCCACATAATATAATCGCTTTCTGTCTTGTGGGTGAGACAGGTAATAAAACACCTGATAACTTTTGGCGGCTTTTATTTAGTCTCAGGAAATAGGGCCACTTATTTAGCTGCGCTTTTGCCGAGTTTGTTTGTCAGACATAATCAATGAGCTATTTCAAATTCCCTTCAATTCGAGTTTCAAACGTAATGCATCCATGTCATTGCTAACTTTCTTGTCAACTATTTTTGCATAATGTTGGGTAGTTCTCAAATCCTTATGACCTAACATTTTTGAAACACTCTCAATAGGCACATTGTTGGATAAAGTCACGGTCGTTGCAAAGGTGTGACGGGCCAAGTGAAAAGTAATATTCCTTTCAATTCCACATACGTCAGCAATTTCTTTCAAGTAAGAATTCATCCGTTGATTCGTCATAACAGGCAGCAATCTGTCTTGACTAATGCATTGAATGTGATCAGCATATTGTTCCAAGATCTTTAAAGGAATTGGTAACAAAGGAATTTTAGAAGGCGTGTCAGTTTTCTGCCTCTTGATAGATAACCACTTCCGACCGTCGAAGCCATCAATGATTTCAGACCGTTTTAGTTTTTGAACATCAACGTAAGAAAGTCCAGTATAACAGCAAAAAATGAAAATGTCCCGAACCTTTCGTAACCTCTCATTTGGAAATTTCTTATTCGATATTGTTTCAAGTTCCACATCATCTAACGGCCGCCTATCTACCTCTTGTTTTGCCATACTAAATGCAAAAAATGGGTCGCGGACTATCCATCCATTTTTTACGCAGAGTAATACTATCTTTTTAAAATAGACGAGATATTTCATCGTCGTATTGTGAGAAATATTTCTTTTGCCTTTTAGATAAAACGCGTAGGCTGATATTAGGCTGTAATCAAGCTTATCCAGGCTTACATCCGAGACCATGTACTTAAAAAGCAAAAATTCTTTTACATTTCGGAATGCTGCTTCATAACGGTTATAAGTACTTCGTGTGAAGTCTTTCCCAATGAGTGCCTGCATTTCATGGTTATGCTCCTTAAAAATCTCCATGATCATCTTCGGACGATCTTCGATTCCCAACAGAACATTTCTAATGCTGTCAGCCGTTATTGCCTTTCCAGAATTCAGTAAAACCTGTTGCGCCTCATGCACTTTACTTTGCAATGAATCGAGAAAGGAATTAAGTCGCTTAGCCTCCTCCTTCGAGCCGATCATCCTCCCTGTCTCTAAGTTCCATCTGTCAGGATCGCACTCCCGCTTTATTGCTAATTCGAAACGTTTTCCGTTTGCTGTGACTCTTAAATAAACTGGCATTTTGCCAGAATTGTAATTCTTCGGCCTCTTTAAGTAAAAGAGTAAATAGAATGTTTTGCTTAACATAACAAACCTGTTTTATGTGAATAAAAATAGGTTTGCAGTCTAAAAGAATCAAGATGTTTATTAGGTGAACAGGCTGACTTACAATATCTTACATGTGTTCGAGGGAGTCAAAATCCGCGATTACATTGACTCTCGATTAACTCCCTCGGCATATGTGCAAAATTGCAAATTTTGACACTTTTTCAAAAAACAATAAACCCTGTAAATCACTGATTTGCAGGGTTTTGATTGATTTTGATAAGCTATCTGGTGCACCCAACGAGATTCGAACTCATATCGTCGGTACCGGAAACCGAAATTCTATCCATTGAACTATGGGTGCTTCTGGTGGCTTGGGGCCGGTAATGGGGTGCAAATATAGCCCCTATTTTGAATTATGACCAATTGGCGAAGGAAATGTTTTGTAAAAATCCTTCGTTATCGCCATTTAAAGCTGCTTTAAAAGATCCCAATCCCCGACGCCTTTGAGATACAGGTAATTAAGTAAAATGCCATTTACGTTTGTTATCAGCTTGTGGCCTTCTGCAAATGGGACAACCTGAGTGTTGATATATTCATGATCCGACAGTAAGCCTTGCGTTTGGTTGTGATAAGACTGGATGGCTTCGGAGCTAAGTTCGAGCTCGCAATAGAACATATACATGGCCTCGTCGCTGGTGCCCGTGGATGGGTAAAAGGGTTGGTCATTTACTTTTACGAGCTGCTCCTTATCAACCTGTATGCCAGTTTCCTCGAAAACTTCCCTTGCTGCAACAGCCGCCGCATCGCTTTCGCTGTCGAGCATTCCGGCCGGATGTTCAAATGTCATAGAGCCGTCGCAAATTCTCCGCTGCTGAACGAGCAACAGGTATTTTTCCCGGCTTGCAATGTCAATAAAACAAATCAGGACGCTGACCACTTCGCCTTTCAAGAAGCATATGGGTGGAATTTTATTGCCTTCGGGCGTTGTTGCGTCGGTGTAGAGCAATGAGAACAGAACTTCTCCTTTGCCGTTTCTGCGGCTGTAAAGTTCGTCTACGCGGTGAATGTCAAGACCGTTCGTTTCGAGCTTGCCTTTCCAAAGCTTGTATTTATGAGAATCTGTAAGCTTTTCGCTCATAGGGTGAGGAATGCGTGCGTTTGTTAATTATACAATGGAAATGACAACGCAAAATAGGGAACGCCGTAGGTTTTACTGAAACGTTTCTGTCCGTTGTCCAGCTTGGCTTCAGTTGCGTAGGTAATGCGCCCGACGGTGTAACCGAGCTTGACGCCGAAACGGTCGGTGATCCAGTAACGTAAAAATATTTCCGACTGACCATTCTGCTTGTCCAGCGCGAGCGGCAGGAAGTTGAGTGTGGCCGGATTGCTTCTTACATAGGCATTGTAATATTTCGCGCCCTCTCCTTCTGAAAAACCAGGTTTTGTATATAATCCCTTTCTCCTCAGCCCGATTGCTATTCCAAAAATATCTGTATTTGCACCAATGTCAAACCGCCATAACTTAACATTTGCACCCAGTACAAAGCTCGCTCCGTTGGCAGTTAGCCGGCCAAATTCCAGCGTATCACGTGATAATGCATTGTCTTTTGGGGTCAAATTGGTTCTGCCGGCGTAATATCCCCATGTCCTGACACCCCAGCCTACTCTGAACCATTTAAAATTGGCCAGACTTAGTTCCTGGTGATATAAAGCTGCCGGCACCCATTCGTCTTTTTGATATCCCAGTCCCAGATCAATACCTGACGTCACACGGGAAAGACTTTGTGTAAACCCCGGGATTGAACCAACAAGAATAAAAAGTACTATTAATCGGAAGCTTTTCATTGATTTCTAAATGATGTGATGGGCAAAGGTAAAAAAATGTACAAAAAAATAAGGCAGAGATCTGCTTCTCTGCCTAAGTAATCTACAATTTATGTAAACGGTTAAATACTACTTATATGCTTCGTGCCGGTGCACTTTTTTTGAGAACGATGGCTCCCATAGGCGGCAGATCCAGGATGACGGAATTGCTTTTGCCATGCCATTGATGTGCTTCTGAGGTTACAGGACCTACATTAACAACCCCACTGCCCTGAAATTCCGCCTGATCAGAGTTGAATATTTCCTGCCAGCTGCCTGCTGTGAGCACACCTACGCGGTAACCTTTGCGTGGAATGGGTGTCAGATTCAGCACTACAACCAGGTTCTGACTCGGATCTGTGCCTTTTCTGGCAAATACAAGCACTGAATTTTCCCTGTCCTGCGTATCGATCCACTCGAACCCGTCGTGCGAGAAAGAGAAATCATACATGGCCGGTTCGGTTCTGTACAGCTTGTTTAGCGCTGTTACGCACAGTTTCATGCCGTTATGATTTGGATTATCGAGCAAATGCCAGTCAAGGCTTTGTTCAAAATTCCACTCGGATGTCTGACCGAATTCGCACCCCATGAACATCAGTTTTGTTCCCGGATGCGTGAACATATAGGTGAACATCAGTCTCAGATTGGCAAACTTCTGCCATTCGTCGCCGGGCATTTTATTAATCAGCGATTTCTTGCCATAAACCACCTCATCATGAGAAAATGGCAGCATATAGTTTTCAGAAAAAGCATACACCAGGCTGAATGTCAGCTGATCCTGATGCCATCTGCGGAATGCGGAGTCCTTTTCAAAATACTTTAATGTATCGTTCATCCAGCCCATCATCCATTTCATCCCAAAACCAAGTCCGCCAACAAAAACAGGACGGGAAACGCCCGGAAATGCGGTTGACTCTTCTGCTATGGTCTGAATGTCAGGGAACTCCGTGTAGGCGGCAACATTCATTTCTCTTAGTAATGCAATAGCTTCCAGGTTTTCCCTTCCGCCAAATTCGTTCGGGATCCATTCGCCATGCTTTCTTGAATAATCGAGATAAAGCATCGATGCCACGGCATCCACCCGCAAACCGTCGGTATGATAACGATCCAGCCAAAAAATGGCGTTACTGATCAGAAACGACTTTACTTCATTGCGTCCGTAATTGAAAATGTAGCTTTTCCAGTCAGGATGGTAGCCTTTCCGCGGATCTTCGTGCTCATAAAGAGATGTGCCGTCGAAGCGGAAAAGTCCGTGCGCATCTCCTGGAAAATGGGAAGGGACCCAATCCACGTAAACGCCGATTCCGGCCTGGTGAAGCTGGTCGATCAGATACATCAGTTCCTGGGGAGTTCCCATCCGGGATGCGCATGAAAAATATCCGGTAATCTGATAGCCCCAGGAAGGCGGATAAGGATGCTCCATAATCGGCATCAGTTCCACGTGCGTAAAGCCCATTTCCTTTACATAAGGAACCAGCGTTACCGCAATTTCTTTATAGGTCAAGTATCTTTCAGGATCCGAAGGGTCACGTTGCCAGGAACCCAAATGCACTTCATAAACGGAAATTGGCGCATTCAGCTTGTTTTTTTCCTTGCGGACTTTCATCCAGTCCGAATCTCCCCATTCATACCAGGTATCCCAGACTATGGATGCCGTCCGCGGCGCAACTTCGCACCATAGGGCAAACGGATCTGACTTTTCCTGTGCGCCGCCGTTTTGGGAAACTATATAATATTTGTAAACCTCTCCTACGCCAACGTCCGGGATCCAGCCTTCCCAAATCCCCGAGCTGTCCCATCGGGGTGCCAGCACATGTGTGGCATTGTTCCAGCCATTAAAATTCCCGATAACCGATATATTAGCGGCATTGGGCGCCCAGACTGCGAAATAGGTTCCGGTTACGCCCTTATAATCCATTACGTGAGAGCCCAGCTTCTCGTAGAGCTTGAAGTGCTTGCCCTGCCGAAAAAGGTGAATATCGAAGTCAGTAAAACGGCTAACAGTTTCTACTGCGTTCAGCCCGTGATCCCGTGCGACGTCCACCTTATTTTCAGTGGGATCAGTAGTCGAGTCTGTCTTTTTTTTATCAGTTAACTTAGCCATCTGCAATACACAATTTTAAAATCTCAATGAACATGTAAGATTTACAATTTTATTAAACTATTTCTCAAAATGTATATATTTTTTTAGTCTAAAATGGTAAATCCATCAATTACAGCGGCATATTACAATATAGTAGAAGGAATTGTATCGGGCATACAGAAATTAATTTTGCACTTTTGCTGAATGGAAAGGCCTTAAATTTAACGATCACTGTATTCCTTCATGATGAACATTTTTACCAGACGCAGTATACTATCCCTTCTGTCCGCGTGCATTCTTTCCGTTTTTTTGAGCTGCTGTCAATCTGCCAGAAAGGCTGGTTCGCGAGCTCATTCCGAGCAGGATTTTATGTATCAATACTCTATTATTGATGCGCTGATGGCCGGTGTGTTTGATGGCGACCTTACCATTGGAAACCTGAAACCGAAAGGCGATTTTGGCGTGGGTACATTTAATAAAGTGGATGGCGAGTTAATTATGCTCAAAGGTAAAGTTTACAAAATGAGCTCAGACGGCAGTGTGAAAGAGGTTCCCGACAGCGACAGCACCTCTGCCGCATTTGTCAAATTTTTCAAAGCTGATACGACGATCTATCTGAAAGAACCGAATCTGACTTACGAAAAATTGCAGGAGCGTCTCATAGAGAAATTGAACGCCAACACCATTTACGCAATTAAGATCACCGGAACATTCTCGAAAATGACCACCCGGGCCGCCAGTCCGGCGAAACCACCCTATACCACGCTTCCGGCACATCTGGGTGAGCATCAGAAACTTTTCAACTACAATAACACAACCGGCACATGCGTTGGATTCCTGCTCCCGCCGTATCTGGCCAGAACCAATGTTCCGGGATTTCATTTGCATTATATTGCGGACGATCTCAAAGCGGGGGGACATATTTTCAAATTTGATACAGACGCAGTAATCGTTGAAATTGATTTTGCCAAAGGATTTACAATTGAAAATAACACCAATGCGGAGTTCTTGAATGTAAACCTACAACCCGACCGCGGTGCTGAACTTAAAAAAATCGAGTAATTGATGCATTCTTTATCAAAAACCCTGCTCTTCTATCTAACCCTGACCATCGTCGGTATCGGTTCCGCACACGCACAGGTCACCTATTTTGCTGATATACTGGGCAATGGATTCAAACAGGCGACCATTGTGCAACCTGCTGATTACGAGGGCAGTGTAACGTGCACCATTATTAAGAAACAAACCCCTGAAAAAAGCAACAAGGCCGTGCTTTACGTGCATGGTTTCAACGACTATTTTTTCCAGGAAGAAATGGCGGAGCGCTACATTCAGGAAGGCTACAACTTTTACGCCGTTGATCTACGCAAATACGGGCGCTCTTTTCTGGCCAATCAAAAGTTCAACAATGTCCGCGACCTGTCCGAGTATTTTGCTGATATCGACACCGTTTTAAGTGTTATGAAGGCCGAAGGATCGGAGAAAATCCTCCTCAGCGGCCATTCAACAGGTGGATTGATCATTTCGCTTTACGCAGCAGAGCAGAATGGGAAGGAAATGTTTGACGCGATTTTATTAAACAGTCCGTTTTTTGATTTAAATGTAAAATCCGTTTTAAAAAAAACCGCAATTCCTGTCATTGTAAAACGCGCGGAAAAGCACCCCGAAACGACCATTAGCGCAGGGCTAAGTCCCTTATATGGAGAAAGTTTGCATAAAGACGCACATGGTGAGTGGACTTACAATCTGGGCTGGAAACCACATATTGCCCCACCCGTTAATTTCGGCTGGATAAGGGCTATACATTTGGGCCAGCTCAAATTATCTCAGGGATTGCAGATCGACAAACCCGTGCTGGTTCTTCATTCGGCAAAATCGATTGACGAGAAGAAATGGAGCGACGTCATGTTTACCGGCGACGCAGTGCTGAATGTGGAGGAAATCGCGCGTCAGGCGCAAAATATTGTGGGTCAATACAGCATTCAGGCGATTCAGGGCGGCATGCATGACCTCATTCTCTCGCGGAAACCCGTGCGGGAAGAAGTGTATTCCACCATTTTCAATTGGGCAAAACGCAATGTGAAATAGCATATTTCATATATTGCAGGCGTGACTAACTGTTAACGGCAAATTCCTTTCGCAATGCAAATCAGTGATCTAAAAATTCTCTTCTTCGATATTGGCGGCGTATTACTCAGCAATGGCTGGGGCCATGAATCCCGCATCCTGGCCGCAGAGAAATTCGGGCTGGATTACAAGGAAATGGACCAGCTTCATAATTTCATTTTCAATGTCTACGAAGTCGGCAGCATTAATCTGGATCAATATCTGGACACGGTGATTTTCAATCATCCCAGGGATTTTGTGCGTGAAGATTTTAAGGAGTTTATGTATTCGCAATCCGTGGAGCTTCCCGGAATGCTCGCTTGGCTGAAAGAATGGAAAAAGGACTGCGGCTTTCGCATTATATCAATCAATAACGAAGGCAAGGAATTGAATGATTACCGCGTCCAGAAATTCAAACTGCACACCTGTTTCGACGCTTTCATCTCATCCTGCGAAGTAAAAATGCGCAAGCCCGACCCGCGGATATTCGAACTGGCTATGGGCATAGCGCAAGCCACGCCGAGTCAATGTGTGTATTTCGACGACCGGATCATGTTCGCTAATATGGCAAAAAAGCTCGGGTTACGAGCTTTTCACCACACGGGTTTCGAATCAACCAAAGAGATTCTGGAAGATTTGAAAAAAGAACGCTTTGAACGCGTTTAGCCAAAGCTCTTGTCATCCGCCGACGGCCCGTAAATCGAGGGAACTGCAATGTCGTTCAACCGCATGTATACAGTAAGCTGGCCGCGGTGATGTACCCAATGGTTGATCGTTGATCCGATGGCTTCAATCATGGGTTGCGCATATAAAAGATGGCCGTTGTTCATCAGCCTGAACTCTTTCGCCAGACTTTCCTCCGTGGCATTCTGGAGCGCGGTTTTTGCGCGCTCAATGCTTTCGTCGTAATGCCTTACCACGGCATTTCTTTCCCTGGTTTCAAGATGTTTGAAGGTTACGAAATCAATTTCGCCCTCTTCCACCATCACCGCCACCCATAAAGGAATTTCGGCTACCAACAGCGTCAGGTAACCCATTTCCATCGACTTGGGATGCGGTTTGAAACCATAAGCTGATTCAGGAATTCTTTCCAGGCACTTTTTAGTGGAAGTGTACTCTGCCTCCAACTCCCGGATGTAGGCAGTCGCAAAAAGTTTGTTTTCCATAGCGTCTATTTTTTACTTTAAATGCAAAAAAATAGTGCCCGGTTTATGAAACGTTATGCATAACAACCCAACTTGTTAAGTACACCCCGGCTGAGGGAAATGATTGTGCATAGGGCTTGTCATTGCATCCTTCCGGGATTTTGTTCAGGCGGTCACTTTTCTACCAATATTCCATCGCTCCGCGATTTACATAATCCCGAAGGGATGACATATTGGTAACAACAGGTCATCCGCATTAAGCAAAATCCCGGAGGGATGACATATTGGTAGCAACAGGTCATCCGTATTAAACAAAATCCCTCCGGGATAACATATTGGTAGCAACAAGTTATCGGCATTAACCGAAATCCCGAAGGGATGACATATTGGTAGCAACAGATCATCCGCATTAGACGAAATCCCGGAGGGATGACACGTTATGCATAACACCTTTATTAACGCTTCAACCTTGCAGCTCTTTGCGGCATGTCGATGGCCTGCAACACCTTGTTTTTGAGGAAGTAAGGGTAATTCGGATGTTCGTTAAGGAATTTTGTGGCAATGTCGGTCGCGTCCCCGGACGAATGTCCAGAAAACGTGGTGTTGGTCCAGCGCGTCGGGAAGAAAATATCGCCTGTGAGCTGGATTTCCTGCAACAGATCCAGCGACGGCCGCAAGTATTTGATAGCGCTAGCGGATCGCAATGGATGATGCAGATTCGATAGCCCGTCCAGCACCCAGGCTTCTTTTTCACGGTTTTCCGGCTTTTTCAAAGATTCAAAAAACGCATCCCGCTCAGCTTCACTTTGACTTAATGAAGGAATGACAAACTGCATTCTCGTTTTTCGGTCGGGATTCTTGGTGCTATCGAGTTGCGTCTGCATAATCGCCTTCACATCTCCCTTGCCCCTGATAGCCAGTTCATAAGCCAGCGAAATATTGTCTTCCTCCGACAATGTAAGGTTTTGAATTATCAAAGTTTTAGTCCATAGCGATTCCATTTTTTGATAAGCGTCATCACTGAGCGCAATACGCTTGAATGTCCGGAAATATGACTTTTTGATTCCCTTATCTTTTGTCGAATTGAGTAAATCCCAGGTCACTTTTTCAACCTCCGACTGATATCTGTTTCTGCTTTCATCGCTTAGGAACGACCACCATAGGCTTTGCAGGCGCCCCAGCAAATAATCGGTGAGCAACGGATCTTTTTCCCTGGGTAATGTGTGCAGCACATTACGCAAAAGCTGATTAGCTGCCGGGCCTTCGCCACGTAGGAAGCCTTCCCAAATGTTCACAAGCATTGCTCCGCGGAAAACGGGCTTTGACAAAACAGAATCACCGGATTGGTTATAATGTTGAAAAAAGTAATCGGTGCTCCCACTATCCATCTTAAAATAACCATATGCAGTGCCATCCGGATTCGGGAAGCGGTAATGTTGGCCCCTAATCTCAAAATCTTTCAGTCCAACCGGCTGCTGCCAGGTGCGTTTCGAGACAGAATCTTGTTTTTGAATGTACTTCCCCGCTCCTTCGCCGGAAGCATATTGATACTCGGGCATACCCGGCGTTTTTACCCACACCTGGCTCCAATCCGCAATGTTGAGCGGTGTTTTTTTATCAATAATATGTATCAGATCATCCCAACGGGCGTTTCCAAATGCGTAGGTTTTCAGATATTCCCCAAGGCTCTCGCGCATGAGCTTCGTTCCTATCTTCCGTTCAAGCTGGCGCATTACGATAGGTGCTTTCATGTAAATAATGGCTCCGTATAATGTCCCTGCATTTTTAAGATTACCCAAATTCTGCAAAATGGGGTTTGTGCCGGCCGTCCGGTCCACCTCATATGCGCCCGGATAATGTGCCAGCAGAAAACGTAAATCGTGGTTGATTTCGGGGAAGCTTGGATGGACGATTTTTGCAGCCATAAAATTGGCAAAAACCTCTTTCAGCCACACATCATTGAACCAGTCCATGGTTACCAGATCGCCAAACCACATATGCGCCGACTCGTGCGCAATAACACTCGCCCGTGCCATTTTCTCATTCACCGACGCATTTTCATCCAGAATCAGCGCCGGCTCATTGTAAAATATAGAACCCGGATGCTCCATTCCGCCATATTGAAATGAGGGAATCAGGACAAAATCAAATTTTCCAAAAGGGTAATCAATGTTCGTATAATCTTCCAGCCAGGAAAGCGACTTGGCGTGCAGATCGAAAATTTCATCCTTATTCCGGTTCACTTTGGCAGCATCCGTTTCGCGGTAATACATGGTCATTGCCCTTCCCTTTACCGTTTTTTCAGTTTTAAAAAACTTGCCGGCTGCAAAGGCAAACAGATAGGAACTGATGGGCTTGGTTTGGGTAAACTGAAAAACGCATTTGCCGCTTCTCGACGTTTTGGACTTCAAACTTCCGTTCGAAACCGCTTCCCAGCCGTCGGGCACACTTAATGTTAAGCTGTATGTGGCCTTTAAATTGGGCTGATCAAACAAAGGAAAACAGGTCGAAGCGCGGTCGGGAACGAAAAGCGTGTAGAGATATTCGTCACTCCTGTTCAGTGAAAGGTTACCGGCGATGAAGCCGATCGTCAATGTATTTCTTCCTTTTTTTAATCCTTCGGGGTGAATGATAATGTGCTGGTTGGCCACTTCAAACTCGATTTCGTCGCCCTCGGACTGTACAGAAATAATGTGTGTGCTATCGGAATTAAAATCCAAAACCAGCGCCGAATCGAGCGCATTCAGGTTAAAAGAAATTGTTTCAATGCCTTTTATCTGCTCACTTTTCTTACTTGGAATATCAAGCTGAATGTTATAATCAATGCTGTCAATCGTACTTTTCCGCCGCTCATTGAGCTGATAACTAACGCCTTTATCCGGTATTTTCGACTTCTGATCCGAGCATCCAAACTGAAACAAAACAACAATCAATAAAGCAATCCAGCCAGAAATTTTCATACGTGAGTAAATGGTAATCGCCAAAAATAGCATTAAGCATTTTAATTTTGCGCCATAGTTTTGTTGTTACGCACCGTAACATTGTTTACATTTATTCACTTTTGATTTACACACTATGAATGAAATCGATTTGAGAATGCGGCTAGCTGCATTAAGGCAGTATTTGCGGGATAATCAGGACAGACTTAGCTCAGAAGAAATCGATGACATTTTGGATGTGATAACTAAAATAATGGAAGTGCTGGCAGTGCTGAGTAAAAAGTGAGGCAGATTTTAATGCCTTTAACCAAACTAATGATATGCAAACAATAGCAAAACCAAAGTCGGATGAGTTGGCCACTTTGCTTTCCGAAAGTCGGGAAATGCTTGAAGAGGCGAAAAACTATCTTTCAAAGGACGGAAAAAGATATGAGCTGCATGATTGGATCACCATTGCAGAATATTGCAAGAGGTTCAATATCCCAAATACACAAACCGTAAGCAACTGGATCAAACGGGGAATTATTTCAGCCGAGAATACGGTGGTCATCGAAGAGTACAATAATATCCGGCTGATCAAAGCCATCCCTTACCACGATCAGAACTGATTAATTTATTTCTTACAACACCGTAAGCCTCTTTCATGCGTCAAATTTTACGTTACGCCGCCGTTGCCGTACTTCTGTTTTCCAGTATATCAAAAGCCCAAACCCTCGGTCCGCTTACGGTTGAGAAGATTATGCGGGATCCTAAGAAGTGGATCGGAACTTCGCCGAGCGACATTAGCTGGTCTGAGGATAGCAAGACGATTTATTTCAATTGGAATCCGGATAAGCATGCGGCTGACTCGCTGTATGGATATGATCTGACTTCCAAGAAAATCAGCAAGATAGCCCCAGCTATTCGCAAAACATTGCCCGGTAAAAGTGATGTTTTTAACAAGCAAAAAACGCAGCGGCTCTACGAAAAGAATGGGGACATTTATCTGATCTCAACTACTGATTACAAAATCAGACAGCTTACTAACACTGTCGAGCGGGAAAGTAATCCAGCTTTCAGTGGCGATGACCAGCGCGTGGTTTTTATACGTGGAATGAACCTGTTCAGCATTGCACCAGACAGCGGGCTTCTGAGCCAACTTACTGATTTTAAGAGCGGCACAAAGAAAGCCGATAGCAAACCAGAAGGCCACGAAAAATTTTTGAAAGACGATCAGCTCGCAATGTTCGAGGTTTTGAAGGAAAGAAATGAGAAGAAAGATGCGGGCAAAAAAATAACCGATGCCGAAAAGGCAGCTTATCCGAAAGAAATTTACCTGGGCGAAAAGAACGTTTCCAGCCAGCAAATCAGTCCGGACGGGCAGTTCATTACTTACCGGTTGACGCAACCGAACAAGTCCGCAAAGTCGACTATTGTTCCCAATTACGTCACTGAATCCGGTTTTACAGAAGATATCGATGCCAGGACCAAAGTCGGGGCGCCAGTTTCGCAATCCGAATTCTGGGTTTATAATATTAAAAAAGATACAACATTAAAAGTTGCAGTAAAGAACATTCCGGGCATCGGTGACAAGCCTGATTATCTGAAAGATTATCCCAAACTGGATTCCGCCTGGAAAAAAGATAAAGAGCGGGACGTGGTCATTAACGGGCCGTTCTGGTCGGATAACAGCAAAAATGCAGTGGTGGTTGTCCGCTCGCTGGACGGCAAGGACCGCTGGATTATGGCGCTTGATCCCGAAACTGCAACATTGAAATTGCTGGATCGCCAGCGGGATGAAGCCTGGATCGGCGGGCCGGGCATTGGCGGTTATCCGATGAGTTCGGGAGAAATTGGCTTTATTGATGATAACAACATTTATTTCCAGAGTGAGGAAACGGGTTACTCGCATCTTTACAGTCTGGATGTTGTCAGCGGCAAGAAAACGGCGCTTACCAGTGGGAAATTTGAAATACAAAATGTCGTTTTATCAAAAAACAAAAAATCGTTTTACCTCATAACCAACGAAGTACATCCGGGAGAGCAGCACTTTTATAAAATGTCTGTAACGGGCGGACCGCGCACCCGCATTACGCAGCAGACCGGCGCGCACGAAGTAACGTTATCTCCGGACGAGACCAAACTCGCTGTTCGCTCTTCGCAGAGCAATGTTCCCTGGGAACTGTTCGTAATGGATAATCCAGACGCAAATACAAAAAGCATTAACTCAGAGCAGGTTACCAGATCTACGTCTCCTGAATTCCTATCTTACGCATGGCGAAAAGCCAAAGTGGTCACCATTAAGGCGACCGACGGACAGGACATTTATGCAAGGGTTTACGAACCTAAAAAATCAAATGGCAAAGCGGTCATTTTTGTACATGGAGCCGGTTATCTGCAAAACGCGCACAAATGGTGGAGCCAGTATTTCAGGGAATATATGTTCAATAACATGCTGGTGGATAAGGGTTATACCGTGCTTGACCTCGATTACCGGGCAAGCTCGGGTTACGGCCGCGACTGGCGCACGGGCATTTACCGCTTTATGGGAGGTAAAGATCTCACAGACAACACGGATGGTGCCAAATGGCTGGTTAAAAATTATGGGATCAATCCAAAGAAAATAGGAATCTATGGCGGTTCCTACGGCGGTTTTATAACATTAATGGGCCTTTTTACAACGCCCGATATTTTCGCTGCCGGTGCAGCACTGCGCCCGGTTACGGACTGGGCTGCATACAATCATCCCTACACAGCCAACATTCTCAACGAACCACAATCCGACAGCCTCGCTTACCGAAAAAGCTCACCGATATACCACGCAGCCGGTCTTAAAAACCACTTGCTCATGTGCCACGGAATGGTGGATGTAAATGTCCATTATCAGGATGTTGTCAGACTTTCGCAACGGCTTATCGAACTGGGTAAAAACAATTGGGAACTAGCTTCCTACCCCATGGAAGACCACGCTTTTGTGGAAGCGTCGTCCTGGATGGATGAATATAAGCGGATATTAAAGCTTTTTGAGGAGAAACTATAAGACAAAAAGCCGTGCAGGAAATCCTGCACGGCTTTTCAATTTGAAAACACCCTTATGCTGCGTTGTTGACCCTGCGGACCAGCGAATAACCGCCGTAATTTTCCCAAAGGTTCATAATCAGGTTGCGTTCCTTAATATTATGTAAGCCAAAATCGATCAGGATTTCGCCTTCCTGAATGCGTTTCTGAAAATAAGTCGCATATTCGTCCGACAAAACAGTGCTTGCAATAGCTCGCTGACCTCTTTCGTCCAATTTCCCTGCCACTACAAGTGCCAGTCCCGGAATCGCCACAAACCTACCTAACACATCCAATGCATCCGAGATCCTGGTTACCTGTAGCTTTTTACCTTTTCCTAAACCCGATTCTCTTTTATCGTCATAGTCCTTATCATGATATTGATAAAGTCTTTCGCTCGTTTCTTCAGACATGATCAGCGTAATTTCCTCCGCTTCATAGCCAAGTTTTAACAATGCCTTATATGCGTTTTCCGCATCTGTTCTGGTCGCAAATACACTCGTTACGGTATTGACGCTTCTTTTGGTATGTGTGCTGTTCATCATCTCTCTCCTCGTAATAGTTCAACATCTACTTAAATAATTTATGCGCTCAGAGTAAAGAACCGTTCCATCAGCGAAATGCGTGATTTTATTCCTGAAAGAGCTGTGAGTGTGGAACCGACTGATTTTTACGTTATTATACGTCAGGTTACATGTGGCTTTTGTTCTACATCGTAACAAAAGACATCGCAAAAAGAGTATTTACAAATTCAGTAAGCCTTATCAACAATGCCAGACTAAAACTGGCACCAACCGATTTCAATCACTAACATCTTCTATATGAAGCAGATTTTTTCCAGAATAAAAATGGCAGTTACGGTCCAGGGCTTACTTGCCTTTGCATTTGTGGCGGTGTCTCATGCACAGGTGGGCGTTGGGACGAAGGCGCCGAAAGGTGCGGAGGTTTTCATGGACGGCAGCCGCAAAATGCTGGATGAGAAGTGGATTTACTGGGAAGGTCCGCGCTTTTCGGCCAAGCCTCCTATCAAATGGACCGTAGTAAACGATCCGGTGGACAAAGGAACGGTTATCAACTGCAACGATCCAGCATCTGCTGGCGGAAAGTATGGCTCCGCGGACATTGTTACCAAAAAGCAGTTTAAGGATTTCCGCGCTCACGTCGAATTCCTTATTACCAAAGAAGGCGGCAATAGCGGCGTTTATTTACAAAACCGTTACGAAATCCAGGTTTTGGACGGCGATACCACGTCTCACGGAATGGCTGCGGTCATCAACGAGTCCAGGTCACCTTATGCCGCTTATAATGGCATAGGCAAGTGGAATTCCTATGACATTTTGTTCCGGGCGGCTCGTTTTAAGGAAGGCAAGCTGGTTGAAAAGCCTATGGTAACATTGTATTTCAATGGTAAAAAGGTTCATACCAATCAGCAGATCAGCCAGGTTTGGGGTGGTCCTAATTCCGGAATCGATGGTGGAAATGATGGAGGAAAAGGCATTACAGACACACCGGGCGGGTTGAAACTGCAATCCGAAGGCCATGATGTTTACTATCGGAATATCTGGATAAAAGAGGAATCCCTGGATAAACCAAATACCGATTTTTAAAGAAAATAACCGTTGTTAGAGCCTGCCTGATTTTTCGGGCAGGCATTTTTTTTGGCAATTTGCAGGGCATTGGCCAGCAACATTGGCATGAAAATATTGTTTTCGGGAGTTTTTAAACACGAACGTCTTAGTACACGAACGTTATGATCTCTGAAAACTTCAACTTAAAAGGAAAAACTGCGCTGGTAACCGGTTCGAGCCAGGGAATCGGCGAAGGCATTGCACTGGCCCTGGCCGAATATGGCGCAAATGTAATTCTGCATTGCAGGAGCGACGAAGATGAGGGCGAAAAAGTGGCAGAGAGAATCAGGGAATTGGGGGTCAAATGTTCCGTTGTCCAGTCGGACCTTGCGAAGGCCAATGTTGCTTCTGAAATTTTTGATCATGTTAAACAAAACGGACAGCATGTGGATATTCTCGTACTGAATGCTTCTGTCCAGATTCCGAAGAACTGGGATGAAATTCGTTTCGAGGACTTTGACACACAGATTAATGCCAACTTCCGGTCTACGCTCTTGCTTATCCAGCAATTCGCTCCGCTGATGATCCAGAATGGCTGGGGACGCATTGTGACATTAGGCAGCGTACAGCAAACCAGGCCGCATCCTTCCATGCTCGTTTATGCTGCTACAAAATCGGCTGTTCTTAATATGGTGCAAAATCTGGCCATGCAGTTCGCTGACAAAGGCGTGACCGTTAATAATCTGGCTCCCGGCGTCATCGGAACGCCACGGCTCGAACAGGATGTTCCGGAGGTCGAAGAAAGGATTAACAAGCGGTTGGAAACGCCTTCGGGCCAGATTGGTGACCCGAAGGATTGCGCTGCCATGGCCGTTTTATTGTGTTCCGAAGCCGGGCGCTTCATCACGGGCCAGAATATTAATGTTGATGGCGGATTAAGCCTCTGACTTATTTTTTCTTGTAATCAATTTTAAAAATAGTGCCGTTCAGGTCGTCGGTCACGTAAAGTGCGCCATCCGGTCCTTGTGCGAGACCGCATGGGCGATGCTGGATCGGGCCGGTTGGTTTAGCCAGGTCAGTTCCGGCAAAATTATCCGCAAAAATTTCCCATTTGCCAGGCTTACCATTCACAAATGGCACAAATGCAACCAGATAGCCTTTTTTCAGCTCAGCAGACTGGCTGTGAAATGCAATGAATGCACCATTTTTATATCTCGCCGGGAACTGGTTACCAGTGTAAAACATGATCGCATTAGGACCGAGATGCGCCGGAAACGCAACCAGAGGATTGATCGCTTTTTCACCCGCCGTCTTCTTGCCATCACCGCCATATTCCGGTGCGAGGATTTTTTTGTTCTGGAAATGGTCGTAGTAAATGTAGGGCCAGCCCGCATCGTCGCCTTCTTTTAATCTGTAAAGGGTTTCAGCAGGAAGTTCAGCACTTTGTTTTGGAGTGTAGTATTGAGGGTAAAAATCATCAAACTTTCCACGCCCGTGCACGGTTGCGTACAATGCATTTGTTTTTTGATCCCAGTCAATTCCTACTGCATTCTTTACACCCGTCGCGAAACGTACGCCGTCCGAAAAAGTCTGTCCGGCTTTATCCGCCTTGAATTTCCAGACTCCACCCGCAGAATCCAGAATTGTGCAGGGTGACATTCCCTTCCCCGACCCGGCTTCACGGCAATTATCACTGTATGAACCTACTGTAACATAAATGCTACCCGCATTATCCAGCGTGATCGGCTTGGCATTATCGCGGCCATGATCGGTCAGTCCTTCAATGATCTTTTCCGGTTTTTCAAAATCTACAACTTCCTCCTTATCATTCAGTTTATAACGAAAAACGCCTTTGTTGGAAGAGCTGTATAAATAACCGTTTTTGATTGCAATGCCCGTTCCCTGGTAATCCCCGAAAAGCGTTTTGCTCTCAATTTCACCATCGCCGTTTGTATCTTTGATGTGGTAAATCCCTTTTCCGTCTTTCAGCTTGGAAAGCTTCACATACATATCACCATTTTTCCCGATCACCATGTGCCGGGTAGCGCCGAGGTCTGTTGCCAGGATTTTTGCTGAAAAGCCGGCGGGCAGTTTAAGTTCAGCTGCTTCAATCGGGAATTTTTTGTTACCGGATGTAGGAGGATTAGCCGGAACATTTGTGTAAGCAAACAAGCCGGTGGCGCCTGCTAATGCCAGAAATGCCCCTGTGATTTTTGATAATTTTTTGCTCATGCAATGAGTAATAATGAGTTAAATAAATAAATTGCTGACCGCCATGCGGACAAATTTCGTGTCTATATTAGAAAGCATTTCACCGAAACTTTATTACTTGTTGTGCCGCTCAATTTTCCTTATATAAATGTAAATTGGAATGATTTTTTTTAACATATTTGAACCGTAGAACTAGAAAAACCTCGCTTACAACCAGCAAACCAATAAATTTTGAGCTATGAATCCATATGACGATGATGACGATGAATTGTTTGACGACGATTTGCCAGGAAATTATCCCGCGGAGGAAGACATTTTTCGTCAGGGCCTGATTGATCCGGATATTGATCCTGAGGACATTTCAAAAGTAAAGAGTGAAATCGAACTGGAATCGGATGACTGGAATGAAAAATCCTTCGACGATGATCTGATCGGCGGCGACCTGGACGTTCCGGGATCAGAGGACGATGACGAGGACGAAATGATCGGCAGAGAAGACGAAGAAAACAACTATTACAGCCTCGGCGGAGACAATCACGATAACTTGGAAGAAAACCAGGGCGACTAGTCTCTTCAAACATATTCTTAAAACCGGACAACTCCCTTGCCCGGTTTTTTTATGTCCGGATTCGCCATAAGTATGATTAGTCGGCCGTATACTTTTGCTAAAAACGAATTGGAACATGGCCGAATTTACTCCCGAAGCTTTCAAGAAAGAATTGATCAGCATCCTTACTTATTGGGAAAAACACGGCCCTGACCCAGAAAACGGCGGATTTTACGGTCGGGTGAATTATGAAAATCAGCCTGTTAAAGATGCTGATCGCTCGGTTGTATTAACAGGCCGTATTTTATGGACTTATTCACTCGCACACCGGCTGTTCAAAGAAGCCAAATATCTGACATTGGCCGACCGCGCTTACCAGCAACTGGTAAAGCATTTTTTTGATCCTGAGCATGGTGGCGTTTATTGGTCTGTGAAAGCGGACGGAACGCCTTTGGAAACCAAAAAACAGATCTACGGCAATGCATTTGCCATGTACGGACTCAGCGAATATTTCCGCGTTACACATTTTCAGCCTGCATTGGATAAGGCCAAAGAACTGTTTAGTGTCATCGAAAAATACGCATTTGACCCGGTTAATGGCGGCTACCGCGAAGCATTTGCCCGCGACTGGTCCAGCACAGACGATTACATTCTTAGCAAAAGTCCCTGGATCAAAAGCATGAACACGCATTTGCACCTGGTGGAGGCTTATGCCAATTTGTACAGCGTGTGGCCGGATCCGAAATTGAAAAAACAAACTGCTAACATGCTGGAAGCGATCATTACCAGGATCGTGAACCCGAAAACGAACAGTATGGAGCTGTTTTTTGACGAAAAATGGAAATCGAAAGATCACATTGTTTCCTATGGGCACGACATTGAAGCTTCCTGGCTTTTATTTGAAACTGCGGAAATCCTGCACGATGAGCGCCTGATTGGCAAACTCAAAAAAGTGGCGATCGCGATGGCCGATTCCGCTAGTAAGGGACTGGCAGCGGACGGCGCGCTGAATTACGAATTTGATCCTGAAACAAAACATTTGCAAACGGATCGTTCCTGGTGGGTTTTGGCGGAACAAATGGTTGGATTTTACAATGCTTACCAGCTGACCAAAGACGAACAATATAAAGTTAAGGCTGAACGCAGCTGGGATTACATCGTAGGGAAGTTCGTAGATCACGAAAAAGGTGAATGGCACGGCACCGTAAAGGCCGACGGCACGCCCGTGAAAGGCGACAAGATCAACTTCTGGAAATGTCCTTATCACAATGCGCGCGCATGTGCGGAAATGTTAAGACGCGCCTCTAAAAGCTAGAATGCAGTTAATTGAGGAACATTTCATCCACCAGCAGCAGTGCTTTATTGCCTTTGCTTCTGTGCCAGTCCGGAATTTTGTTTAATGGTTTCGCGATGATTTTAAGGTAAGAAACACTCTGTGGTTTGAATGTTCCTTCCACGGTTTGTAAACTGGGTCTATCACCCTTTTTCGGCATTTTCGCCTTGAACCTCGTCAGTAATTTCAAATTTTGTGCATTATCACCACCCCATATTTCGATCGATTCGGGAGGGAAAATGCCGGTATCCTCTTCTACCATATAATGCACGCCGAGAGACGATAACAGGATCGGTTTTTTAAATTCTGAAATAAATGCCATGTCATTGTCCTTCACACCCGCCCAGTTGTTGGCCCAGGCGGGATTGTTTGCTCCGATAGCGCCCAGTTTATGATCGAAAAACGTCTTCGCTCCTTCTGCCTGGTGAACGCGGTTCAGCGGCGCTAACAAGTTGACGCTGTCTGGGTTATAGGCACTTTTAAAAAACTCAAAAATAGCCAGATCGCTTCCATACCAGCCATCTTTATATGCTTTGGCTTTAATAGTCCCGCTTTTGGTGACCAGCATTTTATCAAACAACGGCGACTTGACGCTGTCCGGCTCCGAACCATCGGTCGTATAACGAATATCTACATTCTTGATCGTGTGCCTGAGCTCTAAATCAAGCGATTTTGCAAAAATCGTGGAGCTGTTTTTAACCTGCGGCGGGTTGAGTTTCAAAGGACTTTTGCCATCGTCTTTAAACCCGCCGATGATTTCAATGTTTTTATTCGCCTTTTGCAGATTCTGAACATCCGCCGCAGTCAGCTTCGTGTCCCATACTGCAACTGTTTTTAGTGGTTTAAGATTCGGCAATAATGCTTTCAGATCATTGAAATCGACTTTCGTGCCGGATAATGTGAGGTTTTCCAGCTGTTTCAATGCTGTTAATGTCTTCAAACCATCGGCTGTAACGTCTGTGAAGTTCAGATCGAGCCGGCGCAGGTTCTCAAACTGGGTAATGCTTTTCAAATCCGCATCTTTTACTGGCATCTTATTCAGGTTCAACGATATAACCTGCTGTTTGATCTCGCTCAGTTCATCCAGTTGCTTCACATCATATGTTGCGCTGTTGTAAATGTTCACAGCGAGCGCGGGGGATTCCCGGGCAAGAGGCAAAATGGTGCGGTAATCTGTATTAAGTTTCGCAATAGTTTCTTCATCAGCAGCATCAAATTGGTAGTCTGTCTCCTGTTCAACGGGCTTCAAGTAGGCAGCGGAAAATATCCTAAGTGAATCGTTTGCAGGCAATTCGGTAAGCTTTTTCGTAAAATCCGCATTCTTTTTAACCCAAAGTGTAAGCAAAGAAATCTCCTGCAATGTCAGTTGCGCCTTGCCCGTCGGAGGCATATGTTTTTTATCATCCAGGGGCAAATGCACGCGTTTCAGCAGCAAGCTCACCTCTGGATTTCCAGCCACAAACAACTTTCCGGATTTGCCGCCTTTCAGCAAAGATTCAGCATCCGTCATATTCAGCTGGCCTTTCAGCTTATCCGGATTATGGCAGCTGGTGCATTTTTGTTCTAGAATCGGCTGGATAACGTGGGTAAATACAACGGCCTGCTCCAAAGGAACCGCCGCCATGGTTTTCTGACTATCGATCGGTTCCCAGATAAAGTTGCTGCCATGCGTTAATGCAGCACCATAATGTCCCGTCATCACCAATACTGCGACCGTCAGAAAAGCGCCCGCCCTGGCAATAGGCGCCTTATACCAGGTTGTATTTCGTACAAAATAAATGAGTGATGCGAAAAAGAAAATGCCCGCGCCGGTCCATTTGTGGTAATCAAGAATATCCCCGGAGTAACCTTCCTCCTGCGACAAAAAAAGCCCCATCACCACCGTTACAGCAGCGAAAAGCGACCCTACCAGCAGCAAATTTTGCAGGAAATTTTTGTAAAAAAGATTGGTCGCATACTCAGGCCGGAACCGGAAAAATTCCAGTAACATGGCAATGAGCAAGATCACAATCGGGAAATGCAGGATCAGCGGATGCATGCGCCCGACCGTTTGCAACCACGCCGGGATGACCAGTTTGTCTTCGAAGATCAGTAAAAATAGGATGACAATATTAGAGGCAACTAATAACTGTTCTGCAAAAACCCTGAATCTTAAATGCATTAAAATTTAGCCGATAAATTGATCAATCGTTTACTGCCAGATATTTTAACTGATAATGTCTTTCACCACTTTGCCGGAAACATCCGTGAGCCGGTATCTTCTTCCTAAGTGTTTGAAGATCAGTTTTTCGTGGTTCAGGCCCAGCTGGTGCAGGATAGTTGCCTGGAAATCATGCACATGCACGGGATCTTTGGCAATGTTGTAGCCCAGCTCATCCGTTTCGCCGTACACCATTCCTGGTTTAATGCCACCGCCAGCCATCCATATCGTGAAGCATCTGGGATGGTGGTCCCGGCCATAATTATCAGCAGTTAATTTGCCTTGCGTGTAACTGGTCCGGCCAAATTCGCCGCCCCAGATTACAAGCGTTTCATCCAGTAACCCACGCTGTTTCAGGTCAGTAACCAATGCTGCCGATGCCTGATCTACGTCCATGGCCTGTTTGGTAATCTCAAAAGGCAGGTTACCATGCTGGTCCCAGCCCTGGTGATAAAGCTGCACAAAGCGTACGCCATTTTCGGATAGTTTCCTCGCCAGCAGACAGTTCGCCGCATAAGTGCCCGGGACGAGGCATTCGGGTCCGTATAATTTGATAATGTCGTCCGATTCTTTGGACAAATCCATCACCTCCGGCACGGCAGTCTGCATGCGGTAAGCCATTTCATACTGCTTGATTTTGGCCGTAATTTCGGGATCGCCAAATTCCTGGTATGAAAGCTCATTCAGTTGCGAAAGATTGTCGAGCATATCCCGGCGATCGTGACGGTCCATTCCTTCCGGGTCGCGGAGATACAGAACCGGGTCCTCGCCCTTACTGAACTGCACGCCCTGATGCACCGAATCCAGGAAGCCATTGGACCATAATTTGGAATAAACCCCTTGTCCGTTCCCAACGCCGCGTGAGAGCAGAACCGTAAAGTTGGGCAGGTTTTTGTTCTCATTACCAAGCCCGTAGCTCAACCAGGAACCCATACTTGGCCGGTTTCCCTGCTGCGAGCCCGTTTGCAGGAATGTTAAAGCAGGGTCATGGTTAATTGCCTCCGTGTACATGGATTTCACAAAACAGAGATCATTCACAATCTTGGCCGTATAAGGCATCAGATCACTCACCCAGGCACGCGAATCGCCATATTGCTTAAAATCTACAAACGATCCGACCAGCGGAAACGACGCCTGGTTGGCTGTCATGCCGGTCAACCGCTGCGTCCCGCGAACCGATGGCGGAATTTCCTTTCCGAGCATTTCGCGCAATTTCGGCTTATAATCAAACAGTTCCTGCTGCGAAGGAGCGCCGTTCTGGAACATATAAATAACCCTTTTTGCTTTCGGTGCAAAATGCGGAATGCCGGGCGCCAAACCGTCTTCCTCAAATCCTCCGCCTTTCAACAGATCGGGCATAAGCAAAGAGCCTAATGCCACACCGCCAATCCCGAGGCTCATGGAAGACAAAAAACGTCT
Source organism: Dyadobacter sp. CY327 (assembly GCF_021390415.1). Classification (NCBI taxonomy): domain Bacteria; kingdom Pseudomonadati; phylum Bacteroidota; class Cytophagia; order Cytophagales; family Spirosomataceae; genus Dyadobacter; species Dyadobacter sp. CY327. The sequence goes on along the minus strand of NZ_JAJUXJ010000001.1, from coordinate 2,207,095 downwards.
CCTGTTGAAGTTGAACCCGTGCTCTAATATTTCCTTTTCCATATTATTTCAAACTTTGGCTTTCAGTTTTTTGCTGTCGGCTTCAAGATTTTGTTATGGTTTCTTCCAGATTATAAATGGTTGAAATGACGCGCATTAATGCTGCCTGTGCCTTTTTATCCACCTTTTTGGTCAGCGGATACTCTCCTACCGTCACCATTTTCTCCGCCTTTTCAGGCTTAATGGATTGCAACTGCTTGTCGTAATACGCGCTCAGCACGTCCAGTTCCTTATCACTCGGCTTGCGGCAAACGATCAGCCGGAATGCTTTTGTGATCTTCTCTTTTGCCTCACTTTTTTCCTGCAGCAGTTTCGCCGCCAGCACACGCGAAGCTTCCAGCACAGCCGGGTCGTTCATCATTACGAGCGCCTGCAATGGTGTGTTTGTTTTTAACCTTTTTACTTCGCACAAGTCGCGGTTACTCGCATCGAAAATGCTCATGGTTGGCGGCGGAACCGTTCTTTTGATTAAAGTATACATCCCGCGGCGATACAATGCACCGCCATGATCCTGATTATAAACGGATAGTAACCCGCGTCCTGACGTTGCGCCTTCCCAGAGCCCGGCGGGCTGATACGGTTTCACGCTGGGACCGCCAATGGTTTTGTTGAGCAGGCCGCTGCTGGCAAGCACGAGATCTTTGATAAATTCTGCATGTATGCGGTAACGCGGCCCGCGGGCGAGGAGAATGTTGTCCGGGTCAGTGGCTAGCTTTTCTTTCGTCACAACAGCGGATTGCTTGTAAGTGGCAGACGTAACCATTTGTTTTACAAGCCGTTTAATGTCCCACCCGTGGTCCATAAAATCCGTCGCGAGCCAGTCCAGCAATGCAGGATGGGAAGGAAGCTCGCCTTGCATGCCGAAATCTCCGGACGTTTTTACAATGCCTTTTCCGAAGAATTCCTGCCAGAGAATGTTCACGTAAACCCGCGAAGTCAAAGGATTTCTTTTATCAAAAAGCCATTTGGAAAGCCCTAACCTATTTTTGGGATAATTTTTATCAAATGGCAAAATCGAAGTGGGCGTTGCAGGCTGCACTTCATCGCCCAGCGCATCGTAAACGCCACGTTCCAAAATATGCGTCTTCCGCAATGTGTCCAGATCGCCCATCACCGAGACGATCAACCGGTTCGTGTCAGGTTTGTTAATAAATGTCAGAATGTTCTTCACATCGTCATTACTGATCTCCATCAAGGGCTTTTTCGCATAAGTTTCCGGCCCGCCGATCACGGATTCTATCCCCACTTCTTTCACATTATTGAAGAACGCGAACATCTGGTAATATTCCTTTTGGGAAAAAGGATCGTATTTATGATCATGGCAATGCGCACATTCCAGCGTAACGCCTAGTAACCCCTTACCAAACAGGTCGTTACGGTCCGTTACATACATAATGCGATATTCTTCGGGGATCACTCCGCCTTCTTCGGTGATTTTATGGTTTCGGTTAAAACCTGTCGCCAGTAGTTGTTCCTTTGAACTGTTTGGCAACAAATCGCCTGCTAACTGCCACGTTACGAAGTCATTGTAATGCATGTTTTTGTTAAATGCATGGATCACCCAGTCGCGCCATGGCCACTGTGTGCGGTAACCGTCATCCTGGTAACCGTGCGAGTCCGCATAGCGCGCCAGATCCAGCCAGTGAATGGTCATTTTCTCGCCATATGCAGGGTTTTTCAAGAGCTGGTCCACCATTTTTTCATAGGCGTTTGCACTATTGTCGGCCATGAACTCGTCCATCATTTTCAATGTCGGCGGCAATCCGGTAATGTCCAGGCTGAGGCGTTTAAGCAGTCGCTCCTTATCGGCTTCTTCATTGGGTTTAACCCCCTTTTGTTCCTGTTTTTGTAAAATGAAATAGTCAATCTCATTTTTAGGCCAATCCTTATCGTCGACTTCCGGCAACGCAGGTTTTTTCGGCGCCACAAATGCCCAGTGCTTTTCATACTTCGCACCTTGTTTAATCCATTTTTCGATGAGGTCAACTTCGCGTTGTGTTAATTTAAGATTGGAGCCTGTGGGAGGCATGCGAAGTGCTGTGTCGGCGGTGGTAATGCGCAGATAGACCTGTGAAAGTTCGGGCTTACCAGCAACCAATGCGTGCGCTTTTGGATTTTCCTGCAAAGCTTTAAACGCATCTTCGGCCACATCCAGCCGTAATCCCGCCTCGCGCTTGTTGGCATCGGGACCATGGCAGGCGAGGCATTTGTCAGACAGGATAGGCCGGATGTCAAAGTTATAGCTGACTTCCTTTGGAATATCTTCTTCAACAGCCTGGTTATCCGACGATTTGTTGCAGGACTGGAAACAGAGCGCCGATCCAGCCAGCAGCATGGTAAAAATCAATCTTCCTATAAAAATCATAACTGTGGGTTCAGGAAAAAACGCGCAATTTTTATTTAATATAATCAATTAACTAAAAAAATACACATTTATTGATACAATAATGCCAATTCAAATATCTTAACTATCCTGCTCTGTACTGTTTTGCTACGGATATGCGCTTGGTTCGGCTTAGAAGTTTGCTACGTGCTCGATCCGGAAAGCTTTTCCATCGTTTTGCTCCATGTTTTGATGAAATCAGTTGTCCGTGTCTGAATTTTTTATTCTAGGTTTGTGATAACTATATGCGACATGCCATGGGATTAAGAACTTACATTCGTGAGAATTTTATTGCGGATATCAAACCATATAAGCCGAAGAATTTTCGAAAGCCTGAAAAGATGCTGGATATTGTTTCAGCTTGGAAAGGGCTTGAAATGATCGTGGAGGACATTATCGATCAATTTGACTTAAAGCGGGACCGCTGCATTGAATTTGGTGTGGAGTTTGGATATTCGACGGTGGTTTTTTCCAATTATTTCAAAAGCGTCACTGGCGTGGACACCTTCGAGGGGGATGTTCATACGGTCAATAAAAATGAGCATTTTGAAGAAACGAGTAAGCGGCTAGCTGGCTATGCCAACATTCAGCTGGTAAAATCAGACTACAAAGATTGGATTGCTACTGATAATCAACATTATAATCTGGCCCACGTGGACATTGTCCATAATTACGCAGAAACATTTGAATGTGGCCTCTGGGCGGCACAACATAGCGATTGCACGATTTTTCACGACACCGAGAGTTTCCCTGAGGTGCGGAGGGCTGTGAAGGACCTGGCAAAAAAAACGGGTCACAAACTCTATAACTATCCGCAGCATTACGGATTAGGGATTTTGGTTGCCAGAAAACGTTGAGGAATGGGAAATAAGGTGCTCGTGATCGGAAGCTCCAATACGGACATGGTTGTGCGAACGGTTGAATTTCCAAAACCCGGTGAAACCGTTCTCGGTGGAACATTTATGATGAATGCCGGGGGAAAAGGTGCTAATCAGGCCGTTGCAGCTGCGCGGCTGGGCGCTGACGTTCGCTTTGTGGCTAAAATCGGTCGGGATATTTTTGGGGAAGAGGCAAAAAAAGGTTTTCTGAAAGAAGGCCTTGACATTCAATATCTGCTTGAAACCGCTGATTATGCTTCCGGCGTCGCGCTTATTACCGTCAATGCAAATGGTGAAAACGAGATTGTCGTGGCATCCGGCGCGAATATGGATCTGCGCCCCACAGACCTTCCAGATGAGATTTTCAATGATGTCGCTTTTGTGCTGATCCAGCTTGAAATTCCTTTGGAAACCGTTGCATACATTATTGATAAGTGTCTGCGTTCCAACATTAAAGTTATCCTCAACCCCGCTCCTGCAGTAGCGTTAAGCAAACAACTGCTCGAAGGCATTTTTCTGATCACGCCCAATGAAACAGAAACCGGGATCCTGACCGGTATTTATCCAGATAATGAGGTCTCCATGCATCAAGCTGCCAACTTCTTTCACCGAGCTGGCATTGAGCATGTTATCATTACGCTGGGCAGTGCAGGAGTTTATTTATCCAATCAACAATTTGCTGAAATTATCCCTTCCAAAAAAGTGAACGCGCTGGACTCGACGGCTGCCGGGGACGTATTTAACGGGGCTCTACTCACCGCCCTTTCTTGTGGCAAAGACTGGCCGGATGCTTGCCGTTTTGCCTGCGATGCGGCTGCCATATCCGTAACCCGTGCGGGTGCGCAAAATTCTGCGCCATATAGCAGTGAGCTCGATTAAAGCAAAACCGAAACCTCGTCTTCAACTTCTTTTCTGCTTACCTGATGTTTTACAACTGCATTACCAGCATGTAAAATAACCAGCCCACCTAAAGAACAGGCCGCCATCATACCGACCATCGGTAAGGCTGTGTTGTTGTGCAGAATACTCACAATCGCAGAAATTATTGCCCCGGCGCCCATTCTCCAGCTCCCCATCAGTGCCGAAGCGCTGCCCGTATGTTTGCGGAATGGCGCAAGTGACAATGCGGAACTGTTTGGGCCGGTCAGGCCTTGTCCGGTGAGGAAAATGAACATCATCCCAATCAGTGAATACAGACCAAACCAGTTGTTATAAACACCTGCTATAAGCAAAATGCCCACAATGCTTTGGTAAAACAAAGTGACTTTTATGATTTGCTCGCTCTTGAATTTTTTAAGCAAAATGTGGTTCAGTTGCGTGGAACCGATCATGGCAACGGCAAGAAACGCAAAAATCCAACCGTACTGTTGCTCAGAAACTCTGTAAATGTTCATGAAGACATCCGAAGAACCGGCGATATAAGCAAACGGAGCCGCTGTTGCAAGACCGCCTGCCAATGTGTAGATGAGGAATTGAGGCTGTCTGATAACTGTCGCGAAACCATTCATAACCGCCTTGGGACGCAGTGAAACCGAAGTATCAGCCGGTCTGCCCGTTGGAAGAAAGAAATAAATGGCGCCAATAATCATGGAAACAATTCCGGCCAGAATGATGAATATCCACTGCCACGCGATGGAAGCAGTCACATAACCGCCTATCGTAGGGGCGATCATGGGTGAAACGGCAATAACGAGGGTAATCAGGGAGAAAACTTCGGCGCGTTTTTCAGATGGAAAAAGGTCACTCACAAGCGCTTGCGAAGCCACCAGACCCACACATCCGCCCATGGCCTGAAAGAAACGCATCACAATCAGTGAATCCACAGAAGATGTAAGCGCACAACCGAAAGATGCCACCACATACAAGGCTAACCCGGCATACAATGGTTTTTTTCTGCCAAAACGATCCAGGAGCGGACCATACAATATTTGCCCAAGACAGATCCCGATAAGATAGCTAGTCAGGGACAACTGCACCTGATCAATTGTAGTCCCCAGATCCGACGCAATCCGCGGAAAACCAGGAAGATACATATCAATGGAAAAAGGGCTGACTGTGGCCAGGAAACCAAGGATGAGAATGATGAAAAAATACTGCTTGCGACTCATGAATTTCTAAAAACTTACTAATTATGAACGGGTGTTTCAGGCAATTAAGTTCCTGTTTATCAATAAGTACAATATTTTCACCATTGATCAATATCTAAAAGTGGGTTCTTTGTAAAATACAAATGCCCATCAAAACGGGAATGTTCTGATGGGCATGCAAATCAACGGAGTTTCCGTTAGTTATCTACTTTTTCTTTAATGTCTTCTTTGGCTTCTTTGGCCTCTCTTTTGGTTGCTTTGTAAGCTTTTTTGCTTCCTTTTTCAACCTTGTCAGCGCCTCTTTCTACACCATCACCCACTGCCTCTGCGCCTTCTTTGGTTTTTTCACCAACGACCTTAGCGTCTTTTTTAATCTCTTTACCAGCTTTTTTGCCAGCAGCTTTCGTATTATCGACAGCCTTTTCCGTTTTTGTCCTCGAGTCGTCCTGTTGTGCAAATGCTGCCGTCGACAATCCGATCATTGCAGCTAAAACAAATACTTTTTTCATGATCATTCTTTTTGATGAGATAAATCGCCCCGCACCAACCGCCTTATCAGCAATCCAAGCAAAAGCAAAATAACTCAACAAAAATCGTTCCGGGGGAAGTTAATGGTCGGCTGAAATGATTTCTTCTACCTGAATTTTTATAACGGGGATAATATTTTTCGCGACATCCCAGACGATAGCATAATTAACTCCCATATAATCATGAATCAGCCGGTCACGCATTCCCGCCATATTTTTCCATGCAATTTTGCTCCATTTAACTTTCACGTCAGCCGGAATTTTCTTGGTTGCTTCTCCGATGATCTCCAAACTGCGAACTACGGCCCTTTTTAGGGTTTCGTCACGCATGAATTCATCCTTGCTCGTATTTGCAGATATGACCGAAGCAATGTATTCGCATTCCAGTAAAATATGGCGTAAATATTCAATGTATGTCTTAGACATATTCAACCTCATTAAGAATATGAGGGCCTATAAACGGGCTCAGCCCTTTCAATGAAACGACCTCAACTTTCTCCTCTTGGAACATTGATTCCAAAAAGTCGCACGCAGCGATAAAATTGAGATACGTCTCCATATCATTATCAAAGTCTACCAAGATGTCTATATCGCTGTCCTCATTTCTTTCATTTCTCCGTGCTGAACCAAACAAGCCGATCTTACTAACACCCATTTTACTTAACTGGGGTTTCGAAGACTTCAAGCGCTGCTGTATTACAGATTTACTCAACATTGGTTCTTAATCGAAGTTATTAATGATCAAAAGATGCAATTTTATTGACTAAAAACAAAAAAACCGCCCGACAAACTGACGCCGGGCGGTTTTGAATAATAATAAGCAACTATTCCACAATCTTCTTTAAAGGATAAACCGCAACATTCGCCTCACTTTCAACAGTTGAAACCTGAGCCGTAGTAACCTGAATTTCTTTGGGTTTCAAACTTCTTTCCAGATCGTCCTTATCCACAGCGATGTGCGGGGCGATTACCAGGGAGACGATGGACATTAGCTTAATCAGGATGTTCATGGATGGACCCGATGTGTCTTTGAATGGGTCCCCTACTGTATCTCCCGTCACGGCTGCCTTGTGCGGCTCTGACTTTTTGTAGAAGGTTTCGCCATTGATGACCGCACCTTTTTCAAAGGATTTTTTCGCATTATCCCAGGCGCCACCGGCATTGTTCTGGAAAATACCCATTAACACACCCGACACCGTCACACCCGCCAATGTTCCACCAAGCACTTCCGGCCCGAAAAGAAAACCGACCAGGACGGGAACGATAAGTGCGATCAAGCCCGGCGCAACCATTTCACGGATAGAAGCCTGCGTAGAAATAGCCACACATTTGTCATATTCCGGCTTTGCTGTGCCTTCCATAATGCCAGGTATTTCGCGGAACTGTCTGCGCACTTCTTCAACCATTTTCATGGCCGCACGACCTACGGCTGCAATGGCCAGCGATGAGAAAATGAACGGGATCATAGCCCCTACAAATAGGCCGGCCAGCACATTGGCTTTATAAATATCAATAGAACTAATTCCTGCTACACCGCAGAAAGCAGCAAAAAGCGCCAGCGAAGTAAGTGCGGCGGAAGCGATGGCAAAACCTTTTCCGGAAGCAGCGGTTGTGTTACCAACGGCATCCAAAATGTCCGTACGGCCACGAACTTCTTCAGGCAAATGTGCCATTTCGGCGATTCCACCCGCATTGTCCGCGATTGGCCCAAAGGCGTCGATAGCCAATTGCATGGCTGTGGTGGCCATCATTCCGGCTGCGGCAATCGCAACACCATATAAGCCTGCAAATTCATAACTGATAAAAATACCGGCTGCCAGCACCAATGTTGGGATAACCGTAGATTCCATACCCACGGAAAGCCCGCCGATAATGTTAGTAGCGTGACCAGTTGAGGATTGATTTACAATGGATTGAACAGGTCTTTTGCCCATAGCCGTGTAATATTCGGTCACCATAGACATGATTGCACCTACAATGGATCCCAGCAAAATAGCCCAGAAAACGTCCAACGCAGTGAAATCAACACCGCGAATGGTTAAAGTTCCTTCGGGCAGCATCCACAGGGTGAGCGGATAGCTGACGATCAGAACAAGAATGATTGAGGCCCAGTTACCCAAATTCAAAGCGGCCTGCACATTTCCCTGATCATTTTTAACCCGAACCAGCAGCATACCAATGATGGAAGCGATAAGGCCCATTCCGGCAATGACCATAGGAAGCAAAATCGGAGCGATGCCGCCAAAATTATCCGTTCCCTCAGCAATGATCTCGCGGCCAAGAACCATCGTTGCTAAAATTGTTGCCACATATGACCCGAACAAATCCGCTCCCATACCGGCTACGTCGCCCACATTATCACCTACGTTATCTGCAATGGTTGCAGGGTTTCTCGGATCATCCTCCGGAATTCCGGCTTCCACTTTTCCTACAAGGTCGGCGCCAACATCAGCAGCTTTTGTATAAATACCACCTCCTACGCGTGCAAAAAGCGCGATAGACTCCGCGCCAAGCGAAAATCCGGCAAGCACTTCAAGCACTTTTTCCATGCCCAGACCATTGACGTCCGTGCTGTCACCAACAAAAAAATGATATAAAATGATGAACAATCCGCCCAAACCAATTACGGCGAGGCTCGCCACCCCGATGCCCATTACAGAACCGCCGGTGAATGACACTTCCAATGCTTTGGTAAGGCTTGTGCGTGCCGCCTGCGTGGTGCGGACGTTGGATTTTGTTGCAATATTCATCCCGATATAGCCCGCAAATGCCGAAATGAACGCACCAATCAGGAATGAAATACCAATGAAGGCACTGGAATTCTCAACCAATGTGCCCGAGTAACCGAGTAAAATACTAACAATGATACCAAATACTATGAGTACACGCCATTCGGCTTTCAGGAAGGCAAGGGCACCATCTGCAATTGCGTCCGCGATCTCTTTCATCTCAGGACTTCCACCATCCTGCCGGACGACCCAGCCTCTTTTGAAGAACATAACCAGCAAGCCAACAAGGCCTAAAGCCGGCACTAAATAGGTAATGTTACTCATGCGATAAACAAATTAGGTTATAGGTTTTAAAATCTCGTAAATATAGAGAATGGGACCTCATAACAAAATGCGAAACCGCTAATTTTTGATCAATTCGTATAGATTTTATAAAAATTTGTAGAATTCAGTAATTGGGGAAGCGCCGGGCCAGCGCCGTTACTTGCGAAAAATAGCCAGTAAAAGATAGGTTATAAGGAAGCCTGCCAGTCCGGCTGCGACTGCGAGCAATGTGCCGCCTATAAAATATTGTACGAAATTTACATGGATCGAGCTGAGCGTAAGATTCTCAAATGAAGTGAGTTGTACACCATTCTGATAAAACATGCCGCCGAATTTGTAGCTCCCAAAAATGATAAACGGAATAAAAGGCGGGATGCTAATGTTAGCGGCAGTCAGAAAAAGGACCTTGTTCATCTTGAAATAAATCGACAATGGAATGCCAATAAGCAACTGAAAGCCCCAAACCGGAACAATGCCCATAAAAAATCCGAAACCAATGGATCTTGCCTTGCTTAAATTAGACTCATCCGATTTTACAGCCTCGTCCCTGATAATCTTCCAAATGCCCTTCTTATTAATCTGCCGGATCAGTCTTTTGGGCAAATAATAAAGTAAAGTGAGGATGACCAGGAATGTATTCAGGATGCTGATCCGGGTAAAATCCTTGAACGGTCGGAAGTGCGTGACACGCTCGTCTTTGTCATAGATCACATGTATTTTCACGGGGACGATCGGGACATTGCGCCAGGCCAGCCTTACCAGCACTTCAATTTCCGTTTCAAACTTCATAGTAAAAAGCCTGATCTTCCCGATTTCCCGCAAAGGATAGAGCCGGAAGCCAGTCTGCGTATCGGGCAGCGAGATGCCCGTTTCAAATTTGAACCAGAAATTGGAAAATTTATTTCCAAAAGAACTTTTGCCCGGCACGCCTTCCTGCTCCATGTCCCTCGAACCCATAATCACAGCGCCAGAATTTTGTTTTGCTGCTTCCAGAAACAACGGAATGTCGGATGCAAGGTGCTGGCCGTCGGAGTCGATGCTGATCGCGTTGTCGTAATGCTGTCTTAATGCTTCTGCAAACCCGGCGCGAAGTGCGTAGCCTTTCCCGCGGTTGACGCCATTGTCCAGAATAGTTAGTTGATCGCCATATTGAGCCAGCAAAGCGGCTGTTCCGTCCGTAGAACCGTCGTTGATGACAATGATATCCCGGTTTTGAGAGTAAGGAAGAAGGGAGTCAATGACACGGCCCAGTGTGTTGATATTGTTGTAAGTAGGAACAATGATGCAGCAATTAAGGTCCTGTAAGGTCATTATGAAACGGACTTTCTGTTAAAGATAGCTTGCCTGCATTTTGAAAAAAACTTTCCCATTGCCCTCCCCTGAGGCGTTGACTTCCAAAAGTTCTGACTGCTTGAATTTGATAGTAATACGAACATTTGGATTTTCCCGGGGATCAAGCACTTCAAGAAATTTGCATGTCCGCATGGATTTCATGGCCAGCTTTTGGCTCAAACGTGTTTCCAGGAGCTCCTTCACGATCTGCATCTGTACAACACCCGGAGTAACCGGCGCACCCGGAAAGTGGCCGGCAAAGACGGCATGCTGCGCGTTGATAGCAATATCCGAAACAAGGCTTTCGGGAGTTGCTTCGGTGTTGATTACAACGTATAGACTTTTCGCAAACATGCTGAAATTGGATTATTATAAATTGATAAAAAGGTTGTCGTCTATCGGTTGATTGAACTTCTCATTCTGAAATTTCATCACGCTTTTATCGCCGCCTTTTTCATAAAAAGACAATTCTTTCAAATGCATCGTGCTCTTCGGGAAGACCATGGTTATCTTAGAATAAATGTTTTTCAGCCGACGGTTAACAGGAGTTAACACGACCATATACTGATCTGCGCTTTCCATAGCACTCTGCGAAAATGCTTTATTTTGCTGAAAATCACCGTTGACCAAGCCGATCATAAGCTCTTTGATCTGCGCTGCCATCCTACCAGCCTGACCAACACTTTTTTCCTTTCCAGCCTCCTGGACGCGTATTCTATCACCGTTAATTAATATTACATGTTTAACTGGCGATTTTTGCTCCCACCGCATCTTGTCATTTTTTTTGTAATAAAAATTTCCGGATGAATGCTCCGGCTCTTTCAAAACAGCTAGAAATTTCTCCTCGGTAAACGCAGCCTGAATCGAATTAACCTGTTGTGAAGTCTTGCTTAGTTCCTGGAAAACCTTTTCCGGGTTTGCTGATGGTTTGAATGTCTGTCCTTGCGCCCAGGCAATAGTCAGACAGAATGCGATCAGTATAGCACTAATTTTCTTCATAGGGCTCACGTTGAATTAGCTTGGAAAGCGGCTCAATTTTTAGTCCTTTCTGTAAACAATGTTCGATCAGATCTTCCATTGAATCGGCTGTGACTTTCCGGTTATCATGCAGCAAAACAATGTCCCTGACTCTTACTTTTGACATGACGCGATTGATAACCTCGTATTTATTTTGCGCTTTTGTATCAAAGCTTCGAACAGACCAGCCCACAGAATCCAGTTTTAGCTCACGCAACACGCGCGCGTAACGCGGGTTGGTCACGCCAAAGGGTGGACGGTAGAATTTTGGTGTTTTTCCAAGAATTCCACTGATAATGCTGGTGCAATGTTCCAGGTCCTTTGCCAGCTTGTCTTTCGAGAAGAAAGCGATCATTGTATGATGGCTGTATGAATGGTTGCCGATGATATGCCCCTCCTCATCGATACGGCGAATCAGCTCCGGATATTTTTCTGCCCGTTTCCCAATGACAAAAAACGTGGCCTTCACTCCTTTTTCCTTTAAAATGTCAAGAATCTTTGGTGTGGTGTCAGGATCCGGGCCGTCATCGAACGTTAGGGCGATGGATTTTCTTTTACCTGTGTTTATTGATTTCAGGAAGTAATTGGCCTGAATGTTGAACGAACCGTAGGCGGTAAGGGCAAGATATGCAAGGGCAATGAAGATGAAAATCAGCCATGCGAAGCCTGTCTCCCAGAAGATAATCCCGCTGAGCGCAAAAATGGTGATGGCGGTTCCTGTGACAATGTTATGCTTCAATCGATTGCAGGAGTGTTAACCCCAGGTTACTTTGAATTAATGTATTGCAAACCAGCACATTTCTAAGTGACTTGTCAGCTTTCATTCTATCCACAGCCAAATGTACAGCGAATGCGGAAGTCGTTGGATAAATGCCAGAGTAGGTTAAGTAATCCACACATTTACTTTTGTCTATCCCCAGGTTCTGAATTGGAGATAAGACGCCATCCGAATTATGCTTATGTACATCCGAAACCAGCACCAGATCCAGATCCGCTGCATTCAGCTCATTTTCTCTCAGAAAATCGTTAATCTCACTCGTAATATCTTTCACCAGACCAATGGCACGAGAGTCTTTGATACCAGCAACCGATTCTTCATTCCTGTTACTCGAAAGCATAAAAAAGGATGCCCCGGAAGTGATAGGATTAGCATTCAAATGCAGGTTTTCCGAAATGTTTGTTAAAAAATCAATGGCCTCATCCGCAGCACCAACCAGAATGTTGCCTTCACTTTCATCCAAAAGCAGCATAGCATCCACAAGTGCATTCTCGAATGAAATGGTGTTTTGCGTATGGGTCATATTATACCCATGGTTTCCAATGCTCAGCGAGATTTGACCTGCCATCGTATTATGAGTAGACTGGATAAAGGCTGTGGGCGGAAGCAGCCCTTCAATTGTTATAACATTGTTAAGAAATTTTTCAGTGTCTAAAAGGCAGCCTAATCCCGTCCCAACGATGATTGCATCCGGTTGCTCAATTTTTGCCTGCCCTATGCAATCCTTCGCGCAAGCCACCGACATCCTTAAAATCTTGCTCATTCTCCGCAAAAGTCCGGCGTCAATAAAGCCTTTGTAATCCGGACTTAACAGTGCAGACGACTCTTGCAGCGGCTCAATACTGGCAGAAAAGCCAACATTCCGGAATGTTGGCTGATGCGAAATGGTCGATGCGGCGGAAATGTAATACACCTAGGATATCTTGAATTTATGTAATCTACTTAATTATGGCTTGAAAAAACCAGCGATGAATTGTTCCCACCGAAACCAAATGAATTGGACAAAACAGCTTTAATAGGCTTCTCGCTTTGCAGGGAAGTGACTGGATTTAGCCCGGTCTCTGCAATGGGCGTTTTATAATTCAGGTTTGGGAAAATCAGGTTGCGCTGAATGGCAAGAACCGAAAAGACAGCTTCAATAGCACCGGCAGCAGCAAGGGTATGCCCCGTATAGGGTTTTGTTGAGCTGAATGCCGGAATATCATTCCCAAAAACATTCATCAGCGCCACTGACTCGGATAGATCGTTATTTTTCGTCCCGGTCCCGTGTGCATTAATGTAAGAAATATCAGACAACGAAACACCGGATTTGGCCAAAGCATTCTTTATCGCCAGGGTTGCCCCTTTTCCTTCCGGTGACGATGCAGTTTGATGATATGCGTCAGCCGCATTCGCCCAACCATTCACATATCCGATCGTCTTGTTCCCTGAAATCTGCACACTCTTTTCATTTTCCAGCAGCAAGAACGCAGCGCCCTCCCCCAGATTCAACCCACTTCTGCTTTCATCAAACGGCCTGCACCATGCATCGTCGTAGATCATCAATGAGCGAAAACCGTTAATTGTAAACCTGGTTATCGCATCCGAACCGCCCACCAGGACCCGGTCGAGCTTACCGTTTAGAAGCAGCCGCGCGCCTAGCATAATTGCATTAGCGCCTGAGGAACAAGCTGTTGAAAGCGTATTGATATAACCGGAAATGCCCAGTTCAGCAGCGATTCGTTCTGTCGTGCTGCCACTGTCGTGGGTTTTGAGGATATTGAAATCGGGGTTAGTGCCGGCGAGATAGCTTTTATAAAAGTCCTCTGTCCGATCCATTCCGCCAACGGAAGTTGCCGAGATAATGCCTGTTCGGAGTCCACTGACGTGCTTGTTATCGCCCCAGGCTTCTTTCGCAGCTTTTAACCCCAACAATGAGGTGCGGGAAATGCCTTTGGGACCTGTATCAAGCGCTTGCTGCAATGCTTCGTTGGACATTTTCACTTCTCCGACCAACAGCCCTTCGGCCTCTCTAAGAAACTGCACGGGCTCAATGCCCGACCTGCTTTCCATCAGCGCCTGCAAATTTTCTGCAACAGTCAGCCCAATTGCAGATACAATGCCCATACCGGTTATTCGGACGCCCATTTCGTGATTTTTATTCGACTGCCCTGTTACGGATGTACTCTGCCATTGAATTGATCGACTTAAAAGCCACCTTGCCCTCATCCGGGTTGACTACCTGAATCCCATGGTATTTTTCCAGCAACACGATCAGTTCCAGCGCGTCAATGGAATCCAGGCCGAGACCTCCTTCGTCAAAAAGCAACGCATCGTCCGCAATGTCAGCCGTCGTGATATCTTCAAGGTTCAACTGCTCTATTATCTGTTTTTTAAGGTCTTCCTTTAAATTATCCATTGTCAATTAATGTGTATACTTTGATTTTCGGATTGTTATGCGTGGCTCAAATCGGCAAGCATTGACAGATTGTGCTTATTGAAAACCATGCCGCCTTCCGATTCGCTTTCTACCAGTGCAATGAAAACTTCGATCTGATCGCCCATCACTCCGAGCCATCCGATCAGAACCGCTTTGGCGCCGGTGGACAGGAAAATCTGTCCGTAATCGACAAAAAAACCGGGGGCGAATTTAGGTAAAACAGCGAACATATTCTCGCCAAACCACTTGTTTCTGATCGCTATTTCACCCAAAACAATGTTGGGCAATGTGTAAACAAACAAAGATGGACTTGGTGCACCATTTTGTTCATAGGAGTGTAAAAATCGCAGATCTGTGTCCGCGCTGGACGACTGGTTTGCGAACAGCATTGCAATTTCATCGTCCTGATACTTACTCGCCAAACCCTTGTTAACACGTTTTATCACTTCCGAAGCCAAAAATCCTGCTTGCGACAGCGCGTCCATTTTATAAAACTTAGGATATACGATTTCCTGCTCCTTATAAATCTGTTTGAACCAACTGTCCGCAGCATCTTTTTCACGCGCTGCCACCAACTCGCCATTCACCGAAAAATGATCAGCCGACAAATGACAATATGTTGTAATCAAACTCATAAACTCTTGATAATCAAAGATGCATTACCGCCGCCGAAGCCCGACGCTGTTTTCAGAATTGTTACCGGCTTGCTAGGAATATTTTCTGCAATGACATTCAATTTTATTGAAGTGCCGCTTTCGTTATAACCCAGGCTTTTTAACAAAACTCCATGGCGCATCATTTGCATGGAAGCTGCTGTTTCTATCACACCCGCCGCACCCAGCGTATGTCCGAAATAGCCTTTCAAGCTGCTCAGCGGCACATTCGTCAAGCCGATCCGGTCGAAAGCAATGGATTCCATTTCATCATTAAAGACCGTCGCCGTGCCATGCGCGCAGATAAAATCGATTTCTTCCGGCGCTACGTTATTGGATTCCAATGTCTTTTTCACACTTCGAAACAATCCCTCACCCGTTCGGGAAGGGCCTGAAATGTGATTGGCATCATTGGCACTCGCGCCGGAAAGAAGCTGTAAAGCCCGATTTTTGAAAATTTCCTTTGTCTCAGAAACCACCACTGCGCCGCAACCCTCACCCATCGTAATGCCCTTGCGCGACGCATCGAAAGGGGCACAAGGCTGATCACTGATTGCAAAGAGAGACTGAAATCCAAAAACGACAAAACCCGAAATCAGGTCACAACCTATGACAATGGCATGGTCGTATACTTTCGCTTGAATGAGATTACTAGCCGCATTAATCGCCAACACGCCTGATATGCAAGCATTTGAAAGCACGATGGGCTGATTGGCCAGGCGAAACCTGGAAACCAGCGCTTCTATGCTCTTGCCAAACTGATCGGTGATATTGTTATCAAGCTCACCTTTTGTCGAACTCACAATGACAATGGTCCTGTCCGAAGTCAGGATTGCCGGATCTATATTTTCAGAAACAGCAGAAAGTGCATTCGAAATGAGCTTTTCAAATTTGAAATCAGCGACGAGATCCAGCATTTTAGACAAATAAAGGTCTGCATTGTCGAATCCGGCTTGCTCTACCAAAGAAATTCCCGATCGATTGGCCTGCATAGCAGCCCAGTTCTCAGCTGTGGTCCCACCTAAGGGACTTATGATTACTTCGGCACCAATGTAGGTCATTCCAGATTCAATAAACCTCGTTTTGTTCTTTCCAATCCCGGTAAAAATCGGGAGTAATCAGTTCTAATGTGCGTGTTTCCTTGTTCAAAAAAACCTGCATGGTTTTGCCCACAGCGCACAATTCGCCAGTTGTAAGGTTCACAACCTCATATTCAAACTGGATTTTGGCTGATTTTGCAGGCACATATTTCGTTATTACTTTAATGATCTGCCCGTAATAAACCGGAGCCTTATGGTCAATTTCGGATTTTACGATGGGTGTAAAGTAGCCTTTGTCGAAAATTGTCAGGTATTCCAATCCGTAGGCTTTACCAAAAGCTTCTCGCCCGTCTTCGAAAAATTTCAGGTAATTGCCATGCCAAACCACGCCCATTGCGTCAGTTTCACTAAAACGTATATCAATTTCGATTTCCGAAGCAATCATAATATGCTATCTCATTAAGGGTTAGTGTGTCACCACAATCTTCATTTCACAGCCGAGCAATATACGCCCTTCCCAGAAACTTTCCCCTTTAACCAGGTAAATATTTCCTAGTTGATGTAGTGGTTCTACGATTGTCCGGATCATTGCGGGGGCCGATGGCAGCTCATGCACTTCCACTTTTGTAATGGCTCCTATAAAGCCAATTTTAGGCTCTCCGTCTTCCTCACGGTCCAGATACCCGAAGGATGCAGCACAAGTCTGCGCAATGTTTTCCAATAACCCCGACTCCTGAAAATGCCCGTCTTCAACCAGCACATTATCTTGTCCTATATAAAAATCCGATTCAAATCTTTCCGCTGAAACGCTTACCAGATTATCGATCATGATAAAGGGCTTTCTGTGTGGAATGTATTGATTTATACCGCTTTTAGGTACGATCATTAAACAAAAAAGTTGAAATAATTAAACCATTGCTCAGGATATTCCTTCACTTTTCGTTCCAGTTCAGCAACATACAAGGCGGCGATCTCTTCGGGCTTGCGTTTTCCCGTTAACGGCAACGTTGCGCTGAGATGATAACTATATTTTCCATCTTTGGCAGCAAAAACGAATGTTACCGGCGCATCAAACTTTGAGGCGATAATGAACGGTCCGTAAGGAAACTTCGCCTTCCTGCCGAAAAAATCCAACTCTATAAACTTGGCGCCATCCAAATAACGATCTGAATGAATGGCCACAAACTCGTTATTAACCAATGCGTTGCGAATTGCGATAATGTGTGAAAGATCGTTTTTGATCGCGATAACCTTAAACCTGGAACCGCCTGTGGAACTGTCCATAAACTGCTTAATGCTTTCCACCTCCGCGTCCAGCATTACAATGTTAATGGTCGGTGTAATGCGTCCTTTCAGCAGGTTACCGGCCGTTTCCCAGTTGCCTAAATGCGCGCTCAGCAGTATCCCGCCTTTTCCACCTTCTCGTATATCAATCAGATATTGCTCATTTTCAAATACATGCGTAAACTTCTCCGTTTTCCCAAGCAGGAATGCGGCGCGGTCTACCAATGTTTGTCCGAAAATGTAAAAGTTTTTCCTGGCCAGCTTTTTGGCCTCTGAAACTGGAAGATGGAGGGTATTTTGGTAAAAATCCAGTAACGCGCTTTTTTGCTTCACTGCAAAAAGATAGTAATAATACGTTACCAGCTTCAACAGGCGGTAGGCAAAATCCAGCCCAAGCTTGTTAATGAAATAGAGAAAGATTTTGTACCCGACTAATGATCCTTTGGTTTTACCATCCCAACGGCTCATTCTTATAGATTTAGTTTCTTACGAACAAGCCGGTAAAAATCACCGAATGTTACGATCTCCTTGAAGTCTTCGCCTGTAATTTTAATGTTGAGATTTTCTTCGATGAGCACCACAAGATCCACATAGTCAAGGCTGTCCAGATCGAGCGTATCTTTGAGACTGTTTTCAGGAAGAATCAGATTCCGGTCCACCTCAAACTCCTCCGATAAAAAATCCCTCGTTTCTTCGATAACTTCTTCCCAACTCATTTTTACGTCGTTAGCATACATGGCTACAAAATTAATTTATTCTTGCTGATAGTTTAAAGATATTGCTCTTTTTTAAATTAAACTCTGCGACTCACACAATAATTTAATACAAAAACCATTGCATGCGTGCATCCATTCGGAGCAGAACAAAAATACAAATTTACGGTTGCTACGAACCGCCGCTTACGAAGTTGGAACTCCGCAAATCGTCCTGATCAGGAGATCTTTTTGAGAATTAATGTTGAATTTGTTCCGCCAAAACCAAACGAATTGGAAAGGAAACAATTGATTTCCTGCTCCTTAGTTTCAGCAATAATGTTGATCCGAGCCGAATCTTCGTCCGGGTTTTCGAAGTTGATATTGGGTGCTATAAAAGAATTCTGCATCATCAGTAAAGAGTAAACGATCTCGCTGGCACCCGCCATCCAGCACTCATGCCCCGTCATTGATTTGGTTGAACTTACTGGTGTTTCAGGCCCGAAAACTTCAAAAATCGCTCGTGCTTCACTCCCATCGCCTACTGGCGTCGAAGTGGCGTGCGCATTAATGTAATCCACCTCATCTGCAGCAATTCCGGCCTGGGTCATGGCCATTTTAAGTGAGCGGACCTGCCCGTCGATGCTGGGATTAGATATGTGATCGCCGTTGGAAGAAAATCCGTAGCCGATGAGTTCTGCCAGTATAGGAGCACCGCGCTTCACGGCGGACTCGTATGATTCGAGAACTACTGTTGCCGCGCCGCCGCTGGGGATCAGCCCGTCGCGGTCGCGATCGAATGGCCGGGAAGCTTTTGCAGGCTCCGATTCGCGTATGGAGAATGTTCCCAGCCCGTCGAAACTGGCCATGGCAGCAATGTTAATTTCCTGCGCACCACCGCAAATGATCCTGTCCTGCAATCCCTGCCGGATCATCATGTAGCCCATCCCGATAGAATGGGAGCCGGATGCGCAAGCCGCGCTGAGTGTAAAATTGATGCCTTTTAACTTAAAAATCGTCGAAAGGTTCATATTAACAGTGCTATTCATGTTTTGAAAAATAGCACCGCTTCCAATTAATGTCGTGTCGTGTTTTTCTTTGGCTTTATCAACCGCTTCCACCACCGATGCGGCAGTGCTGTCGTTACCATAAATGATGCCGGTTTCTGTGGTTTCGAGAAAATCCACATCCAATCCTGAGAGTTCAAGCGCCTGACGCGTAGCCATATATGCATAAATAGCGGGCTGGTGCATACCCAGGCGCTGCCTTCTGGACAGGTAGTTTTTCAGGTCGGGCTCCTGAACCATGCCCGTTAGCGCAGAACGAAAGCCAAAATCCTTCCTAACCTGATCAAAAACAACCCCGCTTTTACCGGCATACAAAGATTTTGTGACCTCGTCCAGGTTTTCGCCTAAACAAGAGTAAATCCCAATTCCGGTTACGACAACTCTGTGATCCATTAATTATGAATAAATTCCTCCGTTGATATTAATCACCTCGCCCGTAATGTAGGCAGCTTTATCCGAGACCAGAAAACTAACCAGATGTGCAACTTCCTCCGCTTGGCCGAAACGGTTCATCGGGATCATTTGCTTTAATTCTGCTTCGTTCAGGTCTTTGGTCATATCACTCGTGATAAAACCCGGCGCAACTGCATTGACCGTGATCTTGCGCTTAGCGACTTCCTGTGCCAACGCTTTTGTGGCAGCAATAATTGCCCCCTTGGCTGCCGAATAATTCGTTTGCCCGGCCACGCCCTTCATTCCGGACACCGATGCAATGTTCACAATCCGGCCCGAACGCTTGCGCAGCATTTGCTGAATGGCATTTTGTGTAACATTAAAAAGGCCTTTCGCGGAAATGTTCATCACATCGTCCCAATCCTGTTCCGGCATCCACATAAACAGGCCGTCACGCGTAATGCCGGCATTATTCACCAACACACTGATATGCTTTTCTTCGTTTCTCTCTCTCCATTTGTTCAGGGCCTCGTCCACCTCCGTTTTTGTCTGAACATTGAAATGCAACAATTCCCCGGCCCCACCGGCAGCCACAATTGCTGCTAACGTTTCCTCTGCCGCAGCCTGATTGGAAGAATAATTGACCAGAATGTACAAACCGTGATCTTTTGCCAGCTGCACCGCTATGGCACGGCCCAGTCCTCTTGACGCGCCTGTTACCAATGCACAGCTCATAATTTAAAGGGGGTTTCTTTGATATATTCGAATACTGCTGCAATGCTTTCGGATTGCGGAATATCCTCTTTCACGAAATGTGCATGCTGCCTGATCTGGGTGTAAATGGATTTTGCATTAGGCGATAACCGCTCCTGCTCACCTGGTTCCAGCAAGTCAATGGCCTGGCAAATGGCCATAATGTGAATTGACATTACCTGGAATGAGTTTTCTAAAACCTGCTTGGCAAGCACCGCACTATTGGTCCCCATGCTTACAATATCCTGATTATCATTATTATTAGGAATGCTATGCACGTAAACCGAACCGGATAGCGCCTGGTTTTCTGCTGTTGTGGAAGTCGCTGTAAACTGCACGCCCTGGAAACCGAAATTCAACCCCCATGTTCCGGCGTTCAGGAATGGCGGAAACTTGCCGTTTAATTTACTGTTCATCAGGAAGTTAAGCTGCCTTTCCATTAGCATTGAAAGCTTGGTAAGGACAATTTTAACTTTATCCATTTCCAGCGAAATGTAGTCGCCATGGAAGTTGCCTCCGTGGAAAACATTATCGTCCTCCGGGCTTACAATAGGATTATCATTGGTTGAATTAAGCTCATTTTCAACCACTTCCTGCGCATATTGCAATGTATCAAGGATTGGCCCCAGGATCTGCGGAACGCATCTTACCGAATAATATTCCTGGATCTTACGCTCAAATTCCTTCCGTTGCAGCGCCGTATCATCTTTAAATAACTCTTCACGACTGCGTATCAACTGACTGCCAGCCACAAAATCACGCATTTGCTGCGCTATAATTTGCTGTCCCTTATGGTGTTTAACCGCATTCAGTTGCTTGGAAAACGAATCATCAAATGCTTCAATAACCTCATTCAGCATGGCCGACGCCGCAACCGCCCATTGCACCAGCCTTTTGGCATAAATAATATTGATCGCCGCAATGCCCGTCATGCAGGACGTTCCGTTGATCAGCCCAAGGCCGTCGCGCAATTCCATTTTAAGCGGCTCAATGTTATTTTTTGCTAAAACATCGGCCGTTTTTGTCCTGATCCCGCCTTCATAAACGTGCCCTTCGCCGATCAGGTTAAGGCCGAGATGGGAAAGCTGAACAAGGTCACCGCTCGCACCAACGCTTCCGTGCTCGAAGATTTCAGGTACAATCCCTTTATTTAAAAATGCGACAAGTTGCTTGATAACACCCGTACTGACACCCGAGTTGGCCTGCAAAAATGAATTCAGGCGCGCTACCATGACACTGCGGGCATAAATTTCGTTGAGCGGCCTTCCTATACCGCTGGAATGGCTGCGGATGAGGTTGTATTGCAGGTTACTCAGCTTATCAGTCTCAATCCGGTATTGAGCCATCGGGCCAAAACCGGTATTGATTCCGTATATAATTTTATCTTTGGAGAAATTCGTAAGAAATGTAAAGGACTTAGAAACTTTATTGAGGGCGTCTTCGGCTAAGATAAATTCCTTCTTTTCAAAAGCATACTGCTCGATATGAGCTAAGGAAATACTATTCATTTAGAGATTGCATAATTAATATTACGTAAAATAAATCTTTTTTTGCGGTTTTGACAAACATGCCGCAATCGGCAAACGTGCCACCGGAAGTTGCCGGAATTTTACATTTGCTTACTTTTGTCTGACATTCACGTTCCCCTTTCAATGATCGGAGATTTACTTTTAAGGTTACATCAGTTCCTTTCCAGACACAAGCCCGCATTTTTCCTCAGTCTGGTTGTCCTTACAAGTTTTCTGATCCTGGGAATCTCGCGGTTAAAGGTAACGGAAAGCATTTTTGCAACCTTACCGAAGGGTAAGAGCTTCGAAGAATTCAACCGGCTTATTGAAAGCAAGAACATTATCAATCAGATCGTCTTTTCGATTGACGTCCCAGAAGAAACAACATCTGATGAAGCTAAATTGCTCGGAGAAGCGTTTTCCGACTCGCTGACAAGATATACCAACGGTGCCATCCGGAACATTCAGATCGAACGGCCGTTCGCTCAGGAAGATGTTTACCAGTTTGTTTACAGCCGTTTTCCAGAGCTCATTGATTCTTCCTATTATTCACACATTGCCAGCCGATTAAATGCGGATACGGTTAAAGCTTCGGTCAACTCGGCTTATAATCAGCTTACTACGCCCGGGGGGACATTTCTCAAACAGTTCATTGTCAATGATCCGCTTGGGATAACCGGCCCGTATTTCCGGAAATTAAATGCCAGTAGCAACGCGAATGGCATGGTGCTCGAAGATGGCGTCATGTTCACGGGCGATCGCAAGAAAATGATCATTTTTGCCGCAACGAGTTTTGATTCAGGCGATTCCGAGAAAAATGTGGAGCTCTATCAGGATGTTGAAGCATTCAAATCCCGCTGGAATAAGCGGCAGAAATACCATCATTTCTCGTATTTCGGCACTTTCGAAATCGCTGCGCGCAATGCCATTCAAGTCAAAAAAGATTCCTATTTAACATCCTTCATCGCGTTGGGGGGCATTTTGCTGTTGCTGATACTCTACTATCGCAAATTCCTCATTCCGCTATACATTATATTACCCGGCGTTTTCGGGGCGATTTTCGCGCTAGGAATTATCGGCTATATCCGGCCCGAAATATCGGGGATTTCCCTGGCAACCGGCGCTGTTGTTTTTGGCATCTTGCTGGATTATGCATTTCACTTTTTCACCCATTTAAGGCATACCAATTCTATTTCCGCTGCCATTAAGGAAGTAAGCGCGCCTCTGCTAACCGGCAGTTTCACGACCGTAATGGCTTTCAGTGCATTGCATTTTGCCAATTCAGCAGTTTTGCAGGATTTTGGCCTATTTTCATCCCTTAGCTTGCTGGGCGCTGTACTTTTTACACTGATCGCGCTGCCCGTTATCCTGTCATCGGTTGCATTTGAGAAAAAGCAGATGCCCGCAGAAAGTCGCGCGTTTCGATTTCCGCAAATTCAGGAAAAGTCCAGGCCGATGATTCTGGGATTTATTGCTGTTATGACCCTGGTCTTCCTCTATTTTGCCAGGTTTACGGAGTTTGACAGCAGCTTTGAAAACCTCAGCATTCAGGATGAGGATCTGCAAAAACGCGAGGAAGCGCTCACAGGCATTGACCCAAAGGCAGAAAAAAGGATCTATATCTTCGCCAGCAATCCGGTTAGGGCTAAGGCCGAATCAATCAATTACCGGGTTTACCAAAACCTGGTCCAGCTGCGTGATCAGGGAAAAATAAACAGCTTCGTTTCTTCCGGCTCATTCCTTATCCCGCATGAACTCCGGCTGGAACGCAACCGCAAATGGCATGATTTCTGGGATTTGCGCCGGAAGGAGGCCACCTATAATGCGTTGGATCTGGCGGCGGCAAAGAAAGGATTTAGCACCAACGCATTCAGTGATTTCAAATCATGGGTCGCAGGTCAGCAGCCAGGCGCTGTCCCCGTGGATACATTGCTGGCCGAACTTGGCCTGGATAATCTGATCGAGGCGAATGTCAGCGGCACGACATTCATCACCACATTGATTGTCCCGCAGAATCAGTTGCCTCTCGTCAAAAATGAACTTAGGGCAATCCCAGGAATTGCGTTATTTGATCGCGGTGAACTGGCCGGTGATCTGCTCAAATTGGTAAAGGACGACTTCAATTATCTCTTGCTTATTTCGGCGTCGATCGTCTTCCTTACATTACTCGTCGTTTACGGACGGATCGAATTAACACTGTTAACTTTCCTGCCAATGGTGATCAGCTGGATCTGGATATTGGGTATAGCGGCCATTTTGGGCATAAAATTCAACTTTGTCAATGTAATCGTCACCACATTCATTTTCGGACTTGGCGACGATTTCAGCATTTTTGTCACGGACGGCTTGCTCAATAAATACAAATACGGCAAGGATTCACTTCGCTCCTACCAGTCAGCCATTGCCTTATCAGCCACCACCACGATCATCGGAACGGGTGTCCTCATCTTTGCCAAACATCCGGCCATTCAATCCATTGCACTGATCAGTGTGTTGGGCATTGTCTGCATCCTGTTCATATCCTTTGTTTTTCAACCTGTCCTTTTTGGTTTTTTTGTCCAAAACAGAATAGCAAAAAAGAAGGCGCCGGTAACATTAGTGCCATTCCTGATCAGCGTTTCGAGTTTCACCTACTTTCTGTCGGGCTGCCTGTTTCTGCATTCCAAACTGGTTACGATTCTATTGCTGCCCATTTCAAAGTTGCGGAAGAAGGCAATGCTGAACCGTTCGCTTTCTTTCTATGCCAAAACCGTGATCTATTCGGGACCACACGTAAAAAAGAATTTTTCAGGACTGGAAAATTTGCAGCCAGAGCAACCGGTCATTTTCATTGCGAACCACACTTCGTTTCTGGATATTTTGCTGGCCATTATGCTGAATCCTAAAATCGTTTTAATGGTCAAAGGCTGGGTGTACAATTCGCCGTTTTTCGGGCCCATCATCCGTCATGCGGGCTACGTTTATACGGATGACGGCCCCGAGGAGAACATTAATAAGGTTAAAGAACTCGTTGCAGACGGTTATTCACTCCTCATCTTTCCCGAAGGAACCCGTTCGAAAGACGGGCAGATCACCCGGTTCCATAAGGGCGCTTTTCACCTCGCCGACCAGCTTGGCCTCGACATTCAGCCCATACTGATCCACGGCGCTTCTGATGTTTTGCCTAAAAACGATTTTCTGATCCGCCCCGGGGCACTCAATGTCCGCGTGCTCCCGCGCATACGCCTGTCCGATCCGGAATGGGGCAGCCAGCTGCGGGATAAAACCAAGAACATCGCTGCATATTTTAAAACTGCATTTGCTTCCTATAAGAATGAAATGGAAGACACGGCGTATCTGAAACATAAAATTTTTACCAATTATGTATTTAAAGGCCCTGTCCTCGAATGGTATTTCAAGATCAAGTGGCGGCTGGAAAGTAAGAATTTCGCATACTATAATGAGCTGATCGGCGATCGGAAGAACATTCTGGACATTGGCTGCGGATACGGCTACTTGTCCTTTTATCTGCATTATAAGAATGAGGACCGCCTGATCACAGGCATTGATTATGATGAGGAAAAGATCAGCGTTGCGCAAAACAGTTATCGCAAAACGGCTCATCTGAACTTCGTCTGCAGCGACATTATGCAGGCCGATCTCGGCAGTCAGGATGTGATATTTTTAAATGATGTGCTTCACTATTTATCAAAGGAAAAACAGCTTAAATTGCTCGAAAGGTGTGCATCAGCGCTGCAACCGGACGGCATTCTTTTCATCCGCGACGGCATTACCGATAATCAGGAAAAGCACCGGAATACGCAGAAAACCGAAGCATTATCAACAAAATTTTTCTCTTTTAACCGCAAAGAAGATGAATTTCACTTCTTCTCATCCGGCGATATCCGCGACTTCGCCGCCAGGCACCATATGCACGTCGAAATGCAGGAACATTCAAGCAATACATCGAATGTGCTGTTCATTTTGCGGCCATTGACCAGATAATAATTGGTGTATTATAAACTTTTTCAATAACCATTTTAATGCAATCTTCCGCCTTGCAAAAAGAATATGACTTTGTGATTGTAGGCAGTGGCCTGGGCGGCCTTGCTTGTGCGAACATTCTGGCTTTGGAAGGTTACAGCGTGGTTGTACTCGAAAAAAACCACCAGATCGGCGGTCATTTACAGGTATATAGCCGGGGAAAAAGCATTTTCGATACGGGCGTACATTATGTAGGAAGCCTGGACGAGGGTGAAAATTTGTATCAGTTCTTCAAATATTTCGGCATACTGGATAAGCTGAAAATGAAACGGATGGACGATGACAAATTTGACGTCATCCGCTTTCAGGACGGCTCGGAATATGCCTATGCCCAGGGATTTGATCATTACAAAAAAGGGTTGATCGAGTACTTCCCGGAAGAGAAGGCTGCTATTGAAACCTATTGCGAAAAGATATTGGAAGTCTGTGAAAAATTCCCACTCTATAATCTCAGAGTTTCAGGAGAAAATTACCAGATGGACGGGGACGTTGTAGGACTGAACGCTCACGATTTCATCGCATCGATCACTGACAATGAACGGCTTCGGAATGTGCTGGCAGGTTCCAATCTGCTATATGCAGGTGTTCGGGATAAGACACCATTTTACGTGCATGCCCTGATTATGAAAAGCTATTTGTCAGGCTCCTACAAATTCATCGATGGCGGTTCTCAGATCGCGATTCAAATGAGTAAGGTCATCAGGGCGCAGGGTGGAGAGATTTACAAGCATAAGAAGGTAGTTTCGGCCAATTATGATGCAGATGGCAAGATTACCGAGGTGGTTTTGGAAAATGGAGAAACGGTTAAAGGCAAACAGTTTATCTCAAATGTGCATCCGTCCGTGACGATTGATATCTTTGGCGCGGAAAGGTTTCTTAACGTGTACAAAAACCGCGTTCAAGGGCTGGAAAACAGCATTTCAACCTTTCTTGTACATGTTACTTTCAAGCCGGAGAGCTTTGAATATTTGAACTACAACATTTATCAGCACCATATTGAGGACGTTTGGGGAGGCATTGACTATGATAAGGAAACCTGGCCGCAAACCTATTTTATCTGCACGCCATACATTTCCAAAACTGGCCAATATGCTGATTCTATGTCCATTATGACCTACATGAATGCTTCTGAAACTGAAAAGTGGAGCGGGACTTTCAGCACAGTGGCTGAGCCGGGAACCCGCGATGCAGAATACGAACAGTTCAAGAAGGACAAAGAAGCAAAAGTGCTGGCGCGGCTCGAAGAAGTTTTCCCCGGAATTTCAGGAAAAATCAAGGCCGTTCACAGTGCTACCCCGCTGACATTCAGGGATTACATTGGCAATAAAGATGGTTCCTTATACGGCGTGCTGAAAAACTCCCATTCACCGACACGGACGCAGATCAATACAAAAACAAGAATCCCTAACCTGCATTTGACAGGCCAAAATATTTCGATGCATGGCATACTGGGCGTCACGGTAAGCGCTTTTGTAACATGCTTTCCATTCGTAGACAAAGAGAAACTCATCCAAAAAGTTAAAAATGCCTAATCATGCAAACAGTTGATGTTGTGGTCATTGGTGCCGGACCAGCCGGGACAGTTGCAGCTTCGTATCTCAAAAACCAGGGCTACAATGTCACAATTTTAGAAAAAGAGAAATTTCCCCGCTTCCAGATCGGCGAAAGCCTGCTGCCCTGCTGCATGGAGCATCTGGACGAATCCGGTCTGCTTGAAGCAGTTAAGTCCAGGAATTTTCAAAAGAAAACCGGTGCAGCCTTCATGCGCGGTCAAAAAAGATGCGAATTCCTGTTTTCCGAACAATTCACCAAAGGCTGGGAATGGACGTGGCAGGTAAAGCGCGCTGATTTCGACCTCACGCTGGCCGAAGCAACCCAGGCCAAAGGTGTTGATGTTAAGTTTGAATGCGAAGTATTGAAAGTGACGTGCAGCGCTGATATTCAGCATATTGAATACAAAGATATAGACGGCAACCTTTACGAAATTCAGTCCAGGTTCATCATTGATTCCAGTGGCTACGGCCGTGTGCTCCCCCGGCTGTTTAATTTGAGCAAACCCTCCGCATTCAGTCCGAGAGGCGCAATTTTCTCACATCTGGAAGATAAAAACCGCACAGAAACAACCAGTAACAACATTTTCGTGCATTCTTTTGACAACAACAAATCGTGGATATGGGCCATTCCGTTCTCCGATGGCTCCACTTCGGTAGGCATTGTTGGCGACAGGGAAAAGATTACGGAAATGGCGGAGAACGGTGGAGAAGCTTATAAGACTTTCATTCGTGAATTTGAGGATCTTGCAGGCCGCTTTAAGGATTCGGAATTGAAATTTGAGCCGCGGCACATCCTGGGCTATTCCATTGGCGTCACCAAAATGTTCGGGGAAGGATTTGTGCTTTCCGGAAACAGCACCGAATTTCTCGACCCGATCTTTTCATCCGGCGTAACATTCGCAACTGCTTCGGGATTGCTTTCGGCAAAAATGACGCACAAGCATTTGCAGGGTGAAACGGTGGACTGGGAAAATGAATACGAAAAAGTGATCCAACGTGGGATCAACGTTTTCAGAAGCTATGTTACCGGCTGGTACAGTGGTGATTTTCAAACCATTGTATTCACAGACCAAATTAATAACGACATTAAAAAACAGATTTGCTCGGTGCTTGCAGGTTATGTCTGGGACCAGTCCAATCCTTTTGTAAAAAAGCATGATACAATTCTACCTACGCTTGCCAAAGTCATTAAAATGGAGGAGAAAAATCTAAAATCCAAATTGAAAGACGCTACGGAGTGAGCAGAATAAAACTGTGCTGAACGGCCTTATAATGATTGTAAATCAGCACATTATTCGCTTTTTCGACTTTTGGATTCTGATGAATACATTGTGAAGGAACTGGGTGGCCTGAAAGCATTTTTACGGCCATCCAGGTTGCAAAAGCCGAAGCAGTTGGGTAATCGCCCACCATATTCTTATAAGTGTAGCTGCTGCTGTCCGGGAAAAATTTCTTACGAAAATCTGCGTACAAATGATCTGTGCGGTTATCCCCGCTGATGCCCAGCATCAAAGTATCGATATCGTGACGTGCGAGCCCGTTTCGTTCCAGAAAGTGGTCCAGCTTCTCTTCCAGGTCGCTATTTTTTGGGTTATTGATCTGATCCACATCCACAATCCGCGCCAGTGTTCCTTCGCTTCTTGAAGACTCTACCACGAACATCGTCGCCCCTTCCCCATTAACGGATCCGGGAGAATCGGCTGTCAGCAAATCAGTTGACGTAATGTCTTCTGTTTTAAAATGACCGTTTAAGAAATCAATGTTATGGTTATAATCAGAAATCTCCTCCACGCTGCCGACCAGCACACGCCGCAGTTTTTTTTCTTCCAAAACCATCATTGCATCCAGTAATGCAGCTTCGAAAGCCAAACCTTTGTGCACATGCGTTGTATTATAGCCCGTTACCTTGCTCATTAAAGCAAGATTTCCTGCGACTGCGTTAGGCGTGCTCTGGACAAAATGAGTGGGTGTTAATGTGCCTTCATCGTAGTCAACGATCTGGTTCAGGAATTTAAGGCAATCGCCCAACCCGCCATTCGCTGTGCCGAGAATAATCCCGTCCATATCGGATTTCCGGATCAGCGGCAAGCCCGCCCCTACGCCCATCCGAACGGCTTTGCCCATTCTGCGCAGCAAGCTTGCGGGGATTAATTGCCCGTAATCCGGTTCAATGGCCGCGTAACGATTGCCGTGATGCACTTTTATCTTTTCCTCAAAGAAGGCATTGTCAAAGGTAAACTGAGGTGAGATGCAGGCTAAGTCGGTTACGTACATTCGGGATTTAATGTGAGTTAGTTGCCGGCGTCGGCAATGAATTGTTTGAGCTGAAACGCATAGTCATCGATTTGTCTTTGCGTTTCGCTTTCATCCCAATTCAATTCCCGTGCCATCAGGTTTGCAACAACAGGTAAGCAGTTTAAGGTTTCCTTCCAATCGGTAATTTCCAGCCTCACCCTGCGCGCCAGAAAGTCGCGCGGCGTGATGACCATTTCGTTCCGGACCGTGTAAGTTACTTCCGCTCTGATGTAGGGATAGGAAGCGCTGAGCCTTTCTTTTGAGGAAATGTCAGTTGCTGTTAAATCCGCAACCAATGTTGCCCGGGAACCGTATTTTCTAACCAGATGCAGGGCCACGTCTTCCGGTAAAGCGTATTTAGTGGTAAGCTTTCCGGATAAGGAAGCATCATAATGTTCCCCGCCGGCAAGCGTATGGTTAGCAGTAAGACATTCATTTCTTTTGGAAAAGATCGCGTCCGCTTCATCGATCGTATCCTTGGCCATCAACCGGTAAGTCGTCCATTTCCCACCCAGCAGACTCAGCAACCCGCTTGCAGCATCCACTTCAACTTCATGGTCCCTGACCAGGCTTTTGGTGGATTTGGAAGGATCAGCTGCAAGCAGCGGGCGCAATCCGCCAAAGCCCGCTTTCAATGTTGTCATGTCAATAGGAGTCGCCAGGAATGGGTTCAGCGTGTCAACCAGATATTTTTTTTCGGATTCATTCAATGTGGCCTCAGAATCGATGCTATCCGATTCCGTATCCGTGGTCCCGATCATCATGGCGCCTTCAAAAGGAATAGCAAAAACCACGCGTCCGTCCGATGTTTTGGGAATGAGCATGGCATACTCGCTATTCAATGTGTCATAGGGCAGTACTACGTGAACGCCTTTGCTGGGACGAAGCCGCTCTGGCAATGCGGGGTTGGCCAGTAACCTGATCTTGTCCGAAAACGGCCCTGTGCAATTGATAACAAGCTTTGATTTAATAATAAATTCAGCTCCGTGCTGCGTATCCTTTACCTGAACACCAACAAGCTTGCCCAAATCATTTTTTGTGAAACCTGTAACATCCAGGTAATTAGCCGCAACACCGCCCGCTTCCGAAGCCGACTGAACCAGAGCGAGACAATAACGCGCATCGTCGAGCTGGCCATCGTAATACAGCACGCCGCTGTGGAGCTTCTTGCTGTTCAGGGTTGGAATTTTATTGAGCACTTCCTTTTTTGAAAGCCATTTGCTTTTAGGAAGCGAATCGTTTGTGGCAAATGTATCATAAAGTTGCAGGCCAATTTTAAAATACAAACCCTCAAACCAGGAACTCACAGGCGTCATCAATGCCAATGGGCGCGCCAGATGCGGTGCGTTTTTAAGAACGGTATGACGCTCTTCCAAGCCGTGACGGACCTGTTTGAGCTGCGCAAAATCTAATTTTTTAAATGCCTGTTCGAGATAACGGACACCGCCGTGGATCAGCTTGGTAGAACGGGATGAGGTCTCTGATGCGAAATCCTTTTTATCGATAATAGCGACTTTATAACCTCGTAAAACGGCATCCAATGCACAACCAGCCCCACTTGCCCCTGCCCCGATGATACAAATATCAAATTCTTCACTTCTTAATTTATCCAGCGATGCGTTACGATCCATTGATTGGCAGTATATCCAGCATTTGATTGACCTGTTGCAAAAGTACAAAGTCAGGCATTAAAACTGGCCGGTGCCGGACGGTCTTTTGAAGTTTGCTTCGAAAAAGTTTGGTATAATAATTGCAACATCAGCATTATAATGTGCGTCAACGACCGCATTACAGTTATCTGTTCACATAAACCAACTAAAACATGGGCTTACTATCGTTTCTTAAAGGCGTAGGAGAAAAAGTTTTCAAAAAAGAAGAAACTGCTGTTCCCACGCCGGAAGCAGAACCATTACGCGCCAGCGCGCTCCTAGCGCACGTAAAAGCGCTGGGGCTCGCGTATAACAATCTGACAGTCAAAACATCCGGTGACACGGTGACCATAGAGGGCGAAGTGGCTCAGCAGGAAGATGCAGAAAAGATAGCCCTTGCAGTAGGGAATGTTGAAGGCGTGGAAGTGGTGGACAACCGCTTGAAAGTGGCAACGCCGGCTCCCGAAGCAACTTATCACACTGTGGAAAAAGGCGACACGCTCTCCAAAATAGCGAAGGAAGTGTATGGCGATATGATGAAGTATCCGATCATTTTTGAAGCAAACAAACCTATGCTGACCCATCCGGATAAGATATATCCAGGCCAGGTTTTGAGAATCCCGGCACCCTGATGCAGATCAGAGACATAAAAAAAAGCAGCCTTTTGGGGCTGCTTTTTTTATGTCTTGTTGAAGTGATTAATCTTCCTGAGCGATAACGTTCAGGGCGATTTTGTGTTTCACTTCTTTATGCAAATCGATTGTTGCAGAGTAAGTTCCGATGGATTTAACATCATCCAAAGTAATTTTCTTGCGGTCGATATTGAAACCTTTTGCTTTAAGGACATCAGCAACTTGTGTGTTGGTAACACGTCCGAAGATACGGCCGCTTTCTCCTACCACAGTTTTGATATCGATTGTAAGATCGCCGATTGCTGCTGCAATTTCTTCTGCGTCCTTTTTCAGCTTTTCAGCTTTGTGCGAAGCCTGACGCACGTTTTCAGCAACGATTTTGCGGTTAGAGGCATTCGCCAATAATGCAAAACCCTGAGGGATAAGGTAGTTACGACCGTAACCTGCTTTCACAGTAACGATGTCGTTTTTATAACCTACACCTGCTATATCCGTTATAAGTATGATTTCCATTGTTTGTAGCTCTTTCTGTATTATTTCAATTGATCAGCAACAAAAGGCAATAAAGCCAAGTGACGCGCTCTTTTAATTGCCTGAGAAACTTTGCGTTGATATTTCAAGCTTGTTCCTGTAAGGCGGCGTGGCAAGATCTTACCTTGCTCATTCACCAGTTTCAATAAGAAATCCGGATTCTTGTAGTCGATATATTTAATGCCTGCTTTCTTAAAACGGCAATATTTCTTACGGTTATTGTTTTTTTCAACCGGTTCGTTTACTAGTGACATAGCTTATGCGTTTTCGGTTTTAGACTCAGTTGACTCTTCTCTTTTTCTTCCAACCAGACCCTTACGTTTCTTCTCGTTGTAAGCAATTGAATGCTTATCCAGGGCGATTGTCATAAAACGCAAGATGCGCTCGTCACGACGGAATTCGGTCTCCAAAACGTCAACCACGTTCCCTTCATTTGCTGTATATTCTACAACATGATAGAAACCTGAATTTTTCTTTTGGATGGGGTAGGCCAGCTTGCGCAATCCCCAATTTTCTTCATGTACAATCGATCCACCATTTGCGGTGATGATTGTCGTGAATTTTTCAACGGCGTCCTTTGCCTGGGCCTCAGACAAAATGGGAGTTAGAATGAACACCGTTTCATATTGCTTAGACATACGGTAATTGATTAATTATATAATGTAAAATAAAAACCCTCACTTTGGGTTCATACCAAAATGAGGGTGCAAAAATAGGGCTTGAAATCCATAATTCCAAGCCCTGATCTTACTTAAATTCAAGTTATTCAGCCTCGTTACTTCACTTCGAAGTCGCCCTGCCCTATTTTAAATCCTTCGCTGTAAACCTCGATAGCATATTTGCCATCTTTCAAAGGAATGCCGCCGCGTCCGTACAAAATATCAACCGACTGGCCGCTGTTTGTGAAATTGACAGTCTGGCGTGAGCTGTAAATCAGCTCTTTACCGTCGTGAATAAATGATCCCGAACCTGTGGCCATATCCGATAAAACCGCTCCGTCCGGATCCAGAATACGCAGATACATTTCTTTTTCATTCTGCTTGGCAACAGCATTTGGCGCCAGTGAGAAATTTACACGCAGCTTATCAATGCGTTTTGCCTTGTATTTTCCGCCTTCGCGCTCTTTTCCTCTTGCCGAAACTGCATTAACCGTCAGGTTTTCAGCCCGTAACGCGGAAGCAATGCTTACTTTTTCAGCCAGTTCCCTATTTTGAACCGAATAATTAGTCACAGAATCAGCAAGCAACTGCTTCTCGGATTCCAGCCCGGTTACCTTCTCGTTCAACTCCTGATTTTTCGTAGTCGCAATTCCCAATTCCTGCCTTAGCTGGGCGATTTCCGTGTCTTTTTCGTTCAACACATTTTCGTAACCCTTGATCTTCTTGTTATAACCGGAAGCAGAATAACTGCTCATATTCTTTAATTCCTGCTTATCCTTTTCAAGTTGCAGCTTCATTGCCATCAAGGAATCCACACTTCCGCCCAGTTTCTGGATTTCTGCGATCTTAATGTCCAGCTCCTGCGAAATGGAATCGAGCTTGGTTTTGATAAAGAGAACTTCCTCTGTTTTAGCAGTTATAATGTCATCCTTAGCGAGATTTTCCTGTTTTTCGTGATAGATAAAATAAACAAGCACCAAATTAAGCAATAGCAATACGGCCAAAGCGGCCCATAGGAGGGTCTTCCTGTCTTGCTTTTGTTCCTGATTATAGTCCATACAGAAGGTTATATTTTTTAATTCGTTGGTAAAAGAACTATGTTTTTTTCAATTTTGAAATATGTTAACATCTATTTCTAAGCGCCTGCGGTGAATTTGTTTCTTTAATCCTTTAATTATCAAAAAATTAGAATCTCAAAATGCCAACAATTGCTGACAACATTGCCCAAATAGAAAAAGGATTAAAACAGGAAACGCGTTTAATTGCAGTAACAAAAACCAAGCCCGAAGAAGTTCTCATGGAGGCTTATAACGCTGGCTGCAAGCGTTTTGGAGAAAATAAGGTCCAGGAAATGACTGCCAAATACGAGGCGCTGCCAAAAGACATTGAGTGGCATATGATCGGTCATTTACAAACCAACAAGGTAAAATACATGGCTCCTTATGTGACTCTGGTCCATTCGGTTGACAGTTTCAAGTTGCTGAAAGAGATTAATAAGGAAGCTGCTAAAAACGACCGGATCATTCCGTGCCTGCTTCAAATTTTTATCGCGCAGGAAGAAACAAAATTTGGACTTTCGGAAGAAGAAGCTCGGGAGATTATTACATCGCCGGAGCTTTCGGACCTACAAAATATCCGCATTGCAGGCCTGATGGGAATGGCTTCCAACACGGAGGATGAACAAGTTGTTCGTGCCGAATTCAAGGGATTGAAAACACTGTTTGAATCCTTCAAGTCCTATCAGAATGAGCAGGTTAGCATGCAGGAACTCTCCATGGGCATGAGTGCGGACTACACGATCGCGATGGAAGAAGGCAGCACATTGATCCGGGTCGGAAGTTCTATTTTTGGGTCAAGGTAAAGGGAGTACGCCAGCCACTTTGTCCCGTACGAAGTCAAACGAAAGCTGCGCGCATGGAATGCCCTTTTGTCGCACGAAAACAGCATTTTCCTGACTTCCATAACCGCCCGAATATGGATTATACTCAGGAAAATCATTCAGCGAACCCATCAAAATCACCCCAAAAGTACCCGAAGCATTACCCAAATGCGAAGGTCCGCTGTCCAGCCCGATAAAATAAGAAGCGCGGCGGATCACCTCGGCCGTTTCCAGAATGCTCAGTTGCCCGCACAGGTTGCGATAAACTCTTGTACTCACGTTCAAATTGCTTTTCAAGCCGATTTCAACAATTTGATAAGGATAATTATCTGCAAGCCACTGCACCAGCTGCTCCCACTTTTCGGCAGGCCAGTCCTTTGGCGCGTAATTGGATTGGCAATGCAGCACAATAAAGGGTTCTTTTAAATTTAGGGAATCCACTTTTTGCCGATGACTTTCCTGTAAATAAAGTTTCGGCTTATCATCCGCAGGAAATGTAGCTTTCTCGGGAATCAAATCACCCGTTTGCGCGAAAACTTCCAGCAGATTGCCATAGTTGAAATAATTGTAAATGTTGATGTTACGTCGCGCTGCAACCGGATTATCAACGAAAACCTGGCATTTGGGACAATGGTTGTTGTTTGTGAATTGCAGTTGGATAACCTCGTCAAAAATGCCTGTATCCAGCAATGTTTTACGTTGGGTCACACAAAATTCCCTGAAAATTTCATCAATAGAAGGATTATGCGCGACCAGTTCGCTGAACGATGGCTTTACAAACCAGACAATGTGCGCATCGGGATGCAGTGACCGCACGTAACGGGAGATGGGTTCCGCTGCCACAATATCCCCGAAATGCTCCGTACGGATGATCGCGATCAGCTTCTGACCTTTATTTAACTTGCCTTTGACACCTTTGAAATGTAAATAAGCCTGATAACCAAGCAGGTGCGCTTTACCAATGTGCGTGTATTTGTAATAACGATGAGTCCAGAGCGCTATAAAACTTTTTAAAGTCATTTGCTAAGTATAATCTACAATGTGCGGCAACGTCCAATCCGCCTTTACAAGCTCGCAAGATAATAAAATTGAAACAAAGAGTTGGTTACGCTGCATTCCGGGCATAACTTTACCGGGCTGCATGGCCCCGATTTTGCGAGCCAAAGTGCAGCGCAGACCTCATTTTCAATTATCCAGATTAATACAAAATACTATGAAATTCATGATTCAGGCCGGTGGAATATTGGGTGCGCTTGCAGTTGCCCTGGGCGCATTCGGGGCACATGCATTGAAGGGAATGCTCGAAGCATCCGGCAGGAGTGAAACTTTTGAAACAGCCGTAAAATACCAGTTTTACCACGCCATAGCCATGGTTTTGGTAGGGCTGCTTATGCAACGGGCTGGCACAGATGCTATCAAATTACTAGGCTGGTCGGGCAATGCATTCGCAATCGGCGTAATCATTTTTTCAGGCTCGCTTTACGCCATCTGCTTCACCGGCATCACCAAATTTGGCGCCACCGCACCTATTGGAGGCGTGGCATTGATAGTGGGTTGGGTGTTGCTGATTTTAGCGGCGGGGAAGGTTTAGTTTTGAATGATTGAATGACTGAATGATTGAATGAAAAAATATTCAGTCATTCAGTCATTCAATCATTCAAAATTATTTCACCCCCGCGACAAAGTAAACGGACGCTGCGCGTCGATTTTCAGGAATACAAAAAGCAGTATTGAGAATGACCAGAGTGAGGAACCGCCGTAACTGAAAAACGGCAGCGGGATCCCGATTACGGGCATCAGCCCGATTGTCATGCCGACATTGACCATGAAGTGGAAGAAGATGATCCCGGCCACGCAATAGCCATACACCCGCGCGAAACGGCTTCGCTGCCGTTCTGCGAGCACGACAAGCCTGGCGATTAATGAAACAAAAAGCACAACGACGACTGCCGAGCCGATAAAGCCGTGCTCCTCGCCTACTGTACAGAATATAAAGTCGGTGCTTTGCTCGGGTACGAAGTCGAATTTAGTCTGCGTTCCCTGCAAAAAGCCTTTCCCCGAAAATCCGCCTGAGCCGATTGCAATCTTAGATTGGATTACGTTCCAGCCAATGCCACGCGGATCGGAATCGGGATCCAGAAGAACCATAATACGGCCTCTCTGGTGTTTTTGAAGGACATTATTCATAAAAAAGTCCACCCCGAACACGATCCCGATCATGACAAATGCAATAATGATCGTGGCCCAAAGCCCGCCCCGCCTTCGCGTCATCACCGGCATCAGCCAGATTGCCAGACCTGCAATCACAATGATCACCGCTGCGATATACCACTTCACAAAAAGCAATGTAATGATCAGCAAAGCCGCCGTAACCATCCCGATAGCCGGAATAAATCCAGGCATTCCCTCACGGTAAAGCACGATGGCAAATGACGCAAACACGAGCATAGAGCCCGTTTCATTAGACAAAAGGATCAAAAATGCCGGCAGTGCAATGATTCCCATAATGGGATAATAATCTTTGAGCTTGCGGGTAAGGCTGATCGCCGGATCGCTCAGATATTTGGAAATCGCCAGACTGATCGCCAGCTTGGAAAACTCAGCAGGTTGAAGCGAAAAAGCGCCAAATTTGATCCAGGAGCGAGATCCGTTAATGTTGGAACCGGCAAACAAGACCACGATCAGCAGGAAAACAATAACCGCATATATAATGAAGGAAAAAGTCTCGTAAAATTTGTAATCAATTACCAGAATACAAATGATCAGCACCGCTGCGGTCCCGATCCACATCAACTGCTTTCCAGCATTGTTCCCCAAATCGAACATGCTCATATTCACCTCCGGGTTATAAACGGCCGCGTAAATGTTCACCCAGCCAATCCCCAGACAAGCGATGTAGATAAGCACCACCATCCAGTCAACATTCTTCGTTATGGGCTTATTTTCAGCCATTTTAAGTCTTTGGTTATTGTTTCTTAGGTGCAGTGACTGACTTCGTAATCGGTATTTTTTTAGCCGAATCCGCAGTGATCAGCTTTTTCTTTAACGAATCGACTGAGATCGGTTTTTTCTGTCCGGGCAGGATTACTTTGCTCATCAAGTCGGCTTTGAACATCCGTTCTTCCAGTGCTTTATTGGTAACCTTCCTGGTCAGATATTTCTCAATGATCAAGTTGGCGATCGGCGCTGCTGCCGAACCTCCTGCTCCTGCATTTTCAACAAATACGGCGATGGCGATTTTTGGGTTTTCAACCGGCGCGAAGGCGATGAAGATCGAGTGGTCATCCCCGCGTTTGTTCTGCGAGGTCCCGGTCTTACCTGCAATGGTAATCCCCTCAACACGCGACCGGCGGGCCGTTCCGCCTTCCACCGCGCCGATCATTCCTTCAATAACCGGATCAAAATTGTGGGCATCAACGCCCGTCTCATGTCTTACCAGAAATTCAGGGTTCACTTTTTTCGCATCACCAATGCCATGGATCACGTGCGGGGTATAGAAATAACCTTTGTTCGCTATGATCGCGGCCACATTGGCCATTTTCAACGGCGTGATCAGCAACTCGCCTTCGCCAATGCTTAATGAATATATGTTGGAGAATTTCCAGCGATATTCGCCATAGAAGCGGTCATAGTATTTTTTATTTGGCAAATTCCCCTTGTATTCACTCGGAAGGTCAATCCCCAACCTTTGTCCAATCCCAAATTTACTGATCGCATCATGCCATGCGTCCAGCCCGACGGCCGAGGCTTTGAATGTATTTTGAATGTTGTTTTTATAAATAATTCTCCTGAAAACATTGTAAAAATACGGGTTACAAGAGTGCATAACGCCCAAGGCGACGGTTCCGGTTGCCGGGTGATTGTGGCAGCCCACCGGGCAGTTGGCATGCGTAAAACCACTTTCCGGCGTGATCACACCTTCCTGCAAACCAATCAAAGCCTGGATCAACTTGAATGTAGACCCCGGACGGTAACTCGCCATAACCGGTCTGTTGAAGAGTGGTTTATAAGGGTTTCGCGCCAGTGCAGCATAGTTTTTGGAAAAATAGCGGCTTGCCAGAATATTCGGATCATAAGTCGGCGCGGAAACCATGGAAATGATCTGCCCGGTTTTAGGTTCGATCGCCACAACGCTGCCCACTTTGTTAACCATCAGACTATCTGCATATTGCTGTACTTCCAGGTCGATTCCCGAATAGAGATTGTCGCCCGCAACGGCCATGGTGTCGAGCTCGCCGCCTTTCCACGGGCCTTTGTAAACGCCGCTCACATTCTGCATCACGAACTTCGTTCCGCGTTTACCACGCAGTTCATTTTCATAAATTTTCTCAATCCCGCTCTGGCCAATATAGTCGCTCTGGCGGTAGTAAGGCTCTTCCTGCTTTTCCAGCTGGCCTCTCGTGATCTCACTCACATAACCCAGCGTGTTCGCAAGTGTAGGCGCTGTATACGTACGCAGGGAGCTTTTAGCGAATTCAAAACCCGAATAATCGACCATAATGTCCTGAATGGAGGCAAAATCCTCTTTGGACAACTGGCGAAGAAATAAGGATGGTTTAACGCGGCTATATGCGCTCGCGGCGTTCATTAAGCTGTCAAAATCGCGCCGCTCTATGCCTAAAACCTGGCAAAAACGCAGCGTATCGTCGACTCTCGCCTTGTAAGGCGTGACCAATAAATCATAAACGGGCGTGTTATAAACGATGAGCTTTCCTGTGCGATCGTAAATCTGGCCCCGGAAGGGAATTTCGATAACGCGCTTAATGGAGTTGCTGGACGATTCGATGGAATAACTTTCGTCCAGAACCTGCAAGTAGAAAAGTCGAAATAAGTAGATGAGACCTACTAACGCAAAAAAACCAATGATGACAAAGCGACGACTTTCAAGCATTCTGCACTAAAATTCCTGTTCTCAATTTTCACACGAAGTTCGTCATATCGCAAGACTTATCAAAGCCCGTTTTCGGGATTCACGCACTAAAAACCTGATTTTAAAAAGAATAAATCGCCTATTCCCCTTTCGCCTCCACCATCACCACACTTTCCTTATCAATCACCACGGCGCCCTCCGGCAAGCCCTTTGGTTTACGCACAAATTTCTTGGGCGTGTAGATCACCGGACACAGCGAATCGTTCTTTCTTTTGGAATAAAAAGCCGCTAATTCGGCTGCCCGCTCAATCACTAACGCCGGAAAATTGCGTCCAGGCTGGTTTTTGACGACCACATGCGAGCCGGTAACGTCCTTAGCGTGCAGCCAAAGGTCGTCTTTGGAAGCAAATTGTTTGGTCAACACATCATTGTTCTTCGCATTGCGCCCGATCAGGATGGTGTAACCCATGAATTCCACTTTTTTGAATAGATCCGTGGCCGTTGCAACGGCTTTTGTCTGGTCGAGGCCATGGGTTTTAATGTAACCCCGCAGTTCCCGCAAGGACTCGATTGCTTCGATTGCAGTTAAATGTTTGGCCAGATTCTGACGCTCCGTTTCCCGGGCGGCGAGGCTGTCGTTCAGTCTGCCTAATTCGATTTTCTCATTTTTGGCCTTTCTGTAATAACCTTCTGCGTTTTTCTGGGCGGTAAGATCCTTTTTGAGCTTAATAGTGATGGGCTGGTCGCGGTAGAAATCGAACAGTTCTATTTTTTCGGTGCGCTCGGGAATGGCGTGGAGATTGGCCATAATAATGTTACCAATCTCATCATTCTTGGTGGCTTCTTCCAGTTCGACAAGCTTTTTAAATGTATTTTCTAAATAATTATCAGTCTGCGAAAGCCTTTTTTTCAGCATGCGAATGATCTCAGCCTTTTCCTTCTCAATGCCGCTTAGCCGGATATAGGCCAGATAAAAACCATTCAGCGCCTCAATAGGATCATTATATTCGGAAATAATGTCGCCAGCAGGCAAAAGTGAGAGCGTCGGAACGAGCTCGATTTTGGTTAGATAATAAGGCGGCGCATTCAGTTTGGTCAGTGTCTGCTGAATAATGTTCCACTTCTCTGCGGCATCATTTAAACCACTTATCTTCTCTGTCAAATAAGCATTTACCAGCTTTCCGAATGTTGGAAATAAGGGTTCAAAACGCTCATTATTGTGGATAAATGCTTCGTAAGTCTGGTCAATGTCGCGGTTGAGTGATTCGGATGTGATTGATTTATCCGCCGGAAGTTTGTTATTAAAAAGCTGTGTGGCAGCGCCTGCTTCATTCAACGCAATGAGATTAGACCGGTTACCGAAAAGCTTGAAGACCAGCTTTTTACCATCTTGAAAACTAATCTGAATTGCGCGTTCATTCAAATAAACCTGAACAAAATCTACTGTTTGATTTTGAAAATCAGTGAAAAGATTTACGCTATTTCGGCGTGCCCGATCGAAACTATCCGGGAAGCTCAGGCAAGCGAAATTGGATCTTAATGTGGCTTTGATAAAAAACGGATCAACCAGATTTTCGCCATATGTGGAGGCGTCGAAAACGAGGATAATTTCGTCTTTTTCCTGACTGAAAGCTTCAATAAAGGTTTTTCCGGCCAGTTGCTGATGCAAGGCCGGGGCAAGCTGTTTTAAGAAATAATAATTCTGATGCACGTCATTTCGGATAATTCAGCGCAAAAGTAGGCACTTTTAACCTAACCCGGTTACGCTGGCCAATCTCCGCTCCTCTTCCTGAACCGCATCGAGGAAACCATTTTTCGCCAGCCACGCATCATTATAATAAGTATCCTGGTAACGCTCACCCGAGTCGCAGATCAGCGTGACGATCGAACCTTTCAAATCCTGCTTCTTCATTTCCTGCGCCAGTTGCAGCGCGCCCCAGAAATTAGTCCCCGTGGAACCGCCTACCCTTCTGTTCAAGAGTTTGGACAATGTTTTCATCGCCGCAAAACTCGCCGCATCTGGCACGCGAATCATATGGTCCACCACGGTTGCAATAAAAGAAGGCTCCACCCTCGGCCGGCCAATGCCCTCAATCCGTGATCCAAAATCGCTGCAAACGCCCGGATCATTGGTTTGCCAGCAATCGTAAAAAACTGAATTTTCCGGGTCCACCACACAGATCCGGCTCGCATAACGCTCATAACGCACATAACGGCCCAATGTCGCCGAAGTCCCGCCAGTTCCCGCGCCTACAACGATCCAGGTCGGGACCGGGTGCGCTTCAAACTGCATTTGCCGGAAAATCGATTCCGCAATGTTATTGTTCCCCCGCCAGTCGGTTGCCCGCTCCGCATAAGTGAATTGGTCCATAAAATGACCATTATTTTCCTCTGCAACGCGCCTGGAAACGTCGTAAACCTCGGCAGGATGGTTTACAAAATGACATTTCCCGCCATAAAATTCAATCGCCTGCACCTTGTCCTGGCTTGTCGTTTTAGGCATTACCGCAATGAATGGCAAACCCAGTAACCGCGCAAAATAGGCTTCCGAAACCGCAGTAGAGCCACTCGATGCCTCCACAACCGTCGTCCCCTCATGAATCCAGCCATTGCAAAGCCCATACAAAAACAGCGACCGCGACAACCGGTGCTTCAAGCTCCCCGAAGGATGCGTCGATTCATCCTTAAAATAAAAATCAACCCCTTCAAAAGCAGGCAATTGCAAAGGAATCAAATGCGTATCCGCCGACCGCTGATAATCCGCCTCAATCTTTGTAATGGCAGCGGTTACCCAGGAATTTGACATAATTGTTTTGAAACATTTGTTAATAATGTCAGCAAGAACGGAATATTTCGAATCAATTTTCAGTTCTTCTTATAGGAAACCCGACTTCCTTTGACCTTACATAAAAGGTTGTTAATTTGTAAAAAAATTTAATCACTTAGAATGGAACAGGCGACTAAATTAAACTCCATGCAGTTGTTTATGCTCAAAATGTTCGAGAAGCAGCTGAACAGCAAACAGGAAAAAGAAATCAAGCAGTTGCTTTCGGAGTATTTTGCGAAGCAGATTGATGATGAAATGGATGAAATTTGGAAAAAGCGCGGGCTATCGCAGGAAGATTTGGATGAAGCGCTGATAACACACAAACGCACTAAAT
Source organism: Dyadobacter sp. CY327 (assembly GCF_021390415.1). NCBI lineage: Bacteria > Pseudomonadati > Bacteroidota > Cytophagia > Cytophagales > Spirosomataceae > Dyadobacter > Dyadobacter sp. CY327. Next base: position 2,163,940 of record NZ_JAJUXJ010000001.1, on the reverse strand, counting down.
ATTAATGAATGGTTCTCGTCATCGACACCAACTGCCTGATGGTAAGCATTCCCAAACTATCAGCCACGCGATGGTTATTTGATGGTTTGAAAGCAGGGATTTTTGAGTTTGGCATTTCGACTGAAATACTTGAAGAATATGAAGAGGTTATAGGCGGATTTTATTCCCCTAACCTGGCCACCAATGTGGTTGAACTACTCCCAAATCTGGAAAACGCAATCTGGGTTACGCCTTTTTATCGCTGGAATTTGATCACTGATCAGGATGACAACAAGTTCGTAGACTGCGCTTTGGCTTGTCAGGCTGATTACATCGTGACGCATGACAAACACTTTAATGCACTAGCATCCATTCCTTTTCCAAAAGTCAATATCCTGAGTATGCAGGAATTAAAAGCACGTTTGGAAATTCAATAACGACAAAAAGATACACCCCAAAAAAAGAGAAGCTTCCCAAACCCGGGAAGCTTCTGCAATATTACCACTACACTTGAAATCTTAATGTACAGATGATGGATCAACCTTGGTTTTGCCGCTTTTGGTCCAGAGTACAAAGGGGACGCAGATGAGGAACATGAGTCCCAGATAAAGGAACACGTCCATGTAGGACATCACCTGCGCCTGTTTTGTGACCGTATAGTCCAGGATCTTGTAACCGCTTTTCAGCGCCACATCCGCTGGCATTCCCTTGGCCATAAATGATTGTTTCAAACCTTCGACGCGCTGCATGACAGACGGATTATTGATGTCCAGCTTGCTCACAAGATCATTACGGTGCAGCATATTCTGGCGGGCCAGGTAAGTTGTGATCACCGCCACGCCAAACGAACCGCCCAGCTGCCGCATCATTCCGGTAAATGCGGCTCCTTCACCGATTTCCCTTCCTTTTAATGTCGATAAGGCTAATGTTGTAATTGGTACGAATAGTAATCCTAAGCCAATTCCACGCACGATCAGCATGTTGAAGAACGCATCTTTTCCGGTGTCAGGCGTAAGGATGAGGTAACCCCAGTAACTGTAAATAAAGAAGAAAACCATCCCGGCCGAAACCAGATATTGCTGCTTCACACCGCGCTGAATGAGCTGACCCACAATGGGCATCATCATGGCCGTAACAATCGCCGCGGGCACCATCAGCATCCCCGATTGCGTCGCCGTCCAGCCTAATGTGGCCTGCGTGTACAATGGAATGATGAAAGTTGAACCATATAATCCGAACCCGAGAATGAAGGATAAAATGGTCCCTACGCGCAGGTTTCCATTCGCTAAAACGCGGAGGTTAACGATCGGATTTTTATAAGTCCATTCGCGCCAGATGAAGAAAAAGAAGCCAAAAACAGAGGTTACCGTTAACAGAATGATGATTTCGTCATTGAACCAGTCTTCTTCCTGCCCTTTTTCCAACACATATTGGAGCGAACCTACGGCAACGGCCAGCAGCACTATGCCCCAGTAATCGATTTCATTCGCCGCTTTCTTTTGCGAAAACCTCGGACTTCTAACAAATTGTAAAGTAAGCATGGCGGCAATGATGCCGAGCGGAATGTTGATATAAAAAATGTACGGCCAGCTGTAATGATCCACAATGTAACCTCCCAGCGGCGGTCCCAATGTTGGACCCACGATCACACCCAGACCGTAAATGGCCTGCGCGATCCCGCGCTTTTCGGGTGGGTAACTTTCGGTGATCAGTGTTTGTGCGGTTACGAGCAAGGCGCCACCGCCTAATCCTTGTATTAATCTGAAAAATACAAGTTCCCAGATGTTGTTCGCATTGCCGCAAAGAAAGGAGGCAACGGTAAAAATAATGATCGAAGCGGCAAAGTAATTGCGGCGGCCAAACTGCTGCGAAAGCCAGCTGGTCATGGGCACAATGATCACATTACCAATGGCATAAGCCGTAATAACCCAGCTCACTTCGGATAATGTACCGCCCAGGTTTCCCCGCATGTCGTTGAGCGCCACATTGACAATGGTGGTGTCAACGATTTCGAGCAACGCGCACAGTACAGCTGTTATCGTAATGATGACCCTGCGGAAACCATATTCGACGAGTGATTCCTGTAATTCCATTTAATTTGGGTTTAAGGTCAGTGTGCTGATCCTTAGTTCAATTCCACATCCACGAACACGTTCATGCCCGGTCTTAATTCTGCTATGCGCTGGTCGTTTGGCTGGGTAAATTCAATTCTTACCGGCAGACGCTGCACCACTTTTACAAAGTTTCCACTTGCATTATCAGGAGGAAGCAAAGCGAATCTTGCGCCTGTTGCTGGCGAGAATGAAGCCACTTTTGCTTCAAATTCATGATCCGGATAAGCATCCACATGGATTTTCACGTGTTGTCCCAATTTCATTTTGGTCAACTGCGTCTCTTTGAAATTCGCAACAACCCAGGGCTCCGTAGTGGAGATAATGCTGAACAGCGACTGACCGGCCTGTAAAAACTGGCCCACCTGCGCATTCACTTTCGAAACGCGGCCATCTGTCGGCGCCGTAATGACTGTGTAAGAAAGGTTTAGCTCTGCATTGGCAATTTCTGCCTGGCGTGCCTTAATGTTTGCATTGGCAACATTGGTTTGCACGGAAGTTGCCCGAGTCTGGCTGCCTGCTGCTTTTGCCTGGCGTTCCGCTGCGTTTTTCTGCGCCACCAAAACAGCCAGCTGACGCTCTGCTTTTTGTTTCGTTGCAGAAGCCTGCTCATATTCCTGCTGCGTGATCGAATGGTCTTTGATCAGGTTTTCGTAACGCGCAAAATCCTGATTTGCCCGCCATACATTCACTTTCGCTTCTTCAATCTGCGCTTCTACAATCGACACATTCGCCTGATACGTGATGCCGCTTGCCTGCGATGCATTCGTGGTTGCATTGGCTACGACCAAACTTCCCTGCGATCCCGCCAGTCCGGCTTTTGCCTGTTCCAGCTTGATCAGCTGATCGCGGTTGTCAAGCACGATTAATGTGTCGCCTTTTTTAACAGTTTGGTTGTCCTTTACTTTAATTTCTGTTACATAACCTGATATCCTGGGAATTACAGGGCTAATGTTGGCGTCGATCTGCGCGTCATCTGTTTCTTCGTGATGCAATCCGTGGTTGTATTTGTTAAAACCCCACGTTCCGCCGATCGCAATCAGCACGCAAAGAATGATCACGAATGTGTAGCTTTTCTTTTTTGGAGCTTCCTCTGTTTCCAATGTATTTTGTCTGGTTTCCATTGTGTAATGTTGAATTTTGAATGACTGAATGAGTGAATGTCCGATATGATCTTCGGTTAATTAATCACTCCTGCTGATTGTTCTAGTTTTTTGTAGGCTACGATGGCGTCGGCTTTGGCGGCTTCGTAGTTGATGCGCGACTGCACTTGGGCGACGTCTGCATCGAGTAATTCAGTGGTGGTTACCAGACTGTTATCATATTTGTTTTTGGTAATCCGGTAATTTTCGTCGGCTTGCTCCACTGCTTTGGCGTACACATCGATTTTTCTTTTGCTTAAAACATAATTATAATAAGCCGTGTTGACTTCCAAATGAATGCGGTCCAGCAGGATCTCTTCATTTGTTTTCAGCTGATAAACTTTCGTTCTCGCCTGCTGGATTTTCGCACCCGATTTCCACAGTGATCCAATGTCATAGCGAACGCCAATTCCCGCATTCATCGCATTTGGAATCGTGGCAACGCCGGGGATGCTTAGTGCAACATAACCTGCTGTTAGGGCCACATTGGGATAAAAATCTGCCTTGGCAACCTTAATGTCTGTATTTGCGGCCTTCTGGCGGATGCCGTTGGCTGCAATGTCTTTGCGATGCGAAATGGCCGTTTGCTCCCATTCTGCCGCATTGCCTTCTTCTTTTAATGTGATAAAACTGGCCGAATCCGCTGCAAGCACCGTGTTTTCAGGCATGCCCAGCAGGAGGTTCATATTAATGGTCGTTACTTTCAGATCGTTTTCAGCGTCCAGCAAGGCAAGCTCAATGTTCGATTCCTGTAATTTGGCTTTCATCAGGTCGTTTCTGGCGAGCATTCCGTTTTTTTCACGGTTTGTAAATTCCGCTACGCGCTCCCGTTCCCGCAACAGGTTCTCTGCAACCAGATCCACCGATTTTTTTGCTTTGTACAAATTGCTATACGCTGCCACGGTGTTCTGGATCACGGCATCCCGGTCGTTTTCGGCGTCCAGCTTAGCTGCCTGTTCCAGGTAATGTGCTGATTCCAAGCCATATTTAAATCTGAAACCTGAAAAAATCGGAAGAGATGCGCTCGCCATTCCGTACATTACCTGGTGCACTTCGGGAGAACTGGTTTGTGTGCTGTCGTTCCCGTTCCTGGGTAGTTTGAGGTTAATGTTCGGAGAATTCAATCTCAGGTAAGATCCCGAAACGCTCAGACTTGGCAACTGATTCTCCCGGATCTGCTTAATACTCAGACCGGCAAGGTCCACGTTGGTCTGACTTAGTTTGAGCTGTTTGCTGTTTTGTAAACTCATTTCAATCGCTTCTTCCAGCGTCAACTTGCGCTGTTCCTGGGCGAACGAATGAGCGGTTGCGGCGAGCCAGAACACGCTGGCGATCGCAAAAACCATTCTTTTAGTCCTGGTTGTGGTGTTCATTAGTTACTGTTGATTTAAATAAACTTTTTAAGTGCTGGCTTAACTTTCTTCTCAAATGCGTCTGAAATTCAGCCTCTTCCATGTCTTCCAGACCATTGATCCGCTTGTAAAATTCTTGTGTGGCGATTGCGTAATTGATCGTCCCATATAATGTTGTGGTCATCAGGCTGAGGTCAATGTTCTTGCGAAATGCGCCCTGGGCTTGTCCTTCCTCGATCAGCTTCTGCATCAATTGAATATTGCGCATTTTTAGAGTCCTGATATGCTCCGAAATGGTGGGCGTGCGTTCCGAGGAAAGCTGCTCGCGCATCATAATGTTGTGAAAGCATTGGTTTCCCATCAGGCGGTCAATAGCACTGTCTATCAGGATGTTGATTTTCTGAATGGGAATTAGATCTTCGTTACTCAGCAAGTTTTCCATCCGCGAGCGGGACTCACCCATCCGCATCGCAAAAAGTGCCTCGATCAGTTTTTCCTTGGATCCGAAATAATAGGAGATCATCGACACATTCACATTGGCCTCCTGCGCGATGTCCCGCACCGAAGTTCCCGCAAACCCTTTGTCGGCGAACAGGCGTTCAGCGACTTCTATAATTTGTATTTGCTTTGTGTTATATTCCATTTAAATGACTCATTAACAGTTGTTAGTATTAGCTATCCGATAATGATGATGCAAATTTACGCTGGCTCAAAACAAAAATCAAACGCTTGTTTGATTTTACTAAACAAACGTTTGATTAGTAAAATGAAATGTTGCTTTAATACCATTAAAATTTTTTTAATCTCGAGGAAAGGCCGGTTGCAACGAAAATGATGGGAACATTGTCCTATTTTTAAGGCAAACGGGCACATGAAAACATCCGTTTGCTCCGCAGGCCTGCGTTTTGGCAAAACTCCTCGTTCCATGAAAATACTTTTTACCAAAAACCTTGGGCTGATCCTTCTTTTTCTGGCAGCTTGTAATGTAGCCTTGGCTCAGCAAAGTCTTCCAGTCTGTGGCACCAATGATTCATTATCAGCATCCCGGCTTCAAAAATTCGCTCGCGTAAAAGACCTCACCCGCGCCAGAACGGCCAACGAGCAAAAACTGGAATACAGGCTCGCCCTCGACATTAATTATAAAACATATATGCTCTACGACGGAGATAAGGCCCTGATTACAAGGCGCGCCGTCGAGTTTATCAATCGTGCCTCCGCTATTTTCGAGCGGGATATTAATGTGAAACTGACCATCACGTCAATCCTGATCTGGGACAAGCCCGAGCCGTATGCCCTGGATGAGGATTTTCAGTATTATGGCAATGTTCAGAATTACTGGGCATCCAACCGAAATGACGAAAGAGACGCAGTGGTGAGCCTTTCCAGCCGGGATGGCTGGTTTTATGGCGGCTATCGCATGTGTTCTTCCAATTTTCCACGGCCCGAAATGCCTGACCTTGCCGTCGATTTGCTTTGTCATGAGCTTGGGCACACATTAGGCTCTCCGCATACGCATAACTGCTCGTGGCCAGGAGGCCCGATCGACCGTTGTACGACTTTGGAAGGTTCGAATTCGGAGTGCGAAGAAGGCTATCAGGAATCTGTCAATGGTTCTCTAATGTCCTATTGCCGGTCTGTTTTGCGTTTTCACCCTTTGTGCCAGAACCTGATGCGGAATTATGCCGAGGGCAATATGGATGGGAATTTCAGACTAAATGCCATTCAGGCAAACCCGAACGCGCCGGATTCATTGATCGTTTATGAGGATGACGCTCAAAACGCCTCCAATACGCCTTCATTTCGCTGGAAAACGCCTTTTGGTGTAGACCAATATCGCTTCCAGATTGCCAGCGACGCTGCTTTCACCAACATTGTCGAGGACACATTGATTGCCCAGTCACATTTCACATCCGCCGGGCAAGGCGAAGGATCCTATTTTGCGCGCGTAGGCACCGGGCAGATTCCAAAGGCGGTATTATGGTCTCCTACGCTGTCATTTTCTATCTCGCCGTTTAACCAAAAATCTGCTTCGCCGCTCTTAATGAGTGCTTTATGGAGAAATGACGGATTATTTTCCGGGCGTTTACAGCAATACGAGGGCATAGAATCGTATCAGATTGAAGTGATTGATAAGAACCAGAATGATCGTGGTATCTATCATGATTTCCCCGTTACCAGCCAAAAAATTCAGCATTTCAACATTATACTCAGGCCCAGCGGCTCCGAACGATATGCCGTTCGGCTTCGGGTGAAAAAGAACAATGTATTCAGCCAATGGACTGACGCCCAGTACTTCTTCCCCCCATGGAACACCACGTTGTTGCCCGCTACAAATCTTTCCAATACAGCAGCCAAGCCCATTATCGCCGTTTCGACGCTCATCTCATCCATGCACACCGGGTTTTGGCAGAGCATTGAGATTGCCAGTGACGCTGCATTCAAAAATGTTATTTTCAAAGATTCCATTGCGCTCAGCGAAATGAATGGTGCTTTCGCTAACAAGGGTGTTTTTCAACCCGGCTTACAGGAAAACCAGGCTTATTTTGGTCGGACCAGAGCGCAATATATGCCTGGTATTTTCACTGCCTGGAAAAATTTCGAAATAAAAACCAATTGGGATGATTCGCGATTTGAATTCCTGGGCGTGGTTTCCAAAAACCTGCTTTCCACTTCAAATGGATATGGTGTGCTGAAAAACCGTTTTTATAATGCTGGTGACAAACTGTACGTCTACGAATTCAGCAACGGCTTTTATGCATCAAAAGACCTCAAAACCTGGCAAGCCAGCACCATAGCAACGACAAAAGGCAAGAGCCCGAACACCATCCATTTTTTCGGCGCCGGATGGGATGACGTTTTCGCAATGAGCTTCAATGCAATGCTCAAACGCAAGGTCGACGGAACATATGACAGAAGTTTTGCAAACGAAAAGTTTTTCTCGGACGAATTGGCGCCGCTTGTGATTACCGCTTCAACGGGTATATTTTTCAAAACATTTGACCGCGGCGTCGGGCGGTTCCTGAATGGCGAATGGACATTTTACGGCCAGGATGTCCTTGGCAGCAATCACGTGATTTGCGTTGCAGCGGATGCCGCGGATAATGTCTGGGCGGTGATGGAGGGTGGCCTGGTCTATTCATTTAAAGATAATCATTGGGCTCCGCAGCCTCATTTGAACGGTTATCCAGGTATTGCAGGCATTGCTTTTGACAGCCAGCAGAATCTTTTTGCCTATGGCGAATGGGGTGTTTCGAAGCTGAGGAAAAACTCCGAGGCATGGGAGCCGCTCTTCTCATTGCCAGGTTACATGATCCGAAAAATCATTTTTGACAAAAACAATCAAATGTGGGCGGCTGCTTACGGTTATCCCGATCAGAATTACGAGCCGCATGCATTGATTAGGTACAAAGACCAAAAAACAACCGCTTATGCCGATGGCCTGAATATACTGAAAGAGCCGTTTGACATTACTATTTTTAATGATAAGCTGTTGATTCTTACAACCGGAGGCGAAATCCACTCGTTTCAGGAAAATGAGTTCCAGCGCTTCCAGCCCAAAGCATCCTACAATGCCGGCGAAGAAATAACCGTGACGCTGACCACAAACACGACTTTTGGAAAAAATAACGAAACCACCTTTATCCTGCGCAACACCGCCAACAACGCAATCACAAAAATTACCGGCGTGAACATGACGGACAGGGCTTACACCCTAACGATTCCCGACGACATTATGGGCGGCACTTATCAACTAAGAACCGCAACCACAGAACCGGAAGTAACTAGCAATGAAAGTGTTGCATTTAAAATCATCGCATCTTCCAATGCTAACATGCCTGATGAAGTTACTTTGATGCAGAATGTCCCTAACCCAGCCGGTGCGAGCACGGACATTGCTTTTTTCCTCCCCGCCGACGAACAGATGACATTGACTCTATTTAATGTTAAAGGTCAAAAAATCAAATTATTAGCAGACGGCAAATTTCCTGCGGGCTGGCACATTGCGAAGCTTGACGGGCAGTTGCTTCCATCGGGGATTTACATTTATCAGCTCAAAGCCGGCAATGTGACGAAAACACTGAGAATGGTACGCTGAGGTTATTTAACGCGCTGCGGATTCTCGCTTACAAACGCGCCCCAGCCGCCCTTTTTGGATTTTTTGGAGGAGCCGGTTGAGACAGAAGCAGGTGAATTGGCGTGATATTGGTGGCAAATGGCAATCGCGATTCCGTCGGTGGCGTCCATGAATTCGCGGCTCAGTTCCATGTTCAGAATTTTTTCCAGCATATAGGCAACCTGCTCCTTCGAAGCGCTTCCGCTGCCTGTCACCGACTGCTTCACCTTTTTGGGCGAATATTCGACGATCGGAATGTCCCTGGCGAGGGCGGCTGCCATCGCCACGCCTTGCGCGCGGCCAAGTTTGAGCATGGATTGCGGATTTTTGCCGTAAAATGGATCTTCAATCGCCATTTCGTCGGGCAGATATTCCTCGATGAGCTGGGTGATGCGCTCAAAGATTTTCTTTAACTTCAACTCGTGCGTAGTATATTTGCTCAGATGAATCACACCATATTGAACCAAAGTAATGTGCTGGCCTTTCACCGAAATCACCCCGTAACCCATCACCTGGGTGCCGGGATCCACTCCAATAATCACTTTTTCGGTAGCGTCGGTTTGCTGCATTTTAATCATGGTGCAAGATAAGGAACTCTCCCCTGCCAAAGAAAAAAGAAACCTGCAAAACCTCCTCTGGCTGGGCAAGCTCATCATCACGCTCCTGATCCTGAGTTATATCTATAAAACATTCCGGAATGAGCAAAAAGGCATCGGCGACGTCGGCGCTGTTTTTCATGATATCCTTGTGATTGATCATTTCCCGATCTTGTTTTTTATGCTGCTGCTGGTGCCTGTCAACTGGGCGCTGGAAAGTTTGAAATGGCAGCAACTGGCCAAAAAAGTGGTTGATATCAGCTTCCGGGACGCATTTCGGGGCACATTAACCGGCCTTGCATTTGGCGTTGCGGCTCCGGCGCAGCTTGGCGACACCATCGGGCGCGTGGCCGCATTGAAGTCGGACCGGCGGCTGGAAGCGATTGGGGCGGCGATTGTTTCCAATGGCATTCAGTTTTACATTTCCGTGGTGGCCGGAGCGGTGGGCTGGCTGCATTTGCAGGAAAAAATAGGGCTTTCTTTGCAAAGCAAACAGGTGATTAATGTAGTCCTTGCCGTGGTGATTATTTCCGGGATTTTGGTTATACAGTTCCGCAAACCACTCACCGACTGGCATCCGAGGCGCAAGGTTTTCCAGAAAATGCACACTTATCTTCGCATTATCGGCAATTACGCTGCATGGGATATCGGTGTTTCTACGTTATATGGGTCGCTGCGTTACGCCGTGTTCCTGAGCCAGTTCGTCCTGGCGCTATCCCTTTTCAACTTTCCCGTTCCTGCGCTTGAACTCGCCTCTGCGGTTTCGTTGATTTTTCTGGCCAAAACGCTGATCCCGGCTATCAATGTGCTGGGTGATCTGGGACTGAGGGAATTCACTGCTTTGCTGGTTTTTAAACAATATCATTTGCCTGCGGACGAGATTATCGCGGCAACTTTTTTGGTTTGGATACTCAATGTGCTCGGACCGATCCTGATCGGGATTTTCCTGATCTGGAAATATAAATGGAGTAAGATGAAATTTTCAGGCTCCAATAACTGATTCAATGACAACCCATTATATAACTTCCTGGCTGATTCCCCTACTCTGGCTCGTCATTTTGAGTTACTCGGTTTTTACATTCATTCTTACCTTTTTCTGGAATCGGATCAAGCCATCGGGTGTTTTTAAGTTTGATAAAAGGATTTTCATCACGGTCATTGTCCCGGTGCGGAATGAGGAGGATAACATTGGTTTGCTGCTTAATGACCTGGATAAGCAACATTTCCCGCATGAGCAATTTGAAGTGCTCATCATGGACGACAACTCCACCGACCGCACTGCGGCGATCGTTCAGGCGCTGGCTGCAAAATCGCAGGTAAACCTTCATCTGATCACGCTGCCCGACACGGCTACGACTTCTCCCAAAAAGCGGTCGATTGAAACGGCCATATCACGTGCAAAAGGCAACTTAATCGTCACCACCGACGGGGATTGCCGCGTAGAATCGGGTTGGTTACAGTCTATTGCAGCCTGTTATGCGGCCACAAACGCTAAGTTAATCAGTGCACCGGTCACCTTTTCTGAGGAAACAACGCTTACTGACCATTTGCAAACTGTGGAATTCGCAAGCCTTATCGGCAGCGGCGCGAGTGCCATTGCGGCTGGCTATCCTTCCTTATGCAACGGGGCGAACCTTGCTTACGAAAAGAATGCGTTTATTGAAGTCGATGGATTTGAAGGCGTGCGGCACATTGCCTCGGGTGACGATGAATTTTTGATGCACAAAATCGCAGCCAAGTATCCGAAAGGGGTTCATTTCTTAAAAGATCCAAGGGCGACTGTGACGACGAAGGCGCATGATAACTGGCAGGCCTTCTTCCGGCAGCGGAAGCGCTGGGCGAGTAAGTGGAAACATTATCAAAGCAAAACACCGCTGTTATTGGCGATCTACATTTTCGCTTGCAATTTTTCGCTGATCGTAAGCGGATTGCTTTTTGCGTTCGGACTAGTGGATGGCTACTTTTTTCTAAGCCTGTTATCTGCCAAATGCTTGCCGGAGTGGCTTTTTCTCGGCTCTGTTTTGACTTTCCTTAAAAAGCAGAAATCGATTCTCTACATTCCGATCACACAGATTATCTATCCTTTTTATGTGTGCTTTTTCGGGCTGGCAGCGCAGAAGCCCGCGTATGAGTGGAAAGGGAGGAAGTTGGTTTGAATAAAAACAATCACTTTTAGAGTGGCATTTGGCGAGGATTAATTGAGCTGGAAAGCCAACATACGCACACAATGCAATTTTATAAGGATGTATTGCATTCAAATTTTCAATGACGTAACGTCTTGCAGAAAGTATTTGTCGATTACTTTCAGCGTAATCGATTGAGGTGCTACGGCCATGGCCATATTTCTTAGGAAAACGGCCATACTATTTTCCCACTGTCCCATTTTCCCTAACATCAGGCTGTCGTCAACAATTGATTTTGCCCGCGGAAACTGGATCGATTCATATAGTTGAAATGCTGTGTCTGTAATGCCATATTTTCTCATGATCTCACCTAATAAGTAAGCACCTTCAATAGCAAGACACCCGCCTTGCCCCAGATTGGGTGTAGTCGGGTGTGCTGCGTCGCCTATTAGTGTGCAATTCCCCCTGGTCCAACCCCTGACGGGAATCCTGTCGGACAGGCTATCCTTAACGATGTAGTCACTTTTGGCAATCAACTCTGAAATGGGATGGTGCCAGTAACCAAAGAGCCTTTGTAACTTTGGCTTGGTTCCTTCGGGCTCATCATCGGCCATAAATTTTTCGTTCGATGTAGCCCACCAGCCGTATCGCCCGTCCGGGAGCGGGACGATGCCTACCCGTTTACCTTTTCCATAACTTTCGCTCGCGTAATGAATTTCTGAGTTGGACGCTGCAATGCCGCGCCACATATTATAACCCCGAAAAACCGGCTTCCCATCATTCATAATGCCCTGCCTCACAACAGAATTGATCCCATCGGCTCCTATCAGGGCGTCGAACATTCTGGAGTCACCATTATTAAAAGTGAGTTTCACTTTTCCATCACCCGTGCTTTCAAAAGATTCCAATGTATGATTGGGGTAAAATGTCGCTTCCGCATGTTTGAGTAGGATTGCGTAAAGATCTGTGCGAAGCATCCCGAGTGCCGGAAGCTGATAACGCGGCTCGGTCTGGGCGAGAATTCTCCCCTTGTCTGTCTTCATAAAAATCCTGGTGATTGCACTGCCTATTCCTACGACTTCCGGCAACAATCCAAGTTGCTTTAATACCCGCAGTGCGTTGGGGAATAAACTGATTGCCACGCCGATCTCCTTAAACTCCGCATTTTTTTCGAATATATGGCACTTAAAACGTGAACCTTTCAGGCAAATAGCCAGGGTTAAACCTGCAATTCCGCCACCGATGATCGCAATGTCCTTTGTGTGCATGGGGTTTGGGCTGTTAGTTTATCAATTTTTTATGATCTTCTCCGACTGCACAGTGCCATCATTCCTCGTAATGCTGATAATGTAAACGCCGGAAGGATATTTCTTAAAATCAATCTCCTTGCCGGCCATATCCCGCAGTTGCGCGTAGTTAAACTCTGCTACTTTCGCGCCTGACACATTTATAATTTTAAGATTTTCCAATGAAGGCCAATCCCTGGCATTAATCGAAAGCCTGTCTACAACCGGGTTCGGATGAAACGTAAGGCCCCCCTCACCTCCATAGTGAACGTTACGCATGCGGCTATACGCAAAAGTCCCATCCTGATCCACCATTTTCAGCCGGTAAAGGTTATCGCCTTTCACGGGGCTACTGTGCTCAAATGCATAAGTCCTTGTCACATTGCTCTCTCCACCAGCCTTCACCCGACCGATCTCGCTCCAATACTTACCATTAATGCTGTGCTGGATTTCAAAATGGTCGCTATTGGTTTCCTCGGAAGTGCTCCAAGTGACTGAAACTACTAGTTCATCTGTTAGCATACATTTAAAATCAATAAGTTTAACAGGTAACGCCGACATCGCTTCCGGCGTCAAACTTCCCAGAACCCAAGTCACGCTCATTCCGCCGCTGGCAGAAGTGTTGGACGCACCATAGATGCCGGAGGGGGAAATGGATTGGGCGCTTGCCATTATTCCTGACAAGCATACCCCGGATAACATTAAAAGTCTCTTCATTTTGCAGCAGATTTTGTTGTCCCGGAATTTGCTCCGCTATTGATACTCGCTTCCAGCAACTCCAACCGCTTACCCATCTCCCGCATGCCTTCCAACTCCTTACGCAGCATCTCAATTTCATCGGTAAAGGCAGTAGGAATGATAACTTCATAAGTTCGAGCACTACTTTGATGTGGTAAATCAACAATGCGTAGGTCTAGCCGAGTAATCTCATTGTTGTCCAGACTTAAATCCGAAGCAGGCGCCAACGACAAATCATCGAAATGCAGTGATACACCTGTTTAAGTGGATAGGCTGTTTCCTTGAATGTTAAGTTGCCCCGTGCCATCAGTCGCTAGAATTGCGCCAAGAAGCAGGCTTATCAATGCGTAAGATTTCATCGAATATTTGAAGTCATTGATGATAAATGTTTTATTTTCTAGCAACCAAGTGGCCACTAAAATAGTTAGCATCGGGTTGAACAAACAATTCAACGCCTGCCTTTGAGATGTACACGTCAATATGAAATTGGTCACCAATAAGCGCTTCGCAAGTCCTAGAATAGGCAATTATTCCATTGGCTTCAAATTCTACATTTAGCTCAGAGATTTGAGTTGAAGCTCCGTTTCTGGTTCTAATAAGTGCCAAGCCTGCCTTGAATCCCGGATCTTGTATTTGGCCATTAAAGTTCAGGGCCATTTCAAACCTATAAATTCCGTTTAAAGGAGCAGTGAAGGTGCTATGATTGGCTGCATTCACATCATTATAATTATTCCCAAGATCATACTCTTCCACTGCAAAGGGCACCTTTGAGATTCCAGGTGGCAACTTCTCACTTCCCCCTCCCTTAATTCCACTCGCCGAGAAAGCAACACTGCCACCCATATTCTCCCAGGTCGCATAACCATTCGCATCAGAAGTAAGCACTTTTCCAGCTCCAGGCGATTGCCCAGGCCCTGCGATATTTATTTTCCCCTTTACCTTAAGAGCTGTTCCCAAAGTATTTTGTGCTTCTGCAAGAACGCCCGTTCCGTTTTGGAAAGCATAACCTACAACCCCCTGCCCAAAGACCGTTGAACCATGCAAGCCTACGCCGTAATTTGTTGTCGCCTGGATTCCAATAGCATTGGCTGATTGAGATTGGTTTTCAAGATAAAATGCAGCTGCATTAACATTGGGTGAATTATAAGAGGGGAATTCGAGTCCGCCAACGCTGCTCCATATAGGATTTCCAGATGTTCCGGAATTGTAAAAAAATCCTTTTTTCCCAATCCCCGCATTCGTATTATAAATCAGCAAAGCCGTCGCCGGATTTGGGATCGTTGCATTATCCGTCAGAGATTGAAGCGAGATTCTTGGAATAAGCAATCCCTTATCTGTCCCTGCCACTTCGAGCGAGGCGCTTGGATGAGGGTTATTTGTATTTACGCCTACGTTTTGCGAAAAAGCGTTTTGCCCTGCGCATAGGAACGCAAATGCGACGACCGCGGTCTTGAACTTTCGATAGAGCTGCTTCCCCGCCTGCATGTGTAAGTGTAGAGTCCTGTTTCTCATAGTTTAATCTGTTTTTTTAGTATAATGAATGTGCATGCCCTGGGGCGATGCCCTTATTTGAGCCTAATGTTCTGTATTAATCCGCAGAGATGAAGAATCCAATGAGTCAGAGGTGAGATTGAGTTATCTAAGGGTGAGATTTACGGTGAGCGGAAAGCGTGTTAATTTTCATTCTCCGGATCGTCTGGGAGCGCCCGTGTTTGGTCATAAACATGGTTTTTGTCCCCGCCACTATATTGCCCCGTCGCTTTAAAAGAGCCGGGGTCGGCGCCGGGCACAGTATATCCCCGATAGTATACTTGTTTATGATCGCGGGCATAATAGGAACTGCTTACATAGCCGGGAACATCGGTGTCCAGTCGTACGATTTCGAATGTTGCCGCATCCACATTGACCAGCTCCTTGATCGAGTCATTCATTAACCCACCATAATAATAGACCCTGTGATCTCTTACGTGGTAGCCTGCGGGTGTGAGCGCACCGGGCTTGAAAACACCTTTTTTGTACGAACATCCAATGCATTTTGAACAAATCCATACAAGACAAATAACCACCAATATGCCAAGCAGATATCTCATTTCTTCATAAAAGTCAGATGAATCAATAAGGTTATCGCATTTGTCCATAGCCTCAAAATCCGATGATTTCCCGGTTGTCGCTATTGAGGGATAGGTCGTTGCTGGTTGCTAAGCACAGAAAGCCAGGCGCGTGGCCGGGCACAAAAAAAAGGCTGTCTCAAAACGAGACAGCCTTTTCCTGATCACATAACGCTATATAAACTCTTACTTATTTTTTCAGGATCTTGGAAGAATATGCGCCTTCTTCATTCACAATGTTTACAATGTACAAACCCGTTGCGAAAGACTGAACATTTACTTTGAGCTCTGTCTGGTTTTGAGTGGGCGTCGCTTGGTAAACGCGTTTTCCGTTTAGTGTCAGAATTTCGAATTTCTTCACTGGCGAGTAACTTTTCACCGTCACTTCGTCCTGCGTTGGATTCGGGTAGAAATCTACTGTAAGCCTTGCATCGCACGTTCTGGCTTCAACGCTGCGGATCGCACTATATTCAAACGTTTCATCATTATCAACTTGTTGCAGACGATAGTAATAAAATTTCGAAGGAGCCGATTCTCTGCTGTAAGGGGCATCGCTGTATGTATATGTATCCTGCGTTGTGCTATAATTAATGCGGTTGAGCGAGGTAAAGTTTTTTGCGTCCGTTGAGCGCTCGACCACAAAGTGTGAGAAATTTTTAGCTTCCGTAACAGCCCATTTTAACTGAACATCGCAATTTTCATTTTTTGCTGTGAAGCTTGCCAATGTTACAGGCAATGTGCCTGTTGGCGGAGGTGTTGTGAAGCATTTGCCGTCAGGGGTAGACACCGGGTAAGTGACTTCAACGATCTTCCAGGGAGTAACTGTAATCCTTACTTTTGCGCCTTCGTTGAGGATCGATGAATAGCGATCAGCAACTTCTACCCACTTTTCGCCATCCTTTTCCCAACCCGGCCAAGCCATTCCTGCTCCATTCTCGTCCACCGCTGCGCCCGGGAATAAAATGCTGCCTTTCAATGGTAACTCACTGTTTTCCTGGATAATGCTTTCGTCAGAATTGATCCATTCTATTTTCGCAGTCTCTCCGGTTGCAGGGTAATTTGGTGTTATTGTATATTCCAACCATGGCGCATTGTTGATGCATTTTGATTCAACTGTCACTTCGATCGCTTTCTCAACCGGCTCAGGAATGGAAGGTAAAAATGGCCAGAAATGAACCTCGTCGCGGGTGTGTACAAAGCTCTTGGCAATAATCTGTCCGTTGATATTTCCATTGTTTTCTTTGATCAAATTGGCACAGGGAGCAAAAATGGTCCCGTGGATCGGCGTGTTGCCGCCTAACACCAATTTGTCGGTCGCATCCGGGAAGTTGTAGATCACGTAGCTTCCTTGCGGATCGGACAATCCGCCCACGCTCGGGAAATTAATGATTGGATTGTTACCCTTCGACGCTGCAAACGTTGGGAAGTCTACAATGTTAATAATCAATGCAAATGGACCTGTATAACTTGCATCTCCCAGTTGCGGGCCTTGTGGGATATGTTCGATGTTTGTGTTTCCGATTCTATCCCAAACTGCTGCTGAAACGGTCAGGACATTGATCTTGTTCGGGTCAACGATAATCTTTGGGTTATTCCCGATCTTCGAAGGGTCCAGGTAAGGTCCTGTTTCCATTCCCGTAATGATATTCCCATTCTGATCGCGGATCGCCAGGTTGTCTTTCATGTCTCTCAGCTGGTTCGAGCGCTTCATGAAAGTGGTGAAAGCCCCGTCTATATCGATCTGATCGCTGCCTGTTCCGAACACGTTCTGGCAAATCGGATTCTCACTATCGCTTACTTTCGGAGACCAGGTGTTTACATTGGCATTGATCGTAATGTTTGGCGTATCGCTGTAATTGGCTGTGCTTCCGGTAATGCGGATGGTCGACTCCGCATTGTTATTATCCTTATACCAGACACGCAAAGGCGTTGCCGCATTGGCATCTGCCGGTGCACATTGCCCGATTTTCAGATAGTTATCACCATTAATGGTAAGGCTTCCGCTATTGAGCTTCACCCCGCCCCGTACGGCCAGCCCGATTGACGCACCGCCCACAAAGAATACGCCGTGGTTTTTATTAAAGCTGATCTGATATTGATTTGTAGTAAGATTACCGCCGATGGCAACAGGACCTTCTGTTTCATTGGAGATAAAAGTTGCATCGCCTTTTACGAAAATATTAAATCGCTTGGCGGCTGCGGTTGGGCTTTGCGCCCGGGCATCATTCAAATTAAGTATGACAGATGCGAGAAGGGTTACGAGTAAAAGTTTGGCTGACATTGTTGAGTTACTTTTAATTACTCAACGAAAGTAGCCGACGTCAAAAAGTTTGTAATTCTTTTTGTGACAACCCGGTGAATGCTTGGGGTGATTTCTGAAAATTCAGGGGTTTCCAAAATTCACAAATTGCACTTTCTTCATATCACCGCTTGGAACTTAATAACTAAATTGAGTCCCAATGCTATTTACTTTTTCCTTCAACACGCACTTATTCTACACTATTTCGTCGCAAGTATGCCCTGATGAGCACTTTACCCAAACACTATTTCTACATACCACATGGAGCGGGCAGTTTTAATATTTAATAAACATTATAACAATTCCGCTACCCGGCCTGGCGCCACAATACTGAGTCTTCGCCGACGTATGTAGATGATCCAATTATTTGGATGCAGGGCGTCCCTTTATTTCTTTGATCTCATTCTGCATTTCCTGCAACATTTTCATCAGTTGTTGCATGTCCGTTTGCGGCTCAGGAAGCTGCTTGCTGTGGAAGCTGTAATATTCCCAAAGCTCGATCACTTCTGAAAGTGGGACAGTGTAAGCAAAATATTGCTTGTTAAATGATTGCAGTAACATGGTGCCATCCTTATTAATGGTAACCTGTTTGAAAACAAAATCCTGGTCACCCTTTAAGATAACGATACACGGTGTCTCCGGCCGGATCGTGGTCCAGTCCTGAACATATTTTGTAATGATATCACTTCCTTCCGGAACCGGTAACATGGAGTCGCCAATGGTTGGGAACATCCTGAATGTGCCATTCTTAGGAAGCGTAGGCAAGCTGAACCTTGGTAAGGTGGCCAGAAATTCGGGGTCGCTGTAACCCGAGCGGTAACCTGCCTTGGCCTGCACGGGAACGTACTCAATGTTCTCCTTCTCCTCGCGGTCCACGGTGATCGCAAGCACGCGAATGTTGTCGCCCTTCATAAAGAGTTCGCTCCCCTCTTCCAGGTCTTTCACTTTTTGTTCCGAGAGCCTGCTAAGGTCCATTTTGAGCAGACTATCAATGCTCATTCTGAAAAACTCAGAAAAATGGATCAGATCGTCAATGGTTGGATTGGCGGTACGGCCACTTTCATGCGCATTCAATTTTACCCTTGTAATCCCCAAACGCTCAGCCAATGCTTCCTGACTCAGTTTCAGGCGTGAACGAAGGAATCTGATGTTCACCGGCCAATAAATCTCCTGATTTCTCATAACGTGAATGATATCTTGTAAATCAAACATCTGATATTAATAATATCAAAAGTAGCAGCATTTTTTTATTTTCCTACAAAATATGGCTAAAATAATTTTGTTTAACTATTTTTGAAAAACGTTAAACAAAATGTCATCATATTCTATCAAAGACCTGGAACGGATCAGCAATATGAAAGCGCACACCATTCGCATATGGGAGCAGCGTTATGGCTTGCTTGAACCCGACAGGACGGATACCAATATCCGGTCTTATAATGATGACCAGGTTAAGAAGCTGCTGAATGTCTGCACGTTGCTAGACAGAGGCATGAAAATTTCGAAAATTGGCAAGCTCTCAAAATCTGAAATGGCGAGTGAGATTGAAAAGGTCATTCATGATTCTTTTCAGGGCGATGTGCATGTGGAAGCGATCATTAACCAGGCACTCATCGGCATCACGACATTTAATGTTTCACTTTTTGACGAGATATTTTCAAATGCTGTAAAAAAGTTTGGCTTGAAAAAGACCTATATAAAGATCCTGTATCCGCTGCTCGTCCGGACGGGCCTAATGTGGGTAAAGGACGATCTGCTTCCCTCGCAGGAACACTTTTTATCCAACCTGATCAGGCAAAAACTTTTTGCGGCCATAGACGCGCTGCCTGTGGCCACCCATGCGGACCAAAAGTGGATCCTGTTTTTGAATGAAGAAGAAGATCACGAGATAGGCCTGCTATTTGCCTATTATATGATCAGGCAGATGGGAAAGGAAGTGGTTTATCTGGGCGCCCGGGTTCCTTTCAGAGATCTTTCACCGGTTATTTTGGGCTGCGAGCCAACGCATGCATATTCCTTTTTTGTTCGCAATCAGTTTGACGATCAGATAGAAACACTCCTGGGGAATCTCAGAACTGAGTTTCCGCAAATAAATGTCTGCGTCTCCGGAGGCAGTGAAAAATTAAAGAAAATTGCCTCCAAAAAAGGAGTTAACTTGATAGAAACAATTGAAAATCTGACTGATATTCTTATCTCTCCCAATGCACAACGGACGCCTACCCAAATCTGATAAATCACACGAAATTGCAGTCATCGGCTCGGGTTTCGCGGGCATGGCAGCGGCCGCAATGCTGGCCGAAAGCGGGAATGAGGTCACTGTTTTTGAAAAAAATTGCAGCATAGGAGGCCGCGCACGAACGTTTTCTCAGGACGGTTTCGTCTTTGACATGGGGCCGAGCTGGTACTGGATGCCGGATGTTTACGACAGCTTCTTTTCGCTGTTTGGCAAATCCACTTCTGATTTCTACGAATTAAAGAAACTAGACCCGGGCTTCGCCGTCATTTTTGAAAATGAGGTGATGGATATTCCGGCCAACTTCGATGCAGTTTGTGACCTTTTCGAGAGCATTGAAACAGGCAGCGCCGACCAGCTCAGGAAATTCATTGCAGAAGGAGAATTCAAATATACGGTTGGCATGAATGACATGGTTTACAAGCCGGGACATTCGGTTACCGAGTTTTTCAGCCTGAAATTATTCAAAGACGCGCTCAAACTCCAACTTTTTACGTCGTTCAGCAAGCATGTCAGGCGGTATTTCAAAGATCCGAGGCTGCTTGCACTGATCGAATTTCCCGTGTTATTTCTGGGTGCTATGCCTAAGGACACACCTGCCCTTTACAGCCTGATGAACTTTGCGGGCCTTAAACAAGGCACGTTTTATCCGATGGGCGGTTTCGGAAAAGTGGCGGATTCGTTCAGGCAAATTGCGGAGAATGCTGGCGTAAATTTTTTAACCTGCCAGAACATTGAAAAGCTTGAAGTTACTTCCGACGTCATCAGCCATTTACATACCAACAAAAAGAGCATAAGGACGGATGCAGTAATCGGAAGTGCTGATTATCATCACATTGAACAGGATCTATTGGGTAAGAATCATCGCACATATGATGAAGCATATTGGGAAAACAGGACGTTTGCGCCGTCCTGCCTGCTATTTTATTTGGGTGTAAATAAGAAAATTGATAAGCTCCGGCATCACAACCTCTTTTTTGACGAGCACTTTGACCAGCATGCCGTTGAGATTTACAAAGACAAAAAATGGCCTGAGCGACCATTGTTTTACGTCTGCTGCCCGTCGAAAACAGACCCGTCCGTTGCACCGGAGGGAAGCGAGAACTTATTCGTACTGATGCCCATTGCTATCGATCTGGATGATCCCGATTCGATCCGGGAAAAGTATTTTGACGTACTTATGGATAGGCTCGAAAAATTTGCGGGCGAAAACATCAGATCACATGTGGTTTACAAAAAGAGTTATTCTGTCTCAGATTTCATCAGTGATTACAATGCTTATAAAGGAAATGCCTACGGACTTGCTAACACGCTGATGCAGACGGCCATATTCAAACCAAAACTTAAAAGCAGCAAGGTTAAGAACCTTTTTTATGCTGGTCAGCTGACTGTTCCCGGGCCTGGCGTTCCTCCTTCGATCATCTCGGGCCGGATTGCGGCTACTGAACTTCAAAAATACCTAAACAAGTAAGTCATGAAAAGCTTATACGACAACCTTTCCGCGACATGCAGCAAAACAACCACACAACTATATAGCACGTCGTTTTCGCTGGGCATTTATTTCCTAAAACCGGCTTTGCGGGCACCCATTTACGGCATTTACGGCTTTGTGAGGCTTGCAGATGAAATTGTGGATAGTTTTCATGACTACAATAAGGAGTTCATGATGAACAAAATCCGTCAGGATACGGTGGAAGCGCTCCGCGACGGGATTAGTATTAACCCGATCCTGAACAGTTTCCAGCACGTTGTAAATACTTATAACATTGAATGGGAGCTGATTGACACGTTTTTGAAGAGCATGGAAATGGATCTGATGAAGACGGAGTACACTTCGGATTCATATAATGAATACATTCTCGGTTCTGCGGAAGTGGTTGGTTTAATGTGCCTTAGGGTTTTCACAGAAGGTAATCAGCAGCAATTTGATGAGCTTAAACCGTTCGCTATGAAACTGGGATCCGCGTTCCAGAAAGTAAATTTCCTGCGCGACCTGAAAGCGGATTACGTGGATCTTGGCCGGACTTATTTTCCAGGCGTGAATTTTGATCATTTTTCAAGCAAAGAGAAGGAAAAAATCCAGCAGGAGATTGAGGAGGAATTCGAGCAGGCGCTGATCGGCATCAAGCGGCTCCCGAGCGGTGCAAGGCGTGGCGTTTATCTGGCCTATTATTATTACAAAAAACTTTTCCTGCGCATTAAGGAAACGCCGCCCGAAAAAGTAATGAACGCACGGATCAGGATTCCGGATCATGACAAGGTAGGACTCATGTTTCGTTCACTGGTAAGGCATCAGTTCGACCTTTTATGACGTTTTTTTGTTAGTTAAACAAAGGAGCTGAACATTGGACTGTTAGCCACGAACCTAAAACCCGATTTTATGACTGATCAAGTTGTGCTGGTGAATGAAGACGATATGGAAATTGGCTTGATGCCAAAGTTAGAGGCGCATCAAAAAGGCGTTCTGCATCGTGCATTCTCAGTTTTTATTTTTAATTCAAATGGTGAAATGCTTTTGCAGCAAAGGGCTTTCGGGAAATATCATTCGGAAGGGCTTTGGTCCAATACTTGTTGCAGCCACCCGCTCCCGGCAGAATCCGCGCATCACGGAGCAGTGAGGAGACTTTCGGAAGAGATGGGCATTTCGGCCGATTTGCAGTTTCTTTTCACCTTCCAATATCGCGTTAAACTCGAAAACGGGCTGACAGAAAACGAACTCGACCACGTCTTCTGGGGCATTTCAGACGACGAGCCGAACATTAATGTGAGTGAGGCGAATGATTTTAAATACATGAAAATGGCTGATATTAAGGCAGATATGAACCAGAACCCGGAGGCTTACACCGAGTGGTTCAAGATTTGTTTCGCCGAAGTTGCCGACAAAATAAAACCAAAACAATAGCCGACGGCCACTGCCGGAAGCTGACAGCTTGAATTTACAATGAGTCCCTGGATAGTAAATACATTGATCGTACTGGCCGCATTTATTGGCATGGAATGTGTGGCGTGGATTGCTCATAAATACTTGATGCACGGCGCCTTATGGTTTTTGCACCACGATCATCACCAGCGTGATGACGGCGATTTTTTTGAGAAAAATGATTACTTCTTTGCCATCTTCGCCACGCCAGGCATACTCTGCCTCTTATTTGGTGTAAATCAAGGGTTTAATCATTTTTTCTGGATCGGGCTGGGCATTACCATCTACGGTTTCACCTATTTTTTGGTACATGACATTTTCATCCACCAGCGCTTTAAAATGTTCCGTAACACGGATTCGGTTTATCTGAAAGCCATCCGTCGCGCGCACAAAATGCACCATAAGCACCTTGGAAAGCATCAGGGCGAATGTTTTGGGATGCTCTGGGTGCCGCTAAAATATTTTAGGGAAGCTAAAAACTCGGCGTCCAAATGAACTTCCTATATCTGCTCGTCGATCTTGGCGCAATTGCTGTTCCGTTGCTGTTTTCTTTTCATCCCAAAATTCAGCTGTATAAAAGATGGCATTTGCTCTGGCCGGCGATTGTTCTGTCATTAATTCCTTTTGTGATATGGGACAGCTATTTCACAAAAATCGCCGTGTGGGGATTTACACCGAAATATCTCGTCGGCATTTACCTGTTTGGGCTTCCTATTGAAGAAATCCTGTTTTTCATCTGCATTCCTTACGCATGCCTTTTCACTTATTACTGCTTCCGGATCTATTTCGGGACTGATTATAAGCTTATAAACGAGAACCTGATTACGGCCATCTTCTTGTGTTTCACATTGGCCATGGGCGTGACTTTTTACGATCGTTACTATACATCCTGGACAGCGGTTGGGCTGGTGGCGTTTCTATTATTTTTGAGATTTATTGTCAAGCCGCGATGGCTGAGCTTGTTCTATTTCTCGCACATGTTCCTGCTGATCCCTTTCTTTATCGTAAATGGGATTCTAACAGGATCGGGACTGGACGAGCCGGTTGTTTGGTATAACAATGCAGAAAATATGGGCATCAGAATATTTACAATTCCATTTGAGGACGTCTTTTATGGCATGTTGATGTTGCTTCTGAACACATTCTTATTCGAATATCTCCTTTCCAAATATCCCGTTCCCGAGAAAGAAAACTTAGAAACGGTTTCCGTGGGTTAAGGACACAAGCTTATTCAAAACGCCCGGGAAATTATTTAAAGCTCTCAGGGCCAGATCGGTTGTAGTTCTTTTCCCAAACAATCCCTGCAAATAATAACCGGCTGTAATTCTGCGTCCAAATGCATGGTCCCATGCTTTTTTGTAATTAGTGGAGACGCTGTCAATACTTTGCTTTTTCTCAAAATACCTGATCAGCTCGGTGGCCAGGATTTTGGAAGCGCGCATGCCCATGCTCATGCCGTTGCCGCAGAGCGGCGTGATAGAACCCGCCGCGTCACCCAGGAGGAAAACACCGTCAGTTTGTGTTTGTTTCCTGGAAAAATGGATATTGCTGATTACCAACGGATTTTTATTAACAAATTCAGCATTGGTAAAATATGCTTTGAGAAAAGGATTTTTGTGCAGAACATTTGCCTCCATTTCCTGAATGTCTTTTCCATTTTCCTGCAAATTCCGGGACGTAGTGAGATAGCACAGGCAATGCCAGTCCTTATCCACTTTTGAAACTCCGCAATAGCCGTCCTTAAAATTGTGCAGCTCAATGCGGTCCGGTGCGAGATCCGTTTTAATGTGATATTTCACACCGATATAATTATCGCTTTCATTCCCGGTGTCCATTACGTTGCGCGCCAGGAACTGCGGGGTATATTTTCCATAACTGCCGCACAGCACGCCAACATTGAAATCCCCAGTTGAAGATTTGATTATAAAACCTTCATTACCAATTCTTTCCAGTCCATTAACCTTGCAATGTTCCAAAATAGCGACGCCTTTTGCCGCCGCAATGCGGGCAAGTGCGTGATCGAGGCTGAACCGGCTGATCCCGAACCCTCCCATTTGCAAGGAATGTTCAAGCATAAAGCCCTTTTCGGAGCTGATTCCGAGCTTATTAATAATAGGTAAATTGAGCAGATCAAGGTTCAGACCGAGGCTTTTAATAAAATCCCAGCTTTCCATGGAAATGTACTCGCCGCAAACCTTATGAAATGGATATTGATTTTTTTCAAACAAAACCACCGAAATACCCCTGTCCGCAAGCTGTATAGCCAGGCAAAGGCCTGCCAATCCGCCGCCGATAATGCCGCACTCGTACTTTTTAGCTTGCGTTTCCATAAACAATCACTTCATGTCGGAATGCCCATTTGTTGCGAACGGTGTATTTAACTGCTCCGGCTTTGCTCAGGATCGCCAACCATTCTGCTCTCTTAAACCCTCGCAAAACTGACAACGGTGCATCGTTTTTAACCAGGTAAGATTTAGAAAACAGTTGCGTCAGCCATTTAATGGAATAGTAAGCGAGAGGATTTCTTTCCAGATCATTAATAACCAAAACCGCCTTGCTACTCAATGCAAACCGGACAAGTTCAATGAGTTGCTCTTCTGTTAAATGGTGGCAAAAAAGACATGCGTGAATAATGTCAACCTGTTTCAAATGGCTGAAAATGTGCCTGTAATCGTCACAAATCAATTTAACCGGCGCTGTTTTCAGGTTTTCCTCTGCATAGGCAATGCAAACAGGCTTAATGTCAACACCATATAAATCCAGCGAATAGCGCTCATTTTTGTTCCAATTGTCAATGCGCTTTAATGTGTCGCCGCCGCCGCATCCGACATCAACGAGAATATGCAATTTTCCTGGCTTAATGACCTTTTTTAGCGCATTAAAGGAAATTTTGTATCCGCCCAGCCAATGATTAATGAAGTCAAGTTCCCTTAAATTCTGGAACAAGTCGGCCGATGGGATATCCTCCTGATCAAGCAGCTCCTTATCCTGGCTGCGGTGTTTAAACATAACGCAGCTGCATCGTTTCAATGCTTAGTCCTGGCCCGAATGCCGCTGCAAAGATTCTGTTGCCAATGTTTTCCGGCTTAGCCGTTTCAAGGACTTGCTTCAATACAAACAAGACCGTAGGAGACGACATGTTCCCGAAATTTCTGAGCACATCATAAGTGGCTGCCAGACAACCCTTATCCAGCTCCAAAGCAGCAACAAAATCATCCACAATACGCTTTCCACCCGGATGAACAGCCCAATGTTTAAATGCGTCCGGCGCAAGCCCGATCTTTTCCAGCATCGGCTTTATATTTTTCCGGATCAGGTCAGGCACGTAGGAAGTCAGGTTCATAATGAAGCCTGTTTCCGACAACTGCCAGGCCATATCGGCATACCCATTGTGCAGGATCAAGGAATTGAATGCATCTATCTCAACGTGATGCGCATAATCCGATCCCGCTTCCGCAGTAACCAAAACCGCTGCTGCGCCGTCTCCGAAAATCAGGTTGGACAGCAGGTAATCATCATTATATCGCTTCTGGAAATGTATCGTGCAAAGCTCGGTGCAGACGATGAGCACTTTCGCGCGCGGTTGGCTTCTGCAAATGGCGTCTGCGTTTTTGAGCGCAATAATCGCGGCATTGCATCCCATAAAATTTACGCTGCTGCGCTGTATGGCAGGATTCAGATCCAGTTCCCGCATCAATTCCACGTCCAGTCCGGGCGCAAACAGGCCCGTGCAAGTGACTGTTATCAAATGCGTTAACCTGCTTTTGATCTCAGCAAATCCATTTATTTTCTTGATAGCACTTATGGAAAGTTCCGTGGCATGCTCCTGATAAAGCTGCATACGCTGGGTCAATGTCGGTTCCGGGAGTAATGTGGCCGTTTTGTTAAAAAACTGATAATCTTCCGGCGCTTTATCAAAATCGGCAATCACAGAATAGCGGTTCGCTATGCCTGTTTTCCCCGCTACTATCTTGATTTTTCTCTTATTGGTAATGTCTTCTGTCGAATTCATGTAAAATGAAGTCAACGTTTCCTGCGAGTAACAATGTTTGGGAACGGCTGTCTCAATAGCAGATATATAACTCAAAGGGATTCTGTTAATTACAATTAAAATAATGAAACAACTGTTCATGCAGATGGCTGCTATCCAGTTCATCCGCATGGTATTCCTGAAATTCGCCTCACTCCTATCCTTCAAAACCAGGTAAAACCAATAGCCGAAATAAAGGACGATCGGCAGGAAGAACACCTGGATAATATAAAAAACCATTCCAAGGCCCTTCGATGTAAAGTACAAATAATAAAATACATTGCACAGCAGAAACATCCCCGCCGTAAACAGAAATGTACCCCGGTAACCGAGCTTATAGCTTAATGTAACAACGCCATCTTTCAGGTCCTGCTGGTGCTGATAAACCTGCGTAAGCGGATACGCGCCGGCAATCTGGAAAGAACAGGCTAACAGCACATAAATATGCTCTCTGCTCAGCATCAGCGCACTTTCTGAAACACCCGCAATGGACATATAGTAGGTAAATGCACCCTGGAAAATTACAACAGTCAGAAACCCGATAACCGGATATCTTTTCAGCCGGATCTGCCGGGAACTATATGCCCGCGACGCTGCAATGTAAAGCAACAGGCAAAAAGCGAACAATGTATTTACGAAAAGGAACGCTAAAACGATCGCGGTAAAATCCAGAAACATGGTGAGGTAAAAGAGTGCGGCCGTAGGCATAGGAGGCTTTTCGAGCCCGCCAACGCTCTCTTCGTCCCTATCCACATAACTGTTGTAACCATTACTAGCCGGGTAAATCAGCAGATGAATGATCAAAAAAGCGAAGAGTGCATGATGATGCACAACCGTATCTGCCTGACTGTAAGCAAACAGAAACAACGGCATCAGAAAAAAGGAAAAAGGAATCCGCAGAAGTTTAATTGTATTGCCATCAATGCCCATGGCCTAATTTAAGAAAAAAAATTTTGAACATTTGAGGCTGTCACAGATACAATATACTTTCTGCCAGGAACACCATTGTGCCGGAATCGGTTAAAGAGGAATAACAATTAGTCATACCAGAAAAATAAAAGATCATGCAAGCACAAAGTAAAGCACCTTCCACCCTCATGGTGGTATTGGCTTTTGCCACCGTTTACATCGTATGGGGATCGACTTACTTCTTCATTCAGCGGGCGCTGGAAGGTTTTCCGCCGTTTTTCCTGGGCGCTTTCCGCTTCATTATTGCAGGGCTTATTATGCTGGCGTGGAGTGTTGCACAAGGTGAAAACGTGTTCTCGCTCAAAGCGATCAAACCTGCGATCATTACCGGACTTTTGTTGCTTTTTATCGGCAATGGCATTGTGATATGGGTTGAGCAGTTCCTTCCCAGCGCAATGGTCGCCATTATGATTTCCTCATCTCCACTCTGGTTTATCGTCCTGGATAAACCGAAATGGTCTGAAAATCTTAGCAACAAATCGACGATTGTAGGTCTGTTGATCGGTTTTGCCGGGGTAGTGCTGTTGTTCAGTGAAAAAATAATGATTTCGATGTCGTCCATGAACAGTTCGCGCGATCTGTTCGCGATGGCGCTCGTCGTTTTTGGCTCCATGGCCTGGGCTGGTGGTTCTTTGTTTTCTAAATACAAGTCAGGCACCGACTCGGCAAGTGTCAATTCAACCTGGCAAATGCTGGCAGCCGGATTTGCTTTCCTTCCAGGCAGCATTATTTCGGGCGAACTGGCGACCCTGAATCTTGCATCCATTCCGATGGAAGCCTGGCTATCAACATTATATCTGATTATTTTTGGGTCGATTGCCGGTTTTGGAGCATACGTCTGGCTGCTGAAAGTCCAGCCGGCAACCAAGGTTAGCACTTATGCCTATGTAAATCCCGTCGTAGCAGTCCTTTTGGGGATATTTTTTGCAAACGAATCTATTTCTGTCCTGCAAATAGTCGGGCTGGTCATTATTCTCGGCAGCGTGTTGCTGATCAACCTGCATAAATATCGCAAGCCAAAACAAGTCGTATCCGCTTATTGATCTCTTGGAGGAGTGTGAGCAGTTAACACAAGGAAGCTTCTGTGATCTGCTCCACCTCCGAAATGTCCCTGTTTCTTTTGATCAAATTAAGGATACGCTCAAAATCAATAAGTTGTGAAGCTTCGAAGGCAATGACGCCTACGAAAACTCTTCCCTTGCTGATAAAGTTAAGGTGTTTGATCCTTGCACCATTAAACGATTCAACAATCGATGTGATCTTATGGAGACTTACAGCACTTCTGTAAATGATTTTGAGAAAGAAAATTTTGCTCATTTTAGTACTTTTTATCGTGGCTAATAATTGAAGAACCAACGGCTCAATGCGTTAATTCCAGACGGAAACGTGCCTGGCCGCGTGATGCAGGATCGGCATTATAAATGTTTACAACGGCCTGCACAATGTGATCAATCTCATCGAATGTGTTGAATTTGCTAAACGAAAAACGGACATTTTCTTTATCCTTCTGACAAGGAAGCGCGCTGATCACGTGCGAGCTGACCTGACTGGAACAAGCGCTGCCGCCAGAAACTGCAATACCCAGATTATCAAGACTTTTAACCAAACTGCCCGCAGCCAAACATGGGAATGAAACGTTCAAGATGTTCACCAGGCTGTTTTCAAGAGAGTGACTTTCGCCATTATAACAAATGCCGTACACACCACTGATCGCCAGTTTGGAGACCATATATTGCTTCAATTTGCTAACTACGGAATGGTTGCTGTCCAGGTCGCGGTATGCCACCTCGAGCGCTTTGGCAAGCCCTACAATGCCAGTCACATTTTCTGTCCCTCCACGCTGTCCTTTTTCCTGGCCTCCGCCAAAAATTTGCGCATGAATGCGGTGTTTTTTATTGATATAGATAAATCCGGCGCCTTTCGGTCCATGGAATTTGTGGGCGGAACCCACCAGAAAATCGATAGGCGTCTGGGTCAGATCGATCCATTGCTTCCCGATTGTCTGGGTGGTGTCCGTAAAAAAAATGGAATCATAACGTTGAGCAAGTTTACTTATCGCGTGGATATCTGTCAGGTTTCCAATTTCATTATTGCCGTGCATCAGGCAGATCAATGTCTGTGGATTGGCTCTTAAAAGGTTTTCAAGATGGTAAAGATCAACATTGCCGCGCTCATCCAACTGCACAAAACTCGTTTCGATATCACCCGATTTTTCATGTTGGAGAATGGTTTGCAAAACGGCCTTGTGTTCAATTTTACTTGTCACGACATGGCTAATGTCATATTTCGCAATCGCACCGGATATGGCGAGGTTGATGGCCTCGGTGGCTCCGGACGTAAAATATATTTCTTCCGCAGAAGCATTTAAAACCTTCGCAACCAGCTTCCGCGAATCTTCTATCGCATCTTTCACCTTCCGTCCTGCCCAGTGAGTGGACGACGGGTTGCCGAAGCTGGCGGCAAAAAATGGAAGGATCGCTTCAATCACTTCCGGATCCAGTGCAGTTGTGGCGGCGTTATCACAATAAATTTCCATGTTGATCTAAGTGTTAAATGTTATCAGTTTATTGATTCCAAATGCCGCACCTTGCCTGGATAATCGTAACAATTCCGCCAAAAACGAAACCGTAACGAACATACACGGACAAGCCTCTGGCTTTCCTTAACTCGATTGTACTCTGTTACTCCGGTGGTTGGATTCTCAGATTTATCATTAGAATTAGGTTGGGGCACCTTAAAAAGTCATAGGTTGCCAGAAGATCATAGAGCCTAACCTCTCCCTTCCTTCTTTATAAATCTACTAATTCGATAGACAAAGATGTAATAAAGATTTTAAAGATCCAAAAAGAGCGAAAAATTTCTTTGAGAAAATTCTTGATGCGCAGATTACCCGCCGTTTATTTGGTTTCCGGATAGCCTTTTTGGAGGAGCATGGCTAGTTCATTGACCGTGATAATGTAGGTGCTTTCTTTGGCGAGGTTTGTGAATTCGTTGGGGTCTTTTTGGTGGTCGTATAATTCCACGCCGGCTTTTCCTCCATCCCATTCCGTGTAACGGAAGCGCTCCGTTCTTACGCTGCGACCAGTAATTTTATTCCGCCGAACTTGGGTGTAAGCAGCTTTATCCCAAATGCCGTCCGGGTTTTTGAGTAATGATGTCAGACTTTTGCCGCCGAGTTTTTGGGTAGGCATCAGTCCGCAAAGCTCAGCCAATGTTGGGTAAATGTCCAGTAATTCCACCGTCCTGCCCGATGCCTTTCCTGCGGTTCCGCCAGGCACTGAGATGATTAATGGAACGTGCGCAGCATTTTCGAAAAGGCTTTGCTTCATCCACTGGCCGTGCTGGCCTACATTATAACCGTGATCGCTCCACAAAACGATGATCGTTTTATTGGTCAGTTTCAACCGGTCCAGTTCGTCCAGCACCCTTCCTACTTGCGCATCCACGAATGAAATTGACGCATAATAGGCCCGTAACGCCTCTTTCCTTTGTGCTACTGAAAGGCCTAAATGTGCCGGTTTGGTGGAAATTGCTGCTTCCGGAACGTCGTCAAGGTCATTTTGAATTTCTTTCGGAAGCGGGATTGATGCCAGTGGATATTGGTCAAAATATTTTTTTGGCGCTACGTAAGGGGAGTGCGGGCGATAAAAACCAACTGCCAGGAAAAATGGCCCGGCCTTCTTTTCCTTCAATAATTTGATAGCCTCGCTGGCGACCATTCCGTCTGTCTGCTCTTCATCCGCTCCCTCGCTTGCATGCCAGGCAAGTGCGCTGCCCAAGCCTTGGTCCGGCGTAAGATTTTTGACTAGTGATTCTTCGGTTTTGTCACGCCCTTTTGGATTGACTTTGCGATCCCAGGAAATAGGATCGTCCAGGCCGTCTGTCCCGATCTGGCCCGGAACGCCATAATGATAGATTTTCCCGACCCGGGCGCTGTAATATTCATTGTTCTTAAATAGCTGCGGCAATGTCACCACGTTGGGAAGATTCTTACGGAAGTGTGTTTGCAGTTCGTAGACCTTGGTAACATCAGGCCGCTGGCCAGTTAGCAGCGAAGAGCGACTCGGGCTGCAAAGTGGGAATTGAGTGTAAGCTTTGTCAAATTTCACCCCGCGTTTAGCCAGGCGGTCAATGTTTGGCGTTTTGACAAATTTGTTTCCATAACAACCTAAATCTGTGTTTAAATCATCAACTGCGATAAAAAGAACATTCAACTTCTTTTCTGCCTTGCCTTTTTCGTCTTCTGCGGCGTAACTTTTTTTAACAATACACCCGGAAAATGAGCAGACAAAAAATGCGGAAACGAAATATCTTTTTATCATCGGTTGTAGGTTTAGTTTAAACTTGCTTTACGCCCAGTGTATCCTCACCAAACGACTTTCAATCCATCCGAAGCATATTTACGAATGTTTTCATCATCGCTGATCAATGTATACTTATGGCAAAGCGCCTGCCAAATGAGCATTCTGTCAAACGGGTCTTTGTGGTAGGTGGCTGTAAGCTGATGGAAACTGCTTGTTTCACTCGCACTCAGATTCAAGATGCTAAAACCCGCTCCTTCACAAATATTGGGCATTAAGGATGGACTTGTCTCTCCTATCCGGAGTTTGCCCGAACTCACTTTAATAGATATTTCCCAAAAGCTTATGGAGCTTATCAATATCTTGTTGTCACTACTGGACAAAATTTCCTTGACGCGTCCGGTCAATTTTTCAGTTTCAAAAAATGCCCAGAGCAAAATGTGTGTGTCTAATAAATAGGTCATATTCCAAATTCTTCATCAGTTGTAATTTTAAAATCATCACTCACAAAGAATTCTCCTTTACCTTGAAGTATCCCTAATTTTCTTGGTTCTTTTTGTACATCATTCGGCACGAGCAGCGCCTTCACTTCCTT
Organism: Dyadobacter sp. CY327; assembly: GCF_021390415.1. Lineage (NCBI taxonomy): Bacteria > Pseudomonadati > Bacteroidota > Cytophagia > Cytophagales > Spirosomataceae > Dyadobacter > Dyadobacter sp. CY327. The sequence continues at coordinate 2,131,044 of NZ_JAJUXJ010000001.1, read as the reverse complement.
ACTTCTACCGTAAGTAATACCAATCTTTTCTCCCTTTTCGACGTCTTTCAAGACCTGGGAAAAATGTGTTTTAAATTCGCCAACAGTCATTGTTTTCATAATCAGCTTTTTAATCAAATATAAAGTTTATTTGTCAAGTTGTCAAGTTGCTTATGTAATGAGCGTTGAGCTTTGAATTTGTATCAGTCTAACTTTTTTGTTAACGCATTCAACGCTGCCTCCGTGGGCGTTGCTGAGGGGATTCCCTCTTCCGGTATTTTGGCTTTGGCAGTCCAGGCAATAGCATTCAGGACTATTTTTCTGAAATTATCATTGCTCCAGTTCTTGTGCATATGCCCACCTGAAAACCCAAACCCGCGACCACCGTCTGGTCTTTCCAATGCCCAGGCCACAGGTTGCAGCTCTTTTTTGGTAAGCACTGCTTCGCGGACGGCAGGGTTATTAGAGTGCGTTCCGTCCTTTCCTTTTAACGTAGATTCTGGTGGTAAGGCTTGTAAAATTGGAGTAATATTTTTCATCCCGTCTGCAAAACGCATGTGATAATACCACTCGTCCGTGATGGAAAATGGCTTTACGCCATTAGCAATAGGATGGTCAGGAAAAGTGGAAAACGCCGCTTCCCAGACCGGGTTCACCGACCAATTTATCTCGAAATAACCCCCTATCCAATCCTTAAAGTGATTTCCAACCTCTCCCGCCGGCACTTCAAGCGAGAAATGCAGCATTACTAACCCAATTCCTTTCTTCGTCAACCGGTCCATTTCTGCCAGATGCGGAATCAACAAGTGATCGCCTCCCCCATCCGCATAGATCACAATTGCATCAGCATCATTTAGTACCGCGCTGTCCTTTGGCCAACCGCTTTGCAGCAACACAGCATTCACGCCCGGTAATCCTTCCTGGATGGATTTCACAAGCAATGTGCTTCCTCCCTGGTGCTCATGCTCTCCTTTCCCATGGCTGTCGGGCCCGGCGATAAAGACAATTTTTTGGGCGAAAATGTGACCACTCACAAGAGCCAGTAATAATGTGATTTTGAGTATCCGCTTCATCCTCGTATATAGTCGGTTGTAAATGCAGCTGGTAAAAAATCACGCCATACGCATTATTCCTTCATGAATCTTACCGCCTTAATGCTTTTACTGACAAGATCTTCGACCTGTAAAATGTACACTCCGCGCTGCAATGCCGAAACATTGATGGAATTGCTATTTGTCTGGGAAACATGTTCCAATCGCTCTAGATGGCCGTCTGCATTGTAAATCGAAACATTCATCTCGCCCCGCTTTTCCCCGTTCGTTCTGAAATGCAGCAAGTCTGCAACCGGATTCGGAGAAATAATCAGATCTGATTTTTGCAGCATTCCGCAAGTGTTCCGCAAAATTCTCGAATACTGAACTTTCCCATCCATGTCTTGCTCGGCAATGCGGTAATAATCTTCATTTGCCTGGGTGGTGTAGTCTGTGTATGTATAATGTTTCAAATCAGTGCTATTCCCGGCCGCTTCCACCGATCCGATTTTTGACCAGTTCATTGCATTGCTGCTTTTCTGGATCTCGAAATGGTCAGCATTTAATTCCTCGGAAGTAGTCCAGATGAGTTGTGGCTGATCGCCCAGACATTGGACCTTAACAGTCTCGAAAGTGACAGGAAGTGGGTCGGACGATTTTGCGATGCAGATAATTCTTAACTCCTGGGAAAAACACTGCATCACTTAAAATCCACCGGAGCATATATAGCAGGTGCGAGCCTTTATAGTAACTCAATCGCTGGCTGAAAATCCGGTTCGGATTGTTCACATCATCTACCCTTACCGACCCGCCGGGATCAGCGGTGATGGCATTTATCTGTGCATTTCGGTAGACCGTTGCGTTTGCCGGAAATTTGTTTTCAATGTAAATGCTGGCCATGTGGGTAGCGAAGCCTTCATTCAACCAGATATGTTCCCAATTGCCGCAGGTGATTTTATCCCCAAACCAATGATGCGCAAGTTCATGGGCGATGGGTTTTCACCCATAAATGCTGATCGAATCCGTTACCCCGCCTGCAACGGGAACCGGGAAAGAAACTGTTACAGCGCTATTAACAACACCTTTGATATAACGGACAGCAGAATCCACTTCCCATTCGCAACGATAGTATTTGACGTCGAAATTCTGTGAAGCGCTTGTTCGGGCATTAGCTAAGTCGCCGTTTAGTCTGCGCTGAAAGCCTTTCTGCTCCATTTGAGAAATGCGCTCTATTTCTTCCTGATAATTCGGAGCGAACTGCGCTTGTACATGGACAAAGGCAATCATTATAAATAATAGCAGAATTAATCTCATATTAGCGGGGTTGGTTAATCAATGTACGTAAAAATGACGCGTTGAAACTTTTCGCTAAAATGAGTAAAAGGATGCTGTTAACGAGAAACGGTTTACCCAGCGACCATATGATTTTTCTAACGGTAAGAAGCTGCGCCTGGAACAACAAGTACGCAGCAGAGGAGGGTGATTAGGCCGCTAATCCAATGCGTCAATCAATTGAATTGTATAAACTCCGTCATCGCCTTTTTCGGGCAGCGACATTTCAAGTCCTTCGCTTTTATTGACCCGCAAATAATTCTCGACAGCCAGGATCGCTTCATCCTCAGATGAAACATTGGATACAGAAAGCGTAACTCCCGACTTAACAGATCCCGAAGGATCCAGATTTTTGATATTTGGCATAATGTTCTGTTTTTTTAGTGACGTTAATAAATTCCCGTACCAGATTCTATATATAACAAAACAGCCCGCCGATGGGCGGGCCGTTTATATTCAAAACCGTACTATGTCTCAGCTATTATTTCTGAGGAGTTGATGGTCTTGAAGTGCTGCTACCTGGAACTGTCGATGATGATGATGGCGTGGTAGTACTTCCCGGTACTGTTGATGATGGGATAGTTGTACCCTGCGGAACAGTTGAAGGTTGTGTCGTATTGTTAGGAATGCTTGACGCTGGTACATTGCTGTTTGGCGTTGTACCTGATGATGGCTGCGTTGCGCTTCCAGGAATTGTTGTCGATGGCTGTGTAGTGGATGAACCCGGTGTTGTGGATGATCCTGGCACAGTGCTCGATGGCTGTGTAGTTCTGTCAGGCACAGTTCCCGGGGGAACTGATGATGGCCTGGTTGTAGAACCAGTTGTGGTTGTCGACGGCTGCGTCGTCGAACCTGACTGGGTTGACGAGCGAGGCTGTGTCGTAGAACCCGGCTGGCTCGATCCCGGTAAAGTTGATGGTTGCGTTGTGCTGCCGGGAACCGTTCTTGGCTGTGTTGACGAGCTGCCCGGCGTGGTCGACGGTTGCGTCGTGCTGGATGGCGTACTGCTTGATGATGAACCGCTTGACGGTGTTGTCGTTTGAGCAAATACTGCTGTTGACCCTAATAATGCAATTCCTAGTATGTTTAACTTTAAAGCTTTCATGTCAATTAGTTTTTAGTGATGAATTTTGATTGTTTTATGCAATTGTAACTGGTAAGTAAAAAGAATCATACCAATGCGGCACATGTTTAAGCAAACTTCCCCAAATTACCCCCCTGAATCCGGCTCCACGTTTTTCTGTCCCAAACGCCCCCCGGATTCGACGTTTTTACACACCCTTTTTTACCCAATTATTGGGGAAGTTTGTAAACAACAATCATATACACATGGAAAAACAGAACAAATTCTCAGCTGCTATCGCGATGGAAAGCACTGATAACCATCACATTGTATCGCAGGAAAAATGGATTGAAGCGCGGAAACACCTGCTCAAAAAAGAAAAAGAACTTACACGGCTGAATGATGAGCTGGCCCGTCAGCGCCGTCAATTGCCGTGGGTTGAAGTTAATAAGCACTATATATTTGAGAGCGAGCAGGGCCGGAAAACGCTGTCCGACCTCTTTGATGGTAAAAGTCAGCTGATCATTTACCACTTCATGTTTGCGCCCGGCGACAAAGAAGGTTGCCCTGGCTGCTCGTTCCTGGCCGACCATATTGATGGCGCTAACCTGCACCTTGCCCATCATGATATTTCAGTTGTAGTCGTTTCCCGTGCTCCGTTGCAGGAATTATTACCTTTTAAACACCGTATGGAATGGAAGTTCGAATGGGTTTCTTCCTTCGGCAGCGATTTCAATTATGATTACTTTGTTTCCTTTACCCAGGAACAGCTCAATAACGGGTCGATTTATTACAATTATGAAGATTTAAAACACGATGACGGCACGGAGTCTCCGGGGACAAGTGTGTTTTTTAAGGATAAATCGGGCAAGATTTATCACACATATTCCAGCTATGCCCGCGGTGGCGATATTCTGGTAGGTGCCCATAATTTTCTTGACATTACTCCAAAAGGCAGAAATGAAGAAGGCGCCATGGATTGGATGCGGCATCACGATAAATATGATGATTACAAAAAGGATAATAATTCCTGCTGCCATTAATACATTGATAGGGTTGAAATTATTTAAGTGTGCATGCGAAAACTCACCTTACTACTGCCTGTTATCGCTTTCGCAGCCTTTGCAGCTTATCAAACGAAAGACGATGACCGCACCTGGGCTATCTATAAGGCAGATGCCGAAAGCACGAGTTACGCGCCGCTCACTCAGATCAATACAGCCAATGTACATCAGCTGCAACCCGCCTGGACCTTCGGATTGAGCGATATGAAGCCAGGATCCAGACCCGCGAATAGCGAATGCAACCCCATTATTATAGATGGCGTCATGTACGCAACCTCAGCAAAACACCTCGTGTACGCTGTGGACGCAGGAACAGGAAAACAACTTTGGTCCTTTGACCCCTTTGATGGGGCCGAAGGTGGCGGCGTGAGCCGTGGTGTTACCTATTGGGAAAATGGCGATGACAAACGAATACTGCTCACCGGCGGAGATGTACTTTTCGCGTTAAATGCGCACACAGGCAGGCCCATCCCAACATTTGGGAAAGAAGGCAAAGTGAGCATGAATGTAGGCCTTAGGGACGACCCGGAAACGATTTCTGTGATTCCTACCAGTCCGGGAATTGTGTACAACGACCTGCTCATTATGGGTGCAGAAGTGTCGGAACTGTATGGTGCACAGCCCGGCTATATCCGCGCCTACAATTGCGTGACGGGCAAATTGGAATGGACCTTTCACACCATTCCGCTGCCGGGAGAGCCTGGCTATGAAACCTGGCCGAAGGACGCTTATAAATATGCAGGTGGCGTGAATGATTGGGCAGGAATGAGCCTGGACATAAAACGAGGCATTGTTTTTCTCGCATTGGGCTCCCCCAGCTACGATTTTTACGGCGCCGACCGGAAAGGAGACAACTTATATGGCAACAGCGTTGTGGCGCTCGATGCTGCAACGGGCAAATACATTTGGCATTATCAGCTTGTGCATCACGATCTTTGGGATTATGATCTGCCGGCTCCGCCCAATCTCGTAACCGTAGCGCGGGCGGGCAAAAATGTGGATGCAGTTGCCCAGGTTACCAAGCACGGATTTGTTTTTGTCTTTAACAGAGAAACCGGTGAGCCACTCTTCCCGATCGAGGAGCGAAAAGTGCCGGCTTCCCGCATTCCCGGTGAAGAGGCGTCGCCTACCCAGCCATTTCCGCTCAAACCCAAACCATTTGCAAGACAATGGATGACCGAAGCTGATCTGACGCACTATTCAGATGCTGGCCGGGATTCTGTTCTCAAAAAATTCAGGTCCATGCGATATGAAGGACTTTTCACCCCACCCGACCTGAAAGGCACATTAATGCTACCCGGCAGCCGGGGCGGTGCAGAATGGGGCGGAGCGGCATATGACCCGTCGACTTCTGTTCTTTTTGTCAAATCAAATGATTCACCCGAAATCCAGTCGATGAAGAAGGTGGAAGAAGAAAAGGAAGCCAGGGATCAGACGGTTTTCGAACAAGGGAAATCCGTTTATATGACTTACTGCGTGGCATGTCATGGCAAAGACAAAAACGGCGACGAACCGAATTATCCCTCCCTGATCGGACTGAAAAACCGGATGACACGGGAGGCAGCATTACATAAGATCAAAAAAGGCGGAGGAAAGATGCCTGCTTTCGCCAGTGTAGTGAAAGGTAAGGAAAAGGGAATCATTGCCTTCCTTTATGAACGCGAACAAAACTCTGGCAAAGTCAGTAAAATGGAAACCGGTCAGACCAAAGCCGGGGCTGACAAATATCTCAACCTGACTGCATACGGACATTTCCGTGATCCGGACGGCAATCCAGCGCTCCGCCCGCCCTGGGGCACATTGAATGCGATTAATCTCACAACCGGAGATTACGAATGGCAGATCCCGCTTGGAAATAACGAACGGCTACGCGCTAAGGATGCACCCGAAACGGGACAGGAAGGTTCTGCGGGACCTATCGTAACGGCCGGCGGACTCATTTTCATCAGCGGTACCAATGATAAAAAGCTCCGCGCGATTGACAAAAAAACCGGAAAGATCGTTTGGGAAACCCTCCTACCCGGCGTCGCCAATGCAACGGCCTGCACTTACATGCATAAGGGCAAGCAATATGTTGCATTGTCGGTGGGCGGGACGAAGGAAAACCCTTCTGGTTCTATCATGGCGTTCGCGTTACCTTAATACCAGGCAGCTTTTTCAGCATGCGAACCTGGCAGAAAAATGCTGCTATCGCGCAGGAATGCCGCAATCCAGATCAAAATCATCGGAAGCAGTGCATTGAATGGTGTCCCGTGAGAAAGTTCGGTGGCCAGGGCCCCGGCAAAGTAGCAGGATAGCAGAATAAAGCCAATCTTCATTGTTTTCGGGTAAATAAATAATGCGGCAAAGCCGATTTCCATCAACCCGAGCGGAACGCGATAATCGCCTACACCAACCTTCGCTAACGTGCTGACAACCTCTTCGCTTCCGGACAATTTCATGACCCCGCTCATGGCGACAAGCGCGCTGGCGACTATCGTTACGCCAATGGTGGTAATTCTCTTTGCTTTCATAATTGTTTTATTTTCAGCAAAAATAGATACCTTTACTTACCAATATATAGTAGTATACAAAAGGTTAGCAGTATCCTTTTGGTTAGTGTCAGCAATTATGGATGAAATAAACGGATTTTCAAGACCGCATTCCGGTGCGGAATGTAACAGCAAATTAGGTGCAATCGGAGATGCGCTTTATGTGATTGGCGGAAAATGGCGGCTGCGGATCATCGTGGCGCTGACAGAAGGCGGCTCGCGGTTCAATGAATTGCAGCGCATGCTGCCGGGAATCTCGCCGCGTGTCCTTTCCAATGAACTTAAAGAACTGGAAATCAACGGATTCTTAACCAGAAACGTTTTTACAGACACGCCGGTTGTTGTGGAATATAAGCTTACACCATATAGCCGCACCCTGAACAGCGTGATGGGAGCACTCGTGGAATGGGGCGAGATGCACCGGATTAAAATACGCGAGGATGATATGCAGACTACAAAGCCTATTGCTCAGGAAGCGATACTGTAATGTGCCACATGTCTCCCGAATTTGTCACTTTCGGCGTGCCCCAAACACCCGGACCGCCATCGGTTCGAAGATATACGGCAAAAACCAGGCTGGTAACATCTGAGCCGGTAACCATTAGGCTTCCGCAAGCGGCACCATTGCCGCAGTTGCCGGTTATAGTGGATTTGGTATGTAAAATTTTCGTTTTGGAATCATCCAGGACCAGCTCCTTACTCCCCGAAAGTTTGACTAGCGTTCTACCGGGCGTTTGAAGTTCCAGCTCTGTGGTAAAACCCAGTCGCTTATTGGCAAAATTGGTCGTTGCGCCTAACCCTGCCAATGTGATCACCGGATTATTGACCGGCCTGCTGAACTGCAAACGCAGCTTGCCGTAATAATAACGGCTTGTATCGGCAGTGGAAGCATTCGCAGCCTGCAAAGGTTTTGCCGACAAAAAAACCTGCACTCCTACATTGGTGTATAAATTCACCCCGCGCCCCGCTTCTCCCTTGGGATGCGACGTAAAAAGCGTTCGCGTAGAATCCTCAAAATAATAATTGCTATTGACCACCGGAACAGATTTCACCTGCGTGGCACTCGCGCCCGAAGCCGCCCCGAATGTCATTCCAGTCACATGCTGCGGAACAGTAATGTAAGGCTGATCATCGAAACTGAATGTGACGGTAAGGTCGGATTGGGGTTTTTGGAAATAAATGCCTTCGTCCTTGCTGCCGTTGTTGTTGACAAAAAAAGAGAGTGTTTGCGGAATGGAGGTCGGGCCTTTGGGGACGGGCGGCCGGTAACTGTTATTAACGCCATCCTGTACAAATTCAAGCGTATTTTGTGCAATTGTCGTTTGCGCTGTGATGCAGGCCATCAATAGGGAACACACCCGTATGGTCAGAGTCTGTTTTAAAAGCATGTGTAGTAAAAAAAGAATCGTTGAGTTGTTTTTCAGCCGCAATATAATATTTCGAGTGAAAGGTTAAAGCGTTACCAGTCACAAAAATCCGCAGACCTGCGACAGGTAACGCTATGCAATGCAATTTTAAGTATTTGAATATTAAGCCAGTGTGAACATTTGCGGCGTTCCTGAACGGATTGCAAATTTATCAAATGGCTGCGTCTGCATTACGGAACTGCGCGAAACCAGCGGTAACCGTAAGCCTCTAAGGTGATCGTATGCCTTCCCTTTTTGTCTGTTACACTTTCAATGTTGCTCATCAAGTCCGCGATTCGTGTGGCCCCTGCCATTTCCTCAGGAACGACCAATTCCAACGATTTTTCCTGGAAATTATGCCATATGAGCAGGATCTTGTTTTTCCAGGTGTAACGCATGCCCAGGATTTGATTTTGACCCGTATCCATAATTTCCCAGTTGCCGTAACCAATTTCCGGACATTCCTTTCGCATCCTTATCAGGGAAGTCATCCAATTCAGCAGGGAACTGGGTTCGCGCCGCTGATTCTCGACATTCACGTGATCATAAGCATAGTAACCTTCCTCAACCACCGGATGCACCAATGTCTCCGCTTGTGAAAAACCACCTTGTTTTTCGCCCGTCCATTGCATCGGCGTCCTCACGGCGTCGCGCTCTTCCAGTTCGAGGTTGTCACCCATGCCAATTTCATCACCATAACGGATAACCGGCGTCCCCGGCAATGAGAACATGAGGCTGTAAGCCAGTTCTGTTTGCTGCCTGCTGCCGAGCATAGGCGAAAGCCTGCGCCGGATGCCCCGGTCATAAAGTTGCATATGTTTTTCGGGACCAAACCTTTCGAAAACAGTCTGCCGCTCTTCCTCGGTCAGCCTGCCCAGGTCCAGCTCGTCGTGGTTGCGGAGGAAATGCGCCCACTGGCTGGTGCCGGGAATGTCCCTTGTCGCTTCCAGCGCCTTGATCAGCGGACGCGTGTCGGCAGTGGCCAGGGCGTAGAATGTATATTGGTTTACAAAAAAATTAAACATTAAATGAATGCCGTCACCGTCTTCCCCAAAGTACTTTTTGCTTTCATTTGGTAACACATTCGCCTCGCCCAAAAGCACCGCGTCGCCTTTACGCCATTGCAGAAACTTGCGCATTTCTTTCAGGTATTCAAAATGCAATGCGGGTTCACCACCCTTCTTGGAAGTGCTCGATTCGAGTATAAATGGCACGGCATCCACACGGAATCCTGCGATCCCGAGTTCGAGCCAGTAGCCCATAATCTTGTTTATTTCTTCCCTTACCTCGGGATTGTCCGTGTTCAGGTCGGGCTGGAATTCGTAGAAACGGTGAAAATAATACTCTTTTGACTCCTTGTCCTTTGTCCAGGTGGCCTTTTGTACACCCGGAAAAACCATGCCTTTGTTCCAGTCCGCCGGCCTCTTCTCCGACCATACATACCAGTCCCTTTTTGGACTATCCTTTGAAGACCGTGCTTCCTTGAACCACCGGTGCTCGTCGGAAGTGTGGTTCACAACAAGATCGATAATGACCTTTATACCCAGTTTACGGGCCTTATGAATGAAGCTAACAAAGTCGCCGCTGGAACCGTGGCGCGGATCAACGCCGTAGAAGTCGCTGATGTCGTAGCCATTGTCACGGTTGGGAGTGGGTTGAAAAGGTGCCAGCCAGATCGTGTCTAACCCTAATGCATGCAGATAATCGAGCCGGTTGCAAAGTCCTTCAAAATCGCCCGTTCCGTCACCATTTGCATCCATGAATGTTTCGAGATCGAGGCTGTAAATCACCGCGTTTTTATACCAAAGGTCTTCGAGCATAGGTTTGAGGTTTGTTGATTTTGCAAAAACCGTAAAAAAGCAATGCCATGAAACCTGCGTCTCATGGCATTGCCTGTATGGCCCCAATGTGCTAATTGCCTCCGCTATACATATTAAATGCTAGCAAATGCTTCCTGAAAATAGCCTCATACTTTTCTGCTTCGGCATCCTTTTTCGCGCGTTTGCATTCCTGAACAATGGTTTGCAGCATATAAAGATCCACATTCACATCGCGGTTCCTGGTGCCGCCGTTCTCCCTGGCCCAGGTAAGATTTTCATCCGATCGAAGTGCCATAATGCGGGCGGAATCCAACGCTTTTTTATCCTCACCGACATCAAACAGCATGCCCACAAAACCCACTGAAAACTGGTCAAACGGAATGGTGTCGTCCGGCATTACGGTCATGGCTGTGTTCACCACCTTCTTCGCTTTTACTAAGTCATTTTCGGCGATTAGCTGGCCTGCAAGGCGTAGGAACGAGATCCTGGCCGTAGCAACGGGCGAGCCGCGATACGTGTCATCATGATACACTTTGGGGTTATTCAGCGAACGCCACTGCATTTTTTTCATCATGTTATCATACATAATTTCAGAATTGACATACCCATCCGAAGCGCCCTGTACGCGGACTGGCAATAGTCGGTAAGTGTAACCTTCGAGCTGCAAATATTCCTGTAAACCCAGATTGTGCGTGGTGCCCATTGTGGATGAAAAATAGACGGGCCGCTTCCAGTTGTTGGTCGCGATAATGTCCAGCATCGCCAGGTCGCTTTTGTAAAGATCATTGGTTCCAATGTTCCAGCTCATAGAATTGGTGAGCATAGGCAGCAAATCATTTTTGACAATGTTCATGGACCGGACCTTTTGCGCATCCACGGGTAAGAAAAGTGTGGAAGAAGGTAAAATTGAGGTCATATCTCCGCTCGTCAGCGGAACCTGGATCGCCTTATTTCCCTGATTGATCAAATCAAGATATTCTTTCAGGTTAATGCCGTTCCTGACGGCCGGGATTTCGTAAAAGGGCACGAATTCATTCTTCCCGGTTGCATAATCGTCCAGATCCAGCGAGAGTGGCAAGGCTTCCGAAAGGTTGGTTTTGCGTCTCAGCTGCTCAATGTACCAGTCTATACCCAGGAATGTCTGCACACATACACGCACGTCCGTGCGAACGCCCTCCACTTCCTGCAAATACCACAATGGAAATGTGTCGTTATCGCCTCCCGTGAAAAGGATCGCATTAGGCGCACACGAATTGAGCAAATTCCTGGCAAAGTCCACAGAATGATATCGGTCGCTCCGGTCGTGATTGTCCCATCCTCTCGCCAGCATAATCACCGGCACCGACAGGCTCGCAGACACTGCCAGCGCAGTCCTAAGCTTAGGTGTTTTAATTAATTTTTGTAAAAGACCTGCAACAGCCATTACGCCGAACCCGATCCAGATGCAGAAAATATAAAACGAGCCTACGTAAATGTAATCGCGCTCCCGCGGTTCTGCGGGCGGTGAATTGAGATAAACAACAAGCCCTACTCCCGTAAGAACGAATAGCAAGCCAAGCACCAGCAACTCGTTCCGGCGTTTCCCGTACATCCAGACGAGGCCTGCAATGCCCAGCAAAAACGGTATCATGTAAAAGTTGTTATGGCCCCTGTTTGTGGCAATGGAAGAAGGAAATTTGCTCGCAGGTTGCCAGGGCATCACCGTCCCCGCTCCTTCCTTATCGCTTTCGCGCCCGGCAAAGTTCCAGAGAAAGTAACGCCAGTACATATGCCCCATCTGGTGTGAGAACAGGTAACGCAAGTTGTGCGTCATGGTCGGCTGCTGCCCTTCCGCCAGGCCTGTCATCTGCTGGTAAAGCTGCGGGTGGCCCGGCTGCGCGCTGTACATACGCGGAAAAAGAATGTTACTGCCCGGCGCATATTTGTAAACCGGCCGGTAATCAATGATGACATATTTGCCATCTTTCTTGCGGTAAACCGGCGCTCCCCGCTCCTGGCTGATGGGCTTTGAAGTGAAGGACGGCCCCCATAAGAGCGGTCTGCTTTCATATTGTTCCCTCTTTAAATAAGAAACAAAACGCAGCACGTCGCTTGGATTGTTCTCATTAATAGGCGGGTTAAATTCCGAACGCACCAGCACCATCGTATAAGATGAGTAACCAATGAGCACAAAAACCAATGACAGCAAAGCAGTGTTCAGCAGCGCCTTCCCTCTCTTATGCGCGTAGCGCACCGACCAGCTTAATGTTCCCAAAAATAGCACGACGAAAAAGACGATTCCGGAGTTGAACGGAAGGCCCAGCGTATTGACAAAAAAGATCTCAAACTTCCCCGCCAGGTCCGGCAGGCCAGGAATAATGCCGGAGTTAATGATCGCTAATACAACCAATCCACCGACAAATGCCAGAATCCGGCCTATAATGGTCGGTTTGCGATATGTTTTGAAATAATAAACCAAAGCCAGGGCCGGAATCGTGACCAGATTGAGCAAATGCACACCGATGGAAATGCCAATGAGATACGCAATCAGGATTAGCCAGCGGTTTGCCGTGGATGCGTCTTGCGTTTCCTCCCACTTGAACACGGCCCAGATCACAATGGCCGTAAAAAAAGATGACATCCCATAAACCTCAGCCTCAGCTGCTGAAAACCAGAATGAGTCCGACCAGGCGTATGCAAGGGCGCCGGTAAGGCCGGAAAAAATGACGAGTACTGCCTCGGATTGGCTGAGCTGTTCTGCCGTTTTACCAATAAATTTGCGAACCAGTAATGTAATGGTCCAGAACAAAAAGAGAATGGTAAAGGCACTGCTGAGCACCGAAACCATATTAACCCAGTACGCTACACGCGTCAAATCCCCAAGCGCCAGCAACGAGAAAAGCCGGCCAATGAGCAGAAAAAAAGGTGCTCCTGGCGGATGGGGCACCTGTAATTTAAAAGCTGCTGCAATGAATTCACCGCAATCCCAAAAACTCGCCGTACGCTCCATGGTGAGCACGTAAGTCAGGAATGCAGTTGAGAATGCTGCCCAGCCGGTAATGTTGTTCCATTTTTTAAAAAGTGTCATGTTAAGTTCGTTTTTTCTGTGCCCAAAGCTATGGAAAGCGCTTTGAAGCGATATCCGGCTAACTCTTAAAAAAAGTTAAGCGAATGTCTCAGAATCAACTATTTAACTTAATTTAACATGACGACTGGTCAGTGACTATCTGCCTAAAATCTGATAAAGTGCATAAATAGCGGAAAGCCAAAGCAGCGATCCGGCGGTGATAGTAAAAACAAGGGCTCCGATGAAAGGCAGAGCGCGGGAGTTCATTTCGAATTGTATAAGTCTGGCCATCTTCTTCTTCTCTCTACAATAATTTTCTGATAGGGTTACTCAAATGACCTGACGGCCATCTTTCTGTAAATATAATTATTGTTGAATTAGTGCAATTCACATGCTCAAAAACTACTTGTGCGAATATATTGACACATTGTAGCCAATATTCGACAAATTAGGAATGATGAAAGCCGGAGTTGTGCTTTTTGTAGATTTCCACTTTTTTGAATAATTCGAGAACATTAGTCACTTCGAGCTTTTCGAAGATCCTGGCCTTGTAGGTGCTTACCGTGCTCTCTTTGATGTTCAGTTCGATGGCAATGTCTTTTGTCCACTTCCCGGTGAGGAGCATATCCATGATTTCGAGTTCACGGTTAGAAAGGATTTCCAAGGGACTTTCGCGGCTTTCTCTATCGACTAATGTGTTGTTAACCAGCTGCTGCTGAACAACATTGCTTATGTATGTGCCGCCATTCAACACCGAAGATACAGCGCGTTCCAGCTCTTCATTGCTTGTGTCTTTGGGCAGGAATCCGTTTGCGCCTGCCTTCACATAGTGCAGCGCGTACAATTCTTCCTCCTGGGAGGAGAAAACCAGGATTTTAACATTTTCCTGCACAGCCCTGATCCTCGGGATCATATTAAAAGCCTCTCCGCCGGGAATCCGGATATCCAGTATCACCAGGTCAAAATGCCTGGTTTGCAGCACTCTAAGCGTCTCACTAAAACTGGCTGCTTCTAAAATAACCACAGCTGGTATAACGTCCTCAATCAGCAACTTCACGCCCATCCGCACTATTGAATGATCCTCTACTAACAAAATCGTTTTCATCAACACTGTTATTTCTTATTTCCTCTAAAAGTAGTTTAATATCAAGGAATAATACGTAGAAGTCAGGCTACGAAAGCGTCATTTCTGGAAAATGATGTGAATGGAGGCACCTTGTGTTTTGTCGGATTCGGCCAGCAGGCGCGCGTTAATCAATGCGCTTACTTCCTTAACAATCACGAGCCCCATTCCAAAGCTATCGGGATCCAGTCCGGCGCCGGGCACTTTCTCATCGCTATTGATCCAACGGATGATGGCGGGCTCCATTCCGGGCCCGGTGTCCTTCACGATGAGGTGAAGCGAATCACGATAATCTATATGTGTTACTTCAATGGTGCCTCTGCTGGTCACTTTGTTTGCATTGTCGATCAGGTTATGGAGCACAATGCTGAGCAATTGTAAATTGCTTTTCAGGATCACGCCTTGCGATACCGTATTGATAAATTCATTGCCGCTGCTTTCCGCTTCGGCCATAAAAATGGCAAACTTCTGGTCAACCAGTTCGTGCACGTCCAGATAATTGAAAGTCACACGCGTATTCCTGTAACGAAACTGCGTGTATTCCAGCAGGTTTTTCATAAAATGATAAAGCCGGTAACTCGACTGGCTTATAGCGCGGATCGTAGGCAAGTCGGGGTTGCTTTTTGCCAGGCGACCGGTGGTTGCCATCAGGAAGCGGAGCGGGCTTTTAATATCATGCGAAATACTGGCCAGCAACAATTTCTGGTGGCTAAACTCGGATTCAAGCTTGCGCTGCGATTCTTCTAAATAAGATAAACTCGATGTAAGCTCCGTTGTCCGGGCATCCAGCGCGGAGATGGTCGAGTAAAAGGAGTTAAAAAAGTAATAGTTGATTAGAAAAAGAAAAAAGAAGTTATGCAGTAACAGGATCGCAACAGTCATTTTACTGACGCCCATCGGCCCCCACGGAATGGCAGCCCCAAGCTGATGTTCCAGATACATGTAAATGAAAAAGGGTAAAATAGCGACCAGCGAATAAAAGAGCCCCCATTTGTTACCCAGGCCATAAAACGCGTAAATGCTGATGATCACTACATATTGGAGCGTGACCACATGGAAACCCTCTTTATAAAAAAACAGATTGGACCAAATAATGACCAGGAAGATCAAAATAGCCATGTGAATGGCCTTTTTCCATTTCAGCCCCAAACGCAGGACAACATAATAGAGGATCACAACGACCATCAACAGCCCGATCCGTTTGGTTTGGACAGCGTGATTTTCAAGAATGTAAAATACAAGCAGTATAATGGTCGTAATCAATCTCAGATGGAGCGACAACGATAACACTTTAATACGTGCAATGTTGAGAGCGTTTGTTTCCCCAGCCAGCTGTTTTTGAACGGGCCAATCAATAAAAGATAAATTCATGTAACGTTCAGTACTCTCCCGAAATAATATACTTTGAATAATCGGACGAAGGAAATCTTACGGCTCCGAAACAATAATAATGGGTTGCAACGAATTTTGAAAGAGGGAGGATACCTGAAATTAAAAACCAAATCTACCTAAATAAATGTCACCGGCAATGTAGAGAAATCGCTACAAGAGAATTCACAGCTATCTACAACCAATATTGCTTTGACATTGTAAATTTGTTTATTCTTTCTTTTGGAATGGCTTGTGTTATTGGCAGAAAGAATCACCCAAGAATGAACGTAATGAAATACGTTATAAACGTTGAGTATATCTTACACCTTCCGGTCCTGCCGTGAAGGTGTTTTGTTTTTTATGATACGGCGTTGAGAGACCGGGAGAAGTTAAGCAGAGGAACGAGAGCAGGTAATGCGCTTACTTTTTTATTATAACAGAGGAACGACTTAAATTTTAGTAATTGTCGGAAGTGCTAGCTTTCCCTGGCTTTTTCCTGTGCCTGTCTTTTGGATTTTTTCACTTCCCCCGGCGTAAACTCACCATTGATCCATCTTACAAAATTCTTTGATTGAACCTGGTAGACCTGTGCGGACAAAGGTTTCAAATCTGAATTTTCAATTTCCTTGAGATAATCTGCAAGTAACCGGTTAATCTCTTCCAAATACTGACTCTGCGTTCTCATGTGCAATGTTTAATTAATAATGATAATGTGTTTAAATTAAGTCTGAAACAGGCAGACTCTTCCTTTAATCGAATGCAATAATAATTATTCATTTTTTGGCAATTTTATTTTTGGGGTGATCCCTCGTTTTTTCAGGGTGTAACGTGATTTTGACGGGGAAACCCTCTTTACAGCTAACCCAACCGGCTCCGTAATACCAGTCCCTATATATGCGATAAGGGCTATACGCAATGCGTACAGCCCTTACTATTCATGGCTAACTTATATTGAAAACTATTCTTTACTCCGCAGATACACATCATTGCTGATCGATTCCAGCTTAACATCCGGCCCTCCGCCGTTCAGTGTGCCTTCCAGCAAATAGCCTACGATCGGGTTTTTCTCTTTTTTGTTTTTAAAATCAATGTCAAAATCGGAATAGACTTCTCCGGTTATGGTTTTCAAGGCAACATTAATCCCCTTGGATTTTGGCCAGCTCATATCCACAAATCCGCTGATCGTCTTCGCATAAACGGTTGTAGTAGCGCCTTGAATGTCGATATTCCCGTCGATCGTTTCCAGTTTGAGCTTGGCATTACGCGGCAGAAACACCTGGTAATTTATTTCTTTGCACAAATAGTATCGCTGCTTTCCATCCTTATCATTCCATGCGCTCCGATTGTTTCCGGGACAATCTTCCGCTTTGCCCTGTCTGAGCAGTTTATCATCAAATCCAACTTCTACAATCACTTCATCGGACGTTGCGCGGTCGGTTACGAGCAGTGCGTCGTTTAATTGGTTGTCATTGATGACCGCCCGGATTTTCACGTAAACTTCCTGTTTGTCCCAATAGCGGACCTGAATGCTGTCGGCAAACTTCAAGTTCAGGTTGGCGGTTTGCCCTTCCTTGTAAGGCAACTTTTTTTCAATGATTTTCTGGGCAGATAAAGGGCCTGCGAGCAATGCTAAAACGATTATTAAAAGTCTGTTTTTCATAACATTATATGGCCAAGGTGGTTATTTTTTCCTGATGTAGATGTTACCGCTGATCGTATTGAGCTGCATTTCAACCCCGCCGCCGTTTGTCGAGCCTTCAATGTTGCTTCCACCGCCCACTTTGGAAAGCCCGTCTTTGGTGTTTCTGGTGCCTAGATCAAAATCTGTGTACATTTCACCGTTAATGGACCGCAGCTTCATCGTCGACTTTGCGGTTGCGGGCAACGTCACATCCACTTCGCCGCTGATGGACGAAATTGCGGTCGGCTTAGTCTGGTTTAGTGCAGAAAAAACGACGTCCACGTCACCACTTGTCGTGTTGGCCACCACAGGCCCGGTAACATTGGTCAGCTGAATGTTGGCACCATTGGTTTTAATTTCAAGATCTCCATCCATATTGCTGATCACGATCTTGGATCCGCCCTGCCAGTTCACTTCCTGAAAAAGCACCGAAACCTGCCTGGGTATACGGATCGTGTATTTGGCCTCCTTGCGCGTCACTTTCTCCACTTTGATCCCGCTCGCATCCGTCGTAACCGAAAGGCCCATTCCCGTGTTGTCTACACCGGCATAATACAATGGTTTCAAACCCTTTGCCCGCTCTGGCGGCGCTTCATAACCCGAAGTCGTCTGGATCACAATTTCATCGCCCGCATATCCTTCGATCTTCACCTGACTGGCAGCCATTTCGATAGTTACCTTTTTATCTTTCGAGTTGGCCAGCTTGGCTTTGTATTCAGGCGTCTGAGCTATGGATTCGGCAAGGCACAGCAAGCAACCCATACTTATTAAAAGTATTTTTTTCATGGTTTTAATTAAAATATAAATGGAATAAAAAAAGCGTAATGTCTTTGTTCAGAAGCACTTAAACGTCCGCAGCTATAAGCTCACTGACACCCTGCTGCGCTTTAAGCCGGACCACTTCCAACACTTCCTGGTTTCTGGCCAGTTGCTGAAATGGTTCAACAGCCCGCTTTTCTTTGTTTGAAACCAGGATTTCGATCAGCATAATCTGAATGTTGGGATCGGTTTGAATGGCCAGGGAATGCATCAGCGCTTCCGCTACATTATCCTCATTGTCAAACCGTTGCAATGCCTGACAAGCTGCAAGCCTGACATTAACATTCGGATCGAAATTGAGTGTATTGATCAGCAGCTGCGTAATGTCCTTATCCAGGTTTGAAAGCGCATAGCTCTGATTTACAGCCTGAATGCGTTCGCTGGCCGATGTGGAATTCATTTTTTCAAAAGCCAGCACATTTTTCATTTCCAGCTGCGACACCGATTCTTTTGAAGCTATCAATGGAATCTCCGCACCATCGCGCTCCTGAAATGCACGTCCTCCCAAAAACCCGACGATCAACAGCGCCAGCCCGGCAGCAATCCTTACCAGCCAGCGACCAAAAGTGCGCACCGGACTTTGTTTCGGCGGATCAAGCAACATTAATAATTCACTGCCGAATGTCAGCGACGGATGTTCGTTTCTTGCCTCAACAAAGTAACCAAACTGTGCTGCGTGGCTCATTAAATGTTCTGGAACGTCACCATTTTGGAAAAAGCGTTTAATTTCCTTTTCTTCTTCAATGGTCGTTTCGCCTTCGTAATATTTCTCTAACAGTTTCTCAATATCCTGATCCATAATCGTTTGCTTTAAGATAATTTTCCCGAAGCTTCTGCCTCGCCCTCGAAAGGATCGTACGAATGTTCGCATTGCTCAATCCCGTAACCTGCTCAATCTCCTCGAACGAATATTCTTCCACGTCGCGCAAATGCAGCACTAGTTTGTGCTGGTCGGGCAGCTCGGCGATGAGCTTGTGGATGAGCGCGGCGCTGTCGCTGTTTTCCAGTTGCCGGTGCGGCGACAATTCCGCTGCCTGCACGCTGGTAACGTCTGCACCGTTTTGCATTTTCTGCTTATGATGCGATTTGAGCCTGTCCATACAGAGGTTTTTCGTCATCTGCACAGCCAGTGCCTCGACGCTATGATACGTTTCCAGCTGCTGCCTGTTCGTCCACAACCTCAGCAACACATCCTGAATGGCATCTTCCGCTTCCTCGCGGTTGCGAAGAAACATTTGCGCCAATCTGAAAAGGCGTCCCTGCACGGGAAGGATGCGTTGGTTAAAGGCTTGTAAATCCATTCACATACAAAGACGACCAAGCCAGCGCTTCGTTACAGGTTGGGGAAAATTATTTTTCAATTAGGCTTAAAATTGTTTTGTGTTTGCTTCCAGTAAGCTGTATCTGGACTTTTTCTGATATTAAACGTTTGCACTTGGATGAGATCAAAAAACATTTTTTAGATTTGAAGCTCACTAAATTACACACGGAATAAGGCTATATGGAAGCACTAAACATTTTATCTTCTATCGTCATCATCACAGCAGTTGGGGCGGTGGTTTACAAAACTGCGAAGCTTTTTTACAAGCTGATTACTAATGCAGATCTAACTGTAACCAACAAAAGAACCGGCAAATCCATAAAAATGGGAGCCCACCCTACTCCTGGTTTTGCGGAAAAACTACTGGATGTGATCAATTCGTGACCGATAATACTGTTTGGCAGCCAAACAAAGAATAGCCGGATAGAGATTTCAATTGCAACGTCAGGGCATTTCTTGCCAAACTGGCATAACCTCTAATTACATTTCAGACATAGGAAATTGCAATCCGGATGGCGGATAGCGCATATTGCACAACTTCTATCTGGATTATGCGGATTGCTGGGCTAATTTGTAATGAAATCAAATGCATTGTTACTCAATATTCTTAGCCATGAACCTGAAATTTTCTACTATTATCCTCAGCACCGCGCTGGTCGGTGGAACCATTACGGCCATTTGTCTCAGCATTTGTCAAAAGCCCTTGCCGCAGAAATCCTTGGAAGCGAAGGCTGTGCCAACGGAAACTGTGCCGAATTGTAAATATGAATACGACGAGATTGCCCATAAGCTCGTGGCTTACAGTCCAACAGGGAAATGCGCGGCTGGCCAGAGAAATTTCTCTTTCAAGATCGGCAGCCGGATTTCAGATCTTACAAACGGATCATTGACAGAGCCTCAGATTGTTACGCTTTAAATTCATTGCGCTGTCTCAAACATCTCTTCGTAGTGTGGCGATGGCGTGAGTATGCCTCCGCTTTCAGCATAGAATGTTGCGTCGGTGAGGTAAACACCTTTTTGTGTGCGGACCCAGGAACCGTCTTTTTTGGGATGATAGGTCATTAATTTCTCCCAGTTTTTGTAATACTGGTGACCATTCGTCTCCTGTAAACCAACGGTCATGCCTGGAAATGGCTGCAACCTTGCCGCCACATTCTTGTTCCAGTCTACCAGAATCGGATTAACCGTCAGGTCGGCGCAGAAGCAGGGCACTTTTTTTTCGTAGGCGAGCTGCGTGATTTTCATGGTCATGCTCAGCGTTTTAGCGATTGCTTTGACGGCAATAGCGCTGTAACCCAATTCGATCCGGTGCGCTGCATCCTCCACGGTGTGCGCACTTTCGTCGGCGGCTACGCGCACGCCCATATCACCCACAAAAGCCTCGTTTCGCTCTTCAAACGGCTCCTCGATCACCGCAATCTGGTCGAATGCACCGATCTTTCGGGCATGATCCAGGAAGCGGAGCAATGTTTCTTTCTTCTCATATCGCCCGTTTGCATCAAAATAATACGGGATTTTGCCGTTCTGAGTGTAGGGCGTTTCGTAATGTCCGATTGCCTTGTGTACCGCGCTCAGGAAGGCAATGTCCTTCTCGATCATTTCCTGTTGCGTTCCCGCTGAGCCGGTTTTCAATTTCATGATAAAATAACCTTCATCGGCTGCCTGCTTGATCCGCTCCGCCGAAGTCCCTACACTGAAAGACGGAATACTCGCCACTTTTTCGTGCCTGTGTGACAAGCCGGGCTGGTATGCCGCGGGAATAAGCTTATCGAATTGATCAATGTTGTTTTCTTTGGCATATAAAAGCCATGCAGCATTGTCAACACCTACCAATGCATTGAGTGCAAACGTTTTACGCAGGTCAGGGTTGCCCGTGATCTTTTTTCCGTAAGCCAGAACCTCCGGCAGGATGTCGTCCAGCAATTTTACCGGATCTGAGAATGTCGTGCCTTTGATCATTTGCAGAGCCCGTTCCGTCATGGCATACATCAAAGCATTGCCGGCGCTTTCAGAATGTCCCGCAAAAACCTTGGAATCAGACCATAACACGCCCTGTGTGCCAATCCCAATTTTCCTGGTCCCGGATTCGGACTCCAGCAGGGAAATTGCCTGCCAGCTGTCTGTGATAGCGCTTCCCTTGAACCTGTACGGGTTCAGCGGCTCTCTTTCAAAATTGGAATTAACGGTTTTGATCCGGATCGTTTTCATGGGTTTAGGAAGATGCGTAGATGCGCTTGTGAGTTCCGGCGCCAGCATGCCGGCCGCCGCGATGACGCCTGCCCGGTTGATGAAGTCGCGCCGGGAAATGTTTTCATCGTTTTTTAAGAACATGGAAATTACCTTTTACAGACAGTTTATTCAAAGGACTCAGAAATGCACAACTACCCTGACAGGGCCGTATTTCCCGGATTATTCACATGATTTTTCCGTTGCCTAAGTTTTTTGTAATGGATTGTTCCGGTTTTCCTATCTAAAAATGGAAACCAGTATATTTGACCTTAATCCTCCTCTCGCTGCGTTTTTATTAATGATTGCAGCTTAATAAAACCAACTGAACTTATTACTCAATGCTCTTTACAAAAAATGTAATGTATGAACGACGTGCACTTGCTTTTGATTGATGACGAAGTACAATATAGCGAGCTGACAAAAGAATACCTGGAAATGCGGGGCTGCAAGGTCACTCTCAAACACGACGGGATGGCCGGCATGGACGCATTTAAGCAAAAACCTTTTGACCTATGCGTTCTGGATGTGAAAATGCCCAAAAAGGATGGATTTACGCTCGCCGCCGAAATCAAGGAAATGAACGAGACTATCCCGATTATCTTCCTCACGGGCCAGTCGCTGAAAGAAGATAAAATCAAGGGCCTGACGATTGGCGCGGACGATTATCTGACCAAGCCTTTCAGTATGGAAGAGCTTTATCTGCGCATCCGAGCCATTTTGAAGCGGGTCAAAATCCATGAAAAAGTACAGGTGATTGATCAATTCAACATCGGATATTCGAGCTTTAATGCCGGCTTGCGCGAATTGGCCGTGATGGATAAAGTCATTAAGCTGACTTCTATTGAATCCAAATTACTGAAAATGCTTTGCGAGCACGAAAACAAGGTCCTTACCCGCGAAGTGGCGATGTTTGGAATCTGGGGAGACGAAGAGGCGTTTCGCGGTTATAGTCTCAACGTATATGTAAGCAAGATCCGAAAGTTTCTCAAAGAAGATTCCAAGGTCGAAATCCTGAATCTGCATGGGGAAGGTTACAAACTGATCAGCAAGGCATAGGAAATGGATCTTACTTTTTTACGCAACCTCATGAACGGCGACGAAAGGCTGGTCAGCAACTTCGTCCGGATCTTTCGCGAACAAGCACCGAAACAGATCGAAGAAATCCAGGAAGCACTCGCTAATGAAGACTGGGAAAACTTCTCCAACCTGGTCCACAGTCTCAAAACCCAGTTCGCCTACATGGGAATAACCAACTTATCAGAGCAAATGAAGATCATGGAGTTCGAAGTGGACAACGGCGATAAAACCCGGCTGAAACCCTTACTGGAACACTTCCATAAAGAATTCCAAATTCTTTCTGAAAAAGAATTACAATAAGGGATCATTGCCCGTTCGTTCAAACAACTTCCCCCGCCAACAACCTCCTGATCCTTGCCTTCAACTTTTTCGCTTCGATGGGCTTAGTAATATAGTCGTCCATTCCGGCTTCTTTGCATTTCTGGGCTTCTGCCGGGTTGGCGTTTGAAGTAAATGCAAGGATCGGGATTCGGCGGCCCTTCTCCCCTTCCCTGATCGCCCGTGTGGCCTTATAACCGTCCATAACGGGCATTTTTACGTCCATGAGCACAATGTCGAATGTGTGTTCCTGTAACTTCTGAAGCGCAATCTGGCCATTATCGGCAATGACGATCTGCACGTCAGGGATCAATTTTTTCAATGTTTCCTCCGCTACAACCTGATTGAAAAGGTTATCCTCTACCAAAAGTATTCTCGTTCCGGAAAGAGAAACGCCGTCATCGCGGTCCTCATTATCATCGGCCTCACTGCCGCCGCAAACTTCAAATGACAGGTTAAAGGAGAACTCGGTGCCTTGCTGGACCTGGCTGGAAACCGTCATTTCTCCACCTTGTTCCTCCACAAGCCGCTTCGCGATAAACAGGCCTAATCCGGTTCCCGTTTGCTTGCTGTTCAGGTCTTCGTCGAGGCGCGTGAATGTTTCAAAAATGTATTGCAATTTCTCTTTTGCAATGCCTATGCCTGTGTCTTTGACCGTAAAAAGCAACTCTTCAACGCCCCTGGCAGCTGATATGCGCTTTACTTCGATTTTAACCGACCCAAAATCAGTGAATTTCACAGCATTACCAGCCAGGTTGAGCAGTATCTGGTGAAGCCTCAGCGGGTCGCCTACCAGCTGATCGCTGACATCTTCTGCCACCGAAATGTCCAGGCCGATGCCTTTTTCCTCCGCGATAACCTTCAAAATATATCCCAAACGGTTCATCCGGTCGCGTATATGAAAGGGTTTTTGAACGAATGAAAACTTGCCTGCTTCGATTTTTGAATAATCCAGAATATCATTGATGATCGCCAGCAAATTCTCCGACGAATAGCGGATTCCTTTGGCATATTCAAGCTGTCGGGGGCTAAGCGGCGTGTCGAAGATCAGCTCTGACATACCAATGATGGCCGTCATAGGCGTGCGGATCTCGTGGCTCATGTTTGCAAAGAATTGCTCTTTAAACTTGGATTTCTCCTCCACAAGCATCTTTTGCCGCTCTATTTCCTCCTTCTGAACCTGGATTTCGGTCGTCCGGACGGCCACCTTTTTTTCCAGGTTTTCGTATAAAATTGAGTTTTCGATGGAAACGGCGATCTGGCCAGAAAGCAGTTTCAGCAGTTCAGTGCGCTCATGCGTAAATGCGCCGGTGGTGAGGTTGTTTTCGAGATAAAGCACGCCCACGATCTTTCCCTGGTTCATGGCCGGAATGCAGAGCACAGAGCGGATGTCGTTTCCGGAAATAATGCTATCCTGACTGAATTGCTCGTCAGACTTGGCATCATTGAGGATCACATCGGTTTTGGTCCTGAAAACATGCTCGATAATGCTTTCCGGCACCAATCCGGAACCGTCCAGTGGGATCTGACGTATATCACTTTTATCATTGGAAACCGACTGGCTTGCTTCAATATACAACTTCCCGCCCCAGTCCAGAATGAAAAACCCGGATTGTGCACCCGCATTTTCGATAGCAAACTTCATCAGCTTTTCCATCAGCCGCGCAAAAACTACTTCGCTGGATATGGCCGTCGAGGCTTTCATTAACGTAGAAATATCCAAGGAAGAACCAATGCTGCCGCCCGCTGTCTTAGCTGGCTGGCCATGCTCGGACAAGTCGGGAGACAAGCGCAGCTGCTCGCCGAATTGCTCCTTTAACTGCCTTACCTTGATCTCACAGCCCCATTTTTGGTAACATTCAATCGCGGACTGAATGTAAACCAAGCCAATGCGGGGCTGCGATTTTTCCATCCAGAAGTTCCCGCAAAGCTCATTGGCAAGCGCCTCATCCTGAGAGTAATCATTTTCTTTGCTAAGCCTTACAGCCGTATCATACAAAACCGCGGCCTGCTCACTCTTCCCATTTACACGCGCATGTTCGGCCTGCACGAGTGTATACCGGTGCTGAAAATTGACGGGCACCTGCTGCGCCCATTTTTCAAGCATTTTTTTATATCTATTGCCTGTAATTCTGTGTGTTACCGCCGAAGACTTATTGCCTGCAACAGCGTAATTCAACAATGCATAATAGTAACAGAATAGCGGCTGGAAGAGTAAACCTTTCACATTCTGGCTATAAACAAGGGCCTTTTCCGCATGGGCTAGTCCTTTGTCGTGATCCCGGGTCAGGTAACAAAGGATCATTTTGTATAAAAAGCAGGCAAAAATGCGCGTCTTGTCGCTCAGTGTCAGAATGTTGGAATAATTATTCCCTTCGTTGAAGTAATCGCCGATCAACAAAGTAGGATCATTATTTTCTCCCAAAAGATTGGAGACGATCTGGATCAGCGGTTCATTCTGATTGGAAATATGGTCGATAGAAATGGACTTGGGCAAATGGTTGAACTGGATCATTTCATCTTTAACCCAGTTGAGGTTTTTGCCCGAAAGCAGCAAAAAGAAACTATAAGTGCTTGATGCATAGGCACAATATTCAATGTCACCTAACTCTATCCCAACCTTGAATGCACGTTTCAGCGGTTCAAGGGAGTGGCTGATGTGTTCGCCGGAAGATCTGCTTACGATGTTGAAAACAAGCATCGTCCGTTCCTTGATAGCAATGTTTGAAACGCCTTCCAGCAGCTTCAAACCCGTTTTTCCAAACCTGTAACACGCCGGGTTCCGGGTCTCAATCGCATTCACGATGGCCCCATATGTAATGTAAGTCAATGCAGATTCTGGCGCATTTCCGTATCTGACCGACATGCCGACCATTTTCAGCACCATAAGCGGGTACAACAGCGGGATTCTCACAAAAGCAATGGCCGTGATATTTTGCAGGATCCGCATGGCTGCCAGCATCCGGTTATCCTGCATCTGGGGAAAATTTGCCAGATCTTCAATCGCCATTCCCCGCAAATGCCACTTCGATTTGGCATAGGCGGTCAGAATGTGAAAATTGTTGGGAACGGACGGGAATTTTATCCCTAATTCGGCCAGAACCGTAAGTGAAAGCCGGATCGCACCATCCAGATTTTTTGAGAAGATCAGTGCCTGAATGCGGAGCTGGCTTGCATTCATGCGCTCTTCCACAGATTTTGCGTGTTCAAGCAGTGTCGCGGTAAGCCTTTCAGTGGCTGCAATGTCGCCTGTCAGGTAAGCACATTCGGCATATTCGGTATGTAAATTCCTGAGCAGCATTTCCGGGTCATTCCAATCCTTTTCACTCAAAAAGCGCATTCCTGTTCTGAAATATTCCAATGCAACGGAATATGCGGCCGAGATTTTGGCTTTTTTACCCGCATCAAAATTAAGCTGTGCGATCTTGTACTTCTGGCTGTCCGAATCAATTATTTCCGCACCGAAGTTGAGATGGTTTACAATGCTGAACAATTGGTTGTCTATTTCATGCGGAGACAATCTTTCCAGCATAAAATAGCCGATATCAAGGTGCAGTTCCTGTTTTCGCCCGTCGGATAGCAATGCGTATGCAGCTTGCTGCACCTGGTCGTGGACGAAAGTATAACGCGTTTTGAAAAGATATCTGTCCCGATCCGTTTTTGGCTTTTCCATGGAAACCAGCACCAGGTTTTCGGTAATGGCCTCTTTCAGATCCTCTCCCGTTTCCTGCGGCGTTTTATCATTCAGCGCCGAAAGCATTTCGAGATTAAACTCTTTTCCAATGCACGCGGCGCAGGTCAACGCCTGTTTAGCATGCTCAGAAAGCCGGTTGATCTTGTTGGTCAGTAATTCTTGCGATGAGCCAGAATCGGCATAATCAATGATAGACTGCGCATCCCACAGCCACTTTCTGTCTTGCTGGTCAAAATGGATCAGCCCATCCTTATACAATGATCTGAGTGTTTCATTGATAAAAAAGGGATTACCAAGGGTCCGGCTGGAAATAGGTTCTGCGAGTGTATCGGCAATGTGCTGCGGGCAGGAAAATGTATCAGAAATCAGCGATGAAATTTGTCCTGTGGTCAATGGAAAAAGGCCCAGCTGTCGGAAGTTGGCACCGGCTTCTTCCATTTCCCTGATCGTAACGGCAAGCGGATGGTTCACAGGCACTTCATTGTCCCGGTAGGAACCGATTATAAAGAGATATTTACCCTCCACCGAACCCATCACGCGACTCAGAAACCGCAGGCTTGAGGCGTCGGCCCATTGCAGATCGTCGAGGAAAATGACCAGCGGATGTTCTTTTTTGGTAAAGACATTGATGAAATTCGTGAAGACATTAATGAACCGGTTTTGCGCTTCTACCGGGGCAAGCGGCGGAACATCAGCCTGCTTGCCGATGATAAATTCAAGCTTTGGAATCACGTCCACAATCACTTGCCCGTAAGCGCCCACTGCCTGCATAATGTCACATTTCCAGCCGCGGAGCGCCTCGGGATCGACGGCAGAAATCTGAGTGATCAGCTGATCAAAGGCCTCAATAACCGCTTCAAACGGAATATTTTCAACATATTGTTCAAATTTTCCAGTTGCAAAAAGTGCTCCCCGGCACGTGAGTATATCCTGCACTTCCGCCACCAGCGAGGACTTCCCTATTCCGGAATTTCCATACACCAGCACCATTTCATTTTTCGAAGATGCTCGTTGGAATGCATTCAGCACGTTTTGGATCTCAGGCTCTCTCCCATACAACCGCCCCGGGATTTCAAACCGGCCGGGTGTATCGAATCGGCGGGCCTGGAACGGCGTGGCCCGGCCCGAAGGACAAAAATCCAGGCTCGCTTTGAGGTCATGGCGGATGCCTTTCGTAGTCTGATATCTCGCTTCCGGCTTCTTTTCCAGCAAGCGCATGACCAGTTCCGAAACAACCGCCGGGATTTCGGGATCGATGACGGAAGGCAATATAGGTTGTTTGGCAATGTGTGAATGCACCAGCTCATTGGGATCCGAATGTGCAAATGGCAACCTGCCCGTGAAAATCCGGTAGAAGGCGACGCCAAGCGCATAGTAGTCAGACCGATAATCCTCCTTGATATTCATCCGCCCCGACTGCTCGGGCGACATATATTCCAATTCCGTTTCGCTCTTGGGACTAAGGTTGGTTAATTTGATTTCCAACGTTTCCGGCTTAATCAGGAAATGCGCAGGTTGGAGGTCACAGTGAATGATATTAGCGTAATGCAACTCTTCCAGCGTCTTCACAAGTGCAATGCATATTTCAATGCGCTGGCTTAAAGGCCGTTGCCGCACAAGCCAATGTTCCAGCGCCAGGCCGTCAAACGGCTCCATTTCCAGGATCAGCTTGTTTTCGAACCTTGTTTTTTGAGTATATTTTAAAACAGAATTAAAAAAACGCTGATAACCCGTGCTGAATTCCCTTTCGAAGGCCCCAAAGATCGGATCCGAAGTTTCCTGAAACGTGGCGACTTTCAATGTTACCGGGCTCGAATCCACTGTCCGCACCGCTTTATATAGTGCATGCGATGGGCCTTTGTAAATTTCACTGACGATCTCGTAACCAGGAATGGATATCATGCGTATAAGTCTTTTGTTTTAATACAAACCCCACATTATCACTGCACTTAATAAAAGTAGTATCCCCGTTTATGAACTGAAACAGCGACATGCGGATTTTTATAATTTTTTATACTTTTTAATTTTTGCTTAGATTATGAAATGGTGACGAAGGGTAGATTTGTAACATCAAAATGAACTAACCTTCTATACAATGAGAAAAATCGCGATCATGGGTGCCGGGCAATCAGGTTTGCATCTGGCAATCCGCCTTTTGAAAAGTGGTTACGACGTGACCATCATTTCGGAAAGATCGGCAGGAGAGATCTTCAATGGCCCGCCAACGGGCGCTACATATTTGTTCAACGACACTTTGCAGCTTGAAAAAGAGCTTGGGCTTGACCTTTGGAGTGACACAGCCTATCATTCGACGGGCTTTAACATCAATTTCGGAATGCCTGACGGCAATCTCGCTTTGAGTATCAACTCCAAAACCAGCAAACCGGGCGTGTCTATCGATCAGCGCTTGAAATTCTATCAGTGGATCAAACTCTTTGAAAGAAACGGCGGCAAGTTCATCGTCAGCGACACGACGCCATCGGACCTGCTGGCTTGTACGGAGCAATTCGATCTCGTTGTGGTTTCTTCCGGCAAGGGGCCGCTCGCCAAGCTTTTCCAGCGCGACGAGGCCAAATCCACAAGAGATAAACCTGCCCGCAAACTGCTGCAATTACACATTAATAACTTCGAACATCCCGGCAAAACCAAGTTCACTTCCATTACATTGGACGCGGTTATGGGAGCTGGCGAGATCATTACAGCCCCGTTTTATCAAAAGGACGACATTCAATGCTCATTCATGCTGGTAGAAAGCGTTCCGGGAGGTCCTATGGATGTTTTTGACGACGTAAAATCTGGTAGCGAGCAACTGGAAAAAGCAAAGAAAATGATCCGCGAGGTGCTTCCGTGGCGTTACGAAGCCTTTGCCAATGCTGAAATCATCCGCGATGATGCTTTTCTGAAAGGCTCGTTCGCACCTGTCGTGCGCAAGCCGGTTGTGCAACTCAATTCAACGGCTGCCGTCCTCGGAATCGGCGACACGGTGATCCTGAATGATCCGATCGTTGGGCAAGGCGGCAATAATGCGACCAAAATGGCCAATGCTTATGCAAAAGCAATCATTGCACATGGGGATAAGCCATTTGATGTGGCATGGATGAACCAGACTTTTGACGATTTCTGGGAATATTCTAAACATGTGAACCGGTTCTGCGATATATTCCTGTCTCCCCCGTCACCACATGCATTCGATATTCTGGCTGCGGCCAGTCAAAATTCGGAAATCGCATCTGATTTTGTAAATGGCTTCAACCATCCGCCAAGCCTTTTTCCATGGCTTGATGATGCGGACGAAGCGCATAAATATATTACCAGTAAAACGGCGTCGCTGGAATCGGTCGCTTAAAACCCACGCTCAGGATTACGGGACTACGTTTCCCATAACCCCCATATTTATGCCCGTTTAAGCATGCTTTCATGGAGGAATAGTTTTTTACGCATCCAGGCATAATCAACAACTATTCACCATTTGCATGTATGAAAAATGACGCAACGGTTTTGGATGCACCAATCCAGAAAAAGCAAGGATTGCCTGAATATGAATTAGTTAATTTAACTATCAACGGCCAGTTTTTCAAACTCAAATTGCAACCTTGGGTCAGTCTTCTCGATGCAATCAGGGAATACGCCGGTCTTACCGGGACCAAAAAGGGATGCGATCATGGCCAATGCGGCGCCTGCACGGTGCTCATTAACGGCAAACGCATTAACTCCTGCCTGACACTTGCTGTAATGAAAGACGGCGAGGCGATCACAACCATTGAAGGGCTTTCGGACGGCACAGTTAACCATCCTTTGCAAGACGCATTTATAGAGCACGACGCTTTCCAGTGCGGTTACTGCACGCCGGGACAAATCTGTTCTGCGGTGGGAATGCTCAATGAGGGCCGGGCTGATTCTTTGGAAGATGTGCAGGAACTCATGAGCGGCAATATATGCCGTTGCGGTGCTTATAACAACATTAATGCAGCCATTATGGATGTTAAATCGAAAATGGCATGAACAGTTTTTCATACAATAAAGCCTATGACGTCGCAGAAGCTGTGGCGGACATTCAAGTTCATGAACATGGCAAGTTCATCGCAGGCGGCACCAATTTGCTGGACCTGATGAAGGAAAATGTGATGAAACCGGATCATTTGACGGACATTAACCGGCTTGACCTGGCTAACATCACTGAGCATGAGGACGGCGGATTACGGCTCGGTGCACTCGTTACCAACGCCGACACAGCATGGAATGAACTCGTGGAGCAACGCTATCCCCTGCTTTCCAAGGCTATTCTGGCCGGTGCCTCGCCGCAGTTGCGCAATATGGCTACCAATGGCGGCAACCTTTTCCAACGCACGCGCTGCTATTATTTTTATGACACGGCCACTGCCTGCAACAAGCGTGAGCCTGGCTCGGGTTGTTCAGCAATCAACGGCATCAATCGCATTCACGCCATTCTGGGAACGAGCATGCAATGCATTGCCACGCATCCTTCCGACATGTGCGTGGCCCTTGCGGCACTGGATGCGAAGGTGAATATTTCTGGCCCTAATGGCGACAGAACATTAGAATTTGCTGATTTCCATCGGTTACCCGGCAATTCACCCCATTTGGATACCAATGTTTCTCCGGGAGAACTGGTTACTTCCATTGATCTTCCTCCAAGCAATTTTACCAAAAGCATTTTTTATCTGAAAGTCCGCGACAGGCAGTCCTATGCATTCGCACTCGTTTCCGTAGCAGCGGCTCTGGATCTGGACGGGGATGTGATCAAGGATATCCGCGTTGCGATGGGCGGCGTTGCGCATAAGCCCTGGCGGCGCAGGGATGTGGAGGAAAGTTATATCGGAAAAACGGCTTCTACGGAGAATTTCCAGGAACTGGCCGAAACCATGCTTACAGGTGCAATTGGTTTTGGTGGTAACACTTTCAAAATCGAATTGGCCAAAAGAGCAATCGTACGTGCTTTGAATGAGGCGCTCAAAACAGGAGAAAATCTATGAAAACGCAATATATAGGAAAGCCCGTCAGCCGGGTGGACGGACTGGCGAAGGTTACGGGCAGCGCCAGATATTCAGCCGACTTTAAAGTGGAAGGCATGCTGTACGGCTACATTGTATCCAGCAGCATTGCAAAAGGAAAAATCTTAAACATTGATACTTCGCAAGCCATGTCGCTGAAAGGCGTTTTGCAGGTTTTCACACATGAGAATGTTTCCGGCCTGCCTTGGTTTAGCATTAAATATAAGGATATGGATGCGCCGACCGGCTCTCCGTTCCGGCCTTTGCATGACGATAAGATCATTTACAGTGGTCAGCCTATCGCATTAGTCGTGGCCGAAACTTTCGAGCTGGCGAGATATGCGTCCTCATTGGTGAAAGTGGAATATCAGGAAGAAGGATTTACGACCGATCTGATCCAAAACCTCGAAAATGCATACAAGGCGCCGTCCGGGAAAATAGGTTTTGTTCAGCCCAAATCGCGTGGTAATGCAGAAGAAGCGTATGAGCAGGCGGAATTCAAGATGTCCGGTTCTTACCAGCACGGAGCAGAGCATCATAACCCTATGGAACTGTTTTCAACCACGGCCATCTGGGAAAATGAAAAGCTGACCGTTTATGATAAAACGCAGGGGGTTTCCAATTGCCAGTTTTACATTGGTAATGTATTCGGACTGGCGTATAAGGATGTACGGATCATTTCGCCGTACGTTGGCGGCGCTTTCGGATCCGGACTACGGCCTCAATACCAGCTTTTTATGGCTGTGCTTGCTGCGCTTGAATTAAAAAGACCTGTTAAGGTGGGGTTGACCCGCCAACAGATGTTCACATTCGGGCACAGGCCGGTTACTATGCAGAATGTTGCCCTTAGTGCGTCTGCGGATGGCACATTGGAATCCATTACGCACGAAGCATACTCTGAAACTTCCAGGTTTGAGAACTATACAGAGATCATCGTAAACTGGTCTGGGACAATGTATAATTGTGATCATGTCAAATTGAAATATGATCTGGTGGGGCTGGACATGTATACGCCTGTGGATATGCGTGCGCCGGGCGCTGTTACAGGTGCGCATGCGATGGAAAGTGCAATGGATGAATTGGCTTATGAACTAAAAATGGACCCGTTGATTTTCCGACTCAAAAATTATGCGGATGAGGACCAGACCGAAGGAAAACCATTTTCCAGTAAAGAGCTGATCGCATGTTATCGGGAAGGTGCAGAAAAATTCGGATGGACCAAAAGAAACCTCGAACCGCGCTCAATGCGGGAAGGAAACCAGCTGATCGGCTGGGGAGTGGCTACTGCTGCCTGGGATGCATTCCAGATGCCTTGCCGGGCAAAAGCCTTACTATCTATTGACGGGAAGCTGGTGGTAAGCAGCGGAACTTCGGACATTGGAACCGGCACTTACACCATTATGACGCAGATTGCGGCAGAAAGTTTAGGCCTGAAAATCGAAGATGTTACATTCAAACTGGGAGATACCAATATGCCGCTTGCGCCGCTGGAGGGTGGTTCATGGACGGCAGCTTCGGTGGGCGCAGCCGTGAAAGGCGTATGTGAAGATGTGAGAAAGAAGCTGGCAAAAATGGCTGTCAAAACCAAAGGCTCCCCTTTCTATAATGCTGATCCGAAGGGCATTTCGTTTGATTCGGGAATGTTGTCGGACCCAAATGGCAGCTTGAAGTCTATATCAATTGTTGACCTGATGCGGCTTGCGGGCGTTAACAGCATTGAGGAAACCTCAACCAGCGGCCCAAACCCGATTAACAAAATGAAGTACACTTTTAATTCGCACGCGGCAGTTTTTGCGGAGGTGAAAGTGGATGAAGATCTCGGGATCGTCCGTGTGACACGCGTCGTATGCGCGGTCGCGGCGGGAAAGATCCTCAATCCGAAAACGGCAAGAAGTCAAATCCTGGGCGGCGTTGTTTGGGGAATCAGCAAGGCATTGGAGGAAGAGAGCAAAATGGATCACCAGTACGGGCGGTTTATGAACCACAATCTTTCCGAATACCACGTGCCGGTAAATAAGGACATTAACGATATCGAAGTGATCTTCGTGGAAGAGAAGGACGACATTGTGAATCCTTTGGGTATCAAAGGCGTGGGGGAGATTGGGATTATTGGAGTGGCAGGAGCCATTGCCAATGCGGTGTTCCATGCAACCGGTGTCCGCGTCAGGAACCTGCCTATCACTATGGACAAAGTGCTTCAAATCGCCGAAGACGATCAAAATCAGGTTTCGGTTTAAAACACTTTGAAAGGCATAAAAAAAGCGTGGCGTTTGATCGCCACGCTTTTTTTATGCCTTCTCGATCCATTCAATCATTTTTTTTCTTCCGGCCTCGTCGGGAAGATTGCCCAGGGCCGCCCCCAAATTATCGGTCACATGTTTTACATCCGAAGTTCCGGGAATGGCGCAGGTTACGGCCGGATGACTGACAATGTATTTCAAAAAAAACTGAGCCCAGCTCTTGATATCATATTCAGCTGCAAAGGCCGGCAATTCCTTGCCCTTGACCGCCCTGAATAATGCGCCTTGCTCAAATGGCTCGTTGATGATCACGGCCACTCCATGATCTTTGGCCGCATTCAGCAGACTTTTCTCGGCATTCCGCGAGCGGATGGAATAGTTGAATTGGACAAAATCGACTTCCTTTGACTTCACGATCTGTTCCAGCCTGGCGTGTGCAGAATCTGTGTAATGCGTAATTCCGATGTATTTTATTTTTCCCTGCGCCTTCCAGTCTTTTAATGTCTTTAAATGCGTCTGCCAATCCTGCAAATTATGGATCTGCATCAGCTCAATCTTCTTTCGCCCCATTTTTCTGAACGAATCATTCATTTGCGCTATCCCCTGCTCTTTCCCGGTTGTCCAGACTTTGGTAGCGAAGAAAAACTTGTCATTGTTTTTCAACTCGGTGGTAAGCGCGCCGATCACCTCTTCTGCACGCCCGTACATAGGCGACGCGTCGATCAGCTTGCCGCCTAATGTCTCCATTTCCTGCAAAACCTTGGTCAATGCGGCTCTTTCGCTAGCAGCCTGACCTACATCGAATTGCTGCCAGGAACCAAGACCGATTACCGGAAGTTTTTCACCGCTGGCAGGGATTGTTCTTTGTATCATTATTTTCTGTTCCGGTTTTGCATGAGAGAACAATGGATTTAACAGCATTGCACCGCTGGAAAGGCCAATGCTTTTGATAACATCACGACGGGAAAACGAATCTTTCATATTTAAAGGGCAGGATAAAAAAGCTTACATGGCCTAATTTACACAACAATCCTAAAAATTACCCCACGAATCAAAAAAGGAGCCCGGCTCGTGGCCAGGCTCCTTTCTCAAATTTTCACACCAAAATGTAACTTCCTATTTTTTCTCAATGGTCACATTAACTTTATAATCCTCGATTTTAGGCGTTTGTGTGCTTAACGGATAAGGCTGCAATTCGCTTACCATCAGAATGTAGTTCTGACCACTTAATGTGAACGCCTGCGAATCCGCTTTTGCATCTCCTTTGAAATCAACATTAACCTCCGTGGAATTGGTCGCATCGGAAACATTGAGCTTGATTCTTGCGCTTCCCATCTGAATACAAACTACATCCTTAGGACAACGGCTGTCATTCACTTCCCGAAGGTCTACCTTCAAGTCGGCTCCTGACGCTCCGGCGCCCGACGCTGCGATTTTGGTCTGCTTGCGATAAGGCACGCTGGTTGACTGGGCCTCGGGCTGTGGCGTTGCATTTTGTTTCTCATTACAAGCCATAACCGAGACCCAGATCAGTGCAAATAAAATTGTTCTTTTCATGCTAATAGTGCTTTTTGTCATACAGTTTAGAGAAACACACGGCAATAAAAAGGTTGTAACGAAATGCGAAAATATTGCAGAATTTCCTAAACTTCGAAAGGCAGTTCGTAGTCTTTTGTAATAGGTTTTGAGCTCCGCGTTTTGACTGTGATCCGTGCTTTCAGCGGACTTCCTATTAAGAGGTGATGTTTGATATACTGATCCTCATGGTAAGTCCAGGATTTATCTTCCAAGAAATATTCTTCCGTATTTTGCTTTGACGCTTTATAGGCCCATTGTTCTACAATGTTGGGTTCATAGGTAACAATGGTTCCCATACTCACCACCTGAATTCCCGCAACACCGCTGTTTCCTAATTCCGTACAGCTTTCAACTGTAACATTAATGGATGAATTGTCTTCCAGATCCTTTACCGACCATTGATCGATGATTGTTTTTACGTTAGCCATTATTGTTTCTGTTTAAATGTGATGTATATAAACAAATAAACAGCTGTACGCCCATTTGACTGGGTTTCATTTACCAAACGGTTGATATAAAAAAGCCAAAGGTTTACAAAAAAAACAGCCGGGAAATTTTCCCGGCTGTTACTTCATCGTGTGGAAAAATTATTCCTTATCCCACATTATTACCATCTTTATCTAATCTCACCCTGGCACTTTCACTGCCCTTAGCTACTTGTAATTCGTAATATGGTGTTTTAGCGCCCTCTTTTACCAGAAAGGCTTTCTTCACCGTCCAACCCGAAAACTCTTCTCCTTTAATGGTTTTTTTAATTCCCTCAGGAAGATCTTCTGGTTTTACCGCTACCTTATCTTCTTTCGAAGTTGTAGTGGTTTTTGTCGTTGTCTCTTGCTTGGTTTCCGTTTGAGCGGACTCTGTTGTTTGCGCTGTGGCTTGAACAGAAGCGAAAGAGATAAGTGTCATGGCCAATGCCGATACTATTAGCTTTTTCATAATTTGGGTTCGTTTGAACTTGTTTATTTTACGTTTCTGTGCATCCGCACTGTTGCGTAAAAGCTAACATCATTATGCCAAAACACTTAACAAACTCATTTTCAGTAATTTATCAAAATACAACTTAGTGAGACTGTGTCGAACGAAATCCACGTTTTGTGGGATTTATAGCCAGCTAAGTTCAATTCAGGATCTGACCCTCTTTGTTCACTTTCATCCGGGATTGCTCATCCGCCTTCCTGACCACCAGTTCGTAATATTGCCCGCTGTCGTCAGCAACCACCAGATAGGCGTCAGAAATTGCCCAGCCTGCGTATGATTTATTGTTCAACGCATTGCGAACTTTTTCAGGAAGGTCCTCAGGCCGCACTTGTACGCGTTTTTCAAGCTCGATGACTGTTGCCTCTTTAACGAAATGCGCTTTGTGAATGCCATCGCCGGTAAATGCAGAGCCGACGACACCAGCTCCGAAAATCAGTGAACCAAGTAAAAGTCCTTTTTGAAAAAACGTCTTATCCATTTTCATAATTGATAGCTCATACTGACGCCTTAGTCGGAGTCAATGCTACATGGCTAAAATTATGCCTGCCCTAAAACAAAGAAGCCATACCCGGATGGGCATGGCTTCAAAGCGAACTGAATCTGATTATTTATCGTAACCTGGATTTTGTACCAGCTTCGCGTTACGGTTGATCTCATCACGGCTGAAAGGACGGAAATACATTTTATCAACCCATGTACGGTTTTCATGCGATTTCTCGACAACCGGGGTATAAGTATAAGTATAAACGTCTGTATCATAGTGATACGGCTCTTTCATCGTCTTACCTGGCTTGAACTTGCCCAAAACGTTGATGTATTCCAACGGACGACCCAATGTTTCTTTGGCAATCATCCAGCGGCGTGCATCGTGGTAACGTTGCTCTTCGTAAGCCATTTCAATGCGTTTTTCATGACGATACGCTTCTTTCAAAGCAGCGCCGGTCACTTTTAATGCTGGCATACCGGAACGGAAACGGATCCTGTTCAGCCATAGCAAAGCTTCCGCTTCCTGGCCTACTTCAATGCTTGCCTCAATGTAGTTGAACACAACTTCCGTAGTACGGATGAACGGCCAGGGGATATTCTGACGATCCGTATTGTCATACAATGCAGGGTTTGGATCAATGAATTTACGCATGTAATATCCTGTACGGCTACCATTCCAGTCTTCGATTGAGCTGCTGCGTGTATCCAATCCTTTGCGGTTGATCAATGCGCCTTTGTCATCCAGAAGGTCATATGCACCTGTCTGGATCTGGTTTGCAGGATCTTTTGCATCCGAAGGACGCGGCTTCCAGTCTGCACCGTCAAACATTACGGTTGCGTAGAAACGGGGATCGCGGTTTTTGTAAGGAGCTGCTTTGTGCGTTGGATTCGTCCAGCTGAAACGTGTTCCGTCCATCAGTTCGTAGTCGTCAACCAGCAGGCCGATAGGCGTATTTCCAGCCCAGTTGTGGTAACCGTTAGGACCGTTGTTCAAGCCGGTCTGACGAGCACCTTCGCTTAGGCTAGGTGTGAAATAACGTCCGAAAATGATCTCATTGGCAGCAGATGCGTCCAGTGATTTATCAGCACTCGCACCGCCCATAGCGATGGAGATGTAATTGATCCTTCCCTGTGCAGGCGTTACCGGAGCAGTCAGATTAAGTTTATATCCACCGTCCGTTGCAGCCAGAGCCGCTTTTGCAGCAGCATGCGCAGCCGTCCAGCGCGCCTTTCTGTCACCGGATACATAACCCAAAAATTCAGGGTTAGGGTAAGCAGCAAGCACAGCAGATTTGGCTTTCGCAGTAGTCATATCATGCAAATCGCTGGCAGCATACACCAATACTCTGGATTTCAGCGACAATGCAGCCGCTTCGCTTGCACGGCCTTTCACAATCGTTTTGCCTTTCAGCAACATGGCAGCACTGTCCAAGTCAGTAACGATGCGGTTCACACATTCTTCATAGGTGTTACGGGGCACAGAGTAATCTTCATTCAGGTTATAAACCTTTGTGATGATCGGCGCAGATCCGTAGTAGCGAACAAGCTGCTGATAGTAATATCCGCGCAGGAAGTAAGACTCTCCCATCAGACGGGCTTTCAAAGTCTCATCTGTGAAAGTCGCCGTTTTCAGATTAGCAATCGCAAGGTTTGCAGCCCTGATCCTGGTATACATAGGACCCCAGCCATAAGTATCATCTACCCAGCCAAGGTTGGAAGGACTTAAACTTCCTTCGTTCACCGTATTAATGTTCCGGCCGGTGTGGGTAAATACTGCTTCATCCGTAAGGGAAGCCAGCATCTGCTCACTAAAACCGCCTTGCTGAAGACCTGCGTAAATACCTGTTACAAATCCTTCGGCAAGCGGACCTTCTTTCCAAACTTCTTCTGACGGAATTTCAGTTGGAGGCGTTACGTCCAAGAATTCCGTGTCGCAGGACACCAGCCCGAATGAGCCAAGTGCTGCTAAAAATATCCAATGTTTATAATTCAGTTTCATTTCTAATTCTTAAAAAGTTACACGTACACCTGCATTAAGTACTCGCGATTGCGGATAGTATTGTCCGTTTGAGCTTGTAGATTCCGGATCCCAGATCTTGATCTTATCAAATGTGAACAAGTTAAGTCCGTTAACATACAGTCTCAGGTTACCCAAACCGATTTTGCTTCCAATTTCAGAAGGCAGATTGTAACCAAGCTCAATGTTTTTAAGACGCAGATAATTGTTGCTTCTCAGGAAATAAGTGTTGGCACCGGCGTTGTCGAAATTGGTATAATAAGTGTTATTTCTGTTGGCCAGCCTAGGTTCTGTTGAACTTGGATTATCGATGGTCCAGCGGTTATCATATGCATATTGCAGATAGTTACCAATGTCACCAGACTCTGTTTGTCCAATGTACTGCAACCCGCCTAATGCGCCCTGGAACAGGATTGAAAGGTCAAATGCTTTGTAACCTAAGTTGATCGACGCACCTCCGGTGAATTGCGGACGGTTTGTTTTTTCAGATCTCACTTTATCATCAGCTGTGATTCTTCCATCTCCGTTGATATCCTTAAACTTCATGTCACCCGGACGGATCGTTCCTGTGATACCTTTGTAATCCAATGGGTTAGCATCAACTTCGCTCTGATCGCGGAACACACCGTCGTACTGATACGCCAGGAATGAGTTATATGGCATTCCCGTTGTTTGCTGGTAAGCAGGTGCACCCGGCGTTTCATCCCAGAATTTGATCTGGTTCTTCGCATAACCACCATTCACGCTCACAGAGTAAGTAAAGTCGTCTAAGCTGCCATCATAGCTCACTTTGAATTCCCATCCTTTGTTTTGCAGCTTACCCAGGTTTTGAGGAGGAAGTTTTCCATCGATACCAGCGCTTGAAGGCGTAGAACCCGTTTTTGGGATCAAAATATTCGAACGGTTGTTCACGAAATAATCAAATTCGAAAGCAACTTTATCGCGGAACAATGTTCCCTCGATACCGAAGTTCATGTTGTTGGCAACCTCCCATGTAAATGCCTTGTTAGCCACACGTGATTCAAGAAGCGTTTTAGCAACCTGATCGTTGATCACATAAGAACCAAAGCCCATTGTTGACAAATACTGGTATTCAGCAAGGATTTCTGTTCCTACCAAATACGGCTCAGCTCCCATTTGTCCCCATGAACCACGGATTTTAACATTGTTCAGGAAGTTGATATTGCCCTTCCAGAAATCTTCTTCCGAAATTCTCCAACCTGCCGAAATTCCAGGGAAGAAACCAAAACGGCCATCCTGTGGGAATACGTAAGAACCATCGACGCGCCAAAGGAATTCAGCAAGATATTTCTCTTTGAAGTTATAACCGGCTCTACCGAAGTAGCTCAGACGAGCTCTGTTAAACAAATCTGTATTGTTATAAGTTATCCCGTTAGCGGTTGTAGAACCTGAGTTACCAATGTTCTGCTCAGGCGTTCCGCCCGCAAAAAGCTGATCTACAACGGGCGAGATAAAGTAGCGACGGTAAGCAAAGAAACCATCCGCATCTACTTTCTCGCGCTGGATACCAGCCATTACGTTGAAGTTATGCGAGCCGAAAGATTTCTCGTAAGAAACCTGACCTGTCAGCTGAATAGACAATTCCTGAGAAGAAGTTTCAGTCAAACGCGGATCGCTGAATGTAGAACGAACAGTTCCCGTCAGGAATGGAGAAGTTCCATCCGCCTCATAGGTTTTCTTATCCCAATAATAAAGCGTCCATGGTTTCTGGAATGACTTCTGACGGCGGATTTGCTTATCAATCGCTGCCATTGCATTCACTTTCAAACCTTCAACACCCGGAATAAGGATTTCGAGAGAACCGTTTGTTTGGATATAGTCACGTTTGTCGTGGTTATAACCTGTTGTGTTGGTTGTAATAACCGCAGGGTTTTGACCATTCTCAATATCAGGACCAGGTCTTCCGTCCGGCCAGATTGCGATCTCAGTAGGTTTTCCACGCATCAACATACGGAAAATATCACCTGCACCACCACCATTAGGGAAACGACGGAATTCTTCACGAAGCGTCAGGCCCAGGTTTGCACTTACATATTTGTTGATTTTTGTATCCAAATTGATACGCATATCATACTGTTTGTAACCTGTTGCAGATTTTACATAGTTACCTTCCTGGTTAATGTGTCCGAGGGATGCCAGGTATCTGATGTTCTCACTACCACCGGTTAACTGCAAGTTGTGACGTTGCTGCGGCGACCAGTTACGGATCACGCTGCCATACCAGTCTGTGTTCGGGTGAATCAAAGGATCAGATCCATCCGAAAATTTCTTGATATCATCCGGCGTGAAAACTGCATTCAATACATTGCCGTTGTCTTTTCTTGTGTAAGCGCCATTGGTATTGAACCCTTGCAACGCACCTGCCCACTCACCTACTTCAAGGTTATCATAAATCTGCAATTCGTTACGGATTGTGGCGTATTGCGTTGCATTAGACATCGTTGGCGTGCGCGTAGGCTGCCCGATACCCATGTTCAAATCATACGACAACTGTGGTTTTCCAGTCTTACCTCTTTTTGTAGTGATCAAAATAACCCCGTTACCGGCACGTGAACCGTAGATAGCAGCCGCCGCATCTTTCAAAACGGATACGCTCTCAATATCAGCAGGGTTCAGACGGTCCAAACCACCACTTCTGTTGGGAACACCATCCACAACGATTAGTGCATTGCTGTTACCCAGTGAGTTAGTTCCACGGATACGGATGGCAGAACCATCGTAACCCGGCTCACCGCTGCCTTGTACAGCAGACACACCCGGCAGACGACCGCTTAATGTGTTGGAAAGGTTGGTTGCTGGTGCCTTTGCCAATTCGCCACCCTTAACAGCTGTTACCGAGCCTGTTAATGTTGCTTTCTTGGCAGTTCCGTAACCTACAACCACCACTTCTTCAAGTGCTTTTGTATCGGTCAGCAATTTTACATCCAGACTGGTTTTGTTGCCCAGCGGAATCTCCTGTGTAATGTAACCGATAAATGAAAATACCAACGTTGCGGATCCTGGTGCATTCACCGTGTAGTTTCCTTCCAAATCCGTAACAGTACCGGTAGAAGTACCTTTTACCACAACGCTAACGCCGGGAAGCCCCTGCGACTGCTCATCATTGACTTTTCCCTTTACCGTAACATCCTGAGCAAATGTACCGGCCGTGACGATGAACGTCAGAAAAAGGGAAAAAAAGTACCGGCTTAGGCCCCGGCCTTTTTCAGGTTTAGAAATCCCCATAAACAGAGTATAGATAGTAGATAGTTAAAAAATAGTTAAACAATGAAAAATCTTGACTTTATACAAATGGCATTCAGGCGTAATTCCTGTGTCTTTTTTACACAATTATTTTGATTAAAAATCAGTCACATTCTTTTCTCCGCGGGACATCATTTTCCGCGTAGCGCTATTATAAGATTTGAGGGGGTTGAAGCAAAAGCGGCATTTGCGCTGCTACATTTCTGTCTTTGCGAAGCCGGCGAATTGGTAACCGGCAGTACAAAAAGATATGATATAATTCACATAAACAAGCATTCCTGCTTTCTGACTATGTTTTCTTCGAAAATAACCATAGGTTACTTTACGTATAGTCGCAAACAGTGTCTTTCGGACACTTAAATATTGTTTATTTCATAGATTGTTATAAAATTCGATTTTCGATGGTGCTTTCACTAAACCAATTTCAACACTTTTCATGGCCATCCGTCGGCGCATCGCCGCATAGAAGAGAGCAAAAGAACATTCCGCCCGGTAATTGATATAACAACAAGCGAATTGTTTTTATTATGTTTTAAAAGAAAATATTTACATCACGTTATAAGCAGCGCTGATAGGGAGTTTGAGAAAGAGAATTTAAATTTGCAGCGGAGATAAAGGAAACCAGAAATTAATATTCACACATTACAAAAGCATCTGTCAATGAAAAATCAACCAAATGATATCCAATCCCTGAACACACCGCTTAACGGAGGAATTGCTTGCGGTCTTCTTTTAGGCGTAGTGGGAGGTCCGATAGGCGCGCTGTTCGGCGTCATCCTGGGAGCAACCGCGGGATTTTATTATGACAAAAAAGAAAACTCCCGAAAAAACGACGCTGTTAGTTAAAGAAACAACGACGTCATATAGTCTTATACACACATTATAAATGGACAAGTATTTAACCGCATTAGTGGTCCCAATTATCATGGCGCTCAGCGGTGCCATCATTTATGTTGCTGTCAGCAGCAAGCGCGACGGACTGCACAATGTTAAAGAGAAAGAGGCAATTCTGGTCATGCTGGATGTTGGCGGTATCAATGCCGCCGTCCGCATTGTTATGTTAGCTCTCAACTCCAACACGCTCATCGACAGTAATGTTGACCGCATTTATCTGGTAATAGGAGCCTTCGTAACAGGACTAATCTCCTACAAAGACCTAATAGGACGATTTAAACCCAACCACTAAAAACTCGCAAAGATCACCCTGGCCCAATCAACGCCTTGCAACACAACACAAGCCCGGCCACCGGTCATTCACTCATTCACTCATTCACTCATTCACTCATTCTGTCATTCACTCATTCTGTCATTCCTTTCAATGCGCTGTCCATCCTCCGTCAACCGTCATTATCGACCCAACCATATAGCTGGATGCTTCGCTGGCCAGGAAGATGGCGGCTCCCTGGATTTCTTGCAGATTGGCCCAGCGCTGTAATGCGGTGGCGCCGATGATGATGTCGCGGGCTTCGTCGCTGTCGGCGATGGGGATGTTCATTTCGGTGAGGAACGGGCCGGGACAGATCGCGTTGACATTGATGTTGAAAGGCGCGAGTTCCATCGCCAGTGCACGCGTCATTTGCACGACTGCTCCTTTGCTGGCGGTGTATGGCGTTCTGTTTGCAAGCCCTACGAGCCCCAGCGGGCTGGCCAGATTGATGATCTTACCGCTTTTCTGCTGCTTCATAACGGGTGTAACGGCACGCGATGCGAGCCACGTGCCGTTTACATTTACATCCATAACCCGGTTAAAATCTGCCGGCGAAAGCTCGTCGATCGGCCCGCGTATATTGATACCCGCACTGTTGATCAGGATATCAATCTTACCAAAAGCTGCTATCACGAATTTTACCATAGCTTCTGTCTGTTCCAGGCTGGTAATGTCTGCCGGGAATGAGGTTATCTGCGTTCCGAACGAGCGCAATTCTTCTGCGCTCGTTTCGGCGTCGGCTGCATTGCGGTTCACCAGCACAATATCGGCTCCGGCAGAAGCCAGCCCGGCGGCCATAGCCAGGCCAAGCCCTTTCGAGCCACCGGTGATAACGGCTACTTTTCCTGCCAGATCAAAAAGCTTGATTCCTGGTAAATTTGA
The DNA here is from genome assembly GCF_021390415.1 of Dyadobacter sp. CY327. Lineage (NCBI taxonomy): Bacteria > Pseudomonadati > Bacteroidota > Cytophagia > Cytophagales > Spirosomataceae > Dyadobacter > Dyadobacter sp. CY327. Next base: position 2,086,475 of record NZ_JAJUXJ010000001.1, on the reverse strand, counting down.
AACCGACATCATTCAGTACTGATGAAACGACTGTGATACGAATTCGAGCACTTTGGGCAATGACTCCCTCCAATATGTCCAGTTATGCGCACCATCGCGGATCCTGAATTCGTGCGGGATTTCCTTTTTCTTCATTGCAATGTGAACCAGGCTGTTGCCTTCGTACAGGAAATCGTCGTCGCCGCAATCAATGTACCAGCGAACGGCTTTTTTCTGATCGTCTTTGATGTTGTTGATCAATGCCAGGGCGCTGTGGCGGTTGTAATAATTGGTCACTGTGGAATCCTGAATGTCGGGATTAGCATTGTTGCGCTGTAAATTCTTTTTCGCGTCCTCCACCGTGATCGGGCCGGCTGCTGCGCTCAATGGGCAGGCCGACGAAAAGAGTTCGGGATGGTGCAACGCATACATGAAAGTGCCTCCTCCTCCCATCGAAAGTCCGGATATAGCCCTGAATTTCTTGTTGGCCTTGATCCTGAACTTTTTCTCCACATGCGGCATCAGTTCCTGAAAAAAGAAATCTTCATAGTTCCAGTCGCCTTTTACATCATTGAAATAACCCCTTCTTCCCGTGTCTGCGTCCGGCATAACGATGATCATGGGCGTTGCGGAACCTTCGCGGATGGCTTTGTCGGTAATGCTTAGGACTTCGCCAAACTGGACCCAGCCGGTGTGGTCGTCGCCGGCACCGTGCAGCAGGTAAAGCACAGGATAGCTTCTTTCTGACGTCGCGTAATCGGGCGGCAGGTAAATGGCGTATTTTCTTTCGGATTTAAGGAGCTTACTGGGAACTGATAAATTATCCATTACCTTGCCCGTTTGGGCAAATGTGGGAACCGCCAGCATAGCCAGCAGAAAAGTAGCGTAAATCTTGCGCATAGATCCGGGTTGATTTGGTTTAAAAAATCCTTCGGACTAAAAAGTAACCGCGCATCACACTTTACCCGCAATGTTAGTAATCATTCCTTTAAAAATGAATGCATGAAAAGGAAGCACCGAGTACCAGTATAACCTTCCCGCCAAGCCAAGGGGGCGAAATGTGGCCGTTTGCTTCAAAACGTTGTTTTCATCGAGGCAAAATTCCAGCCAGGCTTCGCCGGGAAGCTTCATTTCCGCGTATAGCAAAAGACGCTTTTCTTCTTTGTTAGCAAGCAGCACCCGCCAGAAATCGAGCGGATCGCCGGGATAGATTTGCTCAGGATGCCTTCTCCCCCGCCGCAGTCCTACCCCGCCCGTAACCTTATCCAGAAACCCGCGTATCTCCCAAAGCCAGGTTCCATAATACCAGCCGGTTTTGCCGCCGATAGACCAGATCCTTTTCAACACATACTCGGGATCATCGATTTTAAGTTCTCTTTTATCAATAAAACAACCGTTGGTAGGCACTTGCATGTAACTGGAAATGCCTTTGGACAGCGCCGCACTGCTTTGTGCGCCCGTCCAGCTGGATAAAACCTGATTCTGCTCTATTTTATCAAATGCCAGACTGATCGCTTTTTCATAGCCAATAAGCTCAATGTGTAGCTTTTCCGCAAGATCATTCGGTCGGCAGACGACTTTGACCTTCATGCTGTGCACAAGGTTTTTAGCGAGGGAATAAGAGGTGGAAGTGACAAAATAGAGCCAGTAGGACGATAATTTGGGTGTCATAACAGGCACCACCAGAATGCGTCGTTTCAACCCACGGACTTCTGCAAATTTCAGCAGCATCTGTTTGTAAGTCAAAATGTCTGGCCCGCCTATGTCGAAACTTTTCCCATAGGTTTCTTCCAAAAGCAATGTGCCGGTCAGGAAATCGACGACATTACGGATGGCTATGGGCTGACATTGCGTATGCAGCCAGCGGGGCGCGATCATGACCGGCAGTTTTTCGACAAGATCTCTGATAATTTCAAAAGAAGCGCTGCCCGAACCGACAATGATGCCCGCACGCAATGTTGTCAATGCATAATGTTCGGATTTCAGGATCTCTTCGACGTTTTTGCGGGAGAGCAAATGTTTGGAAAGATCTTCTTCATTGATAATGCCGCTCAGATAAATGACCTGCCGGGCTTGCGTTTCTTCAACTCTTTGCTTGAAATGCGTTGCAGTGGTTTCTTCCAGTTTCTCAAAATCCTCCCCGCCGCCCGTGGACATGGAGTGGATCAGATAATAGGCGGCGTCGATGTCATCCGGGATGTTAGCAAGCGTTTCTACACGCAAAAAGTCCACTTCCAAAACAGTTGCGTCAGGGAACTGCTGCGCATTGAAACGCTGCTTATCCCTGACGCAACAAAATACTTCATGCCCTGCTTCCAGAAGCACCGGCAGTAATCGCTGTGCAATGTATCCGGTGGCACCCGTCAGTAGGATTTTCATTCAGTTTGATTTATTTCTTTTTGACCTTCATCGCAACGGGGTCCCAGTTGATGATTTTTTTGGAAAAATAACTTTCATTACAAGCTAGAACAGGCGCTGCGGCGCGGAAACCGAAAATCGGGTCTTCAATTGTCCCTACGCTTCCTTTTTTAATGTTGTCAAAAAAATCGGCGAAATGGTTGGCATGCGCATCGTCCTCTTTCGGGGCTGTGAACTTTACTTCTTTTACCGGCTCGGCCTTGCGGGTGTCTTCCGGATATTGGGCATCGTATTGTTTTTTGAAAGCCTGCTGTTCGCTTTCCGAGAAAGTGTTATAACTGTCGTATCCCCCGAAACCAGGCGCTTTTGGGAGCTTTTTCTTGGTCAGTACCAAATTATTCTCTGTAAATTCTATCTGCCCTTCGGTTCCGATGATACGCGTGTTGTTCGCGATCGCACCAGCATTAGCAAAGTTCACGCGCAGCACCATCTGGAAGTTAGCGTGAATGTCTGTTTTTGGGTAATCCAAAATGGAAACCAGCACATCCGGCACGTCACGGCCATCTTTCCAGTAACTCAGCTCGCCTGACGACATAATGCGTTCGGGCCCTAGGGAATTAGTAACAAAATGCACGCCAGTGATCAAATGCACAAACAAATCCCCGCCTACGCCTGTCCCGTAATCCCGGTAATTTCTCCATCTGAAAAAGCGCTTGGCCTCAAACGGAACTTTGGGCGCATCGCCCAGGAATTGGTCCCAATCCAATGTGGTCTGCGACGCATCCGTCGGAATCGAATAATTCCAGGCCCCTATGGAGTTAAAACGGTCATTATTAGACTCTACATAATTAATCTCCCCGATTTCGCCTGCCTGAAAAAGCCTTTTAGCTTCCTTAAAAGAAGCAGAACTAATGCGCTGGCTGCCGATCTGCATGGTCTTGCCCGATTTCTTCCAGGCGTCGATTACAGAAAGGCCTTCGTTAATGTGGTGCACCATTGGTTTTTCACAATAAACATGCTTGCCGGCCTGCAATGACGCTTTGGTAATGTGGTCATGCCAATGGTCCGGCGTTACGATCAGGACTGCATCAATGTCTTTTCTTTCCAGGATCTGACGATGGTCACGTGTTGTAAAAATATCTTTTCCGAAAACCTCTTTTACCCGGGCCAGCCTGCCGTCGTACAGGTCTGCCGCAGCAACAAACTCTGCATCGGGCGCGCCTCTCAATGCAGCTTTCGTATCCTGGTGGCCCTGGATTCCCATCCCGATCGTCGCAAAACGGATCTTATCATTGGGGCTGATCTTTTTGAGGTCTTTGATAATGTTGAAAGGCTTGGCAATGCTTTCAGTAGCTAACAAAGCGGAGGCCGCCGTTACGTTCCTGAGAAATTTCCGTCGGGTAGGATTCATATTAAATATGACTAAAATGTTACATTGTGATGATTCCACTAAAATAAGGAATAAATGTTTGTCGAACCACAACGATCTTCTATTTACAATTTATGGACAACTCGCAACGAAAAAAACTTGTAGATGAGCTTATCGGCCTCATTGAAAAAGGAAACGCACACGTCAGCTTTAAGGATTCGGTTGATGGTTTACCGCCGGAATTACGCACCGTTATCCCGGAAAATCTGCCATACAGCATTTGGCAATTGGTTGAACACATCAGGATTGCGCAGCAGGACATTGTCGATTTTTCCGCTTCTGCTGACAGTCCTTCGCTCGCCTGGCCGGACGATTACTGGGTGGAGCCAACCGAACAAATCAGCGATGAGGAATGGAATCATTCGTTGAAGCAAATTGAAGCAGATCAGCAGCGTTTTCAAGCGCTTTTGGAAGACGAGAAACACGATCTTTTTACGCCGCTGCCCTGGGGAACCGGGCAAAGCCTCCTACGCGAAGCCATGCTTATAGCCGATCACAATGCCTATCACACCGCCGAAATAGTGGTTGCAAGACGATTACTGAAAAGCTGGAAATAAGACCAAAGCCACGTCCCCAGCGGCGTGGCTTCATAATTCTTCTATAAAAATATCTTTATAATAAACCTTTGCTTTTCCGCCACCGTGGATCTGTAACCCGATGAGCCCCTGCTGAGGAATGGATTTGTCCGGCTCGGTATAATCCACAGTTTGCTTACCATTGAGCATAATCCTGATACGGCCGTGTTCACTCCGCACCTGATAATCATTCCAGTCGTTCAGCTTAACCAGTTTGAGCACTTCCACCGAATCGGGCGCGATGAGGGTTTTGTTCCTGCGGGATTCATCATAAAGGCTTGCCCAAAACTTTTCTCCCAGATCTGCCTGATAACCAATCATTTCATAGGATGGATCTTTCGATCGCACACTATGAAACTGAACGCCGGTATTAATGAAGCCATCATTCCCCGTAAGCTTGAATTTCAGGTTTAGTATAAAGTTTGAATAGGTCTTTTTGGTAACTAAAAATTCATTGTGCGGCACCGTTTCTTCCAGCGAACCACCAGCGATTGTGCCGTTCTCTATCTTCCAGGTCTTCACCGTATCACCCTCCCAGCCGCTGAATGTTTTGCCGTCAAACAGCGAAACTTTCTTCTTCTGGGGCACCATTGCGATAAATGTTACCAGCATAACTGATAGAAACAGGCATAATGATGTTTTTAACATAACGCAGATATAATGTTGGATCTCGGATAAAAGTCTGCCCGCTATGGACTTTACTATATAGGGTCCGGCTGCAATCCGGAAATGAGTTAGGAACGTAGCTGTTTATTATTCGTGACACGAATGCGCAAATGCCTGTTTGGCTAATGCTTTGTCATTAATATGATTATTTTTACGGATAAAATGTATTCAGGCATCGGGGAAAATGAACACCAAACCGAACTTAAATAACAATAAATTAATGGGGGATTTGTCGGAAGAATTGCAGTCCGAAGTGGCAAGACTGGAAAGTGAAGCCAATTTGCAATTTGCGCTGGGGGCCGCGCAGCTGGGCGTCTGGAATATGAACCCGGATACCGGGGAAGTTTACTTTGATGAAAGATGCAGAGAACTGTACGGAAATCCCCCCGAAGAGATATTAAATTTTGAGAGTCTGATCCTGCACATTCATTTCGAGGATCGGGAAAAAGTAACCAGTGCCATCAGTGACGCGCTCGACCCGAATAAGCGGCTCACCTATAATGTGCGTTACAGAACGGTTGGCGCCGCGGACAATCGATTGCGCTGGCTGCATTGCACAGGTAAAGCTTATTTTACACCCGAAGGGACGCCTTACCGGTTTTCAGGTGTGTCCCGCAATGTTACCGATGAAATATCCAACCGGGAAAGAGTGGCCTGGGCCGATCAGCAGGCTGCCATGACGATCGAAGGCTCCGGTGCGGGTTCATTTTTGGTGACGCTTGCAACCGATGAGATCATTTATTCCCCTACCATGTCACGCATCATTACGGGCAGGGACAACAATACAGCTTCGCGTGAGGTGTTTATCCGGCATGTACACCCGGAAGATGCCGATAAGCGCCTCAACGCGTATAAGGTTGCCTCTGCAACCGGTCAGCTGCGGTATGAAGCGCGTTTTGTATGGCACGACAAGTCTGTACATTGGGTGCGGGTAATCGGACAATATCTTTTTGACAGCACCGGAAAAGCCGTGTCGCTTTCGGGCGTGGTTATGGACATTACGGACCGTATCGAGGCCGAAAATATCATCAGGACCAGCGAAGAACATTTGCGCACATTGATTGAGCAGGCGCCTGTGGCTACTTCCCTATTTGTAGGCAGGGAAATGATCATTGAGCTTCCGAACGAGGCGATGTTAAAAATCTGGGGAAAAGGTAACACTGTGATCGGCAAGCCATTACACGAAGCGCTTCCAGAACTGCAAAGCCAGCCGTTCTTTAAAATCCTGAGTGAAGTTTTTGAAACAGGGGTGCCATATGCAGCTTCGGGAAGCCGGGCGGACCTCGTCATGAACGGTGTCCTCGAAACTTTCTACTTCGACTTTACCTACAAGCCGCTCCGGAATTCGAAAGGTGAAATCTATGCAATTCTTGATATGGCAGTAGACGTGACCGAGCAGGTGAAATCGCGACAGGCTTTGGAGCAAAGCGAAGAGCGTTATCGTCAGCTGGTTAATGAGTTGGAACAAAGAGTACAAAAGCGAACCGAGGAATTGCACCAAGCCAATCAGGAGCTTTTGAACTCGAATAGCAACTTGCAGCAATTCGCCTATGCGGCAAGTCATGACATGCAGGAGCCGTTGCGTAAAATCCTGTCGTTCAGCTCACGTTTGCAGACTGTTTACGGCAATTCATTCGATGAGAACGGCATTTTTATGCTTAACCGGATCCAGGATGCTTCCAAAAGAATGTCGAGTATGATCGATGATTTGCTGGCATATTCGAGGCTGACCACACGTGACAGCGCTTTTGAGCCTGTTGACCTGGATAAAATCGTTTCATCCGTGATAGCGGATCTTGAATTCTCTATTGAAGAACAGAAATCCGAGATTAAGATAGGGTCATTACCAACCGTTTGGGGTAATGCCTCGCAGCTGACCCAGCTTGTGCAAAATTTGCTAAGCAATGCGATCAAATACAGGAAGCAGGATGTGCCGTCGGTGATCGAAATTTTGGCCAGAGATGTGGACGCGGCCGAACTCGCAGAGTTGCCACGCTTGTTTTCAGAGTATCATTACACCCGTTTTGAAGTCCGCGATAACGGGATCGGCTTTGACGAAAAATATCTGGACCGTATTTTCCAAATGTTCCAGCGCTTGCACGGACGCGGTGAATTTTCCGGCTCGGGAATCGGGCTTGCGCTATGTAAAAAAGTTGTTCAGAACCATCACGGTTACATTACGGCCAAAAGCGAGCCGGAAGTGGGATCCACTTTCATTGTTTACCTGCCTGTTCCAAATTAAAACACAAAACATCCCGGCTTATTTCCGCCAGACGTCCTGGAACTCGTCGGGATGTTTTTTGAACTGGACATGCACATATTCACACAGCGGAACCACTTGCAGATTCTGTTTGCGCGCATAACCTACCATTTCATCCAGCATTAACTTCGCATATCCTTTCCCGGACATGTTCTCGTCAACTTCGGTGTGGTAAACCGTCAAAGCCGTGTCGCTGACGCCAACGACCATTTCCCCTATCTGCTTGCCCTCTTCCTCGATATAAAACGCGCCTCTCTTGCGTTCATCCAGCCTTAATTTTACTTCAATCATATTTTTGTCTGATAAACCAATAAATCCAGGATAACGACCGGTAAATAATTGTTCCCGCCGTTCGCCGACAAATTGACCCATATTCAAGTAAAAACCAAATATGTTGGCCACAAACACCGCTATGTTATTTAAAATCCTCTTCCCCGTCCTGCTGCTAACAGGCATTTACTTTTTAATTAAAAGCATTGGTCGGATTATGCAGGTTTGCGGAGTTCACAAGATTGAATTTCCGGCTGAGAATTTTACCAAAAAAATTCAAATTGACATAGCGGGAACTTACAAAATCTCATATAAAAGGCAATCGCTAGCCGGAATTATCCCAACAGATCTCGCTTTCGAGTTGACGCGAGAGTCAGATAAGAAAAAAATTGACATTCGAAGATCGGTATATCCCTTAGGCAGCTACAAAGATCTATCTGGAAATCGCATTGTCCAAATAGCAACGTTTTCCGTTGAAAATCCTGGAATGCTTACACTGAGTTCAACAAAATCAATCAACTTTAAAAAAGGCGACAAGTTATTAATTGGTGCTATAACGGGCTCCAAGGGATTTCTTGCCATATTCGCAATCATTATCTCTGCAATTGCAACCATTGCAGGACTGGTGCTTAGCATTCTGGCGTGGATGAATAAGTTTAGTTAAACACCTTCGGTCACCTTTTTCATCTTGGCCAGGCCCGTTTTTGCCACAAGCAATGCATCCTGCGCATAGTAATCTTTGTTAAAAACCTCGAAAGAAAGGATAACCGGCCGTTCGGGATTTTTCAGGGATTTTAACAGATTTTTCAGCGGTGCGACACCATCACCTGCATATACGCGGTCTGCGTCTGTGATCGTTTCCCGCGGAGGCGTTGCGGGATAATCATTAATATGGAATATCTCAACCAAAGGTTTGCCAACATCCTTCACAGCATCCATTCCCGAGCCACCTTTATGCAAATGGTAAACGTCCATCAGCAAGCGCGCCGAAGGGTGCCCCGACTCCACTGCCACATACAGGATCTCTCCTACCCGGCTGAGATTTTTGGAAAAACCCCAGAGTTCAAGGTGCGGCACGACGCCAGTTTTATCCCCTAATTCAAGAATAGTCCGGTAACGTTCTGCCACTTTTGCCAGGTCCAGCGAATCGCCGGTAGTTGCACCCATAGGCGGTGCCGCAATGCGCGGGCAGCCGATTTGTGCAAGCTGGTCCATCTCCACTTTAAGCTGTTCAATCGCCTTTGAACGCGCCGATTCGTCGTCCACGATCCAGGTTGCGAAGCCGATGGCATCTTCCACTTTAATGCCAAGATCATTGATAATCTTTTTGGCATCCTGTAATGTCCCACCTGTTTTCAGGTAATCCTGCAATGTATTGATCCAAATTTCGACAGACCCGAACCCGGCTTTTGCAGCCACTTCCAGTTCCTTCCTGAAACCAAGCTTATGCCCGCGCAACGTACTCATATTCAATGAATAAATAAAAGGCTGTTCTTTGCTTTTAGCGGCTTCGGCAGGCAAAATCCCTGCACCGGAAACGGCAAGGATAGAAGATAGAGCGGTTCTGCGGTTCATGAAGAATTGAGTGAAATTAACGAATGATTTACACGAAAAGCTGCAACAGGCGCTTTTTTACCGACTCAGGATGCAATTTAGTATTTCATCATTAAGGTCAGCAATTTCCTGTCGAGCTTGTGGCCATGCCAGTCTTCGTAGGCTACATCGTCACGGCGGGAATCCAGTACGCCGAAATCGCCCATAAATTCCCATAAGGAGAAACCGATTCCGTTGGACGTTAGAATGTCGAGCACATCGCCGAACCAGGCAAGGAAAACGGCGTGCGGGGTTTTGTTCCAGCAGCCACATTCGCCGCAATGTACACCTACTCCCTTCCCTACCATATCGATCCAGGGTTTGTAAAAGCTTTCGAGCATGGCTCGGCTCAGATATTTGTCGCCTACCTGTCCCGGCCATTTCGGTTCGGGAAGATTATCCGGATCTTTGTTCGCCCAGGGCGCTTTGTAATGTGAGATAATGCCCGGATGATAACCCCGGCAGCTTTGTGCAATGTCCAGATCGGCGATTTCCGGAATAACCGAACTGCCCACATCGTTGCCATCGGCAATGATCAGGTGCATGGCATTCTCCCTGCGGATCGCTTCCGAAGCTGCTATGGCCAATTTGCGATAAACGGCTCCCGGCACAGACGATCTTTTGGAATGCTGATCGTTCATATCCTCGCGCATGCTAGGCTCATTCAGGAGATCGAAGCTTATTTTTTTGTTGGACACATTCTTGTAACGCTTCGCCCACATATTCCAGTGAAAGCAAAAGGCATCCAACGCTTTCTGATCCGTCCACAAATTATAAGGCTCATGAAAACCTGCGTTAACACAGTAACCCGGCGCTCTATGCAGGTTCAGACTGACGTGAATGTTGTATTTATGTGCCGTTGTAACAAGCTTATCGATGCGCTCAACCGCTTGCTCATCAATCTGATAAACTTCTTCGGGTGTAATGTTCCGGCTGCGGTCGAACTTTACATATGCAGGATAAGCCATCGGAATCCTGACAAAATCAAAACCCCAATCGCTCATCCATTTAAATTGTTCCTCGGTTGTCGGCTTCCGGCTGGAAGCGGGATCTGGTGAAAAAAAATCGAGCAGATTAAAGCCTTTCCATTTGGGCAGTTTGTTTTTCGCGTTCTGCGTTTTGAATGAGAAGCCACTCGAAACGGCCGCACCTGCTGCTACGCTGACAGCCGTATTTTTAATAAAAGTCCTGCGATGCATGTTCCAACATGTTCGTTTGATACTTTTAGTAAAATGCAGGCGCGGTAACGTTTTACTTACTTGCTCAGCGATTAACGCACAATCTTAATTTTTATAGTGTATCCCAGTCTTGTTTTCCATCACAGATATCGCCAGATCGTCGCAGCAATGTTCTCTTTCCTCGCGGATCAATCGTGATAACAATAGCAATGCGGGATTGAAGAAAAACACATTCTCACAAAAAATCTGGATGGATATTTAAGTGTTTACTTATCCAGCTTTTTCAAGAAATCTTTAATCTCATCCAGCTCCTCCTGCGAGGTGTTTTTATTGCCAAAAAGCTGCATAACCAGGTTCGAGGCCGAGCCTTTGTACATCGAATCCACAAACTTTTCCAGCAATGCATTTTTTGTTTTATCCTCTGCTTCCGCGGGACTATATACGTGCTTCATACTGCTTTCATCCCGGATCACAATGCCCTTTTCGGTCATGATCTGCATGAGCTTCAAAGTGGAAGAATACTGCACAGCCCGCTTTTCTTCGTTCAGTTTGTCATTCACAAACCTCACTGTTGAAGGGCCGTGCTCCCATAGCACCTGTAATATTTCCAATTCCGATTTTGTAGGCTCCATGATTCTATTTTCTAGTCAACAATTCAAAGGTAGGAAATATTTCGTACGAAAAAATATTTAGGCAAATTTTTACTTTAAAAATGAAAAAACCGTCACGGAACGAATCCCGTGACGGTAAGAAAATTGGTCACTTTTTTTTAGGCGCCCAACGCTTTTCTGGCATACTCCACGCACTTGGCAGTTTCTTTCACTGCGTCGGAACCAGCCGGGATCTCATATTCCAGCTCGATCGTTGCGGGAAACTTATATTTCCTGGTGCGCATGAGTTCCAATGCGGCTGTAATGGGTGTATCTCCTTGCCCCCAGACTACATTGGCACCGCCGTTTTCTTTGTTTTTCCGGTCTTTCACGTGCATGCTTACAATGTGGTCATGTTTGGTTTCGATTAATGGAATCGGGTCAAAACCTGCGGCTACATAATGTCCCATATCAAAGTTCATAGCATTGTATTTCGATTGGTTCAATGCAGTGTCCCACCAGGTTGGCGTTTGCTGGGTATGACCGTGATAACCTACGTATACTTTGTTTTTTGCAGCAATGTCTCCCAATCTTTTTGTTTGTGCGGGATCGTTGGGCTGTTCAATCGTAGCCTGGTTTGCACCCAGTGCTTTGGCAGCGCGGAATGCATAATCCACTTCCTGATCCGTATTTTTTTCGCCCAGTGCCGAAGGTTTAAATGCATAAATGCTCACACCGGCATCATTATACATCTTCCGGAGCTGAACAAATTTATCCATAGGGACCTTTGCACGCCACTCCGCCATTTTAACCAGGTGCTCGGCCTGCGCCGCTTTCTGATCGTCGGTCAGCTCGGGACGCTTGCCTCCTGTCCAGGGCGGCATTTTGGGTCCTTCGGGTGCGCCTGCGAACAGCTCGCCTGTTGGCCCCATGAGCTCAATAGCGCTTACATTGGCTTCAACACAATATTTGAGAATGTCTTCGGCGGTGCCCGGCATACTGCGCCACGAGTACGTGATCGCTCCCACCTGTACACCATTGAAAAGGGAATTGGGCTTGCCCAGGTTTTTGATATAAGCCGGAAAGCCAAAGCCTGTGCCTGGCAAAAGGCTTACGCCAGCAGTCACAAGCGCGGATGCGCTTAAAAACTGACGTCTTGAAATTTCGTGTTCTGCCATAATTAGTAAAGGTTAATGATCAGGTTGTTAGTAATATCTGCCTACGTATTTATTTTCGACGACTATTTTTTTCATTTTATGTGGGTCAATAGGGCCCTGCTGTGCGTAAACTATCTTCCCTCCCGGCTCCACCAGGATTGTGTAGGGCAATGCGCCCTGCCATTTAGGATCAATAGCTTCAATCATTTTATACTTATCTTCCATATTAAAAATATAATTCTTATTGGAAGCAAATTTCCCTTGCAGGAACTTCAAGGCCTTTTCCTTTTTATCCGGATTATCGGCGCTGATGGATACAAATTCGAAGTCCCGACCACGATACATATGGTGCATGCTCATAAAATCGGGAAATTCAGTGACGCAAGGGCCGCACCACGTAGCCCATACATTAATCAGCCGCAGCTTATCCGATTTGTTACTGATCAGCTCTTTTAATCCCACCTCATCAATGGCTTCGAGCGTAACCGGTTCTTTTGCCCAGCCAGCTTTTTCTTTTTGGACGCCATCTTCTTTCGAGATCCATTTCATCGAGCACCCGAAGGTCTTGGTAGCCGGCACAGGAACTGGTTTGTTGGCCAGCAATGCTTCAATGGCATTTTTTGCGTCCAGGTTTTTAGGCGTTCCCGTCGGCTTTTCAACGTCGTCGATGCGACCGTGATATTGCAGTTTTCTGGCCTTGTCAAAAATGAAAATATGTGGAGTCGCCACCGGACCATATGCCAGTGCGGTTTTCTGATCGTCACCATCATACAGGTAAGGAAAGTTGTAGGCCATATCCTTGGCACGCACCTTCATTTCGTCATATGTGTCGCTCAAATCCGTGTAACCCAGCTCGTCCAGGCGGATCGCTTTGGGGTCGTTGGATGAAATAGCGATCAATGCGAGGCCTTTTGCTTTATAATCAGCCGTTAATTTTTTGATACGATCCTCGTAAGCCTGTGCGGTGGGGCAATGATTACAGGTAAAAACAATGGCCAGAACCGGTGAAGCGGCGAAGCTTTTGAGGGAATATTTCTTACCATCCACGCTCATCAGGTTGAAATCCGGAGCCGCCGCGCCGATTTTTAAGGTCTCGGGTTGCTCTGCTTTGGTAAACTGAATGCTGGAAACGAGAACAATAAGCGCAAGTAAAATCCTGTAATAAATCCGCATAACGATCTCCTGTTTGGTTTGAGTTTTAATTTAAATCAAAAGTAGATCTATTACAATAAATTACTGGTATCGTGCCATTTATTTGGGTAGTTCAACCTGCGCTGTGGTTCTCAGATAAGCCACCAGCTCAGTCACTTCCTTATCCGACAATGCTTCCAGAAGCCCCGAAGGCATCATGGAAACCGGCGTCACCTCGCGCGTCTGAATGTCTGATTTATTGATAGCAACCGCATCCTGCCCAACAATGCGCAATGTCAGCTGCCGCTCCGTTTCCTTGGCAATGTTGCCCACATAAGTGCGGCCATCACGCGTGGTGACTACAACCATTTTATAATCGTCCTGAATTTCTCCACTCGGATCGAGAATGTTACCGAGCAAATAATCGAGATTCGCACGGTTTGAACCTGTAAGTTCAGGACCGATAATGCCGCCTTCGCCGTAAAGCTTATGACACGGCGCACAAGTTCTCTGAAAAATCATGCGTCCCTGGTTGCGACTGGCCTCGGAAACATTCTTGTCTGTAAGTAGCCCCTTATACTTTTTATAGGCCTTTTCATCAAAAGCCACATGGTCGATCGGCCCCCAAACCTCCACAAAACCGCTTCCTACTACCCTTCTGAGCTGCCGCGCAACGTAAGTCGGAATGTCTTTTTTGGGAATCACATTTTTAGAAATGGCCTGGGTGAGTAACCACCCTGATTTTGGCCGGGATGCCAATGTCTGAATGGCCTCGGCTTTTTCGGCAGCATTGAATTTGTGATATTGCTCAATCAGCAGTTTGCCCAATGGTTCGCTGTCGTACCCGGCCATAGCACGGATCGCATCAAGCTTCAAGTCCTTATTATTGAGTAAATTAGACAGCTCCGCAACTAATTCCGGTCTTTGTCGGGTTGCCAGTGCCTGTAATGCTTTGCGGCGCTGTTCTGCGGGTGCATTTGCATTTTTAAGTGTTGTCAAAAAGCCTTTTGCCGCCTCCGTGTCGCCGAAATGCTGGGATATTTCTATTGCCAGCGTTGCAGCAGGCCCGCTGGATTGTTTTAAGCTGGCAAAAACAGCTTTCCAGTTTGCGGGCGTCTTAATGTCTGTGCGGCCTTCCAGTCCGTCACGCATTCCTTCCATCATAACAACATGGTTCGCAGGCATTTTGCCAATCGCCGCCACCACCGTTTCCACAGCATCCGCATCCACCGCCCGACGCGCAATGTATTGCGTCACCATGGGAATTTTGCTTTTTCCGGCCATTTCCAGCGCTTTCGCAGGATTGTTTTTAACCAAAGGCTCAATGCCATACCAGATCATTTTCGGAAGATTATGATCTTCGGCGTCAGCTAAATGGGCGATCAGATTTTCTGCAATGCCCCACCGCTGCGCGGGATCCATGCGCTGCAACGCGGACGCCAGATAAAGTCGTACAACAGGAGACGGATCTTCTTTTGAAAGCTTTACAAATTTGGCAACCGCTTCCTGCGATGGCTTGCTGTTTTCCGTTAATAATTGAATGGCCCATGCACGAACATAGATGTCTTTATCGTCCAATGCTTTCATCAATTGATCAGCATTCAGCGCATTCGTGACCTGCAAAGCCCACATGGCGCGGAGTCTGTAATCTGCGTTATTATCTTTTGCATAAATGTTCGCCATTTTTTCAAGCGCATCCTTGGACAGCTTGCCTTTCACAGCCCTGTTTTGCAATATGATCCTGGCGCGGCGTGCGTGCCATTCGCTTTTGCTCGTTTGCAAATCGGCCAGTTGCATATCAGACATTTTGCCAAGATCATCATAGCGACCTTTCCAGTTTTCCGCATTGGAAACTTTTGGCATAATCCTAAAAATCCGGCCCGTTTCCGAGTTCAAAACATCCGATCCGCAGATGTCGGCATCGTGCCAGTCGAGGACATACATGCCACCTTCCGGTCCGATTTCCATGCTGAAACCAACCCATTGCGCATTGTTGGCCATCATAAAATCGTCGCCGTGCTTTCCGCTGAAACCCGAGCCCTTTGGCGTTAGAATGTCAGATAAGATGCCGTGCTCATGAATGTTGGCCATGAAAATTTTCCCGCGTTCGGATTCCGGGAAAGCATCGGACAAGTAAACCCGTGCGCCGCCATGTGCGGAGCGGTGCGTGTGATCGGCTATGGTTTTGATATCATTATAAACGTAAGGGTTGAAATGCTGGCCGCCCTGCCGGTGGTAAATGCCGCCCGGGATCACGTGCCATAAATGCGGGATCACGCAAGCAGTCATCAGCAACTGGCCTTTTGCATCATAATCTATTCCCCACGGATTGCTGAAACCATGCGCTACAACCTCAAAAATGGCTTTCGTAGGATGGTAACGCCACACACCGCCATTGATATCGACGCCATCTTCCACCTCAAAATTCTCCGGAAACGGGTCCTTATGCTTGTAAAGCTTGCCTTTATCCTTAGGCTTGCCCACTTTGGAAGGCGTGGCAAAACCCTGCAAACCATATAACCAGCCATCGGGCCCCCAGTGAAAACTGTTCAATGTTTCGTGCCGGTCGCGGATGCCCCAGCCTGTCAGGCGCACTTCAATGTTGTCCATATCGGCCTTGTCGTCACCATTTTTATCCGGGACAAAAAGCAGGTTCGGCGGAGCGCCTACGAACACGCCGTCAAAACCCACTGCAATGGCGGACGGAAAGGCAATGCCTTCCATGAAAACCTTCCGGCTGTCGGCAACTCCATCGCCGTTTGTATCTTCCAGGATCAAAATCCGGCTGTCGCCTGCATTTGAAAAACCTTTTCCCCTCGACTCATAATCCTTGTTTTCCGCGATCCACATTCGTCCCTTATCATCCCAGCAGAACGCCATCGGCTGCGTCATCATGGGTTCCGAAGCATAAGCATTCACCAGAAAACCATCCTTGATCGTCATAGCAGCAACTGCCTCCTGCGCACTCAGAAATTTAGCCTCCCTACCCTCTTTTTGTGCAATCGCCCACAATGCAGCGGTGTTATAAGTGCCATTGTTGCCGATGAATTCGCCAAATGTTTTATTTAATTCCACATCATTCAGCTCGCCGGTGTAAATGACGAGTTCATGCTTGATGGTTTCGGTTTCGCCTTTTTTAATGTGCCAATCTGCTTTCCGCGCCCTTGCCGGGCCAGCGCCTAGTTGCTGATCAACCCGCCAGGTTTGGGGATAACCTTTGTTTTCAGGATGATCCAGAATCGCAATGTGAGCGAGGTTATCGCGGCCCGTCACCTGCATGCCAATATCCACCCACATGGCGGCCTGGCCTTCTGCTTTTTCATTTTTTTGACGCGCAGCATTGATCACCTCGCCCTTAATGCCTTCCTTCCAGGGCATTCTCACGAACAAGCCGCCGTAATCATATTTTCCAATGGTCACATCCGTTTGGGCCTCGCCATTCCATTCGAGATCGAGCAGATATTTGCCATCTTTGAAACGCATAGACCAGTTCTGAGTTTCAGTCAAAACGGCCTTTCCCGTTGAATCAAGCAGATTATAGACTGTTTGCCATTTAACTTCGGTTCCTTTTGCTTCAACCACTTTTGCCGAAACCCTTTTCCAATAATCACCGTCGGGATGGTGAAAATAATCGCGTCCGTTCACGCGCGTGTAACCCCAGTAAATGCCCGTTTGGTGCTTGTGATGGCCCGGGCTATATTCGGTAAGCACGCCTTTTCCGTCCGGCGCGACAATCGGGTGCAGGTAAGGGCGGAAATTTGCTTTCGCATTCTGGACTAAAATCGGCTTTTTATCTGTTCCATTAAATATACTGATGGTCTCTTCCGCTTCGTTTTGAACGGCAGAAAGGGAATTTTCCGCAACCACATTTTTTTTGATTTCCTTGGCGGGATTTTTTAAATTATATCCGAAATTGAGCAACAGGAAAATGAGGAAAAGCGGGGCTGACCTTATGATTTGCATAGGTGTTACAATCAGGTAATAGTTGGTGAAAGGGCTTGGAATGACAGGAATAAGCACAAAATCTTCTGGAAATACTCTTAAACCTTTCGGGAAGACTACATTTAAAAACTTAGGTTTCGATCTGTCATGGTGTTGATCAAAATGATATGGCTGCTTATACTGATTACCATGATGGACTTCCATGGGATCATTTACCGTGGCGTGAAGCAGAAAAAAGATGCAAGTTACCAGGGTCGGATCACCAACATTAACCCCTTGATCCTGAACAAGGGAAAGCTGGCTGGAAGCTGGCGGTTTGCTAAATTCAGAGGCAGTTCGGCCGTCCCGAATAAGGATCGCAGCCTGCTGAAAGTAACCGGCAGCATGGATCAGGTTTTGATGTCCTTTTTCCCCGACAGCACTTTCACCCGTGTTTACCAAGATGGCAAATACGATTTCGGCCAATATTCCTATGACGAAAATGACCAGTCGCTTTTATTGACGGCCAATCGTAAAACAGAGGAATTGAAGGTCATTATACAAACGTCACCCTCCGGAAAGCAGCGACTTCTGGTAGAATTTATGCCGGGAAACAGTCTGCCGCTGGCCCAGTATGGCGAGCCGATAGATAAATATATGGAAGACCCTTTTTCGGTTCAGAACAATGCCTGGCGCATTAAACCGGACGCACCTGAAACGAAGGATGAAATTTATGACCGGCTGATCAATTACATCGGCCACAATGCATCCATATTAAGGGCCGCTTACACGCGGGAGCAGGATTACATTTCTTGGGAATTCTCAAAAGGCATCATTAAGGTCTATAATGTAGGCATCGGCATTGTGCCCAAAAACGAAGTGCCTGAGGCGTGGATCGACAGTTTTCATTCGCGCGAGGATGCGATGGAATGCTATGCGTTATTTGAAAATTACCTCCGCAATGCAAAGCATACCAAACATAATTCGGGCAACTGGGTCAAAGACGATTACCAGATCCTGGCCGACATCCGTGAAGGCTTGCTCAGATGGCAAAAAACCGGCGTCCGTGAATAGGTAAGGGCACAAAAAAAGAGGGAGAAATAATCCCCCTCTTTAACTTTCATTCTCCATAAAGCCTTCTCAAATTAAGGCTGATTTCAATTACTTCGTAGTGCTTTTCAATTGTAGGCCTACGATAGCTGCTTTTTGTGATGCACTGTGATTGTTGGTGTCAATCGAATTTTTTGCTTTCTGTGGTGCCGGACTTTCCAAAACGGGAAGTGAAGCTGGAAGTGCTTTGCTTAGTCCGGAAACTTTTACTTTTTCTTCAACTGTATATGCAGTGGTATTAGCGTTAGCGTAAGTTACGAAAGTCAAGGCCATCAAGGCTGCTGCGAAAATATTTTTTGTATTTTTCATTGTTAATAGTGTTTACGTTTTTTGTTCTGTTTTTGTCTCTAATTCTTGTACAAATATACTACAATTATCTGAATACAAACGTTCAAGCAAACAATGTGCTTTATGACATTCGGTGTTAATGATCATAAATTGGAGTGTAAGATCAGCTTATATTGTTTCAGAAAATATCATTATTTAAAGATTACAAATTGAATAGTAACCTAAAATCTATTTTTTTGACTTTACTTAATTCTGTTTGGCTATGCCAATGGTCAATCTTAGAACAATCCAATTAAAAAGGATAGGATACAATTTGGCAAAGTGATCTTAAATCAAAATAAAATTCGGAGTGTACTTTATCAATAGCCGTTTTTACCAATTTTTCGACCCAAAAAGCTCCTGTTGCCAAAAAATATTTTGAAAATAATTTTAAATATTTTCCCCGATTGATTATTCGGTCAGTTTTTCGGGTGTTTTTATAAACTTTGCGGCTCAATCGAGTAAGTTTGCAGCTATGAAATTGTGTATTGCTGAAAAGCCAAGTGTTGCCAAAGACATTGCGGGAATCATCGGGGCCAATCAGCGCAGGGACGGTTATTATGAGGGGAATGGTTACCAGGTCACCTGGACATTCGGTCACTTCTGCACATTAAAAGAACCGCACGACTATACAGAACGCTGGAAATCATGGCGGTTGGAAGACCTTCCCATGATCCCGTCCAGCTTCGGCATCAAGCTGATCGATAATGCGGGGGCAATGAAGCAATTTGCGGTGATTGAAAGCCTGGTCAGCAAATGTGAGGAAGTGATCAACTGCGGGGATGCAGGCCAGGAAGGTGAGCTGATCCAGCGCTGGGTATTGCTGAAAGCCAAATGCACCGTTCCCGTGAAACGCCTCTGGATCTCTTCGCTTACCGAACAAGCGATCCGCGAAGGTTTTGAAAAACTCAAAGACAGCGCACTTTATAACAACTTATATGCAGCAGGCAGCGCACGTGCCATCGGCGACTGGCTGCTGGGCATGAACGCGACACGCCTTTTTACCAAAAAATTTGGTCAGGGAAAGGTCGTCCTGAGCATTGGCCGCGTACAAACGCCTACGCTCGCATTGATCGTTCAGCGTCAGAAGGAGATCAACGCATTTGTTTCGGAAGAATATTGGGAATTAAAAACCATTTACCGCGAAACGGAATTTACGGCCACCATTGACCGTATCAGGAGTGAAGAAAAGGCAAACAAAGGCCTGGCCTATTTGTTGCTGCATGATTTTGAAATAACATCATTTGAAAAAAAGGAAGGAAAAGAAGGAAATCCAAGGCTCTTCGACCTGACTTCACTCCAAGTGGAAGCCAACAAAAAGTTTGGTTATTCCGCCGAGGATACATTAAAGCACATTCAAAATCTTTACGAAAAGAAGTTCGTGACTTACCCGCGGGTGGACACAACCTACCTTTCCGAAGATCTGCATCCCAAAGTAGAGGGCATATTGAGGCAGCTCACTTACTATGCGCAACTGACCGCGCCGCTTTTGGAGAAACCAATCCCAAAATCGAAAACGGTTTTTGATGATAAGAAAGTAACGGATCACCACGCCATCATTCCTACCGGCGTTTTGCCCGGCAACATCAGCCCGGAAGAAAAGCGCATTTACGACCTGATCGCCCGCCGGTTTATCGCTGTTTTTTATCCGGAATGTAAGGTTTCAAACACAACGGTGCTGGGAATGGTGGGACAAGTTGAATTCAAAGCAACAGGGAAGCAGATTCTGGAACCGGGCTGGCGCGCTGTTTACGCCAATGATGCCAGCGCGAAAAAAGAGGCAGCGGAAGAGGAAAAGCTGATGCCCAACTTCGAAGTGGGCGAGAGAGGCCCGCACGAGCCGCGCGTGCATCAGGGAAAAACCACACCACCCAAAGCTTACACGGAAGCCACATTGCTGAGAGCTATGGAAACGGCCGGGAAGCAAGTGGAGGATGAGGAAATGCGCGAGCTTATGAAAGACAACGGCATCGGAAGGCCGTCCACCCGTGCCAACATTATCGAAACGCTTTTCAAAAGACGTTATATTGAGAAGAAAAAGAAGAATATTCTGGCCACACAAACGGGCATTGACCTCATTGACACCATTCAGAATGAACTCCTGAAAAGCGCCGAGCTTACGGGAAACTGGGAACGGAAATTGCGGCTGATTGAAAAGGGCGACTATTCGATGGAAACATTCAAACAGGAGCTGATCCAGATGGTTGTGGAACTGACCAACGAAGTGAAGAACAACCGCGGACGTGCGATCAGCATTGCCGAAGAAGTGCCCGTTGTGGTCGAAAAGGAGGAAAAAGAAAAGAAACCGGCCAAGCCCCGCGAGCCGAAAGAGCCTAAGGAAGAAATCAACATTGAAGCGCTTACTTGTCCGAAATGCAAAGAGCAATTGCTCAAAAAAGGAAAAACCGCTTACGGCTGCTCCAATTTCAGCGTATGCGGTTTTAAAATTCCGTTTGAGTTTCTAAGTAAAAAACTTACGGACAAACATGTATATGACCTGCTAAGCAAAGGCAAAACTGCCAAAATTAAAGGGCTGCAAATCCCCGGCAACCCTGAAACCACCGACGCCAGGCTGGTCATGAATGGTGATTTCAATTTTGAAGTGGCAAGGTGATGCAGCTTTGAAGTGGCTAAATATGCAGCCTTCTTCCCCTTACATCGGCGTATTCGGCGTTTCGACAGTTGGCAACTGGAATGAAATCCCTGAAATCTGGCATAATGCGAGGAATTCCGAAAGACTAGGCAGTTGCTCACCATTGAAAATCCTTCCTACAATCTCCTGGCTCAGCCCCGCTTCTTCCAAAGCATTACCATTATTAATTCCCTTTGTTTCAATTAGTTGCTTCATCTCAGCGACCAGTGCTTTTGCCTGATCTTCGTAAATTGTGGTTTCCATTTTTCTGAACATTGATTTAAATGATTTGGAACAAAACTGTGCCAAATTATGCCTTGGCGTGACATTTGTGATTTCTCAAATAATTAAGCATTAACATGCGCATTATGGCGAATCAAATCATCAAACTGCGGGTTACTGCTTAATAATCATTAACAAATCACAAACTATGAGCACATCCATTGCAGAGACATTCCGCGTTGGCGGGGAAATAGAGATAAAAAGACTGGGTTATGGCGGCATGCAGCTCACAGGCAAGGGCGTCTGGGGCGAGGTTGCTGATCGGGAAAATGGCAAAAAAGTGTTAAAAGCCGCCGTTGAAGCAGGAGTAAACTTCATCGATACAGCCGATTCTTACGGCCCGCATACCAACGAAGTCCTGATCGCAGACGCACTGCACCCCTATCCGCTCGACCTGCTGATCGCGACAAAAGGCGGCTTCGACCGCACCGGCCCGAACCAATGGGTTACCAACGGAGATCCGAAACACATCCGTGAGGCAATTGATGGCAGCTTAAAACGCTTGAAAGTCGAGAAAATCGATCTTTGGCAATTGCACCGTTTCGATCGGAAATTCCCTGTTGAAGAGACGCTGGCACCTGTTGTTGAGGCTGTTCAAGCTGGTAAGATTCGTTACGTAGGACTTTCAGAAGTGAATGTCGAACAGATTCAGCGCGCTGAAAAAGTGATCGAAATCGTTTCTGTTCAAAACCTGTACAACCTGGGCGACCGCAAATGGGAAGAAGTCGTTGATTACACCGAGCAGCAGGGCATGGCTTTTATCCCCTGGTATCCGCTAGCATCCGGCCCGAACAAGCTACAATCCAAAATCGCACAGATCGCTGAGAAGCACGGCGCTACAACATCGCAGATCGCATTAGCCTGGCTATTGAAACGAGCTCCACACATTCTCCTCATCCCCGGCACCAGTTCCCTGGAACATTTAAAAGAAAACATGGGCGCAGCAAACATTACATTGTCCGATGAGGACTTTGAAGCGCTGTCGAAGTAGAAAAGCGCAATTGACGTACGGAAAGTTGTTACATGCCTCCGGCATTTATTCAATGTGCCCGGTTTGTTGTTTTCTACCAATATCGCATGCCTCCGGCATTTTCATTTTCAGAAATCCCGGAGGGATGCAATATTGGTAGTATTGTTATTTTGTATGTAATCAAATCCCAGAGGGATACAATATGGGTAGCAAAGTTATCTTGCATGTAATTAAATCCCGGAGGGATGCAACGATGTCCCTGACGATTTTGACCTATGATCAACTCAAAGCCGCTACATTCTGCGCGTTCTTTTGCGCTTTCAATGCAAGCTCTGTGGCCAGGAAACAATGTTCTTGTGACATGGCAGTTTCGGTTCTGTTGAGGACGTCGTCTACGAGTTGGCGGCCGTAGGGAAGTTCTACTTTGCTGCAATCGATGTATTGTGTTTCCTTGTTATTGACTACAAAAAGATGGTTTCCTCCTTCGCGGCCGGCAATGTCGATGTTTTTGCGGATTTCGATGTAGCCTTCTGTTCCTAGCACGGTTAAGCGGCCATCGCCCCAGGATTTGAGACCGTCGGGCGTAAACCAGTCGACACGGATGTAGCCGGTGCCCCCGTTGCCGCGCAGCATTGCGTCACCAAAATCTTCAAACTTCGGATATTGCGGATGGTTGACATTACCAACCTGGGAGGCGACAACTTCCGCTTTTGTGGATCCTGTGAAGAAAAGGAACTGGTCAAACTGGTGCGATGCAATGTCACAAATGATGCCACCGAAGCGTTTTTTATCAAAAAACCACTCCGGACGGGATTTCGGCGTCATGCGGTGTGGCCCGAGGCCGATTGTCTGCACCACTTTTCCGATCACGCCTTCTTTGATCAATTCTCCGGCCTTAATGGTCGCGCGGTTTTCCAGGCGCTCGCTGTACATAATGGAGTAGATGCGTTTGGTATCCTTTTGCACTTTGCGCACCTGCGCGAGCTGTTCCAATGTGGTTATGCCCGGCTTATCAACCATATAATCCTTTCCGCTTTTCATCACACGAATGCCCAGCGGTGCGCGTTCGTCGGGAATCCCGGAACTTAGGATGAGCTGAATGGATTTGTCATCCAGGATTTCCGCTTCGCTTTTTGCTTGCTTGGCTTGCGGGTAACGCTTGGCGAATGCCGCTGCTAAGTCCTCTTCTTTGGCATAAAACGAAACCAGCTCACCGCCGCCCCGCGTAACCGCCTCCACCTGACCGTAAATGTGACCGTGGTTCATTCCAATCACAGAAAACTGAATTCTGGGCGGCATATCAGGCGTTGAGGGCTCTTTCACAGGACGCGCCAAGGCGGAAGCGGAAGCGTTTTCGGCCCGGCCGGGTGCGGCCCAGCCGGGTGCGGCCAGGCCAGGCAACAACATAATTCCAGCGGCTGTGCTTACTGAATTCCGGATGAACTGGCGGCGGTTATCGTCTGATTCTTTCATGTCAAGGTTGGAAAATTGTGATTATATACAAAGCACATTTTATGCATATATAATGTACCGCAACCATGGACATCATTATGCCTCTTTTTCCCTGACAAGCGCCGGGCCGGCCAGCGCATTTATTTATTCCCTACGGAGACCCCGAACGTGATCCGCGAATCATTGCGTTTGCGGGTGGCTTCTACGACACTTTCATATGAGTTTTCGAAGCTGGTCCGCAATGTTACCCATTTGTTCAGAGGCAGTTCAAAGGAAATGATCGTGTTCCAGCGCAGGTTTGAAAAATCATTCAAAGCCGGTTGCAGGAATGTAAGGTGGTTAATCCGAATTTTATCCTGTAACAGCGAATGCTTGCCTTTTACCCGAAATGAATTTCTGATCGTGCTCACCGTTGAAATTTCCTGGAAATTGGTGGATTCATAAAGGATCGCATTGGTCAGGCTCATGTCATTGGATTTGTTTCTGATGAGGCGGTAACCTATCCCAGCACCTGCCATCTGACGCAAATCGATGCGACGCAGATTGCTGGTTTCCAAAGCACCCAGCCCAAACGCATAGGTTCGCCGCTTTTTGAAAACGTCTACGAAAAGGTCAACATAACTATCCCTTTCTGCGAGGATTCCACTTTGCTTTCCGTAAGTAAAGCGTGGGTTGGTGGCCACATTAATGGCAGGTCCGCTGAATGTGAGCTCTGCCCTGAGCACAACGAGGCTGCGGTTTACATTACCCCGCGCAAAATTCCCGTCACCGATAAAGCGGTAACGAATGGTGTCGAACAATGGAGGCGGAGGCTTTACGGCGCTATCCGGTTTGACCGACAGCACTGAGTCGAGTGGAACGGCCTGCGGGGAGCCGGATGACGGCTGCTGCGCATGAGCTAGAATTGTTGAAATGAACAAAAAGAAAGCGACAAGCTTTGTGAAATTTAACCCCATACTTATTTTTCTAATGCCTTAACCTTTCCTAACCTGCGTAAATGCCTCTCCTCGCCCGTAAAACGCGCATTAAGGAAAGATTCTACGAATTCCTGTGCAACCATATTCCCGGTAATGCGACCGCCCAGACAAAGCAGGTTCAGGTCGTCATCTTCCACACCCTGGTGGGCCGAAAAGTGGTCATTAATCAACGCTGCACGAACGCCAGCAACCTTATTAGCCACCACAGAAGCGCCCACGCCGCTCCCGCAAACAGCAATGCCGCGTTCCACTTCCTTTTTCACGACGGCGTTGGCCAACGGAATCACAAAATCCGGATAATCGTCCTTGGAATCCATTTGATAGGCGCCAAAATCTGTTATATGATGCCCTTTTCCGATTAAATAGGTCTTCAAGAACTCTTTCAGTTCGTATCCGCCGTGATCAGCAGCAAGTCCGATTTCCATGTTGAGAATGATTTAAAATGAATGTGCAAAATAGTTCATTAATTTGCCATATGAAAAAGAATGCCCCTGCCGACGCAGAAAACCAGCCAGCCCACAACTTTGTTTTTGAGGATTTCAATCTCGCTGATTTAACCACTACACACATCCTGCAAAACAGCGCTGAACTGCCTGCTACCGACCGGAGAGGCTTCTTTGACATCCAACCGCATGAAATTGATGTGGATTATGCATCATTTAAAATCTCCGAAGCATTAACCGACCATTGTAAAGTCGTTGCCAGACAAAACAGTCATTCGCTCACGGTTTATTGTGAATGCAGTAAGCCTAAGAAACGCCTTTGCGAGCATCAGATCCAGGTTTTATACAATCTCAATAACAGAAAGGACCTGCGTGCATTTTTTGATAAAAAGCTGAGATTTGACAAAATACGAGTTGTTGCGCAGGATTATGGCTTGGAGAACGAGACGGACCTGGATGCTTATTTTCAGCTGATTTATGCAAATAAGGAGCTGGAAATCAAGCCAAAGATGAAAGAGCTGATCCCGATCAGCGCGTCGTCGGTTTCGTTTTTAGAGAACCAATGGATCAACAAGTCTTCGATCGACATTCCGGGTTCAGCAGTGCAGAAGGAGAATTCGAAAACGATTGTCGTCATTGGTCAGCATAAGTATTACGAGCATTTCTATTTCGAGATTCATGAAGCTGCAACTACGCGCGACGGAAAGCTTAAAAACCCGCTGACATTAATAAATCCGCTGGACGCGATATGGAAAACGCAGGACGCGGACGTGATCAAGTTTTATACGGCTATCGCTTCTTTCCAGAACAATTTCCGGAAAAAGCAGGTGGATACCGATCTCGCGGGACTGAAAAGCATTGTCAGGAATCCGCACGGACTCGACTTTTTTTTTCATAACCCGTTGATCTCCGAGAATGTCAGCGCAGCGTCACTGGTTTTGGTAAAACTGGAAAAATCTCCCGTTGATATGCATCTGAATATCGACCGGAAAGACCCGTTTTTCCAGATTTCGGGCCAACTGAGCTTGAATGGCGTTTCCCTGGATCTGGAATTGGTCAAGATGCGTTACGACTACTTTGTGTTGTATCTGGATGCTTTGCATTTGATTGACAATGAAGACATTCTGAAAACCGTTGAATTTTTCAGCCAGCACAATCAAAAAATAATCATTCATAACTCGAAGTTTGAAGAATTCAGACAAAACCTGCTTTCCAAACTGGAATCGAAGATCCGGATCACTTATTCGTATCTGAAACCGGCCACGCAGGCGCAGAGAGAAGAACAGGGTTTTCATCTCGAAAATGAGAAGATCATTTACCTGGAAGATTTCGGGAATTATGTAATGATCACGCCCGTCATGAAATACGGACGTGTGGAAGTGCCGGTTTTTTCGAAAAAACAGATTTATTCAGTCGATGCGCACGGCAATCCATTCAGCGTGCAAAGGGATGAAAGTGAAGAGCTCCGTTTTGCAAGTGCTATTATCCGCCAACATCCTGATTTTGAGGATCAGCTGGGCAGGGAATTCTTTTATTTGTATAAAGAACGCTTCCTGAACGAGTCCTGGTTTCTGAACACATTTGAGGAATGGAGAGACCAGAAAATAACGGTGCTGGGATTTGATAAACTAACAAAAATCCGGCTTAATCCGAACCGCGCGCAAGTGTCTGTGCATGTGATCAGCGGCATAAACTGGTTCAATACAACTGCGGGTGTGCGGTTTGGAAATCAGAAGGTTACCTTAAAAAATCTGCATAAGGCCGTTAAAAACAGAACGAAATATGTGCAGCTGGACGACGGCTCTCAGGGCATTTTGCCGGATGAATGGATCGAGAAATTTGCTAAATTCTTTGAAGCCGGTGAAATTGTCGGGGATGTTATCCAGACATCAAAGATGAACTTTGCTTCGGTTAGTGAAATGTATGATGCTGAGGCGCTTAGTATGGAAGTGAAAGAGCAGATTGCATTCTATAAATCCCGTTTTGCCGACTTTGAATCGATTGAAGCCGTGGAAGTGCCGGCGGATCTGAACGCATCGTTGCGCGAATATCAGAAACAGGGCCTTAACTGGCTGAATTTCCTGGATGAATTTGGGTTTGGCGGCTGCCTTGCGGATGATATGGGACTGGGCAAAACCTTGCAGATCATTGCCTTCATTCTAACGCAAAGGGATAAGGACGTTCAAAACACAAACCTGATTATTGTCCCTACGTCCCTGATATTCAACTGGCTGGCAGAAATCGAAAAGTTTGCCCCGTCGCTCAAAGTCCTGACCATTTACGGCGCAGACCGCGTCAAGACCGTTTCTGACTTTGATAATTACGAGGTGATTTTGACTTCGTATGGCACATTGCTTTCGGATGTCAATTTTCTGAGGAAATATCATTTCAATTACATTGTCCTTGATGAATCGCAGGCCATTAAAAACCCTGAATCACAGCGCTATAAGGCCGCAAGATTATTGCAATCCCGGAACAAGCTTGTGCTGACGGGGACACCGATTGAAAACAATACATTCGACATTTACGGCCAGCTTTCGTTTGCTTGCCCGGGCTTGCTAGGCAACAAAACGCAGTTCCGAAACCACTTTTCCATGCCTATTGACCGCTTCAAGGACAATGACAGGGCGCGCGAACTGCAAAAACGCATTGATCCGTTCATTTTAAGAAGGACTAAAAAGCAAGTGGCGACCGAGCTGCCGGATAAGACCGAAATGGTGATTTACTGTGAAATGGGCGAAGAGCAGCGCAAGGTTTACAATGCTTATGAACTCGAATTTTATACATTTTTAAACACAAAAAACGAAGGCGACATTGCGCGGGAGAGCTTGCATGTGTTGCAAGGGCTTACCAAGCTGCGCCAGATCTGCAACTCTCCTGCCCTGCTGAATGATCACCTTTATTATGGGAACGCGTCGGCCAAAATCGACACGCTTCTGGAACAGATTGAAAGTAAATCCGCGCAGCATAAGATCTTGGTTTTTTCACAGTTCGTGACCATGCTGGATTTGATCAAAGCGGAGCTGGTCACGCGCGGGATTAAGTTTGAATATCTTACCGGCCAGACGAAGGACCGGGCTGCCAGGGTCGACAATTTTCAAAACAATGCGAACATTCGCGTGTTTCTGATCAGCCTGAAAGCGGGCGGAACGGGCTTGAATCTCACCGAGGCGGATTACGTCTATCTCGTGGATCCCTGGTGGAACCCGGCAGTTGAAAATCAGGCCATTGACCGGAGTTACCGCATCGGGCAGAAGAAAAATGTGATCGCCGTGCGGCTCATATGCCCGGGAACCATTGAGGAAAAAATCCTGGAATTGCAGGAATCCAAGAAGGACCTCGCCGACGATCTTGTAAAAACAGATGCTTCCGTCCTGAAAACTTTAACGAAAAAGGATTTGCTTAACCTTGTCAGCTAGTCCAGGTTTTTACTGATTTCAGTGATCAGGTATTCTTTTGGATCGTTAAAATATTCCCAAAAGAAAATGCCAGCTAACTTATTCTTCTTGACATATTTACATTTATCCCGCACCGACTTTTCATCCTCGTAAGTAATGAACACTTTCGTTGAATCATTGAACAGATACGGTGCTTTTGCCTTTTTATCATAAAACTTTTTGTAACCATTCTGGTTGATCAATGTGTCTTTCAGCTTGGTATAACCGCCTCCCTGCACGGCTTTTACGCGTTTTTCGCCAAGTCCGTTATTGTTCGCCGTTTCGGCTTCCCAGCCTTTTCCGTAAAATGCAGCGCCGAGAACAATCTTGCTTGCCGGAACGCCTGCTGCCATGAAATTCTTTACGGAGCGGTCGGCCGAGGAACCGTCCGGGTTGTAATCATATAAATTGGTGTGGTGGCCGACAGTTCCGTTTTTCCCGCCGTAATCATAAGTCATGATGAAAACATAGTCCAAAAATGGCTGTGCAAGTCCCATTTCGGTGTTTTCGACGAATGATTTCGAGCCTCCTACTGCCGTTGTGAGTTGATAAGCCCGGCTTTTTTCTTTTTGCAGCAGATCCAGTTCTTCGCGGATGGCCTTGAACATTAATGTAAAATTCTGCTTGTCCTCGGGCCGGAAAATGTTGCCTTCTTCTCCCCGCATGGCAGGATATTCCCAGTCAATGTCCACACCGTCCAGGTTGAACTGGCGTACAATGTCCACGCTGGATTTGGCAAATTTTCTTCTGGAAGTTTCGGTTAGAACAGCATCCGAAAAGTTTTCACTCCAAGCCCATCCACCGATGGAAATCAGGATTTTAAGATCCGGATTTTTGGATGCTTTCATTTCGTTCAGCTTGCGAAAATTGGTGGAGTCCGTTGCCAGATTGGTCAGCACGGCGAGGCTGTCCTGCACATTCACAAATGCGTAATTGATGTGGGTCAGCTTTTCGGCATCAATTTCTTCTGTCTTAACCAGGCCGCGAAAACCGCCTACATACGCATTAACAATATATTTTTTCTTTTTTTGAGCAAATGCTGAGGCAGGGTAAAGAATGATCAGCGCGAATGCTGACAAAAGTAGATACTTAGCAGATTTCATGTTTCAGGATTTAGGATATATTAGTCAAAAAGCACTATTCTTCGTGATATTACTTCTTTATCTGTCTGAATGCGAACGATATAGATACCAGTGGTAAACCCGGAAAGGTCTGTGCGCGAAGATGCTGTTATTTCCTTGTCCATTTGTTTCATTCCGCCAACATTATAGAGTCGCATTTGTGCCGCCACAGGTCGTTTTAATTCAATAACCAGCGTTTTTTGGAATGAATAAATGAGATAGTCCGACATCGGAGCCTCATTGCCGGTAATGATAGCATTGGCTAAAACGATAGAAATAAGGCTGTAAAGCGAACTTCCACCCGCATTAACGGCCTTGATCCGATAAAAATAATTGGTATTAGCCAGCGAATCGGTGTCCTGGAATTGCAGCACATTCGCCGCCACTTTTCCGATCTGTTCAAACTGAGTGGTAACGCCTTTGGAACGTTCTATAACGACTTCTTTGGCATTTTCAGATACGGCCGACCAGCTCAATTGTACCACATCCGGCGCGATAGGAACGGCGGAAAAGTTTTCGGGCCTATCGGGCACCGGAATGTTATCCGTGGTCGCCGAATCCACATTACTGTATGCAGAAGCACCGGCGGCATTGATGGCACGAACGCGATAATGATATGTGGTGGCTGGGTTAAGGCCTGTGTTTTGGAATGAATTAATGTTCGCTGCAAGGTCGGCGAGCTTTGTAAAGGAAACGCCATCCAGCGACCGTTCCAATTGAAAGCTGCTCTCATTCAATGCATTATCCACCCAACTGACATTGATTTGCGTCGTGAAGACGGAAACCGCACTCAGGTTCGCAGGGGCATTTGGCGCAACGAGGAAAGTGGTTGCATTGGCAATGTTGCTGTAAGCTGATTTGCCGACGGCGTTTTTGGCCAAAATCCTGAACCAGTATTTCGTTGACGGCGTAAGGCCCGTGTTAGAGTATGTTTTGACGTTGGCTGCAAGGTCCGTGATTTTCACAAATTTCAGGCCGTCGGTAGATCTTTCCAGCTCAAAGCCGGTCTCGTCAACCGCATTATCGACCCAAGTCAGATTTATCTGCGTGGCGGAAATAGCAGTGGCGGCCAGCGCTGACGGTGCCTTGGGAATGACAGCAGCCCAGGCAGCAAGCTGGATCAAGCAGAAAACGGCGGAAAAGAAAGCGTATTTAAATGTTTTGGTAAAAATATCATTCATAGGTTGAGTGTAATGCAGCAGCTTTTTCAATAAATATTTCCTTCATAACGATCTCACAACCAGCCCTTCTTTTTGAACCAACCGTAAATTGCAACCGTAATAAGCCCCATAACGATCATGACAACGGGGTAACCATATTTCATCCTCAATTCAGGCATAAACTCGAAGTTCATGCCGTAAATACCGACGATGAAGGTTAAGGGCATAAAAAACACTGAAAACAGGGTAAGGACGCGAACGATCTCGTTGGTACGCTGGGAAGAAATTGAAAAATAGATCATCACCAGCTGATTCATATTCTCAAAAAGCGTGTCATAAATGTTCTGCATTTTGACAAAAAGATCCCTCGTATCCCGTGTATAGGCATTGGAATGATCGGGAGCATCCATCTTGTCCACAATCTCATGCGATAACATGATGATGCGGCGCGTCACTTCCACCCTGCGCCTTAGATAATACAGGCCCTTTAATAGAGACGGCCTGCGGTTTTTGAGAAACATATTTTCCTCGTAAAACTCAATGTCGCTGGTCAATTTGGCCGAAGGTGCTTCATAGGTGGATAGGCAGCTCTTAATGATCTCATTCACAAGATGTAATGTGTCCTTGCATTGATGTTGTTCGAGTTGATTTTCGGCGATGAAATTTGGCGCGTCCCACGGTTTACGGTGTAAGGTGATTACTTTTTCCTCGAACATAAAAATGGCAACCTTATCAGTCAGCTCCGGAACTGTATCTGCTTCCGGACCAACCTTTTCGGAATGGAGCCGGAAAATGATGAACACGTAGTCACCAACTTTTTCATATTTGGGAAGATGGTCGGGCTGTAACCAGTCTTTGATGGAAGATTTATGGAGTGAATG
The DNA here is from genome assembly GCF_021390415.1 of Dyadobacter sp. CY327. Lineage (NCBI taxonomy): Bacteria > Pseudomonadati > Bacteroidota > Cytophagia > Cytophagales > Spirosomataceae > Dyadobacter > Dyadobacter sp. CY327. Next base: position 2,054,576 of record NZ_JAJUXJ010000001.1, on the reverse strand, counting down.
AGTTTCGGTAAGTTGTTTCAACTCTTCCTCATTAGGGTCTGTAATATCCAGCCACTCGAATGGATATTTTGGCTTCTCGGCAATCGTATTGATCATAATTTATTTGTCGGGCTTTGCATCCATGATGAAGCGCAGTGACTGATCTCTGGTAAAAAACGCAACCATCCAGTTATAAAAAGTTTTCACCTGGTTCCGATAGCGGATCAAAGAGAACAAATGCACGACCAGCCACAGAAAGTAAGCTATAAAACCTTTGAAATGCAAACCGGGAAGGTCGGCTACGGCCTTGTTGATGCCGATAATCGCCATAGTGCCCTTGTCTACATAATGGAAATCCTGGAGCGGCTTACCGTCGAGCACCCGAGACAAATTCGCTGCCAGGTTTTTGCCCTGCTGAATGGCCACCTGCGCGAGCTGCGGATGGCCTTGCCGGAATTTCTCATCCGAAGTCATCATGCAGATATCCCCTAATGCAAAAATATCGCTGAAACCCAGCACCTTGTTATGCGCGTCCACAAGCACACGTTTTCCTTTCCCCAGCGCTTCTTTCGGAATGCCGGGCAATGCAGTGGCAGTCACTCCCGAAGTCCATATTAATTTTTCGGTTTCAATGGTTCGCCCATTTTCAAATGTGACGATACCGTTCTCAAAATCCTTTACAGCATGGTCCAGGAGCACATTAATGCCCAGTTTTCGCAATTCTTCCAATGTATCTTCTTGTGATTTTTTGGACATCGGGTTGAGAACCACAGGCAAAGCGTCCACCAGGTAAATCTGCACTTCTTCCCTGTCGAGTTCGGGGTAATCCCATTTAAAAATATTCTTATGCATTTCAGCCAGCATACCGGAGACTTCCACCCCTGTGGGACCCGCGCCGGCGACAACTATACAAAGGAGTTTTTTGCGTTCATTGGAATCCTGCATCTTCGCGGCTTTTTCCTTATTCAAAAGAATGTGGTTGCGCAAAGCGAGGGCGTCTCGCACCGTTTTCATCGGAACGGCATGCTTTTTCACGTTTTCCATCCCAAAATAATTGGTTTCCGTGCCGGTGGCGAAGACCAGGTAATCGTAGTAAATATCCCCGCTGTCGGTGGAAATGCACTTTTCATTCGGAAAAACTTCCTGAAATGCGCCCAGACTGAATCTCAGATTTGGTTTTTCCTGAAAAAATTTCCTGAATGGATAACTGATGTTGGAGGCTTCCAGAAAACCCGTTGCAACCTGATAGAGCAGAGGCGGGAAAAAGTTGTAGTTGTTTTTATCAACAAGCACGATATCAAACCGCTTGTCTCCGGAAAGTTTTTGCGCAAGATTAATCCCTGCGAAACCACCGCCCACGATCACCACTTTTTTCGTATCCATATTCTTTTATTTATGCCTCAATGCGTGAAATCAGCTATTATAATTGTGCCGAATGCATGAGCGCGAGCATGAAGGGCATATTTCGCGCACGAACACTGTGCAAAACATTGCTCATGCCGATTTTTAATATGATTTTTTGAAAAAAACATCGAAATCCACGGCCGTTTGATTCACTGGCACATGGTTTTAGGGATAGGCCGCATTCACAATAATTAGAAACATTAACATTACTAAACCATGGATTACAACATAGATACGAAAGGACAAACGCAAGGTTCGCAGCCTGGTATTGAACACATTATGGATCCGGCTCCGGTCATTATCCGGGATAATTACCGGGGAAGCGGCAAGTTGGAAGGCAAAGCGGCACTGATAACCGGTGGCGACAGCGGCATAGGAAGATCGGTTGCGGTTCATTTTGCACGTGAAGGCGCGGATGTAGCGATCGTCTACCTGGAAGAAGACCAGGATGCGCAGGAAACAAAGGCGTTGGTAGAAGCAGAAGGGAAAAGATGCCTGCTCATTCCGGGTGACATTCGTGATGAGTCATTTTGTAAAGAAGCTGTTTCGCAGGTTGTAAGCGAGTTTGGCAAGCTGAATGTGCTGGTAAATAATGCTGCTGAACAGCATCCCAAGGAAGATATCCGGGAGATCACTGCCGAGCAGCTCCACGTAACCTTTGCTACCAACATCTTCTCATTCTTTTTCTTTACACAAGCTGCATTGCCGCATTTGGCAGAAGGTGACAACATTATTAACACAACATCGGTAACCGCGTATCACGGAAGTCCTGCATTGCTGGATTACTCTTCTACGAAAGGGGCTATTGTTGCATATACAAGATCGCTGGCACTGGCGCTGGCAGAGAAGAAAATAAGGGTGAATGCAGTAGCGCCCGGTCCCATCTGGACGCCACTTATCCCGGCCACATTTGATGCTGAGAAAGTTGAAAAATTTGGGAAAGACACGCCTATGGAGCGTCCGGGACAGCCTGCTGAGGTTGCTCCGTCGTATGTTTTCCTGGCATGTGAGGATGCTTCTTACATTAGCGGACAGGTGCTGCACCCGAACGGTGGGCAGGTTGTTAACGGATAATAGTAAATTAAAAAATGGGCTATACGGCCCATTTTTTAATTTACCTCGACTTCCGAACGTTGCAGAAGCCACTTCACAATCGTTTCTTGCAATGTATCTTTCACGACGGGTTTGGTAAGATAATCGTCCATTCCAGCATTAAGGCACTTCTCCCGCTCGCCTACCACTGTTCCCGCAGTAAGCGCAATAATCGGGATCCGCCTGCCCGATTCCATCCTCCGTATCTCCTGCGTGGCTTCATAACCATTCACTTCGGGCATCTGGATATCCATAAATATGATGTCAGGATTTGTTTCCGCATACAGTTTGACGGCTTCTTTCCCATTCACGGCTTCGATCATCGTTACGTTGGACAGAATCTTGCCTAACATGGTTTTCACCAGCAACATATTAATCTTGTGATCTTCGGCAATCAGCACTGTAATGGCGTCGGATAATGCTTCTGCAGTAATGCTTCTTGCAGTATCGACAATGAGTTGCCGGGTAGGCTGATTTTTGGTATGTATCCGCGACAACATCGAGAACAACTGCTTGATCTTGACAGGCTTTACGAGGAAACGCGGAACATTGAGCTCGGTCATTACAGCCGTAAGCGTTTCCTCTTCAAAAGAATCATTGAGAAGGATAATAGGCAAATTTTTCAAATCCTCATCATTGCTGTTACGGACTTTACGGATCGTTTCAATGCCGTCCATTTCCGGCATCTGGCAATCCATCAGGACTACGTCATATTTCACGTCCGAGAATAATTTTTCTAATGCTTCCTGCCCGCTTGAAACGAAATCGGAATCAATGTCTTTGTTGATCAGGACGTCGGTGAGGATAGTTCCGTTGTGCACATTGTCGTCCACCACAAGGACACGCCTGATGTTGTCCGTGTTGTCCCAGAAGAACTCGTCCCCGTCCGGGATGATTTTGAATGTTACATCAAAAAAGAAAATACTGCCTTCATTGGCTTTGCTGCTGAGCTGCAATCGGCTGTCCATTAATTCCAGCAGACTGTTTGAAATGGTAAGCCCCAGACCTGTGCCGCCAAATCGTTTTGTCGTGGAAGAATCTGCCTGGGAAAAAGCATCAAATATCTTACGCTGGTTTTCGGGCTCGATCCCAATCCCGGTGTCCCGCACCAAAAAACGGATGGCCACTTCATCATCGTTACGGCCAAGCAATGCTATTTGCAGCTCTACCTCCCCGTCAATCGTAAATTTCACTGCATTGCTAAGCAGGTTTGCCAAAACCTGTTTCAGACGCAACGGATCTGCCAGCACATAATGCGGAATGTCTGCCGGAATGTTCAAAAGCATTTCCAGATGCTTCTGCTGCGCCTGGTAAGTAAGCATATCCGCTACTTGTCCGCAGACTGTCAGCAGATCTGTTTTCTCATAGCGAAGATCCAGCTTTCCGGCCTCGATCTTCGAGAAGTCGAGAATATCATTGATGATTTCCAGCAGCGAATTGGCAGATTGGAAAACCATGGACATGTATTGCTGCTGCGTTTCGTCCAGGCGCGTTTTCATCAGCAAGTCGGTGAAACCAACCACGCCGTTAAGCGGCGTCCGTATTTCATGGCTCATATTGGCCAGAAATTCAGATTTAAGCTTGCTCGCTGATTCAGCCTGTTCGCGTGCTTCCAGCAGTTCCAGCTCTGCGTGCTTTCGCTGCGTAATGTCCCTGATCACGGCTTGTATGATCTGGGAGTCGTTAACATTGATCAGATTCAGAAGCACTTCCGCAACGAAACTGTCCGTATCGGGTCCGAAGCGCTTGAACACCCATTCAAAACTATGGCTCCCGATCTCGTAAGCCATTTCAAGATTCTCTTTGGCAATGCCGGCCAGCTGGTCGTAAGTTGTGTAGGTTGCAGCGGCGAGCTCTTCATGCGTTTTACCGATCAGACTGTCAATCGAATCCAGATTGAACATTCTCAATGCGGCCTGGTTGCAATCCAGGTATCCCTTTCTATCGAGCAGCACTACTGCGTCACTTGTGGAGTCGTACAGACTGCGAAATTTAGCTTCCGAATCAAGAATTGCCTCGTCTGAGCGTTTGCGGCTGGTTATATCCTGAAATGCACCATAAAGTCTCACACAGGCGCCATCCACCATTTCGGACTTGCCTATCGTCCTGACCCAGATCTCATTTCCTTTTGCGGTATTGAGCTGCAACTCAATGTCCCAGGGCGTTCCGTGGGTAATCCCGTCCAGCACCACCCTGTTGATGGCATCGCGGCTCGTGCCTTCTTTATAAAATGCGATTGCCGTGTTAGCATCCGGTAAAAAATCTTCGTCTACTTCGTGTATCTGCCTTGTGATGGAAGACCAATACAATTCACCCGTTTTGGCATGCAATTCCCATCCGCCTATCCGGGCAACGCTGTTTGTTTGTTCCAGCAAATCCTTCATCCGCCGCATTTCGTCGTCCGACTTCTTGCGCTCAGTAATGTCCCGCTCTATTGCAATGTAATTCGTACAGTTTCCTTCATCGTCAAAAACGGGAGTAATCTTCAAGTCAACCCAGTAGCATTCCCCATTCTTTTTATAACACAATATCTCAACCTGAATAACCTTCTTTTCTATGCTGGCCTTATTGATTGTCTCGATGGTGGCCATATCCGTTTTAGGGCCGCACAGAAGATCAACCGGTCGGCGGCCTTTCACTTCACGCCGTGTATAGCCGGTTTGGTTCTCGTATGCCCTGTTTACCCAGGTGATTAATCCCCTGTTATCGGTTATGACTATATAATCCGTTGTGTTGGAAGCAACGATAGCGAGTTCTTTCAACCTTTCACGGGATCGGCGAAGCTCGGTAATGTTGTGGCTGGTCAGGATAATTTCGTTGCCACGGGTATCGATGCTGGCATTGGTATTACTCCAGGACCACGTTCCGTTCTTGTGCAGGATGCGGTGCTCTATCCCGCCCCGGATGGACGTGTTGGTTTCAACAACCTTTAAAAGAGAAGCTGTACACAAATGCAGGTCATCGGGATGTATATAGTCTGTAAAGGATTGGCCCAGGGTTTCTTTGATCTGATAGCCATATACTCTTGTCCAGCTCGGCGAAACATAAGTGAATGTCAGCGTTGGCGATAATGTAAAAAGAACGTCCTGGACATTGGACACCAACACGGAAAGGTCCTGTTCTGTTTTAATCTTTTGCGTGATGTCATAACCCAGGCAAAAGATCTCCTTTACCGTGCCTGATTCATCTTTCAGGGCAGTAAATTCCCACTGGGTTGTGGCGATTGTGTTGTGTTTAGAACGTTTTCTGAGAATTACCGAATGTGGCTTGCCCGGATTCAGCAAACATAGTTCAGCCACTTTAAGGCATTTTTCTATATCTTCATTGACCACGCCCATCAGGGATGAGTGCCCAATAAGCTCCTCACGCTGCACGCCGTAGAAATTGCAGAAATAATCATTAAGGAAAATATAGTTTCCTTCAATATCTGTACGGACTACATACATGGAATGACTACCCATGAAAGTCTGAAAGAGCTGAAAGTCGCTTGCATTATTAGGTCCGCCCTGTTCCTCGGACATTGCGTTACCTGATGTATTCATTAATCAAAATTCCTTACAATTAAGCGTCAGTGTCACAAATACATATATGCGTACAATATAGCGTTTATTTAATTACTTTAACGGTTACAACAGGATAGTTTGTAATACTTTTCGTCACCGAACCGAGCTACTTCGACATCTTAATGTAGAATGCGCATTTAGGACGAAAAATGTCACATTTTCAGTAAGATCAGATAAGATCGTATAGGAATCAGAACAAGAAATTAATCTTTCTTTTTCGGCACCTTTGCGCCTTCTTTTCGTGCTTCGGATAAGCCGATGGCGACGGCTTGTTTCTTGGATGTCACCTTCTTACCCGAACCTGTTTTAAGTTTTCCTTCTTTTTGCTCGTGCATCGCTTCCTCTACTTTTTCTCCGGCCTTTTTTGAATACTTTGCCATGATTACAAGAATTTTGGTTGAAATAATTTACTTTGACGTTCAAAAATGATTCTCCGTTTTATACAAAAGCTATACCAGTTGAAAGTTATTATAAGGGTCGGTACAGTTATAGTGCAAGATTTCAAAAACGCGTCTTTATGAAAAATCAGGTCAATCACTTTTTCTTACTTCTGCTGCTGCTGGTAACCGGATTTTCTGCCATTAGCCAGCCGCAGTCCATTATATTAAAAAACGCCACGGTGATCGATGGCACCGGCGAGGAGCCGCGCGAGGATACGGACATTCTGATCATGGATGGCCGGGTTGTCGCGGTAGAATCCAATATTAAACTGAAAGGTGCGAAAGAGATTAATCTGACAGGGAAAACGGTAATCCCGTCGCTGATATGTGCGCATGCGCATGTCGGCACATTGCTGGGGACAACTTCTGCGGCAGAAAACTACACGAGAGAAAACGTCCTGCGCCAGCTCAAAAAATATCAGGATTATGGAGTTAATGCTGTGCTTGCTATGGGAACCGACAGGCCGCTGATCTTCGACGGCATGCGGGATTCGACGGTAGCAGGTTTGCTTCCGGGCGCTCGCCTCTTTTCGGCAGGGTACGGCTTCAATACGCCCGATCCCAATCCCGGTTCCTGGATGAACTTGCTGTTCCGCCCCGAAAATCCTGAGGAAGTGCCCGCCATGCTGGATAAGCTGGTTCCGCTTAAACCTACGGTTGTGAAAATATGGGTGGACGATCATGGCGGCAATGCTCAGAAAATGAAGCCCGAAATATACCAGGCCATTATCACCGAAGCGCATAAACGCAATATACGCGTGGCAGCACATTTGTTTTATGCAGAAGACGCACGGCTCCTGACCGAGGCCGGCATTGATATCATTGCCCACAGCATTCGCGACAGGACGGTAGATGCGGAGCTTTTGAATAAAATGAAGGAGAAGAATGTCATATACATCCCCACACTTGCACTGGACGAATATCAGTTTGCCTATGCCAGTCAGCCGGACTGGGTCAATGATGAATTTTTTATAAAATCACTGGAACCGGGTGTGCTTGAAATGGTTACCGATCCGGCTTACGCAGAAAAAGTCCGGGCATCCGCTGACTATGAACGAAATGCTGCTGCATTTAAAACAGCATCAATTAACCTGAAAAAAATCGTGGATGCGGGCATTACCGTCGCGCTCGGCACCGATTCCGGCGCATTTCCGATCAGGACGCAGGGTTTCACAGAACATCTTGAACTTGAATTGATGGTCCAGGCGGGCCTTACGCCGGTTCAGGCCATTATGCTTGCAACTCAAAATGCTGCAAAAGCGTTGAAAATTGACAATGAGCTCGGCACCCTGACACGTGGCAAAAAAGCCGATCTGATCATTCTGAGCGCTAATCCGGCTAATGATATCAAGAATACGCGCAAAATTGAAGCGGTTTGGAAAGACGGCCGCGAAGCAAGTAAAGGTCCTTTGTGATGCGATTAAAATGAAACACTCCTGAATATGAAAATTGAATTTGAAAGACTGAATCACATTCTGCTGTGCATTCCTCCTGGTGCAGAAGAAGCGGCCAGGGCCTTTTATGGCGGTGTATTAGGTTTGAAAGAGTTGAGAGAAACGGGCTATCCGCTTCCGAATGGCGCTATCTGGTTTGCTATGGGCGACATTGAGCTGCATATCCGGGCGGAGGAGCCTTCGGAGCAGTCGCAGCGGCATCCTGCATTTGAAGTGAAGAACCTGGATGCGGCGCGGGAAATTTTGGAGAAGAATGGAATTGCAATCCGTCAAGACAGCCCCATACCCGACCGGAAGCGATTTTCCTTCCGCGATCCGTTTGGTAACCGCATTGAACTGATAGAAATGTTAGCCTGAAACCAGATTCCAGGCTAACACGATCATTTATATGGTGATATCTGCAATTCTGTTAAATTATTCCTGTGCGGTGTTAAAAAGTCGTAAATGGGAAAAGTAATTCTAAATTTGCAAGCGCATTTGCAGCGGACACAGCGTTTTCCTTGATGTTAAAATATTTTTATAGATTCTTAATCTTCGTCGTGATCCTGGCAGTTACCACGGAAGTTGTATTGAGATATAAATATGGCTTCTGTAATTCTCCGCTCTATATTTCGGATCCGGATTTTGAATACATATATGCACCCGACCAGGATGTGAAAAGATTTGGCTACCGCGTGCAGACCAACAGCTTTTCCATGCGCAATGAAGAGGTCCTGCCGTCGGACAGCATTGTGATCCTGCTCATCGGCGACTCGGTTGTGAACGGCGGAAGCCTTACCGACCAGGACAGCATTGCTTCTACTTTACTTGAAAAGCGTTTTCTGAAAGACTTCGGTACGCGCGTCCGGGTCCTTAACATTTCGGCCGGCTCGTGGGGCCCTGATAACATTGCCGCGTATCTTAAAAAGTACGGGACATTCAAAGCCAGGCTGATGTGCCTGGTTACCAGCAGCCACGATGCGTACGACATTATGTCGCACCAAAGTCCTGTGGGCATCGATCCCGGCTGGCCTGACAAGCAATATAAAGTGGCGCTCTACGAACTTTGGGATCGTTACCGTTGGATTTTCTTTTACTATTTCAACACCTGGTTTTTCGCCCCAACCATTGAAAAAAATCCCGAGCGAGCCCTTCTGGATTCCATGAAAAAGGATTCCCTGAAAAAAGAAGAGCTGAATGATGCCGGAATCAGGAAGCCAGGATTGACTTTCAACCCCGGGTATGAGCAGATTTACGAAATCGCTAAAAAAGATTTTATCCCGCTCTTCATTTATCTCCACCCCGAAACTTCGGAAATAGAGCTGGGACATTTCAATGATCAGGGCGACCAGATTATAGCTTTCGCCATTCAGCACAATATCCGGCTTGTGAACGAATTCAGCCTAGGAATTGATCCCAAATATTACCGGAAGCTGGATGTTGTGCATTATAACAGCCAGGGACAGCTTTTTTTGGCAAACAATCTTTATCCTTTGTTCCAGGAATATTTAAATCTTAAAAAATAATGCGCGTCCTCGTTGTACACAACCAGTTATGGGCGCATTATAAGTCGCGGCTTTTCAGCGAAATTCATCGCGCATTCAAGGAAAAATATCCTGAAAGTGATTTCCTTGTTGTCCAGATCGCGCTTTATGAAGCCAGTCGCAGCGTGATGCAAAGCGATGACGCCATTACATACGATTATCCTTATAAAGTTCTGTTTCAGCGCAGCCTGGATGAAGTGAGTTTTAAAGAAAGACGTGCAGCATTGTTTGCTGCTTTCGATGCTTACCAACCAACTGTCCTCAACATTACGGGTTATTTCGATCCTGCGCAGGTCCTTCTCATGTTTTATGCCAGGTTGAAAGGCGTGAAAGTGGTGCTTTCTTCTGAGTCATCTGCTGCGGACAACAGCCGGTCATTTATCAAGGAATCGCTCAAAAAATTCATTGTGAACCGTGCCCAGGCATTTTTTTGTTTCGGCAAAACGTCCGCAGACTACCTGGAAAGTCTGGGTGTAAAACCTTCGCAAATCCCGGTACGGAATGCGGCGGTAATCGATGAGGAAGTCATCAGCGCGAGATACAATGCTGAAAAAAAGGCTAATGTGAATGTGGCTCGGGCTTACAGGTTTGTGTTCGTAGGCCGGCTTGCGCCTGAGAAAAACCTGGGATCCTTGCTGCGTGCATTCGCACAGGTTCGTCCGCTTGATTCAGAAATCTTACCGTGGGAAATGATGCTCATCGGCGACGGCCCCGAGCGGGCAACACTCGAAACGCTGACGGCAGAGCTTGGTTTGCAAAATAAAATATCATTTGCAGGCGGACTTCCCTGGTATAAGGTCCCGGACCTGCTTGTGCATTGTGATGTACTGGTTTTGCCCAGTAAATCAGAGCCCTGGGGTTTGGTTGTGAATGAAGCAATGGTTTGCGGATTGCCAGTGATTGTGTCAAAGAATTGCGGTTGTGTGGCAGATTTGGTAGAAAACGGCGTGAATGGTTTTACTTTTGACCCGGATAACCAGCAGGAATTGGAAACTGCACTGGCCTTTTTCATCCAGAATCCGGAAAAAATGGCCGCTATGGGCCAGGAATCGCGGCGCCTGATTGCGCCTTTTTCCTCCCGGCAGGTTGCCCGGCAAATGGCAGACTGTTACCATAAATTGGCATAACAGCTTAATGTTTAGATTTTTACACAAAATGCACGCATGCGGATTTTAAATATTTGCGCTTACACCTGGGAAATTGGCGGCCCGGCCCGGATTATATACGACCATACCACGGAGGTTTTGCGGCAAGGTCACCAGGTGGACATCCTGAGCCCCATGACGCCGGGCGATGAAATGTATCCGGCTCCGGAGGGTGCCAGGCTGTTTCCCGTAGCGCGCACGACGCCAGTCAGCAATGTTTACAGGGAATTTTCGCTTGAAATGTATCGCTTCCTGAGGCATCACATTCACGAGTATGATGTGATACACATGCATGGAATATGGCATTTCGGGAGTCTTGTGCCATTTTTGATCCCGAACAATGCCGTTAAGGTGATTACCATACACGGACTGCTCGACAAATGGGCTGTTGCGCATCACAAATGGAAAAAAGACATCGTAACGCTGCTTTATCAGAAGAGAATACTAGGAAAAGCGGACCTGATCCAGATCAACAACACCGACGAAGAAGGTGACGTGATCCGTTACCTGGGTTACCGTCCCAAAAACATGGTGATCGTTCCCAATGGGATGAAGCTGTCGGAATATTCCAATTTGCCTGCCAAAGGGAGCTTTCGTGCCAAACACCAGGTTCGCGAGAATGAGCAGGTCGTGCTTTTTATGGGCCGGCTCAACATTAAGAAGGGGCTTGACCTCCTGCTTCCTGCATTCAAAAAAATTGAAAAGCAGCTTCCGAATGCTACCCTTTTCCTCGCTGGCGGCGATGATGGTTACCAGCAGGAAACGGAAGATTTTATCAGAAAAAACAATCTGCAAAACCGGATCAAACTCGTAGGATTACTGACCGATACGGCTAAAAAAGAAGCACTTGCAGACGCCGATGTCTTTGTCCTGCCCTCCTATTCCGAAGGATTTTCTATTGCGGTCCTGGAAGCAATGACTTCCAAAGTACCCACCATTGTATCCGATCGCGTTGGGTTCGGGGATTATATCAAACGCTATGACGCAGCCTTTTTGACGCCGCTCACGAGCGATGGCGTGGCTAAGGGACTTCTTAAAATATTACAAGATAAAACCTACGCGCAGGATCTTGCAAATCGGGCTTACAAGATGGTAACGGAAAATTTTGACATCCGGAAGGTGGCTAATCAGTTATTGGAAGAATACAAGAATGTTAAGAAAAAGTAAGTATCTTTGGCCGTTTGCAATAACCGCAAATTCGTAATTTTTGACTGTTGCTCCCGGGTATGATTGATTTGTCCGTCATCATTTTAACACACAATGAATCAAAGCACATTGCACGTTGCATAGAAAGCTTGCTTCTGGTGACTGATAAGATTTTCATCGTTGATTCATTTTCTACCGACGACACGGTTGCCATTGCCGAAAGCCTCGGCGCCACGGTCGTTCAGAACCCCTGGGTTTCCTACTCTTTTCAATTCAATTTCGGTATTCAGCATATTCCATTCGGCACCAAGTGGCTTATGCGCATGGACGCCGATGAATACATTACGCCCGAACTGGCGAATGAGCTAAAAAACACATTACATCTTACGCCTGCGGAAGTTTCCGGGCTGTATGTCAAACGCCGTGTATTTTTTATGGATAAATGGATCCACCGCGGCGGTTACTATCCGATCTGGCTGCTCAGGGTCTGGCGCAGTGGCATTGGTCATTGTGAAGAGTTGTGGATGGATGAGCACATTAAGCTCAGCAGCGGCACCACCGCCCAGTTACAGCACGATATTGTGGACCATAACCTCAACAACCTGACCTGGTGGACCCAAAAGCATAACAATTATGCAATAAGGGAAGTCATTGATCTATTGAACATTAAATATAATTTTGATAGTAAAGAAACAGTAACCCCAAGCTTCTGGGGAAGTCAGGAACAGCGTACAAGGTTTTTAAAAGTCAAATATGCGGGCCTGCCTTTGTTTACGCGGCCTTTTATCTATTTCGTTTACCGGTATATTTTTAAACTTGGTTTTCTGGATGGTATGAAAGGATTGATCTGGCACTTTCTGCAAGGGTTCTGGTATCGCTTCCTGGTGGATGCCAAGATTTACGAAGTGTACTACCGGGCTGGAAAAGATAAGCAGGATATCATAACACATTTTAAGACAGAATATGGAAAAGACCTTAAAAGCCCGAACCGATCTGTCAAAGTATGATAACAGCTGGTACAAGCCGGGCGGTTTTTTAAAACAGCTGCTCTGGTATTTTGCCAACCGGCTATTTATCAATACTTACTTACCCTATCCGATGGCGATCAAGCGGTTTGTGCTGGAAATGTTCGGTGCAAAGTTGGCCAAAGGTGTTGTGATCAAGCCAAAAGTGAATGTCAAATATCCCTGGTTTCTGGTGATCGGAGAAAACGTCTGGATCGGTGAAAATGTGTGGATCGACAACCTCACTATGGTGACAATAGAGTCAAACGTATGTTTATCGCAAGGTTGCCTGTTGCTGACTGGAAATCACAACTTTACGAAGAGCACATTCGACCTGATCGTCAAATCGATAACGATTGAAAGCGGTGCCTGGATTGGCGCTAAGGCAACGGTTTGCCCGGGCGTGCGTGTCTATTCTCATGCAGTGCTTACGGTGGATTCCGTGGCTACTTCGGATTTGGAAGCATATGGGATTTATCAGGGAAATCCGGCTAAATTTGTCAAAACAAGAAACTTGTTCAGTTGAAAGTAAGTATCATAACCGTAGTTTATAATGGTGCGAAAACCATCCGGCAGTGCATTGAATCTGTTCTTGCCCAGGATTTTTCCGACATCGAGTACATTGTCATTGATGGAAATTCCAAGGACGGAACGCAGGAAATTATAGGCGAATACGGAAGCAAGATTGCCGCATTTGTAAGTGAACCCGACGGCGGAATTTACGATGCGATGAACAAAGGCATAAAATTAGCAACAGGTGATATCATAGGCATACTGAACGCAGACGATTTTTATGCATATAATGCGGCGATTAGCGACGTGGTAAGCAAGATGGAATCGCCTGATATTCAAGGTTGTTATGGTGATCTTGTATATGTTGATGCAGCGAACGAGGTGGTGATCAAGAGAAAATGGATTTCCGGAAACTACAAGGAAGGTGCTTTTCTCAATGGCTGGATGCCTCCCCACCCCGCATTTTTTGTGAAAAAAGAACTTTATGAAAGGTTTGGCTTGTTTCGGCTAGACCTGGGCAGCGCGGCAGATTACGAACTGATGCTTCGCTTCATTCATAAAGCCAAAGCGAAAATTGCGTACGTGCCGAAAGTCCTGGTGAAAATGCGGACCGGAGGTGTTAGCAATAGCAATCTCAAAAACAGGATTGCAGCCAACCGGAACGATTTGAGGGCCTGGAAGGAAAATGATTTAAAACCACATTTTTATACATTGTGGTTGAAGCCGTTAAGAAAAATCTTACAGTTTCGATAAAATAGAAAACCAAAAGCTGCATCCAAACCGCACAATAATTATTTTGATATACAGCGGTTTAGCTTTTATAATATAAATTAAAATTGCGACTTTTGATTTAAAGGTTACAAAATTACTACAACGTTACTAGGCTATTACATTGGCAGGCACTATGGAATTAAAGTTACCCCTACAGATACTGAGTGAAGGAAACTTCAGTAACATTATTCATCATGATGTTTACCAATGCCTCCTTTCCTTTCTGATCGCCTGTTTCCTGTCCATTATCAGCATTCCGATCATCATCAACTTATCGAATCTGTTGCATTTGACAGCGAAACCTGGTTTCAGGAGCTCACATGAAACGGAAACCCCTACTTTGGGAGGCATAGCGATATTTGCGGCAACGCTGATCGCTTATTTTTTATGGCCGCATTCCGAAAACATCCTGGATTCCAACCTGATCAGCCTCGCTATGACGGGCGTAATTATCTTGTTTTTTCTTGGGATTAAAGATGATATCCTTGCTGTTGACCCTACAAAAAAGCTGATTGTACAGATATTTGCCTCGCTGATACTTGTAGCAATGGGCAATTTCAAGGTCGATAATTTTTACGGAATATTTAGCATTCATGGTGTTTCAGACTTTATCAGCATCCCGCTTACCGTCTTCATTTTTATCGCGATCATTAATGCGATAAACCTGATCGACGGAATCGACGGACTGGCGGGTGGTATCAGCCTTATTGCGGGCCTGGGGTTCGGCATCTGGTTCATTGCTAACGATCATTTTTCGTTTGGTTGCCTGGCTTTCGCCATGTCGGGTTCGTTGCTAGGATTTTTGCGTTTTAATTTTTCCAAAACAAGCAAAATCTTCATGGGCGACACCGGTTCGCTGATTGTGGGTTATCTGCTTTCTATTTTCTCTGTTGAATTCCTGTCTTTAAATGTAGGTTACCTGCACGATCCGAATGCATATTTCAATGCGCCCATCATCGTTATGGTCCTGCTCATCGTCCCGATTTTTGATACATTACGTGTATTTATCGTCCGGATTTTCAAAGGAGGCTCGCCATTTATTGCGGACCGTAACCACATGCACCACATCCTGATCGACAATGGCCTGAACCATTTCTGGGCATCCTGCACACTTTGGATGGTAACGATCATGAATACCACGTTGTTTTTTGCTTTTCACGGCGACATTACAAACACTGCTTCGTTGTACATTTATATAGGCATGTTTGGCGTGTATATGATATTTGCCTACTTCCTTAAAAGGCGTGTCGTGTCTGTAAAAAAAAGAAAGAACCTGGCGAATAGTCATTCTTTTAATGGTGATGATCTGAGTTCTTCGAACAACATTCTGAGGGATTTGTAAAAATCCGGCTTCAAAAACCGCTGTTAATACCGCTGCAAATTCATTGCGTTGCACCTAATGTTTGTACCTTAGCACGAAATAATCGTCAACAGGTATGAATAAAAAGATCAGAAAAGAAGACGCCCTATACTACCACTCAAAAGGCCGTCCTGGCAAGATCCAGGTAATCCCGACCAAAGAAACCAGCACCCAGCGGGACCTTTCACTCGCGTATTCTCCCGGTGTTGCAGAGCCATGTCTCGAAATCGCTGCTAATGTTGAAGATGCCTATTTGTATACAGCAAAAGGCAACCTTGTAGCTGTAATCAGCAACGGAACCGCCGTGCTCGGACTCGGAGACATTGGTCCTGAGGCTTCCAAGCCGGTTATGGAAGGAAAGGGCCTTCTCTTCAAGATATATGCAGACATTGATGTATTTGACATTGAACTGAATACAAAAGACGTCGACGAATTTGTTAGGACCGTTAAGATCCTGGAACCTACGTTCGGGGGCGTCAACCTGGAAGATATCAAGGCACCGGAATGTTTTGAAATTGAGGCCCGCCTCAAACAAGAGCTGAACATTCCCGTCATGCACGACGACCAGCACGGAACGGCCATCATCAGCGCCGCAGCCATGTTAAATGCCCTTGAATTGGTTAAAAAAGACATTAATGATATTCGGGTAGTCGTTTCCGGCGCAGGCGCTTCGGCCGTTTCCTGTACTAAACTTTACCTGGCACTGGGTGCCAATCCGAAGAACATTGCGATGTTCGATACCAAAGGCCATATTCACAATGGCCGGACGGACCTTTCGGAAATGAAGCGGCAGTTTGCAACGGAAGTAGCTTACGAGTCGCTGGAAGAAGCAATGGTCGGCGCCGATTTGTTCCTCGGACTTTCAACAGCGGACATTGTGTCTAAGGATATGGTGAAATCAATGGCGAAAGATCCCATCGTGCTCGCTATGGCTAATCCCAACCCGGAAATCCCCTATCCTGATGCCGTTGAAGCGCGTGAAGACGTGATCATGGCAACAGGCCGCTCGGATTATCCGAACCAGGTGAACAATGTCCTTGGCTTTCCCTACATTTTCCGCGGCGCGCTGGACGTGCGTGCGACGGAGATCAATGAAGCAATGAAACTGGCGGCCGTTCACGCGCTTGCCGATCTTGCCAAGAAATCAGTTCCGGACATTGTAAACCTTGCGTACAATGAAACGAACATTGTTTTTGGCAAAAATTATATTATTCCAAAACCCGTTGATCCGCGATTGTTAACTACTGTGGCACCTGCTGTTGCAAAAGCTGCAATTGAAACAGGCGTTGCCCGCAAAGTCATTACGGATTGGGACGCTTACGAGCAGGAACTTTCCAGCCGCCTTGGCCGTAACGAACAGATTTCCCGCGTAATCCTGAACAAAGCGAAACTGGCCCCAAAAAGAGTTGTTTTTGCAGATGCAGAGAACATTCAGGTGCTTCGTGCCGCGCAACAGGTTCGTGATGAAGGAATTGCGATTCCTATCTTGCTGGGCAGCAAAGACATTGTGTCAAACCTGATCAAAGAAAGTAAGCTTGATCTGGGTGACGTAGCGATTGTGGATCCGCGTGCAGAAGAGAATGAAGAGATCATTAACAAATATGCCAACCTGCTTTTTGAAAAACGTAAAAGAAAGGGCCTAACGCCTATTGAAGCGCACAGAAGCATTTATTTCAGAAGCTATTTCGGATCAATGATGGTGGAAAACGGAGAGGCCGACGCGCTGATCTCCGGTCTTACAAGGACTTATCCGGATACGATCCGTCCCGCATTGCATGTCATTGGAAAAGATCCCGGTGTAAATAAAGTGGCGGGTATGTACATTTTGCTAACCCCAAAAGGACCATTATTCTTCTCGGATACAACCGTCAACCTGGATCCAACAGTTGATGAAATCGTTGAAATCACCGAACTGACGGCAAAAGCGGTCGAGCGGTTCAACATTCAGCCCCGCATTGCATTGGTAACGTACGCCAACTACGGAAGCGCCGACGGAACCGATGCGGTGAAAATGCGCGAAGCCACTGCGATCCTCAAAAAGAGAAATCCTACGATGATCGTAGAAGGCGAAATGCAAGCCCACCTCGCATTCAATACAGCATTATTAAAGGAAAATCACCCATTCAGCGACCTCGTAGATGGCGGCGCAAACACGCTGATCTTCCCGAACCTGTCGGCAAGTAACATTGCTTACAACTTGCTGAAAGAAGCTGCCGAACTGGAAACCATCGGGCCGATCCTGCTCGGAATGAAAAAGCCGGTCCACGTCTTGCAATTAGGAAGTTCCGTTAGGGAGATTGTTAATATGGTTGCAATAGCGGTTGTTGAGGCTCAGATGAAGAAGTAGTAGTCGGGTTGTGACAATTACAACCCCTGTCACACTGAGTATTTTGCCCTGTCACACTGAGCGGAGCCGAAGTGCGTTACTGCTAGCAGTTGCGCACTTCGGCCGCCCGGCGGCCCGGTCCGCTCAGTGTGACAGGGGGTTGTTTTATGTGACAGGGGTTGTTTTGATTGGCTCAGCTTCAGGGCTTCAACTTCACCCAGTCCGCATTATAAAGCGGCATATGTATCGCTTTTAGCTTTGCTTCGGGGAATTTGATTACTTTGCGGTCGTAGGTCATCAGGCCGTTTGTTTCTATTTCTACGTCGGTTGTTTGCGTGTAGACTGCGGCTGATAATCCTTTTTTGATCAGGGATTCAAATCTTTTTACGAAGGACTCGTAACGGGCGTAGAGCTCCTGCTGGTTTTTGAAACTCTGGTATCCCCAGTTATCCTTTTGCTGCCAAACGTGACCGTCTATCGGCAGCCCCAGCCCGCCGAATTCACCCAGCACAATAATCTGCTTTGCACCAAAAATTTCCGGTCTCGGCATCACCGGTGCGGGGTAATTATGCATGTCGATAATGTGGCCTACCGGGAAAAAGTTGCCTCCGCTGGCACTGTTAACCAGGCGGCTTGGGTCGTATTGCATGGTCCAGTTGGTGATTTCTTCTGTTTTGAATTGTCCCCATGCTTCGTTGAAAGGAACCCATACGACAATGGATGGAAAATGGTCATTGGCATCCATGATGGCCTTCCATTCCGTCTTATAAATGTTCTCTGACTCGGGCGTGCGCTGCTTTTCCGTTTCGTCTCCGGTAATGCCGGGACGCTGTTCCCAGTTGTTGCCCATATCGCCGCTCGGCATGTCCTGCCACACCAGCATTCCCAGCTCATCGCAATAGCGATACCAACGCGCAGGCTCTACTTTCACGTGTTTTCTGATCATATTGAAGCCCATTTCCTTGGTTTTCAAAATGTCGAATTTCAATGCTTCGTCCGTTGGAGCTGTATAGAGTCCGTCTGGCCACCAGCCCTGATCGAGCGGGCCATATTGGAATAAGAACTTGTTATTCAATGCCATACGCTGAATGCCGTTTGCATCCAATTGCATCGAAATTTTACGCATAGCGAAATAGCTTTTCACTTCGTCTACTACTTTTCCGTTCCGGGTTACTGTGATCACTAAGTCATACAAAAATGGATTTTCGGGCGACCACAACTTAGCATTAGCAATGTTCAGCACGGCATTTTCACCGGATGCGATTTCCTGCTCAGCAACTTTATTGGAGCCGTCCAGCGCAACGATTCTGATCTTGTCCGTTGTTCCTGCATTTTTAAGCGTTGTTGTAACAGTCAATGTTTGCTTATCAATGTCAGGAACTTGCTTGAAATCAGCAATGTGCGTTGTTGGAACGGTTTCCAGCCAAACGGTTTGCCAGATTCCGGTTACAGGCGTGTACCAGATTGCATGTGGATTTTTGATTTGCTTTCCTCTTGGCTGCGGACCATCGCTGCTGGGGTCCCAGACGCGAACGCTGATGTCCTGTTGCTTTTTCTTCACCAAAAGGTCCGTAATGTCAAAAGAGAAAGGATCGTAACCGCCCTGATGCGAGCCCGCCGGCTTTCCATTGACAAACACATCACATTTCCAATCCACCGCCCCAAAGTGCAGGAGCACTCTCTGATCTTTTAGCTTGGGCGCAAAGTCAATGTTTCGCTGATACCAGAGCACACTGTCTTTTCCCACAGTCTTACCCACGCCCGACAATGCGGATTCCACGGCGAACGGGACCAAGATCTGACCGTCAAAGGCAGCCGGTTTAGTTTCGGACGATTGTTTTGGAACAATTGAGAAATTCCATAATCCATTGATATTAACCCAATTCTGGCGGACCATTTGCGGCCGCGGATATTCAGGATGGACATTAGCTGCATTTACCTTTTCCGCCCAGGGCGAGACGATTTTCCCTTCAACATATTTCCATTCGGGAGACTTCTGCGCAGCCGAGTCGACGCTCAGGATGCATGATAGCAATCCCAATCCTAGCAGTGCTGTTTTCATTAAATTTGAGTTACTGAACAAGATGTTAATTAAATTCAAATTTAAAAGGTTTGCAGGAAACCGCTCTACTATCATTTTGCTTAGCTTTGAAATAACTCACTCAAATTCCAACCCATGAAAAAACGCTGTTACCTGGCCATTCTCCTGCTGATCAGCTTTTCTGCCTTCGCACAGGACTACTCCGATAAAATCACACTTGCCCTGCATGGCGGCGCAGGCACTATTACGCGCGCCAGCATGTCACCGGAGCAGGAAAAAGTTTATAAAGAAGTCCTTAATACGGCGTTGCAAAAGGGTTATAGCGTATTAAAAAGTGGTGGAACGAGTGTTCAGGCGGTGGAAGCAACGATCAGGGTTATGGAAGATTCACCGCTTTTCAACGCTGGTAAAGGTGCTGTTTTTACCAACGAGGGCAAAAATGAGCTGGATGCCTCCATTATGGAAGGAAAAACACTGAAAGCCGGCGCCATAGCAGGCGTTACCACGATCAGGAACCCGATTAGCACGGCCATTGCCGTCATGGAGAAGTCCCCGCACGTCATGATGGCGGGCAAAGGCGCGGAAACATTTGCGAAAGCGCAGGGACAGGCAATTGTTGATCCTTCCTATTTCTATACCGAGTCCAGGTTTAAAGCATTGCAACGCGCCAAAGAGCAGGAAAAAACAGAGCTGGACCATGACGCCAAAGAAAAGCAGGAAGTAAAAAAAGCGCCGAAGACAGGTTTCGTTGAACAAGACGAGCTGATTTTTACAGAAGGCAAAAAATTTGGGACGGTGGGCTGTGTTGCACTGGACAAATTCGGGAATTTAGCGGCTGGAACGTCCACGGGCGGCATGACCAACAAACGATACGGCCGCATCGGCGACGCACCGATCATTGGCGCAGGAACTTATGCAAATAATGCCACATGCGCGGTTTCGGCAACGGGACACGGCGAATATTTCATCCGCTCCGTGGTTGCCTACGACATCTCGGCATTAATGGAATATAAAGGCATGACTTTGCAGGATGCTGCGAATGAAGTGGTGATGAAAAAACTGGTGGAACGCGGCGGAGAGGGCGGCATTATTGCGGTGGACAGGAACGGTAATGTTGCGATGCCTTTTAATAGCGAAGGCATGTATCGCGGTTATATCAAAAGCGACGGAAAAAGTGAGATCCTGATTTATAAGGACTGATTTTGGGCCTTTTGAGCAGTCGATTTTGCTATGGTTACAAAAACGCGTTTTTATACACTTGTTTATCATTCCCGTAATACAAAACGGGCGGCTTTTGTCGTTTGGATTATGTAACGTAACATTCAGCTTCCTTTACTCTATGAAATCAGTTTACAAGGTTTTTCTTCTGATCTTACTGGCTTCTCCGCTTTGTTTTGCGACGCATATCCGGGGCGGTGAAATTATGGCCTCACATGTTTCTGGTCAAAATTATAAGATAAAAGTTCGGTTATACTTTGACAGTAATGTTGGTGAACCAGCTGCGGCTGCACAAACGAACGTGCTGGTTTGTTTTGGAGACGGTTCTACCAAAGAATTTAAACGATCGAAAACGGAAGCGCTTCCTGGTGATGTGCTGGTGTCTGACTATGACGGAACGCACACGTATCCTTCATCCGGAACATTCCAGATATCAGTTTCACTGGAAAACCGGTCGCCGGGAATTCTGAACTTACCAAATTCCGGTGATACGAGAGCTTTTTTCTGGACGGTTATTAACACACAGGTTTCTAATTCCACCCCAGTCCTTCCTTATCTAGTCTTTGAAGCGGGTGTAAAGCAATTATTCAAAATTGATCTCAAACCAACTGTTGCTGATGCCGATAGCATTACCGTGAAGCTTCCTAAGCTAAGCAAGCCTTCACCTGGCGAATGCGGCGTCCGTATGTTGGAGCATACTTATATGTATCCCAATGAAGTAAGCAGCACAGGCACATTCAAAGTCGTTCCATCGGTTAATCAGTTGGTTTGGCAGGCTCCGGAAGTGTTGGGCAATTACATATTTGCAATGGTGGTAAGCGAATGGCGCGACGGCGTTGCTATTTCGGAAACTTACCGCGAAGGTCTGATTATAGTAATCGACAAGCCCGGCCCCACCGTCGAGATCCCACCTTACGAATCGGCTGCAAATGGTGGCTTGATCACGTCTACGCCAAATGTAAAATCGGCAGAAGTTTCCATGGCCATTGAAGCGTATCCGGTTCCTACTGAGACATCTATAACTGTGAAAGCATATAGCAAAAAACGTTCTGTTGTAACATTACAGCTTATAGATATTCGCGGAAGGGTTATCAAGGAAATCAAAAGCGGCGGCCCGGTGATTTCAGTTCAGGAGGAGTTTGATATGCGTAATCTTGCCAAAGGGATTTACATCATAAAAGCAGCAAACGAGAATGATGCGGTGTCGCAGAAAGTGTTGCGGTAAGAGCATTGTAATGGTGTAAAAGCGAAATTTCGTCTTATGTAAATACGACACTTGTATATGCAATTGGTCTCCGTATTTATCATAGGTTAATTATAATTCAGAAAAATGGCTGATCACATGATCAGCCATTTTCTTTTCAATTCAATGTAAAAATTTCTTAATTAGCCGCCTGCCCTGACGCCGCAGACATATCGAGCGAAGTAATCCTATCCTCAACAAACTGGCTTTTCAAAAGCATTTCTTTGATCATCGACAAATGGGTGTAGGTGATCATATGTCCGGCTTTGTGCAGGAAAATGTATTGAGCGCGCTTGCTCTTAATGTGTTTCTTGGCAAAATCAATGTTAGCCGGATCGGCTATCCAATCATTTCCACCCTGGATTACGGTTGTAGGAAGGTCCAGGTTATGCCAAACGGGCAATAGTTTTCGGAGTTCATCGGAGTGGCTGTATTTCTCAGCCGTGGCCGTATTGAACTCTCCCGGCAAGAATAGCTGGATCAAAGAATTCCTGCCCCATTTTGAAAACCAATAAAACTTCTCTTTTTCAGGATCTATAACGGGCGAAACCATGATCAGCTCTTTCACTTGATCCGGTTGCAGTGAAACCAGCTTGGCAGCGATCGGTGCACCGTAAGATCTGCCCAGAACGGTTACTTTTTCTTTGCTTTTATTTAATTCAAAAACGGGTAAAAGTGCATTGGCTTGTGTAGCAATGGAAGTCACATAGCGGTGCTTCTTCTTCATTTTAAGGCGGGATTTCCCATAGCCCACACGGTCAACGGACACAATGTGGAAGCGCTTTTGCAGGTCTTCATCATCCATCAAATTCATATAACCCCATAACGAGCCGGGAGCACCATGGATCAGCAGCAACATTGGCAATGTATCCGCACCCACACTTGCAATGCAAAGTGCAAGCGTATCATTTTTAATAATGCGTTCCTCAGGTTTTACTTTTTTCGCTGCATAATGTTTCCGCACCTGTTTGGCTGATATAGTGTACCGGGAAAAGCAGGAACTGAGCGAAATGGATATCAGAAAAACAACAATTACAGATCGCAAAAATTTAAAACTTGGCATACATTCAGGAATCTTACTGTAATTTATAACTTCACAGGATATTTCAATATACGATTATAAATAGAAAAAGAGTGAAATTCAGGACGTGTTTCTCAAAGAAACAGCCTGGACAAAATTTTTCCTGCTGATTATGTGTTCAATATAAAATTGATGCCAGAAATCCGGGTTATCTAAGCCAAATTCCTACTGTTGATGACAACCAACCAACAAAACGAGTTCTTCCAGCGCCTGGCAGAGCAAAATGAGCAGTATCGCTATCAATTACCTTCGAGACACGATGCTGGTAAGTTTATTCAGGATCTGATTAATTTTCTTTTTCCGATCAGTAAGGACTGCACGAGCTGCCCCACCAAGGACATTGCGATGAAATATGCTGATTTACGCAACAGTCTGAACTGCATGCTGGAACCGCTGCTTCCGGAACTGGAAAAAAGCAAGGAGGAAATTTTGGACGATGTTTTTGGCCAGATTCCCGGGATTTACGAGAAATTGTTGCTGGATGCCAAATCAATCACGGATAACGATCCTGCTTCGGTAAGCATTGAAGAGGTCATTTCGGTTTATCCCGGCTTTATGGCCATTGCTACTTATCGCTTTGCCAACTTGTTTGCGCTTGCCGGCATTCCGCTTCTACCCAGGATGTTAACTGAATTCGCACACAGCCAAACAGGAATCGACATTCACCCGAACGCAACAATCGGCCATTCGTTTTTTATAGATCACGGAACTGGCGTTGTCATCGGCGAAACCACGCATATTGGTAACAATGTTAAATTGTATCAGGGAGTGACATTGGGGGCGACATTTGTATCAAAGTCACTTGCTTCCAGCAAACGTCATCCAACCATTGAAGACAATGTGGTGGTATATGCCAATGCGACGATTTTGGGAGGAGAAACCGTGATAGGCCACGATTCGATTATTGGCGGAAACGCCTGGCTGGTGCGAAGCGTACCTCCATTTTCACAGGTTTATCACCAGAGCAAAATAGAGATACGCCAGCAAACACCTTCGATTACATAATACTTCTTATAAATCTGCGAACACCTTCCATATACACGGGCTCAGCTTGCGGAAACGCATATCTGGGCTGTGTGGTCATGGTAATGCTTATAAAACCGTAGGTAAGGCACCACCACTCGTAATAGGTTTTGGTAACCATCTCGCCAGATCTCGGACGCAGGCTTGCAATCATTTCCCAAACCGGATTGCCCTTAATGCTCATGGCCTTTC
Organism: Dyadobacter sp. CY327; assembly: GCF_021390415.1. Taxonomy (NCBI): domain Bacteria; kingdom Pseudomonadati; phylum Bacteroidota; class Cytophagia; order Cytophagales; family Spirosomataceae; genus Dyadobacter; species Dyadobacter sp. CY327. Next base: position 2,030,058 of record NZ_JAJUXJ010000001.1, on the reverse strand, counting down.
CGTACACATTCTTCGAATCGCAATAAGCGCCTTCCAGATTGAACATTACCTGAAAAACCTCTGGATTTTCGATCGCAAACACCCAGATCCGCTGCGCTACTTCTGCCAACTGCTTCTGGGGATTGCTGAAATGGGTCTTGATTTTTGAAAACTCAGCCTGCAAGATATCGAACCCTTCCATGCGGATCGCTTCGAGCAATTTATCCTTGCTCTCAAAATATTCATAGAGAATTGGAGGGCTGTATTCGATCACTTCAGCAATTTTGCGGATAGAGACCGCTGTCCACCCGTCCTCACGGGCTATTTCTTTTGCTGTTTTGACGATATCCGAACGTACCTGTATTCTGAGGCGTTCTCTTCGCTCTACTATTCCCATACTATAATGCTGATTTTAAGATGGAGTCAGAATGATATGCATTCAAATATAAACATATAGTCCTTACCGCTCAAGAGGATTTTGACCCGTTTATTCAAAACATTTGTCCTTTAAAATATTTTTTCCTGCAAACACCCCAGATTAAATCTAACAGCGGATTATTAAATTTATGCGTAAAAAAATTTTTTTAAACGCCTGAAAATGTTTTATTCAGCCCTTTTCGTGGGTCCTGTTTTCTCAATTTTTTCGACCAGACGATAATTCGATTCCTGCGCGCGAACCTTCCCGCGCGAGTCGTCGGTGATTCTTAAATTGTTCTGATAAAGGTCCAGCCTGACAGACTTCTGGTTGTCGCTTACATAGTTCCTGAGCACAAGACGCATCTGATTTTTCAGCGCTTCATCCAGGATCGGGAAGCATACATCAATGCGGCGGTGCAGGTTGCGGTGCGTCCAGTCGCAGGACGACAAGTACATTTCATCATTGCCGCGGTTGGCAAAATGAAAGATCCGCGTGTTCTCCACATAGCGGTCTACATGACGGCTTACTACAATGTTATCACTAATCGACGGCAGCCCGGAAATGAGCCCGCAACTTTCACTGACGATCACATGCACCGGAACGCCGGCCTGACCTGCCTGATAAATCTTATCGATCAGCATATGGTCTTGCAGCTGATTAATTTTAATGGTCACAAAGGATTTCAGCCCCGCGTTACAATTGGCAATTTCGCGGTCTATCAGATCCAAAAGCCTTTTTTGGAGTGTAAATTGTGTTACAAACAGATTATTAAATGGCAGATATTTATATTTCTTCGGCTCGTCCTGCGTAGACAAATATCCAAAAAGCAATTCCAGCTCATTGGTCAGTTCCCGGTGGCTTGTTAACAATGCGTGATCAACGATTTCCCGGCTGGTAAGCCTGTAAAAACCGCCCGTTCCAAAAAATGCGTATCGTTCCCAGCCTTTGTGGACCTTGCGTTTGACCAAAGCAATTTTGGCATGTACTTTCAATCCGGGGACGCTCAGAATGATCTTTACGCCCGCATCCCGCATTTTTTTGGACCAATGCAAATTTTCCTGAATGTCGAGCTTCGTATTAAGCTCTACATAAGTTGTTACCCGCTTTCCATTGCGTGCTGCGCTGATCAACGAGTTCAGTATAAAGGAATTGGGACTGATCTTATAAAGCGAAACGTGGATCTCGCGCACATGCGGGTCGACGGCAGCTTCATTAAAAAACCGCACGATGGGCTCGTAAGAATGGTAAGGCAAATGCAGCAGCTGATCTGCCCTTTGTATGGATTCAAAAACAGAGGTAACATCGTCGAAATCCGGGTTTTGGATTGGGCGCTGAACAGGATAATCCAATCGCCGCGAAAGTTGCGGGAAGGTCATCAGGTCCTGCATATAAATGTAATGTCCCCGCTCATGAAACTCGTTCATCGGGATGGCAGCCTTGCTGACCAGATATTCACGCATATACAGCGGCATACCCGATTCATAGAAATATTGCGCGGGCTGGACGAAATTGCGTTTTTCAAGCTGTTTCAAAATGCGCTGCGCAAGCTGCATCGGATACTCGTCTTCTATCGACAGTTCGGTATCTTTCTCGACCCGTAACGCATAGCTTTCCAAAACATCGTAACCCGGAAATAGCAAGGGCAGATGTTCCCTGATAACGTCTTCCAGGAAAGCAACCTGCTTTTTCCCATCCAGTTCCGGCAACTCCGCAAAGCGGCCAAAAAGCTCGGACGGAATATTGACAATGGCATACCAATCCTCTTCCGTATCATCCCTATGCTGCAACCTGACAACCAGATATAATTGTTTGGACTCGAAAAAGGACATTTTCGAACTTCTCCGACTGTCCAGAAAAACGGGCTGCAAATGCCTGAAAAGCTTGTCGACAAAAAATTTCCTCAGAAAATTCAGATGCTCATTCGCAAATGTTTCCCGATAATATAAATGTACGCCCTGCTCATGCAGCGCGGGAAGAATTCCTGTAAGTAATATGTCGTTGAACTCGCGCAGCTGGTTTTCAACCGTTTCGTAGACGTGTTCCAGTAATGACTCAGGGAAAAGATTGAGTTTGGTACGGATATCGTTGCTCACCTCCCCCATGGCCAGCAAGCTGGGAACACGTGCGCGGAAGAATTCTTTGGTTTGATATGCGTAAATGCCAAGAAAACGTAAACGTTCCCTCACCGGTACAGTCTCATCGTTGGCTTCCAGTAATAATCGGTAATTATTAGACAGCCAGCTTAGATTTGTATCGAAGTAGGGATAAGCAACATCTATCATTGATTAAGGTAAAAAAGATTCAAAATTTGCTACAATATAAATACATTTGGCCGGTAAGGATCTAACTTTGCGACACAAAGATTTAACAAAGTTCGGCAAGCATCCGATGTTATTTCTTTCATTTAAAACTTAATTACAGTACTATGCAATATCAATTATTGGGCCGGTCAGGTTTACGTGTTTCGGAAGTTTGCCTGGGCACCATGACCTTCGGAACTGAGTGGGGATGGGGAGCGGATAAGCATGAAAGCTATAAGATATTCGAAAGTTTCGCAGGCGCAGGAGGCAATTTTATCGATACAGCTAACCGCTATACAGAAGGCTCTTCTGAAAAATATGTAGGTGAATTCATTGAAAATGACCGTGATCACTGGGTCTTAGCGACCAAATTCACACTGAAAGACCGGAACGACGACCTTAATTTTGCCGGTAACCACCGCAAAAACATGATGCGCTCGGTGAGAGCAAGCTTGAAGCGCCTGAATACGGAATACATTGACCTGCTATGGGTTCACCTTTGGGACAATACAACCCCCGTTGAGGAAGTAATGCGCGGCCTGGACGACCTGGTTACAAGAGGTTTGGTCCATTATGTCGGCATTTCGGATACACCGGCCTGGGTGGTTTCACAGGCAAATACGATTGCAGATTTTCGCGGCTGGAATGCATTTGCGGCCATTCAGTTTGAATATTCCCTCATTCAGCGCACACCGGAACGCGACTTACTTCCTATGGCAAAAGCGCTTGGACTTGCGGTAACACCCTGGGGCACAATAGGTGGCGGCGCACTTACCGGAAAATATTTACGCGGTGAAGCCGGCCGCGTTCCTGACCATAGCATCCGCAGAAACGAGCATAGTAGCATTATAGCACAAACTGTGGTGGATGTGGCCAGTGAACTTGGCGTAACGCCGGTGCAGGTGGCGATCAACTGGGCGCGTCACCGCGATCAGGTAATGATCCCGATCATTGGTGCTTCAAAAGAAAAACAACTTGTGGATTCGCTTGGCTGCCTGTCGTTCAAGTTGCCGGATGAAATGATCGCGCGGCTTAACGAGGTAAGTAAAATCGAGCTGGGTTTCCCGCATGAATTTCTTAAATCCGAAGGCGTGAAGGAAGAGGCGTTCGGAGGACTTTATGAAAAGCTGGAAAATCACAGAAACTAACTGTAACGTATCGGCTGCCGGCCATCAAATGTAAAGCCGGCAGCCGATAGCATTTGGCTACTACTGATTTCTGCCCCAGGTCTCAGGAGCTACGCGCCATGCGCTCAGACTTTCCAGTTGAGAGCTGTCAATGTAATTATGTTCCAATGCGGTTTCTATCAATGCATTGTAGTTGCTCACTGTGCTGAGCTTTACATTTTTCTCTCTGAAATTATTTTCTGCAACCGCGAAGCCATAAGTAAAAATCGCGACCATTCCAGCCACTTCAATCTCCGCTTCCCGCAACACATCAACCACTTTCAAAGAGCTTCCGCCGGTTGAGATCAGGTCTTCAATGATAATCACCGACTGACCTTTTTCCAGTCTACCCTCGATCTGATTGCCCATGCCGTGCTTCTTAGGCTCAGGACGAACATATGCAAAAGGCAATTCCAGCAAGTCTGCTACTAATGCTCCCTGGGCAATGCCGCCCGTTGCTACACCTACAACTGCCTGCACATCAGGATATTCCTTTTTAATCAATGCCGCTAAGGTCTTTTTGATAAAAGTCCGCGTGTCAGGATAAGATAACGCCACACGGTTATCGCAGTAAATGGGAGACAGCCAGCCCGAACTCCATTGGAACGGCTTGTCGGGACTTAGTTTTATTGCTTTGGCTTCAAGCAGCAATTCAGCGATTCTTTTGGTAATATCCTGTTGGTTTAGCATTGCTAGTCTTCGGATTCTTCGTTTGTACTATGATTGATTACTAATAATTTATCGATCCGGCTCCGGTCCATATCAATCACTTCAAACTCGAAGTGCTTCCATTTGAACTTCTCGCCGGTGGTAGGAATATTTTCAAGAATGTGCAGCACAAAACCGCCCAATGTGTTGAATCCAACAAACTCCCGGCGCTCAGCTTCCTGAATGTTGAGATTGAAATACTGGATAAAATCATCGAATGGCAATTGCGCATCGATAAGGAAGCTGCCATCTTCCCTCCGGACCACTTCGGATGCTTCTTCAATATCCTCTGAAATATCACCAACGAGCGCATCCATGATGTCGTGCATGGTTAAGACTCCTAAAAGACCGCCATACTCGTCCACAATGATACCAAAATAGACACGCTGCTCTTTAAATTTGGCTAGGGCCTGATACGCGCGGTTGCTTTCGGGCAGGTAAACAGGGTCTTTTACAACCGCATTCATATTGGCAAGCTGCGCTTCTATATCCGTTGCAATGAGGTCTTTCACATAAACCAAACCCACCACATCATCCACAGCGCCGCGGCAAACTGGATAAATCGAATGTCTTGCATCGAAAATCTTGGCTTTATTTTCCTCAACAGAATCTTCCAGGTCCAGCCAAACGATCTCCTGGCGATTGGTCATGAGTGACGTCACTTTCCTGTCTCCCAACTGGAACACATTGTGAACGATCTCCTGCTCAATTTCTTCAAAGACACCGCCCGAAGTCCCTTCCTGTATCAAACTTTTAATTTCCTCTTCTGTGACCGAATTTTCACTTTGTTTGATATTTAAAATCTTGATAATGAAGTCACTGGAAAAGCCTAGCAATGCGATAAAGGGCGCCGTGGCCTTCGAAAGCAGGTTCATAGGCATGGCCATGAACTTCGAAATGGATTCGGGATTAGCCATTCCTATTCTTTTAGGAACCAGCTCACCGAGGACTAATGATAAATATGTAATAAATACAAGCACTGATCCAACAGCCAGAGAATGGGCATATGGCATCAGAAACGGGATGGTAGCAATGTATTTTTCAAAATCACTCGTAATGTTGTCACCGCTGTACATACCCGTCAAAAGACCGATAAGCGTGATGCCGATTTGCACGGTGGACAGAAAACGAGTGGGTGAATTGGCGAGATGAAGGGCTGCTTTCGCACTGGAATCTCCATTTTTTGCAGCGGCTTCGAGACGTGATTTCCGGGATGAAACGAGTGCAATCTCAGACATGGAAAAGACACCATTGAGCAGCACAAGCAGTAGAATTATCAGGAGTTCCAAGAACTGTATATTTGATACAAGCACAAATTTATCAATAATAATCACTGTCTAAACTAAACTCTTTACTTAATTTTGGCATCGATTCACGTACCATTTGAAAAATGATCATTTTTTTTGACGACCGTCCTTTGCGAATTGTACGGAACAATCAGCTTTCTGCAACGGAAACTTCCGCCTTCGATCACATTGTAGACCTGAGACTTGATAAGCTGCAAAAAAAGATGTTAACCGGCCACGTGCTCTTCCTGAACACCACTGCCGCCTCTGCCATGCAGCTCATTGAACTCCTGGACAAAGCTGTCCCGGCAGACATGTTATCAGTCACGATGGCGACGCGGGAAAGGTCGGAAGTAGAAGAGAAAATTAAAGGCAGTTACAAAGTTATCAAGGCCGCGGGAGGTGTTGTGGTAAAGGAGGGAAAGTGGCTTTTCATGTTCCGCCGTAAAAAGTGGGACCTGCCCAAAGGCAAGCTGGACAAAGGTGAAAATTCCAGAACGGCTGCTATCAGAGAGATTGAAGAAGAAACCGGCGTAAGAGCATCAGTTAAGGACAAAATCTGCACCACATGGCACACTTACAGCCTCAATAACAACCGGATTTTAAAGCGGACGAAATGGTATCTTTTTGACTGCATTGATGACGCCAACATGCAGCCGCAGGCGGAAGAGCAGATTGAAAAACTAGGCTGGTATACGCAGAGCGAAGCTAAATCGATTCTTATAAATTCTTACAGCTCAATTCGTTACGTAATTGAAAGCTTGAATAAAACCCACGACATTAAAGAATAATAATATCGCAAGACTATACTTTTAATAAACTCAGCCTTAATGGTTGAGTTTATTTAGTTCAGAAAGGGAATAAGGGAGAAAATCATCCACACGCTGCCCGTACCGGTGCAAATCGCGGATAATGCTTGAACTGATCGGCGCCAGCATGGGCGAAGTGATCAGAAATACCGTTTCAATTTCTTCGTAAAGATATCGGTTGACCTGCGAGATGCCATTTTCGTACTCGAAATCGGTCGTATTGCGCAAGCCTCTCAGCAGAAATGTGGCTCCCAGTTCACGGGCTGTATGCGCAGTAAGGTCATCATAAGTAACAACCTTCACATTAGTTTGATCCGAAAAAGTCTTTTCGATCATTTCCTTCATCACATCGAGCGGGAAATAGCGCTTCTTGGTTGCGTTGTTCCCAATGCCAATGACCACTTCATCAAAAAGCCGTAATCCGCGTAAAACAATGTCTTCGTGCCCTTTTGTGAATGGATCAAACGATCCCGGAAATAGTGCTATACGCTTCATAAGAGCAGTATTTACAATTAAGATGATACGAGGTAGGTATTGAAAAGGCCAAAATAACGATGTCCCGGAACGTCCGCACATTGTCTGTTGTATTTCAGCGTTGTGGGTCCGTTGCCAATCTGCAAATTGGGAAAAAATCTTGAAAGCTCGGTGTAAGCGTCGGAAGAAGATGCGATTTCACCGTAGCAAAGCACTTTCATCTCCTCGGGAAGGAAATTAAGCTGGCTTAGTGTGAACAGAATGATGTAGGCCAGTTCCTGCGTTTTGGAAAAGCGGAACCGGTTGCAAAGTATCAGTTGCTGGCTTTCGGTAATGACCAGCGTGAAATAATCTTTTTCAAAATAAACGGAAACCATCCTCAGCTGCTGATGTTCCAGATGGCTTACGAGTGCGCCAATGATCAGCGGGCTGGTCAAATGGTAGAATGTGATCTGCGACGACCCAAAATGGTTGATCATCCAGTCGTACCAAATCTGCGGAACGCTGAAGACATTGTGTGCGCAGATAAGCGGAAGATCGTGATAGAGCACTTTTTCATCCTTAGGAACCGGGTTACCCAATGCAAATGCGAGATAATCGGCCGCAGCATCCTGCTCAAAAATCAGATTGGGAATTAAGCTGAATGCGTGTGAATTAATTGAAATCCTGACATATTTCCAGCTATGCGATGACCAGAGCAAATGTCCGGTAAAAACCTTTTTGAGCCTTTCAAAGATCTCCGTAGGGTTTAAAACGGTTTCAAAGCTGTAATCTTCCAGCCAGATACATTCCATGTTTTCATCGCGGACAATGCAAAACCGGATGCGCCTTTCATCCACCTCAATGCACAATGTGCACAATGGAATACTGGACGCGTCGAATGAGTTATCGCCTACAAGCAGCGTAGGAATAATTTCAATGACCTGGTTTTCAGAATTTGCCACAATAAAGGGGTAAAGTTAAAATCTATATTAATGTTTCAGGTTGAGCCAAAAACTTGTCCAACCTGAGCAACTCTTCCAATGATCGCACTCTGCTGAAAATGCTGTGAGATGCATCTGAGGGAAAAGATTTGATTTCATCGAGCCGTAAAAATTTGACTTCCTCAATGATCTGGTTTGCCGCTGAAATTTCCGGATCAGCGCCTTTATCCATCTTGCCTTGCACTGCTTTTATCTCAAAAAAAAGCTCAATAGCGTGAAGTGGAGGCCGTACATGCTCGTTGACAAACAGTAAATCCCCGATTTCAGCATCCAGACCGGTTTCTTCTTTGATCTCCCGTTTCAAGGCCGCCCCGGCAGTTTCCCCGAAAAGAATCCCTCCGCCCGGCGGGCTCCAAAAAGACTTCCCTTCGCCATACAATGAATGATTTACCAAAAGAATCTGGTTCTGAACAATGTATATGCCACTCACGCGGACACGCACATTACCCCCATATAGATTCTTTACTTCATCATTCAAAGTCTGCACCAGCGCTCACTTTTTTGGAGCGGCAAAGATAACCAACCTGGGATAATTGACAAGATATAATATAAGGATCAGGAATAAGGACTTCCTGAGATGTAGCTTTCGAGCGTATTGATGTGCTCCTTTTGTTCGTAGATAATAGCGGAAACAATGTCATTGATGGAGATGATTCCGACGAGCTTTCCATCCTGATTAACAGGCAGATGTCGGATATGTTTATCAGACATGATCTGCATACACTCCTCAATTTTCTGGTCCGTTTCAACCGTGATTACTTTGCTGGTCATTACTTCCCGGATGCGCGTGTCCCGCGAACTCTTTCCCTGCAGAATAACTTTTCTGGCATAATCCCTTTCAGAAAAGATCCCGATCAATTCATTATCTTCAAGAACCAAAACTGCACCGATGTTCTTAGCGGCCATGAGTTCCAGAGCTTCAAACACCGTATTGTCCTGCGTTACCGACCAAAGCGCATTGACAGGCTTGTTGCCCATTACATGTTGTACTAGCATAGATGATTGAGGTTTTGGAGTGTAATTGATAAACTTTGGAAGTCTAATATATGCAATTACGCCTTTAAAATACAATAAATTCTAAGTATATTTTTGTAACTGAGGCACACTTTGATTTTAGTAATCCTTGCCTTAGCTTCGGCATTATGGAAACAGATAAGATTTTACCTTCCCAACTTTTACGCAGGCGTTTTCCTTTCAAACCCACCGAAGGCCAGCTTCGTTTTTTCGAGCAGACCAATGATTTTCTCGTCGAAGAAAAAGGCCTGGAACGTTACCGCGACTGCTTTTTGCTGAAAGGTTATGCGGGAACAGGAAAGACAACCATCATCAGCACATTGATTAAAGTGTTGAAGAACTTTGGCTATAAATCCATTTTGCTCGCCCCGACCGGCCGTGCTGCAAAAGTAATGTCAGGCTATTCCGAAAAGGTCGCGTTAACGATCCATAAGAAAATATACAAGCAAACCGCCGACTCGTTTTCGGGCAACCTGACATTCCAGCGGCAGAAAAATTACCATGATAATACGCTCTTTATTGTCGATGAAGCTTCCATGATCACCGATGATGCCGATTTCGGCAACAAAAGTTTGCTCGCCGATTTGATCGAATTCGTTTTCGAAAACCCCGGAAACAAGCTCATGCTGGTTGGCGACGTGGCGCAGCTCCCACCCGTTGGTAAGGAACTGAGCCCAGCCCTGGACGGCGATTATCTGGAAAAGACATTCTATATGTCTGTGTTTCAGGAAGAATTAAGGGAAGTAATGCGGCAGGATGAAGAATCCGGAATATTGTTCAACGCAACTTCATTAAGGAACCAGTTGGTCGCAGAAAAACCCGAAATTCAGATCACCACACGCTCCTACCGAGATGTTTTCAAGATGACCGGTGAAAAATTGGAAGAAGGGCTTCGCTACGCTTACGACAAATACGGCCAGGAAAATTCCATCATTCTGACGCGTTCCAACAAATCCGCAGTACAATACAATGAATACATCCGGCGCACTATTAACTTTTCCGAAGAAGAACTCGATGCCGGTGACCGGCTGATGGTGGTTCGCAACAATTACAACATTCTCGACGAGGATTCACCCGCAGGCTTCATCGCCAACGGAGATTTTGTTGAATTATTAAAGATCCGAAAAACGCAGGAAATGCACGGTTTCCGCTTCGCAGACGTAACATTACGCCTGACCGATTACGAAAAGCAACCGGAATTCGACGCCAAAATCTTCCTCGACACATTGCATTCCGCCTCCCCTTCCCTATCCGCCGAGGATAACAAGAAGCTGTACGAAAGCGTCCAGAAGGACTATTTTGATATTGCTTCCAAGAAAGAAAGAATGGAAGCATTGCGGAAAGATCCTTTTCTAAATGCATTGCAAGTAAAATTCGCATATGCATTAACCTGCCACAAAGCGCAGGGCGGCCAATGGAGTTCCGTTTTTATTGATCAGGGCTATTTACCCGAGGAACAAATCAATATAGAATTTATCCGATGGCTCTACACGGCCATTACAAGGGCAACCGACGAGGTTTTTCTAATTAATTTCCACCAGCACTTTTTCAAATAAAAATGCTAAAAGCATCAAAATGCCGGAGGCATGACATATCGGTAGCAAAAACGATTTCGAATACAATGTAATGCCGGCAGGCATGTAACGACATGCATAATGCTTGCTGTTGCATCCCTCCGGGATTGGCAATTTGCATCAACATTGTTCATTCTACCAATATTGCGTCGCTCTGCGACTTTCATGGCAAAAATACATCACCACAAAATGTAAAAAAATGCCGGAGGCATGACATATCGGTAGCAAAAACAATTTCGAATACAGTGTAATGCCGGCAGGCATGTAACGACATGCATAATGCTTGCCGTCGCATCCCTCCGGGATTGGCAATTTGCATTGACATTGTTCATTCTACCAATATTGCGTCGCTCTGCGACTTACTACTTCGCTTCGGCGCGGTTGCTACTTGGCAGCGGCGCGTTGCAGACGGTCGTTGATCGCAAGGCCTAAGCCTTCTGAAGGGACACGTTCTGCCCGGATCTGCTCCACAGGCAATGTATCCAACTCCCTCAGAAATGCAAACAAGTTATGCGCAGCTTCCTTCATATCACCACTTTTACTTAAAATACGCTGATATTTCAGATCAATGTCTTCCAGATATTTGTCAAAAACCAGATAACCTGTCAGCTCATCATCTCCTGCCGGAAATATTCCTCTCTCATACAAATAAAGCGGTTTCCTGGGCGCGTAGTGGCTTTTCAACATTCCCGGCGCTTTGGGATTCGATGAAGAATGTGGCATAAGCTTTATTTTTCCAACGATCTCTTCAATCTCCTCCACGGCTAAACCGCCCAACCTGTAAACCACCGGTTCGTCATTTTCAAAACCCACAATGGTCGATTCGATACCCACCTCACTTTCACCTCCATCCAAGATATAAGCTATCTTTTCTCCCAATTGCGCATTTACATGGCCAGCATTCGTAGGGCTAATGTAACCGAACGGGTTAGCACTGGGCGCAGCAAGTGGAAATGGTAGTTCCTTCAAAAGTTCAAGCAGCAAAGGATGATCAGGAACGCGCACGGCAACATTATCCAGTCCGGACGTTACCAGATCAGGAATGATCTGTTTTTTGGGAAGCAATAAAGTCAGCGGACCGGGCCAGAAATGCACGGCGAGCTGCAATGCTTTTTCCGGAAAATCGGAAACGTATTGCTGCACTTTTTCTAGTGAATCCGTGTGAATGATCAGCGGATCGAAGGCCGGCCGGTTTTTCACCTCGAAAATAGACAGCACCGCACTGTCGTTCAAGGCATTACCAGCCAATCCATAAACAGTTTCGGTAGGAATAGCCACCAATTCCCCTTTCATGAGGAATTCTTTTGCAACTTCAATATCGTTTCCGGTAATCGCCAAAGTGGATGCTGTTTTTCAAAATGCAAAAGTACGGCGATGATTGTTAAGAGCAAATGTTGGGGCGAGTCATTTAGATTGTTTTTAAATAACCTTTAAAATTGAGATTGCAGACTACTGGTATATAATCCGTGTTTATATTTATTGATTAAATAGCATTTCTAAACTACCCTTTTTACTATGTTTCAAATCAAAGAACAACCTGCTGTTTTTGACGTCTGTATCATTGGCTCAGGAGCGGGAGGTGGAATGGCAGCACTTCAACTTGCCCAACAGGGAGCCAAAGTGGCGCTTTTGGAGGCAGGTGGATATTTCGATCCTGCTGATCCTAAATATATTACGCAGCTCAAATGGCCATATGAATCGCCACGCCGCGGTGCTTCCAACCACCGTCCGTTCGGGGATTTCGATGCTGCCTGGGGAGGCTGGGAACTGGAAGGGGAACCTTACACAAGAAAGAACGGAACACAATTCGACTGGTTCAGATCGCGGATGCTGGGCGGCCGTACCAATCACTGGGGCCGTATTTCGCTGCGTTTCGGACCAAAAGATTTTAAAAGAAAAAGCATAGACGGACTTGGCGACGACTGGCCGATCGGTTACGACGACGTAAAGCCTTACTATGATAAAGTTGATAAGCTGATCGGGGTTTTCGGAACGGTTGAGAACATGGACAATGAGCCGGATGGTATCTTCCTTCCTCCTCCAAAGCCACGTTTGCACGAGCTTTTCATTAAGCAGGCTGGTAAGAAGGCCAACATTCCGGTTATCCCGTCCCGGCTTTCGATCTTAACTAAACCGATTAACGATCAGCGTGGGGTTTGCTTCTATTGCAGTCAGTGCTCCCGCGCTTGCCAGGCATATGCGGATTTTTCTTCATCATCTGTGCTTTGTATCCCTGCTGTAAAAACGGGCAATGTTACATTGATCAACAATGCAATGGCACGCGAAGTGCTTACCGATCCGGTTACAGGGCTTGCAACAGGCGTTTCTTATGTTGACAGTCAAAAACTTACTGAGCATACCATCAAGGCAAAAGTTGTTGTTCTTGCTGCAAGTGCAGGGGAATCTGCAAGGCTGCTATTGAACTCAAAATCGGACAGACACCCGAACGGACTAGCAAATTCAAGCGGCGTGGTAGGAAGATATCTGCATGATTCAACGGGTGCTTCACGCGGCGCGTTCCTTCCGCACTTAATGGACAGAAAGCGTTATAACGAGGATGGTGTAGGCGGAATGCACGTGTACACGCCTTGGTGGCTGGACAACAAAAAACTGGATTTCCCAAGAGGTTACCACATTGAATACGGCGGTGGAATGGGCATGCCTAGCTACGGATTCGGTGCTGGAATTGAAAATATGAACGGAAAATATCCGACAGCAGCAGGTGTTACCAAGCCAGCAGGTGGATATGGTTCGTCGTTGAAAGAGGATTACCGTCGCTTCTACGGAGCATATGTAGGAATGGCCGGTCGTGGCGAAGCGGTTCCCAATTTTGATAACTACTGCGAAATTGACCCGAATGTGGTTGATAAGTTTGGTATTCCGGTGCTCCGTTTCCACTACAAATGGACGGATTACGAGATCAAACAAGCAAAACACATGCATGACACTTTCGAAGAGATCATTCATGCATTGGGTGGCGTTGCGAGTGGAACCAAGCCTGGCGCAGACACCAATTACGGCATTGCAGCTCCGGGTCGTATCATTCACGAAGTAGGAACGGTGCGTATGGGTAATGATCCCAAAACTTCTGCGTTGAACAAGTTCTCACAAGCGCACGACGCGAAAAACGTGTTTGTGGTAGATGGTGGTTCTTTTGTATCCCAAGCGGATAAAAACCCAACCTGGACCATTCTGGCGCTTTCTATGAGAGCTTCGGAGTATATCACGGAGCAGGTTAAACAGAAAAATATCTAACATTGGAACACAGTTTCAAATCATAACTATGAAACGTCGAGATACATTAAAAGCATTAACGCTCAGTTCCTTGGGGATAACTGCATTAAGCCCGCAGGTTGCCCTCGCTGAACAAAGAGAACTTGATATCCAAACGCCCCCGGAAACCCCGCTTAAAATTCCGGGTGGACGCACAAAGGAAGAAGCGATCAGGGACGCCAAATTAATGAAGGAAAAATTCCTTACAGTGGCAGAACTGGCAACCATCAAAGTGCTGGTAGACATTATCATCCCGGCTGATGATAAATCGGGCAGCGCGTCACAAGCGGGCGTACCGGATTTTATCGAATTCATTGCCAAGGATATGCCTCAAAACCAGGTTCCTTTGCGTGGTGGTCTGAAATGGCTTGAATTGGAATCTAACAAAAGATTCAAAAAAGGCTTCACATTATTGACCAAAGCGCAGCAATTGCAGATTGTGGACGACATCGCATATCCTGAAAAAGCGAAACCAATGCACAGCCAAGGTGTTGCCTTCTTCAATCTGATGCGTAATTTAACTGCATCCGGTTACTATACATCTAAAATTGGCATTGCTGACCTGGGTTATATGGGTAACACGCCAAATGTGTGGGAAGGTGTTCCTGCGGATGTTTTGAAGCAATATGGTTTGAGCTACGAATAGCATTTGGTTTTATAGCAAAAGGCCCGATTACTTCTCAGTGACCGGGCCTTTTCATTTATAGTAACTTTGCCTATTAGTAAAGCTTCTGACGCTGCTGCTTCACAGTTTCGTCTTTCAGGAATTCGTCGTAAGACATTAGTTTATCTAAAATTCCTTTCGGCCCGATTTCAATGATCCGGTTCGCGATAGTATGAACGAACTGGTGGTCATGGGAATAAAACAAAAGACAACCGGAGAAATCGATCAGGCCATTGTTCAATGCCGTAATGGATTCAAGGTCAAGGTGGTTGGTAGGATCATCCAAAACCAATGCATTAGCGCCTGAAAGCATGGTTCTGGAAAGCATACAACGCACTTTTTCACCTCCCGAGAGCACTTTCGCTTTCTTTAAAGATTCTTCACCCGAGAAAAGCATTCTTCCCAAAAATCCGCGGATAAAACTTTCGTCCTTCTCCTCAGAATATTGACGCAACCAGTCAACCAGATTCAGATCTACGTCAAAAAACGAAGTCGGATCTTTTGTGAAATATGACTTGGTAATGGTAACGCCCCAGGTGTAAGTTCCTTTGTCCGCCTTCTGTTCTTCATTGATAATATCAAAGAAAGAGCTGATTGCCATCACGTTGCGGCTCACGAACGCTATTTTGTCCCCTTTATTTACATTGAAACTAACATTTTCAAACAGCTTTGTGCCGTCATCAGCCGTTTTTGACAGGCCTTCCACACGCAAAAGCTGATCGCCAACTTCCCTTTCAGATTTGAAAGCGATATATGGGTATTTACGTGAAGACGGCTTAATGTCATCAATCGTAAGCTTATCCAGCAGTTTGGCTCGGGAAGTCGCTTGCTTGGATTTCGAAGCATTGGCACTGAATCTCCTAATAAAATCTTCCAATTCCTTGCGCTTATCCTCGGATTTCTTGTTCTGGTCCTGACGCTGCTTCAAAGCAAGCTGGCTGGACTCGTACCAGAAAGAATAGTTACCGGAGAACATTTGTACTTTACTGAAATCAATGTCGACCACATGCGTACAAACCTCATCCAGGAAGTGCCTGTCGTGGGAAACAACGATCACGGTGTTTTTGAAATCGGCAAGGAAGTTTTCCAGCCAGAGCACTGTTTCAACATCAAGGTTGTTGGTAGGCTCATCAAGAAGCAGCACGTCCGGATTTCCAAAAAGTGCCTGTGCAAGTAAAACCCGCACTTTATCATTGGCATTCAGATCGCCCATTGTGGCAGAATGCTGCTCTTCCGTAAGGCCTAGTCCGCTCAATAATTGCGCAGCTTCGGTTTCGGCTTCCCAACCATTCAAGTCAGCGAATTCTGCTTCCAGATCGGCTGCTTTTTCACCATCGGCGTCTGTAAATTCTTCTTTTTCATAAATCGCCTCGCGCTCCTTCATGATCTTGTAAAGGCGCTCATGGCCCAGGATCACCGTATCCATCACAGTATATGCATCGAATTCGAACTGATCCTGTTTCAGGAAAGTCATCCTTTCCCCGGGGTTCATGCTTACATTGCCTGTCTGCGGTTCTATTTCGCCAGAAAGGATCTTCAAGAATGTAGATTTCCCAGCGCCATTCGCTCCGATCACACCATAACAATTGCCGGGAACAAACTTTATATTTACCTCATCGAATAATACCCTTTTGCCGTATCGCAATGATACGTTCTGAACCGTAATCATTTTAAAATAATTTTTATGAATGAAAGCGCAAAACTACGAAATTCAGAACGAATTCGCATGTTGAACAAACTAAAACAAACGAAGCGAACCAGTGATTACCAGTCCGCTTCACAGAAATATTGAAATAAGATTAAGGAATAACCCGCAATGTATGGGCGCCTCTGCCAACGCTGATCATCGCGCCCTGTTTTTTGAGCGAAGGCGAATCGCCTTTTGCAACCGTCCAGAACTCAACTCCTCCATTTCCTGTGCCATAAGCAAGATATTCAAAGACAGAAACGGCCACATTTGAACCATCCTTATCAAATGCAACGCTTTGCGGATAAATGCCTTCAAACGGATAATCAGCCACTTTTGTCAGTGCGCCCGTAGGCGCTGCAACTTTATATAATGTCAGCGAAGCGCCGGCTCCTGAACCTGCTTCCGTCCAGGGTGCACCGCTTTTGCCCGCATTGACGGTTACGAGCATAGAGCCGTCCGGGCTCACTGCAAACGATCCCGTATTTGTTCCGGCAGGAACCTGCGCGGCTACTTTATGTTCGATCGCGCCATCCATAGAGAAGTTAACAACATGGATTTCGCCGTCCCCGGTTCCTTTTCCAGGTGATGCCGCCTTGGTATCCAGCACAAAATAATGCCTTCCATCTGCCGAAAATTTACCAAAAGAAGGCTCCGCTCCCACTTTGATGGGTTTGCCAACCATTTCCACATTCTTTAACTTCCCTGCTTCCCGGATCACTTTATAAAGTCCTACTTCATTGGAGTTATCAAGTGTAAATGCGATGAAATCACCGGATGGGTGCCATGTAATGTCAATGATTTTATTTGCTGTATCAATGGCCGCAGGCAGGTTCAGGAAACGTGCAGGCTTGCCATCCGGCCCTGCCTCAATAAAAACGAGTTCTTTGCCGACATCATTGGTGGTCAGTATCAGTTCGTTTTTATTCACATCAATAGCATTCGGTTTGCGCCCGACTGAAAACCCAAATTTTGCTTTCGGCGCCGCCAGGTTAGTAATGTCCACGACGAACAATTTTTCTCCTGCCGGAAATTCGGTGAATGCATCCTTATATTCACTCACGCCATCCTCCGGACGCAGCCTGCTATCGAGCACATAAGCAAGCGTTCCGTTCGCCGGGACGGCTAATGTCTTTGAAGATGCAAGCACAGAATTGGATACGATAGCGCTTCCAAATCCCTTACTGCCTCTTTCAACTGGAAATTTAATGGTCGTCAGCAGATCTTTTGCTGTGTTATCCCTCAACAGCTTGCCATCGACCAGCGCTGATGCTGCCATGTCGGCATCTGAAACAACGACCAAACCCCGGGCATTAAAATTAATGGGTGATTGGGCAATCGCCGGAACTGCTCCCAAGGCTGCCAAACCAGCAAATAATGCGACTTTTTTCATAGAGTGAATTTAAGTTAAAGGTGGTTACATTATTAAAAGGGTGGTTAAACCAAAGAAACCTTGTAAAGGGTTTAAGCCTTACAAGGTTTCTTTTTCAATCCGCAATATACGACAAAAAAAGAAAAGCCCCGATAACAGCGTTACCGAGGCTAAAATCTTTGCTACAAAAAATTATGCTGCAACTGAAATTGAATTAACCAATCTGGCCAATTTCGACTTCTGGTTAGAAGCTTTTTTCTTGTGAATGATGTTTTTCTTTGCCAAACGATCCAACATTGAAGATACAGTTTTGTAAACTTCAACAGCTACTGCCTTATCGGTCGTATCACGCAATTTCTTTATGTATGAACGTGTAGTTTTGTGTTGGTAACGATTACGCAAACGCTTTGTTTCGTTAGCGCGGATTCTTTTTAATGCTGATTTATGATTTGCCATTTTGTAATGATAATTTTCTCTTCTTCTATTCGGTTTGCAAAAATAGAAATTGCTTGTTGAAATGCCAAATTTAGCTGTAAATATATTTGCTAAACCTTACAATACTCACTTGGGCATACGTTGCACATCCGAATTCAAATATTCTTCTATGCGGTTTTCCAATTCAGAATAAGGAATGTTGCTGTGCAGCTCACCTTCCACAGCAAGCGAAATTTTACCTGTCTGCTCCGAAATAACGATCACAATGGCGTCCGTAGCCTCGCTCATGCCCATGGCAGCACGATGCCTGAATCCCAGCGACGATGGAACATCGATGCCGTCGGCAACCGGTAAAACACACCTGGCCGCTTTCAAAATGCCGTCCACAATGATAATAGCGCCGTCATGCAGCTCACTATATTGATTAAATAAAGAAACCAGCAGCGGTTTGGAAACGCGGGCATCCAATAGTTCACCCGTCTCCACAAACTTGCCCAGATCGTCGCGCTTGTTGATAACTATGAGTGCCCCGGTAAAATTGGCGGCGATGGTTTTGGAAGCATCGACGATCTCTTTCAAATTTTTGCCTTTCAGGTCCAGCACCGAATTGCCCATCATTTTTTTTAGCAAACCATTATTGGTATAAATAGTCGATTTACCTATGATGAGCAAAAACCGCCGGATTTCCTGCTGAAAAATGACGATCAGTGCAACGGCTCCCACGCCCATGAAATATTGCAGGATAGCGGTGAGTAAGCCCAGTCCCAGCCCTTTTACCACCAGATAAAACACGTAAACAAACAGGTAACCCAGAAAAACCCGGCTCGCGATGCTTCCACGGACCAGTGTAAAAACCTGATAAAGAAGGATGGCCACCAAAAAAACATCCAGGACGTCAGCCCAATTGATGTTTAAAAAACCCACACGCATAAGAAAATCAATATTATTTCGCGACTAAATTACTCTTTTTAATTTACACTTGAAGTAGCCATCCACAGTTTAACAGCTTCCGCAGCGGGCCTAACATCGTGCACCCGAATGATGGAAGCCCCTCGTTCCAAAGCCATTGAATTCATCACAGACGTACCATTTAATGCTTCCGCAGCGGATATGCCTAACGTTTTATAAATGGTTGCTTTCCGCGAAATGCCAACCAGAAGCAGGCAGTCCAGCAAGCTGAATGCTGACAAATGATGCATCAACTCGAAATTCTGTTCCGTATTCTTGGCAAATCCGAAACCCGGATCCACAATAAGGTCCGCAACGCCCAAGGATCTCAGCTTGTCTATCTTCCCTTTCAAATCTTTCAAAACATCCGGAACGAGCTGATTATAAGTGGTCATCGTGCTCATCGTTTGTGGCGTTCCGCGCATATGCATTAATATGTAAGGAACGCGTAATGTGCTGACAACATCAAACATCTGATCGTCCAGAGTTCCTCCGGAAACATCATTAACGATGTGGGCACCTGTTTCTATTGCCCGCCTCGCTACTTCGGACCGAAATGTATCGACAGAAATAATCAGTTCAGGGAAATTTTTATTCAGTGGCACCACAGCCGACTCCACCCGGTCCGACTCTTCGGCCGCCTCCACTTCTTTTGCACCGGGACGTGTGGAATATCCGCCGATATCGACCATTATAGCGCCCTCTGCCAGCATCTGACCTGCTTTTGAGAGTAATTCATCTTCCGATCGCATCCGGCTTCCTTCGTAAAATGAATCGGGTGTAATGTTGAGAATCCCCATCACGGCTGGCGTGGACAGATCGAGCAGTTTGCCCCTGATGTTGAGCGTTTTTTTGCTAACTTGCAACATAAAATCTTGTTAAATCCAGACAAGGAAGTGATTATCAAAGTGTTTGATTTTCTTGTCTATTAAGCAGTAAACCAATTTTACGCAGTGAAATCCACAGAATCGGAATATCAGGAAATCATTCAGTATTGCCAAGATCTTTTCGCAAAAAAAAATAAAGATTACGGGACATCCTGGCGCATATTGCGCATCCCTTCCCTTACCGACCAGATATTCATCAAAGCGCAGCGCATCCGCACCATTCAGGAAAAAGGCATGCAGAAAGTGGATGAAGATGTTTCCTCAGAATTCATCGGAATTATCAATTATTGCGTGATGGCATTGATCCAGATCAACTCTATTGAGCAGAAGCAGGAGATCAATGACACCGAACTGACGACATTATACAATCAGCAAGTGAACGAAGTGAAGGAATTGCTGTTTAATAAAAATCATGATTACGGCGAAGCCTGGCGCGATATGCGCGTTAGTTCTATGACCGATATCATTCTCATGAAGTTATTAAGGATCAAGCAGATCGAGGATAATCAGGGATTAACCCTTGTTTCTGAGGGAGTTAAAGCTGGTTATCAGGACATTATCAACTATTCTGTCTTTTGCTTGATCAAATCCAATGCTTTGCAAACCAATTGATCCGGTATCGTCGTTACTGGCATTCCTAAAATTTTTGAAATGAAAATTCTTGCTCAGATCTCACGCGTCATTGTTGGCTTACTATTCATTTTTTCAGGCCTGATCAAGCTGAATGATCCCGTTGGAACGCAATACAAGCTGGAAGAGTATTTTGAAGTCTTTGCAATGGACCTGCCCCAGTTTCATGACTTTTTTATGGCGCTTGTTCCGCTGGCGCTTTACTTTTCAGTCTTTCTGTGTACGGCCGAAGTGGTGCTGGGCATTGCGCTGCTTGTAGGATATAAACCCAGAACAACCGCCTGGTCGCTCCTGCTGATCATTGTATTTTTTACCTTCCTGACATTCTATTCTGCTTATTTCAATAAAGTAACGGATTGCGGCTGCTTCGGCGCGGCGATCAAGCTCACGCCCTGGACTTCGTTTGGAAAAGACATTTTCCTGCTTGCGCTGATCCTGATCATCGTCTTTTACCGAAAGAAATTCAAAGCATTGCCCACCGGCATTATCGTCGTCATTTCGACCATTGCTTCGCTCGGCATTGCTGTTTACGCATTAAGGCATCTGCCCATTCTGGACCTGCTCCCCTACCGCGTCGGCGCCAGCATTCCGGCCCAACTGAAACCTTCCGAGCCATTGCGCTATCTGTATATTTTTGATAAAGGCGGCAAAGAAGTTGAGTTTGAAAAATATCCAAGTGATACCACATTGGTTTTCAAGGAAATGGTTGTGCTGAATGAGGACGCAAAGCCCAAAATAACAGATTACAAAGTTTGGAATGATGCAGGCGATTATACCGAGGAAACATTCAAAGGCAAGAAGCTTTTCCTGATCATTAAAAACCTGACAGACATTAATACTGCTGCCTTACCAGACATTAACAAGCTGATTAACAGGGTAAAAACTAAGGGCGTAGAACCCATTATCCTTACATCCGGCAATAGTGAAGAAATTGTAAAATTCCTGGCTGCGCATCAGCTCAATGCTCCTTACTACTATGTGGATGCCACGGTTTTAAAAACCATTTCCAGGTCCAATCCGGGCTTGTGGCTTTTGAAGGACGGCATAGTAAAAGGAAAATGGCATTATAACGATACGCCGGACGCAGAGGAAGTCATTGATCTGGTAAAATAATGAGCATGAAGAATGTCATATTAGTCGGTATGATGTCGTCAGGCAAATCGACATTGGGTAAAAAGCTGGCGAGACTGCTGGGTTACAAGTTTGTTGATCTGGATAAATTGATTGAAAAGGATCAGCAAAGCGACATTCCTGGCTTGTTTGCACAAAAGGGAGAACCGTACTTCCGTGAAGTAGAGAGCCGTATCTTGAAGGAACAGGCTTCACAGCAAGGCATCGTGCTGGCATCGGGCGGAGGAACACCTTGTTTTCATGATAATATGGCTTTTATTAAGGGAATGGGCATCAGTGTATTTCTGGATGTTCCTGCTTCCAGCCTGGCCAAAAGGATCCGCAGCCACGGCAAGGACGATCGCCCTATCTTGTCGGGAGCAACTTCGCTAGAAGAAACATTACAGAACAAAATCGATGAGCGCCTGCCTTTTTATTCACAAGCAGACATTGTTATAAAAGGTGAAATTGAAGCAAATCATTTACTAGAAATGCTCCATCCGTTATTGTAGAAAACCTGCATAACAGAAAAATGCCCTCAACAAGTGGATCACTGGTTGAGGGCATTTTCATTTACAGCTGAAATCGTTTTTAGAAATTCATCCCAAAAGTCATTACAACGTTTACCGGCCTGTGCGTCACTTCAACAGACGCATAGTTTTCGGGATTATTTAAGACATAGGGTGTATAAAGGGATTTGAATGTGCTCATTGTTCCGCTGAGGTCGGCAAAAAACCTGTCTTTACGAATGCCAGCTCCGGCTGAAAAAAGCAGCTTATCTCTTTTAATTCCGTCATTGTTTTGGTAAGGATCGCCAATATAAGCAGCGCCAAGCCTTGCCCGGAACAAATTCGCCCTGAACTCACCGCCTAATCTGAAATTATAAGAGCTGCGGAATGTGTCTCTAAGTTCAGCTTTTGTATTGGACTTAAATGCAGAGTTGTCACTGCTGCTCAGGTAATTTGTCCGAACACCCATAGCACTGTAATCCTGGTATTCCACAGATCCGGTTATGAAACCTCTGTCTTGTACAAAGAATGTTGCTCCAAAGTTTGCTTTTAGCGGACTTCTCAACGAATACACAAAGTCATTGGGCGCGATCGGCAGGTTCAAATAGGGAGGCTGGATCAATGTTCCATCCGGACCGGTTACACGGTCATCAACAAATTCAGTGCTGACATTTTGTGTAAAAGTCTCTTTGATAGAGCTGAATGTTGGACTGGTTAGCACACCGCCAAGCTGGAAAACAGGGTTAACCTTATAAATAACACCAAGAGCAAAATTCACCCCGTTGCCAGTTACGGTCAAAGCCTCATTTTGTTGGGTGTAGATCAACTCCGGACTGTTCACATAACTATCCTGAAAGGTACGGTCGTAATTATATCTGATCCTGCTGAAACCGAAATTGGCACCGATGTACAGTTTATCATTATAATTACCTGCATAGGCGATTGTCCACTGCGTATTCGCGCCGGTTGCCGTATAAGTTCCGAACTGGTCCACGACGCTGTTTTTATCAAGCGCGTTATAAGGAGGCCCGGCTTCTGACGATGGGCTTATCAGATACATTTGATAATAAGCTGCCGGAAGCGAGTAGGCCATCGGACCGCCATTGGAAGCGTTGCCCTCAAAGTCTGCGTCAAGCTGCTGGATAGAAACTTTGTTAGCATTAGCATCTTCAACCACTTTATCTACAAAGGCACTTTTGTCATTAGGCCCCGAGAATGTATAATGGTCCCGGAATGACTGCTGCCGTGAAAACGATATACCCAATGAAGAGCGTTTCCATTTGCGCTGAAATCCCGGCTGACTGGCTATTACCAACGAAGCCTGTGCAATGTTCAGGTTCCCTTTGTTTGCCGAGTTTTTATCGCCTAAGTAGCTGGTTTTCGTGTTGCTGGGCGTGATTCCCGGACTGAATGTAAGTTCGGATCTGGTATAAAATCCCAACCCGGCCGGGTTGCCATGAATTGAGCTTGGGTCACCTCCCAGCGAAGCATGGTTGCCGCCTAAGGACTGGAATCTGGCTGATCCGGTCTGGTCACTTTCGGAATATCGCAAAGCGTCTGTCGCGTATTGCGCGTAGGTTGTTGAGGAAGTTAAAAGGGCACAGAACACAGCGCCCCAAAGAAGTGGTTTAGTCATGTTTCAGATAAAGAATTCGACAGTTAGTTCAAATACTAATTAAACGAAAACCCTGCAAAATTATGACATCTTGCAGGGTTTGAAATTCATTTTAAGCGCAATTATCAGCCAATTATCTTGGTCCTCTTGAAGAAGAACGAGTTGCCCCGCCGCCTCCACCACCGCCACTGCTCGCAGGAGCACTGTAACTTCTGGATGGTGCGCTGTAAGTAGGCTGGCTGTATGTGCGTTGAGGAGCTGAGTAAGACTCGCTTCTGCTGCTCGGTGTTGAATAACTTCTTGTCGGAGCAGTATAGTCAGACTGGCTTCTCGTAGGTGCCGTATAAGTACTGCCACTTGAACCTCTTGAAGACCTTGGCGATGCCTGGTAGCTTCTTGTTGTTACGCCATCAGAAGAATAATTGCTTCCGCTGCTGGCACGTGGACGTGAGTAATATACATTGTTCCCTTCGCTTGAACCTCTGCTGCTGTTGTAAGAACTTCCAGCGGCTGTTCTTCCTCCCGCATCTGCAACGCCTGTTCTGTTACCTGATCTTGACGACCGTGGTGAAGAATAAGTATCATTGGCTGAAATCGTGCTGTTTGCTGCACTTCTGCCTGATCTGTTACCTGATGCACTGCGCGGAGAACCTACGTAATTTCCATTGCTGTTAGAGCGGCCGTTGCTCCTTGAACTAGTTCCGGCAACCACGCGTGGTCCGGCTGTTCTGGTCAGGCCTCTGCTTTCGTAATTGTTCACTACAACAACCGGACGACTGTAAGCCCATGGATTATAGCCATAACCACCTCCGTAGAAGCTATCATAACCGTATCCATACATGCTATTGTAGCCCCATGGAGAATAACCGAAGCCATTGTAACCGAAACCATTATAACCAAAAGGATCATAACCGAATCCGTACATGCTGTTCATCCCCCAGGGCGAGTAGCCATATCCCAGCATTGAACCCATTCCAAAACCTACGTAAGGACGAATTCTGCCATATCCGAACTGGAAGCCTAAATTCATCATGCTTCCGGGCCAGTAAGAACCCAAACCGCCAAAGCCGTAAGGATTAGCAAAACGGGATGCGCCGCGGTCGTAACCGTCTGCAAATCCGGCGTTATAGCCTGGATCCGGTGAAAGCGCACGATTTACACTTCTTGAAGACAAGTACGACTCATCGTAGTAATCACTTGTTCCTTCATCCGCATTGCCTGTATAGGCGTAGTCGGGATTGTCTGAGCGGGAAATATCTTGATCTGCACCCTGTTCTCCTCTCACTACGCCAGGGCCGGTGTTATTTCCGTAGAGGTCATCATAACCGCCTGATCGTGAAACATATTGATTTGTGGTACATCCCCAAGCTCCCAGCAACACTAGCAAAGAAAGATATTTTGCTTTATTGATCATCGTCATGGCTTTTAAGGATTAAAAGTTTGTTGCTAATATATATAAAATTTCGTTCCTAAGTACTAAGTAAACGTCCGTTACAATACATTAATTCCAAAGTTAACATAAAAAACTATCTTTGCAACTCGCGAAAAAACAGGGTAAACATAACGATATACTCCTTTTCATTTATCAAATAATCCTAATAATGAGTAAAGCCTTACCAACCCGAAGTGAAAATTACTCCGAATGGTACAATGAGTTAGTAAAAAGGGCCGACCTGGCCGAAAATTCCGCAGTAAGAGGCTGTATGGTGATCAAGCCGTATGGTTATTCGATCTGGGAGAAGATGCAGCGTGCTTTGGATGATATGTTTAAGGAAACAGGCCATTCCAATGCTTATTTCCCGCTTTTCATACCAAAATCATTTCTTAGCAAAGAGGCTTCACACGTGGAAGGCTTTGCCAAGGAATGCGCTGTTGTGACACATTATCGCCTCAAAAACGATCCCGATGGAAAAGGAGTCATTGTGGATCCGGATGCGAAACTGGAAGAAGAACTGATCGTTCGTCCTACTTCGGAAACGGTGATCTGGAGCACTTATAAGAACTGGATCCAATCCTACCGCGACCTGCCCTTGCTGATTAACCAATGGGCTAATGTGGTTCGCTGGGAAATGCGCACGCGGTTGTTTTTAAGGACGACCGAATTTTTATGGCAGGAAGGCCATACGGCGCATGCAACCTCCGCAGAAGCCATTGCAGAAACAGAACAAATGCTGGAAATATATGCGCAATTCGCTGAGGAATGGATGGCGCTTCCGGTTGTTAAAGGCGTAAAAACGGCTAACGAGCGTTTCGCAGGAGCAGTTAATACATATTGCATTGAAGCTTTGATGCAGGACGGTAAGGCCTTGCAAGCCGGAACTTCTCATTATCTGGGACAAAATTTCGCAAATGCTTTTGATGTCAAATTTCAGGATAAGGATGGTAAGCTGGAATATGTCTGGGGGACATCCTGGGGTGTAAGCACGCGGTTAATGGGCGCACTGATCATGGCGCATTCTGATGACGCCGGATTGGTTTTGCCTCCGAAACTGGCCCCTATCCAGGTGGTGATTGTTCCAATTTATAAAAATGAGGAGCAGCTGAATTTAATTTCTGAAAAAGTAAAAGAAATTTCCAAGGAGCTTAAAAAACTGGGGATCAGTGTGAAATTTGACAACAGTGATGCCTACAAACCTGGTTATAAATTTGCCGAGTATGAACTGAAAGGCGTTCCCGTGCGTCTTGCTATGGGTGCACGCGATCTTGAAAACGGAACGGTGGAGGTTGCACGCAGGGATACCAAAACGAAGGAAACGGTTTCTCTTGAAGGCATTG
This sequence comes from Dyadobacter sp. CY327, assembly GCF_021390415.1. Taxonomy (NCBI): domain Bacteria; kingdom Pseudomonadati; phylum Bacteroidota; class Cytophagia; order Cytophagales; family Spirosomataceae; genus Dyadobacter; species Dyadobacter sp. CY327. Next base: position 2,003,442 of record NZ_JAJUXJ010000001.1, on the reverse strand, counting down.
CCGAATTCATCCAATCGTTGCTGGACAACATTCAGGAATCCATTTACAACAAGGCACTTGCATTCCGCAAAGAGAACACGACAAAGGTCGATTCGTTTGAAGAATTCAATAAAGTGCTCGATTCCAAAGGTGGGTTTATTCTGGCGCATTGGGACGGCACATCAGAAACTGAGGAAAAGATCAAGGAAGAAACTAAGGCTACAATCCGCTGCATCCCCTTGGATCAGGTGAAAGAATCCGGCGTTTGTATTTACTCAGGAAAGCCTTCGGCAGGAAGAGTCGTTTTTGCCCGGGCATATTAATTTTATCAATCCGAAAACAGTTCATTTTCCGCTGTTAGTAAGGCATTTTTAACCATTTAAGATTTACAAGATGAAGCAGGCGCAGGCAGGTGACAATGTACAGGTCCATTACAAAGGGACTTTGACAGACGGACAACTTTTTGATTCTTCGGAAGGACGCGATCCGTTAAATTTCAAGCTGGGTAGCGGCCAGGTTATCAAAGGTTTTGATGATGGCGTTACAGGCATGGAAATCGGTGATAAAAAGACCATTCACATCCCGAATGCAGAAGCTTACGGCCCTGTAAATGAGGATATGGTTATCAATTTCGAACGCTCACAAATTCCTGCCGATATTCCCCTGGAAGTGGGCGGAACGCTTAATATGCATCAGGATGGCGGACGGGTTATCCCGGTTGTGGTGAAAGAAGTGACAGAAGAATATGTTATTCTGGATGCCAACCACCCATTAGCAGGTCAGGACCTGATTTTTGAGCTTGAATTGGTTGGGATCAACTAAGAAGTGTAGAAAATTAGAAGTTAAAAGCATAAAGTCAGATGAATGTCTGGCTTTATGCTTTTTTATTTGGCCAATTTCAGACTGAATGCTTCGGGTTTGTTGCGGGAGATTTTAAGCAGCACCTGTTTCTCTGCCAAATCATGCAGCATTCGTTCCGCCCGTTTTTCGGAAATATTAATGATCCGTGAAAAAACTTTGGCTGTTACCGAGTCCTGCTCCCTCAGATAAGTGATCAATGTCTTTATATGTCTGGATGCCAATAGTTTTTCCAGGTCGGCATCGGTTTCTCCCTGCATGAGCAGTTTTGGAATGGGAATGCTTTTGTCCTTTACCCGAATGTAAATGATCCGCATATCTTTCTCATTCACCGCATAATGTGGCTTGTCGGGGCTTTCGTCAACATCCACCTGCATCACCTTTTTTCCGTCAAGTAACGCAGATTTTATCTGGATCGTCAGCTTCGGCTCAATCAATCTACCCGTGGCCGTTTCCAGCTTTTTCAGCTCGGCCAGCTCGGAACCCACGCCCAGGATCGCGCCCGAATCGGCAATCCCGATCAATAGGCTGCCGCCGGAGGTGTTGGCGAACGATACAATGGTTTTAGCAATCTTGTACGGGCTGTCAATCGTCCTTTTAAATTCGGTCGTAAGCCCTTCTCCTTCTTTTATAATCTGTATGATGCTTTTTTCCTGCATTTAAATCAATCCATATTTTTTCCCTGGCAGCGACCGCACCATTCCCTGGAATTCCAGGTTAAGCAACAACGCCGCCAGTTTATTCAAGTGCATTCCGGCATTCCAGGAAAGTTCGTCGACTTGCATAATGCCTTTCTGCCGGAGCAATGCCAATATCTGGCTTTCGTCTTGTGTAAACCCTTCAAAGCTTGCCTGCATCTGGACCGGACGAACTTCCGCAGGCTCGTCTCCTGCCTGCTCCCAGCCCATCGCCACCGCCATATCCTCAACAGACGTGAATATGGACGCTTTGTTGTCCCGGATCAGAAAGTTACAACCTTCTGAATGCACGCTGCCAAGCATGCCGGGCACTGCGTAAACATCGCGGTGGTAATTCTGAGCAAACTCGACCGTAATCAGGCTGCCGCCCTTCCGCGCCGACTCTACCACAATGGTAACATCACTCAGCCCCGCAATGATTCGGTTCCTTGCCGGAAATCTCATAAAATCGGGTTTGGTAGCGAGTGCATTCTCGGTAACAAGGCCACCATTTTCCTGCATTTCGAATGCTGTTTTTTTGTGTGCAAAAGGATAGATGACGTCCAGGCCGCTTGCCATGACGCCGATCGTCGGCATATTGTGCTTCAGACAAGCCCGGTGGGCGGTGATATCCACACCAAATGCCAGGCCGCTCACGACCATTACATGATAAGGTTCCAGCTCCTTAATAATGGTTTCCGTCACCGATTTCCCATAGTCACTCACCTGCCGCGTCCCGACGATGCCCACCGTCCGGCTCATATTAAAGTCAAAATTGCCGCGTGAGTAAAGGACAATGGGTGAATCGTAAAGCGATTTCAGTCTGGCCGGATAAGCCGGGTCAGTAAAGAAGTGCAGGTTGGTTGCGGTGTTGTTGCAGCTGCGGAATTCCTTTTCAGCCATTCCAAGCGATTCCTTGTTTAATATCGCCCTGGCTACTTTATCGCCAACGCCGGGAATGTGGATGAGTTTTCGGTAGTCGGATTTAAATACTTTCTCGGCGCCGCCGCAATGACTGATTAGCTGCCGGATGGTAACTGCGCCGACTCCGGGCGTGTGTATAAGCGCGAGTGTACAGATCTTTTCGTACTCTGTTAATTCCAACATGATAGTGTGTTTTGAGTGGCATACAATTTGCCTATATACGTAATGAAGATAAATCAAAAATAACAAAAATCCTCAAAGGGAATATGGATAATTTACAGGCCGCTGAAACAGAACCGGTTCAGAGTTTTGAAGGAATGGGTGCGACGTGCTACCCGGAAGGAGTTTATTACAGGGTGTGGGCGCCACACGCGGAAAGTGTTTCGGTAGTGGGGACTTTTAATGATTGGAAAGCAGATGCAAATCCCCTTTCACAAGAAGAAAACGGACATTGGGGTGCACTTATAGAGAATTCGAAGGAAGGTGATGAATACAAGTTTGTTTTACAGACACCATCCGGAGAATTGCACAGAAACGATCCTTATGCATTGAAGATGACCAACTCGGCTGGAAACTGTGTGGTTTACAACCACGCAAGTTTCGATTGGCAGGATGTTGGTTTTGAAATTCCAAGCTGGCACGAGCTGGTTATATATGAGCTTCACGTTGGAACATTCCATGTGAAGGAAGAAGGTCAAATCGGAACGTTACACACCGCTATTGAAAAGCTGCCATATCTCAAAGATATGGGCTTCAACGCTGTTGAATTAATGCCCTGTTCTGAGTTTCCAGGATCGCGCTCGTGGGGATATAATCCCGCAAGTCCTTTTGCGATAGAATCTGATTACGGCGGCCCTGATGGCTTGAAAGCATTCGTAAAGGCAGCACATGAGGCCGGCATAGCCGTTATTCTGGATGTGGTATATAATCACTTCGGGCCTTCGGACCTGGACATCTGGCAATTTGACGGATGGCATGAGAACGATGGCGGCGGCATTTACTTTTATAACGACTGGCGTGCAGAAACGCCTTGGGGCAGCACCCGCCCGGATTACGGCCGTGGCGAAGTAAGACAATACATTCATGACAATGCCATGATGTGGCTGCGCGAGTTCCGTGTAGACGGCCTGAGAATGGATATGGTCCCTTACATACGGAATGTGAAAGCAGACGGAAATCCTGGTAACGATATACCTGAGGGCATTTCATTAATGCAATGGATCAATAAAGACATTCGCGAATGTTATCCAAACTGCATTACCATTGCAGAAGATATGCATTCGCTGGACTTCATTACGGACTCTGTCGAAGATGGAGGCCTGGGCTACGGTTCTCAATGGGATGCCAGGTTTGTGCATTCAGTTCGTGAAGCCATTATCACCGCTAATGATCAGGATCGGAATATGGAGGATGTTGTTGAAGCGATTACACACCGTTACAATGAAGATTCCTTTCAACGCATTATTTATACGGAATCACACGACGAGGTGGCTAATGGTCAGGCGCGGGTGGCGGAAGAGATTGCAGATGGCGATGTAAATAACTGGTATTCTAAAAAACGCGCTGCTCTGGGCGTTGCGCTGGTGCTTACTTCACCAGGCATTCCAATGGTTTTCCAGGGACAACCCTTGTTAGAAGATAAATGGTTTTCCGACAGCGACCCGATTGATTGGTCAAGACTGGAAAAATTCAGTGGATTTGCAAATTTACACCGTGATATGATCCATATGCGCCGGAACTGGTTTGGTGTAACCAAAGGGCTGCAAGGACAGAATGTTGAGATCATTCGCGCCGATAAAGACAAGAAAGTGATCGTGATGCACCGTTGGAGTGAAGGCGGGCCAAAAGACAGCGTTGTTGTCGTACTGAATTTCTCAGTTGAAACATTCCATGACTATAAAGTTGGTTTCCCAAGAGCAGGGAAATGGCACTTGCGATTCAACAGCGACAATGAGCAATACGATCCGGAATTCTCCCATCTCGGCGTGTTTGACATTGAAACAACGGATGGTGAATTTGACGGTCTGTCGGCTTATGCAGAATTGCAAATCCCACCTTACTCAGTGCTTGTATTCTCTCAGGAGGATTAATTATAAACCTATGATAAATGCAAAAGACCGGCTCATCACCGGTCTTTTTTTGCTATTCAATAATCCTGAAAATCCGGTCCCAGCGTATTTTATTTAAAAAACTAACGGGATCGGGATCCAGTGACATCCATACAAAAACTGCTTTTCCAACAATGTGGTCTTTGGGCACAAATCCCCAATATCTCGAATCGGCTGAATTGTGCCGGTTATCGCCCATCATGAAATAGTAATCCTGGTGAAATGTGTAATCGGTTAACACTTTTCCATTTTGAAGGATTTCCCCTTCCTTAATCTCTACGTTATCATTGCCGTCATAATTTCTGATCACCTCTCCGTAAAGGGCAATGTTCAGAGGCGACATTGGAATGGTCAATCCTTCTTTCGGCACGATGATAGGGCCATAATTGTCTTTATTCCAATACATTAAATCCGTCTTTGGAAATAGAAAAGGCTCTTTCAGTCCTATGCTGCTGTAAATAGGCTCAATTCTTTTTACAAAATCAAAACCCTTTAACTTCTCAGCAATCGCGCTGGTTGTCTTGACAATGTAGCCCGACTGATCATTGGAAGCAATGGTGTCGTTAAACGTTTCCGTGAATTGGGAGAAGTCCGTAATGCCATTTTTGCGAAACACATTTTGTTCGTTCACCGGCGTAGATGTGGACACAAAATATTCACTCTGCATCCGGACCGGATTCTTTTGCGCTGCCCCATTCACATACACCTGGCCACCCCTTACTTCGAGCTTATCGCCTGCGATAGCAACACATCTTTTGATATAATTGGACCTCAGATCCAGCGGATGCGGATGCAGGTCCGGCAGCACGGAACTGTATTTATCATATGCATTGGGATGCTCCACCGGTAAATTAAAAACCACCACATCGCCCCGTTTCACATCCGCAAATCCCGGAAGCCGGTATTGCGGCAGCTGTATCCAATCCAGGTAAGACGGAATTTTCGTGCCCCAGATCGTTTGATGCGTGAGTGGCATTTGCAACGGTGTAACGGGTGTAGTTGTGCCATAATGCAGCCTGCTCACAAACAGATAATCGCCTACTAAAAGCGAATTCTCCATAGAAGATGTTGGAATAACAAAAGCGCTGAAAAACAGCCAACGGATCAATGTTGCAGCAATAACCGCGAACAGCACAGAATCCAGCCATTCCCGGAATGCAGATTTTTTAGGCTTAACTTGTTGAGGCTTTTGAGGAATAGAAGTGACAGACATAATGCCGAATTGTAATTTCTTGGCAATATAATGCTTATCTTAATAACAAGTTAATAGTTATATAATGTTTATTTATATATCAAAAAATAAGGAGCACATGTTGCGCTCCTTACCATTTCCATGTATAATGTCTGCTGCTTAGTTGATCACACGGAACAAACGGTTCCATCTGATCTTATTAAAGAAGCTCGTAGGATTTGGATCGATGGACATCCAGACGAAAACCGCCTTTCCCACTATGTGATCCATCGGCACAAATCCCCAATAGCGCGAATCAGCCGAATTATGACGGTTATCCCCCATCATGAAATAGTAATCCTGCTTAAATGTGTAGCTTGTAATGGCCTTACCAGCCACTTTCAAAGATTTTTCGTCAAACTCCACGCCTTCCAGTCCTTCATAATTCTTGATGACGGGACCATATGTCGCAATATTTTCAGGAGTCAGCTGGACGGTCGCCCCTTCTTTGGGAACGGTGATGGGGCCGTAATTATCGCGGTTCCATTTGAACAAAGAGGAATTCGGATACAGCATGGGCTCGCTAATGTCCTTCGATGATTTAACCAATGTAATGCCTTTTACAAAATCATAGGCTTTCAGTTTAGCTGCAATTTCCACAGTTGTGAAAACCAGGTAACCCATTTGGTCATTGGAAGGAATTGTATCATTAAAGCTCTCAGTATACGCATTGTACTCCGAGATACCGTTTTCCTTAAACACTTTTTCCTCATTCACAGAAGTCGTCGTCGCAACGAAATATTCATTCTCCATCCGAACCGGATTTTCAACCGCAGTGCCATTGGCATAAACCTGCAAATCCCTCACTTCCAGCTTATCTCCGGGCAATCCCATGCATCGCTTGATGTAATTTGTTTTCAAATCAACCGGATGTTGCAGTTCGGGCGGATAGTTGAAAACAACAACGTCTCCCCTTTTCACTTCGCTGAAACCAGGCAGGCGATATTGTGGCAATTGAATAGCATCTGAATAGGAAGGAATGCTGGTTCCCCATATCGTTTGATGTGTTAATGGCACTTGCAGGGGCGTTTTGGGCGTCCTGGTGCCATAATGCAGCTTGCTGACAAACAAGAAATCACCTACCAAAAGGCTGTTCTCCATGGACGGCGTCGGGATTGTAAAAGCTTCGAAAAACAACCAACGGATCAAGGTCGCGGCAACAACAGCAAAAAGTATGGAATCGAACCATTCTCTGACCGGCGATTTTCTTTTGCCGGTGTGAGCAGTTCGGGAAGTCATTTCTTTATTAATAGCCATGCTATAATCAATTGATAGTTAAGAGTTTATATTTAGATTTTCAGGAGGTCATTCATACCAAAAACACCATTTCTGCCAGGAAGCCATTCGGCCGAAACCACGGCGCCCAATGCAAAACCTGCCCGACTGTGCGCAGTATGTGAAATTTCAATGGTATCCACTTCCGACTCATAGCGTACAATGTGCGTTCCGGGCACTTCACCCTCCCTTTTGGAGGTAATTTGCAGGTAACCGCTTTCCGTTTCAGGAGCCAGTTTCCATCCTTCCAGGTTGTCTATCTCGTCTGTAATCGCTTCCGCGAGTGTGATTGCCGTGCCGCTGGGCGCGTCCAGCTTGTGAATGTGGTGAATTTCGGTCATGTATTGCTCGTAACCATGTCCGTTCATCAGCCTGGCCAGCTGACGGTTGAGGCGAAAGAAAAGGTTTACACCAATGCTGTAATTGGAAGCATAAAAGAAAGCACCGTTTTGCTGCACACAAAGCTTTTCAATTTCTGCCCGGTGTTCGAGCCAGCCGGTTGTGCCGCTTACTACGGGCCAGCCTTTTTTCAAACAGTATGTAATATTGTGATAGGCAGCTTCGGGAGCACTGAATTCAATGGCAACATCCACATCGGCAGGCTGCAATGCATCCATTTCCGAGCGGTTATCAATGTCAATTTTCCCTACGATTGAATGTCCTCTTTCGAGTGCAATCTTTTCAATCGTCTTTCCCATCTTTCCATATCCCAATAATAAAATCCTCATTAACGTAAATTTATTCTGTACTAAATTATTTTAGGTTAAAAACCAGCCTCACTCCGGGTGTCGGCGTCAGCATAGCAGGTTGGTTCAGTTTCGGCTCGACTCTTAATGTAAGGTCTTCCGACAAATCGAATGTCTTCAAATGTGCCGCCACGTTCGCCTCGACGATGGATAATGTATAGATCAAACCCGACACAATTAAAGCAAAACCCCGATTGCGTCGCCAGTAATTTTTGCCTCTCGCAGCCTGGTCACGCGTTGCTACGGTCATTTCACTGTTTGTATTCAACAAATTGCGAACCCGTATCGCCTTGGTTGAATCTGGTGTTAAGCCTTTCTTAATGCTTCCGTAAGTCGGACTGTTTGGATCAAGATCATAAAAGGATCTGTAAGTGTCCAGGTAATCGTGATATTTCAGTGAGTTGAGATAATAAGCATACAATCCACCTCCAAAAGCAATGTAAACGATAGGAAGTTTCCAGTAATCGCGGTTATAGATCTGCCCTCCTCCCGGAATCAATGCAAGCCTTGTCGCCGTTTTTGGGACCGGGAAAAATTTCTTTTCTTTTTTCTTCCCTGTCAGTGAATCTATTTCGCCAATTAGCGTGCTATCTGTTGTGATAATCTGCGCCTCACCGCGTTGCAATGTGTCCTTTTTTGATTTTTGTGCGATTGCTTCCACCGAAAACAACACCAATGCGAGAAGCCAAAACCAGTTTTTCAATCTTATTTAAATTTCAGTGTTTCCAGAATCTTTTTGAGCTCGTCCTGAGAAGCAAAGGGGATCTTGATTTCGCCTTTGTTGTCATTATTGCTTTTTACGGAAACCTTAGCCCCGAAAAAGGACGATAATTGAAACTGTAACGACTTAATTTCTTGATTAATTGTTGCCTGTTTTTTGCTCGCAAATGAGATATTACTCATCATTCCCAGCTTTCTGACCTCCTCTTCCACTTTTCGCACCGACCAGCCCTCTTCAATTATTTTGTTAAAAATCTTTAATTGACTCTGATCGCTGTTAATGGTGATAATGGCACGTGCATGCCCCATGCTGATCTGGTTGTCGCGCAATGCGGCCTGGATTACCGGTGGCAATTTTAGCAAACGGATATAGTTGTTGACCGTCGTGCGGTTCTTGCCCACGCGAACGCCCAGTTCTTCCTGTTTAAGGTTACATTCCAAAATCAGCCTCTGATAGCTGAGCGCAATTTCTATCGAGTTCAGGTTTTCCCGCTGAATGTTCTCGATCAGCGCCATTTCCAGCATTTGCTGGTCATTGGCAGTCCTTATGTAGGCAGGAATGGCAGTCATTCCAATGGACCTGGAAGCCTGCAAACGCCTTTCACCAGAGATCAGCTGATAGCTGTCTTCGGACAATTGTCTTACGGTAATGGGTTGGATAATGCCCTGAACGCGAATGGAATCCGCTAATTCCTGCAAGGATTCCTGATCGAATTTCGTGCGGGGCTGGTAAGGGTTTGCCTCGATAAGGCTCACATCAATTTCGCTCATCGAACCTACGACGTCCGTTGAAGACGGCCGTTCTTTGGTCCTGTGCGTATTTACTTTTTCAGAATCCTGAAGAAGCGCTCCGAGGCCTCTTCCCAATCCTGTCATTTTCTTGGCTTTACTGTTCTCCATTGCTTTCTCGCTATTCAATCATTTATCAGTTTACACCCATCGACCTGTCCGAGGACAGCAAACCATTTTTAGTAAGAATTTCCCTGGCCAGATTCAGATAGCTCACCGCTCCCTTGCTGTCCGCATCCTGCGCCATCACGGGGATTCCGTAGCTTGGCGCCTCGCTGATGCGTACATTTCGAGGGATAATGGTGTTGAAAACCAGGGATTCAAAATGGCTGGTCACCTCGTTCACAACCTGGTTCGAAAGCCGGAGCCGCAGGTCATACATGGTAAGCAGGATGCCTTCAATGATCAGTCCTGTGTTGAGACGGGATTGAATAATGGTGATGGTATTCAACAACTTACCCAATCCTTCCAATGCAAAATATTCACATTGAACCGGGATAATGACCGAATCGGCCGCGGTAAGGCTGTTGATCGTGATAAGCCCTAGCGAGGGCGAACAGTCTATAATGATAAAATCGTAGTCTTCGCGAATCTCGGCAATAGCGTCTTTCATGCGCTGTTCGCGGTTTTTGAGATTGATCATCTCTATTTCCGCACCTACGAGATCAATGTGTGAGGGTAATAAATTTAGATTCGGAAAATCGGTTTCCAGGATAATGTCCGCCGTTTTCGCCTGCTCCACCATGCATTCGTAAATGCTGTTTTCCATCTCCTGCGGATTGAAACCAAGTCCGGAAGTTGAATTGGCCTGTGGGTCAGCGTCTATGATAAGCGTACGGAATTCCAGCGCCGCCAGACTAGCCGCCAGATTAATGGCAGTTGTCGTTTTTCCTACTCCTCCCTTTTGGTTTGCAATTGCAATTACTTTGCCCATGTATTCATTTGAGTTACCCAAGGTCAAATTTCTATTATTCGGGGCAATTCACCAAAAAATGTTCCACGGAGTTTTAAATAAATCATTCAAGCAACTGCCATTCAATTAGTTAGTTGACATTATTATTTAATTAAAAATAAAAACAAAGCCTTTTTGAGAAGTGTTTCACGCCCAGACCTGCGTTCCTTCGGTGCAGTTTTTACACATTTCAATCTCCGAACGCGAGCGGATCAGTGATGCCCGGAAGTCGCTGTATTTTTTGCCTTTCCAAAGCTGGCGGAATGTCTCGCGCTTCATATCGCCGAGCTGATATTCGGCGTCTTTGTCAAAGCAGCAAGGCACCACGGCACCATCCCAGGTGATCACGCACGAATGCCACATCTTCCAGCAATGGTCTACAAATTTGTTTTTGATTGAATAGCGGCCGCTTTCGGCTTTTTCGTAGCGGGAATATTTGTCAATGGTCGGGATAAGGTCCGAACCTTCTTCATAGTCATAGATCTGAGCCGTTTTCAAACCCACTTCATCCACACCCATTTCCTCAGCCAGTTTTTTCACATCTTCAATCTGGTGCTCATTTGGTTTAACTACCAAAAACTGGAAAATCACATGTGGCGTGGCCGATTTCAGCTCCTTTTTCCATTTGATAATGTTGCGCGTTCCTTCCAGAACCTTTTCCAGATTCCCGCCAATGCGATATTGCTTATAAACGTCTTGCGTGGTGCCGTCAATGGAAATAATCAAACGATCCAAACCGGACTCGACCGTTTTCTTCGCTTTCTCGTCCGTCAGGTAATGTGCATTCGTGGAAGTAGCCGTATAAATGCCTTTGTCATGCGCGTATTGAACCAGTTCAAAAAACTTTGGGTGCAGATAGGGCTCGCCCTGGAAGTAAAAAATCAGGTATAGTAATGTGTCGGCAAGCTCGTCAATAGTCTTTTTATATAATTTTTCTTCCATCATCCCGGTCGGGCGTGTGAAGGACCGCAGGCCGCTCGGGCACTCCGGACAGCGTAAATTACAGGAAGTGGTTGGTTCGAAAGAAATGGCGATCGGCATGCCCCAGTGGACCGGGTTACCCGTTGCTTTTGAATAAAAATAACTGCTTAGTATCTGAATGGCGTTCCAGGCCCTTTTGGGAGTGACCTTGGACATCAGGTTCAGCCCATCTTTAAAATTTTTATTCATTATTTGTGGCTTTGGGCGACTGGCAAATGCTAGCTGCCTATTAATCAGGGAAATCAAAAAGAAATGTTGCAGCCGCGCTACACCACCGAGATTCCCGTCGTGTACTTGATTTCGGAAATTACGAAATAACTGCTGATGTGTAACACACTTTTAAGGGCAGAAAGTTTGTGCTGGTAAAATTGATTGTATGCCTCGGCATCTTCCACGATCACTTTAAGCATATAATCGAAGTTTCCCGAAACGACCGAACATTCGAGCACTTCGCTCATTTGTACAATCGCCTGGTTGAAATCCTCGAAGCTTTCCTTCCGCTGTTTATCCAATGTTACATTACAGTAAACCACCAGCGCTTTGCCCAGCTTGCGGCGGTTAAGGAGGCAAACATACTTATCAATGATGCCTTCTTTTTCCAGCTTGCGGATCCGCTCGTGAACGGGCGTCACCGACAAATTAATCCTGCTCGCTATCTCCTTGATTGTCAATTGAGAATCAGTTTGCAGCAAATCCATTATTTTACGATCCGTGAGGTCAGGTTGCATACAGTTTTTTTTATTACCCGGTCTACATTTGAGAAGTTATAAGCCGAATATTTTCTTACAAATGTGATCAAAAATAGTTTTTTTTACTGTCCTTATGCTTCCCGATAGCATCTTTTTTCTACAAAAACTACTTTTGCGAACTTCGAAATTCTACACTAAAAACATACTTCCCAATGATCATTGGTGTCCCCAAAGAAATCAAGAACAATGAAAACCGCGTAGCCGTCACCCCCGCCGGAGTAACCGAATTCCGCAAACACGGACACACCGTATATGTACAGGCGGAGGCAGGCAAAGGCAGCGGTTTCAGCGACGAACAATATGCAGAAGCCGGCGCGACGATCCTCAGCAGCATCGAAGAAGTCTACGCCATCGCTGAAATGATCATCAAGGTAAAAGAACCGATCGCCAGCGAATACAGCCTCATCAAAGAAAACCAGCTCCTCTTCACTTACTTCCACTTTGCCTCTTCCGAACCACTAACACACGCCATGATCGAGCGTAAGGCCGTTTGTCTGGCTTACGAAACGGTTGAAAAAACGGACCGCAGTTTGCCATTGCTGGTTCCTATGAGCGAAGTGGCCGGAAGGATGGCGATCCAGGAAGGGGCCAAATATTTAGAGAAACCGATGGGCGGTTTCGGAATTCTCTTGGGTGGCGTTGCGGGTGTGAAACCTGCTAATGTGCTCGTACTGGGCGGCGGGATCGTAGGAACACAAGCTGCAAAAATGGCTGCGGGACTGGGTGCCAATGTAACGATCGTGGACATTAGCTTGCCAAGATTAAGATATTTGGAAGACATTATGCCTGCGAATGTGGACACCGTGATGTCCAACGAATACAACATTCGCGAGCTGATCAAAAGCACAAACCTCATCATTGGCGGTGTGCTGATCCCGGGAGCGAAAGCGCCTTCATTGATCACACGCGAAATGCTTAAACTTATGAAACCCGGCACCGTAATGGTGGATGTGGCGATTGACCAGGGCGGATGTTTTGAAACTTCCAAAGCAACAACCCACGAAGATCCTATATATGAAGTGGACGGAGTTGTGCACTATTGCGTGGCCAACATGCCCGGCGCTGTGCCCTACACTTCTACCCTCGCCCTGACAAATGCAACATTGCCTTATGCATTGCAGCTCGCCAACAAAGGCTGGCAAAGCGCCTGCGCCACGAGCGAAGAGCTGCGTAAGGGCTTGAATGTCGTAAACGGAAAGGTGGTTTTCAAAGGCGTTTCGGATGCCTGGAACCTTCCGTATACAGACGTGCAGGAAGTTTTTTAATACCAAACCTAGCTAAGGCAACCTGGCTGGCTGTAAAGCCGGTCAGGTTTTTTCATTTCCCGAAATATTACAATTAATTTCGTCTCAGTATTGCAATTTCGAAAGTTATCCTTACTTTTGCATAAAATTTGAACGAACATCCGTTCGTCTCTCTGCTTCTTACACGGTTTAGCACTTTATAGATCCGCTACCAACCTTTAAAATTCGCCTGGTTGGCACACCGTTCTCATGCAGGACCCCACGGATGGTTTGTGGTGGGCTTTGCGCAATCCCCTTTTGAATTAGTTTACGATTTGGCTTTGAGTTTTTGGTTGTGGGACAGTTTTACCGTTTCCGACTTCGACCCATCGAGCCTGCTGACCTACGATACGTTTTCTGTTACGGCGATCCGCAGCAGCATTCAAATGACCGTAACAATTTGACTATCTTTTATTTACCCAAGAATTAATACAAAAATAAATATAATGACTACTGAAAATTTCGAAACTTTCGAAGAGCTTGGCCTCTCAGAAAACATCCTTAAAGCCCTTACTGAAATGGGTTTTACTAAACCCTCACCCATACAGGCACAAGGAATTCCCGCAGTAATGCAGGGATCTGACGTGATCGGACAAGCACAAACAGGAACCGGAAAAACGGCAGCGTTTGGTATTCCCGTGCTGGAAAGAATTGATGTATCCAATAATGCCGTTCAGGCACTTGTGCTTTGCCCTACCCGCGAATTAGCGGTGCAGGTTTCCGAAGAAATTGGCCGTTTGGCTAAATATGTAAAAGGATTAAGAATTGAAGCAATCTACGGTGGCGATTCTATCGACCGCCAGATCCGCTCCCTTAAAAAAGGTGTTCACATTGTTGTAGGAACTCCTGGGCGTGTGATGGACCATATGGAACGCAAAACGTTGAAATTTGACGAAGTGCGCATGATGGTGCTTGATGAAGCAGATGAAATGCTGGATATGGGTTTCCGCGAGGACATCGAAAGCATTCTGGCAGATATGCCGGCTGACCGTCAGACGATCTTGTTCTCAGCAACAATGTCTAAGCCGATTATGTCAATCACAAAACGTTTCCAGACCGACCCTATTTTGATCAAAGTGGTTCGTAATGAGCTGACTAACGTGAACATTGAGCAGGTTTACTTCGAAGTGAAGCCACAGGCTAAGGTGGAAGTAATGACGCGCCTGATCGACATGCACCATTTAAAATCGCTTTTGGTTTTTTGTAATACCAAAAGAAAAGTGGACGAAATCGTTGAAGATCTTCAATTGAGAGGATATGCTTCGGAAGGTATTCACGGCGATTTGCGCCAGCAGCAACGCAGCAATGTAATGAGCAAATTTAAGGCAGGTGTAACAACCATTCTTGTGGCTACGGACGTTGCAGCACGCGGAATTGACGTAAGCGGACTGGATGGCGTGATCAACTTTGACATTCCATTAGACGAAGAATATTACGTACACCGTATCGGCCGTACAGGTCGTGCCGGATTGTCCGGAAAAGCATTCTCACTGGTTGCCCGCGATGAAAAATATCGTTTGAAAACCATTGAAAGTTTTACCAAAGTGAAAATTGAAAAAGGAGTAATTCCTTCTTACGAAGATATCGTAGGTGTGCGTAAGGCACGTTTCGTTGAAAGCATTTCTGCTTCTATCAAAGAAGGCGACGATCAGGAGCTTTTCGGCGACGTATTGGAAATGTTGCACCATGCAGGTTATTCTACCGAGCAGGTTGTAGGCGCTATGGCTAAGCAGATCATGGGCGTTCAGAAGAACGAATATGCAGATGCTAACCTGGCTTGGGAAGAAAGACGTGGCGAACGCGACGGACGCAGAGAAGGCGGCAGCGACAGATTTGAGCGCCGTTCATCAGGAGGAAGCCGTTTTGGAGATCGCAGAGAAAGCGCTCCACGCGGAAACGACCGTTACGCTCCCGCAGCGCGCGGAGAATCACGTCCAAGATTCGAAGGCGGCCGCGACGAATCGAAACGTTCGGCTACACCGGAAGCTGGCATGACGCGCTTGTTCCTGAGCCTTGGCCGTAAAGATCACATTTTGCCAAAAGATATCGTTGGAGCCATTGCCGGCGAAGCGAACATTCCAGGTAAAACGATCGGTGCGATTGATATTTATGACAAATTCACATTTGTAGATGTTCCTGAGCGTGATGCCCGTGCGGTTTTGCGTGCAATGGACGGCAACACCATTAAAGGTAAGCCTGTACAAATTGATATCGCTAAATAATTAAGCTTAGCACATTTAAGAAAAGGGACTTGTAACAAAGTCCCTTTTTTTGTTATTTTTCGGTATGCAAAATCAACCGAAACCCGAGGTCTGGCTCAGAGGGCCACTCCCTGAAATATCCGATTTTCTGCAGCCCGCAGCCCACGCACTTTTGCAAGCGCAGGAAGAAATCAATGCAGAACTCAGCAATTTCCCCGTTGCATTGTTATGGGAACGCCCGGCAGATGTGGCGTCTGTTGGCTTTGATTTACAACACCTTACCGGCGTGCTCGACCGTCTTTTTACCTATGCCAGGGCTGAATCTCTGAGCGAAAATCAGCTTGCCTATTTGAAATCCGAGGGCCAGCCACTATCGTCCACATCGGCTTTGAACGAATTACTCGACGCATTCAACAGACAGATTCTCATCGCGCTAACACAACTCAAACACACTGACGAAGAGACGCTTACGCAGATCCGTTACGTGGGCCGGGCCATGTTACCATCCACACATCTGGGCTTGCTGTTTCACGCGGCCGAGCATACGCAAAGGCACACGGGCCAGCTGCTGGTAACTTCCCGCATGTTGAAACAAAGCGCTTAATCCTCACTTTCGGGTCTTATATGCAGGAGACGTCTGATCCAGGACTGGCTTTCAGTTTGTTGATCCGGCTTGTCTGTTTCCGTTAAAGAATCCTTCAACTGGCGCAGATCCGGCTGACCGGCGTTGATCCAGCATGTGAACCAGATGTCGGCCACCATTTTTATAGAAGCTCTCATGCGCCGCTCAACCTGCCGGTCGAGCGTTTCGTGGTAGCGGGTTGAAAATTCCAGTGAATAAGTCCGGGTAAGTACATTGTTACGAAGTTCGTAGCTAAACTTTTTTTCAGCCGGAAATGAAGCACTAAGCTGCTTTTCAAACAGAAAAACAGAATCTGTTGCGGCGTGTGACTCGGCCACGGTCTGCCACGCAATATTGGCAACATTATCCTGATACCTGGCCTGACCGATCCATAAGTCATAGTTTTCCGCAAACAACTCAGGCAACCGCGATTCCCAGAAGCCATGAATGCCTTCCTGACCGGTTAGTTGTCCATTATAATTCCGGGTTGTATGCAAAGGCACGTGGGCATCCGCAATGTAGTGCCCAAGATCTGCCGATATTCTAAGAATCCGACGCGCGTCTTTTTCTTTAAAGGCCTCCGTAAGCTGATAGGCAGCTGTTTGAATATACCAGGGAACAATGCCATGCTTGCGCAAGCTATCCTCGCCCATGCGCTTTACCGCCTCGTTCCAAAATTTCGGCAGCACCAGCACAGCACTGTCGCCATAGACATCCAGATCAATATAATGCCGCTCGGCCTCTCCTACCACAGCGTATCGGCGGCGGTCCGGGTTGACCGCATTTTCTGTTATATAATCAATGTTCTTTTTGTAGAAAACCTGCATTTCGGGTGGCAGGCGAAATACAGCCATACGATTGATCCGCTTGTGCGCCCAGAATCCCCAATGCGGTTTGCCGGATGTCAAAGCGAGAAAAATTAGCATTACCACGCTCATTTTCAGCCAAAAATGCCTCTCGAAAGCATTTTTCTTGAAAAAAAATTTCTTGCATCCAGATTTTACTGCCATATAATGTTTTGAAGGCCATTTTTAAGGCCTTTAACCTCTTTAGACGCTTTTTGCAAAAAATGGTCACATGAACGAGTATTTTGAAAACGCTCATTTTGCTGGTTGCACAAAATTCAACTGAATTTTGCCGCATTTATCTCTGAGTTAGCATTAAATACACATCCCGGCCTCCTGCGGCCTCCCAAACTAAATTCTGCATTCTGAACATTGTACTCAGGTTTCTTTTGCCGAATGCAAGAAAATCAGAATAAGTTATATTTAATATATAAATAATGCAATTATTAATTATTCGTTTATCTTTGTATCAAGAAAATTTAGAATGATTATCAGATTTTGAAATAATGAGAACCAGAAATAAAACATTAGGATATTTAGTACCCGTTTTTGCATTGTGCGTTTTTATGCTGCTGATTTACGGTGCGTATGTTCCTCACAAACCAGCTGAAATTCAGCGCGTAGTTTGTATCAAGTTTAAGCCGGGAACAACTAACGAGGACGTTGAAAAACATTTGCGTGATTTTGCTTCCATGAAAAACGCAGTGAAGGATGTAGTTGCCTATTCAGCAGGTCACGTTCAGAAACTGGAAGGAAGCGAAGAGCAGTTTGATGTGATCCATTACCTGACATTCAGAACAAAAGAAGGCGCAGCACAATATGCAGCGAATGCCGATCGCAAACAATTTGTGAAGGCTAATGAAGGAAATTGGGACAATGTATTGGAAATGAATTCCAACATTGAAAAGTAATTTACAATAGTAATAGGAGTGAAAATCTTAAAAAGAGTCGGGTATCCCGGCTCTTTTTTTTCGTTTCTACCAATTGATCGGCTCCAAGCCTTTGCTTTCGAGATAAGCATTAGCCTGACTGAAATGATGGTTACCGAACCAGCCTCCCCCGTTTGCCGACATGGGAGACGGATGTTTTGATTTCAATACAAAGTGATTTTTGTCATGGATAATGCTTCCCTTATCCTGGGCATAACGCCCCCAGAGCATAAAAACCACATTCTTTTTCTCGTCGGACACGCATTTGATAACAGCATCGGTAAATCGTTCCCATCCCTTGTTCTGGTGTGACCCGGCTTTCCCGCTTTCCACTGTTAATGTTGCATTAAGCAATAATACGCCCTGTTTCGCCCACCTTTCCAGATTACCGGAATTAGGAATGGGCTTACCCAGGTCGCTATTGATCTCCTTGAAAATATTGACCAGCGAAGGCGGGATACGCACGCCATCATTCACCGAAAAGCAAAGTCCGTTTGCCTGTCCAAAACCGTGGTAAGGATCCTGGCCTAGTATCACCACTTTACAGTCTTCAAAGCTGCAATAATTGAATGCATTGAAAATTTGTTTCGCCGGCGGAAATATCTGTTTCGTGCTGTATTCCTCTTTTACAAAGCTCACAAGCTCAGTGAAATACGGCTTTGCAAACTCCGGTTCCAGCCTTTCTTTCCACGATTGCTCTATTTTTACGTCCATCTCATCGTTTTTAAAACCAAACCCAAATTATATTATTTTGTTTTGGTTTTATCAGTAATTGATTGTTATTTTCGTTTTAGCAGAAGTAATGCAAATACAGCTCCGGCTGCTTCCCCATACCAACGCAAAACGCCCAAACACCCTCATCCATATGGTTTCCAAAGTGACAGATGGTGTGAAAGTCACCGTATTAACTGAGTATCAGCCCGATTATTCCAACCCGGGACAAGATCATTTTGTATTTACCTACAAGATCCTGATTGAGAACCACAGCGAGCATACTGTTAAACTTTTAAGAAGGCACTGGCTTATTTACGATGCGAACGGAACCGTACGCGAAGTGGAAGGCGCTGGCATTGTGGGACTGCAACCGATCCTGGAACCAGGGGATGTGCATGATTACGTGTCGGGATGCAACCTTCGTACAGACCTGGGCAAAATGGCCGGAACGTATCTGATGGAACGTGTACTCGACGGCCGCCAGTTCCGCGTGATCATTCCCGCATTCTCCCTGATCGCACCTTACAGAATGAACTGATCAACCGCCCGACTTCGGTTTTGGTTTACTAAATATCTTACCATTGATTGCTGCCTATTTAAAGTATTTGCTCCGCTCCGGTAACGAGCATTCCATTCATTCGCCTTTCCTTTTCGAACTTTACACGCAGGTTATTGCGGCAAAAAAGGATCAGAATCCCGAATATGAGGTTTTGAAAAAATTGCGCAAAGAACTGCTGGCATCCAATGAGCGAATCAACATTCTGGATCTCGGCGCCGGCTCGCGGGTGAATAAATCCAACCTCCGCAAAATCGGCACGATTGCTAAGAATGCCGAGAAGCCCGAAAAATTCGGAAAGCTCTTCAACCGCCTCGTGCAAAGATTTCAGCCCAAAACCATTCTCGAACTGGGCACTTCACTGGGGCTGACAACATTATATTTATCAAAAGCAAAGCCGGATGCAAGAATCCTGACTTTCGAAGGCTGCCCGGCCACAGCGCAGGTTGCACGCCATAACTTTGAAAAACTGGATGCTGAAAACATTGACATCGTGATTGGCAACATTGACCAGACGCTACCCGAAACATTAAAAAAGCTGAATCCGTCTTTGGATTTCGCCTATTTCGACGCCAATCACCGCTACGAGCCAACTGTCCGCTATTTCCAGGATTGCCTCCCCTACATGCACAACGATTCGGTCTTTATTTTCGACGACATCTACTGGTCCGATGAAATGACGCAAGCCTGGGAATTCATCAAAAAACATCCCCGGGTAACGTTAACGGTCGATTTATTCTGGATCGGGCTGGTGTTCTTTCGGCAGGAGCAGGTGAAGGAAGATTTTACATTGAGATTTTAATAAAACCGTAACATAACCGGGCCGCTCCGTTGAATAAATAAGCGCTGTTCTTGTAAGCATTCTTCTTATTATTGCCAGCTCTACTCATCCTCTTTTTTCCACGGAATGAATACGCAAACCATCCTGAAAGCCTTCGTTGAGAAGGCCGTCATATCCGAAGAACAAGCTTCAATCATAGCCGATTACGAGCAAAAAAAGGCGTTTTCGCTGCATTGGGAACTGCGCTCGATCCTTTACCTGGGAATTGTTCTTTTCAGCTCCGGCATCGGGGTTATTATTTATGAGAACATAGATACCATTGGTCATCAGGTGATTATCGCTTCAATTGCCGCCTTTACAGCCTGGTGCTTTTATTACACTTATAAGCATGCGCTTCCTTACAGCAACGAAAAAGTAAGCAATCCAAAAAAACTCGCCGATTACATTCTGCTGCTTGGCTGCACGACGTTCCTGGTTCTGGAAGGTTACCTCCAATTTCAATACAACATTTTTGGGACGCGGTACGGACTCGCGATCATTATTCCGACCCTGATTTTCTTTTTCTGCGCTTACCGTTTCGATCATAAAGGAGCCCTTTCCATGGCCATTACGGGACTTGCGTCATGGCTTGGTCTTACTGTGGCGCCGCTGGCTGTGCTTTCACAAAATGATTTCACGGATAACCGCTTACTCGCCACGGCTGTCATTCTCGGCTCGATCCTGTGCGCATTCGGCTGGGCATCAGAAAAACGGAACATTAAACACCACTTTGCATTTACCTATATTTTCCTGGGAGGCAATCTGGCGGTTCTGGCGGCATTGACCGGCATTTTCAGCGATCGCGCAGAATTCATCTATATGCTTGTGGGACTAGCCCTTTCCGTATTCTTCATCCAGCGCGCCCGCCTCACACAATCACTCATTTTCCTGCTCATAGGCGTCGTTTATGGCTACATAATCCTTACACATTTTATTTTCTCAAATATCGTTTCAGAAGACGCTTCTTTCGTTTTCGGGACGTTTTATTTCGCATTCACCAGCATAGGCGTTGTTTTCTTTCTGCTCAATTTTAAAAAATTCTTAGGGATCAAAAAATGAAAAAAGCCTACAACGAAACCTGGATTGAAAATCTGCACATTCTCAATAAAGCCGAACATTGGGCAGCTAAGAAGCTGCTGACCAGAGAACAGCTCGACCAGGCGGAAAAAGCATTTCCCCAGCAATTTTACCGGCCCGGCATTTTTGTAAAAATCGGGCTATTCATTTTCACACTCATCGCCTGCTCTTTTGCCTCGGGGTTTATATCCATGTTCATCATTGGCGACGGCGGGCAGGAAAACATTTCCGTCATCAGCCTTTTCTGCATGGCAGGGTTCCTATTCTTTTTGGAATTTTTGATCAAAAAAAGAGGCTTGTATCACTCCGGAACCGACAATGCACTGCTTTATGCTGCCCTTGGCGCAGCGGCAATCCCTATTTTATCGCTTTTTCAGGATCTTCAAGTCTGGCAATTCTGCATCATTTTCTTTGCTATCACATATGCCGCCACACTCCGTTACGCAGACCTGCTGACGGCCGCCGGCTCTTTCCTCATATTGATTTTAATGTTGGGAGATATGATGATGAAGTTTCCGATCGGCAAAGCGATCCTTCCTTTCGGAGTAATGATCCTTTCCGCGCTGGTTTATTTGATTGTGAAAAAAATCAAAAGCAGCTATTACCACGACTGCCGGAAACTGATCGAAATTCTGGCACTGGCTACGTTTTACCTGGGTGGGAATTATCTGGTTGTCCGCGAAGGCAATGCTATGCTGAATAACCTGAATTTGCCTTTCGCACCTCAAATTCCATTCGCTCAAGTCTTCTATTTCTTCACAATCGGCATCCCCGTTGCATACATATTCTTTGGATTAAAAAAACACGATCGTGTTCTACTGATTACCGGGCTGCTTTCGCTGGCATTGTCCGTATATACTTATAAACATTATTTCAGCCCGTTTACGCCTGCACAGGAACTGGCGATAGCCGGAATGGCCATGATCATCCTGTCTGCCGCTGTCATTAAATATCTGCATACGCCCAAACACGGCTTATCCGATGAGCAGGAAGGCAAACGTAAGCTGGCCAATCTGGAAGCCATTTTAGTGGCGCAACATCTTGGTCAGACGCCGGGTGAGGATGGTAATGTTGAATTTGGCGGTGGAAATTTTGGCGGCGGCGGTTCGGGAGAGACCTATTAATTGGGCAAAAATTCAGAACTTAGCCAGGTACTTTTCTTGCTTAGTCCTAAAAATGAAAAAACCTATTTTGTCCATTGCGCTGCTTTTATGCGGCATAAGCACTTTTGCGCAAACCATCCAAAAAACCGCAGGCAACCCCGTCTTTCCAGGATGGTATGCTGATCCTGAGGGAATTATCTTTAACAAAAAGTTTTACATTTATCCTACATTTTCTGCACCGTACGAGCAGCAGGTGTTCCTGGATGCTTTTTCGTCCGAAGACCTGCTAACCTGGAAAAAACACCCCGCTATCCTGGACACAGCGGCTATCAAATGGGCCAAACGTGCAGTATGGGCTCCTTCCATCATTGAAAAAGACAAAAAATACTATCTCTTTTTCGGTGCCAACGACATTCAGAATGATCAGGAGAAAGGCGGCATCGGTGTAGCCGTTTCGGACAGCCCGGAAGGCCCTTTTAAAGATCATTTGGGAAAACCACTGATCGACAAATTCCACAACGGTGCGCAGCCCATCGACCAATTTGTGTTCAAAGACAAGGATGGGCAGTATTATTTGTTTTACGGCGGCTGGAAGCATTGCAATGTGGCGAAGCTTAATAAGGATTTTACCGGCTTTGTCCCTTTTGAAGACGGCACCATCTTCCGCGAAATAACGCCCGACAACTACGTAGAAGGGCCATTTATGTTTATCAAAAATGGAAAATATTACTTCATGTGGTCGGAAGGCGGCTGGACAGGCCCTAATTATTCGGTTGCATATGCCATTGCCGATTCTCCTTTCGGGCCTTTCAAAAGAGTGGGCACGATACTGAAGCAGGACCCGCAAGTGGCAAGAGGCGCGGGACACCATTCCGTTATCCAGATTCCGGGCAAGGATCAATATTACATCGTTTACCATAGACGCCCGTTGACCGAAACCGATGGAAATCACCGCGAAACATGCATTGATGTCATGACATTCAATGATAAAGGTGAAATTAACCCTGTAAAAATCACGAAAGAGGGTGTCGGCGCGGTTACATTGAAGTGACAAAAGCTGATTAAACTTCATTCAATTTACTAATGCACAGCGCAACTGACTATATTTGTTTCTTATCAATAAAAAGTCAGTTGCCTGTGAAATTGAATGTTCTACCCCTAAGAATTCTAAGACCGCTTTCTAGTTTTAGCATCAAGTTCTTTCTATTTTTTGCTACAACTGCGTTTTCAGGCAACATTGTCAATGCGCAACGCTTTTCTTCCGTTGTATTCAGCAAGCTCCCCCAGGATTTACAATTATATCCGCGCAATGCACAAAGCGAAGCCGTAATCCCTATCTCCGGTTTTACAGAAAAGGCGGGCTACAATTACATATCTGTCCAGGTTTTCAGAAATGAAACTTTGCAGAAATACCTAAGGGCCGACATCAAATATGACAAAGGCATCGGCTCTTTTACAACGGAGGCCAAGATCAAAGCCGAGCTTGCCAATTATCATTTCAAAGTATATCTCTGCAAAACCAGCGATTCCACAATGGTTGTGGAGAGGAAGAATGTTGTCAGCGGGGATGTGTACGTGCTTTCGGGGCAATCCAATTCAACCGGCTTTTTCACCGAAACCGATACCAGCACTTTTTCCCGCACTTTCGGCAAGATAACGGCCGATCTCAACACCGGACCTTACAATGCTGCCGACACATTATGGGCGTTTTCCAACCAGGACCATTATGATTACGGCGTAGGCACAATGGGTCTGGAAATCCAGAAACAACTGATCCGGCAGTCCGGTGTTCCCAATTGCCTTATTAACGCGGGTTTTCACTGGTCATCGGCCTTCGCACACGCGCAAAGGACCGAAAGCAATCCCGCCGATCTCCGTAATGGTTATGGCCGGATGCTCTACCGCTTGCAAAAAGGCGGAATGGCCGGCGCCGTGAAAGCGTACATTTTTCGCCAGGGTGAAACCGAGGCTTACCATGAAGGTGGTAACTGGCCGGAAAATTTCGCAGTGCTGCGAAATAACTTGAAAAAAGACCTGCCTAGCCTGGGCAAAATTTATGTGTTCCAGATCGATGTGATCTATTTCGCATCCTCTGTCGGCGCGGAAGTGAGGGATTACCAGCGCAGGCTACCCAGCATTTATCCGGAGCTCCGATCATTGGCAACGGTAGGAACGCAGCAGTTTGACGGACTGCATTATGGAAAAGAAGGGAACAAACAGGGCGGCCTGGAACTATCCAGACTGATAGCCCGCGATTTTTACGGGTTAAAGGATACGGCGAACATTAACTCGCCCAATATCAGGAAGATATTTTATAAAACTCCGGAAAAAAAACAGGTGATACTGGTCTTCGATGAAGGTCAAGAGCTGGTGTATCCTGAGCCTTACAAGCCCAATGGCCAAGTTACCCTGGACATGAAGGATTTTTTCTATTTCAATGGTGAATCCGGTTCTGTTGCCTCTGCAAAAGCAGATGGTAACCGCATAATCCTGGAATTAAAAGCTCCTCAGCAAGCCACAACCATGGACCTGATGCCTATGTACACGCCTGAAAACGGCCCTTACTATCCGCTGAATGGTCCATTTATCAAAAATCAATTGGGCATGCGCGCTTTCACTTTCTTCAAGGTGCCGATTGGAGAAAGTCTGGCAACACCCGAGCTGGCAGCCGAAATTGAATCCACCGGAGGCAGCGTAAAACTCTCATGGAAAAAAGTGAATGCGGTTGCTCAATTTGTGCTGGAAAGAAAACGCGACGACGAGCCTGATTACGAGACAATTGCAACATTGGACAGCGCAACTTATATTTATCTTGATAAAAATACCGCTGAGGCAAAAAAAATAAATTACAGATTAAAGGGTGTAAGCAGCGCTTCTGAATCAGCAGATTACGGTTATGCAGAAGTTGAATACGAACTGATAACCGGGGTTGAAAAGGATGATGAAGCCATGTTCACAGTGTTTCCTAACCCTGCCCGTAAAGGCGAACAAGTGACGGTTAGAATGAAAAAGCCGGTCGATGGAACATTGTCATTAATCAATGTTAATGGCCAGTCACTGAGCGACGAGCGTATCTTGCAAAGTGATGAAGCATTC
Source organism: Dyadobacter sp. CY327 (assembly GCF_021390415.1). Lineage (NCBI taxonomy): Bacteria > Pseudomonadati > Bacteroidota > Cytophagia > Cytophagales > Spirosomataceae > Dyadobacter > Dyadobacter sp. CY327. Next base: position 1,978,207 of record NZ_JAJUXJ010000001.1, on the reverse strand, counting down.
ATCCGCATTCCCGAAAATGCAGCAGGCAACCATATCGTCAGATTGAAAGCCGGGGACAAAATCTGGTCCAAAAAAGTGCATGTGCGATAGCAAGGCGTAGAAAGGGGCATTACAGGCCGAACAATTTGTTTGTGGGAAATTAAAAACGATATTTAGAAAATTTTTTTGCACCCATAAATGCACTCTTTTAAATACGCACTGGAAATCTTCGGCGCTATAATCGTCTTGTTTTCCGTTATCCCGCTCATTCGCAACGACTTCTGGGCATTCCGGGTTTTTGAATATCCCAGGATTCAAAAATTATTCATAAACCTGTTGATCGTCATCCTTTACATTTCGCTGTTCCGGATGGGCGGTACTTTTGAAAAAATCTTCACAGCTGTCATCATTGCGAATGCGCTTTATCTGATGTATCAGATCTTTCCATTCACTTTCCTGGCAAAGAAAGCGCTTCTGAAAGTTTCCAAGCGGGATCCGGATAATCAAATCAGCATCATTTCGTCCAATGTTTTTCAGGACAACAAAAACACAGCCGGATGCATTGCTATGCTGAAAAAGCACGATCCTGATCTTATTTTGCTGCTTGAAACAGACCAGTACTGGAACGATGGCGTGCAGGAGCTTAATGAGAAATATCCGCATCAAGTGCTTGTGCCTCTGGAAAATACCTATGGTATGCTGCTGTATTCCAAACTGGAACTGGTGGGCGCAGAAGTCCGCTATCTTGTTGATGAAGAGATCCCTTCCATTAAAACGCAGGTAAAACTTACCTCCGGAAAACTGATCCAATTGTACTGCGTACACCCTACTCCGCCAGTGCCGGGAGAAAATATGTACTCCACCGAAAGGGACAAAGAATTGCTGCTGGTTGCCAAGGAAGTAAAAGGCCAAAATGCCCCTATCATTGTCGTAGGAGACCTGAATGACGTCGCGTGGTCGTATACGACGAATTTATTTACAAAAATTAGCGGATTACTGGATCCGAGACGCGGAAGAGGCTTTTTCAATACTTTTCATGCCAAATATCCTTTCCTGAGATTCCCCCTCGACCACGTTTTTTGCTCCACCGATTTCAAGCTGCTGCACCTGAAAAGGCTCGAAAACTTTAATTCCGACCACTTCCCTATCCTCATTGCATTGCAGTATGAAGAAATGGCGGATCTGCAACAGGAAGAACCGGAAGCAGATCAGGAAGAAAAAGAGCTCGCGGAAGAAAAGATTAATAAGGTTACCTGATAACGTGGCTGTACATTGCAGGAGTTAGTAAATCCTGCTTGCAGCGGGATTGGAATGATTTTTGTAACAACGCTTCATGATTACATGAAGTATTGATTCCCTTCTATCCCACTTTAATCTTTTGTTTAAATATGCATTACCAGACATATGAGGAAACAATAACGCCTGAATTGCATAAATGGCAGCAAAAGATGCAAAAGCGGCCAAATCTGGTAGATAGGACATCGAAAGCGGTTCAGGACAAAATCAATGACATTATTCCGGATAAGGTTCATGCCGTTATCACTTCCACGATCAAACAAATGACGCGTGCGGTGCTCACCGGAGCAGAATTTACCACAGCGCTGCCGGCACCCAAGAACTCACTGGAAGAAATTGAAAGAGAGGTTTCCAGGCGCATTGAATTTTATAAAAAAGCAGGAGCCGCAGAAGGCGGCATCATCGGCGCAGGGGGATTTGTACTTGCACTGGCAGAATTCCCGATCCTGATCGCCATTAAAATGAAGCTTCTGTTTGAGATTTCCGCATTATACGGGCATTCAGCGGAAGATTACCGGGAACGACTTTTTATACTTCATATTTTCCAGCTGACATTTTCCAGCCAGAAACAGCGCCAGAAAGTGTTTGAGCAGATCATTCAATGGCAGGAGAAAAGCCAGGGGCTTCCTTCCGACATTCACCAGTTCGACTGGAAAACATTTCAACAGGAATACAGGGATTACATTGATCTCGCGAAAATGGCGCAGCTAATTCCCGGGATCGGTGCAGCTGTGGGCGTCATTGTGAATTACCGGCTCCTGAATCAATTGGGCAAAACAGCGATGAATGCTTACCGCATGCGCTGGTTTGAAGAGCGGACGTTACCGGCCGCAAGAAGACAAGAACAATTGCCGTCACCGGCTCAGAACCAATAAAGTATACCAATAAGAGTTACCCTTTGATCCACTTTGCATAAAAATTGAATGAGCGCCAATCAAAAGGAAAAAGTTTATACAAAAGGCCTGGATTCGGCTTTACTGGCAGTTTACAACGGTTACATGTTTTTCCTGCGTTTTTTCCGGGAAGCCTTTCGCGGCCGGATGGAATTTCAGGAACTGGTCAAGCAATGTTACGCGATCGGCAATAAATCATTGTTGCTGATCGGCCTTACCGGCTTCATTACCGGAATGGTATTTACCAAGCAATCCCGCCCGTCACTGGCCGAATTCGGCGCCGTTTCCTGGCTGCCGTCTCTGGTTGCGATTGCCATTGTGCGCGCCCTGGCCGCATTGGTTACGGCATTGATCAGTGCGGGGAAGGTTGGGTCCAGCATTGGTGCCGAGCTGGGTTCCATGCGCGTGACCGAGCAGATCGACGCTATGGAGGTTTCGGCTGTTAACCCTTTCAAATTTTTGGTCGTGACCCGCGTGCTCGCATCTACGATCACGATTCCGATCCTGATGTTTTATTGTACGGGCGTAGCGCTTATGGGTGCTTTTCTGAACGTCACATTGAACGAGGGCACGAGTTTCAGGGCGTTTTTTGAAAATGCTTTTGAACAAATCACTTTCCTGGATGTAGGAACCTCACTCGTAAAAGCGATTGCTTATGGCTTTACGATCGGGATTGTGGGTTGTTACCAGGGTTACAATGCGAGCAAAGGAACGGAAGGTGTGGGTAAGGCTGCGAATTCGGCAGTCGTAATTTCCATGTTCCTGATCTTCATCGAGGAGGTCATTATTGTTCAGGTTTCGAATTATTTCAGAATATAAAATGGCAGAAATCAACCAAAACGAAGAGCCGGTCATTGAGATCAAAGATCTTTACAAATCATTTGGTGATCTGCACGTGCTTCAAGGAGTCAATTTGAAGGTGGATAAAGGCGAGAATGTTGTGGTCCTCGGCCGGTCTGGAACGGGTAAGTCAGTTTTGATCAAAATCATTGCCGGGTTATTAAAACAGGATAGCGGCGTTTGCAATGTCCTGGGCCGGGAAGTTGCTGAATTAAATCAGAAAGAGCTGACAGACATTCGCCTGAAAATCGGTTTTTCATTCCAGAACAGCGCATTGTACGATAGTATGACGGTGCGGGAAAACCTGGAATTTCCGCTGGTAAGGCATGTGAAGAATCTTTCAAAAGCGGAAATCAACGAACAGGTGGAATATGTGCTGGACGCCGTTGGCCTGTTGCAGACCATTAACCAGGTTCCTTCGGAATTGTCGGGCGGACAGCGGAAGCGGATCGGCATTGCCAGGACACTTATCCTCAAACCCGAAATCATGCTTTACGATGAGCCTACCGCGGGACTTGACCCTATAACCTGCCTGGAAATTAACCAGCTGATCAATGAGGTGAAGGAAAAATATCACACAAGCTCTATCATCATTACCCACGACCTGACCTGCGCCCGCGAAACCGGAGACCGGATCGCGATGCTGCTGGATGGCAAGTTCCTGAGACAGGGCACATTTGAAGAAGTATTTGCCACAGACGAAGAAAGAATCAAAAGTTTTTACGATTATAATTTTATTCAATAATGGAAACATCAGCCAGAAAACGCTCCATAACAGTCGGACTTTTTGTTATAATAGGCTTAATTATCTTCATAGTAGGGATCCTTACGATTGGAAGTATGAAGAAAGTATTTTCTTCAACAATCTCCGTCAAAACGTTGTTCGATGACGTGAACGGGCTGAAACAAGGCAATAATGTCTGGTATTCGGGGGTAAAGATCGGGACAGTGAAGACCATTCGCTTTTTGTCTAATTCCAAAGTCGAGGTTATCCTTCACATTGAGGAGAAGTCGCAGGAATTTGTCCGCAAGAATGCGAAGGCCAAGGTTAGCACAGACGGACTGATCGGTAACAAGATCATTGTCATTTACGGCGGAACGCAAAAGGTGCCTTCCATTGAAGATGGCGACGAGCTGGTGGTTGAAAAAATGGAAAGCACGGAAGAGATGCTGGCCGTTTTGTCTGAAAACAACAAAAACCTGCTGGGCATTACGAGCGCGTTTAAAACGATCAGCAAGAATATTCTTGAAGGAAAAGGAACGGTGGGAATGCTGCTGAACGATGAGCGGCTATATAATGATGTGGATCAAACGCTCGCCGCACTGAAAAAAGCATCTGTGAATGCACAGACCATGACAGCTTCCTTGTCCGGATTTACAGAAAAACTGAATCAAAAAGGCGGTCTGGCAAATGATTTTGCAACCGATACAGTGATCATGCGGGATCTGAGGACCACTATTGGCAGATTGAACGAAACAGTAACTTCTGCAAACGGAATGGTCGACAACTTGAAAACGGCGAGTGAGAACCTTAATTCCAACAGGACAAGTCCGTTAGGCGTATTACTACACGACGAAACGACGGCGAGCAATTTGAAAGGAACATTGCAAAACCTGGAAAGCAGCACGGAAAAGCTTGATGAAAACATGCAGGCGCTCCGTTCCAATTTCCTATTCCGCAGGTATTTTAAGAAAAAAGCCAAGGAAGAAGCAAAACAACCTGAGAAAGAGGCAGTAAAAGATTCAGTGAGCCAGTAAATAATTTCATATTTTTGTAAATATATTTCGTAAACCACAGCTCAATTGAAAAAGCTATAACCTCTAATTAATGGACTTACAACTTAACCCTGCTCTGGATCTTACTTACATTGACCAAGTTTATGGAGATGACCCTGTAATTCTTTACATGATTTTTGACGCTTTCATGAGCGATTCGGTGCCACGCTGGCATTCGCTCCGCAATGCATTGGAAACTGAGGATATGAAGGAAGCGGCGAGCATTGTGCACGGACTGAAACCGTCGTTCACCATGGCTGGACTTACGTGGATAAGGCCGAAAGTGGAGGTGCTTGAAAAAGCGATTAAAGATGACGAAACGCCGGAACAGCTGATGCACATGTATCAGACCATTTCAGCAGAACTGAATGAATTGCTACCGATCATCGAACAAGAATCGGAACGGTTGAAATCACTTCAATAAGACAACAAAAATGATAAGAAGCGAGCGTGTGGCATTAGCTATACGCTTTTTCTTTTGGATTTATCCCAGGCAGCACTCTGATTTCCTTTGTAAAAGCGGACAATCCCTGCCATTACCGCATAGTTCATTACGCAGAAATAGTAAGGAACGAACAATGCCTTCACCTTGATCTTTCGTTTTTCCAGAATCCATCCCGCGAGTGCGGCGCCGTAAAAAGCAACCTGCGCGAACAGAATCAACGCATACAATGCATTCCCGTCATTGACCACAATGATAATGTTCAGCAGGAATGCCAGGATCATTAAAAACGGCGTAATCGTCCACCGCAGCACCCGGTGGCTAATGTATTGAAATGATAAAAGCGGATAATTGAACGGGTTAAGGAGCTTTTTAAGCCGTAAAATGGACTGGATCCCGCCTGCTGCAATCCTCACCTTCCTTTTCAGTTCCTCCTTAATGTTCTCCGACGAAAGCTCCGATGCATAAGCCTCGGGTTCATAAATAATGCGGTAACCTTGCTGCGCAATGAGCATGGAAATCATAAAATCGTCGAGGATCGTGTCGGGCTCCACCTGCCGGTAAAGTGAGTGCCTGACGCTGAAAAGCTCTCCCGCTGCGCCCACCACCGAGTAAAGCTCCGAATCCCACTTTTTAAGCGTCGATTCGTATTTCCAATAGAAGCCCTCCCCTGCCGTGGCGTCGGACACTGCATCCTGCATCACCCGTTTTTCTCCTGATACTGCCCCCACTTTTGGGTCGGCGTAATGCCTGGCTATCAGCAATAGTGCATCCGGGTTCAGGTAGGTGTTGGCGTCCGTGAATACAACTACTTCTGTGTTAACCTCATGCATTGCACGGTGCATAGCCAGGATCTTTCCGCTTCGGACTGGCGTGTGCAGCAACTTGATCTGGCTGTAAGCGCTCACGAGCTCTGGCGTGCGGTCGGAGGAACCATCGGTAACAAAAATCAGGCTTAGCTTGCCGTGCGGATAGGAAAGCGCAAGCGTATTCTGAATTTTTTCTTCAATGATGCTTTCCTCATTGTATGCAGCAATGATGAGCGTTAATGTTGGCATATCCTGATCAAGCGACGGAACGGGCCTTTTTCCTTTTACAGCACGCCGTATCCTGACCAAAATGTACAGGATGATCCCATAACCAAGGAATGTATAAAAAACGATGAAGAGACTGAGCCAGAAGAGTATTTCCATAAATTATCGTGACAGCGGGAAGCCAAGGTTATTGCTATCCGCCTTATTGGTGAAATGCCAGGTGATTGCTTTCAGAAAAACAGGGATGAAATTGTATTCTTTGTTTTTAATGTATTGAATAATATTCCTGGGGACCACTGCCAGCAGGAAATAGCAGCAGAAGATCAGAAATTGCACGGGGGAGCCATTTTTTCGGATAAATAAAATGCGGTTGCGGTTCATAAAAAACTCCTTCAATGCGGACCTTTTGCCTACCGCAACAGATTCTTTATGGTATATCAAAGCAGAAAGATCAACGTGGATTTCATAACCTGCATGCCTGATCCGCTCACACCAATCCAGTTCTTCATAATATAAAAAGTAATTTTCCGCCATCACGCCCGCCTTTTCGAGCGCTTCCCGGCGGATCATCATAGCAGCCCCATGCGCATAGCCCGTAATGCCGCTCAGTGAATCATACTGGCCTTTGTCCTGCTCAAACTGACCAATACAAGCATTGCGTGCAGTGTAGTAATTCATGGGCGTATAACCCGTATACTGCAACATTCCCGGCTGGTCGAAGTAATGTATTTTAGGCGAAATCATGCCGATTTTCGGGTTGGCATCCATTGTGGCGACCAATTTGCCGATCAGGTCCGCGGTAACTTCAGTGTCGTTGTTGATCAGGAATAAATATTCACCCGTAGCATATTTCAGGCCAGTGTTGTTGCCGCCTGCAAAGCCCGTGTTTTTCTCCGACCTGATGAATTTAATGTGAGGATATCGTTCTACCCAGCCTGGCACGGGATCGGGTTTGCTTCCGTTATCCACCACCACAATTTCAAGGTTCGGATATGTGTTGACTTCTTCCAGTGACCTCAATAAATCTTCTGTAATCTTAGGCTGATTAAAATTGACAGTTACAATGGAAACGCTTTTCATCGGTTCGGAGCTGGGCACTGGAAAAGTCTGAAATGAAGGAATTTTTTTATTGGCTTGTAGAACTATTTCAAAATTAACAATTTAAATATAGCTTTAAACAAAATGTAGTTTTTGCGGTTATAAAATGTTCGCAGCCCTGCTAAAAGCCTCTGCTATCTAACTAAAATCTAATTCGATATTTACAAAGTGAAAATACCGCGTCTGCTAGATATTAAAAAAGTTTCCCGCATCCCGGACGCTGCCAAACTTTCTCCCGAAATGCCCCTCATCAGAAAAAAAGTGCATGAACTCATTGAGATCATCGCACATTCAGCTGTTAACAGCATACAGGCCAGCGCCTACCAGCAGGAAATTGAAGAAGCATTCAGGCGCTCAGCGCTTAAAGCAAAAGCAGCTGCGCCTTTCCGGGCACTGGACCAGGATAATAATCTTTCGCGGGAAGAGCTTCTGGAAGGGTTGGAGAAATTGCTTTCCGAAAACAAAATCGACAGCAAGATCAGCAGCTCGAAAGGGCGGAGCAATGCAGCTCAAAAAGCAGTAATGTTCATTCTGGCTATTTTATTGATTGTTGTTGGCTTCGCTATGATCATTATGCCGGCACCGCCTAGCTTTGAAATCTTCACAGTATATTATTTCAATGCAAATGACGGTGTTACGATCATGGATCTGGTGTCATTACTCATTATTTTTGGGGGAGTGCTTTTATTCGTGCTAAACTTCAATAAAAAATGATCTCGTTTTCGGAGCCGCCGACCAGTGTTAAAAAAATCTTGCTGGTAGAGGATAATCTCATGTTTCGAAGGGTGTTTGAAGCGTCCCTCATTAAAGCAGGATACAGCTGTGTGGCTTGCGAGTCGGGCACGGAAGCACTGGCTTTGCTGGCAGTCGAGACGCCGGACCTGATCCTTTCCGATTATGATATGCCCGTCATGAACGGTTTTGATTTCCGGCAGGCGATTTTGCTTAATCCGAAAATAAGTGACATTCCGTTCGTGTTCCTCACTTCCTTTACGGATAACTCCCTGATCCTGCAAGGTTTGAGCATGTACGCCATTGATTTTATCAACAAGGAAACGCCTATTCCGGTGATTATTTCCAAGCTGGGCAATATCATTAAATCACTCCAGAATGAGCACGTCAGGTCCGTCCGTGAGTTGCGGGTAGCAGCCGAGACGCTCAATGTCAAATCTATACCCACACACAGCCCGGTCCTGCCCGGCTTCCGCGTCCATTTTTGGCATAAAGGATATCTGGGTTACCCCGGTGGCGATTTTATTGATTTTGTACAGGCAGATCAGCGGTTTTGCTTTGCATTTCTGGGGGATATCATGGGAAAAAAGTGGACCGCGTGGTTCTTTACTTTCGGCTTCCTGAGCTATATCCGTGCCGCTATCCGCTTTTGCGTACTCGATAATGACCTGACGATAGACAACATTGTTCAGAAGATTAACAAGCTGATCTGTATGGACGAAAGTTTACAAAATATCCTATCCAGCCTCTCGCTCCTCTTGCTGGACAGTGAGACCGGCGAGGTGCATTACACAGGAGCGGGCGACCTGCCCCTGATCAGTTTCAGCTCGGAAACAGGCAAACCCGTAACCGTCCTTTCATCCGGATTGCTGCTTGGCCTGATGGAAGAAGGATTTTATGACAAGCAGGTTATTAAAATGAAAACGGGCGATCAGCTGGTCATCTTCACCGATGGCATGATCGATATTCCGTCTGCTGGCTCGAAGAAGAGCGACTATCCATTTTTTGTTTCCAAAATCACACCTTATCTCGGCGAGCAGGACAGCTTTGGCAAGATCAAGACCCACGTACTCGAAAGCATCAATGACAGCAATCAAATGGATGATGCAAGCATTATTTTTATTGAAAAAACATAATCCCTCATGATACTAAAAGTAAACGAAATCAACCACGTAGCACAGGCAACGATCTTGCCGCAGGAAGCAAGCCTTGCCAACGCCGAAATGTTCAAAGAAGAGATGATTACCCTTGTAGCCAATGGCGCACGGCTAATTGTAGTGAACTTCGAAAATGTAAATTATATCGATAGTTCATTTCTCGGCAGCCTCGTGGTCGCGCTGAAATACGCAATGCCCCGAAACGTCGATATATACCTGGTTTCCCTGAAGTCTGATGTAAAAGACCTGCTTACACTGATCAGGATGGATAAAGTTTTCAAAATCTTTAAAGACTTCGACGAAGCAATGGAAGCATCACAATAATTTATGGAGCACGATCGGATAAGAATTCACTTTACCAGCAACCGGGAAGAAATTCCCGGCATATTAAGGATCTGCCTGGACCATGTCGTGCAAAACACAAAAAACGCATCCCCATCCCCAGATACATTTTCAAAAATCAAATGGGTGATTACGGAGTTGCTGACCAATGCGGTAAAGCATTCAGGAACAAGAGATTGCACATTAAACATTAAGGTAGATAACAACCGCCTTTTTCTTGAAAAAGAAGATCGTGGAAATCCGTTGTCACTTATCGGGCAAGACATGGGTAAAATATTTACCTGGCCCATCAAGGAGTTCACCAACAGGGTCGAATTTCAGATCTATCATAACGGCGTCGATTCGCTGATCGTGAGATCGGACGATGCCCATTCAGCTAAATTCTATGTAAAAGAAATGACGGGCCCGGACATGCCGCGACTGCTGAATGATTCCAGCGAACATTTCGGCTTGCTAATCCTGACAAAAGCTTCTCACGAATTTTATTATGAATATGATCCCGAAACGCAAACCAACAGGTTTACCAGTGTTTTTCTATTCGCTGAAAAAACCGGTTAAGCGGGTTTGAGGTTCTGGAAAATGATGTCGGCAATGGTGTCCACTCTTTTTTCCCATGTATTTTCAGCCGCTATGGCCAGACGCCGCGATTGCAACGCTTTGCTATCCGTTGCCAGCGCTTCTTCGATTGCCGCCGTAAAACCTTGTGCGTCTGTACAGAAAGGCACAATGTCTTCGGTGAATTCTTTCAGGTCAGGATTGAAGTCAATGGCAACAACCGGCTTGCCTGCGCCGAGATATTCGAATAATTTGAGCGGGAAAATGCTGCTGCTCACCTCATCTTTTTTGAATGGGATCAGTGCAACGTCAAATCCTTTGATAACGGCAGGCATATCTGCATAGTCGATGGCGCCCAGGAAGAAGACATTGGGAGCCGTAAAAAACCAGTCGGGAACAAATTCCTTTGCCACTGGCCCTACGAAAACGAAGCTCTTATCAGCATTATGAGTAATTACTTCTTTGAGGAGGTCGTAGTCAATGCGCCTTTCTATGGCGCCCAGGTAGCCTATAATCGGCTTTTTGATTTTCAATAATTTCGGAAAAACAGGCAGCTCGGGTCTCAATGCCTTGCTGCTATGCGTGACATCAGCTGCGTTTGGCACAAAATAGGACTTGGGATTGAACTGCTTTTTTTCAAGATACAGCGCACGGCTGCTGCAAATCACCACATCGCTTTTCCGTACGAGAATATCCTCGGATACAACGCCATGCCGCTGGTTAAATGGCAGGATCATCGGATCGAGACAATGGTAAACCGTTAAAGCAGGCGACAGCCCGTTGACTAATGTAGGATAATGGAAGTTGAAGGAATTAATAAAAATGTAGTCCTTAATGTTATGCGCCTTAATGATCGTCCGCAATTTCCGCCGGATCATCGATTCATTGATTTTCAAAATTGACCGGAAAAAGCCGCTTTCGGGTAAAAAGTTAATGGATAACAGCAGCGGCGGGATAATAATTTTCAGGTTCGGTGTGTCCGTATCAATCAGCTTTCCGCTCCAAACAGATAAATGATTTTTCCGGACTTTGAATTCAGGGCCTTTTCTCAGCTTAAAATAATCTCTTACTGTAAATGGGTTTTCGACGTAGTACACCTTATTTTCCCTGGCCAGTAACCTCGCCGTGGTGTAATTTGTAGATTCAATGGTCGAATCAAATCGGGGTAAGCCAAAGACGATGATTTGGTGTCCTTTCAGTTTCATTGATCAAATAAGAATGCGGGTATTGCTGTTACGATAGAGGTCTTTTTAATAAAAGTGGGGGTAGCCGTCTTGGTTATTCAAATATATGTGAATCAGTCGGTAATAACCTCTTTCCATTCAAATTTGTCCGTCATAATGCCTTTGGGATGCTCGCGGCCGATCCGGAAACCGAACCAGTTCTTTGGGGCAATCACACGATTCTCTTTTTCGCACAGGTAAGCTGCCCACCAGGCAAATGTACTGTTCGATATGATCGCAATATCAGCATTCATAATCAACTGAAAATCAATAATTTCAGAATTCTGAGAAAAGATAAAATTGGGTTTTTGAGGAAAAGATTTTTTAACAAAATCCATATCATCGCTCACAAAAAACACCTGGTACTGATCCAGATCGTGAATGGCGTAAAGCTCTCGCTGAAAGTATTCGACTGGAAGAGAAATGTCCCTTTTTCCGTAAGCCAGGTAATCTGTGCGGCGAATGTGCACTACAATGGTCTTATGCTCTTTGAAAACGGCTCCGAACTGCTTTTCAAACTGTTCCTTGAACTCGCTGTGAAGGCGCGGCTTGGAAGTTTCGGGTAAATGTTTGATATAATAATCTGACTGAAAATAGCCATTGTAGATCGTGCCGTTCTGCGGTGTAAATTCTTTGGGACTGAAAAAATTTTGCACATAAACGTCCTTAAAGCTAAAAACCTTCGGCAGCATTCTGGTAAACACAGAATAGAGTTTGGACTGCAATGTTACATTATAAAATGCACCAAGATCGAAATATCTGGCCAGATATGCATGGTGTGGATTCGGAAAAAAATAGGTCAGCTTGTTGTTTTTGCTTTTGAGATACATTAAAAAAAAGTACTGAAAAAGCTGATTACCCAGCCTGCCGGAAAACTTTACGCCAACCATAATGCACCGTTATTAAAGTGATTCTTCTTATTTCAAGGCCCTGTTTTTCAAAAAAGGCTTAATGTACTTTTCGAGGAATTCGGGATAAAACCGGAACATGTACATCCATGTGTTCCCTATGCTCACATCAATCTCTCTTTTCAGGATCACCTGCGCTATAATAAAGCCGACCACATTGGAGCATAATGTTGCATAAGCCGCGCCCATTACACCAAAAGACCGGATAAAGAAATAGTTAAGGACAAGGTTCAATGTGGCTGTAACGACTACAACAAAAAAAGTGACCTTCGTTTTGCCGATGGAATCGAGGATTGTGCCGAACTGGCGGCCGTAGGGAATCAGCAAACAATACAAAAGCGTGATTTGCAGCAATGGAATGGAATCATTGTATTTTTCTCCTGCTATCAGGTGTATTACAATGTCCGAAAACAGATATAAGAATACAACCACGGGAACAACCAGCGCCAGCGTTGTCCCAACCGACTTTTCATACAAATACTTTATGGCCGATTTCCCCTCTGTTTCCATCCGCTTGGCACTTTGCGGAAAAACGATCGTCGCCACCGCATTGCCAGGAATGTCGATCAGGTTCGTGATCCGGACTGCGATGTTGAAAGCCCCGGAAGCAGCCGGAGACAGGAGCGCACCCAGCATCATCTGGTCAACGGTCCCCGAAAGCAGTGAGCTGATCAGTGTTCCGAATGCGTATTTGCCATAGCCAAACAGCTTCTTAACCCACATTTTACTGACCTCGTACGAAATTTGCAAATGTCTGCGGCAATAATAGAACGCCAGTGACATGCCCAAAATGGCACTTATGATCTGCACCCAAACCAGATAGATCAATTTCACTTCTACCGAAAACAAATAGCACACAACTACAAATGTGAAGAAGGAACCCTGCCTGATAATGGTCGTCAGGAATATGCCGTTGAAGCGCAGATTGGCCTGTTCAATGCCGTTGAATTGTGCCTGCAAGCCCGAAAAAAAATAGATTGCAATGTATAAATACAGCATCTGAACCAGCTCGGGAGAATCCCAAAGCCTGCTCAGAAACGGCGCGAAGATCAGAATGGCGGTGATGCAAAAGATGGATACAAGCCCGCTTATGGCAAATGAAGCAGTAATAATGTCAGGATGCTCGTGCTCATCCGAAGCAGAAATAAACTTAACCAGCGCATTTTGAAGCAAACCGCTTCGAATGGCTTCCAGAATGGTGGTGGTAGAAAGGAACAGCGTCCACACCCCGAAATCGTGCTTGGAAAGTAATCTTACCAGCACGTAAAATCCGGCAAAGCCAAAAAAGACCCCCGAGAAATTCTGGAGAATATTGATAAAACCTGACTTGATCCAGTAATGATCCTTCGGCTTGTCGCTCATTATCTTTTGACAAAATATGCCTCCACGAAATTTTTCACCTCATCATCCGTCTTTGCATGCAGGATTTTGGCACCGGAAAACTTCGGATACAGGTTTTCAAAGCAGTGAAAGTGATGTTCCGGGCCTTTTTTAGACAAGATCAGATTGGTGCCGCCGAAGTAACTTGCCAATGTTGCCGTGCCGCCATGAATCGATATAAATTTGCTTGCATTGGCATAAACCATCAGCTGCAAATGATTGAAATTGTTGGCTTTACCTTTGTTTTCCTTGAAAAGATCTTCCATCAGGATCACATCCGGATGCACTCTTGCAAGCCATTCATATTCGTCCATATCATAAATATCACTGTTGTCCATGGTGATATTGTGTGGCTTAGGGCGGTTGTAGATAATGGTATAATCGTTTTTAAGTTTACCAACGATGAATTCCAGCAATTCCATGCTGTAAAAGCTCACCGGCGGTCCGTCCCACTCCATGTTGTAGCGGTTAGCAATGATCAGGATCGGCTTCTCGAACTGGTAAACCGGGTTGGCGTATGTCTCTTTTAAGGGAACAGGCAGCCATTTTTCAATGTCGTAATCCTGGCTGTACAGGATCCGTGGCATTTCGAAATTGAAGTTCCCTTCATTGGACCTTGTTTCAAAAGACTCTTGATGGTCCGGTGAAAAAAAGTAAAGCTCCCGGGTATATTTGGATGATTCGGTGCTGAGAAGCGTTCCGTTTTTATAGTGCCAATAGGCAAAGGGAAGCACAAATTGGAGCTCCGGCGCAAACTCTCCCTGGAAGGACAGGCGTTTATACTTTTCCTTTGTTACATAATCCTTCACAACATATTTCAGTTGTTTCAGCTGGCAATAATAGGTGTGCCTGTAATAATATCTGACGTCAATGGTTAAATCTCCATATCGGGCCCTGACGACAAAACTAAGAATTTTGTTAAGTAGTGTTTTTACCATTCGTTTACAAAAACAACTTGAAACTTCCTTTCGGAATGCTAGCGGCGCAGTAGCACTTTGTGAAGGTGTATTTCAGGACAAAAGATTTAACCGTTTCAAATGTAGAATTAATTTTGCACTAATTTCACGCCTCAAAGAGATATAACTTGCCAAAATAATTAATTTGCATCGTCCTTAATGTTAGATAGAAAGATGGCAGAATCGAACCTGTTCAGTGATGTTTCCCTGTTGATTACCCATTACAATAGAAGTAGTTCCCTCGAACGACTGCTCCAAACGCTGAAAGACCAGCAGATCAGCTTTGGTGAAATCATAGTTTCTGATGATGCGAGCCAGCCTTTGCATTTGGATTACATTAAATCATTGCACAATAAGTTCGACTTTACCCTCATCACCACGCCTGTCAACAAGGGCCTGGGAAATAACATTAACAAAGGTCAGGCGGCTGTCAAAACGCCTTATCTCCTTTATATCCAGGAAGATTTTGTCCCGCTTCCTAAATTCCTCGGTGCATTCAAAGACGCTCTGCAATTCATGCGTGAGCGCTCCGAACTGGACATTGTCCGTTTCTACGCCTACTCCTCTTTTCCATATCTGAAACCTTTCCAAAAAGGCTTTTCTGAAATGTTATATCAACCATGGTATCTCGAAACGCAGAAAATTTACATGTACAGCGATCATCCGCATTTGCGCAGAAGCACATTTGCAGAGCGTTTTGGCACATATACCGAAGGCATCAAGTCTGACAAAACGGAATATGAAATGTGTGTTTCGTTTATTCAAAACAATGGTAAAGGGCTGTTTTATAATGATTTCAGCAGCTTACTCAGCCAGGAAAATTCATCCGCCGAACCCAGCACGGTAAAACGCGCAAACTGGCGTCAAAGCTCAAATCCACTCGTCGCCATGGTCAGGTCTGTTTACAGGGTTATCAAATACAATTACGACCTGCACGTCGACACGAGGTTTAAAAGACCCCGATAGGCCGATCAGGACGGCTTTTTGTAGGAACCTTCCTCCGGCAAGCGGGAGTTGAAATTGGCCAAAAACCTTTTCCGCTCCTTATTGATCCGCGCCATGAACACTTTGGTGAATGTGTCACCGTCGCGCTGTAATGTGCGGATTCCCGTCCAGGCCCTGGCCTTATTGGACCTCACCTGCCTGATCTTGCCATATTTCATCAAACCCAGGCACAGCTGTCCGTCATCACCCCAGAAATTGTCATTGATAAAACCCACTTTCAGGCCCAGCTCGCGAATGTAGCCCATGCTGATGCCGTAGGCGTTGTAATAAGGGCGGTTAATCTGCCTTACCTCCGAGATAATGTCTTTTCCCGTTTCCAGCAGCCCAAGTTTCCATCTCGGAAATCCCTGCTCGCTGATGAAAGAATAACGCCCGTAAACACAAACAACATCGGGTTTGCTCAGCACACGGATCATTTCCTGCACCCAGCACGACGGGTAAAAACAATCGGCGTCAGCCAGGAGCACGTATTTTCCCTTGGCGTTCAGCTGGCCGTGCTGCCGTGCCGGGCCGCATCCCTGTTTTTGCTCAAAAAGTCCTTTAACCGCCAGTTTGTCGATCGTGTCCTGCGTCCGGTCCTTGGAATTGTTGTTTACAACAATGATCTCCAACGGATAATCGCAAACAGTTTTGGAAAGGCTTGAAATACAGTTCAGAATGTTGATCTCTTCATTCCAGGCCGCAATGAGCACAGTCACTACCGGCTCGTCGCTAATGATCTTTTTAAGGTCCTTGTTAATGGAATCGAACACATGCTGGGGTATTTCTTCAAACTTTTTATAGCTTTTGCTATAATCGGTCAGCCACTCCGGGTTTTCGCTAAGATTCATACAGTTATAAGTTATGATTCACCTTGCGGCGAATTTGAGCCAATACGTTTTAACAATGCCAGCCGCTTCCGCGTAACCCGTTGTGATCACACTGCCGATCGAGAAAGGATGAAACCGGTTCAATCCCCAGTAACCCACGCCAACGCCTATTAATGTGGGTATAATGCCTGCAATGGCAACCCCATACACACTATGCGTGATGGCAATGCCCAGAAAAGATGAGCAAACGCTGGCAATGAGCATGACGACCACTTTTATAAAATTGATTTTCGGCTGATGGATTACGTCCAGGGTAAGCGCAAAAAATCTGTCCATGGGATACAAAAGGGCGAAAGTCATGAACAGCCGCATGATGTTGGCAGCTTCGGTATCCATGTATTTTTTGCCTCCGATAATGCCGATCGCCACATCCGCCAGCAGCAATGCCCCAATGCACACCGGCACAAGCGCGCAGGTAAGCAAGCCTGTATATCTTTTCATGATCTCGATCACCCGCTCTTTGTTGCCTGCGTTGTATGCCGCCGAAAGTTCAGGCATCCCGGTTGCCGCAAAGCTGCGCAGGGGAATTTCGATAATCTCCATCAGGCGCTGGCCCAGGTTATAGACTGCGAGCGCGGCAGGCCCGAGCGTGAAGTTAATGATCATCGTGTTGGACGTGCCAAACAGGTTCGAGCTGAGCGTTGTGCCCACGCTGTATTTTCCAAAATGAAACAGCTCACTGATCCCAGCTTTCGTACGGGAGCCAAATGCAGCAATGCGTGACCAGCCCATGAAGATGGAAAACAGGCTCGTGGCGATGGCTGCGGTAAGGTAAGCGTAGATAATGTTTTGCAGACTGGCCGTTTTTGTAACGGCCATAATGATGACCAGCAGGATAAAAACACCCTGATTTACAAACCGGATATATAACAAATGATCAAAGCGCTGCTCTGCCTGGACCACGCAAGTGGCGATAAAGTAAGGAAGTGAAGCGACATAAATAACACCAAACCATTCTACAAACAGGATCAGCGAAGGATTTTCGAGATAAGGCGAAAAGAAATAAGCAGGAACATTCAGGACAACAAGGATGGCAGTGATCGCGCCGGCTATAAACCAGGTTGAACCCACCACTTCGGCTTTTCTTTCCGGCGTTGCGCCCGCGTAAAACTTAATAAATGCGGTGGTGATAAAACCCGAACGGAAGGTGTCAACAAGCAGTAAAACAGAGAGAAAGAAAACCCACATCCCGATGCTGGCCACCGAAAGCGTCCTGTACAGGATAATCATATTCAGCATACCCAGAACGGACATAATGCCGTTTCCCGCCAACGATAGAAAGTGCTTGTTTTGTACTTTTTGTAAAAGTTCGAATCCCATTTAATAATGACTGAGGAAATCGGTATGGCCGGGTTGTGTAGACACAAATATGGAATTTATTTAATAATATATTGTTGATTTAGCGAATTAATTTTACAGATAAATTAACTAATTTTCCACCTTGTAAGGACCGCATATGACAACATAATATACATCTTTTATGCAACATAATTTTCCGGAGACTACTTTGCTGATAACCCACTACAACAGAAGCGGTTCGTTAGAGCGATTGTTAACAACATTCCAGAACCTGGGTTGTCAGTTCGCCTCTATCGTAGTGTCTGATGACGGAAGCAAGCCCGAACATCTCACCAAACTTGTTGCATTAAAGGACCGTTTCACCTTTGAGCTGGTGACCACGCCGGTAAACAAAGGCCTCGGTGATAACATTAACAAGGGTCAGGATGCAGTAAAGACGCCTTATACCCTTTATGTGCAGGAAGATTTTGACCCGACGGAAAAATTTCCGGAGACTTTTAAAGATGCGCTGCAATTTATGAATGAGGACAAAGGGCTCGACATTGTCAGGTTCTACGCGTATTTTGCCCATCCCAAACTGAAACCTTTCAAAAAAGGATTTTCGGAAATGATATTTTCTTACTGGGACCCGAGCCACCTCAAATTTTACATTTACAGCGATCACCCGCACCTGAGACGCAGCAATTTCCTTGAAAAATTCGGACGCTACCCCGACAAGGTAAATATCAACCTCAGCGAGTATACCATGGCGATAAATTTCTTGCATAAGAAAGGCAGAGGCCTGTTCTACAACGAGTTCACGACCATTTTTGAACAAAAAAACACTGCGCAGGAGCCCAGTACGCTGGATCGGAGGAGCTGGAAGCTAAGTGAAAATCCACTGGTGCTGCTTACGCGCTTTTTTTATCTGCGTTATCGCTGGCTGAAAAACAGCCTGGATCTTGCGTTGAAAAAGTAATTTAGGAATCGATCGAGGAGGCAATAATCCAATTTATGTTAACCAGTCCGGCTACAAAGTATTTTAGGTTGTATTACGCAGGCATTTATCTTGGATTAGCCCTGATATTCGGCTCTCAATACTTTACTTACCGGAATGTCAAGGACTTGTCCCTGAACAACGAAAGGCTCAATGTCACGATCGGCGTTTTGAACCAGACGGCGAATTTCGGGTTGGTTACCAAGGACTTTCAGTCCAATATGCGGGGATTTCTGATCACCGAAAACAAGGATCTGCTGGCCGACAATTATAATAAAAAAGTGCAGCTGGTAGAGATCAGCGACACGCTTTTTAATCTCGTCAAATCCAATCCGGTTCAGACGCAACGGGTTCAGGAATTATTAAAGATTTCCGGTGATATTGTCGCCTATACCCAGAACATTATCACCATTTACAGGACCGTCAGCGCAGATTCGGCGTTCAGCGAGATCAAAAAGGGAGAAGGAATCCGGCTTAACAGCCTGCTGAACAATCAAATCAGGCAGATTGAACAGCACGAACATTACAACCTGAACAAGCGCCGGCAGCTCGTTTCCACTACGCAGAAGAATTCAGAATTTTTCATTTTCGCAACCAGCGGTGTCGGATTTTTGCTGACATTGTTTGCCATTTTTTTCCTCAACAGAGACAAGCGCAAACAGCATCTTTTGCAAAAGGAACTGAATGAAAAGGAGCGCCTTTTGAACCAATATCTTGAAGCGATTCCCGATGGCGTAATGGTGGTGAACCAGCAAAAGGAAATTGTGCTGCTCAACCAGTCGGGGATGGAAATATTAGGGATCAAATCGCGCAAGATTGAGACCCTCGAGGAGGAAGTGCAGCAGCTCGTGCTGCGTGACCCAACCAATGACCACGTTCAGTTTACGGCTGAAACCTTACCCGTTGCAAGAGGCCTTGCCGGAGAAAAGCTGACCGGCAACAAGATTGACCTCATCAAAGCAAACACCATTTTCCATTTGGAAAGCAATGTGCAGCCGGTGGTAGGCATTGATGGTGAAATCACAAGCGCCATTACCGTGTTTCGCGACATTACCGAACGCGCCAATTACGAAGCTACGCTGGAAAAAGCGCGGATACTTGCGGAAAAGTCGGTAAGGGTGAAGGATATATTCCTCTCCAATGTGAGCCATGAGATCCGGACCCCACTCAATGCGATAACCGGGTTCACCAACCTGCTGGTTAGCGAGCTTACCGATCCCAAGAGCCTGGAATTTCTGGGTTACATTCAGTATGCCAATAAAAATCTGCTGGAACTGATCAATGATATTCTCGACTTTTCCAAAATTGAAGCCGGACAGGTGCATCTTGAAAAAGGGTCTGCATCAATCAGGGATTTGATAAAGTCCATATCAGCCATTATGAGGCAACGGGCTGGCGAAAAGGGCATTTCCTATGAAGCTATCCTTGCCGATAATGTGCCGGAATTCATTGAAACGGATAAGCTCAGGCTCACGCAGATCTTGTTGAATGTTTGTGGAAATGCAATCAAGTTCACGGAAACCGGCGGTGTAAAATTACGCGTAACCCCTGTGAGCGATCTGGTTAATGGCGTTCAGACGATCCGGTTCCAGGTGGAGGACACAGGGATAGGGATTGAAAAGGATAAGCTGGCAAGCGTTTTCAATCGGTTTGTACAGGCTACGGAAAGCACAACCCGCATTTTTGGAGGAACTGGGCTTGGGCTAAGCATTGTAAAATCACTCGTTGAGCTGTTCGACGGAAAATTGACGCTGCAAAGTGAGGTAGGAAAAGGCTCTGTTTTTACCATTGAAATCCCACTTAGAATAGCCGAGCACGCCGCTCCTGAGGCTGAGATCGAAAATGTGGATGACATCAGCAAGACGGTGTCATCGCTACATATACTCGCAGCCGAAGATAACTTATTGAACCAAAAATTGCTTTCCGCTATATTTGAAAGAATGAAGATCCCGCTGACCATTGTAAACAATGGCCTGGAAGCAATCCAAAGCCTGGAAAAGGGCGGTTTCGACATTGTGCTGATGGACATTCAAATGCCTGTAATGGACGGATATACGGCGATTAAGGAAATCCGGCAGTCCATTTCGAAGACAATTCCGATAATCACCATGACCGCACATGCCATGATTGGTGAAAAAGAAGAATGCCTCAGCATCGGCGCAAACAGCTATATTTCGAAGCCTTTCAAAGAAAGCGAACTGTTGTACACGATCGCCCATTTGGGAAATAAAGAAAATAATAAAAAAACAGCACCTGCTCACGACCAGCCTCTTACTAATAACACAATGACCAACAGTATCCTAAATCTTGAATATCTAGCTGAAATAACCGGAGGTGACCGCGAACTCCGCGACGAACTGATCAGCATGTTCGAAAATGACAGTAAAATACAACTGAGCGCTATCCGGGAGGCGTCGAAAACGCGTGATCTGGAACAAATGAGACAGGCTATTCACAAATTCCGGTCGTCACTGTTCTCGGTGGGGCTGCTTACCACTGCCAATCAGTACAAAGATTACGAAGCGAAGTTAAAACAGGGGATCTGGGACGAAGAGGACAACCGCAAACTATTGCAACTGGAGGCCGATTCCACGCAAGGCCTGGCGGAACTGAAAATGTTATAATGCGTTGATCGCCTTGTAAATTTCAGCAACGCTGTTTTCCCAGCTATGTGAACGGGCAAAGGCCTGCCGCTCTTCCGCTTTGGCGCCTGAATCTTCGGCCAGAGCTTTTTCTATCATTACAATATACTCTTCCTTGTTTTCGGCCAGATACACATGGTCGCTGAAAACATCCATCGCATTGGTCCTTGTGGCTACAACAGGCTTACCGAGAGCAAGATACTCATCTATTTTCCTGGGATAATTGCCTATGGTAAGCTGGTTGAGGAGCTGGGGATTAAGGCATACGTCGAATGAATTGATATAAGCCGGAAGTGTGTCTGCGTTTTTTGAGCCCGTAAAGATTACATTGTCAAGTTGGTGCAGCGTGCTTTCCTTAAACACATCATCCTCCGGCCCTACGAGCACAAGCTGCCACGCCGGGCGTGAAACAGCGATATAATGCAGCAGTTCCAGGTCCAGCCGTAAGTTTTGCAAAGCCCCCACATAACCGATCCTTGGCCCTGGAATAGATGCAATGTCGGCTGGCTCGGCAGCGCCTATGCCGGAGTTGAAAAGTTCAAGGTCACAGCCCTGCCCTACGTAAAAAGTATTGGGATTATATTGTTTACAGTAAGCGGCCAGATACGTGGAGTTAGCAACACAGATGTCGCTTTTCGCGATCAGCTCCGGTTCCAGCTTAGCGCCGTGCTTAGCCCAATACTCCACCCCTATCATGTAATCACGCGAGTAATATACGGACAGCCGTGGTTTCAGATAATCCTTTATGTAAAAACTCCGGAAAATATCATTGTCATTAAAATGTATGACATTCTCGAATCCAAGCCTTTTGAGCGCCCTGGCAATGGAATCGACAAAAATCCGGTTGTTCCTGGCATTGAACATTTTAAAGATATCGTCGAAAGAGATCCAGTTTATCGACTCGATCATGCGATCGGGATACAGCACCCAGAGATTTTTTTCTACTTCTTCCAGGCCATCCTCCTGCTTATGAAGCACGCGCAGGCGCCTGACGATTTTCGGATCGGCACTATGCCGCATGGCAGTAATGCGGTCCAGCGGCGCATTGACATATAAAACCCGGTGCGACTTACTGAATTCCAGTGCGATATTTTTACAGTTACTGCCAATCTCCACATCCCATGCCTGCTGTCCCGTGATAACGATATCCATATCTGATCGTAGTGAGTGAAAGAATCTGGTTAGGATGTGAGCCTTTTTCTCTCCCGCTGATCCAAAATCCTGGTCACCGAAATAATGGCAATGGTTAACGAAAAATAAATGTTGGCAGGAAATTGCACAAGCGCTTCCTGCGGGTAATTCCCTAAGTTATATGCAAATACAATCAGAAGCATGCACAAGCAGTACGTTTTTAATTCCGGGTTACGGATCTGGAAATAATTATCGATCCCGACCTTCAGGATGGTGAACATCAGGCAACAGAATATAAAGAGTCCTACCCACCCCAGCTCCACGGCAACGCGGACGTAACCACTATCCGGCGGGAATTTGGCGAGATAAGAATTGGGAGCAAACCGCACGCCCCAGACACCCGTCGCCCCCAGCCCGCCGCCAAACGGATGCGATTGAATGAAGGGCTGAATGCGTTTCTGATTGATTGCCCGTGTATTGAATGAAGCATCGTCCGAAGGCTTGAACGCCGACTGAAAGCGAAACAAGGTCGGATCGGACGTGGGCATAAGTACAAGCACGACGGTCAGCGAAAATGCGAAGACCGCAAATACAAGAATCTTCTTGCTGAATTTGAGAATACAAAACATGATAAGCCCTCCGGGAAGGAGCACATAAGCACCACGTGTGCCGGAATAAAGCATAGCCATTACGAAAATGACAGCCATCACACCCAACACCACTTTTTTCCAGATTTTAAGATTCCCTGAAATCAGGCCGACGCATAGCAATGTGCTCACTACCATGTGATAGGAAAACGCAACCGGATCCGAAAAGATGGAGAACTTACGCCAATGTCCGTTAATAAAGAGCAGATCGGAAATCAGGGGATCAGAATATAAATACTCATTTTCCGCATCCGAAAAGCCGATGAATTCCTGCTTGAAACCATATAGTGCCCCAATGACCGACAATCCGAGCCAGAGTTTCAGGATCAACCTCAGAAACTGTATCGTGTTGATCTGATACACGAATACGAAATACGTAAGCATGACAATAGCAACTGACCGGATCGTATACACCCACGCAAGGCGCGATTCGGCCGTAGGATTGCCCACCTGAAGGAAGTTATAGAACACCCAGATGACAATGATGGTGCTTACAGGTCCTTTCAGGATCTTCCAGTCAGGGTTTTTCTTTTGCGAGATAAAAAAACCAAGCATTAACAGAATTTCGACGCCGTCAACAGCCGTTCCCCACGGAAAGTTAATGCCCAGCCGGATAATCGAAAAGACAAAAATGGCGAGCATGAGCAGGATAATGATGCCGAATTTGGGATACGTCACAATTCCGTACAGCACGAGCACGCCAACAAGCGCAGCAATGATCAGCACACCAACTTTAAGTCCGAACACCGCATTTGCCCAACCAAAACCGACAGAGAAAAGCAGCAAAAAGAGCATTCCGGGAATGTTCTGCAACTTTTCGTCCCAAAAGATCCGGCGCAGATATCTTCTAACAGGACCGGCAGAATCAGGGCTGGAAGGTGTTGATATTTGATAAATTTCCACTAAAAGAAGACTATTTTAAACAAGAAAATGAACACGCTCACGAACGCCAGAACCAATGCAGCCTGCCGTACTTTTTGTTCAAAAGGTGGCAGCTCATCGAAACTTTCCTTTCTTTTCTTGCCGAACTTAGATGGATAAATTTTCATAATGTTCGCTCTTGCGATCCTGAGCTATGTTTTGTGGCAACAGAAATCTGATTGGCCTTACCTGCTTTCAATAGTGCGAGTATCTGAAAAGATATGAACTTCGGAATGTTCACGAGCGACTGATAGATCCGCGGGTCCGTTGCTGAGCTTTTCAGCGAGATGTAAAACCCAATCACAAATGTGCAAAGCGCGGCAAACCAGGCTAATGCAATGCCGGGCGCTATAAACAAATTGATCAGCATAAAGAGCACGGAGAGCAACAGGAAAATAAACAAAGGCGGTCGCAACAGCACCAGGCCAAACAGCGTCTGGTTCCAGTTGAAATTCACCAACCCTCTGAAAAACACGCCGAAGCCCAGCGCGAAATACTTGAACCAGGTGTTGATCCACCTTGCCCGTTGCTTCACCAGCTGGTCCGTGCTCGTGGTTTTCTCATCGTATACAACGGCCCGTTCAGCAAATGCAATCCGGTATTTCCGGCGTACAATCGCCTCTTGCAGCACTTTATCAAAACCGGCCCCGGTAACATCCAGATGTTCCAGACATTCCCTGTAAAGCGGAACCGTAAATGCCATTCCCGAACCTGCCAGCGTTGCCGAAGAGCCAGCCCCAAAAAGCACTTTTCCATCATAAAAATGATAGTAAATGTCCCTGGCAGCATCCAGACAAGCATAAGTGCTATCCAGGTTCTTAGCATCCCGAACACCCTGCACTGCATGGAAACCCCGACTGAAATAAACATTCAATTCGTCGAGATAACCCGGATCGGTCAGGTTGTCGCTGTCGATAATGGTCAGGTGAGAATGCGGCCGGATGAAGTTCCTGATCGCGTAAAAATGGGAACGGGTGTTGCTGCCGAGGACCGTTTCCGGCCGGAGCAACGAAACCTTGTCCGAGCCAAAATGCAGATTGCTGATATCGCATTTATCGGCAACCACATAAATATGGAAATTGGGATAACGGACCTTTAAAAATGCGCTCACAACTGCCGGCAGCTGTTGCGTTTGCTCATAAGCCGTCACAATCACAGCGTAGTCGGGGCTCGTGGTCACCGTGTTTTTCGAACGCCCTTTAACCGACCTGCGCACCGTGTAAATCAGCAGCAATGTAACCGGAAAGATCAGGTTGAAGCCAATAACGCATTGGATAAGCAGCCATATGTATCCAATGATCATCATACTTCTACGGGTTTGTCAATTTTGCCTGCCTGCTCCGGAATGTCTTCTGTGTTGGTCAAAACCCATCCTGAGAACTTTTCTTCCAGGCTGTTCAGATACTGGATTTTGGATTGATCCTCGCCTGAAATCGTTTCCCCGGCTGAGAATACAGCAACCACGCGATCCGTAAAGCTGATCCATTCCTTCGCCTTGTTCATGGAAGTAAGCGCGTCGGTTTCGATGAGGACAATGTCAAATTGTGTTTTCAAAACCTGGATGCGCTGCGCGATCATCTTCTCATCCGAAAGTTCAAGTAATGAGACATCTCCGCCTTTATTTCCCAGAATGCTGATTTGTCCCGGGACCGCTTCCAGCAAGTCGTTTTGTTTCAGATAATTTTCGAAAAGCCTCGATTCCGGATTCAGCTTGGTAATGTCGGGCTGGTTAAAATTGCCGTCAATGATCAGGACCGTTTTGTTGATCTTGGAAAACGCCCAGGCCAGTGCGACCACAAAGGACGTTTTACCAACATCATTAGAAAGGCTTGTTACTGCAATGATTTTCGGATCGCTCAGCTCGCTGTCCAGCTCGTAGCGGATAGAACGAACGAGGTTTTTATACAACCGGATCGCCTTGCCGTCGGAGGAATTCATGCCCGAAAAGCTCAGGCCGGAGTCCTTACCCAGTGAATTGAGATAACCCAATACAGGCCGGTCCGTCGTGTTCGCCAGTTGGAGCGGATACCTGATGGATTTGTCGAGATAAAAAAGGATGAAGAAAACAAACACGCAGAATGTAAAGCTGATAACACCCGAAAGCACGATCAGCACCATCTTTTTAGAAGCCTGAACCGTTCCCGGCATCGCTTTCTCGATAAGCCTTAAATAAACCGGAAAACTGAATTCCAGACTCGCATCATTATATCGCTGCAAAGCCTCAATGTATTCTTTGCTCGCAATGTCGATACTGGTTTCGTATTCCTGGATCGTGGCTTCGTTTGGCACGAGCCCGTCAAATTTTTTGTTCAGCCGGTTCAGCTCGCCCTGGATGGAAGCCACACTGTTTTTGGCCATTTCCAGCGAAATTTCCATAGTCAGCTTCTTCCCTACAAGATCCTGCTTAGTCACCATCGGATTGTAAATGTATTTATCCGAGGCCGCATCTATCTCAGCCGAAAGAATGTTCCTGACCGAGTCCATGCTGGCTTTCAACTTCGGGTTGAAATTGCTCGCGATATATCGTTCATTCAGGTCTCTCAGCGCCCGCTTGTCGCTCACAATGCTTTGATTAATGCTCGTTAACGCACTTTCAAAATATTTTCTGTCCGCAGGATTAAATTTGTTGTCAATGTTCTTGATGGCAGCATCGTAGGCGATAATTTCCTTCTGGGCAACTTCCCTTCTGGTTTCATAATCAGCCATTTGACCGTAAATGCTTCTGGCCTGCTCATTCAGGTTCATCACCCGGTTCTTGATCTTAAAATCCCGGAGCTTGTTCATCCTTTCATTCAGCGCGACCTGCTTCGCAAGCATAAAGCTTTGCAGGAAATCAATCGTTTTCTTGTTGTTTTCAACCACGCGTGACGAATTGAAGCCAATGGACTCCTGGCTCACTGCATTCACCACATAAGCAGCAAGATCCGGATGTTCGGCTTCGTATTCAATATCGATATAGTCACTGTTACCCGCGCGGTAAACGACCAGCTTCTCGCGGATTGCGGCAGCATCATAGCCCATGTCTGTGATGATGTTATTAAGGCTGTTTTCATAAGCTTTTGAGAGATCAAGGCCTTCGCGCGCTTTGTATTTTTTGGTCAGGAAGTTGATGGCCTTCGCCTTATCCGCCTTACTCATGCTTTCAAGCTGGTCCACAGGCTCCCGCCATGTCGAGTCTTTCAAATCTTTCAAATCATTGATCATCAACCGGTAAGAAACCAGATCGAGATTGCGTTTCAATGTCATCATCTGGATAAGGCTCTCAAACTTGCGGTTGATCTGGGACTCCTGCTCGTCCTTTTCCTTCGTAACGACCTGGTCGGTTTTATCAACAAGGCCCGTTGCAATCCGCGCACGGGACTCGAAAGTGTCGGGCAGCTTCTGGACCAGGAAATAACAAATAATAACCGTAATCAGCGGAACCAGGATGAGGGTAATCTTATTCCGTTGTAGTAATCGTAAAAATTGCAGCACTTCGCTCATTTGATATCTTCCAGTTTTTGTCCAACGATTTCTTCCAAACTACTTTTCGCCACCAGGACCTCGCCCTCCGCATTAACAATGTTCTGACTGTAATCCGATTGTACGATCAATGCCTGGTTGTAGTTCTGTAATGTTTCTTCACCTTTTTCAAACCGGTGTCTGGCGTTGGTAACCGCATCATTGATATCCAAAATAGACGACGACCTTATCCGCAGCACGGCGACCTTCTGCATATAAGTAAAATATCGCTTTTTAACTTCTGCCTCCATGTTGAGATCAAAAGCCTGTTTGTCGTATTCGGCCGCTTTGAATTCACTTTTGGCTTGTTTTACCTGATTAGGCTTTTGCAGGATGGAACCAATGTTGGCAAAAAAACCAAACTGGTAACCGCTCAGTAAATCCGGCGAAACAGAGCGGTTATTATTGTTAGGACTGTACAGATATGAAAATGAAAAGATGTCAAAATAGGAAAGCTTGGCCTTCTTAATGCCATTTTCAGCAATGTTGACCCGCGCTTCGTACATTTTGACCCGCGGATAATTTGTCTTGCAGGCGGCGATTAACTTTTCGAGATAAGCATAGTCCACATCTTTGCTCAAAGACTCCTGTGCGTGCGTTGTGAGGGTAATCAAAAACAAAGGAATTAAAAACACTGCGTATCTCATTGACATCAATTTTTAAAAAAATAACTTATTTAAAATGAATATTGCTTGATTATGTAGTTATAAAAAATACATTTGACTAAAATTACTTCTACTTTTTCCTGCCTTAACAAATGGCCTTTTCTGACCGAATCAAGAGTAACCCCCGTCTAAAAAAGTTCTTTCACTGGCTTCTTATCCCTACTAATCAGGCTCGTCCGAGGCTTTGGGTGAGAGTGATACTGAACCGCTTTTATCATCAAAAAGGTAAAAATGTCATCATCAGGAGCTGGGTAAGAATGGATGTATTGCCATTCAATCCCTTCTCAATCGGAGACAATTCTATGGTTGAAGACTTTACGACGATCAATAATGGTGTGGGAGAAGTTAGGATCGGCAATAACTCGCTGATCGGGCTGGGTAATGTGATCATCGGCCCGATTACGGTTGGGAACAATGTGATCCTCGCGCAGAACATTGTCGCCAGCGGATTGAACCACAACTACGCCGATATCAGACAACCTATTCATCAGCAAGGCGTTAGCGTAGCCCCGATTGTGATTGAAGACGATTGCTGGATTGGCGCCAACACCGTTATCACGGCCGGGGTAAGGATAGGAAAACATTGCGTAATTGCCGCCGGGGCCGTTGTCACTAAAAATATCCCTCCCTACTCTGTGGCTGTGGGCAACCCTGCGCGGGTTATCAAGCACTACGACGCGTCCAGGGATGAATGGATTAAGACCATTTAACATAAGCGTGTAAAAGTAATTTCGATAATGTTATGATAGGGAGGGTTATACGTTCTCTGATTGCAAGAGGGCCGGGAATGTTTTCAAGATAATCTGCATATCCATTTTAAAGGAAAATTCCTTGGCATAGGTAATGTCCAGCTGCGTCCTTTCTTCTTCCGACATGTCCGCCTTTCCTTTTCCGCGCTTGGTCACCTGCCATAAGCCGGTAAGACCTGCCGGGCCGGCAAAGCGCAGGATTTTATCGTCGGTCGTCATTTTTTCGGCTTCGTAAAGCGGCAGCGGCCGGTTACCCACCAGCGACATATCGCCTTTCAGAATGTTGATCAACTGCGGAAGCTCATCCAGACTGCTGTTTCTTAGAAACTGTCCGAAACGGGTGATCCGCGGATCATTCTGGAACTTCATAAATGCTGCTTTCTGATCTTTCTGGAAGTGATAAAGCTTTTCACAGATTTCTCTCCCATCATGGAACAACAAGCTTTTGCATTGATTTCCCGCTATGCATTCGTCGCATAAGCCGTTGCTTTCCATCTGGTTGGCAGCTGGCTCGGCGACCTTATTGTACATACTTAATGCAGCCATCTTCCGGATGAGCTGGTCGGCATCGGTACGCATGGTGCGGAATTTGTAAAGGTCAAAGATCTTGTAGCCGCTCCCTACTCTTTTTGATTTGTAAAAAACAGGGCCTTTTGAATCCAAGCGAATCAGAAGTGCAATTAACAGGAATACGGGAAGCAGCAGGAGGACCGCACCACCGGTCGAAATAACGTCGATCGACCTTTTCCACAATGGCGTGCGCGTGTTTTCCGCGCTGATTTTTTGAGAGGCTTTGCTGGCCACATACCATTGCCGTTTTTTGAAATAGCGGATGCGGGTAATGAGGTCGCCATCATCGAACCGGACAGAGAAAACGTCGTCGGCGTGATGCTTGCGGGCCGTTTCGATTGCCTCGCTGCTGAGCTTATCCACCATCAGCACAAAAGGAATGTTGCCGAAACCGGCCGTGTTCCGGATCGTGTCCAGCAGTTCAAGGCCACCGCTTTCGCTGTGGGCGAGGATGATATCCGCAGGATAATTTTCTTCCAGGGCATGCAGAACGCCCTCTTTTGAATCGAAATATTCAACCTGCAGCGTATCCGAATATTGTTCGGAAAATTTCAGATACTGTTCCAGATCCTTGTTCAGATAAATTACCCTGAACAAAGCAACATAGGATTTTGACTCAACAACCATTCCTTCGGACGTGCTTGCCAATTCCATATTATATTATTGATTAAGAGTAGCGTTTACTTCGGCGGAGGATCGCGTTGATCTTGGCATGAACCTCCATGGGATTGAATGGCTTTAACATAAAGTCGTCGGCACCCAGGTTGAGGCACTGGATACGTTCGCTGCTTTCATCAGATCCGGAAAGGATGATCACAGGGATATCGGCATATAAATTGCTGGCTTTCGCGACCTTTAAAAACTCTTTCCCGCTCAGATTCGGCATATGAAGGTCCGCGATGATGAGGTCGGCCTGGTTTCCCTCTTCCAGCCACAGCATCCCTTCGGACCCGTCATTTTTAATTACAACATTAAAGTCCTTTTTCAAAAAATGCTCCAATATTTTGGTAATACTGGGTTCGTCATCTAAAATCAAAAGATTTCTTCTACTGCTCATAGGTGGGTACAAATTATTCAAATTATCAAGGCCTGTTAAGGTGTTTCGGATTATGGCTTTCGCCCGGGTTGGGATGGTTGCCTCCTAAACCTATAAAATAATAGCTAATTATTCCGTAGAATTAATAATAATACTTTCCATTGCAAAATCTATCCGGAAATATTATCAGGAGACCCTTATTTCTGCGCATCAGATCATATTAAAAGCATCAAATTTTGGTGTTATCAATCGATTTCCAGAAATTATTATAAAGGGTAAATGTATGAAGGGGCGTGATGATGCTGATAGTAAAATTAAGTACTACAATCGAATTCACAAAAGATAAAGGTTCTAAATTAGAAAATATTGCAAAGTAGTTCTACGACAGGCTTGTAACCGCTATATCGCCAGGCATTTACAAGTTAATTTTCGAGATTTCACCTATTTTCTGAACTTCAACCGGAGCGTTGCAGCCGTGCTGACGGCGGAATCATTTTGTTGGGCAGGAACCCATAGCGGCCCTCCGCTGATAATGCGTATAGCCTCAGGTTGTAAAGGTTTTTTCCCTTGCGCTGTGAAGTCGGTTAATGAGCCATCCGCATTTATTTTAAAACTGACGATCACCTCACCATTTCGCCGGGCAGCGCGGGTTTGCTCGTCCAGGTAAGCATTGTAAGCATCCCAGCCCATTAGCGGACGGGCCTTTACCGGATAAATTGATTTGAATGCTGCAACTGATGGTGCCGTTCGTAGGGTGGATGCAGTTTCGGGCACAACATGATTGCTCTTTTTATACTTGGGCTTGTCACTCAGGCTGTTCGTCGCAGATGACCTGAGCGGGTCGCGCGCCGAATAGCTGAATGCCTGCCCCTCCGGCGCAGCCGATGCGGGAACGCTCACCTGATCCGAATGCTCTGCAATCCTTACTTCCTCATTAAGATTAGTTTCAACCTCAGCAACAGCAGGTTCCAATTCTTTGGCACGTCTCGGTTTGGACTCAGCCTTAGGTGTGGATTTTGAAGCTGAAACAGCAACCTCAGGTGTATTGGACAAACTCGGTTGAGCTTCCGGAGTGGGTCTGGTCAACGGCTTTTCCAATGGCTTTTGACTGATTTCACGGATTGTTTCTTGTTTTGGGTTTGAAACAAATACAAGCCAGCAGGCGCCCAATGTAATGATCAGCGATGCTGCAGCGCCATAAGCCCAGAGCGGCACCGTTCTTTTACGGCTGGCAGAAGTTCTGTTTTCTAATCTTTCACGGAGCTCTTTGTTAATGTTGGCAAAATCGATCTGATTATTTTGCAGTAAGAGAAATCCCTCATAGGCATCTGCAAGCAAGCGATTTTCAAGCATTTCCTTTTCCAGCAAATGCCGCTCACGGGAAGACATCTCGCCGTTCTGATAGCGGCGAAAATCTTCGAATCCTGATGTATCGGACCTATTTGCTTTCATTTTTTTCAATGCAAATTTTCAGGTTACGCTTACCATTCTGAATATAACTCTTCACCTTGCTGGCTTCGAAACCAGTCTCTTGGCTGATTTCTCTGTAACATTTTTCCTCTATATAAAACAGCTGGATTGCCTTCCGCTGAGCGGCCGGCAATGTGCCCAGACACGTTTCCAGTGCCTCGAATTTCCTTTCTCCAAAAAGTGGCTCGTCCTCTTCATATGAAACCATTATGGATTCAACATCCTCACTGTCAGCCTGATCTGCCGTCACAAATGTCCTGCTAGCCCGCAGCTGCATCAGGCAGAAATTCCGGGATACGCTGTGAAGCCAGCTTTTGAAATTTTCCACTTCATGACTTTTTAATTCAACCAGCAGCTTTTCAAATATCTGCATAACCGCATCCTTGCTCGCATCTTCGTCCTGCAAATACTTGTAACACAATGCAAAAACCATATCCATATAAGGCTCGTAAAGCTTGCCCAATAAGCCAGCGTCCCCCGAGCTGCGGTAAGCAGCGAGTTGCTGAGCTTCTGAAAGCGGTGCTACGATGTCTCTTTTGAATATCTTTAAAAACTTCACATGAGTCGAAAATAGAATGACCTCCGTTTGTTAACCCTTAGATGCAGCTTTTTTAAAATTCCATAAAAAAACCGAAAAACTTTTATGGAATCGTCCTGGTGCGTGCATCCAGCTGATAAACAAAATCTATTAGCCATGAAAATCAAAATTGTATTGCTCCTCATTGCCGCCCTGAGTGCATTTTCAATGCTCCAGACCAGGAAGATTTCCGGAGTTGTAACGAATGAAAACGGAATACCACTGGCAGATGTCATGGTTATGGTGGAAAAAACATTGCCGCACACTAAAACCGATTCGCTAGGAAGATATGAAATTCAGGTTCCGGCTTATGCTGTTTCGCTCACGTTTGTAATGCCCGGCTATACATCCAAAAAAGTAACATTAGGGACTTCAAATGTTGTGAACATAACCTTTGCAACCGGCAAAATGGACTTGACGGGTGTTTTGACTAAAAGCCGTTATCCTAAGCATAAGGTTACCGGCATTGTTGCCAATATGGAAATGAGCACGGCCACCTTCGCAGTGCCTGCCCAGCGCCACCAGCCCCTGGAAACGGAAAATTATAATCCGGTTAATGAAAACGGCTTCCAGAGTGCATCCCAAACGCCCGTCACCACATTCTCGGTTGATGTGGACAGGGCTTCATATAGTAACACACGCCGGTTCCTGAATTCGGGCCAGATGCCTCCTGTCGACGCGGTGCGGATCGAAGAAATGATCAACTATTTTGATTACGATTATGTGGGCCCATCCGGGGCTCATCCCATTGCTGTTTCGACCGAAATGACCGAGTCGCCGTGGAATCCGGGTCTTAAACTGCTGCATATCGGCTTGCAGGCGAAGCATATTCCCATGAAAGAGCTGCCTGCGTCCAACCTCGTTTTTCTTCTCGACGTGTCCGGTTCCATGTCGGACCAGAACAAGCTTCCCCTTTTGAAACAAGCTTTCAAGTTACTCGTTGACCAGCTGCGGCCGCAGGATAAGGTTTCGATTGTAGTATATGCGGGCGCGGCCGGTGAAATTTTGAAACCTACATCCGGAAACGAGAAAATGACCATCAAGGAAGCGCTCGACGGACTTGAAGCGGGAGGATCAACGGCTGGCGGCGAAGGCATTGAACTGGCCTACAAACTTGCAAAAGATAACTTCCTGAAAAATGGCAATAACCGGGTTATCCTGGCAACGGATGGCGATTTCAATGTGGGTGTTTCCAGTGAAGCAGCATTGCAGCGGCTTATTGAGGAAAAACGCAAAGAGGGCATTTTTCTAAGCATTATGGGATTTGGAATGGGAAATTACAAAGACAGCCACATTGAAACACTGGCTGACAAAGGCAACGGAAACTACGCTTACATTGACAACATTCAGGAAGCCAGGAAAGAATTTGTCCAGGAAGTCGGTGGGACGCTGTTCACGGTTGCTAAGGATGTTAAAATCCAGATAGAATTTAACCCAAGGCATGTAAAAGCTTACCGGCTGATTGGTTACGAAAATCGCGCGCTTAAAAACGAAGAGTTTCATGACGACAAAAAGGACGCAGGCGAAATGGGCTCGGGACACACGGTAACAGCATTGTATGAAATCGTTCCAGCAGGCTCCGAAAGCCATTATCTCGCTAAAAACGACCCGCTGAAATATCAGAAAACGGATGCTTCGGAGATAGGCAAAACGGATGAAATGCTAACATTGAAGATCCGCTACAAAAAGCCCGATTCGGAAGTGAGCACACTGTTCGACCTGCCTGTCAAAAATGCCTCCAAACCCTTTGCTTCCTGTTCTGAAAATCTCCGGTTTGCCAGCGCAGTGGCGGAGTTTGGCTTGTTACTGCGCAACTCTGAATTTAAGGGAAAGGCTGCTTATAAAGATGTGGTTACCCGTGCCAAAACGGCCCTTGGAAAGGATGACGAAGGCTATCGCGCGGAATTTATCCAGCTGGTAAAAACTGCGGAAGCACTGGACGGCAGGAAAGAGGTTGTCAGGCAGGATTAATTATGACCTTGCATCAGGCGGCGCCTAATGCAAGGTTTATAAGGCGCTTTCCTTCATCACCATATTGGAGAGAAAGCGCCATGTTTCTTCCCTGATCACTCATTTTTGCCCAGGTTTTCTGTAAAATATTGACCATTTTCTCCTCGCTGGTTTTCGCGATCAGGTCGTCGTATTGGAATTGCAGGAAAACAAGGCACAGTGCATTCTCCATGGTTTGCACTTCCTCATCGTCCTTGATGCGCTGCTTTCGGATGATTTGCTGCACGCGCTGGATGGTTTCATCCTCATAACCGACAGATTCCAGTATTTCTGCTGCCTTTGCAGCGTGAAACTTAGACAAATCAGTGCGCCATTTGAGATAGCCTACCCTACCCTCCGGATAACTGCTGCGTGCGATTTCCCAGCGCCCGATATGCTGTGCGCGGGATGCCAGTAACAGGCTTTCGCTCGCTTCGGGGTCCAGTTTCGTAACCCATTCATGCAATTTCAGCGCATAAAAATATTCTGACGGATATTCAGTTCCGTCATAGGTCAGATGTTCGGGGGCGTTACGGTTATAATCGTCAAAAAGCGTGAATGCTTTTTCCAGGTTTGTCATTTCAAATGTGTTTCGGAGGTGGCGGGTCTACTTTACAGCTTTAAATTTCAGTGAAATCCGGGTCATTCTTGGGTAATCGTAAGCGGTGCTCTGCGTTTTCATGGTAAAGAACTCATTGCTTACATCTTTCGGATCAATGGTCCATTCGCCACCCTTCGCAGCTCCGTCAGCGGCTCCTACTGTCAGGTTTTTATCATTTTGCCTCCATTTCAGGATAAATGGTTTGGCATCACCCTTAAATACACCCGAAAATGTGCCGTCCTTACGAACCTCAACCGTTTCCATATAGCGCTCGAAATCAATCCCGCCAGATTGCTTGGTCAGTTTCCCGTCTTTAAAAGTAACCGCGTCATTGACCACGATCTCATCGATTTGCCACTGTTTCAGCTCCGTGAGCAATGCAGCCGCATCCGCAGGACTATCCGCTCCGCTTTTGCAGCTGCTAAAATTGATCAAATAAAACCCAACAAGGATTAAGAAAACCGCTTTTTTTAAATACATAGAAACACCCGGTTGCTGTATTTCACAAATATAGCGACAACACAACATTCACAATCATTTTCCTGAACCTAGTCCCGGTTATACATGGTTGTCAGGTTCAGCAAATACTGCTGATGCTCGTCTGTAATCTGGCCTGGTGTAAGCCGCCATGACCAGTTATTCTCGTTGGAGCCAGGAATGTTCATAATTGCCGTCTCATCCAGGCGTAGCACGTCCTGCAAAGGCAGTATGGCCGCTTTTGCCACTGAGGAATAAGTAAGACGCGCCAATACATCACAAATATTTTCTTCTGTTACCTCATAACCAACATATTGCCCGATCAGCTCTTTGATATCATCGTCCTTCGCCGCCTTAAACCAGCCTAATGTGGTGTTGTTATCATGCGTGCCGGTGTAGGCATAAAAATTAACATTGAAATTGTGCGGAATGTGATCCGACTGCGCCATGTTTTCACCAAAAGCAAATTGCAGCACTTTCATCCCAGGCAGCTTGAATTTGTCCCGCAGTTTATAAACCTCCGGACTAATTTCTCCCAGATCCTCCGCAACAAAGGGCAAATCCCCTAGTGCGGATTCTATCTTTTTGAAAAATTCCTCATCAGGGCCCAGCTTCCATTCTCCATTTACGGCTGTTTTTTCATCACCCGGAACTTCCCAATAGTCGGCAAATGCACGGAAATGATCCAGTCGCACAATGTCAAACATTTCAATGTTTTTGGCCAGGCGGTCCACCCACCATTTATAATCTTGCTTTTTCACTGCACCCCAGTTGAATACAGGCATTCCCCACAACTGCCCGTCATCCGAGAACGCGTCAGGCGGCACGCCTGCAATGCCGGTGATCTTACCCTCTTCGTCCACGCAGAAAAGCTCAGGGTTGGCCCAAACGTCCGCCGAATCATAGCTTACATAGAATGGAATGTCACCCAGGAGTTTGATATCCTGTTCATTACAATAGGATTTCAGCTCTTTCCACTGCTTATCAAAAATGTATTGCTGCCACTTGATAAATTCAATTTTATCCCGGTCAATTCCGGCCAGCGCGTTTACGTCACGCTTTCTGAATTCTTCCGGCCAAGTATACCAGGGCTTGCCATCGTGCTTTTGTTTGAGGGCAATATAAATGGCAAAATCTTCCAGCCACTCTTCATTTTTTTCACAAAAAGCCTGAAATGCTTCCTTCGCCTCAGCAATGTCCAGCGAAAGGAATTTCTCATAAGCTTTTGACAAGAAGTCATGTTTTAATTTCCCTGCCTGCTCGTAATCGGCTTTGCCATCCTGTGGAAGCACAAATTCAGTCAGACTATCCAGTTCCAGAAGTCCTTCATTCGCCAGCATTTCCGGGCTGACCAGTAGCGGATTTCCCGCGCGGCTGGAAAGTGCGCTGTATGGCGAATTGGATTGCGCTGCTTCGACCGGATTAAGAGGCAAAATCTGCCATAATTTCTGTCCGCTTTTCGCAAGGAAATCGGCGAATGCATATGCCTCAGAACCAAGGTCTCCTATCCCGAATGGGGAAGCAAGGGATGTAATGTGCAGCAAAACACCTGCCTTACGCTCATTATCGGGCTTCTTCCCTTTCAAAACCGCAATAGGCAGACCATTGAATATTTCTGCTGGGGTTAGTTTCCCTTCATAGTTGGCTTCCTTTCCGGTGAGCATTTCTGTCCAGGCGGCCTCCATATTATCCGGCAGCACAATGGACGTATCCTTCCAGTCGAGGTCAAAAAACGCCTTTCCCTGCTCTTTGCATAGCATTGCACTGTGCAGCGGAATGGCTACAACCAGGAATTCTTTTTTATGTTTCCGGGCAAAAGCCAGAATATGCTCTTTATAGGCACCGCGGATTTTTAGCGGCACATATTCCCCTTCAGAGAAAAGGACAGGATTGGTTTTTCTGAGATTGTAAAGCTGGTGTGTAAGCCATAGTTTGATCTGCCCCGAATTCCTTGTTTCCCACAACTTTTCCAGCAGTCTTTCGGTATCATAATCCTCAAATTCCTTCAACCAGGTGTTGCGGATTTCATAGTCAAACGGCCTGCGATTGTCAGGATCCACAAGACTCAAATCCCAGAGTTCGGTTCCCTGGTAAACATCCGGAATGCCCGGACATGTAAATTTCAGCAGCACCTGCGATAAGGAATTCACTATTCCAGCATCGGTAATCGTTTTTAAATACTCCTGGAAATCCTGAAAGAACGGAGACTGCGGATCGAGCAGGGCAAGTGCAAACTCCTCCGTACTTTTCTCATAGGCCTCATTGGGCTCAGCCCAGGTTGTATCTGTTTTAGCTTCGCGAAGTGCTTTTTTCAGATAATCACCCAACCGTTCGGCAAAGTCGCCTGCATCCTCACCCGGCATCGGATAAGCTCCCACCAATGTCTGATAGATCAGATATTCGTCATTATCCGTTGGTCCGTCCGCCTTTTTCAGCGGCGCATTCAGTTTCCGCCATTCATTGACTTTGGCGATCCACTCTTCGGGCAGGTCGGTGAGCACATTGAGCCTTGCTCTTACATCCTCACCCCGCTTTGTATCGTGCGTAGAAGTGGTGTTCATTGATAATGGCCATTCCTTCCGGCGCACCCGCATTTTGTGATGGAAATCCTTTACCGGCATCCCAAAGCGGTCTGGAAAATCTCCCACATCATTATGTCCGATGAAGCGGTTATAAGTATACATTAATGTATCCTCTCCCCCTTTGGCCATCAGCGGCCCGGAGAACTGCATCCAGCGCTGATAGAATTCCAGCGCTTTGGCATTATACGCATCATCATTGTCAACCGTTTTCTTCAAAATAGCCTCATCAAGCATTTCTGCTGCGTCCGCCAGATCAGGATGATGCTCCTTAACCTCGGTCAACACAGCCCTTACTGCGTCGATTTCAGTCTGTGACAAAGGCATTTCCTTACCATAATAACGGTAAATAGGGCAATGGATCAGAAATTCGCCAATGGCTGCTTTAACTTTGTCTTTACCAACAGTTTCCAGTTCCTGCAAATCAACCAATTCCAGATCCGTAAACAGTTGGTAGAGATTATCCAGCTCCCCGCCCATGTGGTTGTTCAGGATTCCAGACTTTTTTTCCAACAACTGCTCCCTGATGGTGTCATCCGTTTCGGTAAGTTCATGGTAAAAATCAGAGAAGAGCTCTTCCGCCCCGGCATTGGTAAGAACATTGTTCACATCGGCCAGAAACTCATAGCCCGAAGTGCCTTGAATCGGCCATTGCACCGGCATGGACTCATCTTTTTCAAGAATTTTTTCAACAATAAGATAGGTGTCCTGGCCTGCGAGTTCGCGAAGCTTATCCATATAGCCCGCGGGGTCGTAAAGCCCGTCGATATGGTCTACGCGCAAGCCCTGGAAAATACCTTCGTCTACAAGTTGCTTGATAAATTGGTGATACTTTTCGAAAACGTCATCCCGCTGCATATTAAGGCATATCAGGCCGTTTACAGTAAAAAATCTCCGGAAATTAATTTTGGAATCGGTTTCCTGCCAGAAGCAAAGTAAGTATTCCTGCCCTTTGGCAATCGAAGTCAGTTTCTCCTTATCCGCATTGACCGAGGCTATGACCTGATCGATCCAGCCTTTGATCTTTTCGTTTTTCATCAGAGAAGAAAGTTGAAGCAAAAACTCGCTCCAACGCTGCGAAAATACTTTGGCATCCTCGGCCTCGTGAATTTCGTTCAGCTGGGTGACCAATTGCTGGATCGTCTCAGGAGCATTCTCCTGATCTGTGCCCAGCAGGTTCATGTAAGAACGGATATTCAAAGGAAATGTCGCCCCTTCGTAATTGATAACCAGCTTGTTTCCGGCGTATTCCAGTTTTAGCTGCTCATTTTCAATCACTTCTTCGAGCGTAGCGCCCAGAAAAGGGACCATTAACTTACCCTGAAACAACTTACTATTCCACGCTATATCAAAAAACGAAGCATATTCCGACTGCTGCCCTTTTTCGAGCACATCCATTAACCACTCATTTTCCGAATGAAATGCCATGTGATTGGGAACAATGTCCTGCAACCAGTCTATATCCAGTTGCTTCAATGTTTCGCTTATTTTTTTTAATTGCTCGATAGTTCCTATTTCTGGGTTAATGAGTTCGGGGCTGATGCCGTCGTAACCGTGCGTGCTGCCCTTTGTCGCAGCCAAAATAGGAGAAGCGTAGATCGTCCGGACGCCCAGTTTCTGTAAATAGGATATCTGGTTCTCGAAGTCTGAAAAGGAAAAATCTTTATGAAATTGTAACCGATAAGTAGCTGTTGGATTCTTCATAATGGCTGAATGTTATTTTTCCATCCGCATTAAATATTGTGCCACCCAATTTACTTACGGGCTATCAACCCAATTTACTGCCCCAGCAGTGCCCTCAAAACAGGAATTTCCAGCGGTTTGGAAAGCAGGTGCATTACGTAGGGATTGGAACGGACTCTGGCAATGTCGTCTGTGTCCACGGTTGAAGAAATCATGTAGATCCTGATCCGGCGTCTCAGGCTTTCGGGGAGATGTGCATATTGCCGGGTAAACTCGAATCCGTTCAGGCCGGGCATCTGGATATCGAGCAGAATGATGGTTTCGGGAAAATGTTCTGTTTGATTTTCAAGAAAATCCATGGCAGATTGGGCAGAACTGAATGCTTTGACGGCATGCGCAAGACCACTCTTTAAAAGCAGCTTTTCTTGCGTAAACAAGTCAAAAGCACTGTCGTCTATCAAAATAAACTCCATCGGTCCGGCTGGGAAAATTATGGATCTGAATAAGCTATAAACACTAATTCGTGTAAAACTCAAAAAAAAATAACCAAATACAATCAGCATCTACGGCCAGATTGCGTCGGGCCGGAACTTGAATTGATGAAATTGTGGCGGTATAAATTGAGAAGTCGCTGAAATTTACGCGATTACAAAAATTAATCCAAACCGGAAACTAGAAAATAACTGCAATATTAGCGGCTATTGACCTCAATTATAAGCTTCTGGACATTTCTCCAGGCATGGTTTTGATTGATTCAACAGGCATTCATGAACGGAAAACTAAAAATCGGATCGATGCATATTCAGGACGGCAGAAAGCGGGTCGTGATTTCCAACGTTACTCCCCAGATTGAAAGTGGCAGATTTCCTGCTAAAAGAGCCATAGGAGAAAAAGTGGTTCTGACGGCAGACATTATCGGGGATGGCCATGACGTGGTAGCGGCAAGCGTAATTTACAAACACGAATCAGCAACAATGTGGGACGAAGTTCCCATGAAATACATGATCAACGATCAATGGGAAGCGACCTGGAAACCAGAAAAAACGGGTTTCTACGAATATCGTTTTACTGGCTGGATCGACCACTTTACAACATGGAAAAATGGCCTCGTTAAAAAATACGATGCAAACCAGGACATTTCGGTTGAAATACTGATAGGCGCAGAACTGCTTGAAGAAGCGATGCAACTCGCTGACGAGACCGACAAACCTGCATTCACTAAATGGATCGAAGCGCTCAAAACAGGCCAGAACCCCGAAGCTGCGGTAAATTTGTCGGTGAGTGACGAGGTGGCCGATGCCATGAAAAAGATCCGCTACACGGATCGGATCACGGTGTACGAGCATACTTACAAACTGGAAGTGGAGCGCAAAAAAGCCGCTTTCAGCAGCTGGTATGAGCTTTTCCCAAGATCTGCCTCCGCATTGCCGGACACCCACGGAACATTCAAAGACGTAATCAACCTGTTGCCGCTGGTTTCGAAGATGGGTTTTGATACACTTTATTTCCCGCCGGTTCACCCGATCGGTGAAATGAAAAGGAAAGGGAAAAACAATTCACTTACACCATCCGAAACGGATCCGGGTTCGCCCTGGGCAATCGGTAACCGGCTCGGCGGGCACAAAGCGATCCATCCGGAGCTGGGCACAATCGAAGATTTTGTGGAGCTGGTCTCGGAGGCAAAAAACCTGGGCATCGAGGTTGCTATGGACATTGCTTATCAATGTGCCCCGGATCATCCTTATGTGAAAGAACATCCCCAATGGTTTAAATGGCGCCCGGACGGGACGGTCCAGTATGCCGAAAATCCCCCCAAACGATATGAAGATATCCTGCCTTTCGACTTCGAAACACAGGATTGGCAGAACCTTTGGATAGAATTGAAAAGTGTCATTGACTTCTGGATCGGTAAGGGTGTTAAAGTTTTCAGGATCGATAATCCGCATACAAAAGCATTTGCATTCTGGGAATGGATGATCGGGGAAGTGCGGAAAGTAAACCCCGAAATCATTTTCCTTGCTGAGGCATTCACCAGGCCGCGTGTAATGGAACGGTTGGCAAAAATTGGTTTTAACCAGTCATACACCTATTTCACATGGCGTAACAGCAAATGGGAAATAGAAAAGTATATGGAAGAGCTTACCAAAACCGACCAACAATACTATTTCCGTCCGAATTTCTGGCCGAATACACCGGACATTCTGCCGCATCATCTGGCAGAAGGTGGCGAGAATGCGCACATTATGCGTCTGATTCTGGCTGCTACATTATCATCCAATTACGGATTATATGGACCTGTGTATGAATACGGGGTTAACAAGCCGCATCCGGGAAAGGAAGAATATACCGACAATGAAAAATACGAGATCAAGCAGTGGGACTGGAAACAATACAGCCGCACGCGCGAGATCATAACGCGTGTTAATAGGATCCGCAAGGAAAATCCGGCATTGCAATCCACCTGGAACATTGATTTTGCGGAGACCACCAATGATATGGTGATCAGCTATATCAAGCAGGACGAAGAGTCGAACAATGCATTGCTGATATCCGTGAATCTGGACGTCTTCAACACGCAAGGCGCCCACGTTAAGGTGCCTATTCATCGCTTCGGCATTCATCCCGATCAGACTTACCTGGTCAGCGATATGCTTAGCGGTGAAAAATATTACTGGCGGGGTGAATACAATTTTGTTCAACTGAACCCATACGAAATGCCTGCACACATATTTAAAATTGAAACGCTCAATGGATAAAATAATGGAAGACAAAAACGGAATACTTGATAAGAACCTGCATTGGTATAAAGATGCCATTATATATGAATTGCACATTAAAGCTTTTAAAGACGGCAACTGCGACGGGATCGGAGATTTCAAGGGGCTTATGGAGCAACTTGATTATTTGCAGGACCTTGGCGTAACGGCCATCTGGTTATTGCCTTTTTATCCATCACCGCTCCGCGACGACGGTTACGATATCGCTGATTATTACTCGATCAACCCATCTTATGGTGATCTGACCGAGTTCCAGGATTTCCTGAAAGAAGCTCATCAGCGCGGCTTGAAGGTGATTACCGAGTTGGTTATCAACCACACTTCTGATCAGCATCCCTGGTTTCAGCGTGCAAGAAAAGCGCCGAAAGGTTCGCCGGAACGTGAGTTTTATGTCTGGACAGACGATCCGAAGCAATTCAAGGATGCCCGGATCATTTTCCAGGATTATGAAAAATCCAACTGGACGTGGGATAGCGAAGCAGAACAATATTACTGGCACCGCTTCTTCCATCACCAACCGGATTTGAACTATGACAGTCCCCTGGTACAGGAAGAAATCCTGAAAATACTGGAATTCTGGTGTGAAATGGGTGTGGACGGTTTCCGTCTGGATGCTGTTCCTTACCTGTTTGAACGGGATGGAACAAACTGTGAAAACCTTCCTGAAACGCATGAGTATCTTAAAAAACTGAGATCTTATGTAGACGAGCGCTATCCGGGCACATTGCTGTTGGCGGAAGCGAATATGTGGCCGGAAGATTCTGCTGCGTATTTTGGCGACGGTGATGAATGTCAGATGAACTATCATTTTCCAATTATGCCGCGCATGTTTATGTCGCTGCAAATGGAAGACCGCTATCCGATCACTGATATCTTTGACCAAACGCCTGAGATTCCTGAAAACTGCCAGTGGGGAATATTCCTGCGGAACCATGATGAGCTGACGCTGGAAATGGTAACCGATGAGGAACGTGACTATATGTATAAAGTATATGTCAAAGATCCGAAGGCAAGAATCAACCTGGGAATCAGGCACAGACTTGCTCCTTTGATGGAGAACAGCCGGAAAAAGATCGAGCTGCTTAACTCACTGCTTTTCACATTCCCCGGCACACCGATCATTTACTACGGTGATGAAATTGGTATGGGTGATAACTTCTATCTCGGCGACCGCGATGGAGTAAGAACGCCTATGCAATGGAACCCCGACCGTAATGCAGGCTTTTCACAGGCCAACCCGCAGCGGCTTTACTTACCATTGATCTTGGATCCGCAATATCATTATGAATCGGTGAATGTAGAGTTGCAGGAGCGTAATTCATCCTCATTATTGTGGTGGATGAAAAGGGCTATCGCTACCCGGAAGAAGTACGACGCATTCAGCCGCGGGGATATTAAGTTTCTCAACTCAGAGAACTCAAAAGTGCTGGCTTTCACCAGAACTTTCAAAGACGAAACTATGCTGGTGATCGCGAACCTGTCGCGCTTCCCACAGCCCGTGGAGCTGGATCTGGACGCATATAAAGGTTTCCAGCCGGTTGAAATATATAGCAAAAACAAATTTCCTTCGGTTAAAGATAACACCCCATATTTCTTCACATTGGAGGCATATGCTTGCCAATCTTTTGTAATGCAAAAAACGCATCCGGAAATCGATCAGAACGAGGAGCTTCCGCTGCTTGAATTGAAAGACTGGAGTGATTTGCTTAAACCGGAGGTTCTCGAAAAACTGGAAAACAAATTCCTGCCTTCTTACCTGATGAAAATGAGGTGGTTTGGTGGAAAAGGAAAAGGTCTGGACAGCATTAAGGTTGTTTCG
Organism: Dyadobacter sp. CY327; assembly: GCF_021390415.1. NCBI lineage: Bacteria > Pseudomonadati > Bacteroidota > Cytophagia > Cytophagales > Spirosomataceae > Dyadobacter > Dyadobacter sp. CY327. Next base: position 1,933,613 of record NZ_JAJUXJ010000001.1, on the reverse strand, counting down.
CAGGCAACAATCCCGTTGGGACAAAACCCGCCGGCTTACATTCTGCTGCTTGAAATGGCTTATCAAAATGATCTGCCTGAAATGTATCAGCTTCCTGTGGCATATGGCAAAGAGCAATTCTCAAACCGTGTGAAGGAAGACTGTCCGCAAGCTGTAATCGCCAGGATCAAGATCGGTGGCGAAGAGGAAGGCGTGCTGTTCGACGCCATTTACGGACTGGAAATGCAGCAGGCCTTGCTTGTTAATATGGGTGAAAATGTAAAACTGAAAGCCAAAAACAGTGAGATCCATTTCACAGGAAATGCAGATCTGGCTGCGCACATTAAGGAGAATGAGAAGTTCAAACCGCGTGTGCTTTCGGGAGAGCAGAGCAATACTTCCATCACCTTCGACGGCAAGTATTTCTTCAAACTGTACAGAAAAGTGGACCGGGCGATCAATCCCGATATGGAAATCACGCATTTCCTTACGCATGAGGCGCAGTTCAAAAATATCCCGGCTTTTGTGGGCGCAGTGGAGTGGAAACACAAGAACGACAGCATGGTGCTGGGTATGATGCAGGAAATGGTTGTCAACAGCACCGACGCCTGGGCCAACATGCTGGACAGATTGGATAGCTTCAATGAAAAAATCCTTTCGACCAGCGAAATACAGCTCCCTACCGAACTTGTGGGCACATTGACAAACCCGGTGGGTTACGAGGACATTCCGGAGGCATTGAAGGACTTGCTGGATGTTCCCGTAGCGGAACAGGTTGCATTACTTGGAACCAGAACAGCTGAAATGCACCTGGCGCTGGCATCAGGCAAAAACAATCCGGATTTCAAACCAGAAGAATTTTCGCTGCATTACCAGCGCTCGGTTTATTCTTCGTTGCAATCACTTGTCCGCGTTGCATTCCAGAGTCTTAACCGCAACACCAAGAAACTGACGCCGGAAGCACAACAGGAAGCTGCGGACGTATTACAAATGAAAGACGAAATCCTGACGGAACTGAAAAAAGTATATAGCCGCAAAATCGACACGGACAAGATCCGGATCCACGGCGATTATCACTTAGGCCAGGTCTTGTTCACAGGAAAAGACTTCATCATCCTCGATTTCGAAGGCGAACCAGCGCGTAGTTACAGTGAAAGAAGGCTGAAACGCTCCGCATTGAGAGATGTCGCGGGCATGTTGCGTTCGTTTCATTATGCGGCATATGGCAGTTTGCATCTGGACAATCAGGTGCGTAAGGAAGACATTACGAAACTGCTTCCTTTTGTAGAACAATGGTATCATTACATGAGTGGGTTTTTCATGAAGGCATATCTGGAAACGGTTAAGGACAGTCCGATCATCCCCCAGAAAAAGGAGGACCTGGAAGTGCTGTTGCAGACATTCCTGCTGCAGAAGGCCATTTATGAACTGAATTATGAGGTCAATAACAGGCCTACATGGGTGATGGTGCCGTTAAGTGGCATAAAGTCACTCATGCACAAATCCGAACCTCAGGTAACAGCTTAAAATTTTGACCATGACAGATCAGCGCAGCGATGCATTGCCAATGCTTTCCGGATTTGACATTGACTTGTTCAAGTCCGGAACACATTATCATATTTATAATAAACTTGGCTCCCACATTATCGAACGGGACGGGGTCAAGGGAACGCATTTTGCCGTTTGGGCACCTAATGCGCAGCAGGTTTCAGTGGTTGGAAATTTCAATGGCTGGAACAGGGAATCACATCCCTTAAATGGCAGAACGGACGGTTCCGGCATTTGGGAGGGCTTTTTGCCGGGAATTGGCCGTGGAGAATATTACAAATATTTTATCCGCTCCAATAATGGTTACGAAGTAGAAAAAGGAGACCCTTACGCATTTCACTGGGAGACACCACCTCACACTGCAACCGTGGTATGGGACCTTGATTACCAATGGAATGATGCGCAATGGCTGGAAAAACGCCGTAGCGCACCTCCGCTCAGCCAACCTATTTCCGTTTACGAAATGCATATTGGCTCCTGGCGGAGGGTAGATGAAGAAGAGGGCCGTTTCTTAACCTACCGCGAGCTGGCCGCAGAGTTACCGGAATATTGCAATTACATGAATTTCACACACGTGGAATTTATGCCGGTGATGGAACACCCGTTTTACGGATCGTGGGGTTACCAGCTCACTGGTTACTTCGCTCCCAGCAGTCGATTCGGCACGCCTCAGGATTTCATGTTCCTTGTTGACTCGCTGCACCAGGCTGGCATCGGAGTGATCCTGGACTGGGTGCCTTCCCACTTCCCGACCGACGAGCACGGGCTGGGCTATTTTGACGGAACGCATCTTTACGAGCATGCTGATCCTAAAAAGGGCTTTCATCCGGACTGGAAGAGTTTCATCTTCAACTACGGCCGGAATGAAGTGAAGGCATTCCTGATTTCAAATGCTATTTACTGGCTGGACAAATTCCACATCGATGCCTTACGGGTTGATGCCGTTGCATCTATGCTTTACCTGGATTATTCCAGAAATGAAGGAGAATGGATCCCTAACCAGTATGGCGGACGCGAGAACCTGGAAGCGCTGGATTTCCTAAGGGAATTCAACAATGCGGTGCATACCAATTTCCCTGATGTTCTCACCATTGCCGAAGAATCCACCGCCTGGCCGGGCGTTACCAGCCCCACAAACAATGGTGGCCTGGGCTTTGACATGAAGTGGATGATGGGCTGGATGCACGATACATTGTCGTATTTCCAACTGGACCCGGTTTACCGCTCCCATCATCAGGGACAGCTTGCATTCAGCATTCATTATGCGTTTTCTGAGAAATTTACTTTGCCGCTTTCACACGATGAGGTGGTTTATGGTAAAAATTCGATGATCAATAAAATGCCTGGCGATCATTGGCAGCAGTTTGCCAACCTGCGTTTGCTTTATGGCTACATGTTCGGTCATCCGGGTGCGAAGTTGCTTTTCATGGGCGCGGATTTTGCACAACGGCACGAATGGCGACACGATTTCAGCCTGGACTGGAACGAAAACAACAATCCGTCCCATACAGGCATTCAGCTCTTGCTAAAAGATCTGAATGGTTTCTATAAATCGCAACCCGCTCTTTACGAAAATAATTTTTCACAAGAGGGTTTCGAATGGATCGATAATCAGGATGGTGTAAACAGCATCATGAGCTGGATCCGGAAAGGAAAGAATGAAGAGGACGATCTGATTTTTGTCGGAAACTTCACGCCGATTGTTAAGAGCAATTACCGGATTGGAGTTTCGAAGCCTGGATACTATCAGGAAATCTTTAATACGGATGACCTGAAATATGGCGGATCTGATGTGGTTAACCGGGAAGAACAGGAAAGTTATCCTGTTCCGAAATACGGAAGAATTCACTCACTACCGCTCGTTTTACCACCCCTTGGCATTGTTGTATTAAAATATGTGCGGGGTTTTGACTGGTTGTAATTTAATCTTCATCAATAAACTACTTTAATTATGTCATCTAATGGAAAATATGCGCTAATCACAGGCGCAACAAGCGGCATAGGCTACGAGTTGGCCCTGCTGTTTGCAAAAGACCAGTATAACCTGGTGATCGTATCGCGCGACGAGCAGCAGCTGGAAGTGAAGGCGCAGGAGTTCAGGCAGCATGGCGTGGAAGTGATCACAATTGCGAAGGACTTTTTCAACCGGGAAGAAACCTTGTCGGTTTATGACGAAGTGAAAAGCAAAGGGATTACCATTGATGTGCTGGTGAATGATGCCGGCCAGGGCGTTTACGGATTATTCCAGGATAATGAGCTGGACCGCGAACTTGACATTATTGAGCTGAACATCTCAGCTGTAGTGATCCTTACCAAGCTTTTCCTGAAAGATATGCTGGCAGCGAATTCCGGTAAAATCCTTAACCTGGCCTCTATTGCAAGTAAAACCCCGGGCCCATGGCAAGCGGTTTATCACGGGACAAAAGCATTTGTGTTGTCGTTCAGCCAGGGGCTGCGTGAAGAATTGAGCGAGACGGATATAACCGTAACCGCATTGTTACCAGGCGTTACCGACACCGATTTCTTTAACAAAGCAGATATGAACAGCAGCAAAGCTGTGCAGGACGAAGATTCCAAAGCTGATCCTGCGGGCGTGGCCAAAGATGGTTACGACGCATTGATGTCGGGCAAGGATAAGGTGATATCCGGGCTTAAAAATAAGTTACAAATGGGTATGAGCAATGTGACGCCCGACAGCATGGTCGCGCATAACATGAACGAAATGCAAAAGCCTGTTACTGAGGATTAATTTCCAATATTTCGACGTTACGGCCATATCATCGCAGGGTGATATGGCCTTTTTGCGTTTAGCCTTTAAATAAATCTCACCGGCCTTTTACTGGTTGAAAAAGCACATTCTTCTTCTTTTCTTTTAATTATACTTCCGGTTAAAAACAGATCAGCGTTTCCATGATAATCACCCGGCCTCACCGGGTAATGCCTGGCCAAGCGTCGATCAGTTTATGTGTCCCACGTCACCTTTTACAACATTAAAGACATTATGATAAACGCGCTGATTATCGATGATGAAATTAAAGCCCGTCACATTCTTGCCAATTATCTGGAAACAATGATCCCGGAGGAAATGACCATCAGGCAGGCACGATCGGTGGATCAAGCATTGGAAGTGATGAAAACATTCAAGCCCGGACTCATATTCCTGGATGTGGAGATGCCGGGAAAGTTTGGTTTTGAATTGCTGGCCGGCCGAAAGAATCCTGACTTCGATATCATTTTTATAACCGCATTCAATAAATACGCCATTCAGGCAATCCGGTTCAGTGCGCTGGATTACTTACTAAAACCCATTTGTGTGGAAGAATTGAGATCTGCCATTGAACGGCATATCGAAAAAGTGAAGGAGAAGAATGCCCGCCCGAGTCAGGTGCTTCTGGACAACCTGATGGACAACATTAAGAAGAAGGAAATTAAAGATTTTCGTCTGGCCGTCCCTTCCAGCGAAGGCGTTTTCTTCTTTATGCTGGACGAAATCCTGAGGCTCGAAGCAGACAAAAATTACACATCCATACATTTGGTTGGTAAAAGACCGTTCGTTTCCAGCAAAACCTTAAAGCACTTTGACGAAATGCTGGCCGACTTTAATTTCATCCGCACGCACAAATCACACCTCGTTAACTCCCGGTACATTAAGCAAGTGTCGCACAACAGTCAGTATGTGCTCCTTTCCGACGGATCGCAGGTGGAAGTATCCAGAAGAAAAAAGGAAGAAGTCCAACAGCAGCTGAACCTGCGCTAAGTTATCTGACCATTTGATCAAACAATTTACCCAAACTCACTTCCGGTTCCCGGCAAAAGCCGGGATGCACTTTTGATGATTGTATAACAGTGCTTCGCGTGGCGGTAAGCCAGCGGAAACGCGATGCAGGCGGCAGCGCAGCAATGGTGCCGCCTTCTTTTTTGCCCAAACAAATCAACTTCAATGCATTCAGGTAAGCACTTACCTCATCGAGGTCCAGGCTTTCGGACAGTACGCGCAACTTGGCAGCATTCAGCTCAATGGTGCATTCCAGAAAACGCTTTGACGGACAAAATAAAATAACACCCACATTCACAAATTCTTCGCGCTCGACCCTGGGCACGACGCGAATTACGGCGTACTCAAATAAGTGCTGCTCTTGCATCATTAGCTCCTTTAACAAATACATCCGACACGGAGAGCCGCGACGCTAAAAATTTCACATAAGCCTGCCGATGTTCTTCGGCAGTTTCAAAAGGCGCATCGCGCAGCAGCCAGTCATCCGGGATCAGCGATACAACGGCCTCAATTTTCTCAACATCTAAAATGGACTTGAATTCGGCATCAACAGACTCGATATCAGCAGCGTAACGAAGCAGCACATGATCTTTTACTTGTGCAAACGGCCGCTTTGCCTGCTCTTCCCAGTTATCCCACGAATGATGAAAATACAATGCTGCGCCATGGTCTATAAGCCATAACTCTTTGTGCCACATAAGCATATTGGTGTTCCTGGCCGTGCGGTCTACATTGGTAATGAGGCTGTCGAGCCATACGATTGCTGATGCAAGCCGTGACTCCACGTCGGTTACCACGGGATCAAAAGTAATGGCGCCGGATAAATAATGGATGGCCAGATTCAACCCCGTGCTGGCGCGAAGCAGATCCTGAATTTCTTCGTCGGGCTCTGTCCTCCCGAACGCCTCGTCGAGATTGGCAAAAACGATTTCAGGAACTTTCAAACCCAGCAATCGCGCAATTTCCCCTCCTATCAGCTCTGCAATCAGCGCTTTTGTTCCTTGCCCGGCCCCGCGGAATTTCAGGACATATAAAAAATCGTCGTCGGCCTCGGCAATTGCAGGCAGCGATCCGCCTTCCCGCAGCGGGGTAACATATCGGGTAACATTTACAGTTCTGGGTTGAAGTTGTTGACCATTCATTACATTATACTAACGGTTCAAAGCTGTCAATATAGAGATTTTTCATTAAACAAGTCCATTTCAGCCATCACCTGCGCCATCAGAAGGAGGCTTTACTCACATCCGCTCAGGTTGGAACGGTATTTGATACTTCCCTTAATATTAAACAAACTGGCAACCCAAACGACCAAGCGCATGAGACGGTTAAAAATATTAATGATTTTGATGGTGTTAACTGCACCAACGATTGCTTTTTCACAATCGCGGGATAACAAAACGGAGTCAAAACGCTCTGAGCGAACATTCCAGAAAAAATCTTCGAGGCTGAGCTCTTCGACAGACACATCCGATGTCTCCGCGATCGTAAAGGATTCGTCCAACGCCGAGAGCGGGCCTATCCTTAATGATAACGGAACCGTGAGCACAAACGGGACGATCAATGGAAGAAGCAGCACCGGTCGCCCCGATGCCGATACCACGACATCTTATTCAGTAAAACGCAATAAGAAAACGATCCGAAGCGGTGGTGCCGCAATGCCCGACACGACCAAGAGAAGAAGCAGACCTTAAAAAAGTTGACCATAACCCCGATCCAGCGTCGGGGTTCATTTTTTCCTTTGTATCAAAATACAGCAAAACATTGCTAGCCGACAAGCTTTGTGTAAGTTTTCAAAATTTCCTCCAAATCACCTTTTTTCGCCTCCACATCGGCCATATCAGTAAAGTACATCATTCTCCGATCTTTGTAATCCCCTTCCAGAAGTGCTGACTTAATTTGTACAATGGCAATGTGATGAAAGATCAAATGGACTTTTGTTTGCAGTCTATGATTAAATGTAAGCAGATCGGCCGATGTATAATAGCTTGGCGCATTCCATTTAATCCTTTCTTTGATTTCAGGATCAGCGTTTTTTATAATGTTGCGGACCGCTTCGATTTCCGCTTTCAACGGATGCTCCAACTGCTCCATATACGCCTCCACCTGCGCTGCGTCGCTTAATTTTACAGGTTTCGCTTTCGGTTCTTGATCTGTTTTTTTGGCCATGGTCGCAGGTTAGATTAAGGTTACTGCAATTACGACAATTGCTTATTTTTTGCAATGTTTTAACCAAACAATCAACACCTTTCAATGCGGCACATGCCTAGAATGAAGCATCTTTGCTGTCTTTGAATTTGTAATTTTAACAGCGAACTTGCAGCATGGTCTTCGATTTTCGGTTACAGGTTTTTAACACGGTCGCCCGCCGGCTCAACTTTACAAAAGCGGCTGCGGAGCTTTATATCACACAACCAGCCGTAACAAAGCACATTCACGAGCTTGAAAATCAGCTGAATACCAAGCTTTTTGAGCGTAACGGCTCACGTGTGAAGCTTACCCAGGCCGGTGAAATTCTCCTGCACCATAGCGAACAGATCTTTGAGATTTACCGGAACATTGAGTTTGAGATCAACAACCTTGCACAGCGCCAGGGCGGAAAGCTGCGGCTCGGCGCCAGCACCACGGCCGCGCAATACATTCTCCCTCCTATCCTGGCGGCTTTTCACAGGAAGTTTCACAACATTCAGGTAACGCTCACCATTAAAAATACCGAAGAGATTGAGCAAGCCCTGCAAAACAAAGAGATTGACCTGGGCGTGATTGAAGGTTTTTCCAAAAACGCTGCTATAAAGTATATCGAGTTTTTAAAGGACGAAATTGTTCTCGTGGCCGCCAGTAAAAATCCGACTGCCATGACCGGCACCGTTTCACCCGAAAAGCTCAAAACCATCCCGTTACTTATGCGCGAACCCGGTTCGGGGACATTGGAAGTGATCGCCCATGCGTTAAAGACGATTGGCGTCAGCATTGCCGAACTGAACATTGAAATGCAGCTGGGCAGCAGCGAAAGCATGAAACTATATATGCTGCATTCGGATTCCATGGCGTTACTATCTGTTCATGCCGTGCTGAAAGAGCTGCAAAGCAAGGAATGCCGCATTGTGGATGTGGAAGGGCTGAACATTGAGCGCTACTTCTATTTTACGATCCTGCACGGACAGCACGAGGCATTACCCGACCTTTTTATGAAATTTGCCCGCTTTGTTGCGAAGTAGACGTCCCAAATGAATTGAGGCTTTTTTGAGTAGTTATTTCCGAATATCCCATTTATTAAGTTGAGTTTGTATCCATTTTTTTCATCTGAAACAAGGTGAATTGTTTTTCTGAAATCCAATTATGTTAAAGATTACTCTGAGTCTCGTAACTGCCTTCCTGATCCTTTACTGGAATAATGCAGCGATCGACCGTTCTGCATCCGTTAACAGTTCAACCCGCTCTGTAACAGCGGATTCTCTTCCCAATGCAGCTGCCTGGCCTGCCGAGCTGAATGTTACTCATTTTGCGGGGTCAGACCTTACGCCAAGTCCGGCCTGCCTTGCTGTTGCAGCCAGCGGAGAAGTTTTTGTGGGCGTTGACATGATCGGATCACTGGGGAAAACGCCCGGAAAAGGACGCATTGTGCGCTTGGTCGATACGGATCATGATGGGAAAGTTGATAAAAATACCACATTCGCAGAGGTCGACAATCCGCGTGGGATCATTGCTATGGGTGATCGCGTGTATGTTTTGCACACCACTTTTTCAAAAGAAACTCAAAAGGCATCGGGGATGGACCTGGTCGTTTTTGAAGATAAAAACCGGGATGGCGTGGCCGACGGAGGCCCTTCGCCTTTGATCCAAAGCATAAGCTCACCAAAATTCCTCCAAAGCCGCGGAACGGATCATTCAACAAACGGGATCCGGATGGGGATCGATGGCTGGATTTACATTGCTGTAGGTGATTTTGGTTTTCATGACGCCGTCGACAGGTCGGGCAAAAAGCTGACCCAACTGGGTGGCGGAATCGTACGCGTCAGACCCGACGGGACTGAGATGGAGGTTTTCACTCACGGCATGCGCAACATTTACGATGTGGCGATTGACCCTTATATGAATATTTTTACAAGAGACAACACCAATGACGGAGGCGGCTGGAACATTCGGTTTAGCCATCAGATACAATCAGGTGAATATGGCTATCCTGTTCTCTTCAAGCATTTTACGGAAGAAATTATTCCTGCGCTCGTCGATGTAGGCGGTGGCTCGGGAACGGGGTCCTTGTTTATGGATGATCCCAACTGGCCCGCAAAATACAATCAGGTGCCTATGATGGCCGACTGGGGCAGAAACCAGCTTTACATTCACAGGGTGACACCCGACGGGCCCACGTTCACGCAGAAAGAAGAGGAATTCATCAAGCTTGCACAGATTACAGATATTGATATCGATGCGGCAGGAAGCGTTTACTTATCCGCCTGGGATGGCGCGGGTTATTCGGGGAATCCGGGCAAAGGTTTTGTGGTTCGGGCGGTGCCCAAAACTTGGCAGTACAAGCCTTTTGCCGACCTTAAAAAATCCTCTGTAAAAGACCTGGCTGCATTGCTGACGAATCCAAGCGCTGTGCAACGCCTTGCTGCGCAGCAGGAGCTGCTTACCCGGAAAGCAAAAGATGCCGGAAAAGCGTCCTTAGCCATTGCCACGAACAAAAAACTTCCGCTTTACGCCCGTGTTGCCGGGATTTTCACATACGCCCAGGTTGCAGGCACTTCCGGCCAGGATAACCTCGTTAAGCTCACCGAAGATATTGATGTGAGGGAATTTGCCCTCCGCGCATTGGCCGATCGCCTGAAAAATGTTTCCAATGTCCCTGTTGAGCCGTTTCTGAAAGGTTTGCAAGACGGATCTCCGCGCGTCCAGCTTGTATCGACGGTAGGATTAGGCCGGTTGGGCCGCCCTGAAACGGCAGACGCATTGCTGAAAGTTAAGGTGCCTGCATCATTCGTATCACCTGCCAAAGGAACAGAAGGACCGCACGCAACGCCAAACTCACCCATTATAGCCCCGCACATTGCCGTAAGAGCACTTGTTGCGCTCAATGCTGTGGATGCATGCGTGAAAGCCATCGGAACAGAAAATGCCACGCTCGCGCTATGGGCACTGCGTTACATGCATGATCCCAAAGCAGTATCAGGGCTGGTTTCGGCTTACGGACAAGCGAAAGACGATGCATCTAAAAACCAGATAATGTCCACATTAGCAAGGCTTTACAAAAAAGAAGCACCTTATGACGGCTCCTGGTGGTGGAGCACCCGCCCTGATACGCACGGCCCTTACTATAAGGCCGTTACATGGGAATCGTCGGATTCGATCAAAGGATTTTTGATGGAGGAATGGAAAAAAACGGATGAAAACGGAAAGCAGCGCTTTGCCGACCTGAATGGTAAACTGCGCATGGGAATCACCGAATTCGGCGGTGAAGAAGTGGTTGCTGCCAAAGAAGAAGTGAAAATCGATTTAAATAAAATCCGAAATAAAAAAGGGCAGGTGGGCGAATCTTCCATTGAAGACGTCATGCTGGCGATTGCCAAAATCGAAGGTAATCCTGCGTTGGGAAAACAGCTTTTCACCAAGCAGGGATGTATTGCATGCCATAGCCTCAGCAAAGGCGAAGTCATGAAAGGACCATTTATGGGCCAGATCGGCTCCATTATGAACCGCGAACAAATCGCCGAATCCATTTTGAAGCCCAATGCATCAATTTCTCAGGGATTTGCCACGGTGTTGATCAATGCAAAAGGGGATAAGACTTACATGGGATTCGTTTCCGAAGAATCTGCGGAGAAGGTCGTGATCCGTGACATTACCGGACAAGTAACGGTTATAAAGGCATCCGATATCATTTCGCGGAAAGAAATGGAGACGTCAATGATGCCTCCGGGGCTTGCTAATGAGCTTTCTTACGAGGAATTTGCTTCGCTGATCACATTTTTATCTCAGCAACGGAAATAGCGGCAGTCGTTGCAGCCCGGTTCAATCTTAAACATTCCATTCATGAAAAAACATCTGGCGTTTCTTTTCTTGCTTGCACTGGGATCCTGTAACGATGATAAAAACCAGCCCACGCCCTACCCCGACCCTGCGGTGCTGGCGAAGCAGCAGGCGCCTTTTGGTTCGCCGCCCGTAGATGTAAAATTGAAAGAGCTGCTGTATAACGGCAAGCTGGCTGCGGAATACATTTATGAGGGAGATTTGCTTAGCGAACAAAAAAAGTTCCTGTTTTTTAATGTTCCGGGGCATTATCAAAGCGGCAATTTCATAAGGAACGCGGGGGTTACAGAGTCTTACGATGTAGTCTCCGCGGCTTGGAACAGCGAAGCCCAAACCGTTTCCGATGTTTTCAAACCTGCGTATTCGATCCGGTTCAATAAGCCTGATAATGATTCATTGCGGGAAGTGACGGAAGAGAACCTGATCTTCCTGGAAATTTTTTACAGAACCTATGCAATTAATAAAGCAGGTTTTATCACGCGCCAGGAATTTACCGAGAAGACCAACACAGCCAACGATTTTTCAATATTCTACATCCGGAATGGGCAGCACAATATCGCCAAAAGCTGGGTCAAATATGCCGAACAAACTGCTCCCGGCAACTATGTCGAATACGAATTTGATAATCACCCGAACCCGTTCTTTAAGCTTGGCCTGGACCGGACCGGGCAGCTGGCTGCACATGCAATGAACCCGAACAATGTGGTGAAAGAGACCGTAAGCGATGCCAATGGCCCGATTTATTCTATTGATTACAAATATGAATACGCTGCAAATGGCTATCCAAGCAAAGTCAGCGTCGGATCCAAAAGCCCGGCTTTCACTCCCTATACGATGGAATTTAACTATTAACAAAGCTAGAACATTGCCCTAATTGCTTAACTGCAGGGATGGAATGGTAGATACGATCCCGATTTTTTTATATTTTCAATGTTTGATAGCAGGGCCGCCTCAGTATTGTCCATCCTTATTTTACATTTCGTATCCTTTCAAAGTTAGCCAACATATCCGCTATTTTGCAAAGTTTTTAATCCATGTGGCAGCGATGGTCACAGGCTGTGCGTTAGCGGAGTCTTTTGTCGAATTTTATATTTAAATTGTCACCCTTAACTTTTTATCAAAAACATGAAAAAATTAATACAAACCTGTCTTTTTGCATTCGCATTATTGCCAGGCGCTTTCGCAAACCAAGCAAATCCGAACCCCTCAGCCCCTGCCCCTGCGCCTATCGAAGGCCGCTGGGACATTACCGTAGATATGGATGGTAAAAAGGCCCCATCATGGCTGGAAGTGCGCCATTCAGGCAACCATACATTGATTGGCCAGTTTACAAGCGTCTCGGGAAGTGCCCGCCCTATTTCAGAAGTCATCTTTAAGGACGGCCAGTTTAGCTTTGAAATCCCACCTCAATGGGAAAAAGGCGATGGCAATTTGAAGCTCGAAGGAACGCTGACAGGAGAAAAGATCGCAGGAAGTGTAAGCACACCCGATGGTAAAAAATACAATTACACCGGCGTTCGCGCACCGTCATTACGCAGGACAGCGGCACCCGTGTGGGGCACGCCGATCAAGCTGACCGGCGGAAATGAGATAAAAGGATGGCATGCTGCAGGTGAGAATCAGTGGATCGCTGAAAACGGCATTTTACGCAGCCCGAAATCCGGTGCTAACCTTATTACAGATCAGAAATTTAATGATTTTAAATTGCATGTAGAATTCCGCATTCCAAAAGGAAGCAACAGCGGCGTGTATCTGAGAGGCCGTTATGAGGTGCAGGTTACCGACAGCAAAGGCATGGAGCCATCTCTGGACCAGTTGGGTGCTGTTTACGGCTTCCTGGTTCCAAGCGAAATGATCGCCAAAGATCCGGGCGAATGGCAGTCGTTTGATATTACACTGGTTGGCCGCATGCTGACACTGGTTACCAACGGCAAAACCGTGATCACCAATCAGGAAATTCCCGGCATCACAGGTGGGGCGCTGGACAGCAACGAAGGAGAGCCAGGCCCGCTTTACATCCAGGGCGATCATGGCCCGGTGGAATACAGAAATATTGTGATTACTCCCGCCAAATAATTTCAATCATTCAGAGCGGATTTTTATTGGATCAAACAAAAAAGTGGCAGGGAAATTCCCTGCCACTTTCACTATACACACACTGTCATGACCCTTGGGTCACCTCTTAAAAAACAGATGCATTTTAAGGCATCTGGCAAGTCGATTATTAGCTAGGTTTGAAAACATGGTTTGATACATTGAATACGCCGTTCAGGCTTACCGTCTACTTTAGAAAAAAATAACTTTCCTGAAAATCAGGAAAGTTATCCGCATTATTTACTCAACGTTCCTCTATTACTTAACCTTTAAACTTATCCGCCAGATCGAAGAATCTGACGAATGCCTAAGCTTTGGTTCAGAATATTGATCAAATATGGCAGGTTGGAGGCGACCAAGACAAATGCGATGATTAATCGGTGGACCTGAGTTAATTTACGGAAAATTTTGGCCTTAAATGGCAAAAATTCTAGACAGGTTGTTATATTTAAAGGTTAATTTTAATTAATTCCATTCCCGACTTAAATCCTTGACTAATGAACCGTAGAGAAGCTGTTCAAAAAATAACCTTCCTGCTTGGAGGCACACTCTCCGCCCCTTTAATGGCAGGTATCATGGGTGAAAAACTGAACTTTGGCCCTTCACTGGATATATCTGCCGAACAGGAAGCACTTTTGGCCGATGTTGCAGATACAATCATCCCAACCACCGGAACGCCGGGGGCCAAGGCGGCGGGCGCAGACAAGTTTATCACCAGGATCATGCGCGACTGCTACGAAATGGCGGATCAAAAGAAATTCTATTCAGGACTGGATAAAATAGATGCGCAAAGCAAAGAAGTGTACAGCAAAGGGTTTTCGGCCCTCGATGCAACGCAGAAAAATGACATTATCAAACGCACGACGGTTTCGGATAAACCATTTTTCCTGCAAATGAAAGGTTTGACCGTAACCGGTTATTTCACTTCGGAAATCGGCGCAACGCAGGCACTGGATTATTTGCCGATCCCGGGACGCTTCGACGGCAGCTGGCCGATGCCAAAAGGCCAGAAAAGCTGGGCGCTATAAATGACTATCCCTGACCAAATCATTAATAATATCCCTTATAATGGCGAATTTAAATATTGACGCAGTAAAAGAAATTACCTACGACGCAATCGTGATCGGTTCCGGCGTATCCGGTGGCTGGGCAGCAAAAGAGCTGACAGAAAAAGGGCTGAAAGTGCTGATGCTCGAAAAAGGCAAAAACCTGGAACACGTTACCGGCTACGAAAACGCCCTGAAAGCGCCCTGGGAAACGCAATACAACGGCCGGTTGACGGTAAAGCAAAAAGAAACGCACCCATTCCTCTCCCGCGATTATCCGTATAATGAAATGACGGAAAAATACTGGATGAATGATATGGACTCGCCTTATGAAGAAAAGAAAAGATTCGACTGGTTCCGTCCCAACATTGTTGGCGGGAAATCGATCATGTGGGGAAGGCAGTCGTACAGGTTAAGCGACATTGATTTTGAAGCAAATTTAAAGGACGGCATCGCAGTCGACTGGCCGATCCGTTATAAAGATATAGCGCCCTGGTACTCTTATGTTGAAAAGCATGTTGGGATTTCAGGCGAAAAACTGGGGCTTCCTCAGTTGCCGGACAGCGATTTCATTCCGCCTATGGACATGTATTTCGTTGAAAAGGAAGTCAGAAAAAGACTTGAAAAGCAATTCCCCGGCCGCACAATGACCATTGGCCGCGTTGCTAACCTTTCACAGCCTACCAAAATCCAGCTTGAAGGAGGCCGTTCTCCATGCCAGTATCGTAACAAATGCTCACTAGGCTGTCCTTACGGCGCTTATTTCAGTACGCAGTCCAGCACGCTTCCGCCAGCAGTAAAAACCGGCTTGCTAACCTTGCGCCCGGATTCGGTGGTGCGGGAAATTACTTATGACGCAAAATCGAGTAAAGCCACAGGTGTAAAAGTAGTGGATTCGGTAACATTGCAGGAAAAGGAGTATTTCGCAGGACTGATCTTCGTTTGCGCCAGCGCGCTGGGTTCAACAGCTGTGTTGCTCAACTCAACCTCGGACCGTTTCCCGAACGGAATGGGCAATGATTCGGGTGAGCTTGGACATAACTTGATGGATCACCATTTCAGAACAGGCGCCAGTGGCGTTTGGGAGGGTGATTTGGATAAATATTATTTCGGACGCCGTGCCAATGGCATCTACGTTCCCCGTTACCGCAACATTGGTTCTGATAAAAGGGATTATCTGCGCGGATTTGGTTACCAGGGTGGCGGTGGCCGTCAGGGATGGCAGCGCAATGTAGCCGAACTTGCTTTCGGTGCTGACTTTAAAGAAGAACTGACAACTCCGGGCAACTGGACAATGGGCTTCGGCGGTTTTGGCGAAACATTGCCTTACCACGAAAACTACATGTATCTGAACAAAGACAATAAGGATAAATTCGGCATGCCTGCGGTCGTATTCGATGCAGAACTGCGTGAAAACGAGAAGAAAATGCGCGTGGACATGATGAATGACGCAGCCGAAATGCTCGAAAAATCAGGTCTGAAAAATGTGAAGACGCATGATAACGGTTCGTATCTGGGCATGGCCATTCACGAAATGGGAACAGCCAGAATGGGCCGTGACCCTAAAACTTCGGTTTTGAATGGAAACAACCAATTGCATTCCGTTAAAAACGTGTTTGTTACCGACGGGGCAGCCATGACTTCGGCTTCCTGTGTTAACCCTTCGCTGACTTACATGGCATTAACGGCCCGCGCGGTTGATTTCGCTGTGAAAGAATCGAAGAAGAAAAATATCTGATAAGTCACTTACATTAGCATATCAAAAACTATCCGGGCTCATCAAAGCCGGATAGTTTTTTTTTAACCCAAATGCTATAACGCAAACATTTTGCAGTTTTTTGCAACATTTAATTTAGTTATCTCATTAATGTTGCATATTATTGCATCATAATCCTTTGTATTAGTCCTTTTATGCAAGAAAAAGCAAAAATAAGCGCTGCAAGAAAAGCGGTATTACTCATTTTCCTGGTCTGCGGCATCGGGTTATCCAGCTGGGCCCCGATGGTGCCTTTCGCTAAACTTGCATTAGGGCTCAGTGAGGCTGATTTAGGCGTCGTACTGTTAGCATTGGGAGCAGGAGCGATTCTGACAATGCCTATAACCGGAATTTTAATCAATAAATACGGTAGCCGCCGGATCTCTCTTCTCTCTGCGCTTATTATCGCTATATTCTTGCCCTTGCTCTTACTGGCCAGCACACCTTACGAACTTGCGGCAGCATTATTTGTCTTTGGAGCGGGTATCGGCTCTGTTGATGTGGCTATGAACGCGCAGGCCGTTTTGGTCCAGGAAAAACACGGAAGTCACATTATGTCATCTTTTCACGGAATGTTCAGTGTAGGCGGCTTGCTGGGTTCCATCGGGCTCGGTTTCCTTATCAAGGCCGGACTTTCTCCCACGGTTGCGGCGGTGAGCATATCCGCATTACTGGTTATTATCGCAGCCACACAGTTCAAATACCTACTCCCCCATTCCGAAGAAGCAAAAATCGACAAAGCGAGTTTTATTCTTCCAAAAGGCCCTGTGCTTGTGCTGGGACTTATGTGCTTTATCCTATTCCTGGCGGAAGGTTCGTTGCTGGACTGGAGCGCGGTATTTTTACAGTTTTCCCGGGACTTTGATCCTTCCCTCTCCGGCGTTGGTTATGCCGTATTTTCAGTTGCCATGGCCATTATGCGCTTAACCGGCGATAACCTGATCCACAAGCTCGGACCTTCCAAGGTTGTGTTTTACGGAACATTTCTGGCGGGAGCTGGTTTCCTGCTCGCAGTAGCAGTGCCCTGGGCGCCAGCTGCATTGGCCGGCTTTGTTCTGGTTGGTCTGGGTGCCGCTAATGTCGTCCCGATTTTCTTTACAGCCGCTGGTCGTTTTCCCAATGTACCACCGTCCGTTTCGCTTCCTGCTGTGACAACATTAGGCTACGCAGGACAATTGGCTGGTCCCGCATTGATCGGTTTTATAGCCGAATTCACCTCCCTATCCATCGCATTGGGCTTTGTGGGCGTGCTTTTGTTCATCGTGGCTTTCACTTACAAGCACAGGGATTGATTTTGAAATAACATTAAAAGGCTTCCCCTGTAAACAAATAAAATCCTGGCCCGTCTTTGGTAAAACCAACGTCCAGCCGGAGGAAAATGTCCTTTTTGGGAAAAAGCAAATAACGCAAGCCTACACCACCAGAGGCCCTCACGTGTTTGAATGTGAATGCATTGAGCTTAGGCGCTACAACGGCAGTGCCGGCAAAAGCAACTGCACCGAAACGCTTGCTAAACCCAAATGGCAGCCAACGGTGCTCCACCTGGCCTGCAATCATATTTTTATCCCGGTAACGGCCATAGTAGTAACCCCGCATGATCATTTCGCCGCCCATCAACGCAAGCTGGTTGAACGGAACATTACCCGAATAAAAATTGCCCAAAACCTGCCAAGCCAGCACATTGCGCGCGCTCACGGGGTGTGATGAACGCACATCCAGATTAACGCCCTGAAAATTAAAGTTACTTCCCAGTGCCGGGCTGTATTTCAAAAATGATATTTCGCCGAAAAATCCTTTGCGAACATTGAGCACATTGTGCCGGTTGTCGTAAACCAAGGCGCCGCCCAGCCCTATATTTCGCGTCCCGTCACTGCCCAGCGGCTTGTCATAGGTGTGATTATCAGGTTGTTCAAAATCTGTGTTATATAGTTGCTGGTAATCAATTTCAGGCCCGGCGAAGAAGTTGGGCTTTATTTTTCTTAGCACTCTTTGTTTAAAAAGAATGTAATTCGCGTCGATCAGCGCCGGGTCCTTACCCACTGTTTCGGGTCCTATGCCGTAATAAAGCAGCGGGAAACGCTGGAAACGCGTTCTGCCAAGGAAAAACCAGTTGTCTTTGTCTCCATAAATGGCATTATCAAGCCAGATGCCGTATTGTGCTTCCAACGTGACAAAAGTGAAAGCCTGCACTTCACTTAACCGGTTGAGTGTGTCTTTTTTAGCCTGAAAGATCAGCAAGGAGGACAATCCGAATTCAAAACTGGTTTCGGGCGAGTAGCCCAATGTAGGATAGATCCGAAAGCTGGATTCGCCGGGAGCGGTTGTATCAGAAACGGTTTTTTGTACAAATCTTTTAAACCAGCCCTCCTGTGCCTCAGCACGATGGCCCGCCGCCACATAAAGAATAATGAGCAGCGCCGCGACTTTAACCTTATCCAATTCCGGTAACTTTTGATGAGAAAGATTTTATATAACAAGAGATATAAAAATTGCGCCAAATGCCGGGAACCCATTTTCCAAAACGATCGAAAACCGTTAGTAGATCACAATTACATCATTGCTTTCCCTGTAAACGACATAAACTCCTGATGAAAAAATTAACGGCGCTTATCTTATTTCTGTTTTTGACCAATACGCTTTACGCACAAAATACAAAAGATCTTTGGTGGAAAAGGAACAATCTGAGGGTGATCCAGATGAACCTGCCTTCCTACGAAGCCGCCACGATAAACGCTGACTCTATCGTCGCAGATTTGATAACCTATTCTGCTAACACATTGCTGATCAATGCAGGCGGCATCATGGCTTTTTATCCCACGAAGCTGGATTTCCATTATACCAATCCTTTTATGAAGGAAAATGTGCTGGGGAATGTTATCAAAAAATGTCATCAAAACAACATTAAGGTTATCGTCCGCTTCGATTTCAGCCGCGTCCACGAAAGCATTTACAAAGCGCATCCCGAATGGTGCTACATTTCTCCAAAAGGTGAGCGGATCATCAACACCGACATGTATGTGGTTTCCATTAATGCGCCCTACGTGCAGGAAAAGGCCTTTAAGATCATTGAGGAAGTGATCGACATGTTCCCGATCGACGGCATTTTCCTGAATATGCCGGGTTACCAGGTTAACAATCCATACGAAGGAAAATACCACGGCATCGATCAGAATGAGTTTGATAAAAAGGCATTTGCCGCTTACTCGAACGGAAAAGTGCTTCCTACCGAAGAAAATAAAGCCGATTCACTTTATCAGAAATATCTTGCGTTTAAAAAACACACGGTGGAAGATTGGTCGGAAAGGCTTCATAAACTGGTGAAATCCAAAAATGAGCAGATCGCCATTTGCACTTACTCGGATAAGTTCGTTGACATTATCCGGCACGAATCGCAGAGCATGACAACCCTGCCTTACTGGCCTTACACGGCTTCCGACAATGTCAGCAATGCCGTTAATTCTTTTCCGGACCACATTATCAGCAACGCCAGTATTCAGCAAATCTCTTTTCAATCGCGCTATAATGCTGTGGAACCACAGGAAGTTCAGATCCGGCTATATGAGAACATTGCCAATGGTTCGGGCCTGGATCTCAGCATGATGGGTGATATGCGGGGCTATGAAGACGAGCGCAATTATGGGGTGATCAAGAAGGTTTATGCCTTTCACAAGCAGCATGAGCAGTATTTTGGCAAATATAAATCTCTGGCTAAAATCGCCATCATTGCGCCCGGCGCCTGGCCGAATGGCGAGCCGATGCAGGAATATCGCGGCGTCCAGCTCATGCTACGCGAGGCACACATTCCGTTTGACATCATTGAGGATGGTCAGATAGGAAACCTGGCTGAGAAAGTGAAGGGTTACAAGCTTGTCATTCTCCCCGAAATCACCTATTTAAAACCCGAAGCCATTCAGGTCCTGAAAGATGCGAGCAAAGCAGGCACTCACCTGATCGCCACAAGCCGCACCATGTTTGACAGTCCGGCAGCGTTGCAGGAGCTGTTTGGAGCTAAAATTGAGAAAAAGGATAATGACGGCGCCGGAAATTACCTCGTTCCGGACAACCGCAACATATTTAAAAGTTTCCCCGGCCAGAAAATGCTTTTCTGGAAATTCAATCTTGGACTTTACGACCTCTCGGGCACAGACCAAAAACTGCTTCCCATCTTATCCAAAGGCCGCCCCGGCCCACCCGAAATCATCGGCGGCCACGAACCGACGGGCTATTATGCTTTGGGGATCAAAAATCATGAAAAAAGCAAAGCACTCATTTTCCCTGTCAGCCTGGGCAGGATCTATTATATGCACGGCTACCAGGAGCACAAAAATCTGCTGCTGGACGCTATTAGTTACGTTTTACCAAATGCAAAAGAAGATATTCAAACCAATGCTCCGGAAAGAATTGAAGTTATTTTAAAGGAATTTACGAAGAACAACGTCAGTAATAGAGAGCAGACAAAAAGTGACGGTTTAATCATGCATTTGATCAATCTGACAGGTTTCAGCGGCAACACCTATTTTGCACCATTGCCCGTCTACAACCTGGATTTCAAAATCAAATCACAAAAAAAACCAACCAAAATCTTCTCCCTGAGCACCGGTCAGCCTATTAAGTTTACTTATACCAATGCGGCGATCAACTTGAAGATCAGCAGGCTGGATGGTTTCGATGGGATTGTGATGGAGTATTAAATGCTACATTTGAGCATGGACTTTTTTGATAAATTAAAAGGATTTGAAAGTCAAGCTATATTTCAATATGGAACAAAAACCAATCCCTACTTTATACGAATGGGCTGGCGGGATGCCGGTGTTTGAAAGATTGACGGAGCTTTTTTACAAGAAGGTTCTAGCTAATCCGCTTTTGGAGCCGGTATTCAAGCATATGTCTACGGAGCATCAGCTGCATGTGGCACATTTTATTGCGGAGGTTTTTGGTGGTCCTAAAATGTACAGCACGGAGGAAGGAAGCCATTTCAAGATGATCCAGAAGCATCTATCCAAACACCTGACCGAAGCGCACCGGAAACGCTGGGTGGCACTGCTGCTGGAAACGTCCGACGAAATCAACCTCCCCGACGACCCCGAGTTCCGGTCCGCATTTGTCGCCTACATTGAATGGGGCACACGCATAGCAGTCCTCAACTCCAATATCGACGACCTGACCATGAACCCCGAAGAACCGATGCCGAAATGGGGCTGGGGCGTTCCGGGCGGGCCGTTTATAACTTAGGCGCGTCGGGCTTGTTGGGTGTATCGCGGCTGTTCGCTCCTTTCACATTCAGTTTGCGGCGGTAGACCTTTTCACCGGCAGTCGCATAAATCGTGTCGAAATTTTCGCCGCCGAATGTAATCCTGGAAGCTGCGCCGGCGGGCGTTGGTAATATGGCATTTACACGGCCGGTTTGATCTAAAACCTGAATTCCCATACGCATTGCCACATATATGCGCCCCTCCCGATCGCACATAATGCCGCGTGCCCCGGCATTATCGTCATCGTCACGGACATGGAGCCAGCCGTATTTTTGCTTGTGGGTTAATGTTCCGTCCGGCTGGATCTGGTAAGCCCAAACCCAATGCGAAGCGGATTCCGTGGCATATAGCAATGTTTGATCCGGTGATAATGCTATGCCGCCGACAGATAACAGGGCTTTGTCAACAAGCACTTTTTTCCCATTGCGTGTGATTAAAAAAATGCTGCCGGATTTTTCCGGGCCATCCGAAACTGTTACGTATACATTACCATTGTGCGCGACTATTGAATCGGATTTCGAAAGGTTTTTGGTGATTTTCTGCTTCTTATTTGGCTCCTTCTTCTCTTCCGAAGTAAGCTCCCAATCCTGCCCGGGAATGAGTATGGCACTTAGCATTTGATTCTGTGAATTCCCTGCTTTCACGGGTTTAGGCCAATCTTTCCACAAAAACCGCATGGCTTTGGGGAACAATGCGGTTCCGTGCTTGCCGTTGTGGCCGCCTTCGCCCCACTGGTGTTGCACTTCGTAACCTGCGAATGTCAAAGCGCGCAGCATGGTTTGGTTAGCCATCCACCAGTCGCCGGCGTAAATGTTGAGGTCATTGGCACCGTCTTGAAGGAAGATCCGGATGGGCTTGGGTTCGTATTTCCTGACCAATGTGTGGTAACGGTCGGCACCACGCAAGCCCACATACGTGCCTATGGCGCTGTAAACGCGGGTAAATGCATCCGGACGCTCCCAGGCTGCGGTGAATGCACAAACTGCCCCGCTGCTCGATCCGCCTATCGCCCTATCATTGCCACTTTTAGACAAACGGATTACGCGTCCGTCACTGGTTTTCTGCTTTTCTACTTCCGGGAGAATTTCTTCAAGGATAAATCGTGCATAAGCATCCCCTAACCCATCATATTCAAAACTGCGGTTAAAACGATCATTAGCCTCACTTGCATTAGCAGCTCTCACTTTTCCGTGCATTACGAAAACGCCGATTGTGACAGGCATTTCGCCCTTATGGATCAGATTATCAAACACAACCGGCGCTTTCCACTGAATGCCGTCCTGGTTAATGTAAACACAAGCAGGCTTGTCAGGCTTATATTGTGCAGGCACATAAACCCAATATTCCCGCCATGTTCCCGGAAAGATTTTTGAATGTTCGAATGTAAATTTCAGAACCTCCCCTTTCGGCACACCAACCTGCTCTTCCGAAGCAGGATCTACCGGATAATTCTCAGTGGGCGCCTGCGCGAAAAGTGTGTTTATTGAGATACAAAAAATAAAAGCAAACGTGCGTACAATGTGCATTTCAGAGTTGGGTTTTTGATAAGAATAAATCCTCTGCCGGATGAATGAAAGCGAGTGGGAAATGTAATGCTATAAATAGCTCAGCCACCATTTCTTGTTCCGCTCACGGTAATTCCCAAACCACCGGCATGGATAATAGAGCGCGAGGACAATGGAAATCCATATCACATACACGATTCCAAGGCTGTAACCGAAATCGTTCGGGCGGAATTTGAAGAAAAGATCCGGTGCGGTCGCCTGTGCCCAGGTGTAGCCCGAGGACAAAACGGCGATCATGGTCAGCAAGTGAATCAGATAGAAATGCAGCATAAAGTAGAAGAACGGGACCTTACCGTAAACCGTAAAAAACCGCGTCAACGCATTGTCAGTATGTTCCGTGAAGGCAAGCAAAATAAGGATCGGGCCGAGTGTGATGAGGGTAAAAATGAGCGAGGGCGGATACTTGGACGCATTCATAAATGATAAAAACGTCCTCATCCCTTCCGATTGAGGGCTCCATAGCGATTGATCTCCGTAATAATTCACGAAGCGCAAAACGAGGAACAGCACAATGGCGGCAACGCCCGATTGCAGCAATATTTTTCTGCGTTTCTGTTCAGGAAAAGCACGGTTATAGATCATCCCCAACCCATATCCCGACATCATAATCCCCGCCCAGGGCAATATCACATATAAGAAAGCAATGTTCCCGCCATCGCCCCTCGGCACGAAACGCCCGGCGCCAGTCATGAAAATACCCAAGAAAATGTCGAGCCCCGAGCCGGGGGCAGCTTTTACCAGATCGAAAAGGTTATGTCCGAAGATCAGCACCAAACCGGAGATCAGAATCGCCTTTGGAGAAAAGAAACGTACGAACAATCCCAAAACCAGCATACTCGTTCCCAGCGCCCAGAGCACGGCGAGAAAGATGGTTTTAAATGTTACGTCAAACGAAAAGGCAAATGTCATAAAGGTTATTTCAACCAGAATCAGCCACAGACCGCGTTTCAGGAGGAAGGAAGATGTGTCAGCGGTGGTTTTGTTCTGGCCGGACAGATAGGCCGAAATCCCGGAAAGCAGCATAAACGACGGTGCGCAAAAATGCGTGATCCATCTTGTAAAAAAAAGGGCGGGATTGGTTGTGGCCGGATCGAGCGGATCGGCGGAGAACGCCGTAATGTGAAAATAGTCCCTGACATGGTCGAGCGCCATGATTACCATAATGAGCCCACGGACTGTATCAATGGACTTTATGCGCAAGGAGATTCCGTTCGTTAACATAGAACCTTGTTTCCGATAGAGTGATTTAATTCACTAAGAAGCTCCGGAACATGCTGGTTTACTGGTTATAACATGCCGGAATCACCTTGCTAAGCATATTTTACAAGAGTGCTGCACCGAAAACCCCGGCGCTGTCGCCCAGCTTCGGTTTCAGGATCGGAGTGGTCACAACGCCCTTGTTGAAAATGTATTTTTTGATCTTTTCAAAACCCGCGGTGTAAAGCAATTCAACATTGCCAACGCCGCCGCCAATCACGATCAGTCCCGGATCCAGGACATTGATCAATGTCGAAATGGCACGTCCGTAGAATTCCAGCAAGCGTTCAATGGTGGCTTTCGCAAACTCGTCATTGCCCTGGTGATAACGGTCAAGGATTACTTTCATCGTCAGCTTTTCACCACTTACTTTTTCGTAAAAACGTTCCAGCGCCGGGCCGGAAATGACCTGCTCTACGCAGCCTGCTTTTCCGCAATAACAAGGTTCACCGTTCTCTTCCAGAATGTTATGTCCCCATTCGCCGCCAATTCCATGATGTCCGGCAATGATCTTGTTGTTCACCACCAATCCGCCGCCAACGCCCGTGCCCATGATCACACCAAAAACAACTTCCGCCCTGGGATAATCCTTTCCGGCACCGATCAATGCTTCGGCCAGTGCAAAACAGTTGGCATCATTCGCAAGCTGAACAGGAATGCCTAATATTTTTTCAAGATCCGCTTTTAATGGCATGCCATTGAGACAGATCGTGTTAGAGTTTTTCATCAACTGCGAATCCGGCTCCAAAACACCCGGCGTAGCAAACCCGATCTTGGTTGGCTTCTCACCCACCTGCTCTGCAACCTGATCGATCAGTTTTTTGATCTGTGATAAAATATGCTCGTAACCGTTCGCAGATTCGGTCGGAAGGCGCATGCGTACAACTACTTCCAAATTGCGCTCGGGATCCAGCACGGCGCATTCTATTTTTGTTCCTCCTAAGTCAATTCCCCAGAGTTTCATAATATTAGGGCTGTCGGCCGCAGGCTCTCAGCAATCGATTTTTTTATTGATTATTGATTAAAGTTTTTGGAGCAAACCGCCTTAAAGCACTTTATAATATTTGTATCCAAACATGAAAATCACTGCATAGCAAATGATCGGCAAGTAATAAGCATGTGCCACATCCGACTCAGCCACAGCGCCCATAGCGAACGGGAAGAACGCGCCACCGACAACACCCATCGAAATAAAGGATGAAGCCTGTTGCGTATGCTTGCCCAAGTTTTTCAATCCCAAACTAAAAATGGTCGGGAACATAATGCTGAAAAAGAAGTTAAGCATCAGCAAGGCGATGAATGAAGGCCAGCCGAGACTCTGCGCGATGATAAGGCACATAACAATGTTACAAGCTGCAAAAATCGCCAAGATCGTATGCGGCGCTACGAAGCGCATCAGGAATGTTCCAACAAAACGACCTGTAAGCATTAACACAAAAAACAGGATCATATAATTACCAGCTACAACGTCGGTAAAACCCATTTTCTCGTGACCATAATTGATGAAGAATGCCCAGGTTCCGGCTTGTGCCGCTACATTGAAAAACTGTGCGATAACCGCCCATTTAAAATGTCTGTGATCAAAAAGCCCTTTTTCGGGATGCGTGTCCACATTCGCCGCAGCAGGATCAGCAACCACGTGCGGATCCGTTAGCGCAGGCACTTTTACAAATGAGAACAAAATAGCGATCGTAGCGATAACGCTTCCGATCACGATATATAATGTTTTTACAGAAGTCAGGTCCGTGCTGCCCTCCACATTGTTCCTCAACAAAAAGTAAGAACCAACCGCCGGTCCAATGATGGTGCCCAATGCATTGAAAGCCTGTGCAAAGTTGATCCGCATGTCACTCGTGCGCTGATCACCGAGCGACGCTACGAACGGATGCGCGACAGTTTCCAAAGTGGAGATTCCACAACCCAGGATAAATAATGCTCCTCCGAAGAATGGAAATGATGCTGCCGCAGCTGCCGGAACAAACAAGAACGACCCCAGTGCAAATAGCGATAACCCGAAAAGCACGCCGTTTTTATAGCCAAAGCGCTTCATGAAAAGCCCTGCCGGGATCCCCATAACACCATAAGCGCCAAAAATGGCGAACTGTACAAATGCAGACTGGGTTTTGGTAAGACTTAATACGTGTTGAAAATGTTTGTTTAAAACGTCGCCCATCGTGATGGCAATTCCCCAGAACATGAACAGGGACGTTACGAAGATGAGGGTTATCAAATATCTGTTTTCAGTGAATCGGGCTTTTGTGGGTTCCACGGTTGAGGAATAGTTGCTCATTTAGCTGAATAGTAAAATTTAATGTAAGGTAGATTCTATTTTTTGAAATGTAAATTAGAGAAATTTAATTGGAAGGATTTGGCTTTTTATTGAAATAGTTACTCATAAAAAGCAACTGATATTGTACTGCATTCGTCCAGTAAGGCCAATTATGGGCACCCGGCCGGACAAGATAATCGTGCGGGATATTTCTGTAAACGAGCTGTTCGTGCAACTTTTCATTCACTTTAAAAAAGAAATCGTCCACGCCGCAGTCGATGATTAAAGCCAGTGAGTTCGGCGTCAGCAGGTGCAGCATATTAATGACCGTGTTCTTCTCCCATCTTTCCGGCTGCTCGGCGTATTTTCCCAGTCGGTCGGCCATGTTCCAGTTATTTGGGAACGGCCTGATATCCACGCCGCCGCTCATGCTGCCCGCTGCCCCAAAAACATCCTGATGCCTGAAAGCAAGATAAAGCGCGCCATGCCCGCCCATGCTCAAACCCGTAATGCCCCGACCAGCGCGGTCCTTAATGGTTTTATATTTTGAATCAATAAAGGAAACCAGTTCTTTGGAAACATAGGTCTCATATTGCGACTGCGGGTCCATCGGGCTATCCCAATACCAGCTGCTGTAACCGCCGTCCGGGCATACAATGATCATATTATAAGTATCGGCCGCTGTTTCAAAGCCTTTCGCCTTCGAAATCCAGTCGGCGTGGTTGCCACTGTATCCATGGAGCAGGTAAACAACCGGATAGGCTCTACCCGAATCATACTGAGATGGCCTTATAACGACTGTTTTAAGGCTTTTTTTCATGATATTACTATAAACCTGAACAGTGTCGACAGTGGCTGCCGGGGAAAAATGGCAGATAATTGAGCAAATCAGCAGAACTAAAAGGGTGGTTCGTTTCATATGGTTTGAGAAAAATTTCTACAACTTAAAGCTATACATGATATCAATTGATCAAATATTGTAGAATTCGGGGAATAATAACGCCTTATTTCCAATCTTACAGGCTGGCATCCTAATTGATAAGATATTGATTATCGCAAATAACACTAACTCAAAAAATTAAGACAATGGGAAATCTTCTTTATACAATAGCTGTCATTTTGGTCATTCTGTGGCTAATCGGCTATTTCGGCTTTGCTAGCTTTGGAATGGGTAACATTATTCACATTCTTTTGGTGATTGCAGTTGTTGCAATAATTCTTCGATTGATTCGTGGCGACAGGGTTGTGTAAGGAAAACACCTAATGAAACAAAAGGCCCGGAATGTATGTTTTTTAACATATTTCCGGGCCTTTTTCTTGTTTTACTATGCACCGGCTTGCGAATTAAAGCAGGTCCTTAATCCGCACCCAAACGTTTTCAGCAAGGATTTTGTGTCCTTCCGCAGTCGGGTGAATGCCGTCGGGCAGGTTTAGTTTGCTTTCGCCACCTACGCCTTCCAGTAAGAATGGAATAAGGGTAATTTTATTTTTATCAGCAATCTCTGCATATACGGCTTTGAATTCCGAAGCATATTTCTGTCCCATATTAGGCGGGATTTGCATGCCTGCCAATACAAGTTTAGCATCGGGATACTTTGCCCGCACTTTGTCCAGAATGGCTTGCAGGTTCTTCCTGGTTTCCGAAACCGGGATGCCCCTTAACCCATCGTTACCGCCCAGTTCCAGCACAAAAATATCCAGAGGCTGTTTCAGAAGCCAGTCGATCCGGCTGTTTCCGCCTGAGGTGGTTTCGCCGCTCACGCCAGCATTGATCACCTTATAACTGAGTCCCAGGGAATCAATGCGTTTTTGGATTAAACCGGCAAATGCCTGCGAAGGATCATCCAGTCCGTATCCTGCGGTAAGGCTGTTTCCAAAAAACACAATGGTTTTGTTGGCACTGGCAGGGGTTTTTAAAGTTGTTTTTACCGAATCCTTCTGTTCGGCAGTTTCTTTATTTTCACTGTTGCAAGAAGTCAGAATGGCGCCGATAAGCAGCATTTTGGCTATAAAAACAAAGCGATTCATCATATAATGGTATATTTATGTGCAAGCTAAATCCAAAAGAACCAAATTGGAGTAAATCAAGTTGCCCCAGTTTAGCACACCGGAAAAACATAAAATTAAAAACAATTGATGGATACCATACTCGATCTGCAACAGGTTAGTAAAATATATAAAAGTGGCGACCGTTCGCTGACCGTTTTAGACAATATCAATTTCTCAATCGCAGCCGGCTCAACGATGTCGATCGTGGGGCCTTCCGGAAGCGGAAAAACTACACTTCTGGGCTTGTGCGCAGGTTTGGACCGGTCTACATCCGGAACCGTTGAGCTGCATGGAACGAGGCTCAATGGTCTCAATGAAGATCAGCTCGCCTCCGTCAGGAATCAGTATGTAGGTTTCATATTCCAAAATTTCCAGTTGCTCCCCACGCTTACTGCACTCGAAAACGTAATGGTCCCGCTGGAATTACGAGGCGAAAAGAACATTAAGCCCCGCGCGCTGGACCTGCTCGATAAAGTAGGCCTTGCCGAAAGAAGCCATCATTATCCTACCCAGTTATCCGGCGGAGAACAGCAACGCGTTTCCCTTGCCCGGGCATTTTCCAATAAACCGCAGATCCTTTTTGCCGACGAACCGACCGGGAACCTGGACGCAGAAACCAGCGAAAAAGTGGTAAAACTGCTTTTCGACCTCAACCGGGAAGCCGGAACGACGCTTGTGCTGGTAACGCACGATCTGGAACTGGCGGCAAAAACGCAACGCATTATTCGCATTAAAGGCGGCAAACTGGTTGAATGATGAATCAAGATAAAATTAATTTCCCCTGGTTATTGCAAATGGCGTGGCGTGACAGCCGGAAAAACCGCTCGCGGCTGCTCCTTTTCATCTCATCCATTATCCTGGGAATTGCTGCCCTTGTGGCCATTTACTCCCTGGGTGATAACCTCAGATTGAACATTGATAACCAAGCGGCAACATTAATAGGCGCTGACCTGGCCCTTAATACCGGAAAACCTGTTGAAGGAAAGGCTAAAACGCTTGTGGATTCTTTGGGGAAAACCAGGTCTGAGGAGCGCAGTTTTGCCTCTATGATTTATTTTCCGAAAAATGGCGGAAACAGACTTGCTCAGGTCAGGGCTTTGGAAGGCGACTTTCCTTATTATGGAAAGTTCGAGACCATTCCCTTGACTGCCGAACAAACATTCCGATCACGGCAAGAAGCGCTTGTAGATCAAAGCCTTATGCTGCAATATCAGGCAAAAGTCGGCGATTCGATCAAGATCGGAAATGTTACTTTTGCCATTGCCGGAATTTTGGAAAAAGCGCCTGGCTCTACGGGACTTACGAGCACAGTTGCGCCATCGGTTTACATTCCCATGCGCTATCTGGCCCAAACGGGTTTAATGCAGAAAGGAAGCCGCGTCGCTTACCGCTATTATTACAAATTCGCGCCGGAGACAGATGTTGAAAAGCTTGCCAAGCAGCTCGAACCTCGTTTTGAAGCCGGTGATCTGGACTATAAAACCATTCAATCCCAAAAAGAAGACACGGGCAGATCATTCAAAGATCTGACGCGCTTTTTAGCGTTGGTAGGATTTGTCGCATTGCTTTTGGGCTGCATCGGGGTTGCGAGTGCCATTCATATTTACATTCGTGAAAAACTCAACTCAATTGCTATTCTGCGCTGTCTGGGTGTAAAAGGCTCTCAGGCATTCCTGATTTATCTGATCCAGATTGCAGGAATCGGCATCATTGGTTCTATACTGGGCGCTATCCTGGGCACGACCATTCAGCAATTTTTACCGATCGTGATCAAGGATTTTCTGCCTTTTGAACTTACTACGGACATTTCCTGGCTCGCAATCGGACAAGGTTTGGCTATTGGTGTGCTAATTTCAATCCTTTTTGCATTGCCTCCGCTTGTTTCCATCCGTAAGGTTTCGCCGCTGAATGTGCTGCGCGTTTCGCTGGATGCGGTGAAGATGGAAAGAGATCCGTGGGCGTGGGTGCTCTACGGCCTGATCGTCGTGTTTATTTACGGCTTCGCATTTCTGCAAATGCAAACGTGGATCGAAGCGCTGGTCTTCACGGCCAGCATTCTGGCTTCGTTTGTTGTGTTATATGCATTCGCAAGTTTGCTTATGTGGCTCGTCCGCAAGTTTTTCCCGACGTCATGGAGCTATTTATGGCGACAGGGCCTGGCTAATTTGTATCGTCCCAACAACCAAACTTCCATTCTGGTTGTCTCCATCGGCCTCGGCACTTGTCTGGTCTGCACCTTGTTTTTTGTTCAAACGATTTTGCTCAACCGGGTGAAAATGTCGTCCAGCGGAAACCAGCCGAACATTGTCCTTTTTGACATTCAGGGCAGTCAGAAAGAAGCTGTGCTGGCAATTGCAAAAGCGCAGAATATTCCTGTTAACCAGAACGTTGCGATCGTAAACATGCGATTGGAAGAAGTCAATGGAAAAACAGCATCCGACTTTGAAGGCGACACCACAGCCGAGCAATCCCGCCGCATCTTTGGCCGCGAATACCGCGTAACATTCAGGGATTCACTGAGTTCCACAGAAAAATTGACCAAAGGAAAGTGGAAGGGCACTTACAAGAGCACCGACGGCCTCATCCCCATTTCTGTTGAGCAGGGATTTGCAGACCGGAGCAGGCTCAAACTAGGTGATACGCTGGTTTTCAATGTGCAGGGAACCATGATGTCGACCACCGTTTCCAGTTTACGCGAAGTGAACTGGGGCGAAGTCCAGACCAACTTCCTGGTTGTTTTCCCAACCGGCGTGCTGGAAGAAGCACCTCAGTTTCACGTTATGCTTACGCATGTGCCCAATCCGCAGGCATCGGCCGTTTTTCAGCAATCCATCGTGCGCCAGTTTCCCAACATTTCAATCATCGATCTGGCATTGGTACTTCGTGTTTTGGATGATATTTTCAATAAAATCGGTTTCGTGATCCGCTTTATGGCAGGTTTCAGCATTCTTACGGGACTAATTGTGCTGATTGCTTCCGTATTGATCAGCAAATACCAGCGCTTACAGGAAAGTGTGCTGCTCCGGACATTAGGCGCTAGTCGTAAACAGATCTTCTCCATTACGGCATTGGAATACTTTTTCCTGGGATCACTGGCCGCTTTTACAGGCATTCTGCTTTCGCTGATCGGGAGCTGGTTACTGGCAAAGTTCAGTTTTGAAGCGGAATTTAAGCCTGAGTTTATACCAATACTTATAGTCTTTTTATTCGTGTCTTTGATGACCGTTTTCATCGGGCTTATCAATAGCCGGGGCATTCTCTCGCGCCCGCCGTTGGAAGTCCTGCGCCAGGACGTGTAGGCGCTCAGGAGCTGATTTAACAATTCCTTAAACTCAAATTGTTTTCGCAAGGAGCAATAACAACGACTTTTGCGTGCAATTGCCGGTTGTGGCTGCTTGTGGGGTTTTTTGGTGCTTTTCCTGTTGATTTCATCCTATAAAATCTTCTTATTTTTTCAAACGTTTGCATAAAATTTCAAACGTTTGCATAGCCTATAAAGTAATTTCTATTAAATATTTTAAAAATACAATTTGTAATCTTGCGTAACCAGAACCCTAAAATATCATTATATGCCCCTCTCTGCTTGCGCATCCTACCTTTCATTAACAATTCAACCCAATAATTTGATCTCATGAAAAAAACTTTGACTCTATTAGTCAAAACCGGGACACTTAGCATTTGCCTGTTGCAGGGCGCGGCCATTTCTGGGCCACATGCAACGGCAGCGGCTATATTGCCGGTTTCGGGAAGTTTATCGAGCCATTTCGGAGCCGACATGCGTGTAATGCAGGACGTTACGCTCACAGGAAAAGTGCTGACAGACGGCACAACAGACGGATTGCCCGGTGTTACGGTGGTTGTTACACCCGTTGGCGGCGGTTCCAAGCAAGGCGCCACAACAGACGAAAATGGTGTCTTCACCATTTCGAGCCTTCAAACAGGAGTTCGTTACAACCTGGAATTCAGCTATATAGGTTTTGAAAAACAATCTCTGAACGATTTTTTACTCACAGAATCAAATAACAGTTCGATTGAAATCAAACTAAAAGAATCAACATCCAACCTTAGCGAAGTGGTGGTTGTAGGTTACGGAACGACTGTTAAGAAAGACATTACGGGATCCGTTAAATCTTTGAAAAGCAGCGAGTTCAATACGGGTATCATTAACTCACCGGAACAATTGCTGCAAGGTAAAGTTTCGGGTGTGAACATTACTTCGGCAACCGGTGAACC
Organism: Dyadobacter sp. CY327; assembly: GCF_021390415.1. Classification (NCBI taxonomy): domain Bacteria; kingdom Pseudomonadati; phylum Bacteroidota; class Cytophagia; order Cytophagales; family Spirosomataceae; genus Dyadobacter; species Dyadobacter sp. CY327. The sequence goes on along the minus strand of NZ_JAJUXJ010000001.1, from coordinate 1,900,763 downwards.
GGGTGCAAAAACCAGCATTACCGTTCGCGGGCCGGGTGGGATACGCACGGGAAGCACGCCGCTTTTTGTCGTGGACGGAATGGCGCTGGATAATAGCGGAACCGGCGGCGATACAAACCCGCTGAATTTCATCAATCCACAGGACATTGAGTCAATGGATGTTTTGAAAGATGCCTCTGCGACAGCGATTTATGGTGCACGCGGTGCCAATGGTGTTATTTTAATTACAACTAAAAAAGGAAAATCGGGACAAGCCAGCGTGACCTATTCAGGATCATTGGGGATATCCAAGATGGCCCGTCCGCTGGATGTGTTATCAGGCCCGGAATTTCTTACCGAAGCTGCCAAACTGGGCGGTACGGTGATTGATGGCGGCGCAAATACGGATTGGCAAAAGGAAATATCCCGGAGCGCAACCACGCATAACCACAACATTTCAGTAGGCGGTGGAACGGACAAGATGACCTATTACGGATCATTCGGTGCGCAAAAACAACAGGGTATTTTGAAAGGCAGCCAGCAGGACCGTTACACAGGCCGCATTAACCTTTCCCAAAAGTTGCTGAACGACCGCGTTACATTAGATGTGAATCTGAATGCAACCAATACCAAAAATAGACGGCCTAACATTCAGGGAATGATCGGCGGCGCTATAACGGCGAACCCGACTTATGCGCCTTACGACGCGAATGGCGAACCGTTTCAGTATCAGGATGGAACCAACCCGCTGATCCCGCTGAGATTATACAAAGAAGTTTTGAACACAAACCGTGTCCTGGCATCTATTTCGCCTTCGGTGACCATCATTAAGGGTTTGGTTTATAAGCTGAATTTCGGTCTTGATAATTCTACGGCAACCCAGGACAAGCAAACCTTGCCGAATGCTGTTCCGTTCGAGATCGGTCGTCTGGAAAATTACCAGACAAAAAACAGTAACAGCCTGATCGAAAATTACCTGACGTATACTGCAAATAGCAAGAACCACAGTTTCAGCGCACTGGTTGGTCACTCTTTCCAGCGCATCTCGTTGTCCGGAAAGAATTTCAGCATTAATAAATTCCCGATTTCGGACATTGAGCCTATTAATAACCCGAACCTTGGTCAGGATTTGACATTGATCCTGAACGCTCCGGGCGGTTATGCTCGTATTAATGAGCTGCAATCGTTCTTTGGAAGGGTGAACTATGGTTTCAAAGACAGATATCTCGCAACAGCAACGCTTCGCGTGGACGGCTCATCCAAGTTTGGAGCTAATAACAAATACGGCTCATTCCCTTCATTCTCATTGGGTTGGATAATTTCTGAGGAAGAATTCATGAAATCGTCTCCTTTCTCGGACCTGAAACTTCGTGCAGGTTGGGGATCAACGGGAAATCAGGAAATCCCTTCTAAAATTACACAGGCCCGTTTCACATCAGTTGTCTCACCCACAACAAGTTACCCAATCGGAACAGGCTCCTACCCTGCCGGGACTACCAACACCAGGCTGGCTAACCCGAACATTCAATGGGAAGTGTCGAAGCAAACGGATATAGGACTTGACTTCGCTTTGTTCAAAGGCGCATTGAGCGGTGAAATCGACTATTTTACCAAAACATCTGAGAAAATATTATTGGAAGTAATTCCTGCCGATCCTATCCAGCCAGCTGGTGTTTTCTGGACCAACGTACCTGATATGAAGATCAAAAACCAGGGACTTGAAGTTGATTTGAATTACCGCGAATCACTGGACAACGGACTACGATACTCTTTTGGTGGTAACATTACATTTATCAAAAATAACGTAACAGGTTCTCCTTATTCTGTAATCCCATCGGGCGCTGCCCAAGGCCCGGGCCTCACGTCGGCGACCATTAACGGATACATTAATAATCAGCCGATCGGCACATTCTTCCTGAAAGAATTTACAGGTTTTGACGAAAAAGGAATCAGCACATTCAGGGACGTGGATGGCGACGGAATTGTGACAGACAAGGACCGCGTTGCTGCCGGGACGGCACTTCCTACCCGGATGTACAATTTCAATGGTAATGTGTCTTTTAAAGGTTTTGATTTGACAGCAAACTTCAACGGCGTGGCTGGAAACAAGGTTTATGACAACACGGCCAACTCCAATTTCTTTAAGCTGAGATTATCAAAAGGTTTGAATGTCACCCGCGAATCATTTGCAGAAGCAGCTGAATCGGTGAACAATTCGGCGCCTGTGTCAACAAGATATTTGAAAAACGGCGCTTATCTGAGGTTGAATAACCTTGCATTGGGATACAACCTGAATACCACGAAACTGGGTATCAACAAATGGGTGCAAACTGTGCGCGTGTCGGTTACAGGCCAGAACCTCGTGGTATCGACCAAATACACAGGTTACGATCCTGAGGTGAACAACGACCGCAATATCAATGAGATTACTTCTTACGGCGTTGATTATCTGAGTTATCCAAAGGCTAAAACAATCCTTTTTGGTCTAAACATTGGCTTTTAATAAATAAAAGATGAAAAAGAAATTATCACTCATATTTGCGGTTGCGAGCTTATTATTTGTCACAAATGCCTGCACCGATCTTGAAGAGCAGGTTTTGGACGAAACGCTTAAAGCCAATTTGTCTCCCGACGAAGCTGCAAACGGCCTGATAGCGCCCGTTTACGCATTGCTGCCCAACTTGTTCCAGCATACGACCTACTTTGCGCTCAACGAAATATCCACCGACGAGGCCATCCTACCCTATCGCGGCGGAACCGACTGGGGCGATAACGGAATTTATCTGGCGCTGCACCAGCACAATACAACGGCTACGGATCCGAATGTTACCAGCACCTGGAACACATTATCGCAATCCATTTCCAGGTCGATCACGGCTATCACCGGTTTGAAAGATTCCAAGTCGGCCACGGCGGGACTTTACGCTGCGGAAGCTCGGGGCATGCGTGCATATTATAACATGATTATGCTGGATATGTACGGCGTGGTTTTTGTGAAGGACGATCCCAATGTGGCTTCCGTGATCATCAGGGGTGACGAAGCTGTGAAATACATTGAAAGTGAACTCCTTGCTATTGAGCCGATTGTACAACCTAAATCTGTGGTTGGCCCTGGAAGGCTGAACCAGGTTGCCGTTTGGGGACTACTAGCACGCCTTAATTTGAATGCAGCGGTTTACCGCAACATTTACGCACCGGCTTTCACATTTTCACCTGCGGATATGGATAAAGTAATCCAGTATACCGACAAAATCATTGCCTCAGGCCAAGCAAAACTGTCACCGGATTACTTCGCGATTTTCGGCAACCAAAACCATACGAACCAGGAGCTTATTTTCGCAGTGGACCAGCGTTCCGATTTGAATGGTCACAATCGTCTGGCTTATTTCTCCATCTCGGGTGACCAGTTCCCACTCGCAGCGTTTCCAGCCGCAAACGGAACGGACGGCCCCGCCATCACATCCGACTTTTACCAGTCGTGGGTGCAGGCATATGGCGCAGTTGATCCGAAACGAGATCCTCGGTTTTATCAGGAAAATATGTCTGTGTATTCCAACACAGCAGATACATGCGTGAAGGATTCTGATTACAAGATCAACCGCGGCATTCTGCGCGGTCAGCAATATGGTGCATTGCGTGTCAATGGCGCATTTGTAAGATGTCCGGATGGCAAGCTGAAAGTAGGTAAATTGGCCTACATCACCCGTAACCGCGCCGACTTGCCTGTAAGTTTTGGCGAACTCGTTGACTTTACGACGGCTGGAAGTAACTATAACACAGGTTTCCGCGTTGCGAAATACGAATTCGGCAGCGAATCCAATACAGGCCGTAACAAAGGGGATGCAGACATTGTAATCCTGCGCCTTGCAGACATTTACATGATGCGTGCCGAAGCCAAATTGCGTAAAAGCAACGATGCCGCCGCCGCATTGGCAGACGTAAACATCGTAAGGGCATCCAGAACCGCCACCACGCCGCCACCCGCATTAACAACCATGAACCTCGACCTGCTATTCCGCGAAAGAGGTTTCGAATTCTACTGGGAAATGCTCCGCCGCAGCGACATGATCCGTTTCGGCAAATACGAAGGAAAATGGACCGAAAAATCCAATGCCGACGTAAAGAAACGCATCTTCCCAATTCCCCAGGGCGCCATCGATGGCGCATCGAACACTCCTGGATATTTGGTACAAAATGAGGGATATTGATATTTGAGAAGTTCAACGTTTATAAATGCAAAAAAGCAGCTGGGGACCCGGCTGCTTTTTTTGCGTTTATAATTACCAATAAACTAGTTTACAAGGAATGAATTCGCAAATGATTAGCTCTCGATCTGTTTCAATGAAGACAATGGTGTATTTCTTTTTGTAAACAAAACATTTGTAGCCAATCAATCTTCTATCCGGTTCCCGACACGTGGCAAATGATCTATCCGATTTTCCGAGGCTTCCTAAAAAATCGTAAGTATCATCTACAAATTTCTTAGCTGTCTGCGACATTCCCTTTGATTCAATAAACCAAGAAATGTCAGCAAGATCATCAATAACCGATTGCCGAATGACTACTTCCCGGAAGCCCATTCATCAATTCGCTTCTTGCTTAGCGCACGAGCTTCCTCGATGGAAAAGGTTTTTTCAGGCTTCCACTTCAATGCTGCGGTTATTTGCAGCGCTTGGTAATCTTTTTTCGGAATGACAACATAGTTTTCGTCGTCAATGATTAATTCTTTCATGAAGTCCATGATTTAATAATTCAAGTTAACAATATTTACCGGACAAACAACTCCTGTTCATCCAATGCATCCTTTGCATCACTGAATTAGACGTTAGACTTTTCTATCGGTCACATTTATTTTCTAAAAACTCAAATCCGCAACGAACTTTCTCTAATAATCAACTCCGAAGGCAGCACGATGCTTTCATGTTTAAAGTCCTCTGCGCCATTGACTTGGTTAAGAAAAAGCCGTGACGCTTCCATGCCGATTTTGCGGCCAGGGCGGCTTACGGTGGTTAAGGATGGGAATGTGTAGGCAGAGATGGGCGAATTGTCGAAGCCTACCAGGCCGACGTCCTGCGGGATGCGGAGGCCTTTGTCTTTAACGACCCGCATGGCGCCGATGGCAACCTGGTCATTTACGCCGAAAATAGCGTCCGGTGGCGTGGCCATTTCCAGGAGCCGTTTTGTGGGTACAATGGCGCTTTCGACTTTAAAGTTGGTATTAATGATGAATTCTTCCTGAACGGGCATGTCATATTTTTTGAGGCAATCAATGTAGCCTTTCAAACGTTGTTCGCTGACCGTTAGGCCGTTAGGCCCTTTTAAATGGGCGATGTTCCTATATCCGATGCTGAGCAAATGCTCGACGGCCGCAAAAGCACCATGATAATCGTCCACCGTGGCCCGGCTGGTCTCGAAATCTTCATACTCGCGGTCAATAAAAATGAGCGGTGTTTTTCGCTGGATCACACTTTCCAGATGCTCGTAATAGCCTGAGTCATAAGTCTCCTGCGATACGGAAAGGAAAATCCCTTCGGTCCTGTTCGAGAGCAGTTTGGCGAGATATTCTTTTTCCAAAGCATAATTCTCATTGGTTACACAAATGTTAAGCGTGTAACCCATGGGCTGCAATGCCTGATGAAGACCTTCAATAACGGCGGTTTCGTAGTAATTACTGATTGTCGGGACAACCACTCCCAGCGATGCCGTTTTTTTATTTAACAAACTCAAAGACACCTCATTCCGCTGGTAACCCACTTCCCGGGCATATTCCTGGATGTTTTTACGGGTGTCTTCGTTGATGGCCGGATGGTCGTTAAGAGCGCGGGAAACGGTGGATGGCGAGCACCGGAAACGGCGGGCAATGTCTTTAATGGTTACGGGTCGGGGGGAATTCATTTGTATAATTATGGCAATTAAATCTTTGAAATTTTTTCAAACGTTTGCATTCAATATAAACATATTTACATTTTGTGTTTAATTTATACAACGCTATCATTGTGTACAAATGTAACGAATTACCACAATGAGTGACCTGCTAGTTAAACCTGCGCCTGACCAAAAAACCTACCATTCCCTTACGAGCGATCAAGCCGGTTGGACTTATTTGAACTTCGAGGCTAAAATACTGGATGTAAACGAACAAATTTCAGGAAACACGGGCGAGTACGAATATTGCTTCGTTTTGCTTGGCGGAAATTTTAAAGTCGAAGCCGCCGGACAAACCTGGGAAACGAAAAACGGTCGCAAAGATGTGTTCAGCGGAATTGGACATGCCATGTATTTGTCGAGAAATACGGATTACGTTTTAACGGCACAATCACCTCAGACCGACATTGCGATTTGCTACGTAGCATCCGACGAGGATCACCCGCCGCGCATGAAACGCCCGGAAGAAGCTGCGATCGAATATCGGGGCGGCGACAATGCGAACCGTCAGATTAACAGCTTATTGGAGCCTGGTTTTGACTGCCACAAAATCGTTTGCGTGGAAGTTTACACGCCTTCGGGCAATTGGAGCTCGTTCCCTGCCCATAAGCATGATGTTCGCACGGAAGATGAAAACGGCAATCTGATTGAGGCGAATCTGGAGGAAATTTATTTTTACAAAATCGACAAACCGCAGGGTTACGCCATCCAGCAGGTTTATACTCAGGACAGATCATTGGATGAAATAGTCCGTGTGCATCATAATGAAGCCGTACTGGTTCCAAAAGGTTACCACCCCGTTGTTGCCGGACATGGTTACAATGTTTATTATCTCAATTTCCTGGCCGGAAGCGACCAATCGCTGGCCAACACCTCTGACCCCGACCACGACTGGATTTACGGAACCTGGAAAGGCTCCGATCCGCGCTTGCCGATTGTAACGGCCGAAATGAATGGCAAATAACGCCGCACCCCTTTTTTAATTCTCCGCAATGAAAAAATACGACTTACTGACCCTTGGCCGCTCGTCTATCGACCTGTATTCGGCTAATGTAGGCAGTCCTTTTGAAAAAATAGAAGCATTCAACGCATTCGTGGGCGGATGCCCGCTGAACATTGCCACCGGTGCACGCAGACTTGGTCTGGAAACCGCCATTCTAACAGGCATAGGCAACGATCAGGTCGGGAATTTTATCAAACATTTCCTTGATAACGAAGGCATTAAAACAGATTATGTTCCAACAATTGAGGGCACCAGAAGTTCCGCTGTTGTACTCGGCATTGAGCCGCCGGATCGTTTTCCGCTCGTTTATTACCGCGAAAACTGCGCCGACATTAATCTGAACCTGGATCACGTTGATGCCATTCCGTTCGAAGATTTCAAAGCAGCTGCGTTTTCAGGAACGGCATTCAGCAAAGATCCGAGCCGCACTGCTATGTTTTATGCATTGGAACTAGCTAAGAAAAACAATGTGACCCGTTTGCTGGACATTGATTTCCGGGCCGATCAATGGTTTGATCCAAGGGCATTTGGCGTTACAATCCGGGCTGCATTGCCCAGCTTCAATATTGTCGTAGGGACCGAAGAAGAAATCCTGGCCACATTCCTGACCGACAAAGAGCAGCTCCTGATTAAGCATCAGCAAATCTCTGCTCCTGAAATCCGCGGCAACATTGAAAACGCAATCCAGGAAATTATGGCTTCCGGTGTGGAAACATTGGTGGTCAAGCGCGGGAAAGATGGCGCTTCTATTTTTCAGCCTGGAAAAGAGGAGGTTAAGGTGCCTGGTTTCCCTGTTGAAGTTTTGAATGTGCTCGGCGCTGGCGACGCGTTTTGCGCCGGATTTTCTTTTGGGTTACTGAGCGGCTGGGACCTTTATCAGAGTGTAAGAATGGGGAATGCATGCGGGGCGATCATTGTGACGCGCGAAGGCTGCGCCAATTTTATGCCGACCCGGGCCGAAGTGGATGCCTTTGTCGCTGGTTACGGCGGCTTCTAGTCTTCTGAATTAATGCAACCCAGGTTCCGATAATCGGACAATCTGACCAAACTTTTGAATTAATACAATTTAGATAAAATGGAAAAATTACAGAATTACATCAATGGACAGTGGGTGGACAGCCATTCGGATCATTTCGAAAATGTGCTGAACCCTGCTAACCAGGAAGTGCTCGCGCAAGTGCCTTATGGCAATGCAAAGGACGTGGAAGATGCTGCAGAAGCCGCTGTTAAGGGGTTTCAGGAGTGGAGAAGCACGCCCGTTTCGAAGCGCGTTCAATATTTGTTTAAACTAAAAACATTGCTGGAGGATAACGCCGACGACATTGCACGTACGATCGTGCTGGAATCGGGCAAGACGTTTATCGAAGCCAAAGCCGAAATGGTGCGGGCGATCGAGAATGTGGAAAATGCCTGTGGAATGCCTGCAATGATGCAGGGAGAATTTTCTGAAGACATCGCCAAGGGCATCGACGAATACATGATCCGTCAGCCGCTGGGCCCGTGTGCATGCATTGCGCCGTTCAATTTTCCCGGAATGATCACATTCTGGTTCCTGCCTTACGCGCTGGCTTGCGGGAACAGCTACATCATTAAGCCTTCGGAAAAAGTGCCGTTGACAATGACCAAAATTGTGGCGTTGATGGAAAAGCTGGATCTGCCAAAAGGCGTCCTTAACCTCGTGCAAGGTGCGTGTGAAGTAGTCGATGGCATTCTGGAACATCCTGCTATTAAAGGCATTAGCTTCGTAGGATCATCCAATGTTGCTAAATATGTGTATTCCAAAGGCGCTGCGAACGGAAAACGCGTACAAGCACAAGGCGGCGCAAAAAATCCCGTGATCGTGCTGCCCGATGCAGACATTGAAATGACTTCCCAAATCGTGATCGACAGTGTTTATGGTTGTGCGGGACAACGTTGCCTGGCAGCTTCGACCATCATCACAGTTGGTGAGTATAAGGACATTACGGAAAGTCTGGTGGAATCTGCCAAGAACAGAAAAACCGGTTTCGGACTCGATAGCGACGTGCAAATGGGTCCGGTAATTTCAGCTGAAAGCAAAAACCGCGTTCAGACATTGATTGATAAAGGATTAAGCGAAGGCGGAAGGCTGCTCGTTGACGGCCGCAATGCAAAAGTGGAAGGTTATGAAGGCGGAAACTTCATCAATCCAACCATTATCGAAGACATCCCATTAGACGGCGAACTGGCCGGAACGGAGATTTTCGGTCCTGTTTTGAGCCTGGTTCACATTAACACCATTGACGAAGCGATCCGGTTTATCAATGCAGGCAGATATGGAAATATGGCCTGCATATTTACGAGCAGCGGCTCCAATGCCCGCAAATTCCGCCATGAAGCAGAAGCTGGAAACATTGGTATCAACATTGGAGTAGCCGCTCCCGTGGCCCAATTCCCATTCTCAGGCTGGAAAGAAAGCTTTTACGGCGACTTGCACGGACAAGGCAAACACGCCGTAGAGTTCTTCACGCAAACCAAAGTCGTGATCGAACGCTGGCTGAAAGAGTGGAACAGGAAGTTTTGACAAAACATAAACCATTATTCTAATATAAAATGACTAGAAAATTAAAGACCGGGGTGATTGGCCTGGGTCGGATCGGGCAGATACATTTGAGCAACCTGGTTCATCACATGCCTGACGCACAGGTGATTATCGCTTCCGACGTCTTACCTGCGGCACATGAATTTGCACGCAGTCTGGGTGTTGCCGAGGTTACTACGGATGCTTATGATGTGATCAACCATCCTGATGTTGAGGCGGTTATCATTTGCTCACCTACTCCATTCCACGTTCCTTACACAGTTGCGGCTGCGGAAAAGGGAAAGCATGTGTTTTGTGAAAAACCTTTGGACGTAACACTGGAAGCGATTCAAGCTGCGGAAAAGGCTGTGAACGAGAACAATGTGAAACTAATGCTCGGTTTCAACCGCCGTTTTGATGCCAATTTCAGCAACGTCCGCAGTCTGGTGGAAGCCAATAAAATCGGTGATCCGCACATTCTGCGCATTACGAGCCGCGACCCTGCACCTCCGCCAGTGGAATATCTGAAAATCTCAGGCGGCATTTTCCTCGATATGTCGATCCATGACTTTGATATGGCGCGCTACATTGTGGGCAGCGAGGTGAAGGAGGTTTTTGTAAAAGGCGATGCGCTGATCCATCCGGAGATCAAGGAATTTGGGGACATTGACACGGCGGTGATCGTTTTGACATTCGAAAATGGCGCTATCGGCGTGATTGACAATAGCAGAAAGGCCGTTTACGGTTACGATCAGCGTCTTGAAATTTTCGGTTCAAAAGGCATGGCGAAGGCAGAAAACAACACGTCCGACACGCTCGTACATTTCGACAGCAATGGCGGACACATTTCGTTGCCGCTGCATTTCTTCCTGGAAAGATACGAAACAGCTTATCGGGTTTGTCTTAAATCATTCATTGACTGCGTGTTGCAAGACAAGCCGTCGCCTGTGGACGCGCATGACGGACTTATGGCAACCGCCATTGGCATTGCTGCAATGAAGTCGCTGAGCGAAGGCAGAAGTGTGAAAATCGAGGAGGTTTTGCAGTATGCGGTCGTTTAAGTTACTTCGTGCAGAAAATTGAATACCAATTTACCTAACCCTTTACCCGAATGTCCAATACCGGTTTGCAATCGCTGGATTATGTTGTATTCTTTATTTATTTGATAGGCGTTTCTGCTTATGGTTATTGGATTTACAAAAAGAAAAGCTCCAAGGAAGTCAGCTCGACGGACTATTTCCTGGCAGAAGGATCACTGACATTCTGGGCGATCGGCGCCTCGATTATTGCCTCCAACATCTCGGCAGAGCACTTTATCGGGATGTCGGGTTCGGGTTTTGCGATCGGGCTTGCGATTTCTTCCTATGAATGGATGGCGGCGGCTTCACTGATTGTGGTGGCGCTTTTTATCCTGCCGGTTTATCTCAAAAATAAGATTTATACCATGCCGCAATTCCTCCGGGAGCGGTATAATCCCACGGTAGCGACCATTATGGCCGTTTTCTGGCTGTTGCTTTACGTGTTTGTAAACCTTACTTCGATCCTTTACTTAGGTGCATTGGCATTGGAAGTGACTGCTGGTCTGGACTTTGCGTGGGGCATTATAGGATTAGGGCTCTTTGCCGTCATCATCACGATTGGCGGGATGAAAGTGATTGGTTACACGGACGTTGTACAGGTGATCGTGCTTGTTATGGGCGGGCTGGCAACCACTTACCTGGCATTAGATCTTGTTTCAACCCATTTTAACAGACCCGGGATTTTCAATGCGTTAGGCTTGCTCAAAGAACAGGCAGATTCTCATTTCCACATGATTTTGCCCAAAGAAAATCCTTTTTACAAAGACTTGCCGGGCCTATCAGTGATCATTGGTGCGATGTGGATCAATAACCTTGCCTATTTTGGTTGCAATCAATACATTATTCAAAGAAGCTTAGGCGCTGATTTAAAGACTGCGCGGAAAGGGATTTTGTTTGCGGCTTTGCTGAAACTGCTCATTCCGATCATCGTCGTTATCCCGGGCATTGCGGCTTATGTTTTGTACCAAAATGGCATGTTTCAAAAGGAAATGCTGGATGGCGTCGGCGTTGTAAAACCGGATCATGCTTATCCTGTTTTGCTCAATTTGCTTCCGGGTGGACTAAAAGGAATGGCCTTTGCTGCCTTAACCGCCGCAATCGTCGCTTCCCTGGCCGGAAAAGCGAACAGTATTTCGACCATTTTTACACTGGACATTTACAAACAATACATTAATCCGAACGCCAGCGAAAAACAGCTTGTGAAGATCGGCCGCTACACTATTTATGTAGCCATGATCATTGGCGTCATTATTGCGCCGCAGCTGCGTGTGCTGGATCAGGCTTACCAGTTTATCCAGGAATACAGCAGCTTCATTACGCCGGGTGTTTTTGCGATTTTCATTCTTGGAATGTTCTGGAAACGAACAACTTCCGCTGCTGCGTTGACCGCTGCATTGCTGACAATTCCATTGTCCACAGCCGGAAAGTTTATGGCGCCCGAGATTCCATTTCTGGACCGGATGGGCATTATATTCCTGATTCTCTGCGCGGTAATCGTAGTCATGACATTAGCTGATCCGAAAAGCAAACACAATCCAAAAGGACTTGAAATCGACCGGACCATGTTTGAACCAGGCAAAAGTTTCGTCATCGGCTCGATCATGATCTGCGGCGTGATCGCGGCGTTGTACACCGTTTTTTGGTAAAATAAATTATGCTTTTAACGACAAAACAACTTTTTGAAAAATGCTATGGCCGCTATGCGATTCCGGCGGTGAATGTGTTTTTCATGGAAGAAATCCACGGCTTGTTCGCAGCGGCTCAGGAAGCGGAAGCGCCATTTGTAGTGCAGACGACGCCGTTTGCAAGAGATTATGCGCACCCCGATATGCTGCTTTCTATGATCGCTGCGGCGGCCCGGATATATCCTGATGTAGCCTATGCAATCCACATGGATCATGGTTTTGAAGAACATATTTTTCAAGCCATTGAAGCGGGTGGTTACACCTCGGTGATGATTGATGCCAGTCATGATGATTTTGATCAGAATGTGGCTCGGACCAGGGAAGTCGTTGCGCGTGCGCATGCAAAGAACATTAGCGTGGAGGCCGAATTGGGTGTTTTGGCGGGTGTAGAGGACGATCTGACGGTGGATGCGGCGCATTCATTTTATACCAATCCGCAACAGGTTGAGGATTTTGTCAAAGCGACGGATTGTGATAGTCTGGCCATTGCGGTGGGCACGAGCCATGGCGCTTACAAGTTCTCAGGCGGACAAGGTTTGCAGTTTCACATTTTGGAAGAAATTCAAAAGCGGCTTCCGGGCTTTCCTTTGGTGCTGCATGGCGGTTCTAATGTAATTCCTGAGGTTGTGGAGCGCATTAACGCGGCGGGCGGCAATCTGAAAACGGATGCCAAAGGCGTTCAGGAAGACGAAATCCGGAAGGCGATCCCGCTGGGTGTTTGCAAGATCAACATTGCCACGGACACGCGGCTGCTCTGGACGATGGTGAACCGCGAATTTTTCCGCGACAAGCCGGAAGAGTTCGCTCCGACCACGCCGGGGAAGATTTTTATGGAAGAATATAAAAAATTTATGCTGAAAAAGTTTGACCTGTTCGGTTGTACGGGCAAGGCCGGCGATTTCACTTTCGCCTGATAATTCAAGCAAAATCATCACAAAATGACCAGAAGACTTACAGTAGCGCAGGCTACGATCACATTTTTAAAGAACCAGTTCATCGAGCGCGATGGTGTGGAACAGCCTTACTTTGGCGGTTGTTTCGGGATTTTCGGGCATGGTAATGTGGCTGGATTGGGCCAGGCATTGCAGGAAAACCCTGATTTTCGTTACTATCAATGCCGCAATGAGCAATCGATGGTGCATACGGCTGTGGCTTATGCAAAGGTTAAAAACCGTCTCGGTGCATTCGTTTGCACGACTTCCATTGGCCCAGGCGCTACGAATATGATCACCGGTGCGGCTTTGGCGACCATTAACCGGCTGCCCGTTTTGCTCTTGCCCGGAGATATTTTCTCTACCCGAGAGCCTAATCCCGTTTTGCAGCAATTGGAAAGCGCGTCGACACAGGACATTTCTGTCAATGATTGTTTTAAACCCGTTTCCAAATACTGGGACCGCATTAACCGCCCCGAACAGCTCATTTATTCGCTGCCGGAAGTGATGCGCGTGCTCACCTCGCAAGCAGAAATGGGCGCCGTGACATTATCCATGCCGCAGGACGTGCAGACACACGCCTATGACTTCCCGGAGGAGCTTTTCAGGAAAAGAGTCTGGCACGTCGGCAGGCCGAGACCAGATTTGATCACACTGCAGAAAGCTGCGGAATGGATTAAATCTTCTAAAAACCCTGTCATCGTTGCTGGCGGCGGAGCGATTTATAGTGACGCTTGTCCTGTTCTTCAAGATTTTGCCAGTAAAACGGGCATTCCGGTTGGTGAGACATTCGCAGGAAAAGGCGCGGTCCGTTATGACGCTCCTTACAGCATTGGCGGCCTGGGCGCAACCGGGACGAAATATGCGATTGAAATTGCGAACGAAGCCGATGTTGTAATCGGCATAGGAACGCGTTACAGCGATTTTACGACGGCTTCCAAGTCGATATTCAAGAACCCGGATGTAAAGTTTATCAACATTAATATTAGCGAATTCGATGCTTTCAAGCACGCTGCATTGCCGGTTATTGGCGATGCAAAGGCGGTTTTGGAAGAGTTATCAGGCTTATTAGGCGACTACGAAGTTGACTCAAATTACCGCCAGCACATTGCGGATGTTAACAAAGCCTGGGACGACGAAGTGACCCAGATTTACGCCGAAGGCAATGGAACGGTTGTACCTATCGATCAGGCAGTTGTAATCGGCACACTAAACAGTTTCATGGACGACCACGATGTGATGATCAATGCGTCGGGCAGCGCGCCGGGTGATTTGCATAAGTTATGGCGTGCGACTGATCCGAAAAACTTCCATCTGGAATATGGCTTCTCTTGTATGGGCTATGAAATTGCGGCAGGAATGGGTGCAAAAATGGCCGATCCGACGCGCGAGATTTACGTGATCTGCGGCGATGGCGGTTATCTGATGAACAACCACGAAATCGTGACCGCCATTCAGGAAGGCATTAAGTTCACGATCCTGCTTTTGAATAATAACGGTTATGCCAGCATTGGCGGTCTTTCAGAAAGCATTGGCAGTGAACGCTTTGGAACAATGTATAAATATCGGGATGAAAATTCGGGACAGCTTTCAGGCGATTTCCTGCCGGTGGATTTGGCCAAAAATGCGGAAAGCTTGGGCGCTAATGTAATCCGCGCGACAGATCGAGAATCGCTGGAAAATGCTTTGGCTCAATCCAAAACGGCCGATCGCACGACGGTTATTTACATTGAAACCAGTCTTTACCGCACCGTGAAGGGTTACCACGCCTGGTGGGAAGTGCCGATTGCGGAAGTTTCCACTTCTCCGAGCGTGCAAAAGGCCTTTGAAACATATAAAACAAACAAAAAAGAACAGCGCATTTTCCTATAAGCCATGAATTTCGAGAACATTAAACTAGGCGTTGCGCCCATCAACTGGACCAACGACGATATGCCCGAACTGGGCGGCGAAAATACTTTTGAGCAATGCATCAGCGAAATGGCGCTGGCCGGTTTCACAGGCTGCGAAGTCGGAAACAAGTTTCCACGTGATACGAATGTGTTGAAGAAGGCATTGGAATTGAGAGGTTTGCAGATTTGCAACCAATGGAATAGCTACGAGCTAACGACCAAAACCTTCGCCGAAAACCGCGAGAACTTCACCACATTGCTTGATTTCCTCGAAACAATGGGAGCGAAAGTGATTGGTGGCGGTGAAACGGGGAACAGTTGCCAGGGGCAAATGAATGTGCCCGTTTTCGAAGGAAAAGGTATGTTGAATACCAAAGAAGAATGGGACAGCTTCTCATTTGGCTTGAACGAACTGGGCAAAATTGCCCGTGACCGCGGCATGAAGCTGGCTTTTCACCATCACATGGGAACCTGCATTCAAACCATTGAAGAAACGGACCGCCTATTAAATGAAACCGATCCCGAAAATGTGTTCCTGAATTACGACTGCGGACATTTCCATTTCGCAGGCGAAGATCCGGCAGTTGCGCTTCAAAAATACATTGGCCGCACAGCGCATATTCATTTAAAAGACGTACGTCCGAGCATTTTGCAACGTGTTCACGACGAAAAGCTTAGCTTCCTGACAGCCGTTAAAAACGGTGTTTTCACGGTCCCGGGAGATCCCGAAGGCTGCATTGATTTCCCGTCCCTTTTTGCCATCATTAAAGAAAGCGACTACAACGGCTGGATCGTCCTCGAAGCCGAACAAGATCCCGCCAAAGCGGATCCGTTGGAATATGCTATGATCGCGAGGAAGTTTTTTAAGGGGTTGACAGGGATTTGAGATAACAAAACATTACATGATCGCCACCGGCCCAAACGGAAGTCTTGATTTTTTGAGATAATCCCGGACCTGTGGCGATAATTTTGTAAGCTCTGAATAAGAATTGATTTTGGCAGATAAAACAAAAACGGTTACTGGGTAAGCTTTAAAGTTTTGCTGATAACGCATGTTCTTGTCGAAAGTAAGCAACGCATGAAAGCCGTTTTCTTTCAGTAATGCCAATAACTGCGAATCTTTGACGCCGTTCCAGCCCATATCACCGATCGTAAAAATCTCGTGTTCGGGAAAGTCTTCTTTAAGTCTTTTTGGTAGATTCTCGTCAAGCAGCAGCTTCATAGAGTGCCGCAATGTTCTTTGAAGATGTTATTTTACTCGCAACCTCTAACAGACCAACGGCCTGTTCCTTACTAACGGTTGGAAAATCGTCAAGAAATTCGTCCAGCGAAACGCCCGCTTCCAGGTGATCAAATAAAGACTCGACAGGCACGCGGGTTCCGCTAAAAACGGGCTGGCCATTCAGAATGTCATTATCTATTGTCACAATTTGCTTGATATCCATAAGTCTCGGCATTAACGCATGCTGTAAATTTAAACAAAATTTACACTAATCAAATCTCAATTAAATTTCACGTATTTCCCCCGTTTGGAACGCTTCCCGCCGCCACAAAGTGCTTTTGATATACGTAATAGCAGTGTAGTTCGTTAAACAACTTAATTCAACAAACCTGCTAATATGTTAAATCTTAAAAAGTTAAACCTTCTTTTTGCGCTTGCACTGGGGATACTGGTGGCAGGGTGCAAGGATAAGGATGTGGAACCGGACGTGCTCGCTGCGGCGGATACGACGTCGGTTTCTGATAGAAAAGCAATCAATGCCTGGCTGTATGAGGTGATGGACGATGCTTATTTCTGGTATAAGGAGCTCCCGGCGGAATCCAGCCTGGACGCTTCGGCAAGCCCATATGACTATTTCGAAAAATTGATTTATCAGAGACAAACTGTCGATCGTTTTTCGGCTGTGACAGACGACATTGATGCGCTGCAAAACGAATTCAATGGTGTCAGCAAAATTTTCGGGATCAGTTACTCGCTTTCTTTTCTTGATGACGGTCAGTCGAACATCGGCGCTTTTCTGAACTATGTTGTGAAAGGAAGCCCTGCCGCGGCTGCGGGCCTGAAAAGAGGTGACATTATCCTGAAAGTGAATGGAACGCAGCTGACGCAAAGTAATTACGCCAGCTTACTAAGCGGAAATGAGACGGTTAAACTCACCATGGGTGCGTTACAAGATGGTAAAATCATCGCTACCAATACTACATATTCCATCACAAAAGCGGAGGTAACAGAAGATCCCGTTGCCTTTTCCACCGTTATATCCAAGCCGACTGCTGGTAAAACGATCGGCTACCTCGTATACACGCAATTTGTTCCTGGTAATGAGGCTGATAAGAACAAGTATGATAACGAACTGCGCCAGGTTTTTGCTGATTTCAAAGCAAAGGGCGTGAACGAACTGGTGCTTGACCTGCGCTTGAATTCGGGCGGTTATATCAGCTCCGCGAATACATTGGCATCATTGATTGGTAAAAACATCACGGCTTCCAAGATCTTTTACAAAGAGCAATGGAACGATAAATACATCGCTTACTGGCAAAAGCAAAATGGTGCTAATGCGCTCAATTACAACTTCCAGGCAGAGCCCAATAACATTGGCAGCAGCCTTAATCGCGTTTTCGTTCTTACTTCAAACGGCACTGCATCAGCTAGTGAGCTCGTTATTAATGGATTAAAACCTTACATGAATGTGGTCACCATCGGAGAGAACACGGCAGGTAAAAACCTGTTTGGTTCGTTGATCGATGACGATAAGGATCGCTGGAAGTGGGGCGTTTATGTTATGCTGGGTCAAACAGCCAATGCTAACGACGAGTCGGACTACGGAACCGTTGATGGCATTACGCCCAACTATATCGTGGAAGATTCAAAAGTCCCTTACAGCGCATTCGGGGATGAAAACGAAACCCTTTTCCGTAAAGCGCTGGAAGTGATGGGCGTACCAGCCGTTGCAAACAGCAGAATAGCAGCTGCGAAAAACGTGGAGCCATTCAGGAAGTTGCTTCGAGATGATCTGCAAACCAGAAAAAATCTGATGATCAAGGATGGTAGTTTGAAAGCTGTTAATCAATAAGTCGATATAAAATCAATGCAGTTAAAGAGGTTCCGGTTACGGAGCCTCTTTTCTTTTTAAACATTTCCCCTGTCAAATAATGGGCTGCTAACATCTAATATGTGGGATTTAGCGTAATTTTAGTATAAAAACCATTACTACTTAGCCGCTTCAAAGATTCCGACATAAATCGGGCTGTTTACCGTTTATAGATTTATCAGCGTCACTCACGTTCTTTACTTCCGGCCTCGGCTGAATATGAAAATAAGATTACTATTACTTTTTCTTTGCGCATTCCCTTTTCTGTCAAACTCTTACGGCCAGACTGTTAAGCATACTTACCGGTTTTACGAGACATTCGACGTGGCAGCGCCCGAGTGCGGGCCCGCGCTTACACCTGTTAAATTAGCAAGCGAATGTGCCGCCTTACCATCAACAGAGGGAGCTTTTGTCAACGACATTTTGCCTTGTGGCGTTCAGAGAAGAGTATATCAAAATGGCATGAATTCGGGATTAATGTATCCCAATTCTGATGGCACAATAACGGACAACTATACAATTCAAATTTACCTGAAACCCACTCAATGGGGCAATATATGGACTCGTATCCTTGATTTCTCTGGTGGTACTCTGAATCAGGGAATATATTTCAAACAAGACGCGGGGTCGGATGCAAGATGCTTAAATATTTTTCCGAATGGCACAGGGGGACCATGTCCATTTTTTAACACAAACACTTACTATCTCCTGACTATTACGAGGAATTCACAAACTGAAATTTTGGACGTTTATATTGATAATGTGCTCTTCGCTTCACATAAGGACACCAATCGAATGTACGTTGGCAAAGCAGGAACGCCTATCTATATTTTCCGGGACGATCAGTCGGTTTCCTGTGAATCAGGGCAGGCTAATTTTGGATATTTGTCGTTTACGGACCGTTATTTTTCTAAAACGGATGTGGATAAGACGTTTACCGATATCTGTTTTACAGCCAACATAAATCCGAACGCAGACTTCTCAACCGTTCCGTTCAACATTTGCAAAAGCGACCAGATTGTTGAAATCAAATACACGGGCACCATCCCGGTCCCCGGCGACGGCTACAAATTCGAATGGGATTTTGACGGTGCGCAGGTTATTTCGGGACGAGATATGGGCCCTTATACGGTAAGATGGAACAGCGCAGGAAAAAAAGATGTGCAGCTGAAAATTACCAATTTGCTATGCCAAAACGAAATTACCAACATTAAGCAAGTGGCTGTCAGTGACCTGAGCCTTACCACCACGCTACAACCCGGAACCTGCGATGGCAACAGCGAAGGAACACTTGCAATCACCGGAA
Organism: Dyadobacter sp. CY327; assembly: GCF_021390415.1. Taxonomy (NCBI): domain Bacteria; kingdom Pseudomonadati; phylum Bacteroidota; class Cytophagia; order Cytophagales; family Spirosomataceae; genus Dyadobacter; species Dyadobacter sp. CY327. The sequence continues at coordinate 1,881,331 of NZ_JAJUXJ010000001.1, read as the reverse complement.
AAGGCGGCACTATGCCGTATCAATATTCGATAGATTCCGTTAATTATCAGGCAGATGCAACATTTAAACTCTTTCCGGCGAACTATAAAGTTTTCATGAAAGATGGCGATGGCTGTGTGGTCAGTGAGCCCGTGAAAGTTGAATTTTCAAGCAATATCAATGTTCAAACCATTCCCGACACGGTTGTTTGTGCAGGTGAATCGGTGCAGCTTTTCACAACCAGCAACGCGCAAACATTCACTTGGGAAACACAAATGGGCCTGGACAATCCAAACTTAAAGGATCCGATTGCAAGTCCCTCAACCACAACACAATATATTGTAAATGCATCGCTAGGTGTGTGCAATCTGAGAGATACGGTTACGGTTCAGGTGGCCCCGGCGATTGAGGTGCGCTCCACGCCTGATGCATTTATAGACGCCAATGTTCCTTATCAACTAGTCGCTTCGTCGCCGCAAGTTACGAACCTGAATGACGCCACCTTCACGTGGTCGCCGCCGGATGGGCTAACCAATCCGTCGAGTCCGAGCCCGCGGGCGACGTTGCAGGCAGATCAAAGTTATACCGTCTTCATTACTTCAGGGATGGGTTGTACAGGAAAAGCGACTGTTAATCTGCGGGTAAGACGACGCGAAAACCTCAATGTTCCGACAGCATTTACACCGGACGGTGATGGTAGAAATGAGATCTTAATGCCGGTGATCAATGAGATTACCAGCCTTAATTATTTCAAAATATACAATCGATGGGGGGAATTGATGTTTTACACAAAAGATATGAACAAGGGCTGGGATGGCACATTTGAAGGAAAACAAGCCATTTCCGGGACTTACGTATGGATGATAGAAGGAATCTCCAACGAGGGAAAGGTGATGCGGAAGAATGGATCCGTAATGTTAATCAAGTAGTCTGTCACGCTGAGCGGAGTCGAAGCGATGATACTCCACTTCGACTCCGCTCAGTGTGATAGGCTACTTAATCCAGCTGAACTCATATTGCAATTCCGGAACTCTTGTCCGGTCTGCAATCCTCTTTAATCTGTCGGGCAGCGCCATCAGGTAATCTCTGGCTTTTTCGGCCTTCTCGTTAATATTCCGAACGGCGCCTATCTCCCACTCTATCAACAAACTATCTAGAATTTCGATGTAATCATTGGTTGTATATACCCCGAGCCTTTGTGCTGCATCGGAGAAATGAGAGAATGTGTCACCCATTTTCACACCCGATTCACGCAGGAAATGTGCGGGCATTACAATCTTTTTACGCATCATATCTTCCAGGGCCAGAAGTAGTTCCGAAGGATCCACCTCTAAAATACGCCTTACAAAGTCCTTGTATGCTTTTGCATGACGCATTTCATCAGAAGCGATCACACCGCAGATTTTGGACAAGTGCGGGTTTCCAAATTTCTTGGCCAATGTCGCCGTTCTTCTGTGCGAAACATTGGTTGCCAGTTCCTGGAAAGAGGTGTAAATGAAGTTGCGGTAAGGATCACGGTCTGTTCCGATATCAAAACCATCGGCGATCAGAAACTGCGTTGAAACCTCCATCGCGCGCATGTTTACACGACCAGACAAATAAAGATATTTATTCAGAAGATCACCGTGACGATTTTCCTCCGCTGTCCAGGCACGCACCCATTGAGACCATCCGGACGGATTATTAACCTGATCCACGCCAATTACATCCATTAACCAGGACTCATAAGTAGGCAGCGCTTCTTCGGTAATGGTGTCTCCGATCAGCACAGCAATGTAGTCGTAAGGTAATTCGCGGCAGCTTTCCTGCAATAACTTGACTTCGCTGAAAAAATTTTCATCGCTGGAATCCGGCAAAAAATCCTGCGGTTGCCAGTTCTCCTCAATTGGTTTTAAATATTCCGTCATAAGCACATTCAGGTCCTTTCCTACATGTTGCATGACTTCGAGTCTTTCAGCTGAAAGTGCGGTATCCATTATATTTCTATTTTTAGCTCTGTTTGTTAATTTACAAATTACGTGAATTTAATGTAAGTTTTGAATGACTTTTATCATTTCACAGCTGATAAATTAGCATAATCGAAGCAGTTTTAAACTATTTTTGCAGAAAAAAACGGATGAAAAAAATTCTCGACTATGTTCTTAGTGCTATTTACCTGACTCATTTTGGCCTAACCCTTCTCGTCTTTCACGTTTTACAGGTTATTGCATTTCATGTTTTTGGCAAAAAAGTACACAAAGCCGTTGTCGACTATCTCAACTTCTTCCTTACCTACGGCTTGTATCTCACCGGCTCCCGCATTACGCTGCAAAATCTGACGCAGCTGCCTGATAACCGCCCTATTATTTTTGTTGCCAATCACCAAAGCACATTCGATATTCCGGCGATCATCTGGTTTTTAAGAAAATATCACCCGCGGTTCGTATCTAAAATAGAACTATCAAAAGGCGTTCCAAGCATTTCTTATAACCTGAGAAAAAGTGGTGCAGCGCTCATCAACAGGAAAGATGGCAAACAAGCTGTAACGGAGATAGCGCGGCTGGGCAAACTCATCCACGATGAAAAAACGTCTGCTATAATATTTCCGGAAGGAACACGCACAGCCAGTGGCATCATGAAACCCTTTGTCCCGGGCGGCGTAGCCACATTGCTGAAACGCGCCCCGGATGCATTGATCGTTCCTATCGCGATCAATGGCACTGGCTCATTTAACCCCAAAGGAATTTTCCCTCTCAAATCATTTTCCCACCTCTCCTGGACCGTGCTTCCCGGCATCGAGCCTGCCGGAAAAAAAGCAGAAGATATTCTGGCGGAAGCAAAAGAAGCTATCCAAAATTCGATTTCAAAAAGTTAAGTATCTCAAAATCAAATCGTCCTGTACAGCGTTTAAACGGTTGTTTTTTCCTTAACAATCATTAACAAGCGCAATTTAAACCTATGTCTTTTGTGGCCCTCTAACCCATGAACTTAAAAATTTATTGGTCATGAAAAAGATATTTTTTGCAGTCGCACTGGTCACATTAGGATTCACAAGCGCATTCGCTCAATATGGTGCAACGCCTCACTCAGAACGGGGTGACCGCCGTCATTACGAATATCGTGAGCGGGGCGGATCTGAGATCAACTATCTCCAACGCGAAGCGCGCCAACGCATTGCGGCCGGAATCAACCGCGGCACATTGTCTTCCCGGGAAGCTAACGCGCTGATGAACCGATACGAGCGTATCGAGGCCCGCGAGAGAGAATACAGCCGCCGCGGAAGGTTGTCACCAAGAGAAACCCGGATCCTCCGTGAAGATCTGAAAAGATTAATGGCCGACACACGCAGAATGAGCGATCGCCGCGGCGATGGATGGGCCCGTGACAACAGAGGCAGATATTAAGCAATTAAATGGCAGTTGAAGGTTTAGGGTAATTTGGAAAACATCCGGTCGTTTGACCGGATGTTTTTTTTGATCATGATTACAGGTGACCCGTTTCTGCCGTATAACAGCTTGCCTGACTGCTATTTCTGCCGGCTTTTTAAAATTTTAGACAAAAGCGCTTTCCCCTGTAATGGCGCGCCCGACGATGAGCGAATTGATCTCTTTGGTTCCTTCGTAAGAATAAATCGCCTCTGCATCCGCGACGAAACGTGCAATGTCATATTCCAGCAAAATCCCGTTTCCGCCAAACAGCTCCCGCGCGTGATCCACAATTGATCGCATACGCAATGTGCTGAAAACCTTTGCAAGAGATGCATGCTCGTCGGTAAGCACGCCGCTGTCTTGTAGTTGAGACAGTCTGTAAACCAATGTTTGCATGGCCGTAAGATCGCCGAGCATGGTTACCAAAAGATCCTGTACGAGCTGAAATCCGGCAATCGGACGGCCAAACTGTTTTCTTTCCAATGTATATTTCAATGCAAGTTCATAAGCGCCGCGTCCGCAACCTACTGCCTGCCAGGCCACGCCAGCGCGGGTCATGCGCAACACATTGGCCGTATCTTTAAACGAATTAGCATTTTGAAGGCGGTCTGTTTCCGGCACTTTACAATCCGTTAAAGTGATCAAAGCATTCTGGACCGTCCGCAACGCCATTTTATCCTGCATTTTCTCCGCTACAAACCCGGGATTTTCTTTTTTTACGATAAACCCTTTTACCTGATTATCAGCCATATCTCTGGCCCAGATAATTGTAATGTCCGAAAACGTTGCATTACCAATCCATTTCTTCTGACCATTGATAACCCATTCATCGCCAATGCGTTCACAGGTTGTAGTAAGCCCGCCTGCAACTCCCGATCCTACTTCCGGCTCGGTTAATCCGAATGCCCCGATAATTTCCATCCGCTGCATAATCGGCAGCCAGTATTGCTTCTGCTCCTCCGAGCCGCATAAGTAAATCGAACCCATCGCCAGTCCGCTGTGGACGCCGAAAAAAGTTGAAATGGATGAATCCACACGTGCCATTTCCATCGCTACAAACCCTTCCAGCAAAGCGGATTTGCCTGCGCAGCCGTAACCTTTATAAGTAAGCCCGCTGATGTTCAGCTTAGCCATCAACGGGATAATGTGCATCGGGAAATGGGCTTTATTCCAATACTCGTTTGCGATGGGCCTGATTTCCGTTTCCATAAAGTCACGCACTTTCAGCTGAATTTCGCGATCCTCCCCTGTTAATGTGGCGCTAAGCTCGTAGAAATCGCCATTAACAACCGGCGGCGCCTTCTTTTTGCCCGATCCCGCTTCCATGAACTTCAACATTTTCCCAAGATCTTCCTCACTCATTTTAGACACGACACCCATCATTCTATTGAGGTCCACCTTCTTGGAAAGCTTTCCCAGCGCGTCCAGATCAATGTTTTTAAGTAATGTTCGTATGTCGGAAAATGATTCAAGAAATCCCATAATGCTGATTTTAATTGATTGCAATTTTTCTTTCTAAACAAAGTCCCGTTTCCCGGGAATCTATTCCATCCGAAAGAAATCGTTTCAATGTGTAGAATTTAATAATCATCGGAAACGTATAGGCTTCGGGTATGAAAATTGAGCATTAACCTGAAAAATCAGACGAATATGGCAACGCAAGCAAATAAAGAAAATGTAGAAGGCGGCTCACCGACACATGGAGGACCAAAAGGCAAAGAGAAGCAAAAAGACGACAGCGCAAAACCTTCCAAAACCCTTTCAAAAGAAGCGGCCAGGGAGTCGGAAGAGGAAAATATGACGGGCAAGAAAGGTTATAACGAAACGCCTCCGACCGTGCCCGTCAAGTCAACTAAACAGTAAGCTGTCATTTCATTTCCGACAATGCTTCCAATGCGGCGGCGAGGTAAACCATGGGTGCATTCCAGTTGATCGCAATCTCATTGGAAGCATAGGAACAATCGTCATCGGTGAACGACTCATCTGCAAATTTGCTGGTATAGGTCGTGCATTTATCCTGCTGAGCCGGATTGGGACCACCTGATAAAAGTCCCGGAACAGGATCAACAACGCCATCGGCAACAGACAGTCGATGGTGCGGATGCATAACGCGTTTTGATCCAAATCCCGTCAGAAATGAGTATCCCGTTGCATTCCTTCCCAGCAAATAATCCAGGTTTCCCTGTGCGGCCAGTGCGTATTTCGGATTTTTTGTGAGTTTAAAAGCGTAAAGCAATGCTATTCCCTGGTTGGCCGCCACTGAACTGCTCCCCCAGGCGTAATCCTTGCCCGTTTTGCCCATGACCGTGTGATATGGTTGCTTTTCCAGGTCTTGAAGCAGATTATCTGCAAAAGAAATAATATTCGTTTTCAGGCTTTTGGTTAATGCTGGATCGGTTTTGAGTTCATCCGCAAACCTGATCATTGTGTAATAACCCAGGGTTTTGACCTGATTCCAAGTTGGCAATGGCATGGGCTGATCGGCTTGAAATGCAATGTCTTTCAAGTAGTCGGATTTTTTAGTGAGCGCGTACATTTCCGCCGCAGCCCAGATCCATTCATCATTCACATTCCGGTCGCCATATGCGCCTGTCACAACGTCCGGATCAAACTTTTTATTCATTTCATCCTGATTATAAAGCACCGCAGGATTCTTTTTAGCCCACTCCCAGCCTTTCACGGCAGCAGTAATACAAGAATCGGAAAGACCTGGAAATTTATTCTCAAAATTCTTGAAAATACGCCCCGATTGGGCCATTACAGCAACAAAATCTAATGTGGCAGCCGTGCCTTTCTGAACAACATAACGCGGATTTTTACAAGCATCGGGCATGACCATGCCGTCGAACCGTGGATTTGTTAATTTGTGGTAAACACCGCCATCCGCAGGGTCCTGCATCGTTAGCATCCAGCGCAAATTGTATAGTGCTTCGTCCAGCAAGTCGGGAACGCCGTTGTTGCTTTCGGGAATGTTGGTCATGAAATTTTCGCAGAAAGACGGATAATCTTCATACAATGACAGCAGCGTGCCCATTGTGATGCCGGAATTGACGATGTATTTATTATAATCTCCCGCATCATACCAGCCTCTCGCTGAGCTGATTACTGAATTCTCGGCTCTACCCTCAGAAACAGCGGAAGCGTGGATCAAAACCTTATCGTCCGGGTGTCCGGCTGGGCGTGCCCACTTACCCGCAAACTTTTCGGGCAACTCCACAGAGGCCCGCTGGTAATAAAAGCCTTTAAGAGATGCAGCGGCAACATCTTTATAAACATGATCCTTAATTTCAAATGGCGCAGATTTGCGCAGAGACGGAACTTCCAATACATATTTTCCCGGCTTACGAACCTCCGAAAAATCTGCTATCCGGCTCATTTTCCCGGAATGCTGATTGGTTCGGGGCTCGCTCAATTTACCTTTGAAAACCGTTTTTCCGGTTGCAACATCTTTCAGTTGAAAAGCCGTTTGTTTATCACCGAGTACAACGGCGATTTTCTTTGCATTAGGATAAAATCCAACCTGATTTAAACGTACCGGATCGGGCTCATTCTGGCCAGAAGCTGGTTGCGACAAGCTAATAACTGAACAAATGAAAACGAGGGCAATCTGATATTTAAAGAGCGGGAACGGCTGCATGGACTTAATTTTTGACTGATTGTGCTACCCTACTTTTTTTGGTCCTACCGAATCGTAAACAACCACTTTTTCCCACAAATGCGCATAATCCTTAACGAATTCCAGGTGGATCGGGTGCGTTTGATAGATTTCCTCTTCGATGATATTTTTGAAAAAACACATCCATGAAAATGTGTAATCTCTTACAATAACAGACCGGTTTGTCTCAGCAGGTTTCCCGATGTGTACATACTGGATTGTCGGGACTTTTGCCAGCTTGTTTAAACCTTCCAGCAATTTCGCCTCATCCTGTGCATTATGAGGGTCTTTCAGGTAAAAATAAACGTGGTGAATAAATAGCTCCTTTACTTTTTCCGGCTCGGCTGCCAGTGGGGAAATTGAAGCGATTGTGGCTAGTCCGGCATTTTGCAAAAACTTCCGTCTTGATTTGTCTACCATGTTATTAAGCGAGTATCCCAGTTCTGATCGGGAAGGATTTAAAAATTAGCAATTCAAATGTTAATCAACACCAAGAATACAACTTCTTTCCAATCTTTTCAAACCAGGCGTTCATGGTAAGATTTAAAAAAGCAGGTCTTTATGTAAAAACACAAACACCCCGAAGAAGAAATTATCATTATCAAAGAAGGGACCGTTGAAGCGCTGGTCAACGGCAAAATGAAGCAAGTAGGACCAGGCTCCGTCATCTTCCAAGCCTCCGACCAAATGCACTCCATCAAAAACATAGGCAAAACGCCAACGACCTACCACGTATTTAGCTGGCACTCGGCTGAGATGAAGAAGTAACTAGGTGATTATCGGATTACTACTTCTTTAAAAATTTTTCAGGGACAGGGTAAGCTTCCAAAAGTGCCCGCATCTTTTCTGATTTTTTCTCGAAGTGGGCAGTAATTATTTCGATTTTTCTTGCAAGTGCCTTTTCTGCCTCGGCGTCTTTTGTTTTTTCAAGTGTTGTGTCCATAGTGATTACTTTTGTTTAAGTAAAAATATAAAATCATTTGAGGGATAGCAAAAAAGCGTCGTAATTCACTCCTGGTTCTAAATTTTGCCATTCACCCTGCCAGTCGGGAATAGCTCCGATACGCGCATCGGGAGAATGTATGTCCAATACCAAACCCTGCACTTTGTAAGTTTCTTTTAGATCCCTTAAATGTTTGTTGATACCCATTTGGTATTTCCGGGTTCGCATTGGGCAGCTGCCAGTCGCGTAAATATTAGCTTCGGGAATTTCACTAAGAAAATTCAGAGTTGTATGAGCTACAGTTCCAAGAATCTTGTCCGTGTCACCATTACGCGTTTCAATAGAATCATCGACCTTCTCGAGTAACTCATTCCAAACACCAAATCCTAGATTGAAAGCATTGTCGCGTAGCGGCGTAAAAATAATGATCATTTCAATGTTCCCACGAACACCATCGCTATGGAACTGATAGATACGTGCACTTAGCCTCTCGACTTGATAATTTTCAACCTTCATAAAAATCATAGTGTGTAATGAGCCACAATAATACCTAAAAAGCGCCACAGAATACTGCGGCGCCTTTTGGTAAGAATAATTTAATGGTATACTACTTCGTCTTCGCGTAGTCCGCTGCCATGGCATTAATCGCTTCGTCTTTCAAATGTTCTGAGGCGATTACCAGGCGGTAGCGGAATGTGGTGGATTCGCCTTTTTTTAGTTTAAAATTCAGTGTTTCTTTTCCGTTGCTCAGGGCTTTCATTCCTAATGGATTTACGGCGAAAAGACCGTAGCCGCGGGCGTGCCAGTAAGCTGGATAACCTACGTTTTTCGGGTGATCGATCATGGCGACGCTGATGTTTTCGTCTTTGATCTTTCCTGTGAGGTTGCACCAGATGGCGCGCTTGCCCCAAACATCCTCTCCTTCCACCCCATTACTGTTGCGGTAATTTCCGCTGATCCCTTCGTTGTTCATGACCGGAACCTTAGTGGCAATGCCGCTCGCGTCTGTGAAGATCTCAGGCTTGTTGGAAGGCAATTCTAGCTCGCGGGCTACACGGATCGCAAACATTCCGTCTTTAATGTCGGGCATGGCCACTTCGTCCAGCACGGCGGTTAAGGTTGTGGAGCGGTCTATGATGCGCTGATCGCCTTTGCCGCTGAAATGATAGGTTGTGGTTTCCTTTAATGTGAGGACACCATTTTTATCCTTCCAATCTGCGGTTACCGTCAGCTCACCTTTGTCTTTTCCACCTTTCATGGATTTGATGCCGGTGTGAACAATGGTCCCGTAAGCACGTTTTGCGTGGTCAACGGCGTCGGAGTTGTTCCAGTAATCATTGCCATTGACATCCTCATAATTGAGCCAAATCCCGACATGGTGCGGGTGATCGACGCGCTCGCCAGGTCTCGGATCAAGTGGCCAGCCTCTGGTAATGAGTGTGCCTTTTGCCGTTTGAACGGGATAGAGCACCGCTTTTTTCAATTTGTCTTCACCTGGATAGAAATAAGATGTAAAAGCTTTGCCATCGATTTTGACTTCAACCTTCTTTTCCTTCTCATTATTAACCAGATCCACTTTTTGGGCTTGCACCAACCCACCTGCTGCAAAAACAGAAAGCGCGGTTACTGCAATGCCCTTCGTTATAACGTTCACGTTTAATGTCGTTTAGCTTAAAACAATGTCTTTCTTCTTAGGATCCCAGCTCACGCGCTTGCCTGTATGAAGCGCCTGGGTGGCCATAATGTTCGCTACCGAGTGATTGAACCCAACACGCGCAGGCGCATTGCTCTCTTTACGGCTGCGGATACATTCCATCCAGTTGCGCATGTGAAGTGAAGTCATCGGATCTCCGCCGGTGTTGGCGTCTGTTGCAATTTTATCGCCTGCTTTCAACGACATTTCCGTCAGCAAGTTGGCTTCCATGCCCATTCCTTTGGCATCTTTTGCTTTCAAACCGCCTTCGGGAGTGATCTTATTGGTGTCGAGGTTGATCATTCCACCATTAGAGTAGTAATATTCCTTCACGCCGCCTGCTTCGTTGTTGAAACGGGATGAATAGATCACCTGGAAGCCTTTTTCCTTGTTATCAAATGGTCCGTATTCGAACGCGGCGCTGAATGTATCCACATTTGTACGGCCATCTTTCCAGGTATAAACCCCACCATTGGCTACGACATTCCGTGGTGCGTCAAGTGCTGAGAACCAGTGCACTGTATCAATCTGGTGAGCCATCCATTGTCCTGGAATCCCAGAAGAATATGGGTAAAACAAGCGGAATTCAAGATAAAAGCGTGGGTTCCATGCTACTTTCGGACGGTTCATCAGGAAGCGGTCCCAGTCTGTATCCTCTTTTCTGATTTGGGAAACTAGCTCTTTACGTCTCCAACGGCCAGGCTGGTTTACATTCCAGGTCATTTCCACCGTGGTAATATCCCCGAATTTGCCAGATTTAATGTATTCATAAGCAGCCCAATAGTTGGGTGCGCTACGACGCTGTGAACCCACCTGCACAATTTGCTTGGACGCTTCAACAGCCTTCAAAGCGATTTTCGCATCTTCCAATGTTTCAGCAAATGGTTTCTCCACATATACATCACGGCCCGATTTCACGGCTTCCGCACAATGCAATGCATGCTGGAAATCCGCCGTGCTGATGATAACTGCATCCACATCTTTACGACCCAGCAATTCTTCGTTATTTCTTGCTTTTGCAAATTCCGCAGATGCATAAGGCTTTCCTTTCATAAACGCCTCAGCTTCATCACGGCGGCGGTTCCAAAGATCGGATACGCCCATAAATTCAAAGTTCAGTTCTTTCGCATGATCAGAAAAGCTTGGAGCCAGCGAGCTGCGGAAACGATCGGAAAAACCAATAATCCCCACACGTACGCGATCGTTCGCGCCCAAAATTTTCCGGTAACTTGCTGCGCTAAAAGCATTTGAACCAACCGCAACACCCGCCGAAGCCAGCGCTGCATTTTTTATAAAATCCCTCCTGCTTGTCATGATATTGATCTTAAAAAGTTAATTTTCAGTTAATGTGCCGCGAGTTTGGCGGGCAATCAGTTGTAAAAAACCTAAGGACTTTTATCTACTCTTGAAAAATATTCTTTTTTAAACCGGAGCGCTTTATTTGGTCTCCTTAATTTTCAAACTGCGGAAGGAAACATTGTCGCCATGATCCTGCAAAAGCAGATTACCTTGCTGAGACAAGCCAAATCCTTCGAAACCTTTGAACTTGGATTCAGCCACGAAATCCTTGAACTGCTGCGAACCACGCACGTATTCCACCACTTTGTAACCGTTCAAAAAGTGCTGAACCGTTCCGTCCTTCTGCACCACAATCCTTCCCTGATTCCATTCTCCAATCTTTTTTACAGCATTTCTGGGTCTGTCGGCAGGGATTACATCGTAAAACGAAGCGATAGTACGGTTCCCGTTTTTGCCGAGCTTCGCATCCGGGTGTTTCTCATCGTCCAGCACCTGATATTCACAGCCAATGCCCGACTTTCCACCCGAATTGAATTTTTGGTCTACAAAATATTTTACACCACTGTTAGCGCCTTCCGTAAGTTTAAAATCAAATTCAAACTCAAATGCCGGGCCATATAATTTTTTGGTAACAATGTCATTTCCTGTTTCGGAACCGTCTGATTTTGAGATGGTGATCGTTCCGTCTGCATAATTCCAGCGTTTGGAAGGAAAATCCGTCCCGCCGTATGAGCGCCATTGATCGACCGTTTTTCCGTCATAAAGCAATGAATAACCCTGCGCTTTTTCCGCAGCATTCAGGGAATTAGGGATCAGGTTTACAATGCGAATGTTGGCTGCCGGGCTTGGTTTAAGATTTGAAGTTTTGATCCGCACATTTTTCCAGCTTACCTGCGTTCCTTCCAGGTCTTTGCTGCCAATAGCGTGCACTTGCAGGCAGATAAATCCGCTAGGCGTCATGTCGTCAATTACGTGTGCAACGGGAACACCGTTCAGGAATGTGCGGATGGATGATCCGATAGCTTCAATGCGGTATTTGTTCCAGGCGTCTTTTTTAAATGCTTTTTTTGCCTCCGGGTTCAAATCCAGCGGATATAGCCACCCGCGGCGTGCTTCGTCATAGAGTCCGGCTGAGTAAGCGCGGTCGCTCGGGTCGATTTCAACCTGGTAACCATGCACGCGGCCGTTTTGATATTCTGGTTTGGATAGGCTCCTGATCTGAATGCCGGAGTTGAGCTTGTTATCCACTTTAACATCACATTCAAAAATGAAATCACCGTAATCCTTCTCAGTTGTAAGGAAAGAATTGGGCGTATCGCTGACAGACGTTCCAACAATGGCGCCGTCTTTGACTTCATATTTAGCTTTTCCATTCAATTGTTTCCAGCCGGTAAGGTCTTTTCCGTTGAAAAGATTTTCCCATCCGTCTTTCGATTTTTGCGCATTCGCGAATGTCAGGGTGACCAAAAGAAGTAAAATGGTCAGCGGTAATCTTTGTTTTTTCATTTTAAAAGGAACTCTGTTTGATAAATGACCTAAGTAACGGACTAAAATTGACTTCCGTACATTATCAATGTAACGATATTTTGCATACGTTACCCTTACTTTTTAACAAACATTCCCATCATCCAAAGGACCTTTAAATCCTCTGACATGACGGGAATGTGCATTTTCAAAAATTCAACTCAATATTAATAACCCGGGTTTTGCGGGAATGCTGTTGCACCGCCTTCCGTTCTGTCGATCTGTGTCTGCGGGATAGGACGCAGCAAATGGATCGCTTTTACGTTAGGAGCTGCCTGCGGATTGTATTTCTGAACCCTTTCAACCAGGTTACCCCAGCGTTTCAAGTCCATCCAGCGGATCTGCTCTCCAAGTAATTCACGTCCACGCTCTTCCATGAGCATTTCCATGTTCATATCTGCCTGCTTGATCTCCATGGCGGCTGCTTTGCCAGCAAAGGCTGCACGGCGACGCACCATATTGATAGCGTCCGTGGCTTCTTTCACCTTGCCTGTCAGCAATTGCGCTTCGGCTAGCAACAAATAAGTATCTGCCAACCGGAAACACATGAAATCGCGGCTTCCCGGCTCGTAAGTACGGTCTGGGCGAAGGGGATCAAGGAATTTACGGTTCACAGGGAATAATGCTTCATCGTAACGACTTGGCACCAGCACCTGATAAGGCTTTTTCGCACGCTCTGCCAAAGGCATTTCGTAGCCAGGAATGAAAATCGCCGTATCCCCAGCTTTGAATGTTACTTCCGTTTTCGAGTTGTCAAATACGTTTGTAAACTTGCCCGGGTTGTTGGAAAGCCATGTATCCTTAAAGGTCTTCTTGTAACGTGAATCATTCACACGGTCTGCAAAGACGGTTTCCAGACAGTATTTCGTCGGGCGCATGCGCTTGAAAGGACGACCATTCAAAATATCCCGCACCATGCCGGCCTGCACGTCATATTGCATTCCGAAGTAAAGGTGCAAGCTGTTTCCTGTGCTGTTCGTCAATGGATCTGTGGTATACTGAACTGCAAACACAACCTCGTCATGGTTTTGATTGGCCTGATCAAAAACGCTTGCGAAATCCGGTAACAGCTTGAATGTATAGTTATTGATCACATTCGATGCATACGTTGCTGCTTTGGCATAATCGTCCGCTGCTTTGGAAGTTGAATTGCCTTTTGCCAAAAATACCCTGGCAAGCAAATGCTCCGCAGCTGGCTTTGTGGCACGACCGTAATCAGTGGCTTTCGATTTTGCTTCCAGGTCCGGCAAAGCGGATTCCAGGTCAGCAATGATTTGCTTGTAAATTTCCGATTCAGGCGCGCGGGTAGTTTTCTTGGTGGGCAAAATGGTTTCAGTCAACCGCAGATCGACCGGGCCATATTGCTGCATCAAAAGGAAATAATAATGCGCACGCAGGAATTTCATTTCAGCAACACGCGCTTTTTTGATCGCATCGGAAACAGTCGCAGCTGGCGCCCGTTCGATTACCGCATTACAAACGTTGATCCCGCGATAAGTTTCATCCCAAATGGTGGCCAGGTAATCCACAGTGGGCTGCAGCTGGGCATCATAAAAGTGAAAACCCTTGTAACCACCGTCCGCACCCGTCGCATAAAGGTCTGTGCCGAATTCAGTCATGGTAATGCCTTGCTGCGTTCCGTAGTAGTTTCGCAGCGAAGAATAGGCCGATTTGGCAGCGTCTTCAAAACCTTTCGGTGTATTAATGTAGTCATTGCCGATGTTGGAAATGACCTCTTCTTCCAGCAGGTCGCTGCACGACTGGCCCATGAGCATCAAAGCCATTAAGCCAATGTATTTGTATGATTTTTTGATGTATCTAAATGTCATTTTCGTCAATATTAAATGTTTTACCAAACCTTTCAGCATGCTCAGAACTTCACATTAAGTCCGATCGTGGATACGCGCGTAGCCGGCGTTACACCTGATCCGATGGTTGTCTCTGAGGTTTCAGGATCCACACCATTGTATTTGGAGCGATATTTCGACCAGATCTTTGGCTGCTGGATACTTGCAAACAAGCGAAGCGATTCCAGACCCAGTTTCTTGGTCAGATTATTAGTAAAAGTGTAACCGAAGTTGATGTTACGGATCTTCACAAACGAACCATCGTAATAGATAATCGCCTGATTGTTAACCGGGAACTCCTGGTCTTTGTTTGGCTGAGGGAATTCGTTGGTTGGATTGTTTGGCGTCCAGTAATCCACATACATTTGCTGATAACGGCCAGCCAATGCATTGTTATCGCGGTGGAACCCGCTGATGATCATCTGGCCTTGTCTTGCGTAGATGAAGAAAGAAAGGTCAAACCCTTTGAAATTGAAACGGTTGGTAATACCACCACTCCAATCCGGCACATCTGAACCCAACTTTTGACGGTCATCAGCATTGATCTTACCATCTGGCTGTCCGGTCAACTGTCCGTCCGCGCCGCGGCCATTTACGTCGGCAACTTTAATTTGCCCTACACGGCTTCCGTAAGATTTGGCTGCATCCGCTTCGTTTGTTTGCCAGATCCCCGCTTTTTTGTAATCAAAAAACTCAGACAAAGGATAGCCGATAAACCATTTGTTACCCAAATCATCCACCGCACCATTATAAAGCGAAATGATCTCTTCGGTGTTTTTGGTGAACTGGAAATCCGTAGTCCATTTAAAACCGTTTTTAGCATTCACGTTAATGGTAGATACGCCCAGCTCAATTCCGCGGTTGCGGGTTTCACCTACGTTACGTGTCACGGCATTGAATCCGATAGAAGCAGGCAGCTGATCGGAAAGCAGCAAGTCTGTTGTATTGGTTTCATAAAGTTCAAGAGATCCCTGAACGCGTCCTTTGATAAAGCTGAAATCGATACCCACGTTTTTGGTTGCAGAAGATTCCCATCTCAAATCCGGGTTACCGATCGTATTGGGGCGATATCCGTAAGCGGGCGTGTTATCCCAGGCATAAACAGTCCGGCCCAGCAAACCTTGCGTCTGGTAAGGTGCCACACCCTGGTTACCCACAGAGCCATAGCTTACCCGAAGTTTCAGGAGATCTAGCCACGAGACGCTTTTCATGAAAGGCTCATTTGAAATATTCCATCCCAAAGCAACACCCGGAAATGTTCCGTATTTTGTATTCTCTCCAAAACGGCTGGAACCATCACGACGAGCCGTTACAGTTACCAGATATTTGTCTGCATAGTCGTAGTTAATACGCGCCATGTAAGAGTTCAACGTCCATGGAATCAGCACGCTACCCACGCCTAACACTGCATTGGCGTTACCCACACTGTAAAATTGCTGTGTTTCGGCTGGCACACCCTGAACTGAGATTGTGTTAGCCTCAAAATTCTCGCGCTGCACCGAGTGAAGCGCTGTAATGCCCAGATTATGCTTCGCCGCGAACGTTTTATTATAGGTGACAATGTTTTCCAATGTCCAGTTAAAACCAAACTGGTTATAGATAGAAGCTTGCGGGTCACCGCCTTTTCTTGCATTGGTTTGCGCACCAATAAAGCGTCCGCCGCGTTCCACTGCAAAGTCGGGACCGAAATTGATACGGTATTTCAAACCTTCGATGATCTTCACTTCTGTATAGAGGCTGTTGAAGATCCTGTATTTTTTGCGCTCATCCACCTGAGCGCCTGGAACGATTTCAGCCAGCGGGTTGGTCAGAAGCGCATCGTTGGTTGGTGCGAAGATGAGCTTCCCTGCATCATCATAGGCTCGTCCAAGCGGGTTTTGGTTTAATGTAAATCCGTAAGGGTTCAAATCTTTACCATTTCTAACAGAATACATCAGGTAAGAAGATATCCCTACTTTCACGCGGCTGTTGATGTTATGGTCAATGTTGGCGCGCAGAGAAGTTCTTGTGTAATCCAGCCCTTCCGAAATCCCTTTATCCCTGAAAAATCCGCCGGAAATGTAGAATTGCGTTTTTTCGTTTCCGCCCTGCACCCCTACCGAATGGTTTTGCTGGAAACCCTGACGCAGGATCATATCCTGATAATCTGTCGTACGGTTTTTGGCAATCCCATCCAATTCAACGGCCTCAAACAATTTCGAATCCGCAAAGGCATCCACCTGGCCCGAAGGAACCGGATTTCCATTCGCATCCTTATAAATGCTCCCGGATGCAATGCCACGGCGCGACTCGCGCATATATTCTGCAAATTCAGGTCCTGAGAAAAGACGGATTTTATCCAGCGCGTCCGTTACACCCACATACGTATCGTAACTGACAGTAGTTTTACCTTTGGTAGACTCTCCTCTTTTCGTTGTGATCAGGACAACGCCGTTGGCACCTCTGGCACCATAAATCGCCGTTGCCGTCGCATCTTTCAGGATTTCCATAGATGCCACATCATTCGGGTTCATATCTTCATAACCGCCCGACACAAAATCAAACGGGCGAACAGACATTAATTCGTTCCGGTCACCTGCCAAAGGAATTCCATCCACAACATATAATGGGTTGTTACCGGCATTGAATGAACGTCGGCCACGGATAAGCACCTTTGGCGTAGAGCCAGGCTTACTTCCCGACTGGGAAACGTCCACCCCGGCCACACGGCCCTGCATGGCCTGGCCAATGTTGGTGATAGGCATTTCGCTGATCTGCTTGGCTGAAACAGATGAAATGGCCCCGGTTGTCTGGCTCTTTTTCTGGCTACCATAACCCACAACCACAACCTCCGAAAGCGCCTTCATATCGGACTCCAACTTGATGTCAACGACACTTTTAGCGCCTACTGCAACCTCCTGAGTAATAAAGCCAACCGATGAAAACACAAGCACGGCACCATTATCGGGCACGTCAATTTTAAAATTTCCGTCTGCATCTGTGTTTGTTCCGCTTCTGCTGCCTTTCAATACAACCGACACCCCGGGGATTGGCGTATTATCTTCTGATGAGGTGATTTTTCCGGAAACACTTTTGTCAATGGAAAAAACATGGGTTACGTTAGGCCGGTTCAGTGAAAATGCCTCGGCTGTGATGCCCGACACCATCATCGCTGCCATGGTCAGACGCAGGGCGCTTTGACCAGTACTGGTAAATTTTCTTTTCATACGCATGGATTGGTGATTGATAAAGTTCTGACTGCTTACTGCTTGACGAGGTTTTCTAAGCTTACCCCGATAAAAAATTATATTTATTATTAAAAAAGTTTTAATGTATATCAACGGTTACACTTATTCGGTGACAAAAGGTAAAATGGAAGCTGGTGATGGAAGTGTTGAGAAAAGGTTACCGCGATTTGCAAGCTGTTTTAGAACAATTCCGATAACAACATTTTTTGTACATAAAGTACAATTTCAAAGGCGGAATCGAGAATAGCGATAAGTGCCTTAACGCGGAAGTAAAAGCAGATTTTTATTTATGCAAACGTTATCGGGAACGTTGCCAGAATATTCAGTATCAAATATTTTATTGTAAAATATTACCAATCAGCTCACTAAGTGGAGTGAGATGCAGCGGTTTGTGCACTACGGATTTTGGTACTATACTAATATTATTTAATATAAATACCCCAGATGAAGCGGGTACTAATTTATTATGGAGAAGAAAAAGAAGGCAAGCAGAATAAGTAGTGCCATGGAAATTACACCAAGGATAATGTTACTTGAAGCCACGGGTTTTTTAAGGGCACCGGCGCTTGTTTGGGCGGGATCACGCTCGGTAATGATGTCCAGAGAATTCCGGATCCTCCCCCAGATTGAATTTACCTCCTGGCTCGAAAGCGAATCAGGCTTCCAGTCGGACGCCACCAAAACGAGTTCCCTGGCTCTGGCAACGGTGTCTTTCATGGACGGATACTTCGTCATCCAGCCTTCCCAAAAAGAGCGGATAGGTGGATCATCGGGAAACCGGACCCATCTAATGAATAGGTTTTCCATCGCTAACTCTTCCGCCGATAACTCCGAAAACGGTTTCATTTCAAGCACATTATAAATTCAAAAGGCACATTCCCTTTGGTATAAAAATCAAAAATCCATTTGCAAAAATCCCTGCAAACAACAGCACCGCAGGATCAGTGAATTTTATAAAAAAGAAAATCCCGGCAGGTTTATACTCAAAATGGCTTTCCTAAAAGACTAAATGCTGATCACTGTAACCCCAAATTCTAATTTGAGAGATGAGCCTGGCTTACCGGCAACTAAACGCATTTTTTCCTTACATTTGCCCCCTGTTTCGTAGACTATAAGGACCAAAATATATACAATGACCTCGCATCAAATACGTCAGGCTTTTCTTGATTTTTTTAGGAGTAAACAACATTTAATTGTGCCTTCGGCACCTTTGGTGGCTAAAAACGACCCTACCCTCATGTTTAACAACTCGGGGATGGCGCAGTTTAAAGACTTCTTTCTGGGCAATGGCACGCCTCCCTCCCGCCGCATTGCGGATACTCAGAAATGCCTCCGGGTTTCAGGAAAACACAATGATTTAGAGGACGTTGGTTTTGATACTTATCATCATACCATGTTTGAAATGCTGGGCAACTGGTCTTTTGGCGATTATTTCAAAAAAGAGGCAATTACCTGGGCGTGGGAGCTTTTGACGGAGGTTTATAAACTTCCGAAGGACCGGCTTTATGTGTCGGTTTTTGAGGGTGATTCCAAAGATGGCGTTCCGTTTGATCAGGAGGCCTGGGATCTCTGGAAGCCGATCGTGGGTGAAGACCGCATTATTTTAGGAAATAAAAAAGACAATTTCTGGGAAATGGGCGATACAGGTCCGTGTGGTCCTTGCTCAGAAATTCATATTGATTTGCGCCCTGCCTCGGAAGTGACGGAAATTTCCGGGAAATCGCTGGTTAATAATGATCATCCGCAGGTTGTAGAGATCTGGAACCTCGTTTTCATGCAGTTTGAACGCAAAGCCGACAGCTCGCTCGTGCCGCTTCCTGCCACGCATGTGGATACAGGAATGGGCTTCGAACGCTTGTGTATGGCGGTTCAGGCTAAGACTTCTAATTATGATACAGACGTTTTTCAAAACACGATCCAGGTTCTGGAAACATTGTCCGGCAAGCGATACGGCGTTAATGATGAGCCATTTGCGGATATTGCAATGCGCGTTATTGCAGACCATATCCGGGCAGTTGCATTTGCGATTACGGATGGTCAGCTGCCTTCCAACAACAAAGCTGGTTACGTTATCCGCCGGATTTTGCGCCGCGCAGTTCGTTATGGTTATTCCTATCTTGGTTTTCAAGAGCCGTTTTTCTACAAGCTGGTCCCTGTTCTGGCTGAGCAGTTTAAAGATGTTTTCACGGATCTGAAATCACAGGAAGAATTTGTGACGCGGGTGATCCTGGAAGAAGAAAAGAGCTTTTTAAGAACGCTTGAATCGGGCTTGAAACGACTGGATGTGATTGTGCATTCTTTGAAAGAGAAGGGCATTAATACCATAGCCGGTAACGAGGTTTTTGAACTGAGCGACACATTTGGCTTTCCGGTTGACCTTACCGCGCTTATCGCAAGGGAAAAAGGGTTTCAAATTGATGAAACAGGTTTCCAGGATGCATTGAGAGAACAGAAAAACCGATCGAGACAGGATGCGGCGAAAGAGGCGACAGACTGGATCGAGCTGCGTGAGGCGGACGGCGTTGAGTTTTTAGGATATGATTTTGAAGAAACGCACAGCCAGATTATCAAATATCGCAAGGTTAAGACAAAAACGGGAGAAGAATATCACATTGTCCTGGACCGCACACCGTTCTACGCTGAAATGGGTGGACAAGTTGGTGACACAGGCGTCCTGCTCCTGGATAACGGTCTGGCGGATGGTAAGAAAACAATCCGGATCGTGGATACCAAGAAAGAAAACGACCTTTTTGTACATATTTCGTTGGATAAAAATCTGGATGACGCACTACAAAATGCAGGAATTATCGTCGCTAAAATCGATAGCGACCGCCGTGAAAAGATCAAGGCAAATCACTCGGCAACGCACTTAATGCTGTCGGCAATGCGGGAAGTGCTGGGCACGCACATCGGCCAGAAGGGCTCTTACCTGAACGACGAAGTGCTGCGTTTCGACTTTTCCCACTTTGCGAAAGTGACCGACGAGGAACTGCAAAAAATTGAAGACCGTGTCAATGAAAAAATCCGTGAGGACATTGCATTGGACGAAAGAAGGAACGTGCCGATCAAGCAGGCATTGGATCAGGGTGCAACGGCGACATTCGGTGAGAAATATGGCGATTTTGTTCGTCTGATCATTTTTGACCCGACTTACTCTTTCGAGCTTTGCGGTGGAACGCACATTCCATCAACGGGCCAGATTGGTGTTTTTAAATTTATTTCCGAAGGATCTGTATCCGCAGGCGTGCGTCGTGTAGAAGCGGTTACGGGTGCGAAAGCGCTTGAAATCATGCGTGAACAGGAAGCAACATTGACGAAAATCAAAGATTTGCTCAAAAACCCAACGGATCTGATCAAGGCCGTGGAGAGCTTACTGGATGAACGCAATGCTTTGCAAAAAAGGATTGTTTCGCTTGAAAACGAAAAGATCCAGTCGCTGAAAACGACATTGATCGACAATATGAAAAAGCACAGCACATTCAACCTGATCGTAGAGAAAGTGGACGTGCCAAATGCTGATTCATTAAAACAATTATCATATGAATTGCGCGACCAGATCGAAAACCTGATCGCTGTTTTTGGGACAGAAATCGCTGGTAAGCCGCAGCTTTCGGTGTTTATTGCTGAAAATATCGTGCAGGAAACGGGTTTGAATGCTGGTAAGATCGTGAAAGATCTTGCGAAGGAAATTCGTGGCGGCGGTGGCGGTCAGCCATTCTTTGCAACAGCTGGCGGTTCGGACGCAAGCGGCCTGGACGCAGCACTAGATAAAGCGAAAGGGCTTTTCTAGGTAACTCAGTACGATACGACGCAAAAAAGGGCGACGCCAAAATTGGCGTCGCCCTTTGATTTTACGACTGACTCACACCTTTCGCTGAATCAACATTTATAGGCTTTTGAGGCAAAGCGCCAGGAAAACCGAATTTCCATCTGTTGTGAGACCAAAGCCATAACTCCGGCTGGCGCCTGATACTCATTTCCAACTCTGCATAATACAGTTTCATAATTTCTGTTTCGGTCATTTTTGCTGCGTCCTTCACTAGCAGGTTAAATCGAAAATTATATTTATTCACGCCGCGTTGTTGGACATCCAGATACACCACGGCACTATTTCGTCGGATCGCCATCCGTGCTGCACCTGTCTGTATATACGTATTATGGCGAAAGAACTGAACGACATGTTTGCCCGCATCGGCGGGTCTCTGGTCCGCAATGTTGATAAAAATGGTGGGCTTCGTATCCTGCCAATTGACTACCGAGCGATACCAATGAGTCTTCGGGACCAGCTTCACGCCAAAGCGGCTTCTCAGCCCTTTCAGTTTTTCGTTCAACATTCTGTTTGAGACTGGCGAGTAAGCGGCAAGCACATTGCAATCGGTTAGCAGCGGCAGGGAAAGCAAATATTCCCAATTGCCATAATGTGAAACCATAAGCACAATGTCCTTTTTCTCCTTTATCAACTGATGCAAAACAGACTGATTGCCATAGCTAACAAACTTTGCAAGGTCCTGCGGCGACAGTTTACGCACCAGGAAAGGCTCAATAATAAGATCCGCCAGATGCCTGTAATACCGATCGGCCAACACAGCTGTCTCTGCATTTGAAAGTTCGGGAAAACAGATCGCCAGATTTTTGAGGATCACATTTTTGCGATAAGGCCAAATGTGCTTGAATATCAGATAAATCAAGCGAGCGATTGATCGCCAGATGTGAACGGACAGGCTCGCGGTGCCCTTCCGGAAGAGAAAAGCGGTAAGTCCCCGCCCTTCTCTCCAAGGCAAAGTTTGCACGGCCCGCATTATAGAATAAACTGAATGCCCGTATTGAACCCTAGGTGAACACCCTGGAAATCTTTTGAACTATCGTTTTTCCAGATATATTTTTTGACAAAATCGTAGTCATTTTCGCGCTTGTAACTTACGTAATTGATGGTCGGGCCAGCGAAGATTTCGAGTTTGCTGCCAATTTTGTAAGCCGGGATAATGCGGAGTGAATTTTTAAAATAGTGAGCCTTTTTGAAGTTGGAAAGTGAATGACTCACGGCTTCGAGATTGAGCCTGAAATTGTTTACCAGCTTAATGTGTGCTCCCAAACCTGCTTCCACAGCGTACAAATCGTGTTTGCTATCTTTCAAATTGTATCCAATCCCGGCAATCCCATACAAAACGCGGCCACCGGAACGGAATGAGGCGATGGTCGTCATGGATTCGTCAACCGTTACCGCAATGGATTTTTCACCACTTTTGATAAAATTGAAAATGGCGATCGGGTAATCGCTGGTGTCGGCAATGTTGATCAAACCAGCCAGTTGGATGCCTTTCACATTCTTGGCAATGTTAGCAAAACCGGCAACCTGCCCATTGACATTCTTGCACTTATTCAGAAACCCGCTCACCTGCAATCCCTTCGCATCATTGCGTGTAATGTTGGCAAAACCAGCCATTTGCACCGACTGCGAGCTTCCGGCCAGGTTCATGAAACCCGCAATCTGCGCGCCTTTTGCTTCATTCTTAACAATATTTGAAAAACCTGCCATCTGGATTCCGTTGGCATTATTCCCGATAATGTTAGCCCCTCCCGCAATTTGAACTCCTTTTGCATTGTTGGATATCAGGTTTACCGCGCCAGCCATTTGCAATCCCGAAGCGTCCTGTTTGATGATATTCGCAGCGCCTGCGATGGCCACACCGGTTTCTGATTTGGACAGCCCGGCAATGGCGTGGAGCGAAAACTGGTTTGTATAGGACGCCGCGTGTTTGCCATTGGTGCTGAGCGGATATATAAGGCCAAAGTGCACGACCGATGTGCTGTCATGCTGACCAAAAGAAACAAGGGATAAACCGAAAAGGAATATGCTGAGAAGTGCAGCCTTAGCCGCGCAAAATCTTAAATTTTTCATGTGAATGTATTTAAAAAGAAATCATTTAAACACATACAGTCCGCAGGAACCCCAAAATTGCAGGCCTTCAATCCGGTCCAATTGCTGTATGCAAAGTACCGACAACGAGAGGCGGGGTTACCCTAAAAATTTGAAGAAGATATTTAGTAAATGTATTGAGCCTGTAAAATACTGCTACCCTCAACTTTCACAGCATCCCGAATTTTGCTATTTTTGGTTACGATCAGGACACTATAACAATAATATATGATAACTAAGGAGGAATCGCGTCTGAATGAGCATTTGAAGGATCTTCGTTTGGAAACTTTTGAGAAAGGTTTTCCCTTTATGCTTCATGACACAAAAATTACCACCGAGGGCTTCATCTATGAGTTCCCTGATGGCTCTATGAAAATAATGACCCTGGCAGACGATTTACAAACGATCGTAGAGGTGAGACCATTGACAACCGGTGAGATTGCCGGTGTTAGGAAAGAGCTCAATCTGCCTGCGTTCCAGTATGCCTGAGCTGTTCGTTATCACGGGACCAAATGGCGCCGGAAAGTCTTCAAATGCCAACATTTTAAATTTAAAGCTCACTAACCTTCCGGTTTTTGATGGTGACAAACTATTTTATCAATTGCTGGATAAGCATTATAAGATGACCAAAGTCGCCAAGTATGCCCGTGAGTTGGCGGACGAAGACCTTCAAAATATCTTCGAAGAACAGGTTAATAACGCTATTACGGGATATAAGGACTATGCCTACGAAGGACATTTCAGCACCGAAAGTTCCTGGAAAACCATCAGACGGTTTCAACAAGCAGGATATAAGATTAATATGATTTTCCTGGCACTTGAAAGCGTTAACATATCTTTACAGAGGGTTGCTGTGCGCGTTTCACAGGGTGGACATCATGTTGCGCCTGCTCACATTTACGAAAACTTTTACGGTAACATCAAATTCCTGGACCAAAACTTATCCTTGATAAACAAGCTCACGTTTATCGACAACAGTTCCATGAACGCCGTACACATTCTCACATTGGAGAATTGGGAAATCAGTTTTATCAGGAAGACAAGATTACCGAAATGGATGCAGCATAATATGCCCGAACTGATGAAGATTATCCGGAATTTTGACTCGAATTAAGAACTAAAATCTACCATAACGCCAGCTCAAACCACCTTGCCAGCCGATCCAGGAAGTCATGTTTTTGTTGCCAATCTTGAAGTCGGGGTAACCCTTTGGGGGGAAGGATTTGTAGCCTTTTTCGGTTTGGAAGCCATCGCTGTCGTAAATGTTGAATGACGGGCCGGCGAAGAGCATAAGGCGTTTATTCAGCTTGTAAGTAAGGGCAGTTTGGAAGCGGTAAATGAAGGGCAGCTTATCCCAGCTGGTGGTGTAAATGTTCTGATTGAGGATTTCGGTGAAGAAGCCAACCTTTTTGAATGGAAAAAACTCCCGCCCTATTCCAGCACCGAAAGTAAGGACCTTGTTTTGTCTGCCTGTGGTGGAGCCGACCATGAGTATGCTGTAGAATTTGTGCGTCCCCATCTTCCAGGCCACATTCAAAGGCGTAACGTCATTGGCATAAACAGAAATATTGGAAGTGCTTTTTTTGATAATGTTGATCAACCCTAAACTCAAACCCGACGAACTGTCTGCAATGTTAACAATGCCCAGCTGCGTTCCGTGAAGCCGCCTGGCCACATTTATGGTCGCGAGCTGAAACCCGCGCACCTCACGCTTGCCTATGTTGATCCCTCCGCTAATTTGTCCCCCCGAAAGGTTGCCTTTGACTACATTAACCCCACCGCCAACCTGTACACCGTTGAAATCTTCCGAAGCGTGGTTGTAAGCGCCCGAAATCTGCGCACCGCTCGATCTATCACCAAGAATGCTCAATGCACCTGACACCTGCACACCTCGCAACGGCCCTGCGGAACGGCTCAAAAATCCACTGACTTGCGAACCACTAACATTTTTTTTGACACTCCCAGCAAATCCGGAGACCTGAACGCCGCTCAGCGAGTCAAGAATGTGATTCAGAAAGCCAGCTACCTGGGCGCCTTTTACATCACCCGAAACCACATTAAATAGCCCTGCGATCTGGGCATAGCGCACATCCTGCTTTGAAATATTAAAGCCACCGGCTATTTCTGCGCCATTTACGCCAGCCGTATAACCACCCAGAAGGTTAAGCGAAAATTTGTTCACAACCTGCGAGCTCATCCGCCCATGTGTCCCCAAACCTGGTGTCAATGACGCCTGGTAGGGCAATGCAACAAAGAAACGGCCAATGTTGCGGCTTTGCGCGCGAAGCTTTGCGGAAAGGAAAAAACGGCCAAGCCACGTGGATTCGCCTTCGGAATAGCGGACGATGAGTGGGTCGAGGTCAACCGCTTTTTGTAAAATATTGATCCGAAGATCTGCACTTTCCTCATTGATCACGATCGTCGTATCCCCATAGCCCACTTTGCTGATTGTCAGGTTCAAAGGCAAGCTTCGGTCTTTGATCCGTATCCTGAAATGCCCGGCGTCATCAGATAATGTTGAAACCAGTAACTGCCTTGAATAAACGCTGGCGTAATCGATGGGCACATTGGTTTCCTGATCGAAAATATGACCGCTTATATAAAACACTTTTTCTTTCGCCGCGGGAAGAATGATCAGGTAATCACCTTTTTCCCTGTATTGATATTTGTTGCTGAACAACTGGCCCAAAACCTGCCTGACGGGTTGCCGGGCTACATTTAATGTAACCAGGCTATCGCCGGAAATGATGTTGCTGTTATAGGAAAAGTAAAATTTTCCCTGGTCGCTGATGTTTTTTAATACTTCTGAAACAGGTTGTTTTTGCGCGGATACGCTCACGGTTTTATTCAGAATGCCCTGTGCGTAGGTTGCACAGGGCATAATTAGCATGATAATAATGTATTTAATCGTGTTCAGTTTCGTAAAAGTCTGATTCATTCCGAAAGATAAGTGCTATTTCAAAATGATCTGCTCTCCCCTATGCTCAACTTTTATTGTTAATGTTTCACTAATCAGGCTCAATGTGCTGTCCAGCGACTTTGTATCAAATGTGGTGTTGATAGGCATGTTGTTCAGACGTTCATTTCCAATCACAATGTTGGCGTCGTAAGTTTCATTCAGTATTTCCACTAATCTCCACAAAGGTGTATCGTTGCAAACCAACTTGTTTGTCCTGTAATATTTGTAAAAATCATCTGCCGTTTCGTCCTTAACCAGTGCCGGATGCGATTTAAGCACGGTTGCTTTCTGCTTTGGACTAATGCGGACAAACTTGTTTTTTTTAGCCACTTCAACCAAACCGGTTTCCACGATCACTTCTGTCTTCTTCGCATTGTCCTTCACATTAAAACTGGTCCCCAACACCTTAACGGTCATATTATTCACAGCGATCACAAACGGTTTGGTCTTGTCTTTGGTAACCTCAAAAAACGCCTCGCCCGTTAATGACACCTCCCTTTTGCTGCCAGAGAATTCGGCCGGATACGAAATGCTTGATTTTTTATTCAAAGTCACAATGGACCCATCGGGCAATGTATCGATCACCGTTTCTGCCCCTGATCGAACAGTCAGCATTTGCGGTTCCGCATTTTGGCCAAAAAATACATATGCAAGCCAGCCGGTGCACAAAGTTGCAGCGATCATCGCAGCGACCCTGAGGAACGCGAACGACCTTTGGGGTTCGAAAAGCGGGATTACCGGCGCTTCTTCCCTACTCTTCTGCGTCCGTTTGCGGAACCGTTCCCAGGCTGCGTTTTCATCCACGGCGCTCTGTGCCGCGAGTTGCTTGCTCTGGTTCCATATCAATTCAAAATGTTCGAAATAGCGCTGGTTATCATCGCTGTCGGACAACCATTGGTTGATCTCGATCTGTTCTGCGACGCTCGTCTCATCCAGTAAAGCCTTGACAAGCAGGTCGTCTATGTTGTAATTCAGTTCTTTATTCATGACCGGCACGGATTAGCTGAGGAGAAATAAAAGTATGGATGCGGGCAGGAAATCAACCAGTTTCAGGCGCAGCAGACGCAGTGCCTTACCCATTTGATTTTCCACCGTTTTCAATGGCAATTGCAGGCGTTCGGCGATTTCCTGGTATTTCAGTTCTTCAAAACGGCTCATCTGGAAAATCGTTCTGCACTTTTCGGGCAATTCTTTAAGGGCTTTGTCCAGGCGCTGTTCAAGCTCTTTCAGTTCCAGCGGATGGGAGGTGTTATTGCTGTGTTCCATTTGGTTAATTGCGTACGTTTGGTAGGCGTCCCTCACTTTCAAATGTTTGATATAATTAAGGCTTTCATGATAAACCGAGCGGTAGAGATAGCCGCTGAACGATTCCTTGATTTCAATGTGATCTGTTTTTTCCCAAAGCCTGCAAAACACATTCTGCACCATTTCCTCGGCCATAACATCGTCCCGCAGAATGGTGCAGGCATAGGCATGAAGTCCCTTGAAGTGTGCTTTAAAAACCCGTTCAAACTCCGCTTCCCGATCTCTGCTTAAATATGTCACGTGATCCGCGATGGCTACGTTCATTGCAATGATTGATTACTGATAAAAAATAAGCGCCCGACTTAGGCTGTTCATTGGAATGACAACCAGTCGGGCGCTTACCCTAAATTTTCCGGAAAATAATTCCGGCATTTATTTGATCTATTGCTTTTTAGATGCTTTTAGTGAGTCGGCTTTATTGCTTTTGTAACGTTTGTCCGGCGTGCCGTCTTTTTTGAGGTTCTTGTTTTCGCTGTAACGCTTGTCCGGCGTCCCATCAGCTTTGAGTTTCTTGTTCTCAGCATAACGCTTATCGGGCGTTCCGTTGGCTTTTACCTTAATGGTTGTCTTGTCATTTCCGGTCTGCCTGGTGGCAACGGTCGTTTTGTTGGTAGCCGGTTTGGCTGGTGTTGCAGTTTGCGCAAATGAAGGCGCGGCAAATGCCATAAAGGCCAGCAAGACTAATGCTTTCAAGTTTTTCATTTTCATTGGATTAAAGTGTGACAAACGTGGATCATATTAAAGCAATTATAAAAAAATCCAGCCAGAGCTGTTCGATAAGGTGAATTTAATCATCATTTAATCCAAAGGTTTATGGATTAGCCGTTACTTTTTCCAATCAACAACGTCTCAATAGCATTTAACCAACAATGCTATGCCGACAAAAAACACAACCATTCAAGTTTCAGGGCAGGAAATCGCCCTTATGAACATTAATGACAACGATTTCATATCCCTCACAGACATTGCCAAGCACAAAAATCCGGAGTTAGCCGGACAGCTCGTCTTAAATTGGCTCAGGACAAGATTCACAATTGAATTTATGGGACTGTGGGAACAGATGCATAATTCGAATTTTAAAGTCATCGAATTCGATGACTTTAAAAATGATGCTGGCAGCAATTCATTTGTGTTGTCACCCAAGCAATGGATTGAAAAGACGAACGCTATCGGCCTGATTTCCAAAAGCGGACGGTATGCCAGTGGCACATTTGCGCACAAGGATATTGCATTCGAATTCGCGTCATGGATCTCTCCATCATTTAAATTGTACTTGATCAAAGAATTCCAACGCCTGAAATCAGAGGAGAGCGATCGCCTGAATCAAAGCTGGAATCTGCAAAGAACGCTGGTCAAGGTAAACTACACGATTCATACCGATGCAATCAAAGCTCACCTTATTCCAAAATCACTGAACAGGGAACAATGCAGTGCGATTTATGCAAGCGAAGCGGATTTGCTCAATATGGCGCTCTTTGGAATGACTGCCAAAGAGTGGCGTCATCAAAATAAAGGGATTATGGGCAATGTGCGGGATAACGCGTCCATTGAGCAACTAGTTATCCTCTCCAATTTAGAAAGCATTAATGCAATGCTCATCCAACAAAAGTTAAGTGCTTCGGATAGACTGGTTCAGCTTAATCAAATCGCGATTACACAAATGCGGTCGCTTTTAAACATCACGCTTGTGAAGAAGCTGGAATAGCAGCTATGGAATGTCTATGTCGATTATTTCAGAATCCAACTCAATTCCATCATAGACCAAAGCATTTAAATTGTACTTTTGCATAAATAAAATCTATTAATACTACTGACTCTGCTCTATCAAATGAATCTTCAACAACTGGAATACATTGTAGCCGTTGATAATTACCGGCATTTTGTTCAGGCGGCTGAACATTGCAATGTGACCCAGCCTACGCTTTCAATGATGATCCGTAAGTTGGAAGAAGAATTAGCTGTTAAAATTTTTGACCGGACAAAGCAGCCGATTGTTCCAACCGGAATTGGCCGTGAAATAATTGATCAGGCCAAAACGATTTTGCGCGAAGCATCTCGGATGAATGAGATCGCCAAACATTTCAATGGTGATTTATCGGGCGAATTGCGGATAGGGATCATTCCAACCATTGCTCCCTATCTGCTGCCGCATTTTGTAAATCCATTTATCAGTCATTATCCGGACATTAAGCTGCATGTGTCTGAAATGATTACGGAAAGGATCATAAGTGAGTTAAAACTGGGCAATCTGGATGTGGGGATCATTGCATCGCTATCCGAAGAAAGCAGCTTGCAGGAAATCCCGCTGTATAAGGAACGCTTTTACGCCTATGTTTCGGAAAACACTGATTTATATGCCAAAAAATACATCCTGCCAGCAGATATCGAACCTAATGAACTCTGGCTGCTGGAAGAAGGACATTGTTTTCGCACGCAGATCCAGCGACTTTGTGAGTTGAGCCGGAATAGTCAGTTTGGCAGTAGTTTCAGTTACCGGTCGGGCAGTATAGAAACGTTGATCCGGATGGTTGAAAAGAACGGAGGCATTACTATTCTGCCCGAAATGGCAGTTATGGAGCTTTCTGACATCAGGAAAAAACATATCCGGAGCTTTCAGTTTCCCGAGCCAGCGCGTGAAGTTTGCCTGCTGGTGAATCGCGAACAAATGAAAACAAGGCTTATAGATGCATTAAAAACAGGAATTACTGCCTATTTGCCGCAGGAAATTTTTGAAACAAATAAGGAAATAAGGATTTTGTAACAATGCGCATTGATCTCCGACTTCACTGAAACGGCTGCAAAACCCGGCCTAAGTTGAAGAAGTGCACGAATTATTCGACGACAACGACCGGACGAAGATTTCAAGGATTTTAGCTTTGGTGTTTGGGAAGGATTAAGACATTCATCATTTGGGGACCTTTACCTGATAAAGCCTCCCCAAATGAACCCTTCGAATTTCTTTAACCGGATGCCTTCCTATCACGTAGCATGTTGCGATTTTCAAATTTTTAGCCAAGGATTGAACATTTTTCAAATCTGCCTCAGTTGCCGTTTCTTTCACCTCAAAGCAATAGTTTTTGTCGACGATAAAATCAATTTCCCGACCCGTTTTAAGCTGATAATAAGCTACTTCTCCTTTATGCATTAGTTGATTAAAAACTGCATTTTCGAATTTAGAACCACTTCCTAATTCGCCTGATAATGAGGCAACACCATTATCTAAAAAATAAACTTTCTTTGCTTTTACAATTTCGCGATCAGGACTTGTGGAAAGAACTGGAATTGTTTTGATTAGGTAGCTTTTTTCCAAAAGTTCAAGATAGTTTTCAACCGTTGCCCGCGGTATCCCGATAACACTTGTAATTTTCGAGACATCCAATTTCGTCCCGATGCGAACAGAGAGCAATTTAATAAGTTTATACAAGTTGGTTGGATCGCGAATGTCGGATAATAAATTAAGGTCGAAATTAATATAGGAGCTTAAAATGTCGCTGATCAGGTCTCGCTTGTCAGCCGCAGAATCAGCCAGAACTACCTCTGGAAAACCCCCAAAATTGATATAGTCGTCATAATACATTTTAAGCCGCTCATATTCCGAGGAGATATAATTGACCGACTGGCTAAAATTCAAGGGAATCGCGCTGACACCATTAAATTTAAGGAGCTCGCCAAAATGGAGCGGAAAAATCTCAAAAATCTTTTTCCTACCTGCAAGCGACTCCGAAAATTGATTTTTCATATAGTAAGCACTTGATCCCGTCACAATGAATTTAATGTCATAAGTGTCGTATAAGTATTTCAGGACGCTTGGGAGGTTAGGCACCAGCTGAATCTCGTCAATGGCGATCAACACTTTCTTTGAAAAATCTGTCCCTTGCTGTGTTAGCGCGTGGATTATGGTTTCATAATTAGGTTCTGAAAAGATGGCTCTAATGTCTATCCTTTCAAGATCGAAATAATGCTTTTGTTGGATGTTCGACTGTGCAAGAAGCTGCTTAACCAAGGAAGTTTTGCCAGTTCTTCTCATCCCCGTTAAGACAGTTATCTGTCTTTTTGGCAAATGTTGAACTAATGAAGGATATATGTCTCTTTCTAAAAACATTGAAATTTGTGTTAGTTGATGCAGTATACCTAGTCAACCATATCAACACAAAAATAGTTATACTATTTTACTATACTTATATAAAAATAGTAAGCTTTTAACATTTTATTATAATATAAATAATACAGATTATCACTTACCACGGCTGGTTAAATACTCCTCCATCCGCTCTAATCCAAACGCATTGAACGTCATATCCTTCGTCAAACCGCCTTTTCTTGCTACTGCTACACCGTAATGCATGTCGAAATAGCCTTCTTTGGAGTGGGCGTCGGGGTTGATGCTGAGCAGGACGCCTTTTTCCATGCAGTAGGAAATCCAGCGCCAGTCGAGGTCGAGGCGCCAGGGAGAGGCGTTGATTTCTATGACGACATTATGCGCTGCACAGGCGTCGATGATGGCTTTGTGATCGATGGGATAGCCTTCGCGGGAGAGCAGTAGGCGGCCGGTTGGGTGACCCAAAATGGTTGTATATGGATTTTCAATGGCTTTTAGCAAGCGCGTTGTAGCCTTTTCCAACGACATGGTAAGGTTGCTGTGCACAGACGCTACAATGTAATCGAATGAGGCCAGGATTTCGGTTGGATAATCCAGCGAACCGTCACCCAGAATATCGGATTCTATCCCTTTCAGAATTTTGAAGGGCTTTTCCGGATTTTCGGATGCAAAACGTGCATTCAGTTTCTCGATTTCTTCATGCTGACGGATGACGTCCTCTATTTTAAGACCCTGAGCATATGTGGCGGTTTGCGAATGATCGGCAATTCCCAGATATTCAAAACCCAGCTCCCGGCAATACAGCGCCATTTGTTCCAATGTATGCTGGCCATCGGAATAAGTGCTGTGGTTGTGCAAAATCCCTTTCAGATCGTCCCAGGTAATGAGCTGGTCCGCGGAATGTGTCTCAGCCCAGGTAAATTCACCGGCGCCTTCCCGCATTTCAGGAACAATGTAAGGCAATCCCGCTTTTTGGTAAATGGCTTCTTCATTCTCAACCGCTTCATAATGAGCTTGCCGCCAGATTGTGCTGCCGGATGATGTGGGATAGCCTAAATGTAATGCGTCAGAAGTTTCTATAAATAAGTCATTGACAACACGTTCCGGCTTTGAAGCGATAATTTCAATGCCAACGGCCACATCCTGCACATTTCCCCGCCATACAAAAGGTGACGACCGCTTTTCATCCTGGACCAGGATTTCAATGTCGCCAATAAATGTCTGCAACAAAGCAGGCGAATCCGTTCCGACCAGGATTTTGATGTTGTCGACAATTTCGGCGCGGCGCCGGATGTCTCCTGCCACTTCCACCTGATCAAAGTTTTTTTTCAGCTCCCTGACGATCATCTCAGCAATTACTTCTGCCTTGTCCATCCGCAATTTGCCCGCCTGATCTTTCAAAAATGCCAATGAATCAATGATCTTTTGCTGAATGCTCCCGCCAAAACCTTTGAGCTTGGCGACTGAACCATTCAAACAAGCGAGTTCGAGCTCGTGCAGGTTGTCAATGCCCAGCTCTTGCCACAGAACGGCTATCTTTTTAGGACCTATTCCTTTGATATTGAACATTTCCATCACCCCCAGCGGCGTGTTGCGCAGCAGCTCTTCGAGCTCGGGAAATGTTCCTGTTTTTGCGATCTGAACAATTTTCCCGGCAGTGCTTTTACCAATGCCCTGCAACTTGGTAAGCTCCTGTTCCGTCATATTTTGGAGCTCTCCTTCCTTATATTTATCCAGGTAAAAGGCCGCAATGGAATATCCTTTGATCTTAAAAGGATCCACACCATGCAGTTCCATCAATTTGGCGGTCAATTCCAGGATCTCTACAATTTCAGGATTGCTCATATCATTTCAGGTTAAAGAATTCTTTGCGAATTACGAAGTATGTCTCAGCATTTGCAAATATCGGGCAAGTAGTCCATTTTTTCCTTTAAGTAGTTATAGTATCAGCTGGTCTTAAATAGAAAAAACTTTAAACAAAACAGCCCTTCCCGGGACATAAAATAGGATTTCCAAAATGAGCATTGATCAACTAAAAAGTTACCGCGACGAGATTCACAACCATTTAACAACTGAACTGCTTCCTTTTTGGGAAACCAGATGTGTAGACAAGGAAAATGGCGGCTTTATTACGCATTTCGACAATGCCGGAAATGACTCCGGTGAGGATGAGAAGTCGCTTATAGCGCAAACCAGGACTGTTTTTACATTTTCCTCTGCGCATAGGGCCGGCTATGGCGACGGTCGCTATGCTGCCATTGCAAGCCACGGCGTCGATTTCCTGATCAATAAAATGTGGGATGAAGAAAATGGCGGTTTTTACTGGCTCATGGACCGCAAAGGGAATGTTAAGATCGATGAAAAGATCGTTTACGGACACAGCTTCGCTATCTACAGTCTGGCCGAATACACATTAGCAACGGGCGATCCAAGGGGTTTGGAATATGCAGAAAAGGTTTTTGATCTGCTACAAATCCATGGCGCAGACACTTACTATGGCGGCTATTTTGAAATGTTCCACCGCAATTGGGAGCTGAAAGGCAGCGGCCCGGCTGGCGGCGACCGCAAAACCCTGGATGCGCACATGCATTTGATGGAGGCCTTCACTACATTATATGAAGCGAGCCAAAAACAGGTGCATAAGCGCAAGCTGATGGAAATAATCGAGCTGCTTTTGCATAAAATCATGCACCCAACCTATAAAACAGGCATCCCGCAATTCTGGGCAGACTGGACAGTTGCACCGCAGATCAAATTCGACATTATCTGGGGCTGGGACCGGTTTTCAGAAGACGGCATGAAAAGCAGTGCCGAAGACAACACCAGCTATGGCCATAATGTAGAGTTTGCATGGCTGCTTATGCACGCGCTGGACATTGCAGGCGTGCCTTATGACGCTTATCAGCACCAACTGCTGGCTTCGTATGATCACGCTGTGGAACACGGCATCGACTGGGAGTTCGGCGGCGTGTATGTGGAGGGCTCGCACGCGGGTGAAGTTTATGACCGTGAAAAGGAGTTTTGGCAGCAAGCCGAGGTGATCATTGGCATGCTGGACGCTTACCGTGTTTACGGCGATGAAAAATATCTAAAAGCTTACGACGCAACGCACCGTTTTGTGTTTGATAAAATGATCCACCATGAAGTAGGCGAATGGCTGCCATTGCTGACACGCCAGGGAGAGCCGATCTGGAAGCATATGAGCCATTCATGGAAGGTGAATTACCATTCCGTGCGTTCTATGGTGCAGGGAATTGTACGCCTTGATAAGCTGATTGCACAATCTGCGTAAGATTTTCCATACAAAAGGTTGTACTGATCCTTGAAATCACTTAGCCAGGACGCAAAACACGGTTTGGTATGATGTTTGAACTGTTGTGTGTAGTTCAATGCTTCTAACGAGGCTACTTTTTAAATTTAAATAGAAAAAGTCATGAGTGCTTTCACACAACAAGTAAAAGGCAATTGGAACGAGCTGAAAGGCAAATTCAAACAACAATATGCAGATTTGACCGACGACGACCTGTTATATGAAGATGGAAAAGAAGACGAACTTCTTGGAAAGCTTCAAAAGAAACTAGGAAAGACCCGTGAAGAAGTGGAAAGTGAAGTAGATAGATGGTCACGATAGACCCGGTTTGAAATACAGAGTAAATAATAGGTTAAGAGCCCTGGAATTGCGATTCCAGGGCTCTTTTTTTGTAGTAGGAAGCTCTGCATAAGTCCTTTTTGTTTCATCTTTTATATAAATATTCTTGAAATGAATCCAAATGAAATACCGGTCGGCATAGTGGGTTTGGGATTAATGGGTTGCAGTATAGTGACCTGCCTGCTGATTGCCGGCCATCCCGTAATTGCCGTTGCGCCTGTGAGCGCGGATCTGCTTCATGCGGAAAGAAGGATTCGGGAACATCTGGAAAATGCAAAAGAAAAGGGACTCATTGAAAATGGCCCGGAATTCTATTTTAAAAACCTCATCATTACCGAGGATTACGCTCAGCTGAAACCGTGCAAAATTGTTAACGAATGCACGATTGAAGACATTGATATCAAGAATTCAGTATATAAAAAAGTTGAAACGGTTATTGCGCCGGATGCATTGTTGTCGAGCAACACGTCTGCTATTCCAATTAGTCAGCTGCAAAAATTAACGCTTCATCCTGAGCGCTTTCTGGGATTGCATTGGACTGAACCGGCGCATACTACGCGGTTTCTGGAAGTGATCTGCGGGGATGATACGGACATTAAAAATGCAGAATATCTGTATGAACTTTCTTACAAATGGGGAAAAGAGCCAATCCTGGTAAGAAAAGACATTGCCGGATTTATCACCAACCGGCTCATGTATGCCATGTACCGCGAGGCGATCAGTCTGGTAGAAAATGGTTACGCGACCATTGAGGATGTCGACCGCTCGTGCCGCAACAATGCAGGCTATTTCATGACATTGGTCGGTGTTTTCCGATGGATGGACCTGACTGGCGTGCCTGCATATCACACAGTCATGAAAAACCTGCTTCCTACTTTAAACAACAGCACCGAAGTCCCCGAACTGATCGATAAAGTAGTCCGCGAAGGCGGCCGAGGTATCGCCAACTCCCACGGATTCTACAACTACGAACCCGGCGAAGCCGAAGTCTGGGAAGAAACATTCAAAGAATTCACCTACGAAATAAGGCAGCTCGCATTAAAATACCCGGCAGATGTTGTGAAGAAAAGACTGGCTAAGAAGCGGAATGGGTAACGTTATTTAGGAGGAAACTTTTTGTAAATATCCCCGCGTGACTGGATAGTAATGATGGAAACAATCTTGATTGTGCCACCGTCATATTTAAGGCCTATCCTGTAACCACCCACACGAATCCGGTAATATTCCTTGTTGCCTTTTCCTTGCAGCAAGGAACAGTCAGGAATATCCATGAGGTGATCAACGACTTTGATCGTATTCAAAACAACAGCGACTTGTCGCTGAATATAATCCGGACAACGTTTTAATTCCTTTACAAATGTCTTTTCGACAACTAGTTCCATCCCATTTCTTTTTGGAACTGCTCAAAAGTTAAGGTGTCACTCTTATCCCGGTCCTTTAAAATCTCGAGAAGAAAGATATCTTCCAGCTCCTGATTTTCAATTACTTTCAAAATTTTTTCCACCTCCTCAACCGACCAGTTTCCCCGTTTCTTTTTTTGGGAAAAATTAGGTGCAGGAATGCCGGTTTTTTCTGCGATGTAGGCATTTTTATATCCTGACTTATCAATCAGGATACCCAAATGACTTTTTAATTCTTTATAATCTTCGATAATACCTAACATATCAAGAACATTGGCGTTTCATATATTAGTAATATTACTAATTATTTTTTGTTTGATTACTAATATTGATTTAAAATTTCACTCGAAAGTGCAGGTTCCATAAAGAAGATTTAGCATCAAAATTTTTCCCTATTCCTCTCATTTCTCCTGATCCTTTTTACCAAAAAACTGGTTCTTGATATAAGACTTCACTAGTTTTGGATGGTGCCGGTTTTGGTGCCGGAAGTTTTTGGAGACCTCCAATTTTTTAGTAAAATAATTCCACAATGGATGATTTTATAGCTGCCCGATCTCAGATGGCCCTTTCGCTGGGTTTTCACATTATATTTTCCTGTATTGGCATGGTGATGCCGTTTTTTATGGCCGTAGCGCACTACTATTGGCTCAGGACCGACAACATTGTTTATAAAAACGTCACGAAAGCATGGAGCAAAGGCGTTGCGATCTTCTTCGCCACAGGTGCCGTCTCCGGGACGGTCCTTTCGTTTGAACTCGGGCTCTTATGGCCGGAATTTATGAAACACGCAGGCCCCATATTCGGAATGCCGTTCTCGCTGGAAGGAACGGCATTTTTTATTGAGGCCATCGCCCTGGGTTTTTTCCTGTATGGTTGGGACAGGTTTAACAAATGGTTCCACTGGTTCACCGGCGTCATTGTCGGCGTAAGCGGACTTGCATCGGGAATCCTGGTAGTGGCTGCCAATGCGTGGATGAACAGTCCGGCTGGTTTTGATTTTGTCAACGGCCAATATATTAACATTGATCCTATCGAAGCCATGTTCAATGACGCGTGGTTTTCGCAGGCACTTCATATGACCATTGCTGCGTTTGTGGCCACGGGTTTTGCGGTTGCGGGCGTACACGCATTCATGATCCTGAAAGGTGAGAATGTGCTTTTTCATACCAAATCCTTTAAAATAGCCGCGATATTCGGGTGCGTAGCTGCGATTTTGCAACCATTAAGCGGTGATATTTCGGCCAAAGATGTGGCCATTCGCCAGCCCGCCAAGCTTGCAGCAATGGAAGCGCATTTCCATACCGAAAAATCGGCGCCCCTGATCGTCGGCGGCATCCCTGACGAAGAGAATAAAAAGGTGGATTACGCCATAAAATTGCCTGGCTTCCTGAGCTTTCTGGCACACGGTGATTTTGAATCAGAAGTGACAGGCCTGGATAAAATTCCCGAAGAAAACCAGCCCCCGGTAGCCATCACGCATTATGCGTTTCAGATTATGGTCGGCATGGGCATGGCAATGATGCTGGTTGCTATCCTTTATTTTATTGCGCTTTGGAAAAAGAAAAACTGGCTCGCCAGTCCGTGGCTGTTGAAATTGTTCGTTGCAGCAACGCCGCTGGGCTTCATCGCCGTGGAAGCTGGCTGGACCGTAACAGAAGTGGGCAGACAACCCTGGATTATCCACAACGTCATGCGGACCGCCGACGCCGTAACCCCCATGCCTGGCATAGCCTACTCATTCTACCTTTTCAGCGCCGTGTATGTCTCATTAGCATTAGTCGTAATTTTCATGCTCTACCGTCAAATCAAAATGGTAGGAACGCTATACGACAAGCCGAGATAAGAATCCAACCAAGCACATCGCCCTGCGACCCGGTCAATCATCGCTCGGCGACCCGGTCAAACATTCAATCATCGCCGGCAACCCGGTAACATTTTAGATCAAAATGCTCTACATAGTCATCACCTTTCTCTGGACTTCCATCCTGCTCTACCTGCTGCTGGGCGGGGCGGATTATGGCGCCGGGATCATCGAACTTTTTACCTCACGTAAAAATAAAGCGGTGACCCGCAAGACATTATACGGCGCTATCGGGCCGATCTGGGAAGCGAACCACATGTGGCTGATCATTGCCATTGTGATCCTGTTTGTAGGTTTTCCGGTGATTTATTCAACCATGTCTGTGCACCTGCATATCCCGCTTACCATCATGCTTCTGGGCATTATAGCACGTGGGACAGCCTTTACTTTCCGACATTATGATGCGGTTGTAGATGATATGCAGTATTTATACAACACAATATTTGCCATATCGAGCTTCATAACGCCCCTATTTCTGGGCATCATTGCAGGAAGCGCCGTTTCCGGTCACATTGATCCACAGGCTGATACATTTCTTTCAGCTTATATTTTCAGCTGGCTGCATTGGTTTGGGGTTTCCGTGGGTCTTTTCACTGTGGCAATTTGCGGTTTTTTGGCTTCTGTGTATCTGATCGGTGAAACGGATAATGATCAGGACCGGTTGCGGTTTGCACACAAAGCGCAGTTTTTCAATATTGCTGCCGTCATATGCGGGATACTCGTTTTTATTGCCGCATATATCGAACACATTCCGCTGATCGACTGGGTCTTTGGAAACTGGGTCGGGCGGATCGCCATTGTTTCAGCTACGCTTTCGCTGGTCTGGATGTGGTCGCTGCTTTACCAGGGCAAGCTTGTTCTGTTGCGGCCCCTTGCAGGATTTCAGGTGACAATGATCTTGCTGACAACCACTTACAAGCATTTTCCTAACATTGTGATCTTAAAAGGAGGCGGCTATTTATCGCTGCTCGAACACAGCGGACAAGAGAAAACGATGGAGGCTCTGGCACTCGCATTGCTGATCGGCAGCGTTTTTATTTTGCCTGCATTGTTCTACCTTATTTACAGCTTTCAGAAGAAACCTTTGGAGTACGGAGCCGAACATTAGCCAATGAATCAACCATAACGGCCGTTCGCACATCCGAAAGGCGGCCTTTTCTCAATTACCAATACTTTGGAATGCGAGAAAAGTGCAATAGGCTTTGCATTAAAAGTGCCTCGCCCGCCTGGTATGATCAAAATTCTAATTGTTGATGATGAACAAAAGGCAAGGAGTTTCCTGCATCGGCTGATCATCGAGTTTGTCCCGGAAGTATCTGAAATCCGCTTCGCTGCGTCAGCAACCAAAGCACGGGAGCTATTGAATGACTATGAGCCTGATATTGCATTTCTGAATATCGAAATGGCTTATCAAAACGGGTTTCAATTGCTGATAAGTTTGAAAAACCCGCAGTTCGAGGTCATTTTCACAACCTGCCAGAGTAAACATGCTATTCAGGCTCTCCGGTTCAGTGCGCTGGATTATCTGATGAAACCCATTGACCCGAAAGAACTCGTCGGTGCGATCCAGCGCTATCTCGTGAAGCGCAATTTAAAGCCCAGAAAGCCAAAGACATATGAGCATTTCATAGGCAGCGCGGAGAAAAAAGACTCCAAAGAGTTCCGGCTGACGGTTAGCTCTAGTAAGGGCGTTTTCTTCTTCCCGCTTGCAGAGATCATTCGCATCGAGTCCGACCGCAACTACTCGGTTATCCATTTCACGGATCAGGTAAAACCTTTTGTTGCTACCAAAACGCTCAAATATTTCGAGTACATTCTCGAACAATTTAAATTCATCCGAACACACAAATCCCACCTGGTTAATGCTGAGCATGTTATCCGCATCTCCAACAGCAATGATTTTGTTGTGCTTTCAGACGGAACCAGAATAGAGGTTTCTCGGAGAAAAAGAGATGTTCTTATAAGGTTGCTGAATGTTTAATTGGGTGATAAATTGCCAAAAGAATTCGGCCCTGGTCAAGTAGATACGCGGCGAAGCGACGTTACTATATCTTGTTATTAATTACTAACTACGGACCTCTATGACCGATCGTAAAACACGGCTGGCTATCATTCTCATTACTTCGTTATTTTTTCTTTGGGGCTTCGCCCTTAATCTCAACCCCATCCTCATTCCGCATTTAAAGAAAGCATGTCAGCTAAGCGACTTTCAATCAGCACTTATTGATTCGGCTTCCTATATCGCTTACTTTCTGATTGCATTGCCTGCCGGGCTTTTTATGAAAAGGTTCGGTTACAAGGCCGGGATCACCCTGGGGCTGCTTTTGTTTGCATTTGGCACATTCCTGTTTTATCCCGCTGCCGAAATGAGGCATTTTGGCTTTTTCCTGTTTGCCTTGTTCGTGATTGCCAGCGGTTTAACATTGCTGGAAACGGCTGCCAACCCTTATATAACCGTTCTAGGAGACAGTGAGTCGGCGACGCAGCGACTTAACTTCGCACAGTCATTCAATGGTTTGGCTGCTTTTTTAGCGCCGTTAATGGGCGGGACTTTTATCCTCTCGGGAAAAACACTTTCTGAGCAGGAAGAGCAATCGATGTCTGCGGACCAGCTGAACAGTTACCTCAATGCAGAAGCCTCTTCGGTTCAAATACCCTTTCTGGTGATAGGAATTGTGGTTTTGTTGGTTGCGGTAATGATCTGGCGCACGCAATTGCCTGAAATCAAGGAAGAAACGGACGACAGCGGCAAGATCAGCGGCTCGATATGGTCAGAAAAAAACCTGATTTTAGGCGTCATAGCACAGTTTTTCTATGTTGGTGCGCAAGTTTGTATCAGCAGTTTCTTTATTCGTTTTTCGGATAAAGTCGCAGGCATTGATGAAAAAACGGCCGCATATGTGCTGTCCGGAGCATTTTTAAGCTTTATGATCGGCCGGTTTATCGGCACATATTTAATGCGATTTGTTGCTCCGCCGCGCTTACTCGCACTTTACAGCATTATTAATGTTGCGTTGCTTATCCTGGCCGTCCTTACCGAAGGCATGGTTGCGGTGTATGCATTGGTAGGCGTGCAGTTTTTCATGTCCATTATGTTCCCGACAATTTTTGCGCTTAGTATCCGCGGACTGGGAGAAAAGACCAAAATCGGGTCTTCACTGGTTATTATGTCTATCGTTGGCGGAGCGATTTTCCCGGTTATTATGGGTCAGGTTTCTGACATTTCGTCGATACAAACGGCCTATATCGTTCCGGCGGTCTGCTTCCTGGTGGTTCTTTATTTTGCGATCAAAAACAATTCAATTAAACATGTGACGCTGGGTGCTTCCCATTAAAAGTCGTCCGTATTCTT
This sequence comes from Dyadobacter sp. CY327, assembly GCF_021390415.1. Lineage (NCBI taxonomy): Bacteria > Pseudomonadati > Bacteroidota > Cytophagia > Cytophagales > Spirosomataceae > Dyadobacter > Dyadobacter sp. CY327. The sequence goes on along the minus strand of NZ_JAJUXJ010000001.1, from coordinate 1,839,215 downwards.
GCTAACATTCTCTATTATGGATTTACAATTAAAAGATAAAGTCGTCATCGTAACGGGTGGCGCAAAAGGGATTGGTGAAGGCATTGTGCATGTGCTGGCCAACGAGGGCGCTATTCCTGTTATAGTTGGCCGCAATGCTGCTGATAATCAAAAATTGGTTGACGAGCTTTCCGCCAAAGGCACGTCCTCATTCCAGGTGGTTGCCGAGCTTACCAGGCCTGAAGCTTGCGAGCAGGCGGTTGCAGCCGTTTTAGAAAGATTCGGCCGCATCGACGGGCTGGTGAACAATGCAGGTGTAAATGACGGAGTGGGCCTAGAAAGCGGTAATTATGAAGCATTTATGGCTTCGCTGCATAAAAATGTCGTGCATTACTATCTCATGGCACATTATGCATTGCCAGCGCTGAAAGCCTCCAAAGGTTCCATTGTCAATATCAGTTCAAAAACGGCTGATACAGGTCAGGGAGGCACATCGGCTTACGCTGCATCCAACGGCGGACGCAATGCACTTACCCGTGAGTGGGCGGTGGAGCTCCTTAAATATGGTATCCGTGTCAATTCGGTTATTGTGGCTGAATGCTGGACGCCGCTTTATGAAAGATGGATCGAAACGCTGCCCAATCCACAAGAAAAACTGGCTTCTATTACGGCGCACATTCCATTGGAAAACCGGATGACAACGGCCGAAGAAATCGCTAATATGACTGTTTTTCTACTGTCGCAACGTTCGAGTCATACAACGGGCCAGCTGATTTATGTGGACGGGGGTTATGTTCATCTGGATCGTGCGTTGGCTAATTCTTAATATTCTCAACATAAATTAGAAGTTTATTCCATTCAGCTATGGAGGTTTTGGTTTGTACAACACCCGGGGAATTTGCTTATCAGCAAGCAGAAAAACCAGCGTTAACCCCGGGGAATACCATTATAAAGATTAAAAGGATCGGCATTTGCGGGACAGATCTGCATGCATTTGAAGGAACGCAGCCTTTTTTCAATTATCCGCGCATTCTCGGTCATGAACTGGCCGGGGAAATTGTCGAAACGGACGGAGCGCCGGGGTTTTCAGTCGGTGAAGCAGTTACTTTTATTCCTTATTTCAATTGTGGCAAATGCATTGCCTGCCGGAACAATAAGCCTAATTGCTGCACGAGCATCCGGGTTTCTGGGGTCCATATTGATGGCGGGATGTCTGAATATTTATCGGTTCCCTCCTATTCGCTCGTGCATGGAAACGGTTTGAGCTTTGACGAATTGGCGCTTGTTGAAATGCTTTCAATCGGCGCACACGGGATCAGGCGGGCAAATGTGCAGCCAAATGAAACGGTGCTGGTCGTAGGTGCCGGGCCGATCGGGCTAGGAACGATGGAATTCGCGCGCATTGCCGGAGCGAATGTGATTGCGCTGGACATTAATGATGGAAGACTAGCGTTCTGCCGTGAAAAACTGGGCGTAGCACATACGATCAATGCATTGAATGGCAATGTTTTGGAAAAATTAGCCGAAATCACAAATGGCGACATGCCAACGGTTATCGTGGATGCAACGGGCAATTTGAGAGCGATTAACACCGCATTCAGCTATCTGGCACATGGCGGCAGATATGTGCTTGTAGGCCTTCAAAAAGGGGATATCAGTTTCACTCATCCCGAATTCCACAAGCGGGAAGCCACATTAATGAGCAGCCGGAATGCAACCCGCGCTGATTTCGAACATGTGATTAGCAGCATGAAAAACGGCTTTATCGATCCTACCACTTACATTACGCACCGGGTGGCTTTTGGTCAGGTGAAGGACGAGTTTGAAGGCTGGCTGGATCCTGCCAATGGTGTGATCAAGGCGATGGTTTCTGTGGATTGAACCGTTTGTTTTATTGTAATTAAAGAATTCCTGACTGTTTCGGATCAGGCATTTTGCTTTCATTTAGGGTGCGTATTTGCGTTAAGTTTGAACTTCAATGAGAAAAGCTGTTGAAATATTAATTACCCTCGTAATTTTGCAGGTGTTTTGCCTCAGACTTTTACGAGCCAAACATTGGAACAGTAACTACTTTCATGAAGAAAATCCGTAATTTTTGCATCATTGCCCATATTGACCACGGGAAAAGCACACTGGCAGACCGATTGCTGGAATTTACAAATACTGTAAGCAAACGCGAAATGCAGGCTCAGCTACTTGATAACATGGACCTGGAACGCGAGCGCGGCATCACGATCAAGAGCCACGCTATCCAAATGACTTATCCTTACAAAGGAGAAGAATATACTTTTAATCTTATTGATACGCCGGGCCACGTCGACTTTTCTTATGAAGTCTCGCGCTCCATTGCTGCCTGCGAAGGCGCATTGCTGCTCGTGGATGCATCGCAGGGAACGGAAGCCCAGACGATCTCGAACTTATATCTGGCGATCAACCACGACCTGGTGATCATTCCGGTTTTAAATAAAATAGATTTACCGGGCGCTATGCCTGAGGAAATTAAGGATGAAATGGTCGATCTGCTCGGTTGTGATCGGGATGACATCATTCCTGCCAGCGGAAAAGAAGGAATCGGCATTGAGGCCATTCTGAATGCGATTGTAGAAAGAATTCCGGCTCCGGTAGGCGATCCGAAAGCACCTTTGCAAGCATTGATCTTCGACTCGGTTTTTAATTCATACCGCGGGATCGAAGTTATATTCCGGGTTAAAAACGGGACAATCAGAAAAGGTGACCGCGTTAAATTTATGGCGACGGGCAAAGAATATATTGCTGACGAAATCGGAACATTAGGTCTGGCGCAAATCCCGAAACAAGTGGTGGAATGCGGCGACGTAGGTTACCTGATTTCGGGGATTAAAGTGGCTAAGGAAGTAAAAGTAGGCGATACATTTACGCATATCGACAGGCCTGCAAGTGAAGGAATTGTTGGTTTTTCAGAGGTTAAGCCCATGGTTTTTGCCGGGATTTATCCAGTGGACACGAGCGAGTTCGAAGAACTGCGCGAGGCCATGGAAAAGCTGCAACTGAATGATGCTGCGCTTGTTTGGGAACCGGAAACATCTGCGGCATTGGGCTTTGGATTCCGTTGCGGTTTCCTCGGTATGCTGCATATGGAGATCGTTCAGGAACGTCTGGAACGTGAGTTTGATATGACGGTTATCACCACGGTGCCTTCGGTGCAGTTCCGTGTGACGAATACAAAGAACCAGTTGTTGAACATCAGCGCACCTTCGGAAATGCCTGATCCTAACCACATTAATTCGATTGAGGAGCCATATATCAATGCACAGATTATCACGAAATCCGATTACATCGGCGCGATCCTGAACTTGTGTATGGACAAACGCGGCATTCTGAAAAACCAGGTTTACCTGACTTCGGAACGCGTTGAGCTTCAATTCCTTATTCCGCTTGCGGAGGTCGTTTTTGATTTCTTTGATAAACTAAAAACCATATCCCGAGGTTATGCGTCTTTGGACTATGAATTGGCGGGTTACCAGGAATCGGACATGGTGAAGCTGGACGTTATGTTGAATGGCGAGCCGGTTGATGCGCTTTCTGCCATCGTTCACCGATCAAAATCTTATGAATGGGGCAAAAAGCTTTGCGAAAAGTTAAGAGAACTGATCCCGCGCCAGATGTTTGAAATCGCTATCCAGGCGGCAATCGGTCAGAAGATCATTGCGCGTGAAACGGTGAAAGCGATGCGGAAAGACGTTTTGGCAAAATGTTATGGCGGTGATATTTCCCGTAAAAGAAAGCTTCTGGAGAAGCAGAAAAAGGGTAAAAAACGCATGCGCCAGGTTGGTAATGTGGAAATCCCGCAGGAGGCGTTTATGGCCGTATTGAAAATCAATTGATTAAATCATAAATATTCAGCCGAGCGCTGTCTTGGTCAATTTTATGGCGTGAAAGGCAAGACCTATCCGCGTTTTGTTGTAATTTTGACTGAATTCAAATTTTTAGACCAAGAAACTAAAATACCTTAACAAGCGATATGGCAGAAGTAATTCGTATGCCCAAGATGAGCGACACCATGGAAGAAGGTGTTATCGCAGAATGGCACAAAAAAGTTGGCGATAAAATAAAATCAGGTGAAATTATTGCTGAGGTGGAAACCGACAAAGCAACTATGGATCTTGAGTCCTATTATGACGGCACTCTTCTATACATTGGTGTTAACAAGGGCGATGCGGTTCCGATAGACGGCATTATGGCGGTTGTTGGTTCCGAAGGCGAAGACTATAAATCATTGCTCGAAGGCGGAAGCACAAATGGCGCAGCGAACGCGGAGGCAAGTGCAGAACCTGCCAAAGAAGAAGCAAAACCAGCCGCTGCCATTGAAACGGCGACGCCGGAACCTGCAAAGAAAGCAGCTCCTGCGGCCCCAGTGGAGAAAATCAACGCAGTCGTTGTCAGAATGCCGAAGATGAGCGACACGATGGAAGAAGGAACATTGGTAGGATGGCAGAAAAAGGTTGGAGATAAAGTAAAATCAGGTGACATCCTGGCCGAAGTTGAAACTGACAAGGCGACGATGGAGCTGGAAGCGTATGAAGACGGAACGCTGCTATATATTGGAATTAAAGACGGCGAATCTGTTCCTGTTGACGGCATTATCGCGGTTATCGGTGAAGAGGGCGCTAATGTGGAAGCATTGCTGGCCCGTGAAAACGGTGAAGGTGGTGCGGAAGTTGAAAACATTGATGCAACCGACGAAGGCAAAGCGGCTCCTGCTGCTGAGTCCGGTTCAAATGACGTTGACAAAACGGTTTCTGTCGCTGATTCAGGTGACAGGATCAAGGCTTCACCATTGGCTAAACGTCTGGCAGACGAAAAAGGAATTGATCTGAGCCAGGTTGGCGGTAGTGGCGACAACGGTCGCATCGTGAAACGCGATGTGGATGAGTTCAAACCTGCTGCGGCGGCCACTGCTGCAAAAACAGAAGCGCCTGCTCAGGCGGCATCTGCGCCAGCTCCTGTTGCGAAATCTGAACAGTCTGCTGCAAGCGCCCCAGCAAATGGTGACTTCACAGATTCGCCTATCTCGCAAATGCGTAAAACCATTGCCCGCAGACTGAGCGACAGCTTGTTTACCGCGCCGCATTTCTATGTGACAATGGAAATCAACATGGATAAGGCCATGGCATTGCGTCCACAACTGAACGAGGTGAGCCCTGCTAAGATCTCTTTCAATGATATGGTGATCAAAGCTTGCGCAGTGGCGTTGAAACAACATCCTGCCGTTAACTCAGCTTGGTTGGGAGACAAAATCAGAAGATACAATTACGTAAATATCGGTGTGGCCGTAGCGGTTGACGAAGGTCTGCTGGTTCCGGTGATCCGTGATGCCGACAAGAAAACATTGTCGACGATTTCCGGCGAAGTGAAAGATCTTGCAGGCAAAGCGAAAGACAAAAAGTTGCAGCCTAAGGACTGGGAAGGAAACACATTCTCGATCTCAAACCTTGGCATGTTCGGCGTAGATGAATTCACAGCGATCATTAACCCGCCGGATTCCTGCATCCTGGCCATCGGGGCGATCAAGAAAGTAGCGGCTTTCAAAGAAGATGGAACGGTTTACCCGCAAAACATCATGAAAGTAACCCTTTCTGCTGACCACCGCGTTGTAGACGGAGCATTAGGCGCTCAGTTCTTGCTCACAGTGAAAAAATTGTTGGAAGAGCCGATGAGTATGCTGGTTTAGCAATTTATTTATCATCTAAACAAAAACACACTATGAATGCAGACAGAAGATTAGATCAATTGGAGCCGGTTATCTCTGAACTATTAATAAAGCAGGATAGGACAGATAAGAAAGTTGACAACCTTACTTTTATGGTGTCAAACATAACTGAGTTGGTTATTACGCAAAATGAGAACATTACATTTTTGCTTAAAAATCAGCTTCAAATGTCCGGAAGGATTGGTAATATTGAAATTAGACTGGATGGAATGGACTCGCAGTTTAAAGACGTGCTCTCAAACCAGGACTCGTTAAAAGCGACTCAAAGTTTAATCTCCGAAAAACAGGAAGCAATGTTTATTACGCAGGAAGCAATGTCGGCTAAGCAGGATTTTTTGTCTAGAATGCAAGAGTCAATGTTGACCGAGCAACAGATGATATCCGCTAAACAGGATTTCCTATCGAGAATGCAGGAAACTATACTTGCTAAGCAGGATTTGATCCTTGACTTCATTAAAAAGGAGTAGATTTCAATTGTAATGATTTAATAAATGTACAAAGTGTCAGGTTTTCCGACCTGGCACTTTTGTTTTGTGAGGGGTTTTACGAATTAGTATAAAATCAATTTATGGAAAAAATACATGCTACCACAGTCTTGGGGGTGCTTCATAACGGAACAGTTTCCCTGGGCGCGGATGGCCAGGCTACAATGGGTAATACAGTTGCTAAAAGCAATGTGAAAAAGATCCGGACCCTAATGGGTGGAAAGATCCTCGTGGGTTTTGCAGGATCGACAGCAGATGCTTTTACGCTTCTTGAAAAATTTGAAGAAAAGTTGAATGCATACGGTGGCAATATGAAACGCGCTGCAATAGAATTAGCAAAAGATTGGCGGACAGACCGTTACCTGCGCAAGTTGGAAGCCATGATGATCACAGCTAACAAGGAAGAAATCCTCGTGATCTCAGGAACTGGCGATGTGCTTGAACCAGAAAATGGCATTGCGGCCATAGGATCGGGCGGGAATTATGCGTTGTCAGCTGCACAAGCATTGAAAAAACATGCTGGACACCTTACTGCGGAAGAGATGGTGCGCGAAGGATTAACGGTTGCAGCGGACCTTTGCATTTATACAAATCACAACCTGGTGATCGAAAAAGTCCAGTAGGATTATAATTCAGCCATTAATGTCATGATTTTCACCAGCGAATCGGAAATCATGCGGTTGCTGCCCGGCATGTATTTGTGGGCGATGATTGAAAAGCTGAGCAATGAACCTGATTTGGACGTGACATAACCGGCATAAGCGCGGGTTCCTTCAATGGACCCGCTCTTAACATGCATATTCCCAGCGGCTTTCGTGCCCTTACCAAGGTTCCGGACGGTGCCATTCAAGCCGAGAACGGCAATGCTCTTGTAAAAATCATTGAAACTGGCATCCTTGTTAGCAACGTTCAGAATGTCTGTCAGGCTGTGGGTTGTGATGGAGCCGGATGGTGACAGGCCACTTCCGTCTTTGATATAAAATCCCCTCAAATCCGCTCCTTTACCCGACCAGTAAGCCGTAATGGCCTTGGCTGCATCATCAAATGCTGCGTTTCCTGCAAGTCGTTTCCCGGCTTGCTTGAAAAGTGCCTCGGCATATAGGTTAACGCTCCAAAAATTAGTTTGCTGGCAAAGATCACGCAACGGCGGTGACTCGTATTTGTCCAGCACAACCTTAGGATTGGCAGACGCGGCGGGCATTCCGGGCTGCGGCACTTTGTTCTCTCCTATTCCGATCGCCGCGTTTAACAAACTATTTTTCAATGCAAAAGCCACATATTCAGCCGCATTGGGGATTGAACCTTTTACTGTAAACACTGCCGGGCCGGCAGGGATTGTGCCGGTAAGGACGACCGAATTGCCCAGCGGACTGCTGTAAACAATGGTCTTATCGCCAGAGCCTTTTTCACCCGTCGTGACCTTATTGACAAATGTCAGGTAAGGAATGGCTGGCTCGATGCCAACAAATGTGGTGGGATCGCCAAAGTCCGCGCCGGGCTTGAATTTAATTTTGTACAAATTTTCGTTGAAATTCAATCCTGAAACACCTGCGCCGTAATAATTCCCCATATCCCCCCAGATCCAGGTGCTGGCAACGGTTTCGGCATCGAAAAAGGAGGCATCGGGAATGATACTGCCTTTGATATACCGGATCCCCGTTTTTTTAACCGCTGCAAGCCAACGGGTAACGAGCTCGTTTGCTGTGGGATACCCCTTGAAACGCTCACTTCCCAGCGACGGATCGCCGGTTCCGTGAATGTATACATTACCGATTAATGTGTCGTTTCTGATGATCCCGTCGTGTTCCAGAAATGTTTGAAATTTAAAATCACCACCAAACACCGCCAGCGCTGTGGCTGTTGAGACTAATTTTAATGTGGAAGCGGATGGCAATGAGCGTTCTGTATTTAATGCGAAGACATTTGAGGCATCCTTTACTTTTTTTACACTCAGGGAAAGGGAACCGCTTCGCATCAATTCGCTGTTTTCGAGTTCCAGCACGGCATCGCGGAGGTTGTTGAGCGCGATACTGTCTATATTTTGAGCATTGACATTTAAACAGAAAAAAAGAAAAAACAAAAACAGGCCGGATTTCATATTAGTTTAGCAGGGTGACTTTCGCACAGAAAGAGAAGATACCAAATCTAAACTAGTAAGTAATCTCCAAATCTCAGCCGGTTTTTGGTACTTTTGTAAGATACACCCCATTTCCAACGTATGAAATTGACATTTTGGGGAGCTGCGCAGCAGGTGACAGGTAGCATGTTTCTTTTAGAGACAGATGATTACCGAATTTTAATTGACTGCGGCTCTGACTTTGACTTAGACGAGATCGGTAGAAAAACCAGGTATGAAGAGCAAAAAAGTGTATTCCCATTTGATGCGAGTTTAATCAATACAGTACTTTTAACACACGCTCACATTGACCATTCGGGCAACATTCCGAATCTGTATAAATATGGATTTGAAGGAAGGGTTGTTTGTACTGAGCCTACCCTGGCGCTCACTTCACTGCTTTTGAGGGATGCCGCTAACCTGCATCAGAAACGCCTGAATGCACGCATGAACGGTTCTTCCAAGAAAAGAGGCAAGAAAAAGAAGGAAGTTCCGATGGATTATTTCGTTGAAAAGAACGTAAATGAGGCATTGGACAACTTCGTGCCGGTCGCTTTCGGTCAGCGCTATCGCATTGCGGATAATGTAACCATCGTTTTCTACGCGGCCGGGCATTTGCTGGGCGCCGCGCATATTGTGCTTGAAGTTTATGAAGATGGCGAGAAAAAGCGAATCTGCTTTTCGGGGGACATCGGCCGGAGCAATTATCCGCTGCTGATTGATCCCCAGGAAATCCCGCAGGTTGATTATTTGATCTGCGAATCCACTTACGGAAACCGTCTGCATGAGGACCAGGGCTCGCCCGCGGAAGCATTAGCAGATGTGATCAAACGAACTTGCATTGATATTCCGGGCAGGTTAATTATTCCTTCGTTCAGTGTGGGCCGCACGCAGGCGCTCCTTTACACATTGAATAAGATCTACATGGATCATTCATTTCCAAACTTAAAGGTGTTCTCAGACAGTCCGCTGGCGCATAGCAGCACGAAAGTGTACCAGCGCCACGTGCGTCTGCTGAATAAGGAAGCACGCACTTTTCAGGATGATAATGACATGCTCTTTGATTTTGACAACCTTATCTATCTCGAAAGCTCCGATGCCAGCAAGGCTGTTTCCAATTACAACGAACCCTGCATTATCATCTCGTCTTCAGGTATGGTCCAGGGCGGTCGTGTGGAGCAGCATGTAGAGGCTAACATTGGCAACCCTTATGCTACTATCCTGATGATCGGATATGCTTCTGAGGGAACATTGGGATGGCGGCTTCTGAATGGACAGGACACGATCTCAATTCGCGGAAAGCAGCTGCCCGTCTTGGCTAATATTGAAAAAATTGACGTATTTAGCGGCCACGGAGATCAGAATGATTTATTGAAATTCATCACATTACAAGATCCGGAAAAGCTGAAAGGCATTTTTCTGGTACACGGAGAACAGCAAAGCATGGCTGATTTCCAAAGTAAAATTCAAGAAAACGGCTATAAATCGGTAGAAATACCATTGAGGGGACGCACTTACGAACTTTAAGCTGCCCCGCTGCCAAACAAACAAGAACCTGAATATGAGAACATACCTGGATTTCGAAAAACCTATGGCCGAGCTCGAACGCAAGCTCGAAGAAATGAAAACACTGGCGCAGAACAATAATGTGGATTTTTCCGGCGCCATTTCCTTATTGGAAAACAATATAACAGATCTTCGAAAGGAAATTTTTGAGAACCTTACACGCTGGCAGCGTGTGCAGCTCTCGCGCCATCCGGACCGTCCATATACGCTCGATTACATTGAGCTGATTTGCGACGAGTTCATCGAATTGCATGGTGACCGCCAGGTTCGGGATGATCCGGCTATTATTGGCGGGCTTGCCAATGTAGGCGGACAGTCTTTCATGCTCATAGGACAACAAAAAGGCCGGAATACAAAACAAAGGCAGCACCGGAACTTTGGTATGCCTAATCCCGAAGGCTATCGCAAGGCATTACGCCTGATGAAACTGGCTGAAAAATTCAACAAACCTATTATTACGCTTATCGACACTCCGGGCGCATTTCCTGGTATGGAGGCTGAGGAACGCGGTCAGGGTGAGGCCATTGCGCGTAACCTGAAAGAAATGTTCATGCTGAAAGTGCCGGTTATATGCATCGTGATCGGTGAAGGCGCTTCGGGCGGTGCGCTTGGAATTGCCATAGGCGACCGTGTTTTAATGTTGGAAAATACCTGGTACTCAGTGATTTCCCCTGAAAACTGTTCAGCAATCCTTTGGAGAAGCTGGGATTTCAAAGAGCAGGCTGCCGAAGCGATGAAAATCACGGCTAAGGATATGAAAAAGAACGGGTTAATCGACGGCATTATTCCCGAACCATTGGGCGGAGCACATTTAGATCACCACTGGATGGCCGAGAAGTTGAAAATGGTTATCCTGGAAAACATTAACGAGCTCGCTGCGATTGAGCACCAGGACAGGATTGACCAGCGCATTGAGAAATTCTGTGCAATGGGTGTAGTTGTTGAATAACCGGACCGATGAAGAATAGCAAGATAAAGAATATCATTTTTGACCTGGGCGACGTAATTCTGAACATTGACGTGCCCGTTGCGTCAAAATCATTTGCAGAACTAAGCGGCAGGGAACAAGCTGAAATCCTTGAACTATTCAGCAAAAATGCGCTTTTCCGGCAGTTTGAAACGGGCGAACTGGACGAAGCAGGTTTTCGCAATTATGTGCGGAAAATCCTGGAATTCTCCGATCTTTCCGACGAAGCCATTGATACAGCCTGGAACAGTCTCCTGCTCGATCTACCTCCGGAGCGCGTGGAACTGCTTCAAAACCTATCAAAAAGTTACCGGCTTTTCCTGCTGAGCAACACGAGCTCGATCCACATTACACAGGTTAACAAAATTCTGGAAGCATCAACCGGCGTTAAAAAGCTGGATGATCTTTTCGAAACCGTTTTCCTATCCTATGAAATGGGGTTAATGAAGCCCGACCCGCGGATTTATCAAAAAGTGTTGGAACAGGCAGGTCTTAAAGCAGAGGAGACCCTTTTCCTGGACGATAACCGCGACAACATTGAGGCCGCTTCGTTATTAGGAATTGACACCATTCACGTCCAGAAACCAGTAACCATTTTGGAATATCTTAAAGACTATGCAGTCTAACACACGCACTTACATCATTCAGGCCGTTCTTTTCATTCTGACGATCATTACCACCACAATGGCTGGCGCTGAATGGATTTACGGCAACATTTTTGCTTTCGTATACGACTTCGCCTACTTCCTGATGGGCAGCGGGACTGAAAAGCCGGTCACCGATGAAACCGTTAAATTTCTCGGGTGGGCTGAATTCAAGCAGGGCTTCCAATTTTCAATCCCTTTTCTGGCGATCCTGACCATTCATGAGTTCGGCCATTATTTCGTTGCCAAAATGCATCGCGTGAAGGTTACGCTCCCCTACTACATTCCGCTTTGGTTCGGTATTTCAAACAGTATCGGAACCATGGGCGCATTTATTCGCATTAAATCCGTTGTCCGTTCGCGCTTAAAGTTCTTCGACATCGGCATAGCTGGTCCGCTGGCCGGTTTCATTGCTGCTTTGGTGGTTCTCTGGTATGGCTTTACCCATTTGCCGCCACCGGAATACATTTTTTCCATACATCCTGAGTATGCGCGGTTTGGTATGAGTTACCCGCAATTTGCTTATGAAAATGCCTCAGGTAACATTGCATTGGGCGATAACATTCTATTCTGGATGTTCAAAACCTACATTGCAGATCCGGCGCGCTTGCCGCATGCCTACGAAATGATCCATTATCCGTACATTTTTGCGGGTTATCTGGCACTTTTCTTTACATCGCTGAACCTTATTCCAATCGGTCAGCTGGATGGCGGGCACATTCTTTACGGCTTAATCGGCAAGAAAAAATTTGATATCGTTGCGCCGATCCTTTTCGGATTGTTCGCTTTTTATGCTGGTTTGGGTCTTTTTACGGCCGAGTCGTTTGCAACAGGAAGCAATGCTGTTTTCTACGAGCGTTTCTTCTATCTGGCCATCTACATTTATTTCCTATATATCTGTTTCAAAAGGGCCAGCGATAGTCCCATGACGGGCTTAATGCTAAGTTTGATCGTGGTAGTAGGGCAATTCGCCGTATCTTACATTCGGCCCGACTGGCAAGGTTCTACCGGTTTCCTACCATTCATTTTCATCCTGGGCCGCTTCCTCGGCATCCGCCACCCCGACACCGGCGAAAATGAACCCCTCGACGCCCCCCGTATCATCCTGGGCATCTGCGCATTAATCATCTTCATCATCTCATTCAGCCCAACCCCGTTTATTTTGATTGAGTAGTAAAGCGTTGGATCAGGGGAATCTCAACGAATGAAACATTGTGCAGTTCGTCACATCCCTCCGGGATTTGTGAAATACGCACGAATAATATATTGCTACCAACATTGCATCGCTCCGCGATTTTGGGCGGTTGTGCAATCCCGGAGGGATGAAATATCGGTAGCAAAACGAGGGACAATGCGCTTTCAAATGAAGGATCAAAATTGCAACTTCACACATATGAAATCAGTAAACGTTAACCTACCAACCCCTATATTCTCCCGAAGGCAATTCGTTGCTGCTTGCGCCGGCGTGCCGTTTTTGGGGAAATTTTCTTTTGATGAGCCATTTACATATAGCGTCAAAGGAAAAATCAATGTTGCTGATCTTGGCTTGACGCTTATTCATGAGCATGTTCTCGTTGATTTTATCGGGGCGGATAAGGTTACACTGGATCGATGGGATCACGACGAAGTCATTAACAAAGTCCTTCCCTATCTGCTTGAAATTAAGGAAAGGGGCATCAAGAGTCTGGTTGAATGTACGCCTGCTTACCTTGGAAGGGACGTTTTATTGCTGCAAAAATTATCTAAAAAATCCGGATTGAATATCTTGACGAACACGGGTTACTATGGTGCTTCGGACAATAAATATTTACCCCGATTTGCCTTCACAGAAACCGCGGAACAACTTTCAAAGCGCTGGATTAATGAATTCCAGAACGGCATTGACGGTACGAACATTAAGCCGGGATTTATTAAAACCAGCGTTAATGCCGGCCAGCTTTCTGAACTTCACCAGAAACTGATCCGTGCAGCCGCACTTACTCATCTACAAACTGGATTAACGATCTGTTCTCATACGGGGCCAGCTCTCACAGCCGCTCAGGAAATCAAAATATTGCAGAAACATGGGGTTAGTCCGTCAGCTTTCGTCTGGGTTCACGCCAGCGGAAGTAATGAGGATTTTGAAAAAATTGCGAAAAGTGGTTGCTGGGTTAGTCTGGATGGCGTGAATGAAGATAATGTTGAGAAGATAGCTACGCTGATTTTATTTCTGAAAGCAAAGGGCTTTATAAAACAAATCCTCCTGTCACACGACGCGGGCTGGTATAAACCTGGCGAGCCAAATGGCGGAACATTCAGAGGTTATATCACCATTTCAGACAAGCTTTTACCTCTGTTGAAACAGAAAGGATTCAGCGAGTTCGATACAAAGCAGGTTATGCTCACTAATCCAGCCAATGCATTTACGATCCGTATCCGCAAGTTAAATGCATAAGCAGCATATTTCAACGGATTTCTCAGCCTTCAAATTCGATTCGAAAAGCTGTCCAGCCGTCTGGATTGGTCTGTAATGAGAATGTGAATCCGTGGTTTATGAGGATTTCTCTGGCTAATGTGAGCCCTATGCCCTGGCCGTCGTGCTTGGTGCTGAAAAACGGGTTGAAAAGCTGCGCCCCTACTTCGGCTTCGATGGGGCTGCCGTTATTTTTAATGGTCAGATTATTTGCGGAAACTTCGATACGGATCTCATTGCCAGGTTTGCACGCCTCAATCGCATTTTTCAGAACATTGACAAGCACGTGCTCCATCTGGCCTACGTCGATTTTTTTGAAGATAACATTTGCCGGCAGTGATGTGTGGATTGAGACACCCCGGTGTGCGGCTGCCGGCTCCATGAAAATAGCTACGTCCTTGACAAATTTATTCAAATCCGTAGGAACCGGCGCGGGTGCTGGCAGCCGAACGACGTCCGCAAAGTTTCGCATGAATTTCGTTAGCCGCCGGTTGCGTTCAGAAGCAATGGTTAGCGCTTCTCGCAGTTCAATGTAAGAATCATCCGAAAGAATATTTGTGGTTGTCTGCAAAATGGAATCCGTGGCGCCTAATGTGTTGTTAACCTCGTGTGCCATCATGCGGATCACTTTGCCATATGCATTCTTTTCCGATTCAAGTATCTCATTAGTAAGTTCTTCGATCATCAGAAACGAGCGACGGAAGCCTTGATCCATGAAATGCGAGCGCTGCACTTTGAATGTTACCACGCCATTGGTTTTCACAATTTTCGATTCCCCGTCCTGAATATGAGCCAGTTCAACCAGCAACGGGTGATTGGTTTCCTCCAATAACAGCCCTTTCAAACCTTCCGCTTCATTTTTGAAATATTCCTTTGCTTTGACATTGAACGAATCGATTTTTTCATCAAAATCGAGGATAATGATGGAAATAGGCGATGCGGCGATCAGTTTTTCGAGGAAAAAATGTTGCTCATGCAAGCGCGTCCGCTCCTCACGGAGCTGGTCGATCATAAGGTTATAAACTTCAATCAATGTATCCACTTCGCCTTTGCCGGTCGGGACGAATTTGATGGAAAAATCCTTGTCCTTAATGGCCTCAATTCCCGATTTCACAAATTGGATAGGTTGCATAAAATTCTGATAAATCTGTATGGAAACGATGGCAGAAAGCAACAGAAACACCTCAAAACCAATGAAAAGCAATTTGTCCTGATACAGAATTTTGTAAACCAGGAAAACCAGGACAATGTGCAATACCAATATGTAAAGAATGTATTTGGCCTTCGTTGATAATCTCATACGTCCTCGGATTCGTAGGAAATACCATATTTTTCCAATCTGCGATAGAGCGCAAACCGTGTGATTCCGAGCGATCTGGCCACTTTGCTCACTTTATTCTGGTGAAATTGCATGGCCTTGGTGATCATTTGATATTCCATTTCTTCCAAAGTGATCGCGCCTACTTCTGGGAGGTTTTTCTGGGCCGACGGCTGTATGCCGCCACTCAGATTTCGCTGTAAATCAGTTATATCCAACGTATCCGAGCCGGACAGCAATACGGTGCGCTCGACCAGGTTTTTCAGCTGACGGATATTTCCCTGCAACTGCAATGTCCGGAGCCATTTCATTGCTGCCGGGCTTAGGCGCAGGTTGGGGCGTTGATAAATGGTTTTCAGGTTGTTAACAAAAAATTCAGACAGCAACGGAATATCATCCGGCCTTTCCCTAAGCGCTGGCAGCTTAACGGTGATCAGGTTAATGCGGTAATAAAGATCTTCCCGGAATGTTCCTTGCGCGACCATCTCCTCCAAATTCCGGTTTGTAGCACAGATCACACGCACGTCCACCGTCCTGCTTTTACTGCTTCCTAGCGGCTCAAAAGTTCTTTCCTGCAACACACGCAGCAATTTTACCTGACTTGATAAATCCAGTTCCCCGATCTCATCCAAAAAGATCGATCCCTTATGCGCCATTTCAAACCGGCCCAAGCGATCCGTTTTGGCATCCGTAAAAGCGCCACGGACGTGACCGAACAGCTCGCTTTCAAATAATGTTGAAGAAATCCCGCCCAGATTCACCTTTACAAAGGGCCGTGATTTTCGCTTGCTATTCATGTGAATTGCCTCGGCAATCAGTTCCTTTCCCGTTCCGCTTTCGCCCGTGATAAGCACCGCCGCATCTGTGGAAGCAACGCGGCCAACGGTTTCCAGAATATCAAGCAGTTTAGGGTCCTGGCCTACAATGTTCTCGAAATGATACCGTTGTTCCAGCTTCTTCCTGCTGCCTGAAAGTGGTAATGTTTGTGACAAATTCAGAATGGTCCGCACCGATTGCAGCACATGATCATTCTGCCAGGGTTTGGTAATGAAATCAATCGCACCTTCCTTCATTCCCCTCACAGCCAGATCAATAGTGCCCCATCCCGTAATCAAAATCACAGGAATGGCAGGGTAACGCTTCTTAATTTGCTGCAAAAGCTGCATGCCCTCCTTCCCCGAAGTTTCAATCGAAAAGTTCAGGTCCAGCAGGATCAGCTCCGGCGTAACCGTCTTCAAAATATCAAAAGTCTCATCCGGCGACCCCACACCTCTAACCTCAAACCCCTCCTTTTTAAGCAGCAGGATCAAAGAAGTCCGTATCGCAAGATCATCATCGACAATTAGGAGCATTGCGCAACCTTATTATTTATCATAGAAAAAATGTACAAACTCTGAAAGGTTTAGAACCTGGATTTTGGGAAAATCCAATGCTTTAACAGCATTAAAATGTTTGTCTTCCGTAACAATGCAGACCGCGCCAGAAGCGACATAACAATCGACAAATTTATCATCGTCAGGATCCGCTTTAACAGCAAACCAGCGATAGTAGCGCGTTATGTGCTCAATGTTTGGCAGATTATCAAATGTGCTTAAAACAGCTTCTGAAACTGCACTTCCTAATTTCCTCTCGATAATCTCAGCATATTCGTCCAAAATTTCATTTGTGACGCAAAGCGTGATCGCGCCGTCGAGAATTCTTTGGAAAATCCAGTGAGAGGAGGAGCGGCTGGATATGGAAACCCATAAAACATTTGTATCAATTACAATTTTCAAGGATGTGACGGTGTGCGGTTATGTTCTTGCGAAAGTTGTTCGGTATGCTCAGATTTCCATCCTTTTTCAACCCAAACGTCGTCTGCCAGGCGAATCGCCTTCTCCGCAAAATAGGTTGCCAACATTTTTCGGATTGCTACTACGTCTTCATCCTCAATCTGGCGGGAATATACTTTCAGCAATTCCAGCTGGATATTTGAAAGTGATTGAGTATCCATTTGCTAGTTTTTGGTTTCAATTATTAACGTATGTGCTTACTGCAAGTTACAAAATTCCCATCTAAACCCTCACTCTTCATGCAACGCCACGGCAGGGTGGATCCGGGAGGCTTGCTTGCTGGGGAGCCAGGCGCAGAGGGTAACGATGATGTAAATTACGGCAATGGAGGCGAAAATTGAAGTGATATAAATTTCACTGTCCAGATCAAACACATTCATCAGCGGAAACTGCACGGCGAAAAGTAGCCCAATGATAAGACTGAAAGTCGCGATCACCCATATTTCTCCCAAAAACTGAATGGCCACTTTGCCTTCCGTGGCACCCATCGCCCTGCGAAGTCCGATTTCATTTTTCCTGCGTGAAATGTTGAGATTTAGTATCCCAAAAAGTCCCAGCGCAACATTAGTAAGCAAAAAAGCGCTGATAATCAGAAAAATCAAAACAGGAACGAGTGTCAGATTATGGCGGTTGAGCCGTGATTCTTTTAAGTAACTTACCTCAATTCCCCATCCCGGAAGCATCATCGCAATGTCCTTTACAAGCTTGGCTTCAAAGTTCGCATCCGTGCCTCGTTTGGTCTTGATCAGCACATTGGAATTCCAGCTGTCATCTTTGGCAAGCATTTCGAAGAGAGCCGGGTTATCCGACATATACTCACCTTTGGCTTTGAAATTGTCTACAACGCCCATCACCTTGTACGAGCTCTTATCATCGATCTTTATCACTTTATTCAGCGAAGTTTCATCGAGAAAGAGCTTGTCTTCCATTGCTTTATTGATGACAATAGGAACAAACTTCGCTACCCGATCACCGTCTTTGTACCAGCGCCCTTTTATGAGCGCCAGGTCAAGGGTTTTGCTGAAATCCGGGTCAGTATAATAAAAATCCCCGCCGACGGTAACCTTGTTATAAGTGATCGAATTGCCGATTTGATTTGCTGAAAATGGCGTGTTACTGCTCATTCTCGTGGCAGTTTCTACCTCTTTGTAAGACCGGATACGCTCCATAACGCTGGTAAGCTTTCGCGCAACTTCCACTGTATCCTGGTTGCTGGACAAATCTACATTCCAGACTTGTTCGTACTCAAAACCAATGGGTTGCAAATAATTTCTCACATTAAAAACGATCAGCGAAAGCACTCCGAAGAGCACCAGGAACGACGCCAGAATTTCGATTATAAGCAGGGAATGCGTGCCCTTCTTATTCCAGATTAGTTTGAAAAGATGTTTAAGCATGGGGGCATTTTTAATGAGTGAATGATTCAATGAGTGACCGGGTCGCCGGGCGATGAGTGAATGTTGCTTTCAGACTTTCAATGCATCTACGATTTTTAATCTTGACATCCTGAATGCGGGTAAGACGCCGGACATGAGGCCGAAAAATAGGCAGACGGCCAGGCTGATCAGAAATACGGGCACATTGATCGTCAGGTCTGCGTAGGCGATCCATCCGCTGGAATTGATGAAGTAAATGATCAGGTAAGAAAGCGCCAGTGCAAATGTGCCGCCAATGAATGTGATGAAAATATTTTCAATGATAAACTGCCAGAGCAATGCGGCCGAAGGTGCGCCAAAAGCTTTCCTGACACCTATTTCAGAAGCCCTTTCCAAAATCCGACTGACATTGACATTGACCAGATTAATGGCTGGCAAGCCCATAAACATTAAAATCACAAAACTCACCACCGTGTAAAACATGAACCGCTGCGTGCTGCTCCGGGCAAAAGTGTTGACGAAGTGATCAAAGTATTTATCTGCTTTCACTTCCAAAACAGTCAGGTTCTTCTCGGTATGGATCTCCGCATAAGGAATGCGGGAAATATTACTGTCAAATTCCGACTGGATCACAGGCATGTCAGCAGCATCTTTCGCCGTAGCGATGGCAATGTAGCGGCCTCTCATTCCTTTGTTCTCGTAATTGCTTTTGGGAGCCGTATAGGGAAAATAAATGTCCGAATAGCTGTAAACACGCGTTGGCGGACTGCCTTTCACCACACCTATCACGCGATAGTTGATGTTCTCAATCTCAATGTTCTTCCCCACCACCGATTTGCCGTCTGTTTCAAAATACTGGTCACGCAACGCATCCGTAATAACCGCCACGTGATCTGAATTTTTAATGTTGTTATCATTGTAAGGCTTCCCTTCCAAAAACTGAAAACCCATCACCTCCCAGAATTCGGCATCAGTATATTTGGTATTTAACTTTATTCTTTTTCCATTCACATAAGTGTTTGAAAAACTGAAATTGGACATAATAGCAACCTTATCAGCCGATTTCAGCGACTTCACATGCTTGGTCAAAAAATCGAAAGTTGCAGGTCCGGACGACATGGAAGTGCGCGCCGAATCGGTCTGGATAACGGTGGCAACATACAATGAGCGATCGCGGTTAACTTCCGGGTAATGTGTCCCGAACAAATGGTCCAGGAATGAAGTCAGCACCATTAACACCGTAAGTGTGAGGCTGATGCCGAAAAGCGTAATAAATGTATAGAAAGGATGCCGCAGCAGCACTTTCCAGGCGATTTTGATATAATTTAAGAGCATAATGTTAAATGAGTGATTGAGCGAATGTTGAATGATTGAATGACCGAATGATTGAATGAAAACTATTCAGTCATTCACTCATTCAATCATTCAATCATTAATTAAAGCACCTGCGTGCCATCAAACAACCGTATCAGCCTGTGCGTGCGTTTGGCCATGGCGTCGTCGTGGGTTACCATCACGATGGTGGCGCCTCCTTCATTCAGGTTTTGCAGAATGCTCAGGATTTCATTTCCCATTGCGCTGTCGAGGTTTCCGGTCGGCTCATCCGCTAAGATGATCTCCGGCTTGCCTACAATGGCCCTGGCGATGGCTACGCGCTGTTTTTGCCCTCCGGAAAGTTGCTTTGGGAAATGTTTCATCCGGTTGCTCAACCCCACTTTTTCGAGTGCTTCCTGCGCCAGCTCGCGGCGTTCTTTGGAGGAACTGGTCCGGTATAAAAGCGGGATTTCCACATTATCAATCACCGAAAGGTCGTTAATGAGGTGAAAGCTCTGGAAAATGAAGCCCAGTTTCTGGTTACGCAGACTTGCCAGCGATTTGTCCGTATATTTTTCAACCTTACTTCCATCAATCTCAATATGTCCCTTGCTAGGTTCGTCCAGAAGGCCCATAATGTTCAGTAAAGTGCTTTTTCCGCAGCCGGATGGACCCATTATAGAAACAAATTCTCCCTTTTTTACATCGATATTGATGTTGTTCAGCGCGAGTGTTTCAATGGAGCTTGTGCGGTAAACTTTTTCAACGTTTTGCAGTTTGATCATGGCTCAGTATGTTATTTTTTTATTTTGTTCAAAATCGTATAATGTCAAGATCCTCAGGCTGTAATAGGCTTGCCAGTAATCCCGCAACGCTAAAATGTAGTCTCTCCGGGCAATGTCTTTTTCCTGCGTTGCGATGCCCAGATCGGTAACACTCAGGTCACTCAGGATAAATCTTTCTTTGGCGATCTGATAGCGGTCCGCGGCAATATTATCGGCCAGTTTGGTGAGTTTAACCTGCTTTTGTAACATTTGCAAAAGGGTAACCTGCGTAAAAATCTCCTGCTCAAATGTCAGCTTCTCCTGCTCCACCGATTGCTGCGCAAACTCCTGATTCGCCTTCGCCACCTCCGTGCGGGCCTTATTACGACCCCAGGTCATGATCGGTAATGTAAATTGCAGCTCCACAAACTCACGGTCCTGCGGATTCCTGTATACGTCGGAGGGCTCTGCACCTTGATTTGATAATCCGAAAGTCGCATTCAGCGAAGCATTCAAACCGTTTTCCTTCCTGGCAAACTGCACTTCCCGTTCGGCTTCCAGCAATTTTCGCTTAAAAGCGACCGCAGCGGACCTGTTTGCAAACGCCTCATCCAATGCAAGCTGTGTATTGATTGCAAATTCCGCTGCTTCCAGTGGGATTTGCAGTTCCAGCTCCCTTTCATCCCGTGAACCCATGTACATTTTCAGTTTCAGGGAAGCTACTGCGGCTGCTTGCTGAGCCGATGCAAGGTCTTTCTGCGCTGTTAGCAGTCCCATTTGAAGTTGCAGAAGGTCATTCTGAGATATTTTTCCCAATGCCAACTTTTGCTGCGCGATCTTGTATAGCGTATCATTATTGCTCCGGTTCTTCTCGGCGATCTGCAAATTTACCTGCGCAACCAGCAGCTCGAAATAATAACCCGTCGCATCCAGCGAAACCTGTTCGAGCGACTGGATAAATTGCTGATTGCCCTCCTGGTATTTCAAAGGCTGAATTTTCCGGTCCCATTTCAATGTGTTAAACCGGAAAAGCGGCTGGGTAATGCCAATTTCAAATGGAATGCCGTTGTATCTGGTGTTATTTCTGGCAAAATCATCAAAACGCTGCGTCTGCTGCTGCACGTAAACCGTTCCACCCGTAAGCGCAATGCTCTGACTCAGAGACAAATTTAGCAAAGAGTTGTTGTTTGAAACCTGCTCAAAAGAAATCGTTCCGTCCGGTTGCCTGACCTCAATGTAAGATCTCGTAAAACCCGGAATTGTTCCATTCAGGCTAAGTTGCGGCCGGTAGTCCGCCTGGAACGAACGATATTGCCAATAGTTGGTTTTCCTGGCCGTAACCGCCTGTTTAGAAGCAACAGATTGCTCTTTGGACATGAGCACAACATCTTGCAGCGAAAGTATCCTGGGCTGTGCTAAAACCGGAAAAGTCACAAAACAAGCGAAAATGAATGTAAGAATGTTTTTCATAGCATTTATTGAATTGAAATTTCCTCCAAATGCTCATAATCATTCAAATCCGTCAGGATCACTTTCTCGCCCACCTCTAAACCGCTTTTTATTTCAACAAAATCGAAATTTGAAAGTCCGGTTTCAACTTCCCGGCGCAACGCTTTGTTGTCCTTCAAAACATAAACAAACTGCTTTTTCTTACCTGTAAATGCTGGTCCATTGGCAACGCGCACCGTATTGGAGCTGCTGCTGGTCACCACATAAACTTCCACCTTCATATTCGGCCTGAGCGATTCGCTTTTTGCGTTATCCAACTGGATCACAAACCCGATCACGCCGTCTTTCACAGCTGGTTTCACCTGCGTTATCACACCTCGTAATGTCACCTCATTCAGCCTGATAATCACGCTAAGTCCTGCTTTCACCTGATCTGCATAAATATCCGAGCAACTCCCCTCGACCCTGAAACTGCCCAGGTCAGCCACTTTTGCAAGCATTTCTCCTTCATTCACCGACGAGCCAATGTTCTCATTTACCCAGGTCAAAACCCCTTTCCGGTCGGCGACGATGTCCGCCATTCTCAGCTTATGCTGTAATTCTTTCAAATTCTTACTCTCAATCTGCGCGCCCAGTTCGGTCTCTTTCAAGCTCGCGCCCATCGATTCCCGGTTGTATTTTAGGTCATTCTCCAACTGCTTCTTTTCCAGCTCCGCAATTTTTAACGCGTTCTCTGCCCGGGTAATGTCTTCCGCCGTGCCCCCTCCTACTTTTTGAAGTCTTTTTGCATCTTCAAAATCAGCCCGGAGTTTGTTAATGTTCAAAGATTTGATGCGATCATTAATTTCAGCGTCATACAAGTCCTTGTTCAGCTTCATCCGCAGCTGCTCAATGCTGTTTTGCTTCAATTTCAGTTGGTCCTCATAACGTTCGGACTCGATTACAGTAAGCGACTTATCCAGCTCAACAATGGCCTCGCCTGGATTTACCTGCGTTCCCGGCGTCAGCAAAATGCGCTTGATGCTGGCGCGGATGGGGCTCGTAAAAATTTGCTCATAAGCCGGGATGACTTCTCCCGATGCAGTCAATGTGTTTTCAACATTCCCTTTTTCAACCGTTCCCGTACGGATTCTGCTGCTTTCCAAAGTGCTGCCAAGGGATTTGCGAAAAAAATAAAGCAATGTTACCGTTAAGATTATTCCCAGCGCGATGAAAAGCCATCGTCGGTTTCTGGTGGTTTTAATGTAGTCCGGCGCAACTTCCCGATCCATTGTTTTTTGTTTGGAGGTTAAATGTGTTTCATGGCTAATGTGCTTCTAGTTAATCCATTTTTGTGCCAACACATAAAACACTAACAATCAATGTTTTATATAAAAAATAAAAACAAAAAACCGTGCGATAGCGCACGGTTTGTGTGATTTGGAACTGAAAATTTAAGCCTTCGAAACTAGGTTTTCAGCTTCTTCTTTTTAGCTGCCGGAAACAGGATATTATTGAGGATCAGCCTATAACCGGCCGAATTTGGATGCAAGTTCAGGTCCGTAGGTTCTTCGCCTACACGGTGCTGGTAATCCTCCGGATCATGCCCCCCGTAAAAAGTAAAAAAGCCTTTTCCATGCGTGCTATGAATGTAACGCGCTTCCTTAGCAGTCTTATTTTCAGCCAGAATGATGACCTCAGGCTTGATTAGGCGATTTTTAAAAGCGGTTGTTTGGCCCAAGAAACCTTTGATAATGGTCTGGTGATTTTGCGTGAGCATGCTGGGCACCGGGTCCCATTTAGCAGAAAACTGGAACAGCGAGAAGAAATCGTTAGCCTCCGTCAGATTACGCTCTTCAGGCTGGTTATCAATGTCTGAAAACTCAACTTCATAAGGATAGGAAATGGTTTTGAAATCCTTGAAAGCAAATGTGTTATCATAATTTAGTTTACTATTAGCAGTCGGATCTACGGGCGTGCCATCGTACATAGCCTCCACAATATCCAGCCCTTCCGCGGCAAGTGTAATGTCAAATGTATCGGTGGCATTGCACATGGCGAACATGTAACCGCCACCCGTAACGAACTCCGAAATCCGCTTTGCCACTGCCAGTTTCATCTGTGGCACATTACCAAAATGGTATTTATTGGCCGTCTCTTCCGCCTCGCGCTTTTGCTCGCGATACCATGGAAAATCTTTGTATTGATAAAATTTACCAAACTGGCCCGTAAAATCTTCGTGGTGCAAATGCAGCCAATCGTATTCCGGAAGCTTATTGTTCAGCACTTCATCGTCATAAATCACATCATAAGGAATCTCCGCATAAGTTAGCACCAGCGTCACCGCGTCATCCCAGGGAAGCTTCGATTTGGGAGAATAAACGGCGATCTTAGGCGCTTTCTGCAATTTTACCGCATCCATATTCACATCCGGCGCACTGATCTGGCTCAGGATCTGACCCGCCTGCCCTTCCGAGATCACTTCAAAACTCACACCGCGAACCGTCATTTCCGACGCAAACTGCTGATTATAAGCGATCATAAAACTGCCGCCACGGTAATTTAGCAGCCAATCCATTTCCATTTCAAAATTTTTCAGGATCCAGTAAGAAATCCCGTAAGCCTTCAAATGGTTCTTTTGGCCCTCATCCATAGGGATAAGCAGCCGGTTGGACATGCTGTCAAATGATAATGTTAAAAAAATGATAAGCGGGATAAACAAGCGTATCACTGGTTTGATTCTTTCACGTTTCATGCGCAGCTTTACAAAGTCGGATTTTATTAAATATAAAAAGAAAACGATAGAAATCACATTATGGTGCACAAGCTTTAAAACCATGAACATCAGGGAAAATATTGACGAAGGCCTCCGCTCCATTCAAAGCAATCTGCTCAGAACCGTTCTCACTGCGCTGATCATTGCCATCGGAATCACGTCCCTGGTCGGCATCCTGACCGCCATCGAAGGCATTCAGAATTCGGTCAACAGCAGCTTTGCAGACCTGGGAGCCAACACTTTCACCGTCAAAAACAAAGAGGACGATGAATTTCGCAATGGCGGCCGCCGGAGCAAGCAATATCCCGCAGTAACCTATCGGCAAGCGCTTACATTTGCCAATCAATTTAAATCATCTTACACTGCAACCGCCTCACTTTCAGCAGACATAGGCGGAGCTGTTCAGGTAAATTATCTCTCCCAAAAAACAAATCCAAACACCAGCGTCGTCGGTTCCGACGAGCAATATCTAGGCATTAACGGCTACAAAATAGACCTGGGCCGTAATCTCGACAAGAATGATATGGAAAACGCGCTGAATGTTGCAGTGATAGGCCAGGAAATTGCCAAAAAACTCTTTCAACGCGTTGACCCGCTCAATAAGGACATTACTTTCATGGGCAGCCGTTACAAAGTTGTGGGTGTGCTGCAAAAGAAAGGTTCGCTCGGCGGACAAAATGACGCAGACCGCATTATCCTCATTCCCCTCGAAAATGGCCGCGGACTTGCCGCAAACCGCGCATTAACATACAACATTACCGCCTCTGCCCCGAACATTTCCGACGGAGATTTTATCGTAGAAGAAGCCCGCGGGATCATGCGCAGGATCCGGAACGATGCTTTGGGCAAAGAAGATTCATTCACCATCGACCGCGCGGATGCAGTCGCCAAGGATTTTGAAGAGGTGACCGGTTATCTGCGTATCGGCGGATTCGGCATTGGCATTATCACATTATTAGGCGCTTCCATCGCATTGATGAACATTATGCTCGTCTCCGTCACCGAACGAACCCGCGAAATCGGGATCCGCAAATCGCTCGGCGCAACGCCAGGTGTGATCCGTTTCCAATTTCTGATCGAAGCCATCGTTGTCTGCATACTAGGAGGAATAGCCGGCTTGATTCTAGGCATTGTCATCGGCAACGTCATTTCCGGCCTCATCAGCTCCGACAGTACATTTGTGGTTCCTTGGATCTGGATGGCGATGGGAATTCTCGTTTGCGTAGTTGTGGGCGTTCTTTCGGGGATTTACCCGGCCATCAAAGCCTCACGCCTCGATCCGATAGAAGCACTGCGTTATGAATAAGGAAGTTAAGTTTCGTGAATGTATTGCCATTATTTTTTCCAATGATTTTTTCGGCGATACGCTTGCTTAATATATTTTTCTCCCTACTTTTGCACTCCCAACAAGAGAAGATCAATGCCCAGATGGCGGAATTGGTAGACGCGTTGGTCTCAAACACCAATGAGGTTACACTCGTGCCGGTTCGACTCCGGCTCTGGGTACAAAAGCCCTTCAACGCAAGTTGAGGGGCTTTTTTGCTATTAGATGTTTTTGGAAAACGCGATTTCCAGCGCATTTTCCCCACATGGCTGGTTCGACTCCTGAGTACATCGGTTCCTACCAAAATCAAAATGTAGCACTCCAGGTTGATGTCCTAAAAAGTCAGGCTGTGGCAGGATTTCGCTGGTGAAAGTGTGTTAGGTGAAAAAGCTTGCCTTGCTCGATGCATCCATATTGGCGTGGTACGCCCTCGTCAAAATCGAAGTCCTGCTGGCCATATCTGATTTTGGAGTTGACGTTTTTCTTGAGCGCGGTTGTGTAAAAGTGATGGCTGATACTTTTCGGAGCCACGGCAGGTTGCGCTTTGATATCCTCAAATCGGACCACGCCGATGAGCGGGTGCTCAGGTCTGGGCAATTGCATCAATCGATGATATTCGGTGATGGTGCGAATGTGCCTTGGTGCTTCAATTGACTTCATAACAAAGGGATCGTTTATAACCCAAACAGTAATTTTAGCCCTTCCCTAAGTTCAGCGGGTGGACGCCCAAGTTTTTGGGCCAGATCGGCGGTCACTACGGATTCCTGCCCGTTTCGAATATCAGCATTAAAATCGGTAATTATTCTTGCCATTGCCTGCGGAATGCCTTTCTGAACCAGGATATCTTCGAACGCCTGACTTTCAACCGAGGTGTAGCGCACCTCTTTTCCCGACAGCTCAGTCAATGCCCGGGCAACGTCATCAAACGAATAGGCCTCCCCGCCCGTAAACAGGTATGTCTTGTTTTCGCATGGTTCGTCCAGCATTACATGCGCGATCGCCTCGCCCATTTCCTGTCGAAGCGCAAATAATGCTGCTGGCCGGGATCTTTTTCAGCATCGTTTCGATCACTGCACTTCCCAACGCACCCGTCGCGCCTGTTACTAATATCCGCATGATTTTGTTTTAAGTACAAAGCAAAGCTCGGCAGAAACCTGAATGCATAGATAGCCAAATCCGGCTTTATTGTAGCCCAATCTGACTTCCACAAGAAAACACTGGTAGGGATAAGATAGCTCGAAAAAACTGCATGTGTGGAGACAAGCTTAACAGGCCAGGCTTTTTGGTATATCCATTTAAATCAGTTTTGCGAATTGGAAGAAAACCACCACTTTTGTCAGACATAATACACAATATGCAAGCTCGCTCTTAGACAAGATGGAGAGTAACCGCATCGCCGACGAATGCAAGCTTTGTGTCTTTTCGAATAACCGACTATCCTAAACCCATCAGATTTTTCTAAAATGAGGCTTTTTTCAATGCTGCAAAACGCCTGCCGAATCGCAGGCTTGATCCTTTTTATCTTTTCCCAGAACATTCAGGCGCAAAACGCGCCTGCTAAACCAGCCAAACCAAATATCGTCATCATTATTTCGGACGATCATGCTTTTCAGGCGGTCAGCGCGTATGGCAACAAGCTTGTCAAAACGCCCAACATTGACCGCATTGCACAGAAAGGTGTCCGGCTCGACAAAGCTTATGTTACTAATTCCATTTGCGGACCCAGCAGGGCGGTAATACTCACTGGCAAATACAGCCACAAGAATGGTTTTAAGGACAACGAAACCTCCAAATTCGACCATAGCCAGGACAATTTTGCCAAACATTTACAGACCGGCGGATATCAGACAGCCTGGATCGGAAAGATCCACCTCGCAGGCAAACCGGAAGGCTTTAACTTTTTCAATCTGTTGCCCGACCAGGGTTCTTACTATAATCCGGAATTTATCGGAATGGACGGAAAGAGCATTAAAAAAGAAGGTTATGTTACCAATCTGATCGAGGATATTTCCGAAGAATGGCTGGACTCACGTGATTCCACCAAGCCATTTTGCCTGGTGGTCGGCCACAAGGCGACGCACAGAACCTGGCTGCCGGATACGGTGGATTTTGGCCGATATGATTCGCTGACATTCCCAATTCCAGCTAATTTTTATGATCAATACAAAACCAGAAGTGCTGCCGTAGTGCAGGATATGAGCATTGACAAAACAATGCAAATGGCATACGACCTGAAAATGCTCAGCTACAGTTCAAAAGGAGAGCCTACTGTAAACAGGATGAATCCGGCGCAGCGCGCGAAGTTTGACGCTTATTATGGAGCGATTGAAGCTGACTTGAAATCAAAAAACCTGACTGGCAAAGCACTGGCAGAGTGGAAATTCCAGCGTTATATGAAGGATTATTACAGCACGGCCGAGTCGCTCGACCGCAATATCGGGCGCATGCTGGATTATTTTGAAAAACGCGAATTGGATCAAAATACAATTGTGATCTACATGTCGGATCAGGGATTTTACCTGGGCGAACACGGTTGGTTTGACAAAAGGTTTATGTACGAAGAATCATTCCGTACTCCGCTGCTGATGCAATTTCCGGGCGTGATTAAACCAGGGACAAACAGCAGTCAAATGGTCATGAACCTGGATATAGCGCCTACGCTTCTGGATGCGGCCGGGCTTGCGATCCCATCGGATATGCAGGGAAAATCCATGCTGCCCGTCTTAGCAAATAAAGCTGCCAAAGGCCGGGAGGCATTGTATTATCACTATTATGAAAACGGTGAGCACGCGGTCTCACCGCATTTTGGGGTGAGCACGAAGGATTACAAACTCATTCGTTTTTACAAGCGGGTCAATTCATGGGAGCTTTTTGATCTGAACAAAGATCCCTCAGAGGAAAGCAATGTATACGGCAAAAAAGGATATGAAAAGACCACGCTTGCACTGAAACAGCAGCTCACGAAATTGATTGCGGAGTATGACGACAAGGAGGCGAAAGTGATCCTAAGATCAGAACCCTCGGCCATTAACGCAACTCATCCAGCTCCACAACTTTCGCCGTTTTGGTCAGCATATGAATGATGAGCCAGGCGATCAAATACGTGCAACCGCAGATTGTGAAAATGATGTTGTATCCTCCTTGCAGGTTCCCGGCTGCTTTGTAACTGTCCAGCAGGCTGCCGATTAACATGGGAAACAAAATTCCGCCAACCGCACCCGCCATGCCGCCAATTCCGACAACAGAACTCACGGCTTGTTTGGGAAAAAGATCGGACGGTAATGTGAATACATTGGTTGCCCAGGCTTGGTGCAATGCCACGGCAAAGCTGATCAGGCCGACTGCGATCCAGACGTCACCTGCGAACTGGATCAGGATTACCGATAACTCCAATACTGCGAATGCCAAGAGAACCGTTTTTCTGGCTTTTAATGTAGGCCATCCTTTTTTGATGAGCCACGAAGAAAGATAGCCGCCGCCAATGCTGCCGATGGTAGTTGCGGTGTAAATCAGCATCAATTCAAGGCTTGGCTTTTTAAGGTCCAAAGCAAATGTCGATGCGAAATACGAGGGTAACCAGAATAGAAAAAACCAATAAATAGGATCAATAAGGCCCTTTCCGGTAATGTAAGCCCACGTTTGCGGAAATGTAAAAAGCTTGATCCATTTCACAGGCTGCTTCTCGGCATCGTTTTCATCCTGATCCTGCCCGCTGACAATGTAATGCAGTTCCTGGGCACTGAGGCGCTTTTGCTGAGCAGGAATATCGTAGTAAATCAGCCAGAAAATAAGCCAGACAAAGCCGAGTGCCCCGGTAATCCAAAATACTTCCTGCCAGCCATAATGGTTTAATATCCAGGGCACCAGCAGCAATGCAACCACCACGCCGACGCTTGTGCCGGCGTTAAAAAGTCCCGTTGCCAGCGCACGCTCTTTTTTCGGAAACCATTCGGCAACCGTCTTGACTGCCGCAGGATAATTTCCGGCTTCACCCAAACCGAGTCCCACACGCGCCAGACCAAAACCAAATGCGCTCCTTGCGACAGCATGCAACATACCCGCAATGCTCCAAAAAACAATGGTGATAGAATAACCCATTTTCGTGCCGATTTTATCGATCAGCCAGCCGAAAAGTAGCAGACCCAGGGCATAGGCGGCCGTAAAAGCCATGACAATCCGTGCAAAATCGGTTTCAGTCCAAGCGAATTCTTTTTCTAAAATCGGTTTGAGTAAACCAATGATCTGCCTGTCAAGGTAGTTGATTGTCGTGGCCGTGAAAAGTAGCACAACAATGAGCCAGCGGTAATTTTTAGTTGTAGCATTCAGCATAATGAGGCGAGTTGCTTTTTGAATTGCAGGAAATGTGCTTTGAGGCTCTGCCAAAGTAAGTATTTTTCCATTTTGATAAATTTATTATTGGCTACGGCAATGCAAACGCCACATAGGTTCCGCCTGCTTTCAGGCCATAGCGTGCGCCTCCGGCAGCGATGGCTATGTATTGCTTGCCATTCACCATGTAAGTAACGGGCGTGGCGAAACCACCTGCGGGCAATTTGTATTCCCACACTATTTTTCCGGTTTTAGAATCGAACGCCCTTAGTTTTTCGTCGTAAGTTGCTGCGATGAAGAGCAAGCCGCCTGCCGTAACGATCGGGCCGCCGTGATTTTCTGTGCCAGTAGGCGGAATGCCTTTTCTGGTAAGCTCCGGGTATTCTCCTAACGGCACCTTCCAGAGATATTCGCCCGTGTTCATGTCAATTGCGTTCAATGTTCCCCACGGCGGTTTGATGGCCGGATAATTGTCCCGATCGCGGAACTGCACGTTGCCATTGTTTACAAATGGCGGTGCATACGGGAAATCGGAAGCGGTTTTTTGAATGTCTGAGACCGCGTGAATGTCATTAGCGGCCGGTTTTTTTTCCATGTTTAAAAGAAAATTGACCAGCTCCTCACGATCCGCTTTGGGAATATGTTGGAAAGACGGCATCCTGTTGCGGCCAGTTTCAAGCAATGTGCTGATCTGCGCACGGGTCATTCTCTTTCCAATGTCTTTTAAGGAAGGGTAAGCTTGGTTTGCGGGGGCGCTTTTGCCATCGTTTGCGTGGCAGGCGGCACAATTTGTATTAAACAGAGTATTGCCTTTCGAGAAGGTTTTTCCTGCTGATTTCTCTTTCGCATCACGCATTTTGAGCCACCAGAGCATGTTATTGGAGTTCACATACATGACTCCGTTCGGATCAGCGGCGGTTCCACCCCACTCTGCCCCGCCGCCAATGCCGTAAAGCAGGCCGCCTTTTAATGTTGGCGGTTGGTTTTTCAGGCCCTTAATGCTGTTTGTAAACCGTTCTAGCACGTAGGCGTGTGCTTCGGGCGTGCGGTTGGTAATGTTCGCCTCTGTCACTGTCTGATTTGCAAAAGGTGCTGGCTTCACCGGGACAGGTTGTGTGGGCCAGGGATGCTCGCCGGGCAGTGCATTGGAAGTTGGAGCAGGGATTTCTTTTACATCAAATAAAGGTTTACCCGTATCCCGATCCAAAAGGAAAATAAGGCCATCCTTGGTTGCCTGCGCAACTGCTTCTACCGTTTTGCCTTTGCTTTTAACCGTGATTAAATTGGGTGGACAAGGAATGTCACGGTCCCACAGGTCGTGGTGAACGGTTTGAAAATGCCATCTGCGCTTGCCGGTTGCCGCGTCCAGTGCAATTACGCAGTTGGCAAACAGATTGGTCCCTTTCCGGGCACCTCCATAAAAATCCACCGAAGGCGAGCCGGTTCCCAGAAACACTGTTCCGCGCTTTTCATCAATCACCATTCCCGCCCAACAATTAGCGCCGCCGAGTTTTTTGTAAGAATCTTTTGACCAGGTTTCGTAACCAAATTCACCTGGAAGCGGAATGGTCCTGAAAATCCAGGCCAGCTTTCCGGTACGCACGTCGAAGGCGCGGATGTGACCAGGTAATGCATCGCCGCCTTCGGAAACGGACGAACCGGTTATCAGAAGATTTTTGTAAATAACGCCGGGTGTCGTTGAGCGAATGTTGAAGTTATTCAGGTCATAGCCATACGTTTCTTTATCACCAAGTCCGGCATGAAAATCAATCTTTCCATTTTCACCAAACGCTTTCACCAACTGGCCATTATCAGCATTGATCGCATATAATGTTGAACCAGCCGTGTACAGAATCCGCTTATCATTGCCTTCCTGCCAGTACATGACGCCGCGCACGGGATGAAAGCTGGGCCGCACATTCGGGTCAGCAAATGGATCAAATTTCCAGAGTTCCTTACCGGTGCCCGCTTCGATGGCAAACACTTTCAGGCGCGGCGTGGTGCCGTACATAATGCCGTTGATGACAATGGGCTGACACTGAATATCCATTCCCCGTTGCTGTGGATCATTGTTCTCACCCGTGTCGTATGACCAGGCCAGTTTCAGGTTTTTAACATTCCCCTTATTGATCTGATTCAAGGCAGAGTAGCGGTTTCCTGCATTGTTTCCCCCATATACGGGCCAGTCGTCATTACGTTCAGAAAACTTTCCAGGCTTTGAAAACCTGGAAAGTTTCATTCCGCAAAAAAGGACTGTTACCAGCAGTAAAATCAGATATCTGACAGCAGTTCTTGTCATAGTTGTTACTATTCAGAGCGATGAACCATTGTTTTAGTTCAAATTTGGATTGATAGATGTGTCTGAATAAGGGAGCGGAAACCAATAGCTGGCTTTCGTGATGGGTTTGATGGGCTGTAAATCGTCCGGACTTTTCTTCGCATTCGCTTCCTCCACTTTCTCCAATCTTACGAGGTCAAACCAGCGCGTTGTCTCACACGCAAATTCCCACGCCCGTTCCTCTACCACCGCGTCGGCAAACTTAGCGGCAGTTAAGCTTCCCATTGCCAGCGGTTTTGTTCCCGCAGGCAAGCCACGCAGGCGAACCTGGTTCAATGCGTCGTAAGCAGATTGGTCTGGTCCGCCTGTTCCGCGCGCTTTCGCTTCTGCATACGTGGTAAGCACGTGCGGGTAACGCATCATGACCGTAGGCAGCGAAATGTTGGAAGTCACCAGATTGCCTTTGATATACCATTTTTTGTAATATGGATGTTTCGTCAGACTGTTTTGCCATGGAATTTTGGTCGCGCCCAGTCCGAATTCCGTGCGGAATGTGGCGTCTTTTCTTGGTCCCGCAGGGAAATCGCGGAAAAAGTTAAGCTCGGCAAACATATCATCCCAGCCTCCTTCTTCACCCGGCATCGCTGTGTTTCCATAGGCTGCGTTCCCAGTTCCACTGCCTCCCGCAAATCCGCTTATTTGAAAAACAGCTTCCCGGGTTCCAGGTGAAGCAGGATCGTTTTCAAACACTGCGGCAAATGTGGGCAAAAGCTCAAAACCGTAAGCAGTGTGGTTGTCGATCACCTCTTTTGCTTTGGCAGCGGCAAGGTCGTACTTGTCGGTTTGTTTCAAAGGCCAGCCTGCCATGGTTAGGTAAACTTCGGCCAGGAACGCTTTCGCTGCGCCTTTATTAGCCCGGCCCGGATCGCGTTTCAGGTTAGGCAAATTGGTTTCCGCAATCTTCAAATCGGCAACAATCAGATCGTAAATTTCCTGCGGCGTGGACTTCCCTACTGTAAGCAACTCATCCGAATATTCACCGGCCGTGATAAGCGGAATGTTGCCATAAAATCGTACGAGCCAATAGTATGAAAATGCACGGATGAAATGCGCTTCGCCGACAATGATGTCGATCGTGGCTTTTGTTCCAACCGTTTTTTCCCAGTTATTGATCACATTATTTGCTCCCTGGATGGCCTTGTAGCAGCCTATGTAAACGGCATTGGAGCGCTGATTGGTCGTCGATGGATTGAACTGATCGAACTCCCGGATGTCGGCTTTATTACTCGCCGGATGCGTAGTGATATCATCGCCACCCATGACTGCACCTAGTGCACCCGTGTGCAGGAACCCGTAAGACCATTGCGCCCCCAGCCCCTTATAGGCACCGGTTAATGCAGATTCGAGTCCGTCTTGTGTGGCGAGTACATTTTCGCCATACAGCAATCCTGTTGTGTCTTCGTCAAGATAATCTTTGCAGCCCGCGCCTGTCAATAGCAATGCTGCCAGAATAAGAAGGTTATATTTTTTCATTTTTGTCTGATAATTAAAAGCCAAGATTAAGTCCAATTGTGTAAACTTTCGCGTTAGGATAGGAACCGCGGTCGATGCCGATGGCCGTGTCTGTTCCTGATCCTACATTGCTGGATTCAGGGTCCGGACCGGTGTATTTGGTGAATGTCAAAACATTGGATGCACTAGCAAATACGCGTACGGTTACTTTGTCTTTGAAAATCGACGTGGGTAGATTATAAGAAAGGCTTATGTTTTTCAACCTGATGAAACTTCCGTTTTCCACAAAGCGGCTCGACTGGGTAAATGGCTGATATGTTTTTGTGAATGCAGGAATGTCGGAAGTCTCATTGCCGGGGCGATAATAATCCCTGATCTCTGTAAGCAGAAACTGCCGTGCATCACCCGAGCCCGACATTGCGCCGGCTCTCGTATAGTTCAGCTTATCCAACCCGAATGCACCCTGGAAAAACACATTCAATGTCAATCCGCTGTAGGTAAATGTGTTGTTCCAGCCACCCGTCAGTTTAGGGAAGGCGCGGCCCACGATCTGGAAATCATCCGTATTGATCGCATTGTCACCATTGAGGTCTTCATAACGCGGGTCACCCGGTACTCGGCCCTGTTTGGCAGCTGCATCCGCATCGGCTGGTTTGAATGTGCCCAGATAATTCAGGCCCCAGTAAGAACCAAGTGGCTCGCCGGGTTTCAGCATGAATTCGTTTGTAATGGACAACCCGCCACCAGCGCCGGTTCCTGTTCCAAGGCGAGGCAAGCCACCCAGACTGATGATCTTATTTTTCAATGTTGAAAAATTCAGATTCGTTTCCCAGCTGAATTTCCCGCTTTCAACTGGCGTTCCGCCGATTGAGAATTCAAAGCCTTTGTTCTCGATTTCACCTACGTTTCGGGTCTGTGTTCCGCCACCGGCGTAGTTAGGCAAAGCCACGTTCAGAAGCAGATCTGTTGTGCTTTTTTGGAAGTAATCGGCTTCCACACGCAGGCGGCCATTCAGAAATTCCATTTCTACGCCGACGTCTGTCTGCCGCGTTGTTTCCCATTTAAGGTTTTTGTTTCCCTGGTTTCCCTGAATCACACCGGCGGTAACGGCCGTATTGTTGAAAGCAACCTGCGTCGTGTTGTAGGCAGATAATGTTGCATAAGGATTAATTGCCTGACTGCCCGTAACGCCCCAGCTTGCACGCAGTTTCAGGTTGCTGAATACATTCATGTTTTTGATAAATTCCTCCTCAGAAAGTCTCCAACCCACGGCAACGGACGGGAAAACGCTGTTCCGGTTATCTTCACTGAATTTGGAAGAACCATCTCTTCTCAGCGCCGCAGTAACCAGATATTTGTCTTTGAATGCATAGTTAACCCGTCCCAATAGAGAGAATAAAGTCCATTTTGAAAATGCCGAGTTAACAGATGCTGCTGAGTTGCCGCCAATGTTGTCATAACCAAGCTGCGGAAAACGCAGACCGCTTGCAGTGGCGGTGAAATTTCTGTCGGTGAATTGCTGGGTTTCCAAAACCGCCACGGCGTTGATCGAATGGTTACCTACGGTTGTGGTGTAGTTCAGTGCATTCGTATTTTGCAGCGTTACTTGTTCGGATGAGTAGCGGGTTGCGCCGGGGTTGTTGTTGGAAAGTCTTTTACCCGTGAAATTCTTATTCTGCGCATTGAGGTAATTGATCGCATACTGCAAATCCAGGCTCAATCCTTTGATTGGTAACTGCCAGTTCAAACCTCCGATCGCATTGATGTTCATGCGGTCGATATCATTGGATTTATCATACAACTGATCCAGCGGACTTCTTGAAACCGAACCGATGGGATCCGCGAATGTAGGCTGGCCGTCTGCACCGTAAGCAGGTGTGGTAGGTGCCCATTGCAAGGCTTCGATCAACGGACCGCCGCCGTCTGTGTTGTGGTTCATTGATTTTGCGCCCGACAAATTCACGCGCAAGGCAAGCTTGTTATTGATCTGCGTGTTTAGGTTTGTGCGCAGCACGTAGCGCTTGAAACCCGTGTTTTCCACGATCCCCTTTTGCTTCACATAGTTTCCCGAAACGAGGAAAGAGGTTTTGTCATTGCCGCCCGAGACGGTCACCTGCTGCTGTGTTCCGCTGCCATTTCTGTAAATCAGATCTTGCCAGTCGGTGCCGCCGTTTTGTTTAAAATCTGCAATCTGCGCATCTGTAAATGGTTTGTTAGAACCGGTAGCGGAGGCTCTCGCATTGACGATTTCGGCAAATTCGTCTGCCGGCAAGATGTCAAATCTTTTAATTAAATTGGATACGCTTCCCTGACCTTCGTAATTTACTTTCAGGCCTTTTGTTCCTTTTTTGGTGGTAATAATGACCACGCCATTCGCTCCCCGGCTTCCGTAAATAGATGTTGAAGCAGCATCTTTCAAAATTTGAAGCGACTCGATATCGGCTGGGTTAAGCAAGTTGTAGTTTGCGCCTACAAAGCCATCAATCACATACAAAGGATCATTGTTTCCTAAAACAGAATTGGCTCCCCGCACTCTAACCCGCGAATCGCCGCCCGGCGCTCCATTGGATTGCGTGACCTGCACACCTGCCGCACGACCTTGCAAAACCTGATCGAGACGGGTAACAGGCTGTTGGGCAAACTCCCTGGTGGACACCACAGATAACGCGCCGGTTACGTCCGATTTTTTTTGCGTTCCATAACCCACCACAACCAGCTCGCCCAGACTTGTCGATTCCTGAGCAAGTTGTATATCAATGGTCGCTCGGTTGTTAATAGCCACTGTCTGGCTTTGGTATCCGATGAAGGAAAATACCAGACTTCCATCGCCGGGCGCATTTAGATTAAAATTTCCGTCAGCATCGGTGACGGTTCCCGTTGCTGTTCCACTCAGTAAAATGCTCACGCCTGGCAGGGCAACTTTGTCCTGGTCCGTAACCTTTCCGGTTATTTTGCTATTCTGCGCAAAGGCGTAGCTCTGGCTCAGAATAAAATGGAATAAAATCAGACTTAAAAGTTTTTTCATAGTAAAAAGTTCAATTGGTGTTATATAAAAGGTTTGAATAATACAATTTTCGTACACATAAGGCGGTAACAAGCCTGACATGCGTGACAGATGGGCGTGCTTAACTATCTATGAATGTGGAGCTTTACCAATTATGGATGGAACCGTCGGGCGCTTTCAGGATGGGATGCGGAAACTTGGTTTTCTCTTTGATCTCCATGATAAACGTTGCCTTTTTAGGGTCGAATTTGACGCCCAGTCCGGGGTTGTCATTGAGATATAACTTGCCGTTTTTGAAATTGATAAAATCCTCGTTGAAATATGCCGGACGCTCAGGTTCACCACCCACCAGCTCCATCATCATACGCGCCGGACTGCTGGAACCCAGCACATGCACAAGCGTGGCCGTGGAAAGCGGGCCGGTAAAGTGCGGGATCATCCCTACATAATGCGTTTCGCACATGGACGCCATCTTCTTGAATTCACTGATCCCGCCCGTGTTTGGAAGGGTAAACCGCGTGTAATCGATCAATCGGTTTTCAATCAACTCGTTGGTGTCCCAGCGGTCACCGAACTGCTCGCCGACGGCCAAGGGAGCCTTGGTCATGGACCTTACATTTTTGTAAACGCCCGGATTTTCCGAACGTACAACGTCTTCGATAAAATAGGGTTCAAGCTCTTCCAGCGCTGTACAGATTTTCAAACCGTCGGTCAAATCAAAGCGCGTGTGCAGATCAATTGCCCATTTGCCGCCGCCGCCTACTGCTTTATCAATTCGCTTACAGTAATCGATCGTCTTTTTAACATTATCATAAAATTCAAACGGCTGCTCGCCCCTGCCGCCCGTGGGTCCTATGCAAAATGTGCGTAATCCTGCTGCCAGGCAATCCTGGGCTCTTTCTTCATCGGTTTTGGCTTTCGAAGCACGAAAACCGGTGGCATAACAATCGATGTAGTCGCGCGTGGCGCCACCCAGCAATTCGTAAACAGGCACACTTAATGCTTTACCTTTAATGTCCCAAAGCGCCATTTCCAATGCACCCAAGGCGTGCAGTTTTTCACGGCCGGGCGGATAAAACATGCCGCGATATACATTCTGCCAAATGTGCTCGATGCGGAAGGGATCTTCGCCGATCATCATTTGCGCACATTGTTCGATCATATCCTTCGAGCCGCCTTCGCCAATGCCAATAATGCCACCGTCAGTTTCAATTTCAACGATCCCACGCGCCTGGTTGAAGAGTGGTTTGGTATAGCCCGGAGCCGCGTAATAGCGGATTTTGGTAATCTTCAATTTAGAAGCCGCTTCGGTCCGGGTCGTTGGAAATCCGGTCATCGCTGCGGCGGCGCCAAGGGTGGCGGTTTTCAGGAAAGTTCTTCTCTGCATTATTTATTGGTGGTTAATAAAATTGGACAGCCATGCTACTTTGTAATCCCTGTTAACTGAATGATCAGGGAATCGCCAGGATTTGTTTGCTTGAACATTCAGCCTTGGCCACGGATAAATCCCTGGCAATCAGCTATGCTTAATCGATTAAGCATTCGATTTTTAAAAAAATCTGGATTTGGTATCCAAATTTCGTTTTGCACTAACTGAAACACATTATTACTAATAATGAGACACATCCTAATAATAAAACTCTGTCTTATGTTTGACATAATAAAGGTAAAGCAGCAGTGTATTCCTTGCAAGTATATTGCGAAAATTATTTTTTTTTGCGGTAATTTCATATTGCAGTTAACATGAAATGCTTCTGCCATTTATCAGGACATGCTTGAACCCA
Source organism: Dyadobacter sp. CY327 (assembly GCF_021390415.1). Classification (NCBI taxonomy): domain Bacteria; kingdom Pseudomonadati; phylum Bacteroidota; class Cytophagia; order Cytophagales; family Spirosomataceae; genus Dyadobacter; species Dyadobacter sp. CY327. The sequence continues at coordinate 1,800,218 of NZ_JAJUXJ010000001.1, read as the reverse complement.
TCTCACCAAGTCCAGGCGACGGGGTATGTCATCGATCTGATGCAATAGCAATTTGTCTGCAACTTCGTTTTCTGTCTGCTACTTGGTTTTGTTTTAAAATATGAGCTTGTAGCCCGCACCACGAATGCTCATGAGCTGCACACTTTCATCATCCTTTAACATCTTCCGCAAATGGGACATGAAAACATCCATACTGCGTGCATTATAAAAAGTGTCGTCTCCCCAGATTTTAAGCAAAGGCACCTGCCTTGGCATCAGCGTGTTCCTGTTTTGAAGCAATAATTCCAGCAGCGCTGTCTCCTTATACGATAGCGCGTATGTTCCCAGCGGCGTTTTTAACTGCTGTATGAGGGTGTCGAATTCGCATCTGCCAAAACGCACCGGCATCTGCGATGCGCCTCTTGCTTCGTCCGAACTGTCGAATCGATGCAGCAGCGCCTCCATCCGGACCAGCAGCTCGCCCATATTGAAGGGTTTTCGGAGATAATCGTTTCCCCCGCTTTTGAATCCCTTAATCACATCTTCGGCCAATGACTTGGCACTCAGAAAAATGATTGGAACACTGCTTTTCTGTTTTCTGATGTCTTCTGCAACCGTGTAGCCGTCTTTCAGGGGCATCATGATGTCCAGCACACAGATATCCGGCTGGCTTGATTCGAAAAGTTGCAATGCCTGCTGTCCGTCGAAGGCCACTTGTACTTCGTAACCGCTGCTTTTGAGCCCATCGCTGATAATTTGTGCCAAAGTAGGCTCATCTTCGGCATACAGAACTTTATACTTCATGATAAGCTGGTAGAATGATTGTAAAGGTGCTGCCTTTCCTTGCTTCACTTTGAAGCTTCACTGAGCCGCCATGCTTCTCAACGATTTGCTTCACGTAATGCAAGCCCAGCCCTGAGCCCTTTATATTATGAACGTCCGGATTTTCAGGCACCCGAAAAAACCTTTCAAAGATCCGCTCCTGATATATCACTGAAATTCCAGGGCCATTATCCTGAAAGCTGATGTGTATTTTTTCCAAGCTGCATTTGCACGAGATCGCGATCCTGACATTCTTGCCGCCATACTTCAATGCATTGTCAATGAGGTTGTAAAAAACATTAGTCAAATGCACCGGATCTCCATCCACAAAGCAGGGTTCGGTGGCTGGTTGGTAATGGATGACAGTGGCTGTCTGTGCCTGGCGCAGCTGCATTGAAGAAACTACACTTGTCAATCCTTGCTGGACATCATACAATTCACGGCGCAGTGACAACTGGCCATTATCGAGATGATCAAGGCTGAGTACTTTGTCGATCATCAGATTCAGGCGCTGTAATTCCGATTGGCTAATCTGAATATAGTTGTTCATTTTGGCCGGTTCCTGCGCAAGATCGTAGCGCGTAATGGCATCAAGGGCTGCCTCGATGACGGAAACGGGCGTTTTTAATTCATGGGTCATATTGCTGGTAAACGCCAGCCTTGCCTGTGAATAAAGCCGCTGACTATGCATTATTCTGAACAGGAAGAAAAAGGCTGCTCCGGTTGACAAAAGCATCAGCAGCGAAGAACCGAGGTAATAGCGCATCCGGTAAAGCACCACTCCATTTATTGATTGCGCCACCAGCTGGTAAGTGTGCAAGAAAAAATTCAGGTTGTAGCCATGTTGCTGGCTCCGATAGGCCGCTTGCTGTGCTTTTTTCCAGATAGCGGGCGACTTAGGCTTACCGCTGTCGTAATCATATAATACATGATAGGTATCCAGATCAAGTTGCGCACGCAGACATTCAACCTTAACAAGGCTATCCATTCGGGCCAGATCGCGTTTATCAGCAGCCATTATTGTTTGCAAGGTCTCGCCTTCGTCATAAATACGGATAATTTGCCGGTGGCCTGACCTGGGCTTATCATTGGCAATGTGGATCCCTATCGTGACAATGGTGCTGTCGGGCCTGATCTGCGAGCTGAAACTGCCTCCAAACTGACGGTCGCGCAGCCGCGTAAAAGCTTGTTTGATTTGTAGCCAGTCAGAAGAAAGGAAAAAGTTCTTGAAATTTTCACTGTTCTCATGCCCCTTGGCAACGCTCAGGTAATCGCTTTGACTTGCCGCATTGGCCACTGCCTGGTCAAGGTCACGTTTTACCTGAACCTGTTGGGCGCGGAACAGCTGGCCGAGCCAGGCCACCTGTAGCCCGACACTAGCCAGCATCACTAATGCAACAATTGGGTACGCATATCGGTTGGAAAGCCATTTCATGCCACTAAGTTCAGCATATTGCAGCATTGGTAATAAGGCTGCCGGACGATTTAACCATGTTTAACATTGCTTAACCCGCCATAAGGCAGGTGCATGGTAGGTTTGCATCATGAAAAAGTTAGCAATATTTTTAATGATGATCCTGCCTTGCCTGACTTACGGGCAGATGCAGCTGCAAGGCAAAGTAGTAGACAATGCAGGTAAACCACTCGATGCAGCAACTATCATATTGATGCAGGATGAAAAGCAAATTGCACTGGCGTTTGCTGATTCGGGCAACTTTGATTTGACCTTCCCAGCGGGCGGCACATACACTATTTTTGCAAGCCTTGTGGGTTACCAGCAGGTCAGGATGCTGGTTGAACTGCCCAAAGACAGTCTCGTTCTCACCATGCAGCAGGACAACAAGCAGCTGGATGAAGTTACCGTTACTTTTCGCAAGCCACTGGTCGAGCGCAAAGTTGACCGGGTAACGTTTAATGTCGAGAACAGCATCCTGGCTTCCGGCAGCAGCGCCTGGGAATCACTCGGGAAAGCGCCGGGCATTCAGATTAACAGTAACGAGGAGATTACCGCCAACCGAAAAGGAGTGCGTATATACATTGACGGCAAGCCGCTTAACCTTGCGGGAGACGACCTTTCGGCTTATCTCAAAGGCCTTCCATCTCATCTGCTTGCTCAGATAGAGGTTTATTCAAACCCTCCGGCGCAATTCGATGCCGCAGGGGCATCCGTTATCAATATAATCACCAAAAAGGGTGGAAAACAAGGACTTAATGTAACCCTTAATACAGCTGCAACCCAGGGTATCTATCTGGGCCACAACACCAGCACGACTTTTAATTACAGGAACAATAAGCTTAACCTTTACGGAAGTTACGGCTTTGCGCACAGGCATAATTTTCAGGACCACGATGTGGACATTGATTACGGCACTTCTCTCTGGAGCAGCCCAAACCGTATTATTTATAAGTCCGACAACCATAACTATCGTTTAGGCGCAGATTATCAGCTGACCTCTAACCAGGTTATAGGCTTTCTGGTGACAGGAAGTAACCGCGCAGGTTCTTCGGCGGGATACACAAAAACACGGATAACCGGCAACCAAATGGCACTGGATTCAACATTGAAAACTGATAACTTCGCGGCCACCAGGGGAAATCAATACGCTTATAACCTTAATTATAACATGAAGCTCGATTCTGGCAAGCAGAGTCTGAATATCGATATCGATTACTCACCATACCAAAGCAAGACGAATTCTTTTGCCGACAACATTTCATTTTTGCCCAACGGCCAGCAGACCTCCAACAAGTTCCACATCTTTACCCCCAGCTCACAGCACATTGCTATTTACTCGGGTAAGGCAGATTACATTTACCGCTTGTTTGGATCCTGGGAAGCAGTGTCAGGCATAAAGTTCAGCAGTACGAAGAGCCGTAATCATTTTGACTACTATAATCGAGACGAAACAACACAAACAGCCGTTCCGGCCAACTTCAACCATTTCATATATCAAGAAAAAATTGCCGCTGCGTACACTTCCCTGTCGCGTACATTCGGGCAATGGACGGTGCAAGGGGGACTGCGGGCCGAATTTACCCGGATAAAAGGTTACTCAATAACACTTGATTCATTGAATGAACGCATGTATTTCAAAGTATTCCCAACGGTATTTGTCCTATATAAAGCCAATGAAAATCACCAGTTGCAGTTCAATTATGCCTACCGGATTGAGCGTCCCAAATACAACCGTTTAAATCCGGCCAAGCGTTATTCCTCGCCATTCAATTTCTATGTTGGTAATCCCGCCCTGCAACCTGCATTTGTACAAAATGCAGAGCTGAGCTATACTTATAAACAACAATATAGCATCACAGCTTACTACACCTCAATCCAGGATGTTTTCACCAACATCAATGTGCAGGACAATCAGACAAAGCTTTATTATGGAACGCACGCAAACCTGGGTTTAAGCGCGAATGCAGGTGTCCGTTTATCAGCAGCATTTCAGCCGTGCAGCTGGTGGGATATCAATGTGATGGGCGGCGCTTACAGGCTGCGGGAAAAATCAGCCTATTTGTCCAGCGCATTCGACTATCACCTGTTTTCCTACGATGCGAACTTGACGCAGTCCTTCACCATTCATACGAAAGCAGCAGTAAAGGCTGAGATCAGCGGGACTTACAACGGGCCCGGCATTCAGGGAATCTACCGGGCGGGGCACAATTGGCAAGTGGGTGCTGGTGTAAAAACAAATGTCTTTCGTGGTGCAGGCACTTTGCGGCTGGCTGTAAACGACATCTTTAATACTTACAACGTTAAAATCAGGATCAGTTACCTGGATCAACAAAGCAATTTCTTCCACCATGCCGAAAGCCGCACTGTATCATTGAGCTTTTCATATCGTATCGGAAAGAATGTAACCGCTTCGCGAAGCCGAAGTACAGCCAGCGAAGAGGAGCGAAAGCGTGCACAGTAAAGCTTACAGAAGATTAGCAAGGAAAGCGATTTCAAGGCATTGCGCGGCTTGGCAACAGCCGGAATGTAAATTACGGTATGCTACAAGCAAGAATTTTACTTAACCAAAAACTGGGACTGGTCGTATGCCTGGCCCTATATGTTAACGCTCATACATCATGTCCATAAATAACCAATCCAAAAACAGTAGTATCTCCAAACCCGAGAGTAAAAAAGCGATCGGAATATTTCTGCTTTTAACTTTTGCTTTTAGTAGCGTCGTTTGGATATTAACAATTCACTCAGGCGAAGGCCGGATCGGTGGCAGAATATATGGCTATGGCATCATGTGGTGCCCGGCGCTAGCAACCTGGCTAACGTGTAAAATCATGAATTACAGAGTTAGCGATCTTGCCTGGCAATGGGGTAAACCGAAATACCTGGCTTGGGCCTATCTCACTCCTTTATTGTATTCGCTGATCGCTTACCTGATCATATGGTTAACAGGCTGGGGAGGATTTTACAATAAAGAGTTTGTTACGGAAGCAGCAAAGTCCCTGGGCTGGGCTGGTTTATCTCCCGGCGTGTTCATCCCCTTATTTTTTGTTGTAAATGGGATTATCGGCCTTTTCGGGAGCATGAGTACGGCATTAGGTGAAGAGATCGGCTGGCGCGGATTTCTGGTACCCCATCTTAGTAACATTACCAGTTTTACCAATACCTCCCTGATCAGCGGCATGATCTGGGCCTTTTGGCACTACCCTCTTATTATCTGGGGACATTATAATGGCGGCGCGCCAATCTGGTATGGGTTGACCTGTTTTACTATAGCAGTGGTTAGCGCAAGCTTTATCTATACTTGGTTCAGGCTGAAATCAGCGAGCCTATGGACAGGTGTAATGCTGCATGCCAGTCATAATTTATTCATCCAGACTTTTTTTACACCTATAACCATTGTTTACAGTCCCAGGACCAATTACTTCATAGACGAATTCGGGGCTGTGCTTGCAGCTGTAACTTTTTGCGCCGCCATTTACCTCTGGTCCCGCAGACAAGAAGTGTTTTAAATTTGAATTATAGGCAGTGTTATTATTTTTTTATCCGTTTCCGTATCCTGCTCAATGATGGGTTCGTAATACCTAAAAATGAGGAAATGTGATAGGCTGGAATCCGCTCTATGATATTGGGGTGCTCTTCGAGCAGCCTCAGATATCGCTCCTCATGCGAAAAGAAGACAAATTCCTCTGTGCGCGTCTGTGCGTAAGAGAAGAACAGTTCTGCCAACAGCCTTCCGAATTTTGCCCAATTGGCATTGGCTTCATACAAATTATTGAGGTCTTTGTAGGAAATAAAAAAAATTTCAGAATCTTCCATTGCTTCTATATAATACCAGCAGGCTTTTTGGGAAATAAAGCTCCTGAAAGAAACGACAAACTGATTCTCTGAAAAGAAAAACAGGTTTTTATCTGTATCCGTTTTGGGATCGTGGTAGTATATGCGAAAAATCCCTTTTACAACTAATCCGAGGTCATTGCAGACCATGCTCTGCATATTAAAAAAATCCCCTTTTTTGATCGTTCGCGGTTTCCAGAACGGGCGTCCCTCAGCAATATCCTTTTCTTTCAGCGAAGCGAAATCTCTCAGACGCTGGGCTACAATTTCATTTTTGTCACTCATGGCACTTCATTAATTGATACAAAACAGCGGCAGCTGAAAAGCAAGAATAATTATTTTTTTGGCAAAACAAATTTACAAACGCCTCGTGATTTCTGAACTTCTATTGATCGTTTTACTTAAACGAAATGCCGCCAGTATGAAGTAAAACGCGCCAAAAGCGGCATAACCAGCTAGGGTATTCACACCTGTACCCGGCGTATGTGCTTGTAAATAGATGGAGACGCCCGCCAGCATGGACTGCCCGCCGCTAATAATCATCGGCCATTGACCGTCCATTTGCTTACGTCGATGCAAACCTAGGATTAGTTGGATCAGCCCAGTCAGGATTGCCCAGGCGCTAAAAACGATCATTGCCTCTGGAATTCCTTTTTGCAAGGCTATGGAAACCGCAATTGTGGTAATGACGCCGATGGCAACATTCACATATTGCGGTATTTTATTAGCCGATGGTGGGTTGGATTTAATGTCGAAAAAGGTAGCAATTACATCCCAAGCAGGATAGATGACAAACAAGACCATAGCGAAAGAAGCATTTGTCTTCGCTAAGGTGGTCACCAGCAATACCCATACAATTGAGAATGCAGCGCGTGTAAAATAAAGTGTCCGCAGCGACTTGGCGGTTTCAACAGCCTCGTTGGAGAAGGTAATTGTGGATGTGTCCGGTGATTTCATGATGTAACATTTTGTTTTTTGTTACATCAAAGGTCAATGGTATTCACTCGCCTGATTTTCACCTAAGTTAAAAACGCGAGTAAAAACCCGAAATTTTCGTCAATATTTTTGCTGAATCTGTTTTCAATCTTTTAAGGCTGCTTTTCCAAATTGATACGACATTGCCACCACAGCTGCTGACATACTGTTGTCATTTCCGCATTATAATTTTGAGAAAAACATTCCATCTTATGAAATTTGCATCCATCCGAATTATCACCGCAGACATCCAACCTCTAATTGCATTCTATGAACAAATTACGGGTTTATCCATTATTCAGCATACAGCGGATTTTGCAGAATTACACACCTCATCAATCGTACTGGCGATCGGCAGCACCCGGACTTTGGAGCTTTTTGGAGGAAGCCATCCGGCCGTCCCGGCATCCAATCAATCGGTCATTTTGGAGTTTCTCGTGGACGATGTAGACGCAGAATACCACAAGCTGGCAGACATCCTTAGCGATGACATTGTTCAAACACCAACAACAATGCCTTGGGGAAACCGCTCTATGTTGTTTCGCGATCCTGACGGAAACCTCGTAAACTTTTTTACGCCAGTCACCCGGTAAGCAGTTTGCCACCCATCAATGCAGCGCTGCCGACTCGCATGACAGGCTCACTAAGAGAAGCCTACCGAAGTCAAGTGTCAATATCACTGTTTTCAGCAGGCACAATACTTTAACATTGAATGATGTATTCATTTTCCCCGAAATTATTTTACATTCCCGGGGATAGTGGGGTAAATAAATCTCTTATAGCAACAAAGATCCTGCCGGGTTTAGCATATATAAATACACCAAAAGTGAAGAGCGATCTGAAAATAGTGTACCTGGAAGGTTCAGAGGCGGGGGCAGTTACGGCGCGACAAGCCTTAAACAAAGCAGGGATAAACGCTGAGATACGTGTTGCCTGCAACAACCATCAATATATAGCGGCACTAGCGGGTTTTGGCCCAGATATTATCCTCTCTGAATATACTCTGGCCGGTATCCATTGCTCAGAGGCAATTGCGAGTCTCCGGCAGAGCGGGCTGAAAATTCCTTTCATGATCTTCTCGAATGCAGTGTCCGATGAAATGGCAGAAGAGCTTCTGATGCTGGGGGTGGACGATTACATTATCAAGGACCAGCCCGGCCGCCTGCCGTTCGCAATACAGCAGAGTCTGGAAAAATACAAGCTTAAAAAAGAGCAGCAGGACATGCTCGAACAGTTAACCAACAGTGAAAAGCGTTTTCGCACGCTGGTGGAAAACAGCATGGAGGCCGTTGTCGTGCTAAATGCGCAGGCCCAGCCAACCTACGTTTCGCCGGCCGTTAAAAATGTATTGGGATACTCCCCGCAGGAGGTCCTTAACATGGACCTTTTTACTTTGCCACATCCTGACGATATGGAAGAACATGCTAAAGTCCTGATGAAAGTTCTTGCCAGTCCGGGCGTACCCATACAGGGGCATACCGGGCGGATGCTGCACAAGGATGGCACCTGGCGCTGGATTGAGGCTACGGTCACCAACCTGCTACATGAACCCGCTATCAACGGGATAGTCGACAATTTCCGGGATGTGACCGACACGGTCCTGGCCAACCAGCAGCTTAAACACAAGGAAGGGCGTCTGAGCCAGGCCCAGGCCGTTGCCCACCTGGGCAGCTGGGAACTTGATTTAGCGACGCGAACCAATGCGTTCTCCGATGAAGCCTGCCGGATTTGCGGTTTATCCCTAACAGACAATATCCAAAGTGCGGCTTCCTGGATATCGTTCATACATCCGGATGATGTTGAATACGTACTGAAAAAGAACCGGGATGCGATAGATTCCCAACAGGCGGCGGACTACTACTTCCGGATTGTCAGAAGGGACGGACAGATCAGGTACCTGCATGCGCAAACCCATGTAGAGCTAAATAGCCAAGGGCAACCCGTCAGCCTATACGGCGTGATGCACGATGTGACGGAAACTAAAAAATCTGAGCAGGCCCTGAGAAGTTCGGAATCCAACCTGCGGGCTGTCTTTGAAAATTCTATGGAAGGTTTTATCCTGGCCGATACCCAGGCGGTAGTAAAGTACTTCAATAGCAAGGCCAGTAATTTTTATAAGCTAAGCACCGGCAAAGAAATTCAAGTGGGCGGTAGTTTGTTTGATGCGGTCAGTAAGGACAAAAGCGCTGATTATCAAAAGATGATCACCAGTGTGCTATCCGGTAATACCCGGCAGTATGACCATATATATGAGCTAATTGATGGTGAGAGCAAATGGTTAAGCATTATGTTTGTCCCTGTGTACGGGAACGGCGAAATCACGGGACTCAGCTTAGCTATGACTGATATTACTGATCGGAAGCTGGCCCAGGAGCTGCTTCAACGCTCAGAATCGAACCTGAACGCTATTATCAACAATACCGATTCCCTAATTTACTCCCTTGATACCGACCTGAGATACATCACCTACAACGGCGCACTGAAAAGCATGATGAAGGAAAGGTACGGCATAGATGTACAGCCAGGCGATGATATCCGCGAATCTCTGGAAGAGTTTGATCCCGGCTCGGCCCAGGAATGGGAGGTGATCAATGCTCGTACATTGAGCGGTGAAATTTTGAAATTCGAAAAGTTGTTCCCCTACAACGGATCTGACAGCTATCTGAGATTTTCAATTCACCCCATCATCAAAGACAATACCGTTACCGGCCTATCCTGTTTTGTAAATGATATTACCCGGGAAAAACACGCTGAACAAGAAGTGCTTAAAGCGCTTGAAGAAAGGAATGTCATCCTGGAAAGTATAGGCGATGGGTTTTATGCACTAGATAAGAACTGGATTGTAACCTACTGGAATAAGCAAGCAGAGACCATGCTAAACTGCCCCAAAGACACCATATTGGGCCGGGTTGTATGGGATGTGTTTTCCGACATCGTAGACACCGAATTCCATCATAACTACCATAAAGCTATTGAGCAAAATGCCATCCAGCATTTTGAATCCTATTACGAAAGGGACAATGCGTGGTTCGAGGTGACCGCATACCCTTCTGCAAATGGGTTATCTGTCTATTTCAGGGATATTACCCAACGCAAGCACTCGGAGTTTGAGCTTAATGAGCTCCACAAAAATCTTCAGAAATATACCGATGAGCTTTTGGCTTCTAACAAGGGCCTTGAACAGTTCTCCTACATTTTATCACACAACCTGCGTGCCCCGGTTGCCAATATCATAGGTTTAGCCGAGCTGGTAAACGAGGACACCTACCCTGCACAAGTAAAGCAGCAGTTTGTGACCGAGATATTAGTGAATGTCAAACGTCTCGACGATGTCATTTCAGATCTTAACAGGATTCTGCAGGTTAAAATGGGAGTAAGTGAAAATAGGGAACCGGTTTCTTTGCAGCAGCTGATAGACGAAATCAGCTCGAGCATCCAGAATATTATCGAAAAAGAAAATGTGCGGATAGAAACCGATTTTAGTGCTGTAAGTGAATTATTCACCTTGAAAAGTTATTTGCATAGTATTTTCTTTAACCTGATCATGAACAGTATCAAATACCGCCAGAAGGACATCGATCCTGTGATCAGGATAATAAGCAGCAGGGATCAGGACCTGGTAACGCTTTCCTTTCAGGATAATGGAATGGGGATTGACCTGGCCAGTAAAGGTGCGCAACTCTTTGGCCTCTACAAACGCTTCCACCACCACGTGGAAGGCAAAGGAATGGGGTTATTTATGGTCAAGACGCAAGTTGAAATGCTTGGCGGGAAAATTGCAGTAGAGAGTGTCGTTAATCAAGGCACCGAAGTTAGGGTTGCATTTAGTCCCCATGCTTACCAAATTCCAGTTCATGAAACTACCTTCTAAATTCATTGTCGTCGATGACGATCCCGGCAACAACCTGATCTGCAAATATATCATTGGCTCCATTGCACCTGATGCCAGTATCCATCTGTTTACTGACCCCGAAAAGGCGTTGGAATGGATCAGAGAAGACTATGGTAATAGCACGCAGGATCAGCACGCTGCCCTCTTTCTTGATATCAATATGCCGGTAATGACCGGATGGGAATTTTTGGATACATTCTGTTCGTTTCCCAGCCTGGTACAGGAACAAATCACCATATTTATCCTCTCCTCTTCCATCGATCCGGAAGATACCCAGAAGGCAGAAAACCACCCACTCGTTAACGGTTACTATTCAAAACCGTTAAGTAGGGAAACGATAAAACAGATATTTAGCACATAATGTGGCCAAAATACTTCAACTAAAAAGCCGGAGCCGAAACATTAAAGTTTTAGTTCCGGCTTTTCCAAATACGCAAGCGATTTACTGATAAAACCAGCGTGCTTTGTAAACTTTCATGTCCGGGAATGCAAAACTCCGCTCCGGAGCAAGGAATCGTACATGATACGTCCACCAGCTTTTTTCAGGGATAGTGAAAATGTACTGGCCAGCGCTATCACGGTTCAGACTTTTAATATTCTCTGCATCGGGAAAACCGCTGATCTTGGTAAATTGATGATCGTTGAGGTTGAAAGTCCAGGCACCCGTATGTTCCGTCACAAAAAGGGCATTCTCATCTGAGGTAAGCCCCAGCTCATGTCCGCCTTCGCCAGGAATTTTCCAGTGTGCATTCAAGCTGAGACTTTTTCCGTTTACCAATTTATATTCCCTTAGGACATCAAATCCCAAAGCGAATAAACTCTTTCGCTTAGCATCCCACACAACCCCGTGAGCTGAATACAGGCTGTCCGTAAAAAGCGGCTCGTTGGGTTTTTTGATATCAAAAAGCATAATCTTGTTTCCATTCGCGTGCGTCGAGGCAGCAGCTGCTATCTTGTTACCTGGGAGAATTGCAACGGAATGTGCGTTAGGTACTTCGGCATAGAAAACGACTTTTTTATCGGACACATTCAGGATTGCGATCGCACCTGAGGACGATGATATCAGTATTTGTTTTCCATCGTTGATAGCCTTACAATCGTCGGTCGAATTGAACTTTCTGTTTCTGAAAGTTTCCGGAAGATCTTTTGCCAGATGCGCATCCCAGCTCCAAATGATCTCGGGTATGCTGTCACGAGATTTGTTGTAATCCACGATCAGGATCTTGCTATCCCCGCAAACCAGAAATGACTTTGGCGGAATGGATTGCGCGTATTCCTGATTTATCCATGCTTTTTTCAAAGATTCGTAATTGGGCTTTAAATCTTTAAAGCTGTAATTGTTGTCGGCCTTCTTCACAGCCTCGTACATGAACGAGCCTTTGTATCCGACTTCGACGAGCGCTGAGATGACATTGTTCCAATCGATGATACCCTTCCCAGGCAGCCAGTGGCGCTCGTTTACGTTATCATAGTCGGAAATGTGAACGGTACGGATCCGTTTATTCACCGCCTTTACAAAATCCTGGGGAGTCTCTTTCAATAAATGGTTGGAATCAAAACAAATACCGATGTTATCAATACCGTCCAATATCTGCAGGATCTCCTTGCTGGTGTTGCCCAGGCAGGTGCGGGGAAGGCATTCAATGTTAAGCGAAGCACCTTTTTTCTTGCTGTATACTGAAAGCTCTTTCAGCGACTCCCGGCAGGCCGCTATCTTCGCCGCCCGCTCCGAATCCGGAATTGGTTCGGTACTCGGGTGAATCACAATTTGCTTGACCTTCATTTCCATTGCCAGGTCGATGTATTCCTTGGCATTGCGCAAAATGTCTGGCCTCTTCTGAGGATCAGTTTCCGCCAGGTCGAACTTTTTGCCGTAAGGTATATGTGTCGACCAGATTACAAGACCCGCTTTTTTAGCATCACGATGAAAATTCTTCGCGAAGGCCAGGCGTTCCGCCGGTGTACCATTTACGAGTTCCGGTTTCCAGTTAACTTCAATATGCTCAATGCCACTCGCTTTAACTTCTTTCAATGTCTCAGGAGTTAAATCCGGGAACAGGCCGGAAGCTGTTCCAAGCTTCCAGCTTTCCGGAATTATTTTTTTACCCTGAGCCAAACAAGGTTGAGAAAGATAGCCTGCCGCAAACACGGTAAGCATTACAAGGCATTTCATTCCCAAAAGGCCTGAACCCATGTTTTTCGCAGTTTTAGTATCCAATGTTTTGATCTAGTTTAGGATTTCTGTCACGCTGTACATCCGGGATAGGCCACCAGTAGTCGCGCTGGGCATTGAATGTGCGGCTCATAATGGGTTTTGCGTCGTAAGTAAGAACGGGCGCGTTAAGTACCACCTCGGCAGTTTTCCATCTGCGAATGTCGGTATAGTACAACCCTTCACCTGCAAACTCGATGCGGCGTTCCAGGCGGATTATCTCTCGCATTTCGGCTTTGGTCTTTCCTGCAGCAAAGAGTGGCATGCCTGCGCGAGCTCGTATTTTGGTTACCGCGTCCAGTACTGAAGCGTCAGGCGCGGCCGAAGCTTCGTTTTGCGCCTCGGCATACATCAGCAATATGTCTGCATAACGGATCACCATATAGTTGATCTCCGAGCGACTTTCCTGAACGTTATTGCTATTGGCTTCCTTGTCATAAATAGTATATTTCTTGGTGCCATATCCGGTTACTACAAATCGGGCGGGGGTAACCAGCTGGCCCTGGAACATATCTCCGGGATACACGATCGTCTGGTACATACGCGGGTCGCGGTTGTCGTGCGGATTGGCTGCATCATACAAAGGCGACTGAGACTGGGGCAGCCCGTCTTTCATCAGATAGGCATTTACCAGGTCACGCACGGGTGCATTGGTATTGTACTGGCGGCCGATCAGGTCAAAAGAGCTCCCCAGTTGCGGTGCCATAAATTGTACATCAAAGATCGATTCGCTGCTGTTTTCATTCGCTGGAAGAAACAATCCGCGGTAGTTTGGAAAAAGTGCGTAGCCGGTTCCGGGAAGGTCCATCACTGCTTTGGCGGCATCGGCAGCCAGCTTCCATTTAGCAGCGTCTCCTGAGGTGTTGATTAATGGGCTTGCCTCAAAAAGGAGCACTTTCGCTTTCAACGCCAACGCAGCACCCTTGGTAGCCCTTCCAATGTCAGTAGCAGCTGAGTATTTTACCGGAAGCACAGCAATCGCTGCGTCCAGGTCTTTCAGTACCTGCTGTACTACTTCCTCCCGGGAATTCCGTGGCAGCTCCGACTGGGCAGCCGGGTCCGGCTGGTCGAGGATCAGCGGCACGCCACCGTAGTAGTTTGCAAGGGTAGAATAATACAATGCTCTCAAAAAGTTTGCTTCGCCCTTCATGCGATTTTTCAATGCAGCATCCATGGATACGGCATCAATTTTTGCAAGAAGCGAATTACAACGTCCTACTCCACGATAGGCGTCGTCCCATCTGCTGGTGATGATCGCTGAATTGCTGGCTGTCTGAGTACCAGCCCCGATCACATTCCAGCCTCCGGAGTTGTCATAGTTATATGCATTGGGTGTGGCGGTTTCCTCCCAGAGCGGAGTCGCGGTTCCACCAAACATACCTGCATTGCGCAACACAGCGTAGCAGCCGGTAAGCCCCATCATAGCATTGGATTCAGATGTCCAGAAGGTTTCCTCGGTATACCGGTCATTCGGCTGCACATTCAACATATCGTTTCCGCAACCGGCCATAAACAGACTGAGCGTAAAAACGCAGATTATCTTTTTCATAATATCTTTTTTAAGGGTAGGTTAGAAAGTAACGTTCAGGCCAAAGCTTACGGTCTTCAGCATCGGATAATCATAAAGGTTATCGGCGGTGATATTACGTTCAGGATCAGAGTCTTTATACTTGGAAAAAGTAAAGAAGTTCTGAACATTGGCAAACAGGTTCAGCTTGCTGATAGATGCTTTTGAAATCCATTTCTCAGGAAAAGCATAGTTAAGCTGAATGTTCTGGGCACGCAGGTAAGATCCGCTTCTCAGCCAGGCAGTTGAGGCCTGGTAGTTTTCCGAAGCGCCTTGCGGCGTGGTCAGGATAGGTAGCTTTGCGCCCGTATTTTGCGGTGTCCACGCATCGGTCGCCCATTCCTTGGTAAGTCCGGCACCGTTATTGACGGGATACGCCAGGTTAGCAGTAGGGTAAATATTGATTCCCTGCACACCCTGGAAGTAAGTATTGAGGCTAAACTGTTTGTAAGTCAGGTTTATCGCAAAGCTGTAATTCCATTTTGGAATGGACGAGCCGGTAATGATACGGTCGTCACCATTGATGGTACCATTGCCATCCATATCCTTATATTTCAAGTAACCCGGTTTTACTGCGTTGCTCACCTTGGCGCTGTTGTTTACTTCTTCCTGCGTCTGGTAAATCCCATCGCTTTGCAGCAAATAGTAAGCGTCCAGCGGGTAACCTTCTTTGTATATTCTTCTTCCGGTGATAACAGTTTCGCCATTCAGGTCGACAACCTTGTTTTTTACGTAACTGGCGCCTGTACGTAGTTCGTATTTAAAAGCACCAATCCGGTTTCTATGGCTGAGCGTAACCTCAAAACCTGTGTTATCCACCACACCTATGTTTCTTTGAGGACCGTTCAATGCACCCACCTGAGAAGGGATGGCAACCTGGCGTAAAATACCTGAAGTCCGTTTTTTGAAAACTTCGAATTCACCGGAAAGCTTGCCAGACCAGGCGTCTACATCCAACCCTGCGTTATAGGTAGTGGTTGTTTCCCACGAAATATTCGGATCGTTGTAAGATGTGGTGGCGGCGCCTGGCTGAAGTACATTACCAAATGAATAATCACTGCCCAGGCTTACCACATTGAGGTAACTGTAAAGCGGCACAGCCTGGTTACCCAGCTTCCCGATCGAGGCACGGAGCTTCAACAGATTGATAAAGTTGGAGTCAAAGAAGCCTTCCTGGTCAATGCGCCATCCGGCAGAAAGACCCGGAAACACCCCCCAGCGATTATTCTGGCCGAAACGCGAAGAACCATCATATCTTATTACTGCTTCAAGCAGGTATTTTTCCTTAAAATCATAATTAACTCTTCCAAAAAAAGAAGTAAGCTTATCGCGCGTTACCTCTCCGCCTATTACCGGGTTCAATGAACTTGCTTTCAGGTCAGTGAGCGTGTTTCCGGAGAGGTTTTCTATGCTTGCGTTGAATAGGCTGTTGTCAAAATCATTATAGCTTGTTCCAACCAGCGCAGATAAGTGGTGATTGCCTGCAAATGTTTTATCCCAGGAAAGTGTCTGGAAGAAATTCAGGTTCAGATTGCTTATGTTGCCATTGTAAGAAACCGTCTGCCCGTAGTTCATCACTGCCAGCGTGAGCGGATCGTAGGTATTTACCCTTGAATTAAAACGTCTTTCGACATTATCAAGCTTGTCGATACCCAGGTTAACGCTGTACTTGATATCATAGGGTAGCTGATAATCGGCAAAAAGCTTTGCAAAAATACGCTGAACGGTAGGCTTACGATAACCTTCCCTGACTAATTTCATCGGGTTTTCGATCAGGTTACGTCCAGGGGTACGGAATACCGTGTTGCCGTACCTTCCGTCCTCAACATAAGGCGTGAAAATAGGTAAGACCCGCATCAGGGAACCGAAGTATCCCGAAGTTGCGTCGGCAGGTTCGGTAGATTTTCTGTAATTGGCAATGATATTGGCTCCAACCCGCAGGTTTTTTGCCACTTGTGAAGACAGGTTCAGATCGATGGAATAGCGTTTTGCATTGTCATTTGCAATCAGCACACCCTTCTGGTCCATGTATCCCAGCGACAATTTGTAAAGCATTTTATCGCTGCCGCCTGAGAACTGGAGATGGTGCTGGTTAAGCGAGCCATTCTTCATCACCTGGTCGAACCAGTTAATGTTGGGGTAAGCATAGGGATTCGTAGCCATACCGGCCTGGTACTGCTCAATTTGAGCATCCGAATAATCAACTACTGTTTTGCCTTCATTGCGTAATGCCTGGTTTTTCAGCTGCATGTACTGGATCGGGTCCCAGATCACGTCGGGCATCATTGTGGGACTTTGGATACCGTACGAAAAATTGTAGCTGATCTTGCTTTTGCCTGCTACTCCGGTTTTCGTTGTGATCAAAACAACCCCGTTTGCAGCACGCGATCCGTAAATGGCAGCCGATGCATCTTTAAGAACGGTAATGGTTTCGATGTCATTGGGATTAACCTCATTCATGTCATATTCCATCCCATTGACCAAAACCAGCGGGTTGCTGTTGTTGGTCGTACCTACACCCCTGATGCGGATGGTAGCATTATCCGCCCCGGGCCGTGATCCCGATTGGTTGACCCATAACCCTGATACACCATGAAGTGCCTGGCTGGCATTGGTTACAGGTGTATTTTCCTTGGTTTTCATATCCAGCATGGAAAGTGCGCCGGTCAGGTTTGCTTTTTTCTGCGTTCCATAACCTACCACTACTACTTCTTCCAATGCTTTCGTGTCGGGTTTCAGTGTGATATCGAGGGTCGTTTTGTTGCCTGCAATCAACTCTTGGGTCAGGTAACCAACAAATGAAAACACGAGAATATCAGAATCGCTTTTGGTAACAATCTGGTATTTTCCGTCAACATCCGTCGTGGTACCCTGCTGTGTTCCTTTAAGCAAAACACTTACGCCAGGCAAACCAACCCCCGTTTCGTCAACCACAGTCCCGTTAAGGGTTTTGTCTATCGAATATTTAACGCCTCCCATCGGGCTCGCAGGGGGCGTTTTTTCCTCCTTTTTTTCATTTTTAATTAAAACCCGGTTTTCGGAAACGACATAGGTGAGCGATATGGGTTTAAGGAGTTCCTTTAAAATCGCTTCCAGGTTCCTGTTGGTGGCCTTGATATTTACTTTTTGATTAATATCAATGGCACTGGAACTGTAAACAAAGCGCACGTTTGTCTGACTTTCGATCGACAGAAGCACTTTTTTTAGCTTCACATTCTCCATTTCCAGGGAAACGGGCTTATTCAGAATGTCCTGCCCCTCGGCTTCGCGGGCATAAGAGAATCCACAAAAAAGTAATACGATAAGAAATTGGTTGAAGGACATTTTCATTGCGCTCCAGGCTGCGGCTGGAATCTGTAAATTTTTATGCATAAATTAGCAAAGTTTAAGTTTTTGACAGGACTTCAAACTGGTAGATTTCCACAAGTGTCATGGCCTCAAATTGACGTTTGAGTCATGTACTCATGTTAG
The DNA here is from genome assembly GCF_021390415.1 of Dyadobacter sp. CY327. Taxonomy (NCBI): domain Bacteria; kingdom Pseudomonadati; phylum Bacteroidota; class Cytophagia; order Cytophagales; family Spirosomataceae; genus Dyadobacter; species Dyadobacter sp. CY327. The sequence goes on along the minus strand of NZ_JAJUXJ010000001.1, from coordinate 1,782,013 downwards.
CCGGCAATATTGACGTATTGCCGGCTTTTCATTGTTGGGGCAACTTTTAAAGGGTTTAGGAATATTTCAAAATAAGGGAGGAGGGTTTAAGTGAATGAAGGTTACAAAATTGGTATGTTAATATTATCCCCGTATTACCGGGTTGTCGTCATAATTTTAAGAATTCAAACTATTGTTCTTTTGTGGTGGCTGGATGTATGCAGCCGGTTCATTTGATCTTGCATTTATTTGGTTGCATTGCATCCGCTTCCCGTCACGAAGATTGTTGTCCCGCGAATCTCGTATTCTGCATCTACAACGCCGCAAACCATTTCCAACTGCTGATACATTGAAAGCCCATTCAGATCACCGGTAAACGCACACTGCTCCAATACTGGATTAGCGACGACAATCTCAACGCCGTACGCGTTTTGCATGGCGGACAAAACTTTCCGGATCGTCGCCTCCTCGAATTGGAAGTCGGAGACTATTGGATGTGGCAGTATGATCTCAGGTGCGTCGACAATATCTTGTCGGATGGTCCTGTTTTCAGTATCATACAATACTTTCTGGTTTGGCGTAATGATCACACCGTTTTTCTTTTTGCCACCAGAAATATCTGCAGCGTATACCGAAACCCGGCCGGTCTTAACAGAGACCTCGATGGTTTTGCTGCCACTATGAGGCCTGATCCAAAAACTAGTACCTAGCACTTCGGTAACGAGCTCACCCGTATGCACCAAGAAAGGCATTTTCTCATTGCGTTTTATATCAAAAAAAGCTTCCCCGGACAGATAAACTGTCCGCGTCTCTTTTCCATAGTCCTCTGCTGTAACAATGCTTGCATTTTCGGCCAGTGTGACTTTGCTCCCATCCGGCAAAGTGACTTTATGCTGCGAGTGACCGGTATTTTTAGTCTCAACTCCGTTGATTGAGATTTGGGACTCAGGAAGCAGCGAAACCTCTTTACGGATATAAAGAACCGAAATCAGCAGTAGGAAAGAGGCTGCTACACCTGTCCATAGCCATTTGTTATGCAGCCAAAGCCGTTCCTTAGGTGCCAGCGCATCGGACTGGATTCTGTCCCATATCAACTGCTCCGTCTCCATGGCTTCGGCCTCTGAGGCGAATGAACGATTCCCCTCATTTTGCCCGAAATGCAGGTCAGACCATTCCCGCAGGATAGCAATTTCTTCCGGAGGGCAATTTCCCGCTAGATATTTCTCTGAAAGGTTATCGAATTCATGATGTGTCATCAAGCCGTATTGTTAATTGTCTGAGTGAAAGGCCTGCAGATGCTGCCGAAGTATTTTGAGGGACTTGGTAATGTGATACTCGACGGCTTTGTCTGTCAGATCCATTTTTAGAGCAATTTTTTTGACAGGTATTTCGTCGATCTTGCTCATGCGGAATATGGTCGCCGTCTTTTCCGGCATTTTTTTCAGTACGTTCTCTATTGCGTTCGTCAAGTCGTTTACCTTAAAAATATCTTCCGAATCTTTGAACTCAAAGACCTGATGCAGCAGCTGATATTCCCGGTACTTTCGCAGGTTAATGTGCGACTTGATTAACTTATTCGTCAGGTTCCGTGCCGCAATAAAAAGGTAAATCCTTAAATGTTGAATTTGAGAATGCTTGCGGTTCTGCCATAAGCTTAACATCAAGTCGTGGACCACTTCTTCTGAATCTTCCTTATAACCCAGCTGCTGATATACAAAACCGTAAAGCTGCCGCCAATACCTTTGATAAATTATCTTAAAGGCATCCGCGTCATCACCTTTCATTAAATTAACCAACATTTCGTCATCCAGATCTGTATGGGACATCTGATTCATTGTTATTCCCTAAGGTTCACCTTAGGGCCGCAATCCCTAGATTTTTTTTAGTTTTTTTTTCAATACTACGGTGAAATCAACGCATTACAAGTCCGGCTCTTTCGGGAGTTTCTGTTTTACCACATCATGGGGATACTTCAATGCAAGCTCCCTAATCTCGTAGCTGAACGCGGTAAATGTATCTTCCCAGAGCCGGGCTTCCCCGGGTGCGTATTCGTAAAATCCATGTGCATTGGAAACACCATTGCCGCCTACTTTTACAATATCATCTATCAGTTTCGGAACATGCGTACTGTTATCCAATGTCGGCAGCAGATCCTTCATCACCGTGTGATACGCCGCTACACCGGTGAGGTCCATCCAGCGAAACACGCCCATTAACGTCATGAAATAACCTGCATTGTTGCGGCACGAACGATCCACATCTTCCACCGTCGCGTAGCCGTTTTCCACCAGACTAATTGCCTCGCGGTACATAGCGTACATCAGCCGGTTGGTGATAAATCCCGGAATATCTTTGCGCACAAGTATTGGTTCCTTACTCCACAAATGCGAAAGTTCGTACAGATATTCGCCTTTTGATTTATCACTTTCATCCCCGCAAATGATTTCCAGAAAACGCGTGGTATGCGCCGGTTCGGCCCAATGTAGTCCGAAGAAACGGTCCGGATGAATGGTTAGCTTTTGGAGCGTACTGATCGGAATGGCCGAAGTATTGCTGGCAAGCACGGCGTCGGAAGCGATGACCTGTTCCACTTTTTTAAAAACCGACTCCTTGATAGCAATGTTCTCAATGGTGCATTCAATGACCAGTTTGCAGCCGCTCAGCTGCGCGTAATCTTCGGTGATGGTTAGCTGATCGATATAAAACTCTGGGCCATTTGCGACCAAACCGTTTTCAAAAGAATGCTTTAAATGGTTGCATACCCTGCTTTCTGCATGAATCAAGTCACTTGCTATGGGGGCAACTGCTACCACCGGGTGACCGGCGATCAGTAAACATGTTGTGATGCTGCAGCCCATCAGCCCCAGGCCTACAACACCGACGGAAATTTCTTGTGGGTCCATTCTCATTTACTTTAAAGTGACCACCTGTCCTGTCCGTACCGATTCATCGCACGCAAATGCAATCCGGAGACTGTTCACCGCATCTTCCATATGATCCGTGAGATCAATATTTTCTTCGATTGATCTAAGAAAATAGCGCTGCTCCCGGTTACACAGTTCCTGATGGTCCGGGTCGTCCTGCAGATTGATCCACAAGTCTTCTTTCGCAAAATTTTCGTCCGCATCCAGGTCAGAGTAATGCACTCGAATAGATTCCGTTTTGGTATGGGCTTCAATGGAAGACGATTTACCCTCGCCGCCCGCTTCCTTCGCAACAATGGAGACCGATCCTTTCGGACCGAAAACATCTTTGACAAAAAAGGCCGTTTCACTCACCATTGGCCCCCAGCCTGCCTCGTACCAGCCCACCGAGCCGTCTTCGAAACGGATCTGTAATTGACCATAATTGTAATTCCCAACCGGAATTTCTTCCGTAAGTCTCGCGCCGATCGCATATACCTGCGTGGGTTTGGAACGCGTCATCTGGCACATTACGTCGATGTAATGCACGCCGCAATCCACGATCGGGCTCAAACTGGCCATCAGGTTTCTGTGCAGCGTCCACATGCTGCCCTGGCTTTGCTGGTTTAGGTTCATGCGCATTACCAGCGGTTTTCCAAGTTCATGCGACACGCTCACAAATTTCTCCCAGGATGGATGATGGCGTAAAATGTAGCCTACCACCAGTTTTTTCCCAGCTTTGTTTGCAGCTGCTACCACACGTTCGGCACCGGCGACTGAGTCGGCAACCGGTTTTTCGATGAATACGTGGCATCCTTTTTCAAAAGCGGCGACCGCAAATTTTTCGTGGGTGTCGGGGTAAGTGGAGATGCATACTGCGTCGGGATTGGTCGCTTCCAGCGCTTGTTCGTAATCGCTGAAAAGCGTGTAACCGCCGCCCAGTTTTTCATTCAAAACCTCCTTACTTTTTCCGGTGGAGACGATTCCGCAGATTTCAAACCCGCTGAGCGTGTGGTAGGCAGTTGCATGAGACGCGCCCATATTCCCGGCGCCCACAACGAGGACCCGTAGTGACTTTTTTTCTTCTGACATTTTGCTTAAGGATTTAGGAATAATTAAAAAACTCGATTCTAAAACACTATTTCAAGGGTTTCAGCACTACTTTTCGGACAAACATTTCTGCTCCCTCCGACTGGATCTGAATGCGCCCTTTCGATGGTTTTACCTGTGTTGCCTGATTGACAAGTGTACCATTAAGGTAAATGGATACATCATCTCCATCCGCAATGCATTCCATTGTATTCCATTCACCAACCGGCTTTTCAATATCTTTTGCACCTCTGAAACCTTTTACATCTTTCCACGATGGATCGCGGTTGAACCAGTCGATCCGGCCACTGTGAATGGTGAGTGGCGTTCCGCCCGGCTGATATACATTGCCGCCGCCTTCTTTTTTCGGCGCCACAGTCGCAGTCAATGCAAATTTATCGCTACCATCTCCCACTACAAGAAAATCGCCCGTTCCGCCTTCAATGATCTGGCATTCAATGGAGTGCATCCAAATTCCGTTGTAGCCGCCATCCTCGCCGGTGGAATGTAACAGTATGCCATTGTCGCGGGCACGATCCGCGCGGGGCGCATACGTTTTATCGCCCCATTTAAATTCCACGGTCAGCTTGTAGTTTTCGAACTCTTCATTGGTCACAATACTTCCGTACTCTTCTCCGGAGATATGTATCAAGCCTTTTTCGACTGAAAACACATTTTTCACGTCCTTTTCTTTTCCCCGGTTCTGCACGAATTTGTACCAGCCATCCAGGTTCTTTCCATTAAAAAGCTTGATGGTTTTTCCTTTCGACTGGGCTGCACTGTTTCCAGAAACAATCATCAGACAAATCAAGCAGGGAATGAACAGCGCATTTATTTTCATTTTCATAGGGTTTAGTTAATGGAAATCATTTTGGTTATTTCCTTTCCCGAGCTTCAATCATCCTTTCCAGACGGTATGGAAGTGCTTCCAAAAACGCGGTTAGGCTGGCCATTTCGGAGGATGTAAGTTGCTGATCTAGGCCGGGAGGCATCATCGATAAGGTTTGTGGCTCAATGGAAACGATCTCCGAACGCGGAATCCGCAATCCTGGAACCGGCCCCACTTCGATGATGATAGCCTCGGGCAACTGCTCCTTGATCACACCCGTATACGAGCTGGTTTTGGTAACAACACGGAAGGTTTCATACTCACGCGCAAAGCTCGCGCTCGGGTACACAACCGCTTCGAGAATATCATGCTTCGACCTAATTTCGCCGATGTTGGTAAGATCCGGGCCGAAACGTCCGCCTTCCGAACCTACGGAGTGGCATAAGTAGCAAGATGCTTTGCCGTAAAAAAGTTTTCGGCCTTCGCCCACATCGCCGCCTTTTAGTCGGGCTTCCATATCCTGTAAATGCGCCAGCCGCTCGGCATGCTGCGCTTTTAGTTTCACCAGCAACGGGGCGGCCATTTCATGTACGGATGGCGGAAAGCTTTTTAGTAACCTCTGAAAATCCTGCTCGGCGACATTATCAAGTCGGCCGGAGCCGGATTGGATCCCTGCGATCAATTCTTTACCAACCTGCTCGTTTGTATTTCCTTCAAATGCTTCCATTAATGAAGGCAACAGAAATAAGTCTGTTTTACCAATGTGTTCGCGGGCGATCACCAGTAACTGCTCATTATTGAGCTCCGCGTGGTTGAGCAGGCGGACCGAAAGCTGGCGCAAAGGTGAATCGTACTCCTTGCCGATGTATTTCAGTAACATTTTGAATTCACTATCGGAAAGTTTGGACGAGGACATAATCCGCGCGCTCAATGCTTTCAAACGGAAATCGACGGGCGCTTTTTCATCTTTAATGATCTCATTCAAACTCGGATTCATCGCCTCAATACGGCGTGATTCGATCAGGCCCAGAATCTGAGAACGTACCAAAGCATCGTCGCTGCGAAGTTGCTTTCCGATCTCAGTCACCCATGACGCCGGCAATTCTTTCAGTGATGATCTTGATATCACATTCAGCATCAACAACTTCCGGTCGGCAGTAGCCGACGGGCTACCAAGTTGCTTTGCTACAAAATTCTGCACAGAAGATTCTTTCATAAAAATGAGCATCAGGTCACCGATCGCTGCAGCATCCGACTCGGAAAGCTTAGCATCTCCCAGGCTTTTTTCAAGAAAACTGACAACAATATCCGTCCATTCCGGATGGTGGGATGCGATCCACACGGCTGTATTTCTGAGTTCAGCGTCTTTGCTGGCGAGTACCGGAGCCAGGTCGTTTTTCTTCAACGGCGTCCCATCCATCTGATCCAGTGCTGTCAATGCGGCGATCCGAATCTGAGGAGAAGGATTACTCAACGCTTTCACCAGCGGCTCGGTGGTTTTGAGCGTAATCAGGGAATGCACAATGGCGTGTTTTACAAAACGATCGCTGTTATCCGCAGCTCCATTCAACAATGCAGGCACAGCGCGTACATCTCCGATCTGACCTAATGCAGTAGCAGCCTGGCGGCGAACCGGCGGAAAATCTTTCTGAACCAGCTGCATGAGCTTATCGACCGATTTCACATCTTTTGCCAAGCCAATCATCCTCGCAGAAGCCACACGTACCACGCTGCTTTTGTCATTGAGTCCATTGCGGACACCAGCCCAGGCTGCAGTGGTATTGATTCTTGCTAAAACAAAAATCGCCGCTGCACGAATTTTATCGTCTTTGATAGTCGGTAAGGCGCTCAAAATCGGCGCCACTGCCGCATTTCCACGCAGTACCAGTTGTTCAGCGGCATTGTCGGCAACAAATGGACGGGTATCTGAAAGGTACTTTAGCAAGGTAGCCGGTGTCTGTTTTTCAAGATCCAATTTTTTGCCCCAGGGATCAGAAACCTTGGCTGCGCCCGTTTTGCGGATTCTGTAAATGCCGCCCTTTACATCCGGTTTCGCAACCCTCGACAATGGGCAGCCTTCTATGAACCAGCCGCCTGTGATTACCACCAGCATACTTCCGTCCGCATCCTGCAAAACATCGGTTGGGTGGGAATCCGAACTGGTGGATTTCATGAAAACTTCATCTTCGGTTTTGTAGGTTGCGCCATCTGCGGAAACGATATGGCGCATAACCCGGCCGGTATTAAACTCCGCATGGAAAAGGTCACCCTTGTATTTTGCACCAAAATTCGGGCCCCGGTAACGCATGAGTCCCGACGGAGCAACGCGTGCCATTTTGGTCATTACCGGCATGAAATCGCCTGTCATTTTCAGTTTATCTGCTTCAACGGCTGGATTTGGTTTTGGATACGTTCCACCTTCCACCCAGTGCATCAATGCGTCGCGTTGCCCATCCTGGGGATCGACGAAGTAGGTCATGGTACCAATGGTTTCACCGGACGGCATGAATGCAATCTCAATGGAATTGTCAAATCCTCCGCCGGACATTGCTTCCAGGCCGGTTCCATCCGGGCGGCAACGCCAGATCCGGGCGGTTTTGCCTTTCAATGCTTTCCCTTCCTTCGTGGTAATGCTGAACCCGCGGCGGGCGTCGGTAATGTACATCCAGCCATCCGGCCCGAAGAACGGACCTCCCAGCGTTGCCCCGTTTGAACTCAACACCCAGCCGGTCAAAATCACTTCTCTTTTATCTGACGTTCCATCTCCATTGGTATCGGTATACTTTACGAGATTTGGGGATTCGGTCACGTATAAGCTGCCCTGGTAAAACACCCCGCCTTTTGGAAACGGGATGTTTTTGGCAAAAATCTGATTTTTCTCGAAATTCCCGTCTCCGTCCACATCTTCCAGCAACCGGATGTGGTACGATGGTTCGGCCAGCATTTTCTCGGTCCCCATAATGTTTGGCTCGGTCGACTCGAAGACGAACAGGCGGCCTTTTCCGTCAAAACTGGCAAACATGGGGTACGAAAGCAATTCGGGAGACACGACGCTTTCGATCGTGAATCCTTCCGGCACGAGAAGTCCGGTAGCTTCCTGCGGGCTTTTCTCTGTTAGCCCGAAAGAAAAAATACCTACTAGTGCCAGCACGGCAGGCCGTACTAACTTTCTGGTTATGTTACGATTGTCTTTTGATATGAATGGATTCATCACTTTTAATTTCATTAATACGAAGTGGATAACGGGCTCAGGACATGTCTGAATAACTAAGGATTCTGAACCAGACTGCGGTTGATATTGATCTCACGCTCAGGAATATAGTACACGACACGTGGCGCAGTCGGCTCTACCGTCAAATGAAAGTTGTCTGTACCATGCAGACCCGGATATGCCCGCACCAGCGGAAGATTGTTCCTGTATATATCACCCGGACGGTGGCCTTCGTAAGCCAGTTCCAGACGGCGTTCTTCCAAAACCACATTCAACACACTGCCCCGGCCTTTGAGGGTACCAACCGTATAAAGTGCATTACCAGTCAGACCTGCACGCGTGCGGATCAGGTTTACATCGTCGATCGCGAGCTGGTTTTTCCCCGTTTTCGCATATGCCTCGGCGCGGTTGAGGTACATTTCGGCAAGACGCAGATACACGGGGGAAGCCAGGTTCGCGATCCCTTCCTGCCAGTTGAATTTATTGATAAAATACTGCGGCGACGTGCCTCGATACTGCAGCTTGCCATCAATGTAATGCGGCGTGATAAAGCTGATCCGGGCATCCTGCGGATTTTCATGCAAAAGATCCCAGAGCGCAACGGAAGTATAGTATTCTCCCCAGCCTGTCGAAAGCGTAGCCGGATCATTGTAGTACAAAGAACCCACGGCATTTTTGTCTTTGTTATCCGCCAGGGTATGCCTAAAATTGAAAATCGTTTCAGGATTGCTTTCGGGCACGAGCGTCGGTGATTTCTTGTACATCTCCGTGGAAGCCAGCTGGTAACGTTTTGAATTGATCACTTTATTGGCATACAAAATGGCATTTTCATTGTCCTCCATATACAAATAGATCCGCGACAAAAGCGCATCCACCACTTCTTTTGAAGCAAAATTTGCATTCTTCTGTTCGGTCATCAGACTCGCCGCTTTCACCAGATCTGCAATCACGGCGGCGTACACCTCTTTCACGGAACTTCGGGCCGGATACAAATTTTCGTCGGTTCCCAAAACGACCGGGATGCCGGGATTCTCTCCCTTATTCTGTGAATAGGGCCGGCCAAACAGCCTCACCAGGTTGAAATGCGCCATCGCCCGCAAGTACAGGTTTTCTCCTTTCAACTGATCCAGCTCTGCCGACTGCCCATCGGTGATCTTATTGATGACCAGGTTTGTACCGTAAATTAATTTATAGGATTGCGCCCAGAAATCGGTGGTCGGGTACATGGCCGGAATGTGCAGGTAGGATGCTCCCAGGGAAGCCTGGTCCCCGTCCGCGCCACTTTGTACCACATTATCTCCCGGCCATTCGTTCAGGGTCAGAAAATGACGGGTATATGCCTCGGTAACCAGCATGGCGTAATTTCCATACGTAGCGATCTGGATGTCGGCCGGAGTTGCCAGTGCCACTTCATTGGGCTTGCTGTCGTACGGCTGCAGCTCATTGTCGCAGGATGCCGTGAAAAGCAGCAGGGCAACCAGTATATTTTTAAATATGATATTTGATTTCATGATTTCCTTTTTTAGAAGCCGATATTAATTCCGAACAACACTTTCTTACTGATGGGATACTTGATGCTGGAAGTCCCACCGGAAGGCCCAAGCAATACTTCGGGATCCATACCTGAAAATTTGGTGAATGTTACCAGGTTGTCGCCGCTCACAAAAATCCGCACGTTCTCCGACTTGATCTTTCTTGCAAGATGATCGGGTAACTGGTAGGAAAAATTGATGTTCCTCAACCGGATGTAGCTGCCGTCTTCCAGGTATCTCGACGACGCCTGATTGGAGTTTTTGTTACCCCCAAAAACCGGTTTTGGATGCGTGGCAACATCACCGGGCTTCTCCCAGCGATTCCATCCGTCGGCGAGCACCATGCTGTTGTAGGTATAATAGGCCCCGTCCGAGTCGAACAACGCGCGTGACGTGTGATATACTTTGTTGCCGCTCACATAATTGAAAAATGCAGACAATGTAAATCCTTTGTAACTCCATGTGTTGCTCATGCCACCTGTAAAATCCGGAGATGCGGAGCCTACATTCTGCTGGGTTGCGCTGGCGTACGAGTTGGTGGTAGTCCTTATCTCCTCGCCATCGGTACCTTTGGTGATCTGCTCCCATAACGGGTCGCCGGTAGCGGGGTCTACCCCCATCCATTTGCGCAGGTTCCAGGTATAAAGCTCTTCACCTTCGCTGATGAGAATGTTTCCGGTTCTGATATCCTTTCCCTGGTCCAGCGTGAGTACCTTGCTGCGGTTGAATGCAATGTTAAAGTTGGTTTCCCAGCGGAACTTGCCACCCAGGTTCACGCTGTTCAGGTTCAGTTCCAAACCCCTGTTCCGGATTGCGCCCACATTCCTGATCACCGATCCAAAACCGCTGGTGTAAGGCATTTCTACATTCAGCAGCAGTCCGTCGGTCGTTTTGTTGTAGGCATCAATGTTCAGCATCAGTCTTTTGTACAAGCTGATATCCAATCCAAAATTCAGACTTTTCGCTTTTTCCCAGGTAAGATCCCGGTTATCCATCTGATACGGAAACGCACCGGAGTTGCCCGCATACTGCGTCGCAAAACTATAAAGCCCGAACGACTGGTAATTCCCGATTTCTGCATTACCGGTCACCCCGTAACTGGCGCGGACTTTCAGCAGGTCGAATGTGACAAAATCCTTCATGAAGCTCTCATTGCTCAGTACCCAGGAAGCTCCCAGGGTATAAAAGTTACCGGAGCGATTGTTTGCCCCGAACCGCGATGAAGATTCATTGATATACGATCCAACCAGAAAATAACGGTTGTCGTAATTGTAATCCAGCTGAACAAGACCTTTGATGAACGAATTTTCATTGATAAGTCCGTTCGCGGAAAGGATCCGGGAAGCGGTGTTCATCACATGCAGCCCGGGTGCAAAACCTTCGCCGGTTACTCCATCATTTTCTAACTTATTTTTTTCTCCTTCCAAAACAGCTAATGCGCTGATCTCGTGTTTGCCGAAATTCTTGTCGTAATGCAGGCGGTTGGACGTGATCATGGAAAGGCTGCTCACGAATCCGTTGGTGAGACGTCCCAGTCCTTTTCCTGCTTTTGCGCGGATATCGTAGTACAATTCACTTTTTGAACTGGAAGTACTCACCCGGTTGTAGGATGAAAATGTGAGGTTTGGGAGGATCGTATAGTCGAGGTTCAGGTCGCCGTCGAGGCCGGATGCATTGGCGTGATTGATATTATACTGCCAGCCGTGCAGGAAGTTTTCCTGCTCTCTTCCGTACCAGCCGCCATCTGTTCCTTTGTTTACAGAACCATCTGCATTATAAGGATTATCCCACGGCATGTTGTTGTAGGCTCCATATAATGCACCATCGAGGCCCGCGCGGTCGGAACCCTGGTTGCTGAACCTTGCATTCACTTTGAAATTCAGCTTCACCCGGTCGTTGATCTTCTGGGTAATATTGGCTCTTACATTATACCGTTTAGCATCGTTATAATTCAGCGTTCCCTGCTCATTGTAGTAATTTCCTGAAATGTAAAACTTGGTTTTTTCCGAACCTCCTGAAAGGGATAGCACGTAATTTTGTGTGATCCCAGTCCTAAATGCGAGATCCTGCCAGTTGGTATTTTGTGATACGACGCTCGCCGGTATTTCGGTATTGAAACGATCGGCCGGGTAGAAGCTTTGTTCATAATCGTACAACTGCTGGGAATTCATCACCTCGAAATTACCTGTGGTCACGTTGTTAAAACCGGCAGATGCATTGAAGTCAATGCGGGTTTTGCCTGTTTTACCAGCTTTTGTGGTAATGATGATTACGCCATTCGCTGCCCGCGAGCCGTACAAACCGGTTGCGGCAGCATCTTTCAAGATCGTAACCGACTCAATATCGTTTGGATTTGCATTCCCACCGATAATCCCGTCGACAACCATCAGTGGTGCCGAGCCAGCTGTAATGGAGCTCGATCCACGCACTACAATACTGCTGGTCGCATTGGGATCGCCGGAGGAATTTGAAACGATCACGCCCGGAGCCTTTCCCTGCAACAAACTAATGGGATTGTTTGACGTTACATCGTTTAGCTGCTTGCCGGAAACCACTGAAACCGAGCTCGAAAGCTGGGAAAGCTGTTTGGAAGAATATCCAACCACGACGATTTCATTCAGTGCTTTGGTATCTGCCATTAAAGAAACATTGATCACCGCAGAATTCCCAACTACGACTTCCTGACTTTCATATCCTACAAAACTGAAAATGAGCACACTCTGCGCGTCCGGAACTTCCATGGAATAGGCGCCATCCACGCCCGTATTGGACCCCTGACTGGTTCCTTTCAGCACAATGTTCACACCTGGCAACGGTTCCCCTTTTTCATCAATAACCTTCCCGGATATACGCTGTACATTTTTGATGGGTATAATCGGTTTCACTGGAATGGAATTGACTTTAAGATCGGTGGTCTTAATCACAATGCTGTTCTTCATCGTGACATACGACAAACCGTATGGATAAAGCAGTTTTGAAAGTACTTCACCTAATTTCTGATCGTCCGCATTCAATTCAATTTTCTTTGCATCCTGAGTACTGCCAACGAAAACAAATTTTACATCCGCAGCCGATGCCAGCTTGTCCAGCGCTTCGCTAAGCGTCACATTCCTGAGATGGATCGTTACCGATTTGTTGAGGTTCTGCGCATAGGAGTCCTCTGCAAATGACATCGAACAGATGGAGCAGACGAGCATGTAAAAAAAAGCGCTGTATTTCATCGTCATTAGAATATAATGAACTACTTCACCCCTTGGGAGAGATTTTTTCATAATTTTGAAATCATTAAAGTGATAGGAATTGTGTTTTTGTAGCGGACCGTTAGAGTTCGAAGGCTGCGGCACGCATACAAGCTTAAACTTTCATTTTACTGGTTCCCCGGGATCATTTCCGGGGATTTTTGCTGTCTGTGGGCTTTATTCATAGGCTTGGGGTTTAGATTTCCATTAAACTTCATTTTACTCTTCTGCATCATTCGCTCTGGCGCGGATATCCTTACAATTTCCTTCCAGTCTGTACTGTGCGTTTCCAAGGTTGTTCACATTTCCGCCCAATGAAACCGCAAGCATCTCCATCACATTCTCAATCGGTGTTTCGGCATCAAAATCGGCATGTACATAACAATCGCTTAAACCAGCATTGTAAGTAATTGCGACGGTGTAGTTTCGTTCCAGCGTTTTAATAACATCCGAAAGAAGCTTGTTCCGAAACTGCAGTTTTCCGTTTTGCCAGGCGATTTGGGCAGTGGCATCGATATCTACCTCTTTATAAATATTTCCATTCATATACTTCACCTGCTGGTTCCTGACGATCTGAATGACTGATTCTGAGGCATTAACCTGCACTTTCCCCGTCAATACGGTAACTGAAACTGCCGGATCTGCATCATAGGCCTGGATATTGAAGCTGGTCCCGAGTACTTTCGTTCTCACCTGCCCAGACTCCACGGTAAACGGTCTGTTTACATCCCTGAAGATTTCAAAATAAGCCTCCCCTTCCAGACTGACTTCCCGGCTATTTTTCTCGAACGAAGCCGGATAGGTCAGCTTGCTTTTTGCATTGAGCCACACGACCGAACCATCTTCCAATAAGATCTTTTTCTTCTCCCCAATGCCCGTAACTGTGGTTTGCATTTGTACCGAACTGAAAGTCGGATTTTCGGAAATGGCATGATCTGCCTTGCGCATAAAAAAGTAAGCCGTGATCCCGCAGCTCACCGCCAGTAACACCCAGACCGCGGCCATTCGCGACCACAGAGGTAATGAATAGGAATACTTTGGAGCAGGTTTGACTTCTGTTTTGACATCCAATTGATTCAAAAGCCGGTTATATACTTCCTGAACAGCTCCATTAGCCGATGCATCGTTCGATTCAGGCGATTCAAAATGCTGCGTAATCAGGTTTCGCAACGTACCGTTATCTTCCGGCAGGCCGAAATACGCGACGAGTTTACGTATCTGCTCGGGGGTGCATTCATCGGCCAGGTAACGCTCGAATAGTACTTTAATTTGTCCGTTGTCTTCCAAAGCGGTTCACGTCAGTTAGGATTCTGGGTGTAATACGCTTGGCAAAATTTAATCCTCTGCTCGGGAACAAAAAAAAAATTAAATTTTATAAATCCATCAAAATGCAGATGAAAAGCGACACCGTCACATCCGCGTGCATCTGCAGATATTTCTTGATCGCCCGGTTTGCTTTCACTATGTGGTCACTGATGGTAGAAGTCGATATTTGCATTATCGAAGCGATCTCTTCGTAGCTTTTTCCCTCTATTTTGGACAGCTTAAAAATGTGCTTTCGCACGGGAGGCAAGTGTTCAATGGCTTTATGAATGTATTGCAATCTTACCTCAAATACCTCGCTGTCCTCTGAACGGTAATACATGGAGGCAGAAGATATGAGGTTGTCTACCAGTACTTTATCCCTGGCCACCTTGCGGAAGTGGTCATAAATCAGATTTTGCGCGATCGTAAACAAATATGCCTTGAATGGCTTTTCGGGATTGATCTGCGAACGCCTCTCCCAAACCTTCAAAAAAAGCTCCTGTAATATTTCCTGGGATGTTTCCTCGCATTTGGTTAAACGCAGAATCTTTGAATAGATCTGTGCACTATACGTAAAATAGAGACTTGTAAAGGCACGCTTATCCCCAGTATTTAATTCCGTTAAAAGCTCCCTCTCTAGCATATTTATGCTGTCTAATGCATAACGACCATCTTTTCGATGGAATATGGTAAAGATAGCACATATTACTTTATTTAGAGTCGCGAATATCTGCTTATATGTCCTGCTTAGAATAACGGCTTGGTAAGGGAAATCTAGTTTACGTGGCTTAGGTTTGAGCGTGAGATAGTTATTCAGCTCATACGACAAGCTTTCCGCCCAGCCAAAACGGTTGCGCTGCGGAAAATGACTAAAAAAATAATACAGTTCGGGATGCTGGCTACCTAATCGTATATGATGTAGTATCAAACTCACCTAGCCTGAAATACCCCAATACTTCTTCATTAGTATCATTGACATTAGAACAGTTTCCTTTTAACTGTACAGGGATAGTTGGAAAAGGCCCGCCTTCATCACTTCCGGATTGCTGAATCAATATGTTTAGATAGTCGTAATATCTTCGTGAAATACCATAAACATTAATTCCTACAGTTACTCCTGCAACATTGTTTTCGTTATCGTTCTCAATATAATTTTCGTTACCATCTGAAAATTTATCGCTGATAACTGAAAGAGATGGCAGTGGTAAATTAGACGGAGCAAATTCACCTAAATAATAATTTGAAACAGCAACGCGGTCGTCAAAAAATACCTGAAGCACAATTTCTGTGTCACCATCAGAACCTTCAATGGCTTGCTCAACCCGATTAATAACAGGTGCTTTAATCAAGGTTTCGGTTGCCGTGTAGGAGTTGCCGTTGTAAAGGATTTTCAAAGTGTACGATGCGTTTAATTCCGGAATAAAGTCGGTTGCAGTGTAATTACCATTATTCTGATCGGCAAACACAAATACTGACCCATCATTTTCTTTGGTTACTGTTACTGAGGCACCCGTAACAGGAACATCCGGATTCTTGTCAAAAAAAGCAGTTGATTTTCTTAGATTAATGGTTTGTGTTTTTCCCGCAGTACCTTTTTGCCACTTAATAGACGCATCAACCACCAATCGTGCCCCACCGTTCGGGACATCAACATCTATGATATCTGTACACGAGTTTAATAATCCTATTAGAATAAGGAGTATCCCTAATTTGGTGAATATATTTCTGTTTTCCATTGTTTTAAAAATTAAAATTGTATGTTACTGATGGGACAATACCAAATATGGAAGTACGCGTGGCTTCAGATACGCCGGTCTGGTGATTTTGACCAAAAGAGATAGAGGCTGCATTGCTTCGGTTATAAGCGTTGTATATGCCAAATACCCATTCTCCCTGCCATTTTCTATCTTTATTTTTTTGCGGTGTTAAGGTTGCTGAAAGGTCTAGTCTGTGATAGGCAGGCAATCGGTCTGCATTCCTTTCGGAATAAGTCGCCACGGATAGTCCGTTGTATATAAACTGTCCGTTAGGATAGGTAACAGGTCGCCCTGTCTGGAATACCATATTAGCCCCAAATCGCCATTTTTTGTTGAGTTTATAACTTCCGGTAAACTCAAAGTCGTGGGTTCTGTCCCAGTTAGAGTTATACCATTTCCCATTGTTAATGCCTAATCCGCCAGCCGCTCCTCCGGGCGTGCGTTGCTGCGATTTTGACAACGTATACGCTACCCAGCCTGTAAAATCGCCTTGGTTCTTCCGCAATAGAAACTCTAAGCCATAAGCCCGGGCTTCACCAGTCAAAATTTCGGTTTCAATGGTGTTTTGTGCTATCAGTTCTGCACCGTTAATATAATCTATCCTGTTATCGATGGTTTTGTAATAGGCCTCGGCCTCGATGGAAAACATATTTTCGTTTAAATTTCTGAAATAGCCAATAGCATATTGGTCTGCAATTTGCGGTTCAATAAACTTTCCGCTAGGTGTCCAAACGTCCAATGGTGTGGCTGATGAGGTATTGGAAATTAAATGAAGGTATTGAGCAACCCGGTTATAACTTGCTTTAAAAGAAGACTTCTCGTTAAGCTGATATGAAAGTGCAAACCGGGGCTCTAAATTATTGAATATAGTTATGCTTTTTCCTTGACCGTAGTCTGTATTGGAAATGGGTTCGGTACGCTCATAAATGCCTAATTCCTTGTTGTAAATTACTGGTAGATTATTTGCGTAATTGTTTAATGTTTGCTTTCCAAGTCGATTAAAGTAACTAAGCCGCAAGCCATATTCAGCGGTGAGTCTTTCAGAAATCTTGTGTTCTAAACTTGCATAGATCCCAGCTTCGAAAGCAAATTTGTCGTCTAATTTCTCTGGATTAACGCCCGAAGTTGCATTTAAAGGATTGAGTCTTCCTGGATTAAAGTTGTAATAAATTCCATTTATCCCAAAGTCAAATTTTAATTTATCGCTTGCATAATACCCAAAGTCATAGCGCATATTATAATTGCTTATATCTGAGGTCCAATCAATTCCCTCAATAGGAATTTCCAGGTTATAATTATATCGACTGTATATTAAGGATACATTGGAGAATAACTTGTTATTGAAAATATGATTCCATCGCAAATTTCCTGAGAGGTTTCCGTATGAATTAGTGAAGAGTCCTGCCAGGTTAAAGTTATCATTGCCTAAATAACCAGATAGATATAGTTTGTTCTTCTCACTAATTTCATAGTTTGTTTTCAGATTCAAATCGTAAAATCCGGCTCTACTGCTCTCCTTGGCCAAGGCCAAGAATATATTTACATAAGAGGCTCGACCAGCAATCAGAAACGAACCTTTGTCCTTAAACATGGGCCCTTCCGCCGCCAAACGACTGGAAATAGCACCGATACCGCCAGTGAGTTCAAATTCTTTACTGTTTCCATCTTTTTGCCGTATATCCAGTACCGAAGAAGCACGACCTCCAAAACGGGCAGGAATTCCTCCCTTATAAAGTTTAACATCCTTAATTGCATCAGCATTAAATATGGAGAAGAAACCAAATAAATGAGAGGCGTTGTAAATAATTGCTTCATCCAAAAGAATCAGATTCTGGTCTTCTGCACCACCGCGTACATTGAAGCCCGATGCGCCTTCGCCGGCGTTGGTAACACCTGGCAGCAATTGAATGGACTTGATTAAGTCTACCTCACCCAAAACAACAGGTATCCGTTTGATATCCTTCGTTGAGAGTCTTGTCACACTCATTTGAGGTGTCCCAATGTCTACTTGTTTTGATTCTTCAGCTGTGATGACTACTTCATTTAATTGGGCGTCATCCCCTTTGAGCTCAATGTTAAGCTTTTGATTAGAGTTATGGTCTATGGCCCTTTCAAAAGTTGTAAATCCTAAATAGGAAATCGTTAAGGTATAATTACCTTCCGGTGCTGTAATAGAATAAAAACCGTATTCATTGGTTACGCTTCCAACAGAAGTCCCTTTTAAAATGACAGTTGCCCCCAGAAGTGTTTCACCGTTGCCAACATCCTTGACTATACCGCTAATTGTATATTTTGTTTGTGCAAAAAGGAATACTGGACACAACATTATGAGCACGAATAAGGCGTACCTTTTCCTTGACCCGAAGGGCTTGAACTGACTTGTTTTTTTCATAATATTTTAAAAAAGTTATTTATGTGTTCTTCTAAATCTTCCATTAATGGTTATGCGACGGAACCTTTGTGATGCGAACAGGTAGGCACACTGTAACCAACGGAAGAAACTACACGCAACGTAGAGACGAAACAGGGATACTGTTTTCAAAAGCCATTACGGGTTGTCGGAAAAAATAGTGGGGTTAATGCTGAAAAATCTTTTCTCTCAAAAAAAATATAGAATCACACCCCACCTTTGCATGTTACCTTCCGTAAGGGGAAGAAGATGATGTTAAATCTAATTACCATTGCTATTTAGAAGGAAAGCTCTCTTTGATGAAAAGGATCTGTCAAGCATTTTGGATGCCTGTAAGGGTGGCAATGCTCAGGCACAACGATGTCTGATCCGACAATTCGCAGGATATGCCAAAAGCATTTCGCTTCGATATGCGGCTACCTTTGAGGAAGCGGACGAGATTGTCAATGACTGCTTTTTAAAAGTGTTTATGAATTTACATAGCCATGATAAAGCGCAACCTTTCAAAGCCTGGTTTCGAACAATTGCTATTAATACGGCTATTGACCATTACCGGAAGAATCTCAAATGGCAGGAACAGCTTAGTCTGGATAATCTGGAAGTTGCGGACTGGAGTGATGACATTTTAAGCGAAATATCTGCCCAAGAAATATTAACAATGGTTCAACGCCTCCCACCGGCTTATAGAATGGTTTTCACACTGTTTGTAATTGATGGATATTCACATAAAGAAATAGCTAATATGCTTGGTATCCAGGAAGGAACATCAAAATCTAACCTGAGGGATGCCAGACGAAAATTGCAGACAATGATAAAACTAAACTTTCCGCATTTGTATCAACTTTATAACTGGCCTAATAAGGGATTTAATGAAAACTGAGCAATTTGACGACGAATTCCGGAAAAAGCTATTGGGTCTGGATCCAAGCGATGAAGAAGTCGATCGGATATATAATTATGTCTCTTCGAATGGTAATATGACGCCCCATTTTTCATGGACCAAAATCCTGATTTACGGGTTGGTCGCTTCATTACTGGTCGGCTCTCTATCCTTCAATTACGTTCAAAATCTTACCAATAAAAAACTCTTATCCTCCCTCGATTCTTTAAAAAGCAGAATCACTTCTATTGAACTAAATTCTGCTCAAAAAACAAGTCTACGTGTCGATACCATATACATTGACCGATATATTGAAAAAACCATTGCAGCCCAAAATCATCAGGAGTTGCTTTACACCAGGCAGGGTCCTCATAACGAAATTCAGCAGCCAATTAATAATCAGCCTACGGAAGAATCAGTACAGAATTCAAACTTCCAACCAGCAGATTCATCTGGCATGGTAATAGATAAAACGGCTGGAACGGTTGCAAAATCCATTGCTCGGAATAATGCTTCCGGCACAGGATTAAATAGCTACAAATCAGACGATGCCGTTGTTGAGAAAGAACCTTCCGAAATAAAGGGCAATGACAATAATCCGGCTAACAAAGCACCGTATACAAATACTGAAAATTTCCTCAAAGCTGGTAAGACAATATTAAATAGCCGTATTGGCAACATTCATCTTTCATTTACGCATTTGAAACTACCGGTTTTAAAGACGCCCGAGAAATTACCTTTGTTTAGCAAAGACAAACCTAAATATTACTCAGAATCAATGAAGTCGGTTCTTAAAAAGATGGATTATTATGTGGGTGGAAGCCTTGACGCAGGTAACAGGCAGGTGGCAGGCGCACTTTTCGGAGAGCTGCGGATCACTCCCAAATGGAGTTTTCAAACCGGTGCCCGCTGGAAAGAGATCACCGGCGACAGTTACGACACTGCCGAGCAGTTTGGTCAAAATACTCGCCAGGATTTTAGGGCTCTGTATGCGCCCTACATAGCTCAAAATGTTGATTTGTTAAATATTGAACAAAATCATCAGCTCGTTCAAATCCCTTTAACAATTGCACATCATTACGAAATACATCCGAATTGGGCCCTGCGTTTCGGGATAGGAACTGATCTTTTCGTCTACGCCCAAAAAGACATTCATTTCAATTATAAGAAAGACAGTCAATCCTTTGATAAAGGAGAATACAATGCGAAATTATCAATAAAGGCTATTAACGATATTACAATAAACCTGGGTCTGGAGCGTCGCTCGAACAAGTTCCTGTTTAGTGTAAGTCCTTATGTTAGTCCTCAATTACGTAAAACAGAATTTTACAACAAAGGTCTTTTGTGGGGCGGCAGGGTGCAGGCTTTCTATAAATTAAATAGATGACTTTTAACGACGTCGGCAGGCTGTCTCAAAAAACAATGTCCAAAAGCTCCCCCATATGATATTACTTACTATAACAAATTCAAATAACCCTCAGGAGGTGCTCTGCACTCCAATCCGTTAAATCCTTCTGGTCCACCAGAGGCGCCAATCAGCACCCGGGCCTTCAATCTTGGCTCTGCGGCATTCACTATTTTTCCTGTTGCAGGGTCGGTTACCTCCATTCCTGCCAGCATGGCCACGGTCTGGCCGCCCATGGAATGGCCGATGGCAGCAACTTTTGCTTGATCGACTCTTCCGGTTAACCCCGGCACTGTGGAAATAATTTCTTCTAAATGATCCAGGATAAATTGCATGTCCGTTGCCCGTGAACTCCAAAACAAGGGTGCTTCCGGAAGGGATGACGAAAGACCAAGTGCTCGGGAATTTTGATGAGTGGGTTGAATGACAACAAACCCTTCTGCCGCAAAAAAATCAACCATGGGACCGTATCCTCTATACGAAGAGAGGAAATTAGAGGGGCCATGCCCATGCGAAAGAAGAATGACCGGCAGGTTGTTTCCGCTAGCAGGAGCAGAAACTTTCATTTCGAGGTCTACGTGACGGCCGGAAACTGGTAATACAACCGGACTGAAGCTCATGATGGGTGTTTGTGACTGTTTCATGTTGTTATTGATTTTGAATTTTGAGATATGCAAAGTTCATCAGCCTTCAACTCCCCGGCGTAGTGAAATCGGGGCATTGCGTAGCCAAACCCCGGAAAAATTGAGGTACACATCAATTCTTTTCAATTTGTTTCAAACTCCATTTGTGATACATTTATAGACATCAACCAACAGACTTGAATACAAGAAAACATTGAAATACTTTAACCTTATTATTCTGGTTTGTTTTATGGTGACTGCTTGTTCCAAAAAGGAATCGAAGCAGTTTACGATTGGCTTTTCGCAGTGCACGGGCAGTGATAACTGGCGTAAAACCATGCAGGAGAGCATGTACCGGGAGCTGTCTTTCAATCCGGAGATTAACTTTGTGATGAAGGATGCGGGAGGAAACAGTCAAAAACAAATCACGCAGATTGAAGCATTACTCGAACAAAAAATTGACCTGCTGATCGTATCTCCGAATGAAGCCGAGCCGATTACACCTGTTGTAGAAAAAGCCTATCAAAGCGGAATTCCAGTCATTATTTTGGATCGCCGGACCAATTCTGATCAGTATACAGCCTATGTAGGTGCTGATAATGTGGAAGTCGGGCAGATTGCCGGAGCTTATACGAATACACTTCTGAAAGGGAAGGGAAAGGTGATCGAGATCAGTGAAAAGCCTGGCTCATCAGCGGATATTGATCGCCATAAGGGTTTTATGGAAACGGTCAGCCGCTTTCCGGGCATTAGATTGACAGCAAAATTGGATGGAGACTGGGACAAATATTCTTTCGAAGCTCCCCTCACCAAACTGCTGCAAACGCATACCGACATTGACGTTATTTTCTGCCAGAATGATCGCCGTGCGCTCACCGCTTTTAAGGTTTGTAACAATTTAGGTCTCGAAAAAAAGATCCGCCTCATTGGTGTAGACGGCCTAACCGGGCCGAATGGCGGCATTGATCTTGTTGATAGGAATGTTTTAAATGCTACTATTCTATATCCGACTGGCGGTGAAGAAGCCATTCGAACTGCGATTTCTATTCTTCAAAAGAAGCCTTTCAAAAGGGAAAACCGGCTTCAAATCACCATGATCGATTCGACCAATGTCAGGATCATGAAGTTGCAGAGCGAGAAATTGGTCGCGCAGCAGCAAGACATTGAACGTCGGCAGGAGAAAATTGAAGAGCAGCGTGCGATTTCTGAAAACCAGAGCATTGTCATTTACACCGTTTCCATCACGCTTGCATTAGCACTCATTTTCGGGGCCATTTCCTTTTATTCTTTACGCGAAAACAGGAAGATTAACAAGCGGCTGGAAGTGCAGAACCATGAAATTTCAGATCAAAAAAACCAGATCGAACAACTGGCGCAAAGTGCTGAAATTGAGAATGAGGCCAAATTAAAATTCTTCACCAACATTTCGCACGAATTCCGCACACCGCTTACATTGATTTTAGCACCCATTGAAGACGTCTTAGCCAGCGAAAAAATCCGCGATCCTTTGATTAAACAAGAACTTTCCCTGATCAGAAAGAACACATTAAGACTGCTTAGGCTGGTGAGCCAGCTGATGGATTTCCGAAAATTGGGAAGTCATCGCATGCAGGTGCGTGCTGGCGAGCACAATCTGGTGGCATTTGTGAAAGACATTATGGTTGCCTTTGAACGCATTGCTTCCAAACGCAAGATTGATTTTCAGCTGATCGCTTCCGATCCCGAAGTGATGGTCTGGTTTGATGCCATGATGCTCGATAAGGTGATTTTTAACTTGCTTTCCAATGCATTCAAGTTCACGCCCGATAAAGGAAGGGTTTATTTGTATATCAAAACCAATTCCAATAATCAAGCGCAGATTACAGTGGAAGACAACGGAATAGGCATGACGGAATCGGAAGTTGCGCATGTTTTCGAGGTTTTTTATCAAGCCGAAAGCGGTTATAAAGCATTGGGAACCGGGCTCGGCCTGGCGCTTTCCAAGGAATTGATTTCGCTTCATAAAGGCACAATTTCTGTTCGCAGCCAGCCTAATAAGGAAACAGCATTCACCATTGAACTGCCGCTGGGTAACAAGCATTTCCAGGAAGATGAATTACAAACCGGGCACGCGGAAGATTTTTCTATGGTTCAAAATTTCGAAATTCAGGAAGATGATCCGGCTTCGAATAATCCTTCTTCCAAGGAAGTTTCAGCTCATGAACAATCTGTGCTGCTCATTGAAGACAACAATGATCTGGTCAGGCTTTTGGAACAAAAACTGAATGTCAATTACCAAATACTCGTTGCTAATGATGGTGAAGAAGGTTTGAGGCTGGCATTTGAACACATTCCTGATCTGATCGTGTGCGACGTGACATTGCCCAAAAAGGATGGACTGGGCGTGAGCGCGATACTGAAAGCAGATTTCAGGACGTCGCATATTCCAGTGATTTTACTAACCGCCAGGACCACCATCGAACAGCAAATCGAAGGCATTCAAACGGGCGTGGACGCTTACATTACCAAACCATTTAACCTGCAATATGTGCAGGAAAGCATTAAGACTTTGCTGAAAAACCGGTCCGTGCTTCGCGAACATTATACGAGTGAGCTGCCCATTGAAACCTCGTCGGGCACGAATCCGAACAAACTGGATAAGAAATTTATCACCCAATTCACTGCATATATTGAGGAGCGTTACGATAATTCCGAGCTCAGCGTGGAAGATATTGGCAGAGATCTCGGCATGTCGCGGGTGCAGCTTTACAGGAAGGTGAAGGCGTTGCTGAGCATGAGCGTGAATGAATACATTCAGCAGGTAAGACTCAACAAAGCCAAGTTCCTGCTGCGCCGCGACGATCTGACCATTGCTGACATCGCCTATAAGGTCGGATTTTCCTCCCCTACCTACTTCTCAACGGCCTTCAAAGGAAAATATAATCAAACACCGATGGAATATAAGAAATCATAAGAAGCCAGATTTTTATTCAAGATTTTCAATCAATCGTCCAATGCGGTTCCCCCTGAATTCATAAGAAATGATACAATTTTGAAACAAGATGTATCAAAATTGAAAGGTTACGGATGTATCAAATTTTAAATCGCAAGTTAATTCACTGATTATCATCATTATATACTTCTAAAATACCACTGTATCAAAGTTTAACTTTTTTGAGATATTATTTAGTTATTCCGGGCAGCAAGTGGCGGTAGTTTTGACAAAAAATCAGAACTACCAATGAAAAACAGTAAGGTATTAGTTTGGTCGATCGTCGTTGCACTTGGCGGGTTTCTTTTCGGGTTTGATACGGCCGTGATCTCGGGGGCGGAAAAAGCCATTCAGCATTTATGGGATCTGTCCGCGGTCGAACACGGGTTCACGGTTTCCATCGCATTGATAGGAACTGTTCTCGGGGCTATGTTAGGCGGCATTCCGGCAGACAGACTGGGAAGAAAAACCACCTTATTCTGGATCGCTGTTTTATATCTCGTTTCATCTCTCGGTTCGGCGCTCGCGACGGATTGGTATGTTTTCATATTCTTCCGATTCCTTGGCGGACTGGGCGTTGGTGCTTCCTCAGTGGCTGCGCCCATGTATATTTCCGAAATCTCTCCTGCGAAGTCACGCGGAAAAATGGTTGGGCTATTCCAGTTTAATGTCGTTTTCGGAATTCTCATCGCCTACTTCTCCAATTACTTCATGCAGGATATGGGCGACAACGCCTGGCGCTGGATGCTAGGTGTGCAGGCTCTGCCTTCTCTGATTTTCTTACTCGCCATTCTTTATGTTCCTGAAAGTCCGCGCTGGCTGATCATGAAAAAGGGTGACGTGCAACAAGCCCGAGACATTCTGAACATCATTGATACGGAGACTAGCGAAGAAACTTTGTCTGCGATCATGAACGCAAACGAAGAAACAAAAGACAAACCTTCGGCCCGGCTATTTTCTGCCAAGTACAAAACACCTGTAATGCTTGCCATTCTGTTTGCAGTTTTCAACCAGGTTTCTGGGATCAATGCCATCATTTATTACAGTCCGCGCATTTTTGAAATGACGGGATTGGGAGCAAAAGCTGCGTTTTTATCTTCCGCCGGAATTGGGTTTGTGAACTTTGCCTTTACACTTTTAGCCATCAACTTTATAGATCGTTTCGGCAGGCGCACATTGATGGCGATCGGCTCCGTGGGTGTCATTATCACACTTGGATTGGTTGCCAGGGCATTTTTTATCCAAGACTTCACGGGCGTTCCGGTTTTCCTTTTTGTTTACATTGCCTTTTTCGCATTCTCACAGGGCGCGGTCATCTGGGTTTTCATATCTGAAATTTTCCCTAATGAAGTACGCGCAAACGGCCAGGCGCTGGGAAGCTTTACCCACTGGTTTATGGCGGCCGTCATCGCCTTTTCCTTCCCGATCATTTCCGAATATCTGGGCGGAGGAATTACGTTTTCCTTCTTCGCAGTGATGATGATTTTGCAGCTCATTTTCGTGTGGCGCATCATGCCTGAAACCAAAGGAACCTCGCTGGAAAGGACTGACAAAACAATGATTCTACATTAATTTCTCAACTTATATGACACCAAAAATAACCGTTTTCGGCGAAATGCTTTGGGACATGCTGCCTTCTGGCAAACAACCCGGCGGAGCGCCCATGAATGTGGCTATTCACCTGAAAAACTTCGGCATGAATCCTGCTTTCATTAGTCGCGTCGGCGACGACGACCTCGGCGTTGAGCTCATGGATTACCTTACCAGTCAGGATTTTAATACAGATTTTATTCAAACCGGCATTACGCACCTTACCGGCATTGTAAAGGTTAACCTGACAGATAAAACAGAAGTAACCTACAAAATCGTGCAGCCCGTGGCCTGGGACTACATTATGACCACGCCTGAAAACAAAGAGTTAGTAAAGAACTCAGATGTGTTTGTCTACGGCACGCTTTCCGTTCGCAGCCAGCAATCGCGTGACACGCTTTTTGATTTACTGAAAGATGCAAAATTGAAAGTGTTTGACGTCAACATTCGCCCTCCGCATCTGGACAGAGCCACAACCGAATATCTGCTGGAACAAGCCGACATTGTAAAAGTAAACGAGCACGAGCTTAACACGGTTTGCACCTGGTTTGGCATCCAGCCCGAAGTGGAAACGCAGATGAAATTTCTCTATGAGCGCTTCAACCTGAAACTAGTTTGTGTAACGCTTGGTGCCGATGGCGCGGTCGTCCTTTCTGGTGACGGATTTCATTCTCAGGGTGGCTATGTCGTGGAAGTGCAGGACACCATTGGCAGCGGCGATTCCTTCCTGGCAATGTTTCTGAAAGAATACATATCCGGCTCTTCCATTCCCTCAGCCCTTGAAAAAGCCTGCGCAGTTGGTGCGCTGGTTGCCTCCTATTCTGGTGCTACACCTGTTATTGCTGAAAAAGAAATTGCTGATTTTTTAATCAATAATCAAATCAATCATGTTTAAACGACTACCGCTTCTGGCTTTTGCCATACTATGTTGGGTGCAACTTGCGGCTGCTCAATCCAACATCACCGGAACCGTGAAAGACGGCGCCGGCGTGACGCTCCCGGGTGTAAGTATCCTCGAAAAGGGTACAACCAATGGCACATTATCCGATGCCGATGGAAAGTATAGCATCAGCATTAACGGTGGCGCTACGATTTTGTTTTCTTACGTGGGCATGGTCCCAAGTGAGGTGGTTCCGGGCACGAATAGTGTCATGGATGTGACGCTGGAATATGATTCAAAGAGCCTGAATGAAGTCGTTGTCACCGGTTATCAGTCTGAGCGAAAGAAAGATATCACAGGTGCGGTGAGTGTGGTGAGCATTAAAGACATTAAGGACAGTCAGGTGGGTAACCCGGCAAAAGCATTGCAGGGAAGAGTGCCGGGTGTGTTGATCACCACGGATGGAGCGCCCGGTGGTGGTGCTACGGTAAGGATCAGAGGCGGCAGTACATTGGGCAATAATGATCCGCTTTACATCATCGACGGCATTCCTACCAAAAGAGGATTGAATGAAATTAACCCGGCCGATGTCGAATCTATTCAGGTTTTGAAAGACGCATCTTCGGCGACCATTTATGGTTCAAGAGCTGCAAATGGCGTGGTGATTGTTACGACCAAAAAAGCCAAAAACGGTCAATCGCGGTTGAATGTGAACATTTCTACTTCAATTCAGGATTATGCTTCCAAGTTGAAAACATTGAATGCAGACGGCAGAGGCCGCGCTTACTGGCAGGCGGCAGTCAATGACAAAGCGGATCCAAATGCGAACCAGATTTATCAATACGACTGGAATAACGACTTCAATAGTCCTTCATTGAATCAGGTAAAGTATCCCGAATTCATTGATGCGGCAAAAACGATGAAGCCTGCGAACACTTATTGGTATGATGAGATTGCACAAAAGTCTATCATTCAATCCTATGATATGTCCATTTCTAATGGTTCTGAAAAAGGAAATACCATGTTTTCGCTGGGCTATTATGATAATAAAGGAGTTGTAAAATCGACGCATAATAAAAAGTATAATGCAAGGTTGAACACAGATTTCTCGCTCTTTAAGTCCAAATTGAAAATCGGCGAAAACCTGTCTGCTACTTACATCCAGGATGTTCAGTCTCCTACTGCTGATATTTTGTTTGCTTCACTGGTTTCACAGCCCGTTGTGCCGGTTTACACCGTCGATGGCGGCTGGGGCGGTCCTGCTTCCGGCATGACCGATCGCCAAAACCCGGTAAGGCTTATCGAGGACAACCGTCAGAACAAAGGCAACTTCTACCGGCTATTCGGAAATGTATTTGCCGACCTGGAAATTATCCCAAAACTGCACCTGAAAACCAGCTATGGAATTGATTACAGCGGTGGTTACAAGAGATTGCTTAGAAAATCGTACACCTCCGGTTTCTTGTCTGATCCAACCAATCAGGTAAGCAATTTCCAGGACTATTCAGGAAATTCGATCTGGCAAAATACATTAAACTATGACATTCAAACTGGTAAGCACCAAATTGGAATCCTGGTTGGACAAGAAAGCATCCGATATATCGCCCAGGAATTTTCAGCAAGCAGAAGAGGCCTGGCGTTGGAGAATATCAATTATTCTTATTTGAACGCAGGAAGCAACAACATTAATAATGGCGGCAGCGGCAGTGCGAATTCGCTTTTCTCCTATTTCGCAAAGGTTAATTACACTTACGCCGACAAATTCCTGGCATCGGCAACCGTACGCCGCGATGGTTCGTCACGCTTTGGAAAAGAAAACCGTTTCGGAACATTCCCTGCATTTTCATTGGGTTACCGTCTGAGCGAAGAAACATTTATTAAAGACATTCCCTTCATCTCTGACCTGAAACTAAGATATGGCTGGGGTCGCTCGGGTAACCAGGAAATTCCAAACAATGCTACGCAGTCTTTATACTCAGCCATTTATGGCAGCGATCCGACCTGGGATTTTGATAATGGCAGTGCTTATGACATTGGCGGCAACGGCACGGGCCAGCTTCCGTCAGGATTTACATTAATCCAACAAGGCAATGACGCGCTGAGATGGGAATCTCTGGCAGAATCGAATTTTGGTGTGGATTTTGGTTTTTTAAACAACACATTGACTGGTTCTGTTGATTATTTCCAGAGAAAGACTTCCGACATCCTCATCAGCCCGGCATATCTGGCCGTGATTGGTGATGGTGGAAACCGGTTTACCAACGGTGCTTCGATGAAAAACAGCGGTTTCGAAGCATTGCTTTCCTATGACTCAAAAATTGGCAACGATCTAAGAATCAACCTAACAGGTAACTTCTCTCTGTATCGCAACAAGATCACTTATTTGCCAAAAGAGGTGATTGCATCCTATCCGGGAAATGGAACGGACAAGACTATTCTGGGTCGTCCGGCCAACTCATTCTTCGGATATGTAGCCGACGGCATATTCCAAAATCAGGGTGAAGTAGACAATGCTGCAACCCAGCCGGGCAAGGGCGTGGGACGGATCAGATATGCAGATCTGAACAGCGATGGCACCATTGACGCGCAGGACAGGGATTTTATCGGAAACAGCACGCCAAAATATATGTACGGCTTCAATACTTCCGTAAGCTGGAAAAATTTCGATCTGAGCTTTTTCTTCCAGGGAATCAATGTAAAGGTTCAGAACGAATTTAAAACCTACACCGATTTCTCATCACTTTGGACCGGCACGAACTGGGGTGAAAGAACGCTGGACGCATGGACGCCTGAAAACACAAGTTCTGATATTCCTGCATTGACATTGGTGGACAGAAATAATGAAGGCCGCTTCTCGACTTACTTCATTGAAAACGGTTCCTATTTAAAGCTGAGAAACGCGCAGATCGGTTACAATTTCAAAAGTCTAAATGCCCTGAAAATCCAGAGCGCGCGGTTGTATCTGCAAGGAAGTAATCTGTTTACCATCAAAAGTAAAGCTTTCACAGGTCCCGACCCGGAGATTCCAAACTTCGCTTTCCCGATCCCTGTCATAGGAACCATTGGCCTGAATGTCACTTTCTAATTTCTGAAATCATGATCACTAAAAAAATAATATACGCCCTGACATTGCTCATGGTGCTTTTCACAGGCTGCGATGATGCGCTGGTAGAACCTGCTCAAGGCGTCATTTCGGGCGACGATTTGAACACCCCTGAAAATGTGGACAAAATGGTGGTAGCAGCCTACTCCGCACTTGGAAACGATCATTACACTTCCCCTTTTTCCAGTATGTGGGCGTATGGAAGCATTCGCGGAGGCGATATGTACAAAGGTGGCGACGGGCCGGGTGATTTGTCGGAATTCCATTTGTTCGAAACATTTTCCCTGAACCGGGTGGATAATGCATTGATCGACCAGGTTTGGTTCAGATTATATGTTGGAATCAGCCGTACCAATGATGCAATGCGGAGAGTGAGTGCATTTTCAGACGCGGAATATCCGGAAAAAGCAGCCCGCATGGGTGAACTGAATTTCCTGAGAGGACATTTCTATTTCCTGCTTAAAATCTTGTTCAAATATGTCCCGTATATCGACGAAACCATTGCCAAAACCGACTATCCGACCATTTCAAATGATAAGCTTTCCAATGATGAACTATGGTCAAAAATAGAAGCCGATTTCCGGAGTGCCGTTGACAAGCTTCCTGAAAATCAAAATGACAAAGGCCGCGCAAACAAGATGTCGGCGAAGGCTTATTTGGCAAAAACACTCTTGTACAAGGCTTACGAACAAAACGAAACCAATGCCGTCGTAACCATAAACAAAGCCTTGCTGACAGAAGTAAATGCGCTTTGTGATGAGGTGATCAGCTCGGGCAAGTATAATCTGAGTCCAGATTACGCTGACAACTTTTTGACAGCAACCGAAAACGGTCCCGAATCCGTATTTGCAATCCAATACTCAAAAAACGACGGCACACCACTCGGCAGGCTGGATTACGGACATGCGCTGAATTACACCATGAACCAGGAATACGGGTGCTGCGGTTTCCACGTTCCCAGCCACGACCTGATCAATTCCTTCAAAACAAGTGCTGACGGGCTGCCTTTGTTTCAAACCTATGCGGCTAATGACGTTGCAGCGTCCCTCGATTTCCAGACCAGCTCTTTCGATCCGCGGCTTGATCACACCGTAGCAAGGCCAAATGCACCATTCAAATATGGTAAAAGCTATGTATTCCAAAAATCCTGGGCACGCGCTCCGGCGGTTTACGGTGCATTTGCAAGCATTAAAGAAGTGGTTTTACCAACAGATCCGTCTTTCCAAAAAGTGCCGCCATTTATGTCCAGCGCCAAAAACTGGCAGATTATCCGGTTCGCCGATGTATTGCTTTGGAAAGCCGAAGCATTGATCGAACTGGGTAGACAAGACGAAGCACTTCCTTTGATCAACAGGATCCGTGCCCGTGCAGCCACAAGTACAGGTTTGCTCGTAGCAGCAGATGGAAAACCAACGGCCAATTTCAGGGTGAAACCATATGTTAAGAGTTCGGACTGGACACAGAACTATGCAAGAATGGCAATGCGTTGGGAAAGAAGACTTGAATTTGCTGGTGAAGGTTATCATTTCTTCGACCTGGTTCGCTGGGGCGTTGCGGCTGAAAACATTAATGCCTATTTCCAGATTGAGAAAACAAGGGCAACGCATTTGGGAGATGCGAAATTTACAGCAGGCCGGGATGAATATCTGCCTATCCCATTGAATCAGATCAATTTCAGCAGCGGCTTGTACAAACAAAATGCAGGATGGTAAATGTCAGCAACTGGCCTGGCTCAAACACAATCAAATAACTTTATGAAAAAAATAATCATTGCATTACTCCTTATCTGCGCCATAACCGGCTCTAATGCTATTGCCCAGGCGTTTAAAGAAAAATACCGTCCGCAGTTTCACTTTACGCCCAAAGCCAATTGGATGAATGATCCGAATGGGATGGTATATCACAACGGGATTTATCATTTGTTTTATCAATACTATCCGGACGGCAAGGTTTGGGGACCCATGCACTGGGGACATGCTACGAGCAAGGATATGATCGCGTGGAAAGAGCAGCCGATTGCTTTGTATCCGGATAGCCTAGGTTACATCTTTTCAGGAAGTGCGGTTGTTGATAAGAACAATACAGCTGGATTCGGGAAAGACGCATTAGTTGCCATTTTTACGCACCACGACCCTGTCGAGGAAAAAAAGCAAACCGGTAAACACGAAACGCAAAGCATTGCATACAGTTTGGACGACGGAAAAACGTGGACGAAATACAAAGGAAATCCGGTGATCCAGAATCCGGGCGTAACCGATTTCCGGGACCCGAAAGTAAGATGGTTTGAACCGCAGAAGAAATGGGTGATGACGCTGGCAACCAAAGACCGCATCACGTTTTATTCTTCTCCTGACCTGAAATCCTGGACGCGCGAAAGTGAATTCGGGGCGAATGAAGGCGGCCACGGCGGCGTGTGGGAATGTCCGGATCTTTTTCCGATCAAACACGAAGGAAAAGACATTTGGGTGCTGATCGTGAACATTAATCCAGGCGGACCGAACAAAGGTTCTGCGGGCCAATATTTCCTCGGAGACTTTGACGGTAAAACATTCACTTCCAATTCAAAGGAAACCAAATGGCTGGATTTTGGAACAGATAATTACGCAGCTGTAACATTCGCCAACACAGGCAATCGCAACATTCTGATGGGCTGGATGAGCAACTGGCAATATGCTAATCAGGTTCCGACAGATCCTTGGAGAAGTGCGAATACGATTGCCCGTGAGTTGGGTTTAAAAACAGTCGGTAAAGAAACTTACCTGACTTCGGTTCCCGTTAAAGAACTGGATGTTTTGAACACCACCACATTTTCAATGAAGAATGTAAAGGTGAAAGATCAGCTGGATCTGACGGAACAAGCAAAGAACAAAACCGGACTTTTCCGCCTGGATTTTACGACCAAAAACACAGCGGATTTCTCAATAGTGCTGGCGAATGAGGCTGGTAATGAACTGATCGTCGGTTATAACAAAGCAAAAAATCAATATTACATTGACCGTTCGAAATCCGGTGCCATTGACTTTGAAAAAGGTTTTGGAGAAAAACACATTGCGCCCAGATTTGCAACAGGAAGTGATATTCCGCTGACATTAATCGCCGACGTTGCCTCCGTCGAGCTCTTCGCTGACAATGGGCTAACGGTGATGACCGATATTTTCTTTCCGGAAACCCCGATGTCCAAACTGCACATTAAATCCGTTTCAGGGATTACGGTTGATAATCTGAAATATACAGTTTTGAAACCTTCGGTAGAATAATCATCTATTTCCATGCGGCAAATGTAAAAATTTGACGCATGGACAGGAAATCAACCTCAACGCGTGCTCGCCAGCGCCCACCATACTAACACCGGCTGAAAAAATAACCTTACTAAACGCTTCTTATCCGTATCAAGTCCGAATGCGTTTCGCTGGTGGGTGTATTGAGTGATGTTGCCGGGAAAAACGGCGGTGAAGAATGCAGCAGCGAACTTTCCGATTTTGGGCCGGTGTTCCTGAGGTGTGGCGATCAAAGCAGCTCCGAGGGCGATTTCCGCGATCCCGGAATAGACTACTGTGTCGTCCTTTTTAAGTGGAATAAAGTCAGGGACCTGTGCGCGGAACTCTTTTCTGGCGAATGTTAAATGACTGATGCCTGCATAAACCAGACTTGCTCCCAGCAATAGCCTGCCTGCGGTTTTTAAATCTTGTTGTTTCATCTTGATACGTAGGTTTTAGAAAATCAAGACAAGAACCATACCTGCACGCATATCATTCAGCATTCACTAGTTGTCTCAGAATCACATCCCGCAAACGGCCTTCATGTTCATCGCTCCATTGCCCTAATGCGGCGATGACGGGGATTAATGTCTTACCGAATTCGGTCAGGCTGTATTCTACTTTTGGCGGCACAACGGGATAGATTTTCCTGGTCACCAATTCGTGCTCTTCCAATTCTTTCAATTGGATATTCAAAACCCTGCGGGATGCATCCGGAATTTTGCGTTGGAGCTCGCTTGGGCGTTTATGACCTTCATTGATAAACCACAACAAACGTATTTTCCATTTGCCGTAGAGCACTTCGCCTATCAGATCAAGGCCACAATTCAGGTTCGGTAATGTTTTCCGCTCATACATATTTCAAATGTAAATGTATGTCTCAATTTGTGCAATAGGGGATCAATTTATCCCTATATGAATCGTAGTTCCGTACTTGTACCAACTGTTTTTACACACCAATTTTGCCCTATAAAATTCTTAAAAAAGGAAAAATAAAATGGAGCAATTTAATTTCAACAATGAGTTATCAGGCAAAATTGCACTGGTAACAGGAGGTACAAAAGGAGCCGGAAGAGCAATTGCAGAAAGGCTTTTACAGGCTGGTGCAACAGTTATCATTACCGCCAGAAACGCACCGGAAAAAGAGAACACCCGTTTGCATTTCATTCCCTCCGATTTGAGTAAAGCAGAAGGAGCGCAAAAAGTGGCTGATGAGGTGCTATCGACTTATGGGAGACTGGATATCCTGGTGAACAATCTTGGTTCTTCGGAAACCCCTGCCGGTGGTTTTGCCGTGTTAACTGATGAGGATTGGGAATCGACCTTACAAGCTAATCTGCTTGCTCCGGTCCGGCTGGACAGAGCATTGTTGCCACAAATGATCGGGCAAAAAAGCGGTGTTATCATTCATATCGCTTCTATTCAGGGCACGCTGCCGTTATTTGATTCCACATTGCCCTATGCAGCCGCAAAAGCAGGATTGATAAATTACAGCAAAAGCTTATCCAATGAGGTGACGCCAAAAGGAGTTCGTGTGCTCACTGTTTCGCCAGGCTGGATCCGAACGGAAAATGTGAAAGTTTGGCTGGAAAGGATCGCTCAAAGCTCGAATATTTCCGTTGAGGAGGCGCAAAAAAGTGTCATGGATGCCTTGGGCGGAATTCCATTTGGAAGACCGGCTGAGCCAGAAGAAGTGGCAGAACTGGTCGGCTTCCTCGTTTCGCCGAGAGCAAGCTATCTCACCGGAACAGAATTTGTCATCGACGGCGGCACTGTACCGACCATTTAAACAATTCAAAACGCACAAGTAAAAACAGGCAATAGAACGCTGAAATTGCAGGTCATGGAGAACGGCTGATAGAAGTATCTTCCGTTTGACTAATCTTATAAATTTTTGTATTATTGGTGTATACAAAATTTATAAACCATGATAAATCTATTCTATGTTTCCGTATTTGCTTTAATGTGCAGCACAGTGGTAGGTCAGGGCATGAAGACTGAAATTGTAGGCAATAAGCAAATGACAAATTCGAGTCGGGAGATTCCAAATTTCAGTCATTTAAGAATTATCGGACTGGATGTGGATTTACAAAAAGGACAAACCAATTCTATTTCTTTGACAGCAGAATCAAATATCATTGAGCACATTGTAAGTAAGGTCGATGGTGACACGCTTGTGATTCATTACGAGAGAAATCAGCCATTAAGAAATGTCACAAGCCCTAAAATAATGCTGACTTTCAGTAACAGTATAAACAGCATATTGGGTAGCATTTCTAACATCAAATTACTTTCTCTACTTGAAAATGATGATCTGGTTGTAAAACTTCAAACCAAATCATCCATTACCGGAATGGTAAAATTGAATTCCTTAAACCTGAGGATGGAAACGTCATGTAATGCCGCATTAAGCGGATCAGCGAATGATATGCATGCCGAATTATTCACAAAAAGCAACTTGAATGCAAGGGATTTGGCAATAAAGAACCTGGACATTGTTGAAGAAACGCACTGCAAGTCCGAATTGAATGTTTCAGAACAACTTACAGCCAAATTATTTGTTGAAAGCACACTCAATAATGTGGGTCATGCAAAGCCAGATATCACTTATCCGTCTATGGACCAGATGACTTCTATGAAATCATTCAGCCGGAATGTTGATATGTTTAAGTTTAATTGACAGCTGAAACGTGTAATTGAGTTTTCAGATTTGATAACAAACATTGACCTGGGTTCCACTTCGACAATCCATTATCACCGACATTGATACTGGATCTCTAACATTCTGTTATTAAATGCACCATTCAGCGGATAACTCTTGTCATTATATTGGTAATGAGAATCATGAACTTCACGGAATTGCTCTTTCACGAAAAGATAGCTGGCCCGTGTCATGTTATTTGTTGAAAGCAGATACATGAATTCAGAACTACTGCCTCCTTGTAACTCATGCCAGGTTTTGTTAGGGTTTGGGTGTGAATCATAGTCATATCTGATTTCTGTAACAATGTCCGGATATGCGGTTCGTTTGACGTAAATCACATTGCCTTTTTCATCATACTCGAGATCCAATACGAGCGTCAGCTTTTCTGTGTAGTTTTCTATTTTATCAGGCGATCCTTTGACTTCATAATCACTCCTTTTCACCCTGGAAATCCTGCCGTCCTTCCACTCGAATTCTGTTTTTGACATTGGGAATGGCATTCGTGAGTAGGAAATCTTGGTAGATAAGTTTCCATCGGCTCCATAATTGAACCTGGTTGCTGGGTTCTCACCGGATGCATTACCAATGGAGTTTAGCTTATTATCAGCATTATAACTTATGTTCATAACATCTTCCACCCGGCCAAATCCAAACGGATCCGGGTGGCTCGCCCGTATTTCAACCAGTTTTTTGCCATCATATTTGAAATTATAATGGTATCCACCCGAGGTCGTATCTGTGACATAACTCGAAATCAAACATGCATCCTGTTCCTGCTGCTTTTCAACAGTACTTTTTTGACAACTGAATAAAGAAATTAATAACAATAGAACAAAAGCAGATTTCATTAGGAAATGTAAGTCAATAGAATTCGAAACAATTATAGCATTTTAAAACATAAAGTAGCACGAAAAACGAAAATACGGCCAAACCTTACACCAGCCTTTCCCTGATCGCCAGGCTTACTGCTTCTGTGGCGCTGTTTACGTAAAGTTTATCGTAGATATTGCGGATGTGGTTATTTACTGTGTTGTAGGCGATGCCACATTCTGCGGCGATTAGTTTATAGCTGTAACCTTTGACCAGAAAACCCAATATGTGCTTCTCGCGCTCGGTCAGGTGGTAGTCTTTTTTAGCTATGGTTTCAGCAGAAAAGTAGCGCAGGACTTTGGTGGCAATGCTGCCGGTCATAGGCGCGCCGCCTTCAAGCGCCTCCCGCAAACTCTCGATAAACCGCTCCGGACTTGTCTTTTTTAATAAATATCCATTGGCACCGGCTTGCAGACTGCCAAAAATCCGCTCGTCTTCTTCAAAGTTTGTTTGGATGAGCACGGGCAATGCGCCAAAATGCCTTCTGATCAGGATAGTTGCATCGATGCCGTTAATTCCGGGCATGTCTATATCCATGAGCACAAGGTCCGGTTTCGATTCGGTAATGTTGACCAGAAGGTTGTTGGCATTTGGGAAAGTTCCGGTGCACACGAAACCGTCGGAGAGATTGAGGAGCATGGAGACGCTGTTCAATCTTTCCTGATTATCGTCGAAAATGATGATCCTTGACGCCATACGGTGAGTCAATAGCAATTAATATGATGTTGAAATAAAATATCCTGCAAAATTAGCATTCGAATTTCTTCTACAATATAGCAAATACTAGTCATCCTCATTGCATCAGAATACCAGCGTAATGGTCGTCCCCTCGTCGATGACGGAGTGTATCGTAAGCAGGCCGTTCATTTGTGCCGCCCGGTGGTGCATATTGGCCAGTCCATTGCCCTTCCTGATGAAATCCGGATCAAAGCCCCGGCCATTGTCATGGATAGTCAGCTTTGTATGGCCGCTTTCCCGCATTGTAAATACATCTATGGTGCTGGCATTGGAATATTTGGCAGCATTGTTCATCGCTTCTTTGAAAATCAGATACAGGTTTTTCCTCGTCTGCATATTCAGTTTAAGGTTTTGGATTTGAATATCTGTTTCAAAACAAAAAGTAAATCCTTTGGACTCGGCCAATGTGCTGCCAAACTCAAACATCCGGGCAAACACGTCCTCGATCTGGTCATTCCCGGCTTTGACACTCCATACAATATCGCTAAGCCCTTCCTGAACCTGCTGGGCATTTTCCTTTATCTTCCGGACCACCTGCTGATGTTCCGTTTTCTCGATTTGCATGAGCAATGCCTGGCTGTAAAAAGTAATGCTGCTAAGCGTGCTCCCGATCTCATCATGCATATCAGCGCTGATCCCGTTGCGGATTTTTTGGATATCCATGATCTGCCGGAGCCTGTATTGATAAAAAAAGTAAATCAGCAACCCCACGCCCAGCAGACTGAGAATGAAAAACCAAACCGATTGATACCAGGGCGTAAGAACCCGGATCGGTGACTGCCATTCCTGACTGCTCCAATCGGCGCCGCCAACGGAAACCTGGACTTTCAGCATGTAATCACCCGGTGGCAGACTGTTAAAGAGTAGTTTGTTCCCAAATTCAAACATTTGCCACCTATCGTCCCCCCACCCTTCCAGCTTGTAGCGAAACCGGTTCAATGACGTATTCTGGTAATCCGAGCTCATGAATGCAAAGGCAAACAGGCGGTCACCTGGATTGAAAACGATCTGCTGACCAGTCTGGTGGGTAATGATGGTGTCGGTTTTGTTCCGGCTCGCATCGAATTTCGAATAGGAAATAAGCTGCAATGCACTTTCTTTTTTCGCGCTTGAATCAAGCTCTTCCGGGTTGAATGCCACCACGCCGTTCAGGCCGCCGAAGTAAAGTGTGCCGTCTCTTGATTTCAGATAGGATCCATGATTGAATTCCAAATGAGGTAAGCCGTCTGAAATGCCGTAGTTATGGAATTTTCCCGTTTTCGTATTAAAGCGCGACAAACCTTTATTCGTACTCATCCAAAGATTCCCCCGTTTATCGGGCAGGGCCGCATAAATGTTGTTATCAGGCAGGCCGTCATGCGTGGTAAAAAGCCGCGTTTGTTTGCTATCTACGTCAATGCGGATCAAACCTTGCCCGGTTGCCGCCCAAAGTGCATTTTCAAACCATGTTGTATGGAAAATCTGCAAAGCGGGAAGCTTGATCTTATCTCCGGCTGCCTGTCCGTAATGTTCATAAATACTGGCATCCGCATTCAGCACATACAGACCATTGGTTGTACTGACCAAAACACGGTTTTTCTGCCAGGGCATGAAGTTGTTGACGCGCACGTTTTTGATATAGCGTCCCGCTTTATCATTCAAAAGAACAGGTTGCATGTCCCGCGTGCCGATAATTCCCATTCCACCCCAGGTGCCTGTCCAGAAAGTTGAGTCATTGAGTTTATAAAAAGAAGTAAAGCCGCGTCCGCTCACAAACGGGAAATCCACCTCCGCGTAAGCCTCGGTCTCAGGATCAATTTTAAGGAACTCGATGCCATCTGTTACTGCATAAACCTCGTTTTTGGTAAAAAGCACTTTATAAGGAATCACCGTATTCTTCATAGTCCTGTTCTGGCTGTGCAGCTGCATATGCCTGCTCCTATGTGTCACGGGATCGATCTGATGAAGCAGATATTGCAAACCGTCGCGGTTATAGCCATAGGAACACGCCCAGATCTTTCCGGAATTATCCTCAGTAATGCCTCTGACGCTGCTACCGATATCGCCGGTCTTTTCCAAAGGCACGCTCATGTATCGTCTAAAAATCTCTTCGGTTAGCGTAACTTTTATCAGACCGTTGACGCCTGCCACCCAAAAACTGCCGTCGGTGCTCAGACAGGCGGCAAAAAAGTAAATGTCTGCACCTGATTTTTGCAGCAGGCGGGTGGTCAGATCGGTGAATTGACCGGTTTTTTGATTTAATAAACCAATTTCCTTTGAAGATTTATACCACTTATAATTTCCTTTATCAGTATAAATGATCCCGGGCGCTATCGGGGCGTCCGTATCAGTAATAGGGCCAAAATGTCCGGTTTTGAAAGCATAATGCAGCATCCGGAAGTGTTTCCCTGTTTTTTGCTCAAAATATATTAATAATGTATCCGCACTCACCTGCACCACACTGAAGATGCGAAATGGACGGAGGTTAATGTCATTTCCTATCAGATCAGTTCGTTTAACCAGTTTGGCATTATCATCAATTTCGTCCAAAAAAGCCCCGTCACTAAACGCATACTGCTTGCCTTTCCCGTCCAGAAACAGGTTGGTAACTTGGCTCGCAACACCGGAAGCCTGTCCCGCATGGGTTGGTGGCATATATAGTGCCTCAGGAACAAGATCTTTACTGATCTTAATGAGCTTTCCACGCGGTATCGAAACCCAGCCATTTTGATCATTGTCAAAAAAAACATCCAGATGCTGTTTGGAATCAACACTTTTGAGAGCAGTTGAAGGTTTAATGGTCTTGCACGTGAGGTTAAGTACATCGACAATGCTGACGCCGATATTATGCGTCACCCATATGTCGCCACCCGGCCCGGTCTTGATTTGGTTGATCAGGGTTCCGCTGCCGATGGATCGGGTTAGCATGTCCGTAAAATTCTGAAAACTGTAACCATCATAACGCCATAGCTCCTGGCCGGTTGCCACCCACATGAAGCCGCGGCCATCCTGGGCGAGCGCGCGCGTATTCCGGCTGGGCAAGCCTTGCTCCGGGCCAAGCAACTGAATGTTTACACGCGTTTGCGGAGCCTGCGCCACGCAGATATCCGCAAAAAGCAAAACCAGGAAAGGCAGCAGACCATACAAGTGGATTTTTATGCAAGACAAATTTATCTTGAATTGTAAAACTCTGCGAAGCATGAAGAGGTGGGAGTGAATATAAGACGGATGTAACTTGTATACTCTTAAAGTGACTTTTCGATTAAAGAACAAATAACCTTTTTTCTAACCGCCTGTCACAACAATGATTAAGGAAGTAAAACCGGCCCGTATAGCAATAATTTGCTATTGCGTTATGGCGCTTTCCTATCGTCTTTTGCGCTAAGATTTTACTCAACGTTTTTTTCTTAATCACTATGTCCAATGCCAGGTTCTGTGAAAATGCTGCAACAGCGTTCTTCACAGGATTTCCCTGGTCTGCACAACCAAAAGCTCCACAATCATCATCCTTAACAACCTCAATTTCAAAACAATGAAAAAATTAATTTACTCACTTTCAACATTACTGGCTTTTCTCTTCGTCCTGGCTTGCACAGATCACGACATTTTTGAACCTGAACCGGAAACTTTGTCTTCCGAACTATTTGTAACCGGCTTGAAATATCCGATCGGGATGGCAGCGGATGACAAGAACAACCTGTGGGTAACCGAAGCAGGATCCGGTAAAGGCGATGATGGCAGCGTATCCATGATTACCCCCTCGGGCGTGAAAACGACATTTGTTACCGGTCTCCAGTCCCTGATGCGGGAAGGATCCATAGAAGGAATAGCTCATCTGGCTTACCGCGCAGGGAAATTATATTTTCTGCATGGCTCCAACGGCATACTTTACACAGCCGATGTGTCGTCCTTCAAATCCGGCGACAGCCCTGTTGCGCTGGCCCTTATCGACTCAGCAGACATTGGAAGCTATGTCGAAAGCCTGGCTTTGACCAATCCCATTAATTCAAATACATACCATGTTACATTCGGGCCGGACGATCATATGTACATCGTTGACGCCGGAAGCAATGCCATTATTAAAAGAGACAAGACAAGCGGCGCCCTAAGCCTTTTTGCTAAAATACCCAATGTTGCAGCGGGTGTGGAGGCTGTGCCAACCGGCATCGTTTACGATGGAAGCAAATTCCTCGTAAGCACATTAACCGGCTTCCCTTTCACGCCGGGTGATGCCAAAATCTTTGAGGTAAAGACCTCGGGAGCGGTTGAGGTTTACAAGTCTAACTTCACAACCCTGACCGGCATTACACTTTCAGCCAACCAGAAGCCCATCGTCATCCAGCATGGTGTTTTCGGAGCAATGGGATTTGCGGCTAAGTCTGGCAAAGTACTCAATGAAGACGGAAAGATCCTGCTCGACGGTCTTTCGCGGCCAACTGACATTATTCGTGGCAACGGCAAACTCTACTATTTGCTTAGCTATCAGGACGGGACGATCAGCAAGCTGTCGTATAAATAAGTTCTTCTTTCCGGAAAAGTGTGGACAGTCGCCCGATATAGTAGCGCTTCCATGATCTCAATGGGGAAGTTACGTCTCAGAAAACCGTTTCAGACGACACGAAACCGGATAATTTATTTATAATTATTCTAAGTTTCGTAAATAATGGTGCAGTTCTTCCTTGCACTAATTATTCCAGTGCTATCAATTTAGGATTAAATACAAAAAAGCGGAATGAAGTAACCGATTGGTTATTTATTCCGCTTTTTTGTATTTAATTCCTCCATTTTCTGGCATGAGAATTTTGCTGTATACATGGTCTGCTAGGGGGCCACACTATCCGCATACTCATGAGCAATAAATGCACTTTACTAATAGCGAGTCTTTTTCTTATTCTCTGCATCTACCTCAAAGAGGCACGTGCACGGGCTGAGGAAAGCAGTAAGTTGAAGTCTGAGCTTCACAGTAAAATGATAAGTACTGTCCCGGAGGCGGGCTTGTTACGCCGACATTAGGCTTCAAAGCTTAAAAACACACTTGTATATAAAAATATCAACCTAGACTATACTCAACGTATTAAATTTTAGCCGGGTAGAAACATCTTCCCGGCTTTTATTCTTTTTGATGGTTGAAATTTTTGCTGACACTCTTTCAGCCTGCTGATCCGGCTCTGGCCTAATGTTCACGTGATATTTAAAAGCCTGGGATACCTCTCATAAAAGGCACAGTCCCAATCGAAGTATACATTCTGTCCAACTTAATCCTTGACTTATATGCTTTTTCTATTCTTCATTATCGCCTGTTTTAACTGACTGCATGGGATCTGGGTGCAGCTTCTTCTAATTACTTACCGGCCGTTTCCAACGAGTTGCGCGCAGTGGAGCCCGGATATTACTTTTGTCTCGCAACGACACCATTGTCCGAAAATCAATATATTTTCGTCGCCACACCTTTAAAAAAAGGAAATTTGATGATCGATGGCCGGATCATTAATGTTAGCTACACCATGACCGACAAAGACCGGAAGGGTTTTACGGATTATTTTTCGGGTGAAAACTACAACGTCAGGTTGATTATCCGGGACGAAATAAAAAGTGAGATCGGCATTTCCGACTATCGCGGGATACTGGAAGTGCAGCATGGCGCTGAGAACCGGAAATATAAAGTCCACGGACGCCGCTATTAAGATTTTGAAGAAATTGGGAACTATACCATTATTGCAAGGTGTTCCGCAATAATTTTCCAACCAATTCTCTTCATGAAGCCTATCTATTTTCAAGAATTTGTTACTTCTTTTTCCGAAATTCTATCATCTGATAATGAATTCCTCGCCCTGGCAGCAGGTGGTTCATGGATCGATGGCCGGATGGATCAATTCTCAGACATTGACCTGGTTATTATTCACCAGTCTGAAACAATTTCTATTGAAGACAAAAAAGCATTGGCCGAATCAGCCGGCGATTTGCTCGCGTGCTTCACTGGCGAGCATGTAGGTGAGCCAAGATTACTGATTTGTCTGTACAATAACCCCATGCTTCATGTCGACTTAAAGTTTGTCTGTCTGCCTGATATGGCTTCCAGAGTAGAAGATCCGGTTATAATCTGGGAAAGAAATGGTGTGTTAACCGACGTACTGACACAGTCGGTGGCGAAATTCCCCCATCCTGATTTGCAGTGGATTGAAGACCGTTTCTGGGTTTGGGTTCACTACGCAGCCGCAAAAATTGGCCGGGGAGAGTATTTTGAAACGACAACATTTTTCTCATTTATCCAGCAAACTGTACTCGGCCCGCTGGCTTTGATCAGTAATAATGAGTTGCCAAAAGGGGTAAGAAAAATAGAATTCCTGCTTCCTGAGCAAGACTTAACATTCATGAAAAACACGATGGCGGAACATAATGCCGAATCCTGTTTGAATGCTTTGCAAAACACAGTCCGCTATTATCGATTCCTAAGAGAAGCCACGAAGCCGGATTCCCTCCAAATAAACCACCGCGCGGAACAAGTTGTAATGGCTTACTTGTCCGACTACGCGAACCAATCCTCCCGATAACATTCATTGCGAAGAGCGTAAGATATCCGGAAACTTCCCGGGAGAAATTGTATACTACTTTTTAAAATCCACACTCACCCAATTGATGCCATAAAATGGCCATTTCGTTGTCCATTAAGGCCAATTGCTGCAAAGTGTACTTCCCTTTTTTATACAACATTGCTAAACTAGCACCCGCCCTCATGACATCCGGGCGATCTGACGGATGAAGTGGGCATTGACGGTCGTTAAACCGAGCCGTTGGCTGCTTGTGACAGCTAGTTTTTGTATTTCAAAAAGTACATTTTAAAGCCATGAATTGGAAAAGTTGGATGCTTCCGGGAGCGATCTTTATTGCCTCCGGGTGTAAAATTCAGTACCAGACAGATAAGATTGAATACAAAGTCGAGTCCCAGGACGTTGAAGAAGGAAAACGACTTACTATGCTGGTGTGCGGATCTTGTCATTATAATTTTGAAACAAAGGATTTGAGTGGCAAAAGGCTGGAAGACACGCCAAAATTCATCGGTAAGATCTACTCCGCAAACATCACGCAGGATCCCGAGCGCGGTGCAGGCAATTACACGCCCGGCGAACTGGCTTACCTGATCCGCACGGGCATAAGCAGGACGGGACGACTAATGCCTTACATGCACCGCCCCAATATGGCCGACCAGGACCTGGACGACATCATTGCTTACTTGAGATCCGATGATGCTGCCGTAAAGCCATCGGTAAGGAGCGCGGGTAAAACAAAGTATACGCCTGCGGGCAGGCTTGCTTTGAGCATGATGAAACCCGGGGAATATCGCAACCACAGCATTCAAAAGCCCAAAGAGGATCAGGTTATGCTCGGGAAATACCTGGTCGATAACCTGGCTTGCTACCATTGTCATTCCAGAAGTTTTGCTTCGCTCGACCCGCTCGACCCGGCCAGATCGAAAGGCTATATGGGTGGCGGGAATAAATTGCGGGATGCAAGCGGAAAAAAGATCAAATCACCGAATCTTACGCCGCACATAACCGGCATCGAG
The DNA here is from genome assembly GCF_021390415.1 of Dyadobacter sp. CY327. Lineage (NCBI taxonomy): Bacteria > Pseudomonadati > Bacteroidota > Cytophagia > Cytophagales > Spirosomataceae > Dyadobacter > Dyadobacter sp. CY327. Next base: position 1,737,195 of record NZ_JAJUXJ010000001.1, on the reverse strand, counting down.
AATTGGACGGATGCCGAGTTCAGACGCGCTATTACCGAGGGCATTTCAAAAGACAATTCGGTTATCAGTTACCCTATGCCGCTATTCCCGGAATTGACGGAAGATGAAAGTTCTGCCATATTCGCCTACTTACAAACTGTTCCACCCATAAAAAGGAAAAGATAACAAGCAACATTCAATTGGTAAACTCGTCGTGATGCGATTCGAGAAATGCGGGCTTACGCTGGCAAATGTCGTATGCCTCCCGCAACCCAATTGGCGCGTAATGCTGCTTTATTTTGAAAATATTATCTATTCCCACATCCAGGGATTTGCCCACATTCTCGTACGAGCCGTGAACATGTCCATAGAACAAAGGAACATTGTGATGCGACTGATGCCAGATCGCCATAGGATAATGGGCACACACGAATTTGAGGGATTCCACCTGATAGAAGCCTATCTGGGTAAATTCAATGAATAAATTTTGCGGGCCCACATGCGCCCGCGAGATATGGTGATCGTGATTGCCTTGCAGTAAGATCACATTTTTACAGGCAATTTTCTTCCTGAATATCTGGATATTATCCTTACCACCAAACGACCAGTCGCCGCAATGGATCAGCAAGTCATTTTTGCCCACAGTTGCATTAATGCCGGCAACGATGGCATCATTCATCTCCTCAATGAGCGGGAATTTACGACATCCCTCGGCATGATCCTCGGGCCACGTTGTTGTTCCTGAACAAATATTTTTATGCCCATAATGCGTGTCAGAGGTCAGGTAAACCTGATCGATTTTGAAGGGCAAATTACGGAATGGTATCATTTTGGAACTGCTTTCTCTAATCCTTATCAAATGAATGGTGTTCGCCTTAACAGTTATCTGTTTGCGTTACATTCATTTGTTTGCGTAATGCAACGTCACAACCCCTGATCCCAGTGTTCTGGATTCCAGTAATTTCAGATTACTCAGCTGCGTATTGCCGTCGAAGAGGCTGTTTCCTTTACCTAAAATAATGGGATGTAAAGTAAGCTGATAGGCGTCTATCAGGCCGAGGTTCATCAAACTTTTGGCCAGACCCGGGCTGCCGAATATGACAAGATCCTTGCCCGGCTGCGCTTTCAGCTTGTTCACCTCTTCCACAATGTTGTCTTTGATCAGCGTGGTGTTGTTCCAATCAGCACTTTCCAATGTGGTTGAAAAAACGATTTTCGGAATTTCCTGCACCCATCTGGCATGGGCCAGTGCATGCTCGTTCGCATTCGGGTCGTTGAGGACGGTGGGCCAGTAGCCTTCCATTAAATGATATGTATTCTTGCCATACACGGGGGAGCCTACCGTTTTAACCACTTCGTCTGCAAATTGTTGCAGCTCTTCATTATAAGTCAGGAAACCAAGTCCGCCGTTCGCGTCACCGGCAAAACCATCAATAGACATATGCGCAAATAAAACCAGCTTCCTCATTTTGAGCGTTTTTTCGATTGTTACCAAAGTAAATTTAGTTACAAAACTAACGCCAGCACAGCAGAATATTTATGGGGTTTCAGGACGACCAAGGGAGGTGTTAGCGACAATTTGAATGATGGTTGGCTTTGGTGTTTACTTTTTCCCAAAAGTGCTCTGAAACAATGCATAAAAAAAGCAACCAGCTTCGTGCTGATTGCCTTCCTTTCATTCTCAGGATTTCATCTTTCCGACATCCTGGAAGAAGAACACAAGTTCCTTAAATGAAACGAACCTATTGTGACTTCTCGGATCAGTCCCGCATTCTTGTGCAAAATGCGTGAAACCGGTGTACATGTCCCAGAGATCATTAATCCAAGTGGCAGCGTCGCTTGAAGAAAGCAACTCTTCCACTTTACGGCCATAGGCGCGATGGAGCGAGTCCGCAGACGTGTAGTCCTGCAACTCGCCATGTTCTTAATTTGTGTGCATAATTTTACGATTTATAGGATAAAAAACGAGCCCTGTTTTAGGTGTCCTAGTGCTCGTAAAAACACCCGGGGGCCTTTCGGCACACCCGCACCATAACAGGGCATTTCTTGCAAGATCATTCATACGTTTACGAAATTAGGAATGCGAATATTTGCAGGATTTCGGTGGGAAGCAAATTTGCTTTGACGGATATTCTTCAAAGGCCGGTTAGAATTTTCCTGCGGCTACTTTATTGGTAAGTGAAGGTCCTATCTTTGCGCCCCGATTAATCAAAAAATTGAAAAATGTTTATCAATTAACATTAGCCGATTTAGAAGAGTTAAAAAAGAGCCTACTACAAAAAGCGTTCACCGGACAACTAACAGAAAAACTAATCGAAGAAGAAATTTCATAAACACACACAACCCAAATGACCGAGCAGCAACTCATAGATTTGATAAATGAACTGGTTAAGCAGCCGCACGAAAGTGAATGGGTGGAGTTTAAGCTCAATTTTCATTCTCCGGAAGAGATTGGAGAACGGATTTCCTCACTTTCCAATGGTGCCTGCATTCATAATCAAAGTGTGGGTTATCTGGTATTTGGGGTTGAAGATCAAACGCATATTATTAAAGGCACTTCTTTCAAAGCGAAATCACAGAAAAAGGGAGGCGAAGACCTGGAACATTGGCTGACGTGCCGGTTAAATCCGAAGATCGATATTACGGTCTATGAATTTGATTATGATGTCAACCGGCATATATCGCTTTACGTCATTCCCGCGGCCAAGAACCAGCCAGTTGAGTTTCTTCACCAGTCCTATATCCGCATTGGCAGCATTACCAAAAAGCTGAACGAATATCCCGAGAAGCAAGCCAAAATCTGGAAGAAAGACACGGTTCCATTCGAAAAGGAAATTGCGATGGATAACCTGTCTGCGGCGGATATTACGAAATACCTGAGCACAGAAACTTACTTTGATTTGATGAAAGTCCCCTATCCATCGACGCAGCAAGGCGTTATTGATAAGTTTCTCGAAGAAGGATTGGTTGTCAAAAACAGCGGATATGCAATCACTAAACTAGGTGCCTTACTGTTCGCCAAACAGTTGAAGGAATTTGAAAGTGTAGCACGGAAATCGATTCGGGTAATAGTTTACAAGGGAAAAAATAAGGTTGAGACAGAAAGGGAACAAATCGGCGGACGTGGATATGCGATCGGTTTTGAAGGGTTAATGACGTGGATTAACGGACAGCTTCCTGCCAATGAAGAAATAGGTAAAGCATTTCGGAACGAGTCGCGAATGTATCCAGAAATAGCAGTCCGCGAATTAGTAGCAAATGCACTGATTCATCAGGACTTAACCGAGAAAGGCTTTCCGATGGTTGAAATATTTTCTGACAGAATCGAAATTTCCAATGCCGGAACTCCACTGGTAACACCGGATCGATTTATCGACGCTTATCTGTCTCGTAATGAAAAGCTGGCCGACGTTATGCGCAGGATGGGGTTTTGTGAGGAGAAAGGAAGTGGGTTAGATAAAGTGATTCTTAACATTGAGTTATATCAATTGCCTCCACTGAATGTGATCGTAGCAGAGAGCAGGACAAGGATTACAATGTACAGTTATAAAATTTTACTTGATCTTGATAGGAAAGAAAAGGTAAGGGCCTGTTATCAGCATGCGTGCCTGAAATATGTGTCAAACGAGAAAATGACAAACCAGTCTCTAAGAGATCGTTTCAAAATTGCCGATCACAATTACGCCGTTGCATCAAGAATTATCAGGGATGCTCTTACGGAAGGATTCATTAAGGAAGATGATCCTGAAAGTAAATCAAGAAAATATGCGGCTTATATCCCATTTTGGGCTTAGATTCTTATGTGACGGTAATGTGATAGGCAGGCATCAAAAAGAACTTAAATCACTGATTATCAGCAAATTTTTATGTGATGGTAATGTGATAGTATTTAATTCTTATTTGATAATCATTTGATAAATGGAATCAAGCTGGCCGTCATTGAAGCAAAAAGCGGCGATCTGGCTGTGGGCGAAGGCGTAGCGCAGGCAAATTATATGCGGAGAAACTCAGCGTTGAAACAACATATGCTACGAATGGAAAAGAGATTTACAGCATTTGTCTAAAAACTGGCAAAGAAGGTTTAGTCGAAAACTATCTTACACCCGAAGAACTTTGGGCCAAAACTTTTCCGTTCGAAAATACCTGGCGAGACAAGTTTAATGCGGTTCCATTTGAAGACGTGGGCGGCACTAAAGGAGCGCGATACTATCAGGAAATTGCGGTTAATAATACGCTGGAAGCGGTTGCCGGAGACAAGGACCGTATCTTGCTCACATTAGCAACCGGCACCGGTAAAACTTTCATTTCCTTCCAGATCGCATGGAAGCTTTTTCAAACCCGCTGGAACCTCAAACGGGATGGCGCACGTAGGCCGCGCATTCTTTTTCTGGCAGATCGTAACATTTTGGCCAATCAGGCATTTAATGCTTTTTCTGCATCTCTGGAAGACGCGCTTGTAAGGATCAGCCCGAAAGAAATCACAAAATCGGAGAACAGTTTCTGCCAAAATTCCAGGATAATGAAAAGATGATTCCGACCATTCTGACCACATCACAAAAGCTTTCCACAGGTGTTGATGCGCGGAACATTCGCAACATTGTTCTTATGCGTCCTGTTAATTTGATGATTGAGTTCAAACAAATAGTTGGTCGAGGAACACGTCTTTTTGACGGAAAAGAATTCTTCACTATCTATGACTTTGTCAATGCTTACGAACATTTCGCCGATCGGGAATGGGACGGAGAACCCATTGAACCGGAACCAAAACGTGTTAAACCAGATATCCCACCGGTAGAACCATCAAAAAAACCGGAAGATATAGGTGAGGACGATGATTCAGGGTCTGTGAAAAGGACCCGGGTAAAGATCAGGCTTAGAGACGGCAAAGAGCGTGAAATACAGCACATGATCGCAACTTCGTTCTGGGGTGCAGATGGAAAGCCAATTTCGTCTCAGGAATTCTTAAATAATTTATTTGGCGCATTACCGGAATTTTTCCAAAATGAAGAAGAGCTACGAGCAATATGGAGTAATCCACTTACCATAAAAATAATTCTCTAAAACCTGGACGCTGGATCAGGATAAGTTGCCAACATTATTAACATCAAAATACCAGTCACTTGAAGAAGCAAAAGCAATTTTAGGGAATGTATTTCATTGAGTTTAAAAGCATTTGTACGCGCAAAAAGGTGCCTAGTCCTTGCTCATCATCAGCTTGCCGCCTTTCTTAATAACCAAAACATCCCTCACCACGCTCTCACCCGGCAGGAACAGCTTCATGGTTGTCCGCGGACTTTCCACATTAAAACCCACCAGTTCTATATTTTTCCAATCGATCTGATCCGTTGACTGGGCCACTTTTGCATGGGGTAACACGGCGCCTTCGCGGACCAGCATGACCACTTCCAATTCACCAGCGGCAATATCGTGCCAGCCGCCTTCGTACACCTTGCGGCTTTGGTAATCCACCCATTTTCCTTTTGGTAAATACACCTGCCGGCTTTTGGCTTTTTCAAAAAACGGCGCAATCAGCATATCCGATCCCAGCATATATTCATTGTCCACCATCCAGGCACCCGGATCGTCCGGAAATTCGACCAGCAACGCGCGCACCATCGGCAAGCCCTTCTCGGAAGCTATTTTGGATTGGGTATAAATGTATGGCATAAGCTTATATTTCAGCTCCACCGCTTTTCTGAAATAATCCTGAAAATCTTTCCCATATTCCCAGGGTTCTTTGGGCGCTTGTCCATGCGTGCGGGTGTGGGAGCTCAGCAAGCCCATCATTAACCAGCGGCGGTAAAGATCTTCGGGCGTTTTCATGGTAAAACCGCCGATATCATGGCTCCAAAAAGTAAAACCCGAAAGTCCCAGCGACAATCCGCCGCGCAGCTGTGCTTCCATTCCCTTGTCCGTGGTTTCCGCATCCCCGCCCCAATGGATGGGGTAACGCTGGCTGCCAGCCCAGGTGCTTCTGGCCCAGATAATGTTGTCGCCGGTTATCTTTTTTGTCAGTTCCGACACGATCTTATTATAACGCAATGGATACAGGTTATGCTCATAAAAGCCCGTGCGGCCGGATGCATACACGCCCGATAATGGTGCAGCTTCACCAAAATCAACCTTAATAGCGCCAACGCCAAGTTTCAGCAATCCTGAAATTTTATCTTCATACCATTTAATGGTGTTGGGATTGGAAAAATCAAGCACAGCATCTTCATAGGGAATGGTCCCGTTTGCGTTCTTCACAGCCAGGCCTTTGTCCACGATTTCGGGATACAATGTGTTTTTCGGAACAAAATAAGGCAGCTGCCACAGCGATGTACGGAAACCCTGTTTTTTGAGGTCCGCGATCATGCCCTCAGGATTTTTGAAGCGACTTGGGGCGAAGTTGTAGTCGCAACGCCAGTCCGTCTCAAACCAGCCTGTGTCGAAATGGATGACGTCGGAAGGGATTCGGTTCTCGCGCAATTTGGCGGCAACATTGCGCCCGTCCTGCTCTGAGAAGTACGTTATGCGGCTCATCCACAGCCCAAATGACCACAACGGAGGCATGGATGCCTTGCCGGTCAGGTTTGTATATTCATCCAGAATGTCTTTGGGCTGACCCAAAAACACGAACAGGTCCAGGTTCTCATCGCCGATCTGCATGGCGTTGGATTCCCCGTAAGTAGCGCCAAAGTCGCAGGTTATGGGTGAAGTTGTGTGCATAAACATTCCATAGCCGCGCGAGCTCATGTAAAATGGAATCGGTTTATACATCGTCTGCGTTTGTACGCCATTCGGGTCGTGCGTCCATAAAACAACCTTTTGCCCGTTTTTGTCAAGCCGCGTAAACGACTCGCCGCAACCAAAAATCTTCTCGTCAGGCGAAATAGAAAAAACCGCAGCAACGCTCCGCGAATAGTCGGCAGCCCGGCGGACAAATGAAAACGGCAATGTCGGCGTATAAGAAGATTTGCCGTCTGCCTGCCCCCGCGTCTGCGTAAGCACTTTCCCATTTGAATCCTTAATCAGGATCTTCCAGGGATTTTCGTATATAGTAACAGATCCGTGTGCATTCGTGTATTCGTGGCCACCATTAATCTTTTTATATTTCCAGGAACCATCCTTAACCGGCTCTTTCACAAGCATCAGCGACATTTCGGAGAAAGGTCCCTGAGCACCCGTATTCGCACGTATACGGACTGTACGCGGCGATGTAAACTCAACCGAAAAAGACAAAACAGGATCCTGGGCGTATTCAATGGAAGGAAATTCATTGCTATAAGAGCGCTTATAGCTCAGCATAGAATTATCAAAATTATGCGCAGCGAAAGCCTCATGCCGCTTCCATTTGATCTTTCCCACACCGGTTGCAGGATCAAATGAGGCCAGACTATCGGCAAAAAACAATGTGTTGGAAAAATCCCGGAAATCACCGCTGATATCAACGGGGTCATTCACGAGCTTGCTCTGCTGGGCTGAAACAGGATTTATATTAAAGATCAGCGAAAGCAGGAGGAGGAGCAATGCTGTTTTTTGTAGGAATTTATAATGATACATATTGGAGGATGCAATTGTTGTTGCCCTTGATTGCTGTTACCTGGGCGGACTAGGTGTCCTTTCACCCTGAGCGGACCGGGCCGCCGGGCGGCCGAAGGGGTGCTACTGCCTAGGCATGACGCCTTTTGCATCGTGCTCCTCCCCTTCGACTCCGCTCAGGGTGACAGCCCTTCGGCCGTCAGGCGGTGCGCCCCTGAGGGTGACAGGGGCCGCCGGCCGTACTATTACTTCTTCACAATCCTGAAATTATCAACACTTCCATTAAACGAAGCAATGGCTACGTCGGCTGAGCCGAATGATACTTTCAGGTCGCTTACTTTGGATGCGTCTGCGATGGTGCCGCCGGAGGCGCTTTTGAATTCGGAAAGCTCTATGACGGCCGTTCTCCATCCATTGGTTTGATAACCGGTTGCGGTGAATTCTGTGGAATTCCAGGGCTGGAATGCGTATACGAATTCGGTGCCGCCTGCGGTGATCGTGATTTCGTATTTACCTGCTTTCCAAGGCTCTGCAATGTTGTGCTCGAATTTGAATTGTCTTTCAGCGGCCGGACCTGCTGCCAGCTTGAAATCGAAACTGCAAGTAGAGAAAACCCACGCGTCAGCGTAGCCCGTTGCGGGTAATTTGGTTTGTTTGATCCGTGAATATTTTCCTGAGATCGCATTCGCATCGGTTGCCGGCACAATCGGCGCTCCGCCCCAGCATACTTCTGCCCCCCATGTTGTTGCAGGCACGTCAAAATTGACCATATGCCCTTCCATACTGTTCACTTTGAAAGCGGTTTTGACAATGCCAAATTCTCCCTCCACCGTAACAATGTCCGAAACGGCAGTAGCGGGCATTTTGGCGGTGATCTGCTTCACGGTAGTGTTCAGGATCTGCAAGTTGGTCGCGCCTACTTTTACGGATTTAATGTTATAAAAATAATCTCCATTGATAACCAGCGTGCCTCCGGGCTTTACAAATTCGGAATACAAACCTGTGAGCACAGGCGTCGGCGCGGATAATACGAAGTCGTAAGTAGCCTCCCCGCCGCGGGTTTGCACTTTAATTTTATTGGACACATTCGCGTCCACTGCCTTGGTAGGCGCATTGGCTGGTATGGTCACAACCAGATTTGAGTTGCTGCCCAATGCAGCATTGAATGTAGCCTCGAAATCATTGAAATACACCTTCATCACACTCCCCAGGTTCTGTCCCTGGATCACGATCAGACTACCGGGTTCTGCTGCATTCAGCGAACTGTCGGCTTTGGTAGGGTCGAGCAGGCGGACGTTGGTGATTGCAGGCGCGCCGTCCACATCGTCGTCATTACAGCTCTGGAACGAAAGCAGCATTCCCGCTGCCAGGCACAGCCCCAGTGCTGTTTTATATATATTTTTAAAGTTCATCGCTTTACAAAAATTAGGGTTAGTCAACTAATGTGCTGAAATCAAAAGGAACCGGTTCACCTTTCAATGAAGGTGCATTCACGAGCTCTCCCTCGGGAAATGGCAGGTAAAGTGTGTTTTCCGACAACGGATAATACTCAGCCGGTGAATAAGTCACGGTGTATTTCTTCGGATTGGTAGAACCTGGCACGTAAGTCATTGTATAGTTCTCCCTGCGTTGTGCAGCGGTGTAAGCGATTGCTTTGGCCGGATTGAAATAATACCAGCGGACAATCTCATTCCAGGAATTACCTTCAAACACGGTTTCAATTCTTCTTTCTTTGAAAATATCCTCGAAAGTCAGTGAAGTTTTAGCCGCCAGACCCGCTCTTTTGCGCACCGCATTATAGTATTGCAATGCTTTGGCATCATTGGTTGTAGCCGCATTGCCTAAAACCGCATCTGCATAAATCAGGTAAACTTCTGCCAATCGCAGCATATAGGAATTGATATTGGCAGCCATGAATCCGCCCAAACCACCATTATCTGCCGGCGAGCCAACAATGTATTTTTTGATCGCCGATAATTGCGCAGGCCTGTTGTATTTCAAACCACCGGTCGCTTTCTGAATGTTCGGGTACACATCGCTGTCGAACATCGCGATTGATTTTCTGCGAAGTGAATCCGCAGGGTTTTCAACAAAATATTTCACCAGATCCGCCGACAAACCTTGCGCTGCGCCCCAGCCATCGCCCGTTGTGGTAATGTTGGCGTCGTAGGCAAAGTATGCCTGGAACGAATTGTTCACTCCCCAGGGACTGCTTACCGGCATCCATTGCAGCGAGAACAAGCTTTCCGGGTTATTTTTGGAAGAGTTGTTATTAGCACTTTCAAACAGCTCCGCATAGGTTGGCGCGAGCGTCCGGCCGCTTTTCATGATCACATCTTCCGCATAATATTTTGCACTGTCCAGATCCGACTGGTTACGCGTTCCTTTCTGGTTCAATCCGGCGCGCATCAGGTACATTCTGGCCAGCATTCCTTCGGCTGAATATTTTGTCAAACGGCCCTGATCGGCAGTTGCAGGAAGGTTTTCTGCTGCGAAACGGTAATCTTGAATCAACAGCTTCCACACATCTTCAATGCGGTTGCGGACAGGTGGCAAGTTAAGCTGTGCCACGTTATCATACACAATCGGCACCGCGCCCCAGTTGGTTACCAGGTAATAATAGGCTGTTGCACGCATAAAACGGCATTCACCCAATCCCTGCGCTTTCACAGAAGCCGAAGCCGTGCTTCCGGTCGCTTCCTTGATCGCCTTATAAGCATTGTTACTTTGCGCAATGATCTTGTAAAACGATTTGTAACCCGGCAAAAGCGTATTTACATCCGTCGATGGAATGGCGTGCTTAACGTATGCCGTCCTGTCATTGGAATTAAGGTTACCAGCGCGGGCTTCCTGAAATGACATGTTGGCCTTATCATTGAAATCGAACCACACAATGTTGTAAAGTGGCGCCGTTCCTGCCAGGATTTCGGCGTCAGTTTTGTAAAAATTACCCGAAGTGAGCGCGTCCAGTGGCGGGCGGTCCAGGAATTCTTCGCTGCATCCCTGCATAAGCATCAGTGTGCCGATGGCTGCCAGGAGTTTTATTTTGAATTGCATATAAAATTTCTTTTAAAAAATGATTGGATCAGATCGATTAAAAATCAGCCATCAGACCGAAAGAATACATACGAACAGACGGATAGCGTCCTGTGTCGATGCCGGCCATGACCGTTCCGCCATAGCTTACCATTCCGATCTCCGGATCATAACCTTTGTATTTCGTAATGGTAAACAGGTTTTGCGCGCCTACCGAAGCTTTCAATCCACGGATGAAAGTGTCTTTCAGCAATGACTTAGGGAAGTTGTAGCTCAATGTGATATTTTTCAAACGTACATAGCTTCCGTCTTCAATGAAATTGGTGCTCATCCGGTTGTTACCATTCGGGTCACCCGGCGCGATACGCGGGATTACGTGACCAGGATTGGTAAGTGTTACCGTTTCCGCATCACCTACTGCATAGCTGCTTGGGCGTGCATAGTTGGCCACCGATTTCCACTGGTTTCCAAATACACCACCATTACCCGGTACTTCCGCACGGTAACGCGGATAGTTAAGAATATCATTCTTGAAACTTCCCGTCATGAACGCGTTCAGCTCGAAGTTTTTGTAGGTCATATTGTTATTGAAACCCAATGTGAACTTCGGCCATGGGTTACCGATCACGGTGCGGTCTTCTGCATCAATGATGCCGTCGCCGTTCAGATCCTTGAATTTGGTATCCCCTACCCAGCTGCCTGTGAGCGGATTCATCGTCAGCTCGCCGTTGGATGTCTGGATCGCATGGCCTTTAATGTCGGCAGCGTCCTGATAAAGTCCCTCGGCAATGTAGCCGGTTAGCATACTGGCTGGTTGTCCCACCTCTGTTTTGAAACCAACCGAAGTTGCGTTCCAGGTTGGTGTGATCGGGTTCAGCAGTGACGTTACCTTATTGCGGTCGAACGAAAGGTTAATGCCTGTTCTCCAATAGAAACCCGCTTTGTCGATGTTCACCGTGTTCAATGTAAAGCCCACACCGCGGTTTTTCATGGAACCAGCATTAACGGCCGGCCAGCTCAGGTAACCTGGCGAGTAAGCAATGTCACCACCATAAGTAAACGGATATGAATTAACCGTGATCAGGCTCGTAATGTTTTTGATATAAGCATCCACGATCAGTTCCACGCGGTTGCTGAACATATGCAGGTCCAATCCGGCATTGATCACGTCGTCTTTTTCCCAGGTCAGGAATTCATTGGCAAAGTTAGAAGCCAGGAAGCCTGTGCCCCAGCCCGTTGGAACCGTTTGAAGTGTAGAATAAATGGCATTACCGCCGCTGCCCTGGTTACCCGAGCGACCGATCTCAAATCTCAGTTTCAGGTCATTGATTGCATTAACACTTTTCAGGAAAGGCTCTTCCGAAACGCGCCATGCCACCGAAACGGCCGGGAAGTTGCCCCAGCGACGTCCTTCACGGAATGCGGAAGAACCATCCATCCGGTAAGTTCCCTGCAAGAAGTAACGCTCATTGAAGCTATAATTCACACGTGCAAAATACGATTCACGCGATCCTGAACCTTTACCGCTGTTGTTGCTGACATTGGAAATAACAGATGCATCACCACCGGAAAGCTCTTCTATCGTATTGGTAATGAACTTTTTACGCGAACCGCTCAATGATTCATATGTAAATGCCTGTGCTTCATGACCAGCCATAATATTCACACCGTGACGTCCCAGTTTCAAATCATATGTCATACGGCTGTGCAAGCTCCACCAGTTGTTGGTGTTGACCGAGCGCGTCGAGGTGGCTGCGTCTTGTGAAACCACGTAACCGCCGATTGTATAAGAAGGGTGGAATGAGTAGTATTTCAAAAACTCAGAGCTTCCGTTCACCTCCGTGTGCCACGTCAGGTTTTTCATCAGCTTCACATCTGCAAAAAGGCTTCCTAAAATCGATGTACGGCGGTTATAGTCGTTGTAGATCTTGGAAATCATCACCGGGTTCGTGAATTGGAACTGTGTAGAAACAGGCCCGCCCCAGCTTCCATCCGGATTGGTTACCGGCACACTTGGGTTTTGGTCCAGAGCAAGCTGAATGATGCCGCCATTGTTCGTGTTCACTTTCTCTTCCGTAATACCAACGCTCATATTCGCGCCGATTTTCAGCCAGTTACGCGTTTGGTTTTCAAGGTTCAAACGACCATTATAGCGCTTGAAACCCGAACCTTCCACAATCCCTTTCTGATTAAAATACTCACCGGAAAGGTAATAGGTCGATTTTTCCGTACCGCCGCTCAGGCCCACAGAATACTTCTGCAATGTAGTCGGACGAAAAAGTGCGCTCTGCCAGTTTGTACCATCTCCTAATACCGAAGGGTCCGCAAATTGCGGTTCGGTAGCCGTGCTACCCACAGCCGCCGCTTCATTCCGGAACTGTGCATATTCACGCAGGTTCATTACATCAATGTGCTTTGGCTCCGATTGCAATGTCAGCAGCGAGTTGAAAGTAATTTTCGCTTCGCCCGCCTTACCGCGTTTGGTAGTGATCATGACAACACCATTCGCCCCTACTGCACCATAAATCGCTGTGGCAGAAGGACCTTGCAAAACGTTGATCGTTTCGATATCGTCCGGGTTAATGCTCGAAAGAATGTTTGAAAAACCGGTTGGCCGGTTATTCGGATCATCCTTCATGTTATCAGGCTTGATCTGCACACCATCAATTACATATAATGGCTGCGTTGTGCCCGTCAAAGAGCTTAGTCCGCGTATCAAAACCGAAGGCGCCGCTCCCGGCTGACCCGAATTTTGCTGCACCATTACGTTCGCCGCACGTCCCTGTAAACCCTGTTCAAGTGAAGTATTGATCGTTTTGCTCAGGTCTTTGCCAGAAACAGTCACTTGTGAGCTCGAAACGTCCGTTTTCTTCATTTCCCCGTATCCAACCACCACCACTTCGTCCAGGGCAGCAATGCTTTCCTGTAATCTGATGTCGATTTTTGTCTTGTTCCCTACCGGAATTTCCTGCGTCACATACCCGATAAAAGAGATCACCAATGTATTTCCCGCACTCGCCTCAATTGAGAATTCACCCTCCGTATTTGTAGTTGTACCATTAGAGGTTCCCTTCACCACCACGCTTGCGCCTGGAATTCCATCGTCGCCATCCACCGAAACCACTGTACCGGTAATCTTTTTTTTCGCATCGCCCTGCGCAAAGGCACCCAGCCCAGCGCCCATGATCCCCAATGTTAAAAGAAGAGGTCGTAGCAACCCGGCGAGGAACTGCAAGCTGCGACTTACCCGCCTTGTTTCGTACAAATTTTGTTGCATGTTGTTTGGTTTTATAAAGTGACTATTTGTTCACCTCCGATTTAGATTTTTCCGGGACTACTGGGTGAAGTGCCGGATTTGGTATAAATCGAATGAATAGTTGGACAAATGTGCCTTTAAAAAACAATCAGCAGGGGATCCAAATGTTTACAAATAGGGGTTCATTTGTAAACTCAGACGGAAAATTGCCCTATTTTTTCGCCTGTGGATGCATTATGGGATGGTTATTTAAAAAATGCGATTGAGCAGGTAATGAGCAAGTGTATGCCGATTATATGTTAGTATCAAAATGATCTTTTGTACTATTCCTGGCCGAGATGCTCTTTCCGGTAGGCTGTGGGAAGCATGTTATACTCTTCTTTGAAGAGTTTTGCGAAGTATTTCGGATTGTTAAAACCGATCTGATAAGCGATTTCAGAAATGGATAGCTGGCTTTTTTCCAACAGGCTCGCGCCCCTGCGTATACGGATGATGCGAATGAATTCAATGGGCGTTTTGCCGGTCAGTGAAAGGATTTTTTTGTACAAATACATGCGGCTCATGGACATGGCATCGCTCAGTTCTTCGACGGTAAACTCGGCATTGGACAGGTTTGCTTCCACCACTTTCACTGCGCTGTTTACAAATTCCTCGTCCAGCGAACGAATGGCAACCTCGCTCGGACGGATCTCAACGTGCTGCTGAAATTGCTGCTGCAACTGCTCACGCTGACGGATCAGGTTGGCGATCCTGACTTGTAAAATATCCAGCCGGAAAGGCTTGGTCACATACGCATCGGCGCCGGTCTGGTATCCTTGCAATTGCTGTTCTTCTTCCGCACGGGCTGTGAGCAGCACCACCGGAATATGCGAAATACGCCGGTCCGTTTTAATAATGCGGCAAAGCTCGATCCCGTCCATTTCGGGCATCATTACATCGCTTACGATCAGGTCAGGGATTTGTTCCAATGTGATTTCCAGTCCGGTTTTCCCGTTACCGGCTTCCAGGATGTCGTATTCTTTTTGAAATACTTCTTTTAAATACACCCTGAACTCGTCATTGTCCTCCACGAGCAGCACGAGCGGCTTGTTTTTCGCCGCTTTTTCCACGGGCAGATCTATTTCCACGTCGGTCATACTGGGCGCCAATGCCTCTGTCGCGGGCAATGCATACACTCGGGACGGATTTTCCTGCAAAGGCAATGTCACGGTGAATGTGCTTCCCTGGCCCACTGCGCTTTCGAGATCGATGGTGCCGCCATGCATTTTTACAAATTCCGAGACAATCGCAAGCCCGATCCCGCTGCCCTGGTTCATCATATTGTCGGGCATCGGATGCTGGTAAAACCGTTCGAACACCTTGGCTTGCGCGTCGGGCGGAATCCCGATCCCCGAATCGGCCACGCTTATTTCCAATGCTTCGCTATTATCCTGGTTCACAATGTGCAAGGTCACAGTTACGCGGCCGTTTTCCGGCGTGAATTTGAATGCATTAGAAAGCAGGTTATACATGATCTTCGACAACTTATCCTGATCAAAATCAGCATAGCGGGAGGTTAATTCACTTTCAAACCGGTAACGAATGTGCTTGTGCTCGGACAGGTCCGAAAAAGTCTGCGCGATCTGCCGCAAAAACCGGACAATATCTCCCCGTTCCGGCCGGAACTGCGTTTCTTCCACTTCCAGCTTTTTGAAATCGAGCATCTGGGTTACCAGGTTAAACAGCCGCTGCGCATTCCGGTGCACCAGCGACAACTGCCGGTGTACAGTGTGATCGGAACGGATATTTTTCAACAAGTTTTCGAGGGGAGTCAACATCAGCGTAAGCGGCGTGCGGAACTCGTGGCTTACATTGGTGAAAAACCGGATCTTCATCATGTCCAGCTCGTGCAGCTGCTGTGCATAATGTCGCTCCTGTTCGAGTTTGAAGTTCATCCGTTCGCGCTCAATCAGGATCCATCGCGCAACCATCAGCGCACCGGCTGCAAACAGGAAGTAAAGCAGATAAGCCAGAGGCGTCCGCCAGAATGGCGGCAGGATCACCACACGCAGGCTGCGCTCCGTGGACGCGCCGCCCTCTTTCATTTTCACCTTGAAAATATAAGTCCCCGGATCAAGGTTGGTGTAAGTCACCTTGCGCGTATTGTCGGCTTCAAACCATTGTTCGTTAAAGCCTTCCAATGTATACAGGTAATGGTTTTTCTCAGGATGCAGGAAATTCAGCGCAGCAAATTCGATCGTAAATACATTCTGGCTGTATTTCAACACAATGCGATCTGTCAGTGAAACCGACTTGGCCAGCACAGCCTCGCCATCGAAAAGCTCCCCAGGCTGAACGCTTTGATTGAAAATCTGAAAATCGGTAAGCATTACCTGTGTGGCGGTGCGTTCGTTTGTAATTTGTTTTGGATCAAAAATCGAGAAACCGTTGGCCCCGCCAAAAACCATTTCGCCCGATTGCAGACGGAGCGCAGCATTTTCATTGAACCCCCTACCCTGTAAACCATCGACCTCATTGAAGGTCCGCACCTGAAATGTGACGGGCACCCCACCCGAACGCTTGGAAATATCCACATGAACCAATCCTTTTGGTGTACCAAGCCACAAATTTTGCATCTCGTCGACGGCCACTGTCAGAATGGAGTTATCCGGCAAGCCGTGTCGCGTATTATAGGCAACGAATGCATTGGTGCGCGCGTCGTATCTGTTCAATCCTTCCGAAGTCCCGATCCAGATGTTGCCGAAATGGTCCTGTGCGAGTGAAGTAACTGCATCGCTGCTCAAACTTTTGGGATCGCCGGCTTTGTAGGCATAATGCACAAACCGGCCCGTTTGCCGCATTAAAACGTCGATCCCGTTTGCGGTTCCGATCCAGATGTTGCCTTGCCTGTCTTCGAGCATGGCCGAAATGTAATCCGAGCTGACGGAGTTGGGGGCCAGCCGCCGGTAATGCCGGAATGTCTTTTTGTTCCGGTCAAATAAATCGAGGCCATCGGCGAGGGTGCCTACCCACAATCGCTTTTGCGAATCTTCAAAAATCTCCCAGACGCGGTCATCAATGAGGCTCGTGGAATCAGCCGGATCGTGCAGATAGCGCGTGAAGGTTTTGCCGTCAAAACTGTTGAGCCCACCAAAATAAGTTCCTATCCAGAGCACATTGCTTTTATCGAGACAAAGACTGACAATCACGTTGTTACTCAAACTTGCGGGGTCGCCGGGAATGTTCTTGTATTGCCGGAATGTGTTGTTTTTACGATCAAAATAAATCAGACCACCGCCATTCATACCCAGCCAGAGATTGCCTTTCTGATCCTCCACAAACATATTCACATCGTCAAAAGGAAGGCTGCGCGGATCGCCGGGTGCGTGCTGTATCAGCGAGAATTTGAAGATATTCTTATGGTAACTGCAAAATCCTTTCTTAAATGTCCCGGCCCAGATCATGCCCGTCGGATCCTTGTACAAAGCCTGAATGCTGTTCTGGCTGATCGTTCTGGGGTCACCGGGATTAAACAGCATGGTGGAAACGGTCCCGCGTTTTTTGTCCACGACATTAATGCCCCCATGATCCGTGCCCATCCAGATGCGCCCATCCGGGCCGGTGACCATGGAACTTACGGTGTTGTTACTGAGGCGGAAATCTGCTCCGGCGGTGTTGGCAATGCGTAATGTGTTGTTTTTGAAATCAAAATAAAATGCACCCAATGCGGCTTTTACCACATACACCCAGGGCTCGCCATCGTCATCCACAAAAACCTTGTGGTTGGACAAATTACCCAGGTTTCGGTTTTGTAACATGGCACTTTGGACATCCACCTGGTAGGTTTTTGCATGCAAACGGGCCAGAAACCCATCGTCACACACCACCCACAAGTTACCCTGCGCATCCTCACCAAAATCGGAGATCAGACGCTTGGCGGGCTCGGATGAGTCTTCGGAAGGGCTGAATTTAACCTTGACCAGCTTTTTGGAACGGGTAATAAATTTCAGTAACCCCAGCCGGTTGTGATTGATCCAGTAGTCGCCGGAGCGTGTTTTTATAATGCGGCTGAAATTGGCATCGGGCAGTCCGAGCCTTTTTGCCGCCAAGTCGGCATTGTGGTCAATGCGTTCAGCGATGGGATCGTAAATATCAAATCCAACCGGTGTACTGATCCAGATATAACCCTGCGGATCTTCAAATATCGCATTGATCCGATGATCGGAAATGGTGGTGGAATCGCCTTGAATGTGCTTGAAAACGCGAAACGAGTAGCCGTCGAACCGATTAAGGCCATTAGCCGTGCCGATCCAGACAAAACCCTGGCTGTCTTTCAGGAAACAGTTGACTTCATTGTGAGAAAGTCCGCGTTCGGTGTTATAGCGTGCAAACTGATATTCATTGGATTGAGCCAGGCTCTTCCCCACGCAACCCAGCACGACCATTACCACCCAGCAAAAACCCCAAAAGCAACTTCGCATCACACAAAAAAACGAATCTTTTGTCTGAATTCTTACATTGTTATATGTGAATGTGGATACAACCGGGCGAGCAGGCAATGTTGCTGCCCGGCAACATTGCTTATCAGAGCTTCCTGCTGAAACTTAGTCCTACACCTGCCTGATTATTTCCATCCGGAAAGCTGTAAATATTCCAGGAGGTGCGTTTCTGCTCCATTTTCTTCTGGCGCAAAAGATTCCAGCTGCTCAATAGAATGGTGCTGGTGCCTATGCCTATATTGAACAAAGAAAGCCTGCCCTGACTGGTAAATTGAGGCGAATTGTCACCTCTCGTCAAACGTCTCTCGCGCGCAAAGCCAAAAGCACCCATAGCAACCTGGCTTGTCCCGGCCAAAAATCCGAGGACCGGGGCCGTTTTGGAATCAGCGCCCCTGGCAATATCTGCAATATTGATAACATTAAAAGTCGCATTTGCGCCCATCAAAACGGCTGAACTGATGGCATACATGGGCTTAATGCGGTTTGAAGGCTGATCGGGATATGGATATGAGCCGTAGGCTGGCTGAATCATCGCACATTCTTTCTTTGTTAACCCGCTCGACGCGATCCAGTTATCAACCGATTCGCTGTTCATATCCAAAATGTCGGCATACTGATAATTGGCGTTGATAAGCTCTGCTGTACGCCTGCCGGCAGTTTGTTCAACGAGATAACCTACCGCGCAAATATTCTGGTCTTTGTCGATGAAACACGGTTTGCGCTGCCCTTCGTAATCGTAGTTTTTAGGATACTTTCCAGCTTGTGCATAGCTCCGGAGCAGGTTGAGCAAATGGGTTCTTCTGGATTTAAATTCGCTGGTAAGGTGCGAAACATCCGCTTGACGCAAAAGCCGCTCCACATACAGGAGGTGTGTTTTGATCCGGAGCTCGTTATCCGTGTCCTCGTCAGGCTCAAATCCAAACTTCTCAACAAAACTAATGTTACCGATGACCGGGTTGACCACGTCGGACTTTTGGTGATTACACCCGGCAAAAAATGCGATACTACACAGGCAGATAAATAAGGAAACGGTGCGCATAGGACGTTGACGGTTAGGTTGATGGTTCGGTTTAATATCCTTCCAGTTACTAAGAACTAAACAAATCGAAAATGGTTGGAAACTACTCGTCAATCCTTTGTGCAAAAGCTTCCTATTCATTTTTCCCGCTAAAAAATGTTTCAAAATCTCCGCGGCATAGGGACCAACAAATATTGCGGGGGATGGGGAGGAGGAATTGCGGGGGATGGGGAGGAGGATTGTCATTTAAATCGCTTTTACCGGAAATCGAACGACTGCTGCCATGACACAGAACTACGCGAAGATCGCTTTCCGGGGACTTGCCAGAAATAAAGCTTATTCCTTCATCAACATTGCCGGCCTGGCCATCGGGATGGCCGTTGCACTGCTTATCTCCATGTGGGTGTGGGACGAATGGAATTTCAATAAAAAGATTGAAAACAGCGACCGCATTGCGCGGGTTATGTGGAATTCGACGCAAAATGGCAAGGTGATCACCTCTGCCAATATGCCGTTCCCACTCGCTGCCGAGCTGCGCAACAGTCACGGGCAAGACCTGGAACAGGTAGCCGTGTCATGGAGCAGTGACGATTATGATATCTTGTCGGATGAGAACAAGTTTCGGCGTAAAGGGCGCTTCATGGAGCCGCAGGGGGCGCACATTCTGTCGCCCATAATGATGAAAGGCAGCCGGGAGGCTCTTCAAAACCCTTCCGCGGTGCTCATTTCCGAATCCGCTGCGAGCGCATTTTTTGGAAAAGGTGAAGCATTGGGCAAAATCATCCTGATCGATCACGAGCTGCGGGCCGAAGTTGCCGGCATTTATCAAGATTTCCCTGAGAATTCTGAATACAAGAATCTCGATTTCATCGCACCATGGAAACTGTTCGTCAGTGCCAAAAGAAGGCAATGGATAGGCGAGGCTAAGGATAACTGGGGCATTAAGACATTTGAAATACTCATAAAAGTTACGCCCAAAACAAACATTGAGTCGGTGTCCGAGCGGATCAGCGGGTTAATGATGAGCCGCGTAAAGGACAATAAGATGGAAGCGAGTTTAAAACCAAGCTTACTATTGCATCCTATGGACCGCTGGCATTTGTTCGCCGATTGGGAAAATGGCCGGAATGCGGGCGGTCAGATTACATATGTATATATTTTCAGCGTTGCCGGCATCTCCATTTTGCTGCTGGCTTGCATCAATTTCATGAATCTGAGCACGGCGCGGTCTGAGAAAAGAGCCCGTGAAGTAGGCGTCCGGAAGGCGGTTGGATCGATGCGTTACCAGCTTGTTTTCCAATTTTTGTTTGAATCCCTTATTACCGTTACTATTGCATTGCTTATTTCATTTGTTCTGGTTGAAGTTGCTTTGCCTTATTTCAACGCGGTTGCCGATAAAAACCTGCAATTGGTACGAGGCACTGCATTCATCACCAGCCCGGCTTTCTGGATCCTGATCCTTGCGCTTTGTGGTGTCGTTTCCGTTATTTCCGGCAGTTATCCTGCTTTCTATCTGTCGTCCTTCAAGCCTGCTAAAATCTTAAAATCAGGGAATGTTCACTTTGGCAACATTACCTCCTTACCAAGAAAAATACTGGTCGTTTTACAATTCACGGTTTCTGTTTCTTTGATTATCGGGACCATTGTCGTTTTCCGGCAGATCCAGTTCGGACAAAACCGGGCAGTCGGTTACGAACGAAACGGACTCATTAATGTTCAAATGCCACGCGGGGGCGGCCCATTGGATGCGCTGAATAATGATCTGCTGCAATCGGGTTATGTGGCCGATGTTGCACAGTCATCCGGCCCGGCGACGGACGTGATGTCCAATGCGAGCGGATTTTCATGGGCTGGAAAAGCGCCTGACTTGCAGGAAAACTTCGCCGTCATTGCAGCTTCACACAGTTATGGCAACACGGTGGGCTGGCACGTGAAGGAAGGACGTGATTTTTCAAAAGCATTTCCGTCCGACTCTACGGCAGTTATTTTGAACAAATCTGCCGTTGAATACATGGGTTTGAAAGATCCGATAGGGAAAACCATCCGCTGGAAAGATGCGACTTTTAATGATGATGTGTATCACATTGTGGGTGTGATCGACGATATGGTCATGCAATCGCCTTTTCAGCAGGTGAAGCAGACTATCTATTTCATGACCTACGCACCAAATTTTCTTTACTTTAAACTAAAACCCGGAACCGAAACTGCGACGGCCATGGAAAAGGTCCAGTCCATTTTCAAAAAGCATCTGCCGGATGCAGTGATCGATTTCAAGTTTGCAGATCAGGAATATAGCTTGAAGTTTGCAGTGGAACAGCGTGTTGCCAAGCTGGTTACCTTCTTCGCTGTGCTCGCAATTCTTATTTCCTGCCTGGGACTTTTCGCATTGGCAGCATTCACCGCCGAGCGGCGAACCAAGGAAATCGGCATCCGGAAAGTGCTTGGCGCAACCATCACGAACATCTGGCTGATGATTTCGAAAGAATTTGTTTACCTCATCGTAATTGCACTGCTCATAGCAACTCCCCTAACCTATTATTCTTTATCCAACTGGCTTGCTAAATATCAGTATCATACCACATTATCCTGGTGGATATTCACAATTTCGGGGTTGCTGGCATTGGGTTTAACCGTGCTTACAGTAAGCTATCAGGCTATTAAAGCTGCCTCACTAAATCCTGTCAAATCACTTAAATCGGACTGATCACTTCTTTTCAAACAATTTGATCGTATAATCCAGCAGCGCAGTATCGCCTGACTTGCCGTGGCCCGGGATTATGACCTCGACGTCGGGATATCGCTGTTTAAGCCTGGTCACCGTTGCGGGCCAGGCGGCTTCGTTGGCGTCTTCCAGGTTCCCTTTTCCTGCTCCGACTTCCTTAATAAGGCATCCGCCAAACATTACTTTTTCGCTCGGGAAATAACCGACGACGTTGTCTTTGGTATGTCCTTCACCAAAAAATTCCGTGATCACATCCCTGTTGCCCACTTTCAATGCAAGCTTGTTATCAAAACCTTTTTCAGGCGTCGGGAAATTTTTTAGTTTGGTGGAAGCAATGGTGCGGTTTTCGGCATAAGAAGGAATCCCACGGCGTTGAAACTCTTTAAGCCCGCCTACACAATCTTCGTGAAAATGAGTTGCAATGATGGCGACGACCTTACAATCGAGGCTATCCTGAACCCAGCTGATGAGTTGCGAAGAAGTGGAATCATCGACCGGCGTATCAAAAATAATAGCTTCACCTTTATCAAATACAACCATCCCGTTGCAAGGCACTTTTCCAAATGTCTCACTTTGGAAGTAAGTAATGTGCCGGTAAACATTCGGCTTAACGCGCTCAACAATAATATCTGCCTTGCTGAAACTTTTGTCAGAAACTTTTGCGGATTTGCAGCATGTCAGGAGAAATACAAGGCTTAGGAACAGGAGTTGTCTCATTGTTGCGTATCGTTGATTTTTGTTTTTAGTAAAACAAAACGAATTCGCCTGCTTAAACAAATCTCAACCAACAAATAGCCGAATCAAAGTTAAAAATCACCTGGAAGTAATCGAATCGCGGTCCGCAGCTGCTGAACTGTCGCGATATTGCCTTCTCTGGCCCACCTGTGAACTGTCAGCGTATGTCTTTTGATTTGGACGCTGCGGTAGGGTCGTTACGGTTTTGGTCTGCATCATTCCCTCATTGCCTCCCGCGTCCGCTCCGCTCATTTCCCACCCTGTCAGTGGCGCGGGACTGTCTGTCGGTTTATACAGATCGGTTTTTATTTCCCTTTTAATATAAATGCTGGAAGGGTTTGCCAGCTTCGTCCTTGTTGCAAGCATCTCGGATTGTCTATTCTGATTTACCATGATCATGCAGCCAATCAAAACAAATAAAGTAATGATCAGGCTAAAAAACTGCCAATTTTTTGTCATAACTATGCAGAGTATACGTTCGCGGTGCTTTGCACTTCTTTACAGAGATATTTGTCACCATTGATCACTGTCTTAATGCACGTTACCAGTTCGTCGGGATGATTGGTTTTTAGTAGATATCCGCTCACACCCTCATCCAGAAGCGAATTTGCCAGATCGTGCTGTAATTTTCCAGCGTAAACGACGAATGATGATTGCGGATAAGCGCTCATAATGCGCTTTAATGCTACATTATCGATACCATCCGCTTCCTCTGTCATACCAATGATGATGATATCAAAAGTATGCTGTTCATCACATTTCCCGAACGTTTGCATACAAGAGGTTTGGATCATTGTGAGATTCTGGAAGTGATCCCTGAGAAAGATGCGCATCCCTGAGCGAAGGACCGGATGCTGGTCTATTACGGCGATTTTCATGGCGCAAAACTACAACGTATAGCTGTCAGCGACACGCGAGATAATTGAATTGATAATTGAAAAATGTTATTTGAGGACTAAAAAAATTAAATACCCTGACAAATTAATTCTATAACTATTTTTTCTAACTTGTTGTGTGAATATGCCAGGTGTCATTATTACTTACGTTCCTCATGAGCATTCAAATTATTGTGGCCGAGGACCATCCATTGATTTTGATGGGGATCCAGCATTTGTTGATGGAACACATGCCAGGCGCTGTCGTCACGGCAACCGGCGATTTCAACAAAGCGCTGGCCTTGCTTGAAAAACAGCCATACAACTTACTGATCATGGATATTAACCTGCCTGGCGGCGACAAAGTGGGAATGATCACCTCTGTGCG
Source organism: Dyadobacter sp. CY327 (assembly GCF_021390415.1). Lineage (NCBI taxonomy): Bacteria > Pseudomonadati > Bacteroidota > Cytophagia > Cytophagales > Spirosomataceae > Dyadobacter > Dyadobacter sp. CY327. The sequence goes on along the minus strand of NZ_JAJUXJ010000001.1, from coordinate 1,713,184 downwards.
GATGAAACAGCCCAAGATCCCGATCCTGGTATGTTCCAGCTATGACGAACAGCTTTACGCGCTCCCTTTTTTGAAAGCCGGGGCCAATGGCTATATTTCGAAAACGGCACTTAACGAGGAATTTAAGCAGGCGATTGACAGTGTGATCAGTGGAAAAATTTACGCGAGCCCTTCGGTTATGGAGCAGGTTTTTGGTCAGCTTTTCAATAAAGGCAGCCAGGATCTGATTACTGATAAGCTGACGGACAAAGAGCTGGAAGTCGCCAAATTACTATCCAAAGGACTGTCTACCAAGGCCATAAGCGAGCACATTCACTTGTCACCTTCATCCGTGAGCAGTTACAAAGCAAAGATCTTTGAAAAACTCGGCGTAACCAATGTCATTGAACTTACGAGATATTTTGAATTGAACGGGTAACTTCATGTACCGGCATTCTCTTAATTGGAAACGTGTTATTGACGCCCGAATGAGAATCTGTCCGGTCATCGTTTTACGGTGCTTTCTTTGCCTTATGCTCGTTGCCTTTTACATTAAAGCGCAGCCGCAGGACGAGCTTTCATCGTACCGCCTCCAACATTTCACTGACGAAAACGGGCTCCCGCAGAATAGCGTAAAGGCCATTATGGAAGACCGAAACGGCTTTTTTTGGCTTGCGACAGAGGTGGGCGTCGTGCGTTTTGACGGGCAGAAGTTTATCACTTTCGATAAGTCTAATGTAGCCATTTCAAGCAACCGGATACGCGGCTTTGTTCCCGCCCTGCCAAGTCCGCAGGCCGATCCCGATTACGAATTTTACGGACTCACGGAGGACAACCAATACATCGGCATTCGCAACAACGGGCTGGTAAAATCTGACACCGCTTTTTATAAAAAATACACGCAGACCGACCCTTTCACAGGCAGGCAGATCAGGCACAACAGCATGCTGGGAAGCTCGCCCGCGCAATACCCAAACAGGCCGATGGAGGAGCATTACTTCGTGGCTGCGGACAGCGCGACATTCTACATATGGAGGCAAAACACCATTTCCTGCTATAAAAATCAAAAGCTGATCTCGACATCCCGCGGCTTGTTCCGGGATTTTTTCCTGATTGGGTCCCAACCGTTCGCCATCGACGCATTGGGCAGGATTATCAGAATAAGGATTGGGAAAAGCAATGAAATCGTTTCGCCCGATGGAGACATCGTTCGTAATGCTTCATTTATCAAGGGCAAAGACAATCTCAAATTGTATTGGAACAATGTTGCAAAAAGTGCCTTTCTATATCTGAATGAAACCTTCTACGCGCTCGAATTAACGCCTGGGGGACGATTGACCACAAAATTGCTTCTGCAGGGTTTTGATTTTGAGGATCAGGATATCGTGGCCGCGCATTATAGCAAAACCACCGGCGCTCTGCTGCTGGGAAGCACGACCAAAGGTTTGTTTTTAATTAAGAATAAAAACTTTGTAACGCTTAAAATAACCGGTAAGGACGCTGATAATGCATACTACGCACAAAAACCAGCGGGAAACAATGCTGTAATAACCAGCCAGGGATACCGTATAGGACGGAACGCAGCAGGTGCTCCGTTTTTTGAAGGCTTGGTTTCTCCGTTTATGAAAGAGTTTGGTTACAAATTCTCTCTGGCTATGAATCCTGACAGTTCTTTCTGGTTTGGGATCGGTGACGATCTTTTTAAATTGGATAAAACTGCACGAAATGTGCTATATCAGTTAAAATTGCAGCAAAAATTCATGTCGCTTCGTATCGATAAGCAACATAGGGTATGGCTGGGCGGGGAAAACAACACGCTGCATGAACTGGTAAAGTCCGGCAACGGCTACCAGCCCAAATTGGTTTTAAAAGCAGATTTCGGAGGTGTTTCCATCATAGGCCAGGAGTCAGCTGACGTCCTTCTGCTGGGAACTACAAAGGGGTTTTTCAGATATAATGTCCGCACCAAGCTGTTCCAAAAGCTGACTAATTTCAAGGATATGAGTATCCGGAGCTTTTACACAACCGCGGAGGGAACATGGATCACAACTTATGGAAACGGTTTTTTTCTGTTAAAAAAAGACCGCTTGATCCCGTTTCCCTTAGATAAGGACCGGTTTCTGGCCTTTGCACATTGCATCAGCGAAGATGCGAATGGCTTTTTTTGGATCACCACAAACAGGGGCTTATTTCAGGTAGCGAAGCGGCATTTACTGGACTATGTCCAGAATAGTCATAACATGGTTTACTATTTATATTACGACCGGAGCCAGGGTTTTGCTACAAATGAGTTTAATGGTGGTTGTTATCCGTGTTCTGTAAAGCTGGCCGACGGCACTTTATCACTTCCTTCAATGGATGGCCTTGTGTGGTTCTCTCCAAACAAAATCAAGCCCGAATTGCCGGATAGGGGCGTTTTTGTAAGTTCTGTCACTATGGATGGGAAAGACATCCCGGTCAAAGACACGCTGCTTGTTCCACATAACTCGGAACAGCTTCGCTTGCAGGTGACGACACCGTATCCCGGTCATGTGAATAACATTCAGATGCATTATTCCTTGTCAGGCGGAGGAAGAGAGGAGAAATGGTTGCGCGTTAATACCGACTTCATGATCTCCATCCCGAAGATGTCGTACGGTAAATACAACCTGACGATCAGAAAGAAAAACGGCTTTAAGACCAACGATTACACCTACAAAACGATCGTCCTGGACATTCGGCCGGCGTGGTATGAAACGTGGTGGTTCCGGTTACTCATCGCGCTTGCCTTGCTGGGATTGTACTTCATGGCTGTAAAATGGCGGGCGGGTTATCTGGTAAAAAAAGAGCGAAAAGACAATCTGGTCCGGCATTACCGGGTTATCAGCCAGATTGTTGCAGCCGTAAATCACGACATTCAGACGCCATTGCATTACATCGGCTATTCGCTGCGGTATATCAACGATTATCTTCAAAAACTGGAAAATGGTAATCCGCTGATAAACAGGATGAGCGAAGAAACGCTTAACACCACGGTGCACATTGGAACGCTGACCAAAAATTTGCTGGATTACATCAAAATTCAAAACAAAAACGGCTCTTCGCGCACACAAATGAGCCAGGTAGAGGCGCGGGCCATGATCGATGGCATTTATTCGCTTTTCTCCGGCATTGCCGTTTCCAGGGGAGTTGTATTAAAAAATAATGTTGAGCCCGGTTTTCATGTGTGGAGCGATCCCAGTCTGCTATCGATTATTGTGCATAATTTACTAGATAATGCATTAAAAATCAGCGCATCCGAAATAACAATATCGTCCGGCATTGAGGATGGCAAGAAGCAGATCATCATCGAAGACAGCGGAACCGGCATGCCGGAAGACCTTATGAAATGGCTCAATAAATCCTATCGCTCCTACGAAGAATGGCTGAAAATCTCCCTATACCCCGAACAAAGAGGCATCGGGCTGGTAATAGTAAAAGACCTAAGCGTCCTGCTCGCCATTAACATCATCGCCACCATCAACACCAAAAATCACACGATTGTGAGGTTGGTTTTTGAGTAGTTGTTTTGAAGGGATGAATGTTACTCTTTGTCTTCCTTCTGCACAACCCTTAAGTTCAATTTTTCTATCGTCTTGAGGAGATTACCATATTTGGTCTGCACTGCTTCTTCGGCAGTGACAAACTTCCTAACCGGCTTATTAGTAGCCGGTTTACTTCCAGACTTTGTCAGCGTTGCCATATATTTTTAGATAAATTGTTCAACGTTAATGTTCTTTAAAGATATTAGAAAAGCCTCATAGCGCTTCCCTTTGCAAAAAACTTCTATTTCGTCATTAGCCATTCCCAAGATATTGAAACGCTCTCTTAATGCCAAGAGTTCTCTTGCAATAGCGATCTGGTATAATCGCGTCCGTGCCTCGTTACTTCCGGAAAATACGACGACAGCCGCTGGATTTTCTGCCAGAAAGATATCAACAGCCTTAAACACTGTTGCCAGTATGGTCTGCATGTCGCCATTGTTGCTGATTGTTTGTGTATCAAGCAAATCATCCGGCGCAAGGTCAGCAAGGACAAGCATGAAGAAACAACTCCTATTTGTTTGATGAAATTGTATCGTTTTGGGAATCGATTTCTTTCCTATACTCAAAAAATCAAATCGTTTCGCTTCATTAAGCACTGTAAATTGATAAAAAGGTTTGTCCATTGGTGGTGTCATATTACATCACCCTTGATACGCACCTTCTTTAACAAAGTCACATTGCCCGTATATTTTTTTTACCTCCCCACCCTCAAACCAACTTATCAACCGTGATCGGTAGCTCTCTTATGCGCTTTGCGGTGGCGTGGAAAACTGCGTTGGCGATGGCGGCGGCTACGCCTACGATGGCGATTTCTCCGAGGCCCTTGGAGCCGATGGGATTGACGACCATATCAGGCTTATCAATGTAAATTACCTCAATTTCCGGAGTGTCCATGTGAACCGGGAGATGATAGCTTGACAAATCATTCGTCACGTAACGGCCATAACGGTGGTCCATAACGGCTTCTTCCATCAGCGCCATGCCTATGCCGCCTACTATGCCGCTAATGGATTGGCTCCGGGCAGTTTTGTAATTGATTATTTTGCCAACGTCCGCGCAGGTGACGACACGCGTTACCCGCACTTCCGCCGTAACCGGATTCACCTGCACTTCCACAAAATGACACCCAAAAGAATACATGGAATACTGGTCACGCTCCGGCCCGGATTTAGATTCTTCCGTGACTTCGACTTGTGGTAAGTTGTGATATTTCAAAATGTCGGGATACGAAATGGATTTCGAACCGGAGTCGGGCATCGCCTCAGCCAGTTCGGACAATCTCTTTTTCAGGGCTTCGCAAGCGACGTGAACTGCCGAGCCAACGCTTGGAATGGTGGATGAGCCATTCTGCCCTGGCGCGTCCGGCAGGCTGGAATCGCCCAGGTCAAACCGGATTTTTTCCGGGCTTATTCCCAGGACTTTCGATGCAATGCTGGTCATGGCCGTTCCTGTTCCCGGCCCAATATCCATCGTTGCGCTTTGCACAATAACGGACCCGTTGGCGAGCATAATCGCTCTGGCTTTGCTCGGGTGCCGGTGAAAACCATAAAGGCTCGAAGCCATTCCATAACCAACCAGCATATGGTCTTTTTGCATCGAGCGAGGTGCCATGACCCGATCTTTCCAACCGAATTTTTCAGCTCCCAGTTTGTAACATTCCCGAAGTCCTTTTGCCGACCACGGCAGATTCCTTTCCGGGTCACTTTCGGCATAATTGCGCAACCGCATTTCCAGCGGATCGATTTTCAATGCATAGGCCAGCTCGTCCAATGCCGATTCCAGTGCAAACATTCCCGTTGCGTCGCCAGGCCCGCGCATCCATGTCGGCGTGCTAACGTCCAGTTTCAAAAGCCTGTATTGCGTAGACACATTCGGGCAGGCGTACATGGCGCGGGACGCGAGGATGGTCCGCTCCAAATGTTCTTCGTAAGTGGAGGTCTGCCCTACCCCTTCATGTACAATGGCGAAAAGCATGCCCTGCTCATCTGCCCCCATAGCCACTTTTTGAACCGTATAGGGACGATAACCGACGGATGTGAACATTTGCTCACGGGCCAGAACGAGCTTCACCGGCCGATCCATTTTTTTGGCTGCCAACACCGCTGCCACCGTGTGCGGCCATACACGGATGCCCGATCCAAATGCACCGCCAATGAACTGCGCGTTCACTTTTACATTCTCCCGGGGCAGTTTGAACGCTTGCGCCAGATTCCCCTGGGCAGACTTAACTCCCTGATTTTTATCATAAATGGTCAATTTATCCGCGCCTTCCCAAACCGCAATGATCGCGTGCGGCTCGATGGGCTGGTGATGCTGCGTAGGGATCGTGTAGGTGGCCTCAATCTTTACTTTCGCTTCACGAATGGCATCCGGATTTCCCCTTACATAATCCTGAAAAGGTGAATTTTTATTTCTCTGTACGCCTTCTGCTAGGGCAGCATTTTTTATATTTTCCTCAAAGTCAGTTTGATGAGCCTCCTTTTGGTATTTTACTTTGACGAGTGATGCAGCTTGATTTGCCTGCTCCAATGTCTGCGCGACCACCATAGCAACCGGCTGGCCGCTGAAATAGACGAGGTTATCATAGAAAACGCGAAATGCTGTTCCGACAGCCGCTCTTTCGGCCGGTTGTTTAACATCCCCATGTCCCGGAACGCCGGGGGAATTCAAATGGCTGATCACAGCGAGGACGCCGCGGACAGCCGCCGCTTTTTTGGAATCAATGCTTACAATGCTTCCTTTTGCTATTGTACTGGTAATCAGCACAGCATAAGCCATATTAGGGAAGTGGTAATCTGCTGAATAAGTCGCGGCCCCCGTAACTTTTACCCGCCCATCCACACGATCGAGTGACATGTCCGGCTCCGAAGATTCAAAAAATGGCTTCATTGCTCTTGATTGTCATTTTGGACCTGCATAACGATATTTATTTTCTTATACATAGTTCAAAAAGCGCTATCTGCCTGCAAGTCTACCCGTTGTATCAACGCGCTGCCAGCACTTCGCGTATGCGCGTCCAGCGGATATCCGCGAAGCGATCGTTGTCAAGCGGGCTCATTTTTGGCTTGCCGCTCAACATGTTATGAAGATATTGCATACCCTGCCAGGGCGGAAAGACTTCGTCGTTTTGCGGAGATAAAGTGCGGGTGATTTTGATCATCGTGCCAAGAAAATCCAAGCCACCTGGACGCAATGTACCAAACTTTTCACCCGTCGCTTCCGAGGCTGCCCGCTGAATGTCCCGGATGGTCGCCACGTCTCCCGCAATCCGCAGATAACGCGGCGTCGTAGGATCCAGCGCCGCAGCTGCGGTATAATCAGCAGTGTCCCGCATGGTTGTAAAGTCCATGGGCTGATCCGCGTTTCCCCAATAAAGCACGCGTTTGATTTTAAACAAAACCACGGGCGCCTGACCGGTTAACAGGTCGGTAAACATTCCGTTAAGGATAGATGTGGCCACAATGGGCGCATCATTAAGCATCCTGCCAAATTCGCGCCGGAGATCAAGGTTGCGGTTGCTGCCATCGGGCAGCTTGGTGAAATCAATGCTGAAATCGGAAGGAATAAATCGCGGAATACCGGCAGCAACAGCAGCATTTAACAAACGCATCTGCATGTCAACAATCACGTCCCGGAGCCCTGATAGCGCGGAAACGAAGCAAGTCCCGCCGGCGCAAGCGCGTGTCAGCTCGTCGACATCAGCAAAATCCACCTCAATGATTTCGGCCCCTATACGCCGGAGTTCTGAAACGCGGGGGTTGCTGCTGCCTTGCCTGACGAGTGCCTTCACGACCCCACCGCGCTTCAATATAAAGCCTGCAATCAGAAAACCCAGCTCGCCCGTGGCCCCTGCCAGAATTATAGTCCCCGGTTCGGGTAATTTTGTAATGTCCGTCATGATATCCGTTTAATGTTGCAACAGAAAATACAACAATTGTACCCGGATACATTTACTTTACAGCATTGCAATGTATGGCTGAACGGACTTTCATTCAGGAACCGTCTTTCTAATCAAAGCACCGACAAAAAAGCAGCTCCTTGTTTTCATCTTCCAGACTTGATCTGTCACTTTTTCAGAGACTTAATAAACAATGTAACAGACTCAATGTCCGGCTCGGTCAGGATGCCGACGAACGAGGGCATCTCTTCATTATAACCCTTCACTATTTTGACGCCCGGTTTCAGAATAGATTCCTTAATGTATTTTTCGTCTGCAACTGCGCTTGTTCCATCCTCAAAAACACGTTTTGAACCGTACAGATTCTGAAATGGTGGGCCATACATGCCGTCTGTTTTCAAACCTTCTGAGTGGCAGCCGGCACAGGCCATTTTTTGGAATATTTCCCGGCCGTGTTCCGCTGAAACCACAACCTTTTTGTCTTCCTTTTCCGCGATTACCGGCTTTTTGACGTCCAGAAGCGCAAGATCAACATTGCCAAACCCATACGACGTCAAATCCATATTTTGCGCTTTGTTCACCGTAAACCAGAAGCTGTCGTTCATCTTTTTGCCGTCAGCCGCAGCCAGCTTATACGAAACTTCCATTTGCATCACTTCGGCCATTCCGGGGACCAGGATCAGAATCTTTTTACGGTCTGCCGACAAGTAGGAAGCGGCAGCAGTCAAGGTTTCCTCGCCGGAAGTACCATCCATTTTGAAGTGACCCGAACCATATTCTTCCGTGCGCTGATAATTCCATCTTTTCACTGCGAAATTGGCTGCATCCGCTGCCATTTTCGGATCCAGCTCCGCATCAAAACCAAGGATAATTCCTTGTTTGCCAGCCTTAAACTGGTTGGGCAAATAGCTCGTCTTACCCGTATAGCGCAGGCGCAGCAATGCACTGATGCCCGTTGAAGTAGAGCCCCACAAGTTGAAACCGGCAACATATAGCTGCCCGTCGACCGGGTTAACAATGCCTTTGGAGGTCGGCGCAGGATAATCAGCATGAATGACCGAAACCCCTCCCTGCGTTACATTCGAAGAACTATCAATCAAAACTCTGAACAAACCCGGCCGGCCAAATGAGAAATGGATCAGGCTGCCATTCAGCGGGCCCATCTTATTGCCGGTAATCCACGCCTGGCTAATGCTGGAACGGTCCACTCTATGCGGAATCCAGGTCAGTGGAGGCGCCACTTCCGGATTATCTGAGCGGTGGGCAGTGGGTTGAACGCCATAGTAATCCCCTTTTTTAATCAAATAAATAGGTGTTGACGGAACAAAATTTCCTTGCTGATCCGAAGCAGTAAGAATGCCCTTTTCAGGATGAATTCCAAGGTAAGGCCCCCTTAGCCCCGTTGCTATCACCTCCGATTTCAGACCGTTACGGCTTATTTTAAGGATCGCCCCATTCTGCGTCGATCCCGATCTGAAACCTTTGCCGGTTTTGGCAGTCATTCCCGGCCCGTTGTCCAGGCTTCCGCCTTTCGCAATGTAAAAACTACCGTCCGGCGCCGCCACCATATCCGCAGCCCATTCTCTCGATTCGGCCGATTGCTCCATCACATTGGAGAAATTTTCGTAGAAATCAGCCACGCCATCTTTATTAAGATCGTGCAATTTCACAATGCCTTCCCGCCCGAATACATAAACCCGATCATTTACGATTTCAATGCTCATAGGCTCATGAAAACCAGAAGCAAAGCGCGTCCATTTCAGATTTTGAAGGTTTTTATCAATTCCTTCGATCATCCACACATCTCCCTCGAAAGTCACTACGCTGGCACGCCCATCTTTGAAAAACCCAACATCTGCCACACGCACATTGCGCTTCCACGGATTCGGCAAAGGAAGCGTTAACTGATCCGTCACAAAAGCGGCCGTGTCCGGCGAGAGTTTCCCTTTGGTAACAACTGTTTCTTTCCATAGAGCCGGCCCGCCTTTTTTGTAGTCGGGAATGGACACCTTGCCCTTTTTACAATAATTTTCAAATGCTTTTTTAAGTCTGACAGGACCTTTCCAGATCACAACCGTCTCATTGATAGCCTTTTGAAACACAGGAACTCTTACCGTCAAGAACTGATTACCCGTAATTTCAGGCTGTAATAAACCTCCTTTGCCCAGAATACCGACCGCCGTAATTGTATCCTTGTTCGCCCCGTGGTATAGATATGCAATTTTGCCCTTCACCTCCGAACCCGTTGCCTGCCGGACTTCTGCCGCTGTCAGGAAAATCTCCTTTGTAGTGTTTTCAAATTGAAATGCTCTCGTAAAAGCCGTTTGATCTTCAAACTTCGTGCTTCCCGGCAATTCGGCAACGTCGGCACTCCCCACCGTATAGGTCAAAACAGCCTGATTACCATAGACATAAACGCCCTTCCACCGACCTTGCTCCGCAGGCATCGGCACCCAGGTTGGCTGCTTTGTTTCAATAATGTTGGATAAATCTCCCGAAAACGGCTTTTCCAGAGTCCAGCCAGGATAGAGCCCCGTGGCTATTTTCGCTTCTCCGGTGAGTGAAGCGATTTTATTATTCTTATTGAAAAAGTCCTTATACGAAACCTGCGCCATCAAAACCATCGGCAAATACTTCCCTGTCCATGCCACCGACCAGCGCAAAAGATCGGTATCGAAGCAAACATAAGTGTCGTTACCGAGCTGCAAAGCCAATGTTCGCGCCGCCATATTGTCCTGCGGGTAAGCCGGTCCAAGCTTACGCGCATCAACGGATGTGGAAATATATGGAAAGCCATCCTCTATGAACGAACCGAGTTCCAGGGAATCCTTGTAATTGGCGACAACCGTTTTATTATCCGTATAACCCGTCAGAAAAACAGAACCCAACGTCAAAATACACATCCAGACTGTCCCCAGGTGTTTACGGCAATATCTCAAAATAAGCATGGTAATGAATATGGTAAAAGAACAGAGTCAAAAGTCTGTTGCAGTTGAAAAGTTACTTGTAAAACTATCTGAAAAAGTGAAAGCGCACCTGTACACCCACTTGAAGAGGACGCGTAAATGGAGGTCTTAGCCTGAATGATTTTACCTTAAAATAACTCAAACCGTCTACTGGCACAATGGATTACCCAAGAATTCAGAATCTCCGCAATTTTTATCAAACGCATTAAGGAAACGCGTCATTTCAACTTTGTAAACCTTACTATGTTATGAAGAAAATTGTTTTACTATTTTCCCTACTCTGGTTCCAGCAAAAGCTCTTCGCACAAACCATCGAGAATGTCGGAATCAACACTTATTACCCCGATCCCAGCGCGGCGCTGGATGTTCAGGCTACGAACAAGGGGGTGTTGCTGCCTCGTGTTTTTTTGCAGTCAAACACCGATGCCGGAACCGTCGCAAACCCAGAAAGAGGATTGCTAATCTTCAACACAAATCCCGGATTACTGGATAAAGAAGGCTTTTACTTCAATATCGGTACGGCTGCGAGTCCTGATTGGAAGAGTATCGAGGAGAACATCAAGCTTCCTTTTAATCAGACTGCGACAAGTTCGGGGGCGCTTTTTTCTATTAAGAATACGACGACAACCGGCAATTCTGCTGGAATTGGAGGCTATGCTAATATTGGACAAGCGATAGCAGGCCTTTCGTCGACCGGGACGGCGGTTATGGGAAGAGGTATTCAAAATGGAACGGGGGTGTATGCTTCTTCACTTACTGGACTTGCGCTAGAAGTAAATGGCAAATTCAAATATGATGGCCCGACATTATCGCCAGGGACAGGAAAAGTTCTAACATCGGACGGTGTTGGCAATGCAACCTGGGAAACACCGCTTAACGAATTTGATAATATCTTCAATGGTTTTCAGGCGAGTGGCATTCTTGGAGGTGGCAGCCAGAATATGTCTGAAAGCACTTTCGTCAAAGTTGCATTCGCAAATCAGATTTACGATTGGGGCGGAAGTTACAATGACGTTAATATGGCTCCGCATAGCACTTTTAATGCTCCAAAACATGGGATTTATCATTTTGACGTAATGGCAAGATGGGAGAAAAGTTCAGACGACCTTTTTGGCCCTACAATGAAGCTTGTTAGAATTAGAGGCGGAGTTACCACAGAGTTGTCAGAAAGCAGGGCATGGTCAACGGACGGATCTCATACATCACACATAGCCATTGATTGTGAATTAGAGCAAGGCGATCAGGTAAATGTGATTGCCAGGTCTTATGGGACTCAGGTAGCCCTTGCGATGTCTGATAGGGATGCACACTTTAATGGACATCTTGCTATAGAACTATAATTTTTAACTCCCCAAAATTAAGATACTTATGAAAAAATTATTCATCCTTTTAACAACAACGCTATTATGGGAAAGCGCTTCTGCGCAAAGCGTCGGCATTAACACAAATTCGCCACACCCTAGCGCCATACTGGATGTAAATAGCACCAACAAGGGTGTTCTTTTTCCGAAGATCTCACTGCAATCGGAATCGGATAAAATAACAATTCCCAATCCAGCAAAGGGCTTGTTGATTTATAATACGAACACGCTGGCGGGCAGTGAAGGCTTATACTACAATTCCGGTGATGGTAACAATCCTTTTTGGAGAATAGTTGGTTCAAAACTAAGTTTCCCTTTCAGCCAGATCGGGAACAGTAATGTTGCGTTGTTTTATGTTTCGAATTCGGGCGTTTCGCAAAATTCCGTCGCAATTTCTGGATCCTCCGAAGTGATAGGTGTTAGAGGTGCCTCCGATACGGGGATAGGTGTTTCAGGAACGAGCTCGTCCGGAGTAGGAGTTTTGGCGGCAAGCACTTCGGGACTTGCCTTACACGTTTCTGGAAACCTTAAAATCGCAGGAAACGGACAATCCCCTGGCAACGGTAAAATACTGACATCAGACGCCAATGGTAATGCAACATGGCAAGCACCGGCTGTAAACATTGTCGCTTTCTCAGAAGTGGGCATCAACGGTGGAGGCAATATCAATTCATCAGGCGGACAGGAGTTTGTCACGGTTAACTTTGGCAATATCACATATAATGTCGGTGGAAATTATAACCCTCTGGCTAACAGCTTCGTTGCTCCATTTAATGGAATTTACCACTTTGACGCCATGGTTGAATGGACCCACGGAGATCCGGACTTGGAATTCAGTCCTTCGTTGCAATTGGTCAGATTTAGCGGAAATAATGTCTCAGAACTAGCACTAGACTACAAATACAAGGTAAGTTCCAAGTATACATCGATCATATCAATCGATTGTCAATTGCAGCAAGGCGATGTTGTAAATGTCAGGGGGAAATCGGGAGTAAACGGTGTAGAGCTTGAAACCGCAAACTCCACTGCTCATTTCAACGGAAGAATGCTACAAAAGCTTTGATGCAAAAAAATTCAGTTCATTCAATAGTCAAATAATATATTATGAAAACAAAACATACCATAATAGCACTGCTAGGCTTCACAGCCGTTTTTGCAGAGGCACAGGCGCAATTGAAGACAGGCGCGAACAGCTTCTTTATATCGCCGGGAACAACCGTGACCGTTAGCTCTTTGTCACTGACGCCAACCGAAGCGACGAACCTGAACAACAATGAAATAACACATTCGGATGTGGCAATTGCTGGTAAGCCAACGGGCAGCATCAATCGTGTTTACAATCTGGCGAGCCCACTTACTTTTAAAGGAAAAGTGCTGATCACTTATCTTGAATCAGAATTGAATGGTAACAATGAAAATGTGCTGCAAATCACACATGCAGGACCAGATCACATTTACACGATTCCGACGAACAAAAGCACACCCGACCCGATTTTGAACAATGTTTCCGAATCAGGAGACTGGACGAACATCAGCACCCTCACTGCAACAGAATCCGGCAGTGGGCTGCCTGTTACATTGGTGGACTTCGTTGCCGCACAAAAGGAAAATGATGTTGTTCTTACTTGGAGCACTTCGTTTGAAGCCAATAGCGATTTCTTTGAAATTCAGCATAGCACAGATGGGAAGAACTGGCTCGTACTCGGAGACGTAAATTCAAACGGCGATAGCAAGATAGAACGCACTTACTCCTACGTACATGAGCGACCGTTAGCAGCTGTGCATTATTACCGCTTGCGTATGGTAGACAATGATGGAAAATTTGCATTCAGCAGAATCCGGAATATTCGGGTGGCAAATAATTTCGCTGTTGCATTCCATCCAAACCCAGTAGCAGATTGGCTTACCATTGAAATGCCGGATGCACGTCAACCCGAAAATGTAAAAATTGTAAGTAAATCCGGCAGTGTTGTGTACGAAGCCAATAAGAGTGAACTACAAAAGCTGCCTGATGGTGCAATCAATTTGAAACAGCTTACACCAGGCATTTATGTTATACAGGTCCGTGAGCAGGATGGAACATTACATTCTTCTAAATTGATCAAAAACTGATTACTATGATCAAAAATCCCTATTCATGCGCTTGTATGATTTTATAAAGTGAATCTTTCTCTACCACGACGGCGTAGCTTAGTGACCAATGTGTCCTGGCTGCGTCGTTTTTTTGTTTCCAACTAGTGTGTTACCTGTTTAAAGCCACAGCTAATAAAGTCGATTCATGCCAAAACAATCCCTGTCAACAGCTTATCTAAAATTTTTCAGATATTTTTAGTGTCAAATGTTTGATATTTAAAATAACAATATTATTTTTACATCAAGGTTACACTTCATCAGCAAAAATTATGAAACGCGTTCACATCGACAACAACCATTGGAATACACTGGCCAGCATCAGGCATCACATGTATGAATATCTCCTGGTATTTTCTTGTGATAAGGTGACGGAAGCATTGCTTCATAATGTAAAGCGTTATTTTGAGGAAAATTATGGGTGCGCCTATGCTGCGAACCTGGTACCGCACCTTACGCTCTTCAAATGTACGATTCATGAAAACAAAGTGGATCGCATTATCCAGGGATTTGAGAAAGTGGCCCGCCATACATCTCCATTGTCCATTTCGCTGACGCAATTCAAGAAGTACGAATACGGGAAATTTTATGTCGATCTGGAAACAACGGCGTCCGATCAGGTGCTTGATCTGACTAAAAAGTTGAAATCAGAAATAGGCCGGCACGTGCGGCAATGGGCGCCCGGCGAGAATCATTTTTGTGAAGATCCGCATTTCACCATTGCAAGGAATATGAGCGCCTTGCAAACCGCCAAGGCAGCCATAGATTGGCTTTACCGCGAGTTCCTGGCATCATTTCAAGCCAGCGAAATGGTTCTCCTTAGGAGATCACTGGTTACAGGCTCTAAATACGAGCAAATCGCAAACTTCCCACTTCTTGGAGTTCCAGGAGGCAGTTATACACAAGGTTCACTGTTTTGAATGGTTAGGTTCATGGCGTGCGGGTGTCACATCATGAACAACATTCAATAGTTAGCGTAAACAAAATACCAGGAGTTGCCGCATATATGGGGTAGCAACATATGTGGAGTAACAAAATTCACTAGTGGGCGGCTCAGCAATGAGTAAATGTTTAAATTGCGTAAGGACGGCAGTATGATTAAGGCTGTTGATCCCGCAAAACCTGAACCAGCTACGTTTATGAAATTACGTCTCCTACTTAATTTGTCTGTTCTCAGCATATGTGCTTTTGCAGCAAATGGTCAGTCTTTTAACAACTTTCCGGTTACCACGCAAAAACCTCCTTTGCATGCCAAGCACTGGATCGGCATTACCGGAAAACCGTTGGCGGCTACGGCGGGAGCGATGATTTTTAGTAAAGGCGGGAATGCGATTGACGCTTCCTGCGCAATGCTGGCAGCAACCTGCACCATGTGGGATGTGTTGAGCTGGGGCGGTGAAACGCAGGCGCTGATCTATAACCCAAAAACGAAAAAAGTAATCGCAATCAATGCGATGGGTGTTGCTCCGACCGGGGCAACCGCTGATTTTTTTAAAAACAAGGGCATGAAATATCCACCGGAATATGGGCCATTGGCGGCAACAACGCCGGGAACGGCTGGTGGTTTAATGACAATGCTGGCAGAATATGGTTCAATGTCCCTGAAAGAAGTGCTCGCACCAGCAATGCAACTGGCGGAAGGATATCCCATCGAAGCACAGACTGCCAATGCGATCGAAAGAGATAAGGCCGAAATAAAAAAGTGGCCATATTCCACCAAAGTGTTTCTGCCACATCTTGGTTCAAAACGGGAGGCGCCGGATGCGGGCGAAATATTTGTTCAGAAAGACTTGCTGGCGACGTTGCAAAAACTGGTTGACACAGAACAGGAAGCATTAAAAAAGGGGAAGAGCCGGAAAGAAGCGATTTATGCAGCTTACGACCGTTTTTATAAAGGTGACATTGCCAAAGAAATCGCCAGAGGAACGAAGGAACAAGGCGGCCTGATCACAGAACAGGACATGGCCAATTGGAAAGTCAAGATCGAGGAACCGCTGATGACTTCTTACAGAGGGATCGATGTCTATAAAATGCAGCAATGGACGCAAGGCCCTGTGTTATTGCAGACTTTGAATATGCTGGAAAACTTCGATCTGAAAAGTATGGGTTACAACTCATCGCGATACGTGCACACGTTGTATCAGACCATGAACCTGGCTTTTGCCGACCGGGACTTTTACTATGGTGATCCGGCTTTTGCACCTGAGGAACCAATGAAAGGTTTGCTTTCGAAAGAATATGCCAAGGAAAGAATCAAGCAGATCAATTGGGAAACGAATGATGCGAAGGCACTTCCCGGAGATCCGTATCCATTCGAGGGAAAGAAAAACCCTTATGCAGATCAAATTAAGTCATGGGGAAATTTCCATGCTTCGCTTAACCGTAACGCGAACGGATTAAGTAATGAATATATGGATGAGTTCACAGCGGGGACGACATCTGTGGAAGCAGCCGATGAAGAAGGCTGGGTGGTAAGCATTACGCCCAGTGGCGGCTGGGTGCCTGCCTGCATTGCAGGCAATACGGGTGTGGGATTGAGCCAGCGTATGCAGTCATTCGTTCTGGATGCGAAGGAAAACCCGTTCAATGTTGTAGAGCCGGGCAAACGGCCGAGGGTTACCTTGACGCCAAGCCTTGCGCTGAAAGATGGAAAGCCATTTTTGTCATTTGCAAAACAAGCCGGGGATGAACAGGACCAGTTGCTGCTGCAATTCTTTCTGAATATGGTGGAGTTTGGCATGACGGTGCAGGAGGCTACGGAAGCACCCAGCTTTAAGACCTTGCAAATGTATGCAAGCTTTGGAGCACATGAAAAAGAGCCGGGCGGGCTTATACTCAACCAAGCCATGCCCGATTGGTCCCGAAAAGAACTTACCAGAATGGGTTACAAGCTTTACTTTCAGCCGAGAACAAGCGGACCGATCAATGCGATCTATTTTGACTGGCAACATAAAAGCTTCTGGGGCGGATCCAGCAACCATGGGGAAGATTATGGCATTGGCTGGTGATCCCTATTAAAATCCGGACCGTACTAACCCGGACAAGTGAGTTGCCATTCCTGTCGATGCATTTTTTTAAACAAAGCGCAATCAATATCTTTGAAATAAACCGATACGTATGTTTTCCGCTGCTGAATTAAAGAAACACAACACTTCATTGTCCACTGAAATTCTTGCAGGAGTGTCGTCGTTTCTGGCCACAGCGTACATTATCGTAGTCAACCCATCCATATTAAGCCAAACGGGTATGCCGTTTTCGGCAGTGCTGACGGCCACAATTCTGGTTGCTTTTTTCAGCAGCTTAATGATGGGTTTCTATGCAAATAATCCGATCCTGGTTGCGCCGGGAATGGGATTGAATGCATTTTTTACATTTACAGCAGTCTTTACCGAGAAACTGAGCTGGCAAGTTGCGCTGGGGACTGTGTTCTGGTCGGGTATCTTTTTCCTGTTGCTATCGTTTTTTAATGTGCGCGCCTACATTGTAAAGGCCATTCCAAAATCGCTGCGGTTTGCCATAGCGGCCGGAATCGGCCTTTTTATTACATTAATAGGCTTTGCAAATGCCAAATTCATCGTTGCCCATCCCGCAACAATGGTGGGTTTGGGCAAATTAAATGCTTCGTCGCTCACATTTGCCGCGGGGTTATTAATTACGGTCGTTCTTTTGATCAAAAATATTAAAGGCAGCATTCTTATCGGCATTGTTTTAACGAGCCTGCTCGCCTGGCCAATCGGACGCTGGTGGGGCGGAACGGAGACCATTATCAACATCGACACCATTGTTTCACAACCTGATTTCAGCCTGCTTTTCGAGCTGGATATGGTCAATTCACTGAAATGGAGCCTGGCCCCTATTATCCTGGCATTTGTTTTCACGGATATGTTCGACAGTCTTTCCACATTCGTAGGACTCGCCGAAGCGGCGGAACTGCTGGATGAGAACGGCGAACCCAGGAACATTAAAAGATCACTCGTTACCGACGCCTTTTCCACCACCATCGCTGGATTGGTCGGCAGCAGCCCGGGAACTGCATACATTGAATCGGCCGTAGGCATTGAGCAAGGCGGAAAAACAGGCCTTACCGCTGTTGCGGGAGCGATTCTCTTTCTTCCTTTTCTTTTTTTATCGCCATTATTAAGCGCTATTCCGGCTATTGCAACTGCTCCGGCACTTGTATTGGTGGGCGTTTTTATGATGAAACCGGTTGTCAAGATCAATTGGGGGAACCTGAGCGAAGCGTTTCCAGCATTTTTTGCGATGGTGCTGATTCCATTTACTTACTCCATCACGCAAGGAATTATCTGGGGATTTTTGAGCTGGACCGCACTGCATATTGCAACGGGCAAGATCAGGGAAATTAGTCTGGCGCTCTGGATCATTGACATTTTTGCCATTCTGGCGCTCATTCTTTAACTTTTTATGAAAAAATCACTCCTTATTTTTCTTCTCTTATTTTTACAAATCACAAACATTAATGCGCAGAGCATAACGGGCGTTCTTGGTGCATTTCCTCCTGAGCTGGTGTTGCTGCAAAGCAGAATGGAAGAGAAAAAAGACACGACCATACAGCAGATCCATTTTACAAAAGGCAAATTAAACGGCCGTCAGATCGTGTTGGCGCAAACGGGGATCGGGAAGGTGAATGCTGCGATCACTACGACTTTGATGATCGAACATTTCAAGCCACGCGAAATTATCTTTTCCGGAATTGCGGGCGGCATTGACCCTGCGCTTAACCCAGGCGACATTGTGATTGGGACACATGTGACTTACCACGATTTTGGTATGGCCGAAGACAACGGGATGCAATATTGGTCTACTAAAAACCCGGCAACAATGTTGGAAAACCCGAGGTCATTTGTTTGTGACAGTACATTGGTTAAGAAGGCGTTAGCCGTTTCCAAGGGACTTACATTCTCTAAGATCAAACGCGACAACGGCAGCTTTGAACCAGCTGTAAAGCAGGGAATTATTGTCACAGGCGATGTTTTTGTCTCTTCTAAAATTATCACGAAACGCCTCCGTGAAGAGCTGAATGCCGCTGCAACTGAGATGGAAGGTGCTGCTATTGCCCAAACTTGTTACCAACAAAACACACCTTTCCTGATCATCCGCAGCCTGAGCGACAATGCCAATGAAAAAGCGCAAAATGACATTATGGCTTTTTACGACATTGCCGCTCACAACGCCGCCACACTTGTAATGGCTGTTGTCGGGAAAATGTAAATGTGCTGTTATTATGCCCAGACATCGTTGCTGGCCGTTAAAATGATCGGCGCGCCGTCGGTTACCACGATTGTGTGCTCGTGCTGAGCCATGAAACCGCCTTTGTCCCCTACCGTTGTCCAGCCGTCGCCTGTTTCCACGGCCAGCGATGAACGTGTTGAAATAAACGTTTCGATGGCAACTACTGAGTTTTTCTTGAAGCGCCTCGTATTAGAACGGTCGCGGTAATTGGCAATTTCGGATGGTTCTTCGTGCAAATGCCGTCCTATTCCATGGCCATTCAAGTTTTTGATCACCTTATAACCGCGTTTTCTAGCTTCTGATTCTATTAAAAAACCGATATCCGAGATTCTTACGCCGCCTTTGATGTTGCTGATCGCCTTTTTCAGGATTTGTTTGGAAGCGTCCACAAGCTGCTGATGCCCGTTTGTATCTGGTCCCAACACAAATGATCCGCCGTTATCAGACCAGTAGCCACCCACTTCTGCCGAAACATCAATGTTCACCAGATCGCCATCACGCAAGATCGTTCTGTCCGTTGGGATGCCGTGGCAAAACTCATTATTAACGCTGATACACGTCCAACCGGGAAAGCCATAAGCGAGGTTAGGCGCTGATTTTGCCCCAAATTCTTTAAAAAGCCCAGCCCCGAAATTGTCGAGTTCCTTGGTTGTCATTCCGGGTTTTGCAAACGCCGTCATTCTTTTCAGGATCACGGCAACCACTTCACTCGCACGCTGCATTCCCGTTAATTCTTCTTCTTTGGTAATCGACATATCTTAATTGTAAAATCCCCTATGCTTATTCGCCCCTAACATAAGCAGACAAATGTGCTTAGTCAAGCGCGGATATGAAAATCGAGCAATTGTTTCTGGTGTTCTATTGTGGGAACAAGGATTTTCAACCGCTTCAAATCTTCTATACTCACGTAATAAACACTGCCTTTTTGTTTTGCGATCCTGTGAATGCTTCCTTCCAGACGTAATTGGGTAAGGATTAGTAACAAAAAATGGCTGTTCATGTGCTCATTGGCAACAATGCGCAGATATTTGGTATGTAAAACAAAATGGGGAAGATCGAAAAGGACACAATTGCCAAGCTGGCTGGAACTGCTGTTATGGGTAAATATAATGTCGCCGTGCTGGAAACCGAACTTCTTTTTCTCGCGCTCGGAAACGCGCATATATTTCTCTTCTCCCAGAATAATACTGTCGCCGACCAGTTTTTCAATGAGTGTGAATGGTTGTAAATTTTCATCGGGCCATTCGAACTGAGCATATTGGCATCCCGTCATGATCGTTGCCACAGCGCCCAGCTCTGCCTGCTCGCAGTCTTTAAAATTAAAATACTTTATGGGTTTCAATAATTCCATCGTTTTGCCCCGGTCATCAAAATGTGTCCGCTCGAACATTAAAGCGCTTCATAAGATAGCCGGATAAGCATAGGAATGGAAGAAGGCAGGAGCTGAATGCCGGGAATTTTGGCCTGAATGACAGTTATATCGGATTTAAGGAATGCATCAATGATCCTATTTACCGAGCCAATCCTTAAATGCAGCAATGCGATCCAGGCTTACAGTCACTTCAACTCGTGGCGTAGGCTCGATTTCCACGACCATTTTGCCCATGGGATGCTGATTCACCGACCGGATGGAATGTAAAGAGATCACTTGCGATCTGTTAACCCTGAAAAATCGATTCGGATCAAGCAGTTCAACAAGCTTATCCAAACTGTAATCAAGGCTATAAAATTTCCCGTCTGTTGTGTTCAACAGCGTGGTTTTTCGCTCATAGGAAAAATAGGCGACTTGCGCCACCGCAATGCTCTGCAATCGCGTTCCGGCCGTGACCATGAACCGCTCTTTATAGGCCGACTCCTTATAATTTTCCAGTAACCGGGCAAACCGATTTTCAGGCAACGCAGGTTTTACAATGGTTTTAAA
This sequence comes from Dyadobacter sp. CY327, assembly GCF_021390415.1. Taxonomy (NCBI): domain Bacteria; kingdom Pseudomonadati; phylum Bacteroidota; class Cytophagia; order Cytophagales; family Spirosomataceae; genus Dyadobacter; species Dyadobacter sp. CY327. The sequence continues at coordinate 1,692,116 of NZ_JAJUXJ010000001.1, read as the reverse complement.
CTTGTCGATCGCCTCCGAAAGCTCTTGATCATCAATTGGCTTTAACAAATAATCGATACTGAACGTTTTGAAGGCCCTTAATGCATATTCGTTGAAAGCGGTTGTAAAAATAACAGGAACGGTTAGTTTCAGCTCTTCCAGAATGCGGAATCCAAGATCGTCTTCCAGGTGAATGTCCATGAAGATCAGGTCTGGAAGCTCCGCATTTTGTTTTGCAAAATATGCCAGCGTCTTTTCAACAGATCCGATTTTGTCGAGCACCCGGATCGTCTTCTCATACCTGTGAATGAGGTTTTCCAGGCGTTCGGCAGTCTGGCCTTCATCTTCAATGATCAATACTTTCATGTCAGCAATGGGATTTTCACAACGAATGAACCGCCTGTTTCAGAGACCGTTACCGGCTCTTTGGTCAGCAATCCATATCTGCGGATAATGTTGGACAGTCCTATTTCAGCCGAAGCCGGCAGGTTGTTCCGCTTTCTGATGGGATTACTAATAATCAGCTGAAAATCAATCATTCCAATACTGATATGCAAAGGATTTTCCATCGACATTTGGTTGTGTTTCACTGCATTTTCGATGAGCAATTGCAATGTGAGCGGAGCGATTTTGTACTGGTAATGGGCAGCAGCAGGGATTTCGATGTGCACATGCATCTTTTCCTCAAACCTCGATTTTAGTAAAAAAACATACGCTTCAATGAAATCCAGCTCCGTTTTCAATGTTACCGATTCCAGATCGGAATGATCCAGTATATAACGGTAAGATTTCGATAACCTATTGACATACAACACCGATTGCTGCGGATTCTTTTCAATGATAGAGGTCAGAATACTCAGGCTATTAAACAAAAAATGAGGGCTTAGCTGATTTTTGAGTGCTATAAAGCGGGTTTGCAAATTCTCCTTTTCGAGCTGTGCTGCGCGCAAGCTTACTTGTTCCAGCTGTTCATTGCTGCGCTTGACCGAGACCATATAAATGGTCGCCAACATAGCCATCACCGTCAGGCCCGTATTGGCTTTTGCTTTTTGCTGACGGTTGAAAGGCTGTATTTCCTGTTCGGTCCTTTTGATGACGATCTGTAATTGCTGCGCCAGCAACATTTCCATATTGCGCCAAAGGAAAATGAATGCAAAATTGAATAACACCGCCAGCACCAAACCAACGGCATAGGTAAAAAGCCGCCTCGGAAACCTGAACGTAAACGTTGCATCGAGCCTGCCGGATGAGTATTGTATGGCACCGATGATCGCGATCCATATCCTGAAAAACAGCAGGTTAACAGCGAATTCAGCAATCCAGAGCGGCATTTTATTTAAAATGGTCTCTCCGTCCAACGCCACATTGCTTACAAATATCCGCACAGGCAGATAAATGCAAACAATCCCGGCCGCCAGCTGCCACTCCTGTTTTGAGAATAATGTTGAGACCGGAACTAATCGCATAGCGGAAGCAGGGCGGCGAGGGTTACGTGACAGTACGAACCCGGACTATCATTATGTATGCCTGGAAATGTAATCTGCATGACTTGAATTGCATTTTTTCAAAAGTAAGTATAAATCTGAAAGTCCCAGGCTGTAATGCAACGGAATTGAAGTAGTGATGTGTCCTTATGACAAAGCAATTATTACTACGATCCTGCATGATATCAAGAAAATTCTATCTTTCATTGACTTTGACTGCGCTGCTTTATGTCTTTTCAGAAGTCATTTTCAGGATAGGCCTTTCCCTGGTCGGTTATCCGTTCTTTCAGCCGGCCCGATATCTTGAAAAGAAATATTACCCCTATATCGAAGCCATGCAGGAGGCGCAAGTGGAACGTGGCGGCGACACCCGGAACATCCTGATCCTGGGCGGATCGGTAGTCAACACGCATTGGTCGAGGTTGGAAATGCGGCTGGATACATTGTTTCAAAAGGCCTATCCGGCAGTTAAAAAATTCAACTTCTTCAATGTCGCCATGCCGGGCCACAACTCCCGCGACAATCTCGTAAAATACCGGCTGCTCAAAAACCAGCCCTATGACCTGGTCATTTTTTATGAAGCCATCAATGAGAACCGCGCCAATAACATTTCCACCGAAATGTTTTACCCGGATTACAGCCACATCAAATGGTATGACGAGATCAATTTGCTGTTGAAGCATCCGGAAATGAATGTGACTGTGATACCCTACTCCATTCATTTATTAATTAAAACACTGATAGACAAGATAAAACACCGGAATTACATCAGCAATGACCAGGTTGACCCTGCATATGCCGGTTATGGTGAGGACATTAAAACGGCTGCATCCTACTATAACAACCTGAATGACATTGCCCAGCTAGCCAACAAGAAACAGGACCCGCTGCTTTTGGTAAAATATGCAACCTTCTTCCCGCCCGGCATAACATTGACGGGTGAGGAGGCCGACAAAAAATATTTCACGCCCTGCTACATGGTGTCGCCGGTGACCACGTGGGGCAAGCCGGAAAATGTTGCGAAAGGAATCCGGATGCATAATGCAATGCTGGAAAAAGTGCATCGCGAACAAAAGACCGGTTTCTTTAATATGGCGGCGGTTATGCCCGAAGATTCGGTTTTGTTCTGTGATGTATGCCACCTGAGCGAGCCTGGCGCGCAGCGTTTTGCAAGGGAGCTTTCGAAACATATCGTATCGAGCGGAGTGTTAAAGTAATCCTTTTTGCATATTTAATTTCAGTTCAAAAACTTGCTGCAAATCCATATTTAGACCAATTATCGTTTAACTTTGTGCATCTTGACTCTCAAAACAGGGAAGTTGCACCTGTTAACCCGTTATTTTAATTCGTCTTAATATGAAAAAACTTCTTATTGCTGCCTGTGCATTCTTATCGTTTGCTGCTCAGGCTCAGCAGAATGTCCTTCTGGAACAATCTTTCTGGAAAACCTCCCCGGATGTGAATGCAGTGAAAGCGGAGATTGAAAAAGGAAGCAATCCTGCCCAGTTCAATAACAACATGTTTGATCCGGTTGTGCTTGCTATCAATGCAGGAGCGCCCAACCCTACCATTGAATATCTGCTGACCCAGCCGGGCAACACAGTGGATAAGGCAACCCACGACGGCCGGATTTATCTGCATTGGGCTGCTATGCGAGGCAATGTGGAATTGATGGAATATCTGGTTGCCAAGGGAGCGAAAGGAAATTATGTGGATGGCCACGGTGCTACGCCGATCAACTTTGCTGCAGGCGGCGGTCAGCAGAACACCAAAGTTTACGATATATGCCTGGCGCACGGCGCCGATTTGAAAAAAGACCTGAATAATGACGGTGCCAATGCATTGCTGATCGGCATAGCAAATGATAAAGACCTGGCGTTGACCAATTATTTTATATCCAAAGGCCTGGACTTAAAAAGCACTGACGCTGCCGGACACAATGCATTCAGTTATGCTGCCCGTGCGGGTAAGATCGATGTTTTGAAAACACTTTTAGCAAAAGGAGTTCCTGCCAATTCGGATGCGATTCTCATGGCTGCGCAAGGCGGTCGTGGCAGTGCTAACCCTATCGAAGTTTATCAATATCTGGAAAGCCTGAAATTGAAACCGACAGTTATCGGAAAGAACGGAGAGAATGCATTGCATGCTATTGTGCGCAAGCCAAAGCAGGAAGATATCATCAAATATTTCCTGAGCAAGGGCGTGGATGTGAACAAAGCGGATGAAGACGGCAACACCGTTTTCATGAATGCCGCGGCAAGCAATCGGGACACAGCGACCATTGGCATATTACTTTCCAGTGTTAGAAACATTAACCAGCTGAACGAAAAGGGCGTTAGTGCGTTGGCAATGGCTGTTCGAGGCAATTCCCCTGAGGTGATCGGCTACCTGATCGGCAAAGGTGCAGATATTAATACAACGGATAAAAACGGCGATAACCTTGCTTTCTATCTCGCTCAATCTTACAATGCCAGGACAGCAGGCGAGTTTGGACCGAAAATAAAAGTGTTGCAGGACAAAGGGTTTAAAATCGCTGCACCGGCGAAAAACGGTAACACATTATACCATATCGCAGTGGCGAAAAACGACCTGGCACTGGTTAAAAGTCTGGAAGCATATCAGATAGATGTGAATGCAAAAAACAGCGAAGGCATCACCGCATTGCACAAGGCTGCTATGGTTTCAAAAGACGATGCAATGCTGAAATATCTGCTTTCCATCGGTGCCAAAAAAGAGATTGAGACAAACTTCAACGAAACTGCTTTTGACTTGGCGGGAGAGAATGAGTCGCTTTCTAAAAACAATGTAACTGTCAATTTCCTGAAATAACTTTCATGTCTGATTTATTTAAAATAACACTCCTTTTCCTGACACTGACGATCGCCCGCCCAAACAATGCTGTTGCACAGGCGGCCGACAAGAGCAAATACAAATGCATGATCCAGATGACCAATTACATGGGTGAAGGCGCGTATATCGTGATTTCGCTCATTAACAATAAAGGTGCTTACGAGAAGACATTGTATGTGCTGGGGCCTGATAAAAAGTGGTACAACAGCATGAAAGAATGGCACAAGTTCCAATCCAGGCAAAAAGCCAACATCAGCGCCATTACAGGTGCATCGGTGACGGGAGGCGACCGGAGCGTGAACGTGTTTGAAATTGATAATGCCAAGATCAACGCGGGATATAAGATCCGTTTTGAGAGCGCTGTGGAAGACAAGGAATACCACGTGAAAGACCTGGAAATCCCATTGACCACCGAGTCACTGGCTGCGAAAAACGAGGGAACTGGATACATTCGTTACGTCCGTTTCAGCGCTAATTAAAGTTTAAGTTCCTTATGACCATTTCTGTATGGAGATACAGCCACCTTGCGTTGGCTGTATCTTCTTTTCTTTTACTGACCCTCGCCGCTGTTACGGGCATCATTCTGGCATTTCAGCCATTGTCCGAAAAAGTCCTGCCCTACCGCACCGATCATTTCAGTGAAACTACGCTGGCGGGAACATTACCCGTTTTACGAAAACAATATCCCGGAATCAGCGAGCTTACGGTTGATAAAAATCAGTTTGTACAGATCAAAGGCAGTGATGCGGAAGGGAAAAAACTGCAAGCTTACATTGATCCGCAAACCGGCACCCTACTGGGTTACCCCGCACCCAAAAGCGAATTTTTCGAATGGGTAACGGCGCTGCACCGCTCGCTCTTTATTCATGAAACAGGCCGGTTTTTCATCGGGCTGACTGCGTTTTTATTACTCCTGATCACCGTTTCCGGCACAATGCTCATCATTCAGCGGCAGCGTGGATTGAAACGTTTTTTCAGCCGCATTGTGCGGGATAATTTTGCGCAGTATTACCATGTGGTGCTTGGCAGGCTGTCGCTCATTCCTATTTTCATCATTGCATTAAGTGGCACGTATCTCTCGCTGGCCCGGTTTGGGTTGATAGAGTCCCCGGTTGTATCCACTGAGGTTGATTTTGATGCGATTAAGTCGGGACCTGTTCGGGATCCTGCTGATTTTGAGGTGTTTAAAAAAATAAATTTATCCGAGGTTCAAACCATTGAATTTCCCTTTTCCGAAGATCCTGAGGATTACTATACATTAAAACTTACCGACCGCGAGATAACGGTTAACCAGATCAACGGAGACATTTTAAGCGAGGTTCGATATCCGACGGCTGCATTGCTTACCGAGCTAAATCTGGACCTGCACACGGGGCGCACCCATGCGATATGGGCTGTTATCCTGGCAGTTGCTTCCGGTAACATTCTCTTTTTCATCTACTCAGGCTTTGCGATGACATGGAAGCGCAGGGCTAACCGGGTAAAAAACAAGTATACGGCCGATGAAAGTGAGTTTGTCATCCTGGTAGGATCTGAAAACGGCAGTACTTTTGGTTTCGCCAATGCCATTCACAAGCAGCTGATCGCAGGAGGCAGATCGGCTTATGTTACGGAGCTTAATAATTATAAAGTTTATCCAAAAGCATCAAACATCATTGTCATGGCGGCTACTTACGGGCTGGGTAACCCGCCTACCAATGCTGCACATTTCGCTGCACATCTGGAAAAGCACAAGCAACCCCGTCCCGTCCGTTTTTCTGTGGTAGGCTTTGGTTCACACGGTTATCCGGATTTTTGCAAATTCGCGTTTGAGGTTGATAATCTTTTGGCCAAACAGGATTGGGCTGTTCCTGCCCTTGAAATCCACACCGTCAATGACAAATCCCCGGATGAGTTCGGTCAGTGGGCAGCGAGCTGGTCGCAGCATGCGGGTGTGGCGCTTGCTATATCCTCCGACTCGCTAACCACCCGCCATGAACCCGTACAGCAACTTACCGTCGTTGATAAAACAACCGTTTCAACGCCAGGCGAAGCCTTTCTCATCAGCCTTCGGGCAAATAACCCGACGGATTTCACTTCCGGCGATTTACTTGCCGTTTATCCCGCAAATGATCACCGGGAGCGGCTTTATTCGATTGGCAAGGTTGGTAGCAACATTCAATTGAGTGTAAAATTGCATGAAGGCGGGCTGGGTTCGGATTATCTCTATCGCCTGAATGCAGGGAGCGAGATTGGTGCCAGGATTGTCGGCAACCCGCATTTCCACTTTCCAGAGAATGCATCTTCGGTGATTATGATCTCTAACGGGACGGGCATAGCGCCGTTCCTGGGTATGATTGATCAGCAAATTGCTTCGGTGGATTGCCGTTTATACTGCGGTTTCCGGGACGATGCCTCGTTTTTGCTTTACAAAACTTCCATTGAAACTAACCTGGAAAACGGGAAGTTAAACAGTCTGCACGTCGCTTATTCCCGGCTAGGCGCCAGGGAATATGTGAAAGATCTGCTGGCAAGGGACGAAGCTTTTGTGGCCGAAACGTTGTCCAATAACGGTGTAGTCATGCTTTGCGGGTCGTTGGCCATGCAGAACAATGTAGTCGCTTTGCTGGACCATATTTGTCAAACCCGCCTGGGGAAAAACATCAGTTACTTCCAGTCGCACGGCCAGGTGCTAATGGATTGTTACTAAGGGCGGTATCTGGCAATATTGAAATTTTTTGAAGTAACCACTTTACCGTCGTCTGTGATCATTACGCAACTGAATTCCGGGAATTGGTTGATGAGCTTCATTCCGGCTTCCTGACCCATAACCATCAGCGATGTGCTGAAACCATTGGCGCGCTCGGCACCGGGCCCGAAAACGGTCACGCTCGTGAGGCCCGTAGCAGGATAACCCGTCGCAGGATTGATAATGTGCGCATAACGCTTGCCATCTATAACCACAAACTTCTCATAACTGCCCGACGTCACTACGGCACCCTGACGAAGCGGCACCACCGCAAAAAGTTCTCCCGGACGCCCCGGATCCGTTATGCCGATCACCCAGTCGCTGCCATCGGGCTGTTTTCCCCACGCGCTCATATCTCCGGAACCATTCACTATGCCAGCCTTAATGCCCTGTTTTAACATCATATCTCGACACCGGTCCGTCGCGTAACCTTCCCCCAGCGCCCCGAACCCGATTTTCATTCCTTTCTTTTTCATAAAAATAGTCCCTTCCTCTTTATCCAGGATAATGTTTTGGTAACCCACATTTTCAACAGATTTTTTCACAGCATCGGCACTGGGCATTGCTGTCATTGAGCCATCGAATTTCCAGATGCGTTCCATAGCTGCAAAACTGATATCGAAGGCACCATTGGTCAGTTTTGAAAGAGCAATGGCCCTTTCCGTTAACCCGAAAACCTCCGCATCGACTTTCACCGGCCGGATACCCGCATTTGCATTGACTTCTGAAACCTGGGAGTCGGGTTTCCAATCGGAAATCAGATTTTCGATCCGCGTAATTTCCGCAATCACGGCATCAATGCCTGCTTCTGCTGCGGCGGAATCTTGTGCTACGATGGTGATGTCAAAACGGCCACCCATGAGCATAGTGGTCCTTTTCCGCAAAACCTGTGCATTTGTTGTGAGGCAAAAAAGAAAGAAGAATATAGTAAAACGATATCGCATGTCAGAAGGATTCTTTGCAAAATTAATCCCTAGTCCATCTTTTTAAACACTTTTCAAAAACTATTGCTGCACCACGCATTTATAGCATGCCGGTTGGTACGGTTTTAGTTTAGCACTGACGAAAAAATTAGATTAATGATATGGAAAATAATAAAAATACGCGCGACGGACGCAACACAAGCCTTTGGCAAAAAAATACATCCGGTGCAGCAGCCTCTGATGGGCTCGACACTTCCAGGACATTTGACACACTCGTTGTAGGTGCGGGAATTACGGGAGTAACAACGGCTTTACTCTTACAGAAGGCCGGGCGGAGTTGCATCCTCGTGGACGCGCACAATCCCGGATATGGCACAACCGGAGGCACCACGGCACACATTAATACATTTGCAGACACCACTTTTGCAGAAGTAGAAAGCAAATTCAGCGAAGAGGCTGCGAAACAATTCGCGGATTCCATCGCAGGGTCCGTACGCTTGATCCATAAGCATGTTGAAACCTACGAGATCGACTGCGATTTCGAATGGAAAAAAGGATATGTGTATTCGCAAACGGATAAAGAAACTAAGGAGCTGGACGATATTTTCGACAGCTCGCTGCGGGCTGGTGTGAAAGTGGAAGTGACCAGCCAGGTTCCCGTAAACTCCGAATTTCAAAAAGCCATTGTATTTGAAAACCAGGCACAATTCCACCCGCTCAAATACATCCAGGGCCTTCTTTCGGAGTTTGAAAAGCTGGGTGGTGTAACATTGGGAAATACGCTGATTGATGATATTAAAACAGAAGGCGGTGTTCACATTGCCTCAGCAACGTCGCGGGAAATAAAGGCGAAAACGGTTGTGTATGCCACCCACATTCCGCCGGGGGGAGTTAATGTGCTCCATTTCCGGAATGCGCCTTATCGCAGTTACGTCATAGCAGCTACGCTTACCAACGACGAATATCCTGAGGATCTGGTCTATGATATGCAAGAGCCTTACCATTATTTCAGGACGCATGAAATCGATGGACAAAAGTATCTGATAGCGGGAGGTCATGACCATAAAACAGGCCACGGTGATCCGGAACAGTCATTTACTGACCTGATCAACTTTACAAAACAATGTTATCCCGTCAAAGATATTTACACCCAGTGGTCGGCACAGTATTATGTTCCGGCGGATGGGTTGCCTTACATTGGCAAGTCGCCCGGGGCTTCGGACGGAATTTATACAGCCACAGGCTTCAACGGAAATGGTATGATCCTGGGAACAGTTTCGGCGATGGTTCTTTCAGATATTATTTTAAATGGAAAAAGCGAATACGAAGACCTGTACAATCCGGCAAGAATTAAGCCGATCGCTGGTTTTACAGAGGTCATCAAAGAAAATGCTGACGTCGTGGGCCGCTTTATAGCAGACCGCTTTGGTGTGCAAGAAATCGACTCAGTTGCCCAACTACCGGTTGATTCAGGTGAAATTGTTGAACTGGACGGTCAGAAGCTGGCCATTTACAAAGATTCAACGGGAAAGGTCCAGGCACTAGATCCGGTTTGCACACACACCCATTGCATTGTGAACTGGAATAATGCTGAAAAAAGCTGGGACTGCCCCTGCCACGGAGCGCGCTTTGATACGGACGGGACCGTACTAACAGGACCGGCCAGAAAAAATCTCCAGCCGGTCAACATTGGGGCAAAATGATATCAGTAATAATTATGAGTATGGTTTTAAATCATACTCATAATTGCGCCAGTTCGTGGATAACCGTCTTCGCGGCCAGGTCTGCTGCGAGCAGCACTATTTCTTCCGGAGAGCCTTCAAAAACTTCCCTTGCAGCAATAGAGCGTTCATTTAGGAACATATGAATGAAGATGGTGCCCACTGGCTTTTGTTCCGTTTCGCTCCCACCCGGTGTGGTTAACCCGGTAACCGCAACCTGGACATCAGATTTGATCAGGTTTTTCAGGCGCAGGGCCAGATCTTTGGTAACTTCCCCGGATTCAGGAGTGAATTCTTCTATCAAAGCCGGATCCATACCTAACACATCCACTTTTACTTCCGCATCATAACACACAAGTCCGCCTTTGAGGACACTGCCGGAATTTTCCGTCAATGAAAACTCCGCGGCTAGCCGGCCCGCCGTCGCACTTTCGGCGAAGGCAATGGTCAGTCCTTTTTCGTTTAAAATTTTACTACAATCAATAATCAGTTGTGAAGGCATATTTTCAATAGTTTAATCAGGAAACTGCATAGTTTGCGGCCGGTAGTCCGTATAGACGAGCCCGTTTTCTTTGCGCTCTCTTATAATGAAAAAGATATACAGGCTTCTTGGCAGAAACAACATTCAGCTTGCAATATAGCTGATGCGCTTTTTCTGCGACATAAGCCCAGGTAAAATTCTCATTCACCCGTTTCAAGGCATTATTACACAAGGCCTGATACTTTTCAGGGCATGATAATCCTTCCAACAAAGCATCGGCAAGTGCCTTAGGATTGTGCGGAGGAACCAGAAAGCCCGTTTTTTTATCTAACACTGTAAACTTGATGCCGCCAACATCGGAGCCTATGACCGGTGTGCCGCAAGCCATAGCTTCCAGTGGCGTTATGCCAAATGGTTCGTACCAGGGTGTTGAAATGAAGAAATCGGCTGCCTGATAATAGTAGCGGAGTTGCTGCCTGTTCCGTCGTCCTACGAACTCCACCGCGCCGGAAACTTCCTCTACTTCTGCCACTTCTTTGAGGCGTTTGAGCTCCGGATCATTCACAAAGTCAGGCTTCTCATCCGCACCGCCTACCACAAGCAGTTTGATCTTCGGAATATGTTTCAGGAACCGGATGGCGCGGATTACATTGTCAATGCCTTTGCGGGGCACAACCCTGCCCAGTTGGAGCAGCACCACATCATCTTTTTCAAGGCCGAGCTTACGTCTGGCTTTTTCTTTGGGATACGGATAAAATTCCTCGGAACTGAACCCGCACGGAATGATCGTTATGCGCGAAGGGTCAGCATTATAATGTTCTATCAGATCCTGTTTGTCCTGAGGGCACTCGGCGATGACGAAATCGGCGTCGTCCACAAGCATCTGCTCAATGTCCATCCGGGCTGCGGGAAATGCATCCTTGTCTTTCTGATGGATCATACGGATCTTACCTAAGGCATGGAAAGTAATTACATAAGGAATATCCAGTTGTTTTTTAACTTCGGAAGCCACAAGGCCGGACATGAAAAAATTAGCATGCACAAGATCATACTGGAAGTCCTGCTGGTTGATAAACCGGATCATGCTTTGGGTAAATTCATCCATATACCCCAGCAGCATTTCCTTAGGCACTTCCTGCGCAGGCCCCGCATCCATGTGAATAACGCGGATATTAGGAAGCCAGTGAACGATCTGAGACAAATCTTCATCGTCTCTCCGCGTAAAAATGTCAATCACATAACCCAGTTTAGCCAGACATTTGCATAGTTCGGCCACGTATACATTCTGGCCACCACTATCCACTCCGCCCAGGGTTGCCAGCGGCGAAGCGTGCTCACTGATAAATGCTATTCTTTTTGTCATGATTGTGGATCGTTAGTTGGATCGTTTGTCTGAAGGTATTTTCCCAATCACTGGTAAACCTGTTAATGTCAAATTTTTCCAGCGCCGTCTGTTTCGCTTTGGCGCCCATATCCGCAGCCCTTGCAGGATCGGCTATGAGCGAATTCATCTTATCAATTAGATTTCCAATGTTGGTATCAATAAATCCGGATTCGCCATCCTTGATCACGGTCACATATTCCGTGGTAGCAAGCGCAACAACGGGCATACCGGTCATCATGGCTTCGCACACCGCCAGACCGAAGCTCGTATACCGGATGGGGTTAAAGAAAAATCGGTAATGGCTGATAAATTCGGGAAGTTGCGGGTTCAGCACCTCGCCTAACCCACCGGATTCTGATGTTCCCATGCCGATCAGGTCCAGCGGCACATGCTTCCTCACTTCATCAAAAACATCCCAACCAGTGATCCGCCCCCGCTGTTGTATATGGTTAATCACCACAATGCCCCGGGGGATATCTCCCTGATAAGCAACCTGCGGGATGCACACTCCGTGCTCAATTACCCGCACATTGCGAATTCCGGTGCTGTCCCACATCAGCTTATTGAAATGCGTCACATGCACAAGCGTCACCTGCGGATCCGACATGACGTGCCGCGTGTTGGTGGGATGCTTTTCCGGTGTGTTATGCTCCACGTATACGCGCGGGAGTTGTTTCTGCCAGTCGGCGAGAACCTCATGCTGATCAATCAGGAAGTTGCGTTCGGACTGAAAAAGGATGCAGTCAAACTGCATGTTCCTGACTTCCCCTGCCGGCACTTCAATCACATTCGGACCAAAAGGAAACGTTTCTCCCCTACCGTAATAGCCTTCACTCTTGCGTTCAGTAACGGGGATGCAAATGTCATAATCACCTTGCGATAAGTAGTACAGATAGCTTCCGTGAATGTGCCAGGTAAAGATTTTTAACCTTCCATTTGTCGTGTTGATTTGATGCATAGGTCAGCGAATTTGGATGAGGACAGAACGGCGTTATAAAAACAATGCCATCCAGTACAAAACGCTTCCCTAATTATCAATGAGTTACGAAACCTGCTCATTGTCAGGACGAAACGATTTCAGGATTTTTATCAACATTTTAGAATCTCAGATTTACAAGCAATAAGTTCCACACATCTTGCTGGCACCAAACTTGTAAGCAACCCGCTGCATTTTAAACCAGACCACTGCTTATGTATATCCTTGGAATCAATGCTGCGTTTCACGATACCGCCGCAGCACTCGTAAAGGACGGCAAGATCATTGCTGCCGCCGAAGAAGAGCGTTTTACGCATATCAAGCACGGGAAACGGCCTGTTCCTTTTTCCACGTGGGAGCTTCCGTTTCATGCCATTGATTATTGCCTCAAAACAGCGGGCATCACCATGAAGGACGTCGACCACATTGCGTATTCATTTGATCCGGATGGCGTAAGCGAAGCAGCCGTATACGAAGACGACCTGCTTTCCGGCTCTGATGTGCTGGAAGCGGCAGATGTATACAATGGCTGGGATACATTATTTCTCAATTACATACGCAAAGCACCCGATCAGCTCCGGGACGGTTATCCGCACCATTTGCAAAAACGATTTGCGGATGCGGGTGATTTAAATGCAAAATGGACATTCATCAACCATCATAATGCGCATGCAGCAAGCGCTTTCTTTCCCTCTCCTTATGAAGAATCAGCCGTGCTGACGTTGGACGGCCGCGGTGAGAAGGCAACGACAGGCTATTTTTTAGGAAAAGGAAATAAAATCACACAGCTGGCGACGGTGGATATGCCGCACTCGCTGGGTATGTTATATGAAAAAATCACAACCTATCTGGGCTTTTTGCATTCATCCGATGAATACAAAGTCATGGCCCTTGCTTCCTATGGTAAGCCGGTCTATATAGAAGATTTCCGTTCCGTGATCCATATTGAGGACAACGGCCAATATACAATTGATGACTTCGACCCGGAACAATGGTGGGGACCAGGGAGGAAAAAAGATGATCCTTTTGAGCAGCTGCACCACGACATTGCACATTCCCTGCAAAAAGCGTTGGAGGAAACTGTGCTGAAACTGGTTCACTGGCTGCACGAACAAACCAACTCGGAAAACCTGTGCATGGCCGGAGGCGTTGCACTGAACTGCGTAATGAATGCAGTGATCCGGGATCATGGCCCGTTCAAAAATGTGTGGGTACAACCGGCGGCAGGAGATGCAGGCACGGCGCTGGGAGCGGCGCAATGGCTGGATGTAGCGTTGAACGCGCAAGGCGATATGCGCTATACGGCAGAGATGAACCACGTTTACTGGGGACCTGAATATACCGATGATGAGATAGAAAAATTCATGATATGGGCAAAGATGCCTTATAAGAGACTGTATAATGTGGCCAGCGAAACGGCCGCTATCCTGGCTGAAGACAAGATTATTGCCTGGTACCAGGGCCGTATGGAATTTGGTCCGCGCTCGCTGGGGAGCAGGTCTATCCTGGCGTCACCTATTCACCCGGATATGCAGGCCAGGCTTAACGATATCAAGGACCGGGAAGATTTCCGGCCTGTTGCTCCGGTGGTTTTGGAAGAAGATGCCCCTGAATGGTTTGAAGACGCAACCGTTTCTCCCTTCATGCTTTTTGTATATCCTGTAAAAGATGATAAAGCGGACCGCATCCCGGCGGTACGTCATACGGATGGAACGGCACGCGTGCAGACCATTAATGCACAGCAGCATCCGTTATATTATGAGCTTATCCGGGAGTTCAAAGCAAAAACGGGCGTGCCTGTTCTTGTAAATACATCATTCAATACGCGCGGCGAACCCATTGTTTGCTCTCCGCGGGATGCCATCGAATGTTTCTGGACATCACCATTCGACGCCCTGATCATTAATTCTTTCATCCTCGAAAAATAATGGCAGACCTGATTAGTGTAGTGATCCCAACTTATCGGCGACCCACACTTTTGCGCAAGTGCCTCGAAGCCATAGCCCTGCAAACGTGCAGAGGCTTTGCCTTCGAGGTTATTGTGGTCTCCGACGGGCCTGATCCCGCAACGGCATTGCTTATTGAGCGTATCAGGGCCGAGCAGCCTCATTTATCCATCTCATTTCTTCCCCTTGAAAGAAAAAGTGGCCCCGCGGCTGCCCGGAATTCCGGCTGGAAAAACAGCAAGGGTTCATTGATCGCATTTACGGATGATGACTGCATTCCCGCACCGGGCTGGCTGCAAGGGTTCTGGCAGCAATATAAAAATGAGGTTTTACCAGCGATGGCATTCACGGGACAAGTTGAAGTTCCGGTTCCTGAGCGGCCCACGGATTATCAGAAAAATGTTTCACATCTGGCTACGGCCGAGTTCATTACGGCCAACTGCGCTTGTACCAGAGCCGCATTGGAGCAGGTTAACGGGTTTGACGAATCTTTTCCCGCAGCCTGGCGTGAAGATTCTGATCTGCAGTTCAAGTTTTTGAAAAATAAAATACCCATTATCAAGGTGCACGAAGCGCTGGTATGCCATCCTGTGCGCGAGGCGGCCTGGGGATCGAGCATTCGCGACCAGGAAAAAAGTATGTTTAATGCGCTGCTGTTCAAAAAGCACCCCGACCTTTACAGGACCAGGATCGCGAGCGGACCAGTGTGGAATTATTATATTATTATAATGTCGACCATAGTTGCCATTATTGGATTGCTTGCAGGCAATAAATGGATTGCGGGCATTGCGCTTGGGATCTGGCTCATTACAGTGACCCGTTTTATTCTGAAACGCCTGAAAGGCACAGATTTAAGTTGGTCGCACCGGTTGGAAATGATCATTACTTCGTTTCTGATCCCCTACCTTTCCGTATATTGGACATTGCGCGGAGCCATGCGTTATAAAGTTTTTTTCCTATGAAATTCTCCCCGGATACCACACATAAGATTGCCATTTTCAGGGCGTTACAACTGGGCGATATGCTTTGCACGGTTCCAGCATTACGGGCGCTTCGCAATAGCTATCCCGACGCCGAAATAACATTGCTCGGATTGCCCTGGGCGGCATCCTTCAGCGAGCGGTTTTCTGATTATATCGATCGTTTCATTCATTTCCCCGGCTACCACGGCTTACCCGAGCAACCGTTTGACGAAGTAGCCTGGGATGCTTTTCAGGCGCAGATAAAAGAGGAGCATTTCGACCTTATCCTGCAAATGCAGGGGAACGGGAACATTGTCAATGAAATGCTGGAAAAGTTAGACGCTGGGCCGGTCGCGGGCTTTCATAGTGCTGGTAATCACAGTAATGAAGCGCTTTTTCTTGAATATCCCAATGGCATTTCTGAGATTGAGAAACATTTAAAAATGCTGGAAAACCTCGGAATCCCTTCACTGGGCACGGATCTGGAATTCCCGATATCAGCGGCTGAAAGGCGGCATCTGCAGGAATCCGTTTCCTTGCCGGATGGTCGTTATGTATGTGTACATCCGGGTTCCCGCGGTGCATGGCGGCAATGGCCTCCCTCACATTTCGCCAGCCTGGCGGACCATTGCGCAGATCAAGGCTATCACATAATCATTACCGGCACAAAGGACGAGGCACCTATTACTGCGCAAGTGATTGGCTTAATGAAACGTCGGGTTTTGGATCTTACCGGCAAAACGGGGCTGGGAGAAATTGCCGCGCTAATTGATGGGGCAGACCTGCTGATCAGTAACTGCACGGGCGTTTCCCACATTGCGGCCGCCACGCGCACGCGCAGCATTGTTATCAGTATGGACGGAGAGCCCGAACGCTGGGGACCTTTGAATAAATCTCTGCATTATACCATTGACTGGACCAGGGATACATCGTTCGAAAACGTCCGCATGGCGCTTGACAACCTGCTGAGCATTTAGTTATACGACAGACCTTCCGGATCAAAGTCGCTCGTCTTCATTGTCGCCAGATCTTCCGTATTGAAGTCGTTCGTTTTACGATACGACACATCGTCTGGATCTGTAATATTCAAGTGTATAGCGGACTGCTTTTTTGCTTCCAGTGTTTTTGTAATAAGCATTTGTGCCGCCATTAGCGCGTGCTGCGATTCTTCATGTAAAACCCGGCTGTATTTGCTTGAAAAATCAGTATCCCAAAGTCCCGAATGATGCCAGATATGGAGATGGTCCCAGTCGGGCCGGTCGATGATCGGATATAGACACACGCCCAGCAATGGAACGCCGCGATCCAGCACATCGGCACATTCCGATGCGATCATATTGATCCATAAAGGTCTGTCCTCTTTGGGATGGCTCGTTTCCGATATAATGATTGGCTTGTTATATCGCTCGTATCCGGCTTGCAAAAGATCGGCCAGCGGTTTCCAGCGAGGATCAAGCACAGGATCGTTCCAGCCGAGAAACTGGTATCCGCCTATGATCCATTGGTTGTTATAATAAAAATTAAAGCCGATCACATCCACCAGATCCTCGCTGCCGCCAAGCTCCGGGCATATCCGCCCGCAAAGCATATCGACGGACTGGAACTGCTGCTCATTCTGTGCAGCGGCGGTTGCCAGGTCTTCGAAGTCCGGGTCGAAATCAGGCACCATATTCACGAGCGGCTCTGTGGTCACGATCCGGACGAGGCCGCTGCGCTGTTTCATTGCTCTGGCTCCTGCAATGTAGGCGCGCATTAATGCATACTTCAATTCCCAGCCGTTTTTCGTACAGTAAGGCACCGTTCCGGCCACTTCTCCGCCCAGCCAGGAAATAAAACTCACCTCATTGATGGGTGTTACGAGCAATAATTTCCCAGGATTATTTTGAAAATAAAAATCAACAAATGCCTCACAAAGCGCCACAAAACGCGCGGTAAACTTGGGATGGAAAGGACTCAGATCATCTGGGTAGCCAAAATGACAAATGTCCCAGATCTGCTGCACATTGTGCTCGTCAGCCGCACGCATCATTTCCAGCACCGGACTGAAATCATACTCGTAAGGGCTTCTCTCCACGAAACTCCAACGAATCCCTTCGCGCACCGCTGAAATTCCCAGTAACGAAATCCGTGCATAATCCGCCCTGATCAGTTCGAGGTGACCGGTCATTTCGAGCAGATCGACCCGTTCGCCGCTGTTGTTCAACTGATCCGTGCATTCGAAGCCTGCCATCCAAAATGTTTTGAATGGATTCTCGAAAGTCCTTTTTGATTCAGTCAGGATGTTATTTTCAGTCAGCATTGCTGTTGGTCTAATGTCTGTCATTGCGGTTTATTTCTTGATCCGGGTCGGGCGAGGATGTAAGCAGTCCGGCCGGAACCGTTAATTCGCCGGTTTCAAAGTCAATCAGTCCGTTGCGTTCATCCTCAATGTTGGTGGCCTGCGTATAAACATCTCCCGAAAAGGACCGCTTTCTCAGTTCCTTTTTAAAAAGGGCGATCTGGCTGGCACGTGCAGAATCGTCCACCGGCCCGCCGTAGTTTTCAAATCCAAAACCTCCCCATTCACTTACGATCAGCGGCACCTGTTTCCTGTAAAAGAACGGGTCGCCGACAACGAGCGGAAAGGCTGCAACCGAATTGAGATTTCCGGCTGTCAATTCATCGAGCATCCATTTCCAATGATTGAGGTCAGGGGTGTACAAATGCGCGGTCAGCAGATCGGACTTTAATCTTCCCTCAAAGGAAATATGCTGCCAGCCGTCATTATCAACCACTATAAACTGCGGGTAGGCAATCTGCATGAAGTGATACATATTAATAATATACTGGCGCGTATCCACATTCACGGCAATGTCCTGGGCTCCCCAATCTTCATTATACAAGCTCCATATCACTACGGAAGGATGCGTCCCGATCAATGCCAGCATGCGCATCAGCTCGGCGCGGTGATTCTCCCGGCTCTTCTGCGTCGATTGGTGCGGACTGGGAACTTCCACCCACAGCAGTATGCCAATTTTATCGGCCAATTTATAAATACGCGGGTCCACACCCGCAATGTGGATCCTTACCAAGTTGCATCCCAGCTCTTTCATAGCCAGCAAATGCTTCTTGATCTGGTCATAGCTGGCATTGCCCGGCTGGTAAAGAATGCCATCCAGGTAAACCGGCAAATTATTGAGATACAGGCGACTGCCCCGGGCCTCAAATTTCCTGAGGCCGAATTTTGTTTCAATTTCAGAAATAGCGCCTCTTTCATCAATGAGCTGCGCCACAAGCCGGTATTGGTTGGGCGTTTCGGGCGACCATAGCAACGCATCCGGCAAGTCCAGCACAAGCCGTTGCGCCTTCTGGCCTGCTACAAGCACGAGCGGAAATTCGTCCTCTGCCACGAGTTTATCATATTTCCCCGATTCGGCACCAAAAACCGACAGCTTGATCTTGTACTGTCCCGGGTCATGAATACGCGTGGTAAGCGTGAACCGCACCAGGTTATCCTCGATAATGCTCACAACACCTACCCTGGATCGCAAACGGTTTCGTTCTACCCTTTCAAGCCATATGCTGCGGACCGCGCCGGTGAATGTCTGGTACCAGATGCCGCCCCGTTTGTAAACATGGGATTCTTGCTTACCACGCGGAATATCAGCGTCCATACTGCTGGTAACACGAACGGTAAGCTTGTTGACCGGCCGGAGCACTTCCAATTCATATGAAAATGAGGTATACTCGCCCATATGGACCTGCTCGCCTTCAATGGTGGATAACAGATGACCGTTTAACCAAACCCGGGTCTCATATCCGCAGGCACCAAAAGTCAGCTGCAAAATGCTGTCCGTATCATGCTCGGCCAATGCTTCCTGAGAAAGTTCGAATTCACGTTCGTACCATACTACGATTTTGTCCTTCCAGGAAGCAAGGTCATGCTGGGATGCTGCCAGGTGCTGTTCTACACTTCCGGGCCACTGCGCGGTTTGTGAAAAATTGTGCCGGACATACCAGCTTTCAGTAATCCCCTGGTCATTCGGATCGACTGCAAATTTCCACTCTCCATCGAGCAGCACATATTCGTTCGGCCGGAGCACCGCGCGGGGCAGATCATCCTGAAATGTAAGGTCCTCAACATTCGCTTCCCGGCTTTTGGACGAGCCGTAATTGGTATGGTTTTGCATTGCTATTTTTTTGAATTCCGCGTCGGTTATGTCCACTAATGCGGACGGATACTGTTACTAGCTGGCACTTTTGAGCTCTCTTGTCAGCGCAACCGGCGTTTCCTGCTTTTTGACTGAAAGCATCAACCGCTGCATGGCGCTAAAAGTGTGTTCCCAGGACTTGTCCGCCAGATATTCGTCTACGGACTGCAGCCATTGCGCATTCTCCTGGTTAGTGAGCTCATGCTCAATAGCATTAATAAAAGTATCTGCATCGTGCCCGATACTCACGAGACCCATTTTTGCATATGGAAAAACAACATCACGGATCGCAGTGGACACCACAGGCTTGCCTGCGGCGAGATATTCGGGTGTTTTTGTAGGACTGATAAAACGCGTGGATTCATTCAAAAGGAACGGGATCAATGCTACATTCCATCCTGCCAGATAGGACGGCAGTTCCTGATAAGTCTTGCATCCCAGATAGTGAATGTTGTCTGCAACAGGCAGTTCGGCCATATCGATTTTTACAACAGGCCCTATCAGCATCAAATGCCAGTCCGGTCGCTTGCTGGCTATTTCGCGGATCAGCTGCTGATCAAAACGCTCATCGATCACCCCATAAAAGCCCAGTTTTATTCCTTTAACGGAAGCCTGGTCTTCCGGCTCTGCCAGCTGTTTTCTGGCTGCCTGAAAGTGTTGCTTATCAATGCTGCTCGGGAATGGATGAATGTTGTGGTGACTTGCCTTCTTGGCTTCATATAAACTTACGCCGCCGGTAAATACAACATCGGCCTTGGCCAAAAGCTGCTGCTCGACGAATTTAAGGCGCGGTGGCGCAAACTTAAATGCCGACAGCTCATCCATGCAGTCGTACACGATCAGGCCGGGCGCAAATGATCTTGAAAACTCAAAGGCAACGGGCGTATAATACCAAAATACAAAATCAGCGCAGTCACGCTCCTCGAAGAATGAATCCAGAAGCATTTTGATCTGCGCGTTGGTCTGCTCCTGTGTGCCGCCGGCCGGAAGATGCGGCACGCAAACCCATAATCCGGGCAGCTTTTTATTAATGTCAAGATATGCCTTCCCGGAAGCATCGAAGAAAGGTTCTTCCAGGAAATAAACGTTCCCATTTTGGGCAAAGCGTGTCATCAAGTGTTGAGGCCGCTGAAACACAAAGTCCCACCTGAGGTGGGAAAAACATAGTAGGTCTTTCTGAAGTCTGGTGGTCATAAGAAAACGGTGTCGGATTAAAAGAAAAAACTCCCACTTAAATAAGAATTGTGCCAGGCGAAAATGGCGCTATAAAAAAGACCCGCACTGGAATGAGTACGGGTCTTTTTTTGGATTAAAATGCAGGCTTCTTAACTGTCGTCCCGCGAGCGTGACTTCATTAGTAACACAGCGAATGTAATCACCGCTGCACCCGTCAGCACCTTTTTTGCCAACCCTATTTTATTAAACTGCAGCTCGGATTTCAATCCATGCTCTGCGATCAGATCCGGTATGTGACCGTTTTTGAGATCTTCGCCGATTCCTTCCATCATGTTGATCCGGTCGGCTACTAAAAGTGCCAGCCAGTGCGTCCAGGTGTTTTCACTGTACCGGAAAGCAAAGCGCCGCAACTGCCCGCTCAGCCCTTTTGGCGGATTGGGTGTGCCGAACACGGCTGTAAGTCCGGGACGCTCGTTGGAATGCAATATTTCAACCAGCGCCGGTTGTTGCGCCGGGCGCTCCCAGATCATCCCTTTGTTATCGTTTTCGTTTCGTTTTTTTATCGGATAGTTCGGCACGTCCAATGGGTCCGCGTCGATGCCCCATCCGTTAATGTGGCTGTAATCACTTGCTGTCTTTTTCATATCGAGCTTATTTTCTTGCTGATGGTGGGATAAGAATCGTTTTTATACAGTTGTCCAGTTTCGCGGAAAAAATATGGTAAGCGTCCCCTACTTCTTCCAGCGGAATCCGGTGCGTAATGATCCCTTTCGGATCCAGGCGGCCAGCCTGCACGTGCTCGATCAACCTTGGAAGCAGCCGTTTCACGGACGCCTGATTGGCCCTGATCGTGATGCCTTTGTTGACTACATTACCGATCGGGATGAGGTTACCCGTAGGACCGTAAACACCCACAATCGACACAATTCCGCCTTTTTTAACAGCATTAATAGCCCAGTGTAAGGCTGTTGCTGAACCGGCCTGCAACATCAGTTTCCGGCCGGTAATGGTCTGCAATGCATCTCCGGCCGCTTCGCAGCCTACTGCGTCAATACACACATCAGCCCCGATCCAGTCTGTTGTTTTCTTAATAAAAAGCACAGGATCTTCCAATGAGCGGAAGTTATAGGCTTCGCATTGCGCGTATTGTTTTACAAATTCTAACCTGTATTCAATGTGATCAATAACGATCACCCTTCCTGCACCGAACAGCCATGCCGATTTCGCTGCCATAATGCCTATCGGCCCGGCACCGAACACCACCACCGTATCACCCGGTTTGATACCGGCCATTTCCGCAGCCTGGTAACCTGTGGGAACAACGTCTGTAAGCAAAACTGCATCGTCGTGATCCATGTCTTCGGGGATGAGCGTCGGGCCAAAGTCAGCGTACGGAACGCGCACATATTCTGCCTGCCCTCCGTCAAAGCCCCCAGCCGTGTGCGAATAACCGAAGATCCCGCCTACCGCAGTTGCCTCCGGATTGGATTCATGGCAGTTACCATACAGCCCCTGCTGGCAGAAAACGCATTTTCCACACGCAATGTTGAAAGGCACCAGGACGGTATCACCCACTTTCAGGTTTTGAACCGAATCTCCGATTTCTTCAACAACGCCAATAAACTCATGGCCAAACGTCGTGCCCACTCTTGTGTCCGGCACTAATCCGTGATATAAATGCAGGTCTGAGCCGCAAATACATGAGCGGGTAACCCGCACGATCGCATCTCCGGAATGCTCGATTTCAGGCATCGGCTTATTCCGGTCTGCTCTTACGCGGTAAGGTCCGCGGTAATTCATTGCTAACATATTATTTTCTTTAGTTAGTGATGATTAATATTCCTGTTGAAGCGCGCCTTACTAAAAAACCATTCCTCAGAAGATTAGTTATATGCACGCTAAATCGGCAATGGCACAAAAATTATAGCCCGCGGGAATAAATAGTTATCTAAAATTCATGCATATGCGGGTCAATAAATGGTTAATCGTTTTGCTGGTATTGCTTGTACTGGCTGGGGTTGGGATTTGGTGGTGGAAGTCGCCTTCTTCGGAAAACGCGAAAGAAAAGGCGGCAGATAAGGTGATGCCTACAATCGGCGTGGCTTCAACAAATATCACGGACATTGATGCCGAGCGGATCAAAATGCAAAGCAAGGTCATACTTCATAACCCCCTTCCGGTCGACATTAAAACAAGCCGGCTCAATTACGTCGTCTATATCGATTCCGTAAAGGTGATCGAGGATGCTTATGAGAAACCTATCAACATCCGTTCATCTGACAGCACCACGCTTACCATGCCTATGGAGCTGTTGGTAAAGCCAATGGCCCGAGTACTCAAATATTTTGAGGACAATAAGATTGACAGTGCGGATTATCAGATGAAAGCTTCTTTTGAGGTGGATGTTCCTATTGCCGGTGACCGCGAATTTACCATGAAAGTCTCGAAGCGACTGCCTGCTTTGCGAATACCCAAAGTAAAAATCAATCATGTGGATTTGAATGCACTTGCCCTGAAAAGCAAAGGCATGGATATCGAAGTGGCGGTGTTTAACCCGAATTTATTTCCCCTGAAATTAAGTGATGGAAAATTTGAGTTCAGCGTGGAAGACGCGCTTCAGATGAACGGAGTTTTGGAAAAAACCATTTCAATTCCGGCAAAAGGAAGCCAGAACATTTCTGTGCATGCACAGTTAACAGACGGCAATATGCTGAAAACCGGCTGGAAAATGCTGACAGACAAAAAAGATACGCAGTTTGCCTGCAAGTTCGCGGGCATGATCGATTCTGAAAACAAGATGCTCAACAAAAGTAAAATGGTTACAACCATCACAGGCACGCTCGATGAAATCACGAATGCTGTAAAGAAGGCGGACTAATGCTAAACTTTTGATAGAAAGATAAATGCGACGGTTAGGCTCAAAAGAAAAGCCGGAATGTTCCGGCTTTATAAATTCCCCAATACTGGCATTAATCTGCCCAGTTTAACTCCCTCATGCATTGCAACTTACGTTATCTCAGCAAGGCTAGCAACCGGTGCATATCATCCATTTCACCGCTTTTCTGACTAATGGCAGTTTTAATAATATCGTCCAGCCTGTTGTTGAATTCTGCAAATGCTGTTTGCAAAGATTCATAACAGCGTTGCAGACCTGCTGCATATTCCTGGTGCGCTGCCAATGTCTTTTTTGGATACTTTTCATAATCCATATATTCGACACTGATATGCTGGCTTACTATATCTGCCTGCCATTCCCCTATCGGCGCCGGCACGTCTATAGGCGGCCGACATCCCAGGAGATAGGTTTGTCCGTTAAAGGCATAATGCACGATCAGGACAGAAACCTTAACCTTTGCTTTATTATTTCGTCCTGGCTGGTAAACTGAAACAGGATAAATCCGTTCACACAATTCTTGCCGCCCGTTGAGAAAATCTAACTGGGGCAATTTCAGCTCCTGATCGTTTTTCAGACCGCTAATGTGCATTTCTATTTGCTCCGGCGCGAAATAAGCGTCAGGCCATTCGCTTATCAGGTCGTTAACCTCGTTTGTTTTCTTTAAAAATAGCGAGTCGAGGTCATATTGGTCAAATAAATGTATGGTTTTCATGGACAAGGCTAGGATGTTTCTTTTTGCTATCATTAAAAAATCAGTGCCCATTGCCCGCTTTTCAGATAATTTTGCAAATCTATTTTACTGCATAAATAAAGGCGTCGCTGCCACAGTTCGTGCATTTCTGATCGGTTGCATTGTCAACGGCTGCATTGCCGCATTGCTCACAAACGTACTCATCCGCTGCTTCGCTGATCTCATACTGATATTCCTTGTCCCAGATAGGCAAAATAGGCAGCCCGGGCACCTGATCGTATCTTCGCATTAACGTGAAAGTGCCACCAGCTTCAAAATAAAGTCTTTTTACCTCCCCCAGATGCCGGATACCTTTACTGCGAAGCTGCGCAAATGCTCTTTCCCGGGTTATACCCACCTTTTTCATGTTATGCAAATTCAGATGTGAATCCTCAATAAGCGGTGTTATATCCCCCTGTGTAACCGTTTCCAGCCTTTCATTTCTGGTGGCAAGCTTGGCGATCAGCTGCTGAACAGATACGACGATTACCGCAATGACCACAGCTGCAAGAATGCCGCGATCGGGCGATTGCAGCGGTACACCGATGGCGGCAGCAAGGGATACCATCGCTACCATTTCATTACGGCTGAGCTGTGAGGCCATTCTTTTGCCCATAAGCCGCATGGAGACCATGAGGATGAGATAGATAACAGCAATGCGTAACACTACTTCCAGGTAAAATTCAGGAGGAACGTCGCCTATGAATATTCGTTGCCAATCATTGATATGGATGTCTTCTGGTTTCATGAATCGGCAAGTTGGGATTTTACGGAAATGGTGGCGGAGATCCAGGTTTTAGCGGTGCAGATCTGGCAAGCCTCGTCTTCATCCGCTGAATTTGTAACGTTCCCGCACGTGGCACATGCGCGGGAATTTTCTACCATTTCCTGGGCATAACCGTTCACAGCATCATCGGTTGGAGGAAAAATAGGAAGGCCTGCGGCAGGCTCCTTGGTTTTGTAAATACTAAAAATACCGCAGGCTTCTAAGTATACACGCCCCGTATCTCCAAGGTTATAGACATTCTCACTTCTTAAAGCGGAAAACAGCTGCTGCCGCGACACCTTTGCAGCGGCCATCTGATCGAGCTGAATACGGCCATCCTTAACAAGAAGCTGCGTTTCTCCCTGGCTTATTTTTTCAAATGCCGGGCTCTTCGTCTCTGTAAGGTTCAGGCCGCGTTGAAAAATCAATGCGCAGATCAGGATCAGGATACCCATCAGCACGCCCAGCTGCGGGATCTGCATGGCAGGTGAGACGATTGCACCGAGGGTGACCATAACGGCCAGCTCGGATACCGTCAACTGACCGCCCATGCGCTTACCCATCAGCCTCACAATGATGAGCAAAGCAATATAAATGATGAATGTCCGTACAAAAACTTCCACAAGGAATTCAGGCGGCGCTTCCCCAAACAATATCCTTTGCCAGTCCCAGGGCTGTATGTCTTCTTTTTTCATTATTTCAAAAAAGATCTAGGATAAAGTATTTTTCTCTATTCCTGCATCCGGGCATTTCAGGACCATAATGGAGCTGGCAGGCACAGTTAATACTTCTCCGGGTTTGAAATCATCGCCCGATTCTGCAATCATCCCAGCGTCGGTGTCGATCACTATCTCCCACTCGTTACCACATTCTTCTGACGGCAGCACAAAGTCCACCGCTTCATCGGAATTATTGAATATCAGCAGGAAGCTATCGTCTACAATGCGTTCGTTGTCCATATTTACGCACCGGATCCCTTTTCCATCCAGGTAAACTCCTATCGCACCTGCGCAGCTTCTTTCCCACTGCTCATCCGTGAGCTGATTTCCGTCAGGCATAAACCACATAATGTCTTTCGCTTCGGAACCGTGGAGCGGCAAGCCCTGGAACCACCTCCTGCGCCGGAAGGTCGGATGCTCCTTGCAGAACCGGATCAGCGATCTGGTGAAATCAAGTAATTGGTTATCAGCCTTTTCCCATGAAACCCAGGATATTTCATCATCGTGACAATAGCTGTTGTTGTTGCCTCCCTGCGTACGGCCCAGCTCGTCGCCTGCTACCAGCATCGGCACGCCTTGTGACAGGAACATTGTTGCCAGAAAATTTCTTTTTTGTTTGTTCCGAAGCAGAATAATGGCTTCGTCATCCGTTTCGCCTTCTACACCGCAGTTCCACGACCTGTTATCATCGGCCCCGTCCTTGTTATCCTCGCCATTCGCCTCATTATGCTTCGAATTATAGGAAACAAGATCGTGTAGCGTGAAGCCATCATGGGCTGTAACAAAATTAACGCTTGCCGTGGGTCGGCGGTAATCGCCCTGGTAAAGGTCCGGGCTGCCTGTAAAACGATTGGCAAAAGCACTTATCCCTACCGACTCCCCGCGCCAGAAATCACGGATCTGATCCCGGAACATATCATTCCATTCCGCCCAGCCAGGAGGGAATTTCCCTACCATATAACCTTCATCACCAATGTCCCAGGGCTCCGCAATCAGTTTGACGCGCGAAATAATGGGATCCTGATGGATAATGTTGAAGAAAGAACCCAGGTTATCCGTCTCATGCAGCGTTCGTGCCAGCGTAGACGCCAGGTCAAAGCGGAAACCGTCCACGTGCATTTCGGTGATCCAGTAACGCAGGCTGTCCATGATCAGCGCGAGCACATTAGGCAATTGCACATTCAGCGTGTTTCCTGTGCCCGTGTAATCCATGTAATAGCGCTGGTCTTCCGGGGTCAGCCGATAATAGGAAGCATTGTCAAATCCTTTGAAAGAAAACGTGGGTCCCTGGTGATTGCCTTCCGCGGTATGGTTGTACACCACGTCCAAAATCACTTCAATACCCGCTTTATGGAGCTCTTTCACCATATTTTTAAACTCAGTAACCTGCTCTCCATTATGCCCGCTGCTGCTGTATCGTGGGTCGGGTGCAAAAAAATTGAGGGTGTTATAGCCCCAATAGTTGGTCAGCCCTTTTTCCAGTAAATGCCTGTCGGCCACAAATTGGTGGACCGGCATCAGTTCAATGGCCGTTATTCCCAGCGAAGTAAGATACTTAATGGTAACCGGATGGGCCAGGGCTGCATAAGTGCCGCGAATTTCCTCGGGAATGTCCGGATGCGTCATCGTCAGCCCTTTGACATGCGCTTCGTAAATGATAGAGTCATGGTAAGGAATTTCAGGACGCTTATCGTCTTCCCAGTCGAACTGGCCGTCAATCACAATCGATTTTGGGATAAATGGCGCACTGTCGGACTTGCTGAAACTCAGGTCTCCGTCCTCATGGCCGATTTCATAACCGAACAATGCATCATCCCATTTCAGGTCACCGGCCAGCGCGCGGCTGTACGGATCTACGAGCAATTTATTGGGATTAAAACGATGTCCTTTTTCCGGCTCATAGGGGCCTGCCACCCGGTAACCATATAGTTGTCCGGGTTTGAGTCCGGGAATATACACGTGCCATACGTGGTGTGTGACCTCCTCGATCTTGATCTTAATGTATTCTTCGGTATCATGCTCCGATTTGAACAGGCATAAATCTACTTCTTCGGCATTTTCGGAGAATACCGCGAAGTTGACCCCATTTCCGTCAAAAGTTGAGCCTAGTGGGAACGGATTTCCCGGTAAAACTTTAAGCTGCCTCGATTTCGGCGCTTTAATCAATTCATTTTCTATATGTCTGTCGGCCATAATGTGTTTGCTTTACTGTACATTAACTTCCGGCGAATATAAAATGTGTGCCAAAGTGGGCCATAGGACCCCAAAAGCGAGTATAATATTGATTTTCAAGCGGTATAATCTTTGTAAGCAACATGACCGTCATTTACTTAGCCTCGTGAATGACTCCCAACCCATCACAATAAAAGATTATGTTATGAAACCAGTAACCAACACCCTTTTGGCTGCCGCGACGGCCACATCCGCCATGACGCTTTTCAGCTATATTGCCTCGCACAAGGAGGATGAAAATTTCAGCGAACCAAAGCTGCTTGCGACATTCCTGGAAAGATCTCTGAATATTGAAAAAGAAGCGGCGCCACCGCTGGGCTGGCTATCCCATTACCTCATTGGTGCAGGGTTCGGAGTAGGTTATAAGTTATTTCTCAAATTGGGCAAAACGCAGGCTTCACCGCTGAACGGACTTTTATACGGGGCCGCAGCAGGTGCCTCGGGGATACTCTGGTGGAAAACAATGTTCGAAAACCATCCTAACCCGCCCAAAACGCACCGAAAAGGATATTACACGCAGCTTATGATCGCACACCTCATCTTCGGGGTGACATTATCTGCTTTTAAGGACAAACGAATTGTGTAGAGCAATATGACTCAACAACGCGGCGGCTGGTATGGTTTTTACATACCCGAGCCGCACTAAAACCAATAAATATGGAAAATATAACAAATGCCACGCATAGCGAAGGCAAAGTAGCCGAGGCAATCGAAGAGCAGACCGCTAAATTACCATCTGACATTTTCTTATGGGCGGCATTGGGATCAATGGGCGTTTCGCTCGCATTGAAAATCATGAAACGCAAGCATACAGCCTTGTTTGTAGGACAATGGGCAGCACCATTTTTGCTGCTGGGCGTTTATAACAAGATTGTTAAAACGCAGGGACACGATCAGGAAGGTGATTAGTCCATGCAAACTTAATTCAGCCCACCGTGCGTTATTTCAAGACACGGTGGGCTTTTTTATTATTGATTTTTAAATACAAATTTCTCTATAACTGCCACTTCACCCTCAACGCCTTTTGCCAAAATGCCGGCGCGAACCGCCCGGTCCCATGGTGGCAGGAAAGTAATATCAGGCGCGCTGATTTTCAAAGCTGTAAAAGCGGAGCCATTAAGGCTGTATTGAAAACCAATCTCCGTATTGTTTTTTACAGTCATTTTGATGAATAAATTTTTCCCCTTTGTGGCAATAGGAAACTTACCCAGACTGCTTCTTGCGCCATCTTTAACAATGGTAATGTCAATGCTATCCTGCTTTGCCACAGCGTAAATCAAATTTTTCTCGTCACCGATCAATGCTACACCGGCCATTGCGCTTTTTGCGGGAATGGTCTCCACAGTTGCCTCATAATTGGGGCCTTCTATCCTTCTTGCGATAAACAACTCGCGGTCGTCTTTAATCTGTAAACCTATACGGCCGTTTTTCAGCTCGAAAGCGGGCTTGTTGAAAACCGACCAGCTCCATTGCAGATCAAGTTTTTCTTTGTTAAAATCGTCTGTTGCCGTAAACATTTTCGGGCTGTCCGACGGGGAAAGATATTCATCTGTAAAACGGATCCAGTTATCGGGTGTGAATTCAAAACCGCGAACCAGCGCCTGACGGCCCGTATATTTGTTTGAAGACTTGTCGTAAGCGTGATAAAGGAAATAATTTTTTCCCTGGTACGTAACGGCTGTTCCGTGTCCCGGGCACATCCAGTCGCCCTGGCCGGTCATAATTGGGTTTCCTTCGAATTTCTCCCAGGGCCCCATCAGGCTTTTGGAACGTGCAATGCCGGTGGCATAGGTGCAGCCTGGCCCGCAGCAGCCTGCTGCTGCATAAATTGCGTAGAAATAGCCATTGTTCCTAATCACCGAAACGCCTTCCACAAGGTTGGCTTCCCAGGGCGTATCGTTTCTGAACAGCTCCTTTTTCTCGCCCACAAGCGCCGTTTTTTCCTCATTGATTTCCTGGATCCAGATCGGCGTTGCCTTACCTACGCTATTGCCGTCTTCTTTCCAGATCAGGTGCAGCTTGTTATTTTCATCCCGGATCGGGAAACCGTCGATCGAGCCTACTTCCTGACAAACCAGCGGACCGTGATCTTTGAATGGCCCCTCGGGCGTGTCGGCACTGGCTACCCCTACGCACAGGTTACCCCCTTTTTTATGTGCAGTATAATAAACGTATACTTTCCCATTCTCGTAATTCAGCTCAGGCGCCCAGTAGTAATAGTCCGCCCAGCCGGTCAGGTCCGGGAAAATGGATCCTGTTTGTGTCCAGTTTTTCAGGTCTTTGGACTTCATCACCGGAAAGCCAGGCGCCCAGTTGGAACTGGTTCCTGCGGCGTAATATGTGTCTCCTACTTTAATAACGGAAGGGTCCGCGAAATCACCACGGATTACTGCCTGCTGTGCATGGGCAATGTGTACGAATATCAACAACAGCAGACTAATGCTCAATTTTTTCATAAATAACTTTTAAATGTAAACTGCATTCCGGCCCCAAATATAAGCCAAAACGCTATTCGCCCGAGGGAACGGCAATGGCTTGCCCCGTAGAAACCGGCTCGCCGAAGCTGGGAAGACCGTCCGCTGTCCAGGTGAATTTCTGCATTCTCACATTCCGTGAACCGCCGCAGCCCTGCCCGGAGGCCGAGTTGGCATGGTAAATGATCCAGTCTTCCTTGCCGTCTCTGGATTTGAAAAAGCCATTGTGCCCCACGCCGAAAGCATTGGCCGAAGCCAGGCCTGTGAAAACCGGATTGGCTATTTTAGTCCAGCTTGCGGGTTTCAATGGATCACTTCCTTCCTGCAAACGGGCGATACCGAGCGAATAACGGTCATCCCCGCAGTAACTTCCCGAAAATACGAGAAGGGTTTGTCCGGCCGGGTTTTTCAAAATCTCCGGGCCTTCGTTCACTGGAAACCCACGCTTTTCCCAATCATACTGCGGATCAGCGATCTTCACCGTGGGTCCGGCAAGGGTAAACGGATTAGCCATCCGCGAAATGTATAAATTCTGGGTTAAATCGGTGCTTCCGCCTGCAAACGGCCTTCCTGACCAAACCATAAAGAGCGTAGTATCCTGCTGAAAAACAGTCGCATCAATGGACCAGAGGTCTTCCGGCTGCGTTTTGAGCTGCCCTTTGTCCGTCCAGGTGCCCTGCGTCGGGTCTGCATTTGCATTTTCCAGCACCCACATGCGGTGGTTGCGGTCCTGTCCGTCGGAGCCGGTATAGTAGATATACCATTTACCATTCAGAAAAAAGAGCTCCGGTGCCCATATATCCCGCGAGTTACCGCCCGATGCAGGCGCATTAAAGACCGTAACCGGCGTAACATCCTTCAAGCGGCTCATTTTACCCGTCTTCCAGATCTGTATCCGGTTGCCTAACGTGTGCAAATAATAGTAGGTTGTATCTTTTTGAAAAACCCAGGGATCGGGAGCAGCATTCAGTAAGGGGTTAGAGAATGTTGCTGCCTGCTGCTGCTTACCCGGCTCGGGGCTTTTTGCTTCCTTTTTACAGGATGCGTCGATAAATAAAAATGCAAGGCACCAGATCAGGACTGGCTTGTACAAGGTTTTAAATGTCATAACGGCGGTTTAAATGGAACCAGAATTTGCTACTAATAACGTGGATTCTGCGTTAAATTAGGATTTAAATCAATATCCGATTGTGGAATGGGATACCACTCGTTCCTGCCTTTTTCAAAGTTCGTAAATTCAGGGTCGCGGGCAGCCAGCTCTTTTCCTAAATCCCCCCACCGTTGCAGATCGGCGAATCGCCAGGTTTCACCAGTAAGTTCAGTAATGCGCTCATGCTTGATCTGGGCAAGGAATTGTGCTTGCGACAAGCCTGGTCTGGCCTGTGTAAGCGGTCGCAGACCTGCCCGCACACGCACCATGTCTACGAATGGATAAGCCTGTGCGGTTTGCCCGAGTCCGTTAAGCGCCTCTGCGTACATAAGTAAAATGTCGGCATAGCGCAGCAGGCGATGGTTATTGGGTGAACGGAAACCTTCCTCCGTCCGGCCCGCTTCATTATCATTGAGCTGTTTTCTGAACCATACTGAGCTGCTTTCGCCGGTGTTGGTGCCGTAACGGCTGGCAAATGTCTTCCCGTAAACCATGGTAAAGTTAGGACCACGAACGTCTGTAGAATCAAAAAGTAATGTTGCGGCAAGTCTGGGGTCTCTGGTGCCCAGTGCGGTATTTTCCTTTTTGAATTCGCCTACCAGCCAGCGACGCGCACCTCCATCCGAAAAGCCGACGCCCCGTGGCGCATAAAACTGCGCAATGGAAGTTCCGGTGTTATTAATACGGGTTTCATCCACGTCGTCATCCGTATTTTCGTTCGGATTAAAACGAAACTGGATCTCAAACACCGATTCGCTGTTGTTTTCCGTGGATGCTTTGAAGTTGTCCTGATAGTTGGCCGTAAGCGTGTACAGCCCTTTTCCTTCTCCTGTAATGAACCAGGCCAATGCTGTTGCTGCTTCCTGATTTTTATTCTGCTGCAAAAAGGCTTTTCCCAATAAACCCATGGCTGCGCCGCGTGTGGCCCGGCCGAGGTCGTCTCCGGTGTAGCTTAGTGGCAATGCAGGTGCGGCTTCGGTGAGGTCTTTTACAACTTGCGCCCAGGCTTGTTCATTGGTTGCATTAACAGGACGATCTGTTGGTTCGGAAGGTTCAAGGATAATGGGCGGCCTTCCGAAATAAAGCGTCAGGTTGAAATAAAACAGGCCGCGCATAAACTTCGCTTCGCCGATGATCCGGTTTTTCAATGCTTCGTCCATCTCGATCCCCGGCACATAAGCAAGCACCTGATTGGCCCTGAATATGCCGATAAACAGATTTTGCCACGTCCCGGCGGTCAGTCCTTCGTTGTAATTGGTCTGATTGAAACCCATTACATTGTTCAGCGTAATGTCACCGCCTGAGCCGTAACCTTCGTCCGAACGCAGCATGCCGTGGTAAAACAGGAACCGGGAATAAAGCGTGGCAGTCCTGTGGAATGTGCTGTAAACGGCGTTGATCCCTTTAATGGCATCGTTCTGGCTCTTCCAAAAAGACGCAATGGTAGGGTTATTCGGATTAGGCTGATCAAAATCGCGGTTACAAGCCGTGGCAACCATTAATATGAATGAGGTAAGCAAAAATATCTTTTTCATGTTGATGTCTTTTGAGATAAAGGCTGCTGATCAGAAACCCAGGTTGATGCCGAAAGAAATAATACGGGAAGACGGATATCCACCCAGGTCGACGCCCGGTTCGAGATTGAAATTCGCTCCGACCACATCCGGATCAAGGCCCGTGTATTTGGTGAACGTCAGCAGGTTCTGCGCGCTTACATATACTCTGGCATTGCTCAGAGCCAGTTTGGTAGTCACAGCTTCGGGGATAGAATATGAAAGTTCGACATTTCTAAGCCTCAGATAGGACCCGTTTTCCAGCCAGCGGTCGGTATTGCCGCGCACATTGGATACAATGCCCCGATCTGCACTGGCAGGGTCGCCTGCTGCTCCGGTGGAGTACGAAACCCCTAACCTTGGGAAATCAGTGTCCGTATTTTGTGGAGTCCACGGGTTAATGTCACGGCGGTAGTTGGAGTAGCCCATTCCGTCAATGTCCCTTCTCACATCATTGTAAATTTTTTGGCCAAATGCCCCATAGAACTGGACATTCAGCGATAAGCCCGACCACGACCCGTTCAGGATCAAACCGGAAGTTAGTTTTGGCCATGGACTGCCTGCAAATGTGCGGTCACGGTCGTTGATATCATCATTGGTTCCCTGATCTATGCGGTTTACGTAGCGGACATCACCCGGTTTTGCGTAAGCGGCCTGCGCTTTATGCGCCTGAATTTCTTCGTCATTCTGGAAGAGGCCATCTGTTTTAATCAAATAATATTCACCAATAGAGCGGCCAACTTGCGAACGCGTATTGCCCGATTGAATGTAATTCCTCGGCTCTCCCGTTTCTTCATCCACACCCAGATTACCCAACTCGAGCACCTTGTTCCGGATCAGACTGAAATTGGGCGCAACGCTCCAAGTGAATGGTCCGGATGTATGGCGATACGTAAAATCCAGCTCAATGCCTTTGTTTTCAATAGAACCAATGTTAACCAACGGATCGCCTTGCAAATTCCCGATGTAAAGGGGCAGTGGCAGCGATAGCAGAACGTCTTTTGCCACAGAACGGAAGGCGTCAATGGTAATAGCGAGCTTGTTGTTGAAAAGCACCAGGTCTGCACCAATGTTGGTTGTCGCTTTTTGCTCCCATTTAATATCTTCATAAACCAGCCTGGCTTGCGTAGCACCGGGAAATTCTGTCTGCCCCGATCCAAAAACTGCCCTTGGTGCCTGGTTTAAGAATCCGGTAAACTGATAGTTACTCAAATTCGCCGAGCCGAGGACGCCATAAGAACCTCTCAGTTTCAGCTCGTCGATAATGTCAGATTTGAAAAATTCTTCATTACTGACTTTCCATGAAGCTGCGGCCGATGGAAAATATCCCGTGCGATGGGCAGGCGAAAAACGTGAATCCTTATCAGCCCGGAAAGTGAATGTGAGGTAATATTTTTCAGCAAAATTATAGTTTAGCCTGCCCAAAGCGGAATTGATCAGCGTCTGTGAACGGGTTCCCGTCGCTGTCATGCCACCACTGGCCGAATTGATGGTTGTAAAATAATCACCGCCGTACACACCCAGTTGTAAACGCCGCCCCCCAACATCATCATTGCGAATGGTCTGCTGCGTATACCCTACGACCCCGTTTAAGTTGTGCTTGTTAAACGTAAAATTGAAATTCAATGTATGCTCAAACAGATAGCTCAGGAATTGTGCCCTTGTCTGCCCTACGCTGCTGAATTCCGGTGATTGGTTCCAGTACCAGAGGCCTTCTTTCCTGATGTTATTCGTTTTGTCAAAGCTCGTTTCCAAACCGGCATTGAAGCGGTAAGTAACGTTTTTCAGGATTTTATAATCGATAAATGCATTACCCAGCACTTTGAAAAAATTGGAAGTTGAGCGGGTAATGTCGTTGATGGCTGCCTGGTTTCTGGAAAATGACCGCGCATTGAATGACCCGTAACCCCAGCCGCCCGGATTGGAAGTACTTTGCAGGTCGGCACTTTGGACCGGGATGATCGGCAGGCTTGTCCATACATCGTACCAGGCATTCCCCTCTGCGAATCCACCCTGAAATGGTGCATTCCGCTCGGTGCTCGACACCATCAGGTTTTCGCCGAACGTAAATTTATTGCGGGTCGCCTCGGTGTTGATCCGCATCGAACCACGCTTGAAATCCCGGGCTTTGAGCACACCTTCATCCGCAAAATAAGAGCCGGAGATGAGATATTTGCTATCCTTGCCTCCCCCGGACAAGCTGACATTATAATCCTGAATACTGCCTGTTTGCAGCAACTCATCAGCCCAGTTTGTATTGACGGCGCCATTATAATTAGCCACAGATGGCTGCAATGCATAACCTGCCGCCTGGTAAGCGCGGGTATTGGTTTCCACGTATTCCTGTGCATTCATCATATCCCACCGTTTGGGAAGCGACGAAATGCCAAAACGCGCCGATGCATCCACTTTCAGCGCACCTTCTTTTCCTTTTTTGGTAGTAATGATAATGACTCCGTTTGCAGCCCGGGAACCGTAAATGGCCGCCGCCGACGCGTCTTTTAACACTTGTATCGTTTCTACATCATTGGGATTGACCGTTGTATTGGCGTCGGCCAGCATACCGTCGATCACGTACAGCGGACTGGCATTTCCGAACAGTGTACTCAGTCCGCGAATGTTCACTACTGCTTCCTGTCCCGGCGCACCGCCATTCCGGACCGCGACGCCCGGGGTCATGCCCTGCAATGCTTCCGGGACCGAACGGGCAATCCGCTTATTCGTATTCTGGGCGTCAATGATGCCCGTTGCGCCCGTCAGGTCTGAACGGCGAACCGACTGGTAACCGATCACCACAAATTCTTCCAGATTCTGAGCATCCTCGGCGAGCTGTATCGTGTAGCTGGTCTGGTCGGTAACCGGCACTTCCGAGGGCAAGTAACCGATAAAAGTAACCCTTAAGGTCTGACCATTTTGTGCAGTGATTGTAAACTTCCCGTCGGCATCTGTAATGGTGGCGGCATTCGTTCCTGCGACGACGACCGTGGCGCCAGGCAGGGCTTCACCCGTGGCTGTTTGCACGACACCGGTTACATTGGTGCCTTGCCCGAGGGCAAAATGAACGCCGGAAAGCAGAATAAATAAGAGTTGAAACAGGGTATAATAATTACGCATAGCTGATGGGTTGATGAATTTAATTGAATCCTTAATGTTAATTGTAACTCCTCATTGACAGGAAAAATTGCATATATTCTATAAAAATTGTGCCAATTCAAGGATAAAGCAATAATTACATAGCGTAAAATACCGCCACATTTCTATGGCGGTATTCTTATGCTGTTACATTGAAATCTGAGGTTACTCGCGTGGGATTATTACTGCTTCGTATTATGCTTGGTCGCCTCGTTTTTGTAGTTGTTGGTCTTTCCGGTGTGGTTCTTTGTATTTTTTGGTGCAGAACCGCTGCCCTTCTTCATGGTCGTATCCGATTCGGTCAGGTTTTTTTTACGCCTTGCTACTGCTTCCTTTGAGTTCAGTAATGATTTCGAATCTTCATTATCGGAAGAATATCTGCCGACGTCGTTCGCGTTCTCGTTCGTGGCGCCTCCCGGTCTCGTGCTTGATTGTACGTCACCGCTGTTAGCGTTGCTCCTGCCCTCCGGCCTGGGATTGGATGGACTGGCTGCCGGTGCGTTATTCGCGCCTTGCTTGCTCTGAGCGGCAGACTGTCCTTGCTTACTTTGCGATGCAGTTTGTCCTTGCTTACTCTTATCAGCATTTTGCCCGCCCGAAACGGTTGCATTTTGAGAATACGACACGGTGGTAGCGAATAGCATCGCTGCAAAAAATGAGATTATTGGCTTGTTCATGGTTCGGTTAATGTTTGATGAATAATGTTTGGCATAATAGCCATTCCAGGCGGAGGATATTATAAAAGGCATGCCAACAGATCAGATCGCTCACTAACAAATTTTCATTTTTGGGCACAAAAAAATAGGCACCTGTTAAAGTGCCTATTTGACGTCTAATTATGTCTGATCAAAGGTCGAGCCCCCTTCTTCTCAATCGCTCTTCATTGGTCAGATCTTCGGCTTCCACTTCTGTATGGCGCAGCGTTTCGTTGATTACCTCATCGCGCTCGTCCACTGTCTTGTTCAAGCTTACTTCTTCCACGACCCGAGCTTCCTTATTTACAACCGGGATCTCTGCATATTCCTTCATTTCAATAGTTCCTTCTGTGAAGGTATCAAAATCCGATTCTGAAGCAATGCGGTCAACAGGTGTCCTGTTCACATTCACTTGCTCCTGACGCAGGCGAACGCTTTCCTGGACCGGACGTTCAATGATGCGGCTTCTCAGACGCACGCCACCCGTTTCAATCTCGCGTTTCCCAACTTGCAACTCTTCCTTGATAACCGGTAACGATCCCGATTGCTCATCCGCAACGATGGATCTTTCATCCCGATCGGTTGCATAGTCATCTCCAATCAGTGAACTCTCCCGATTTGTTGAAATGTCATCGCTAACAATCGAGCTGTCGTTCCGAATTGTTGAATAGTCATCTTCAATAAGTGAACGATCGCGATTTGTTGAATACTCATCGCCAATCAGCGAGCTGTCGTTACGGGTTGTTAAATCATCAGAATCAGATACAACATTAAGCGATCGGTTTGCATAGGGATCTACTGTGTTATCGGGATATGGATTTACCGGAACTTCCGTAGCGGTGCCTGCATATCCTTGACCTGCCGTATATCCTTGGTCTGCCGTATACTTAGCATTATGGTCATTCACATCCACTGCACCGAACTGGTCAAGAATAGCAGCTGCGTTTTCCGCTTCCATCGCATTGGCAGCATGAACTGTTACAATGGTTCCGCGACGTCCCGCTTCCGAGTAACGTCTTGTTTCTTCTTCGTCCCCATCAAACAGGTCCCTGAAAAAGTTACCGATACGGTCCATCACATCCTCGTCGTCATTATGAACAGTTGATGTTTCCTGGTCCGACTTATAGGAAGCCGTTTTGATATCGACATCGCCGCCTGCGAATCCGTTTGCCAGTAAATAGTTTTGCGCTTCCTGCGCATCGCTTTCATATTCGAAAATTCCAACTACTGTATTAGCCATGATTTCTTATTTTAAAAGTTATTGGTTTGTTGATTAGCCGCCCACTCTTAAATATCCATGCCTGAAGTGTCTCTTGAAATCGTGACTTCTTCTTTTCTCAGCACTTGTGAATATGTTTTCTGATCCTGGTGCTGATGCTTTTTTATGTGAATTTCTTCAACCAGCATCAACCGCTTTTCCACAACCAAAACCTCCTTGACAACCGAAATAATGGTAATATCCCCCTCTTGTCGAACAGGTGCCGGAGCAGCGTCCACATACTGATTGATTTCTTTTCTTTCTATGGTCACTTCTTCACGCGTAACCGTAGCATCAGCGAAAACTTCCTCTTCCAGCACTTTTTTTGAAACAGTAACACTCCCCGTTTCTACAACTTTGGAAGATATCACCAGTTTTTCCTCGATTACCGGGATCTTCTTTGTTTCCCCGGAAGAAAATTCATGACCGATCCCGGAACCGTCATTATTGGAAGACATTGTTATTGTCTCGGAAATTTGTCCACAGTTTCTTTTGTCTCATCGGCAAGTTGTTCAGCGGAACCCTTTGCTTTATCGACATATGCATTCGCTGTGTCTTTAACCTGGTCTGTCAAAGAGTTAAGCTTATCCTTGGCTGTGCCAGCTACTTCGGCAGCCTTTGATTTGGTTTCTTCCCATTGATTTTTCAGCTTGTCTTTTTGCTGATCGGCCAGGTCTTTAATCTGCTGACGTGTCTCTGCGCCTGATTTTGGAGCGAATAACATGGCAGCTAACGCACCAACTGTCGCACCTACGAGCACACCAATTACAAAACCGCCGTTAAAATCTTCTTTGTCTTCATAATGATACTTCGAGCTCAT
Source organism: Dyadobacter sp. CY327 (assembly GCF_021390415.1). Classification (NCBI taxonomy): domain Bacteria; kingdom Pseudomonadati; phylum Bacteroidota; class Cytophagia; order Cytophagales; family Spirosomataceae; genus Dyadobacter; species Dyadobacter sp. CY327. The sequence continues at coordinate 1,652,891 of NZ_JAJUXJ010000001.1, read as the reverse complement.
GACATTATAATGTTTAGTTGAGCCTCAATTACTGCTAAAAATGTGCCAGGCGAAAAGCCAGCGACGATTCAGCGATGCATAGTGCAATGTTAGGCCATGCACAATTCGTTGGCCCAGTTATTTAGGGCGTAATGTTGATTTGACATTAAAGCTGTTTAGCTTTGGCAAATTACTTCCTGCAAAAGTATGTTTGTAATTCAATTGAATTCTCCGCTACACAATTATATAGCATGAATAAGAACGGCCCGATTATCATTATAGAGGACGACCCCGACGATCAGTTTGTATTAGAAGAAGTTTTTAATGAGCTCGGTTACTCTAATCCGCGGATGTATTTTGCGGATGGGCAAACGGCATTACAATATTTGTATCAGGTCGACGAACGGCCCTTTATTATTATCTCGGACATTAACCTGCCCCAGCTTAACGGACTGGAACTGAGGAGAAAAGTCCAAACAGATGCCGAGCTGAGCCTTAAATGCATTCCTTACGTTTATTTTACAACGGCCATCAACCATCAGGTCGTTATCGATGCTTACAGCACATCAGCGCAGGGATTTTTTGTAAAACCAGGTGAATTTGAAGAGATTAAATCGACTATCAAAGTGATGATCGACTATTGGAAAAAGTGTGCTGCCCCGAATAATTTCTGAACCGCCTTTCACTCATTTTCTGAATAAATCTTCCCGAACACTTCCTTGCTGAGCGGCTTGGAATGATAACCCTGCACAAGCGGATGTTCTTCGGCACTCTTGATATCCTCCGGGTCGATGGAGGACGAAAGCAAATATATCGCAAGTTGTGAGCGCATTTGACTGGGAAATAAGGCCACCTCATCCAGAAATTCCCACCCGCTCATTGTGGGCATATTAATGTCAAGAAAGAGCACCGTTTCCCCAAAAAGTGTCGCCTGCCCGAATGCTTCTTTGAAGAACGTTAGCGCTTCTTCCGGATTGGTAAACAGCTGTATGCTGGCCGCGGGTGCAACACTTGCGATCACATATTTGCAGACCATATTGTTGATCGGATCATCATCGACCACAATAAATTGAGCAGGTAACTTCATATAACCGGGTTTTGATTCAGTTCAGACTGAAATTCAATCTTGAATTCAGTGCCTTCATTCACAGTACTATTCACATGAATCTTTCCACCGAGCATTTCCACCTGCGTTTTGACCATAAACAGCCCCAGGCCTTTGCCTTCTACATGCTGATGGAAGCGTTTATATAAACCAAAAATCTGAGAGCCTTTTCTTGTCAGATCAATTCCCATCCCATTATCGCGTATACTAATGTTCACCAGGCCGTCGTCGAGGCTGCTGCTAATGTAAATAACAGGCGACAGATCCGGGCGGCGATACTTTATGCTATTGATAATCAAATTGTAAAAGATGCTGTACAGGTAAGTTTTAAGCGTAAACAACTCATCTACGGCGCGGAAGTCTGTTTGAATGCTGACCTGCTCTCTATCAATGATGTTTTGAAGGCTCGACCGTATGTTATCGACCAGATGCTGCAAATTCACAGATTCTTTGTTTTCACTTACCTCCCGTTTGATACGCAAGATTGTATTCAAATCCGAAATGACATCATCCAGCCTTTTTACATTCAATAGTATGCCTTCCAGGAACTCGTCCTTCACCGGTTGCGGATAGGCATCCTGGCTAATCAGCTCGCCGAGGCCGATAATATTTGCTACGGGCGCCCGCAGGTTGTGCGATACGATGTACGCAAACTGGTCAAGCCCTTTGTTGGATTCGGAAAGCTCACTCGCATAGTTCCGTAAATTCTCATTAAGCTCCCGGAGCCTTGATTCAGACTCTTTCCGCTCGGTAATGTCCCGGAAATATGCCGATAGGCCATTCAGGGAAGGGTAAGCTGTAATCTCGAACCAGGTGTTGTCCATTGCATAATAAAACTCGAAATGCTGGATTGCATTGAGCTCCACCGCCTTATTATATTTTTCATAAATAGTTGTCTGGACGACGTGCGGAAAAACATCCCACAAGCTCCGACCCAGTATTTTTTCTTTCGGGAGATGCAACAGGATCTCGGCTTCTTTGTTCCAATAGTTGACGGTCCAGTTTTTATCCAATGCATAAAACCCGTCCCCAATGCTTTCAAGGATCACTTTTCTTTCTTCAAGTGCCTTAATTACTTTTTCATCGGCTTGTTTTTGCTCAGTAACATCATGTAAAACACCATATAATGTAGCTGGTTCTCCGAGGCTGTTCAGCTCGATCTGCGCGCGCACGTGCAAATGCCTGACCTGCCCGTCTTTTCTGATGATACGGTGATGATAGTCGGCGGGCTGCATGGAATCCAATACGCGCTGATTGCTTTTTATAACATATTCCAGGTCCTCGGGATACACAAATGACAGCCACGACGCTGTGGATTGAATGTTGTCCTGATCTTCCAGGCCGTAAATCCGGCATGCTTCATCCGACCATACACTGGTATTGGTTGCCAGGTCTGTTTCCCAGCTGCCCAAATGCGCTATCGCCTGGGCCTGCCGCAAGCGTCTTTCTTTGTGTTTGAGTTGTTCGTCAGCGATCAGTTTCAATCTTTCCTTTTCGAAGAAATCCAGGGAGTAAGAAATTTCCATGGCTGCTTCCTCCAATAAAGTAATTTCGGCCTCAGTGAATATATCCGTTTCGGAAGCGTAAAGGTTAAACGTCCCCACGATCTCGCCCGATCTTTTGATGGGCAAAACCAAACAAGACTGATATCCAGCCAAAGCTGCCAGCGCTTTCCAGGAATCGGAAAGAAATTTTTCCTGTGTGTTATTGGTAATATAATAAGGCTGTGATTCCAGAGACGAACGCAACATGGTCTGCTCGCCAGCTACATTTGCAAGGCCAGCCATAAATTCTTCCGGCACGGCATGCTGCTCAACAACATTGATTTTTTCAGTGTCATGGACAAACATCCCTACCCAGGCTCCCTGAAATTTCCCGGTTTCACACGCAATCCTGCAAACTTCTTTCAGGACCGTTTGCGCGTCCGGCGCATGTACAACCGTGTGGTTAACCTGGCTCAGGAAAGCGTACAGCCTGTTCAGATGAAGTATTTTATCTTCGCTGACCTTTTGTTTTGTAATATCCCTGAAATTATCAACAATCCCATTCACCGCCGGCTCGTCCAGGAGGTTGGTTACCGTTGCCTCTATCCAGCGCCATGTGCCATCCTTATGAAGCATTCGGCCGGTGTGCCCTGGTATTGCGGTTCCGGGATTGGCAAATACTTTCATCATGGTATCCGATAACCCGGAAAGGTCCTCGGGGTGCGCCTTGGAAAAAATGTCCATAGCCATAACTTCCTCGGCCGTATATCCCAGGACGTTTTTTACCGCATGCGATACATAAGTTGGCCGCGCTTCCCTATCGAGTATCACCACCGCATCGCTGCTGTTTTCAACAAGGGTGCGAAAACGCCTTTCACTATTGGTTAATTGTTGCAGCAACGCCTGTTGTTCCCGCTTAACCTGGTATTTTTCAAGGGCCTTATGCACTGCAAATGACAAACGGCCAGCCTGATTTTTGATCATATAGTCATCTACCCCGGTCAGCAACATTTCTTCCGCCATTGTATCGGAGACCGCATCGGAAATAACAATGAAGGGAATCGTAAGGTCAAGCGACCGCAGAATTTCAAGCGCCTCGGTGCATTTAATGCCTGGTAAATTGTATTCCGAAAGAATGATATCGGGAGCAGATTCCGTAACAGCAGCAATAAATTGTTCTCTCGTGCCAGCTATTGTGATGACTGGAAGCAGGTCTGCTTTCTGCAAGGCTTGTGTTACAATGTTCGCTTGATCGTGTGAATTTTCCAGGTAAACTATTTTCAGACTACTCTCCATTTTAAATCCATTAGGATGTGTGCAACACGCCGGGGCTTGATTTTGAATTTATTATTTCAATATGCAAATGTTAAACGAAGAGTGAAGCTAACAATGTCGAATTATTTTGTATTAAATATAGGAAGAAGTAGTGTCGTAAACACTTCTTCCTTTTTTCGGCAGGGATTGGAGTTGAAGAATTGGGGAATGCTAATGGCTTCCGCCCCTCAGAGCGCTACGTGGTAGTTAGGGTCGTCGACGATATTTACTTCGATTACATCCTGTGCGTTGGCCAATAACCTGCGACAATCAGGGCTCAGATGGGTCAGATGGACTTTTTTGCCTGCTTTCTGATACTTTTCAGTGATCTTATTAAGCGCTTCAATGCCAGACATATCTGCAACCCGGCTTTCAGAGAAATCAATAATTACTTTTTCCGGATCACTAGCAATGTCGAACTTCTCGGAAAATGCAGTTACCGATCCGAAAAACAGCGGGCCATAGATTTTATAATGTTTGACGCCGTTTTCATCGGTCATTTTTTGGGCGCGGATACGTTTGGCACTCTCCCAGGCAAATACCAATGCCGAAATAATGACGCCAATGAGGACAGCCAGGGCGAGATTATGCAGGTAAATCGTGATCGCCGCAACCAGTATCCCTACAAACACATCCTGCTTGGGCATTTTATTAATAATCCTGAAACTCACCCACTCGAAAGTCCCTATCGCAACCATGAACATGACACCCGTAAGGGCGGCCATGGGAACGAGTTCAATGACAGGCGCACCGAAAAGAATGATCATAAGAATGGTCAGTGAAGCGATAATACCTGATAATCTGGCCCTTGCGCCTGCCGAAAGATTGACCAGCGTTTGCGCGATCATGGGGCATCCACCCATTCCGGTGAAAAAACCATTTAAAATATTTGCACTCCCCTGTGCGATGCATTCTCTGTTTCCGTCACCCCGCGTCCCGGTTATTTCGTCCACCAGATTCAATGTGAGAAGTCCTTCGGTAAGCCCCACCGCACCCATGACCAGGGCATAGGGAAAAATAATCTGTAATGTCGAGAAATTGAGCCGGATGTCCGGAATGTGAAAGGGAGGAAACCCGCCGCTTACGGACGCAATGTCGCGCACTGTTTTGGTTTCAATTCCCAATCCCAGGACAACGAGGGATACGATAATGATCGCAACCAGTGAAGGCGGAACTGCCTTCGTAAGTTTTGGAAAAATGATAATAATGCCGATCGTAAGCGCCACCAAACCAGCCATAACCAGTAACGGCGCACCTGCTAACCAGGTAGTTTCACCATTTACAACCGTTTTGAACTGTTCCAGCTGCGACATAAAAATGACCACTGCCAAACCATTCACAAAGCCATACATGACCGGCTGCGGCACCAACCGCACAAACTTCCCGAACTTGAATATTCCGACCAGGATTTGAAAAACCCCGGCCAACGCCACCGCTGCAAACACATATTCCACCCCGTGCGATTGCATAAGCGCGATCAATACAATCACCGTGGCTCCCGCTCCGCCCGAAATCAAGCCCGGCCGGCCGCCGAAAATGGACGTGACCAGGCCCATAATGAATGCTGCATAAAGCCCGACCAAAGGTGAAAAACCAGCCAGAATAGCAAAAGAAAGCGATTCCGGCATCATCGTCATCGCGACGGTCAGTCCGGCTAAAATTTCATTTTTATAATTTACTTTCTGCTTGAAATCGAACAGATTAAAGAAGCTTTTCATTTATAGATTTATTATATCATTCTGTTTCAGGAGCTGAGCCAGCCCATCATTGCAGCCCGAACCACCTGACAACTTCCCGCGAACAGCGTTGCGTAGCAACAGCAAAAGTATAAGGAAGATCTTCATAAATGATGATGGAGCCCACTTTTAAACCACAGAAAAGCTGGCCCATTGCAACCCATAGGCGGCTATATTCAATACAATGCTAAGTAAAAGACGTTACGGCAGGCCTTTCGACTTACTTAAAGCCTTCAGAATATCCAATCTTCTAATGCTAAGCCAGCCGATGGACGGAAATGTTGATGAACAGGAGTTATGGAAAGCATTTCAGTCGGGCAGCGAGGATGCCTACACCCACCTTTACCGGCTGCATGTGAAGGCCCTGTATCGTTACGGGATGAGCCTGGTGCCGGTTTCAGAAGCTTTTGTGCTGGACTGCATTCATGATGTTTTCACCGAGATCTGGATAAAAAGGGAGCGGCTTTCTCTTCCTGAACACATTCGTCACTATCTGCTCAAAGCATTAAAAATCAGAATAATTCATCTATTAAAACGGCAGGAAAAATCACATTCGCCGATTACACAGGCAGATTTAGACGATCTGTGGTCCGAGCCTTCCACGGACGAAGTGTATGCCGAAAAAGAAGAAGCTGAAAACCGGCAGGAGCTGATGCGCAGGCTGGTCGCACTGCTGCCGCATCGCCAGCAGGAGGCGATCAGACTTCGTTACACCGAAAATATGGATTATCAGGAAATAGGAAACATCCTTTCTGTGAACCGGCAATCGGCGCAGAACCTCGTCCACCGTGCTGTCCAAAAACTTCGTGAGTGGCTGAAATAGCCATATTTTATTCTGCATTTGCAAATTTTTTACTTTTTTTCAATGGCAAGTGAGTATGATCATAGCTGTTTTGTTATATACTGATAAATAACAGGCAGTAATGTGATTAAAGACTACACAAATTTCAGCGTAATTGACCTGGCGATAGATGATGCCTTCCTGCGGCACTATTTGTTACCAAGCCCTGAATCCGATCTGTTTTGGTACAATTGGCTGCGCGATAATCCGGGACAAGCAACAGATTGGGAGGAAGCCCGTAAGCTGGTAGAAGCAGTCCTGCTTGGATTAAAGGACTACACACGCATTTATCTTTCGGAAGAAGCAGAAGAAGAGTTGCTTCAAAGAATCTGGGCGACCAATCGCTCCGCGCAGCCGGACCGGGAAAAGGTCGTTCCGATGGTAAGCTGGCAACATAGCCGCCTGTTGGCCGCATGCGTGGTGCTGGCTATTCTGGCCGCAGGTTACTGGTTTGTATGGCAGCATGATGCAGCAGGTTCCATGTATCAGAAGCAGGTTTCCCAATTACAGGATACGCGCATTGAAAAAGTTAACTCACTTTCTGAGCCGCAAATATTCTACCTGCCCGACAGCAGTTCCGTGCTCCTGTTTCCTGCCAGTAAGATGAGCTATTCAAGCGCCTACAACAATGAGAACCGCAATGTATACTTGTCGGGCAAAGCGGTTTTTGACGTTCGTAAAAATCCGGAGCGGCCGTTTTTGGTATATGCCAATGAAATTATAACCAAAGTACTCGGCACGCGCTTCGAAGTAAGTGCTTTTGAAAAAGACGCGGATGTAATCGTGAAAGTACAGAGCGGCCAAGTTTCTGTTTATCAGGAAAAAGAATACAGTAACAGCTCGCGACAGCATTCAGAAAAAGCGGGCGTGCTGCTCTTGCCCAACCAGCAGGTCGTGTTCAAACGGACTGGCGAACAGTTCAACAAAGCACTGGTTGAAAGTCCTGCATTACTCCCGGCTGCACCTGTCAGCGCATTTGTGTATGATGAAACCCCGGTGTTAAGGGTTTTGGAAGAAATTGAAATGGCTTACGGTGTTGATATTGTCTTTAGTGACGAATTACTCCAAAGCTGCGAGCTTACTGCAAATCTGAGCGAGGAGCCCCTGCGTGGCAAGCTGGACATTATTTGCCGGTCTATCGGCGCTACTTATGAGATTGTGGATGCGCAGATCATTATCACTTCCAAAGGCTGCAAAGAGATTTGAATACCTTATTCCTAAACCCTAATCCTAAATCACCGCCCTATGAAAGGAAACACATAAACTACCGCCGCAAAAATTAGCCAACGATGCTTGCTCCATCGTTGGCCGGAATTCCTTCGATAACAGCCTTGCCAGACTGACGGGGAATCCTTTGTCCGAACTTTTCAATCATTACGAACAAACAATCAAAAATATGGAACATGCCAGAAATTTACTATTCCTATGTATGAAAATCTCGTTGGTGCAAATACTGCTGCTATGCGCATTTTTTGGTGTTTCCTGGGCAAATGACCTGTCGGCGCAGGAGTTGCTCAACCAGCGGCTTTCGCTGGACCTGAAAGAGAAAAAGATGAAAATGGTGCTCAAAGAGATTGAAAAATCGGCTGATGTACACTTTTCGTATAGTCCCCAGGTTATCGAATCCGGCAGGATGGTCAGTATCACTGTAAAAGACGCTACGCTGGGCGAAGTGCTCAAACAACTGCTCACGCCTTTACAGATTTCCTACGATGTAACCGGCAAGCAGATTGTGCTCAGCTATGCTCCCCAAATGCTTAAACCTACGAAAGAAAATAATCCCGGCTCGTCCGCTCCGATCGATAAATCGATAAACGGCCGCGTGACCGATGATAAGGGTGATGCGCTGCCGGGCGTGAGCATTATGATCAAAGGACGCACGCAGGGAACCACCACGGACAACGACGGCTATTACAAACTGACCGTACCGGATGGCCCGGTTTCCCTCATTTTCAGCTTTGTTGGATACACCAGTCAGGAAGTGGCCGCAGACAAAAGCAGCATTGATATTCAACTTACAGCAGATATCAAATCGCTGACCGAAATGGTGGTGGTGGGTTATGGAGTACAAAAGAAAACATCCGTAACCGCGGCAGTTTCTACATTGAAAGGTGAAGAAGTAGGCGATATTCCGATCACGAATTTAAGCAACAGTCTGGGAGGGCGGCTGTCTGGTGTGATTGTAAAACAGGGTTCGGGAGAGCCCGGACGCGACGGATCCAGCATATTCATCCGCGGCATCTCTTCTACCGGGGCCAATCAGCCGCTTCTGATCGTTGATAATATCCCTAGAAACTTCCAGCATTTAGATCCCAATACGATCGAATCCTTCACGATTTTGAAAGATGCCGCTGCCGTGGCTCCCTACGGTGTTGCCGGTGCAAATGGGGTTGTGCTTGTGACTACTAAACGAGGAAAAAAAGGCACGCCAAGCCTTACATACAATGGTTATGTAGGTTTTCAAAACCCGACTGTCCTACCCGACTATGCAAGTGCGCACCAGTTTGGCTTACTAAAAAATGCAGCTGCCGAATCGGCCGGTCTGCCGAAACCTTATACAGATGAAGAGCTGCAAAAATTCATTGACGGATCGGATACCGACAAATATCCGAACCATGACGTACGTAAAGAGCTCATCGCCCGGAATGCAGTAATCACGACGCATAACATTGAGCTTTCGGGCGGAGCCGAACGTGTATCGTATTATGCCAGTGTGGGTTATCAGCATCAGGCTGGTATGTGGCACGCAACCAACAACAACCGGTACAATCTTGCATTAAACCTGGACGCGAACGTAACAAACTCTACCAAAATTTCCCTGAACCTTAATGGCCGGGTACAAAAATCGCTTTACCCATCCATTAATACCGCGCGGATTTTCGAGCTGCTGCATTATGCCCATCCGCAGAACGGGCCGCTGTTTTTCAGCAATGGAATGAACGGTTCCTATGTGACTGGCAGCATTCTGAACAGCGGATACCAGCGGGATAATACCACCAGCATTTACACGCAACTTTCCATAGAGCAGCAGATCCCATTTATTGAAGGACTGAGCTTGAAAGGCACCATTGCCTACGATCCTACGACTGAAATGAGTAAACTCTGGACGTTACCCGTGCATCTGGCGTCTATCAATACTTCTCAGAAACCCTATGTGATCACCGATGGTATTTTTGGTCAGACGAAACCGTCACTGAACATGAGCACGGCGAAAAATCACCAGCTCACCTATCAGGCCGGCCTGAACTACAACCGCTCTTTCGGAAAAAACAACATTGGGGTTTTGGGTTTATTTGAAGCAAAAGCAAACGAGTTCATGACCCTTGCTGCGACTCGCAGGAACTACAATCTCGCGATCGACGAGATCAATATGGGTAGTAGCAGTAATGCGGATATGACCACCAGCGGGACTTCCAGTTCAGCGAGGCAAGTGGGCGTGGTTTATCGTGTCACTTACGATTATGCAGATAAATATTTACTTGAAGCAAGCGGTCGCTACGATGGAAGCTACTTTTTTTCACCTGAACAAAGGTTCGGCTTTTTCCCGGCATTCTCAGCGGGTTGGAGGCTGTCGGAGGAGCCGTTTTTGAAAGGAAAAGTGCGCTGGCTGGACAACCTTAAAGTGAGGGCCTCTTATGGAGAAGTTGGCGCACTTGCCGGAAGCCCTTTCCAGTATCTCAGTACATACAATGTGGTTGGCCCGGCATATGTGATTGGCGGAGGCGCGGTACAAGCCGTTCGCGAGCGCAATCAGGCCAATCCGAATATTACCTGGGAAAGGGCCAGAAAAACCGACATTGGTCTGGAAGGGACATTGTGGCGGGGGCTTTTGAATTTTGAAGTGGATTATTTCTACGAAAAACGTTCTAATATGCTCGTCAACCCAGATGTGGTCCTTCCGCTGGAATACGGCATCGGGCTGAGCCAGGTCAACGACGGGATCATGGACAACCGTGGTTTCGACCTCTCGCTGGGATCCAATTACCGCGTTTCCAACGATCTGCAAATATCACTTTCAGGAAACCTGACTTATGCTAAGAACAAAGTATTACAGGTGTTTGAAACAGCTACTACTTTCAATAACCCCAATAGAAGGCTGACCGGCCGGCCGCTGGGCACACAGTTCGGTTTCCACTCCCTGGGCTTTTTTCAGGTGGAGGATTTTGATGACGCGGGCGCGCTCAAACCGGGAATTGCAGTTCAGCCCTGGGGCAAAGTGCAGCCGGGAGATATCCGGTACGAAGACCTCGACGGCGATGGGCGTATCAATGACAATGACATCACAACCATCGGCGATCCCGTTGCAAGTCCGCGCATTATTTACGGAATTTCTCCTGGTGTCAAATACAAAAACTTTAATCTGGACATGCTCTTTCAGGGCGCGGGCAAAACCAACTTTTATTACGATCTGGATGCAGGATGGGCCTTTTTTAACGGAATGGGTGCATTCGCAAACCACATGGATTACTGGACGCCCGAGAACCGCAATGCCAGCAATCCGCGGATCACAGCTGCTCCAACCACCAATAACACACAGCGGTCGAGTTTTTGGATGGGCAATGCAAAATATCTCCGGCTAAAAACGGTCACCTTTTCCTACAACATTCCGGCTGCGGTAACCAAAAAAATCAGGACCCAGAGTGCCCGGGTATATGTATCTGCGCAGAACCTGTTTACCTGGACGCCTCTGCGCAATTTTGATCCTGAAATAGGAAATAACCTGGGCCGTGGTTATCCGCAGCAAAAAGTGACTTCAATTGGTCTGAACATTACGTTTTAAAACCCGCTAAATCACCATATCATGATAAACATCGAGATTATACGTAATTATAGTGGCAAGTGTCTGTTAATCTGCCTTTTTCTGACACAACTGTCCTGCTCCAAATTCCTGGAAGTTGAATCCAGGGAACAGGTTTCTGACGCTACCCTTTGGCAAACGACAGGCAATGCCGACCTTTTTCTTAACAATGTTTACTCCGGTTTGCCCGGCCCGTTTAACACATATGATCCGGGTGAAAATTTCACCGATAATGCGATGAACGGCGTGAATGGAACGGCAAGCCGGACACTTTACGCAAATTCCGTTTATACCCCGAGTAACACCCCCAATGTCTGGAATTTGTATAACAGCATCCGGGCCGCCAACCTGTTCATTTCCAAAGCTACGGCATCGCCACTTGCCGATGACTGGAAGAAATTGAGGTTGGCAGAGGCAAGGTTTGTGCGGGCTTACTATTATATGCTTTTATGGACCAATCACGGCGGTGTTCCCATTATCACCGATGTACTGAACCAGAGCGAGCAGGACGATGAGATTTTCCGCGCACGAAATACAGCGGAGGAAACTTACCAGTTCATTGTCAGCGAATGTGCGGCTATTGCCAATGATCTGCCCCTAACTGCCGAAGCCGGCCGCGCTTCAAAAGGGGCAGCATTAACCTTGCAGGGTTTTTGCGAGCTATACCAGGCAAGTGCGCTTTATAATCCTTCAAACGACAAAGCAAAATGGTTGCAGGCCGCAAAAACCAATAAACAGGTGATTGACCTTGCTGCCTACACCCTGTTTCCGAACTATGAAACCATGTTATTGGAAGCCAATAACAACAACAGTGAAGTCATTTTTGCCAAACAATATCTTGGCGGCACTTCCCTGGGGGCGGGTAAAGAAGGACTGTACGGGCCCTGGATCGTGGGCGGGATCCAGTTTGCTTACGGCGGCGTGAATCCTACGCAGGAGTTGGTGGATGAGTACGCAATGGCAAATGGTCTGCCTATCTCCGATCCCGCTTCTGGTTATGATCCCCAAAAACCTTATGTCAATCGGGAAAAGCGCTTTTATCAGTCTGTTATCTATGATGGCGCATTGTGGCTGGACAAGGAAATGGTCATGAAACAGGGTGTCGGCAGTCGGAATGCGACAGATTTGAGTAATACAAATGAAGCAACGAACACCGGCTATTATCTCAAAAAAGGGCTTGATCCAAAATATGCAGTCAACGGAGATCACAAGCTAAGTAGCGCAAATTTTGTGATATTCCGCTTGGCGGAGGTGCTGCTGAGCTATGCAGAAGCACAGAATGAAGCAGTAGGGCCCGATGTATCTGTATATGAAGCCATTAACGCGGTTAGAAAACGAGCTGAGCTTCCAGCATTGAAAGCAGGACTTACCCAGGCGCAAATGCGCACGGCGATCCACCGGGAGCGACGGGTAGAACTGGCTTTTGAGGAGAAAAGATGGTACGACCTGATGCGTTTGAAACTGGCTGAGAAAAATCTGAATGGTACGGTTCATGCCATGGTGATCGAACAGACTGGAGGAAAGTGGGTATACAAAGTCGTGCCTGCGCCGGAAGGTGCGAGAGCATTTTTTGCCAATAAAAACTACGTATTCCCTATTCCGCAGAATGCTATTGACAGAAATTCAAAGCTGACCCAAAACCCTAATTACTAGGACAGGATAAGGTCAGTACTCATTCAAATAGATTGCTATAATGACTATTTCAAAATTGCTTGGCGCTTGCATACTGCCGTGTTTGCTGCTTGTGACAACCGCAGGCTTACGCACTAAACCTGTTGCCCGCGAAGTGCCGCCGGAAAAGGCGTTGGCCACATTTCAGTTGCCCGACAATTTTCAGATCGAGCTTGTGGCCAGCGAGCCGCTGCTATCCGATCCGGTGGCCATGGAAATTGATGAATATGGCCGTATGTATGTGGTTGAAATGCACGGGTATCCTTTGGATAAAAGCGGAACAGGAAAAGTGCGGATCCTGGAAGATGCGGACGGAGATGGTAAGATGGACAAAACGACCATTTTTGCAGAGGGACTGGTGCTTCCAACGGGTATTATGCGCTGGAAAAAGGGAATATTGGTCACGGATCCCCCTAATGTGCTTTACCTGGAAGACCGGGATGGCGATGGCAAGTCGGACATCCGCGACACTTTGCTGACAGGGTTCGCTATGTCGAACCCGCAGCATAACTTCAATAACCCGCTGCTGGGCATTGATAACTGGATTTACCTGGGACATGAACCAGCTGTTACCGCCAAGGTTTTTCAGGAAGAGTTTGGCGACCGGGGCGGCGAGATTCTTTACCCGAAAGAAAAAGGCGGTAAAACGTTGCCACAAAATGCATTGGGGCGCAGCGTCCGTTTTAATCCGGATAGAAAAGACATTGAGATCCTTTCCAGCTATACCCAGTTTGGCCATACCTTCGACAAATGGGGCCGTTACCTCCTGGTGAGCAATGCTAACCCCGGTTACCACGAAGTGATCGCTGCCCGCTATCTGAACCGCAATCCCGACCTGCTGGTATCGAACGTAACGCAAAGCATTTCTGATCATTCGTCGGAAGTGTTTCCCATCACCAAAAACCCATTACACCAGTTGCTGACCGACGTGGGCGTTTTTACCTCTGCCTGCGGCATTACCAGTTACCAGGGAGGACTTTTCCCCGCTCCTTTCGACAGCGTCACGCTGGTAGCCGAGCCGGTCAGTAACATTGTTCATGCAGATATCATCCGAGACAAAGGCGCCAGTTTCACGGCCAGCCGCCTATATAAGGATAAGGAATTTCTTGCCTCGACAGATCCCTGGTTCAGGCCTGTGAATATGTACATTGGTCCCGATGGTGCTTTGTATGTGGTGGATTATTACCGGCAGATCATTGAGCATCCTGAGTGGATGGCCGATGATGTGATCAAATCCGGCGCATTGTACAATGGTGTAGATAAAGGCAGGATTTATCGTATTACACCAAAAGGAACCGCAAAAGCTTCCTGGACCAAAAACCTGAAACTTGGCGACGCCCCGGACGATGAGCTGGTGCAGCAGCTTGCCAACCCTAATATCTGGTGGAGAAGAAACGCGCAGCGATTGCTGCTGGACAGAAACCCTGAGCATGCTTTACCCGCTTTGGAAAAAATGGCTTCTAACGCAGCATCCCCGGCAGGCAGATTGCATGCACTCTGGACATTGGAAGGATTAAACAAACTGGGCACCAAGACTATTATCCATGCATTACAGGACAAAGAAGCGGGAGTGAGAGAAAACGCGGTCAGGCTGGCAGAACTCCATTTGCAGCAATCTCCGGAGCTTTCGGAAAAGCTGCTGAATATGAAAAACGATGCTAATGCAAAAGTGCGGTTTCAGCTCCTCGCTACACTGGGCTTTGTAGATACACCGCAGGCTGCGGAGGTGCGCCAGGCTATTTTGTTCAGAGATTTGAATGATCCCTGGGTACAAATTGCTGCATTGTCAGCTCCTACGTCCGGAAAAGGTGTGCTAATGGATGCGGTATTGAAGAATTACAAACCAGCAATCCCGGCTTATGCTTCGCTTGTGGAGCGACTGAGCACCATGGCGGGCACCAGCGGTGATACAGCTGCGATTAAAAAGCTGGTCAGAAATGCATTGACAAATGACGCATACAAAGGCAAACCATTGCTGAAAGCCGACTGGCGTCCTGCTGTATTGCACGGTCTGGCGCAAAGTATGAAGAAACCGAAGGATCCCGGCGCACTGAAAGACACGAAAACGATGCTATTGCAGGCCGCGTTATCCAACCCGTCGGCGGCTTTACGCGAAGCAAGCTTACGCTTGTTAAAAACAACCGGTTTACCACAAAGCAACGAATCGGTGCTGGCTATGCAGCGGTCTGCCAAACTTGCAGCCGACCCCAATGCCGCGCCCGAAAGGCGAAATGATGCGATCCAGTTCTTGTCTCTGGACAACCCGGCAAAGTATGAACAGATCCTGAAAAAGCTGGTCGCACCCCATGAGCCCCGTGCCATTCAGCTGACCGCATTAAAAACCCTGAGCGCTATCCCTGATGAAACGGTAAGCCGTTTTTTGCTCGAAAACTGGCCATCACTCACCCCCGACCTCCGGGATGCGGCTATCAGTACTTTTATGGTTAATGACAAGCGTATCAAATTGCTGCTTGACGGTGTGGAATCAGGTAAAATCCATCAGGAAAGTATCGGATGGCCACGTAGTGTCGGGCTTATGGCGCAAGGTAACGAAGCGCTGAGAAACCGGTCGAGGGCGTTGCTGACGAAGAAAGATGACGCCCGGCAAGGCATTATTAAAAAATACAATGAAGCATTGAGCCTCACTGGTAACGCATCTTCCGGAAAGCTGGTCTATCAGAAAAATTGCTCTGTATGTCACCAGATCGGCGGTAGCGAAGGTGTGGCTTTCGGTCCGGACCTGGGTACGATCCGCAACCGGCGCCCCGAGTCCATTGTGGGCGATATCCTGGACCCCAATCTTTCGATTGCCGATGGTTACGATATCTGGATCATTGAATTAAAAGCGGGTGAATCCGTGCAGGGATTGATCGCTAACGAAACGCCTACTGCGATTACAGTAAGCAATTACGGCGGGCAGAAAACCGTGATTGCCCGGAAGGATATCAAATCACTCAAAGCACTGGGCATGTCGAGCATGCCCGCAGGACTGGAAGCTGAAATTGACCAGCAGGCGATGGCAGATTTGCTAGCCTATATTAAACAACCCAAATAAAAGACCCTTATGCGATACTTAACAATGCGTTTTTTACCCGTTTGCATTATTCTTGCCCATATTGTTTTTACAAATGCTGCTTTTGCTCAAAACTTCCGGGCCTCGGTGGTGAAAGTTGATATAACACCGGATAATTCGCAGCAACTATTGGGTTACCAGGCGCGTAAATCCACCGGTGTGCACGATAAGATCTATCACCGCATTGTGGCTATGGATGACGGCAAGACGCAGTTTTACATTATTTCTACCGATATATGTCTCATCTCGCCTTCCCAATACGACAAGCTGACGGCCAGGCTGCAAAAGCAGTTAGGCATTACGCCGATGCAGGTTTGGTGGGCAGCAACGCACACGCATTCGGCGCCGGAAGTAGGCCCGGCTGGCTTGCCTTCCGTATTTCTAGGAGATCGCTACAAGCATGAATTTGATGCGCAGTATACCGATCTGGTGGAACAAAAGATCGTTGATGGAATGGTAGAAGCGAAGAAAAACCTGGCTCCCGCAAAGCTTGGAACCGGCTGGGGATCATCGAATGCCAATATCAATCGCCGCGCCAGGAGCATCGAGGGGAAAACAAGCCTGGGTATGAACCCGGACGGCCCGGTTGACCGCCGCATCGGGTTGCTTCGCCTGGAGAAAACCGACGGCAGCCTGCTTGCACTGATCGCAAATTACGCTATGCATGGGACCGTCATGAGCGGAGAAAACCTGCTGATCAGCGGCGACGGCCCGGGAATTGTGTCGGAATATGTGGAACAAAAAACCGGCGCTCCATTGCTATATATTAATGGCGCAGCCGGAAACATCGCCCCGATTTACAGCGTTTACCCAAGCCCGGCAGCGGGACGTTTGAACCAGTTCAAAGCTATGCTGGGTGAAAAGATCATTGACGCCAGCAAAACCATTACTGCAACTTCCAATCAGGTGACGCTCAAAGCGGCTGGCACTATCGTAGAAATCCCACGAAAAGAAGGTCTGGGCTGGCCCGATGATCTGAGAAATTATACGCGGACTACCAAGGCAGGTGTAAATATGATCCGGTTGCCGGTCCGTTTTCTTAAAGTAAATGACGACGTGGCCATTTGGAGTGCACCGCTTGAACTGTTCTGCGAAATCTCGAATGAAGTACGCGATCGCTCGCCATTTCCGTATACTTTCTATTTTGGATATACTAATGGCTGGCTGGGTTATTTGCTGGCAGAGGAAGAATTACAATACGGCGGCTATGAACCCACTGTTTCTCCCTACGCGCCAGGTGCTGCAAAATCGCTGACCGAAGCGGTAGTCAATTACCTGCAGGGCGATATGCGCAGCGGACATTAACCATTCATTCAGAACCTTTAATATTAAAATATGAAGCATTTAATAATTCCAATCATAACACTATTCTGCTTTTATACAGAACCCGTATTAGCCCAAAATAAACCTTTTAAATGGCCGGAAGGAAAACGAATGGCGATCAGCCTGAGCTTCGACGATGCCCGGCTGAGCAATGTGGATGAAGGAACGGCGCTACTAAACGAATACGATGTGAAAGCAACCTTTTACCTGGTTCCAAATAATGCAAAACAACGGTTGGAAGGGTGGAAAAAGGCAGTTGCCAGCGGGCACGAAATAGGAAACCACTCGATTAACCATGCTTGCAGCGGTAATTTTGTCTGGGCAAGAAAAAATCCCCTGGAAGATTACACACTGGAAAAAATGCGTGAGGAACTCATTGAAACAAACCGACAGCTGAAAGATATGCTCGGCGTAACGCCCACCGTATACGCCTACCCCTGCGGCCAGACTTCGCTCGGACGTGGAAAAAATACGCAGAGCTTTGTTCCCTTGATCTCGGAATTGTTTGTATCCGGACGCACGTGGCTGGATGAAGCGCCCGTAGACCCCACCTATTGCGATATGGCGCAGCTTACGGGTATGGAAACGGATGGAAAGAGCTTTGAGCAGATCTTAACGATCATTAAAGACGCCGCCAAAAACGGCCAGTGGCTCGTGCTTGCGGGACATGAAACGGCTGCATCCGGTGCGCAAACCACGCGGCTTGATGTGCTCCGCCAACTTTGCGCTTATGCCAAAGATCCGGCAAACGGCATTTGGATCGCACCCGTAGGAGAAGTTGCCGCATATGTAAAGGCTGCCCGCGATACGATCAACATTCCCGAAATGGTGGGGCCACAAACCGATGGGAAAATTGTTTTGAATGCAAACACCGGGAAAGGATTAGGACCAAAAATCCAGTATATGCCTGAGTGGAAAGCGTTTGGATGGTTTACAGCGGCGGATCGGGTGGAATGGGATGTGGACATAACCAATGCCGGTAAATACGAAATTCAAATGGAATGGTCGGTGGATGACACGGAGGCCGGTAAGCCATTTGTGATAGAAGCCGGCAGCGCCAAATATGCAGGTAAGGTGGGAAAAACGGGGTCATGGGAAACCTTCAAAAAAGAAACGTTAGGACAACTGAAGCTAGCCGCCGGTAAACAAAAGCTGGTATTCAAACCAGGTTCCCAGTTTTCCAAAGGTGCATTGCTGGATCTCCGAGCCATCGAGCTCGTGCCGGTCAAATGATAATCAATTGGATTTAAAAGATCACAGACCTAATGCGGCAAATGATCCCTGAACCTGCATAAACCCAGGTGCCTGCATCAACAGCGCTGCCGATAATGCCGTACATATGAAATGTCTGAAGCCGGGACATTTCCTGGATACGGAACCAGCTGATCACTTCGGCTTTCACAAAGCACTCCGAAAAATAAGGCTACCACGAGGTATTTCAGGTTGTGATACCACTTAAATAAAAAAGCCACCTACAATCTAATTGTAAGTGGCTGAATGTGAATGTGGAGAATATCGGATTCGAACCGACGACCTCTTGCATGCCATGCAAGCGCTCTAGCCAACTGAGCTAATCCCCCATTTCAAGTATGAATTCCCCTCCGTTGAAGGGAGTGCAAAGATGAAACGGAGAAAGCTTATAAGCAAGCTTGCAGCAAACTTTATCTTTTGGCAGAAAGGTCAGTGCGAAGTGATAAATTACCTCCTACCGCCTCCGAATGCTTTTGACAATGCCCAAATTACGATTGCAATTACGGCAACCACGAGAATGACACCCGTCCAGACGCCACCTTTAAAAATGCCGCCAACAACTTCACAGCTTGTAAGTGTAACGGTTAATAGCAAAACGATGAGGAAGTTGATGTATGCTTTCATGTGACGGTAAATTTAGGTTGGTACTTTCCATCATTTATCTAAAGAATCATTCCAAACGGTCCTATCGCACTTATTTAAGCATAAAATCCATAGGGATCAGACTGTTCCGGTCGTTAAAGAGCAGTTTTTCAAATAGTTGGACAGTTGCAGCTGCATCACCGTGAGCACGGTGGCGATTTTCAATATTGATTTCCAGACTTTCGCACAGATTTCCCAAACTGTAAGATTTCAGTCCCGGAAATATTTTCCTGCTCAACTGAACGGTGCACAGTAAATCGCGCTGGAAATATTCATCCAATGCGCCAAACTCGCGTTTGATAAAACCATAATCGAACTTTGCATTGTGGGCAACAAACCAGGCATCCTTCGTCAATGCGCGAACAGAGTCTTGCACATCATAAAATGTAGGCGAATCTTTCACCATCTCGTTATCTATCCCGGTAAGGCGGGTGATAAATGGCGGGATATAAATCTCGGGATTGATCAGGGAATGGAATATATCGACTATCTGCTGGCCGTCGTGCCGGAAAACGGCAATTTCGGTAATGCGTGCTGCTCCTCCCCCACCTGTTGTTTCAATATCTACTATCGCGTACATTAACCTGCTACCTTCCCTTTTTGATTTGACTACAAAAAAACAAAAAAATCCCCGGCAAAGCGAGGATTTTTTCAATAACAAGGAGGCATTTACGCAATGCCGTGTGCAACATTTAATTGAGCTGGAAACTGATAGGCAATGTAAAGCGAACCTTTACGGGCACTCCGGCTTGCTTACCGGGAGCCCAATTTTTCATTAGCTTCACAACGCGTACTGCCTCTTCGTCACAGCCAAACCCAATTCCTTTGATTGCAGTTACATTTTCAACTTTTCCATCAGATGCAACGGTGAATTCAACAAATACCTTTCCCTGAATGCCAGCTTGTGCTGCGGGGGCCGGGTATCTCAGGTTTTTTTGGAGGAAAGCACCCATTTCCGCCAGTCCACCTTTATATTGAGGCGCTTGTTCAACGCTCCTGAATATTTCTTCTTTTCTTGTTTCTAATCCTGCTGTGGCCGGCTTGGATGAAGCAACTTCGGGCGCCGGAGGCATGATTAGCGTGATTTCCTCAGAGCCATCCAGCGTTTTTTCTGCTGGCTGCGCATTTTCCAGCTCTTGAATGGCTGGTGGCAGATTTTCAATCGTTACCTGTTCATCCGGCAAAACTACCGGCGGCAGCGAACGGACCGTTTTAGGCATTGGCGCTACTTCCTCTTTCACTGGTGGTTTAGGAAGCATTTCCGGCGTAATGTCAATCGGGTTCGCTTCTACGATATACGCAATGTCATCCGGCTTTGACTCCGGCACCAGACGTGCGTACAAGTTGGGAAACATGACCAGCAGCAGGAAAAGCGTCACGCCCATCAGCACGGAGCGCTGGATGGTTTGCCCGTAACTTTTTCTTAAATCATAAGCTCCGTAAAGTTTGTTGCGGCCTTCGAAAACGATGTCATTTAATGATTTTTTCATGGCTAACAGATTTTGGTGATCGACACTCAGGTTCAGGAGCGATTGCCGATCAGCCGTTTCCATCATATTATGATAGATCTGCTCAAACGGTCTCCCATCCCAAAGACGCTCTTCTGCTTCACAAGCCAAATGGTCGAGGATCTCCGGGAGGAGTTCCGGATCCAGTTTGCTTGATTGCAAATATTTATTAATCAAATCAATGCGACTTTCCTGAAGGCGTTTCATCGGATTATCTGTTTAGATATGAGCCATGTAACAAGGTTTTACTCAGTTGCCAAACTTTTCGGGGCCAATAATAATCTTACAGCATCTATAAAACGTTCAAGGTCATTGGTTTTATTACGGGCGGCCTCATTTCCAGGGGTTGTCAGTGAATAATATTTTCTCAAACGTCCATCCACCTCAACCGACTCCGTTACCAGCATTCCTTCTTGTTCCAATTTATGTAAAACAGGATATAATGCACCAAATGTCAATGCGATAGCGCCGCCTGTTCTTTCTTTTACCTCCTGGGTTATCTCATATCCGTACATCCGGTCATGCTCAGCCAATAGGTTCAAAACTATGGTTTTCAATGTACCGCGTACGTACTCGTTACTCGTTGCGTTATTCTCCATGAGTGATTTTGTTTCTGAACAAATATATATAAGTTTTTTATATATACAATACAAAATTATCAGATTTATTTTGCTCTGCAAATGATTGTCTCAAATTTTAACTCTCGGCCAGCGGAATGGAGCGGTTAATGCGCTCTTCGAGGGAAATGAAGGTTTCGGTTCGCTGGATGCCGTTTACCTTCTGGATCTTGTCGTGGAGGATTTCACGCAAATGTCCCGTATCACGGCATACGATCTTTAAGAATATACTATAAATACCTGTCGTATAATGAATGTTCACAACTTCCGGAATGCCTTCGAGCTCGGTCGCCACTTGTTCGTAGAGCGAGCTCTTATCCAGGTAAATTCCTAAAAATGCACTGATGTCCCAACCCAGTTTGGCAGGGTCGATGACGAGCTGTGAGCCCTTTACAATACCCATCTGTTCGAGCTTTTTCATGCGAACGTGTACGGTACCGCCCGATACAAATACCCTTTTTCCAATTTCTGTATAGGGCAGTGCCGCATTTTCAATAAGCAGAGAAAGTATGCGCAAATCCGTGCTGTCTATATCTGAATATTTCTGCATTTAACATTCAATGTTTGAATTTTTCATAATAATCCTATCCAAATTATGAAACAATTGTAAATTTTAACAATTTTAAATGAAAATATTTTATATTTTAGTCTAGAAGTTTTAGTTTTGCAGAACCAAAGTATGAGGCATGTTTAATAAATGCCTCTTGCAATGAGAAATGTCACATTGTAGGGTGATGAAATTGGCAGCCATGCCCTCCTGTCTCGGGGGTGGTGAATAAGGGATAAACGCGGCATAATGCCGACGCAAGTCGACTGGGGTGGACCACCAACAGTATTTGTACCGTAGCTAACCGCACCGTGGGTGGTTCGAATCCCCCTCCTACAGCAAAAAAAACTTGACAAGCGAATTTTTTCGTATTAGTTTTATTTGGTTTTTAGTTTGTTGATGAAGTGTAATTTGACACGCGGGTTCATTTTGAAACCTGCGTGTTTTTTTTACACCTATTTCTCATCAAGCACCTTACCAATCAGCATTTGGCTCTCATGATTTTCATTCGAATGCATTTTCCCTAACTTGTCATTCAGGTCCTTCAAAACCTTTTTCGAATCTTCTGTCCCGATGGCAGCCACGCGCTGGATGGTATACGGCAGAATTTTAGGCAGTTTCGCTTTCTCGGCCATTTGCAGTGCCCTTTTCATATCCATTGCCGCTAGCGGTTCAGCAGCATACCAGACCATGAGCGGCAGATTATGGTCATCTGTATCCTCTTCTTTCTGCATCAATGCATCCACCACATCCCAACGCTGAGCGGGATCAAGCCGGAGCATTCCTGACGCCAGATAAAGCCTTACCATGGCAGATTGGTCATTCTGGGCCATTTCTGTGAATTTCTTTAATGCTTCCGGCGAGACTTGTTTGTCTTCCGTAAGCAACTGCACAGACCAGCTTCTGATGTATTCGTTTTCATTGCCCAGCAACTCCATGAGATCTTTGTCTTCCAGACCTTTGGTCACATGCAGCGTCCACAATGCACGCAGCTTGCGGGTTACGTCCGGGTTCTTGGCTAACATGTCCTTTAATGCTTTGTGCACTTTCTTATTGGGACCTCGTTCCTGCAAAAGTGTGCGCGCCTGTCTTACGTAGTAATCGTTATCATTAAGCTGATAATTAACCAATTCCATATCCGATGCCTTTGTCAGGTCCACTTTCACCCATTTGTCATTTTCATGCGTGATCTTGAAAATTCTACCCATCGTTTTGTCATGCACGTCCGGGTTAGGACTGTGACATTGGTTTTTGTCGTACCAGTCTATCGCCCAAACCGAGCCACTTGCATCATATTTGAAATTCAGCCATTGCGACCAGGAATCGTTCATTGCCAGAAAATCCGGCCGGTGCTGCGCTACATAACCTGACCCTTTTTTCTCAAAATGGTCAATATTCATGCGGGCGCCGTTAATGTTGTTCATGAAGATCTCATTGCGATATTCCTTTGGCCAGCTGTTTCCAAGATAAATCATCGCCCCGGCATGCGCGTGCCCGCCGCCAGCAGCAGCCGAACGGAAGTTGCCCGCATGCGGACCGCGTTCGCCTAACCAGTGGACGTGGTCGCCGATGGTCTTGATATCGTCGTAAGTATATGGATTAAAGTGCTTGCCCGCCTGACGCTGGTAACGCGCGCCTTGAATGACGTGATACATATGCGGGATTACGCACACCGTAATAAACGGATGCCCGTAATCATTGAAATCAATGCCCCATGGATTGCTAGAACCTTCTGCAAAAACCTCGAATTTCTGCAATGTGGGATGGTAACGCCATACGCCGCCATTGATTTCTGCCCTGTCTGCCGCTGGTGTTCCCGGCTTGCCAACCACAGAATTCGTAAAAACGCCGTGCGTTCCGTATAGCCAGCCGTCAGGTCCCCAGCGGAAGCTGTTCAAAACTTCATGCGTATCGTCCAGGCCCCATCCGTCCAGCAAAATTTGCTCGGGGCCAGCCGGTTTGTCCGTTTTAGGGTCAATTGGAATAAAGAGCATATTGGGAGCCGAACCCAGCCAAACGCCACCCATGCCCACTTCTATCCCACTAATTAAATTGAGGTTTTCTGCAAAAACTTTTTTACTATCCAATGTGCCATCACCATTCGTGTCTTCCAGGATTAAAATGCGGTCCCTACCCTGCCCTTCCGGCGCACGAACGGGATAAGTATGCCCTTCCACCACCCATAACCGGCCTTTTGCATCAATTGTAAAAGCAATAGGCTTCACCACTTCCGGCTCAGATGCTGCCAATGTGACTTTGAAACCTTTCGGCGGCGTCATGGCGGCAGCCGCTTTTTCGCCCGAAAGTCCTGCATTCAGGACCGGATCCAGCGGCGGGAGGATAATGATATCTTTTTGTTTGAGCTCATTGGGAAATTCGGGGCGGCTTGGGTAGAATAGGAATTCATCAAAATTGATATGCGCCCATTTATCGTCTGCGATGTAAGGAATTTGCGATATACCCGTCTCATTATCAATAATTCGGATGAAGATTTCTTTGTCTAAGTATTTTTGTAAATCAACAACTGCAGGCTGTAAAGTGGCGCGCCCTTGCCCGGTGATGTGATAAATAATGCTGTCCGTCCCGGCCAGGATCAGCTCCACGCGTGTATCCGCCAATGCGCCGCCCGAAACTTTAAATGCCGCGAAAGGTTGTGTCACTTTAAATGGCGCTGAGGTTAAGGTTCCCGTCGCTTTGTAATTTTTATTGCCGCCGCTGCTCAGGAAATATTTGCCGTCAAAACCGATTTTCATGTCTTTTTCATGCACCGGCGAGGGGTCCTCGCTGAGTAACGGATTGGCAAAAGCATCGCCCTTTGCTGTCCAGTCTTTCAATGTGCCCGTTTCAAAATTCAGGTTCAGCGGCTGGCCATCCTTCATAGGGAACTGCCCGGCAACTGTCATCTCGTTCACATTCCCTTCCACTACTTCGAAACTTCCTACCATGCCCGCCGCGCGGTGTCCCGGCACGGAACAGAAATAAGTATCACTTTCCTTCGCCACGAAGTTGATGCTCGTACTAGAACCCTTTTCCAGGATCACTTTGCTTTTAAGCCCCAGCTTTTCCAGCGATATGTCATGCGTCATCAGCTCGCCGTTGGTGATTTTTATGCGGACCTTATCCCCTTTATTGGCCTTTAATGTCGGATTGCGCGCACCATCCGGAGCGAAGTAGCCCAGCATGGTCGCCTCTAATGCATATTCCCGATCAAATTTCCCGGTATCCGACTTGGTCTCAGTTGCTTTGGCTAGGGAAGTTTTCGGCTTTTGCGCCATGAGCGGTGTTTGCAATGCCGTCAAGCCAACAATAAATGACAGCAACAATGATTTTGGAAGTGTGGACATAGGAATTAATATATTGGGCTAAAAATAATCCATTTAAAATCAAAAAAAGCAATAGATACGGCCCAGTGCAGTTGAGTTTACACCACACTAAACTTTTCAATAATCCGGGACGCGAATAGAGGAGTTTTTAAAAAAGGACGCGACGGCAAGGTTATACTTATTGGCAAAAGCCGTCAATAGAGGAGCATTAAAATGTCAGGACTTGCTGTTTTCTTCCAATCGCCAGGCGACAATTTTAGCGATGAGTTCTAGCGGCATCGGTTTATCGATCGGAAAATGCACCGAACCTTTCGTGCCTTTATAGCCTTCAAGATCCGCTTTCAATGATTCCGCCAATGCCGCAGAAACAGGATACAACGCAATATGCTTTTTCCAAGCCGCGAAATAAATCAGATAAGTCCCATTCAGATTAAATGTTGGCATATCGTAAGCAATCGTCTCCTCCGCCTCCGGAGCAGCCTCCCGCACCACTCCCCGAATCTGCCGCAAAGCCTCCTGCACTCCCGAAGGGAAGTTAGCAATGTATTCATCGATGTTTTTTGGTTTAGAGGACTGCATATCAGGCATTAGTTAGGGAACGTAAGTGCTTTGGGTTTAAAAACTTGTTACAATTTAATGGATAATTCCAAATGCCCACCCAAACCTAATTCAACAATTCTTTGTAGCGTTGATATCCTGACTTCTTTAATGTTATTTTCGATTTTAGAAATATAAGACCTCGTCGTTCCGACCTTAGTTGCCAATTCCTCCTGCGTCAGCCCCTTCTGCAATCGCGCCTCGTGAAGCATGGCTCCAATCTTAAAATGCTCATATCCGGCTTCCAGTGCATCTCTTTCTGCGCTTCCAACCAAGCCATAATGCTGATCCTTAAAATGATCTAATGTTGTTACTTTTTTCGTTTTCATAATCTGATTTAATTCTGAGTGCTAATGCTATTTCTTTCTTTGGCGTCTTCTGGGTCTTCTTCTGAAAACCATTGGCAAGCACAACCAGTTTTCCCTCGTCAAAAAAGCAAAAGATGCGAAAGATATCGCTCCCATGCTGCACCCGGATTTCATAAAGTCCTTCCGTATCTTCAATGTGCTTCAGATATGTTTCTGGAATTCGCGGAAGCTCTTGCAGCAGGCTTAAAGTCCAGATAATCTTTTCTCTGACTTTCTCACGCTGCCGGGAGAAGAACGCCTGAAAATAGTCCTCATAAAATATAATAGTGCGATGTCTGTGTGGTTTCTTCATCGAATATACAAAAAGTTGCCCCAAAGTGCACATTATTATTCGCGGGGGCAACTTTTTCGTGATACTGAGTGGCCAATTTATTTTGCGGAGTTAGTTAATGCGGATTCGTGCATTCGCAATATGAAAATTGAAACGCTTAAAAACGAAAAAGCCCAGATTTCTCTGAGCTTTCTGCGGTCTGGTGGTACGGCATTCCGGCGGGACACGAACCGCGCGGCCCGCTTTCCTGCGTGACAGGCTGCGCGGCCCGGCCAGATAATCTAACCAACTGAAATACTAAGCGAAACGCTTAAAAACGAAAAAAGCCCAGATTTCTCTGAGCTTTCTGCGGTCTGGACGGGACTCGAACCCGCGACCCCATGCGTGACAGGCATGTATTCTAACCAACTGAACTACCAAACCATTAAATAAAGAACTTCACTAATTTGCCATCCTTGCGGATAACATTTAAACTTTTCTGGCGGTCTGGACGGGACTCGAACCGGGCTGCGTAAGTCCGCGACCCCATGCGTGACACCTAACGTAGGCCGGGCATGTATTCTAACCAACTGAACTACCAAACCAATAATTTCAAAACTTCAACTCTTCTGGCGGTCTGGACGGGACTCGAACCCGCGACCCCATGCGTGACAGGCATGTATTCTAACCAACTGAACTACCAAACCAGACTAATTTCACAGCACTTTCCTGTAAAACGTGGTGCAAAACTAGTATTATTATTTTCCATTGCAATACTTACGACGCCAATTTAGTTATTTATTTGCAAAATATTAGTGTCAGATTAATGAAGAATCTGAAAGTGAAACAGTTGTATCCTACACAAAAATGACATTTATAAAAGAAATTATTCAGGTTCTCGAACAACTGGCTCCGCCGGCCTATCAGGAAAGTTATGATAATGCCGGATTAATCGTAGGATCAGGCCAGGTTGAGGTCTCCGGCGTATTGCTGACGCTGGATGTGACTGAGGAAGTGGTTGCCGAGGCAATCGACCGGAATTGCAACCTGATTGTAGCGCATCACCCCATAGTTTTTAAAGGACTGAAAAAACTGAACGGCAAAAATTATGTGGAACGGACTGTGCTGAAAGCCATCAAAAACGATATTGCCATTTATGCAACCCACACCAACCTCGACCACGTTACCAACGGCGTAAACTGGCAAATCGCAAACTTGCTTGGATTGGAAAATATCCGTGTCCTTGCTCCGAAAAAGCAGATTTTGTCCAAACTAACATTCTTCTCGCCAGTCGCAAACACGCAATCCATTCTTAACGCGCTTCACGATGCGGGCGCAGGGAACATTGGCAATTATTCAAATTGCAGTTTCAAAACAGAAGGAACGGGAACATTCAGGCCGAATGCTGCGGCCAATCCGGTCATCGGCAAAAATGGAGAGCAAGAGGAAGTGAGGGAACATAGGGCTGAACTCATTTTTCCTTCCTACCTGGAATCCCAGATCCTTCGTGCACTGCGGCAGGCGCATCCTTATGAAGAAGTGGCCTATTATCTATCCTCGCTGGAAAACGAAAACCAGGAAGTGGGCGCGGGTGCGTATGGCGAGTTGCCGGAGCCCGTCGAAACGGAAGCATTTTTGCATTTGCTAAAAGAAAAAATGAATTTGCATGTGATCAAGCATACCAAACCGGTGAGAAATGCGGTCCAGCGGATCGCTGTTTGCGGAGGGGCCGGCAGTTTTTTATTGCCGAACGCGATTGGGGCAGGTGCAGATATCTTTGTAACCGCCGACTACAAGTACCACGAGTTTTTCGATGCAGAAAGCAGCATTATGATCTGCGATATCGGACATTACGAGAGCGAAGTGTTTACGAAAAATTTACTGTATAACTATTTATCGGGAAAATTCCCTAATTTTGCACTCTGTTTGTCAGAAGTCAATACCAATCCGGTACGATATTTTGTTTAAACCTTCACTTTACGCATTGAAACAAGTCCATTAAAGACATACATGGAAAACACAATCGCACAAAAATTAGACGCTCTCCTGAAATTGCAGGAAATTGATTCAAGCCTTGACGAAATACTGAAAACGCGTGGTGATCTTCCTGAGGAAGTACGGGATCTGGAAGATGAAATTATTGGCTTTGAAACACGTTTAGGCAAGTTTAGAAGTGAAATCGCCAACCTGAACTCTGAGATCGATAATTTCAAGAACGCTCAGAAAGAAGGTGAAAAACTGATCAAAAAATACAAGGATCAGCAAATGAATGTTCGCAACAACCGTGAGTATGATGCGATCACCAAAGAAATTGAATTGCAAGAGCTTGATATGCAATTGGCTGATAAGAAAATCAACGAAGCCAAAGCCCGTATCCGCCTGATCGAAGATGACGCAAATCGTGCGGAGTCCGTTTTAAATGAAAGAAACGAAGATTTGAAAGCGAAAAAAGGCGAATTGAACGTCATTACAAGCGAAAGTGAAGCTGAGGAAAAAGGACTGATCGTAGAGAGAGAAAAGCATGTCAAGAAAATCGAAGACCGCTTATTGAAATCTTATCAGAAAATCCGTGATAACTCAATGAATGGTCTGGCTGTCGTGCACGTGTCACGCGGTGCTTGCGGAGGATGTTTCAGCATCGTTCCCCCACAACGCCAGGCTGATATCCGTGAACGCAAAAAACTGATTGTTTGCGAACATTGCGGACGTATCCTTGCAGACGTTGAAAGTGTTGAGCCTGTTCATCAGCGCAGATAACATTCCATATAAAAGATTAAGAGGTTGTCTTACCCGGACAACCTTTTTTTTATGTGCTTACAAACATGAATTGGAAAAGTATCCGGCATATTTCCGTAACTGCATTCCTGGGGCAAGCAATGCTGGCTTCGCTGCTTGTATGCGCTTTTTCCGTGCAAGCCGAAGACTTACAATATGACGTTATCTTTACGCCAAAGCTTCAAAAAGCCTATTTTGACATTCAAAAACTGCGTTTACCATCTGCCCGGGCATTAATCAATGCGGAACGCAACACGGAAAAAACCAACGCATTTATTCCCTATCTGGACAATTATGCTGACCTGCATTATTTACTGATTTCCGAGGATAAAAAGGCTTATAAGGAATTGTCACAGCTTGAAAATCCCCGTTTACAGGCGATTGGAAATCTGCCTGATAATTCTCCTTACAAACGTTTTCTGCAAGCCGAGATCCGCCTGCATTGGGCATTTGCCAAGCTTAAATTTGGAAATGAAGTCAGTGGATCGTGGGAAATTATCAAGGCTTATAAGCTTTTGGAAGAGAATCGAAAACGCTTTCCCGATTTCCTTCCCACACTAAAATCACTAGGGCTTTTACATGTCCTAATCGGCTCTATTCCAGAAAACTATGGATGGGTAGCCAAAATTCTGGGCTTAAAAGGCAACATTCAAAATGGGATCAACGAGTTGCGCATTGTTGAAAAAGAGGTGCCTTTTTTCAAACAGGAGGCCGAGCTGATCGACTTGCTATTGCACGCCTACACATTACAACTCTCACCTGCTCAACAAACGCGCCTGCGGCAGTGGCCCAAGCAACAGCCGGATAACCTCTTGATCCATTTCTTTGCAACAACTGTTTTGATGAAGGAAGGTAAGAGCGATGAAGCAGCACAGTTCCTTGCCGACGCACCTTCCGGAGATCCGTACATTTCCTTCCCTTTTTTGGAGTATTTAAAGGGGGAAATCAGTCTACAAAAGGGTAATTATAAGCAAGCTGGTGAGCATTATACATTATTTTTGAAGCAATATAACGGCTTCAACTACATCAAAGACAGCAATCTTAAACTGTTCATGTCGCATTGGCTTAATGATGAGGACCAGCAAGCGAATGTTTACATTAAAAAAGTTAAAGCAGCCGGCAGTGCAATCATCGAAGCCGATCAACTTGCGGAACGGATTGCGGCAGAATTCCTTTCCGGAAAAATAAATCCACGTCAAAAAATCCTTTACAAAGCACGATACGCGACGGACGGAGGTTATCTGAAAACTGCCTCATCGCTGATGGAAACGGTTACCGAAAAATCATTCATATCGACCGAAGAGAAAGCGGAATTTAATTACAGGAAAGGAAGGATTCTTCAAAAATCGGGTCAGGCTGCATCTGCAATTCCCTATTACAACAGGGCGCTTACCATCGCACAACAAGAGGCCGCTGGCTTTGGAGCAGCCTCTGCGTTGCAGCTGGGCTATATTTTCTTAGAAAAAAACGACAAGCCCAACGCAATTGCTCACTTCAAGAAAGCAATGGCATTCAAGAAACACGAATACAAAAACAGCATTGACAATAAGGCCCGCGCCGCGCTCACTACACTAGGCCAATAATTTTTTGTGACCATTCTCCCGTAACCACGTCTAAAAGGAAAAGTCATCTATTTCCTTTATGTCAAAAAACGGATTCAAAAACCCTCTGAAAATTTTAAGCTGGTCTGAGGAAGACCGCCCGCGTGAAAAATTCGTGCACAAAGGCAGGACCGCGCTGTCCGATGCAGAACTGATCGCCATCCTTATCGGATCCGGAACGCCTAGCATGTCCGCTGTGGACCTCGCCAAAATCGTCATGCAAACTTGCGGCGACAACATTAACGAACTTGCAAAGGCCACTGTCAACGATTTAAAGAAGCATCCCGGGATTGGCGAAGCGAAGGCGATCGCAGTGCTGGCGGCGCTGGAACTCGGCCGCAGGCGAAATGACCTCATAGGCAAGCAAAAACGGAAAATCACGAGCTCGAAATGTGTCTATGAGGAAATGAAGCAGTATTTGCTGGATAAGCCCAATGAGGAATTCTGGATCATCCTCTTAAACCGGGCGAACCAGGTGATGCGGTGCGTTCAGATCAGTGTTGGCGGGGTTTCGAGCACGTCTGTGGACGTCAAAGTAATTTTCAAACTGGCCGTAGACAACCTGGCCAGCTCTGTCATTTTGGTTCATAATCACCCGTCAGGGCAGCTTGTGCCGAGCAAAGCTGATACCTCACTTACATTACAAATAAAAGAGGCAGGCCGATTGCTCGACATGCCCGTTCTGGATCATATGATCTTTACAGATAATGGTTATTACAGCTTTATGGATGCCGGTGAAATGTGATCAGAAAACCTTGTCGCGGTCAATCACGCCATTCAGCTCGGCATAAGGAATCGTAAAATGAATGGCCCCGCGTGCATATGCGGCAATTTCGTAGGGATTGTAATAAAACAAAATTCCGTCAGGCACGAAAACGTAAGCAACCGGCAGCACAAACTTATGATTCAGCAGGAAATAACCTGCCTCTTCCAGGTCGGTTTCCGCGCTTAGCTTTTCTGTTTTTCTGAATGCCTTGTCCACCAGGCTTAGCAGTTTGGTAGAGTCGGAAACGAAGTCTTTCATCTCAATTTCAGCTCCTGTTTTTGTATTAAAAGCATGGTAGGAACGGAATGTATTGGGATGAGCGCCTCCGGTGAAAGCGTAATGATCGAGCTGGTAAAACAAGATTTTAGATGTAGAAAAAACCGTGTTGCCTTTCAGCTCCACTTCCCAGCAACCAGGAGCGTCGGGAAAATCCTTTTTGAAGTCGTTGTAATTTTTCTCAAAAACTTCAAAGGCGCTTTTAATGCTTTTTCCTGCTTCCGGGTTTGCAGCAATGCTGGCCGAATCTCCATAAGAGTTGATTCTTTGAAGAGATTTCTGTGTTAATGTTGTCCGGATTGCCTTTGCAGCCTCGCTGGAATCGGATGGCTCCCATAAATTGAGTTTGATGGAAATGCCTTTGCTATTAACCGTGTCACAACCTCCAAACTGTGAACTTACTTTGCTGCCAACAAGTTTTTGCTGACCGCCTTCCGAATTTTCCCGCTCGCCGGAACGATTACAGGCCGTAAAGAACGACACAGCCAGCAGGAAAGCACCAATTTTAATCAAACGCATTATATTTTCGATGAAATGGAAAAAGCAATTATAAACTCATCAGCTCCTTAAACCGGATGGCCTGACGGCGCGAGATCTCGATTTTGTCGCCGCCTTGCAGCGTAACAAGCAGTCCGCCGCTAAACCAGGGTTCTATTTTTTCGATCCAGTGCAGGTTTATAATGTGCTTGCGATTGGCGCGGAAGTAAGTGTTGGGTTCAAGCCGCTCTTCCAGATTATTTAGCGATTTTAATACCAAAGGTTTTTGATCATCAAAATGCAGACGAACGTAGTTTCCCATGGATTCAAAAAGGCGGATCTTGCCCAGTTTCACAAACCAGCATTTCTCACCGTCTTTCACGAACACCTGATCATTCTCGCCAAGCACTTTTTCTGCACGTTCATGCGCCTGGGCAGGTGCCTCCGGCTGCGCCTGATTTTCCTCGATGCGATGAATGGTATCCTTTAAACGCTCAGAATCAATTGGTTTTAACAAATAATCCAGTGCATTGAACTCAAATGCTTTGATCGCATATTCATCATAAGCAGTTGTAAAAATCACTTCCGGACTTTTTCCTTCAATAGACGAAAGCAATTCGAAACCATTTTTGCCTGGCATCTGAATGTCCAGGAACAGCAGTTCCGGCTGTAATTCTTCAATCATCACCAAAGCCTCTTCCGCATTGGCCGCTTCCCCTACAATGTCAATCTTGGTATAAGGTTCCAGCAATCTTTTCAATTCATTTCTTGCAAGGCGTTCGTCGTCGACAATAAGAGTCCTCATAACAGGTCAGTTAGGAATTAAATGAAGTTTAATAATTGATGTAAGCTGTCAGTTGCGTTTCCCTGTCTCCTCACCCACCATCATCACGCCCTCCGACAACATTGGAATCCTTACTTCGGAGCAAACCACGTCTTGTTTCTCCTGAAAAATGCGGAACGCTGCGCCCTTACCATATAAAATAGACAGCCGCTCGGCCGTGTTCTTTAAACCAACGCCTCCCGAATCCGTGTTACCCAGATTTCCCGAGTTGAGAATGGTAATAATCAGCAGCTCGTTTGCAATTTCCGATTTTACATCGATAAATCCACCACCCATTTCCTTTGAAACGCCATGTTTAATGCCGTTTTCGACCAAAGTTTGGAGCATCATAGGTGGGACTTGCCAGTAAATGGCTTGCGGATCTGTTGCTATGGAGTAACGTAGACGATCTTCATAGCGGACCTTTTCAAGTTCAAGATAATCTTCAACAGTTCTCAGTTCTTCTTGCAAGTCAACCGTTTTACGTCTGTCTGCAAGCAAAGAATTTCGTAAAATATTGGATAACTGTGTGATACTGAGCTGCGCTTTTTTAGGATCTTCATACACCAGTGCGCGGATGCTGTTCAATGCATTGAATGTAAAATGCGGGTTCAACTGTGAACGGAGGACCTTTGCCTCTGCTTCCCGCATGGACATTTTCAGCATGATCTTCTCATATCCGGCAAGCCTGGTTTGTTCTATATAATGATAAACAGTGTAAGACAAGATCCAGGCAAGAAGGTTTTTGCACCAGTTGGCGTAGTAACCCCAGAAAACAAGCGGCTGATTCAGTAAATTTTGTTCAAGCACTTTTCTGTCCATCGGCTGATTGACCAGGGTCATAATCAGTCCCAATAACAAAACGGAGCCGATCACGCGCAATGAGAGCCGCGGAAGCGGTAAAGAAGACCAGTTCCATTTCCGGATCACAAGCCTGTACACGTGCGTGAGGCAAATGCCTAGAAGAATGTTGGCTAATGCTGTGTAAAATACTCCGACTTCAAAACCAAATTCAAGCGCATAAGGCACATACTCGAACATGATCAGTAAGGTCCAGCCGAGAATTTGTAACGTCCAATAAGTACGTTTTTTGGACATAAAGGTTTTTCTGTTGTGCTGTTTGAACTTTGGCAAATGTATCCCTGTGAACTGCACCTCAGTTCACAAATACACCAAAGGAAACGAATGTACACAAACGGTTTTTACAAAGTTTGAGGAATTTCAAGAGACAACAGGTGGGTAATGTTGTTGGCCACTTCCAGCTCAAACTTCCCTGTGTCGTAAGAATAGTTGATTTTATACAAACAGAGGTTACTATGCTCGTAATCATCCATATTAACAAGAGTCTGATTGAAAAGCGTGGTAAGCAGCACCCGCATGGCGCGGCCGTGCATGGCAATCAGGATATTTCTTTCGTGCGGCCGGGACAGAATGGTCTCGATCACCGGGATCTGGCGCTCGCGCACCTGCAAAGGACTTTCTCCCTCTTCCGCCGCAAGATCAACCTGACCGTTTTTCCAGGCAGTGACCAGCTCGCGGTAATAGTTGTTATCACCCGTGTTCGGTTCGCGGCCTTCGCGGTTTCCCCAGGAGATCTCGTTCAGCCCTGCATAACTTTCATGAGGGATACCAAGCCTGATGAACCCACGAACAGTTTGATGTGTTCGTTTTAAATCAGAGGTGTAAATTTTATCAAAAGGAACATGTTGATAAGCATTAAAAAAAGCGGCAGCCTGGGCTTCGCCCCATTCATTCAGCAAGGAATCAACACCGCTTCCCTGAACCACTCCCCTGCGGTTAAAATCTGTTTCACCGTGACGAATGAGGTAGATAGACTTTCTTTTCAAAATAATAGGATTTTTTAAATATTAATTTTGCAAATACCTTGTTTTTAACCTTTTCAGCAGATACAAATTTATACAATTTTTAGATATGTTCACCAGATCCATTACGTTAGATGCACTTCATTCTTTTAGTCAGAATACAATTTCCAACCACCTCGGAATTGAGTTCACGGAGATTGGAAATGATTATATAACTGCAAGAATGCCAGTGGACAAACGTACGCATCAGCCATTTGGAATTTTACATGGCGGCGCATCTGTTGTTCTGGCAGAGACATTGGGCAGCATTGCATCATTTCTTTGTCTGCCCGACCCTGATAAACAACATGCGGTGGGTTTGGAGATCAATGCAAATCATATCCGATCTGCCAGGGCGGGTTTCGTCTACGGAACTGTGCGACCGATCCACCTGGGCAGGACAACTCACATTTGGGACATTCAAATCACCAATGAAGAAAGAAAGTTGGTATGCATCAGCCGCCTGACAGTTGCTATTGTGAATGCCGACCGCTGACATTATTTTGCAGAAAAATAACCTAACGATTAGATTAAAGACTAAATGCTTTCAGTACAAACCGACACACGACTTTCCATATTTGAGGGATTACAGGTTGAGGAGCTTTGGACAGCATCCAGGCAATTGGGATTTCCGTCGGCATTATGGAGATTACCGCACAGAAATGAAATTCAGCTGCTGATTTCGGTTCGGGACGGAATCCGAAAATGTCAGCCTGAGCTCGAAAAACTCTCACCCGGCTTCGTCGTAAGCAACTTTCATTGGGAAACCGATCAGGAGGTGCTGTTTCTGGAAGGCGACATTATTCTGACTTTTTCTGACGATAATAGTATAAAAGACATTGAAAATAACGTCAGCGAGGAACATCCGGATGTGATAAAGCTGGTAACGCTGGCCACTGAAATTGCCAAAGATGCCAATCCGCATGCCTATCACAATGCTATTGCCGTAAACGAATTACCGGATCTGAATGCCCGCGACCGTTTCAAAAGGACGGTCGAGCTGGCTGTATCTGCTATCCGCCAGGGGCAGTTTAAAAAAGTAGTTTTATCCCGCACAAAGGACTTAGCCTATTCCGAAAACTTTCAGCCCGCCAAAGCATTCTGCAAGCTGGCAAAAGTATATCCGCATGCATTTGTTTCACTGGTTAACCTGCCCGATCAGAATGAGTTGTGGCTTGGGGCGAGTCCGGAGGCATTGGTACGCCAGGATTCGAATGGCACTTTCAGGACAATGTCGCTCGCGGGAACGCAGAACGCGCGGAATGACGCTGGTGAACTTATCCCGAAGTTTGATATTCGCTGGGGCGAAAAGGAGATTGAGGAACATGCGCTGGTTAGCCGTTACATTGTGGAATGTTTCAAAAAAATCCGCCTCCGGGAATACACGGAGACCGGCCCTAAAACAGTTCTGGCTGGTAATTTATATCATTTAAGGACCGATTTTGAAGTGGATACGGCGACGTTGAACTTTCCTGAGCTCGCGTCTGTGATGCTTAAACTCCTGCACCCGACCTCTGCGGTTTGCGGCGTACCGAAACTTCCCAGCCTGCAATTCCTTACCGAGATCGAAGGCTATGACCGCTCATTTTACAGTGGCTTTATCGGGCCGGCACAAGTGGGCGGCGATACAAATCTTTTTGTAAACCTGCGGACGGTGAGGTTTAAAGATGGAAAAGCAACATTTTTTGCGGGTGCCGGCATCACCGAAGATTCCATTCCTGAGCGGGAATGGGAAGAAACGGAGATGAAATGTGATACACTTCTGAAAGTAATTGCGCAGGAATTCTAAAAATATATTTTCTGCTATTAAACTTTTATAGTAGAAAAAAGTCCAATAGGTTTTAGATTAATATATAATTTTGGGAAAGACCCGAATTTCGATATTATTCACAACAACGCCCCCTAAACCAAAGCTCTGGAATTATTATTTTATGAATCCAAACACAAAGTCTGTATTTTCGAAAATACCGAACCTGAATAAAACCCTCTCCTCTGTAATCCTCTCGGGTACGCTTCTCTTCACATTTTCATGCAAGGAAAAAAAGGACACTTTTCAGGCGAAGGGTGGTGGCGGACCTACGATCGTTGACGTCATCATTGCCAAAACTGAGAATGTAAGTGATAAGGTCGAAGTTAACGGAACAATTGTTGCTAGTGAATTTGCCGAACTCAGACCGGAAGTAAGCGGACTGCTTACATTTCTCAATGTTCCTGAGGGACAAACTGTTTCCAAAGGAACGGTGATCGCCAGGATCAATAATGCGGATTTACAGGCGCAGCTGAACCGTACAAAAGTGCAGCTCGAACTTGCAGAAACCACTGAAAAGCGATTGAAACAGCTTGTGGCCGTAAACGGCATTAACCAGGCCGATTACGATCTGGCTGTGAACCAAGTCAATACATTTAAGGCGGATATGGCTTACACACAGGCTTTGATTGACAAAACCATTATTCGTGCGCCATTTACGGGTGTTATAGGTTTAAGGAAGGTAAGTGAAGGTTCTTACGTGACGCCAACGAACGTCCTTGCTACCATGCAGCAGCTGGCCAATCTTAGGATCGATTTTACAATTCCTGAAACTTACCAGAAATATGTAAGGAAAGGTGCCAATGTAGAAGTGCTTCTGGACCAGAATTCCGGAAAGAGAGAAAGTGCACGGATTATCGCCCTGGAACCGCAGGTTAACCAGTCTACCAGGAACATTACGGTAAGAGCTGTGCTGAATTCCGGCTCCACAAGTCCGGGTTCGTTCGCGAAAGTATATTTGAATGCCAGTACGAATAAATCCAGTATCCTGATCCCTACTAACTGCATTATACCGGAAGCAATGGGCAAAAAGGCGGTTACCGTGAAGGGCGGCAAGGCGGTTTTTGTAGAAATCCAGACTGGTGACAGACGTGAAGAAGTAGTTGAAGTAACCAGTGGCCTGAGCGTTGGGGATACCGTAGTTGTTTCGGGCGTGTTATTTGCCCGTCCTGATGCCCCAGTGAAAGTGAGAAGCGTAAAAAGCTTGAATGCTGTGAAGTAATTACGGCGGTAGAACAACTATTTCCTTGAACCTGACCTATGAACATTTCTGAATTATCATTAAAACGGCCCGTTTTGGCCGTAGTTATGAACCTGCTCATCATCCTCTTCGGTGTGGTAGGCTATAACTTTCTCTCACTCCGCGACTACCCGGCCATTGACCCTCCGGTTGTGAACGTCCGCACGAGTTACACGGGTGCAAACGCCGATATCATTGAAAGCCAGATCACTGAGCCGCTTGAAAAAAGCATCAATGGTATTCCCGGTATTAAAAGTATCAGCTCATCCAGCCAGATCGGGTCCAGTAACATTACTGTTGAATTCAACCTGGAATCGGATCTTGAAGGCGCAGCCAATGATGTTCGTGACAAAGTAAGCCAGGCGCAGCGCAACCTTCCACAAGATGTGGACGCGCCGCCAGTGGTAAGTAAGGCGGATGCAAACAGTGATTTTATCCTGCTTCTTGCGGTTCAAAGTCCTTCCAAGGGTTTATTGGAATTGAGTGAATATGCAGAAAACGTATTGCAGCAAAGTCTTCAAACCATTGATGGAGTAAGTGCCATCAACATTTTCGGGCAAAAGCGTTATGCCATGCGCATCTGGCTTGATCCGGATAAAATGAGCGCCTATGGCATCTCTTTCAATGATATTTCAACAACATTAAGCTCTGAAAACGTCGAGTTACCCGCGGGAAAGATTTACGGAGCAAACACCGAGCTGACCATCAGGACAATGGGCCGGCTTACCAGCGAAAAAGAGTTCAGCGACCTCGTTATCAGAAATGACAGTGCAGGGATTGTGCGTCTGGCTAATGTTGCAAAAGTAGAGCTTGGCCCTGAAAATGAGGAACAAAGCTGGAAATACAACGGTATGTACGCCGTTGGTCTGGCGGTAATCCCACAACCGGGAGCCAACTATGTTGAGATTTCAGATGAGTTCAACAAAAGGCTTGCAGAGATCCAGAAATCAAATAAATCGGACATTACCTTCAATGTTCTCCTCGATAACACGCGACTGGTTCGTCAGTCTATCCTGGAAGTTGAGGAAACCCTTCTTATCGCCTTTTCACTCGTGGTGATCGTTATCCTGTTCTTCTTCAGGAGCTTTATCGTAGCAGTCCGGCCATTGATCGATATTCCGATATCGCTGGTTGCGACGTTCTTTATCATGTATCTGTTCGGGTTTTCAATAAATATATTGACCCTTCTAGGC
Organism: Dyadobacter sp. CY327; assembly: GCF_021390415.1. Lineage (NCBI taxonomy): Bacteria > Pseudomonadati > Bacteroidota > Cytophagia > Cytophagales > Spirosomataceae > Dyadobacter > Dyadobacter sp. CY327. The sequence continues at coordinate 1,613,644 of NZ_JAJUXJ010000001.1, read as the reverse complement.
ATTGTACTGGCAACAGGACTTGTGGTGGATGATGGAATTGTAGTCACGGAAAACATTTTTCGAAAGCTTGAAAGCGGCCTTCCGATAAGGCAGGCTGCATTGGAAGGAAGCCGCGAGATCTTCTTTGCTGTAATTTCTACCTCGCTTACGCTTGCCGTTGTGTTCCTGCCCGTTATTTTCCTCGAAGGTTTTGTCGGCAGTCTGTTCAGGGAATTTGGTATCGTCGTGGCTTCCGCGGTTTTGATCTCAGCATTTGTTTCGCTTACGATCACCCCGGTTTTGAATGTGTTTTTAAATCGTAAAAGTGCAGGCCATGGCTGGTTCTACAATAAGACAGAGCCATTTTTCACAGGCATGGAAGATGGATACAACCGGTCACTGCGCGGCTTTATGAAGGCACGCTGGCTTGCCTGGGTTCTGGTGGCCGCCTGCGGTGTACTTATTTATTTTACCTACACCAACTTACAAAGTGAGCTGGCACCAATGGAAGATAGGAACAGCATCCGTTTCAACCTCTCAGCGCCGGAAGGAACCAGTTTTGACCAGATGCAGGGCGTTTCCGATCAGCTTTCCAACTTCCTGAACGATTCCATTCCCGAAAAAGCATTCACATTCTCCGCAACGCCGGGCTTTGGCGGCGGCGGTGTAAACAGCGGCACGGCGCGTATTGGCCTTGTTCCGGCTGGTGAGCGTAAGAAAAGCCAGAACGACCTGGCTCAGGAAATCAACAAGAAGCTGGCGCGTTTCAATGATGCGCGGATTTTCGCAACACAGGAACAAACCATTGCCGTTGGTCAGGGCTCACGGGGCGGCTTACCGGTTCAGTTTGTATTACAAAACCTTGATTTCAACAAGATTTTTGAAGTATTACCCAAATTCCTGGAAGAAGCGCGGCAAGATCCGACATTCCAGAATGTGGACGTGAACTTGAAATTTAACAAACCTGAGATCCGGCTTAATATTGACCGCTTGAAGGCACGAGATCTTGGATTGTCGACAACAGACGTTGCCGGCGCAATCCAGTCTGCATTTAGTGGAAGAAGGCTGGCCTATTTCATCATGAACGGCCAGCAATATCAGGTAATCGGCCAGGTGGAGCGTTCGGAACGGAACAAGCCTGCTGATATTTCGAAACTTTATGTGCGGAATAACCGGGGTGAAAATATTCCGTTGACGGCCGTTGTCCAGATGAAGGAAGAAAGCGGCCCGCCTACGATTTATCACTATAATCGTTACAAGAGCGCGACGGTTTCTGCATCATTAGTGGAAGGAAAAACCATCGGCGACGGTGTGGCCGCTATGCGTAGGATTGCCGCAAAACTGCTGGACGAATCATTCCAGACGTCACTGACAGGCTCGTCGCGTGACTTTGAAGAGAGCTCGTCGAACACCAGCTTCGCATTTGGATTAGCATTATTACTTGTATATCTGGTGCTTGCAGGACAGTTTGAAAGCTTTACAGATCCATTTATCATCATGATCACAGTGCCGCTTGCGTTAGCGGGTGCATTGCTGAGCTTGTATCTTTTTGGCCTCACGATCAATATATTCTCTCAGATCGGGATGATTATGCTCATTGGTTTGGTAACCAAAAACGGGATCCTGATCGTGGAGTTTGCCAACCAGAAACGGGAACAGGGAATGGGAAGAATGGCCGCCGCCGTGGAATCGGCCACGCAGCGTTTACGACCAATTCTTATGACGAGCCTTGCCACGGCCTTCGGAGCATTGCCGATTGCGCTTAGCCTGGGTGCAGCTGCCACGAGCCGCGTTCCGCTGGGTGTGGTTATCGTGGGAGGGTTAATGTTCTCGCTGATCCTGACATTGTTTGTGATCCCGGCGGTTTACACGTTCATCTCACCGAAAAACCACAAAATGACCGAAGAACAGAAAATGGCAGAAGAGCTGGCTGTTCAGCATTAACAGCCATTTTTCCTGAAATATTTATAAATCAACTATTGTCTTTGCATGAACCCGCTCCTGATTTTGAAATGTAAGAAAAACCTTTTGCTAATGCTCCTGCTGGTCAGCAGCAGCGCGTTTTCCATGCAGGCCGACAGCCTTACGATCACCTTGGAAGATGCGATCGCGACGGCTTTAAAGAATAATTACGAAATAGAAATCGCCAAAAACAATGTGGAAGCCAACACGCTGCTCAACAATTATGGCGTTGCCGGAGGCTTGCCGCTGGTGACAGCTCAGGCTTCCAATACAGAACAGATCACACAGGTCAATCAAAAGTTAACGGACGGAACTGAGATCAATCGGAATGCTGCAGCAGGTAACAACACCCAGGCCAGCTTGAATGCTGGTATTTTATTATACAATGGTAAAAGGGTTGTTTCCACAAAAAAACGTCTGGCCGAGCTGCAATATCAAAGCACAGAGCTGCTTAACTCTCAGATTCAGAACACAATAGCATTGGTAATGACGAGTTATTATGATGTCGTTCGCCAATTGAGTTACCTGAATACGGTACGAACTTCGATCCAAGCTTCCGAAAAACGACTTGAAATCCTGAAAGTGCGCAAAGAAGCGGGAATGGCTAATAATGCAGATCTTTTTCAAGCCGAAATCGATTTAAATACATTAAACCAGACATTTCTGGACCAGCTGAATGTAGCCCAGGTCGCCAAAACCGAACTGCTTCGCATCCTGACGCTCGATCCGAAGTCGGCGGTAAGCATTAAGGATACAATTATGGTTGATAACACGCTTAAACTTGACGCCATTCTCGACCGGATTGCGGCGAATGCAGACGTGAAAGCAGCGGATCATCAAATCCGCATCAACGAGCTGATCGTCCGCGAAACGGCTGCGTTAAGATACCCGACCGTGCGGTTCAACACGGCTTACAACTTTTCCAGAAACCAAACTGCCGCCGGTTTTACCTTGCTGAACAGGGTTGCAGGGCCTAATGCAGGCCTCACGCTCGCTATCCCGATTTACAACGGTTCGGCGTTTAAAAGACAGCAGCAGGTTGCGGAAATTAACACGGAAAGCGCCAAGTTGCAACGAAGCTCTATTGTCCGCGATTACAATGCAGGTGCAGTGAAAATGTATCAGACTTTCCTGACCTCGCTCGAACAACTTGAAACACAAAAACGCAACTTTAACCTGGCAAAACAGCTCTTGGATCTTACATTACAACGTTTTGAACTGATCCAGGCAACAATCATCGATGTGCGTGAGGCCCAGCGGAGCTTTGAAGATGCCGGTTACCGGATGATCAACCTGAATTATGCAGCCAAAGCAGCCGAAATCGAGCTAAAACGGCTTAGTAATACATTGCAATAGCATTTGAATCTCATTTTTGATTAAAGGGCTGGCTATCAAATAGTCAGCCTTTTCTTTTTGCGCTGGAAGAAGCGTTGGTGGCATAGGTTTTTCTCCTTTTTGTTTATCGAGATTAAAAAGAGATTAAACCTTTCACCATTTCACCCATCTAACAAACTTACTTCCTTCAACTTAACGTCATGAGAAATTTCCGGCTCCCCTTTTTGCTATTGCTTTTAATCAACCTGCAAAGTTTTGCACAGGAAGAGCCAGCGGAGACTTTCCTAATTAAAGGCAAATTGGAGGATGGGGATAAGAATCCGGTTCTGTTTGCCAATGTCGCACTCTATTCTGCAAAGGATTCCAGCCTGACAGGCGGCATTGCTTCTGACGATAAAGGCCTTTTTGAATTCCCTGCTGCACCGGGAAATTATTTTCTCAAAATCACGTATCTCACTTTGGATGAGAAGATTGTCCCCAATGTGAATGTGGCCAGCCAAAACCTGGACCTTGGAATAATTTCACTTCAATCGAATTCAAAAGTTTTGGAAGAAGTGCTCGTGCGCGGGGAAAAGAGCCAGATGGAATTACAGCTCGACAAACGTGTTTTTAATGTTGGAAAAGACCTCAGCAACATTGGAAGCAATGCATCGGACATCTTGAATAATATGCCTTCGGTAACTGTTGATGTGGAAGGAAATGTAGCATTAAGGGGAAGCGGTAACGTCCGGATTCTGATCGATGGAAAGCAATCGGGCATGATCGGCTTAAACCCGGCAGAAGCGCTGCGGCAGATTCCCGGCGACCTGATCGAGAGCATTGAGATCATTACCAATCCTTCCTCGCGTTATGATGCGGAAGGCGAAGTCGGCATCCTGAACATTGTGATGAAGAAAAATATCCGTTACGGATTGAATGGTTCGTTTACGGCGACTGCCGGTTATCCCTCCAATTTCGGCGGCTCTTTCAATCTTAATTATCGGCGTAAAAAGGTGAATTTGATTGCGAATTACGGCTTAATGTATCGCGAAGGGCCAGGCAGGGGCAATTCGCGCCAGGAATATAACAGCTCTGATACGAGTTTTGTCTATGAGCAACGTTCGGCGCGGACGCGCTCGGGGACTTCAAATAACTTTATGGTTGGTCTGGATTATTTTCTGAACAATTTTAACACGGTTACGGCGACAGTTTCTTACCGTAAGTCCATGAATAACAACAGGTCACAGCTGGATTACATGGATTATGATTTTAACAATGTACTGACACAAACCGTTACGCGTACGGAAAGAGAAACCGAGCCAAGAACGAACATTGAGGCAGCATTGAATTATGAAAAGAAATTTGACAAAAAGGGACAAAGCCTGTCATTCAATTCCAAATACATCATTAGTGACGAAACGGAATCCGCTCGTTACCGGGAGTTTTCGAATCTCGATCCAACCGGCATTATGCAGCGTGCATATAATACCGAAGATGAAAAGACATTCCTTGCCCAGCTTGATTACATTCAACCTATCGGGAAGGATGGAAAAATAGAAGCGGGACTAAAAACGTCCATCCGGTTACTGGACAATGATTTCTCAGTGCATCAGCAGGATGAGCAGATGGATTGGATTATTCTGGACCAGTATGATAACCGGTTTGCTTACGACGAAAAAATCCATGCAGGTTATGTCATGGCCAGCAATCAGTTTGGAAAAGTGTTTGTTCAAGCGGGGTTAAGAGGAGAATATTCGGACATTACTACGGAGCTTAAAAAGACGAATCAGCGCAATCACCGAGGCTATTTCAATCTTTTTCCAAGCATTCATACGTCATACAAAGTTGCTGATGCGCAAACTGTTCAACTGAGTTACAGTTACCGCCTGAGCCGTCCTAATTTCCGCGACCTCCTACCCTTCTCCAATTTCAGCGATTCCCGCGTATTCCGCGCCGGTAATCCATTGCTGAATCCGGAATTTACACATTCGTTTGAAGCCGGACATTTGCTGAATATGCCAAAAGGCTCATTGCTGTCCAGCATTTACTATCGTCACCGGCTGGGCGTTGTGGAGAACATTACTTCCGTTGATTCCACGGGTTTTACCACCATTACACCTATCAATCTTTCGACCGGCGATTCCTATGGATTTGAATTTAACCTCACCTATGACCCGGCTCCCTGGTGGAAACTGACCGGAAACGCGAACATTTTCAGGGCAATTAATGAAGGTTTTTACCAGGATAAGGCTTTAAAAAGCGACACTTATTCCTGGACAAGCCGGTTCTCATCGAGGGTTACATTGTTTAAATCTGTTGATTTTCAGTCTTCATTCAATTACCGTGCACCGCGCAAAACAACGCAGGGACGCGATCTGGCCATTTATTTTATTGATCTCGGGCTCTCCAAAGACATTCTCAAAGGCAGAGGAACGGTTACGGCCAGCGTGCGTGATCTGCTTAATTCTCAGAAAAGACGCAGCATTGTCGAGAATGCAGGTTACTATTCCCGTTCAGAGTTCCAGTGGCGTGCAAGGCAGTTTTTGGTAACATTCGCCTACCGCCTCAATCGCTCCAAAGAGAAGGAAAGAATGGATAACAAAGGCGGCGAAGGTGAAGAAGACTAATCCTACGGTTGAAAACCGTACATTTGCGCAAACTTTTGTACAATAGCGAATGCTTTTTATAGGAAAATACAATCACCTCACCATTGAGCGCTTAACCAGCGTCGGCATGTTCCTGAGTGATGTCGAGGGCGAAGAAGTGCTTTTACCAAATCAATATTTAACGGATGAAATGCAGATCGGCGACACCATTAAGGTGTTCGTTTACCTGGATTCCGAAGACCGGCCCGTAGCGACCACGGAAACGCCGAAAATCATCCGCAATCAGTTTGCTTTTCTGGAAGTAACGGATGTTACGGAACATGGCGCTTTCATGGATTGGGGTTTAATTAAAGACCTTTTCGTGCCGTTCCGCGAACAAAGCACGCCGATGCAGCTCGGAGAATGGCACGTCGTTTTCCTTTATCTCGACCAAAAATCTTCGCGCCTGATTGCATCCACCAAGATCGACCGTTTTCTTGAAAACGAAAGACTTACAGTTGCCGAAGGCGATGAAGTGGATCTGCTGATTTTTTCAAAATCGGATTTGGGTTACAACGCCATTGTGAATCAATATCACAAAGGTTTGATCTACGCGAATGAAGTTTTCCGTGACATTCATGTTGGCGATTCGTTAAAGGGTTATGTCAAAAAAATAAGGGAGGAAAACAAGCTGGACCTCAGCCTGCAAAAAACCGGTTATGAAGTCGTTGAACCAACTGCACAGGCTATTTTGGACCAACTAAAAAAAGCGAACGGTTTCCTGAATTTATCGGATAACAGCTCGCCGGAGGATATTTACAAGAAATTACAGATCAGCAAAAAAGTCTTCAAAAAGGCGATCGGTGGACTTTACAGACAAGGCCTGATCAAGATCGGTGATGACGGCATTAGGCTGGTTGTAGAAGATTAAAACAAAAATGCCGGCTTGCGACCGGCATTTTTTTTGTCATTTCTTCCCGTATTTGGCTTTATACTTTTCGTAAAGCCGTTTCTGTTTATCGTCCAGGTTCACTTTCCCGCCCTTAATAAAGGCCATCTGGATCACATTGCCGCGCATATCCAGCATATCTCCTGCCGTCACGAGGAACGAAGCCTGTTTCCCTTTTTCCAATGTTCCTACCAGTTTGTCAGCGCCGATGATTTCAGCAGCATTTTTAGTAACAAATTGCAATGCTTCCTCTGGCGTCACATTGCCAAATCCTGATGAAGTCCCCGCCAAAAAAGCCAGGTTACGCGTCCGCCACCATTCGTCCGCATACGTGATCGCCACTTTTACGCCTGCTTTGTGCAACATGCCGGGCAGCTCGTAAGGCAGGTAAACCTGTTCGTCCACACGGCCGGGAAGTCGGTGCGTAGGGTTTAGAACCACGGGAATCTGGTTTTCTTTCAGGAAAGCAGCGACTTTGTAAGACTCATCGCCGCCTACGATTACGATTTTTTTCACCCCGTTTTCCTTCGCAAAATTTACCGCTTCAATAATGTCCTTCCCATATTCCGCACGAATGTACAAATTGGCCGAGCCATCAAAAAGCGGCTTCATCGCAGCCAGGCGTAGGTTTACAGGACCAGGCGACTGCGTTTCCGCATAAGCTCTCGCATCTGCAAATGTGGAACGGAAGACATTAATGGCCTCAGCGCGCTTGTCATTTCTCTTAACCGAAACAGTGAAATCTTCATAATTAAAACTGCTCGACAAAAATGGCGGCCAGCTCAGCCAGATGCCATCGTCCTTGACCAAAACCGCATCTTCCCAGTTCCAGCCATCGCTGTAAAAAACAGAGGAGGAGCCGGAAATCACGCCGCCCTGCGGCACAGCTTGCGAAAGCAGAATGCCGTTGCCGCGCAAGGTAGGGATCACTTCCGAATCGGTGTTGTAAGCCACCAGCGCGCGAACGTGCGGGTTGATCTGGCCGACTTCGTTATAGTCCAAAGTGGCCCTTACCGAAGCAATTTCCTGCAAACCAACGGTCGTGTTGAGCGAAACTATGCCTGGATAAATGTGCTTTCCCTTGGCATCGATCACCTCGGCGCCATTGCCACCGGAAAAAGATCCCGTGGTGCCCACTGCCGTGATAATGCCGTTATCGAAGGCAATGGAGCCGTTTTCAATCACCTGTCCGTTGCCCACGTGAATGGTTGCGCCGGTGACGAGGATCATTTTTGTTTGTTTGACTGCCGGAGCCGGGTTTTGCGCGTTTCCGGTGGTGACGCATGCGGCAATGCCCAGCAGCAAGCCTGTCATCCGGCGCTTAATGTTATGTTTTATCATGATAATGAGTTGGAATCCTGATGATTAAGAAGATTAATGTCCTGTTTCGTGCTCGGTGTGAACGCCTACAATGTCTTCACAATGCCACATTTTGGGCTGCGTAGCTTGTGGTTTTTGCGTCGGTTTTCCTTCGGCCTTGTCGCCCAGCATTTTCTGGATCAGCCGCTCACGTTCCAAAGCCATTGTTTTCTGCTTTTCTTCATCTTTTTTCCTGTCAAAATAAACAGCGCCTTCCACCATCGTAAACTCAGGTCTTGCATAAATAGAAAGCGGATGCGCATTCCAGAGCACCAGATCAGCATCTTTTCCAGGTTTCACACTTCCCAGGCGATTATCCACATGCAGCAATTTCGCAGGGTTCAGCGTCACCATTTTCCATGCTTCTTCCTCCGGCACACTACCATATTCCACCGTTTTAGCCGCTTCCTGGTTCAGTCTGCGCGCCATTTCGGCGTCATCGGAGTTGATCGCCACGGTTACGCCTTCGTGATACATTAATGCTGCATTGTATGGAATCGCCTCTTTTACTTCCATTTTATAAGCCCACCAGTCACCGAATGTAGAACCGCCTATGCCACGTTTCGCCATCTTGTCGGCCAGCTTGTAACCTTCCAGAATGTGGGTAAATGTGTTAATCTTAAAATTCAGGGAATCAGCTACATGCATGAGCATATTGATCTCGGACTGCACATACGAATGGCAAGTAATGAAACGTTCGCTCGCCAGGATTTCGGCCAATGCATCCAGTTCAATATCTCGTCTTGGTGCATTCGCGGCTTGTTTTTTGGAACCCGCATTATAGGATTTCCATTGGGCAGCATAATCTTTTGCTCTCAAAAAATGATCAAAAAACACCTGCTCTACGCCCATTCTGGTTTGCGGAAAACGCGTGCGAACAATGTCGCCCCAGTTGGATTGCTTCACATTTTCTCCCAAAGCAAACTTGATCGTTTTCACCTCGGGAATCAGCATTTCGGATTGACTTGCACCCCATTTCAGCTTAATCAACGCACTTTGTCCGCCAATTGAGTTCGCAGATCCATGCAGCAAATGAGAAGTAGTCACGCCACCGGCCAGTTGGCGATAGATGTTCACGTCATCCGGATTGATCACATCGCTCATTCTCACCTCGGCTGAACTCGTTTGCCCGCCTTCATTAATGGTAAAGAGCGCAATGTGCGAATGTTCGTCTATAATGCCGCTGGTCAAATGCTTGCCTGTTCCGTCAATGGTTTTTGCTCCCGAAGGCGCCGGCAATGCCTTACCTACTTTCGCAATCTTACCGTTCTGAACGAGGACGTCTGCATTCTGTAAAATGCCTTCTTTCTCGTTGGTCCAGATCGTCGCGTTTTTGATCAACACCGTTTCCGCCACAGGCAATGTCTCATTTCCAAAGCCTACAAAAGGATAATAAACCAGCCCGGTTTCCTTCACTTTGGCGATCGTGGAATCCTTGGTTGCCGCAGGCTGATATTTCTCGGATAATGTTGCCGACCAGGGGACAACATTCCCATTCGGCAACACGCCTTCTCCGGAAAGATTTGTTCCCGCGAGCCAACCCGTCAGGCGAGTCGTTCCTGCACTTTTATCAGCCTGGTAAGTCATCGTCAGCAACTTGTCCGACAAGATAACCTTAGGCGTTACTTTCACCGAATCCTGTACAACGATCTTATAATCAGGCTTATCTAATCCACCCGTGATCTGCAACTTGCCCGCAGGCTGGTTGTTCACCGAGAGCGCGTAAGTCCCCCGCACATCCGGCGCATTCATGGCCGATAGTACAAATTGCTTTCCCTGAATCCAGTTTTCATAAATGACATTGTCTTTCCCAAACAGATCACCGGAAGTGATGATGAAGTTGGCCAGCAACCCGCTTTTCAGGCTCCCTACCTGCCCTTCCGCCTTGATCAGGCTTGCAGGAATGGTCGTTAATGCTTCCAATGCCTTTTCTTTCGGCAGGCCGTACTCAATAGCTGTTTTTATATTTTTCCAAAAATCACCCTTGTTTTTCAAGCCGGAAACCGTGAATGCAAACGGAATTTCGGCCTTCGCAACTTCGGATGCATTCTTGGGCGCCATTTCCCAATGTTTCAGCTGTGCCACGCTCACCAGATCCGCGTCCCAGGGATCGGCAACGTCATAAGCATCAGGAAATTGAAGGGGCAGAATCAATGTTGCCTTCGTGGCTTTTATTTCTTTAATGCGCTGATATTCGTCGCCTCCGCCTTTGATAATGTATTGTATTCCAAACTCATCACCGACCTTATCCGCACGCAAAATGCTGTATTTGTCATTGGTTTCGAAAAACGAAGGAAGGGTTTTGATCTGGTTGAATGCTTCAAGCGAAAGGTTGGTTTCCTTGGCCTTTTCTGTTTTGGCATACCAGTCGGCATCGTAATAATTCTGCCTTAACAGCGCTACTATGCCCATCGTTGACGACGGGTAAGTCTGTGAAGAAGTGCCTTTGCTGAATGAATAATGGGCCGACGCTTTTCGTTTCAACAATGCTTTGTTGGCAGCCTCATCGGTCAATGTTACTACTGCACCGTTTCCGCGTACAATCCCGTCATGTGGGTGAACAAGCACTGTCCCGAAACCGATTTTACGAAGCTCCTCGGCTTTTTTAGCGTCGGGAGTAAACATTAAGCTCGCGTCATTTTCAGGCTGAATAGCCTGGTTCCAGCCAAAGGCACCCTTTTTATTGGATTCCAGTTGCGGCGTTTGCCTGCCTCCCCCCGTCCGCTCGCGCTTCACTTCCGGCATTCCATAATCCGAATCCAGGTCAATTAGGGAAGGATAAATGTATTTTTCTTTCAAATCCATCACCACGGTGCCCGCAGGAATTTTCACCTGCTTGCCCACTTCACGGATAATCCCGTTTTCAATGAGCATGGTCCCTTTCAGGATCGTAGTTTTGGAATCGACAACAATGTTTGCGTTTGTAAAAGCATAGCGCCCCGGCCGGTCGTCATAGGCTCCGTTTTGGGGAAAAGTCTCCTGCGCATGCGCGATCATGCCGATCGTAAGACAGGTCAGCAGGGCTGATAATTGTTTAAACATAGGTTGGGATTTAATTGCAGTTCGGAACTACAATATACAAGTTAAATTGACAAATCAGGGCTTAAAGGGCATTTTCACTGGAAGTTACAATTGCCGCGGGGAATTGTTATGTTGCCTATTTTTTGCATCTTGTCGCTGTGTTTTCAAATGACTATTTAGCTTTTTAAAAATATGGACTATCAAGAATTTAAAGATTCCCTTTCCCAGGATTCACCACCAGAAACGGTCTCAGAGCCGCTCAAAGCGCTTTGGTATGCAGCAAAAGATGACTGGGAAGCAGCTCATAACATTGCCCAAAGCAAAGAAGGAACGCCCGTTTATGATCATTTGCATGCGTATCTGCACCGCGTAGAAGGCGACACCTGGAATGCCGGTTATTGGTACAAGCGCGCCGGAAAGCCTGTTTTTAAGGGTTCCTTGCAAGAAGAATGGGAAGCTTTGGCGCATGCTATGCTTTAAAAATATAAGGCTTTTACCTTATATTCAATTAATATAAGCTTTTTGCCTTATATTTGGCTGATATAAGGTTTTTACCTTATATTTAAACATTATAAGGCAAAAAGCTTATATTTATGAAAAAGCATTATGCTGTAATCACCGCTGATATGGTCAATTCAACGTTTTTCTCACGAGAAAAGACCACTGAATGGCTAAGCGAAATGATCGATTTGTTACGAGAAAATCCAGCCTTTGACTGGGTGTTGAAACCTGAAATATATCGCGGGGACAGCTTCCAGGGTGTGTTGAAAAACCCTAACGAAGCCATGTTTGCCGCCATTCTGGCCCGCGCCAATATGCGTACACATGCCAAAAACACCGATTTACGCGTAGCGATTGGCATAGGAAAAGCAGAGCAGCTTACCGACCGCGCGGGCACATCCGATGGCGAAGCATTTCGTTTGTCAGGGCATTTGGCCGACAATATCAGGAAGCAAAAAGCGCGGATCGGAATTGCATTGCCAACGCCTTCTGAGCCACTGAATGCGACATTGGATCTTTTGGAAACACTTATTGAGAACTGGACAACCGCTCAGAGCGAGGTGATTGTGGCTTTGCTTCTGAAAAAGAACATTAACCAGATTTCCGAGCAGCTTGGGATCAGTCAGCCTGCCGCCAGCCAGCGTGTGGCCTCTTCAAAATGGTGGGCAGTTGAAAATTTTCTTGCTACCTTTCCCAAACATTTATCACTATACACAAAAACAAAATCATGATCGAGTTTCTCCAATTATTGCTCGCACACATTCTTGTCGATTTCTACTGGCAGCCTACGAAATGGGTCATTGAAAAAAGAGAAAAATCTTTCCGTTCCAAATACTTTTATCTCCACATTGCGCTTGTCATCGTTGTTTCTTACGTCGTGCTGGGTTACTGGACCAATCCGGTTCCTGCTCTCGCATTAGGCGTGGCTCACGGCGTGATTGACATTGCAAAAATCGCGTTTGATAAAAAGGGAACATTACTCTGGTTTGTGGCCGATCAGGTTGCTCACGTAATCAGCATTGCGCTTACCGCGCTTATTATCACCAGTGCTTTGCCGGCTGGCGTGGAAACTTTCAAAACCTGGCTGTTCACTACCAAAACGCTCGCCATTTTCACTGGCGCGCTGGTTTCACTCTCTCCTATTTCGTTTTTTGTGGGCATCCTTACAAAACCCTGGCGAGAGGAACTGGCTGCATTGGCGCCTAATGCAGATGATAACCTGGCCAATGCCGGACGCTGGATCGGGATGTCGGAAAGGTTGCTGATCTTTGTTTTTGTACTGGTTAGTCAGTTTTCAGCCATTGGATTTTTGATTGCTGCGAAGTCGCTTTTGCGTTATAATGACAAATCTGCCAGCGGAGAAATTTCGGCAGCTTACATTAGCAAGAAGTCGGAATATGTGCTGGTGGGGACATTGATGAGCTACACTTGTGCGATCGCGGTGGCGCTGGTGGTGAAAACATTGTATTAAAAATCCAACACAATTAAACCTTGCTGCAACAAATTGCTCTAACCTGGGTATCTAAATTTGATAACCATGAAAAAGACAATGTTGGCCATGCTAATGGCTCTTTTCAGCATCGCAGCCTTCGCCCAACGCCAGGATTCTGATATGACGCCTGAAAAACGCGCAGAAAACCAGACCAAGCAAATGACCGAAAAGCTGAACCTTTCCGAAGATCAGCAAAAACAGGTTTACAACCTGACGCTGGCAAGAACGCAGAAAATGAAGGAGTTAAGGGATGCCCAAACCGCCGACCGCGAGCAAATGCGTGCTTCGATGGAAACCTACAACAACGAAGTCGCGAAAATACTGACGGTGGAGCAACAGGAAAAATACAAAACCATGCTGGACGATCGCCGGGGTGGCGACCGTCGCGGTGGAACGAGAGGACCGCGCGGAGAAAATTAATTTTGAATGAGTGAATGAGTGACCGGGTCGCCGGGCGATGACTGAATGACTGAATAAATTTTAAACATTCACTCATTCACTCATTCAATCATTCAATCATTCAATCATTCAGCGCAGCGGCGCCCGCTCATTCTTCTAAATCGCCATTTCGGTCTTAAATTCCGACGTGAAGTGAAAATGAATGGCTGGATTGTTTTCCCGGTTCATACGGATCATCCATTCAGATTCTGCCAGGAAAACCGGGTTTCTATCTTTATCGTAGGCGATCTGGTTTCCTTTGAGGCGGATAAACTGGTCCATAGCAGGCTTTTCATCAGCGGTAAGCCAGCAAGCGCGCGTAATGCTCATCGGAACCCAGCGGCATTTTGCGCCATATTCATGTTCGAGGCGATATTGGATTACATCAAATTGAAGTTCTCCAACCGTTCCTACTATTTTACGGTTTCCTAAGTCCAATGTAAAAAGCTGCGCAACACCTTCATCTGTAAGTTGTTGAATGCCTTTTTCCAATTGCTTGGACTTCATCGGATCCAGGTTGATCAACTCTTTAAAGATTTCCGGCGAAAAGCTCGGAATCCCTGAAAATTGAAGGTTTTCTCCTTCCGTCAATGTATCGCCGATCTTGAAACTTCCTGTATCATAAAGTCCTACAACGTCACCGGGAAAACCTTCGTCCATTACACTTTTCGCCGAAGCCATGAATGTAAAGGGAGAAGAAAAACGGACATCTTTACCCATTCTGACGTGTTTATAGAATTTACCACGTTCAAATTTCCCTGAACAAATCCTTAAAAATGCAATTCTGTCGCGGTGACGCGGGTCTAGGTTTGCGTGGATTTTAAATACAAAACCAGTGAACTTTGGCTCCATAGGTGACACTTCACGCACATCCGTCGGACGTGGCTGCGGAATGGGTGAGATTTCGCAGAATGTGTCCAGCAGTTCTTTTATACCAAAATTATTGATCGCACTGCCAAAGAAAACAGGCGCTAACTGGCCTTTTTGATAAGCTTCTTCCGAAAACACGTCATAAACACCTTCCACAAGCTCTACGTCCTCGGTAAGCTGCGAAGCGTCTCTTTCTCCAAGCAAATCCACGAGATTTTCATCTTCCAGACTCACCTTGGCAACGTCGCTTTCGATTTTCGTTTTGTTGATTTTGAAGAAATAAAGCATTTGCTCGTACAAGCTATAAACGCCTTTGAAATTTGCCCCCATATTGATTGGCCACGTCAAAGGACGCACGCGGATGCTGAGTTTTGTTTCCAGCTCATCCAGCAATTCAAACGGATTCTGGCCTTCCCTATCGAGCTTATTGATGAAAACGATCACAGGCGTGTTCCGCATCCGGCACACTTCCATGAGCCTTTCGGTCTGTTCCTCCACGCCTTTTACGCAGTCAATCACCAGGATAACGCTGTCCACGGCGGTTAATGTGCGATAGGTGTCTTCTGCAAAGTCCTTGTGACCGGGCGTATCCAGAATATTGATCAGCAGGTCTTTATATTCAAAGGTCATTACCGAAGTTGCGACCGAAATTCCCCTTTGCTTCTCAATTTCCATGAAATCGGAAGTAGCGGTCTTTTTGATTTTATTGGATTTTACCGCGCCCGCCGTTTGGATCGCACCTCCAAAAAGCAGCAGCTTTTCGGTAAGTGTGGTTTTACCAGCATCTGGGTGACTGATAATTGCGAATGTGCGCCGCTTCTTGATCTCTTCTAAATTACTCATATCTAAAATTTGCACAAAGATAAGAATAAACAAAAGCCGCCCCTAACCGGGACGGCTCTAAATTATCTCGTTAAGAAACGATCGGTGTTCAGACCGGATCTCAGTAAAATGAATGCTTGTAATCTTCCACAGAAGTCATGATCACCTCGTGTGCTTCTTCTCTGCCGTATACATTGGTAATTTCAATGTGGGCTTTTTCACCCGGCAAATTCTTGTAAGTCAGGAAGTAATGTTTCAAACGCTCCACGATTCCTTCCGGCAGCTCGCTCAGGTCGGAAAAACCGCCGTAGACTTCGTCACCTTTCAAAACGGCAATGATTTTGTCATCTGCTTCACCACCATCGATCAGACGGATTCCGCCGATAGGCTTCGCCGTGCAAAGAATGTCACCGTGCGAAATGATTTTTTCACAAAGAACCAAAACGTCCAGCGGGTCACCATCGCCTTCCGTTACGTCTCTTCCCGAACGCTCGCGGGCAAGCGCTGCGATCTTTTCTGAGCAGTACGTTTTAGGGATAAATCCGTAAAGTGCCGGAACGATGTTGGAATATTTTTGCGGGCGGTCGATCATCAGATAGCCCGTTGCTTTATCAATTTCGTATTTAACTGTGTCGGTAGGAACAATCTCAATAAAGGCAGTTACGAGGTTCGGTGCATTATCCCCCATCGGGATTCCATGCCAGGGATGTGCTTTGTGTACGTTAGCGATCATTATTTGTGTAATAGTAATACTTTTTAAATGGATAAATTTTTTAATAACGTTGATTGTGGGGGTTAACCGACCTTATCTGCAATGTTATAATCTCCTGTTTTTGACACAGATTGTTTTACAAATAATTCCCCGAGAAAGCCCGCAAGAAATAACTGTGAACCTACCATGATCGCAACCAGGGCGAGAAAAAACAACGGATTATCGGTGACATTCCGATAGGGCTGCAAATGGTAAATGTTGTAAATCTTTTTGCCTAAAAGCCAGAAAGCTATAATGCTTCCCAGAAAAAACATGAGTGTTCCCAGACTGCCAAACAAATGCATGGGCCTGCGCCCAAACTTATTCACAAAGGCAATCGAAAGCAAATCCAGAAAGCCAAAAATGAAACGTTCCAGTCCGAATTTCGTCGTGCCGTATTTTCTTGGACGATGCTGCACCACTTTCTCCCCGATCTTGCCGAAGCCATTCCACTTGGCGATCACCGGAATGTAACGATGCATTTCCCCGTAAATCGTAATGTTTTTGACCACTTCCTTGCGGTAAGCTTTCAGGCCGCAATTGAAATCGTGCAGCGAAACGCCGGAAATGCTGCGGGTGGCCGCATTGAATATTTTGGTAGGAACAGTCTTGGTAATCGGGTCGTAACGCTTCTTTTTCCAGCCCGAAACCAGGTCATAGCGGTCCTCTTTGATCATTTTGTAAAGCTCCGGTATTTCGTCCGGGCTGTCTTGCAGGTCGGCGTCCATGGTAATGATCACATCGCCTTTTGCCGCCTGAAAAGCCGTTTGCAATGCGGCGGTTTTGCCATAATTTCTCACAAAACGCAATCCACGAATGTTTGGATTTTCTTGTGAAATGTTTGAAATAACGTCCCAGGAGCAGTCTTTGCTGCCATCATCGACAAAAATCACTTCATAGGAAAAGCCATTTTCATTCATCACCCGCGCAATCCATTCACTGAGTTCTGGCAATGATTCTTCCTCATTGTAAAGCGGAACGACAACGGAAATCTGGATAGCTGATAGAGTCATGAATGTATAATAGCAAAGCCCAAAACCGGGATCACCGGGCAAAGTTCGTGTTTTTCCCGATCAAAATATCATATAAAAATCTTTGAGCAAATCCTTGAACGGCTGATTATAAGTCGTCCCGTCGGGCTCAAATATGTAAAGTTCTTTGTTAATGTCCTTATTATGAACCGGTTCTGTTCGCTGAAAGGTCATCAGATGACGAAATGCTTTCTTGCCTTCCTGGTGAAACAATGTAAGTTTTCTGGTCAAAACCCAGCCGGATGCCAATGCTTTTGTCAAAAACTGTTTGCCTTCATCAACCGGAAAAAGAATGTTGAACTTTCCGCTTTCTGACAAAAGCGTGTCGATAGCAGTCAGTAATTCGGCGAAATCCAGCGATTTAGCGTGGTGGGCAATGTTCTTTTTATCTAACGGGGAAAGCAGATCGGACTGGAAAAAGGGCGGATTGGTGATAATGACGTCATATTTATGCTCGGAAGTAAATTCCTGAACGGCAGAGTGAAAAAGCCTGATCCGGTCGTGATAAGGGCTGTTTTCCACATTCTCACCGGCCTGGTAAAAAGCCTCTGCGTCAATTTCAACGGCGTCAATGATGCCATAGGAATTCCGTTGTGCGACCATTAAGGAAAGCAAACCCGTTCCCGCTCCAATATCCAGAATGTAATCGGCGTCGTCGACATCGGCCCAGGCGCCGAGTACACAGGCATCCGTGCACACTTTCATGGCGCATTTGTCTTGCTGCACCGTAAAATTCTTGAAGCGAAAAGAGGAATTTCGTGCCATAACCGTTCTATTTTCTACCAAAGTCAGCCGGGTTTTCGCCCCAGTACTCGGTTTCCCATTTCAGGATCTTGTTTGAAAATTTATTGGCCGCAAGCCATCTTTCGGCGCGTTGCAGCATTTCAAAAACAGGTTTATTCCTCGGCGTTAACGCCAGTTTAGTATTTGCATGCTTCTTTTTGACCCAGGCAATGGCCGTTCTGGAATCGCTGTAAATGGGCAGATCGCTTTCCTTTTTTTGTAAATAAGCCAATGCGTGCACGATCGCCAGAAACTCCCCAATGTTATTCGTCGCGTCTTTGAATGGTCCCTGCAAGAAAATCCGTTCGCCGGTCTGGTAATAAATGCCCTGATATTCCATGTCGCCCGAAGCCGTATTCCAGGCCGCATCCACGGCAATGCTGTTTTTTATAGGTTTTCCAATGCTCGCGGGCGCTTCTTTGGTGATCGCGGGTTTGTTTTCCTTTTTAGCTACAAATTCCCAATAATTCCGCTGAATGGCCGCTTCCGCCTCTTGTATGGATTCAAAGGACTTGTAACGCGCGTCTTCAAAACCCTTAATCTGTGCCTCACACTCTTTCCAATCCGTAAAAACGCCCGTTTTCCTGCCCTGCCAGACGACGTAGTATTTTGTTTTCTTCGCCATTAAGCTTTTTCTTCCCAGATCTGGGCAATGTTTACGATCACTTCTACTGCTTTTTCCATGTCCTGAACCGAAACCCACTCGAGTTTTGAATGGAAAGCGTGTTCTCCTGCAAATATATTAGGGCAAGGCAAACCCATGAATGATAATCTGGAACCGTCAGTGCCTCCCCGAATACTGCGCTGAATTGGATTTAAACCGGCTTTTTGCATCGCTATCAATGCATTTTCCAAAACTGCCGGATGCTGGTCCAGGATTTCTTTCATATTCCGATATTGCTCGGTTACTTTGAATTCCATGCTGGAATGCGGGTAACTGGCCAGCACATTGTCAGCAATCTCCTTCAATTTCGCTTCTTTTTCATGCAATCCTTCAACTGTGAAATCGCGGATGATAAAGCCTAATGTTACTTTTTCCTGGATTCCTTCGATTTGGGTCGGATGGATAAAGCCTTCTTTTCCTTCGGTGGTTTCCGGGGATAATGTGTCTTTGGGCAAAGCAGCGAGAAATTCTCCAGCAATTTTCAATGCGTTTTCGAGCTTGCCTAACGCGTATCCCGGGTGCGTGCTCACGCCGTGAATCGTGATTTTGACGGCGTCTGCGGAAAATGTTTCGTTTTCCAATGTGCCTACTGCCTCGCCATCAACGGTGTAGCCGAAGTCCGCGCCTAGTTTAGCAATATTCACATGCTCCGTTCCGCGACCGACTTCTTCATCCGGCGTGAACAAAATGCGAATGTTACCGTGCTTGATCTCAGGATGTGTGACCAAATATTCCGCCGCAGCCATAATTTCAGCAACGCCTGCTTTGTTATCCGCGCCAAGAAGCGTGGTTCCGCTGGCTGTAACGATATCATTACCAATCTGTTGATCGAGATCATGCAGTTCAACCATTCTTAAAACCTGTGTTGGATCATCCGGCAAAACGATGTCGGCGCCGTTCCAGTTGTGATGCACGATCGGCTTTACATGCGCGCCTGACACGTCCGGGGACGTGTCCACGTGCGAGCAAAAACAAATGACCGGAATGTCTGTTTTCTCGGAATTGGAAGGAATGGTCGCGTAGACGTAACCATGCTCGTCCAGGTGCGCATCTTCAATTCCAAGTTCCTGTAATTCAACGACAAGCTGATTGCTCAGATCGCGCTGTTTGGCAGTACTAGGAAAACTCTCGGAATTTGGGTCCGACTGCGTGTCTATTTGCACATACCGAAGAAAACGTTCCAGCACAGATGTCATAAAAGCAGCATTTAATGTTTAGGAATCCCTGCGCGATCAGTTCAGGATGGAAGTCAGATCGGCTGGCGAATAATTGATATTTTTCAATGTTTTATCATCTGATTTTCTGTAAACCAGATATTTACCATTGTCTTCTTTGTAATAACAATCCGTGCCCTTGGCTTCATAATGCGCCACAGTCGCCTCGGCTTCTTCAATGTTAAGGCATGCTTTCGACATATTCGAACGCTGGACTTCATCAAACAAAGCCCTGAATTTTTCCCCTAAACCAAATTCCAGAACTGCCCCCGACAATACATATTGCAGGTCACATAGCGCGTCGGCGATCTCCACAATGTCCTTTTCCAGAATGGCTACTTCCAGCTCTTTCAATTCTTCCGCCAGCAATGCCACACGCAACCGGCTCCGCTCTTCGGATGGAATGGTTGGCGTTTCGAGAATGGGGTGTTTAAATGTTTTATGAAATTCAGCGACCTGGTTAAGGCTGTCCAATTGTTGCATGTCTTTTTGTATTAATTAAAAATTTCAGATATAAATGTGCTCTAAATCACCAGATTGGTTTTAAAAAGCTTGATCGCGATCGCCAGCAGGATGATCCCGAAAACTTTCCTGAGAATGTCTGTCCCACCTTGTCCGAGTTTTTTTTCAAGCCAGTTAGAAGATTTCAAAACCAGATAAACAAAGAAAAGATTGAGCATAATGCCGACCAGAATGTTCTCCGTCTGGTAAGCCGAACGCAAGGAAAGCAATGTGGTCATGGTGGCGGCGCCGGCAATGAGCGGAAAGGCAATGGGCACAATGGAAGCCACGCCTACATCTAGATTATCGTGCTTGAAAATGTTCCTGCCTAAAATCATTTCCATACCCAGCAAAAACAGGATAATAGCGCCCGCAATGGCAAATGAGGCCACATCCACACCAAACAAACTCAGCAAACGCTCTCCCAAAAACAGGAAAAGAACCATGATAAACCCTGCTGCCAATGTGGCTTTTTCAGATTCAATCTTGCCCAGCTTCCGGCGGAAATCCACGATCACGGGCAACGAACCCAGGATATCGATGACCGAGAAAAGGATGAGTGTTACGGAAACGATTTCCTTAAAATTAAACATGGGGCTATGCCAGGTGATATGTCCGCAAAGTTGCTTAAAACCCACTGCTTACACAACCCTTAATGCTATTCGAACCAAAATTTAGGCCTTAGGAAGCGCTTCCCGGAAGAAAATTGAGGAATGTGTTGAACTGCTTTTTATACTTTTCCTCGTCAATTTTATAGAAGAAAGCACCCTTTTTGGAGAAGCCCTTTTGTTTCTCGTCCAGCTTGACTAACAAATTGGTAGAAAGCAGCTTGCGCGAGAAGTTTCGCTTATCCAATTCTGTTCCAAAAATTGCTTCATAGAGTTTCTGCAATTGTGGAATGGTGAATTTTTCAGGAAGCAGCTCAAAACCGATCGGATGCTGGGAAGCTTTGTAACGCAAATGCTGAATGGCCATTTCAACCATGGAACCGTGGTCAAAAAGCAATTTGGGTAGTTCCTGGATCGGGAACCATTGTGCTTCGAAGTTTTTAGAAAGCTTATGATCGTAATCCTCTACATTGATCAAGGCGAAATAAGCCACCGAAACGGTCCTTTCGACCGGGTCGCGTTGCGGGCTTCCGAATGTATGAAGCTGCTCTAAGTAAATATCTGTGAGGTTGGTAAGCTCAAAAAGAATGCGGGACGATGCGCCTTCGAGGCTTTCGTCGGGCTGCACCCAGCCGCCCATTAAGGACCACGTGTGATGCTCGTCCTCGATGCCTCTTTTGACCAATAATAATTTTAATTCTTCGCCGTCAAAACCGAAAATAATGGAGTCCAGAGCGACCAGACACTTGGTTTGGGCCTGATATTGTTTTAATATATCTAATCGCACAACTTGATACTGCGGGGGTGAGTAATTAATATTTAGTTAATAAAGCAAATCGCCCCTATTACTACTCATTCGCTATTTTGAAGAGAAGGAAAGCAGAAAATCCTTTAATGTCCGGATCTCGCTATCGGTGATCGCCGGAAAATTCGCGATCCGAAAACTAACCTCCTTATCCTTCCCGTAACCATTCCCAAGCACAATTCCGGCTTGCAATGCCGCCTTTTTGATCGCCACAATGCGTTCTTTCGAATCCTTAACCGCAACCACCGTTTCTGAACGGACAGCCTCGTTTTCCACTAAAAGCCGGTAACCGTTTTCAGGCAAGAATTTACACCAATCCTGCGCGCGTTTGTGCGTCTGCTCCGCGACGGTTTCAATAGGCAGAACCTGCTTCATAACCCTACCCATCAGGTATATACCCAATGTATTCGGCGTGTAAGGCGTCTGGAATTTCAGGAAATTATCACGGATAAAAAGCAGGCTGTTGTAATGCGACCGGTTGCCAACGGCAATGGCACGTTCCACGGCTTTCGGCGAGACGATCATCACGCCCATGCCAGCAGGCAGGCCAAAACACTTTTGAACCGACCCATACCAAACATCCGCACTGTCCCAGGGAAGCACGACGCCAGCCATCGACGAAGTGGCATCAATGGCGATAATGTTTTCACATTGAGCACGTAATGTGTTCAGGAACTCCGAAGTTAGCGCGGTCCCGTTGGAAGTTTCGTTGTGTGTCAGACAAATGATTTCATTCGCAGCAAGCTTTGTTACCGCATTTAAATCCGGCTCTTCGTTGGTTTCGAAAAAACAAGATCGTGCAGAACCCGTCAGCTTTTGGGTGTATTCCATCCATTTTTCACCGAATGCACCATTGTAAATGTGCAGGCTGGCATCCGAAATGAGATTTTCGGCGATGATTTCCCAGCACTCTGTTGCCGATGAAACGAAATAAACCTCGTAGTCATCGGGCACATTCAGCTTGGTTTTCAGGTTACGGATCGCGTCTTCCAGCATTTGCATGAAAGCCGTGCTTCTGTGATTGGCACTGATGACGCCACTCTCGAATGCTTCTTGCAAATAGCGGCCAACCTCGTCGTAAACTTTGGAAGGGCCCGGATAAAAGGTTATCATTTTAAGATCAGATAAAGCCTTCGCGCACCATTGCCTTTTCCAGCTTTTCACCCAATGCCTGGGAAGCTTTCAGCAACGGCAAACGCACCGCAGAGCTGCATATCCCTTTGATTTCCAGACATTTTTTAATACCCACCGGATTGGATTCAACGTATAGTAAGGTGTCGAATTCAAGAAAAGCAAGCTGCAACTTGGCGGCTTCTTTGAAACGGCCTTCCAATGCATGCCAGGTCAGTTCGCCAAATTCTTTCGGGAATGCGTTGGCAATCACCGAGATGACACCATGCCAGCCCACGCTTACCATGGTCGTTACAAGATTATCATCACCTGAAAGCAACAGGAAATCATCCGGCACGCGGGAAGCGAGTTCCATACTTTGCTCGATCGAACCACCGGCGTCTTTAATGCCGATAATGTTGGCATGCCCAGCCAGCGCAATGATCGTATCCGGCTTCATATTGATCACCGTGCGACCGGGAACATTATAGAGCAGAACAGGAACAGGAGAGGCGTCTGCTATGGCCGTAAAATGGGCGATTATGCCTTCCTGCGTGGGTTTATTATAATAGGGACAAACCGAAAGAATGGCGTCCACGCCTGTAAAATCCGTTTCCTTAATGCAATCCAGCACGGATTGCGTATCGTTGCCGCCCAATCCGTAGACAATAGGAAGCGATTTGGAGTTATTTTTTATTGTAAATGCCAGGATCTCACGCTTTTCGCGGGAATTTACCGTAGGCGATTCGCCGGTTGTCCCCTGCACCACAAGGTAATCCGATCCGCCTTCTGTTACCAGGTCGATCAGTCTTTTCAAACCCGGGTAATCAATTGCATTCTGCTCATCAAAAGGTGTAATCAGCGCCGCTCCTACCCCTTTGAAACGTTGGTCCAATGGCATTATTTACTTATATAATTGGTTGAAATTTAAAACACAAAGTTAGCTTTCTGAGCCATTTTTCATCACTTATTCTCGATCATCGCTAAAAATTCTTCCTCGCTGAGAATGGTAACGCCCAATTTGCGCGCCTTTTCGAGCTTGGCAGGCCCCATATTAGCGCCTGCAAGCAAGTAATTGAGCTTACCCGAAACGCCGCTCAGGACCCGGCCGCCATTGACCTCGATTTTCAATTTGAGATCGTCCCTTTCAAAATTTTCGAAAACGCCGGATATCACAAAGGTTTTGCCTTCCAGCATGTCGCTTTCGAGTTCAACAGGCTTTTCATCGCTTTCCATCTGGATGCCCGCAGCCTGCAAGCGTGCCACCAATTGCTGGTTTTCGGGCACGCTGAAATAGGAAGCAATGCTCTCCGCGATCCTTCCGCCAATTTCCGGGACGGCAATGAGCTGGTCGTAAGTGGCCAATCGCAACGCATTCATGGATTTGAAATAAGCGGCCAGTTTTTCGGCCACCGTCGCGCCCACAAACCTGATTCCCAATGCAAAAAGCACATTTTTAAAAGGAACTGTTTTGGATAGATTAATGCCATTCAGAATGTTCTCAACCGTTTTTTCGCGGAAGCTGATCTTCTTCACCTTGCCCGTTTCTTCATTAAGAATGTTCTTTTCGAGGCCGAGAAGCGTTTCATTAGTCAGATCATAAAGATCAGCAGGCGTCCGAACCAATCCCAGATCAAAAAGCAGCTCTATTTTCCCCTCTCCAAGACTTTCAATGTTCATGGCCTTCCGGTGAATGAAATGCTCGATCCGGCCTTTCAGCTGCGGCGGGCAATGGCTGTCATTGGGACAGAAAAAGGCGACTTCGCCTTCATTGCGCTGTAATTCGGAGCCGCATTCGGGGCAATGTGTGGGAAAAATTAAAGGTTCAGTCAAGAATTTTTCGCGTTGTGAAATATCTACGCCTGTGATTTTAGGAATGATTTCACCACTTTTTTCGACAAAAACCGTGTCCCCGATTTCCAGTCCCAGCCGCAGCACTTCATTAGCATTATGCAATGTAGCCCGCTTCACGCGCGTCCCCGAAAGATGAACGCCTTTCACCTTGCTGTAAGGCAATGCGCGTTCGGTAATGTCGCACAGGTTCGCCACCGGCGTCACCGCTCCCGTCCGCCCGACCTGGTAAGTCACCATCCGCAGGACGGCGGGTTTGTTTTCAGCTTTGTATTTAAATGAAATGGCCCAGCGCGGACTTTTAGCCGTGAAACCTAGCTCGCGTTGCTGTTCGAAAGAGTTGATCTTCACCACAATTCCATCCGTAGCCAAAGGAAGTGTCAGCCGTTTTTCCTCCCATTCGTGGATGAATTCTATCACCTCATCAATGGTCTGTACTTTTTTCCAGCCCGGCGAAACATTAAAACCCCAGGATTTCAGCCCCAGCAAGCTTTCTTCGTGGCTTTTGAAAAATTCTGTGTCAGTAAGAAAAGAATAGAGATAGCAATCCAGTCCGCGCCGCGCGGTTTCCGCAGAATCCTGTAACTTGAATGATCCCGACGCCGCATTCCGAGGGTTGGCATATTGATTTTCACCCAATGTATCCATCTCCTCATTCAGCTTTTGGAAGGACGTGATGGGCATAAAACCTTCACCGCGAATTTCAAAAACAGGCGGAACATTCTCAGCTTTAACTCTTAATGGCAGGGAGCGAATGGTTTTCACGTTGTTGGTGATTTCATCCCCGCGCGTGCCATCGCCACGCGTAACGCCACGCACAAGCACGCCGTTTTCGTAGGTAAAACTGAGCGAAATACCGTCAAATTTCAGCTCACAAATGTATTCATAAGGCTCTCCATCCAGCCCACGTCTCACGCGGTCGTCGAAATTCCGAAGCTCTTGTTCATTATACGTGTTGTCAAGCGACAACATCGGGTGGCGATGATAAACCGTGTTAAAGTTCTTCGTGATCGTGCCGCCTACCCGGAGCGTCGGAGAATCTTCCTGCCGCAAATCAGGATGTTGATCTTCAAGATCTTTTAACTGTTTCAGCAGTTGATCAAATTCAAAATCCGAGACCTCAGAAACATTGTCCTGATAATATCGATAATTCAAATGCTGCAGTTTGTCTACAAGCTCCTGGATTTGCTGTTCTGGATTCATGGTAAGGCGGCTAAAACGGATAGTGCCCAAATTTAAGAAGCGTTCGCGCCGATTTCAAATAGTGCAGCCCTCCGTTACTTTTTTAGGAAACCGCGTATCAATGGAAAAACAAATCAAACACTTGTCTTTCTTTGATACACAAACTCGTATGAATCATTTCAAAAATTCATTAATTTTCCTAAAAACTCGCTATGCACATGAAAAGCACAGAAACAATCATCTGGCAGGACTGGGATCTCTCACAGATCATAAACGGGGAGGAAATCATGTCTCCTAGCCCTAAAAAGCCGCATCAGAAGGCGTCCCGTAAATTGCAACGGATTCTGGAAGATCATGTAGAGGACCATGATCTAGGCGAGATTTGGAACGCCCCTATGGACGTCATTTTTGAAGAAGACTACAATCGTTTGCAGCCGGACCTCATTTTTATTTCGAAAGAAAATGAGGACATCGCGCAGGATTGGATAAGAGGTGTTCCTGATATGGTGGTTGAAATCGTATCAAAAAGCACCATTAAAATGGATACGGTAGTCAAGAAAGAAATTTATGAGCGCTATGGCGTGCAGGAATATTGGCTTTTGAAACCGGAGAAGCGGTTTTTGGAAATTTACACCCTGACTGATGGACGTTATGAACTTTATGCTTCGTACGGCGAAAATGATGTGGTCAGCTCACCATTATTTCACGATTTGGCGTTCAAGTTGAACATTATATTCTAATTTCGGCCTGAACTAAGATTTAAAATTCATGGCGGAAATTGCCCCTTCGATACTTGCTGCTGACTTTGCGAATTTACAACGGGACGTAGAAATGCTGAACGTGAGCCAGGCAGATTATATACACGTTGATATTATGGACGGCATGTTTGTGCCGAATATTTCTTTTGGAATGCCCGTTTGTGAAGCCGTTCACAAGCATGCCACAAAGCCATTGGACGTGCATTTAATGATAGAGCAGCCGGATCGTTATCTGGAAGCATTTGCAAAAGCAGGCGCATCGATACTGACCGTACATTACGAAGCCTGTCCGCATTTACACCGGACTATCCAGCGCATTAAGGAAGTAGGTGCGTTGCCCGGCGTTGCATTGAACCCGCACACGCCAGTGGAAGTGCTTTCTGAGATCCTGGGCGATGTTTCCCTGGTGCTGATTATGTCCGTAAATCCGGGTTTTGGCGGGCAGAAATTTATACAAAACACGTATCAGAAAATTGCCAGATTACAGGCTTTGAAAGAAAAATTTGGCTACACATTCAAGATTGAGGTGGATGGCGGCGTTAATCTTGACAATGCGCCTTTGCTTGTAAAAGAAGGCGTGAACATTCTGGTTGCAGGAAGCTTTGTTTTCAGTTCGGAAGACCCGCTGAAAACCATTGCCGACCTGAAAACCAGCTGATTTTCAAGGTTCCGAAACACCCCGATATGTTAAAAGATTTTTCCCGACCAGGACTATGAAGTGGCTCAGATACTTCATTTTCAGCATTTTGGCAGCGTCCGGCCTGGCAGCTATTAATGTCTCCAAAAGGCCGGAGCTGGCTGTCGCTAAATTTCCTTTGAAAATCAGCCCGAATGGCCGCCACATCACCGATAATAATGGCGTTCCGTTCCTGATGGTGGCTGATGTGGCCTGGCAAATGCTGCGTAAGCTGAGCTATAACGATGCCATTCATTACATGGATGCGCGCAAGTCTCAGTCATTCAATACATTTCTGGTTCAGCTTTTGCCCGCACTTCCCAATCAGCGGAATTTTAATAAGACCCTTCCATTTCAGGATAACGATATTTCAAAACCAAATAAGCCCTATTTCGACTATTTTGACAAGATTATTGCCGCAGCGAAAGAGCGTAACCTTGTCGTGGGCATTGTGGTTTCCCGCAAAAGCTGGAATGCGATTTTCGACGCGCAAAATCCAACGGTTTGGAAAAATTACGGTGCCTATGTCGGCAAGCATTTTGCCAAGTACAGCAATGTGATCTGGATTGTGAGTGAGGAGGAATATCAGACAGCCGCTCAGTTCGAGGCTATTGCAGACGGAATCCGTTCCGTTTCTGAAGGTCAGATTATAGCGTCGCTGAGCACTTGCTCGCCTTCCAGTGTGAACGACAGCTCGAAAGTCAGATCAGACCTAAAATTCATTATTCCGGATTCTACGGTGACGCCCGCTGAGTATGCGGCGCTGGCCAACTGGCAAAAAAACTCAGCCGAAGTTGCATTAAGGCCATTTTTAATCGCTAATTCGGAGTTCCCAAAAGAAATAACAGACCAGTCTGTCTTGATCAGAAATCAGGCTTACCAGTCCATCATGAGTGCTGCTGCGGGCTTTTGCCATATGAGCACGATCAAAAATTTCAACCCGACCTGGAAAGTTAACATCGATAAAGACGGCGCGGAATACATTCATGAACTCGTCAAAATCCTGAAAGGCATTCCCTGGGAATATATGCAACCCGAAAACATCTCGGAACTGCTTCCCGATTCAACCGATAAGGCTGACATAGGCATAGTTTCTTTATCCAATAAGAAAATGTCCATGTTATACTTACCAGAATCGCGTCCGGTCCGGCTTAACCTTAATTATCTCAACGGGACGGATTTTGGAGCCGTCTGGTATAGTCCGCGCACGGGGAAAAGATGGTCTGGAGGTGAGTTTAGGGCTGCGCCGGAAGCGGTTGTTCAGCCACCCGATTCACAGCCGGGCTGGGATTGGATTCTCTTAATAGGAGCAAAAAAATGAATAAAACCTTACTCTTCAACGTTTTTCTGCTGCTTTCGGCAGTTGTTATAAATAAAGGATACGGTCAGCAGATTTTGTGGGCTAATAAAGTGCTGGGCTATTCTTCCGAAAACCGGCCCGCGCAGTACGGGCACGCCTTCCGCGCAAAACAAATTCTCGGCATTCCTAACAAGCTTCCCGATTTCGGGAATAGTCCGTGCGCCTGGATGCCCTCCGATCCCGATGGCCGCAATGAAGAGTGGATTAAGGTCGGTTTTGAAAAAACAATTTCCCTGAAACAGGTTGCTATCGCAGAAAATTTCAATCCGGGCGCCATTGCCCGGGTGTATGCCTATGATGAGTCTGGGAAGGAGTTTCTTATTTCCGACACACCCGCATCACAGCTCAATGTTAAAGGCAGAATGTTCAGGATCTTTCCAAAACAACAGAATATCCTGGCCAATGCGATCAAGATTGTGATGCAACCTTCGAAAGTTTCGGGAGCGAATCAAATCGATGCAATAGGGATTTCTGATGACACGACGCCCATTGAAGCTGTCATTAACATTGCAAAAGGGCCGCTTTTGAAAACCAAACGTGAAAACATGGGAGCGGCGATCAACAGTCAGGGCCAGGAAGTTGCGCCTATTATTGCCCCCGATGGCAAGACGCTTTATTTCACGAGAGGCAATTTTCTGGGCAATGTGGGCACGTCAGAAACACAGGACATCTGGTATTCCAAACTAAATGAAAAAAATGTCTGGGGCGCAGCGGTGAATATGGGCCCGCCGATCAATAATGCTGCGGATAATGCTATAACAAGCATTTCGGCAGACGGCAAAACCATTTATGTTATCAACGTTTACCGGCCGGACGGCTCCATGGAGTTAGGATTGTCGCGCTGTTTTCAGACGAAGACGGGCTGGACTTTTCCCAAAGAATACAAGATCAACAACCTGCGGGAAAGCATTACGGGCAATAATAAGATCAAACAGGTCGAAAGCATGGAAACCACGGTTTCGCCCTATGGTAATGTGATGATCATCTCGGTTGAGCGCAGCGATACGGAAGGAAAAAAGGACTTGTATGTTTCCTTTCTGCAATCGAGCGACAGCTGGTCGGAGCCGCTGCATCTTGGAAATGTGATCAATACGGCCGATTACGAAGGAACTCCGTTTTTAGCATTGGACAACAAAACATTATATTTTTCCTCACACGGACACAGCGGCTACGGAGCCGGTGATTTGTTCCTCACCCGACGGCTGGATGACAGCTGGGTCAACTGGTCCAAACCTGAAAACCTTGGCCCGGTGATTAATACTTCGCTTTGGGATGCTTATTTTAATGTTCCTGCAACGGGTGATTATGCCTATTTCAGTGCCAGCGAAAAGGTTTCGGGGCAGGAAGATATTTTTCGTGTAAGGCTTACTCCCGAGACACGCCCGGATCCGGTGGCCATCATTTCCGGGACCATCCTGGAAGCAGAAACGAACAAGGCTGTGCGTTCCGACCTCATCGCACAGATCAAGAAAAACAATGATGTTTTTACAAAAGCAACATTTGACCCGGAAACCGGCGAGTACCGGCTTATTTTGCCGCTGAAAGAAATTTACCGCATTACGGCATCTGAAAACGGCTATTTCCCTTTTACTGAGGAAATTGATTTATCCAAAGACACCACATTACGCAACATCCGGAAAGACCTTTATCTGCAACCTATCAAAGCGGGGCAGCGGATCAGGCTTAGCAGCACCATGTTTGCGCAGAGCAGCGCCGAAGTGATCCGGTCGTCCTACCCGGAGCTGGACAGGATTGTTTCGGCTATGACAAATTATCCGGCAATGGAAATTTTGCTGGAAGGACATACAGACAATCAGGGCGAAGTCCAAAAAAATGTAAAGCTGGCGGAAGACCGTGTGCAACAGGTCAAAAAATATCTTTTATCAAAAGGAGTAGACGGCAAAAGGATCCAGACAAAGGCCTGGGGACCAGCCAAACCCATCGCCAGCAACCTTACTGAACAGACCCGCCAGAAGAACCGGCGCGTGGAGTTTACAATTCTTAAAATCTAAAAAATATCCTATAAAGGGAATTTTGCTTAATTTCGCGGCAACTCGGTCTGTTTCCCAATTTTTGGGCAAAATAGAACGAAACAGAAATTATAGCGCACATCAACTTTCTTAAATGTCTTCAAACCGTACGAACGAAACTCTGAAAACCTGGCTCATTTTCGCTGTCATTTTAATTGCGGGAACTGCGCTCAGGCTTCACAATCTGGATCGTTACAGTATTTTCTTCGATGAGAGAAGCACAATGGTGATCAGCCAGGGTGTTGTGTTGGAAGGTGCCAACCAAAAGGAAGTTTTTTCTAAGCTAACATTATCGGATTCGCAGTTCTGGAAAACGCCTGAATTCAGCCTCAGGCCGCCAAGAGTCTTACGCTCATTTACTTACAACGAAAATTATGCTCCGCGTGCATTTACGCCCGCCGAGTTTTGGGCATCCAAAACAATAGAAGATTATTATGAAGCCAATAACCGGAGCGATATTGGAAACAGCCCTTTCTATTATCTGCTGCTGCATTATTGGATGGAGGTTTTCGGCCTTTCGGACTTCTCTGCGCGATCCCTTTCCGTGCTTTTCAGCGTGCTCATCATTGGTGTGGTATACTTGTTCGGAAGGCGTTTTTTTGGGGTTAATACAGGGCTGATTGCCGCTGCGATCGTGGCTATTGAGCCGTTTTTTATCGGTTACAGCCAGCAAGCCCGCAGTTACTCCTTAATGTTCTTCCTTACCCTGCTTGCTACATATTTCTTTTTACAAATCATTGAAAGAGAGCCTGCAAAGGGGAAAACAACCCGGCTTTACATTGGCTACATTATAACCGCAGCATTAAGCATCCTATCCCATTTTCTTTCAATTGCGGTCCTTTTAGGGCATGCTTTATACGCTTTGCTTTTTCTAAGGAATGTTAAAGGTTGGATAAGAATGGCGGTTTCGGCCGTGGCGGCTTTGTCTGGTGTGGCCTGGTGGATGATTTATGGCGGCGGGACGTATACGCTTCATACGCTTAATTATCAGGCAGCGCTCTACAAAAGAATGGCCGAAACACGGCCTATGGACAATCCTTTCGGGATTATTTTACCTGCCACAATTGGTAATGTGTTCACCAAAGCGCTGCCACTTTTTTCAGACCTCATTATTTTTACCAACGGCCTGACGGATGCCCTTGCCGGCAGAAAAAACGTGATTGTTTCTATATCAATTGGCGTGCTGCTGATCATTTGGTATCGGTTCAGAAACCACATTAAAATGCACGACGGACTGAAAGCGGCTATTCCTTTCGTTCTGGCCATTTCCGGTGCGGTATTTTACTCAAATCACAAGCTGCAATTCATCATTCTTTCGGTCAGTATTTTTGCACTTTCCTTTATTCCCGATGTGCATATCCAGGCTGATAAGCAACATAGGAGACGGCTTTGGATCATCTATATTATGGCGCTGTTTCCAACGATCTTTTTGATTATTATGTCGTTCAAAAACGGCCATACATATGGATTGATGCAGCGTTATTCGGGTTTTTCGTTTCCCTATGCGATCATATTGCTGAGTCTTTTGCTGCAATATTATAACACCATTAAGCTGGAATTCAGGGCATTGATCTTTGTTGGCCTGGCTTGTCAGTTGTATTTTGTTTCGTTACGGCTTGGAGAATTCTATGCAGACCGGTCGGTGAAATACGGCTATTTTTCGACACCGCGGGCTCCTAACCCTTACTATGAGGCGGCGCAAAAAATCAAGGAATTGTATCAGGAAGGCGACACGATCCTGTATCCCGCTTCCCGCTATCCGATTTTATCAGAAATGGACAGGACATTCCTCTCTTATTCAGTTCAGGACGCGCAGGTGACGAATTTGTATCTGCCCAAAGACGCGCAATATGTGCAGGTGATGGACACGACACAGACTACACATATTTTACTTAAAAAAGCAGGAAATCCTGAACCGGTTGTGATCAAGAAATTGAAAGGGCTGCGTTACGGATTGGAGTAGGCAATGTAGGCTGATATCAAAAGCCGACAAATAAGATTTTGTATATTGCACTCTCAAAATCGAAGATTTGACCTTTATTTAGTGAGATTTTCTTAATATCGACATATACACAGGCATGACCGCAGAAGAGATATTGAATGACCCAAGACAGATAAGCGGAGAACTTCGGCTTAAAATTCTGGGTCTCTACCACAAAGCAAATGCCGGTCATATCGGCTGCTCATTAAGCTGCATTGATCTGATGATCGCTGTTCTTTTTCTGCAAAAATCGGAGGAAGACACCTTTATTTTATCCAAAGGACACGCCGCCGCCGCATTATACGCCTGCCTGAATGTTACGGGCGAAATTACCGACGAAGAACTGGACACTTTTTACCTGGACGGCACCTCACTCCCAGCCCATCCGGCCCCAAGGCAATACAAAGGAATTCCTTTCGCAACCGGCTCACTAGGTCACGGCCTCCCCATTGCAACCGGAATCGCTCACGCAGCAAAAGTGGGTGGAGAAGAAACTTATTCATTCGCGTTGCTTTCAGATGGCGAGACGAATGAAGGAACAACCTGGGAAGCAGCACATTATGCGATCCAAAATCAGCTGGATAACCTGTTTATGATTGTTGATAAAAACGGTTTGCAGGGTTTTGGTCCAACGGATAAAGTGTTGGGAGAAACAGCCTCCGTTGAGAAATGGAATGCAATCGGTTTTGAAACGATAGAGGTTGACGGTCACGACATTAATGCGCTAAGTCTGGCTATTGACGAACTTAAAACGCACAAAAACGGGCTGCCAAAGGCGATTATCGCAAACACTGTGAAGGGTAAGGGAGTGTCCTACATGGAGAATAAATTAGAGTGGCATTATTTACCAATGAACAAAGACCAATACGAGCAAGCCACGCTGGAAGTAAAGGAACGCTACTTTAATGAATTGACGAATGCTTGACCAATTGCCGGTTTTCCGCGATAAAATAGAAAGTTTAAAAGGGCCAGTTTTTGTTTTTGGTGCAAGCGGCTTCATCGGAGCCAATCTTTTCAACGAAATTTTTAAGATCCGAAAGGACTGTTATGCGCTCACACACGACGCAACAAAAGCATGGAGGCTGAAATTGCTGAATGTTCCTTTTGAAAACATTGTCCATTGCGATATCCTTTCCAATAACTCTGTTCAAGAGGTTTTTGAAAAATATAAACCGCAAACGATTTTTAATCTGGCCGCCTACGGCGCTTACAGCAAGCAAAATAATGTTAACCTGACCTATGAAACCAATGTCATAGGAACCGTAAACATTCTGCAAAACTGTACGACCGAAATGGTTTATATCCATGCAGGAAGCAGTTCGGAATATGGCTTCAACTGCACTTCTCCAAAAGAGACTGATCGCGTTGAGCCAAACAGTCATTATGCGGTTTCCAAGGTTTCAGCGGCCTATTTATTAGAATATTATGCCAAAGTTTTCAATCTGAAAACGCTTAATCTCAGACTTTACTCCATTTACGGATATTGGGAAGAGCCGGACCGGCTGATCCCGAAACTAATCGAAAACGCCCGGAAAAAGCAACTTCCTTCGCTCGTATCTCCGGATATAAGCCGTGATTTTGTTTTCATAGAAGACTGCGTGGAAGCTTTTCTGGACGCGGCATTAAAGATTAACAAGGAGACTTCCGGGAAGTCCTACAACATTGCAACGGGCCGTAAAACAACGATGGGCGACCTCGTTGATACATCCAGACGAACATTCAACATTACGCAGGAGCCGCAGTGGGGCAGCATGTCCAACAGAAAGTGGGACCTTGCTGAATGGTTCGGCGATCCGAGTGCATTTGAAACGGACTTTGGCTGGAAAGCCCGGACTTCGCTGGAAACCGGTCTTTCAAAATACAGTGACTGGCAGGCGCAGATAAAATACGAAGACCGTGTCATTCCTGCTTTCGAAAATCCGAAACTGAACCCGATCATTACGGCAATCATCGCTTGTTATAAGGATGCGCAGGCTATCCCGTTCATGTACGAGCGGCTTGTGAAGACTTTCAATGATCTGAAAGTGCGCTATGAAATCATATTTGTCAATGACAACTCGCCTGATAATCAGGAAGAAGTGATTAGCCAGATTTGTGATAAAGATCCTAATGTTGTTGGAATCAGTCACTCGCGTAATTTCGGATCTCAATCTGCATTTTTGAGTGGAATGGAGATCGCAACGGGCGATTGCGTGGTTTTAATGGATGGTGATTTACAAGATCCGCCGGAAATTATCCCTGCTTTTTACGAGAAATGGATGGAAGGATTCGATGTCGTTTATGGCGTTCGGGTTCAGAGAGAAATGAAACCGCACATTCACTTTTTCTATAAATCGTTTTATAAAGTATTTCAGGGACTCAGTTATATTTCGATTCCCCGCGATGCCGGCGATTTTTCTATGATTGATCGCAAGGTTGTTAAGGAATTGGTAGATCTGCCTGAAACAGAGCAGTTTCTGCGTGGATTGCGCGCCTGGGTTGGTTTCAAGCAAACGGGCGTTCCTTATGTAAGGCCTGAGAGAATGTTTGGCGTATCAACCAACAACTGGACAAAAAACATCTGGTGGGCGAAAAAAGCGATTTTCTCGTTCAGCTTTGCGCCGTTAGAATTGATGAGTTACGCAGGTTTTGCCTTAACCGGATTTTCGATTTTAGGGATTATCTGGCAAATCTTAGCGAAATTCGTGTTTTTCAGGGACACACCGCAAGGCATCAGCACCGTTATTGTGTTAGTCGTTTTCTTCGGAGGGTTAACCATCCTCGGCATTTCATTCCTGGGAGAATACATTGCCAAGATCTTTGAAGAAACCAAAAAGCGACCAAAATACATCCGGACCAGAATCCGCCGCGGCTCAAAATCATACAAAACCGCAGACGAAATCCGGACGTTAGTGAAGCAATTGAGGAAGTAATGTAATGTTTAAGCAAGCTCAACAACTTTTAAATGAAATTGGATAAATTCAAATTAAGGTTGATGCTTGATGGTTATTATCAAACAAAAGACATTACACAACTATTGCATTAAATACCCTGAGGCCAAAGTTGCCATTGCCGAATGGGCAGACAAGACAGAATTGGCGGATTGGGCAAACTTCCTGGAAGTTAAATCCGTTTTTAACAGCGTCGACTATGTTGGCGATAACAGGTTTGTCTTTAACATTAAAGGAAACCAGTATCGAATGGTCGCCATGATATTTTTCAGCGTTCGGACGGTCTATATCCGCTGGTTCGGATCGCATAGCGAGTATGATAAGATCAATGTTTCAAAGATTTAAAGAACATTGCTATGAAACTTTCGACGGAACAAGAATATAATGACGCTTTCAGGGTTATTGATAACCTGATTGCTGGGAATTTTGAAGAGGACGTTAACAAACAGCAGGAGTTTTTGGAGGTTGCGAAAGCAATACAGGAATACGAGAAAAACATGTATCCGCTCCCGAAAATGAAGCCTGCCGTTAGAATCAAAAGTGCTTAACAGCATCATCATACAAACCGAATGAGAAAAGAATTTTCAAACGCTATGGAGCAGTTGGCAGTGGAGGATGACTCCGTTGTCTTCATTACTGGCGATCTTGGCTATAATGCATTGGAAAATTTGCAGGCCAAAATGGGTAAAAGATTTATAAATGCTGGTGTTGCTGAGCAGAATATGGTCGGCGTGGCAGCAGGATTTGCGCATAAAGGCTATAAAGTTTTCTGTTACAGCATTGCCCCTTTTATCGTTTACCGTTGCTTAGAGCAGTTTCGGAATGATGTGTGTTTCAATAACTTGCCCGTATTCCTTGTCGGGAACGGCGGTGGTTATGGATATGGAATCATGGGAAGCAGCCATCATACAATTGAAGATCTGGCTTGCCTGAGCGGCCAGCAGAACGCAAATGTGTGGGTTCCTGCTTTTGCTGATGAAGTGGAACCTATGATTCAACAGATTGTCACTGACGCGCGCCCCGCTTACCTGCGTTTGGGTGCGGGAAAAACAACCCCCGACAACAGTTACATTTCAGGTTCGTTCAAAGTAATCCATGCGCCGGAAACGGCTGAAATTACGGTTTTTGCATTAGGACCAATTGCTAATAATGTCATGACCGCCCTTTCACTTTCGGAAGATCTTACAGCGAAGGTGAATGTGATTACGGCAATGCATTTCCCTTTGCAAATTACCGACGAAGTGGAAACGCTCATTCGGAAAGCGCCTGCAATTCTTGTGGCGGAAGAACACATCAGCATTGGCGGATTGGCGCAACAGCTTTCTGTCCAGCTTTTGGAGAAAGGCATTTTCCCACGCGCTTTCAAAAGCCTCAGAGCGGAAGGTTATCCGAACGCCCGTTACGGAAGTCAGACATATCACCAGAAATTATCCGGCCTGGATCCTGATTCCATCGTTTCCCATATTGGTCAGTTAATGATTCCGGCATGACGAAAAAGGCTTTAACTATCTTTCTGAGCCTGATCCTGCTGCTACCGGTCCTGATTTATTTTATGGTCTGGAATTATTATGCTATTAATATTCCAAAATTCGACGACCACGCTTTAAAAGAATTTATCCTGTATTATTCCCAGGCGTCGTCCTGGAAAGAGAAGATCTGGCTGCTTTTTAAACAGCATAATGAGCACCGGATTTCCTTAACAAGGCTCATTTCCTGGTGGGACTATTCGTTATTTGGATCATTGAATTACCGGCATCTGATGACAACCGGGAATTTGTTGCTTTTGGCTGTTATCCCGCTTTGGTACGAACTGCTAAAAAAGAACAAAAAGCCTTTATCTGCCCTATTACCCGTCCCTTTTCTCTGGCTTACACTTGCATTTTGGGAAAATATGTATTGGGGAATGGCTGCGATCCAGAATTTTGGTGTCGTTACTCTGGCAGTCTGGACGTTGTATTTGTGTATCAATTTTAAAACACTGCCCTTCGTAATTTCCCTTATTCTTGCTGGCGTCACGATCCTGACGAGCGGGAACGGTTTGCTGGTTCTTCCGCTGGGCGCACTGCTATTATTCCTGACAGGCAATAGAAAGCGCTTCGCATTGTGGCTTGTTGTCAGCGCCGTTGAGATCTTCTGCTATTTCAATTGGTATACCAAACCGGAATCCAATCCTGAGTCCAAAGCGACCATTTTCCAGTTCATTAAGGGCTACATGGCATTTCTGGGATCATTTGCGGAATCATTTCCGGTTGCCGACCACATTAAGGTTTGCTTTTTTATGGGGATCGTTTTGTTCCTGGTTGCTATTTCTATTGTTTCCACCACGCTGTTCCGCATCGTCCGGAATAAATACAGCCAGAAATTTGAGCGCATAACCGACCTTTTCTGTCTCGGAACTATCCTTTTCATTCTGGCCACTGCATTAATTGTAGTTTACAGCCGTGCCGGATTTGGATTTGACACACTCGTAACCAGCCGTTATAAGATTTACTCGGTGCTCTTGCTGATTGTCGCGTATTTGTATGTGGTTATTCCGATTCGCGGAAGCTTTCTTTCACCCTATGTCACATCAATTGTTTTCCTGGGCGTGATATTCAACATTTTCAGCTACCATTATCATTTGGTTGACGCTTATAACT
This sequence comes from Dyadobacter sp. CY327, assembly GCF_021390415.1. NCBI lineage: Bacteria > Pseudomonadati > Bacteroidota > Cytophagia > Cytophagales > Spirosomataceae > Dyadobacter > Dyadobacter sp. CY327. The sequence continues at coordinate 1,575,478 of NZ_JAJUXJ010000001.1, read as the reverse complement.
TGCGCAAGGAGTTAACGACTTCGCAGTTTAACTGGACTTTTACAGACAAAGAACTGAAATCCCCGACTGACACTTCGTTCGCGGCCAATATAGTCGAGAAAACGCCTGTCTTCTATAATAAGCTTCTCCCGCTCATTTCAGTGGCCGACCGCCAGACTTATGCCGGAAATTCACGCGGCCTGACCGAATTATACGATCGCAATACTTTCAAAGCTGGTGAAGAAAATCTGACCATTGAAAATAATACTTTTACCAGCCAGAGATTACAGGACAGCGGCATTTACATTTTGCTCAGTTCCAAAGAGCGATATTACTTGTTTCCAGCACTGAGAACGCGTAATACAAGCCGGAAAGAGCTTTTTTTGAAACAATATTACTTTGCACCGGGATTCAGGGCGAACATTCCTTTTTCTGAAATGGACAAAGGGCTTTATGATGTTGCATTAATCAGGCAGCAGGGAGATCAAACGGGCATTCTGTTTCAAAACCAGAAAGTGCGGGTAAAGGAAACTAAGAAAAAGACAGTGAAGGTAAACTGGTAATTATGCGCAGCACATCACAGGGACACATTATTCAACTTGATGGAATCCGCTTCATTGCCATCGCGCTGGTGCTGATCGAACATCTGTTTGTAGAAATCAACACGGTGCCCGTCGGCGCTACGGGAGTAACGATCTTCTTTGTACTAAGCGGCTTTTTGATTTCCCGGATTCTCCTGAAAAGCAAAGAGAAAAACTATGAACTGGAAGGCGGGTTCAAAAAATACCTTAGCAAATTCCTGATCCGCAGAACAATAAGGATCTTTCCGGTCTATTATCTGACCATTTTCCTGCTCTATATCTTTAATGTGCCTCCCGTAAGAGAAAAACTGGGCTGGCTGGCATTGTATGGGACAAATATTTACATGGCCTGGAATAAAACCTGGATGGGTTCTATGGACCATTTGTGGTCGCTGGCCGTTGAAGAGCAGGTTTATTTATTCTTTCCTTTCCTTATATTTTTTATTCCGAAAGGCAAGCTGGTTCCGGTTTTGGGCATTATGGGCTTGCTAAGCCTTGCATTTCGTTTTTACTATTTCTACACACATCCGAATTTTGCCCTGGACGACTGGATTGTTACGTATGTAAGTACGCCAGCATGTCTGGACTCATTTGCATTGGGTGGCTTACTTGCGTGGTTGCAGCTTTACAGGAACGATTTTTTTGAAAGGCTTTTCAGTAAATCATGGCCCGTTGTGCTTGCATTCGCTATATGGGTCCTGCTTCAGTTCTGGTCTAAAACATTTGATAACCGTTTCAATGTATCATTTGTTGTCCTGGACAGAACGGTGTCGTCCATCTTCGGCTTTTTCCTGATCGGGCGGGGCGTTATGGGTTATACGGGAATCATGGCCGCTTTTCTGGAAAATCCAGTGAGCATTTACTTAGGAAAAATCAGTTACGGCTTGTATCTCTATCACAATTTCGTCTATAACCACTTCCATAGTGGCCCTATGCATCCTACCGTTCGCATTTTCCGGAAAATCTACCAATATGCTCCGGAACTGAAAGGCTCGGTTGCCTTTGAAGCGCTGGTCGTGATCCTCTTAACGATTGCTGTCGCTGCTGTCTCCTGGCACTTTTTTGAGAAGCCCATTAATGCCTTGAAAGACAGGTACGCTTAGTAATTTATCATTACCCATAGCCCGGTTACAGGCTTTATTTATTAATTTCGCGCAACCATACCAAATAAGTTTCTGCATGTCGTACCTTCTTAGTATAGTAATGCCCGCATACAATGAACAGGATTGTATCGAAAAGGTAGTATATAATTGGACTAATTTCTTAAAAAATAAATTTCCCAACGACAATACAACACTGATTGTAATCAATGATGGTTCGAAAGACAATACGAAAGTGCTTTTGGACAAATTACAGCAGGAGGTTACCAATCTGACAGTTATCAATCAGAAAAACGGTGGTCATGGCAATGCAGTCGTAAATGGCTATCGCAAAGCGCTTGAACTGAATTCGGAATATGTTTTCCAGACAGACAGCGATGATCAGTTTGTTTCCGATGATTTCGATAAACTTTGGAACAAGCGCAGCCAATCACAGTTTATACTAGGTTACAGACAAGTAAGGCACGATGCCGGCGTCCGTTTGTTCATCACAAAATTCCTTCGCGGAACGATCTCGACGGTTTATGGCACATTCATTATGGACAGTAACATTCCTTTCCGTTTGATCAAAGGAACGTTCCTGCAAAAACTGATGAACCAATTGCCTGATCCTGAGCCCTTCGCACCTAACATTTTCTTGTCTGTGATGGCCAAAAAATCGGGTCAGGAATTGTTCGATATCCCCATTACACATAAAGACCGCGAAACCGGAACGGTTTCGATCGTCAAATGGAACCTGTGGAAGGTTTGTATACGCAGCTTTAAAGAACTGTTGCGGTTTCGCCTGGAACTCAATGATAAAGTGAGAGCGATCCGTGCTTAACCATTAGGCTTGTGTCGAAAAAATACATTTTAGCTATCCTGCTCGCTGCTGTCATTGCAGCAGCAGGATATTTTCTGTTCAAATATTCGAGAGGCTCGGCTGCTGCGTGGAAATTCATCCCGTCCAGCGCGCTCGTGGTCATTACCAGCGAACATCTTCAGGACTCTCTCTACGTCGCTACGGACGCAAATCTGGATGTAAAGCGACTTCCTCTGCTGGATGTAGCGAGCGATAATTTATCGCTCCTTAACCTTTTTACAAAAGACCAGAAAAAGTTAAGTAACTTCCTCAAAAACAAAGCAGTATCCTACTCCTACCATCCGCGCACAAGCACAGAATGGGGTGTGATCATGTACATTCCCATTGCTAATGAGGAAGAATCGAAATGGCTGAGCACGCCGCAGAATCCCAATATCCGCGCGCTGCACCATAACTTTCAAGATCATCGCATTACGGACATTATCGATGCCAATTCACGTCCGCTTTTTTCCTATCTTATTGAAGATCATTATTTAATTGTAAGCTATTACGGCGATCTGATCGAGGATGCAGTCCGGGCTTCTTCTATTAACATTGAATCATTCAGGCTGAAATCGCGCTTCTCCGATCTGAACGATTCGGACTATGGAACAAGCATTTATCTGCGAAATGATGCCTGGAAATCAGTTATTGCCGGTGATAATATCAATAGCAACTTTTACGAGTTCGGCCGGAATTTTCCAACATTCCAGGATTTTCACATTGAAGAAGCGAAGTCAAAAGGCGGTCTGTCATTGAAGTCGACCGGAACTGATGCACCGGATTATTACCTTACCAACATTATCAAGGACATTCCCGGTGCCCCGTTCAGCGGTCACAAGCACATATCTCAACAAACCTCATTTCTTTACAGATCGGGAGTTGTAGACCGGGCTGCATTTCAGAAGGAGTTTAAAAAATGGCATAAAAAATACAAGTCAGAATCCTGGAATAAGCTTGCTTACTACATTGGAAAGGAAAGCAATCAGCTCATCGATAACCTGGGTGCCGAGTTGATTTTATGTCAATTGGAAGAAAATAACAGCATTAGTGACGGCAAGATTTTGTTGGCTGAGTTTTCAAATTATGAAAAATTGCGGCCTGTACTGCAAAAGCTGGCGCGCCTTGCAAATGAAGAAACCAATGTTTCCATTGACCAATATCAGGGTTACGACATTTACTCTGTGCCCATTCCGGAGCTGCCGTCTGGCCTCTACGGCCCGATGTTTACCGGTTTCCCGCGCAGTTACATTACGTACATTGCGCCTTATCTGGTGATCAGCAACAATTCCCAGGTTTTGCAGAATTACATTGTCGACTACGAAAATCAGATTACCTGGAAACAATCCCCTGAATATGACAGCATCCTTACTTCTGCGAAATCAGAAGCCCAGCTTTCGTTGATCGTCAATTTGCGTAAGGCGCAGACGCGTGCAGGCAATGGCGGGATTAAGAAATATAATGATTTGGTTACCAAGATGGAATCACTCGTATTTCAATGCAAATATGAGGACGGCGATGCGTTTCCGGAAATCACACTTATTCCCAAAAAACGCCAGACCGCTAATAAAGTCCTGAACCGCACTTTCCTGAACATTGACATTGAATGGCCGGAAATCTTTGATTCCCAATTGGCGGCTTTGCAGAACCCGATCGATGGAAGTTCGGAGATATTGCTGACCGACAAGCAAAATAACTTACTAAGGACCAATAATTTACGGGAAGGGAAAACTGAAACAATTGCCAAGCTTAACGGGCCGATCATTACATCTGCCTATAAGGTCGATTTTCTTAACATTGGACGGCAACAGCGTATTTTTGCAACTAAGAGCACGGTTTACGCATTGGACGAAGATGATTCTACCACCGTCACAACATTTACGGGCTCGCTGCCTTCCGGCCAGGATATTGCTGCATTATACGCGATCGACGGTGGTGATGACGGCAGTAACCGGTTTATTATAAAAAATACGGCGGAAGAGCTTTTCCTTTGGGAAAGCGTCACAAAGCCGATCAGGCGACTGAACCACTCGGTTCAGTTCGAGAACATTCAAAGTCCCGTTGTTGCATTGAACCAGATCGGGAATCGGGGGTTTATTGTAACACAGAAAAACGGTAAGATTTTCCTCTTAAAGGAAAACGGCACGGTCAAGCAAGGTTTCCCGGTGGACATCCTGACCCGGACGGAAAGTGCATTTACGTGGACGCAGAATCCCGCAACCGGCCAGCCTGAACTTGTGGGTGTAAGTGTCTCCGGCGAGTTGATACGCATTAGTCTGGATGGCAAAATTACTTCCCGTAAGCAATTGCTGAGACCTGAACCCGGCTCGAAATTCAAGACATTATTTGACCGGAATTCGCTGGATTGGATCCTGATCCGATCATTGAATTCTAAAACGGCGATCATCACGAAGGATGGAAACGATCTTTTTGAAATAAAGGACATTCTTCCAAATTCGATCATTCAATATCACTTTTTTGGCGTTGACAATCGCTTTATTACCATTAAGTCAGGAAGTTACACAACGGTTTTCGACATGACCGGCAAGCGGCTGGGCGACAAGGCTATCCCGTCCGAAATGCCTGTGCAACTCACTTATCAGCCCGGATATTACAAATTGCTTATATTTAGCCGTTCGGAGAAAAAAATCCAGGTTTGGTCTATTAAGCTTCGTTAGCAGTTATGAAGTTTTTAAAATACGCGGTTTTATTTTTAGGATGCATTGTCTGGGCCACCGGGCTCAACCCCACCCTGTTAGCATTGGTTGGAAAATACAGATTAATCACCGACGGTTATCAGTACGGTGACCTTTACCGCATGGCCAACCTGTCCGCATTCAAAGATCCACGACAAGAATGCCCGGCATACACGCCCCCAGCCAGGAAAAGCACTGCAAAAAAAGTGCATTTGTATATCATAGGCGATAGTTTTACAGAAGCGCAGCGCGTAGGAAAAAGTGATTTCGCAGTGGATCATTATGCATATGTGAAGTGGGCCGATGTGCTGCATGTGAAACTCGACACGTCGGCGACCAACATTCTTTTGCTTGAATCCGTAGAACGCCATTTCAGACAGCATCTGGCAACACCCGTAACCTCCGTTGTGCCGGATTCAGCCACATTTACACAACAGATCTCGTCATCCAAATTTATGCACAAACTGGATGCAGCATTCAACGGGAAACAAGCGCAGGACCGCTTTGAGGCTCTTTTGTTCCAAAATGAAGCTTTTTTGAAGGTTAAGGAATGGAAAGCCGATTTTACCTATCATCTTTTTCATCGTGTCAACACCAATGTTACCCTGGTCGACAATGACCGTGCCGTGGTTTCACACATGGACACAGACACGCCCAACGTTACTTCTTCATTCTCCGAAGTCCGGAATTCAGAACTGGATTCGCTGGTAATGAATCTTGAATTGACAAAAAATGCTGCGCTAACAATGGGTTTTGACTTCGTTGCACTAGCTATCATTCCCAACAAAGTTTCTGTTTTACAGCCCGACTACGGCGTTTATAATCAACTGATTGAGCGGGTTTACACCCATCCAAAGCTGCCGGTTCCCTACATTGACGTGCTTACCGATTTCCGCAAAATGGGAGCTGCTTCTTACCTGAAAGGCGATTCCCACTGGACTTGTGAAGCACAGAATTTGTGGCTCAACAAAGCCAATGCATTGATTAACACACTCGTTGATCAGGAAAATATTTAAATGCCTGCCTGCTTATCTGCCGGGATTTTCTACATTTAAGTGAACAAATGTTACGTTCACGCTTTTAAAGATTTGGATCGTATGTCAGAGAATCACCCGCGCAGCTCACGTTGCAAAATTGAAAGACACTATTGCTGCTTTCTTGCCATTCTGATTCTGCTCGGTTCAGTTTCCGTAAAAGCGCAAAATAACCAGCTCAAACCGGGCTTTGATAAAGAGGAATATTTGGAATTGCTCAGGATGCACGTTCTGTTATACGATTCCACAAAGGTTGACCCTTCAAAACCAAAATCTGCAATCACAAAACCGACCCATTTTACGAATGTATACAACTCTTCCGTGGTGGGCCTGGATAACAAATGGGGATTGTGGATCAGCAAAAAGCACCCTATCGCAGTGCTCAATGTCCGCGGGACGACAGTGAATCCTGTCGGTTGGTTAGAAAACTTTTATGCGGCCATGGTGCCGGCAAAAGGCGAGGTTAAGCTGACGAATGACTACACATTTCAATATCATTTGGCCGACAATCCGGACGCGGCCGTTCATATCGGCTGGCTTGTCGGGATGGCTTTTTTAGCGAAAGATATTGTTCCAAAAATCGATTCCTGCTATAAGTCGGGCATTAAAGAATTTCTGATTATGGGCCACAGCCAGGGAGGCGCCATCACTTTTCTGCTTACTTCTCATCTTTTTCAATTACAAAAAGACAAAAAGCTGCCTGCCGATATCCGTTTCAAGAGTTATGCAAGCGCAAGCCCGAAAGTCGGAAACACTTATTATGCCTACGAATACGAGAGCCTGATTGACGGTGGCTGGGGTTACAATGTGGTAAATGCGGCAGATTGGGTGCCTGAGCTGCCCTTTTCCGTACAGACCCTGGATGACTTTAATGAAACCAATCCTTTTAAGAACATTGACCCGGTTATCAAAAAACAAAAACTGCTAACCCGGTTTGCCTTGAAGCACGCTTACAAACAGATGAAAAACCCGAGTGTTAAGGCGCAGAAAAACTATCAGAAATACCTGGGAAATTATGCGTCGAAGTCCATTAAAAAGGCATTGCCGGAGTTTCAGCCGCCAGTTTATTTCAAAAGTGCCAATTACGTCCGCATAGGGCCTACAATTGCATTAATCCCGGATGCAGCATATTACAAGCTATTCCCAGATTCAGATACGCAGGTTTTTATGCATCATTTGCCAGACCCGTATTTGTATTTAATGCAGAAATACAAACATTAATCTTAACAAGTTTCAATTCAAATATGCGTTTATTTTTTTACTCAATACTCTTCTCCTTTACATTATCAGCACAGGCCCAGTACACAACCCGATTCGAAAGCAGCGGCGGCAAACAAACGCCAACTTATGAAGAAGGGATTGCTTTTTACAAACTTCTGGCCAAGGACTTTCCGCAGATTCAGATCACTGAAAAAGGACTCACCGACAGCGGGTATCCGCTTCACCTGGTGTTATATTCAAAAAGCAAAACATTCGACATTAAAAAACTAAAATCGCAGCAAAAAGCCATTCTGCTGATTAATAACGCCATTCACCCGGGCGAGTCGGATGGTGTGGATGCGTCCATGATGCTGCTGCGCGACATAGCCGTTAATCCGGGAAAATTCCCTGAGCTAGACAATGTGATCATAGCCGTAATTCCATTTTACAACATTGGCGGTGCATTAAACAGGAACAGCACAACGCGCACGAACCAGGCAGGGCCGGAAGAATATGGTTTTCGCGGCAATGCCCGGAATTACGACCTGAACAGGGATTTTATCAAGAACGACACCAGAAATGCACGAAGCTTTGCGGCTATTTTCCATGAATTGGACCCCGATCTTTTTGCAGATACACACGTGAGCAATGGCGCTGATTATCAGTATGTAATGACATTGGATTATGCACAAAACGATAAGCTGGGAGGCAAATTGGGCTATTTCAATGATAAGGTTTTCCTGCCTTATATGTACAAGCATTTAAAAGAATCAGGATTTGAGGCAACGCCTTATGTCAATTCCTGGGGCCAGACGCCGGACAAGGGTTTTGTGCAATTCCCCGACTGGCCGCGCTATTCAACAGGTTATGCTGCATTGTTTCACACGATCGGCGTGATGACAGAAACGCATATGTTGAAGCCTTATGACAAGCGCGTTGCCGCAACTTACGCTTATTTGTTGGGCAATATTAAGTTCCTGGCAAGGAACCGCAGGGAGCTCCTGAAACTTCGGAAAGACACCAAAGATGCTGTAAAAACGCAGGAGAAATTTGCTGTTTCGTGGGAAGTCAATAAAGTCAAAAACACGCAAATTGACTTTAAGGGTTTTGAACCAGAATACATTACCAGCAAGGTGAGCGGAGCGCAAAGGTTATCGTACAACCGCTCTAAACCATTTACCAAAAAAATTCCTTTTTACGACACTTACTCGCCATTAGACGAAGTTACCAAGCCCGTTGCATACATTATTCCGCAAGGATGGCACAACATTATCGACCTCATGAAGCTGAATGGCGTTGAGGTAAAGCAACTCGAAAACGACGCTGAAATGGAAGTGGAGACATATTATATCCAAGACCTGGAAACGCCCAAGCAGCCATTTGAGGGCCACTACTGGCATACGAGCGTGACGACGAGAACTGTTAAACAACAGGTCAAATTCAAGAAAGGCGATTGGTATATCCCTGTAAACCAATGGACTAACCGTTACATTGTGGAAACGCTGGAACCGAAAGGTGTAGATTCTTTTTTCAAGTGGAATTTCTTTGACACGATCTTGCAGTCCAAGGAACATTATTCCGCCTATGTGTTTGAAGATCTTGCCGCCGAGCTGCTCGCCAAGGACGTCAGCCTGAGGATCAAGCTGGCGGATAGGCGTAAAAATGATCCTGAGTTTGCAAAAAGTGCCGCGGCGCAGCTGGACTTTATTTACGACAATTCGCCATACCGCGAAAAAGAATATATGCGCTATCCGGTATTCAGGCTGATGAAATGATGCTTTTCAGAAACGCAGCCCCAGATTAAAATTGAATTCGCCCGTGATATTAATGCCGCCATTACTTATCTGCCGGGTGTCATTATAAGTCTCCCGGTCGATATACCGCGACCCTAACCCTGCGTTCAGACCAATCTGGAAGCGTTCTGTGATTTGGAAATTCACATAATTGTTGACGATAATGCCAAATCGAAAAATTTTTGTTTCGGTATTGTTGCCCGTATAGGTTCCTGTGTTAGGATCGTAATAACCGTTATTGCGGGACTGTTTTCCAAAGCCGGTAAAAACGCTCGGTCCGACGGCATAGGTAACCTTTCTTTGTCCGAAGGGATATATTTTCAAGCCAGGAGAAAAGTAAAACGACTCTGTCTGATTGCCATTTCCATCAAACGTATAGTTGAAACGGTCCGGAAAAATGATGGAAATAGGCAGTATGACGCCAAAATAACCTTTTTCATCTGCCAGGATTTCATAGCTGAGCCCCAATCCTGGTCCGCTATCCAATGCTTTGAATGGTGAAAAGTTGATCAGATGCCTTCCAAAAAGATACGAGTTGCTCGCCGGATGTGCACGCCGCTTGCCCGGCAGATTTCTTTCGTCGATGAAAACAGTTTGTCCGTTTCCAAACTCAATGCGGTTCAACTCATTTTTTTTAATCACGAAACTGGCACTTCCGTCTTCCGAGCTGATTTTGTAAGAAACGCGGTCGATCCCAACTTCTGTAACCTTCCCCTCAATGGTCGAGCCGTTTTTCTTAACGAGAACATCCTGGCCGTTTGTAACTACGAATATCGCTGATAATAATACAGTTAGCGCGAAGGATCTGATCATAAAACAAATGAGTTGATGAATGTCAATCAAATTTAAACAATCCTGGATACTTTTGCGGAGTATATGGACTGAACGTTTAAAAATATACTACTGTTATACCCTTGGCTTACAAGGGCCTTTATATTATTCAGGCTGTTTTTATATTAATATAAAGGACAGCCATTTAAAAAAATCAAATGACATTTCAAGATTTAAAGCTCATTGAGCCTATTGCTAAGGCTCTTCAAGAAGAAGGATACACCACTCCCACCCCCATCCAAGCGAAAGCGATCCCCATTATCCTGGATCAGAAAGATTTACTAGGCTGCGCGCAGACAGGCACAGGAAAAACAGCAGCATTTGCTATTCCAATGCTTCAATTGCTTCATAATAATCCAGTTGGAAAATTCGAGAAAAGCAGAATCCGTGCATTAATTTTGACGCCAACACGTGAACTTGCGATCCAGATCGGTGAAAGTTTCGCCGCTTATGGTCGGCATACGGGTGTTAAGCATACAGTGATCTTTGGTGGAGTTGGTCAAAAACCACAAACGGATGCGCTTCAAAGGGGCGTAGACGTGCTTATAGCAACACCAGGACGTTTATTAGACCTTATTAATCAAGGCTTTATCAAGCTGAACCAACTTGAATTCTTTGTTCTGGATGAGGCTGACAGGATGCTGGACATGGGTTTTGTTCATGATGTTAAAAAAGTGATCAAGCTGCTTCCGGCTAAAAGGCAATCGCTGTTTTTCTCAGCTACAATGCCACCAGCAATTGTAACATTAGCTAATACGATTTTAAGAAATCCGCTGAAAGTAGAAGTAACTCCGGTTTCCTCCACTGCGGACACCATTCGTCAGTCTGTTTTTTTTGTAGATAAATCTGATAAAAATTCGCTTTTACTACACATTTTGAGGGACGAATCCATTGCAACTGCATTGGTTTTCACCCGGACAAAGCATGGAGCAGATAAAGTTGTGAAGGTTTTGAGAAAAGCAGGCGTGAGCTCTGAGGCAATCCATGGAAACAAATCCCAGAATGCCCGTCAGAACGCTTTGAAAAACTTTAAAAGCCAGACCACCAGGGTTTTAGTAGCAACAGACATTGCTGCAAGGGGAATTGACGTGGATGACTTGACACACGTTATCAACTACGAGATCCCTAACATTCCTGAAACTTACGTGCATAGAATCGGTAGAACCGGTCGTGCTGGCGCCAAGGGAATTGCATTTTCATTCTGTGATCTGGATGAAAAAGTCTATCTGAAAGACATTCACAAACTGATTGCCAAAAATATCCCGGTTGTAAACGACCATCCGTACGCAACGGGCCGGTAACAATGACAAGGAATACTTACACCGACATTAACCTCCATGAGGCCAGGCAATTAGGAAAACAACCTGATGCTGTATTAGTTGATGTAAGGGAAACCTGGGAATTTGAAGAATTTAATGAAGGCGGAGTTAATATTCCTTTGGCCGAGATCCGCGAAAGAAGAGCGGATCTCGTTCCATATAGGCGCATTATCGTAATTTGTACAAATGGTGTAAGAAGCAAAGTGGCTGCCATGGACTACTGCCGCGTGCCGGAGTGGCTCGATAAGCAGATTTTCCATGTCCACGGTGGGATTATTGAGTCGGAATAGATGTCCGAAGCTGAAATTTGCTAAGTCTTACAGGCTTGGCAAGTCCAAAACACCCTCAAAAACCCTAACCGCGGGCCCTATCAAATGAATGTTGTCAAATCCGGACGGCGTTTCTTCAAAATCAACTTTCAATGTGCCGCCAATTGTTTCAATGGTAATTGGCCCGTTAAAGCCCTTGCGTAAATGCGCCGATAATGCACATGCAGTTACACCCGTTCCGCAGGAGTAAGTTTCATCCTCAACGCCCCGTTCGTAGGTCCTGACGCTTAAATGATTGTCCTCGATCACTTCGATAAAATTTACATTCGTCCCGCCTTTCGGCCCATAAACCGAACCATAGCGAATTTCACTGCCGATATTCACAACATCCGTTTCTGACACATTATCCACATAAGTGACATAATGCGGTGAGCCGGTGTTCATGAAATCAAATTCTTCATAACGCTCGACATTGCTGACCGGGGACATTTTTAAGCTGATGACATCACCCGTAACCGTGGCCTCATGCAAACCATCAACTGCTATAAATGTCGTCGAATCCGTAAAAAGCCCTAAATCGTGCGCGAAGCGCACAACACAGCGTCCGCCATTGCCGCACATGCTGCCCTCGCCCCCATCCGCATTGAAGTACACCATTCTGAAATCGTAGCCCGGCTCATTCTGCAACAGGATCAGCCCATCGGAACCAATGCCGAACCGGCGGTGACAGATAGAAGCGATCAACTCTTTCGAAACCGGAAATGTTTTGCTTCGATCGTCAATCATCACAAAATCGTTTCCCGTTCCCTGATATTTAAAAAAAGCAATGTTCATATTATTAATGTTTCCGTCGGTTTAAACCGACGGGCATGGGGTCCATTTAAATTGACGGACAAATAAAACAATGGCCGCCGGTTTCAACCGGCGGACAATGGAAAAACAAAACCCTGCAAGAAATGATCGCTTGCAGGGTTTAAATTTTTTGTCCGAAGGAAATTTATATTACTTCGATACTTTAAGCTCTTTAATACGAGCGGCTTTACCCTGACGGCCACGTAAGAAGAACAGACGTGCACGACGCACCTTACCGCGACGAATCAATTCGATTTTAGCGATACTTGGTGAAAGAATTGGGAAAACACGTTCTACGGCAATGCCGTTTGAGATTTTACGTACTGTGAAAGTTTCACCGCTTCCGCTAAGGTTACGACGTTGCATAACCGTGCCCTGGAATTGCTGAACACGCTCTTTGTTACCTTCACGGATCTTAACGTGTACGTTGATCGTGTCGCCTGAAGTAAATTCAGGATACTCGGATTTACGATTTTCAATCGTAGCTTCTACGAGTTTAATAAGTTCGCTCATGACGAATGCTTTTTTGGATTTAAAATGATAGCTTGCTTCCAGCGGATGAGGTGACGCCCCTTCATTCAAAACAGCTCTTGCGAAAACGAGTGCAAAGCTAATATTTTTTCTTTGTTTGTAAAAGCATTTACATGAAAATCCTAAATGTTGAACAGATTCGCGCACTGGATGCCTATACTATTGAAAATGAGCCGGTTTCGTCGCTTGATTTAATGGAACGGGCTTCAAAAGCATTCGTGAGATGGTTTTGCGACCAATTTGTAAATACACGCCCTGTTGCTATTTTTTGTGGCAAAGGAAATAATGGCGGGGACGGACTGGCGATTGCCCGGATTTTGAGCTCCAATAATTATGATGTTCAAGTTTACATCGTTGAATACACAGACAAAGCTTCTCAGGATTTTCAGAGCAACCTAGCCCGTTTAAAGGATCATTTGCAACCCGTTACTATCACTGCCCAGGGTTCATTCCCAACATTGGCACCCAACGTGATTTGCATTGATGCCTTATTAGGATCCGGTTTATCAAGACCCGCCGAAGGGCTGTTGGCGCATGTAATTGATTCTTTAAATGCACTTCCCAACAAGCTGGTTTCAGTCGACATTGCAAGCGGATTGTATACTGACAAAAGCAATCAAAAGGATGATCCGATTATAGAACCTGACTTCACCGTCTCATTTCAGCTGCCAAAGCTTAGTTTTATGATGCCTCAAAACTCGAAATTTGTGGGTTCATGGCATTTGGTGGACATTGGTTTACATGAAGAATTTATTAAAAATGCAGAAACGCCTTACCATTATACAGACAAGCGCACAGCAGAAAAACTAATTAAGCCAAGGGACAAGTTTTCACATAAAGGCACTTTTGGGCACGCATTGCTTATGGCAGGGAGTTATGGCAAAATGGGTGCTGCCGCCCTTTCGGGCAAGGCTTGTCTCAGGTCCGGCGTCGGTTTGCTGACCATGCACATTCCGTCCTGCGGATATGACATTATCCAGATTTCCATTCCCGAGGCAATGGCCAGTACGGATCAGAATGTTAAACATTTAAGCGAAGTAACAGATCTCACATCTTACTCAGCCATCGGCATCGGCCCGGGCGTTGGCAAAGACGCTGCGACTGTTCAAGTCGTAGAAAAATTATTAGATGGCATCAATGCGGAGGATATAAAAGCCAGATTGATCATTGATGCGGATGCACTTAACATTCTATCCGAAAACAGACATTTACTGGATAAATTACCCGAAAACACAGTCCTAACCCCACATCCCAAAGAATTCCAGCGCCTGGCAGGAGAAAGCAAAGACGAATTTGAACGCTTAAAAATCGGCATTGATTTTGCCAAAAAACACAAAGCAATTATCTGTCTGAAAGGCGCGAATACAGCCGTTATTCATCCAGACGGCGAGGTGCATTTCAACTCCACCGGCAACCCCGGCATGGCCACAGGCGGCACCGGCGACGTGCTTACAGGGATAGTAACCAGTCTTTTAGCCCAAAAATACGAACCTGAGACAGCGGCAATCCTGGCAGTATACCAACACGGCCTGGCAGGTGACCGCGCCGCCGACCAACGAGGACAAAGCGCGCTGATCGCTTCGGATTTGGTGGAGCATTTGGGTTGGTAAGCGCAAAGATTAGATTTGATACAATTGATTAAGCTATGCAATACTTTCCCTGATCCTTCAACTCAAAACCTGATAAACCACAAACGCCGATACATAAGCAAGCACCATTAAATAGGCTAACTGGATCAACGGCCATTTCCAGCCGTGGGTTTCGCGCTGGACTACGGCGATGGTGCTCATACACATCATGGCGAAAACGTAGAATATCAGGAGCGAATAACAAACGGCTGGCGTGAACATGGCTCCGCCGGTTTCTGGGTTCTTTTCCTTTATTAATCTTTCCTTAACTGTCGGGACGTCCTCAAAATCACCGCTGATGCTGTAAATGGTTGCCATTGTTCCCACAAAAACTTCCCTTGCGGCAAATGAGGCGAGTAATGCAATGCCGATCTTCCAGTCATAACCCAAAGGCCTTATTGCCGGCTCGATGAAATGACCGAAATGGCCCGCGTAGGAATTTTCCAGGCGCGCGGACGAAATGGCTGCATTAACTTGTTCCTCAGAAGCTTGCGGCATGCTGGCAACAACTTTTTCCTCCGCCCGCTCCATTTTATCACCCGGGCCATATGTGGATAACACCCAAAGAATGATCGAAATAGCCATAATCACTTTTCCTGCTTCCAGCACAAATGATTTCACGCTGTCATACATGGTAAATGCCACATGGCCCCAGCGCGGCAGCTTATAAGAAGGCATTTCCAGCATGAAATAGCCGGGTTCTTTTCTGGGAATGAACAATGATAAAATCCAGGCAGTCGCCAGCGCACCTGCAAGACCCAGGAAATACAGTCCGAACAAAACCAAACCTTGTATATTGAGGAAGCCAAGCACTTTTGTAGGCGGCACAACCAAGGCAATAAGGATAGTGTAAATGGGCAAACGGGCCGAACAGCTCATCAATGGTGTTACCAAAATCGTCAGTAAACGTTCATAACGGCTGCTAATGCTCCGGGTTGTCATGATCGCAGGCACCGCGCAGGCCACGCCTGAGATCAGAGGAACTACGCTCCGGCCATTCAGACCGAATTTGCGCATGAGTTTATCCATAATCACCATCACCCGTGCCATATAACCCGATTCTTCGAGAATTGAAACGAGCGCGAAGAGAATGGCAATCGGCGGAATGAATACCAGAATTCCTCCCAGTCCAGCCATGATGCCGTCGGTAAGTAGATCATTTAAAAATCCTTGGGGCAAAACTGCTTTTGTCCATTCAATAGTTGCCGCAATTCCCGCATCCAGCAAATCGCTGGGATAAGTTGCCCATGAAAAAATGGCTTGAAAAACCAGGATCAGGACGGCAGCAAATGTAACATATCCCCAAAACGGGTGCATCAGAATGCTGTCCAGCTTTCGCGTCCAGTAAGGTTGTTCGGTTACACCTGCTGACTTAACTGATTTAGAAATTATCGGCTTTATTTTCTCATAGCGTGCAACGGTTTCTGCGGCCAGAAAGCCGTTTTCATCAAATTCGTGCTTTTCAATCAGTTTATCCAGCGCAACCCTTGCCCGCGTTTCCAAAAATGAGAAATTATCATGCTGGCAAACATACTGCAACGCAACGTAATCATTATCAAGGTCATACATACGCCTGACATCGGCAATCAAATCGATCTCGTTGTCTTTGGGCTCATAGAAATAGGCAAGTTCCGGTTTTTCAACCCGATCCGCCATTTGCCGCACCGCATCTTTCAAGGCATTCAAACCTTCACCTGTGCGCGCATTGATGCGCACGACCGGCACATTCAGTTTCATAGCAAGCTGCACGGCATTAACCGTCAGGTTCATACTCGTAGCCACATCAAGCATATTCAGTGCCAGGACGCACGGCAGGCCAAGATCGCTGATTTCAGTAAAAAGAAGCAGGTTCCGTTGAAGATTCGACGCATCGACAACTACGATAACGACATCCGGGAAGTCAGGGTGGGCAGGGTTAGCGAGAATGTCCATTACGACAACCTCGTCCCTTGATTTGGGATAAATACTATATGTGCCCGGAAGATCTACGACGATGGCAGCAGCATCGGGCTGGCCCGACTGGCCGGGAAGCTTGAATGTTCCGGATTTTTTTTCAACGGTAACGCCCGGAAAATTCCCGGTCTTTTGGCGTAAACCGGTCAATGCATTAAATAATGTAGACTTGCCGGCATTGGGGTTACCAACCAGCGCAACTTTTATATTCCCTTGTTTCAATGGAGAGGCTTATAATCGGAACGTATCGCTTATTCAAGCACAATCACGGCCGCCTCGTTCAACCTGAGCGAAAGGCAATAGGAACCGCCAACATTAATACAGATCGGATCACCAAAAGGCGCAACTGCATCCAGACGCACTTCGCACCCGGGCAGGCAGCCCATTTCCAGTAATTTTAATGACATTGCCCGATCCGTAAAAGATTTTATGACCCCCTTTTCGCCCTTTCGAAGATGACTGACCGTACGAGCTGACATACACTCCTTATTTAGATTCATTTTATTTAAAGTGCAAATAAAGCACTATCACACCGTAATTCAAACATAACTTTTGCAATTGTGCCCCCACCCATACAAATCATGGAAAATCATGACCGTTTTATTATTTCCCTCAGGCTTTATGTAGTACTTTTGCAGCGCAAAGAGTAAATGAGCAGCGGAATTTTGAACGAGATTAAAACCCTTATCTGGAAAGAAGTTACACTCGAATGGCGTCAAAAGTATGCGCTGAGCGGCATGTTACTTTACGTGATCAGCACCGTTTTCGTTTGCTATCTGAGCTTTAATCTCAGAAGAAATCAACTCACTCCTATTGTCTGGAACACACTATTCTGGATCATCATTCTGTTCACTGCGGTAAATGCGATCGCCAAAAGTTTCTCTCAGGAGCGCTATGGCCGGTTGCTTTATTATTACAGCCTTTGCAGTCCGCAGGCGATCATTATTTCAAAAATAATTTACAATTCGCTGATAATGTTACTGTTATCAGGAATGGGGTTTGTATTTTATTCGTTTGTAATGGGCAATGCAATCGGTGATATGGGGCTTTTTATCCTGTGCCTTTTTTTGGCCGCCATCGGTTTTGCATCTGTGCTTACCCTTGTGGCAGGGATTGCCTCCAAAGCGGATAACAGCGCAACATTAATGGCTGTTCTGAGCTTCCCGATCATATTACCCATGCTCCTGATGACGATCAAGCTGGCCAAGAATGCCATGGATGGCTTGGACTGGTCGGTTAGCACGGACGAAATCAGCACACTGTTATCAATTGATCTCATAGTAATTACGCTCAGTTATCTGCTTTTTCCTTATCTGTGGAGAAGTTGATTCAGACTGGCGAGTAAGCATTAAAGTAAAGAGTAAAATGAGAAAGATCTGGTGGAAAATCCTCTGCATAGTAATCATATTCTATGTCATTGTTATGGGTCTGATGGGCCCTGTTCCGCACCTTGCCATCATCAATGAGAGCATTCGTAATACTTATTTTCACGTAGCACTCTGGCTGGCAATGACCACCCTGCTGTTCGTGTCCATGATTTTTTCAATCCGTTATTTGAACAAAGGACGAATAGGTGATGACGACATTGCAAGCGAACTGGCCAAGTCCGCCATATTCTTCGGAATTTTGGGCTGCCTGACAGGCTCGGTTTGGGCTAATTATACCTGGGGCGATCCCTGGCCGAATGATCCGAAACTGAATGGTGCAGCAGTTGGCATCCTGATATATCTGGCTTATCTGCTGCTGAGAAGCTCTTTTGAAGACGAGCAGCGAAAAGCGCGTATTTCCTCAGTTTACAACATTTTTGCATTCGCTGTTTTTATTCCAATCATTTACATCCTGCCCCGGCTGACAGATTCTTTGCACCCAGGCAGCGGCGGAAACAGCACATTCGGCTCCTACGATTTCAACAGCGATATCCGTAAAGTATTCTATCCTGCTATCATCGGTTACATTCTGCTGGGATTATGGCTGGCCGAACTTCGGATCCGGATTAAAGTAATCAACCGCGTCAGGGACGAAGCATTGATAACTTCTGACAAAATCGCCTGAACACGCACTAAGTTTGAACGATCACAAACATTTTAAATCAAATTTTCGTTAAGAATTTAGACCGTTACCCATATAATGAAAAAAGTCTCCCTCTTACTACTCACCTTATTTTTGATCTCAGGAAACTTGTTTGCACAAGCTGTTGATAATGGCGTGCCTATGGCCGACAAACTCCGGGAAGACGGTAAGATCTGGGTTGTTGTAGCTGTGATTGCTGTGATTTTCGCAGGGATCGCGATCAATATGCTTCGGATAGATTCCAAAGTAAGCAAAATCGAAAAAGAATTAAATATCAAGTAAACTTTCATGAAAAAGATACAAATATTCGGTTTGATCATCATTGCTGTGGCTATTGGCATTATTGTCTCAACAGCCGGTGACGCGAGCACATATGTCGATTTTACAAAGGCCAAAGAGATGGCGCAGGACGGTGATGCAGAAAGCATTCACGTTGTGGGCACACTCAAAAAAGATGCATCAGGCCATATTATCGGCATGGAATACCAGCCTCAGGTTGATCCCAACTATTTTGCCTTTACATTGATCGACAACAACCAGGTGGAACAAAGGGTCGTTTACAAGAACTCAAAACCGCAGGATTTCGATAAATCGGAGCAGGTTGTGGTAGTAGGTAAAATGAAAGACGGCGCTTTCACTGCGGAGAAAATCCTGATGAAGTGCCCGTCGAAATACGAGAACGGCAAAATGGAAACGACTGAACATACAGCAGAACAATCATGATTCACAGCACAATCGGAAGTGCAGGTCACCTGCTGGTAATAATTGCATTTGTAACAGCCCTGGTTGCCACATTCGCCTATTTCAAGGCTAGCACGGCTGGCATCACCATTGACGATGCCAAAACCTGGAAAAAATTCGGACGCGCCGTTTTTTATGCGCACGTTGCTGCCGTTATAGGCGTGGTTTTCTCCCTTTACTGGATCATCGGAAACCATTATTTTGAATATCACTACGCTTGGAAAAACTCCTCGCTGTCCCTGCCAACAGGCTACACAATTTCCAGTTTCTGGCAGGATCAGGAAGGAAGTTTCTTGTTGTGGATCTTCTGGAATGTTGTTTTGGGTTGTGTTTTAATCTTCACAAACCGCTCCTGGGAAGCACCGGTAATGACCGTTTTTGCATTGGTGCAGGCGTTTTTGACTTCCATGATTTTAGGTGTTGTCATTCCTGGCTTGGATCTTAAAATCGGTTCAACACCATTCCTGTTATTAAAAGAAGTAATGCCGGATCTACCTGTTTACGAGATGGATGCGAATTTTATTCCGAAAGACGGAAACGGTTTGAACCCGCTTTTGCAAAATTATTGGATGGTAATCCACCCTCCTACCCTGTTCCTTGGTTTTGCTACAACATTGATTCCTTTCTCGTTTGCAATCGCAGGCCTTTGGACCAAAAAAATCCAGGAATGGATTCGTCCGGCTTTGCCCTGGGCATTATTTTCTGCCATGATCCTTTGCATAGGCATCCTTATGGGCGCTTACTGGGCCTACGAAACGCTTAACTTCGGCGGTTACTGGAACTGGGATCCTGTTGAAAATTCATCTATCGTGCCCTGGTTAATCCTGGTGGCGGCGGTTCATACAATGATCATTGGACGCAAGAATGCGACAGCGCTTAAAACGTCATTCATTCTTACCATTGCCACCTTTATCCTGATCCTTTACTCCACTTTCATGACGCGAAGCGGGGTTTTGGGAAATGCTTCTGTTCACTCATTTACGGATCTGGGTCTTTCAGGACAGCTTTTGATTTACTTGCTGACATTCACAATCGTAGCAATCGGCTTGCTGATTTATCGTTGGAAAGACTTGCCAAGTGACGAAGAAGAAGTTTCCACCTACTCTCAGGAATTCTGGATTTTTATTGGTGCAACATTACTTTGTTTGTCTGGTTTCCAGATTCTTGCAACGACCTCTATCCCAGTTTATAACAAAATCGCCGAAGCATTCGGAACGGTTTTAAACATGGCGCTTCCTGCCGATCAGATCGGACATTATAACAAATTCCAGCTTTGGTTCTTCTCCCTGATTGTCATTCTAACGGGTGTAGGACAGTTTTTCTGGTGGAAAAGAACAGGCAAGGACAAATTGCAAGCTCTGTACAATCCGTTGCTGATCTCGCTGATTATCAGTGCTGCGATCATCACGATTCAAGGTGTTAAGGAAATCCAATACATTATTTTGCTGACATCAGCAGTCTTTGCGATCGTTGCAAACGGGACGATTTTGATCAACATTATCCGTGGCAATTACAATTTGTCAGGCGGAGCGATCACGCATATTGGTGTGGCCTTAATGCTGATCGGGATCCTGTTTTCTTCGGCTTATACCAAAGTCGTTTCGATCAACAATTCGGGTTTGATGATTTCCCGGAGCGAAGAATTTACCAATAACGACAATAAGGAAAATAAGGAGAACATTACCCTGTGGCTTAATAAGCCCGAGAAAATGGGCGACTATATGCTTACCTGGCGCGACGTGCGCGTTGAGCCGCGTAAGATTCCTGGTTATATTCCTAAGAGCTGGGTCGATATCATCGAGGGTGATTTCCATGCAGTTGCTTTGAGAGACATTGTTGTGGACGGGAAAAAGTATAATGTCAAAGGCGATACAATCGAGCTTTTCCCTGAAAACTTCTATTACGAAATCGAATACAGGGAGCCATCAGGACGTATTTTCAGCTTATTCCCGAGGGTGCAGATCAACCCGAGAATGGGTGGAATTGTTTCGTCACCCGACATTCAGCGAAAGGTTGACAAAGACCTCTATACCCACGTAAACATGGTGACCAATCCAACTGCAGAGCCGGTTTGGAGCCAGACGGAGAACTTTACGATCAGCATGCGCGACACATTCTTTGTGAACGATTACGTCGCGATCCTGGATAACGTGGTGCGTACAGAGCAGGTTGAGGGCGTTAAGCTCGGCGATGGTGATGCTGCGGTGAAAGCCGTGATCCGCGTGCTGGATAAAGACAAAGAATACGTGGTAACACCTTCCTTCGTGATACGCGACCGCATGGTGGCACGCAAGCCTGAGGTAAATAACGATTTGGGCATGCGCATTCAGTTTCAGGAGATCAATCCACAAACAGGACAGTTCTCCTTCGCTGTTAATACCACCCAGCGCGACTTTATCGTGATGAAAGCCATTGAAAAACCGTTGATTAACATTCTTTGGCTGGGAACATTTGTGCTCGTGATTGGCTTCATTATGGCGACGATCAGACGTTTCAAAGACTTTATTAAAATGCGGGATAAGGAAAATCAGTCTGCCGATAAGAAGCCGAAAATCAAGGTGCAGGCTGTCTAGCGATTCTGGATCATTTAAAAGGGTGCGTTTGCTAAGCGAACGCACCCTTTTTATTTGTAATAACTCAAAGTTTCACGCGTAAAAGCAGCATGCTAAATAACGAACATCTAAGTTTTTGATTGAACAATATGTTAAAACCTGAAACCCAATCTGGTAAAGAAGAAAGCTCCGTTGGTGCCCATTTGTACGGGATCCCAGCCGCCACCAGATTCTGTCAGACTAGGCAGAGACTTATCAGGATAAACATTCAGAATGTTGCTGCCACCGATCGAAAGCGAAATGTTTTTGCTGAACTTGTAATTCGCAGTTAAATCAGTCTGGACTTTGGCCTTGTAGATATCCAGCTCATAGTCCCAATTGGCCAGCTTTACCTCGCCAAAGCGTATAAAACGGAGCATAAGGCTGAATTTATCAACGCCATAGTCAAACGTCAGGTTGATTTTCGACGGCGGCGCGGAAGCCAGGACGAAACGTCGCTCCCTTTCATCAAAATATGTGTCTTCTTTTCCTTGCAATCTTGGCACTGTATTAACCGGCCCCAAATCCATATCATTAAAGTTAGCCGCCAATGTTGTGCTTAGCCGCCCGATGCCCAGCGAAGTGGAATGCGCAATGATCAGGTCAATGCCTTGCGTGGTGGTGTAAGAAAGCGCGTTTGTGAAAAACTGGGCTTGTCCAACCCGCAGATCTTTCAGCAGCTCGCCGATATCCTCATCCTCATCGCTAAACTGCCCCGTAAGCACCACGCGATCCTTCACTTTTACATAGTAACCGTCAATCGTCACGGAAAGCCCCGGAGCCGGGTTCATCGTAAGTCCGATGCTGGCGTTTTGGGAAGTTTCCTGCTTTAATTTTGGAATGCCCAGCGCCCTGGTCACTTCGCTATTATTATTGGCCAGCAGCACATCCACCGCTTCACCATTGACGAAATTGGTGAAAGTTGAATTGAAATATTTCTGAGCCAGTGAAGGCGCCCTGAAACCTGTGCTCACCGATCCGCGTAACGCAATGGCGTTGGTGATCTTGTAACGCAAGCCGACTTTCCCATTCAATGTAGTCCCAAAATCGCTGTAACTTTCAAACCGGGCGGCTGCATCGATCAACAATTTTTTAGTCAGATCTGCTTCTACGTCCAGGTAAGCACCTGCGTTGGAGCGGCTTTTGTCCGTGACATCCGAGGGACTGTAACCCGGAAAGCCCTGCGATCCGCCTGCCAGGGATGGATCGTAATTGTAGTACGAACCGCGCTCGCCCGCGAAAATCTTATAGCGCTCATTCCGAAATTCACCTCCAAAAGCAACGTTGAGTCCTTGCAAAATGGTTTTGTAATGACGTGTAATGTTGAGGTTTGTAACGCTTTGTGCCAACTGAAATCCGCCTGCATCAAACTCCGTCCGTGACCCCTCGCCCAACGACGTGTTAATGGTGTTTTTCACATCAAACTGGAATTTATTAAACCCGTAAGTATTGCTGAGATCAATGTTCCATGACTTCCAAACGCCCCGAACTCCCGCTGTTACAGCTCTGTCATCGATGGTGCTTGCAATGATGGGATCAAATCCGTTAGGGTAAATGGAGGGCACATTGCGGTCATCATCGGCGAAACGTGTCCACGCATAAGCATCGCCTCTGCGCTTGTTGATTCCCCCGAAACTATAAAACTGGATATTCTCACCGACCGGAACTTTTGCATTGTAATAAAGCGCAGCATTGTTGATCCTGGGATCGCCATATTGCCGCCTTTGGAGCTCGTCCGGATCGGAAACTGTGTTTGCGCGGTTGGTATGGTCCCGGAAATTATAGTCGGCCGTCACATTCACAAAACCTTTTTGCGCAATTTTTACGCCGTAGTTGAAGTTAACATTATAATTCAGCCCATCGAAATCCTTGTTATCAAATCGATATTTTGCCTTATAAATTCCTGCGTTCACATTGGCGGAAAGCTGGTTGACTGTCTCTTTTAAAACAATGTTGATTACGCCCGCAATCGCATCAGAGCCATATTGAGCTGCTGCGCCGTCCCTCAAAATCTCGATACGCTCAATGGCCGCAGCCGGAATGGCATTTAAATCGGTGCCCGTATTCCCGCGGCCTCTTGTTCCGAAAAGATTGACCAATGCAGATTGATGGCGTCTTTTTCCGTTGATCAAAACCAATGTCTGGTCAGGTCCAAGGCCTCGCAGCGATGCGGGGTCCACATGATCCGCGCCGTCAGATCCCGTTTGCCTGTTGGAATTGAAGGAAGGCGCAGCGAATTGCAAAAGCTGGTTTACATCCAGCTGGCCTTGTTTGGTGGTGATCTCACGAATATCAATCACATCCACGGGCGAAGGCGTGTCGGTGGACGAACGGTTTGCGTTCCTCGAACCCACAATGGTTACCTGATTAAGAATGGACGCGTCGGTCATTGTGAAGTCCAGATTAGCATTGGCCGAAACCGCGCGCTCAACAACATTGTAACCGACAAATGTCGCAACGAGAACAGCATTGGACTTCCCTACCGACAGCGTATAGGCGCCGCTGCCGTCGGTAATGGTGCCATTATTGGTTCCTTTTTCCAGCACCGAAGCGCCAACGAGCGGCTCTCCGCGCTCATCGCGTACATTTCCCGAAACTTTAAGGCTTTGCGCCGTTGCATAAAATCCTGCAAGCGCAAGCAGACATGTAAAAATTGATTTTCTCACGAACGTTGGTGTTTGATTTTTGGTTATTCCTGCTTTCTAAATCTTCCTATTGCGTATCTTTACACTTAATAATCTTACGCTTACAGTTCTTTTTTTATGATCTCCACGCTTGTTAAATCCGCCCTCGGCCGTCTTCGCATCATTGCTTTTCTTGAAGGCATTTCTTACCTCGTTTTGCTCGGCATTGCTATGCCGTTGAAATATCTTGCCGGTCTTCCGCAGGCTGTCCGCATTGTTGGCATGGCGCACGGCGTTTTGTTCGTACTTTTTGTCGTTTTGCTGATCCAGGTTGCTACGGAAAGAAGCTGGTCTTTTAAGAAATCACTTCTGGCTTTCATTTCTTCGCTCGTTCCTTTCGGGACTTTTTATGCGGATGCAAAGTGGTTCAGAAGCTGAGAACACCGCCTGAGCCTTTATTCAACCATTCCTACACCCTGATCAAGTGCAAAAAATTTCTATCCTAAACCTTATTTTTTTCTGTTTAATCATTTCAAAAAGCATTGCACAGAAACCCAATGAAAAATATCAATACAATATTCATTCCGCGACATCCTCGCTGAACATTGATGGTGTCGCGGATGACCTGGCATGGGAATCCGCTGAGGTTGCCAACAACTTTTTCATGATCACGCCTATGGATACAAGTTTTTCCAGGGCGCTTACGGATGTGAAAATGTGCTATGATAAGGACAACCTCTACATTCTGGTGGTTAATTATAAGCCCGTAAAAGGCTCTATTATTGTCGAATCATTGAAAAGGGATTTTTCTTTCGGGAAAAATGACAACTTTCTCCTTTTCATGGACACATTTGATGATAAGACCAATGGTTTTTCATTCGGTGCCAATGCGGCCGGCGCGCCGTGGGATGGCCAGCAGGGAGATGGTGGAACGGTCGATCTGAGCTGGGACAATAAATGGGTGAGCGCGGTAAAGAATGATGATGACAAATGGGTCTGGGAAGCCGCAATTCCTTTCAAAAGCATTCGGTATAAGCCGGGAATAACGAGATGGGGCATTAATTTCAGCCGTCAGGATCTCACTATCTCTGAAAAATCGGCTTGGGCGCCCGTTCCGCGGCAGTTTCCTTCGGCCTCACTGGCTTACACGGGCGTGCTGGCATGGGACGTTCCTCCGCCCAATCCGGGCCCGAACATTTCCATCATACCCTACGCGGCCACGCGTTTGACAAAAGATTATCAAAAAGACACGCCTAATAAATATAAGCCGGCCATCGGAGGCGATGTAAAAATCGGCCTTACCCCTTCTCTGAACCTCGACTTAACTGTCAATCCGGACTTTTCTCAGGTGGACGTGGACGTGCAGCAGACCAATCTGGACCGCTTTGAATTGTTTTTCCCGGAGCGCCGTCAGTTCTTTCTAGAAAATGCTGACCTTTTCGCCAATTTCGGGTACGCTACCATCCGGCCTTTTTTCTCCCGACGCATCGGATTAGGCGTTCCGATTCAGTTTGGTGCGCGTATGAGCGGAAAGATCAACAAGAACTGGCGCATCGGTGTGCTGGACGTGCAGACGGGTTCTTCCGATAGCCTGACGCCCAGAAATAATTACGCGGTTTTTGCATTGCAAAGGCAATTATTAGCCCGGTCCAATGTCCGTTTTATATTTGTAAATAAAGATGCGACGAATTACTCGCCGGAGCAGCATCAGGCCACAAACCGCTATAACCGCAATATAGGAGCAGAATTTAACCTTGCCAGCGCTAAAAACCTCTGGACAGGAAAAGTTATGATGCTCAAATCATTCACACCTGGCAAGTCCACAGACGATTTTACGCACGCTGCTGATTTGAAATTTAACAAAGCCAATTTTTTCTGGCAGTGGCAGCACGAATATGTGGGTAAAAATTTCAATGCAGAAGTAGGTTACGTGCCGAATGCCGTCAGGATGGGTTATTACAAGATCAGTCCGAACATTGGTTATCTGTTTTTTGTCAAAAATCCAAAGATCATCAGCCACGGCCCCAAGCTGATCAGCAATGTATTTTGGGACAAAAAATTTGACCTCAGCGATCGTGAATTTATCCTTTCCTATAACCTGAATTTTATCAACCGCGCCACAGTTGCCGTTTGGGGATCGAGTAATTATGTCAGGTTATTAAGGCCATTTGACCCTACCAACCTCGGTGTGGGAACATTGGCAACCGGCAGCGAGCACAATTGGAAAGCCGCCGGTTTTGACATTGTTTCAGGTCCGCAGAATCGCCTTACTTACACTGCTTCGGGGATTTTCGGCGGTTATTATCAGAATGGTCATCGTAACAATTTACGGGCGGAGCTGGGCTATCGTGTGCAGCCTTACGTAGCGATCACCATGGCTGGAAACTATAACGATATCCGCCTTCCTGAGCCTTGGAAAAGAACGCAGTTATGGCTCGTAGGCCCGCGGGTAGACTTTACATTTACCAATAACCTGTTCTTTACCACATTCATGCAGTACAACAATCAGGCAGATAATATCAACCTGAATGCGCGTCTGCAATGGCGCTATAAGCCGGCTTCGGATTTATTTATCGTGTATACGGATAATTATCTGCCCGAAAATTTCCGGGTTAAGAACCGGGCAGTTGTGTTGAAATTTACCTATTGGTGGAATTTGTAATTCAGTAAAACACTTCAATATTCTTGCTTTTCAGCTGGCCGAGCTGCCTGCTGTATTTGGTCTCCGCATCGTCTTTTACAAATGGGTTGCCGCGCAGGTAAAGTTTTTCCAGTTTCTTTATTTCCAACAGCTGCTCCGGGAAATCGGGGAAGTTGTTGGAAGAAAGATCCAGCTCCTGCAATTTAACGAACGCGGTCAGTTCCGGGGGAAAATTGGTAAACCAGTTAAAACCCAGATCCAGAATTTTCAGATTTTGCATTTTGGTAATGCTTGCCGGGAGTTTGCTAAGCCGATTATGGTGCGCATATAATGTATGAATGCGGCTCAATTTGTCGATCCGTTCGGGCAATGCTTTTATCTGGTTATAGGAAACGGCCAGATGTGTCAGGTTTTTAAGCTTAGTTATGCTTTTCGGCAGCATTTCCAGCTGGTTATAATACAAATCCAATACTTCCAGATTCTTCATTTTCTTAATCCCCTTGGGTAAAACGGCGATGTCGGATTTGTAAAAATTCAGGTCTTGCACCGATTTCAGTTTTCGAAAACTGCCGTTGGACAATGCTGACATTTGGTTACCGCCAAGCCATAGCGTCCTTAATTTCTTGCATTTACGAATGGCGGTAGGAATGTTGGTAAATTTATTTTCTTTCAGATTCAGCAGATATAATGTGTTGTTACCTGTGATCTGAAAGCCTTTTTCGGTGAGCTTATTTTGCTGTAAATGAAGTTGAGCCAGCTTAGGCAGGCGCGCCATATCTATATGAACCGCCTGCAACTCGTTGTTTCCCAGATACAACTCTTCGAGGTTCGGAAACCGGTAAATGACATCGGGTAATGTCTTCAATTCCAGCTGGTTCAGATAAAGCCGCTTGGTTTTTAATGTATCCTGAAAAACGAGCGCCGTTTTGAGGTCAACGACCGAGCTGTCGCCACGCCTAACCTCGCGCACCACAGGCTGCTTCCCTACCGTTCGGACCGACACGACAGAAAACTTTTTCCCTGTTTTCGAAACTTTCCATCCATCAAAACCTGTCAGAAAAGCATATTTGGCGTGTTTATCGAGAGAGTCTTTGTCATATCCATCACCGGTCCGCAAGTCAAAGATCAAATAGTCCAGGCTTCCGGATTCATTGAAATAAATCTGCGTGAATACGGTGATACCCGGATTGGGATTCTCGGGAAATGCGGACGCGATGATCAGACTGGTTTTCTTCATCACCTCAGTCATCATAGACTGCTCCTCACTTCCGTACTCATTAGCGATTTTAATAGGGTCGATGCCCTCTTTTTCGAGATTTTTTGAAGAGACCACCTTCATTTGTGCGCACGCACATTGCACGCACAAGCAGATTAATGCAGAGAATATAGCTTTCATGACATAAAGGTTTTTATGGAAGTGCTAACATAACTAAAAGTTTAGTCATATTATTATAGTTACTTACATATTTGTCGCGAAAGGGAAATGAAGGGGTGAATGAATGAATTTTGAATGAGTGAATGAGTGAATGACTGAATATTTTTTTGTCACTCATTCACTCATTCACTCATTCATTAATTCACTCATTCACTCATTCACTCATTCATTAATTCACTCATTCAAATTACTTACTTCTTTCAATGGTGTATTGAACGAGTTGTTCGAGGGAATGCCGGTGTGGTGACTCAGCGAATTCGTATAAAAGTGCCCTTGCTTCCTCGACGTAACGCTGCATGACCTGCTGTGCGTAACCCAGGCCACCAGAATCTTTTACGAAGGCAATCACCTCGCTCACTTTTTTAGGTTTGTGACTTTCGTTCCGGATGATATTGATGATCCTCCGTTTTTCAAGCCAGCTTGCCTTATTGAGCGCGTAAATGAGCGGCAGCGTCATTTTTTTCTCCTTAATGTCGATCCCAAGCGGTTTGCCGATCTCGTCTTCGCCGTAATCGAAAAGATCGTCTTTGATCTGGAATGCCATGCCCACTTTTTCGCCAAACGCATGCATGCGCTTCACAATGTCAGCCGTAGCACCCACAGAACTGGCGCCTACCGCGCAGCAGGATGCGATAAGCGAGGCAGTTTTTTGCTTAATGATCTGATAGTAAACTTCTTCGTTAATGTCGAGCCGGCGCGCTTTTTCAATTTGAAGCAACTCCCCTTCACTCAGCTCACGAACGGCAGTAGAAACGATTTTTAGGATATCAAATTCCCCATGATCCACGGACAGGAGCAGCCCGCGCGAGAGTAAATAATCACCCACAAGGACGGCTATCTTATTCTTCCACAATGCATTAACAGAGAAAAAACCGCGACGGTAATTGGAGTCATCCACCACATCGTCGTGCACGAGCGTAGCCGTATGGAGCAATTCGATCAATGCGGCGCCCCGATAAGTGGACTCGGCTATCTGGCCGCAAACACCAGCTGAAAGAAACACAAACATCGGCCGCAGCTGCTTGCCTTTGCGGCGGACAATGTAATTCATAATCTGGTCCAGCAGCATTACGTCACTTTTCATAAACTGACGAAACTTGTGCTCAAAAGCCTTCATTTCATCTGCAACCGGGACCTGGATTTCCTTTATTGAAAGGGTCATATTTATGGACGAGGGCTTCAAAAATCCCTCCTGATATAAAAGGCGTCGGAAAAACCGGAATTCGTTTTCATCGTTTTTCCGCTTCTGAACTCTGATCTTCAAATTTGGAATAAAATCTTCTGTTTATATCAATTTTAGTATGAAAATGTTTAGAATTGAAAAAATTAGGATTGCGATCCGTCGTTCTACCATTCAATCACTGCGCCGGCACCCCGGTTCAAACAACGTTACATGAAAGCATTAGTGCTGGGAGGAGGATCAATGAAAGGCGCCTTTCAGGTTGGCGTTATACAAGCTGTGCTGGAAAATGGGTTTGAGCCCGAGATGGTCTACGGCATTTCCGTCGGCGCGCTGAATGCAACGTTTCTTGCCAATGAAGCGGGAAAGCAAATGCACGAAAAGAATGCAGTGCAATGGCCGGTCGTCGGCAGGAAACTGCTCGAATTCTGGATCAAAAACATTACGCAGCCACAGGACATTTCCATGCTCCGCTCGCGGGTAATGCTTGGTATGGCCACGCTTATGAGCCGTTTCGACGGGATCGTGGATCCTATGCCCCTGCATTCCATGATCCGGAAGCACGTGAACGATCAATATCTTCATAACAGCCCCGTTAAGCTGAAAGTAGGCGCCGTGAACATTGGCAGCGGAGAAATAAAGTATGCTTCGCCCGATAACCCCCACTTTATGAGCTATGTATATGCAAGCTCATCCATTCCTATGCTGATGCCCGCAGTCGAGATCGAGCAGCAGCTTTACCTGGATGGCGGTTTGCGGGAAGTGGCCCCTATCCGGCAGGCGATTGAAGATGGTGCTACTGAAATAGTGCTTATTGCCTGCCATTCGCCGCTTTTGTACCAGCCGGAAGACATGAACTCACGCAACCTGATCACATTGATAGAGCGCGTCAGGGACATTACCGTCAATCAGATCGTCAACAGCAACATTGCCTGGGCCGAGTCATTTGTCGACCGCTCCAATCTGCGCGGAAAGCCCATGAAACTAACGGTGATCCGTCCGGCGGCACCGCTTTTTCTTGATTTACAACATTTCACTTCCGAAGACATTTCCCGCCTGATTGTAGAAGGTTACCGGGCTGGGATTGAAGCCGTTATTGCAGCAACCGAAAAAGTACAGAAATAAAAAACCATTATTATAAAGCAAGAAAGTCTGCCCCGGATCGGAACAGACTTTCTTGCTTTATAATAAATCGTCTAGGCTGATCCCTAGTTAAAAATATAACGGATACCGATTTGTGCCTGCCAAACGTCATTGATCGTGCGACCTTTAACGAAAGCATCACGAACCAAAACTGTCTCGCCACCAATTACTTGTGTCCCCATTCTGTATGAAGGAACGCCGTCCGCAGAAACACTTGCGAAGTTAAGCGGGGTCGACTGTGTAGAGTTGGAAGAAACCGTTACCTGGTTGCCTACACCCCATTTGTTGTTGATCATGTTTCCAATGTTGAAAACGTCGGCACGCAAACGGATAATGTTCTTTTTATCTTTTGCACCCACTTTTACATAGAAATCCTGTTCAACGGTCAGGTCAAAGCGGGTTAACCATGGATATGCACCACCGTTACGTTCTGTATATTGTCCTTTTCTTTTTGACAAATAAGGATGGCTGTCGATGTAGTTCTGGAACGCTTCTTTTTGCTGTTCTGGTGAGAACGTGTAGGTCTTTCCATTTACAGTTGTAGTAGAAGTCACGAAATTAACGTCAGAAGCACTTTTCGGCACATATAGCAAGTCATTGTTCTGACCGTCACCATTCATATCCGTCGAGCTGATGTAAGAAAGCTTCGTTCCGCTGTTGGAAACACCGCCTAATGTGATCATCGTTGCTCCGCCGATTTTGCCACCATATTCTTTTCTGTAAGATACGTAACCTACAAAACGGTGACGCAGGTCGTTACCAGACCACGCAAGATCCAGATTGTTCAAACCATTGATCCCCGGCACGTTGCCTTCCACTGTGCTGGAAACAGAAGCGATGTCTTTTGCCTGTCCGTAAGTATAACCCACCATTCCACCAAAGCCGCGGGTTGCCGCTTTTTCCAGTTTTCCTGTGATCGAGTAAGAATAACCTTTGTTGGTGTTTGTCAAGACGTAAACGTTTGAAACATCTCCGTTGATCAGACGCGCCGCAGTCGCAGCTTGTCCGGACAATCCTGATGCAGGAAAACGGTCACGTGAGTCTGTGCCAGCAAACTGAGCAGTTGCAGGTTTAAGGTTCACGTCAATATAGCGGAGTGCATTGTAATTTTTGTTAAAAATACCTTCCACCGTTGCTATAACGCCCCAGCCAAGCTGCTGATCAATACCAATGTTGCTTTTCCAAACCTGTGGGAATTTCAGGTTTTCATCCGAAGCATTGACCTGGTAACCAGTCAACTTCTTGGATTGTTGCGGATTGTATCTGGAAGGATCTAATGTAAATGGAAAGTCTACAGTGTTACTTCCTTGGACTGTTGCAGAGTTCACACCGTTGTTACCCAATTGATTGGATATCAATACATAAGGAATTCTGGACAAGAATAACCCTGTTCCCCCACGCACCTGTGTCATTCTGTTTCCTTTCACGTCCCAGTTGAAACCAAGGCGAGGCGAAAGATAAATGCGTGCTTTCGGAACATTACCTGTGTTCACCTTATAGTCTGCACCTTCATTGTCTTTAAATGTCAATGCGGCTACATCTGCATTGTAATATTGTTTCGAAGTGTTCGGGATGGTGATATAATCTCCGCGAAGACCTGCTGTAACTTTGAAGTTTGGCGCAACCTGATATTCGTCCTGAACATACAAACTAAATGTCTGTGTCTTGAATTCCTGCCAAGGTGCAGAACCGTCCGGAAGCAATGAGTAGCGATAATTGAAACGAACCAATGTGTCCGGCGCAACTGTCAGGTTTGGATTAGCCAAATATGCATTGGCTGCATTTTTAAAATCCTGGATCGATTTGAACACGTAAACACCGTTCGAAGTCGGGAAGAACAAGTTGTTCGATTTGAAATATTCGAAAGAAGCACCCGCTGTTAATGTGTGTTTTCCGGCGAAGTAAGTCAGGTTATCCGTAATGTTCAATGTGGAGTAATCCAGACGGTTGTTCGGTGTAAAAGGATCGGAACCGATTGTCGTGTAAGTTGATCCGTCTTTCTGGATTTCTACGGTTGGGAAAATCGGTGCTTTGTATTTCCTGTCTTCGATCTGCTTATTGAATGTTCCGATCAGGTTATTGGCAAATTTTCCTCCGAAATTTGAGTTCAGTTCTGCTACGAAAGAGCGCGTGTTATCCTGGATAATGTAGCCCGTATTCTGAGGAGAAATTGCTGACAATGAGTTGGTACGGTTACCAAATCCTGCTGTGTTACTGCTGTTGCTCTGGCTGATCAACACGTCCGAATCCGAATCGTGGTGCGAGTAACGCAATGTCAGTTTATGTGCGTCGCTGATGTTATAATCAATGCGCGCAAGAAATTTATTACTCTTGTTCTCATTGTTAAAACCATCAATAGCACCGATGTCATACTTGAATTTATCCTTCATAAATGCGCCAAGATCTTCAAGATCAGCAGCAGTTGTGCGGGAAACATTGTCTCCTGACTGTCCGCGGTTAAGCACAAAATCCAATGCCGGGCTCGAACGTTTTACAAACTCACCGTTAACGAAGAAGAAAAGTTTGTTTTTAATGATCGGCCCGCCCAAACGGAATCCGGTTGTTTTCTCACTGAATTCCGTAACGTTGATCTTGTTTCCGTCCGCTTTGTCCCCCGCCAGGTTTTTATTTTTGAAAAAATGAAAAACCGAACCTGAGAATTCATTTGTTCCTGAGCGCGTTACCGCGTTAATACCCGCACCTGCAAAACCCGATTGACGAATGTCATAAGGAGCAATGTTGATCTGAACCTCTTCAATTGCATCCAGGGATATCGCAGAAGAACCTGTCCGGCCACCCGCTGCCGCCTCGCTACCCAATCCAAAACCGTTGTTGAAAACAGAACCGTCGATGGTAAAGTTGTTATAGCGGCTATCCTGGCCTCCAAATGAGCGGCCATTGCCATATGCATTGTATTTGGTAATGTCGTTAAGTGTCCTTCCCAATGTGGGCAGGCTGGTTAGCAAGCCCTTGTTGAATGTTGTTGCTGCTCCAGTGCGGTCCGAGCTGAAAATATCGCTTCCGGCACCGGTTACCACCACTTCACTAAGTTCAGTAGAACCGTCTTGCAAATCGAAATTAACATTAGCCGCTGTTCCGAGGTTGGCAAAAATGTTTTCTTGTGATTTGTCGCTGAACCCTACAAATGAAACCGTTACAGTGTAAGGGCCACCGACACGAACAGCCGGAATCGTGTAAAGTCCCTGCTCGTTGGTCACGGAACCATACTTACTTCCTGAGGGAACGTGAATCGCTACGACAGTCGCTCCCGGAAGCACATCTCCCTTGCTGTCTGCCACACGACCTGTAATTGCTGATGAAGTAACCTGCGCCCGGGCTTCGGGACTCAGCAGGGACATTAAGAAGACAACCAGCGCAAAGCTCGCTGCCCTGAAAAGTAAACTTTTCACGTTCATAAAATTAGTTGATTTGGTTTTTAATATTAGTAGCTTCATCAAAGGCGATGAGTAATATATACCGTAAAATAAATTCTTTTTTATTTCAATAACAAAATTGCAAATCCTACTAAAATACAATACTAATCGGCGTAACTGCTTGATTTGTTGGAATAATACATAATTCTGTACCAATTATTCAATATTACAAAGATTAAGAAATTGTTAACAAACCAGCGGATCCGCCCCATTGCTTTTTAAAGCAATTATTGATCTGCTAACCAGTTTTTTCGGTTGGAAAATAAATTTTTGAAACACCCGCAAAAAGATCCTGGAAAATCAATGTTGAATTAAAACCGGCCTGGTTTTGTCCTTCTTATAAATAGCCCGACTTTTACATTTCGACTATTAAAACCATTTCCAATACATAATGCAACTCAACTATAAACAGATCGGTGAAAGCGGAAGGGCTGTGATTATTCTCCACGGCGTTTTCGGTTTTCTCGACAACTGGCTTACAATTGGCAAGACCATTTCTGAACACGGCTTCCAGGTATATCTCGTCGACCAGCGCAACCACGGACGTTCCCCGCACGAGGGACATCTGGATTTTCAGACCTTGGCAGCAGATTTGAAGGGCTTTCTGGAAGAGCACCAAATCATTGATCCTGTTCTGATCGGCCATTCCATGGGCGGCAAAACCGTTATGGAATACGCCGTGACTTACCCGGAAACCCTTACACAGCTCGTCATTGTGGACATAGGACCCAAAGCCTACCCTATCCATCATAAAAGAATATTGGAAGGACTTAATGCGATTCCTATCAACGAAATAGAAAGCAGGAACCAGGCGGATGAGATATTAAGCGAATACGAGCCGATTTTAGCGGTGCGTCAGTTTTTGCTTAAAAATCTATACAGGAAAGACGAAGGTGGTTTCGGATGGCGGTTTAACTTGCCAATCCTCACATCCGATATGAGCAAGGTAGGATCAGAGATTGTTTCTAAACAAAAAATTGAAGCTCCCACCCTTTTTATCAAGGGTGAAAACTCCAAATACATTGTTGATGAAGACTGGGAAGGGATACTAAAAATATTTCCGAATGCCCGGCTCGAAAGCATTGCCGACGCGGGACATTGGGTGCAGGCGGAGCAACCGAAAGCATTTGTTGCCGCGCTGCTGAAATTTCTGGAAGAAACTACCTGACATATTTAAGCCGCTGATTATTGCACGGCGTAACGATCATTTCAGGACCGGATAGCTCTATTTCCCAACTGGGGCAATTAACACAATTGACGAGTACGCATAATGGATTCGGCGGAAGCGCGACCTGCGGCTTAACAGGCATTACCTGATCATTGATGATGAGCATTCCCGGGGCGCAGCAACGCGGTTTCCCGTCCGTGTCCAGCATCACACCGTCGGAACGGAAGATCAGCGTGTCTGCCTTGGCGAGGTCGATGGGCTCCCAGACCTTATTTCTGCCGTCGATGGCGTTTTTCTCAACTGCGGTAAGATACCATTTGCCCTGAACAGATAAAAGCTCCGGGGCGTTCATTGCCTCCATTGTGTCTTTTTTACAGGATAACAACAGGGCGATACAGAAGGGTATGTATAGTAACTGTTTCATTGTCTTTTAACTTTGTTATTTCACATATGAAACAAATCAGGTGAATAAGGTTGGAAGAAAATTTAAATTTCACATTAACTTATGAATCAACTCCCTACCAAGCTTTATCTTATCCCGACCATCCTTGCAGATGATACACAGCAGAAAGTGCTAAGCCCTCAGATTCTTAGCACGATCCAAAATCTGAATGTATTTTTTGTAGAGAATGTGCGGACGGCCAGGCGCTTTATCAGCGGCCTCCGGTTAGGTAAGGTCATTGACGAATTAACATTTATCGAGCTGCATAAGGATACGCCTGAGCACATTACGCGGGAGCATTTGCGGGCACTTACCCAGGATGCGGGCGTGCTTTCGGAAGCGGGTTGCCCGGGCGTGGCCGACCCCGGCGCCGTGGCGGTGGGCCTGGCTCATATACTGGGCATTCAGGTGGTGCCATTGGTTGGTCCTTCCTCTATTTTGTTGGCGCTGATGGCTTCTGGGCTGAGCGGCCAGTCTTTTGCATTTCACGGCTATCTGCCCATTGATAAGTCCGACAGGAAAAAAGCTTTGCAGCAGTTGGAACGCGACTCTAGACAAACCGGCCAGACGCAGATTTTCATGGAAACACCATTTCGTAACAACACATTTTTAGAGGCGATCCTCGAATCCTGCGCACCGGATACCATGCTTTGTATTGCTGCCAATGTGACGGCTGAGGATGAGTTTATTAAGACGATGTCTGTCAAAAACTGGAAGTCGGCCAAGCCCGATCTGCACAAGAAACCTTCGATTTTCCTGATTGGATAATGCTGAAATGTTATACAATCTTTCCAACCATCTGTGCGGGGAACTGATCTTAATGGTAATTAAAGTCAATAACTCAACTACAAACTTTACTCCACCATGAAAAAATGGATCCTGTTTTTGGTCTTTCCGCTGGCTGCTTTCATGTCATCGTGTAAGGACGACGATTCGCTTAATGCCGTATTTATCTCCGATTCCGCTTTTGAAACCGGCACGGATGGCTGGGCAGCTGAATTTGCTGAATACGACACAACCACCGATTCTTCAACACTTCGCATGTTAGCGGTCCGCTCACGGCTGCCAACCGGCCTGGATACGAGCAAATACGCCTATTTCGTTGAGGCGTCAAATCGCAGTGATGATATGTTTATGTATCTCAAAAAGAGACTGACCGGCTTTAATGCGAACCAGACTTACAACATCACATTTGAAGTAACCATTGCAACAAATTATCCCGAAGACGGCATAGGCGCCGGCGGCGCTCCCGGCGGTTCCATGTTTCTGAAAGCCGGCGCGTCCGGTGTTCAGCCAGGCCGGAGACTGGTAAGTGGAACATACGAATTCAATCTTGACAAGGGAGCCCAGTCGGAGGAAGGCGTTGATGCGGTTATCCTTGGAAACGCAACCAACGAAAGCACTCAGAGCGCATTCAGGCTCACCAAAAAGTCCAACACGAAACCATTTGCCGTGAAGGCCAACGAGAATGGTGAGATTTGGCTCTTTGTGGGCGTTGATTCCGGTTATGAAGGTCTCAACACCGTTTATTACGACCGGGTCAAAGCATTTATATCTGCGCAATAACGGCTCCTGGCAACTTATGATTTAAAGCGCTGCTGCATTTTTAATGTAGCGGCGCTTTTTGTTTTTGGCACATTCAGGGCATCTTTCAGGTCTGTTTGCAAAGTGTTTTGTAAC
Source organism: Dyadobacter sp. CY327 (assembly GCF_021390415.1). Classification (NCBI taxonomy): domain Bacteria; kingdom Pseudomonadati; phylum Bacteroidota; class Cytophagia; order Cytophagales; family Spirosomataceae; genus Dyadobacter; species Dyadobacter sp. CY327. The sequence goes on along the minus strand of NZ_JAJUXJ010000001.1, from coordinate 1,537,722 downwards.
TTCGTCCGAAACTATTGCAGCTCTTATCCATATAAAATGACGACCGTTCAGACTTTCACATTCAACCCATTTCAGGAAAATACCTACGTGCTTTATGACGAAACGGGCGAGGCGGTCATCATTGATCCGGGCTGTGTGGAGAAAGATGAATACGAGGAATTATATGGTTTTATTGAAAAAAATGGCCTGAAACCGGTCGCGATCATCAACACGCATGCACACATTGACCATGTCCTGGGCGTTGCAGCTGTAAAACGGAAATATAACATTCCCTTCGCGTTGCACCAGATCGATGAACCTTACCTGCGAGCCGTTAAAACTTACGCTTCCAATTATGGCTTTTACCAGTTTGACGAGCCCGAAATTGACCGTTATCTTACCGAAGGAGAAATTGTGAAATTCGGTACAACTGAGCTGGAAGTCATTTTTGTCCCCGGCCACGCTCCCGGACACGTTGCATTTGTAAGCCATGCCGATCATTTCGTAATTGGCGGTGACGTACTGTTTTACATGAGCATCGGGCGTTCGGATCTGCCGGGAGGAAACCATGAGATTTTAATCAACAGCATTCGCACCAAAATGTTTACATTGCCTGATGACTATAAGGTTTACGCAGGCCATATGCATGCAACGACCATTGGTTTTGAGAAGAAGAACAACCCTTTTTTCAAATAACCCATGATCCGCCGCAACATTCCCAACGCCCTCACCTGTGCAAACCTGCTATGCGGGTGCATAGGCGTCGTAGAAGCGTTTCATAATAATCTGGTTATTTCCTGCATTTTAATCGGGGCAGCACTTATTTTTGATTTTTTTGACGGCTTTTTGGCGAGGCTATTGAAAGTGAGTTCTGCCATCGGAAAAGATCTTGACTCGCTGGCCGACATGGTAACATTCGGATTGCTGCCTGCCATTATCGTTTATCAGCTCCTGATGCAAAGCATTCCTGACCTGCTCGGCATATGGAAAGCCTATCCTGCGTTTATCATTGCCATATTCTCAGCGCTAAGGCTGGCGAAGTTTAACAATGATCCCCGCCAGAGCGATTCCTTCATTGGCCTGCCCACACCGGCCAACGCAATGCTGATCGCATCGCTTCCGGTTATCCTGTTGACCGAAGATCCGTTCTGGAAAGACATTATTGTCAACACCACCAATCTCCTCATCTTATCCGTTGTAATGTCGTTCATGCTGGTCATGGAAATGCCATTGATTGCATTGAAATTCAAGCATTTCGGCTGGCAAGGGAATGAATTCCGGTTTTTGCTGATCGCATCGACGGTGATCCTGATCCTGACGCTTAAAATTCTTGCAGTGCCCGCCATTATCATTCTTTACATCCTGCTTTCGGTGGCGGATAATGTCACGAAAAAGAATAGATCAATTGGTAACATTTAGTTTTTATTGCAACTTTGTCACGGGTGTTTTCAAGTAATTCTTCGCAAAAAAAGTATGGCTTTCTCTAAAATAACCGGTCTTGGCTATTACGTGCCTGATAACATTGTCACCAATAATGACCTGACCAAATGGATGGAGACTTCGGATGAATGGATCCAGGAAAGGACCGGAATCCGCGAACGGCGCTACTTTGAGCATGGAAAAGACACCAATTACAGCATGGCCGCCGCAGCGTCCAGGCAGGCACTGGAACGTGCAGGTTTGGAGCCCAACGACATCGACGTTATTGTTTACGCCACCATTACACCCGACTATTTCTTTCCCGGCTCCGCCTTTTTAATGCAGCGCGAGCTCGGCATGGACGGGAAGCCGGTGATCGATATCCGTCAGCAATGTTCCGGGTTTGTATATGCGCTTTCCATTGCAGATCAGTTCATCCGCTCCGGCATGTATAAGACAGCACTGGTGATCGGCAGCGAGATCCAGTCTTCCTGGATTGACAAGACCACGGCCGGCAGAAACACCGCCGTAATCTTCGGAGACGGCGCTGGAGCAGCGGTTCTTACCGCCACTGAAGATCCCCAACATTGTATATTATCTACACACCTTCACGCAGACGGGCGTTTTGCAGAAGATTTATATGTAAAAGAACCAGGCAGCAGCCGCCCTGGCCGGGCTGCCACAAAAGAGATGCTCGACGAGGGTGGTTTCAATGTTCATATGAATGGAAATGCGGTTTTCAAGCACGCAATCGTCCGTTTCGGAGAGGTGATCAATGAGGCCCTGGAAGCGAATGGATTCCAGCAAAGCGATCTTGATTTACTGGTTCCGCACCAGGCCAATATCCGCATCAGCGACTATGTCCGCCAGCAATTAGGGCTGTCTGAGACACAGGTGGTTAATAATATTCAACGTTTTGGTAACACCACGGCGGCCTCCATCCCCATCGCCATGGCGGAAGCCTGGGAGCAGGGCCGGTTACAAGATGGAAACCTGATTTGTCTGGCTGCTTTCGGAAGCGGGTTTACGTGGGCTTCTGCGCTGATCAGGTGGTAAATAGCCTAATATTGGCCAACTGAAAGCATTACTAGCGTGCATCCCTCTATTGGTATGATATTTTTATCTTTAAGGATGCTTTTAAATTCAGGATTCTCTGTACCGGGATTGAAGATGACGCGTTTAGGGTTTAAAGAAAGGATATAATCGTAATATTCGGGCTGATGGGTTGGATTAATGTATAACGTCACCGTATCTACATCCTTCCAATCTTGTTTGTCCAAATGAATTTCTTCACCTAATGCAGTTCCCTTTCTCCGGCCAAGGAGCAAAATCGGATGTCCGTAGGTTCTGAGTTTTTGTGCAGCCAGATAAGCGTATCTGGTGGGATTTGAGGTTGCTCCGAGGACAAGCGTGCGCTTCATACTTTTAGATTTAGTGAACAAATGGAATCATATTCCTTGCTCATTAACATCGAAAAGATGCAAAATCGTTTCCAAGACAACAGATCGTGAGAGTGAGTACTAAAATCAGCTTTAAAAACTATTATATATTGTATCAAAATGAATGAGTCAAATGTAGGTCGGAGTTTCTGGAACGAAAAGTGGGCAAAAATTATCTTCGACGAAATCGAGAACGCTCCTCATTACGAAGTATCAAATTACGGCAGATTAAAGAGCTTTCAGAATAATCCAAAGGAAGGCGCAGTGATAAAAGGCTCTGTAATACAAGGTTACAGGTCATTAAATATACGGGTAACAGGCGGAAAGACAATCAACAGATACGTGCACAAGCTTGTAGCGGAGCATTTTGTTGACAAACCAAGCGATGAGCACATCTTCGTGATCCACTCGGATTTTGAAAAACAAAACAACCATTTCGAGAACCTGAAATGGGTTACAAAAGCTGAAATGATCGACCACAACCGGGAAAACCCTGCTTTTATCAACCGTGTTATTCCAAGAAGGACTAAAAATTATAAACTGACGGAAAGCAAGGTAAGGATCATTAAGAAGCTGTTAAAGAACGACAATAACCGCTTAAAAATGATTGCAAAGCAGTTTGGGATCACGCATACGCAGCTCAACAGGATTCGTTCGGGAGAAAACTGGAAACATGTAACCATTGAAGATTAAAGCAAATACTTAATTACACTTTTTCCTCGGTAGAAACCGTATAACCAGTGCCGTTCGCTCCTTCCTCGAAATCGACAGACAAACCGATTACGTACATAAGGTGTCGCCTGTCTACAAAGATCTTGATATCGTCCACCACATAAGTCTGGTCATGCTCGGTTGCGGTGTCAAAACCCAGCAGAAATGAACCGCTGCATGCGCCGCCTTTGAGTCCGACCCTTAATCCGTAAGTATCTGGAATTTTATTGGCGGCTAATGTTGTCCTTATTTCCGTTTTGGCCTTTTCTGTAAGCTGAACAGGGCTTTCCATTTTAAATCTGATGCAATGTTGTGTTAAGTATCTCCATGAACACGAAAGGCTGTTAATCCATTCGCTATTTCAAATAATTCTCTGCTTAATGCAGTTATTCCTTTAATTTTGCGGTTTATTGATCAAAATCAGCATTCTAAAAACGATGGAATATTATTCACTGCTTGTTATTGTCGTGCTTGGCCTCGCCATAATCTTCGGCATTTATGCAACCATTACAACCGTAGCATCCAAGTTGTCGGATAAGCAAAGATGGGAAATCCGCGGCAAACATACCGACATTACACTTCCATTAAGGTTGCAGGCTTACGAACGCATGTGCCTCTTTCTAGAACGGATCGCACCTAATAATTTGTTGATAAGACTGGTGCCCTCGGCAATGAGCGCCCTGGAACTGCAACAGATCCTGCTGCACGAGATCCGCGAAGAATACAATCATAATGTTGCGCAGCAAATGTATATCAGCAGCAATGCATGGGAACAGGTCACGAACGCTATGAACGAAATGGTTGCAGTCATCAACCAGGCTTCTACGGAAGTGGCTGCGGACTCTCCTCCTGCGGATCTTGCAAAAAAAATATTTTCGCACGTGATCGAGAGAGAAGTGCAGCCTTCGGCACATGCATTAAAGGTCTTGAAAGAAGAAATCAGGACTTTATTTTAAAAAGCAACCGGCTGTCGGGTCATGGCTGTCGGATTGCGTTATGTTTTACAATATTTCAGGCCGAAAGCGGATTGCCGCAGGCCGATAGCCATAAAAAATGCTTTATCCCAATACATTAGAACAAAAATTAGGCTTCGACAAGCTGCGGGAGCGGCTCAAAGAAGCTTGCATAAGCCCGCTGGGACAGAGTTACGTTGAGAAAATCAAGTTTTCGGAAAATTTCGGACTTGTCGAAAAGCTGGTAAGCCAAACAGCTGAAATGCAGAAGATTATGCAGATCGGTGAAAATTTCCCTTCTCAAAATTACATTGACGCCACTTCCTTTCTGAAACGCGCGGCCATTGAGGGAATGCTGCTCACGCAGGCCGAATTTTCTGACATTAAAGTTTCGCTGCTCACTATCAGACTTTGCCTTCGCTTTTTCGCAAATGAAGAGCCGGAAGCTTACCCGATCCTGGGTGAGTATGCCAAAACAATCCGCGTCGACAAGGCCATTACGGACGCCATTGACCGCATTATTGATGATCGGGGGCAGATCCGCGATTCGGCTTCATCCGAATTATCGCGCATCAGAAAAAGGCTTATATCCGAACAGGCGGGCATTCGCAAGAAGCTGGATACAATCCTGAAATCGGCACGGAGCAATGGCTGGGTAGGCGACGATGTTTCGCTGACCATAAGAAATGGCCGGATGGTTATTCCCGTTGCCGCCGAACACAAGCGGAAGCTGCGAGGATTCGTGCACGACGAGTCGGCCACCGGGCAAACCGTATTCATAGAACCAACGGATGTTTTAGAATCCAATAACGAGATCCGTGAACTGGAATACGAGGAACGCCGCGAAATTAACCGGATTCTACTGGAACTTACGGCACAGCTCCGTCCTTACGTCCCGGATCTGCAAAAGGCCTATGGCTTTTTGGGCTTGATGGATTTCCTGAGGGCCAAGGCAAAGCTCGCTGCTGAAATGAGTGCGATTAACCCGCCTTTTTTCAATAAGCAGTTTATCGACTGGCGTGATGCAAGGCACCCGTTATTACATCTTTCTTTCCAAAAACAAGGCAAGAAAGTGGTTCCGCTTAATATTGAATTGCAGGAAAAGCAACGCATACTCATTGTTTCCGGGCCAAATGCAGGTGGAAAATCGGTGTCGTTGAAAACAGTGGGTTTGATCCAATATATGTTCCAATGCGGCTTGCTGGTGCCGGTTGCAGAAGGTTCTACAATGGGTTTTTTCCAAAACATTTTCATTGATATCGGTGATGAGCAATCACTTGAAAATGACCTGAGTACATACAGTTCACATCTTACAAACATGCGCCATTTCCTGGCCATGGCCAACAGGCGCACGCTTTTCCTGATCGATGAATTCGGAACCGGAACGGAGCCGGGACTTGGCGGAGCAATAGCCGAAGCAATCCTGGAAAACCTGACCAAATCAGGTGCATATGGCGTCATCAATACGCATTATACCAACCTGAAAGTGCTTGCGGACAAAACCGAAGGCCTTGTGAATGGTGCCATGCGTTTTGACGGTGAGCACTTGGAGCCGCTTTATCAACTCGAAATAGGAAGGCCCGGCAGTTCTTTTGCATTTGAAATCGCTTCCAAAATAGGGCTGCCGAATGCTGTGGTTGACCGGGCGAAGGAAAAGCTGGGAACGCAGCAGGTGAATTTTGAAAAACTGTTGAAAGAGCTCGACATTGAAAGGCGGGTTTTCGCCGAAAAGAACATTGAAGTCGGCATTAAGGAGCGCAAACTGGCCAAACAACTTGCTGACTACACGGCACTGAAAGAAAAGCTGGATAACAATGAGAAAAAGATCGTTAACGAGGCAAAGCAAAAAGCCAAAACGCTCATTTCTGACGCTAACCAGCTGATTGAAAACACGATCCGGGAGATTAAAGAAAATAAAGCCGAAAAGGAAAAAACAAAGACAGTAAGGGTCGAGCTTGAAAAATTTGGCAAGAAAAACCTTGAACTGGAACAAGTGACCGAACCGGCACCGGCAGAGGACATTTTTGAACCCGAAAGCGGCGACATTATCCCTGGCAGTTACGTCCGGATTGTGGGCCAAACGGCTATTGGTGAGGTCATTGGATTAAGAGGAAAAGACGCCGAAGTGCGGATCGGTGACCTGAAATCTACCATTAAGCTGAATCGATTGGAAAAGGTTTCCAACAAAACTTACAAAGCCGCAACAGGCGAAAAGAAGTTAAAAACCAGTGCTAAGGGCGTTGATTTGAATGAGCGTATGCTCAATTTCAGTTTCAATCTGGATATGCGCGGCAAACGCGGGGAAGAAGCATTGGGGCTTGTGGACCAATTCATGGACAACGCCATCATGCTCGGCTACGACGAACTGCGCATCGTACACGGTAAAGGCGACGGAATACTCAGGACGTTGGTAAGGAACCATTTGAGAGGTTACTCGCAAGTTTCCGGCATGCAGGACGAGCATCCGGACCGCGGCGGGGCGGGTGTTACCATTGTAAAATTGAAATAGCGTTTATCTATCTCATATCAACAAAAAAGAGGGTGCCTTCCGGCACCCTCTCCTATTTTATAAGCCCAGCAAAATTAATGTGCTGCAGCCGCCGTAGTTGTGGTTGTTGAACGTCTGCCTTTCATCCAGAAGAACAAAATCCCGAATGCAACGATCAAAATCGCAGGGAAAATGATCATGGTGCTGAGCGTCGCCTGACCGGCTGCCAGTTCCATTTCATCACCTGTAAGACCTGCTGCAATTTTTTCAGCTTTCGCATCATCAAGCCATTTACCGATAACAGGCTGCCAGATCGCAGTTGAGAACATACCCACACCACCTACGATGGACATTCCCAACGCGCCGCTAAGCGGAACATTCTGTGCAATAAAACCAATCATTGTTGGCCAGAAAAGGCCCACGCCCATCGCGAAGATAACCGCTGCCGCATAAGCCGCTCCGCCTGTTACCGTGCTGAATAAATAGATTCCGATAGCCGCCAGCACAGACGAGCCCCAAAGAATCCCTGTTGCGCCAAGTACTTTCACGATTGGCGCAGCGAAGAAGCGGATCAAAGCCATTAAGCCTGTTACGAGCGCAAGAATAAGCATTGGACTTGCACCGCTTTTGCTCATGATCAAACCAGTCCATTGCTGTGGCCCGAACTCAGAAATAGCCGTTAGCATCATGCAAACGAAGATAAATATGAACAAAGGCGAGGCCATTGCTTTCAGGTTTTCGCCGATAGAAGTTACACCTGCAACGTGAGGCCTAGGAAATGCCTGTCCCCAGAACAAGAATGCATAAATCACAGCCGGGATCATAATCACCCAGATTTGCGCCTGCCATCCCAGGTTCGCATCAGTCATAAATTTAGATATCAAGCTTCCTACAACGATTCCGCCCGGGAACCACATGTGGAAACGGTTAAGCATCTTATTCATTTTCAAACCTTCGTAAGTGTCCGCTATCATTGGGTTACAGGCCGCTTCCGTACACCCGTTTCCAATTCCAATAAAAAATGTCGAGATCAAAAGGCCGGTATAACCGCCTGCATATATGGTAAGAAGAATGCCGATTACGTGGCAGACAAATGCAATCTGCATGATGATTTTTGGGCCCACGGTGTGGTAAACAAGTCCGCCAATGATCATGGACAAGGGAAAACCGAGGAAAAACATAAGGTTAATAAACCCAAGCTGCTCCGCAGTCAGGCCAAATTCATCCCCCAGCTGTGGAAGGATACCCGCCCGGATACTGAAAGAAAAAGCGGTGGTAATAAGAGCAAAACAACTAGCATTAAAAAGCCTGTCGCTATTAATTGTTTGAGTCATGAGACTAAAAGGGTTTGTTATTTAAATGGATGATTAACCTTATGGAGACTGCTGTTTTTATGTAAGAATTTCACAGAAAAAACAAATAAACGCTTTTTCTACTGCATTTAGTTATGCCCGGGAAGTGTTTTTTAAGTGTTAAAATTATATTTGTAAGAAGTAAGAGTCATCTATACTACTCTTTAACATGTTATAAATCTTTTCAAAACTTTAAACCAACTGGAATGTCAAGAAAGATTAGGATGGGTATGGTGGGCGGATCGCTTGATGCCTTTATAGGCGGCGTCCATCGCCGTGCTGCTATTATGGATGGAGAAATAGAGCTGGTTTGTGGTGTGTTCAGTTCCGATCCTTCCAAATCGAAAGAGACGGGCAGAGCCTTATATTTGCCGGAGGATAGATTATACAACGATTTCGAGGAGATGATCCTCAAAGAAAAAGAGCTTCCCGAAGGAGAACGCATGGATTTTGTGGCCATTGTAACGCCCAACCACATGCACAAGGCCCCTACTAAACTAGCCCTTGAAAACGGTTTTCATGTCGTTTGCGATAAGCCAATCACATTAAATACGGAGGAAGCGGAGGAAATTACAGCATTGGTTGAAAAAACAGGCTTGATTTTCTGCCTTACCCACAATTATACGGGTTATCCTATGGTCAAAGAGGCGAAACATATGATCGCTTCGGGTGCTATCGGCAAGATCAGGAAAGTGATTGTGGAATATCCGCAGGGCTGGCTGGCAACATTGGTGGAAGTGACTGGTAACAAGCAGGCTGCATGGAGAACTGACCCGAAACGCTCAGGCGCTGCGGGCGGCTTAGGCGACATTGGAACACATGCCGAAAACCTGGCCGAATACATTACCGGGCTGAAAATCACTCAGGTTTGCGCCGATCTGACAATTTTCGTCGAAGGCCGCTTACTGGATGACGATGCGCATGTATTGCTGCGTTTCGACAACGGTGCAAAAGGAATTCTGCAAAACAGCCAGATCGCCAACGGCGAAGAAAATGACCTGAACATTCGTGTTTACGGCGAAACAGGCGGCTTGCAATGGAAGCAGCTGGACCCGAACACATTGATCCACAAAACCAACCAGGGCGCACGGATCATCCGCACCGGTGTAGGTAACTTATCCAAAGCCGCTCAGGTGCACACCCGCATTCCCGCAGGTCACCCGGAAGGCTATTTTGAGGCATTTGCGAACCTGTACCGCAATTTTGCCATCCATTTGAGAGCATACTGGGAAGGAGGCAAAGCTGATCCCGTTTATGATTTCCCGTCGGCACAGGATGGCCTTAGGGGTATGAAGTTCATTGATGCCGTCATAGCATCAAATGCTTCGGATACCAAATGGACAAATTTCTGATCTAATCTTTTTTCACCTTTTCATTCAATACCCGTTTTATGAACAAAATTAAAGTTGGCGTTGTCGGAACCGGCTTCATTGGGCCCGCACACATCGAAGCTTTGAGACGTCTTCCCAATGTAGAAGTTGCTGCACTTTGCGAAGTAACCGCTGAGCTTGCAAAAGAAAAAGCAGATGGACTCGGAATCGCCCGTTCCTACACATTTGATGAATTACTGAAACAAGATGACATTCAGGCGATTCACATTTGTACACCAAACTTTCTTCACTATTCCCAGTCAAAAGCCGCATTGCTTGCCGGGAAACATGTTATTTGTGAAAAACCACTTGCCAAGGACCTGCATGAAGCAGAGGAACTGGTAAAACTGGCTGCTGAAACTGGCTTGGTTAATGCAGTTCACTTTAATTTGCGTTATTACCCTCTGGCGCGCCAGATGAAATCCATGCGCGAAAAAGGAGAATTGGGTGAAATTTATTCGTTCATCGGTTCTTACCTGCAAGACTGGCTGTTTTACCAAACCGATTACAACTGGCGCCTTGAACCGGACAAATCCGGCGATTCCCGCGCCATTGCCGACATTGGCTCGCACTTAATGGATATCCTGGAATACATTACGGGATTGAAAACTGTTGCCGTTATGGCCGATTTCAACACCGTTCATAAAACGCGTAAAAAACCGCTTAAAGCCGTTGAAACTTATTCAGGCAAAATGTTGCAGCCGGAAGATTACGCAGACGTCCCCATTACTACCGAAGATCATGCGAACGTTTTGCTTCGTTTCGATAATGGTAACAAAGGGGTTATCACCGTTTCACAAGTTTCTGCCGGCCGTAAAAACCGCATGAGCCTGGAAATTTCCGGTTCGAAGAAAACATTCAGCTGGTGCTCAGAATCACCCAACGAAATGTGGATCGGAAACCGTGACAAAGCCAATGAAATCCTGATGCGGGACCCGTCTCTGGTAAATGAAGACGTTCGCTCCACCATCACATTCCCGGGCGGACACAACGAAGGCTTCCCGGACACTTCAAAACAAATGTTCAAAGAAGTGTACGCCGCCATTGCAGAAGGCAAACAACCAGAAAAACCAACATTCCCAACCTTCGCAGACGGCTACCGCGAACTGCTGATCTGCGAAAAAATCCTGGAAAGCAACAAAGCACAGGCTTGGGTAACTATTTAATTTTGAATCAATAACATTATGAAAACAATAAAAGGACCTGGAATCTTTCTTGCCCAGTTTTTGGGCGATGAGGCTCCGTTTAATTCATTGGATTCTATCGCTGATTACATGGCGGGGTTGGGCTATAAAGGCTTGCAGCTTCCTACCTGGGATCCGCGTGTGATTGATGTGAAGCAGGCTGCTGAATCGCAGACTTATGCGGATGAGCTGAAAGGAAAGCTGGCTGATAAAGGCTTGGAAATCACTGAACTGGCGTCTCACATTATCGGACAATTGGTTGCTTCGCACCCGGTGTATGATGAAATGTATGACGGTTTTGCGGTTCCGGAAGTTCGGAATAACCCGAAAGCACGCGCAGAATGGGCAACGCAGCATTTGAAATATGTTGCCAAAGCGAGCGCAAACCTGGGTTTGAAAGCCAGTGCAACATTCTCAGGCGCATTGGCGTGGCCATTCCTTTACCCATGGCCGCAACGCCCTGCCGGTTTGGTTGAGACTGCATTTAAAGAACTGGCAGCGCGCTGGAAACCGATTCTGGATGTTTATGACGAAAACGGCGTGGATGTATGCTACGAGCTGCACCCGGGCGAGGACTTGTTCGATGGCTCAACATTCGAAATGTTTGTTGACTATTTAGACGGCCATACGCGCGCCAACATTAACTATGATCCAAGCCATTTTGTATTGCAGCAATTGGATTATCTGCAATTCATCGACCTTTACCACGACCGCATCAAAGCATTCCACGTAAAAGACGCGGAATTCAATCCAACCGGTAAGCAAGGCGTTTATAGCGGTTTTGCAGGCTGGGCCGATCGTGCAGGACGTTTCCGTTCGTTAGGCGATGGTCAGGTTGATTTTAACAGCATTTTCTCGCAATTATCTCAGTATGATTATGATAGCTGGGCGGTTTTGGAATGGGAATGCTGCATTAAGTCACCCGTTCAGGGAGCCGCGGAAGGCGCACCGTTTATTGAGAGCCATATTATTGAAGTTACAACTAAAGCATTTGACGATTTTGCCGGAACCGGTGCCGATGAGGCATTCAACCGCAAGGTGTTAGGACTTTAATTGTCGACTTCACAAGTATATTGAAAACCTATTTTCCTTATGGAAGATAGGTTTTTTTGCTATATCAGTTAACCCCATTATGACTCTAAGAATGAGTAATTTTTTAAATCAGATTTTACCAAAACAGCTGCGGAAGATTGGCATTGTGGCTATGGCCTGTTTTTGTGTAAATGCAACCGCGCAAACGGTGACCCCTGAAAAGCGGGTGCTTGTTTTCTCAAAAACTGCAGGCTTCCGACATGCATCGATCCCGGCCGGACGGACGGCGCTTATTAAGCTGGGCAAAGAGAAGGGCTTTGCAGTGGATACAACAGAGAATTCTTCTGTTTTTAATGAAAAAAACTTACAAAAATACAGCGCTGTCGTTTTCCTGAATACAACAGGCGACATCCTGAACGACAAGCAGCAGGATGCATTTGAACGTTACATTCAGGCTGGCGGTGGTTATCTGGGCATTCACGCGTCTACGGACACAGAATATGAATGGCCGTGGTATAACAAGCTGGCAGGCGCACAATTCCTGAGCCATCCGGGCAATCCGAATGTGCAGGAAGGTGAGGCTTATGTGGTGAATGACAAGCACGAATCCATGACCGATTTTCCTAAAAAATGGAAGATTAAGGATGAGTTTTATGATTTCAAAAACTTCAATCCGAAAGTGAATGTGTTGGTTAAGATCGATGAAAAGTCTTACAAAGACGGCAAAATGGGCGATGACCATCCCATGTCATGGTATCACGAATACGACGGTGGAAAGGCATTTTATACCAATTTCGGCCATGAGGACGCAACATTCGTTAACCCCGTTTTTGTAAAACATTTAACCGGCGGCTTGAATTACGTCATGGCTTCCAAGCTGGATTATTCCAAATCCCGTCCGGAAGAAAACCGCTTCACTAAGAAAGTGCTGGCAACAAAACTGGACGAACCAACCGAGCTTGTTGTGCTTGACGATCAACGCGTTTTGTTAAGTGAGCGCAAAGGAAAGCTTAAACTTTATAATCCGAAAACAGGTAAGATCAAGGTCGTTGCTGATGTTCCGGTTTATATCAAACAAGAATATGGCTTAATGGGATTAAACATCGATCCTAATTTCAAGACCAACAAGCTGGTTTACCTTTACTATTCGCCGCCTTCAACTGAAAAAGACACCGCTCAGCATTTGTCGCGCTTCAAATATGATGATGTAAAAGACACATTGCTGCTTTCAACCGAGGAAGTTTTGCTGACTGTGCCTGTGAAAAGAAATGATTGCTGCCATACGGGAGGTTCGATCGCCTGGGATGCAAAGGGCAATTTGTATTTATCTACGGGTGATGACGTAAACCCTTTCCAATCAAATGGTTATGGACCAATCGACGGACGGCCGGGACGTGAAGGCTGGGATGGTCGCCATACTTCGTCAAACACGAATTCCTTGCGTGGTAAGGTGCTCAGGATCAAGCCAAGATATGGCGATCGTCGTGCGAACATGCCGGGCGGGACCAACTTGTATGACATTCCGGAAGGAAACCTGTTTCCTCCCGGAGACCCGAAAGCCAGACCAGAGATTTATGTTATGGGAACGAGAAATCCGTATCGTATTTCAGTGGATCAGCATACGGGTTATTTGTATTGGGGTGACGTAGGCCCGGATGCATCCAATGATGATCCAAAACGCGGCCCGCGTGGTTATGACGAGGTTAACCAGGCAAGAAAAGCAGGCTACTTCGGTTATCCGCTGTTCATTGCCGACAATAAGCCATACGTTGAATTCAATTTTGCGGACAGCACGTCGGGAAAACCTTTCGATCCGGCTAAGCCTATCAACAATTCACCGCATAACACTGGTTTACAGGAACTTCCGCCTGCGCAGCCTGCATACATTTACTACCCATATGCCGATTCACCTGACTTTGGCGCTATTGTAGGCAAAGGCGGCCGTAATGCAATGGCTGGCCCTGTTTACTATGCTGCTGATTTTCAGGATAGCAAGAGTAAATTCCCTGGCTATTACAGCGGCAAATTCTTCTCCTACGACTGGATCCGTGATTACATTAATGTGGTAACCATGAATGAGCAAGGTGATTTGCAGAACATTGAGCGCTTCCTGCCCAATACGAAATTCAGTCACCCGATTGATATGCAGTTTGCTAATGACGGCTCATTGTATACATTGGAATACGGCCCGAACTGGTTTGCACAAAATGATGAGGCGAGCTTGTCGCACATTACTTATAATGCAGGAAACCGCGTTCCGGTTGCATTAGCAACTGCTACAAATACAGTGGGAGCGGTTCCTTTAAAAGTTAATTTCTCCTCAAAAGGCTCTATCGATCATGACGGCGATGCGGTGAAATATGAATGGACGTTTGGTAAAGGACTTCCAAAAAGCACGGTTGCCAATTCAAGCTTCACTTATGCAAAGCCAGGTGAGTACATTGCGATTTTAAAAGTGACGGACAGTGCCGGCAATTCGAACACTTCTGAAGTAACTGTGAAAGCTGGCAATGCCATTCCAAAAGTGGATGTGGCCATCAAGGGAAACAAGACTTTCTATTGGAATGATAAACCTGTAAACTACGAAGTTTCCGTGGCGGATAAGGAAGACGGAAGCCTGGCCGACAAGAAGATTCCGGAAGATGAGGTAACATTGACCATCAATTATCTGGAAGGCTTTGATAAAACGCAATTGGCACAGGGCCACGTTGCAAATACAGGTTTTGAAACGGGCAAACGGCTGATCGAGCTGAGCGATTGCAAGGCTTGCCATTCGATCGATAAGAAATCGATCGGACCGGCTTACATAGAAGTAGCAAAACGCTATGAAAAAGAACGCAACTCGGTTAAAACACTGGCCGACAAGGTGATCAGAGGCGGTGGCGGTGTTTGGGGAGAGCAGGCTATGGCAGCGCATCCGCAGCATAAGCCGGAAGAAGCGGAAGAAATGGTGAAATACATTCTTTCCCTGGCGAAGGAAAAAGTGGTGGATAAAAAGCCGCTCAAAAGCAGTTATGTGACCGAAGCCAAGAAAAAAGACGGTTCGTACATTTTCACGGCCAGCTATACCGACAAGGGGAGCGCAGCCATGGGACCATTAACCGGCTCAAAAACGATTGCATTGCGTCCTGCAACATTGCTGGCGAACGCGGCGGACAGCACCAGCAACATTTTCAAATTCAAAAATGAAAAAGGCGGTGAAATGGTCATTGGGACAAAAAACGGCAGTTTCATCACATTTGATGACATTGATCTGAGTGGAATTTCAAATCTGTCGGTGGCCGTAACTTCGGTTGCGGAACGGACAGCAGGCGGAATACTGGAAATCCACCTCGATGGTGTTGCCGGACCAAAAGTTGGTGAAGGAAAGGTTGATAAGGCCGAAACCATCAACATTACTATTAAAGCGCCGGCAGACAACAAGCTGCACAAGCTATTTTTCGTGTTCAAAAACCCCTCAGCAGGCCCGAAACCACTTTTCGGAATCGAATGGATAAAGTTCGATAGCGCAGCGTTGTAAGGTTTTGACGTTGATTTGATAAAAAATGCTGGCTTCGAGATGGAGCCAGCATTTTTTTTATTTTGTACAGAAAAGATCACTTAGCAAATCCCTCAATCCCTAACCCAAAAAGCGCGAAATCATACTTCACGGGATCTTCGGGACTTAGTTGCTTTAATGATGCAGTGAGTTCCTTGGCGGTTTGCCAGTCGGTGAGCGGGCGTTTGATGAGGCCTAGCAGTCGTGCGACGCGGTCTACGTGGACGTCGCAGGGGCAGACGAGCTGGGATGGTTTAATGGTGTTCCAGATGCCAAAGTCTACGCCTTTGTCGTCTTTCCTGACCATCCAGCGCAGGAACATGTTCAGGCGCTTGCAGGAAGATTTTCTTAATGGTGTGGCAATGTGTTTGGCCGTTCTGGTTGGGAAGTCCTCCGAGTCGCGGAATAGATTATGGAAACCTATTAATGCGTTTTCGATAGTTTCTTCGCCTTCCTGCATATGGCTGCTGAATGCAAATTCAAGCGATTCGTGCTGGCGGTAATACTGTTGGAAAAAATGGAGAAAATAAAGTGTGTCGGTCGCGTTGAATGTGCGGTGCTTGAAATGCAGGAATGGCTTTAAATCGCTTTCCGTGTGGTTAAGAACGAAGTCGTAAGGTGCGCCATCCATCAGCGCAGACAATTCGTGACATTTATTAATAATCGTTTTCCGTTGTCCCCAGGCAAGCACAGCCGCCCAAAAGCCCATAATCTCAATGTCCTGTTTTACAGAAAATGAATGCGGAATGCTGATCGGGTCCAAGGGAATGAATGCGGGCTGATTATATTGCTCAGCCTTTTCTTCCAGTAAATCCGTGACGAATGATGAAAATGTAGGGATGATAACCTCAGTGCCGTGCATGGCTTCCTCCGAACAGGTAAGCCAAAACTTTTGAAATACCTGAGAAAAACATAATGATGCCCGAAAACAAGAAGGTAAAGATGGCAATAAACGGATATAGAATCGTGAACATCACGCTCCATAATTTATAGCCGGTTGTGTTTTTCAGTGCTGCTCGCTCCTCTTCTCTTTTTGAACGAAATTGAGGTAAATGCTTCATAATGTTGATGTGGGATGCTTATTCAAGATAACTCACAACTGCCCGGAATCGTTTGCTGTTAGGCGAAACTTTTTCAAAAGCCCTTGAAGATAACTTGATTACAATGTCATCGTTAATGCTCGTATCGGGAATACGGCCAATGATGCGTACAATGATTTTTTCCTGATTATATTCATTCAAAACCTCCACCAAAGCGCCCACAGGAGCGGTGCGGTGCAAGCCCAGAAATTTGCTGGTGCTTTCATCCGTCTCGATCACTTCCGCAAGACCGGATTCTGATTTCTTCTTGCCCTTTACGACTTTTGGAGGCGCAACTTCTTCAACCGGCTTTACTACTTTCTCAGGAACAATGGCTTTTGCCTTTACAGAATCCTTTACCACAGTGGTTGTAGTAGTAACCTTCGGCGCAGGCGCTGCAACCGTTGGAGCCGGCTTTTCCGGTGCTTTCTCGCTGACGATCAGCTCCTGTCCGTCTTTAAGATTATCGTCGGCCAGGTTGTTCCACTTTCTCAGATCGGCCATTAATACGCCGTATTTTACTGCAACACGGTAAAGCGTTTCACCTGGTTCAACTTTGTGTATGCCGTTGGCTGGCGCAGCGACGGTTGCGCTGGCAGTTGGTGCAGATGTTGTTGTAGGTGCCGGTGCAGCGGGTGTCGCAGCGGCGGGTGCTGTGGGAGCAGGTGTTGTAGCCGCAGGTGTGGTTACAGTCGGTTTTACCTCCTTCGCCTCAGCTTTTGCTGCTTCTTTTTTATCCTCTTTCTTGTCTTCTTTTTTATCCTCTTTCTTGTCTTCCTTTTTCGAATCCTTCTTGCTGGTTTTCGGCGTGTAAGGCACCCTTATCGTTTGTCCTGACTGGATCTGATCAGCCATACCGGGGTTAGCCTCGCGAAGCGCCTGAATGGAAGTGCCATACTGACGGACCACCGCAAACATGGTCTGCCCCTGGTTTACCCTATGCAGAACGAAAATCTTACCTCCCACTCTTTCGACCCCAACGGAGTCAACCTTATAACTCCCGTTTGACCGGGCCTCACTCATACCTGTCAACAAACCTAACAAAATGGTCAGGCAAAAAATGTATTTCATTTATTATGAAAGTGTTAGACTCGAAAACTCGTTGTTATTTTTAAGATAAACCAATGTAGATGCTTTTAACATCATCGTTGAGCGGCCCATTCCTTCGCGTTCTTCAGATAGTTGTTCATGTAAAACCAACTGCCTTTGATCTGTCACAATGAGGAGGTATTGAACTGATTTATCCCGATCGTAAATATAATAAGAAAACATTATATAGGGTCTTTTCTCCAAATAATCAATCGTTACGGCTTCATGCCCGTTGGTTATTTCGCGGATAAATGAGGCCAGCTTTTGGAAATAAACACTGTCCTTCCTGTAACGAACCGGTTCCTGTAAAATTACTTTTTCCATTTGGGGCCCATAATTTTCTTTCAGCGACGCGGTTGCAGCTGTCTCCACATCACATACTTTATGAATAAACTGCTCTCCCGACTTGGTTGCGACTTCTATATGCCTGGAATCCAGCTGCCTTACCATTAAATGTCCGGGTAAGGCCCACCGAAAATGCCCGTCGGTGGCTGAGAATGCCAGTAAGTCGGTGGGTTCGGGAATATCCGGATAACGATAATTGTGCAGGAAAATGCTGTTCTGTGAAAATGCGGTCAGGGAACTCCACCAATCGGCTTCGTCGGGCGAATGATGCCACAGCTGTGTCATTTGTGCCGTATCAATGACACAAAATGATACTTTTTTCAATGTCGTGTCGCGCAATTCCACCACCCAGAGATCGCTGTCCGGATCGGCGTTGGGTAAAATCCGCCAGATATTTTGTAAAAACCGTTGAGAAAAGACCTTTTGCAATTTTTTAGCTTTATTTTGAAACAAAATTCAACAAAAATATAGACCAACCGACCTCGTGCGAATACTAGGAATAATCCCTGCCCGCTACGCTTCCACCCGTTTTCCAGCCAAAGCACTGGTTGATATAGGCGGAAAAAGCATGATCCAGCGGGTTTATGAACAATCGTCCAAAGCTACACAACTCGATCAGGTAATTGTTGCCACGGATGACGAAAGAATCTTTAACCATGTTGTGGATTTCGGCGGCAAAGCCATTATGACGGATAGCGCGCACCAGAGCGGGACGGACCGTTGTTTCGAAGCACTTTCCAAAACGGATGGCATATACGAATATGTGATCAACATCCAGGGGGACGAGCCATTTATCAGCCCTGAACCCATTGATAATCTGGCAGAAGCATTGAATGGTGAAGTGGAACTCGCAACGCTTGTCAAAGTGATTGACAGCGATGAAATCCTTTTTAATCACAATGTACCCAAAGCCGTTTTGAATAAGCGCAACGAAGTCCTGTATTTCAGCAGGCAAACAATCCCTTATTTACGCAACCCGGAATCGGGCCAATGGCTTGGCGCTCATACATTTTACAAACATATAGGCATCTACGCTTACCGGGCGGACGTCCTTGCGGAAATCACTAAATTACCCGTTTCCTCGCTCGAAAAAGCAGAAGCACTGGAGCAACTTCGGTGGCTGGAAAATGGTTATGCAATCAAAGCAGTGATCACTTCTGACGACTCTCATGGCGTGGATACGCCGGAGGACCTGATTCGTGTAAGCAGAAAGTTTTTGCTTTAAATTCCGGCATCTGGAACGCTATTTGTAACTTTTTCGGCAACGCGCTTTCAGATTTTATTCTCTTAAAAAACGTTAAAATGGGTATTTTTATACGACCCGTTCAAACTGGGGCGTTACCCTTGTAGTGATTTTATTAACAACAATTGAAAAAACGTATCTATGCAATATAACATTCTTTGGGCCGATGACGAAATAGATCTTCTCAAACCACATATCATGTTTTTGACCAATAAAGGTTACAGTGTTACGCCCGTGAACAGCGGCGCCGATGCACTGGACCGCATTGAAAATGACCGGTTTGACATTGTTTTTCTGGACGAAATGATGCCGGGTATGACTGGCCTCGAAACATTGGCACAAATAAAACAGCAACAGCCGAATTTGCCTGTTGTGATGATTACAAAGAGTGAGGAAGAGCATATTATGGAAGATGCCATCGGTTCCAAAATCGATGACTACTTGATCAAACCACTGAATCCCAATCAAATATTACTTTCTGTAAAGAAGATCCTGGACAATAAAAGACTCGTTACTGAAAAAACGACATTAAGTTACCAGCAGGAATTCCGGAATCTGGCGATGCAATATCAGGACCGGATTGGACATGAAGAATGGGCGGATATTTATAAAAAGCTGATTTACTGGGAATTGGAACTGGAAAGCTCCGAAGACCAAGGTATGGCGGAGGTTTTCAGCATGCAAAAAAGCGAGGCGAATGCTAACTTTTGCAAGTTTATTGAAGACGAATATGAAGAATGGCTGAACGACCCGCGTTCGGATAAGCCTATTTTGTCACATCAATTGATGAAACAAAAGGTTTTCCCGCATCTTAAGGGATCTGATGAACCATTGTTTTTCCTGCTGATTGATAATTTCCGTTATGACCAATGGAAAATGATTCAGCCAATCTTGCAGGAATATTTCAACATTGAGGAAGAGTCGTCCTACTACTCTATCTTGCCTACAACGACCGGGTATGCCCGTAATGCGATTTTCTCGGGCCTTATGCCTAGCGAAATGGAGCGTAAGCATCCGCAATGGTGGGTAAGTGACGAAAATACGCCCGAAGGTGAAGAGGGATTGAACAATCACGAGCATGACTTCCTGCAAAAGCAGTTGGAAATGAACCACCTTAATAACGTAAAAAGCTCCTATCACAAAATCCTGAACGCCAACCAGGGTAAAGCATTGATTGACAACTTCAACAACATGCTGAATAACCAGCTGAATGTGGTGGTTTACAACTTTGTGGATATGCTATCGCATGCACGGACGGACGTTCAGATGATAAAAGAACTGGCGCCGGATGAGGCTGCTTACAGGTCTATTACCAAATCCTGGTTCCAGCATTCACCACTTTTGGACTTCATTAAAAAGGTGGCGGAGAAAAAATGCAGATTGATCCTGACTACGGACCACGGCATGATCCGCGTTCAGAAACCGGTAAAAATCATAGGTTACCGCGAAACGAATACAAACCTCCGTTACAAACACGGAAAGAATTTGGGCTTTGATGATAAAAACCTGATGGTGTGCCGCAAGCCTGAAAGAATTTTCCTTCCAAAACCACACGTTTCTACATCTTATGTGTTTACCAAGGAGGATTATTTCTTTGCCTACCCGAACAACTATAATCAATACGTGAATTTGTACCGGGATACATTCCAGCACGGAGGTGTGTCACTGGAAGAAATGATTATTCCGATCATTGATTTAACTGCAAAGTAATTTAAGGTTCATATAAAAAAGTAAAGCATCCCGTCGCTCGACAGGATGCTTTTCCTTTTACAGGCTTATTTTAATCAGCCTTCTATAACACTTCCGTTCTCGCATTTCAAAACACGCGCCGGGAATTTCCTCAGGAATTCGTGGTTATGGGTTGCCATCAGAATAGCAACGCCAGCGTTGTTGATCGTCTTAAAAACCTGCATAATCTGCTCCGCTACTTCCGGATCCAGATTACCCGTAGGCTCATCGGCGATCAGTATCCGCGGCTCGTTCAGCATGGCGCGGGCAATTACGACCCGCTGCTGCTCACCGCCCGAAAGCTGGTGAGGCATTCTTTTCTGTGCAGTTCCCAGTCCTACCTGCATTAAAACCTCAGCAATGCGCTTTGAGATTTTGCCCTTATCGTCCCAGCCAGTTGCTTTTAAAACAAATGACAGGTTATCCTCAACAGAGCGATCGGAAAGCAACTGAAAGTCCTGAAAAACAATGCCTATTTTACGGCGAAGAAACGGAATATCAGATCTTTTAATGTTGTGCAGCTCGTAACCAACTACTTTGGCAGATCCTGTGTGCAGCCACAAGTCCGCGTACAACGTCTTCAAAAGAGAACTTTTTCCGCTTCCGGTCCGTCCGATCATGTAGACGAATTCACCGTTTTTTATTTCAAAATGTACATCGTTTAAAACAGGCCGCTCACCCTGATAAATATCTGCCCGATCCAGTATGATAATTGGCTCTGTTGACTCCGTCATAAAAAATTAGGTATTTGGATTTCCCTTTTTGTAATCAGCAAGGAATTTTTCCAGTCCGATATCCGTAAGCGGGTGTTTCAGCAATGCTTCCATCGCGCTCAAAGGACCAGTCATTACATCTGCACCAACTTCTGCGCATTGGATAATGTGCATTGGGTGACGAACAGATGCTGCCAGAACTTGTGTATCAAAACCGTAGTTTCTGTAAATCAAAAGGATTTGCTCGATCAACGCGATACCGTCTGTTGAAATATCGTCCAGACGACCGATGAATGGAGAAACATATGTAGCACCTGCTTTTGCAGCCAAAAGAGCCTGTCCTGCTGAGAAAATCAATGTACAGTTGGTACGAACACCTTTTCCAGAGAAATATTTCAAAGCTTTAACGCCTTCTTTCGTCATAGGGATCTTCACAACGATCTTGTCGTCGATCTCGATCAATTCTTCACCTTCACGGATCATTCCAGCCAAATCGATTGAAATAACCTCTGCACTTACATCTCCTTCTACGATGTCGCAGATTGCTTTGTAGTGGCGCATGATGTTATCCCTGCCCGTAATTCCTTCCTTAGCCATTAACGATGGGTTGGTAGTAACGCCGTCCAAAACACCAAGTGCTTGTGCTTCCTGAATCTCTGCCAGGTTAGCAGTATCAATAAAAAATTTCATAACGGGAATTTATTGGTTAGAATATTCCACAAAAGTAGAAAACCCTGGTCAAAAGCAAAAAGAAAGAGGAGAATAGAACCGAAAGGACATAAAAAAAGGCAAACCGAGAATCTCACCGCATCGACCACCTACCCTTGCTTCCGTCAGGACCTGGGGGATTCGGAAGGAGCTGGTAGTTCCGATTTGCCAGGTGCAAAGATAAAGACATTTTATTGACAAAAAGAAAACATTCATTTAACGTTTGGGCTTACTTTTGTGCGAATCAATTAGAAATGAACAGTTATGCCGCGTTATTTTTTTTTATTTTTCCTCTATTTATGTGTTTCATGTGCCCAATCTTCTGATGCTTTTTTGCAAAAAGGGAAAGAATTAATGCAACAGGGCAAGACCCGTGAAGCCATTGAGTTCATCAACAAAGCCATTGAAAAAGACGATGCGAACGCTGATGCATTCAATTTACGGGGCGTTGCTTATTACGAACTGAAAGAATACCCAAGCGCACTCTTGGATTTTGGCCAGGCAATCAAAATAAAACCAGCCTCCTACCGACCATACTTTAATCGTGCGCTGCTTTACACAGATGAGAACAAGCTGGATTCCGCATTTGCAGATTATAATAAATCAGCTGAACTCGCGCCGGACACCGCCGACGTATTCCTTAACCGTGGTCAGTTATTGGTGTTAATGGAAAGACCCACCGAAGCCATCGCTGACTTTGAGAAAGCCACCAAACTGGATGACAACAACAAAATGGCCTGGTATAACCTCGGAAATACCTGCTATCGCAACAAAGACTACAAGAAAGCCACACTGGCCTTTCGCCAGACCGTACGTTTGGACGCAGCTTATGGCAAAGCATTTTACGGGCTCGGCCTTGCGCAATGGAATGATGGTGAAAAGGATTTGGGTTGTACGAATCTGAAACAAGCCCTTAATGTTGGTTACTCGGATGCTGCCAATGCGCTGGCGCAATTTTGTAAATAAAACCAATCTAACCCCACTTCGATATGAGACTTTTTAAGATTGCTTCCGGAATACTTTTCATCGCTTTTGCTTATTTACAGCTTAACGACCCCGATTCGGGCTTATGGATTGCTATTTACAGTTTTGCAGCGCTTGCCTGTTTTATGAGCATTCGTGAACTGTGGCCTAGCTGGGTGTTTTATGCGCTTGGTGCGGGATATCTGGTCGCGGCTGTGCTGCAATGGCCGCCGGAATTTGAAGGGGTATTCTTTGGAGAAACTGCCATGCGAAGCCTCAACATTGAATTGGCAAGAGAGTCGCTCGGCTTGGGAATCTGCACGATTGTGATGATTGTGATAGGCAAATGGGGCTGATCTAATCTTTCAGCCATTCTATTTCTTTCAGCCCGACTTCCAGCATGCCGCTTTCGGAAAGCAGTTTCATAACCAGCTTGCCCTGCAAAGTAACATGGCTTACCGTGCCTTCAAGAACGCGGTCCTGATATTTAAACCGAACAGCGTGATTGTATCCGAAGAGGTTTGTCAAATAATCTTTACGGATACGATCATGTAATGTTCTGGATTTCAAATCGGCATAGGAATGATCGAGGCAGCGAAGCAGCTTTTGAAATTCTTCGCTGAGCACAAACTGCCGGCCTGTTTCCCTGCCAATAGATGTTGCGTAAGAATTCGTAAAGGCTGCCTGGTTAATGTTCACGCCTATGCCTATGATCGAGCTGGCAATTCTGCTTCCCTGAATGGAATTTTCGATCAGGACGCCGCTTACTTTTTTGCCATTCACATGCACATCATTTGGCCATTTCACTTTGGCGTCATTAACGTATAATGCGGCATAAGCGCAGATTCCCAAAGCGACTGTCTGGCTTAGTAAAAACTGGTCTCCTACCGGCAGGAAACCGGGCTTTAAAATGACCGAGAATGTGAGATTCTGACCCGGATCCGCCACCCATTCGGTCCCTCGCTGCCCCCTCCCTTTTACCTGATTGTCGGTTATGACAATAGTCCCTTCGTCAAACAACCCTGCGTGCACTATTTCAGCCGCTATGTCGTTTGTAGAGTGACAAGTTGGCAGATATATAACTTTTTTACCAATTATTAAGGTATCCTGTATAGAGTTGTACAATTTTTTTGTTTTACTTTAGGGTTTAGAAAAGGAATTAACTACGAATGAAAGAACGCAAAAATAAAGAACTATCCTCAAAAGATCTCTCTGAGCTGGTAGCAAAAGGAATGATAGAAAAGAAGGGCCTGGACATCGCAATACTTGACCTCAGAAATGTAAAAAACTCAATCACTGATTTTTTTGTAATTTGTTCGGGTAACTCCGACACGCAGATAGATGCTTTGGCCAATTCGGTTGAAGACGAAATTTATAAAATGTCCAAAACAGAACCCTGGCAGAAGGAAGGAAAGGCGAATGGAGAGTGGATCTTGATTGATTATGTTGACGTTGTCGCACACATATTCAACAAAGATCGCCGCAAGCATTATGATCTGGAAGAACTTTGGGGAGATGCAGAGGTGACATACCTGGAAGATTCCATGGTATAAATGACCGGCAGGTGAACATTCGCCTGGGCCGGAATGTTGTTTATTATATTTCCTCTTAATTAAAAACACAGAATGTCCGAAAACGATAACAAAAGAGGGCCTCTCAGTCCTAAAAGTCCCCAAAAAGGATATCAGGGCTGGATTATCGCTGCTCTGATTGCCACTATACTTGGAATAACATACCTCAACCGGACCTCAACCATTCGCGAGACGACGCAAAAGCGTTTCGAGAAAATGATGGCTGACAAAGAAGTCGAACGGGTAACGATTGTTAATGACAAGTCTGTTGAGGTAACGCTGAAACCAGAGGCCCTGAAACAAGATAAATACAAGGTTGTTGCAAAGGAGAATAATTATTTCGGTGGTGAGACAGTTTCTCATTACCAATTCCAGGTAACGTCCGCTGAAACATTTAAGAAAGATTTCGACAAAATGCAGGAAGGCATTCCTGACGATGACAAGGTGCCTTTTGTTGTAGATACGCGTAACGACTGGACCAGCTTCCTCGGAACCTGGGGCTTTTTCATTGTCATGATCCTGGTGATGTACTTCATTCTGGGCAGAATGTCCGGCGGCGTTGGGCCGGGTGGTCAGATTTTTAACATTGGCCGTTCACGTGCTACATTGTTCGATGCTGAAAACAAAGTTAAAATCACTTTTAACGACGTTGCAGGCCTTGACGAAGCGAAAGAAGAGATTAAAGAGATCGTTGAATATCTGCAAAGCCCGGACAAATTCAAGAAGCTGGGTGCTAAAATTCCAAAAGGTGCATTGCTTGTAGGACCTCCGGGAACGGGTAAAACATTGTTGGCCAAGGCTGTTGCCGGTGAAGCTGGCGTTCCATTCTTCTCCCTGTCCGGTTCCGACTTCGTTGAAATGTTCGTGGGTGTGGGTGCGGCGCGTGTTCGTGACCTTTTCAAGCAAGCAAAAGAAAAAGCGCCTTGTATCATCTTTATTGATGAGATCGACGCAGTTGGCCGTTCACGTGGACGTGGTGCAATGCCAGGTTCCAATGACGAACGCGAAAATACATTGAACTCGCTGCTGGTTGAAATGGATGGTTTTGCTACCGATTCCGGTATCATTATCGTAGCAGCAACCAACCGTCCGGATGTTTTGGACCCAGCTTTGCTTCGTCCAGGCCGTTTTGACCGTCAGATCTCAGTTGATAAGCCGGATGTTATCGGTCGTGAAGCGATTTTCAAAGTGCATTTGAAACCTTTGAAATTGTCGACTGACGTTAACATTCAAAAACTATCATCTCAGACGCCCGGTTTTGCGGGAGCTGAAATTGCGAACGTTTGTAACGAAGCAGCATTAATTGCAGCCCGTCGTAACCGTGAGGAAGTAACTATGCAGGACTTCCAGGATGCAATGGACCGGGTTATCGGTGGATTGGAAAAGAAAAACAAACTGATCTCACCTGAGGAAAAGGAAATCGTTGCTTACCATGAAGCAGGTCACGCGGTGGCAGGCTGGTTCCTGGAACACGCTGATCCATTGGTTAAAGTATCGATCGTTCCCCGTGGTGTTGCAGCATTAGGTTATGCTCA
The DNA here is from genome assembly GCF_021390415.1 of Dyadobacter sp. CY327. Taxonomy (NCBI): domain Bacteria; kingdom Pseudomonadati; phylum Bacteroidota; class Cytophagia; order Cytophagales; family Spirosomataceae; genus Dyadobacter; species Dyadobacter sp. CY327. Next base: position 1,511,283 of record NZ_JAJUXJ010000001.1, on the reverse strand, counting down.
GTATCTTCCGAGAGAACAGTATTTGTATCGTACAGAACAGCTGTTTGACGAAATGTGTATGACATTAGGCGGTCGCGCTGCGGAAGATGTAGTTTTCGGCAAGATCTCAACCGGTGCATTAAGTGACCTTGAACGCGTTACGAAAGTGGCGTACAGCATGGTAACCATGTACGGAATGAACGAGCGTATCGGAAACATTTCTTACTACGATTCCAAACAAAGCGATTACGCATTCACGAAGCCATATTCCGAATCAACGTCACAAGCTATTGATGAAGAAGTTAGAAAGCTGATCGATCAGGCATACCAGTTTGTTAAAAATCTGTTATTCGAGAAGCGGGACAAATTGGAAGTGTTGGCGAAAGAGCTTTTGGAAAAAGAAATTTTATTCCAGAGTGATCTTGAAAAACTGATTGGAAAACGTCCTTACGAGAAGGAAACGAGCTATCAGGCCTACATTAACCGTCGTTCCAATGAAGAAGCAGCGATCCATGAGGAAGTTGTAAAACATACATTGGAAAAAGACAACAAAGAAGAAGAATTGGCAGAGGCAGGTAAAGACGTTTCAAACGAATAAGCCGCTTTGACTTCATAATTATATATAGCCGGGCAATCACATTGTCCGGCTATTATTTTTGTAACAAACATCCATCCCAAACTCCGCAACAGATGTCTTTTGAAATATTTGAACAACAATTTGGCGAGCTTACTGAACTTGTAATCCAGGAATCAACAACTGGAAATCGCTGTGTTATTATTCCTGAGTTAGGCGGCATTGTTCGCCAGTTATCACTGAGAAAAGGGCTTACTTTGTTTTCTCTGTTAAAGACGCCGCCTACTCCCGACAGCCTCCTTGCGGATACGAAGAGTGCTAGCGAACTCCTCTTTCCGTTTGCTAGCAGGATTCCGGATGGGAAATATAAGTTTCTGGGTAAAGAATATCAGTTGGTTAAAAATGAAACCGGCAACCTGAACGCCATACACGGATTGGTGAGAAAACAATCATTCAACATTGAGGAGCAGGACATTCAGGCCGACAGGGCTTCGGTGAAACTCTCCTATTCGATCAATAATCCCGAAGGCTATCCATTTGCCGTGGATTTCTCCGTACTTTATACATTGCACGCCGACGGGCGGTTTGTATTAACTTATGAGGCGATTAATCAAGGTAATGAGCCGGCTCCGGCAATGTTTGGATGGCATCCATATTTCGTGCTTGGTAATGAGCAGGCCGACGCATGGAAGATCAACATTCCTTCTGATGAAATTGTAGATTTTGACAATAACCAGATTCCGGTTGGCAGAAAGCCGTTTCTTGTAGAAAAGCCGACCAAAATATATCAAAAGGCATTTGATAATTGCTTCGTGGTAAATGCTGCGTCTGACAGTGTCACAACTGAGCTGATCTCAGAGAATCAGGACATTACATTGCGGATCAAACAGGAAACCGGAGAAGGCAAGTTTAATTATCTGGTCGTATACACCCCGCCTGCGCGCGATTGTGTGGCTATTGAGCCATTGACAGCCAATGTGGATTCATTCAATTCCGGCGAAGGGCTTAACATTCTTGCGCATGGAAAGAGCATTTCCGGCTCCATTACACTTACGCTCGTTTAAGAGCGGTGTTGCTTGTACCAAAAGGCCTTATGCCAGAGCAACTTCCAGTAAGTGAGATAGCGTAAATGGGCAGTGATAATTGATAGTTTAATGCTCAGATTATCCCTATGGCGCATATTATAAGTAAATATGCGCCACGATTTTGACTTCAATACCGGACGTTCGTTTTCCCAATGCGTAAGAATTGCATTTCTAAAATGTTCGGAAGGAGCGTTCACAGTATCTGCCATGTTCGGGCTTGAAAAGGTTTCACCAGTAAGCATATGGGCCATCGCCAGCGATTCCATGAGCAGCCGGTTGAAACCTTTCTTAATCGTCATGTCCTGAATGTAATCCCAATCGAGTTCATCCGCATGTTTCCGTAAAAGTCTTACGAAATCGCCCATGTATTTCAGCTTGTCCCACTGCTCGATGCCGCCATGGTGAATGACCATCAGGAGCAATTGGTTTTCCATGCGGGGAATGTGGATAGCAGCACCAGCCATTTGCACCTCAATCATATCATTTGAAAGTTCTTCCCACGTCAGATCATAGCAGTAACGAGGGTAACTCGGCCTCCACTGGACTTCCAGCGACTGCAATGTATGTTCCCCGACCGGTTCTAAAGGAAGCTGATAATCCGTATCCAGATAGGCCTGTCTCAATGCATCCTCACTCAATAAATACCTGCGGTAAGCGTCTGGCGCAAAGCCACTTGTTTTCAATGTGTCAAGACTTTGCGGAACATCTTCTTCCTTGATAAAAAAGTCAATATCGCCGAATTCCCGCTGATTGGGCTTGTCATACAACAGCCAGGCCCACAATGCACCTTTCATTAAAAAAGCTTTGACGTCAGCCGCAATAAGCTGCTGATATAAGCGCACGGAAATTCCTAAAAACGCCATATTTGTCACGGCCTGCCCCATCGCGAATTCTTTCAAAGCCGCTAAATGTTTAACAGGAATTTCAGGCTGTTCTGCCCCGTTTTGCAAATGATCCAATAATAATGGTCTCACCTGATGCCAGTTGGCCAGCCTTGTGAATTTTGGCCAGACTACCTCGCGTTGATGTATTTGGAATGGCGGTTTTGATTTCCCTCCGAGCGCAGCTTCAATCAGCAGGGCCAGCTCGGGAGAAATTTTCAGGTCTGGCATATTATCCGGCTGTTTGTTGTTCCGGAATGCATTCACTGACCCATTTTTCCAGGTTTTCAAATCCGTCCGGACGTTTCTTCTTCCACAGCTTCGCGGATTTGCTGCATTGGAAGCTCTGTAAAAAAAGTCTTTTCAAAACGTCCCTGGTAAGCAGTTGGCTGGGCAGCGGGAAGTGCTTCAATGTCTCGGTTGGGATCTCAGCGGCAGACAGCGCTGCCAACGGCTTCCTATTGCGCGCTCTATGCAGAAAAAACACTTTCTTTAATGGCACCGGCTCATGTGAAAAACCTGATTTCGGCTCATAAGAGAATTTGTTGACGCCTTCGCTCACCGGATGTAATTCGGATTCCGAGTAGTGCAGGCCTGCGACCGTTTTGTCCCAGATTTTAAGCTGTGGATATGCAGGAACAATGTAAGCTGATCCATCTTCATGGAAGGCGATAGCGGTTAGGTCGTCACTTAGTAATTTGCAACCTGCCTTAATAAACGCAGCTGCCGTTGTTGACTTTCCGGCTCCCGGCGTTCCCATGAAACACCAGCCTTCATTGCCCACCTGCACCGAGCTTGCATGCAGGAGAAACAACCCGCGTTGAAACAGGATCAAACCGATAGCCTCACTTACTGTAAACAGGCTTATCAGATTATCGTCATTAGTTAATGCATTAACATACAGATAATTACCATTTGTGGCTTTAAACGAGGCTATATTATCCCAATGCAAATAAAGATTCTCGTCAGCATCTTTCCCGAATGATGCCCGCACGCCTCTTCGATACAACTGTGTTTTGCCCAGAGCAGGCAATTCGAATGCTGCTGATTTGATATATAAATCGGGATCGGAGTTACCGTCTCCGTCACTTAATTCGGGAAGTTGTATTTCGGAAAGGATATTTAACCCAAAGGCTTTATAATAATGCATGTATATTATGGTAAAATCATTTCCAAACCCAAATTCGCTGATAAAGAACTGATTCCGGCCAGTTACCCATAATGACGGAGCCGTTTTTCTCCACCCAGGCATGTGCCTCAAACTGCTTGGCAGGATTTACTTCGATGCCTATTTCTAATGTTAATGCGGGCACTTTACGGAGCAGATATTTTGTTGCCAGCGCGCGCGGGAGACATAGCAATTCTAATGGCAGTATATGGGAGGCAGTATCCACGGCCCAGACAGTCTGATCGATTCTTTCCTGGGATATTTCACCGGTGTATTCACTTTTGCAAAGCCAATGGAATATTTTCCTGAATGTGCCAAAGGGTAAAATCGCCAGACCCGTTTTGATAAGCACCAGACTCACAGCCGCTTTCAGAAAAATGAGCTTTCCTTCATGCGATAAACCGTTCCATTTGGCAATATGGTGCTTAACTCGTCCCAATCGTCCCTAATTAGTTACCTCCACCAGTTTTTCAGAAATAAGGTCTTTCAGCAAAAAGTCAATATCATTTTTACAAGTTTCAGCATCAATCTCGTATTCGCTGATCACTGCATCACAAAGAGAATCAATGGTTTGTGGGCCCTTTTCCAGATTATCCCAGACAAGCATTCCTACTTCATTCAGTCCGTAATAAGCACCTTTGCTGTGATTGAGTATGACTGTTTCGCCGGCTACTTTGGAGCTAATCTGGTCTGAGGTAAGTTGGTATTTAGTCATGAGGGGCTATTCTGATGTTATATAATGTGTTTTGATTTGTACAAAGTTAAAAATTTTAATTACTCAATCTCAAACTTTATTCCCTGCGCCAGCGGGAGTGCCGTTCCGTAATTGATCGTGTTTGTCTGCCTGCGCATATAAACTTTCCAGGCATCCGAACCCGATTCACGACCGCCGCCCGTTTCTTTTTCTCCGCCGAATGCCCCGCCAATCTCCGCTCCCGAAGTGCCAATGTTCACATTAGCAATCCCGCAATCGGATCCTGCATGAGAAAGGAACAGCTCTGATTCTCTGATATTTAGCGTAAAAATAGCAGATGATAATCCTTGCGGAACGTCATTCTGGATGCCGATGGCTTCTTCCAGATCATTGTATTTGATCAAATAAAGAATGGGCGCGAAGGTCTCATGCTGCACAATTGCATATCTATTTTGAACCTCCGCAATACAAGGCGCAACGTAACATCCAGACGAAAATTCTGGCCCATTCAGCACTTGCGGCTCGACAATAAAAGTGCCACCGGCGTCTATCACTTTTTCTACGGCAAGCTGATATTGAGAAACAGCATCCGTATCGATCAACGGACCGACGTGCATGTTGGCATCAAGTGGATTTCCAATGCGCAGTTGCGCGTATGCTTTCACCAGCCGCTGCTTCACCTCTTCATAAATCTCAGCCTGGACAATGATCCTTCGGGTAGATGTGCATCGCTGGCCAGCTGTTCCCACTGCCCCGAATACAATGCCGGGGATAGCAACATGCAGGTCGGCCGACGGCGTGATAATGATGGCATTGTTACCGCCCAGTTCAAGCAAGCTTTTACCCAGCCGCCTAGCCACAGCTTCACCCACCGCTTTACCCATCCGTGTGCTTCCCGTTGCCGAAACCAATGCGATCCGGGGATCATTTGCCAGCCATGCTCCTACTTCGCGGCCGCCCGTCAAAATACACGACACGCCTTCCGGCACATCGTTTTTTTCAAGCACTGTTTTGATAATGTTTTGTGATGCCAATGCCGTTAGCGGCGTTTTTTCCGAAGGTTTCCAGATACAAACATCCCCGCAAACCCACGCCAGCATCGCATTCCACGACCAGACTGCAACCGGAAAATTAAATGCAGAAATAATGCCGACGACACCGACCGGATGCCATTGCTCATACATCCGGTGTTGCGGGCGTTCGCTATGCATGCTTAATCCGTAAAGCTGGCGCGAAAGACCCACTGCAAAATCGCAGATATCGATCATTTCCTGCACTTCTCCCAATCCTTCCTGCAAGCTTTTACCCATTTCATAACTTACCAGTGTGCCAAGCTCCGTTTTAAATTTCCGAAGCTGATCACCCATCTGGCGCACGATCTCACCGCGTTTTGGTGCAGGGATCTGTTTCCAAATTTTAAATGCTTCTACCGCTTTCTGCACCACGAAGTCATAATCAGAGCGATCAGCCTGGTTTGCCTGCGCAATTCTTTTACCGTCAACCGGCGAAACGGATTCCAAAATCCCTCCATTTCCGGCCTGATGAACTTTGCCTGTGCTAACACCATTATTAAGCTGCTGAATGCCTAGCGCATCCAGGACGGTTTGTATATTTTCCATTACTAAGTCTTTTGTGTGTAATGTTCCTTCTCAATTAAAAAACGAACCATTTTGCGTTTGAAGGAAATCTTGCAATAAAATATCTTCCTGGCGAATAAAACCCTTACTGGGTAACACACCATTTGCAACCATCTCTACAACCGAAGCAATGGAGGCGGCAGTTGTCCAGGAAATAGCGCGCCAATGTTGCCCGTCGATCTCAATGGGATGGTATGCCCGGTAAAACTCTTCCCTTTCCAACCGGTTTTCTTTCCAGCCTTCAACAACTGCATAAACGTAAACAACATCCTGCTGCACAGGCGGTTTTGCCTCTGTCAATATTTGCTCGATCAGTTCGCGCTTATCCTTCAAGCAAAGTTCGTAAAGCATGAAACGCATCAGACTGCAATGTCCGGGATATCGTATCGTCTTGTAATTCAGCGTATCCAGCTTTCCTTCCAATGTTTCACACATGGTCCCTAAACCTCCGGAGGTGATGAAAGCCTCAAACTCCTGCCCTTCTATATTGATCATTTCAATGCCTTCCAATGAAGGAACCATCTTCCGGACGCCATTGTGGATCACTTCCGCATCATTGATATACTCATTCACGACACCCGCCGGAGACCATGTAAAAGAATAACCCATCAAGCCATTCGGATAGCGTGGCAAAGCGCCTACGCGCAGTTCGATGTCGCGTAATTTGGTAAACCGTTTGGCCAGATCCATCCCTACTATGCCAATAAAGCCAGGCGCCAGGCCACATTGCGGTGCAAGCACGCTCCTGCTTTCCTTTGCCATTTCCCGTATCGCGGCGGTCGTGGCAACGTCTTCGGTCAGATCGAAATAATGTATTCCCTGCTCGCAGGCTTTGCGCGCGATGGGTAAGTTGAGATTATAAGGCATGCAGGATACAACTGCATCAAACCCGGCAAGCGTTTGTTCCAGAAATTCCGGATTGCTAATGTCGCCGGGGATTACCGGAAATGGAAGCAGCACAGCAGGTTGGGTTTTATCAACCCCGGTAACATTGAATTTTTTACTCAATAAAGTCCCGACGAGAGACCCCACTTTTCCGAGACCGATAACGAGGATTTTTTGCATGTATAGTCAAACATTTAGGTTGTAAATATTTTAGCTGTGGAGAAAGATATGAAAAGAAATAGCAGTTTTTAAAACTTACATGTCATTTTTGTATGATAAATAGAAGTGCTATGCAGATTGTCATTGTGGGTGGAGGCGCCTCCGGGTTTATGGCTGCTATAACGGCGGCAGAAGAGAACCCGGACGCGAAAATTGTGATTTTGGAGAAGAATAAGACGGTTTTGAACAAAGTCCGGGTGTCGGGCGGTGGCCGCTGCAATGTGACGCATAACCCGTCCGATCTGCGTTTTTTTATTAAAAATTATCCCCGTGGTGAAAAGTTGCTTCGGAAATTGCTACATCATTTCGATGCGAAGGACACCGTCAGTTGGTTTGAGAATAAGGGTGTAAAATTGAAGACCGAGCCCGATGGCAGAATGTTCCCGGTTACAGATTCTTCACAAACGATTATTGAATGCATGATCAGAACGGCTCGTAACCTGAACATTGAGATCAGAACGGGCACGTCTGTTCAGTCATTTTCTCAAATTACAGGGGAAGGCCGGGAAGGTTTTTCGGTTCAGCTAAATGACGATGAAAAACTCTATGCGGATAAACTGCTGATTGCAACCGGCGGCTATCCGAAGGCGAGCGGATTTGATTGGCTTCAAACGCATGATCACACGATCATTAACCCGCTTCCATCTCTTTTTACATTTAACACACCCGGGAATTATCTTCTGCCGCTGGCCGGTGTCTCAGTTCAGGATGCTCTTTTGAAAATTTCAGGAACCAAGCATGAATGGCAAGGCCCGCTGCTGATAACACATTGGGGTTTTAGTGGCCCGGCCGTTCTGAAACTTTCGGCCTGGGGCGCACGCGATCTTGCGGAAAAAGATTACAATTTTATTTGCAAGATCAATTGGGTTCCGCAAATGAATGAGCAGCAGGTCAGGGAATTTTTGATGGGTGAAAAAGCCAAAACGCCGAAACAGCAAATCTCCTCGCACGCAAGGCTGGGCATTCCCGCGCGGTTATGGAAAGTGTTCGTTGCAAAATCAGAAATTCCGGACGAGCTGCGCTGGTCGGACGCGACGAAGAAAGCATTGAACCGGCTTACTGAATTACTGACAAACAGTCAGTTTGACGTAAAAGGAAAGACAACATTTAAGGAAGAGTTCGTGACATGCGGCGGAATTTCCCTGAACGACATTAATCATGAAACATTAGAAAGCAAAGCAGTCCCAGGTTTATATTTCGCAGGAGAAGTGCTTGACATTGATGGCATTACAGGTGGCTTCAATTTCCAAAATGCCTGGACAACCGGATACATTGCCGGCAAAAACCTGGCCGGTCACTCAACATTGTCTGCCATAGCATCGAAATAAGCCCTTACCTTCTTCGCCCGGTCAAGCCCGACGAGCCCCGCCAACTGTTCCAATGAACTTTCACGGATACCACGGACAGAACCGAAGAATTTCAGCAATTTCGCAGCCGTCACCTTACCTACGCCGTCCACACCGTCCAGTTCACTGATCAGGCTGGCTTTGCTTCTCTTATCCCTGTGAAACGTAATCCCGAACCGGTGCGCTTCATCGCGGATCTGCTGAATGAGCTTCAATGATTCAGACTTTTTATCAATGTAAAGCGGCAGGGAATCTTCCGGAAAGTAGATTTCTTCCAACCTTTTAGCAATGCCGATAATAGGCACCTGGCCATATATACCCAGATTTTTCAATGCATCACAAGCAGCGCCAAGCTGCCCTTTTCCACCATCGACCACTATTAAGTCCGGGAGCGGCTGCTCTTCTGCAATCAGCCTGAGATAACGCCTTCCTACCACCTCGTTCATGGACGCGAAGTCATTGGGGCCGATCACGGTTTTAATGTTGAAGTGCCGGTAGTCCTTTTTAGAAGGCTTGCCGTCCTTAAAACAAACCATGGCCGCAACCGGGTTCGTGCCCTGAATGTTGGAGTTATCGAAGCATTCAATGTGCCTAGGGAGCGTCTTTAATTGCAAATCTGCCTTTAAACGAATCAGAATCCTGTCTTTTTTGGACGAAGTCGCAGATGCTTCCACTTCCCTGCGCTCAGCTTTATCACGGCGGAAATACATCACATTCTTCATGGACATATCGAGCAGTTTCTTTTTATCACCTATCTGAGGGACAGTCAGTTCCAGGCGCATTTCCAGATCGGGCTTAATGTTCGAGATCAGCTCTTTGGCTTCGGCCCCAAACTTGGAACGCATTTCGACTATCATTAATGCCAGGATTTCCGCATCGCTTTCATCAAGCTTTTTCTTCACCTCAATGGTCTGTGTAGCAACCATATATCCCTGTTTTATTTTCATAAAATTGAGATACGCGGCTTCTTCATCGGACACGATCGTCAGCACATCAATGTTCCCGATCTTCGGATTCGTAACAGTGGCTTTGCTTTGGAAATTAGAAAGGCTTTCGATTTTCGTTTTCCAGGAATGTGCTTTTTCAAATTCCATTTGCTCGGCAGCTTTCAACATTTTGTCTTTAAAATATTGTTGCGGCAGCGATAAATTGCCTTTCAGGATATTATGGACCTGTTCGATTTCCGCATTGTACTCGGCTTCGTCCTGCAACCCTTCGCACGGGCCTTTGCAGTTGCCAATGTGGTATTCCAGACAAACTTTAAATTTCCCTGCTTCAATGTTCGCCTGCGAAAGCGGCAACTGACACGAACGGATCGTGTAAAGCGATCTGAACATATCAAGCAGCGTGTGCATGGTCCGCAAACTGGCAAACGGACCGTAAAAAGTGCCCTTAGTCCTGTCCAGGTTGCGCGTTACGTACACACGCGGAAAGCGCTCCTGCGTAACGCATATGAAGGGATAGGTTTTGTCGTCTTTGAGGAGAATGTTAAACTTCGGCTGCAACTGCTTGATAAGCTGATTTTCAAGCAATAATGCATCCCATTCGCTGTGAACGATTGTGTATTCAATGCGACGGATCTGACTTACGAGCCGTTTGGTTTTACGGTCGTGCTGATTGGATTTCAGGAAATAGCTCGAAACCCGGCTTCTGAGGCTTTTCGCCTTACCCACATATATTACTTCCCCGGTTTCATCAAAATAGCGATATACACCTGGATCAAGCGGAATTTTTGAAAGTTCTTCTTTATAATTGAATTCAGACATTGAATAAATTTCTGGACCTTATCTATTTGAAAAAAACAACCGCACAAGATGAAAAGTTGCGTCCTTAACCAACTCAAAAGCATCTGCCTGGGCCTGGTTAAGATCCATAGGCCGGTTCAAAATGGACACTGCATAAGTTATGCCAGCATCACGCACTTGCTCGGGCGTAATCTGCAAAGTGCCGCAAACCACAGCCAGCGGAACCTGGTTTATGCTGCAAAAATCGGCCAGTCCTTTGACAACTTTACCTGCCAATGTCTGCTCGTCGACTTTACCTTCACCGGTAATAACCAGATCGGCATCTTTAATGCGCTCGGCAATGTGCGTTTGCTCAATAACAATGCTCACGCCGTCTTTCAAGACTGCATTTAAAAACCAGAGACAACCTGCACCTAAGCCACCCGCAGCACCTGCGCCCGGATGATTACTAATGTCTCTTTCAAAAGTTTTTGAAGCGATTTCACTCAAATTTTTCAGGCCATTGTCGAGCAATTCGACCATTTCGGGATCGGCACCTTTTTGCGGGCCGTAAATGTGTGCGGCGCCATTTGGCCCGTAAAGCGGGTTGGTAACATCGCAGGCAACCGTGATGGAAACTGCATTTAAACGGCGATCCTTTTCAGTTTCGTCAATAAGCGCGACCTCATGCATCGATTCACCTTTTGCAGGCAATTGCACATTGTTTTTATCATAAAAATGATAGCCCAATGCTTCCGCCATGCCCATACCGCCGTCGGTCGTAGCGCTTCCGCCTATGCCTAGAATGATTTGCTGAACACCCCGATCCAAGGCATCTTTGATGAGTTGGCCGGTCCCGTATGTGCTGGTTAGCAACGGATTACGCTCTTCCTGGGGCAGCAATGCCAAACCAGACGCAGCCGCCATTTCAATATAGGCAGTTTGCCCGTCACCGGACAGGCCGTAAGAAGCTGTAATTGAACGCCCTAGCGGATCATTTACTTCAATGCGGATGGTTTTACCTCGTGCTTGCTGTGTCAGGATTTGCGCTGTTCCCTCGCCTCCATCAGCTAGAGGGATGGTTGTGACATTCGCATCGGGGTAAGCAAGTAAAATACCCGCTTCGATCGCCCTGCAAACGTCAATTGCTTCAAGAGAGCCACGAAATTTGTCAGGTGCAACGAGAATGTTCACAATAAGTGCATTAACCCATTAAAACAACACGCCTTCGTCGTCTGAGCGGGAAGGTGGAACATATGTGTCGGTGCTGTCGGTGGACACGCCGCCGCATTCCCGCACGTAATTTTCAGGTTTTTTGAAAGGTTCTTTTCTGTATTGAACCAGCGTCGGATCTTTGTAAACCTTTTGCATAAACATTCCCCAGGCAGGCATCGCAATGCGGCCACCTTGCCCGTAAGCAATGGTCCGGAAGTGAATGCTGCGATCCTCTCCTCCTACCCAGATTCCGGACACCAAATGCTGTGTCATGCCCATGAACCAGCCGTCCGAATAATTGGAAGTTGTTCCGGTTTTGGCCGCGATCTCGTTGCCTTCGGTTACGCCATATTGTCTCAGCCTTCCAGCCGTTCCACCCGGATCTTCCACGGCTCCACGCATCAGATACAGCATATTATAAGCCATATTCTCGCTGATTTCCTGATTTTGCTTTTGGAAAAATTCCTGCAAAACATTGCCATAACGGTCCTCAATGCGGAGAATGGTCATAGGCTCAGTCCTGTGGCCACCATTGGCGAATGCACTGTAAGCGCCTACCATTTCAAAAACCGATACATCACTGATCCCAAGACAAAGTGAAGGAACTTCCTGCAATTTGCTCGTAATGCCCAGCTTATGGGCATACTCAGCCACGGTTTTGGCTTTCACCATTTTTATGAGATAAGCACTGACCGTATTCACAGACTTACCCAAAGCCTGACGCAGTGAAAGTGACTGGTAAGAGTATTTATTGTTGGAGTTTTTAGGAGACCAACCGCCGGGCACACCGTCGGAAGGACCAAAATAAATCGGGGCATCCGTTACGTGATCACAAGGCGTCAGGAAGTTTTTGTCCAATGCCGAAACGTACACAAATGGCTTGAATGTAGAGCCCGGCTGCCGTGATCCCTGCTTAACGTGATCATATTTGAAATATTTGAAATTGATGCCGCCTACCCAAGCCTTAACATGGCCGTTTCTCGGGTCCATTGACATCATGCCCGCTCTTAAAAACCGCTTGTAATATGCGATGGAATCAATCGGACTCATCATCACTTCTTTTTCCCCATTCCATGAGAAAACCTTCATTTTATAAGGCTTACGCATTATTTTCCAAGCTTCTTCCTCGCCCAGATCACGCTTTAATGAGATGAAATGTGGTGATCTCCGGGCGGCTGTTGTCAGGAAACCCGGAATTTCTTTTCCGTTATCAAATGACCATGGGTTACGACCTTTCCAGTGTTCGTCAAAGAGCTTTTGCTGTCCTTTCATATGCTCGGTCAGTGCGTCCTCCTGGTAACGCTGCATTCTTGAATCAATGGTCGTATAAATGCGCAAACCGCTGGTATACAGATCATAATTCATATCATGCTCCTCATTATACATCTTCACCCAGCTTTTCAGATAACCCCGCATGGATTCCCGGAAATAAGGCGCTAACCCTGTATTATGGCCTTCTACATTAAAATCGATGCCTAGTGGCTTTTCCTTATATCTCTCAAAATCTTCTCTCGGGATGTAATCGTATTTGGTCATTTGCGCCAAAACCGTATTTCTGCGGTTCATAGCATTGGTAGGGAAGCGCAATGGGTTGAAGAGCGTTGGGTTTTGCAGCATTCCAACCAGCAATGCAGCTTCTGTCACATTCAGATCCCATGCCTCTTTATTGAAATATGTCTTCGCAGCAACCTTGATCCCGTAGGTGTTATTACCAAAGGAAACTGTGTTGAGATACATTTGCATGATCTCCTGTTTGGTATATTTCCTTTCCAGGATCACAGCCAAAACCCATTCTTTGGTCTTTGCAATTACAATCCTTACCAAGGGTATTTTACCTAAAAGGCCTTCAAATTCCTCTGAACGTGTGTTAAACAAGTTTTTGGCAACCTGCTGTGTCAGCGTACTTCCCCCGCCTGAGCTCGAATTTCCGGAAACAACACCCTTGAAAACACGCAACAAACTTCTTGGATCTATACCCGAATGGTTCACAAAACGCGCATCCTCAGTAGCAACCAACGCGTCTATCAGATTGGGAGAGATCTGCGAAATATCAATCTGCGTTCTGTTTTCGAAGAAATACTTACCCAGTGACTTCCCATCTTCACTGATAAGCTCGGATGCAAGTTCACTTTTAGGATTTTCAAGTGTTTTCAAATCGGGCATTCCGCCGAATAACCAGAAAAAGTTAAAGCTGACGGCAACAATGTAAAGTATAAACAGACCCAGTCCAATTCCGATAGTCCGCCAGAGACGGATTATGGTGCGGCGATACTTTCCGGGTTGGAATTCAAGCATATAAAACGGAGTTAATTAATTGTAAACAGACAAATATACAATTTCGGCTAATTATCTCTTTCCCATGGAAAGCGAATTCAGCTCTTGCATCTCTTTGAGCCTTGGAAGATAGATGCTGGAAGGATATAACCTCATAAATTCAGCAATGGCCTGTGTGTAAGCATCTTTGCCGCGCACTTTGCCGATCAGGAAAACGCGTAAAAGCGCAAATTTGTCCTCCATAGCGTGGCCTTTATAAGCCGGAAGATTTTGTTCAATGTCATCAAGTGCTTTGGTATAGTCACCTTTTGAATAAAGGGCATAGGCAGCTTCATATTCCTTCACCGGGTTTCCCGAACCGGCCGAATTGTTATCAGATGCCTTACCAACTAGCCTGGCATAGGTGGAAGTCGGATATTCGTCGAACAGCTTGTTTTTCCATGTATCTTTATCATTATCAGCCTCATAGGTCAGATAAAGCAGATAATAGAGCTCTTCCTTGTATTGTGTTTTGGGATATTCCGCGAGAACACGCTCGAATGTGTTGATAGAACGCTGCGATTCCTGCAAATCGAACCTGTAAATCTTGCCCAGATTATAAAGTGCATCCTCTTTTTTCTTTTGAGAATCGGCCATCTGTCCTTCTGTGAGAGGGATATTTTGTTTTAAAGATGCGTGCAAAGCGTCCCATTCCGGTGTGCCCTTTTTCAGGCTGTTGTCGGCTATGACTTCTGTTTGTGCAGCAAGTGAGTCGGGTGCATTCGGATCATTACCGGCCAGTGAGCGCATTTGCCGGCTACTCCTGCGCCAGTCGTCTTCCAAAGGACGGTTACCCCAGGTTCTTTTAAACTCTGTCCGTCCTTGATTAATCAGTGCCGGATCGTAAAGCTCCCACCTGCGTTCGCCACCATTGATCAGCGGGTTTTGCACACTTTGAACATTCGTATTCTGAGCGACCAACATTGCTTTTCTTTCTTTTGCTTCCTGCTCCTTTCTTGCGGTTTCCTGCGCTTCAATAATAGCGTCTATCCGGTTATCTAGCGCGGCAGGGTTCATTTGCGCCAGCTTTTGCAGACTGTCTTCTGTATTTACAACGCTATAATGCTTTACAAACTCATCCAGCGCCCTTTTTCTCTCTGACACAAGCTTGTATTCAGGCGCTTGCTGCGGCAGAATGGTAAGTGCGCTATCATAATATGCTTTTGACAACTCAAATTTTTCCAAAGATTCATAGTTGATTCGCGCGAGTTGCAGGTAACTGTAAGCTTTCTGCTCCATATTTGTTCCTTTTGAGGCTGCAACGGCCTTTTGCAAATAACCAATGGCCTCGGGGATCTGCTTTCTATGCTCAGCCAACAAGCCCATCGTGAAATAGATCTTGTCGTTCAGGTCTGCATTCTTGCGATCACGAAGCATTTTATCAAAACCGACATCATCCAAATCCTTCTTCGGGTTCAGCACAACTTCATTTTGAAGCGAATTCATGGCAGAATAAAAACCCAGATCATAACCCGGACGATTTTTGCTTACACTTTTATAATGCTTATTCGCCAGTCCATACTGTCCCAGGCGGTCGTACATCTGAGCGGCCGCAAAGTGGATACGGGCTGTTTCGGTAGATTTTTTAAGGAGCGGAAATGCCTCTTCCAGGATCGCCACGGAAGTCAGATATTCTCCGTTTTGCTGGTGCAGGTAGGCTTTAGTAAGATAAAATTCGCGGGTCGATGATTTGCTGAGCGGCTGCTGGCTCAAATATTCGGCCACGCCCAGTGCATTGGAAAAATCCTTTCTGATAATGTAAGCCCGCATAAGCAGGATTAGCGCATTGTTCTTGTCATTTTCGTCCTTGCCATTTGCATACACATAGCGCAATGCTTCAAGCCCGTCGGCCCATTCGCCGAGATATAATCTGGATTTCCCAAGAACGATATAACTGTTGTCAACCCATTTACTGTTCTGGTGCTTTTCGGCAACTATGGACGCTTTTTTAATGGCATCCTGCAACTGCGGCTTTACAGGCAGGGAAAGCACTGAGTCCATGGGCAGCAGAATGGGCAGCAATTCATTATAGTTTTCTTTGTAAGCCTTATTCATCTGAAACTCCGCCTCGGCAAGACCCTGCTCGGCGATGAAATAGGCATTGTAATGTGCGGAAAGATTGTGGAAACCGACCGCCGCAGGTTTTGTACTGAACTGCGAACAACCTGCCACCAAACTGATCATGGTTAGTGAAAGGGCTGTGCGGCAGATGTAGAGGGCAAAACGGTTGGTCACAAATATGAAGTTAGGGATGTCTTTGGTCTTCTTATAAGCAAATCTAAAACGGTAATTTAAATAATTACGTATCGAAGATAAGCGCAATTGTAAAATTTGAAGCAATTTTGCCTCATATAATCCGGCAACTACATGGAAACGAACAATGATGATGCGGCAAAGGAAGAGCGTAAAAGGACGCTGCAAAAACAATCTTCGGGTTTCCTGAAATATTCCGGCATGGCCACCCAAATGCTCGGGACCATTCTGATCTTCACTTACGGGGGCTATAAGCTCGACGAATGGCAGCAAAATGATGTTCCGGTCTGGACGCTGGTGCTGTCGCTGCTGTCGATTGCAGGTTCATTATATATGTTGATCAAAGGTTTTACAAAAAAATAGATTGCACTTAAAGCGCCACGCATGTTACGAACAGTTGCTGCTACTATCATTATCGGAATTGCATTTTTCCTTGCTCAGCATTTTCACTTCGACCGCTTTTTGCACCCTTATATATGGTACATTCTGGTATTCTTCTTCGGGCTCTCGTTTTTCGCCCATCGCCTGATGGAGATCGGGTTTCGAAACAATCGTGAAAAATTTGTCACTTTTTACATTGCAGTCATCGTCGGAAGGATCATTCTCAGCCTGATTTTCATTGCATTATTTTTGTTCAAAGGGCTAAGTGATTCATTCTTATTTATTACCAACTTTTTTGCACTCTATTTATTTTATACATGCTTTGAAATATATGGTTTGTATCGTAACTTGCGCCGCAATTGACAAAGCATAGCATTTCAAGCCTTTATGTACACCCATTTGAGACTGTTTTTTACTACTGCCCTGGTTGCGGCAACCTGCCTTTTGAATGTTCCTGCAAGGGCGGACGAACCTACCCAGCACGAGGCTGAAAAGTTGGTTGAAGGCATTAATGAGCAAGAGCATAAAATTGAACATAATCTTGAAGAGTCAGAAGAGGAGTTCAATATTGGTCAGATGATCATGCACCACATTGCTGATTCCCATGAGTGGGAAATCACGCATGGCGTGGTTCTTCCGCTTCCTGTAATTCTTTATTCAGCAGATCGCGGAATTGAAGTTTTCTCATCTTCGAACTTTCACAACGAGCACCACGAATACAATGGTTATCACCTGGTTCACGGTGATGCTGAGACGATTGTCCCTGTTGACGAGTCCCGCGTTGTTTATGATTTCTCGATCACCAAGAACGTAGCATCCATGATGCTGAGCGCGGTGATCCTGATCCTGATCTTCACCAGCATTGCAGGTTACTACAAAAACAGCAAGGGCAAGGCACCGAAAGGTTTCCAATCCGCCATGGAGGTTATTATCCTTTTCATCCGCGATGATGTTGTGAAGCCAAATGTGGGCCCCAAATACGAAAAATACCTTCCTTACCTGCTGACATTGTTCTTCTTTATATTGGTCAACAACATTCTGGGTTTGCTTCCGGGATCGGCCAACGTGACGGGTAACATTGCTATTACAATGACGCTTGCCGTTCTGACATTCATCGTAGTTCACCTGAATGCAAATGGCAATTATTATAAGCACCTTGTAAAGCCAGATGGCGTTCCCATTCCGTTATTGCTGATTATGATTCCGGTTGAGATCGTGGGTGTTTTTATGAAGCCTTTCTCTCTCATGGTCCGGTTGTTCGCAAACATGACAGCAGGTCACATTATCCTTTTGAGTCTTTTCGGTCTGATCTTTATTTTCCAAAGCATTGTGATCGCTCCTGTTATTTCGCTTTTCGCCTTGTTCCTCAACTTTATCGAGATCATGGTGGCGTTTATCCAGGCATTTATCTTTACCCTTTTATCGTCCATGTACATTGGAAGTGCCATTGAAGAGCACAGCCATGCAGATCACGGACATTGATTGAATCTCTTTTTTATTAATTATATATTTTAACAAACACAATTATGTTGTTTCAAATCTTGCTTCAAGCTGCAGAACAAAGTGGTGCTGGTCTAGCTGTATTCGGTGCTGCAATCGGCGCTGGTCTTGCTGCTATCGGTGCTGGTCTTGGTATTGGTAGAATCGGTGGAAGCGCTGTTGAAGGTATCGCTCGTCAGCCAGAAGCTGCTGGTGCTATCCAGACTGCAATGCTTATCATCGCCGCTCTTATCGAGGCGGTTGCGCTTTTCGCAGCGGTTATCTGTCTGCTGATTTCGTTCAAGCTGTAGTAAAAAACATTGGGCCCCGGGCCCTTACTTCTTTTGCATTAGGCGGCTGAGGTAACATTGAAATTCTTCGTGGGAGCATTAGGCTTCCACGATTTTTTAAGAAATAAAAGAGAGCGGTTCTTACACTCAAAACTCATTATACTATGTCATTGCTTACTCCAAACCCAGGCCTTATTTTCTGGATGCTGGTTGTATTCTTGCTGGTTGTTTTCATCTTAGCCAAATTTGCCTGGAAACCGATCATTAAAGGCCTTAAAGACCGTGAAAATGAGATCCAGGGCGCACTTGATCTTGCAGAAAGAACAAGAGCCGAAATGATTAAATTGAAATCGGACAACGAAAAACTAATCGCAGAAGCAAACGCCGTTCGTGATCAGATCCTTCGCGATGCGAAAGATGCTGCTGACCGCACCATCCTTGAATCAAAAGATAAGGCAGCTGTTGAAGCACAAAAAATGATCGACAGCGCACGTGAAGCGATCCGTAACGAACAACAAATGGCCGTTACGAAAATCAGAAAAGAGGTTGCTGTTCTTTCCCTTGAAATTGCTGAGAAGGTTTTGCAACGCGAGTTGAAAGACAAAGAAGCACAGGAAAAACTGATCGCAGACCTTGCTTCCTCTGCCCGCTTAAACTAATTAGTCCCTTAAATTAAAAATCAATGTCAGTAAGTATAGTTGCTTCCAGATATGCAAAGTCGCTGATCGAGCTAGCCAAAGAACAGAATGTTCTGGAAGCGGTTTATCAGGATATGCTTTTATTTAAGGATACGGCTGAGAAAAACAGGGGCTTAATGCTTGCATTGAAAAGCCCGGTTGTGCGTCACGAGAAGAAACTGAATATTTTGAAAGCGCTTTTTGAAACGCGTGTCAATTCGGTTTCCTACGCGATCTTCACCATCATTACCAAGAAAAACAGGGAGGCAATCCTTGACGAAATAGCAAACGAATTTATCAAAAGCTATAACCTGAACCAGGGAATCCAGAGAGCGACAGTTACCACAACTATCCCGCTTACGGAAGAGCTTCGCAAGCAATTCTCTGACATGGTTACTGCAAAAACCGGCCGCACTGTGCAGCTGGCTGAGAAAATCGATCCGAATCTGATCGGTGGATATGTGCTGAAAATCGATGACCGTCAGATCGACGCATCTTTGAGAAGCCGTTTGAACGAGCTTAAATTACAGTTTGTAAACTGATATTTTTATCTGCATAATTTGGAAGACCCGGCTGCTATGCGGCCAGGTCTTTTTTTATGTCCAAATGTTGCTATACTTTCATCTTCGTAACATTCTTGAAGCTGATGTCGATCGCCTCCAAAGCCGGGCGCTTCGCTACATCCTGCTCCACGAAGAAATGCTGCAGACCAGCAATTTTGCGCGCGTCAAAGATCTTTTTGAAGTCAATAGAACCGGTTCCTACCTCTGCGAAAGACTGATCGGTTTTGTCCATATCTTTCACGTGCCACAATGGGAAACGGCCTGGATATTTTTTGAACAAATCAACTGGGTCAAGTCCTGCTTTTACGATCCAGTACAAGTCCAATTCAAGCTTAACCAAGTCAGGATCCGTGCTAGCAATCAAATCGTAAGGAAGCTGGCCGTCCATCTTCTTGAACTCAAAATCGTGGTTGTGGTAACCAAACTGCAAACCTGCTTTCTTGGCAACCTCTCCTGATTTGTTAAACAGATCAACGTATTTTTTATAATCTTCAATTGACTTTCTTTCGCCGTCCGTCAGATAAGCGCAGTTCACGTATTTCTGCCCGATAGCAGCTGCGTCGTCAACCGCGCGCTGCCAGTCGTTGGATAATGTGCCTTTTTGGTCTTTCATCTGAACACCTGCGCCATAATGTCCGCTTACGGGGTTTAGTCCCAGGCCGTCCAGGATCGCTTTGAATTCTTTTGGTGTTTTTCCAAAAAATTTGCCGTCGTTATATCCAAAAAGCTCAACTTCCTTGTATCCGATCGCCGCAACTTTTTTCAATGTCCCCTCCAAATCCTTCGCAAGGTCTGTCCGTAGCGTGTAAAGCTGCAAACCGATCTTAGAGGATGCCTTAGCCGTCAAATCAAATTTTGAAAGCATAGGAGCTGCCAACATAAAAGCACTCGCTTTCATGAATGATTTCCGTGAAATCTTCTCGTTGTAATTCATTTGTTTTCTGTCGAAAATTGGGGTTGGTTATATTTATTTGGTAATCGTAATTGCTCCTGAATTGGAAAGCTTCGTCTTCATTTCGTCCGTCACTTTCCAGTCTTCCGAAAAGTTTCCGTCGACAATCACATTGGTGGACGAATCTTTAAAGAAAAACAGGTCCTTGAATTCCGGAAGCCTGCGGTGCACAGGAGATATGAACGCAGCATCCTTATTATCCGCGCCAGTCCACCACGGCAAACCGGAGCTTACCGCCACATAATGCTTATCCACAGGGAATATGTAAAAAAGGCCATGTGACTTATCAGCAGCATTCAAATGCACCGGCAGCCGGTCGGCATATTTTGCAATCAGCGAATTGGTTTCTTTTGTCCCGAACAGAATCAAATTGCCATGCTCTATATCGCTTGGCCGCACATTTTTATCAGACAAAGTCCTCGGAAAGAACATGATCCTGCCTACAAATTCACCTCTGTAATAGGACCAGTTCGCGGCCTGCGTGGCAGCGTCTACGCGCTTTTTCAACTCTTCGGGTGAAGGATTGTCAGCAGTGCCATACACGTAAATATGAGGGGTTGAGAATGCTTCGTAAATTGGACCTTCTGCTCCTTTTTTCTTAACCAGGCCTGTCGCAATGGGATTTGTAGCCACTGCCCACACATTGTTGTTTTTCACGAATGAAACCGAGCTGTCCACTTTCGCCGAAAGCGCTTTTCCATCGATGCTGAACGTTACATTGCTTGCAGCATTAAATCTCGGGTGCCCTTTCAGGTTGACCGTAAATGCAGAAAGGTTTTTCGTGGTAATAGTTGCAGCATTGGGCTTGTTCAGATTGGCGTCGATCTCTGCCAGCGTTCCCAGGTTCATTTTATCAAACTGAACCCAGAATGCCTTATTGTATTTGTATTGCTTGCTGACAAACTTCACTCGATCAGGAAACGGATTACGTTCGGCGTGGCCGAACCATTCGAAGATAAATTCATTGTCATAGGCACTTACCCAGCTGTCATGTTTGACATCCACAAACTCTTTATAACTTACTTCCACTCCAATATCCTGCAGATGCTGCACCCACTTCCGCGTGTCCGCAACAGGAACCACGGGATCTGCATCGCCATGGAAAAAGTGGATCGGAAAATTCAATGCATTGGCTGCCAGATCGAACGTTCCGTTCGGCGGCGCAGGGCAAACAGGCGCTATTGCTGCCCATATGTCCGGCCTTGTCAGTCCGAGCCAAAGCGTTCCTCCCCCACCCATGGACAAGCCCGTGAGATAGGTTTTATTTTCATCGATTTTAAAGCGCTTTTTTACATCGTCCAGCACATCGTAAACATCCTCTTCCGGGATGCCCTGATAACCTGCTGTTCCTCTTGCAAATGGCGCAGCAACAATGAAATCGACATCTTCCCATTGTGGAAAATAGCGGGTTGCTTCTTTATCTGTCTCGTCCTCTGCATTGCTTTTTCCAAAAACACGACGCAAGTCCAAACGGTGATTGGAACCAGCGCCATGCAGCATAATTACCAGCGGATATTTTTTATTTTCATCGAAATTCTTGGGAAGATAGAGGCCATATGGCTGCTCGGTGTCGTCGGCGTCTGAGAAGAAAGTCAGGACTTGCGGGCCGGTAGCAAGCTTTTGCGCTTGTAAATTGGTAAAGCCCAGCAGTAAGCCCAGTACAATTAAAACTGCTTGATTCCGGAATTTGACGGTCATTTGATATGATAATTTTCTTGGGCTAAATATAAACTAAATCATAACGACTATTTGCTAAAATCTGCATTTCATTCTTGGTAATGAATGTTAACAAAAAAAAGAGGCGGATCAAATGACCCGCCTCTTCAAGCATTGTTACTTTAAAAGATCCGCCGATTAGTTGGCAAGCTCTTCTTCTTTTTTACGAACACTGATAACAAGTTGTTCACTGTTCTCTTCGTGATTGGCAACCAGCACATCACCTTCGCGCAAATCGCCTTTCAATATTTCCTCTGCTACGGGATCTTCAAGATATTTCTGGATCGCCCGGTTCAAAGGACGCGCTCCGTATTGCGGATCGTAACCTTTTTCCGATAGGAAGTCCTTCGCAGGAATTGTCAATTCTATTTCGTAACCCAAACCTTTCACACGGTTAAACAATTTACCCAGCGAAATGTCGATGATTCTGTGCAGATCTTCACGTTGCAGTGAGTTGAACACGATCACATCATCCAAACGGTTCAGGAACTCAGGAGAGAATGCTTTACGAAGTGCACTCTGAATGGTGCCTTTCATAATGTCGTCCTGATTTTCTGTTTTTGCCTTGGTTGAGAAACCGATGCCGGATCCGAAATCCTTCAAGTCACGCGCTCCAATGTTTGAAGTCATGATAATGATCGTATTTCTGAAATCCACTCTGCGTCCCAGACCATCAGTCAGGATCCCATCGTCAAGCACTTGCAGCAGAATGTTGAACACATCCGGGTGCGCTTTTTCGATCTCATCCAGAAGAACTACGCTGTAAGGCTTGCGTCTGATTTTCTCAGTTAACTGACCACCTTCTTCATAACCCACATATCCCGGAGGAGCTCCTACCAAACGCGATACGCTGAATTTCTCCATGTATTCGCTCATATCGATCCGAACCAAAGAATCATCTTTGTCAAACAGATAAGTAGAAAGCACTTTTGCAAGCTCGGTTTTACCCACACCCGTTGGCCCTAGGAAGATGAATGATCCAATTGGTTTCTTAGGATCTTTCAAACCTACCCTCGTGCGCTGAATAGCTTTCACAAGCTTTTCAATCGGCGGGTTCTGGCCGATAACTTTCGCTTTCAATTCATCCGCCATGTTCAGCAATTTCTTGCCTTCGTCCATGGAAACATTCGTTACCGGAATGCCCGTCATCATCGCTACCACTTCGGCTACATTATGCTCGGTTACGGTGTAACGCTTTTGTTTGGTTTCTTCTTCCCAAGCCAGTTTCGCACGATCCAATTGATCGATCAATTTCTTTTCACGATCTCTCAGTTGCGCTGCTTCTTCGTATTTCTGGCTTTTAACAACCCTGTTCTTTTCTTGCTTGATGTTTTCAATCTGCTCTTCGAGAACTAGAATGTCTTCTGGAACTGTAATGTTGCTAATGTGAACCCTCGCTCCTACTTCATCCAGAACGTCGATCGCCTTATCCGGCAAGAAACGGTCTGTAATGTATCTTTCAGAAAGCTTAACAGCCGTGCTGATCGACTCAGGCGTGTAATTCACATGGTGGTGATCTTCGTATTTATCCTTAATGTTTTCAAGGATCTGAATGGTTTCTTCAATCGAAGTTGCATCCACCATCACCATCTGGAAACGACGTGCTAATGCACCGTCCTTCTCAATATACTGGCGATATTCGTCTAATGTCGTAGCACCGATACACTGGATTTCTCCGCGTGACAATGCAGGCTTGAACATGTTTGAAGCATCAAGCGAACCGGAAGCGCCACCTGCGCCTACAATCGTGTGCAACTCATCAATGAAAAGGATCACATCCGGGGATTTTTCCAATTCATTCATTACCGCCTTCATTCTTTCCTCAAACTGACCGCGGTATTTTGTTCCTGCAACCAGAGAAGCCAGATCCAATGTTACAACGCGTTTTCCGAAAAGCACACGCGATACTTTTTTCTGAACAATTCTTAGTGCAAGACCTTCTGCAATCGCAGTTTTACCCACACCAGGCTCACCGATAAGGATCGGGTTATTCTTTTTACGACGGCTAAGGATCTGGGCTACACGTTCGATCTCCTTTTCACGTCCAACGATCGGATCCAGTTTACCAACCTCAGCCATTTTGGTCAGGTCGCGTCCAAAGTTATCCAACACCGGAGTCCGTGATTTCTCTGCTCCTTTCGATTCTTTACCAGATGCAGAGCCGCTTCCTCCTCCGAACATGCCACCTCTTGCCTCCTCATCTCCGTCTTCGGTCTCCGGCCCCATATGCGGCTTTGATCCTGATGATTGATATTCTAACATTTCTTTGATGACTTCGTAGTTAACATTAAATTTATGAAGAATCTGGGTGCCAACATTATCTTCATCACGCAAAATCGAAAGCAGCAAATGCTCTGTCCCGATCAAATTACTCTTAAAAATTTTGGCTTCCAGATAGGTAATTTTCAAAACTTTTTCCGACTGTCTTGTCAGGGGTATATTTTGTAAATTCTTAACGTTATTGGTCGCTGCGCCCTTTGTTGCCTGCTCAATGGTCTGTCGGACATCGTCCAGTGAAACGCCAAGCTTCTTTAATAAGCCAATCGCCACGCCGTCTCCTTCACGAATCATTCCTAACAACAAATGCTCTGCTCCAATGTAATCATGACCGAGGCGAAGGGCTTCTTCCCGGCTCATCGTGATTACTTCTTTCACTCTATTCGAAAATTTTGCTTCCATTATGCAGCAATAAAAAGTGTTTAATATTCTAAACGCTACTTGATCCTCGTTTGTTCAAAATAGCTTTACTGGAACTTACAGGATCTTAACAAAACACTCCTTGCTTCCGGCCCCATATTAAATAGTAAATCGATAATACTCAAGTTACTTACAAAATCATTCCCAAATGTCTGGTAATAAGGCTCTGGCTTATAATATTCGGGTGAAAAGTCGCTTTTCTTATTGTTAATGAGGGAAATAGCATTAAAAACGCTGCTTTCCTCCATTTCCAAACCTGACAAATTGTACTGTAAATCCTTTTTAACTCCTACCAATCTAAGACAAATTGTCAATAATTCATAATTCAAATCGACGAGATAAGCTAATTTTTTGTCGTATATCTGCAAAAGCTCCGGGGCGTAAAACTCGTAGAACGGGGATTTTCCGTAAGCTGATTGCAAGCAGCCTAAGTGACGGCGGAGCCAATCCTGGCCGTAGTCGATCTTAATGTCTTTCGTGGGGGTGGCTGTCTCGTACTTCTGAACCGGAACTGTCAGCTGGTCTACTTTATTCGCAGTCAGCACACTGCATCTGTTTCGATAGGTCTGCTTTACGTACCGTTCCTCAATGTCAATATAAATACGGTCGTACTTTAATAAACTTGTAAAATACGCTATACAAGGCAAATACTGTAATTCGATCCGTATTCCGCTAATTTCCTTACTGTTATTCTCAATTTCTGGCACTATCAAATATGGTAAAGCCTCACGATATTATCAAAAAATTTATAATAAATATTTTGCCCGGATAGCATTATACCATACGAACTTAAAACATTACAATTTCGGCCTATAAAAACATAGTCGTATCGCCCAGCCCTTCCCGGATGATCTCGAATCCGTCACTGTCTGATTTCACGATGGTCGAAGCAATGTTCCCTCCGTATCCGCCGTCAATAACAATGTCCACCTGGTGCTGGAATTTCTCATAAATCAGCTCGGGATCAGTAGAATATTCGATGATCTCATCGTCGTCTTTGATAGAAGTCGTGACAATGGGATTACCGAGCTCTTTCACGATCAGGCGGGCAATGTTGTTGTCAGGGACACGGATTCCAACCGTTTTTTTATTGGTATTTAAAAGTTTGGGAACCGCGCTGGTGGCTTCCAGAATGAATGTGTAAGGACCCGGCAAAACCCTCTTCATGATCTTGAATGCGGAATTATCGACGCGGGCAAAATCCGAAATGTGGCTCAGATCGTAGCAGATAAAGGAAAAATCGTTTTTTTGAGGCTTGATCCCTTTGATACGGGCGATTTTCTCGACAGCCCTGGAATTATAAATATCGCATCCAAGCCCATAAACCGTGTCGGTAGGATAAATCACCAGACCACCATTTCTAAGCACATCCACGACCTGGCGGATTCTTCTTTCGTCAGGATTTTGCGGGTAAATTTTTATAAACTCAGCAGGCATAGGCAATAGTAACTTTTTAAAATAACAATCCTAAAAGCTAAAACCTTCCTGACCAAGCGCTTTTTTTAAGTTTTTGATATAAAAACGATACGCAAAATTAACAGGAAGATGAAGTCTGCACATTAAAACAACGAGCTCGGTTTGCCATCCCGGATTCTCAATGTAGTTCAGCAAAACCCGAAAACGAACTGCAAGTTCATATTCTTGTGCATACCAGCATTTTCTGATAAATGTACGGATGCGTGCAGCCAAAAGATCGAATTCCTGCTGATCCCTGTTCAGGTCGTAAGCTTTGTTGCAGACTGCATAATAGGAGGCCAGCATGCCGCTTCCTTTTTTATAAACCATGGAAGAAAGGGATGAAGGCACAATGCGCTTTTGGGTAAGAATTTCATCCAGATAAAAATATTGGAATTTGGAAGCCGAGCGCACCCAAAAGTCGAAATCCTCAAATGTAAGCGTCTCATCATAGCCGCCGAGTTCAAGCATCGTGCTCGTACGCATCATCATGGTAGGCGTGCAGATGAAGTAACGTTCCAGCACATTTTTATAAACATCACCCGAAGGAATTGGCCTGACCGCGCTGCCATGCGCATCCACTGCATAATGATTACCAAGCTTTTTTCCGGCAGGATCAATGTATTGCGCATTGGAAAAAATCACCGCATAATTCTCCGGCAGCAATTCAAAAGCTGCCACTTGCTTTTCAATGCGATCGGGCATCAGCACATCGTCTCCCGAAAGGTCGATCACATATTTTCCCTTTGCTATGGACAGCCCGTAGTTAAAGGCGGCGCACAAGCCGGAATTTTTTCTGTTTTTAATCAATGAAAAATTCCGGGAAGGATTTTTAAAGGTCTGGATAACAGCCAGCGTATCGTCTGCGCTTGCATTGTCGATGACAATTAGTTCGAGGTTGGGGTAAGTTTGGTCAAAGACCGATGCGAGTGTGTCGCTAATGTATTTTTCCTGATTATAGGCTGTCAGGATAACAGTCACCAATGGATTCTCCTTTTCTTTCATCTCAACACGAAGGGCATTTCAGGGCGTTCAGCCACTTTTTTTAGTTCTTAATGAAGCCGTAAAGGACAAAACTAGCAACATTGAAGCGATGTCAGAAAAGTAGTTAGTTTGCGGTAGGTCAGCGTTTGGAGATGGCTTTGGCCCTGGTTGCTGTGTTAATTCCCGCATTGATTTCAAACCCAAGAATGATCACGAAGGCTAGCAGATAAAGCCAGATCATTAAAGCAATCATGGTTCCTATGGAGCCGTAAAGTTTGTTATAGGAGCTGAAACGGGACAAATAAAAGGAGAAGCCGTAAGTAGCAAAAAGGATCAGCACAGACGAAATGACAGCGCCGGCGTTGATAAAGCTGAATTGCCTTCCATGCGAAGGTGCAAACCTGTAAATCATGGAAATCGTGAGCATTAACGAGCCAAAACTGATGAGATAACGGGTAATGTTCAGCAAGCTGATCATCCAGGTGTCTCGCAGAATGTTCCAGTCGCTGAGAATATTCATCACCGCATCACCCACAATCAGCAAAATGACAGAAAGAAAAAGCACGAGAATTAGAAGCAGGGTCAGTAATGTAGCAATGCCGCGCAGTTTCAGGAACCCCCGCGTTTCGTTGTCATCATACACCATATCAAATGACCGCATCAACGAAATCATCCCATTAGTCGACGCGATCATGGCGAAAATAAAACCAAAAGAGAGCACGCCTTTCCTCGGCCTGCTGATAATGTCCATGATCGTCTGGTCTGCATCTCCGTAAATGCCGCTCGGAATATTTTCACGCAGCAATTCCATGATCTGCTGATCCAGGTGCTCGATGGGAATGTAGGGAATTAAT
This sequence comes from Dyadobacter sp. CY327, assembly GCF_021390415.1. Lineage (NCBI taxonomy): Bacteria > Pseudomonadati > Bacteroidota > Cytophagia > Cytophagales > Spirosomataceae > Dyadobacter > Dyadobacter sp. CY327. The sequence goes on along the minus strand of NZ_JAJUXJ010000001.1, from coordinate 1,483,262 downwards.
GTAAAAAGGAAGATAATGGCCGGGAAAGCCGCCAGTGTAAGGCTGTAAGCAACCGCGGAAGCGCGCTGATCAATGTCGTATTTCCGGTTGCTCCTTACCAGATTCACCAGAATTTCGTACAGAGAAACTGTCCCGCCTAGAAAAACGGTCTGCTGCAACCAGACAATTAGCCGCTTCACATGACGGTTCTTCAACAGTTTCTCAAGCATAGGCAGTTATTTAAATTGCAAAATACGGTTTCAGCTTATTCAGGAGCTTTTCCGGGGCCACGCAAAGCTTTCCATTGTCGCGTCGTTGAAACACCAGTGTCGTTTCTCCCGTATTAAGAAGCACATTCAGCTGGTTACGGATCTCATAATGAAAAACGACCCTTATGCCCGGCATTTCCTGCAAAATAACACGGATACTCAGTTCATCATCATAGCGGGCAGGTTTAATGTAGCGAGAATGATTTTCGTAAACCGGCATCATAACCCCTTCATCTTCCATCACCTTATAATGAAAATCCAGGCTCCGCAATGCTTCCACCCTTCCTATTTCGTAATAGCGCGCATAATTTCCATAATACACATATCCCATCTGATCCGTATCCGCATACCGGACCCGAACGCCCTTAACTTCGTGAATGAACATTATTTCATGATTTTGAGTCGGTTCAACTCAGCCTGGTACATTCTTGCGTTGTTCAGGTGGTCCGAATAATTGGTGGCAAAAGCATGGTAACCCGAAAGGTCCGCCTTTGCACACATATATACATAATCGTGCTTTTCGTAGTTCAGCACAGCATTCAGGGAATTAAGATCTGCAACGCGGATCGGGCCGGGAGGCAAGCCTACATTAACATATGTATTGTAAGGAGATTTAATCGAAAGCTGACCATTCAAAATCCGTTTGATAGCGAAGTCCTGCAAAGCAAATTTAATGGTTGGGTCGGCTTGCAAAGGCATCTGGGCGTTCAGGCGGTTCATGTAAAGCCCTGCCACTTTGGCCCGCTCGTCTACTTTCCGCGCTTGTTCTTCTTCCACAATGGAAGCCAGGATCGATACCTGCTCAGGCGTCAGTCCGATGGCTTTTGCTTTTGCAGTTCTTTCCTCATTCCAATATTTTTTATACTCACTGTGCATCCTGTCCAGGAATTTCTCCGTGCCGGTTGTCCAGTATATTTCATAAGTGTTTGGTAAAAACATGGAAACGATCGTCAGTGTATCCAGCCCGTATTTATTACAAACAGCCGGATTGTTCAATGCTTTTCTGAAACCCTCTTCTCCAAACTCAAACCGACTGCCGATTCTTTTGATAAGATCCTCTTTCAGCCTGATATTGTTGAAAGTCAGCTTCACGGCATCCTGGTTTCCCGCCGCAAGCTTTTTAACCACTGTATAGTTACTTGATTTCGGCTTAATGACATATCTTCCCGGCTTTACCTTGTCAGGATAGTTCAGAAGCTTTGCCAGAAACTGAAATGAAATGTGATCATTAATAACGTCATGCTTATTCAGCGAATCAAGCACGCCTTTATAAGTCCCGTTTTCAGGAATAAGCAATGCAAAGCTTGTCTCTTTATCCGCTTGCAGGTTTGGCGTTTTGAATATCTGCCAGAAATAAAACGTGAATGTTGTAGTCAGAATGGCAATGGTTACAAACAACCCTACTTTGAAATTACGCGACATAAGTGATACGGCTATCGGCTTCCGGCAGGCGGCCGTCGGCTTTTGTGTTTAATGTTATAAATTGATTTCAAAGGGTATGCCAAATCTTTTGGCCAACTCCTGTAATGACAAAACGACGGGTTCGAGTAAATGAATGCCATTCACGCTGCGATCCGCTTCACTTTCACGCTCAGGGTCACCGGGAATAAGCACTTTTTGTCCATCCACAGCCCGGGCGCCGCGAAATGCCTTAATCCATTTGTCCATATCCTGCTTGAATTCCTCCGCAGGACGGAAACCATCCACGCGCATGGCGCCCAGGAAATGTCCCGTTCCCAAGCCAACACCCTGCTGCGCAGTCATGAATCCGGCAGTTGCAAATGGCGGAACCCAGGGGCCGAAATTAGCACCCGAAAGCACGCCCGAAAATATATCGACGATGGCTCCGAGTCCGTAACCTTTATGACTTCCATGCTCGCGGTCGGAGCCCAGCGGAAGCAAGCCGCCCCCGCTTTTCACGGCATTGGAATCCGTCGTGGCGTTCCCCTCCGCATCCTGCGCCCAACCAAGCGGAGCAGGCAATCCTTTGCGCTGCAATATTTCAAATTTTCCATACGCAACGGCCGTTGAAGCAAAATCTGCTACAAATGCAGGTTCCGTCAGAGCAGGCACTGCAACGGCTATGGGATTGGTCCCCAATAATTTATCCAAAGAAAAAGTAGGCGTTACCAACGGCGCGGCATTGGTCATGGTCCAGCCGATCATGTCTTTTTCCAAAGCCAGCATCGCATGATATCCGGCAATGCCAAAGTGGTTTGAATTCCGGACAGAAACCCATCCTGAACCCACTTTTTCGGCCTTTTCCATGGCAATTTCCATCGCTTTCGGGGCCACTACGAGACCTAAGCCTCTGTCGCCGTCCACAACGGCTGTGCTTGGGGTTTCATAAACAACTTTTACATCCGGCGTGGGATTAAGCCTTCCGTGATCATACAGTCGAACATAACCTGCCAAACGCGCAATGCCGTGGGAGTCAACGCCACGCAAATCGGCGCTTACCAAAACCGTTGAAGCCAGTTTCGCCTCTTCCGGCGAGCATCCGATGGCAAGAAAAACTTCTTCCGTGAAATGTTTTAAATAACTGGCCTGATACATATACGTCAAATGAGTGAACTTCTTTTCAAGTCCGCAAATATCCTAATTCAATTCGCATCGTCCAATATTTCATGGAAATCTGTTCAGCTGTGCTGTAAGACGGGCAGATTAATGCATTTCAAACCGCTGGCGAAGATTAGTTTAAGGTTAAAAAGTACGCAACAATGCAACACTTTTGCCCGTTTCAGAGAATGATTCCCTATATTTGAAACATTCTTTTAACGCTATGAAACAGCTTTTCGTTATCGCTATTTTTCTACTCACAGGGAGTCTTCACGCATGGTCGCAGGACCATTATGATGCCAGAAAAGCACTTTCAAGCGAAGAACTTTTTATCAAACAAGGCAATACAAGCCGGGTAATTGCAACACCCGGACAAAAATATCTGGTCCTGGATGCTTCTCCAATGATTGGAGGATTTCACAGATACCGCTTCTTTCCCGGCGACAACATTAAGTTCCGGATGCACAATGAGACCATTCGTTTCAACGAAACCATCGCCAGCGTCACTGATTCCTCTTTTAGCATTGCCATTATCAATGAGGCAGTTGGCAGAATGGATTACCAGGAAATCCTTTTGAAAGATATCCGGTTGATGAAGGTTTCACGACGGATCCCGTTCATTTCTCAGCTGGCACCGTTACTGCCTCTGGCCGGCCTCCTTTATGTGGGTGCCGATTTTTTTAACAAAGGCGTTGATGACAAAAGATTCACAACCGACGCATCTTCACTTGTTGTAGGCGGTGCGTTCATTGCCGCAGGTTTTGTTTGCTACAAACTGACTTTCTCCTCGCTTAAAATAAACGGCAGGAATAAGCTGAAAGTCCTGGAAACATATTAATACTTACCAAATTATCCGAAGGCCAATGCCTTTGATTTGTCCTTAATCTGATTCTTTACAGTGAAATCCATTCTAGTCCACCCACCCCAGAAATCCATACGCGCAGAAATCCGGCTTGCAGCATCCAAAAGCGAATGCAACCGTGCTTTGATCATTAATGCCTTGACCGGTTTTGAATGCGAGCTCACCAACATTTCGGAAGCACGGGATTCGCAAACCATGCTCAGATTGCTCAATTCCAATGATGCTGTGGCCGATGTGATCGATGCAGGCACGACAATGCGTTTCCTGACCGCTTATTTTGCTGTAACAGGTCAGGCGAAAATCATGACGGGCACGCCGCGGATGTGTGAAAGGCCTATCGGCATTCTGGTAGATGCGTTAAGGATCTTAGGTGCAGATATTGAATATCAGAAAGAAACAGGTTACCCGCCATTAAAACTGAATGGTTTCACCTATTCCGGCCAGAACGAAATCAACATGCGCGGCGACGTCAGCAGCCAGTATATTTCAGCATTGCTGTTAATAGCGCCGGGATTGCCTAGTGGATTGAAAATCCAGCTGGAAGGTGAAGTAGGCTCGAAGCCATACATTGAAATGACATTAAATCAAATGGCTCATTTCGGCATCAATTATCATGCAGACTGGCATACAAACACCATTATAATTCCTCCGTTCAAGTATGAGCCACATCCTTACGCCATCGAATCAGACTGGTCGGGTGCGAGTTATTGGTATAGCATTGTGGCGCTCGCCGATGATGCCGAAGTGGAATTGCTGGGATTGAAGAAGGATTCATTGCAAGGTGATAGCGCCATTGTCGACATTATGCGTCATTTGGGCGTGGAAAGTACATTTACGGAAAGAGGCGTTCTGTTAACCAAAATCGCCCCCGCCGCGTCCATAGGCTGGGACTTTACGGCTTGCCCGGATCTTGCCCAGACCGTCGCAGTTTGCTGCGCCGTTAAAGGCATTACTTTGTCTCTTACCGGCATCGAAAGCCTTAAAATTAAGGAAACAGACCGCGTTTTTGCCTTACAGCAGGAATTGCAGAAGCTGGGTGCCACATTAAAGGAAATAGAAAAAGACCACCTTTACGAAGTCGCTGGGATTCCGGGTTTTGAGTCCACAGAAACGCCATCCATCCACACGTATGACGATCACCGCATGGCTATGGCTTTCGCACCCGCCGGAATTGTGTCGCCAATTATCATCGAAGAACCGGGCGTGGTCGTAAAATCGTATCCTGGTTACTGGAAGGACCTCGCGGTGGTAACCACCTGGGAAGAAGTCTGACCTTCCGTTCACTAAACCCATCAATTCATGGAAAACGTTGCGTCGTTCTTTGCTGCTGTCCCGATATGGGCATACCTGATCCTGATTCCCGTTATCATTGCCGTCAGGGACATTTTGCAGCAAAAGCATACGATCCAGCATAATTTTCCATTGGTAGGCCATTTCCGCTATATGCTGGAAACGATCGGACCTGAGTTGCGGCAGTATATTGTGGCCAACAACCGCGAGGAGCTGCCATTCAACCGGCGTCAGCGTTCGTGGATTTACGCTTCTTCCAAAAAAGAAAATAATTACCAGGGTTTTGGCACAGACCAAAATATGCAAGAGCCTGGATATGTGCTCATTAAACCAGCAATGCTTCCTTTTCGGCTGGATACTACGCATAGCCATCACATCAAGAATGGCAATGATCCGCATCATTATACCATTCCTTCGGCCAAAGTAATCGGTCAATCCCATAACCGGAAACGCCCTTATCGCCCGCGTTCCATTGTAAATGTAAGCGCAATGAGCTTCGGTTCGCTTTCCTCGCGGGCCATTGAATCATTGAATAAGGGCTCGTACCAATTTGGCAATTACCATAACACCGGCGAAGGCGGCTTGTCTCCCTACCATAAGTTCGGGGCGGACGTGGTCTTCAATATGGGGACTTCGTACTTTGGTGTCCGGGACGATGATGGCAATTTTGTGATGGAAAAGCTTGTGAAAATGACACAGCAGAACCCGTTCGTGCGATTGATCGAGCTTAAACTTTCACAAGGTGCAAAACCGGGAAAAGGCGGCGTGCTTCCTGCGAGTAAAATCACGGCAGAGATTGCCGAGATCCGCGGCGTACCCATCGGCAAAGACGTGGTTTCCCCACCCTATCACAGCGCTTTTTCGAATGTGAAGGAAATGGTGGATTTTATCGAGGCCATGGCGGATGCGACGGGCCTGCCGGTCGGGCTGAAATCGGCCGTCGGGAAAACGGATATGTGGGAAGAATTGGCAGATATTATGGCCGAAACGGGAAAAGGCCCAGACTTTATAACCATTGACGGCGGTGAAGGCGGAACGGGTGCAGCACCGCCTTCTTTTGCCGATCACGTTTCGTTGCCATTGGTTTTTGCTTTCAGCACTGTTTATAAAATATTTCAAAAAAGAAACCTTACTGATAAGATCACGTTTATCGCTTCGGGCAAGCTGGGACTTCCTGCTCAGGCAGTGATGGCTTTTTCTATGGGTGCGGACATCATCAATGTGGCACGCGAGGCAATGATGTCAATCGGCTGCATTCAGGCGCAAACCTGTCATACCAACCGCTGCCCTACCGGCATCGCCACCAACAACAAATGGCTCGAAGCGGGCATTGATCCAACATTAAAGAGTGAGCGCTTCAACAGTTATATGAGCACGCTGGCCAAAGAGATCATCGAAATCACACACGCCACGGGATATGAGCATCCTTGCCAGTTTGGAATGAATGATATTGACATTTCAATGGGCGATCTCAATAAAACCATTACTTTGGCAGACAATTATGGTTATCTGAAAACCATTGTCCCCTATTCCGGCATTCGCGAGCTCCTCGATTGTCCGCATCTGGGTGGCAGAAAGATTCCTGGTGAAAAGACGGTTTAACCTTTTAGGAACATGATAAGAACTATACAAACCACACTTATTGCTTCATTCCTTTGCCTGAACCTTTGTTTCGCGCAAAACAACCCACGTTATTTTGTTCTTTTTAAGGATAAAACCAACACAACATTCTCCGTAGATAAACCGGCAGAGTTTCTGTCAGCCCGGTCTATCGAAAGAAGGACGCGGCAGAATATCCCGGTTACCACGCGTGATTTTCCTGTGAATCAAACTTACACAGCTGCAATAAAACAGCTGGGCGCGTCGGTCATTTTCACCTCCCGCTGGTTCAATGGCGCCGTGGTAGAAGCCAATGCTGCACAGCTGGCGAACATTAAAAAGCTGGCATTTTACAAAAGCATTGAATTCGACCTTCCCGTTGCCAACATTAACGGACAATCCCCCGGCGTAGAGCGCGTGAGCGCATTGAACCGGAAACTCGAAGCGGAAGAAGTCAACTATGGAAATATGAATGCGCAGCTTGCATTAATGGACGTTCCGCAGTTGCATACCAAGGGTTTCCACGGAGAAAATATGCTGATCGCGATCCTCGACAATGGCTTTTTGAATGCCGATCAGGTCGGCTTTTTGAAACCGCTCCGCGATGAAAAAAGGGTCATGGACACTTATGATTTCATGGGCCGCGAAAGCAATGTTTATAATGATGGATCGCACGGTTTGCACGTCATGTCCACCATGGCAGCGAATCAGCCCGGAACTATGATAGGCGCTGCATTTAAAGCTGATTATGCCCTGTATCGCACAGAAAACGACTTTCTGGAATCACCTTACGAAGAAATTGCCTGGTTAATGGCAGCTGAACGCGCAGACAGCGTGGGCGCGGACGTGATCAATTCCTCCTTAGGTTACAGCCAGTTTGACGCGGAATTTAACAAACCCGAATACAATTACACCTACGAAGATCTGGACGGAAAAACCACCATTGTAAGCCGTGCCGCGCGCTATGCAACCCGCACGGGCATGCTGGTGGTGTGCTCAGCCGGTAACGAAGGGAATAAGCCGTGGCACTATGTCACTGCTCCCGCAGATGTGGATTCTGTACTAACGGTGGGCGCGACCAATTACGAGCGGGCTTATGCAGCATTAAGTTCAGTTGGGCCAAATGCAGCAGGCCAGCAAAAGCCGGATGTTGCCGCCGTGGGCCTGGGCTCGGTGATCGGTAACACATCGGGAAATGTGGCGAGCAGCAACGGCACATCATTTTCGTCGCCTTTGATCGCTGGCTTTTCGACCATTTTGTGGCAGGCTTATCCTAATCTGACCGCGCAGCAGCTCATTTATGTAATCAAAAAATCGGGACATCAGGCCAGCGCGCCTGACAACTTGCTAGGCTACGGTGTTCCAAGCACGGTTAAGGCCGAACAGATTATTCAGGACGAATTTATGCCACTTGGCACAGAGGATAATCTGCTTACGGCCATTGTGCTGTTGCCCAACCCTGTCCAGGAGAATGCAAGCCTTTCCATCCCGCCACATTTGATCGGCAAAAAAGCTACGCTTAGTATCTATGGATTAAATGGAAAGGCATTAAGTATCTCAGAGTCAAGACTGACCAGCACACAGCCCATTGCTACAAACCAATTGGCAGCAGGCCTTTATCTGATTAACATCCGGGTGGATAATCACGAAAAAGCACTGAAATTCATCAAGCAGTAATCTTCCGGATCATCCGCACCACGGATTCGGAATCGTTCAGCTTTTGCACCTCCTGCAACGGGATCCACTGCACATCAAGCGATTCATCATTCACAACGATTTCCTGGCCGGGCGCAGCCTTAAAAGCAAACCGAATGTCATAATGGTTATGTGCAGGAAGGCCTTTTCGCTCGGGAATCAGATGAATATCGACATCAAAAATTCCGTTTTTATACAGATCCAAATGTTGGATCCCTGTTTCTTCCCATACTTCTTTACGCGCAACCCGTTCTGTGTCAGAGTCGCCATCACAATGTCCGCCGGGCTGTAACCACCGTCCCAGTTTCTGATGATGCATGAGCAACACCGATTGCTTGTCCGTAGAAAGTACAAGTCCGGAAGCCGTAATATGCCCGATTTCCAGTGACCTTTCGAAACAATCCGGGTGCATTTTCACAAATGCAATCGTGTCCTGATACATTTCTTTTTCAATTCCATCTTCCGGCGTATATGCATCAAGGAGGGTGAGCAAACTATTCCGCTTCATGTAGGCTATGTGATTTTTTCATTCTAATTTCACCACAAGTTTAATACTTCAAGAAATAAACCACCTTATTAAGAAATGAAAAAGTATTTATTATCGGTTTCCCTTGCCGCATTATTGGCTACAACCGCCATTGGTCAACGCACGCCACAGGCCAGCCCGGCCGCTACGGTAATGCAAAGCATCGGAGTAACCGATTTCACTGTAAAATATTCACGTCCAGCCCTTAAAGGAAGAAAAGTATTTGCCGACAGCTCCGCATTGGCTCCCTATAACCAGGTCTGGCGCACAGGCGCTAACATGGCCACCATATTAGAAGCCGGAACAGATTTCTCGTTCGGAGGCAAAAAAGTCCCCGCAGGAAAATACGCATTGTTTTCCATCCCATCCGGCGCTGCCTGGACTGTGATTTTGAATAAAAACTTCAACCAGGGCGGAACGCAGGATTATAAAGAAGCGGAAGACGTAGCAAGAGTCATGGTCGTTCCTACATCCGCTGAATTTACCGAAAACTTCAAAATTTGCATCGAACCTACGTCGGATAGCACGGGCTTCCTGAACATTGCCTGGTCGTCCGTTAATGTGCCTGTTCCGTTGGCTGTAAACACAGAGTCACTTACCATGGCCGGCCTTAATAAGGCAGTTGCAGAAAAACCGGAGGATATAGCGGCGTTACAGAGCACAGCAGGTTACTTGTTGTCCAAAGGCAAAGATCTGCAAGTGGCGCTTTCGCTGGCTGATAAGGCGATCGCACTGAAAGAATCTTACTCCAATTTATGGCTCAAAGCACAGATTTTAAGTAAGCTGGGCAAGAATGCAGAAGCATTGCCGGTTGCCCAAAAAGCATTGACATTGGGAGCTGCTGCGAATGATGTCGCTTTTTCAAGTTTTTATAAAGGACAAATCGAAAGCGGGATCAAGCAAATCCAATCCAAAGTTTCGGCCGCGCCCAAGCAGGCTTCCCCGGCAGTAAAAGGCAAGAAAAAGAAGAGTTAACAGAGAATGTTCAGATAATATGGGATGCGGCAAATTTTGTCGCATCTTTTTTTTGCATATTGGAAGTCGTTCCATCCCTCCGGGATTCAGATCCCCACACGCACGTTGCTACCAATATTACATGCCTCCGGCATTTGCTGGCAACAACGCTAAGTCGCGGAGCGACGTAATATTGGTAGCAATGGATATGCGAATGTTGAATTTAATGCCGGAGGCATGTAATGACATTCGTAACGCCACCCTGGAACCCACGTTAGCGGAAAAACCGTGGGACGGTCCAGCCGTATTTTACCGCTAAAATGCGAATGGCTATGATGACGAGTGAGGCGGAAATGAACGCAACATTGCGCCCGGCCCCAACGCTATCCAGCAGCAAATAACTGCAAGCGCCTGCAAAACAAGCGGTTGCATACACTTCCTTCCGATAAATGATCGGAATCTCATTGGTCATCATGTCGCGGATTACACCGCCCATGGTGGCTGTGAAGATGCCCATAATGACAGCTATCTCAGGCCGGACGCCCAGATGCAACGCTTTTTCTGTGCCGATAATGGTGAATAATGCTATCCCGAAAGTATCGAACAGAAAAAGCGTTTTACGAAGCCTGAGCAGGAATTTGTAAAAAATAAATGTAGCCAGAATGCCCGCCATAATGGCGTAAATGATTGTGATATCACTGATCCAGACGAGCGGGTAACTGCCCAGCAGAATGTCGCGCAATGTTCCTCCGCCAATGGACGAAATAAAAGCCGTGAAACTCGCTCCAAACCAGTCCTGGTGCTTCTGATCTTTCACAGCCAGCGCGCCGGAAATAGCAAAAGCGAATGTGCCGATGATCTCTAAAATATACTGAATGCTCATCCCACGAAATTGCTAAACCGCAACCGGGGCCTTGATGCCCGGCCAGGGACTGTAATCCTGCAATTCAAAATCTTCAAATTTGAAATCAAAAACACTCTTAACGTCCGGATTGATGACCATTTTTGGAAGGGCACGCGGTTCGCGGCTCAGTTGTAAGCCGACTTGCTCCAAATGGTTCAGGTAAATATGCGTATCGCCGCCGGTCCAGATGAAATCACCCAGATCGAGATCACATTCCTGCGCGATCATCATGGTAAGCAACGCATAACTGGCAATGTTAAACGGCACGCCCAGGAAAACGTCCGCGCTGCGCTGGTAAAGCTGGCAAGACAATTTCCCGCGTGTTTCTCCCGAATCTTCATCCGGAGGTGCCACGTAAAACTGGAACAATGCATGACAAGGCTGCAATTTCATTTCCGATAATTGCGACGGGTTCCATGCCGAAACCATGATCCGGCGCGAGTCCGGCGAATTTTTCAATTGCTTCAAAACCTCCTGCAACTGGTCCACAGTCTTGCCGTCAGGCCCTTCCCAGCTCCTCCACTGCTTGCCGTACACCGGACCCAGATCGCCATTTTCGTCCGCCCATTCGTCCCAGATCGAGACGCCGTTCTCTTTCAGATACTGAATGTTGGTATCGCCTTTCAGAAACCACAAAAGCTCGTGAATGATCGATTTTGTATGCACTTTTTTGGTGGTAACCAAAGGAAATCCGTCTTTCAGGTTGAAGCGCATTTGATAACCAAAAACACTGACCGTTCCTGTGCCGGTTCGGTCGGTTTTACGAACTCCGTGTTTGAGTACATGGCGTAACAAATCCTGATATTGCTGCATTGCGATATAATTAATGCGTTGTAAAAGAAGGTAATGTTGAATTAAACGGTTGCGATCTCAACGTCATAAGTGATCGTTGCAAGCGCTTCCAGCTGGGCTGTTGCCGAGCAATATTTTTCCATCGACAAGCCGATAGCACGGTTAATTTTGCTTTCATCCAACTGATTACCAGCAAATTTGAATGTCAGATGTATTTTGGTAAATGGCTTGCGCTGCGTGTCTTCTTCCTGTGTGCGGTCGCCGTCGGCGATAACGCGAAAATCGGTGATATCCTGGCGTTGCTTTTTGAGGATCAGTACCACGTCGATGGCGCTGCAGCTGGCCAGTCCCATCAATAATAATTCCATAGGCCGCACGCCTTGGTTGCTTCCGCCGATTTCCGGGGAGCCGTCGGTATGCACTTTCACTTCTGAGGAACCACTGCCTTCAAAATGAAAAGCATCATCAACACGAACGAGTTCTACTTTCATAATAATACTCCTGATTGTAAGCGGAGCTTGGGTTAAATGTAAATGTTCACAAGGCCAGCAAAAACTGCTTTCGCGAGTGATTTGTAATGTGCTGTCGGCCGTTATACTTTAATAAGGATATGAACCGGATCAAAGTTCAAATATACTCCATCAAACCCGATTCGGCTATTTAACCGAATAATTTAAAAAGATACATAAACCTCGTATATTCGTTTTATTATGCCGTTTTAAAGGTTTTTAATAAAATAAACGCGAAACGATATGTGGAAAGAGGACGATAACAAGCTCAAAAAAAGCTTCACTTTCAAGGATTTCAAACAGGCATTTGCCTTCATGACCGAGGTCGCGGAAACCGTGGACGAAATGGACCATCATCCTTTCTGGACCAACACTTATAACAAAGTGACATTTGAATTAAACACACATGACGCAGGCGACATTGTTACCGAGAAAGACCGGAAGCTCGCAGCTGCGATTGACGAAATTTTTGAAAAAACCAAAAAATAACTGCGTGGCCGGCCCATTTGCGCCCATTTGCATTCAATGAAACTTTACATAGTCCCCACGCCCATCGGCAACCTGGAAGATATTACACTTCGCGCCATCAATGTTTTAAAAAGTGTGGACGTAGTTCTGGCAGAAGACACCCGCACATCGGGATCGCTGCTGAAACACCTGGGCATTTCCAAGCCCATGCACAGTTACCATATTCATAATGAGCACCAAACGGTTACGCGGGTGGTAGAACGGATCCTGAAAGGTGAAAGCATGGCGCTCGTTTCGGATGCCGGGACGCCCGCTGTGTCTGACCCTGGATTTCTGCTGGTTAGGGAATGCATTAAGCAGGGCATTCAGGTTGAATGTCTGCCCGGACCTACTGCTTTTGTGCCAGCGCTGGTAAACTCGGGCTTGCCGAGTGACCGGTTCACATTTGAAGGTTTTTTACCCCATAAAAAAGGCCGCCAGACGCGTCTGCAAAATCTTGCGTCAGAAGAAAGGACGATGATATTTTATGAATCGCCGCATCGTTTGATCAAGGCATTGCAGCAATTCGTCGAGTTTTTCGGCGCCGACAGGCAGGTTTCGGTTGCGCGGGAGCTGACCAAAATTTATGAAGAAAATGTTCGCGGGACGCTGGAAGAAGTCATTGCATATTTTTCAGAGAAAACCATCAAAGGTGAAATCGTGATCATCCTGGCAGGCAAAGCAGAAGAAAAAAAGAAATCAGATAAATATGAGGATTAGCATTTTCAGGTTCATTGCATTTGTAGCGATTTTTTTACTGGCAAAAACAACCGCAAGCGCCCAATTTGCCACATTAAGCCCCGAAGCGAAGGTGAGCCTCGTTACATTCGGCCCCGGCGACGAACTATACTCCGGTTTCGGACACAGCGTGCTATGGGTTTATGACCCCGTTCTGAACATTGATAATGCTTACAGTTACGGCACATTCAGTTTTGACCAGGGTAATTTTTACATCAATTTCATGCGCGGCTATCTGCCATACAGCATTTCGGTGCATCCGCTGGGGCCCCAACTGGAATATTATCGCGCCGAAAACCGGTCTATTTCCGAGCAGGTCTTAAACCTGAGCATTCCGCAAAAACAAAAACTTTACAATTACCTGGAAAACAACTATCTGCCGCAAAACAGGGTTTATTCCTACAAATTTTTTTACGACAACTGCGCGAGCCGACTTGCCGTTGCTTTGAAAGAAGCCTGCGGCGACAGCCTGGTTTACAAAGGTTATACGCATGAAAAACTGAGTTTCAGGCAATGGATCGACCGCTATGCATATAAGCAGAATCCCTGGGCGGATTTTGGGATGGATCTGGCGCTTGGTACACCCGCAGATGAAATTGCCACACCTGAGCAAGCCACTTTCCTGCCTGATAACCTGGCCATTGCATTTACCGATGCAAAAGTAAAAACGGCTTCCGGGTTAATGCCGCTGGTAAAGAGTACAAATGAGTATTTCAAAGCCGAACCGCGCAATTACACCGGCATTTTCACCCCTATGAACGTTTTCTGGGCCCTTGCTGTGATCACATTAGCCATTACTTACTGGCAGATCAAGAAGGAGAAGCTTAATTTTCTTTTGGACAAAATTCTTTTCTCAGTTGTAGGTCTCGCAGGCTGGCTGCTCGCTCTGCTATGGTTCGCTACCGAGCACAATGATACCAAATGGAATTACGACATTCTTTGGGCTTTCCCGCTGTGGATGCCGCTGATTTTTCAGATTTCTAAAAAGAAGAAACCATCGTGGTTCTCGTTCTTGTTGATATTTTACGGATTTCTCTTACTTTGCGCAACAGGTAATCTGTTAAAACATAATTTCGTTGTGATCCCGATCATTTTGACATTGGTCATCCGGGTTTACTACATGAATAATTCACTCTCTAAAATTCCTGAGAAAGGATAGTATAGTAATGGATCTCGAACAGCTCACGCAACAAACCATAGAAATCGTAAGAAAGGCTTCATCCTTCATTCAGCAGGAAGCGGCATTATTTTCACGCGACAAGATTGAATATAAAGACCTGAACAATTTGGTTTCTTACGTCGATAAGGAAGCAGAAAAACTGCTGGTGGCGGGGCTTAATGCACTGCTTCCCGAAGCAAGCTTCATCACAGAAGAAGGCACAACCGGCCAGGAACCCGATCCAACCGCATTGAACTGGATCATTGATCCCCTCGATGGAACAACAAATTTCATCCACGGAATCCCGGTTTACTGCGTCAGCGTAGGACTGGCGAGAGGAAAGGAACTGCTCGTCGGCGTGATCCACGAGCCGAGCCTGAACGAAATGTTTTACGCATGGCAAGGCGGCGGTGCCTGGTGCAATGGAAAGCCGATGAGGGTTTCTAATGTAGAATCGCTGGCCGACAGTCTCATCGCAACGGGTTTCCCTTATTATAAATTCGAGAAGCAAAAGCGCTATATGTACATTCTGGAATTGCTTATGCAAAGAACGCACGGCATCCGGAGAATGGGCGCAGCAGCCGTGGATCTTGCTTACGTTGCAGCAGGCAGATTTGACGGTTTTTACGAATATAACCTCAATTCCTGGGACATGGCAGCAGGCGTGCTCATGATCAAAGAAGCCGGAGGAAAGGTAACCGACTTTAATGGCGGCGACAACTATCTTTTTGGAGGTGACATCATTGCAGCCTCAGGCGGTCACAAGGAATTGGTAGAAGTGATCAGAGAGAATTTCTAAGAAAATATAAGAATGGACATCGAACAACTCAAATACCCGATCGGGAAATTTCAGCACCAGGAGCTTTATACACCCGCAGAAGTTAAATCCAACATTCAGATCATCAGCGCATTACCATCCAAATTTATTAATCTTTTGGGTGGCTGGGACGATGACAAATATAACACACCTTACCGGCCCGACGGCTGGACAGTGCGACAGCTCGTACATCACGTGGCCGATAGCCATATGAATGCTTACGTGCGCTGCAGGCTTGCGATGACAGAGGATAACCCGGTGATAAAGCCGTACGAGGAACACCTTTGGGCTGAGTTGCCGGATGCAAAAATGGCGCAGGTTGAATTGTCCATTCAGCTGCTTCGCTATGTTCATTTGCGGTGGGTGCTGCTGCTTAATTCATTGGATGAAAATGATTTGGCAAGAACTTACACGCATCCCGCAACCGGCCGCGTGTTCCGCCTCGATGAAGTCATCGCCAATTACGCATGGCACAGCGAACATCATTACCAGCACGCATTTCAGCTTGCGGCCAGGAACAATTGGTAAAAACCGGCTGTTACTAAACCATGGGACAACAGATCATCATATTAATCCTTTTCCTTGCCGCAGTCGGTTTTATGGGCTGGCGTGTCTGGAAAGCATTTGACAAGCGAAATGCCGGCGGATGTGCAAAAGGGTGCGGTTGCGCAACGGATAAAGCGATGACTGCCAAAAACCATTGATATACAACATTAAGGCATAAAAACGGGGAGCCCAATTGGAGTTCCCCGTTTTCTTTATCAGCATTGGTATTTTACAACGCTCCTTTCTTGATATCCTCGACAACCGCCGGGTCTAACAATGTAGACGTGTCTCCTAAATTATTCATATCTCCTTCTGAAATCTTTCTCAAAATCCGTCTCATGATCTTCCCTGAACGCGTCTTGGGCAATCCTGTCACGAACTGAACCTTATCTGGCTTAGCGATCGGGCCGATGATACGGGAAACGGTGGCTGCAATGTCTTTTCGGAACATTTCAGGATCGTCCGGTTCACTTTCCGCGATCACATAAGCGTAAATTCCCTGGCCCTTAATGTCGTGTGCATAACCTACAACAGCCGATTCAACCACGCCCAAATGCATGTTAATGGCATTTTCGACTTCTGCTGTGCCAATCCTATGTCCGGAAACATTCAATACATCATCCACGCGGCCGGTAATGCGGTAATAGCCATCTTCATCGCGCAAACATCCGTCTCCTGTAAAATACATGCCCGGATAGGCTGAGAAATAGGTTTGTTTTGCACGTTCATGATCGCCATATGTGGTCCGGACAATGCCCGGCCAGGGAAATTTGATGCACAAGTTACCGCTGACACCATTCCCTTCCAGTTCCTTGCCGTTTTCATCCACCAACACCGGCTGAATGCCGGGTAATGGCAGTGTTGCAAAGGTTGGTTTTTCAGGCGTGATGCCGGCCAGCGGGGAAATCATAATTCCGCCTGTTTCGGTCTGCCACCAGGTATCCACCAAAGGACAATGGTCATGGCCAATGTTGGTTTTAAACCAATGCCACGCCTCTTCATTGATAGGCTCTCCTACTGAACCCAGTTTGGTAAGCGATGAAAGATCATGATTTTTAACAAAATCCAAACCAAAGCTCATGAGCGAGCGAATAGCGGTTGGTGCTGTATAAAGAATATTGACCTTATGCTTGGCAACAATTTCCCAGAACCGGCCTGCATCCGGATAAGTAGGAACGCCTTCGAAGATCACCGAAGTGGCTCCATAGCAAAGCGGACCGTAGACAATGTAGCTGTGACCGGTGATCCAGCCAATGTCAGCGGTGCAGAAATGGACTTCTCCCGGCTCATACTGGAACACATTGGCAAATGTATAGGTCACATAAACCATATAACCGCCGCAGGTGTGCACCACGCCTTTGGGCTTGCCCGTTGAACCCGAAGTGTAAAGGATAAACAATGTATCCTCGGCATCCATAGGCTCGGCGGGACATACGGAATCCACGTGTTTTACTTCCTCTTCCCACCACAAATCCCTGCCTTTCAGCATGGAAACCGGCGTCCGCGTGCGCGTCATCACGATCACATGCTTTACACTATGGCATTGATCCAATGCGGCATCAACCGTTTCTTTCATCGGGATCACTTTCGAGCCGCGGAATGCGCCGTCGGAAGTGATGACCATATTACACTCGGCATCATTGATCCGGTCGGCGATGGATTTGGCAGAAAAACCTCCAAAAACAACCGAATGAATGGCTCCTATGCGTGCGCAGGCCAGCACGGCCACCGTCAGCTCGGGCACCATAGGCAGATAAATACAAACACGATCTCCCTTTTTCACGCCATGCTTTTTCAGGACATTGGCAAAACGGCAAACGCGGTCGTATAAAACACGGTAGGTAATGGTTACGGATTTGTCCTCGGGATCATTGGATTCCCAGATAATGGCAGGCTGATCGCCGCGCTCGGCAAGATGCCTGTCCAGTGCATTTTCGGTAATGTTGAGCTCGCCGCCTTCAAACCACTTGATATTCGCTTCGTTGAAGTCCCAGCTCAGGACTTTTTTCCATGGTTTACGCCATTGAAACTGTTGGGCTACTTCTGCCCAGAAACCTTCGGGATCGTCTACACTTTGTTTGTAGGCAGCCTGATACGCTTCAAAGGTCTTAATTTTCATGATAAATAAAGGTTAGACTTAGGATTAAGGGATATAGGGGGACAATTTATAATTTTCATTTGGTTAGTCCTACTTATTACAATGCAGAAAAAATAGCCCTGAGTGTGCATGACGCTGATAATCAATGCCCAGCCGTCCAATGTTGATAAGCAGGTTTTTCAAGATTCTGCAATGCTGACCGTAAAGCATCGTAAAACTGTGACAGACGATCAAAAAGACGTATTTTCGAAAAGTTAAATTATAAACGATCACATACACATGGATAAAATCACATCACAACGCATTGCCGCTGAAACGTTTTTCACCGACGCAGAAACCGAATTCATCCAGGAACATTTGCGGGATGATGTGAGCAAGCTCATGTTACGGGCCAAGCATTTCAAGAACGTTAATGTCCGGAAACTAGGGGCGCAAATTCAATCCAGGCAAAAGGCCTTAAAGAAACTGCCTGACTGGTCCGCTAATCCCAACCTCATATTCCCGCCTGCCCTGTCGGTTGAACAATGTTCTTCCGAGGCTACGGCGCGGTATAAAGCAACGTTAATGTCTGGCGATGAATTGATTGACATTACAGGCGGCATGGGTGTGGATTGTTACTATATGCATCCGAATTTCAAAAATGTGCGGTATTTTGAGCAGCAGCCCGAGGTGGCCGTGACGGCAAAATTCAACTTTAAGCAACTGGGCGTCACCAACATTAAAGTGCAGGTGCTGGACTCAATAGAAACGCTTAAAACGGAGCAACGCTATGCCGACTGGATCTACGCCGATCCCGCCAGACGCAATGATAGACAGGAAAAAGTGGTGCTGCTTTCCGATTGCACACCCGATATCGTCGAAAATCTGTCCGTTTTATTTGAAAGTTCACCCAATATTTTGCTCAAAACGTCACCACTCCTGGACATCGACCTTGCTGCGAAAACGCTTGTTAATGTCAAAGAAGTGCACGTGATCGGTTACGAAGGGGAATGTAAAGAGCTGCTTTTTGTGCTTAAAAAAGACTGGATATCCGACACATTTGACATTAAAGTGCGCATTATCAACAGCTCCGGTAAGGTGATCAGCCAGCTGGACCTGACCCGTGATTCCGAGCGGCTGACCGGCGTGGATTACTCGCGACCATTGAAATATCTGTATGAACCGCATGCTGCCATCCTTAAAGCGGGTGCTTTCCGAACCGTATGCAGTGCTTATGCGCTCGCTAAATTGTCCATTAACAGTCAGTTATATACGTCTGAAAAGCTGATAACCGATTTTCCGGGCCGTGCTTTTGAAGTGGTTGCGGTTTGCAAGCCGGACATTCGCGAAATTATGCAGCACATGGAGGGTGACAAAGCGCATCTGACAGTCCGCAACTTCCCGGCCAAAAGCGAAGAATTGAGAAAGAAATGGAAATTGAAAGATGGTGGCAAATATTATCTCTTCGCCACCACATTCTCCAATAAACTGAAAGCAGTTGTAGTTACCGTAAAACCGGAGTCTTAAAGGAACTTCTCTTCATATTCCTTCTCCGAAAAGCCAATAGTCACTGCCTTGCCCGATGCGTCTTCGATCAGCGGTCTCTTAATGACCGACGTGTGCGCCATCATCAGCTTGGCAGCGGCTTTTTCGTCAGTTATCAGCGCTTTCTCTTCATCTGAAAGTGCTTTCCAGGTTGTGCTCGCCTTATTGACCACCTTATCCCAGGGAAGCGTTTTAAACCAGGCCTTGATCTTGTCGTTGCTGATGCCCTCTGTTTTGTAGTTATGAAAAGTATATGCAATGTGATGCTTTTCCAACCAGGTGCGCGTTTTTTTTACTGTATCGCAATTAGGAATTCCGTAAACCGTCAACATAAAAATAATTTAACCAATAAAATCTAACTTTTTGTTATCACCGGCTCCTCCGTGATGAGATCTGAATTGTGCATTTTCAGATCATCCAATTCTCCTTCCCAGCGCGCGATAACCGCCGTTGCAAGGCAGTTTCCTGTTACATTAACCGAGGTCCGGGCCATATCCATCAGCTCGTCGATGCCCATAATGAGCAATACCGGCCATTCCGGCATGCCAAAGTTGGCAATGGCACCTAGCAGGATTACCAATGTTGCCCTCGGGATCCCTGCTACGCCTTTACTGGTCAACATTAATAGTAAAACCATGGTAAGCTGCTGTCCGATAGACATTTCCGTTCCGGTAGCCTGCGCCACAAAAACAGTTGCCAAGGCCAGATACAAAGTCGAACCATCGAGGTTGAAACTATAACCCGTGGGCATAACAAAAGAAACGATCTGCCGCGGGACGCCAAATTTCTCCATTTTCTCCATCGCCTTTGGCAGCGCGGATTCGGAGCTTGTAGTGGCAAATGCAATGGAAACCGGCTCGAAAATAGCCTTTGCAAACTTCACAACTGGAATTCTTGCGAACCATGCAATGGGGATAAAAACGATGAGGACAAAAACAATCAGTGCGCAGTATAATGTTGCAAGCAGCAATGCCAGGTTCCTCAGCACGTCGATTCCCATATGCCCTACCGTTTCAGCAATGGCCGCACCTACGCCGATCGGCGCAAAAAGCATGATGATCTTGGTAAGCTTAAACATGACCTCAGCCAGCAATTCCACGCCATGAACGAATTTCTCTTTCTTGACGGTTGGCAGCAAAGCCAGGCTTATTCCGAACAAAACGCTGAAAACAACGATTTGAAGCACTTCTCCATGATAAATAGACTTGGCAATGTTCTCCGGGAATGAATGCAGAACAATGTCCTGCCAGGTTTGTTCAGCCACTTTCGGCAACGTTGCATTCAATGTCTCGGGAGGAATAATGCCGACGCCGGGTTTAAACCAGTTGGCAAAAAACAGCCCGATGAGCAATGCGAATGTGGTTACTACTTCGAAGTAAAGCAATGATTTCCAGCCCATTCTGCCCACTTGTTTCAAATCCGAATGCCCGGCTATCCCCGTTACAAGCGTTGCAAAAAGCAACGGTGCAATCACCGTTTTAATCATTTGTAAAAATATCTGCCGCAAGAAATGCAGCTCCGTGCCCATTTTCGGAAAATCATAACCGATTTCCGTTCCTACCAGCATGGAGATCAGGATAGACGTGGTCAGATTCCTTTTGAGGATCGCAAAAATGATCAGCCCGGCAAGAGCGGCCCAGCGAAGGCTCATTAAAACAGTGGCGGGTATGGAGATAATATCGTATGCATCCAGCACGGTGGCTATCGCAGCAATGGTAACTAGGACAATGTTGATGATGGTAATTTTGCTCTTCATACGGGAAATTGGAATGAGGAATTCTTTTCGACGGTAAACATATAAAAAATCAATTTAAGGCCAACTATCCGGACAGCCGCATTTAAAGCCTAGCACAAAATTAATTATATGTATTGGACAATATTATTTAATGATTGTACTAAACAATACTCGCTTTATAAAATAATTATTGGTTTGACGGGTTTTTGAAACAGTCTGGAAAATTTGAAATACACTACCACCGGGACACGGACAAACTGACATTAGTCCATAGATTATCTTTGTTTTAAAAGCGGCGGAAATCCTTGTTTGGAGTCTGTAAATTTGATATGTTCGGAAATTACATCATTCCATTCAAAACAAGCCCTGACAATGAACAAGATCCTTATCCCGATTGACTTTTCTGAAAACGCGGAACATGCATTGGCTGCGGCAAAAATCATAGCGGACAAAGAAGCTACAAAATTGCTCGTGCTGCATGCGTATCAGCCTTATATAGCGGATGTTAACATTACACCCGGCAATGTGTTGCCCGGCATCGACGGCAGCGATTTTCTCTCAATGAGCAGCGAGCTGGAAGTAGAATATCTGAAGAGGCTGGAAAGATATGTGGATGATGTGATTGCGGAAGGTTATCAGGCGGAAGCGATCTGGGCCATCGGCAGCGTTCAATCCACTGTGTCGGAAGCCATTGAAGCGCATAACCCAAATCTGGTCATTATCGGAAGAACCGGAACAGGCGGATTTCTGGATAAGCTGATCGGCAGCTCGGCCACAAGTATTGGCTTAAATTCCAGTTGCCCGGTGCTCGTGATCCCGCCGCAAAGCACACCGAAACAATTCCAGAAAGTCGTTTACGCCACGCAGTTTGAATATGATGAGACTGACATTCTCCGCGAAGTTTACGTGCTAATCAACCACCTCGGTGCTAATCTGACCTTATTAAAAATCAAATCAGATTCACAGCCAAACATTCAGGCTGATCATCAGTATATCGATGAAATCAAATCCAACTTCGCCATTGCGGAAGATGCGATCGTGTTTCGCGAGGCCCGGCACGTGCTGGATGGCATAGAGGATTATTGTGACGAAGTGGGTGCGGATCTGTTGATCATGTCGGCGCGGGAGCGGTCATTTATTGAAGAATTTTTGATCAATCCGAGCGTTACCCGTAAGCTGATCATCGATACACACGTGCCGCTGCTCGTTTTTCACCTTAAATAAAAAACATTGGAAAAGGCAGAGAATACAAGGGCTTTTCAGCCTGAACATCTGATTTCACGCGACAGGAAGCCGAAGCGATACAAGAAAAATCTGCTTACCTCTCCCGGCACACTCACGTACATTGGCCCTGATGTTGAGTTAAAAACCAAGATCAGGAAGATTGTGTATAATGATCAGATTTTCAAGGATGAACAAGTAAAATCTCTGCTGGAATGCAGCCCCGGCACAGCGACGGAAAAGGCCGTCACCTGGCTCGACGTCGACGGCATTCACGAAACTGCATTGATCGCCAAACTCGGCAAACTATATAAGCTGCACCCGCTCCTGCTGGAAGATGTGGTGAATACGGAACACAAGCCCAAACTGGAAATATATGACAGCGGCCACCTGTTCCTGACATTGAAAATGCTGCATATTGATTCGGAATCGCCTATCTGCCTTTCTTCGGAGCATGTCAGTTTTGTTTTGGGGGAAAATTACCTGGTGTCTTTTCAGGAAGAGCTAACAAATGATATTTTTTCCCCGGTGCTGGATCGTTTGCAAGCATCCGTTGGGAAAACGCGCAGGAACGGCGCTGATTATCTGATGTTTGCCTTAATGGACATTGTTATTGACAATTATTTTATCGTGTTGGAAAAACTGGGCGACAGCCTGGATACGGTTGAAGATCAGGTGATCCGGGGCACGGAGGAGTTGTCGCTCAAAGAACTCTATTCCCTGAAACGGGAGCTAACCATTGCCAGAAGGGTCATCTGGCCGCTGCGTGACATGATTAACCAGTTGATCCGTGAAGATAATCCGCTCATCAACAGAGATACAATTCCTTATCTGCGAGATCTTTACGACCATGTGATGCAGGTTCTGGACACCATTGACTCCTACCGCGAACTTGTGGCCAGCCTTGCAGATGTACATTTGTCCACGATCAGCAACCGGATGAATTCGGTGATGAAAACATTGACCATCTTCTCTGCTGTGTTCATGCCCCTGACCTTTATCGTCGGCGTTTACGGCATGAACTTCGAAAATATGCCCGAACTGAGGGCGCACAACGGTTATTATTATGTTTGGGGATTGATGATCGCGGTCACGACAGGGCTGATATTTTATTTCAAATCCAAGAAATGGATGTAAGGTTTGATACCTTTGTGGCCTGAAAACCGCATTGGAATGAACATTACTGCAAACAGCTTTCAAACAATCACCACCGACGCTGCTTACCTGCTTACGGACAGCCGCCAGATCTCATTTCCTGGCCAGAGTATCTTTTTCGCGATTAAGGGCGACCGTCATGATGGTCACCAGTTTTTACCAGCGTTGTATGCGAGCGGTGTGCGCGAATTTGTGGTTGAAGAGGCTGCTTATTCAGAGTCTTTGCGTTGGCAAACAGCGGTTTGGCACGATGCCACCATATGGATTGTGCCTTCCAGCATTCGTGCTTTGCAGTCGCTGGTGGCGGAAAGAAGGCGTCGGTTCAACCTTCCCGTGGTAGGCATAGCAGGCAGTAATGGCAAAACAATTGTAAAGGAATGGCTCGTCCAGCTTGCTTCTCCGCAGGCGACCATCGTGGCGAGTCCGAAAAGTTATAACTCCCAGATCGGTGTTCCATTATCCGTTTGGAACATTGGAAAACAACATACATTAGGCATTTTCGAAGCGGGCATTTCACGCGCTCACGAAATGGAATACCTGCAACCGGTTATGCAGCCAACGATTGGCATTTTTACCAATATCGGCCCTGCGCATGACGATGGTTTCAAAAGCCGTAAGCAGAAAATCACCGAAAAGCTCCGACTATTTACGAAGGTCAGAAAACTCATTTACCGCAAGGATTATACGGAGCTCGACGAAGAAATTAACCTGATATTAAAACCCGTAAACTCCTTTTTGCAGACGATCAGCTGGGGAAAACCTGCATCCGGCGCCGATATTATTATTTCGTATCAAAAAGACAAAGTCAAAACGGCCATTTCACTGACTGGTAAATTCGGCAACCAGAAGTTTGAGACCACATTTACCGATGACGCTTCGCTTGAAAATCTCACGCATTGCATCGTGTTTTTGTTGGATTTTGGATTTTCAAATACGTCAATCCAGGAAGGCATCCGGCTGCTGAAACCGGTTTCCATGCGTTTGGAACTGAAAGAAGGCATCAATCACAATTACATTATTGATGATGCCTATAACAATGATTTGCAGGGACTTTCCATGGCACTGAACTTTCTCGCCCAGCAGGAACAGCGCCAGAAAAAGACGGTCATTTTATCCGATGTATTACAAACGGGACAAACGCCCGCAGAACTTTACAAAACGGTTGCCAAGCTCCTGAAAGAGAAGACAATTGATCAATTGATCGGCATAGGGCCCGAAATCGAGAGTCAGGCTTCATTGTTTAACGTTAAGACGACCCACTTTTTCGCGGATACGGCCACATTCCTGCACGAATTTCCTTTCAACTCCTTATCAGACAGCCTTGTACTGATCAAAGGAGCCAGACCATTCTCATTTGAAAAAATCGTTCAGCGGTTGCAGCAAAAAGCGCATGGGACGGTTTTAGAGATCAATCTGGATGCATTATCCCATAATTTAAATTTTTACAGGTCAAAAGTCGGGGCGCAGACCAAGATCATGGCGATGGTGAAGGCATTTGCGTATGGAACCGGCAGTTCCGAAGTGGCTTCGCTCCTGCAATTTCACCGCGTGGATTACCTGGGCGTTGCCTATGCGGACGAAGGTGTTGCATTAAGGCAAAGCGGCATTACATTGCCGATTATGGTCATGAATGCTACTTCCCAAGCATTTGATCTGCTGCTGCAATACAGGCTTGAACCTGAAATTTACAGCCAGCGCATTTTTACCGAGTGGATCGCATTTGTAAACAAGAATAAGTTCACCGCCGAGATCCCAGCCATGCATTTGAAGCTTGATACAGGCATGCACCGCCTGGGTTTTGTAAAAGATGATCTGGAATGGCTGATTGAAATGTTGAAGGCAAATCCCCACATGAAGGTCGCCTCTATTTTCTCCCACCTTGTCGGAGCGGACGAAGGTGTTCACAATGCTTTTTCAAAACAACAATTCGAGCTTTTCCATGAAGGCGCACAGCAAATTGAAACAGCACTCGGTTATACTGCAATTAAGCACATGCTGAATTCAGCTGGAATTGTTCGTTTTCCGGATTATAAGCTGGATATGGTGCGTTTGGGCATCGGGCTTTATGGCGTCGAAGCAACCGGGCAGGAGCAGCAGGCCTTGCAGTCAGTGGGCACATTGAAAACAGTTGTCTCGCAAATCAAATATCTGTCGGCAGGTGAAACGGTCGGTTACAGCCGGCGCGGGCATCTGGACCACGACGCCGCCATTGCCACGCTGGCCATTGGCTATGCGGATGGCTACGACCGCGGATTAGGAAATGGAACTGGTAAAGTGTGGGTAAATGGCACGCTATGCCCTACAATTGGCAACATTTGCATGGATATGACCATGATCGACGTCACGGGAGCCACTGTCAACGAGGGCGACGAAGTGATTATTTTTGGAAAAGAAATGCCGATTATCGAACTCTCCAAACAAATTAACACGATCCCTTATGAAATCCTGACAGGAATCGGGGACCGTGTTAAAAGGGTTTTTTATAAAGAATAACTAAACCTGTGTTTCGTCTGGCGTTTCTGTTAACTCCCCCGTTGCGATGGCTTCGGGGACTTCCGGCCGGGATGGGCGAACCGGCTCATCCTCAAACAAATGCGTGGCCATAACCTGGTCGAGCGTTACGGTATAGAATGCCTCATGCACGTTAAGAGGCTCAGTTCCTTCTTTAATTTCGCATTTGATATAACTACCGTCTTCCTGCATTTCGTAGGCATTCACATTGTCGTGCAAGCTATAATACAGAATGTGGATCGCTTCCTGGCGTACGCGCGGGTCCACGAGCTTGAAGAGGGATTCAATGCGCTTGTCGAAACTGCGCACCATAGCGTCAGCGCTTCCGCCGTAAACCACCGGATCGCCGTTTTGATGGAAATAAAATATTCTCGAATGCTCCAGAAAGTCCCCTACCAGCGACCTGACCGTGATATTCTCACTCAATCCCACCCTTTGTGGACGCAAGCAGCACATTCCACGCACAATTAATTTGATCGGAACGCCTGCTTCGGATGCCTTGTAAAGTTCCAGAATGGTTGTCCGGTCTTCCAGCGAGTTGATCTTGATGCAAATACCGCTTTTCAAGCCTGCCTGCGCATTCTTGGCTTCCTGCTGGATCAGCTCTACCAATTTATCACGCATATAACGCGGTGCGGTGATCAGGTTCTGATATTCCGACGGAATCGAATGTCCGGTGATAACATTGAAAAACTCAGAAATGTCTTCCGTATATTTTTCATTGGAGGTCAGTAAACCCGTGTCCGTATACAGCCTGGAAGTGTCCTCATTGTAATTCCCGCTCGACAAATGCGCATAACGCAATACGCGATTTCCCTCATTACGAACGATCAGCAGCAGTTTTGTATGGGTTTTGAGTAAGCCAATGCCATAGATCACAAAGCAACCCGCTTTTTGCAGCCTTTGCGCCTCCCTGATGTTGTTTTCTTCATCAAAACGCGCCTTAACCTCAAACAAAACGGCTACGTGCTTACCATTTTCGGCCGCATGCAGTAATGCTTCTGTAACCCTGGAATTTTTCGCCAACCTGTAAATGGTCAGTTTGATAGACAAAACTTTTGGATCCTCGGCTGCCTGTTCCAACAGCTGCAATACCGGCTCAAAGTTGTTATAAGGGTGGTGCAAGAGGATATCCCGCTCACGCATTACTTCAAAAATATCCGGAATACGTTCCCTGTCCAGCCCCAGCGGAGGCACAGGCGGGTGGATCGCCGGAATCTGGTCTTTGAACTCGGGATGCTTGATAATGCCCCAGAATGATGTGTAATCGATAAAACCATCGATCGGGAAAATGTTATAATCGTCTATTTCCCAACGCTTTTTGAATAGATTCAGCAAATCAGGATTGGTATCATGCTCTATGGAAACCTGCACGACACGTCCCAGACGCCTGCTTTTTATCTTTTGTTTGATCTCATCAATAAAATCCGACTCTACATCGTCGCTTTCTTCCAGGGAAAAATCGCCGTTGCGGATGATCCTGAACAGATTGGTGGAAACAATGTCCACATTACGGTAAAGCTTGTGAATGTATTCCCTGACAATGTCCTCAATAGGCAAAAACAACAGCTCATCCTCGCGATCGATTACATAGAAACGAGGCAGATTAAGCGGCAACTGCACAAATGAAAGTTTCCTGTCCTCCTCGGAGCTGGTGCCTTTCACCTGCGTGATCACACCCAGAATAAGCACTTTCGCGAGTAAAACCGGGAATGCGTGGGTATAATCAAAAAGCATTGGGGTTAACATCGGATATACCGTCCGCTCGAAATATTCTTCCACAGCGGCCTTTTCGTCGTCGTGGACTGCATCCAGCTTGATGATCTTGAAACCGTGCTGCTCAAACAGCGGTAAAAGCTGATTTTTATAACAATCATTCTGCTTCCTGACAAACTCGTGCGCTTCACGCATGAGCACCTTCCGGAAAGGGATTTCCCTCAGACCGGAATAGTCAAGCCGCTCTTTTCCAAAATCAAGATAATTATAAAGGCTCCCGACGCGGATCGTGAAAAACTCGTCCAGATTGGAAGATGTAATAGCCAGAAATTTCAGGCGGTCAAAAAGGTTTCGTTCCTCATTGGTTGCCTGGTCGAGCACGCGGTCATTGAATTTCAGCCAGCTCAGATCCCGGCTGATCAGGTCACTCTGCTGAACCAGCGTGTTGGTCTTTTCAGTAGGCGGGCTGATGATCTTATTGTCTTCGGGGGAAGCAGTGCCTTTGGTACTTTTAAAAAAAGCAAACAGATTATTTAATCTGCCCTTTTTTCCATTGCTATATATGGGATCGGTTGAGCCGGACATATTTGAATTCTTTAAGGGTTGTGTTATAAATGGCTATTAAAAATTCAACGAATCTAAGAATCTAATGTTTCTCCTAACATGAAGTTTCTGTTAAATCTTAGTCCGAAAAACAGAAACGGATGGCTGCGATTGACAGCCATCCGTTTCCAAAACTTATAGGGGTCAAAAGCTACACGTCCACACGTGCATATTTGGCATTTTTCTCAATAAAATCGCGCCTAGGAGCCACTTCGTCGCCCATCAGCATAGAAAATAAATGATCTGCTTCTGCTGCTGACTCAATGGAAACCTGTTTAAGGCTTCTTTTATCCGGATTCATGGTTGTTTCCCATAATTGTTCCGCATTCATTTCTCCCAAACCTTTGTAACGCTGCACGTTAACCGATTCTTCACGACCTGCACCGATCTCCCGGATAGCAGTCTCTCTTTGTGCCTCTGTCCAGCAATAACGCTCTTCACGTCCTTTTTTCACGAGGTAAAGCGGCGGCTGCGCAATGTAAATGTAGCCGTGGTCGATCAGGATCTTCATATAGCGGAAGAAGAAGGTCAGGATCAATGTACGAATGTGGCTACCGTCAATATCCGCATCCGTCATGATGACGATCTTGTGATAACGAAGCTTGTCAATGTTCAAAGCTCTTTCATCTCCGTCTTTTCCGATCTGCACACCCATTGCGGTGAACATATTTTTAATCTCCTCGTTTTCGTAAATCCGGTATTCCTGTGCTTTCTCCACGTTCAGGATCTTACCACGAAGTGGCAAAATCGCCTGGTATGCGCGGTTACGGCCTTGCTTCGCCGTTCCGCCCGCAGAGTCCCCTTCGACCAGGTACAACTCGCAAACATTCGGATCGGTTTCCGAACAGTCGGACAGCTTACCAGGTAAGCCGGTTCCTGTCAGGATATTTTTCCGCTGCACCATTTCGCGTGCTTTTTTAGCAGCGATACGTGCTTTGGCGGCCAGGATAACCTTATCAATGATAACACGTGCTTCTTTCGGATGTTCGTCCAGATATGTATCAAGCATTTCCGACACCACCTGACTTACTACACCGGTCACCTCAGAGTTTCCAAGCTTCGTTTTAGTCTGGCCCTCAAACTGAGGCTCCTGAACTTTGATCGAGATTACGGCAGTTAAGCCTTCCCGGAAGTCGTCCCCACTGATCTCGATTTTTTCTTTGGCAAGAACCCCTGATTTCTCAGCGTAATTTTTCAATGTTCTTGTCAAGGCCGCCCGGAAACCGGAAACGTGCGTTCCTCCTTCAATGGTGTTAATGTTGTTTACATAAGAAAATACATTCTCGCTGTAAGACGTATTATACATCATCGCCACTTCCACCGGAACAGTTCCTTTCAGCGTTTCCATGTGGATCGGCGCAGGAATCAAGGGCTGACGGGTTGCATCCAGGTAAGTCACAAATTCGTTCAGACCGATCTCGGAATAGAACTCTTCACCTCTGAATTTGCCGTCCTCATCTTCCTCACGTTTGTCTTCCAGGGTGATCCGGATTCTTTTATTCAAATAGGATAATTCCCGGAGACGTGTTGCTACGGTTTCGTATTTGTATTCTGTAACTGTGAAAATGGTTGCATCCGGCAGGAAGTGAATAAATGTCCCTGTTTTTTCGGATTCACCGATCACTCTAACCGGGTAAAGCGGCTTGCCTTCGCTGTATTCCTGCTCGAATATTTTTCCTTCGCGATGGATCTCTGCTCTCAAATGAATTGAAAGTGCATTTACGCAGGAAACCCCTACACCGTGCAAACCACCGGAAACCTTATACGTATCTTTATCAAACTTACCACCGGCGTGAAGAACCGTCAAAACGACTTCCAGCGCGGATCTTTTCTCTTTTGTATGCATTCCGGTTGGAATCCCCCGGCCATTGTCCTGAACAGTAATGGAGTTATTTTTCTCAATTGTAACATTGATGGTGTCGCAATAGCCAGCCATCGCTTCATCAATGGAGTTGTCGACAACCTCCCAAATCAAATGGTGAACCCCCTTAAAACCAGTGTCACCAATATACATGGCCGGACGCTTACGAACGGCCTCTAAACCTTCAAGAACCTGGATGTTTTCGGCTGAATAACTATTTACTTCAATCACTGCTTCGTTTGACATATAGTTTGTTTTACACTTGGATAAAAAGAACCATTTTCAGGCTTTTTAAGCCCGTAAAGATACGATTTTTTTACCGCTTAACCTAGCACAAAAAACATTGGGATCACATCCGAAATACTATTTCAGGCTGTATGCGGAGCCAGATGCAAAAAGGGATTTATCTAATTTGTAAAACGTCTTTTGGCCGTTGTTGCTTACGTCCAGAATCCCCATGTCATAAGTTCCGGGAACGAGGTCGTCCTCTCTCAGGAAAGTGTTGAACCCTGCTTTGTAATAGTGCATTTTAGTGATGATTTCCTTTCTCGAATCTATTTTCGGATTGGCATTCAAGAGATGTATCACACGCGTTTTCTGGTCTCTCAAAACCAAAAAGCGATCACCGGCGAGGCCTTTTCCGCCGGGAGCAGCATTGCTTGCCACGAAGTAAGCGGTAAGGTGTTCGACGCCCTGCCGCACGACCCTTTCAATATCCCAGTCCTCCACATAAAGCGCGTAATTTCTGGCAGCCGTGGCGTTCGCGTTAAACATGGAATCCAGCTCGTCGCGCTCAACGACGGGTTCCGGCAAATGGAAAAATCCTTTTTCGTAGCCTGGTATCAGATAAAAGCTGCCATTCCTGATGATGGTCTTTTCAACCGAAAACATATTGCGGTTTGTTTTCCAGTTGTATACATCGGCGAGATAGGTCGTTCTTTTGATCGCAACCGTGCCTGTAAATTTGTAATAGGAATAAACGCAATAGAACACGCTCAGCGCTGTAATGGTATAAAAAACCGCTTTCCTGCGAAAGAATGAGCTGTAATCCAGCAACAGAATATAAAACATCACGGTCGACAGCGATGCATAGATCTGGAACCGGCTTGCTATGGTGCTGCCCGCCCACGAACGGAAAAGCGCAATCACCAGACTTGTTATAAAAATGAATGCGAACAACGCCAGCAGCTCAGCCGTCCCGGGCTTAACATTGACGGGCTTGTTGAAATAGATTGCAGCCACGCGCCAAACAATGTATACCATAAACGCAATGATAACTGCGCCCCAAATTGCCGACAATAGCTCCGGAAACGCCCATAGCGACATGGCCGAACCAATAAATCCGAAAAGTGATGAGAAAAACACCCCCAGGTCCTTAGGAAGGCTGACGGCCTGCCCTGATTCGTAACCTGCGAGGTAGATCACCAGGCAAAGGATCATGAATCCGCCTGAAATAATGGCCCGCTTGAAGTCCTTGAAACAAAGGAAGTAGAATATGATCGCAGGAAAAGACAAGATTCCGTTCCCATGCGTAAAAGTGGCCAGAAAGCAGCAAAGCATCGCGCCGTACAGCGACAGATTGGTGCGGCGGGAAGCCAGTATTATGGCACTGACCGTGAATGCCGTCAGGAACGAATGCTGCATTCCGTTCAGTGCCCAGCCAGAGACATCGTAATAAAGCGGCTGGAAATACAGGAAAGCGGCAGGAATGAAATAATAAAGCGGCAGCCTGGTCTTCTTGTATTGCAGGTAAATGAAATAGAAAATGAATGTTACATTAATCGAAACAAGCACGATATAAAACCGGAAGTTGAGATGCCCGGTGATGGTGTATTCGATAAGGGCGATAAGCCTCGGCACCACTGCCTTATGGTCATTGAATGTTCGGAAGAGCTCCGTGATCAGGCCAAGAACACCGAGCCCGCCCTGGGAAACCACTTCAATGAATTGGATTAAGAGAAAATCGTCCTGGTAGGGGAAGTTGACGGAATAATAAAAATTGTAAAATAAGTATACAAGAATGACCAAGCATATAACGACACCCGAGAGAAATCGTGACTTCATATGAACCGGAAAGTGAATTGAATTTTGTAGCCCTGATTTATTTAAACCCAGCATTTATCAATTCAAAACTAAACCATTATAACCGGATTCTTAAATTTCAACGCCTTTTTTACGCGCAGGCGAATGCGGAAACCGGATTGGCGCAATACAAAAAAGAGCGGGCATAACGCCCGCTCCAAGTAATTCCAAATGTTTCTTTTGGCTTAATCCACAACCACTTTATACCGGACCTGCTTGGTGCCATAATCTGCATTGAGAATGTACAAGCCGGGTATTAACCGCGTTTTTGCCTTCACATTCAGCTGATCGGGGCTGGTTTTTTCGGTGGTTATGGGAACGGTCCTGCCGGTAATATCGGTGAGCGTCACCGTGGGTGCCGCACCGGAATATTGCAGAAAAATGGTGCCCGAAGTGACAGGGTTCGGATATAGCGTTAGTTTCTCAGCATTTTCAAATGCGGCTGAAATGATCCGCGAATAAGCAAATGTGTCGTCCTGATCCACCATTTTCAGGCGATACAGGTTTTTGCCATTCACCGGAAACGAATGGACAAAATGGTAGCTTTTCAAAACCTTGCTTTCTGCCGCTGCGTCCACTTCTCCTATCTTTGTCCACTGCTTTCCGTCCACGCCATGCTGGATCTCAAAATGATCGCTGTTGGTTTCTTCGGAAGTCTGCCAGTGAAGCGAAACCGCGTTTTCTTCTTTCTTCCCATTGAAATTAATGAGGTTCACGGGCAGTGGTGCTGCATTAACGGCTGAGATATAGAATGTTGAAAATCCGTTTACGTTAAATCTTATCCTCCAGAGATTGAGTATGCCATCCCACTGAATGTCATCGTCGTTCGGGTCAATGGTAAAATCCGGGTTACCGGGCTTCATGTCGCCGTGCCATTGCAGGATCCTGAGGTTAGCCCGGAACCGGTCGGAATCCGTTGCATTCTCAGGCAGCTTGACTGTACTCATGGCATTGAAAGCCGTAAGCTCTTCCTGGCTGACATATAACGTAATGTTGGCACTTGTTGGGTTAGTGCCGCCCGGAGTCAGTTTGAAATGGCGTTGCACATAAGGCTGTCCGTCGTGCGAATTCACCTGGTTATCAATGTCAACTTTCGCTGTAAAGTTATCGGTGCCGTTCGTGAGGCCGGAACCTTTAACGGTGGAGATCAGCTTACAGTTTGCATCCGTCATATGGACGAATTTCCCGTCCGGAATGATGGAGGCTGACTGCTGTCCGTTGCCGGCAAGTGAAAGATCTTTATAAAAGCAGCCCGGCTTCACCACATCATTTTGCATTGTGAAGTTGATGGGCCTTCCGCCACCATTGTCAAAAGTGTTTCTCCACCGGATGTAAGCGTCGCAGTCGTTCCAGTAAGTATCACGTACTGTACGGCAACCATCACTGTCGATCATGCTGGACAATGTGAAGGTGTTTGAATTGCTGGGTGCAGGATTGATCACAGTCTTGTTCGTTACCCAATTGGAAGCGAGCGTTTTCAATGCATTAACCGCACTGGGAGACTTCAGGGCATTTTCGAGATAGAACATGGTTACCACATGGGCGCCGTGTGTAAAACTTTCCGTTGTAATGCTTTCCACCGATTCCATTCCCGTCACATAGGCCGCTTCGTTCACGTAAAGCTTCCCCGGCAGGTTGGACCGCACCAGATCTATTGCAAAACGGTGATCATAATATACTTCATCATTGATCTTGATACCATCCAGATCTGCACCGATCTCGTTAAAATGAAGCGTGCCCCTCGACCGGGCAATCTTATCGTAAACCGATCCGTGGTGCGTGATTACTTTTGTACTAGGACTTACACCTTTGACCGCGTTCTTGAACAAATTATTGGTCTCTTTTAAAATCAGCGTCCGGAATGTAAACCAGTCGGTTCCGTCCGGGCCGGTAAATGTGGAACCGGAAGGCCGCTTTGGCGAAACCTGGTCGAATGACGAATGATTCGTGCCCCAGGCAGCATTCAGATATTCGATATATCCATATTTTCCTTTCAGCCACTTCCTGTATGCATTGGTCATGGGCTGCGAGTAATCCGTCAGCGCATTGACCATATCGAGCTGCTGCTCATAGTGATATTTTGTAGAACCCATATCAAACTCACCTTCACCCTGGCGTGAGTATATCAGGTTCACATACAGCAGATTGTTCTGATCCTGCAAATATTTGTAACGCTGCATAACCTTTGCTGCAAATGCGGAAATGCGGTCACGCGTGGATTGCGCAGCAAGCGAAGTCATTACAAATTGCAGGTTAATGTTAGGCCTTATCGGACCGCCTTGCTTTTGAAAAACGGCCTCCTGCCCTTCATAGTTAACCACCAGCATGCGCTCTTCCTTTTTCCAGCCATCGCCCGTATCTACGCCATAGCGGTCGGAAATGCTGTTTGTAACATCATCGCCGGTGCTGACAGCAATGTTAAGCGCTATTTTCATCCCCAGCGAAGTGGCCAGGGAAATCTGGTCGTCATACTGCTTCCAAACATTGTAATCGCCTCCTTTCTCGGCTTTCAGAATCCTGGAAATTTTTCCTTCAATAGTTCCCCATTGCACCGTAAGTGCCACAGCATTGAATCCAATGTCCTTCGCCGCCTGAATGGTTGGCAAAGACGCATTGTCATTTTCATTGACCATGGAAACTGCGAAGTAGCGGGGCTGCTGAGCTGATAAGTCGAGCGGGGAAACAAAAAGGGAAAGAGAGAAGAAAAGAGTATTAGCCTGCCATTTTACGAATATACGTTTTCTCATATTTTCAAACACCACATTTACAAATTATTCGATTTTCAAATGTAAGAAATTCTACAAAATAGCATGGGTTTTTATTCATTTTTAAATAATATTAAATGAAATAATACTATAACCGCCGAGTTACAACCGAAACGCAGATGAATTCGTAAACCAAAAAAAAGGCTATTTCCCCTTCGGAAAATAGCCTTTTTGTATAAAGCAATGTAGTCTACATTTTTTCAAGCGGATGCTCTTTCAGCAACTGGTCAGGAGAATAAAAGTCTTTTTTGCTCTCCGTTGCAGCCCTTACCTGCTTCACTTTTTCAGGCATGATGGCCGGGCCTTTGTTTCCAAATGAATTCCTGACGTAAGTAAGCACGGCAGCCATTTCATCATCATTCAGCAAGCCGGCAAATGGCGTCATAGGCACCTGACCAGGATATTTCTGTCCATTGACCTCAATCGGCCCCAGCAATCCTTTCAAAGCCAGCTTGATCAACCGCTCATCGCTGCCCAGCACCCAAGGGGTGCCTGCCAATGGCGGGAACCCGGACGCTGTAAGCCCCTTTCCGTCAGGCTGATGGCAAGTTGCACAATATCCTTCTTTTGCATAAATAGTTTTGCCTAATGTATACAATTCGAGCGCTTTGCCTTTCAGTGCCGTTTGCGTCACTTCCTGCTTTTCTTTTTTCATGTTCTCACCATTAAGGTGGGCCAGCGCGCCTTCGTATGCATGGATCGTCCAGTCATCGAGCGGCAACTTTTTCGCTTCTGCCAGCACAGCAAGCCCTTTCTCTTTTTCGATCCACGAAGCAGCGACAATGGCTACAAGCCTAACCCGGCTGTTTTCGTCCCGTGCAGCCTGCATCAGCAGGTCGGCCTGATCCGGCACCTGATGGCCCGTGTAACGCACAACTTGTACGGCCGCAGCCCTTGCATGATAATCCTTTGCCTTCAAAACCTGCTTTAACAGCTTCTGGTCCACTTTATTAAGGCCCCATGTTACCCATAATCCTTCCAGCAGGTGGTGTTCGTATCTTGGATCATTTTTATCCAGTCCGGCAACCCACTTGGTAATTTTTGGCAGCACTTCCGAAGCATTACGGCCTCTGAGTTCACGTCTGGTCCTGTAACGCGTGCGGTATTCTGGCAATTTCAGGTTTTCCAAAAGCGCATCAATGCTGGCGCCATCCACTTTTGCAGGCGTTACCAACGGGCGCGAAGGATACGTAACACGATAAACGCGGCCGTGCGAGTGATCGCGCAAAGGGTCGCGGGCATTGTGCTGCATGTGACCGATGAGGATATTGTGCCAGTCGATAAGGTAAAGGGAGCCGTCGGGGGCGAATTCCATGTCCACCGGACGGAAATTGCGGTCTTCGCTTACGATCAGGTCCATGCGGTGCGTGCTTTTGTATCCCGTGCCGTCGTCCTTTAATGTATGTTCTTTTGTCCCCAAAAAACCAATCGTGTTATTGATCAGAAAGTCGCCTTGCAATTCATCCGGGAAATGGCGGCTGGAAACAAATTCCAGACCTGAAGTGGGCCTTACCCTGTGTTTTTCTTCTATCAGCTGAACCGATTTATGGTTGGCTTCTCCGTAGCGGGGCAAAATGGAGCCCGGCAACATCCATCGCACATCCGGACTGGAAGTTTCAGCAAAAAACGGCTGTCCCCAGTCGTCAAATGCAATGCCCCAGGGATTTGGGATCGAAAGCTGCGCGGTGCGTTCCAATTTTCTCAATTGCGGCGCATATCTGTAAAATCCACCATTCGTTGCCCGCACAGGCCCGTAAGAAGTTTCAACATTGGTATGTAAAAACACCCCTTCACCTGAATAAATAGCGCCCGAAGGGTCAACCGTAAAAGCGTGGCTGTTATGGTGCGTATCGTGATCGTCGAATCCGCTGAGCAGGATTTCACTTTTATCCGCTTTGTCGTCGCCATTCGTATCTGTGAACAATTTCAGATTTGTTCCCTGCGAAATGTAGACGCCTTCCGGAGCGATCTCAAAACCAAGCGGCAAATGCAGCCCATCTGCAAAAACGGTTTGCTTATCCGCTTTTCCGTCGCCATTGGTATCTTCCAGGATAATGATCTTATCATTCGGTTTTGAATCACCCGGCTTGTAATGCGGGTAACTTGGCATGGTCGCGATCCACAGACGGCCTTTGTTGTCAAATGACATCTGCATAGGCTTTGCCAGATCCGGAAATTCCTCTTCCGAAGCGAAAAGCTCGATTTTATACCCTTCCGGCACTTTCAGCTTGGCAAGTGCATCTTTCCCATACAAATATTGAAGGCTTCCGTTTTTTTCAGGATTAAAATTAGTTTTGACCGGAGGCAGGGGTTTCGTGTTTTTATCTGCCGCCGCAAGGTCCGTTTTCTGGCCTTTCGATGCTGCAAGCCAGATCGCCTTGTCCCGGATATCCGTCATTTCACGGATTTTCTCTATTTCAGCAGGATAATTATCAGGACCGAAAGGATTGTAACGACGACCATAAACGTGGACACCATTCGGGATCTTGAAATCATTGTGCCACATCCAGTTCTTCTCATCCACAGCGTCCTTCACCATTTTCCGGTTGGCCTCCGCTTTTGGTGATGCTTTGCCAAAAACCTGGTCTGCAAGGAGGACGCCCAGCTTTTTATAGCCAGCCTCATTCAATTGCGAGCCGTCAATGGTCAGATCCTCTTTGCTATCGGCATACCATTGCTTCGAGGGCGCAAATGCGTCTACAAAAAGCACATTGTTTTTTGCAGCGATTTCCTTCATTCCTTTTGCATAAAGCGCCAGGTTCTCATTTTCCTTTTTGCCATTAGGAAGGTCGAATTTGGCTGAAAGATCTTCGAAAGCGATCGGCGAGACGATGGCCAGCTGCGGCGCTGCGGCTCCGTTGTATTTCTGGCTTAATGTATGTTTGATAAATGCGTCCAGCTCAGCCTTATAATTTTCAAGTCCCTCTTTTCCCTGAAACGACTCATTATAGCCAAAGAATGCAATGATCACGTCCGGTCTCAGGCGCGTGAGCCACTGATCCGGCGTGTCCAGATGTCCTTCACTTTGCGATGGGTTGGCCAGTTCGGTCTGGAACTTTTCAGCTCCCGGAAAGGCCCATGGCAGGTTACGGCTCGCGTGCGGCCGGAAACCAGGGGTGTCGCCGCCATCGCACATATTGCGGATGTAGAGCATGTCCTCGGGATAGCGCACGTGCAGCTCCGTTTCGAAATTGTCGTAATTCATCATCCGCGAACCCAGGTTGTTCCCCAGCAGCACAATGCGGGAGCCCTTTTTAATGGTTAATGATGCTGATCTATTGAATTGAAAGGCACTAAATGCGATAATGATCAGTCCGAACACAATGAGCGATGTGTATATGCTGATTCTTTTGGGTTTAGACATTTCGGTTGATAAGCTTTAAGTGGGGATTTAGGATGTATTATTTCAATTATTTCGCTTCTCTATACTGCACATTAATGTCCATTTTGCCTTTCCATTTCGGGATTTTCATGCCTAATTCCCAATGTATGGCGTTGATAACCAGCCTTTGGAACGATTCAATCTTAAAATCGTCGGGATGGCCTAATGTGGTCATGAAGATCTTTGCACCAAATGAATTGGTCCCGGTCCAGGCAACCGGATTTTCAATTGCTTCCTTATCCGGGTCAACAGATTTGCCCATTAAAAGCAATGTTGAACCTTTGGTAGGATAATCAGGAAGGACCCTGTACAACCATGATCTTGCATGAAATGGTGTTGTAACTCCTGTTAAAATCGGATTCTTGGCCTGATCCGGAATGGTTGTTACATCCGTGCTGCTATTATGGCCGTAATGGGTATGCTTGGCAGCGCCGCCCCAGCCCGGAGGCGAATTCAGCGCGAATTCCCCGAATGCATTCCACTTTTCATTTTCATTTCCCTTGGGATAATTAAATGCATGGGTGGTTGTACGGAAGCCCATTAATGGCTTTTTTGATTTGAGATAGGCATCAATGTGCGCAAGTTGTTCTTTGGGAAGCTGGCGCCAGCGAAGATAGAAAACGGCAAGATCGGCATCCTTCAACGCTTCCAGACCTGGAATATCATTCTCACTGTTGGGCCCGGGATAAGCTTTGAGGACAATGGCTTTCATACCGTAGTTCTTTTCAAGTTCGGCGGCAATGATCGGCAATGTTTCTTCGCCGCTGTACTCATGGTCGCCCGTTACAAACACGACAACCGGCTTTTTGTTTTTAGTAGTGGATTGGGCAAATGTTGTGTTAATGTGCAGCAAAACGCCAAACAACAAAGCGCAGAGAACGAAGCAACGCTTACGTACATTCATGGTAAAGAGTTTTAGGATCAAAGTGGGACTGTCAGGATATAACGTAAAATACGGAAGAAACTACTGTCTTTCTAATGAAGACTGTTTCATCCAATTTTTCCCTTACTTTTTCATACAACTTTAAAAAAAGCTGAATCCCAGCGAAACAGAGAACCTGGAAAGGTCCACGCTGTCGTCTTTTGACAAATGAAGTGTTTCTGTATTAATGTCCGTTTTGCGCTGCAGGCGGAACACTGCGCCCATCATGGCAGACCCGGTCAGGCTGAGCGCAAATTTCCGGCCGAAACGATGCTCCGCCCCTACACTCACGCCCCAGCCCATTGTTTTGCC
This sequence comes from Dyadobacter sp. CY327, assembly GCF_021390415.1. NCBI lineage: Bacteria > Pseudomonadati > Bacteroidota > Cytophagia > Cytophagales > Spirosomataceae > Dyadobacter > Dyadobacter sp. CY327. The sequence continues at coordinate 1,443,670 of NZ_JAJUXJ010000001.1, read as the reverse complement.
GTTGAATGTAAATGCATTGTCTCCAACCTGGGTATGGTTGCGATATGGCTGGTAACCAAGCAATAATGAGGTTAAGATGGCATTTTTGGGGTTTTTCATGATCGCCTTATGAATGACTTCGCCGCCCAGAAACTGGATTGCAACATCTTCTGTCATGACATTGCCTTGGCTGGCTTTGCTTTGGTAACGGTCGTATTTAACACCGAAACCTACTTTTTTCCAGGGAAAGTAGGCCACTTCGCCGCCGTAGGAAATACCGGATTTGAAATCTTTCATGTAACGCTTCCGGTCGTTGTCGAAAATAGGCCGGGACCGGAAAACGCGTTGTCCATAACCGCCATTGACACCAAACTTCCATTTGCTGTCCGCTGTCTCTACCTCATTTTTCACCGTTTCCTGCGCACGGAGAGGCATACAGGGTAGGCAAATGAGCAGCAGCAAAATGATTGTTATGTTCTTCATTACGTGAGTAGACCTAAAACACAGTTCCCAAAACTACTGATTTAGCAGGAAAGTCGGGACGTTGAGATTCTGATATTTGTCAAATGGCGGGTTTTATGCCGTTTGCTTTTAATTTCTCCACAATAAAATCGCCAATTGCTTTGCCCTGGCTCTGGCCGTTTTCAATCGCATCGCGGTAATGTATGCCGCCGTACAACCTGGAAATGGCCGCTTCCTCGGCAGCTTGCCTGAATGATCTGAAATCTCGTGTGGGCAGGTCAAAAATCACTTCTGTATCGTCCCGGAAAGAAAAATTATCACCCAAAAGATAGGTTAATGTTTCCGCCACGGCTGTGGAGATTACGCTGTGGCCGCTTGTATATTCGGGAAAAGGCGGTGTTTGCAGCAGCGGTTGCCACTTCTGGTCGATGTAGCGGGTGATCACGGTTTCGGGGCGGACGCGGCTGCTCCGGTATTTTTCGTCCCAGCAGCTGATAAAAGAATCCAGCAGCGTCGCCGCCGTCAATGCATGCACCATAATGCCTTTATCCAGATCCAGACCTGCTTTTGTAGTGGCAATGCTCGTAATGTTCATCCAGTGCCCGCCCGGGCTTATTTTTTTAAAACCAATGGACATATGGCCCGAGGTGTTGATTGCGAATGGGTTACAATCCCAATAAGAAGCAATGAAACGCTCTTTTTCGGTCATGTTCCGGCCTACGTCATACACTTCTTTCGAAAGCCGGTAAAATTCACTGGTGCTATCCTTACTGAACGCAACCGGCGGCTTTGGCAAAAACTGATTGCACGAGTCGATCATCATCGTGCGGATGGTTTTCCAGTGCGGCTCGATGCCTTCCATATATCCCGGGGGCGTCGGATACCAGTATGCCTCGCCTTTTTTCGGACGGTAACGCAGCCTCGTGCTTAATTTCAAATAACCATCTGTGTTGGCGTAGGTGACTGTTTGTTTGGCTACTTCCCGGGCAACGGCAATTGCCTGATCAATGGTTTTCTGCGCATGTCCTTGCCGGAGCAACGCTATAATGAGCTTTTTCTGGTCCTCTTCCAGCATATAACCCGATGGAAGAATAAGTCTGCCTGTTTCGAGAATGCAGTAAAGCGCCGCGATCTGGTAATTATAGCCGGGTGCGGCCGTAATGCTCGCGGGTTGCATACCCGGGATGAATTTGGTGGGCGGCACGATCTGCTTGTTGTGCTGCGCTACAATGTCATAAGCGCCCATGAGGCAATAAGTGTAAAAACGGCTCGCCGCCGGCGGGTTAACCACATCATGGATCATTACCATTGTGACCGAAAAAACGGCAGGCTGCAAGTGTGTCCGCAGCTCAGCTTTTGTCTTCTGTGCCACCGCGGCCTGGCTTGCCAGTAATGCCAATATGAAAAATACCCGGATCACTTTGTTCTTTTGTAAAATTGTAATGACTCATTAAATGCACCCACAACCAGACAAGGCGATTTATTAATCTCAATTTGAATGCAGGATTTCACGTCGCCCGTCACCGATAAACCTGAAAGCGGCTGTGGAATGTAAGCGAAACCACCTTTGCCGTCTCCTGCCAGCAGGCAGCCGTAATTTGCATCCATACTGCCGATTTTCAGCCGGTTATCGGTCTTGTTCCCCATCAAAAGCAGGTCTGTCTTCCCATCCTGGTTATAATCACCGGATGCAATCATGGTTACGGGTGCAAACTGCGCCTGTACGGGTAACGGTTGTTTTTCAAATGTTCCGTTCTTATTCAAAAAGCACACGGAACGCATTTCCGTTGCTTCCAGCTTGGTTGCATTGCTAAGTTCCTCATTCGAAAATATATTGGTGATGGAAGCATTTGCATAATCTTTATAGTAAGGAAATTTCTTACGCATAGGATAAATCTGATCATTCAGCTCGTCGCGGCTTACGAAGGGATAGGATTTACCCTGAACATAAAAACTGAAAAAGGGATCAATGGAGCCGTTTTTGTCAAAATCTGCGTAGTAAAGTTCTGCCGGTTCCTTTTCGGATGCTTTGATCTGCGTGTTAAGGCCCATATTGCCAGCCACAATGTCCAGCTTCCCATCCTGATCGAGATCGCCGATGAAAAGCGACGACCAGAACCCGGATTCCTCTCGTTTGAAGAACTTTAATGTATTGTCTGTGAAATCATTATTACTGAAAGAAAAGACTTTTATCGCCATCATTTCACCGCAAATGATCAGCTCCACACTCCCATCCGCGTCCAGATCCGCCCATTGCGCGTCGGTAACCATACCTATTTTGAAGAACGGCGAATCTTTGACTTTGTAATTGCCCTTTCCGTCATTGATCAGCAAGTAGGAAACCGGCGTTTCGGGATAGCGGCCCGGAATGATGCGGCCGCCGACAAAAAGGTCCTGATCACCATCTTTATCAAAATCAAATGCGCGAACGCAGGATTTACTGCTGGATTTGAGGTTGGGCAGTGATAAAACCGACAGATTGAGCTTGCCTTTCCCGTCGTTGAGATATATCTCATCCTGTAAGGAAATCGTGTTCGGCTCAAACATGGAATAGCCGCCTTTGGCCACATACAGATCATCAAAACCATCGCCGTTCGCATCGAAGAAAATGGCGGAAGTGGCTGCGGAAATATTCTCGTCGCCAACTGCAAAATCAGGCATTTCGCCGAATGTTCCGTCTTTTTGCTGCAACCAGATTTTCGCCTGCTTATTCTGGTCGCCACTTACAAAAACATCGTCCAAACCATCCTTATTCACATCCCCCTTCGCCACAATCGGGCCGGTTTGGGAATACATGGATAACATTAATGGCTGACGCTTGAAATCGTTTTCATTAAAACCTTCGTGCTGATATGCAATGCTGCTGTTTTGTTTTTGAAAAACAGGCGCATTGGTTTTAGCCGCTAATGGCTTTGCATTGACTTTGCCCGACTTCTCGATAACCAGTAATTGGTTCGATTTTACGTTTTGTAATAACTCAACAGCTCCGCCAGGCCAGATCACTTTCACGGAATCAATGGTGGTTGTTTCCCCTAATCCAAAATGCAGCCGGGTGGGTGTGCACGACAGATAACCCCGGTTGGGATTAACTTCCTGATATTGCTGTGTGCCTTTTGTATAAATGTAAACCTTCGCTCCTACCGCATTTTTATTGGCAGCATTGTCTGTGAGCTTAACTTGAAACCAGGCGTTGCCGGCTTGCTCCTGCTGCATATTCTGGTATACAAATGCCGGATCATTAATGTTGTTCACAACCAGGTCCAGGTCGCCATCATTGTCCAGATCCGCATAAACCGCACCGCTGGAAACCGCAGGCTGCGCCAGTCCCCATTGCTCCTGCATTTTACTGAATGTCAGATCCTTGTTATTCTTAAAAATATAGTTGGCCAGCTTGGTTGAAGGCATCGCCCGGATCAGGTCCATCAACAAGAAAGGCTCCTTGTCTACGGCCCTTCTGACCTTGTAATCACCCCAGTATTTGAGAAAATCCTTATTGGTATAATCCCTTAAATAGCCATTGGAAACGAAAAGATCCTTGTAACCGTCATTGTCAAAATCCGCCAGCAGCGGGCTCCAACTCCAATCTGTATTGGAAACGCCGGAGAACTGGGCTATCTCGCTGAATGTGCCGTCGCCATTGTTGAGCTGCAACATATTTCGCATATACTGCTTGTGCAGCTTCTGGTTCATCATAAGCTCAAAAGCTTCGTAATTTTCCTGTAACTGCAATAATTTCTGACGCTGATTGTCTTCCGGAAGCATATCCAGCGACATCACATCAGGCAAGCCGTCATTGTTGAAATCAGCAATGTCAATTCCCATCGAGAATTGAGCTAAATGCCTGAAATACTGCTGGGTAACATCCGAGAATGTTCCGTCCTGATTGTTGATATATAAATAATCCGACTCGTTGTAATCGTTGGTCACGTAAATGTCCTGCCAGCCGTCCTGGTTCACGTCTGCAATGGCCATACCCAGCCCGAATGTGAGCGGATACTGGTGAATGCCAGCTTTTTGCGTAACTTCTTTGAATTGATTTTTCTGATTTTCAAATAACTTATTCCCTGCGAGCATGTCCGTTTCCTGCTTGGCCTTCGCAAGCTCCATATTGTCGATTTTCTTGACACTATGGTTCAAAAGCATCATATCCAGGTCACCGTCGTTGTCGTAGTCAAAAAATGCTGCTTGTGTGCTGTAACTGATATTATCCAGGCCATATTGAGCGGCCTGCTCGAGGAATTTAAGATTTCCCTGATTGATGAAGAGCTGATTTTTTCGTTTTTCATCGGCTACTTTACCTGAGTAGCAAATGTAAATGTCCAGCAGGCCGTCGCTGTTCACATCGGCCATGGTAACGCCCGTTTTCCAGCCGTCTTTACGGCCTTCCAAACCTTTTCCTGCTGCATTGGTAATGTCCTTGAATTTTAAAGCCTGCCCCTTCGTCGCGCCCAGATTGAGGTAAAGCTTATTCGCTCCCATGTTTGAGGTAAGGAAAAGGTCTTCGAAACCATCGTTATTAATGTCGCCGACTGCCACGCCGCCGCCGTTGTAAAAATATTCGTACGACATCACATTCTGGCCTTCATCCTCGGTAATGGTGTTGATGAAGTTAATGCCGGTTTGTTTGGCAGGAAGCAATTGGAACAAAGGCTGCTGCGCTCTGACCGCAGCGATATGAAGAGTCAGAAACAATGCAAAAATCAGGTAACGATGGAGCCTTTTTGTATGCATTAATCTATTGTGACTGTTTAAAAAGAGGAAGATATGTTGTAAAATAAAAAACTTCAACGAAAGGTTGAAGTTAAAACTTAGTGCAATCAATTTTTGGAAAGCGGTAAGAAAATTTACATTTCTTACCGCTTTAATTTTATTTATTACTTATCCCACCAGATGCGTGAAACCCAGTTGTCTCCGCTGGAAAGTCTGCCTACTGCTTCGCTATAATTAGCTCCGTTCTGAGCAGCCTCCGTAGTTGGGTAAGGCTGTCTTCTTGGAATTGCTCCTCCTGAGAAGTTACCTACATAATTTACAGGTTTCAATTCAGGGAAACCGGAACGCTTCCAGTTGTTCCATGATTCTGTAAAGTTGAACAAAATACCGGTTGTAGCCCATATCTGCTCATTGATCTGCTTCAAAGCATTAGCAGGCACAAGCGGGTGAGCCGTTGCGTAAGCATCAGCTACCGCAGCCGTGATCACAGCACCTTCGCCATATTTGCCAAGCGACTGGATACCGGCAGATACGCCGTTCTTATAATGCGCTGCTGCCGTTCCGCCAACTGCATAACCTCTTGTTACAGCCTCTGCAAGCAACAATTCTGTTTCAGCATAAGTAAGCACGAAAAGCGGTGCACTTCTGGTCCGATAAATGGAAGTGGGACGGGAATAACGGCCGATTGGCGTTACGTTTGCGCCTGCTCCGGTGCCACCAGGATAACCTGCGCTTTTAGAGATGTCGGTTGCGCCGCCATTCAGGTCATAACCATTTGGAAGACCCAACTGAACTTCGGGAGCGCTGCTGCCAGAGGAAGTCAGTGCCTGATTAGCCGTCAATCCAGCCGCAGGAACTTCTGCAATCCGGCCTAAGCGCGGATCATTTGTGGCTTTCAGATAATCAATCATTGTCTTGCTCCATCTTACCTGATAAATGTCAGCTGGTGTAGACAATGCTGCTCCGTTACCATTGTTATAGCCATTGGCTTCGTCCATAATGATATAGGCATCATCCGCAACGCTTGCAAACGTGCCGCCGGCTGCTGCTTTCTCTGCATAAGTCTTCGCTGTTGCCGGATCTGCCTTTGTCAAACGCATCGCCAGTTTCAGCATGAGCGAGTAACCATACTTTTTCCATTTAACAATGCTTCCTTCATAACCTTCAAAAGAATCGTTGGTTGGAATAGGTGCATCTGCATTCAAAGCACCCAAAGCTGTTTCCAGTCTGGTCAGCAATGATTTGTAGACCGCTTCCTGCGTGTCATATGCTGGCAATGTAATGCCGGTTTTTGCTTGCAAAGCCTCCGTGTAAGGCACATCTCCGTAAGTGTCGGAGATGGTTGCAATGCTCTGCACCTGCATAATGATCGCAATGTTCATCAAGTTCACGAGGGCAGGCTTGTCTTTCGAAAGCTGCTCCATTTCATAGGCAAGGCTGGCTGCACGGAAACCCGTGTTCCATGTGCTTGACAGGTAGGAGTTGGTGTTGCTCGAAATCCCGTATTTGTCGCCGTTGGAATAATAGTTGGCTGCGCCGGAAGTTGTTGATGCAAGAACCTGCACCCACATGCTCTGGAACAGGATCCCGCCGTTATAACCTGCCGTGGCATTCACATAATTATACTGAACCGATGGCAGCAGCAGGTTGGCATCAAAGGATTCGCCGGTTGCTTTTGTCGGGTCGGTGTTCAGCTCGTCAAAGCTATCTGTACAGGACAAAGGAAGCAGCCCTGCCAGAATGATCATACTTATAATACTCTTTTTCATGTCGATTTTCATTTAAACTTGAAGTTTACGTTCACACCATAATTGCGCGTTGCAGGTAAACTGGTTCCTTCGATACCCGCGTATCTAAGGTTAGCACCGAAAGTAGCTTCCGGATCGATGTTTTTGGTTTCTCTTGCGAAATACAGCAAATTCCGACCAACCAGGGAAATGTTCACGGCACGGATCAATGGCCATTTTTCTACCATTTTCGCAGGCAGGTTGTAACCTAATGTAAGCTGGCGAAGTTTGATAAAGTCACCATCTACAACGCTTATTCCCGTCACATTGTTTGCAAGGGCTGTGTAATAAGCTTTTGCAGTGGCAGTAACCGTGTTAGGTGCACCTGTTTCCGTAACGCCTGTTGTCACACCGCCTTCGCGGCCTACCAGTGTCGCTTTGTTCAAACCGTTTCTGTAAGTGTAGTTTTCTGTTGCAGAAAGGATTTTGTTGCCATAGTTGTAATCAACCAAAACACCAAAATTGAAGTCGCCCAACCGGATGTCGTTGTTAAGTCCGCCATACAATGTTGGCAACACCGATCCGAAGCTCGTCAACTTGTCATCGCGAACAGGCAAACCCGAAGCATCTACAATGATCTGGCCATTTGCGTGATACTTGTAATCATATGCACGGATCTGCGGACCAGCCTCTCCTACTACGAACGCCGTTACTGCATTACCCAATGTTGCACGGTTGGAACCCAGGTTAATGTCCAGGTTGTCCTGGTCTGTGCTCAGGATTTTGTTTTTAACTGATGTCAGGTTGAAAGATACATTCCATTCGAATTTCGAAGTTCTTACAGGCGAGCCTGTCAACATTACTTCCAGACCTCTGTTTTGAACTGAACCTGTTCCTACCACACCTCTTACGTAACCTGTTGCGCTGCTGTATGTTGCAGGCATGATTTCGTTTTTCGTTTTCTGATCGTAGTAAGAAACATCCAATCCAAGACGGCTTCCGAAGAATTTCATTTCAAGCCCTACTTCAACTTCGCTTTTGGTAAATGGTTTCAGGAATAAGTTTGGAAGCTCATCGCTGAAATTTCCTGTAGGAACGCCATTGAAGGAGTTTCCTACACCATAGTAAATAGCTGTTCCATAAGGCGTTGCAGGCTCTCCGCTCGTACGGGCGTAAGAAGCGCGAACCTTACCGAAGCTAAGTGCAGATGAGTTCAGAAGATCCGTAAAAATGAATGAACCAGTTACAGAAGGTGTGAAAATGCTTCTTGCGCTGTTTGGCAGCGTTGAGTAAGAGTCATACCGGCCGGTTGTGCTCAAATTCAGGATGCCTTTGTATCCAAGATCAACACTGTAATAAGCCGACTGAACTTCGCTGTTCTGAACTTCATAGTTCCTGTTGAAATTCACCACGTTGTTCCAGCTGTACAAATAAGGAAGAACAAACGGGCCACCGCCGATCTGCACTTTCTCGTACTGATTTTTACGAAGGTTAGCACCCAGGATCGCGTCTACGGTGAAATCTTCGCCGAAGCTTTTGGTAACGCCCAACAATCCATCTACGTTGATTTCTGTACGCTGTGCATTGGAAAGCTCATCCAGTGCACCTTTACCATTCTGAGAAAAACCTGTTCCCCAAGGAGTTACTTTGAAAATACGGTCATTCGCATTGTCATAACCAACTCTTCCCTGTGCATAGATCCAGTCAGCGAACTGATATTTCACTGCAACAGCAGAGATCAAACGTTTCCGTTTTACGTCATTAACAAACTGGTTAACAACAAAATATGGGTTTGTAACATATTCGTCATCACTGAAAACGATCTCTTTTCCAGTTTCAGGATTGAAGCCCGGCGCAAGAATACGCTGATCAATGTTTGGTGCAAGGAAAATACCGTTGTTGGCATTCATCGGACCATCGCTCAATACAGGCTTGCCTTTGATTTTTTCGTCAATGTAATTGGCCATTACATTAATGCTCAGCCTCTTGGTAATGTTCTGATCAGCTGTAAGGTTGATCGTTTTTCTGCCCAATCCGCTGTTTTCAATGATTGATTTCGTATCAAGATTTGCAAGTGATAAACGGAATGATCCGTTATCGCCGCCTTTGGTTACTGCAACACTGTTTGTGAAGTTGGAACCAATGCGATAGAAATTCTTGATATTGTCTTTCTGAGCAGAGTAAGCATAGTTTTTACCGTCAAACTGGATCGCTTGTGAGCCATCCAGTCTTGCACCCCATGCCTGGCGTGCAGTTTGCTGCGCTGCCACAGCAGTAGTTGGTTTCATACCTGCATCTCCCTGACCGAATTCATATTGAAAATCAGTCATGTTGCGGGGCTCATCCATGGAATAGTTCAAATTGTAATCCACGGAGAAATCGCCTTTTTTCCCTGCTTTTGTTTTAACCAAAATAACCCCGTTGGACGCGCGCGCACCAAACAAAGCGGATGCAGCCTGACCTTTCAGAACGGTCATTGACTCGATATCGTCCGGGTTAAGGTTACCAATTCCGTCTCCGCCGTCAGCACCACCCCATTCTCCTGCACTTCCACGCTGCGTGTTATCCATCGGAACGCCGTTGATGACGATCAATGGTGAACCACCCGAATTCATACTTGGCATACCGCGCATAAGGATTTTAGCTGTTCCACCGGGGCCGCCGCTTGTTCCTTTTACGTTCAAACCGGCCACACGTCCTGCCAGTGAGTTGGCTACGTTCGTTTCACGAGCTCTTGTCATCACTTCGCCACCGATCGTTGTTACCGAATAGCCCAGTTTTCTGGCTTCTTTGGAAATACCTAAAGCCGTCACAACCACTTCTTCCAGGTTCGCCACGTCAGGTGTCATTTTCACATCCACTACGGATTTGTTACCGATGCTGATCTCTTGCTTCAAAAAACCAATGGAGCTAAAAACCAACACGTCCGTATCCTGCACGCCCGAAATCGAGAAGTTTCCTTCTGCATCCGAATTCGTTCCCCTCGTGGAACCCTTTACCGTCACAGATGCTCCGGGAAGCCCCCCATCTTTCTCGTCAGTCACCTTGCCCGTTACCGTTCTTCCTTGTGCGAAGACAGATAATGAAGCAAAAAGTAAAAAAACGACAAGTGGAATAAATCCCCCTGAACAACTTTTTAATAGCTTTTCTTTCATAGTTAGGATAAATTAATAGACTAAAATTAGGTTAAAACATGTATCGGCCGAAGATTAAACGCTCGGTCTTACCATTCGGCAAATATCCTAAGTTCTAAGCTAATTAAATAATTTTAAGAAAGCATTAATAGATTTTTATTTTTTTAATGTTAAGTTAATGTTGAAATGATACATTTTAATAACTCTTTTGTCATAAGTGTAGGTGCCCGTAAGTATGCTGGGTTGGGAAGCAAAACCAATTATTTTTTTGAGGCTGGCTTGCGGAGTTGATAAGTAACCAGCTTCGCATTATTCAAAGCTGCCAACAGCCGGGTTTCCTGCCCGGACGAGACAAGCGCCAGGTCACGGACTTCGCCGGTTGTGAAAAATCCGCTCTGGGATTGGGGAAGATATTGAAAAGAAAGATTGCCTTTGTTAAGAAAAACCTGAATGTAACTGGCGTCGCTTTTCCCGATCCGGACACGCGTTTGTTTGAGGTTACCACCCAGGATAATGTCCGACTTGCCATCCGCATTCATATCAAAAAGTGAAATGGCATAAACAGGAGAAAACTGTGCTTCAATGGGCAGGGGATGGAAAACCAGCTTTCCGTTTTTGTTTTCGAGAATGCCGCTCTTATAAATCTTTGCCGTCAGCTTTTGTGCATTTTTTAATTTTTCTGCTGGCAGCATGTCCGAGAGGCTGGCTTTGGAATAGGAAACGTAGTCGGTGTATTTCTTTTTCAGCGACGGGATCTGATCCAATAATTCATCCCGGCTCGCATAAGGCGCTTCCCGACCGTCCTGCGTGACGGTGATGACCGGGACAATCCGTTGCAAATTATCGTAATCAGCTGCATATAAAGATAGGCTGTCGGGGGAAGTGAGGTTCCATTGCCAGTTTGTCCCCATATTGCCAACCACAAAATCCATGTCGCCGTCATTATCGAGGTCCGCTGGCTTGATGACATTCCAGCAACCGTTTGTGCCAGCGGTTCCGTACATTGTGCTGGCGTCAGTTAACCGGCCGGCTTTGTTGCTGAAAACCTGGATCGGTTTCCAGTCGGCGGTGAGGATCAGCTCGGGATAGCCATCTTTGTTCAGATCTTCAAAAACAGCATCGGTTACCATACCCGCTCTCGCGAGCTGAGGCGCCAGAAGCTCTGTTTGATCTGTGAAATAGCCTTTTCCATTGTTCGTATACAGGAAACCACCTGCACTTTCAGGAAACCTTCCGGGCGTAACGCGGACGCCCACAAAAACATCCAGATCGCCGTCGCTATCGATATCCGAAACGGCTATCGTCCCGGCATTGCCTGCGAGGTTTGGGAAGTAAGTCCTTACAAATGTGCCGTTTACATTGGTATACAACCGGGGCATAGCCATTCTATCCTCCCGATTAAGTTCATAACCTGCACTCACAACCAACAAATCCTGATCTCCATCCCGGTCTGCGTCCAAAAATACGGCTTCGGCATCCTCATATCCTTCCCTGCCTGCAAATTCAGGCTGTGGCGACTGGACGAATTTTCCATTTTTACTGATGAACAAACTTCCGCCCTGCCCTCTTGCGCCGCCAATGTAAAAATCATCTGTTCCGTCGCCGTTAATGTCCTTTTGAGCGATTTTCGGGCCCTGGTAACTGAGCATATTCGGCAGCAAAGTCTGTATCCGGAAATCATTTCTCGCATCCTCCATGTGTGTGAAGTCAACTCCGTCAACCGGCTCCCAGTAAGTGAATGGTCTGACAACTGGCGCCTCGGGAAGCTTTTTAGCATCGCTATACTTCACAATCAAGGACTTGTTCGCTGCCGGATTTTTCAATGTCTGCCTACTGCCGTCTGCCCAGGCTATAACCAGCGAATCGACCCTGCTTTCATTTCTTAGACCAAAATGTACCTGATCCCATTGCGCAGACTGGAAGCCGCGGACGGGCATGAAATGTTGTGTTTGTGTGAGTGAATCGGAATAGAGCGTCAGTTTTGTCCCGGCCAGGAATGCGTACCTGGGCGATTCCAGTTTTACTTTGAGATAGTTGGATTTTAGCTTGGTTTCTGCATTGTTTTTATAAACAAATGCCGGTTGGTTCACATTATTTGTGACAATGTCCAGGTCACCGTCATTATCCAGGTCCGCGTAGATTGCGCCGTTGGATTGATTTGCCTTTTCAAAACCCCATTCCTTGATTTTTTTGGTGAATGTCAATCCTTTCTGATTCTGGAAAATATAGTCTGGTTCGTCAATAGGAGGCATTTCAGCGATAATTTCCATTTGTGTGGGCGTCTTTCCGCCTTGCACTGCCTTCACCTGCACATCCGTTGAGTATTTCAGAAACTCCATATTGGTATAATCGCGGGCATAGCCATTGGACACGAAAATGTCCTTCCAGCCATCATTATCGAAATCGCCCATAAGCGCCGCCCAGCTCCAATCGGTGTTCGAAACGCCTGCTAACTGGCCTATTTCGCTAAAAACAGGCACGCCGTTCGGATTGTTGCCATTGTTCAGTTGCAGCATGTTCCTCGAACTCTGATCATGGAAACCAGCGCGGACTAGCTGTTGATATTTATCATAATTATCATCTCCGGACGTAAGTTTGATACGCTCATTGGAAGCGGGAAGCATGTCTAGCGTCATAATGTCCGTCAGGCCATCATTGTTAATGTCGGACGCATCGGTCCCCATCGAATAAAGTGAATTGTGGCCGGTTGCCTCCCGGATGACTTCTCTGAATGTGCCATCTTTCTGATTGAGATAGAGATAATCATTTTCGTTATAATCGTTGGCAATGTAGATATCCTGCCAGCCATCATTGTTAAAGTCGTTAATATTCACGCCCAGACCAAAACTCAGCACATTGGATATTATGCCGGAAGAGTCGGTAACATTCGTAAACTTGCCAGCGTCATTACGCAACAGTTTATTACCATACGCTTCATTGCGCTGTTGGCGATAACTGCTTATCAAATTGCTGAAACCCGCATATTTTTGCACAGAATGGTTGAGCAGAAAACAATCGGTGTCTCCATCGCGATCGTAGTCGAAAAATACTGCTTGTGTGGTATAAGATTGGTCGTTAAGGCCGTATTCGGCGGATTTTTCTTTGAATGTTGGAATGCCGTCTGTGGTTTTGCCGTCGTTAATATAAAGGAGTTTGCTCCTGAGCCGTGGGTCCTGCGCGCCGGCCCGGCTTACATAAATGTCAATCCAGCCGTCATCATTAATGTCCACCAGCGAAACGCCCGTTTTCCAGCCCTCGTTTAATGCTGTTCCGGATTTTTCAGAGACATCCTCAAATTCGAATTCTCCCTTATTAAGATATAATTTATTGGCTACCATATTCCCGGTGAAATACAGATCCACCAGGCCGTCATTGTTAAAATCCGCCGCTGCTACACCTCCCCCATTATAGAAATAACCGTATGCCAGTACATTGTTCCCGGCATCTTCCTTGATGTAATTATTAAACTCAACACCTGTTTCACTGGATTTGAGCAGCGTGAAAAGGGTATCTTTGTTTTGACAAGATGTAAGGAAAATGCTGAGGAGCAGGATTATACGGCTATTTTTCATTGTAACCAGCATCAGTAGTTTTATAAAATCAAACAGTAGCAAAAAGGCAGGCATAGTGCCCGCCTTTTTGCTACATGTGAATTTAAGATAACATTATGGTTTATCCCACCAAAGTCTTGTCGCTGAATTGTCAGGCCCGCCGAGCAGCTTGATTGCCTCAGTTACAGCGGCTTGATTCGTCTGCTTTTCACTATCGACGTAAGGCGTGCGCCGTACTACTGCATCTTTGGGTGAATCAGGATTATCGGAGTTGATCCGGGCATACAGCTTTGGAAAACCAGTTCTGCGGTATTCAGCCCAAGCTTCGTGACCATTCGGATAATTTGCCAGCCATTTCTGGGTAATGATCTGTTCCAACTGCTTGGCCGGGACTGTTGCAAATTTTACAGGAACATCTGTTAAAGGAGGGCTTTTCACAAAATCTGCCAATGCCACCGGGGGCGTAGTTCCGTTGATGTAGGCCGTAATAGCCGCCGCATCCGTTATACCCCATTGTCTCATAGCAATATCAATTCCTTTTTCATAAAAGTCTTTTGCAGTGCCTGTGCCCATGTTCCATCCTTTCAAGGCGCCTTCTGCTTTCAGGAAGTAAGCTTCGGATGCATACATGATCGCAAATGGATTGGTTCCCTGTACGGCCGGAAGAAATGCGTCGGCAACATTGGAAGTTGCAGAGGCAGCATTGATCGGTTGCCCCAGCTCACCTTGTGTATATCCGTTACGCAACCCCTTGAATGTATTGGTAGTGCCAGGCACCGGCGCGTAATATTTACTGATCCGGGGATCTTCGTATCCTTTCAGAACACTTTCCATAGCCGCGCTCATCCGGAACTCATTCCAGGCGGTGGCCTGGTTCATCGGATTGAACGAGTTAGGGGTTACTTTCAGGAATGCGTCGTCTGCATTGGTTGCCAAAGTTCCAGCCGCCACCGCCGACTCAGCTTCTGTTTTCGCCAAGGCTGGCTCCACTTCCGACATCCGCATCGCGATCCGCAGCCTCAATGTATTTGCAAAAAGGATCCATTTGTTCACATCTCCGGCATAAATCTGATCTACCGAACCAAATACTTTTGTGCCTTTAAGCGTTTCCAGCGTGGCTGTTGAAGCTTTCAGGGTTGCGATAAAATCCTTGTAAATAAACTCCTGGCTGTCATAAGGCACGGATGCTTCGCCGCTGCCTACTTTCGAGTAAGGGATAGGTCCCCAATAATCTGTTCTTGGCAGATACATATATACTTTCCAGATGTTGGCCATTGCGAACTTGCCCGCGTTCTCATATTTGCCGCCAGGGCCTGTGTTTTCCAAAACACCCAGTAAAGCAGGAATCGCCGTGCCATAGAAGTCGTTCCAGGCGCCGTTAAGCCAGTTACCCACCATTACATTGCGATCCGAAGAGAAACCCTGCGCTACATTGGCAAAGTACTGCCCCTGCAAATCCGCGAAAAGGCTTTGGTAAGTTTGCCAAGCTGCAAAAATAGACCGGTACTGGGCCGCTGCATAAGCATTTTCTGTTCCGGATTCATCCAGTTCAGTCAGCTTGGTTGGATTTGTATTGATCTCCTCAAAATTCCCCGTGCAGGAATAAGTTGATACTGCAACAGTTGTAAGGAGAGCGAACGATAGTATTTTATAGCTCCTTTTCATTTTTCAGATTTACAATTAAAATGTCAAATTAAGACTTACACCCAATGAGCGCGTCGCTGGCATCGAGAACGATTCCAAACCAACCGTTGTGTTGGCCGAGCCCGCAACCAATTCGGGATCAAAACCTTTCGCCTTGTTCATAAGGAAAAACAGGTTACGGCCTACAAGCGATAATGAGGCGCTTTGAAAAGGCGATTTTGCCAGCACACCGGCAGGAATGGTATAACCCAGCGTGGCCTCTCTCAGCCTGATGTTGGAAGCACTGTATGTAAATGCTTCTCCGATAGGTGTATTACGTCCGCCAACAAATTTCCAGTAAGCCTCCGCTGTTGTCGACACGGTGTTAGCCGTGCCATCCGCCTGCACCCCTTCCACAACCATTCCGTCCCGTCCGGCCAGTGTTTCTTCTGTCACACCATCCGCATAAATGACCGCATTGGTGAAAGAAGTAACCACGCCCCCGATTCTTCCGCTGATCAGGAAGCTCAGATTGAAGCCCTTGTAACTGAAACGGTTTGTAACGCCGCCCGTCCAGCTTGGTCGTGAAGTTCCCAATGGAACAGTAGTGCTCGCAGTTACCAGCGGAATCCCGTTTGTACCAACTTTAATGCGTCCCTGCTCGTCTCTTTGAAAACCGCGGCTGTAAATCTGTCCCAGCGGCTTACCTTCCTCAGCACGCACAAAGTTCATAAAGTCAGAGGCCAGAGGCAGTGTAGCAACCCTGTCAGACAATTTCACGACTTCGTTCACATTCCTCGCATAATTCAGATCCAGGTTCCAGGAAAAATTCTCCGTTTTGACTGGTGCAATGTTGAATGTCAATTCTATACCGCTGTTTTTCACATCACCAGCATTAATGTATTCAAAACTCCATCCCGATGCACGAGAAAGCGGAACCTGGAACAGCTGGTTTTTGGAATTACTACTATACAATGTAAGATCGAAACCAATCCTGTTTTGCAGGAATTTCGCTTCCAGACCGATTTCACGGGCAGTGGTCAGCTCTGGTTTCAAATCGGGGAAAGGCTTAATGTTGTCCCTGACGATATAGCCCGTATTTCCTCCTGCTACATAGGAGTAAGTTTGTGCCAAAAGATATGGGCTGGCATCGTTACCCGTCAATGCGTAGCTTCCTCTGATCTTGGCAAAAGAAATGGCCTGAGGCAGATTGAACAGACTGCTCAGAACCGCAGCCGCTCCTACCGATGGGAAGAAATAGGACTGGTTTTCGGTTGGCAATGTAGACGACCAGTCATTTCTCGCAGATGCGGAAAGTGTCAATGCGTCTTTCCAGATCAGATCCGCGGATGCAAATACGCCTTGCTTGCGCGTTTGTGTCACGGTCCTGTTGGTAACTGAGTTTCTTGCATTTGTGGTTACAAACAAATTATCGCGGTTCAAACCGTTGTTCAATGTTTGGTGATTCACATAATCGCGTTTCAGGATGTTGCCACCAACCGTTGCGTCCAATTTGAAGTTTTCGCCAAATTGCTTGCTGATCAATGCAAATAAATCAAGGTTCAACTCGGAATTATCTCTCCAGTTGGTCTGGTAATCCCCGAAATCAGCAATGGTGTAAGTATTGGTATACCATTTTCCCTCAAACTTATCAATGTACTTGTCATATCCCGCACGTCCCATCACAGTCAGCCAGGTCGTAGGTTTGTAGTTAAGGGACGTAAACCCGTAGATCCGGTCGCGGTTATCAAGCGCAAGGACGCGGTTTTTGATCCAGTAAGGATTTTGGCCACCGTTAGAACCTGGGTTCCAGTAATTTTGAAGCGTTTTTCCGGTTGCCGGGTCTACATATTCAAAATCCTTGGCCTGCGCTAAATCGATACTTCTTGGAAGGCGCAGAATGTGGCGTTGCAGGTTAGCGAATGCTTCTCCTGTTTGCTGTCTGTTCTCAATTTTTTCGCTCAGATAAGTCACTTTACCATCAAAGCTGAGGTTGCTGGTGATCTGGCTGGACAAGCGCAGGTTGAAGTTATGCCTGCTTAGCTTATTGTTTGAAACAACTCCCTTGGCAGATGTATTTGTGTAGGAAAAATAAGTCTGCACTTTTTCGTTGCCCGCTGTCAGCGCTAAGGAGTTCGCCAGCGATGTTCCTGTTGAATAGAAGTCTTTATAAGAATTAGGCTGCGGGGAATAAGCATAGGTTTTACCTTTGTTTTCCGGATCAGGACCCCAGGCTGCTACTTGCTGGCCATCCATTTTAGGCCCCCAGCTAAATTCACTGTTCGGCTGGAACTTGCCTTCCACACCTTGTCCGTACACATTCTGGAACTTCTGCAACTCCATAGCTTGCTCTGCCTGGAAAGTGCTGCTGATGCTCACACCAACCCCTTTTCTGACAGAACCTTTTTTGGTGGTAATCAAAAGGGCACCATTTGCAGCGCGGCTTCCGTATAGTGCAGTCGCAGACGCTCCTCTCAATACGTTGATGGATTCAATGTCGTCAGGGTTAATGCTGGACAGACCATCGCTCGCATCGCGGCCACCGTTTGCATTGCCCGGACTAAAATTAGAGTTGTCAATAGGAACACCATCCACAACAATCAGTGCCTGGTTATTTCCTGTAATAGAACGATCACCACGCAAAACGACGCGGCTGGAACCACCCACACCAGAAGACGATCTTACAATGTCCAACCCTGCAACCCGACCGGAAAGTGAGTTGGCAACATTGAGTTCGCGCGCTTTGGAAAAGTTGTCTGTATTGATCATCTGGGTCGCGTAACTCAGTGTTTTTTGCTCTTTCGAGATTCCCAGCGCTGTTACAACCACTTCGCCCAGGTTTCTGATATCAGGTTCCAGGGCCACATTTACATTGGAAACCGAAGCGGTAACTTCCACTTCTTTCGATGTATAACCAACGGATGAAATGATGAGCGTTCCGGCTGATCCCATGGTGATGGTAAAAGCTCCTTCAGCATCTGTGTTGGTTCCCCGGGTCGTGCCCTTGATGAGGATATTTGCGCCGGGTATTCCTGCTCCGCTCTCATCATTGACCTTACCGGTAAGCTGCCGGTCCTGGGCCATTGACACGGAATTAAAAAGTGCCGTCACCACTAGCGTGAGCAGCAGGTATTGTAGACCTCTTTTCATAGGTTGAGCTTTGGGTTTATTGATTTTTTATGAAATGTATAATTAATAAAGAACACAAACAATTTATTTGGCAAAATTTAATTGCACTAAACTAATATTCGGCCATTTTCCATATCCTAAGTGATAAAAGTGACTATATCAGCCTAATAAGAAATATTATTTGTCGGATTAACATTTATTAATATTGCTGCGTTTTTTTTGCGTGCTCGAAACACAACGCAGCAGAGGCGGTTTTTGGAAATTTGTCAAATCCCGAATTTATGGATCAGATGGACGGGAAGGAAAGCAGCGTTTGCAATGATCGTATAGCATTGCCCGCTCCGATGATGTACATCGGAACTAGTATTATTGCAAGAAGGATTAGGCTGTTGACAGGAAGAATTAATCGTACTTCCGCCAGGCACCGAGAATGGAACCCGTAATTGCGTACACGAGCACACGCACGCCGCCATCGATCAGCGACAGCGCAAGCGGCCGCATGGAGAACATGTCTTTAACAATGATTTCAAAAAGCACAAAAACCACGCCGAAAAGCAAGCCGGTAAACAAACCTGAGGGCAAGGATTTAACAGGAATCTTGGTGAAAACCCATGCCATCGTATAAGCCACAAAAGAAGATGAAACGATGCTAACGAGATAAGGAATGGGACTCGTATTCCCTTTGATCTGCTCCGCGGTAAAGCCGTTCAAAGCCATCCAGCGGTCCGAAAAAGCGGCATACCACAAAGCCGGTATAATTTGACCTAACACCACACATACAAGCACGGCCCAAAGATTGACAGATTGTTTTCTCATTTGTTTGAGTCTTTTATTCAGTCATGGGGTCACCCCAGGGCAGGAACTCCGGGCAGCTCCCCCGATTTCAAATATAGGGTGTTTCGGAATTAGTTGTGCTTTTTATTTAGATGATATGACAAATTCTATATTACGCTTCAAACCATCGAATTTTGTGCGTTTGATGGGTGAACGGCGAAAGAGCTCGCGAAAAACCTCTTCTGTAATTTCCTGCCAATCGTTGTTTGTGAAACCTGCCAGACTTTCAGGCAAAGTGAATTCCTTGGTTGTGTGCGGCTTGGAAAAACGGTTCCATGGGCACACATCCTGGCAGATGTCGCAGCCGAACATCCAGTTATCAAACTTACCCTGCGCTTCCTGCGGAATGGCCTCTTTTAATTCAATCGTATAATAACTGATGCATTTGCTGCCGTCAACAACAAATGGTTCGGTGATTGCATCCGTCGGACAAGCATCGAGGCATCTTGTACACGTTCCGCAATAATCCTGAACGGCGCCGTCATACGCCAGGTCAAGGTCACAGATAATTTCCCCGATAAAGAAAAAACTGCCCATATCCCGGTTCAGCAGGTTAGAATGCTTCCCTACCCAGCCTAATCCGCTTTTTGCAGCCCACACTTTATCCATTACCGGCGCAGAATCCACAAATATTCTTCCGCTCACCTCCCCGATCTCCTCCTGGATGGATTGCAAAAGTGCGCCCAGTTTTTCTTTTAATACAAAATGATAATCCGTCCCGTAAGCATATTTGGAGATTTTGAGATCTTCCGGACCTTCCGGCAGCTTGTTTTCGGGATAGTAATTGAGGAGAACGGAGATGACACTTTTGGCGCCGTCGACGAGTTTACGGGGATCGAGGCGCTTATCGAAATGATTGGCCATATAGCCCATTGCGCCATGATGGTTCTTATTTAACCAGTTTTCCAGGCGCGGCGCTTCTTTTTCCAGAAAATCTGCTTTGGAAATGCCGCAGAAATCAAAGCCATTTTCCAATGCTTTGGCTTTAATAAACTGACTCCTCTGCTGCCTTACAAGATCTTCTGCCGTCATGCTGCAAAGTTACGAATTGATTGTAAAATGCCATCTTGTCAGTAATTTAGCCCTGGCAAAATAATTTAGGTCAATAAAGGTTGATTAAAACGTCACAATATCATTAAGAATTATGCCTGAAAATACCGAATTCAATATAGATCAAGACAAAAATTACGAAATGAACGAGGAACAAGCGCCACTAGGAGCTGACAAGTTAGACAACGACGAGACGAGTGGAACAAATTCAGTGCCGTTGGACAATGCCGGTAAGGAAATTTTGAATGATATGCCTGCTGATGAGGCGTCCTTGAATGAATCGTCGGTTGAAAAAGATCCAATGGAAGAAGCGAGGATCGAGCTTGCGGAGATGAAAGACAAATATATCCGCCTGTATGCTGATTTTGAAAACTTCCGCAGACGCACGGCAAAAGAGAAACTGGAAATGATCTCTGGCGCCAGCTCAGACATGGTGAAGGCAATCCTGCCTATCGTGGACGACTTCGAGCGCGCAAAAGTATCATTTGAATCCTCTACTGAAATCGACGCATTGAAAGAGGGCGTTGATTTGATATACACAAAACTTTTCAAAACACTGGAAGCCAAAGGATTAAAACCAATGGATTCCAAAGGTGAAACATTTGATGCAGAGCTTCACGAATCAATTGCGCAGTTCCCTGCTCCCTCTGAAGATCTTAAAGGTAAAGTGATCGATGAGATCGAAAAGGGGTATTTTCTTAACGACAAAGTGATACGTTACGCGAAAGTGATCGTAGGAGCTTAATTTCAGCAACATAAAATGGCAAAGAAAAGAGATTACTACGAAGTCCTTGGCGTAGACCGCGGTGCTGCCGCAGATGAGATTAAAAAGGCTTATCGTAAGCTGGCAATCAAGTTTCACCCTGACAAAAACCCGGACGATCCTACTGCGGAAGACAAATTCAAGGAAGCGGCCGAAGCGTACAGCATTCTCAGCGATGAGAACAAGCGCGCGCGTTATGATCAATATGGTCATGCGGGTGTAGGCGGCGCAGGTGCCGGTGCGGGTGGTTTCAGCGGCGGAGGATTTTCCATGGACGATATTTTTTCTCAATTCGGCGATATTTTCGGCGACAGTAGTCCGTTTGGTGACATTTTTGGCCGCGGTGGCGGTGGAGGCGGCCGTCGGGTGCGTAAAGGCTCGGATCTCAGGATTAAGCTGAAACTCAACCTGGAAGAAGTCGCTAATGGTGTTGAGAAAAAAATAAAGGTAAAACGACATGTAACCTGCAACACTTGCGGTGGCAATGGCGCGAAAAACGGAACGTCGCTGACCAACTGTAATTCGTGTAACGGAACAGGTCAGGTTAGGAAAGTGGTAAGCACAATGTTGGGCCAGATGGTTTCAACAAGCACTTGCCCGACTTGTAATGGCGATGGAAAGATTATCAGCGAGCGCTGCGATTCTTGTGCGGGAGAAGGAAGATTGCTGCAGGACGACCTAATCACCCTGAACATTCCGGGCGGTGTTGCCGAAGGAATGCAGCTTTCAATGTCCGGCAAAGGCAATGTGCCTACAAGAGGCGGCGTAGCGGGCGACTTGCTGATTGTGATTGAGGAAGAAGAAGATGCAAATTTGAAAAGAGATGGTAACAACATTGTTTTCGACATGCACCTGAGCTTTATCGATGCTACATTAGGAACATCCGTTGAAATCCCGACCATTGACGGCAAAGCCAGGATCAACATTGAATCGGGCACGCAGGCAGGCAAAATCCTCCGCTTAAAGGGTAAAGGGATCAAAGATTTGAATGGTTACGGCAAAGGTGATCAGCTGGTTCATATTAATGTTTGGACGCCACAGCAACTGTCATCTGACGAGCGTGAAACATTGGAATCACTTCGTCATTCGCCTAACTTCCAACCTAAGCCAGGAAAGAATGAGAAAGGCTTCTTTGACAAAATGAAGGATTTCTTTCACTGAGAAGGTTTATCAAATCGTTAAATATAGAACAAGCCGTTTCAGCAATGAGGCGGCTTGTTTACTTTGAACCGGAATGCGGTTATTCTTGTCGTCGCTCTGACTAACCAAAGACAATATCCGGTCCGGTCCTGTAATTCATTTAATCCAAATATGAAACATTTAGTAATTACCATTGCCCTATTACTTCCCAGAATGCTTTTCGCTCAAAATAACAACCCTTCCGAACTTACCTTCGCTACCTATAATGTAAGTATGGAAGCCGAAAATTATGTCCCAAAAGGCACAAAGGACATTTCGGAACAAGTGTTGGTCAAAGAGCTGGCCAGCGGCACGAATCCACAGATCCGCAACATTGCACGGATTATTAAGACTGTAAGACCGGACGTAATCCTGCTGAACGAGTTTGACTACATCGCCGATCCGCAGCAGGGCGTTTTACAGTTTGTGAAAGCTTACCTGAATGTTGATTCCGATGGCGCAAAGGCCATTGATTATCCCTATTACTATTACGGAACATCCAACACCGGACAGCCAAGCCCTTTCGATCTTGATAATAACGGCAAAACGGAACGGTTCGGAGCGGATGCGTGGGGATTCGGGGTGTATCCAGGACAGTATGCTATGGTGCTTTTATCCAAATACCCGATCGAAACGGATAAGGTGCGCACATTCCAGCATTTCAAGTGGAAGGATATGCCGCAGGCTTTGCAAACGAAAAAAGCGGACGGCAGCGATTGGTATGCACCGGAGGCATGGCAGCAATTCCCGCTTTCGTCTAAGTCGCACTGGGATGTTCCGGTAAAAGTGGGCGCAAAATCGATCCACTTCCTGGCCAGCCACCCCACGCCACCCAGCTTTGACGGTGCTGAGGACCGGAATGGCAAGCGTAACCATGATGAAATCCGTTTTTGGAAAGACTACATCAGCGGCGAGCAAGGCGCTTATATTTATGATGACAAAGGAACACGCGGCGCTTTGGCAACGGATGCCCGTTTTGTAATACTAGGAGATCAAAATGCTTCGCCTGATGAAGGCAATGCAATAGGTGAAGGAATAAAATCCCTCTTGTCCCACCCAAAAATCAACAACGATGCAGCACCTGCCAGTAAAGGCGGCGTGGAACATTCCAGCAGCAATCCGTTCGCTAAAAACCACACGGCCGTATGGCGCATGCGAGCGGATTACGTGTTGCCTTCGCGGGCTGGGTTGAAGTTCATTGATAGCGGTGTCTTCTGGCCGGCCAAAGGCGAACCGCTGGCTGAATTGGTTGAAAAACGCGAGTCGAGCTCGGATCACCGGTTGGTTTGGGTGAAGGTTAGTTTGGATTGATCTCCTTGTCACCCTGGGCGGAGTCGAAGGGACGCTATTACCTAGATGATAGCGCCCCTTCGGCTCCGCTCAGGGTGACAAGGGATGTTCAGCTTTAGCGCTCTAGCCATTGGCCGCCCAGCGGTCGGGCCTCCGAAGGTGCCGTTGTGCTAGCCCTTCGGCTCCGCTCAGGGTGACAAGACAGACGCCCTGTCACCCTGAGCGAAGCCGAAGGGGGCGTTACCACCTTGGTAATAACGCCCCCTTAATTACTTCCACACTTCGTTACATTAACAGCAGTTACTGCCCGCCGTACATGTTAAATGCGGCAAGGTGCTTCTGGAATATGGCTTCGTATTTCTTTGCGACGGCTTCTTGCTTCGCTTCGCGGCATTCCTGGACGATGATCTGCATGATGTAGAGATAAACGTTGGTGTCGCGGCGTTTTGTAGTGCCGTTGTCTTTGGCCCACGTTAATACCTCGTCGGCGCGTGTTGCCATGGTTTCTGCTATTTCCAATGCCTTTTTCGTTTCACCCAGGTCGAACAATGGTCCGATGAAGTTTGCCGAGAACTGGTCATATGGAATGCTTTTGTCCGGCATTGTAGCCAATGATTTTTCGATTGCTTTCTTAGCTTCGTCCTTGCGGCCGTCTGCGATCAGCTGACCCGTTAAGCGAAGGAATGCGATACGTGCCGTGGCAACCGGTGAACCCAGATATGTGTTGTCATAATAGGTGTTCGGGTTATCCAGCTCCCGCCAGAACATTTTGGTCATTAGGTTGTTGTACATCACATCCGTGTTCACGTAGCCGTCGCTGGCCCCCGGCACTTTTACGGGAAGCAGGCGGTAAGCGTATCCTTCCAGCTGCATGTATTCTTTCAAATTCAGGTAACTCGATCCGCCCAATGTTGAGGAGAAGTAAATCGGTCTTTTCCAGTCGTTTGTGGCAATGATGTCGAGCATGATCAGGTCCGATTTATACAGATCACCCTTACCAATGGTCCAGCTGATGGAATCGCTTACGAATGGGATCAGGTCGCTTTTGATAATATTCATTTTCTTAACCGCCTCTGCGTTCACAGGCAGGAAAAGCACAGATGATGGCAAGATAGAAGTCATATCGCCACTGGTTAGCGGCACTTGAATGGCTTTATTTTCTTGTTTTACCAATCCAAGATATTCTTTCAGGTTAATCCCTTCTTTTACGCTCGGAATTTCATAGAACGGCACAATGTCATTTTTACCGAAAGCGTAATTGTTTTTATCCAGAGAAATCGGAAGCGCTTCTGATAAATACGTTTTGCGCTTCATCTGGTCGATATACCAGTCCGTTCCTAGTAAGCTGAGGTTACATACACGCACGTCTGTCCGGAACCCTTCAACTTCCTGGACATACCACAATGGGAATGTATCATTATCGCCACCGGTGAAAAGGATCGCATTCGGTGCGCAGGAGTTCAAAAGGTTTTTGGCAAAATCCACGGAATGGAACCGGTTATCGCGGTTGTGGTTATCCCACCCTTTTACTCCCATAATAACGGGAACAACCAGACAGATCGCCGTGGCAGCTCCTGCTCTTGTAGTAGCGCTTTTTACGAATTTGCTCAATGCATCGGCAATGGAAATGACGCCAAAACCAATCCAGATACAGAAAATATAGAATGACCCCACGTAAATGTAATCACGCTCACGAGGCTCTGTTGGCGGCGAGTTCAGGTAAACAACGAGTGCTACGCCGGTCAAAATAAACAATAGTCCCAGGACAAGCAGGTCGCGTTTTTGTCTGAAATAAACAATCACAACCCCGAGTAATCCCAGTATGAATGGCAGCATGAAATAATTGTCATGCGCTTTGTTATTGGCAATCGGTGCAGGGTATGTTTTGCCGGCATCCCACGGAAGCATATTACCAGCCCCCTCTTCGTCACTTTCACGCCCTACGAAATTCCAAAGGAAATAACGCCAGTACATATGCCCGATCTGATACGAGAACATGAAAGACAGGTTGTTACCCATTGTTGGCTTCTGTCCTTCTGCCAGGCCGGTCATTTGCTGGTAAAGCTGGGGGTGACCCGACTGCGTGCTATACATACGCGGCAACAGCATGCTGCTCCCCGGTTCGTATTCATACTCAGGACGATAGTCATAAATAGCATACTTACCATCCTGTTTGCGATACATAGGCGCACCACGTTTCTGGCTTACCGGACGGGATACAAATGAAGGCCCGTAAAGCAAAGGACGGCTGCCATACTGCTCTCTTTTAAGGTAAGAAACGAAGCTCAGGACGTCGTTAGGATTGTTTTCATTGATGGGCGGATTGTACTCCGCACGCACAAGCACCATCAGGTAACTTGCATAACCGATCAAAACAAAAGCAAGTGAAAGCAAGCTTGTATTCAGGAGCACATTGCCTTTTTGGTGGGAATAACGGATTCCCCAGATGATGGCACCAATGAAAATAATGATGAAAAATATAACTCCTGACTTGTAAGGAAGCCCAAGTGAGTTTACGAAGAAGATCTCGAATTTACCCGCCACACTTGGCAAGCCAGGAATGATTCCTGAGTTGATAATAGCCAGGACAACAAGGCCGCCGGCAAATGCAAGAATGCCTCCGAAAACGCTGACCTTCGGGTATTTTTTGAAATAATAAACCAGCGCCAATGCCGGAATAGTTACCAGATTCAGCAAATGGACGCCTATTGAAAGCCCTACCAGGTAAGCGATAAAGATCAGCCAGCGGTTTTCAGCAGCCGGATCTTCGACGCGTTCCCATTTGAAAACGGCCCAGATAACGATCGCCGTGAAGAATGAAGACATTCCGTAAACCTCAGCTTCAACGGCTGAAAACCAGAACGAATCGGACCAGGTGTAAGCAAGTGCGCCCACAATTCCGGAGCCCATCAACAGGATAATGTCGCCTGATGTAAGGTCCGCATCGCTTTTCGCGATCAGCTTGCGTGCCAGCAATGTAATGGTCCAGAATAGAAAGAGGATCGTAAATGCGCTGCTTAGCACGGAAACCATGTTGATCCAGTAAGCAACATTAGTGAGGTCACCGAATGCTAATAATGAGAAAATCCGGCCTATTAACAGAAAAAAAGGTGCTCCCGGAGGGTGTGGCACCTGTAATTTGAAAGCGCAAGCGATAAATTCTCCGCAATCCCAAAAACTGGCAGTTCGTTCGACTGTAAGTGTATATGTGATTAATGCAATTGCGAAAACAATCCAACCCGTAAGGTTGTTGGAACGGTTGAAACGGGTCATTTGACAGACGGTAAATTTAAAAATGTTATGGGCAAAATGCGCAAAAACGGTAACTCGCTATGGGCAGTTTTATCAATGGTCGGCCAAAATTAGCAAAATTACCTCAACAGTAAGATTTTCCTTCTCTTAAAAAGTGTTAAAGAACTTAAAACCCTTTCACTTGTAAAAGATCCATTTGGCCAGCTCTTTGTAACTTACTTTTTTTCCATACATCAGGATACCAACGCGGTAAATCCGGGCTGCCAGCCACGTTGTGCCCATAAAACCCAGCACGAGCAGCACCATAGACAGCGCAATTTCCCAGGCCGGAACGCCAAACGGGATCCGCACCATCATAATGATCGGCGATGTGAAGGGAATAATGGAAGTCCAGAATGCCAGTGTCCCGTCGGGGTCGCGCAGGACGAATTGGGCGAAAACAAAAGAGAAAATGATTGGTAATGTGATCGGGAGCATGAATTGCTGGGTGTCTGCATCATTGTCCACCGCAGCACCTACAGCTCCGAAAAGCGCGCTGTAAAGCAGGTAACCTCCTAAATAATAGAATAGAAAGCAACCCAGGATCAAGGGAATATTCAAGCTGTTGATGGCCCCCAAAACTTCTGCAACCGGATTTTCAACATTACCGCCCGGCATACCCGATGGCCCGGGCATGCCCTTTTGGACCTTTTCCATTTCCTGTGCCATTTCAGGCGATTCTTTGGACATTTGGTTGCTCAAAACAGCCGAAGTAGCGCTCGTTAATGCGGTCGTAAGCAAAATCCAAAGCACGAATTGCGTGAGTCCAACCAGTGCTACCCCAATGATTTTACCCAACATTAACTGAAATGGCTTAACCGAAGAAATGATTACTTCGACGATCCGGCTTGTTTTTTCCTCTGTTATCCCGCGCATCACCTGCGTGCCGTAAATAAAAACGGACATATATATAAGGAATGCACAAATGCCGCCAATCACCGTTGCGGCTCCTGAACTGCTCGTTTTCTCGCCTTCCTCGCTCAGACTGATGGTTTCCGAGCTCACATTCACACGCGAATCTTCCAGGATTTTGTGCGTGATACCCGCTTCTTCAAGCTTAATGTTTTCGATTTCTTTCTCTATCACCTTTTCAATTTCCGATTTCAGGTCCATGCTCACATTTTTTGCAGCATAAATACGGACGCTTTTCGGTTCCTTAATGACATTTTCAGGAATGTACACCAATGCATTCGCGTCGCTATTTTTGAATTTGACTTTGGCAGAATCTATGGACGTATCCAGATAAGCAAATTTCAATGTTTCGCTATCCTTGAATTCATTCCGGAACAAACCGCTCTCATCCAGCACCTGGACCGTTTTTGTGTCAACAGAACCAACGGCAACCCAAATCACTACACCGTAAAAAGCGACGAATAGCAACGGCCCAAGCAGCGTCATGATCAGAAATGACTTCTTTTTGACCCTTACGAGATATTCCCTTCTGATTACCAAAAATATATTGCGCATTGTGGAAAGTTTTAAATGTAGGACGGCTTGAAACTATGCTTCCGGGACTTCATTGACGGAGCGCATGAAAATGTCGCTCATACTTGGAATGTTTTCTCCAAAAGACCGTATTTCAGCTCTCGGCAGCAAATCCCTGAGCAGATCATTTGGACTCGCAACTTCGCCCAGGTGAATGTTCGTACGCCTGTAACCGTTTTCAAGTTCTTTTTCAGGAGTAAGCGTGTAAAATTCTTCCAGACCACTCAGATCTCCTTTATATTCAACAAAATAAGTGTGGGTTTTAAATTGTTCCTTAATCAGCTTTTTGGGTCCGTCGAGCACTTTTTTGGCTTTGTGGATCAACGCAATGTTGTCGCAAAGCTCCTCCACGGTTTCCATTCTGTGCGTTGAAAAAATGATCGTGCTTCCTTTTTGTTTTAATTCCAGAATTTCGTCCCGGATAAGGTTTGCATTGATGGGGTCAAAACCTGAAAAGGGCTCGTCGAGAATGATCAGATCGGGTTCGTGGAGCACGGTGGAAACAAATTGCACCTTTTGCTGCATTCCTTTCGACAGGTCCGAAACGCTTTTATCCCACCAGGTTTTAATGTCGAATTTGATAAACCAGGTTTTCAGCTTGTCCATTGCCTGTTTCTGCGACAAGCCTTTGAGCTGCGCCAGATAGAGCAGCTGCTCCCCTACTTTCATTTTCTTATAAAGTCCGCGTTCTTCGGGCAAATAACCGATCCGCGAAATGTGACTTTGATTTAAATGCTTTCCGTCAAACAAAATTTCACCTTTATCTGGCCCGGTAATCTGGTTAATGATCCGGATCAGCGAGGTTTTTCCGGCGCCATTCGGCCCTAGCAAGCCAAAAATGCATCCTTTTGGGATGTTGATACTAACATCATCCAATGCAACATGATTGGAATACTCCTTGGTAACATTCCGGACTTCTATGATATTCATAATCTATATAATCGGCTGTAAAATGAGCTGCGAACTTGTGCGGTGTAAAATGCAAAGTAATCAGCGGCCAGATTAAAGTTACATTATGAGCGTCTAAAATCGAGTGATCAGTGGTAAAATAAAAAAAAGCGGGCGGATCACCGCTCGCTTTCGATTTTCAAATATTCAGGAAATGTGCTCAGATATATTTTTCTCTGATTTGAAATAAAACCCAAAACCCGATGACGCCGCTGATAAGCGCGACCAGAATGCTAAGCTGGATCAAATTACTCACCAAACCCACAAGCAATGCGTAATAAAGCAGGTTCCAACCCTCGCGCTTGCGGGCACGCAATGGCGAAAATGCCAGCACGTACATGATGAGCGTGATAACGCCAAGGGCAATGCTCACATAAAAGTTAAAACCAATGCCGACCGAAACGGCGCCCAGCCCAAGTGCTGCGCCACCAATGCCGAATGCCGTAAGCAAGCCTAAAATCCCAAGGATGGATAAAACGAGTATGAAATAGGGCCCGTAATGCACCAAAAATTCTTTGACAGACTCTGAAAACGGAGGGAATTTTTGTAAAAAGATGGGCTCTAATTCTTTTTCCAAAGGTAAGTTTGATTGCATAAAGAGGTACGTTTAGCTGAATATCAATAAATTAATCACTAAAACTAGAAAGAAAACTTTGTAACCCTTCTAACCCAATTAGCAACCGTTGCCGGTGTTTATTAATCGGCTTTTGGCATATCAAAGGCACATTAGTCTTCCGGATAAGGCACAAAAACAAAGCCGGAAAAATCGCCGATCAATGCAAAAAGGCAGCAGAACTCGTCGGCATTTTTGTAATTCTCGGTGAACATTAAAACCGATTCTTCGCCAATCAGCTTCCTGTCCACGAATTCCTGCATGAAACTAGCGCGATAGGCGTAGTTATTTGTCAGTTCGGTCCTATCGATCAGCAGTGCGCCTAATTCCACCTCACTATTGCTTACGATAAAAATCGGATAGTCAGAAAAGCCGCGTTTGCGGATCTGGTAAGACGCTTCTTTGAGCTGATCCGCCACTTTGATAAAATCCTGCGATATATAACCCATCAGTTTCTGGTTCAACTCAGGTGAGTTGGCGTCGTCCATCAGGGCATTTTCATTACTATTATTAATCATGATAATTTTAAATTAAAAAATCGGCTGACGCCTTACATTCTGGCTGCCAGCAGCAATGTTAAATCTTTATAGCGCATGTTAAAACTCCTTGCGATATGCGAATTTGTCAATGTTCCTTTGTGACAATACACTCCTTTCATAAACCAACGATTGGCATAAATCATTTCCTCGATGCCGCCAATTGTGCCTGTTTGCAATAAAAACGGCAAAAATACATTGCTAAGCGCCGTGCTGGCCGTATGCGCCACGCGTGAAGGAATGTTGGGCACGCAGTAATGAATCACATCATTATATTTGAATGTCGGGTGCTTGTGTGTGGTCATGCGGGAAGTTTCGAAAGACCCGCCCTGGTCAATGCTGACGTCAATGATTACGGAGCCGGGCTTCATCTGGGAAACCATTTCTTTGGTAACGACCAATGGGCTGATGCCGTTCTCAGCGCGCATCGTGCCTATGACAACATCAGCGCGGGCGATGGCCTCCGCTAATGTATCCGAGTCAATGATGGATGTATAAAGGTTTTGGCCTATCGCGTATTTTAACCTTTGTAACCTATATATATGTTTGTCAAAAACCTTGATATCCGCGCCCACGCTGATGGCGGCGCGCGTGGCATATTCCGCAACTGTTCCGGCTCCCAGGATCACGATTTTAGTGGGCGGAACGCCTGTAATACCACCCAGAATGATGCCTCTTCCACCATTAGGTGTAGATAAATATTCAGCAGCGATCAGCAAAACGGTGCTTCCCGCGATCTCGCCCATCGCCCTGATGATGGGCTTCCCTCCTACTTTATCTTCAATGAGCTCGTAACCGATCCCTGTTATTTTCAGCTCATTCAGTTTCTCAAAATATTTCTTTTCCAGCGTTGGCAGGTTCATCGCCGAAATTAATGTTGTCCCTGCTTTGATATAACGGAATTCTTCTTCCACCAGCGGCTCCACTTTCAGGATCACATTGGCCTGATACACTTCCTTGGCACTTTGCACGATCACCGCCCCGGCTTCGCTGTACTCGTGGTCGGAGAGGTTTCCGCCTTTTCCTGCATCTTTTTCAACCCACACTTCATGTCCGTTTCGAACGAGGATTTTTACAGCGTCGGGAGTCAATGCAATCCGGTTTTCCTGCAAAGAAACTTCACGCGGCAAGCCAATGTGCAGCGAATTCTGATCCTTGCGCACCGCCACCAGGGATTCCTGCGGATACAACGCCGACTGCTTGGCAAGCTCTTCGAAACCGGTAATCTGAGGTTGTGCCATTGAAAAAAGTAAATGTAAAACGAATTGATTATGACCTCTATACCTGGGTTGCCTTTAACATTCTCACGCCATTTTCATCCGCTTCCATTTGGATAAGCAGATAATGCAATGGCCATAAGGATTCAATTTTCCCTGGCCATTCGACAAAGCAGAAATGCCCGGAATCGAAATATTCCTCCACGCCCATATCGAGCGCTTCGACTTCATCCTTAATCCTGTAAAAATCAAAATGATACACCAATTTATCACCGGCGTCATATTCGTTGACCAGTGAAAATGTAGGGCTTTGAACGTGTGAGCGAACGCCCAGCTTTTTGCAGAGCGCTTTGATGAGGGTTGTCTTGCCGGCGGCCATATGGCCCTCGAAAAGCCATACGGGAATGTCTTTGCCAAGATGCAGCAGATCAGCAGAGACCGTTTCCAGTTCTTCCAACTCACTAAATTGCATAACGGCAGACTCTCCAAACATGCTACAAAAATACACATTTTGGAAAAACTCGTGACATTAAATCATGGAGTGTTGTGTTAAACCTTCCACTCGGCCTTCATGTCGCGGCCCAGAAGTTGGTTTGCCTCCTTGTCTTTTTTAAATTCTTCCTTTTTGGGATTCCAGGTTAATGAACGTTGCAGGCGATACGCGATGTTCCCAATATTGCAGACAGAAGCGGTCCTATGCCCCACTTCCACATCACAGATCGGCGGCTTCCGCGTCCGGATCGCATTCAGGAAATCTTTATAATGATTGTCACTGACGTAGACTTTTGAATTTTCACTGGTAAAGGTCTTCTCTTTTAATGTTTCGTGCGTGGTGCGCAGCTCTCCTCTTGCTACAAAAACCTCGCCGTCTGTTCCTACGAAATGACAATGTTGCTTGCCTTCCATCGGCCGGTGGATCACTTCGGCGCCGTTGGCATATTTGTAAATCAATCCTTTTGTAGGCTCTGAATAAACGAGCTCCACCGGCCCGCTGTTGTCCATGCCCAATCCCCATTGCGCGATGTCAAACATATGTGCGCCCCAGTCGGTCATGCCGCCGCCGCCAAATTCAATGTAATCACGCCATTTGGGCCAGAATGTGGCTGTCATGGCGGGTGCCAGTTCATTGTTATAAGGCCGGTTCATGGCATTGGGGCCCATCCAGAGATCCCAGTTCAGGCCATCGGGTTTTGTTTCTTCTTTTAAATCCCATGCTTTCGGCGGTCCGCCTACATTGACGAAAACCTGCTTCACTTTGCCAATGGCGCCACTTTGCACCAATTGCACAGCCTGCGTAAATTCCTTGGCCGATCGCTGCATGCTTCCTGTCTGGAAAACGCGATTATGCTTGCGGGTTGCATCCACCATAGCACGTCCTTCTCTGACAGTGAGCGCTAACGGTTTTTCGCAATAAATATCTTTCCCTGCCTCGGCAGCCCGCACCGCCATAGACGCATGCCAGTGATCCGGCGCTGCAATTACCACAGCATCAATGTCTTTACGGGCAAGCAACTCGCGAAAATCTTCAATTCCGATGGCTGACTTATAATTGCTTTGAGCCGCTTTCTCAGCATACCATTTATTTACATTGGTCACAAATGCTTCACGCTTAACCGCATACACATCCGAAGCAGCAACAATCTGCGTTTCCATCGTGTCCAGAAAACGATTCCTTAAACCGCCGCTCTGCCGACCGCAGCCGATAAATCCTAATGCAATTTTATCGCTCGGCGCCAGATATCCTTTCCCCAAAACATGCCTTGGAACGATCATGAATGAGGATAGCACCGCCCCTGCTTTTAGAAAGTCCCTGCGATTCAAAGTGTTGATTTCCATATCAGTTAGAAGTTGAGTTCTGATATTTCAAAGAAAAAAGAAGATATTTCTACTAACGAATTTTATTGATTGAAATCAATAGCAAATTCAATTTATCAAAAATTCCAATCGCTTTTTTAAATCCGTTGATTGAAATCAACGGCGAGATTTTTCAATATTCTATCGCCTTTGATTTTTAAACCACTTCCTTTTAAATCCGTTGATTGAAATCAACGGCGAATTTTTCAATCATTCCCGTCGATTTTAATCGACGGAAAATACTCGACACAGAAAATTGATTATCATCTAGTAAAAAACAACTTTCCAAAACTTATGATCATTAAGTTTTCATTTGAAAATTAAATTCAAACTCATGTCCCAACACATTTCCCGTCGCGATTTTCTCATCAATAGCGCTTTAGCTGGTGCAATTGCTCCTGTCATTGCGGACAATGCTTTTGCGGCAAGGGCTGATTCAGCAGCAGAAGTCCCTAAAATCAACATTTTTTCCAAACACCTGCACTTCCTGAATTATAGCGATATGGCGGATGCCGCCAAGGAACTCGGCTTCGATGGCATTGACCTCACGGTGCGCCCGAAAGGACATGTTTTGCCGGAGAATGTGGAAAATGACTTACCAAAAGCTGCGGAAGCGATGAAAAAGGCTGGTTTTACGCCCTTAATGTTCTGCACCGCCGTGGAAGATGCAACCAATCCGGTTGACAAAAAATTGCTGGAAACGGCTTCCAAGCTGGGTTTCAAATATTACCGCATGAATTGGTATAAATACAACGAACAGCAAACCATTCCGCAACTTCTGGATCAGTATAAGGATAAAATGGCTGGGTTAAGCCAGTTAAATAACCAGCTCGGGCTTGTTGGCTGCTATCAAAACCACGCGGGCAGACTGGTAGGCGCGAGCATGTTTGAAATCTGGGAAATTCTGCAAAAAGCCGATCCTAAAAGCATGGGTGCACAATATGACATCCGCCACGCCACATTGGAAGGTGGTCTTTCATGGCAAACGGGCTTCAATCTCATCAGGCCGAGCATTAAGACCATTGTTTTAAAAGATTTTATGTGGGAAAAAACCAATGGCAAATGGGGACCCAAAAGCGTCCCGCTCGGAGAAGGCATGGTGGATTTCAAAACCTATTTCAAACTACTGAAAGACAATAAAGTAGACGTTCCGATCTGCCTGCACCTGGAATATCCGCTGGGCGGTGCAGATCAGGGCGCGGATAAAATTACGGTGGATAAAAAGATCGTTTTCGATGCCATGCGACGGGATTTGAAAAGAGCAAAAGAACTTTGGCAGGAAGCATGAACAGCCCGTCATTATGAAGCGCCTGATCTTGTTTTCGCTGATTTTCGTGGCTGTTACCGGCTTCGCGATTGCTCCCTATTTAAATGATACGGACTGGCCGGAATACAACGGAAATGGTGAACGAAGTCATTATTCTGCGCTTAATCAAATTACAAAGAATAATGTCTCTGAGCTGAAAGTCGTGTGGACATATGCCTCCGGCGGAGCGGATACGGCGCGAAACCGCAGTCAGATGCAATGCAATCCCATCATTATTAACGGCATTCTTTATGGCGTTTCTGCATCTATCCAGGCTTTTGCGGTTGACGCGGCGACGGGCAAAGAAATTTGGAAAAGCGATTTGCCGGATGTTGCGGGAACGTTGAGCCGTGGTGTAACTTACTGGTCTGATAATCAAAGTAAACGCATCTTTTTTGGCGCTGCAAACTGGCTCTGCGCACTTGATGCAAACACCGGAAGGCTCATTGATTCGTTCGGTGATCACGGCAAAATCAACCTCAAAACAGGCATTGAACGCCCTGGCTCTGACGATTTTATATCATCCAACACACCTAACACCATTTATAAAAATCTGATCATTGTCGGCGGCAGGGTTGCCGAGAATGAAACGGCGCTTTTGGGCGATGTGCGTGCTTATAACACGGTCACGGGTAAGCTCATCTGGACGTTCCATACCATTCCGGACAAAGGTGAATTTGGCCACAACACGTGGTTGGCGCAGCCGGCAAGACAGAAATTCGGTGGCGCCAATGCCTGGGCAGGAATGGCCATTGACCGGAAACGCGGCATTGTTTACATTCCAACCGGCTCGGCGGCTTTTGATTTTTGGGGCGGCAACAGGCCCGGTGATAATTTGTTCGCCAATTGCCTCATAGCGCTCGATGCCGCAACAGGCAGACGACTCTGGCATTACCAGCTCGTCCACCATGACATTTGGGACCGCGATCCGCCTTGTCCGCCTAATCTGGTAACGCTGAACATTAACGGAAAACAAGTCGACGCCGTTGTGCAGATCACTAAGCAGGGTTACATCTTTGTTTTCGACCGCGTAACGGGCAAACCATTGTTTCCTATCAAAGAAACGGCCTTTCCAACGGATGCTATGGAAGGCGAAAAACCCAGCAAAACACAGCCCATTCCTACATTACCGCTGCCGTTCACAAGGCAGACATTCAGTGCAAAAGACTTTAATTCATTTGTCGCAGACCGCGATTCGTTGGAAGGGTTACTGAAAAAAGCACGCTTCGGAACGGCTTACATTCCGATCACCGGCGATATGACTATTTTTTATCCAGGAACAGATGGCGGCGCGCAGTGGGGCGGCGCGGCGACTGATCAGGATGGGATCATGTATATTCCGGCAAAGGAAATTCCGGTTTACACGACATTAAAGAAAAAGGAAGTGCTGAGTGAAAAGGCCGTTAACGGCAGCAAACTTTATCAATTGAATTGCGCCGCCTGTCACGGAGCTGATAAAACCGGAAACCACGACGGTTCTTATCCTTCACTCGTGAATGTTGAAAAGCGGTTATCCCGAGAACAGATCACAGCCATTTTACAAAAGGGAAAAGGAATGATGCCTTCGTTTTCGCACATTTCGGATGCAGAAAAAAATCTGATCACTGATTTTTTACAAAATAAAAACACGGAACAAAAGATCATCAGCACCAACACCGGGCAGGTTCCTTACCATAACACGGGTTATAATCGCTGGTATGACAAGAATGGCTATCCCGTAAGTCAGCCGCCTTGGGGAACGCTTACCGCCGTGGATCTCAACACAGGCCAACGCCGCTGGCAGGTGCCGCTAGGAGAATACAAAGCATTGACAGACAAAGGAATTCCACCAACCGGAACAGATAATTACGGCGGTCCGCTCGTCACATCGAGCGGCCTGATCTTCATCGCCGCCAGCCGCGACGAAAAGATCAGAGCATTCGACAAAGCAACCGGAAAAATCCTCTGGACCGCCACATTACCCGCCGCCGGCTACGCCTCAGCCAGCACCTATTCAGTGAAAGGCAAACAATTCCTCGTCATAGCCTGCGGAGGCGGTAAGTTGAATACGAAGTCGGGAGATAAATACGTGGCGTTCGCGCTGCCTTAGAAATGTTAGTTCCAAAGAATGGGGACCAACTTTTGATATAAGGCAAACTTCTTGTCCTGCGTAATGATAGTAAGCTTTTCTGCAATGGCCTGCGCAATGATCATCCGGTCGAACGGATCTGCGTGGAGCAAAGGCAGCTGTTCCAGCACGTCGTAATGTTCGTTGTAAAATGAGAGGGAATGAAAGGAATTCCGCATCGCGATTTTTTGGAATTCCGAGATGGGAACATTCAGATCCAGTTTTCCCAAACCTTTCTTGATCGTCATTTCCCAGTAAGTTGCGTGACTGACATAAAGGCTCGCAGAAGAAGAATTCAACTCGGAAATGACCTGACTGGAAAGTTTTTGATTGTTATCTGAATGCCAAAGTAAAATGTGTGTGTCTATTAAATAGTGCATAGTTAGTGTGAGAATCCGGGTGGAATAAAGTCGTCAAAATCGTCCGAAATGCGACCGACCATGCCTTTACCCCAACCTGGTTTCCTGAAACCGGAATCCGGATTGCTGGTGTCAAGAAGATTATTAACCATATCGA
This sequence comes from Dyadobacter sp. CY327, assembly GCF_021390415.1. Lineage (NCBI taxonomy): Bacteria > Pseudomonadati > Bacteroidota > Cytophagia > Cytophagales > Spirosomataceae > Dyadobacter > Dyadobacter sp. CY327. The sequence goes on along the minus strand of NZ_JAJUXJ010000001.1, from coordinate 1,406,366 downwards.
TCAACTTATCATCCTCCGTGCTGATGATTTTTCCGATAATATCAATTTTCTTTTCTTCAGTTGTCATGGCAGCTTCATTTTGTCGTAGTCAAATATAATGTCATTAATTCCAAAACTCAAATATTCACGGGAGTGTTCGGGATGGCCAGCAGTTGCCCATTTCCCTTCAAAAGTTACCTTTGTTATTATTGTCTAAAAATAAAATTATGGCTTCACGAATTCTTAATGTTGGGTTGATTGGCTTTGGGTTGTCCGGGCGTTACTTTCATTCCCCTTTTCTTAGCACCAATCCGAATTTCAAGATCAAGACCGTTGTCGAAAGAAGTAAGAACGAGGCGCAGGAATTCGATCCGAACATTGGCAATGCGCGGTCTGTTGAGGAGCTTTTGAGCGACGAATCCATTGATCTTGTCTTCATATGCACGCCTAATGATACGCATTTCCCTTACGCAATGGACGCTTTGGAAAATGGCAAACATGTGGTGATCGAAAAGCCATTTGCGGCAACGGAGGAAGAAGCACGCCAGCTCGTTGCGGTGGCCAAAGAGAAAGGATTGATCCTGACGGCTTACCAAAACCGCCGCTGGGATTCGGATTTCTTAACCATTAAAAAACTGATTGCAGAAGATAAATTAGGCGACATTGTTGAGTATGAATGTCGCTACGACCGTTTCCGCCCGGTTGTTCCGACTGAATCCTGGAAAGAGAAAAGCGTTCCGGTGGGTGGCAACCTTTATAACCTGGGACCGCATTTGATTGATCAGGCTTTGGTGCTGTTCGGTGAGCCGCTGACAGTAACTGCCGAAATCCGTTCGGTAAGGCCTAACAGCGAGATTGATGATTACTTTGACGTGCGGCTGGGCTATGCGGATAAGCTGGTGATCGTAAAATCGAGCCTGATGGTTTATGAAAATTTCCTGCGCTATAACCTGCACGGGACGAAAGGATCATTTATCAAAGGCGGCCTGGACCCGCAGGAAGAGACATTAAGGAAAAATATTTTACCTACCGAAAAACCGTTGGGCGTTGAGCCGGAAAATCGCTGGGGAAAATTATCCAGCGAAGCGTTTACAGGCATCATCGAAAGTGAAGCGGGTGATTATGCGCCGTTTTATCAGAATGTGTATGACGCGATCGTAAACGGCGCGGAGCTGGCTGTAAAACCAGAAGAAATCCTACGCACAACGCGCGTGATCGATTTGGCTTTCCAAAGCAGCCGCGAGAAGCAGGTGATGACTTATTAATGTTTGATTTGGATTAAAAAAAACGAAAGGCTGTCACATTTCTGTGGCAGCCTTTTTTGCAGGAAGGTCCGTTGAGTTACTTAACAACTGCTGTTACCAGACGTTTTGTTTCCGTTGCGATCACGAATGGTTTTGCAGAAGTTTCGCCACCGTTGTTCACGATGAAGCTGTAATTTCCGTCAGTAAGGTTCGATAGATCGAAGATTTTTGAGTAGTTCTCAGATTTTGGAAGAACTGTGCTGTAAACGATGTCTCCGTTGAAATCTTTGATAACCAATGAAGATCTTTCTTTCACGCTGTCAAGCGTAAGTTTGAATTTCAATTCGCTGTTTGAAACCAGTTCAATAGAAGCGTTATTTTCTTTGTTTTTGTCTGCGGCGATGGTAAGATTAGCAGCTGATACTCCCAACAGAACTGCGATCGTCAAAATTGTCTTTTTCATGTTTCTAATGTTAATGTTTTGATTGAGTTTACTTTTGTACTTTTCAGATATTAAACCAACTCTATATTCTAATTCAATCTCAAACTTCCGTTGCACCGATATGCTGTGCTGTTTGATGATGTAAATGTAGATAACATTATGAATAGAATGCAACAGGCAAATATTCAGTTGGTTAAAGTTCTTTTCGTTGTTATCTAATCTTATTAGAATAATCCTATATTTATGGCAAAAGTGCAACAAGTAGTTTAAAATTTGATGGACGCCCAGATGACGCTAAGCAAAACCATTTTTGCACTTTTTTAATAATAACCATTCATAAAGAATTGCGGTTAACAAACACATAATATACCGCCGGATTTAAAGTATTTTCGTTTGCTATCCGTCTGCACTGTTAATACCAATTTTCAATCTTCACTTTGTCGGAGAAAAGGCCAAATATCATTCAAACCGTTGCGTCTTATAGTAAGCAGCTCATGGGGTTTATCCGGCAACGGGTGAATACCGATGAGGATGCTGAGGATATTTTGCAGGATGTTTGGTTTCAGCTAAGCAGTGTCCCTGAGATTGAAGCCATTGAGCAGATCGGCAGCTGGTTGTATCGCGTGGCGCGCAACCGTATCATTGATAAATACCGGAAACAAAAACCGGATTCGCTGGAAGATTACGGCTACGAGGACGAGGAAGGTGAGTTCTATTTCAAAGACATCCTGCTAGCCGATGACGGCACACCCGAAACGGTTTATATGCGAGAGCTTTTCTGGGAGCAACTGGGCATCGCTCTGGCCGAGCTTCCCGAAAACCAGCGGCAAGTGTTTGTTTGGAATGAACTGGAGGATCAGACTTTTCAGGAAATTTCAGACCGCACGGGAGAGAATATCAAAACATTAATTTCCAGGAAACGTTATGCTGTCCAGCATTTGCGACGAAGACTGGAAAACGTATATCAGGAATTTGTAAATTATTAAATTTGTCTATCATGAATCAGCGACATACATACAAGAAGCGCTTTTGGATGTTTCCCGTTTTCGGGTTTGCTGCTGCGCTCCTGCTGGGCGCGATTGTGCGTTGGTTATGGAATGCCATTTTGCCCGAGGTTTTGAATACCAATCCGATCTCCTACTGGCAGGCCGTTGGGTTGATCGTATTGTGCAGGATTTTGTTCGGCAATTTTGGCGGCGGACCGGGCAGGTGGCGTAAGCCTGGTTTCGGTGGAAACTTCCAAAATGAAGGAGGACCGGGATTCAGGTCGTGGCGAAATAAGTGGATGGATATGACGGATGAAGACAGGAAAAAATTTAAACAAGAGATGCGAAGGCGCTGCGGCAAGCCGCCCGAAAATGAATAGATACTACAAACCCAGCCCATAAAGCTGGGTTTTTTATTTTTTCAAAAATCATTAAAGTAATTTTTCTAATCAGCCGTCTGCGATGATGTACACCATTTGTATGCTATTCATTTTAAATCTAAAAAGCCATGTTTAATCAAATTCTTAAAACCGTTGCCGGCGGCATCCTGGGAGGGATTATCCTTTTCCTGATCCCGTTCCTGCTTTTCAAAGCACTTTTCTTTTTCCTTTTCATCGGCCTCATTTTCCGGCTGTTTGCAGGCAGGCGCCGCGGATACCACAGATGGAGACATTATGATCCGTATTTCGGCGGCCAGGATAGTCACCGTTTTTATGAAGGAAAAGAAGGGTTAAGAGATCCATTTTATCAGCATCCAAAAAATATTTAGCCATGAAAAAAAGTACAAGAATGCTGCTGGGGATAAGCATAGCGCTTATCACAGCAGCGAGTTTAAATTTTACAATAGGAAACCGCTTCCATCACCGCCAATGGGGCTCCGGATGGAGCCGTGAAGGAGGACCACATTACGGACACAGGGACTGCGGCGATAGTCATTCTTATCGGGGTGATGATCGGATGAAAGAAAATTCATCGCGGGAGCCGTCCCGTGCAGTTAGCCCCTAAATCCCCTGAAGGGGACTTTTACATCACTCTTGAAAGTCCCCTTTAGGGGATTTAGGGGCCCAGCATGCGTAAGCAATTTTCAACATTAAATTCAACACAAAATGTGCAATAACAGATTTGGACACCGTGGTCAGGGAATGCGCCATGAATATTCAGGAAAACAATTTGGCGGCAGCCATAACTATCGCGTGCCGGTTAACATCGTAAAAAACGATACGAACTATGAACTGATGGTGTTTGCACCTGACAGGGCGAAGGAGGATTTTAAGATCAGCATCAAAGGGCACGAGTTAACCATTGCCTATACATCAAACCACGAAAGAGAGGACAACCGGAACTGGATCCGCCATGAATTCAGCAAAACTTCTTTCGAGCGGTCGTTTGTGATTGATGAAACAGTAGATTCAGACAACATTGTGGCTGAGTACAACAATGGAATTCTCCATTTGAACCTCCCGATCATTCCCGGATCGGAAAAACCGGCACAGGAAATTAGCATCAGCTAATTAATAGGTGTTGACAAAAAAGGCCTCTGCCGAAATGCAGAGGCCTTTTTTGGTTATTTCAATGTCCGCTTATTTCCTTTGGAGTCGATGGCGGTTGCTTGCTCGGCGTAGGCGGGCAAGAATAAAGTATGCGAGGATTGCGACAGGAATGATGAACCGTATCCCAGCTCCTCTCTCCTGGTTTTTCCGCCTTTTAGTTTCAATAGCACCGTCGTTTCATTCGGCATAAGCGTGTGCTTTTTAGTCTCTTTGCGTAGCTGGTGGAAACACAACGAATCCCTGTTTTGTGAGGTGGCTGCGATCCAGTTATTGCCGGAAGATGCTAATTTCACTAACCCTTTTGCATTGCCCATGGCAGCATAACCGCCTTGCGCCAGGTTCAATGGCTTGAAATTGCCCTTCCCATCCCCTTTCAGTACCAACCCGTAAAACGCGTCGTACCGCCCTACCGAAACTTCCGACCCGTAATCATTGCCGGTAAGCAGCACATCCAGGTTTCCGTCCTGATCAAAATCATCGGCGATCATGCCGAAAATCGGTGCGACCTGTGCCTGGACTGGGAGCTCGCGGACTGCGAATTTACCATTTCCAAGATTTTCTATATAACTACTTTTCATCCAGGTGGCGCTCACATGCAGGGCGTCTTTAAGCTCTTCGGGTTTTAAGATTTCGGGCAGGCTTACCTGGGCAAACTTGTTGTATTCCTGAAAGCGCTGCCGCACCTGAATGATCTGCTTGCCCATATCATCCCTCGTATTGTAAGGAAACTCTTTGTAAGTCTTGTCGTCTGCGCGATAGTAAACGGTTGGTATGGCATCAAAATAGCCGTCATTGTTGAAATCTTTGGCATACATGCTCACCGGTTGTTTCTCGGAAGCACGCGCCAGTGAATTGATCCCCAAATTCCCGGCGATGTAATCCATATCCCCGTCGTTATCAAAATCTCCTGCCGTAAGGCTTCCCCACCAGCCTTTCTTGTCTTCCAGTCCGGATGTCGCTTTTGCAAATTTGCCTTTGTTATTTTTGAAGAAAGTTACCGGCATCCATTCTCCCGCAACGACCAGGTCCACCCAGCCATCATTGTCATAATCAGTCCATAATGCGTCGCATACCAAACCAATGTTGACAAGATCCGGAATGACAGCCTTGGTTGCATCCGAAAATTTCACTGTGCTGCTTTGTGAATCATTGCGCAGAATGTGACTTGAAACGGGCTTTGGATATGCCCCAGACTCCACCCTACCGCCAATAAAAAGGTCCAGGTCGCCATCTTTGTCATAATCGACTGCCTTTATGCAAGAACCATTCACGAGGAACTGTGGCAGAGCGGCTGTATCAAGGCTGAATTTGCCTTTGCCATCATTGGTATAAAGCAGCGTTTTAAGGCCCGGCGTGCCTGCCCGTATTTCATAGCTTCCGCTAACCACGCACAGGTCGAGATCTTTATCATTATCCGCGTCAAAAAGCAGGACGCCCATGTCTTCTGTGTCTTTCGTTACACCTTCCAAGCCGGGAAGTAAATCCGTAACCTGGAATTTCCCATTTGTTTGCTGCAACAGGAAGCGGCCTTTGAAGTTCATTGGACCGCCAATAAAGATATCGTCCAAACCATCCCCATTCACATCACCAGCAGCCAAAGCCGGGCCGAATTGTGACATTTTGTGCGGAAGCAGTTTTTGTATATTAAAATCAATAACATCGGTTTCCTGGTGCCTGTATGGAAGGTTTATCTTGGATGTAATGTCTGTAAAAAGCGGCGTTTCAGAGTTTTCATTCTGATGAGATTCGATGATATTCTTCGCATCTGCTTCGTTGAATGTAAGCACTTGATTCGTTTTTACATCCTTCATGATCTGTGACTTACCACCTGGCCAGGTCACTTTTACGTGGTCTACTTTTCTGGTTGTACCAAGGCCGAAATGTACATATGGCTCAATTGTTGACAAGTAACCGCGGTAAGGTGAATTCTCGGAAATCTGGCGCACCGTATCTGCATACATAATCTCTGCAATCGCGCCGATTCCTGCTTTGTTATAACGCGCTCCTTTGAATGCAATTCGTAAGTAATTGCTCTCTTCGGGCTTAGTCTGAATGCTGTTGTTCCGGTAAACAAATGCGGAATCATTGATGTTGTTTACCACGAAATCTAGGTCACCGTCATTATCAAGATCGGCATATGCGGCACCATTGGAGAAGCTTTCTGTTTCGAGGCCCCATTGCTCTGAGACATCCTGGAAACCTAGGTCTCCCTTATTTTTAAATGCAAAATTGTTAATCTTAATAGTCGGAATGTAATCCAGCATCATCATAGGCTCCATCACGCTCGATACTTCGTTCCGGTAAGCGATGAAGTCGAGGTCGGTAATGTCTTTGGGAAAACCATTGGTAATGATCATGTCCCTCATGCCGTCGTTATCGAAATCCGTAACCATGGGCGTCCAGCTCCAATCCGTTTCAGCCACGCCGCTCAGCAAACCTATTTCGCTGAAAACAGGACTTTTGCTCTTGCCATCCACCGATCCCAAATTAAGCTGCAATGTGTTTCTTGCCACCTGATATTGGTAACCAAAAAGCTCATTGTTCTGGTAAGTGACATAGCTGTTCGCGGGCGTCATCATTTTCTTCCTGCGGTTGGTGGCGGGCATCATGTCCACGGCGACCAGATCTACCAACCCGTCGTTGTTAATGTCGGCCACATCATTGCCCATCGCTGAATGGGAAGTGTGCTTGAATGAGGATGCTGCTTTGTCTGTGAATGTACCGTTACCATTATTAATGTAAAGCAGGTCATTGGTCAGATAGTCGTTCGTAACATAGATGTCCTTGTAACCATCCTGATTGATATCCGTCACATTCACACCCAAACCATAACCTTCTATAAGGATCCCCGCCTCTTTTGACACATTGGTAAATACGGGATGATTTAATTTTTCGTCCCAATCATTGCGATATAACCGGTCAGTTCTTTTTGATGATCCGTCGACGATCTTTTTGTGATATTTGTTGGGAAAAGTGTTGTCGTCCATCTCGTTAACGAGCAAAAAGAGATCCAGATCGCCATCATTGTCGTAGTCCAGAAAAGCGGCGTTGGTGGTGTGTGTAGTGTCGGCAACTCCATATTCTTTGCCCATTTCTTTGAAAACCGGAGTGCCATCCTTATCCAGCCCCTGGTTTACATAAAGCAAATTTTCGCGCTCCTTTGCGACCTTCCTTACTGACGCACAAACATAAATATCCAGCAGGTTGTCTGCATTGATATCGATCAATGCCACGCCTGTGGACCATTTGTTCTTAGCTTCCACTCCCGCCTTCCGGGTGACGTCCTCAAACTTGAAATCACCTTTGTTGAGATACAATTTGTTTTCAACCGAGTTTCCGGTAAAATATACGTCCGGGAGGCTGTCATTGTTGAAGTCGCCCAAAGCTACGCCCCCGCCATTGTACACATATTCGAACGAAAGAATGTTCATCGTATCGTTTTCCGCAATCCGATTCGAAAACTGAATGCCCGTTTCATCGCTGTCAAGCAGGGTAAATGTTTTCAACTTCTTATTGCATGACGAAAGCAGTGCAGCAACTACAAGTAGAATTAAGAAATGTTTTGGGGGTAAAATGGACTTCATTTGAAAAAAACAAAAGTGGGGAACATCTCGAAATTAATAAAAGGAGATGGTAAACAAATACCACCTCCTTTTATTAAGCAATTCTTAAAATATTAATAACCTGGATTCTGCACCAGAACGTCTTTACCAAGCAAGTCAATCTGCTCCTGAGGAACTGGCAGGAATTCATTTTTCTTCGATGTAAATTTCGTTCCGCCCAGTGCGCCGCTCAACTTTTTGCCTTCGTAAGTAAGGTAAGCATTGATTGCTGAATCAGCGATTTCCCAACGTACAAGGTCGAAGAAGCGGTGGCCTTCGCCGGAAAGTTCAAGTTTTCTTTCGAAACGAACTGCTGTGCGGGCTGCATCTTTGCTTGCGAAAGGCGCTTTGTAAGTATTGATCACGTAGTTAGCAGCAACTGCGCCATTGGCACGTTTTACAAAACTTTCTGGGTTAGCAGCACGTGTACGGACAAGGTTCACATATTCTCTCGCTTTTTCCAATGATCCCACTTCAATCTCAGCTTCTGCTGCCATCAAAAGGACGTCGGCATAACGGATAATGTTGACGTTGATCGCTGTGTAACCTGGTGTCCATGAGCTGTTATCCTGCAACGAACCAATGTCGGACTTGTAATACGCATATTTTTTAGGCGTATAAGGACCTGCATTTGGCTGGTTACGGATCCAGTCATTACCCGGGTGATCGATCCAGTCAAGGAAAGGAAGACCGCGACGGCCGATAGAGTGGTCCAGACGTGGGTCAACAGGACCTGCATCCGGCGTGAAAGCGTCAGACGATTTCAAACCCATATCTGTTTTCAGCTCTTTGCCTGCCGTGTTGTAAGAACCGTCCAGATAAGGAAGTCCGCTTGCATCAGTACGGAAAGAGTTACCCAGCTCAAAGCTTGGCTGGAAGAAAGAACAGCAGTTACCCGGACCGTTAGGACCTGTGTTATAAGGCCAGTTAAGGTCAAATTCCGGGTTTGCATTGTTTACACTTCCTGTGTTGGCTGCAGCCTGGATCGCGAAAACCGACTCAGAATTGTTGTCATTAGCCGCTTTGAATGCGTCCTGGAATTTTGGTACCAAAGCGTATTTTTTACCATTGGTTGTTTTACCGTTGGCAATGATCAGGTCATAAAGCCCTTTTGCTTCGGTAAACTTCTTCTGATACATGTAGATTTTCGCAAGATAAGCCGCAGCCGCCCATTTGTTAGCGCGACCAGCTGCACCTTGTGTTTCCGGCAGGTTTTCATAAGCAAATTTCATATCTGCTTCGATCAATGGCCAGATCTCTACTGTGTTAGGAACTGATTCAATGCCTGTTCCGTAGTCCTTTGTTTCATCTACAAAAGGAACATTGTTGAATCCTCTTTTCAGCTCGAAATAGTAGTGGCTTCTCAGGAAGCGTGCTTCACCACCGATTCTTTTCTTGTCGGCTTCTGTAACATCCTCCTGTGCAACACCCAGCAGCTTGATAACCAAGTTTGCACGGGCTACACCTTCGTAGTTTCCTTTCCATTTATCCAAAATTACACCTTGTGTAGTCTGATACTCAAAGCGTTGGATTGGGTTGATATCACTGAAATCCCCAGGGTCGGTTCCTTTGTTGGCATCACCTCCGCGAATACTGCCCCACACCCAGTTACTGGCGCTGGCCATACGGTTTGCACGTCCGTTAAGCTGTCCATACACCGATACAAGCACACCCTCAATCCCCTTTTTGGTTGAAAGCTGCCCTTCATCCAGCTGTCCTGTTGCCGGAATTGTCAGGAAACTTTCTTTACAGGAGTATCCGACCAGCATGATCACTAATAAAAGTGCCAGTCCACCTTTTTTTGAAATATTGTTTTTCATTTTATTCATTTTTATCAAGATCTGTCTAAACCGATGTTTTGAAATAAGGCTTTTGTTTCTTCGATTTTAGAAACCTAAATTGATACCCAATGTGTAGCTTCTTGTGATCGGATAGTTACCTACGTCGATACCGAAGTTTGTATCAGCATTTCCACCAACACCCGGATCAAGTCCTTTGTATTTCGTCAGCGTGAACAAGTTGTTCGTTGAAGCGAATACGCGCAATTTAGACATGCGAAGTTTGCTCAATATGTTGCCTGGCAATGTGTAGCCAAGTGTGATATTCTGCATACGGAAGAATGTTCCGTCCTCAACATAGAATGAGTTTGACTGCGTGTTCGTACTGAAATTGGAAGTACTTTCAAAGATCGGCGTATCAGTGTTCGTAGCATTTGGCAACCATGAACCTTTTACACGGTCACTAACTGCCGCTCCTGTAAATGATGGGTAGAAATCTGTAAACCATTTAGAAAGGTTGAAGATTTTGTTACCAACAGAAGTGTACATGTAAGTTTCAACGTCAAATCCTTTGTAAGTCAATTTCAGGTTGATACCGCCTGTGAACTTAGGAACCGGGCTTCCCAGGTAAGTTCTGTCATCCGCATTGATCACACCGTCATTGTTGATATCCTCATAACGGAAACGGCCAGGGCCTTTACCATCCTGAGCTGGCGCGCCGTCAACTTCTGCTTTGTCTTTGAAAAGACCCATCACTTTGTATCCGTAGAAAGAAGAGATTGCATAACCGATCTGGTTTCTGATTGGCTTGATACCACGGAAATCAGGGTTAACTGTCAGGTAATTGATACCCGGCGCAAGCGACTCAATCTTATTTTTAAGAATACCGGCAGTGAAATTCACTTCATAACCAAGGTCGTTAGTGATACGGCCACGGTTGATGATCTGCAAGTCAATTCCTTTGTTTGACATTTTACCAACGTTAACAGAAGGTGCAGCAGCATCGTAACCAGCTGTTGCAGTGATCGGAACCTGGAACAAAAGGTCCTTGGTGTCTTTCTGCCACAAGTCGATGATAACGTCCAGTTTGCCTTTCAGGAATGTTCCGTCGATACCAATGTTTTTAGTGATACTGGTTTCCCATTTCGCGCTTTTGTTACCAATCCGCGTTCTGTAATATCCTTCTAATGCGCTTGAATTGGTTCCGTTCAAGTCATAAGATGACTGGCCAAGACTTGCACCGAATAAGCTGTACTGGTTGTTTGGATCCACGTTGTTAGAGTTACCCATCAAACCGTAACCACCTCTAAGTTTAAGCTCTGTAACAAAAGGAACGCTTTTCATGAAGTTTTCCGAAGAAATTCTCCATGCTGCCGAGAACGCAGGGAACACACCATAACGGTTGTTTTCTCCGAAACGGGAAGAACCATCGCGGCGAACAACCCCTGTCAGGATATACCGGTCATTGAATGTGTAGTTGGCACGGGCAAACAGTGAGTAGAAGTTAACTCCTTTATAGTAATCACTGAACACCTGCTTGGAACCAACGTTATTCATGTTAATGTAGTTGATATCCGTCGAGAATGGATTCAAACCAGATGAATTCTGATTTTTCCCCACGCCTGTGTTCAATGCTTCCTGACCAATGATCACGTCCAGATTATGCAATCCGAAAGTTTTCTTGAAGTTGGCCGTGTTTGTCAATGTCCAGCTGAAACGGTGTCCCGAACCTTCATTGTAACCGAATGCAGAGTTGTTTTCAGAGTTTTCATATTGTAATCTGCTGAAACCTCTGTTGGCATAATTGGAATATTGAGCCCCAACGCTTGAACGCAATGTCAAACCAGGAACTACATCCAGTTCAATGTAGAAGTTACCAAAACCGTTACCGGCGAAACCTGCATTGTTTTTAAGACCATCCCTGCGTGCAACCGGGTTTTGCGGGTTATTGAAACCTTTTGAAGATGTTCCTGCATATCCGCCAAACTCATCGTAAACCGGAATGATCGAAGGCATACGGAATGCAAAAAGAATGTCATTTTCATTCGCTGCAACACCTTGTCCGCCCGATCCACCATCCTGACCTAATACTTGCAGGTAAGTAAACTGTGCATTCTGACCGATTCTCAGGTTCTTAAGCACATCAAATTCAGTATTAACACGGAAAGCATAACGCTTGAAACCATTGTTAATCATGATCCCTTTCTGATCCTGAACGCTGAAACCAGCATAGAAACGGTTGTTGTCGCCACCACCTGAAAATCCAAGTGAATGTCTCTGCAAAGGTGCGTTTCTTGTGATCGCATCATACCAGTCTGTTCCTTGCTTGTTAGCTTTAACCACCTGATAGATAGAACCGCGGTTTGGATCTACATTGTATTTCAACTTTTCAGCTGCAAGATCCACTTCTCCAATTACACCTGTTTTTCCGCCTACGTTAATGTAGTCTGGCAAAACCGGCTTGTCGCCTGAGCCATATTGTCCGCTGGCAACGTTTGTAAATTTAGGAAGTGAGTCACCCTGGAATGCGTCATTTCTGATCGCCTGCCATGTCCAGTCTGCCTGCTCCTGTGGCGTAAGCATAGTCTGTCCTTTTCCAGGAGTAGTTACCCCGAAAAGTCCATCATATGTAATGCTCAGTTTCTTAGCTTTCTTTGTTCCTTTTTTGGTTGTGTAAACGATTACACCGTTCGCTGCACGTGCTCCATAAATAGAAGCAGCCGCTGCATCTTTCAGTACAGTCGTTGTTTCAATGTCATCAGGGTTAAGAAAATCGGTTGATCCTGTTGGCACCCCGTCCACAACGTACAATGGCTCGTTACCACCGAAAGCACCAAAACCCCTTACGCGGATCTGGCTGGTTGTTCCCGGCTGACCGTTTGTAATGACAGTCACACCCGCAACGCGGCCTTGTAATTGCTGTTCAACGTTACCAGATGGGGTTGCTGTTAAATCTTTTGACTTAACTGTTGAAACCGCACCGGTTGTTTCTCTTCTGCTATCGATGGTGTAACCCGTTACGATAACCTCCTCTAGCGCCGAAACGTCGTCATCCATCTGAATGTTGATGACACTTTGATTTCCCACACTTACCTCTTTTGTCTTGTAACCCACAAAGCTGATGACTAATGTGGTGTTGTTACCAACATTGATAGAGAAATCACCATCCGTGTTAGTGTTTGTTCCCGTCTGGGTTCCTTTCACGACAACCGTGGCCCCTGGGATGCCTGTTCCGGCGAGGTCGGTGATCTTTCCTGTTACCTTACGTTCTTGTGCGAATGCAACAATTGCTGCAAAACTTAGCATGAAGGAGAAGAAGATGCCCCTGCCGGAGATCTTGTAGATTCTTTTCATAATACTCGGTTAGGTTAATAATTATTAAGCAGTCAAATCTATGATTATTTCCACAAATAATTGGCCGTTTTAGATTAATATTTTCTAGCAATGAAATAATAGTATTATAAAGAGATAAAATAATGTCATAGATAACCGACTTTTGAGTGTTTATTTACGCAAACGCATACAAAATCGTTAAGCCGCATATTGTACAATCTTAGTATTTCCACGCTACAACCTACTATTCCAGAATGCTAAGGAAGATCTCATGGCTTAAATATTACTTTTTCCAGATTTCTATTTACCTCTGCCTTAGTAACCTTTCATGCGGAACGGAAGGCTCCGGGGAGTCGGTTGCCGACGGGAAAGCACTGGCTGGAAAATATTGCTCAAACTGTCACCAGGTGCCCGATCCGGCTCTTCTGGACAAATCAACGTGGACAAATAGTGTGTTGCCAGCTATGGCGGAGCAGCTTGGTATTGAGGTTCTGGAAGGAAACATTTACCTGCATAGCCAGCAATCTGCGCTCTCCTCCGCGGACTGGACGAAACTTGTACATTATTATCAAACCCTCGCTCCGGACACATTGCAAGTTCCTAACGGTTACAAGCACACGCAGGACTGGGCCGTATTTACATTGAAGCAGCCAAAAATTGAATTATCTGCCGTAAGCAGCACATTATTAGTTGCAATCGATTCGTCCAGGCAACGCCTCTACACCAGCGACCTGGAAAATCCGGGCCTGTACACTTCCGACCGCCTGGAACAACGCAAGCTGCTCACCACGCTTCCCTCCTCCGCCATCGACATTTGCTTTCCAACGCTAAAAAACCCAGAAATGGCGATCACATGCATGGGCGGCATGCGTGCCCTGGACATTACTAAGGGCCAAATATTCACTTTGGATAAAAAACGCGGCACCGAACCCGAAATGATATCGCAGGACCTCATCCGGCCGATCCAGAGCCAACCCATAGATTACAACAAAGACGGATTACAAGACTACCTGGTCTGCGCATTCGGGCATAACAGAGGCGGCCTATACATTCTGAAACAGCTTGCGGACAAGCAAACTTCCGGCAGTAGGTTCGAGAAAGTGGTGGTAAGGGAAATGCCGGGGGCAACGCAAAGCTATATACGTGACCTGAATAGTGATGGCTGGCCTGATATCATGACGCTTTTTGCCCATGCAGATGAAGGGATCTGGGTTTTTATGAATGACCAGAAAGGAGGATTTATTGAAAAGAATGTGCTTCGGTTTCCTTCTGTATATGGTTCAAGCAGCTTTCAGCTCGTTGATGTCACGCAAGACGGCAAGCCGGACATTGTTTACACCGCTGGTGATAACAGCGACTTTTCGAGGATTTTGAAACCTTATCATGGCCTTTATATTTTTGAAAATACAGGAAACCTGATATTCCGGCAAAGCTATTTTTATCCTATTAATGGCTGCACAAAAGCCGTGGCGTCAGATTTTGATCAGGACGGCGACATGGACATTGCGACCATTGCCTTTTTCGCGGATTTTCATAAGAAGCCGCAGGAAGGCTTTTTGTATTTTGAACAAACCGATACAACGCCAAAGCAGCAACCGAATTTCAAACCGCACGCCGTGCCCGTGCATACGCATGGCCGCTGGATCTGTATGGATGTTGAAGATTATGACGGCGATGGAGACGACGACATTGTTTTGGGTAATTTTTCAAAAGGTTTTTTAAATCAGGAAAGCTTGAAGCCAACCTGGAATGTGCATATCCCTTATGTGCTGCTTGAAAACAAAACATTGTCTTCAAAATTGCAATAGGCTAATCGTCTCTTTTCCAGTCTGCTGGCAGCAGGGATGAGAAACGATCGTTACCCAGGTCGCCCGCAATCTCAAATCCCATGGGAATAGAAACCCATCCCGAAGGCGTAATGACCATATATCCCTGTGGCAGTGTGATTTGCGTGTAAGCATATGGCATGTCCGAATAAGGCGATCTTCCCTTTTTCTTCATATAAAAAACTTCTAACTGCGTGCCCGACACGACCAGCCGCTCCGTCACCAACTCTCCCGGCCGGATGAGCCGCATGCCGCGGATCTGCTCAATGCGGTTATGCAAATGATTGGCAATGGTGTTGTAGCCATTTTGTGTCCGCACCGTGTTGAACCTGCGCATGGAATCGGGAATTGCCTGATATACTTTGAAACCCTCCTCCTGCAAACTGTCCGACACCATACTCGACAATAAATGCTTCACAGAGCCCTGATAAGCGATCTTCTGGTTAGCGCGCCATTGTTTTTTCTGTATGCTGTCTTTCGGCACCAGCAGCTCAAATCTCGTGCTGCCACCATAGAATAGCTTTCCGTTGAAATAATCAAAATCGTCCAGATCCTGATGAATGCGATAACCTAATGCAAGGTTTTCAATGATCAGCGGCTTGGTCGTTTGCGCAGTTAAATGCTTGTCATCGTCCTCGGAAATCCGCAAAACCTGCGGGTTAACGATCCTGCATTGCTTGCTAAAACGGCTGTTTCCAAGCAGTTCTCGGGTGATAATTTTCAAGTTCCGCTCTCGTTTTTTATTCTTTTTAGCATAAACCGTAACGCCTTGCAGCTCCATTCCTTCCCTCAGTTTGAAAAGGACAGTCTTCACTCCCGGATGCTCAAACCGCAATGTTTGTTTGACAGTCTCATAACCCAAAAACGAAACTGCCATTTCGAGATTACCAATGGACAAATTCGTCAGCCGGTAATTGCCATTCTCGTCCGCATTCGTTCCTATGGTGGAATTATTAATAAAAACGTTGGCAAACGGAAGTGGCTTACCCGTTTTCTCGTCGGTCACCTTTCCAGTAAGCGTAACCATTCCCCCTTGCTGCGCATATACATGGCACAGACTGCAAACGGCGATGACGACCGTCAACCAAAAACGATATAAGGCATTAGGTTTAAGCAAATTATTAATCACGAGCATTGTCAGAATCCTGCACTTTTACTTCAAATATAAAACGACGGACGCATACGGGCGCGCTGTTTGCTGAAATAGGCAAAAAAAAGGCTGCTCCGCCAGGGAACAGCCTCTTCAATTCTATTTATAAACGAATTATTTCAACCCAAGCTCCTCGCCTATTGCGCTCACTTTTGCTTTCAGGCTGGCATATACATTGTCGAAATCTTCGTTTTTCTCCAGTGCAGCGCGAACACCTACGTAGAACTTAATTTTTGGTTCCGTTCCGGATGGGCGGCATGTGAATTTCGTTCCGTCTTCGGTGAAGAATTGAAGCACATTAGATGGTTCGATCCCCATTTCCCCCGATGGAATTGAATGCGTGGTGCCGCTGGTAAAGTCTACCGTGCTCAGTGCTTTGTAATCATCCATTCTGATTACAGGCGAGCCTGCCAATGTTTTAGGCGGGTTGGCACGGAAATCGGCCATCATCTGCTGGATTTCATCAGCTCCGGTTTTTCCTTTTTTGGTTAAAGAAATGAGTCCTTCATAATAGAAACCAAATTGCTTGTAGATTTCCATCAACATATCAAACAGGCTCAACCCTTTATCCTTCGCATAAGCAGTTAATTCCGCGATCATGGCGCAGGAAGCGATCGCATCCTTGTCACGAACTGCATCGCCAATCAGGTAACCATAACTTTCTTCACCACCGCCGATGAACTGCTCAATGCCTTCTTTTTCACGGATAACCTGTGCAATGTATTTGAAACCGGTCAGCGTGTTATAACATTTCACATCGTACGCTGCCGCCATTTTATCAATTAAGTCGGTAGTAACGATGGTTTTGCAAACAAACTGGGTTCCTGTAAGCTTGCCGGCATCTTTCCACGCATTCAAAAGATAATAGATCAGCACACTGGCAGTCTGGTTACCATTTAAAAGCTGGATTTCGCCATGATGGTTTTTCACCGCAATTCCTACACGGTCTGCATCCGGATCGGTTCCCAATACCAGGTCTGCATCAATTTCCCTGGCTTTCTCAACCGCCTTGGACATGGCTTCACTTTCCTCCGGATTTGGATAAACCACCGTTGGAAACTGGCCGTTTCCTTTTGGCTCTGCCTGCTCCTCAATCACAGTAACCGCCTCGAAACCCATTTTGGCCAAAAGCGCAGGAACCAATGTTACCCCGGTTCCGTGCAATGGCGTATAAACTATTTTAAGGCCTTTTTGACGCTCCAAAGCACCTTTTGAAATGGAGAGCGACAGAATATGATCCATATATTTTTCATCAACATCCGCACCGATCTTAATGATCTTCGACGCATCGCCGTCAAATTTCACGTCATCAATCGAAGTGATTGCGTTCACCTCGTTGATAATGTTCGTGTCGTGCGGTGCAACTACCTGAGAACCATCATCCCAGTATGCTTTGTAGCCATTATATTCTTTCGGATTATGCGAAGCCGTTACAACCACACCGCTTTTGCAACCCAGCAAGCGGATCGCAAACGATAGCTCGGGCGTAGGACGAAGCGCTTCAAAAAGATAAACGGTGATGTCATTTGCAGAAAAAATATCAGCAATGATTTTGGCAAATTCATCCGATTTAATGCGGCTGTCGTAAGCAATTGCCACTTTTATTTCTTCATTTGGAAATGCCTGGTTCAGATAATTTGCCAAACCCTGCGTCGCGGTGCCCACTGTGTAGCGGTTCATGCGATTGGAACCGATCCCGATAAGGCCTCTTAGCCCGCCCGTCCCGAATTCCAGGTCTTTATAAAATGCGTCTGTCAGTTCAGTATCGTTTCCTTCATCGATTAATTGCTGAATGGATTGTTTGGTATCGATATCATAATCACCGTTGAGCCAGCTGCTCACTTTGGTCATTACACTAGGTTCCAATTTTGCAGTCATAAGTTGATTGGATGGAATTAATTGAAAATATACTTTATGGATTGTTGAGTTACTTACTGATTTCCAGCTCTTCTTTTTCGGGTTGCCTGGCCGTTTCCTTAGCAGTTTTGTGGATGAGCTCGGCTACAAGCCCGGTCCAGCCTGTCTGATGGCTTGCGCCGCAACCGCGACCATTATCTCCATGAAAATATTCGTAAAAAAGAATGTGTTCATTGAAATTCGGGTCTTTCTGCATTTTCTGGTCAACGCCATACACGGCCCGGTTTCCGTCTGCATCCTTTTTGAAAATATCAATCAATCGGCATGCAATGGCAACAGCTGCTTCCTTAATCGTCGCAAGATTGCCGGAATTGGTTGGATATTCTACCATAAAATCCTCGCCATAGTAAGCATGGAATTTCATCAGGGAGTCAAATATGAGGTAATTTAAAGGAAACCAAATTGGCCCGCGCCAGTTGGAATTCCCACCCATAATGT
This sequence comes from Dyadobacter sp. CY327, assembly GCF_021390415.1. Classification (NCBI taxonomy): domain Bacteria; kingdom Pseudomonadati; phylum Bacteroidota; class Cytophagia; order Cytophagales; family Spirosomataceae; genus Dyadobacter; species Dyadobacter sp. CY327. The sequence goes on along the minus strand of NZ_JAJUXJ010000001.1, from coordinate 1,388,121 downwards.
CGGTAAGTGCCTCAGCCGGAGTATAATCCACTTGCAGCACCTCACCATTGATATAAAATTTATACGGATTTTCTTCATGGTATTTAGACAAAGCCCTAACGCCATAGTCCGAAAGAAATTCATTTTCATCCAGCATCCGCTTCATGATCATTTTCATCCGGTGACCACGCAGGATGGATAGCAGGCGATTTTCCCCTTTACCGGACTCAAACCAGCGTGATATCAGCCTCGCCAGATCCGGTCTGTTTGCCAAAACCCATTCTACACGCCGTTTGAAGACAGGCATTTTATCGAGGTTTTGCGGATCAAGAATCTCAACTGCAAAAAGCGGGATAAGCCCCACTATTGACCTCACTTTCAGCAATATACTCTGTCCATTCGGAATGTGGATCACGTCATAATAGAACTGATCTTCTTCATCCCAAAGGCTTATCGAAGAATTTTTGCCTCCTATGGACTCCATAGCTCCCGCAATGTGCAGGAAGTGCTCGAAAAATTTGGAAGCCATATCCTGATAAACCGGGTGCACAAGGGCGATTTCCACCGAAATACGAAGCATATTCAGCGTATACATTGCCATCCAGCCTGTGGCGTCGGCCTGTTGCAATTTTCCGCCAAAAGGCATTGGCGTCGACCGGTCAAAAACTCCGATATTATCCAGGCCTAGGAAGCCGCCGCTGAAAATGTTGTTGCCTGTATCGTCCTTCTGGTTAACCCACCAGGTAAAGTTCAGGAGCAGCTTATGGAATATTTTTTCAAGGAATTCAATGTCCCCTACTCCGTTATTCTGCTCACGATCAATCTCATACACCTTCCACGTTGCCCAGCCGTGCACCGGCGGGTTAACGTCCGAGAAATTCCATTCATAGGCAGGAATCTGCCCGTTAGGGTGCATATAATACTCCCGAAGTAATATTTCAAGTTGTCTTTTGGCAAAATCCGCATCCACCCTGGCCAGCGGAACACAGTGAAAAGCAAGGTCCCATGCAGCAAACCATGGATATTCCCACTTATCCGGCATCGAAATAATATTAGCCGCATACAAATGTTTCCACCCGGAATTCCGCCCCCATTTTCGGCCTTGATTTGGCCCCGGCTGCGCCGGATCGCCCTTTAACCATTCGTAAACATTGTAATAATAAAACTGCTTGCTCCAAAGCATGCCTGCATACGCCTGCCGCTGAATGGATCGCAGATCGGCATCTGCCACATCGCGCTGCAAATCGTCATAAAACTCGTCCGCCTCCCTGATCCTTTTTGCAAAAAGATCTTCAAAGCCGCCAAAAGGTTCTGAAATCGTATGGTTTACAAACCTTAATCTGAATGTAGTGCTTTCGCCAGCCTTAATGGTCCGTGTGAAACGGGCTGCTGCCTTCGTTCCAATGTTGTTTGGATTTACGGTCGAGGACTTTTTATTGCTGACAATGTAGTCGTTGATCCCGTCTTTCGGATAGGCTGTATTATTCGCAGTTCCGTATAGTTTCTTGAAATTGGTCTCGTTTTCACAGAACAGCAGTTCGTCCGCGCCATCCAGATACAGGTTGTATTTCCCGTGTTTACGGTGCGTAACCTCTATCAAACGGTTCGAAATACCATTCATGATCGGCTTATAATTGAAAGCCTCGTATCCCCACGACCACGTATTTCTGAACATGATCGTTGGCAAAACCGTGATAGGAGCATCCTGGTCGCTGCGGTTGAAAACCGTTACCTTCATCATAATGTCCTCTTCATCGGCCTTGGCATGCTCAATGAAAATATCGAAATACTCATCATTCTCGAACACGCCTGTGTCCATGATTTCATATTCCGGATCTTCCTTCCCGCGACGGCCGTTTTCCTGACGTAACTTTTCGTAAGGGAAAGCGTTCTGCGGGTATTTATAAAGCATTTTGGTATAAGAGTGCGTAGGTGTGCTATCCAGATAATAGTACATTTCCTTCACGTCTTCGCCATGATTGGACTCCCGATTTGTGAGGCCAAAAATCCTTTCTTTCAGGATCTTATCTTTATGGTTCCAAAACCCGAACGAGAAACATATATGCTGCTTATTGTCAGAAAAACCTCCGATTCCGTCCTCCCCCCAGCGATAAGCTTTTGAGAGTGCCATCTCGTGGGTGATATAATTCCAGGCATCACCATTTCCACTGTAATCCTCACGAACCGTTCCCCACTGGCGTTCAGACAAATAAGGTCCCCACTTTTTCCACCCTGTATTCTCTTTTTGCAGGCTTAGTCTTACTTTTTCCGCGCCGTGTGCCATTAATTTATATTTTTCTGAAAGGAATGAAAATCTCTGTGTAAAACTAAAAACTTAATCGGCAAATCATCACCGATCAGCAAATTTCACCTCAAACTGCAAGTGATTCCAGGTCATTGTAGACGCTTACCTGATAGTTTACTTTGCCTGCATAAAATGCAGTCGTTTCAGCTGCCCTCTGCGCCGTTTCGGTCAATAATGGATGGCGTTCCGTGTGCAACAATGCTTCCACATCCGCTACATATTCCTTGAACATCAGCGGATTGGTTAACACATAATATTTTCCATCCGAAGCATGAAGGACTGGAATTGGCTTCACTTCTCCTTCCGCATTCATCCTGCCGTATTTTGACCGTGCTGCTCTATAATCTTCATCAGTTGAAGCAAATACGATAAATTTCGAAGGTTTGCTTTTAGCATTCTCTGCTCTAATTTTCGCATCAAGACCATCCAGCAAAGTCCTTAATTGCCAGATATTTTTCCCGGAACGGATCCTTTCCCGGATCGACTGCCTCACAAGATAGGTAAGCGCATGCGTCACGTTCAGCCCAATTTCAGCCATCTGCTTGAAGATGAATGATGTAGGTGACATTCCGGGAATCGTATTAGGGTCATGGAGCACAATGGTGCCTTCTGGCGTCAGAAATCCGTCGATACGGACGCAAACATCAATGCCCAGTTGTTCAAAAACGGTCGCTATCACCTTTTGGATCTCCTGATTCAGTTCAAGCGTTGTGTCAACCGGAATGCGTTTGCGGCTCGCTCCGGGCTTATATTTTGCATTAAAATCAAAAACCTGTACCATTTTGATCACCTCGCTGGGCGGCAGGGCCAACGGTTTCCCATTATCAAGCTGGATGCAGCCGCAGGAAAACTCCTGCCCGCTGACAAACTCTTCTATTAAAACCTGGTCTTCACCATTAGCACTGCTGAGAACAGCAGGTTCATTTGCTGTTGAGAAATAGCTGTCCAGCACATCGATCAGCTTTGCCGGGTGATATATCATTTCACCATTCAAAACCAGCGGAAACCCGATTCCCTCATCAAGATTTGCCACTTTTTGTGCCCAAGCCTGTTTTTCGGATCCGCCCAGCGCATTCCAGGTCGCGCCATCGAGCTCCACCTGGAAAAAGCATTGGTTAACTGCTGATATAAATTCTTCCAAAGAATCATCCTTTACAATAGCAACGCCGATAGACGAGCCCTGATGCGGCGCTTTAATGACCAACGGAAGTCCTAAATGTTTTTTAAGGACCTGAAAAAGAATTGGATACTCATTTGGAATCCATTGATCATAACGCAATGTCCAGCTCTTTTTCTGCTGACCATTCACCAATGTGATCATTTCATTTTGAAGAATTTTATCAATTCCGACTGCCGAACCCATTAAACCGGGCCCGCTGTAAGGAATTTTATACCATTCCAACAAACCCTGAATTGCACCGTCCTCACAATCAGGGCCATGCATGGCCAGGAATACGAAATCGAAATGTTGCTTGAATTGTTCAGGAGATATTTCTACCCCAATTTCGGAAGGAACGGACTCGTTGGCGAGTTCTGGATGCGATTCTATATAGGTTTTAAAAACAGTTTGCTGGATGCTTCGCGACGGATAGAACTCCCTGATCTCACTGGCATACATAAGTGGTTTTTCCAGCAGGATAAAACGTCCGAAACTATCCACAAAGACCGGAACTGGCTCAAAAAGTGATTTATCCAGGTATTCAAAAGCAGTTTTTCCACCAGCAAATGAAATTTCCCTTTCGCGGGAAGGTCCTCCGAAAAAAATTCCGATACGCATATTTAAATGTCAGGTAAAATCTTCTAAATCTTACGCGCAATATAACGTACTAATCGGGACGAATCAATTTCTGGCTGAAATGCCCGAAAATTTTAAATAAAAAAGCAGCTTTCCGTTTAGAAAAGCTGCTTTTGACAAAAACAAGGTTATAAAACCGGCTTATTTTAAGCCAATTCAGGGACATTCACAGAAACAACTTTGCTAACATAAGGAACAGCTTTGCGAATGGATTCTTCCAGACCTGCGCGGAATGTCATTGCACTCATAGGGCAGCTTTGGCAAGAGCCCTGCAACTCCAATTTAACGACCAGATCATCAGTCAATTCCACAAATTTCACATCTCCACCGTCTGCATGCAAATAAGGTCGTACCGTATCGAGTGCCTGCTCGATGAGCTCTATTATTTTTTCTTTTGAATCCATTGTTAAAAAATCTATTTGCTAAGGTGCAAGAATATATTCAAAAAATCAAATCATTAACATATAATGCTAAGCCTGGATTTCAACGGGCTGCGTTTTCTCCTTTGTAGCATTTCTGATCGCAACCTGCTGCGCCAACGACTCAGCTGCATCACGGAAAGCATCATTCACAATCGGATTCATATCCATAACAGCCGGGCGTCCTTCATCACCTGCCTCCCTAATGCCTTGTACCAAAGGAATTTGACCTAATAAAGGAACATCAAACTTATCTGCAAGCAGCTGACCTCCGCCTTTTCCGAAGATATGATACTGATGATCAGGCATTTCTTCCGGCGTAAACCAGGACATGTTTTCAACTACACCCAAAATCGGCACATTGATCTGCGGCTGGCGGAACATTTGCAAACCTTTGATAGCATCAGCAAGTGCCACTTTTTGAGGCGTGGTAACGATCACCGCTCCGGTTACGGGCACTGTTTGCACTAATGTTAAATGTATATCGCTGGTGCCGGGAGGAAGGTCGATCAAAAGATAATCCAGATCGCCCCAGTCCGTATCTGCAAAAAATTGCTTCAAAGCCTGGCTGGCCATCGGCCCACGCCAAACGACCGCGCTATCAGGAGGAGTAAGGAATCCGATGGAGATCATTTTGATCCCGTACTGGCGGATCGGGTTAATGAAGTTTTTACCGTCTTTCGGCGTAATGGTAGGCTGCATATTCTCTGCACCAAACATTACCGGGATCGAAGGCCCAAAAATATCCGCATCAATAATGCCGACCGAAGCGCCCGAACGATGTAGCGCCATAGCAAGGTTCGCAGTGACTGTTGACTTACCCACGCCGCCTTTTCCGGAAGAAATAGCGATCACATTCTTCACGCCCGGAATAACCGGCCCGGACTGACGCGTTGAAGTTACATTGGCTGTAAGCTTGATAACAACCTCGACGTCCGGACTTAAATGCTCGTGAATGGCTGCCTCGCAATTTCTGCGGATCAGCTCTTTCAAAGGGCAGGCAGGGGTTGTCAAAACAACTGTAAATCTTACCTGATTCACCCCGATTTCAATGTCCTGGATCATACCCAACGTCACCAAATCCTTTTTGAGATCCGGTTCTTCAACAGTGCTGAGCGCCTGTAAAACTTTCTCCTTATTAATTGTAAATTCTCCCATTATACTGGTTAAGACCTCTCGATTGTTACGCCTTATGAAGCCCCGGAAACTTAAAAATATCTGATTCTATACTTGAATATTATGCAACACGAATTATTCCCAATGAGTTTATCTCAAATCTGAAAATTCATGGATTTTCTCTTCTGTTTCCGCAATTTCCTTGGTTACATCAATTTGCGATGACAGCGCTTTTAATTTTGACAACACGTTTTTCAGCAATTTCCGGTGACTTTCCGTAACCCCATGCAAAGGCCTGTGCTGCGTCATTTGGCGTATAGCGTCCCATTCTTTCATAAGATTCCGGGCGCTGGGTTCAATGTAAGTTTTAGCGAAAGCATTGAAAATGTAATCTTCTGCAACGTTGGTCGGATGGATCATATCTTCCTCATAAAACCGGTAATCACGCAGCTCATCCATCATGATTTCGTAAGCAGGAAAATACTCGACATGCTTGTATTTTTCGGATAACCGGTGACAAACCAGCCGCAATGTTGACTTGCTAACCTGGTTCAGCGGCAGCGTATCCCGTGTATGCCTCACCGGACTGACCGTCAATATCACCCTGAGATTTCTTTGGAAAGACTGCAATTTTTGGATCAGCTGATCATAAGCGATCATGATCTGATCGGGATGAAGCAGCTCTCTCAGGAAACGGTCGGCTGGCTGCTTATGGCAATTGCCAACGATCAGATTCGTCTGCTTATGCCGGTAAGCAAACGCAGTTCCGAAAGTGATTACCAGAACATCCGCTTCTTTCAAAAAGACTCTTGCAGACACCAATTTATCTGTCAACTGTGCATGTAAAGCCTCCCTATCATGTCCGTACAACGATGAATGGAAATCATGATGAAGCCAGATCTTATCCGGATTCTCTAAAAACAATGCTTGATTAGGCTCCTTACCTTCCAGCGTAATATCTAAAATTTTGGCAATGGCCAGCGGATTAAATGCAGTTCCAAAATCATTATTCAAAACCGGAAATTTATACCCGCTAAGCTGACTACCAAGCACATCTGCAAAACAAGAACCGATTGTCGCAATCCTGGAATGATGGCCAATTTTCCAATCCGATGGAGTGATGCCAACCTCCGTACTAAGCTTAATTTCCATCATTAACCTATAAAATGTATCAATCGCAAAATTACAAGTATTTGCCCGGTTTAGGGCAATTAATGTGTTTTCATAAATTAGAGAAAAGGATTATGTTTGGGATAAATTACACACTATACATTTTCTTTAATGCAAGAAACCTTCTACCCCTTTACGCTTGCCCAGCACGAGTTGCGGTATGAATTTGTAAGCGTCAGTGCTGAAAAGCGAGTAAAAAAGGTTGTTTTAGTAAGGCAATCCGATGACGAGACAGTTTACAACTTAGCCCTTCTTGATCTTCTATCAGACGGTGAACTTTGTGACATAACGGAAACAAAGAATAAGGATTTCCGAACAGTTATGGCAACGACGATAAAAATTATAACTGATTTTTTTAAGAGAAACCCAGGTAGCAACGTTGTCTTTCGAGGAAGTGATCCTAAACGGCACAGGTTGTACAGCATGATCATTACCAGAGAATTACATGCCTTCCATAATTCTTTCGAAATTTTAGGCGTAATAGATAGCGTGCTCTATCCATTTACAAGCAATAGTTCTTATCATTTTTATCTAATCAGAAGAAAACATGACACGAATTAAAGAAGACGACAAAGCTGCGAAGCTTACAGGTGAGCAGATCGTAAAAAAGAAGCTTGACGAGGTAAATGCAATGCTAAGGAAAATGGATCCAGCGCAGTTAGAGCGCATTAGAAAAGGCAAATCAATACACTCGAATGATTAAACCCTTACTATTTGGCGCATTCATGCTGTCGAGCCTTCTCTATTGCTGTGCTCAGCCTGCGACCACATCAGCAACCTCTTCCAAATACAATTTCGCCTCCACCCCTTCCTGGCAGGATGAATTCGATTACGCTGGTAAGCCTGACCCGAAGAAGTGGAGCTATGACCTGGGGGATCAAGGCTGGGGGAATAATGAGTTGCAGAATTATACGGATAAGATCGAAAATGCCAAAGTGGAAAACGGGCATCTAGTCATTGAGGCTGTTAAAGGAAAGTCGGGAAAGGCTGATTATAGTTCGGCGCGGCTGGTTTCGAAGGGTAAGGGGGATTTTACTTATGGCAAATTCGAAATTCGTGCGAAGCTTCCGAAAGGCCGCGGCACCTGGCCTGCGATATGGATGCTGGCGAGCGGAAACAGCTATGGAAATAAGGGTTGGCCGGATAATGGTGAGATTGATATCATGGAACACGTAGGTTTTGACCAGAACCGGGTTCATGGTAACATTCATACCAAGGCTTTTAACCATGCTATTAAGACGAATAAGGGTAATAATGTCGTCGTTGAAACGGTTTCGGATGAGTTCCACATTTACTCCTGCGAATGGACGCCCGAAAGCGTAAAGATCCTGTTGGACGGCAAAGACTATTTTACTTTTAATAAAGAAGCTGGCTACGACTGGGCTCAATGGCCCTTTGATAAACCTTTTCATTTAATTTTAAATATGGCTGTCGGAGGCAACTGGGGCGGACAGAAAGGCGTGGATGACAGCATTTTCCCTCAAAAAATGGAGGTCGATTACGTGCGCGTTTACCCGCTTGTCGAGAAAAAGTAGCTTTGAAATTCGAGCGCATGGAAGTATCTTGCGCTATGGATAATTTCGTTGTCTCGGCCAGAAAGTATCGTCCCGTCACTTTCGACTCGGTGGTTGGCCAGTCACACATCACTACAACTTTAAAAAACGCAATCCGCACCAATCACCTGGCGCAGGCTTTCCTTTTTTGCGGACCGCGAGGGGTTGGAAAAACAACTTGCGCAAGGATCTTGGCCAAAACCATCAACTGCCAGAACCTTGGCGACGATGTGGAAGCGTGCGGCGAATGCGAATCTTGCGTCAGTTTTCAAAACAATGCATCATTCAACATTCATGAACTGGATGCTGCTTCCAATAACTCCGTTGAAGATATCCGTAACCTGATAGACCAGGTTCGTTACCCGCCTCAAACCGGGAAATACAAAATCTATATTATTGATGAGGTGCACATGCTTTCGCAAGCTGCCTTCAATGCATTTTTGAAAACATTGGAAGAGCCGCCTGGTTACGCCATTTTTATCCTGGCGACCACGGAAAAGCATAAAATTCTGCCAACCATTCTTTCACGCTGCCAGATCTTCGACTTCAACCGCATTCAGCCGAAAGACATTGCTTATCATTTGTCAGATATAGCGCAGAAAGAGGGTATCGAAACAGAAAAAGAAGCATTGGAGCTGATCGGCCAGAAGGCTGATGGCGGTCTTCGGGATGCGCTTTCGATGTTTGACCTGAATGTGACATTTTCGACAGATAACAAGCTTACTTATGAAGCTGTGCTGGAAAATCTGCACATTCTGGACTACGATTATTATTTCAAAATCACAGATGCGCTGACTTCGGGCAGCATTGCCCGCTCGCTGGTTTTATTTGATGAAATTTTGAGAAAAGGCTTTGACGGTCATCTGTTCGTGGTTGGCCTTTTGGAACATTTCCGCAATCTTTTGGTATGCAAAGACCCGCAGACTGTAACACTTTTACAGGTTTCGGAGTCGGCCGAACGGAAATATCAGCAGCAGTCGGCATTGGCGGATATGAGCTTTTTGTTGTCTGCGCTAAGCATTGCCAGCCAGTGTGATATCAATTATAAATCGGCGAAAAACCAGCGGTTGCATGTGGAGCTTTGTTTGATGAAGCTTGCCAATCTGCCCCATGTCCTTCAACTTTCTTCTCTTGCCGCCGTTGATGAAACGGCAAAAAAAAAAGTTGAGCCTGAGCTAAAACCTTTAAATACTGCCCCTGCAACGCCCATTGAAACGCCCAGCAATGGTTTGTCCTTAAATGGAAATCATACCGAGGCTCCAGCGCGCGTTGCCCAGCCAGTTGTACAGGCCCCTTCGCGTCTCAAAAATACGATTGCATTAAGTCCCACAGCGGCGGTTGCAGATACAGCAGTTAAAGAAAAGCCAAGTAGCGAGGTGGAGAACGGTTATGCGGCCACGCAAACCAATGTAAGAAAAGAGACACTAACATTCGAAACGCTGCAAACGCATTGGTATGAATTCGCCGAAAAGCGAAGGATAGCAGGTAACTCAACAACGGAAGAAATCAGTTTGAACAAAGAATTCAAACTGGAAGGCACAAGCATTGAAATCGCTTTGGACAACACGCACCAGTTGGAAGCAATGGCGAATGTGCGTTATGAACTGCTAACCTATCTAAAAAGTCGCATTGATGCACCGAGGCTGGAAATAAACCCGCGCGTGGCGCCGCAGGAAGTGAACAGGCTTCCTTACACCCCGGCAGAAAAATTTAATTTTATGGCGGAGAAAAATCCGTATCTCCTGGAATTGAAACAAGCTTTGGGATTAGATGTAGATTTCTAATTTAGCTTCTTGCCGTCAGGAAAATTTCATGAAGCTTCAATATCTGCGGAATCAGAGCTGATTTTTCGTCATTATTGACAAAAAAATTGCCGACCATTCTCCGTTCGTCGTCCGAAACCTGTCTCTTTACAATGGCCCTGATCTGGTCCTCGCTGCGATTGTCCCTTTGCAGGATTCGGGATATCCGCAATTCCAATGGCGCTTCAACCACAACCACATAATCCAGTGCATTGCGGTCGCCAGCCTTATTCATAATGGCTGCTTCCTTTACAACATACGGCGATCCTGCATGATTTTCAACCCAATCTGCGGTGTCCTGCATGACGACGGGATGAATGATTGCATTCAGTTTTTTGAGTAAATGTTCATTGCTGAAAACCAGCGAGCTAACATATGCTGTATTATAATGTCCTTCGCTGGTGTAGGATTCTTTTCCTAACAGCGAGACAACACTTTCAATGATCTGGGGATTGTGATTGGTGAGCCATTTGGCCCGGCTGTCTGCATTGTAAACGGGAATGCCCAGGCAGGCAAACAATTTACAGACAACACTTTTCCCAGAGCCGATTCCGCCGGTAATTCCAACTTGAAGGGGAAGTGACATGACGGAAAATGACGTGAATGATGAATTTACGGCGTGATCACATTGAGATACTGCGCCACCTCAAAACTGATGTAAACGTCCCGATGACTAACCTCTACCAACGGCGAAACCGGCAGCGGGATGGGCAGGCTTTCGTCAAAGTTGTTTTGGATCTTGGGCGTAGGAACGCTGACACGGATCGTATCCGGATAAGTCTTGATCAACGAAACGGGCCCGTCGACAGATATAAGCGATGGGGAAACATTAATAATGCTCGAAATAACGTAACCATCCCGGATATTTATGGCCGCGCTATCCACCCGGATAGGAATGATCTTCCTGATCTTTCGCTCGAAATTGAGCTCGAATGTATCCGCAATGACATAATTCACGTGCAGGTTCGGGAACAATTCCGTGATCTGGTCCGTCAATGTGGTCGAGTTGATGAAACTTGCCTCATTGGGGTTGTTGACCTTATAAACCACGGGATTAGCATTGAAATTAAGCCAGGATTTTTGCAGCAGCGTCCAGCCGTCGCCCGAGACATTCACGGAAATCCGTTTTGGTAATGGCTGCATAGGAACAAAAGCCGAATAATCGTATTCGATGTCCAGCGGATAATTAAGCTTAATCGAATAATTATCCTTGTTCAATACATTCATTAACCAAAAAAACGAGGCTGCCAGAATACATACAAAAAAGGTCTTGACTTTATTCTGGCCTGATGGTGCGTTACTCATAACATGACTTTACCCTGCAATAGTACGCGCAACCGCTGACTTATCCACTGTAAGCTTCACTCCTTTATCCAGTTCAAGCGTAACAATGGCGTCTTCAACAGTATAAACCCGCGCGTGGATCCCTCCTATTGTAACGACTTGATCTCCTTTTTTAAGATTGCCAAGAAGCTCTTTTTGCTCTTTTTGTTTCTTTTGCTGCGGACGGATCATGAAAAAATAGAATACACCAATGATACCAACCCACATCACGACCTGGTAAATCATGGCTTCTGAACCGCCACTTGCTGCTTGTGCTAAAATCGAAAATTTCATTATAATGAACGGATTAGTAAGTTGTTAACCTTTCGGTTGTGATAGAGAAAGCTAGTTGAGTGTATCAGGCTTGGAAGCTGCATTTACAATTCCTTTCAGCCTGACCTCCGTGTAAGCCGGCTCCGTGTTGGCATAAACCGTTATGGTTTTTACCTGCGGGCCAGTTTTATTTTTACTGTCAAAACGGACTTTAATGCTGGAAGTCTGCTTCGGACCAATGGGATCTTTCGGCCACTCCGGCGTGGTGCAGCCGCAAGATGAAGTTATATTATTGAGGATCAAAGGATATTCGCCATCATTCCGGAACTTGAAATCATGTTCGACAATCTCCCCTTCCTGAATTGTCCCGAATTCAAATGTTGAACTATCGCTCAAAGTAAAAACAGGCATCTTTGAGTCTGCCTGTTTTGAATCTTCTTTATTATCGCTTTTGGAACAATTGGAAAGTAGTAATGCAACTCCCAATAAGAAACCCAATGACCGTATTTTCATATGAAATAAATCAGCTGGTCTGACCTTTGATTTGTGCCATCAGGCGATCTACGTCTTCAAGTAACTTTTCTGCTTTTTCGCGTGCATCATTGACAACACGCTCGCCCTCAGTCTTTGTGAAGTTATCAGGCTGGTCTTTTTTCTGAACAAGATCATCTATAACATCCTGTAATTTTTCTCTGTATTTAGACAATCTATATGTCAATTGCGTACGCAGAACCTCCCCTTTATCAGGTGCGTAGAGGATCCCGAGAGCAGCGCCAGTGACACAACCGGTTAAAAATGCGATTAAACTATTGCTCGTTTTACTCATGACTTTTGGTTTTTAGCTGTAATTATTGTGCTCAGCCTATTTGTTATCTATCAGTCCGCGTCCGCTTTTTCTGATCACGCCTTCTTTGGCCAGTTTAACCGAAAGCACGTCCAGGACACCATTTACAAACTTACCGCTTTTTGGCGTACTGTACCTTTTTGCAATTTCAATAAACTCGTTGATGGTTACTTTAACAGGAATTCCTGGGAAATGGATCAGCTCGGCAAGCGCCGTTTTCAGAATGATCAGATCAACCAATGCAATCCGGTCAAGTTCCCAGTTTTTCAGGTGCTCATCCAGATAAACATCATACTGGTCACTCTCCTCAACAACAATCCTGCAAAGTTCCTCAACAAAAAACCGGTCTTCTTCCCAATCTTTTGTCAACGGAGAAATTTCAAATGTTGCGCTGTTATCTGCTGATCTTAATGTTTTGATAGCAAGGCTCCTGATCAGTTCGCTGTGATCTACCCAGTAAAGATCGCGCTGTTCCAGATAGTCCAGGGGCACTTCATGCTTTAATATAACTTGCCGCAAAACGTGTTGTACAATGGCCTGATCTTCTTCCGGCGTATGCGATGCGTTTTTGCAATAAGCTGTGTATTCCTCGTCCTTACGCAGTGCTTCACGATAGGTTTTCCGGATCAGGTTCATTTCATTACTCCAATTGATCCCGTTCCTGATAATTTCTTCTTCAAGCGTTTTATCAGCAATCAAAACCTGGATAACCCGGTTCGTATCGAGTCCGGCATCCTTAGGAAAAGGCGCCTCAGGATCGTCATATCTTCTTTCGCGGTCAATTTTAGCCTGATGCGAAAGCTCTATTAACATGGATAAAACCCGGATGAAATCCACGTAAATGGATTCCGTTTCATTCAAAACCCGGCGAACCATTTTCTCCCCATCGGAAGTTGTTTGTCTGCTGTATGCCTCAAAAGCGCTACGCGCCACTCTGATCACCTGCTCAGGAAGTTCTTCATCTTCCTTCGGCTTTCCGTGCTTTATAAATTCATCGAGGGTCATTCCGGCAAGCTTTCTCATTCCCGACAGTTTCGCCCGGTCCTGAAATTCCATGGAATTAAGATCCGGCTGAAAAGCCGCTTCAATGTGGTCTAAGGCCAGTAAACGATTGGCATCTCTTGTAAGCTGACGGGCATAAAGCGCCTGAACCGCCTTAGTTCTTAATAATCTTCTATTCAGCATAAGCCGGAACACTAATTGGATAAAAGGTACAGTAAATCAAAGAACGTATCTGTATTTGGCAGGGCCGTTTGAATACTTTCCCCTGCGTTTTTCGTTTAAAATTGACCGCAAAAATAGACTATTTTGTTTAGAATCGAAAAAATGAAATGCCGTCTTTTAAATTTGCAACGTTTTGAAACGATAGGATGTTGGTTAGTTATCGCCTGTCTGGCTTGGGAAAATCCGCAGTTAAAATAAGATATAGTGAAAGCATTAAAGTACCTCAACCAGTACTTATGGAAATACAAGTGGTATCTGATCCTTGGGACCATTTTTACAATTATTTCTAACCTTTTTGGAATAATCCCTGCCCAGCTTGTGCGTTACGCGCTGGATCTGGTGATTGAGACGCTGGATATCTATTATCTGTTCAACGGCGCCGCTTTGCAGACTGAGATGTATGACATTTTCGCGTTCAGCATCCTGCTATATGGCTTGTTAATCCTTGCTATGGCGCTTCTGAAAGGGATTTTCCTGTTCCTTGTCAGGCAGACGATCATCGTTATGTCTCGGCATATCGAGTTTGAGCTCAAAAATGACATTTACCAGCATTACCAAACCTTACCAGCCAGCTTCTTCCGCCGCCACAGCACAGGCGACCTGATGGCCCGGATTTCCGAGGATGTGAGCAATGTCCGCATGTATGTCGGTCCGGCATTAATGTATGGCATCAACCTTATCGTCCTGTTCTTTCTGGTCATTTCCTACATGCTCTCCGTGAGCACGAAGCTTACTCTATTTGTGCTGCTGCCGCTTCCGGTGCTTTCGATCAGCGTTTACATTGTGAACAGCATGATCATGAAACGCTCCCAGGAAATCCAGAAGCAGCTTTCCGGACTGTCCACTTACGTGCAGGAAGCTTTTTCAGGGATAAGGGTTATTAAATCCTTTGTTCAGGAGAAACATTCATATACGAATTTTGAAAGAGAGGCGGAAGATTTTAAAAAGAAATCATTGAGCCTGACCAAGGTCGACGCCTTCTTTTATCCTGTAATTGTATTGCTGATCGGGCTGAGTAACATTCTCGTCATTTTCGTCGGCGGGCAGGAAATCATCAATGGGAACCTTACGCCTGGGAACATTACGGAGTTTATTTTATATGTCAATATGCTGACGTGGCCCGTGATGGCGCTCGGCTGGACAACGAGTCAGATCCAAAGGGCGGCATCTTCACAAACTCGGATCAATGAGTTTTTAAATGAAAAAACGACATTGGTTTCGGTCAAAAATATCGAGAAAGCACTCGAAGGCGCGATCACATTCAAACATGTAGGCTTCGTTTACCCGGATTCTGGTATAAAGGCATTGCACGATTTTGATTTAGAGGTAAAACCGGGTGAAAGCGTAGCAATTCTAGGAACTACGGGTTCTGGAAAAAGCACGCTGGCCCATCTGCTGGGCCGTCTTTACGATCCGACCGAAGGTGAAATCCTGATCGACAACATTCCAATGAAGGACTACGATGTGCATGCTTATCGCCGGCAAATTGGCTACGTGCCTCAGGATGTGTTCCTTTTCTCCGATTCGATTGAGAACAATGTTCGCTTCGGAACAACGGATATGCCGTTTGAACGAATTGAGCAAGCCATTAAGGATGCCGACTTGTATAATAACATTAAAGACTTCCCGCAGGGTTATCAAACATTGCTCGGCGAACGCGGCATAACGCTTTCCGGAGGTCAAAAACAGCGCCTATCCATTGCCAGAGCCATCGCACGGGACCCAAAAATCCTCGTTCTCGATGACTGCTTGTCCGCCGTCGACACCAACACGGAGAACATTATCCTTAACAACCTGAAACGCATCATGGATCAGCGCACCTCCGTGATCATCTCCCACCGCGTCTCCTCCGCCAAGCTCGCCGACCGCATCGTGGTGCTGGACGAAGGAAAAATTATCGAACAAGGAACCCACACCGAACTCATGGCCCTCAACAAGGCGTATAAAGAGCTGTATGAGAAGCAGTTAGTTGCGGAAGAAGCGTAAATGCGGCCTCTGCGACAATAATTGCTGGATATTTGTATATTTATGGTGCTTTACTTGCAAGATTATGAGACAGACCATCACAGTTGACATAATTAATGAAAAAGCGCTCAATCTTTTAATGGATATGGAGCGCCTTGAACTGATCAGTTTAAGGAAGGAAGAGCGGAACGCGCCAGCAGATAGGTTGCAAATTGCTCAATATAAAGGAGGAATGTCAAAACAGTCTATCCAAGATGTTGACACTCATCTGGATGAACTTCGAGCAGGATAATAAAAGCAGCAGAAATTCGAAAACTGCATAATCTTAAACTTCCCGATGCGATTATTGCTGCAACGGCAATGGTGTATAATCTTACGTTGGTGACACGAAACACTAAGGATTTTTCGAATATCAGCGGGCTAACATTGATAAATCCTTACGATCAATAAATCAAAAGCAACATTACTTCGACACTACATCTTTTACCAGCTTCCGCATCTCTTCCTTCAATTCGCGCATTTCTGAATGTAAAGTCAGCAAACTCACTTGCTTGTTATCCGCTTCGAGGTCAAAAGTCAGTTTACTACTAACAATCCAGATTTCCTTGATCTCACTCCTATCCAGTTTAATAGGGCTGTATTCCGGGTTTGAAGAAATTAGATTGATAAACGTTGACTGACTTTCCTGCTGTATTTTTTTCACTAAAATACTATCCACTGTCACAACAACGTAGATCTGCTTCGGATTCACGTCCTCCCAATCATCCAGCGCCTTCCCGACGATCCATTCGCCAGAATGCAGCACCGGCAACATACTATCGCCTTCCACCTGAAAACCTCGGAATGTAGCATTCCGGAATTCGGGCAGCGGGATAGAAAAGGCCGGCAATGTTTCAAACCATTGTGCATCCCCAATGTTGTTGGGATACCCGGCTGCCGCTTTGGCACTTACCAGCACGATGTTGTCTTTGCCAGCATTATCCACGGTCACAACCCTGGGACTCATCAGCAACTTGTCCGGCTGTAAATATTTCTGTTTGCTATCGCCGAAAAGCCATAATGGATTAATGCTATATTTTCGCAACAATTCCTTCACAACCTGCCCGGGAATCCGCGTCCGCCCACGCTCAATGTCAGCGGTCGTCGCGCTTATGCCCAGCTCGTCTGCAAACGCAGACTGGGTCAAATTCAACTCTTCCCTTATTTGTTTAAAACGCTTGAATTCCTCGTCGATCTGCATAGCCGAATGATCAGGTCAAAAAATCTGTAACTCCTTATCACAAGCAAAGATACATATTTTTTGGAATATTTCCTTTTTAATTTTGGATATGCTCCATATATTTGGAAATAATCCATATTTTTGTAAAAATTCCAAACGCAATGGACCGTACGATACTACATCTGGATCTGGACACATTCTTTGTGTCGGTGGAGCGAAAGCACGACAGCCGTCTTAACAACCGCCCCGTGCTCGTTGGCGGCACCGGGGACCGGGGTGTAGTAGCGGCATGCAGTTATGAAACCCGACCGTTTGGCGTGCATTCCGGCATGTCCATGAAGATGGCGCGTATGCTTTGCCCGGAGGCGACGATCATTCGCGGCGAAGCCGGGATTTATTCCAAAGAGTCGAAACTTGTGTCGGAGATCATTGCGGACACGGTACCCGTTTTCGAAAAAGCCAGCATTGATGAATTTTATGCCGACTTGTCCGGGATGGACAAGTTTTTCGGCACTTATCAGCTTGCTACTAACCTGAGAGAGCGCATCAAACGTGAGAGCGGCCTTCCTATTTCCTGCGGCCTTTCGACCAGTAAAGTTGTGTCTAAAGTCGCGACCGGCGAGGCAAAACCGGACAATCACAAGAAGATCGACGCAGGAACAGAAAAAAGCTTTCTGGCGCCCATGCACGTGCAAAAGATTCCGATGGTCGGGGACAAGACGAACAAGATCCTCTACGACATGGGTGTCAAGTATGTGAAAACGATACAGGAAATGCCGGTGGAAATGATGGGTGAAATATTGGGTAAAAACGGCATTCTGCTCTGGAACCGCGCAAATGGGCTTGACAATTCTCCTATCATCCCGTTTCATGAGCGCAAATCTATCTCGAATGAGCGGACTTTCGGTAAAGACACCGGCGACGTGAAGCGAATGCGGGAAATGCTGCGTGCGATGGGTGAAAATCTGGCTTACCAGCTTCGGAATGGCAACAAGCTCACTTCCTGCATTTCTGTTAAGATCCGGTATTCGGATTTTAATACGGTTTCCAAACAAGTGAAGATTCCTTACACATCTGCCGACCATACATTGATCCCTCAGATTGAAAGGTTATTCGATTTGCTGCATAATCGTCGAATGATGGTGCGGCTTGTAGGGGTCAATTTCAGTGATCTTGTTTCCGGCAGTCATCAGATCAACATGTTCGACGACTCCGAGGAGAAGTTAAATCTTTATCAGGCCATGGATTATATCCGGAACAGATACGGCACCGACAAGCGCGGAAACGCGATTCTAAGCTGGGGCACCACCATCGGCATCCCTAACATTTCCAGCATGGGAAACCCCTTCAACGGCGACCCGCCCATCATCCCCGCACATCGGAATGCGTGAATTTACTCGACGAATAAGTTTATTTCCAAAATACCATGCTACTCAACTGTCACTCTTATTTCAGCCTTCGTTTTGGGACTATTCCGGAACAGGAATTGCTTCAAATAAGCAGGGAAAACGGTTATGGCTGTATTGCACTGACCGATATTAATAACACATCCGGCTGCCTGAACTTCATCAGGATGGCGCCGAAATATGATATTAAACCAATCGTAGGAATTGATTTTCGCAATGGAATGCAGCAGCAATATGTAGGGTTAGCTAAAAATAACGCCGGGTTTCAGGAGCTGAATGCTTTCCTGTCAAAACATTCTCTATTGAAAGAAGCATTCCCGGATGAAGCACCGGAGCTGGAAAATGCGGTGTTCATTTATCCTTTTCAAAAACTATTTGCTACCAAAAAAGAAACGTTGCTACCCAATGAGTTCATTGGCATTGCGCAAAAAGACTTGAACAGAATACGCTTTTCACCATTATATAAACATAAGGAAAAGTTTGTGGTTATGCAGCCGCTGAGTTTTCGCAACAAGCGCGATTTCAACATGCACAGGCTATTGCGGTCGATCGATGAAAACACATTGCTAAGCAAGCTTTCACCTGCGGAAACGGGCGAAGAATCCGAGCAAATCATGCCGTTGAAGGTTTTGGAATATCACTTCAAGGAAAAAGATCTTGATTTCATTATCCATAACACCGAAAAACTGATGGAGGAATGCAGCATTCATTTCAATTTCGGTGATGACCGGGAGCATCAGAATCTGCGGGTTTATGGTGAAAGCGCAAAAGACGATTACCAAAAATTGACGTCACTCAGTTATCAGGCACTGGGCTATCGATACGGTGCGCATGTAACGGACGAGATTTTTGACCGGATCGCTATGGAACTCGATCTGATCCAGAAGCAGAATTTCGTGCCGTTTTTCCTGGTTAACCATGACATTGTCAGCTATGCGCGACGGAAAGGTTATTATTATGTAGGTCGCGGAAGCGGCGCGAACAGCATTGTGGCTTATCTGCTAAACATTACGAATGTTGACCCGATAGAGTTGGACCTTTATTTTGAACGTTTCATCAACCTCCACCGTAAAAATCCGCCCGATTTCGACATAGACTTTTCGTGGCGCGACCGCGAGGATGTGACACAATACATTTTCGACACTTTTGGGAAAAATGGGCAGACATCGTTGCTGGCGACTTATAGCACATTCCAGCACAGTGCGGCCGTTCGTGAGTTAGGCAAAGTTTTCGGTTTGCCTGCTTATGAGATCGATGCGCTGAGCAATGGAAAATTTGACCCTAAAAAACTGGACCAGATTTCGGGGCTGGTCATTAAGTATGCGGGTTATTTGCAGGATAATAATCAGCCGAACCATTTGAGCATTCACGCGGGCGGAATCCTCATTTCGGAAAGGCCTATCCATTATTTTACCGCAACCGATGTGCCACCCAAAGGCTTCCCTACCACGCAATTCGACATGGTGATTGCGGAAGATGTGGGACTGAACAAGTATGACATTCTTGCGCAGCGCGGGTTGGCGAAGATCAAGGAAACTTTGGAGGTGATCCGATACAATCGCCCTGGGGAGCAGCCTATTGACATCGACGATGTCAAAAAATTCAAGACTGACCCAAAAATCAACGAGCTCATCAAGCAGGCGCAATGCATTGGTTGCTTTTATGTGGAATCGCCTGCTATGCGCATGCTTTTACGTAAGCTGGAAGTGGATAACTATCTCGGTCTGGTGGCGGCAAGCTCCATTATCAGGCCTGGCGTGGCGAAAAGCGGCATGATGCGCGAATACATTTTGCGGCATCAAAATCCTGAAAAAATCCAGGAAGCACATCCTGAACTATTAAAATTAATGCCCGAAACGTACGGCATTATGGTTTATCAGGAAGATGTGATCAAGGTTGCGCACTATTTTGCCAAGCTTACATTGGGCGAAGCCGATGTGATCAGGCGTGGAATGAGCGGCAAATTTCGCGGGCGCGATGAGTTTGAGCGTGTGAAGAAAAAGTATTTCAAAAACTGCTCGGATATGGGCTATGCCCCGCAAACGACACAGGAAATCTGGAATCAGATCGCCAGTTTTGCCGGCTACGCATTTGCGAAGGGACATTCTGCGTCCTATGCAGTGGAAAGTTACCAAACCCTTTTCCTGAAAGCCTATTATCCATTGGAATATATGGTCGCCGTGCTGAATAACGGCGGAGGCTTTTACGCACCGGAATTATATCTCCACGAGGCTCGCATGATGGGCGCAACCATCATGGCGCCTTGCGTGAACAACAGCAATGCGCAAGCCGTGATCAAGGGAAAGGACATTTATCTGGGATTGCAGTTTTTGAATGAAATTGAAGAAAAAACGATCCTGAAAATTGTGTCGGCGCGCGAGCAGGATGGCGTGTACACATCCTTGAATAATTTCATTGATCGCGTGGCCATTTCAATCGAGCAATTGACAATCCTGATTCGCATTGACGCATTCAGATTTACGGGAATTAACAAAAAAACATTGCTTTGGAAAGCGCATTTCCGGCTCAGTAAAACACCGGCAAAAGTCCCGCAGAAGCAGTTGTTTCATACGGAAGTGAAAGATTATCAGCTCCCAACCTTCCACTCTTCGCCGATTGACGATGCATATGACCAGATAGAATTACTGGGTTTTGCATTATGCAGCCCTTTCGATCTTTTGAAAAATGCGCTGCCGAAAAGCGTCATGAGCAAAGACCTCCATGCTTACGTTAATCGCGAAGTGGTGCAATATGGGTATCTCGTAGCAGTTAAAAACACACGGACGGCGAGGGGTGAAACCATGCAATTCGGCACTTTTCTGGATCAGGAAGGGCATTTCATTGATACGGTGCATTTTCCACAGGTCGCAGCGAAGTTTAATTTTTCTGTAAAAGGTGTTTATAAAATCCGTGGCGTAGTCACAGAAGAATTTGGTTTTTTAACGATCGAAGTGATTGAAATTACAAGGATGGACTCCGCAACGCGTTAAGGTTATAGAAAGGGAAATTTTATTACGTTTTCATCCGGCTTTCGCTGGTTAAAGCAGTACCTTGACTCATCTTAATATTTCTATACAAAACGATTATGACAAAGCGAATCCATCTTATACTTGCGCTTGCCTGCATTTTTGCGGCATGTACAAAGAAAGAATCTGAATCCTCCTCAGCGACAGAAAACACTGCTCAGCCTGTTTCTGAATGTTACGCTTACACAACCGACAAGGACTCTGCCTTCCTGCATATTGAAATGAAAGCTGACAACATTGTGACAGGGGAATTGGAATATAGTCTGTTTGAAAAAGATAAAAACCGGGGCAAAATTGAGGGCAAAATCAATGGTGACACATTGCGAGCCGATTATCAATTCATGTCGGAAGGCGTAGAATCCACACGTGAAGTGGTGTTTCTAAAAATGGATGGCAACTGGGTCGAAGGATTCGGGCCGGTGGATGAAAAAGACGGCGGCATGAGGTTCAGCGACAGATCTAAGTTGGATTTCACCAATGGCCTGACGTTTAGAAATGCTAAGTGTCGCTGATTTCGAAAAAGTCGCAAGTTTTTTAAATATCTTTCGCTCTTCTGAGTGCATTAATTAAAATAAAAACAATGAAAAAGGCGCTGATCGCTTTATATATCGCGGGGTTTGGAATCGGCCCGCTGACTATTTCTTTTGCCCAGGATCTTTCAACCCAAAAAGTCCCGCTTGATCCGGGTGTGCGGACAGGGAAACTTAAAAACGGCCTGACTTACTATATCAGAAAGAATGCTGAGCCTAAAAATCGTGCAGAATTACGTCTTGCTGTAAAGGCAGGATCGGTCCTCGAAACGGATGCCCAACAAGGATTGGCGCATTTCATGGAGCATATGAACTTCAATGGCACGACCAATTTCCCTAAAAATGAACTGGTTAACTTCCTTCAAAAGACCGGTGTGCGCTTCGGGGCGGATTTGAATGCTTATACGGGTTTCGACGAAACTGTTTATATGCTGCCTATTCCTACTGATTCGGCCGGATTGCTGGACAAAGGCCTTCAAGTGCTGGAAGATTGGGCGCACGGCGCCTTGCTGGATCCTGCCGAAATTGAAAAAGAGCGCGGCGTTGTGCTGGAAGAGTCGAGAATGGGACGCGGTGCGCAACAGCGTATGCGGGATAAATTCCTGAAAGTAATCCTTAATAATTCGCGCTATGCAGAGCGGCTGCCGATTGGAAAAGACAGCATTCTTAAAAGCTTCAAACCGGAGACAATTACAGCATTTTACAAGGATTGGTATCGCCCTGACCTGATGGCCGTTATAGCTGTCGGTGATTTTGATGTGGATAAAGTGGAAGCTACGATCAAGCAGAAATTCGGTTCAATGCCTGCGCCTGTCAATGCTAAGAAGCGGACAAAATATACCATCCCACTGGATGGATCAACACAGGTGGCCATCGTGACAGATCCGGAATATCCGCAGAATCTGATTCAGCTTATTTACAAGCAGCCCAACAGCAAAGAGAAAACATTGAAAAATGTACGGGACAACTTCGCGCAGGGATTGTATAATTCAATGATGGCGCAGCGCATGCAGGAGCTTACCCAAAAAGCGAATCCACCTTTTCTGTACGGAGACAGCCAGTATGGCGACTTCCTGGGTGACCTGGATTCTTATACTTCGATAGCATTGGCCAAAGATGCCGCTTCGATGAAAACTGCTTTGACCGCATTACTTGAAGAAAATGCACGTGTGCAGAAATTTGGCTTCACACAGCCGGAATTGGATCGCGCAAAAAAAGATTTTTACAACTCCATTGAGCAGTATTATAAAGAACGGGATAAGACTAAGTCGGCAAATCATGTTCAGGAATATCTGGACCATTTCCTTCACGAGGAGCCTTATATGAGCGCAGAGGCTTATTTTGAATTTGTAAAAAAACATTTGGAAGGCGTCTCACTGGCGGAAATCAATGCGCTTGCCAAAAAATACATAACAGACAAAAACAGGGCCGTAGTGGTCATGGGGCCCGAAAAGAGTAAAGACGAACTGCCTAAGGAAGCCGAAATCCGGAAGCTGTTACTTGAAGCAGGCAAAGATGTAACTGCCTATGTGGATGACGTTGTTGACTCTCCCCTCTTGCCTGCCGAACCAAAACCCGGGAAGGTGACCAGCGAAAAACAATTGGATAAATTGGGCGTTACCGAGCTTACATTGTCAAACGGTGTAAAGGTTTTGCTGAAACCGACAGATTTTAAAAATGATGAAATCCTGATCAAAGCAACAGGAAAAGGGGGCTATTCGCAATTTCCGGAAGAACGTGAAACGGGTATTTTCGCCAGTTATCTGGTTCAATCCGGCGGTGTAGGGCCTTATAACCAAACGCAACTTCAAAAATTCCTGGCTGGAAAAACGGCCAGTGCCGGGCCTTACCTGAGCGAGCTGACCGAGGGAATGGGCGGCAGCACTAATCCGAAAGACCTGGAAACGACATTGCAGCTGATATACGCCTACTTCACAGCACCCAGGAAAGATGCAGACGTGGTAACCGGGATCTTGGCGAACCAAAAGGCCTATCTCGAAAACATGCAAAAAACGCTAACGCCTGAGAAAGTCTATTCCGATTCCCTGAATGGCGTCCTGACCAGCTATGACCCGAAACGCAGACCATTGAAACCGGAAAGCATTGATAAGGTTAATTTGGATCGTGCGGTGGAAATGTACAAAGACCGCTTTGCAGATGCATCCGATTTCGTGTTTACGTTCGTAGGTGCATTCAAGCCGGAAGAAATTAAGCCGCTGCTCGAAAAATACATTGGCGGGCTGCCTTCAACCGATCGTGATGATACATTTAAACACCCCAACATTTTCCCTCCGAAAGGGACTATTGACAAAACAATCTACAAGGGTTTAGAGCCTAAAAGCCGCGTTACACTGATTTCAAGTGGTGAATTTGAATATAGCCCTGAAAACAATATGCAGATCGAAGCATTGCAGGAAGTGCTGCAAATCAAGCTCATAGAGGCATTACGCGAAGAAGAAAGTGGCGTCTACGGCGTAAGTGTTTCAGAAAGCACTGACAAATTTCCCTCAGGACATTACCGGTTCAGCATTGGTTTTGGATGCGCGCCTGAGAATGTGGATAAGCTTGTGAAACGCGCGAGAGAGGAAGTGAACAAGGTGAAGCAGAACGGTGCAGATCCAAAAGACATTGAAAAGTTTGTAGCGGAAACACAACGTAAAACGGAAACTGCATTGAAAACCAACAACTTCTGGCTGGATTACCTGGATGATAACACATTCCTGGGCGACGACCTGAACGAGATTTTCATGCAGGACAAATTATTGAAATCCATCACCGTTGCCAGCACCAAAGCCGCGGCTGAAAAGTATTTCAATGACGAAAACTTCATCAAGGTTGTGCTAATGCCTGAAAAGAAGTAACCCAATAATCTGACATGAAGGAAGATGCAGAACTTACTGCATCTTCCTCAGTCGGTAAAGCAGCTCCCCCAGCCCATTAATCTGGATTTCATACATGGTGCTGAGCAACATTCCGAGCTTACCCGCCGGAAATCCCTGCCGCTGAAACCATTCCAGATATGAAACCGGCAGATCGGCAATCAATGTATCCTTGTATTTCCCGAAAGGCATTTTGTATTTCAAGAGCTCCTTCAAAATGGCCGGATCGGGCACTTGCATTTCTTCCATAAACAATATTTTAAGATTCGTTTGCTGCGCGAAGTTTCAGAATAAGGCTTGTTTTCATATCAAAAAGACCTTTTTCCAAACCGACAGGATAAGTGTGCGGGTTCACAAATCGCTTAATGCCTTTGTGAAAGTTGGAAAGCTGTTCCTGAACGCGGTCTCTCGTTTCATGAACAGAAGGCATTTTATAAACCAGATAACCTTTAACAAAAATCGGCACCAGCAAGTCTTCAAAAAATGTGCTTTCTGAAAATGACCGGTTTCTGGTAAAATCATAAGGATCCACCATGGTCGCTTTGCCGGTTGACGGTGTTTCAATGTTAAAAATCATGTCGGACACAAATCCTTTGGTATCCTTGAAACGGCGCACCTGCTGGATGCCAGGCGTAGAAACCTTGATAGCCTGTTCTGAAAGTTTTAATTTATAATCCCATTCACCTGATTCCGAACGGATTGCAGCAAGCTTGTATACACCGCCCAATGCAGGCTGATCATAGGCCGTCACGAGTTTTGTGCCTATTCCCCAAACATTGATCTTTGCACCCTGGATCTTCAAACTGTCCATAATGTGCTCGTCAAGATCATTGCTGGCCACAATGTTGGTTTTTTCAAACCCTGCATCATCGAGGAGCTTCCGCGCTTCGATGCTCAAATAAGCCAAATCGCCCGAATCAAGCCGGATCCCGCCCAAGTCATACCCACGCTCGCGAAGCTGATTACCCACTTTGATCGCATGCCGAACACCATTGAGTGAGTCGTAGGTGTCCACGAGCAGCGTTACATTATTGGGCATATATTGTGCATACGTTTCAAAAGACTCCAATTCACTGTCAAACGACATAACCCAGCTGTGCGCGTGGGTGCCCTTTACAGGAATGTCGTACAGTTTACCGGCCAGGACATTCGACGTTGCATCAAAACCACCAATGTAGGCGGCCCGGCTTGCCGTTACGCCACCGTCAGGACCTTGCGCTCGTCGCAAACCAAATTCAAGCAGTGTATCGTCCTTGGCAACCAGGCGCATCCTGGCAGCTTTTGTGGCGATGAGCGATTGGAAATTTATGAGATTTAAAAGAGGCGTTTCCAGCAACTGACATTGTAAAATTGGCCCCTGGATGCGTAAAAGTGGCTCATTCGGGAAGACAGCGGTTCCTTCGGGTATTGCATCGATGCTGCATGCGAATTCAATGTTTTTGAGATAATCCAAAAAACCCGGCTCAAACAGTTTTTCGCCGTCATTTCCTGTAATGGAGCCGACGTAGGCAAGATCCTCCTCGCTAAATTGGTATTCGCTCAGATAATCAACAACGCTGCTGAGCCCACAGGCAATGGTGAAGCCGCCCTGAAACGGATGTTTTCTGAAATAAAGATTGAAAACCGCTTCCTGCTCCGCCTTTCCCGCTTTCCAATAGCCATAAGCCATTGTAAGTTGATACAGATCAGTGAGTAAGCTTAGTGAAGTGTTGTATAATTGATTAATCATCCCGCATTTTGACACAATATGAAGGGCCTAATTAATAAAATTAATTGACACATCAATAAGCCATTTGTCTGTAAGCGGAGTAAGGAGTTGACCAGCCTGTCAGCCATATCACATTTTTTTCATAAATTTTCAATAACGTGCCTGCGGTTTTACCAATCGCTTTGATTTAAATAAAAACGATTCTGTGTCGTTGATAATCAGCTTTTTAAATTTAACATTTCCTATTTCAAGTGTGACATTACCCATAAACGTTAAGTGCCTCAATTCTTCCGACTGGTCTGAAAAATGATCTTTTGAACCCTTATAAATCGTATGTCTCTGGACAAAGGAGGTTTTTGTTCACTAAAACAAGATTTATGAACGAATCAATTGACACGCGGATCCGGGCTGTTGCATTGAATATCAGGAAGATCAGGGAGTACAGGAATTACACACAGGAGTATCTGGCGATGAAACTGGGCATTTCACAAAATGCATATAGTAAGATTGAATTGGGCTACACGCGCATTACACTGGAACGTCTCATACAGATCTCACACATTCTGGACGTTGATACGGTCAATTTGCTAAGCGCAAACGCAGAAGATCTCGTGCGGCTGCACACTTCGAAATGATGTAGCATTGCATGAAAGCAAAAAAGGGCTGTTTCGCGATGAAACAGCCCTTTTTTATGCCTTCTCTTAAATATCAGATTGCTTCCAGAATGCGCTCGATAGCAACCTGATAGCCAATCTTTTCTTTTAATTCGCTGATAGCAACGCGTTCCTGCTCCATTGTGTCGCGGTGGCGGATCGTTACCGTATCGTCTTCCATAGTTTGATAATCTACCGCAATGCAGAATGGCGTTCCGATCAGATCCTGGCGGGTATAACGTTTGCCGATGGCCGCGCCGTCATCATAAGTGGTGCGGAAAGACGATTTCAGTGAGTTGGCAATCGCCTGCGCTTTTTCAGCCAACCCGTCCTTCTTAACCAGAGGAAGCACTGCCACTTTGAATGGTGCCAGGGCAGGATGCAGCTTCAAATAAGTTCTCTCCTTCACATTATCGCCTTCGCCAACCGTCTCAACAGTATAAGCATTGCAGAATGTAGCCAGGAAAAGCCTGTCCGCCCCTACCGAAGTTTCAACCACATACGGAATGTAGTTTCCGTAAGGCTTACCATTTTCGTCCAGGTCCGAATCGAAATATTGTTGTTTCTTTTTCGACAATTCCTGGTGGTTTCTCAGGTCGAAATCTGTTCTTGAATGGATCCCTTCCATCTCCCTGAAACCAAACGGGAACTGATATTCAATGTCGACAGCCGCGTTTGCATAATGCGCCAGCTTTTCATGGTCGTGGAATTTCAATTTTTCCGCAGGCAAGCCAATCGCTTTATGGAACTTCATCCTAGCCTCTTTCCAGCTCTCATACCAAGCCATTTCGGTGCCAGGGCGGATGAAAAATTGCATTTCCATTTGTTCAAATTCCCGCATACGGAATGTAAACTGACGCGCAACGATCTCATTTCTAAAAGCTTTTCCTATTTGCGCAATCCCGAAAGGAATCTTCATCCGGCCGCTTTTCTGCACATTCAGAAAGTTGACAAATATTCCCTGAGCCGTTTCCGGACGAAGGTAAATCAGGTTCGAATCCTCTGCAACCGAGCCAACTTGCGTACTAAACATCAGGTTAAACTGACGCACTTCTGTCCAGTTGGCAGTTCCCGAAACCGGGCATTTGATATTTTCTGCAATGATCAGTTCGCGAACGCCGTTCAGATCTTCGGCACTCAGCAAACGGCCCATTTCAGCCAGCAAAGCCTGTCCTTTTTCAGCCTGGCCTTCCGCTTCATACTGTTCCGCTTTTCCTTCCAGCAGCTGATCCGCACGATAACGCTTTTTAGAATCCTTGTTATCGATCATCGGATCATTAAAACCATCCACGTGACCGGAAGCTTTCCAGGTCAGCGGATGCATAAATATAGCCGCATCAATGCCCACAATGTTGTCGTGCAGCTGCGTCATTGCTTTCCACCAAGCCGCTTTCAGGTTATTTTTCAACTCAACACCATTCTGACCGTAGTCATAAACAGCTTGCAATCCATCATATATTTCAGAAGAGGGAAACACAAAACCGTATTCTTTGGCATGTCCAACAATGTCTTGTAAAGAAGTAGCAGGTGCTTGGTTCATTCTATTTGGTTAAAAATCAATAAATAACAACAATTGAATCCACTAAAATCATCAATTGGGCAAAATTAGCGAATTTGCCGTCAATGCGGCAGGAAGGTTGGAAAATTTAGGGGTTCAAAGTGAAGGGCTTCCATTTGTTCTAACTCTATATATCGGTGTTTTCGATATGAGCAGGCTATCCAATTTGCTGCCGAAACTTCCATGAATTTCAAGATCATCGAATGTGACCTTTTCGTTAACAAGGATTTTAAGCACATCGTCACTTACATTCGCAAATTGCCTTGACCAACCGCTTCCAGGATCTCCACATAATGTTAAAAGCTCCAAGCCAGGCACATAATTTATAATGAACCTTCCATTTTTTTTTGATATTACTTCGTATGCCTCCCTGTCTTTTGCGCTGTTCTGATAATGCGCATACAATTCAGGAATAGCCTGTCGTCTTTGTGCTGCTCTATCCCCTTCTTCTAGATAAATAGTTGATATCACAGGATCTATTCTATCACCGCATCCGGATAATAGCGCGACCATAATCAGAAACCACAATTGAAATTTCATAATCGTTTTAGAATAAGCAATGTGAAACTTTGCAACTCTTCTTAATTTGAATTCAAATTTACAAGATGCTGGTATGGCCCATAAAGATTATTATACAAATTATTCCACGTATTCTGAACGTTTCCACCATGCAAGTTGAGAATGTCAGTCATTGTATGTTTTGAGCTCGAATTTGCACGTGAGACGAACGTATTTATAATTTCATCATTTTTTGGGATGGATCTGAAAGGCCCGAATCCCCATTTCGTTTCGCTTTCCATCCATACTCTTGCTGACATGTTGTTATGCAAATCCATTGCTTCCTTTTGAGTATGCACTTGGTTTCCATTATCATCCTGTTCGTGCTTTGAAGTTCCATCTTGGGTAAAATCTATCGCCTGATTTTCACTAACCGGGGAGCCTTTCAATATGTAACGAATTGATAATGCATTCCATGTTGCATGCTTAAAGGCGTTGGCTTTATTGTCATCATCATTATTACCAAATATACTGGGAGTCAAAAATTCAACATCTTTTGCGGCTTGAATATAATGCTGAGCCAGTCCAGGATTTAGCAGCAAATGATTCTTTTCAGGCTTTGTCAAAGATCCCGGTGATGGACCATTAGTCCTGGCATTTTTAGCGTTTTCCAACGCAATCACCTCCGCTACAACATCACGCTTGCATAGTGTCTGATAGTAATCATAGACAACAGCTCGCTTTTCATTTGCTTCTGCATGCGTTTCAATGTCTGGAAAATCTCTGTATATT
Organism: Dyadobacter sp. CY327; assembly: GCF_021390415.1. Classification (NCBI taxonomy): domain Bacteria; kingdom Pseudomonadati; phylum Bacteroidota; class Cytophagia; order Cytophagales; family Spirosomataceae; genus Dyadobacter; species Dyadobacter sp. CY327. The sequence goes on along the minus strand of NZ_JAJUXJ010000001.1, from coordinate 1,358,084 downwards.
CTTTCAAGATCTTTCTCCAAAACGCCCTCCTCCGAGTTGATGGTGGGATATTTAGCGTTTTGCGTTACTAAAATACGGAGTAGTTCTTCGTAGGTTATCAATGCTCGCTCACCGGAAGAGCGAACATTAGCGCCTTGCGCCGCCTTTTCATAATAAGCATCAAATTCTTCCTGCGTTTGCCCGAAAAGTTCTTTTGGGAAATAGATAGGAATGATGACGCGCTCTCCCTTGAATTCAATCGTTTCGGCTTTTTCCGATGCATTTGGTCCCGACGTCTGTTCAAGTTTGGGATCATTACAAGACAAAATCGTGAAGCCAAAAATCAGCAAACTGGCAGCTTTTCCCAGATTTAATTTCATAAATTGTAACTGTTTAAATAGTGAAATATTATTTAAATGATTCATGTCCCGCCCTTCCGACGCCAATCTGGGGGCGGGACTTCTGCTGCAAGATATTCGACATTTATTAAGAAATAGCTTGGGACATTCAGTCAATTACCTGGCGGCAGGCACGAGTGTCCGATCGGTATTTTTGGTGCAAGAAAATATTTCCGAAATCAGAGCGCTATTGTCCGAAACCGAACAGACTTTTACAGTAAAAATTATGTAACATATTGATTTTAAGCAAGTAACATGTATGGCATATTAGTTTTATAAGCTAAAACTATATTGCTTTTCAAATCCTGACTAATAACAACTTCATATCATGTTCCTTAATTACTTCAAAATCGCGCTTCGGAATTTTCGGAATCAAAGGCTGTTTAGCAGTCTGAATATATTTGGGCTGGCGATTGGCATGGCGGCGGTTTGGCTGATGGTTTTGTATGTTGCCGATGAGCTGAGCTATGATCGTTTTCATGAGAAGGCGGACCGCATTTACCGGGTTACGCACGAAGCAAAATGGTCTACCGGCGGCTTCAAATTTGCGCCTACTTCGGCTCCGTATGCTGCTGCGCTGCAAAACGATTATCCCGAAATTGAAAAGACGGCCAGAATCAGCACGGAAGGTGGCGGGACGATCACCTTTGCAGAAAAGAAGATCGAGGCTGGCAATATTTTCTTTACAGACCCTTCGATTTTTGGCATTTTCACTTATCCAATGCTCTACGGCGATCCAAAAACAGCATTGCAGGGTTCGCAAAAAATAGTCCTTACTAAAAAATTGGCAGAGAAATTGTTTGGCGATGCTTCCGATGCTTTGGGGAAGACGGTTTTGTTTTCAAATAATTATCCAAATACCGTTACCGGCGTGCTTGCCGACGTGCCAGCTAATTCACATTTGAATTTTCAAGCATTGCGCTCGCTTCCTGAGAATTACACCTCTGGCTGGCAGCAATCGGATCTTTACACTTATATATTATTGAAAAATGGCGTAGACGCTGCGAAATTTGAGCATAAACTCGACGGATTTTTTACAAAATATCTCAAAAGCGAGCTTGGAGATGTGCAGTACAAAATGTCGTTACAGCCACTGACTTTCATCCACTTACACTCTGACCTTGAATATGAGATCGGCGCAAACGGAAACATTAAGACGATTTATATATTCTCTGTCGTCGCTGCGCTCATTCTCATCATTGCCTGCATTAATTACGTGAATCTTTACACGGCGCGCTCCATGAAACGGGTGCGTGAAGTGGGTGTCCGTAAGGCGGTTGGCTCGAAGCGCTCACAATTGGTTGCCCAATTCCTGACCGAATCATTTCTGATGACCATTTCAGCAGGGATCATCGGTGCGTTATTGGTAATGATTACATTACCTTTTTTCAATGAACTAGCGAATAAAACGTTGACAATGAGTTATGATAATGGTTGGTCGACGGCTTTCACAGCACTGGCATTTGTTGTGATCATCGGTCTGGTCAGCGGCGTTTACCCTGCCTTTATGCTGTCTGGATTTCGGCCGGTTATTGCTTTAAAAGGTCAGTTGGGCAGCCAGATCGGCGGTGCTCAGTTTCGTAAATCGCTGGTGGTTTTCCAATTTGCCGTAACCGTGATCATGATCGCTTGTTCCGGCATTGTATACCGACAATTGTATTATGTTAATCATAAAGATCTGGGGTTCAATAAGGACCAGGTTTTGACATTTCATATCGATCGCGAAGAAACCAGGAGCCAGATCAACGCGATCAAGCAGAAACTAAACCAGAGCCCGCTTATCGAAAGCGTTGCTGCTGCAAGCAATCCGTTAGGGAACAATGGGTTAAGCTCCGGCGGTTTGTTCATAGAAACCGAATCTGGTGAAATGCCCGGTTCGCCACAGGTAATCAAACGATTTTCGGCAGATGGCGATTTTGTTAAAACATTGGAAATTAAACTTTTGCAAGGGAGAAGTTTTCATGACAACTCCCCGGCTGACCAAACCAACGCACTGCTGGTGAATGAAGCTCTGGTAAAAAAACAAGGCTGGAATGATCCGGTAGGCAAAAGGATCAGATATTTTATTGATGATAAAGGCACAACGAGGGAAGCAAAAGTGGTTGGTGTGGTCGCCGATTTTCACACCTATTCTTTACAGCACAAAATTGAACCGCTGGCGATCCAGCTCCCGGCGCCATCGGACAAAGACAATGTTTACGTGCGTATCCAACGCGGAAAAACGCAGGAAGCGCTGGCTTACATTAGCAATGCTTACAAGCCTTTCGATCCCGAAGCGAAGCTTGATTTTCACTTTATCGACGAGAATTTTTCCAGACAATATCAGGCAGAACAAAAGCAGGGAAGCGTTTTGCTATCATTTGCAGTGTTGGCTGTTGTTATTGCTTGCCTGGGTTTGTTCGGACTTGCAGCATTTGCCGCGGAAGCCAGAACTAAGGAGATTGGCGTCAGAAAAGTCCTGGGTGCCAGCGTGCAAAACGTCGTCTTGCTCCTATCGGGCGACTTCTTAAAATTGGTAATCATCGCCATCATAATCAGCATTCCTGTGGCAGTTTATGCCATGAACGAATGGCTGAAAAGCTTTGAATATCAGGCTGGTTTATCGTGGTGGGTGTTTGCGTCGGCTGGTTTTATCGCATTGGTCATTGCGCTGCTCACAGTGAGTTTCCAGGCGCTCCGGGCTGCGCTGGTTAATCCGGTTGAATCATTAAAAAGCGAATAACATCTGGATTAAGCGCTGGGCGGCAAACCGCTGGGCGGCAACCGCTGGGCGGCAACCGCTGGGCAGCAAACCGTTAAAAATAGTTAAACGGCAGCTCAGCGAAAATCAGCGCCCGAAAATTTGGCTAGTTTTGGGAATGATCCAAAATTACTTCAAAATCGCCTGGCGAAACCTGCTCAAACGTAAGTTCTATTCACTGGTAATGATCTTCGGCTTGTCGGTCGGGATGACATTTACATTCCTCATTATGAGCTACGTATGGGGCGAAATGAGGGTCAACAGCGACTTGCGAAATGCGGACAATCAATACATTGTCCGCAGCAAATGGAAGAACCCGGATATGGGCATTGATATGGCGACGCTGGGTCCGCTTGGCGCAACGTTAAAAGCTGATTACCCTGGTTTGGTTGCGAATTTCTACCGTTACGATGGCATTACAGTTGCCGTTTCCAAAAACGATAAACATTTCCGTGATGAGGTGCAGACGGGTGATTCAACATTGCTTGTTATGTATGGTTTCCCGCTGTTACACGGCGATGCCAAAACGGCATTGAACCGAAGCAATTCGGTGGCCATAACCGAGGAAAAAGCGTTAAAATATTTTGGCAGAACAGATGTTTTGGGTGAAACATTAACCTTGCACAATTTCATCGGCGGTAAGCAGGAATTCCAGGTTACTGCCGTTTTGAAAACGCTTGGTAATAATTCGGTGAACAATCTGTTGCCGAAGCCGGTGGAAATTTTTATTCCGTTAAGCAGCCTGGATGGCCGAAAGGGCGCGGAAGACAATTGGGATTTCCCATACATGATCACCTATATTGAGCTTCAAAACGGCATAATGCCGAAAGACCTTCAAAAGCCTATTGCTCAAACCCTCGCGACGCACGGATCTGCAAATACAAAGGCTAATCTGGAAATTTATCTTACGCCTCTCAAAGAATATTATCTTGACGCAAACAATGGATTAGTTCGGAAAATGATCTACACGCTTTCCGGCGTGACGCTTTTTATTTTGCTGATGGCCATTGTCAACTTCGTCAATATTTCCATTGGTAAATCCTCCTCTCGATTAAAAGAAATTGGTGTTCGAAAAGTGCTGGGCAGCCAGAAAATGCAGTTAGTCGGTCAGTTTCTTGCGGAATCCATCATTCTCGCATTGTTAGCCATGTTTCTTTCGATCTTGTTTTACGAAATCTCGCGCGGAGCATTTTCGGATATTTTGGGAAAACCATTGCCTTCTTCATTGGCATTGTTCCCCTATTCGCTTGTTATGCCATTGTTTTGCGCATTCCTAATCGGCCTAATGGCAGGGATTTACCCAGCATTTGTCCTTTCAGGCATTTCTTCAATCGACTCCATGAAGGGCAAACTGAAATCGATCAGAGAAAATGTGCTGTTACGACAAGGGCTTGTTGCGTCGCAGTTTGTCATAGCCCTGTTTGTGTTTGCGGGCGCAGTGGTCATCGCTAAACAGGTTGATTATTTTTTCAACAAAAATCTGGGTTACAACAAGGAATCGCTCGTTTCCATTGCCGTTCCCCGCGATTGGACGCCCGAGGGGTTAGCAAAAATGGAAGCCATCCGGGACCAGCTTTCGCAATTAAAGGAAGTAAGTAATGTGAGTCTGTCCTACGAAATCCCAAACGGAAACAACGGCGGTCACACCGGGCTATACAAGTCCGGCCAGGATTCGACACAGGCCATTCACACCCAATTTGTAAGCACAGACGAAAAATATGCCGACACTTACCAGATCAAAATCCTGGCTGGAAAGTTCTTTAATGCCAAACAAGGTGCATTTCAGGCCAACCGGATCGTGCTGAACCAGACTGCTGCGAAAGCCCTGGGTTTTGCAAATCCCCAAGACGCAGTTGGCCAGCAGGTAAGGGTTCATAATGTGCCCGGCATACTGACTGTTGACGGCGTTTCGGCAGATTTCAATTTCGCGTCTATGCATCAGGTTATCAAGCCATTGGGATTTTTCACGTAAAAGAAGGAAACGCGTTCCGCTTCCTCACATTCCGCCTCAACCCGTCTAATTTGGGTGAATCCATGGCTGTCATTGAAAACAAATGGCAAGAGCTGATGCCGGATGCGCCGTTCGAATATGCATTTATGGATGACACGCTTCAAAAACTGTATCAATCTGAAATGCAGCTCAAAAAGGCATCGCAAATAGCGACCATTCTCTCTGTAGTGATTGTTTTTCTCGGCGTCCTCGGCATGGTTTCACTCAATGTCGCCCGCCGAACGCGCGAACTGGGCATCCGCAAAGTCCTCGGCGCCTCGGAAATAGGCATTATCATGCTTTTTCTCAAAGAATTTTTGCTAGTAATGGCATTAGCCATGCTCATCTCCTTCCCCCTGGCATTCCTGACAATGAAACGCTGGCTGGAAACCTACGCCTACCGCATCCAGGTCGGCTGGGAACCGTTCGCCCTGGTCGGAACCGGATTTTGTCTGATTATCATTATCCTAGTCTGCCTGCAAACCACAAAAGCAGCATTAATGAATCCTGTTAAGAGCCTGCGGAGTGAGTGATGCGGGTTGGGGATTATCATCCGAAAGCATCTTATGATAATCCTGAGTTGAGTATTTTTTCTTGTCTAAAACTTCTTTCAATTCTTTTTGCAATCCCTGATCAAAATAATCCATCAACATCTTCCTAACTTCAAGTTCCTCTGACTCACTAATGCCCTGTTCGAAAAGCCTTAATAAGCTAATCTGCATATCATTAAGCTTGCTACTCCCACGAAATTGTTCCGATGTTGACACCATTTCCATCCTGATTTTACCAATGCAATTTACTAAATATCGCGATTTACTGAAACAAATTTAATCCTGCTTAAAACTAATAATGGTGTGGTAATATAATTACTAAACAGATTTAAAAACCTCATAAAGAACATATTCATCACTTTCTACAAACTCATGAATGGATTGAGTTTTTGACAGTAATGTCTCAGCTAGTGCGGAGGTTGAAGAGTTTCCGGTTCTTATCCAGATTACTTTGGGAGGAATGGAAAAAAGATGAAGAAGGCGGACAAAATCGTCATCAATGGTAAGAACTGCATCATAGTTATTTTCACGGGCAAACATGAAAATTTTATGATCATCTGCATTAATCAGATTCAAACTTTTCACATGCTGAACCTCACTATAACCTTCTGAAATAAGAGGCAGTAATCGATGCGAAATGTTCTGATCTACTAATAACTTCATGCAGCAACATCGTAAAAGATTTTCTTCTGCTGGTTCGCGGAGAATTCTAATGCAACCATAATATCCTCCTTTGTCAACTCCGGAAAGTCAGCAATAATATCTTCGAATGACATTCCAGAAGCGAGCCAGAGCAAAATATCCTCTACTGTAATCCGCATTTCACGGATGCAAGGCTTTCCACTTCTTTTGCCTTCATCTATGCTGATAATGTTCTTATAGATATACATAACAGGATTTTATATGTTAAACAAAAATAGCAAATCTTTCCATTAGACAGCGCCCTAACTCAACCGCACCGAGAACAGATCCTTGGACCGCATATAAATGTAGCTGACGACGATGATGGTGAGGATGCCGCCGGCCATGACGGATGGGACTGTGCCGAATGCTTTGGCCATAACTCCCGATTCGAATGCGCCGAGTTCGTTGGAGGAACTTACGAATATGCCGTTTACTGCAGCTACGCGTCCGCGCATTTCGTCGGGAGGGTAAATGAGCAGGATTGTTTGTCGGACGATTACACTTACACTGTCGAAGACACCGGTGGCGAACAGGGCGGCGCAGGATAACATAAAATTGGTCGATAACGAAAAAATAATGGTACAAACCCCAAAACCGGCCACGGCAATGAGCATATTTCGCCAGGCATTGTGCGTAGGCGGATAGTAAGCCATGGCAAACATTGTGAGCAGCGAGCCAATGGAAGGAGCCGCCCTGAGCAATCCTAACCCTTGCGGCCCGACTTTCAAAATATCCTCTGCAAAGACAGGCAAAATAGCCACCACACCGCCGAAAAGCACCGAAAAAAGATCCAGCGAAATCGCATATAACACAATCCTGGTGCGGAAAACAAACCGGAAACCTTCTTTCAGACTCTCTATAATAGGCGTAACAATCTTAGGAAATTCGGGGCGTGTTTTAATCATCCCCAACAAGATCCAGCACACTACGAAGTTGCCGATCACAATCAGTAATGTGTTCGTAAGGCCCATGTAAGCGTAAAGAAAACCGGCTATGGCCGGACCTGTAATAGATCCAGCCTGTGAAAATGAGCTGCTCCAGGTGGATGAATTGTGATAGATCACCCTGGGCACCAAAAACGGTTTCAGTGAACTGGAGGCTGGTGAGTAAAAGCCTTTTGCAAAACCTATTAAGGCAAAAACAGCATATATGACGATCAAATGCTGCGTCTCCGAAAGCCTGTCATAAATAAATGGTTGAAAGGCCATGTAAAGGATCACAGAACCCAGCAGAATCACCACCAGACTAATGTGCATGATCGTGATCTTGTTCTTTTGATCGGCTACATAACCCCCGAAAATGGAAGTTATCACAAAAGGGATTACCTGCGCGAGCCCGATCAATCCAAGCGCCAGCGGATCATGGGTAAGCTTGTAAAGTTCATACGCGACAATGACCTCCTGGATAAGAATGGACGCGGAAAAGAGAAATGAATTGGATATAAAAAACCGGAAGTCGGAATACCGGAGCGCTGCGTAGGGATCTTGGGAAGAAACTGTTTTCAATTCGTTAATTAGGTGTTCATTTTGGGTAACACGAATCTTTTACATTTCGTTTACAATGTTTTACAGGCCTTTTACGGCGTCTCTTTCAGGTTGCCCTACATTTGGTTTAATCAAAAAACAGCCAACCTTTTAAGTCAAATGTTATGAAAAACAATCTCTGGAAAATCGTCGCGGCGCTGACCGTCATGTTTTCGCTTCCGCCCTCTGTTGCGTTGCCTAAGGAAACGGTGGATAGTTTTTACTGGAACCCGGTTCTGCTGAATGGTCGCTCCGCAAGTCCTGCGCAATTGGCTGCCGCAAGTTCAGGTAAATTGTCGCTTGTAAAGTTTGATCCCCAATCCAGCCGGGTTACCAAAGTGCCGTTCATCATTTACCTGAAAAGAGGCGGAAAGATCATCAATAATGATGCATATGCGCACAATAATGCGGTTCTGGAAGGTGACATTTATGAAGTTCTGAAACCCGCACAAGCCGGCGATCAGCTGATCATTGATCCCGTCGATAAAGAGGCTCAGATCGATCGGCGCGTGATCACCGTGCGCAGCGGTCAGTTGACACCGCAATTCAAATGGTTTGGTTTTTACAAAAAAGGCGATGGCTGCTGATTCGTGATGGATTATGTTAAATTTGTTTATCCTCTTTAATTCCCTTTCAATGCAACCGTTCCGACTTGCTCTGTTTCAGAATTGCATGGATTTCAGGAAAATTGCTTTCCTGGTGCTGTTCATTGGATTATGCTTTTCGGGAAATGGGGTTTTCGCAAATAATGAGCAATTCCGGTTTGCTGAAAAAGCCAATCTGGCCCTTCGGCGCACGGCGCATTTGCTGTTACTAAAGAACGGCGATTCACTGTCAACCATCCCGCCCGTAAAGCAAACTGATCCGAACACATTCTCAATCCGGATGGAGCATTTGTTTGATTATGAGGAACTTCCGGCACTACTGAAACAGTCGCTTGAAATGCAAAACGTTAGTCGCGGCTATAATGTAATGGTGCTGAATTGTGCGGACGGAGAAGTCCAGCTCGGCTATAATTTCCTTGAACTTAACCAAAAAGACGGCGTTGCCTGCGGTGGCAGAAGGCTGGAAAAAGGCTGTTACCAACTGAAAGTCAGCTTCATTCCTGAAAACAATGAGACTAAAACCGCAAGCGGAAACTGGTGGCTGCTGCCGTTTGGAAGCGCGCTGGCCGGTCTGGGTTTCATGGTTTGGAACAAAACCAGGCACAAAAAGGATTTGAGGCCCATTTCACCCGCCGCCAACATGACTATTGATACCCGGACACGCCTCGGCGCCTCGCTTTTTGACATTAGTAATCAAACATTGATTTCCGGCGATGCCACGCACCAGCTTACATTCCGCGAAGCGAAACTGCTCGCATTGTTTGCCAAAAACCCGAACCAGGTTCTGGATCGCGACTTTATTCTCAAATCCGTCTGGGAAGATGAAGGCGTAATTGTGGGCCGCAGCGTAGATGTGTTCGTTTCCCGGCTCCGCAAAATGCTCGCTAGCGATCCGGCTGTGAAGATTACCGCCGTCCACGGTGTTGGATACAAAATGGAGGTCTTTTCTTAGAATTCCATGTTCAAAACTTTCCTGAAAATTGCCTGCCGTCATCTGTGGCAGACGAAATTGTACGCCCTTATTAATGTCACAGGCCTGGCGATCGGCACGGCTTGTGTGCTTTTAGCTGTGATTTACCTTGCCGACGAACACGGTTTCGACCAGTTTCACAAACACAATCCAAACCTTTACCGCATCACAACTACATATGCAGAAAAGGATAACGCCATCAAAACAGGTGGCACCGGCCAGGTGCAAGGCCCGATATTTAAGGCGCAGATCCCTGAAATACAGCATTATGCACGCATTATGGGCGGCGACATTTACAGCGACGTACGCGCTGGCGACAAAGCACTGAAACTACGTCAGTTGTTTGCAGACAGCTCTTTTTTTGAAGTCTTCTCATTCAAATTTTTGCAGGGAAATAAAAGCACGGCCCTCAAAACTGTTAATGCTGTGGTGATTTCTGAAAAAACCGCGCGCAAGTTCTTCAACCGAACGGATGTTGTTGGCCAAATGCTGCAAATGGATGCCGACCCGTCTGCGATCCGCATAGGCAAACCGCTGGTGATCTCGGCGATGGTCGAAAACCCGCCTGCCAATTCTTCGATCCAGTTTGATATCGTTTCGCCTTTTCAGTTTCTGCAAGTTTCATTTGATGACAAAAGCTGGCTGAATGCTTATCTGGGAACATTTATCGTGCTTCATCCGCAGGCAAATCCGGACGAAGTGATCGGAAAATTCAACCGTATCCATGAGCTGAATGCTAAAAGAGACAAAACCGTGGCGTACGGCTTGCAACGAATTACCGACATACACCTGAACCCGCAGGAAATCTCGGATCAAAGCCGGGAAGCAGGCATTGTCAATGGTAGCAAGCCCATTTATTCACTGGTTTTTCTGAGTCTTGCCGCGTTTATCATGTTGATGGCCAGCATTAATTTCATCAATATCAGCATTGCCAATGCCATGCGAAGGGCTAAGGAAGTCGGCATCAGAAAGGCGACGGGCAGCAGCAGGACGGCTATAATCCTTCAATTTTTGGGTGAATCGTCTATCATTAATGTTCTGGCCTTCATTTTGGCAATGGGCATTACCATTGGCCTTTTACCTCTTTTTAATCAATTGGCAGGTAAACAGATCCTGTTATCTGCACTTTGGAAAGCATCCTTAATGCTCTCCCTGCTTGGGATTTTGACCATTAACATTCTTTTATCAAGACTTTATCCTGCTTATCTGCTTGCCAATTTCAATCCTCTGGTTGTGCTGAATAACCGTCAGAAATTATCTTCCAATAATGTCTGGGGACGCGGCTTACTCGTGTTTCAATTTGCGATTGCTGTCGCGCTGGGCATTGCCACGGTGGTTTTTTACCGGCAAATGCAGTTTATCCAAACCAAAAATCTGGGCTATAATCCGAATCAGGTTATCAAAATCGGCATCTCGGGCGTGCGGGACGTGCAGAAGATCACCCGCAGTTTTCGATTTTACTTAAAAGAAAACATTTTGATAAAAAGCACATCGCTCGCTGGCGAATTCGGCTTTCGCGACATACAGGTGAATGATCGCAAACTGCTCAGCTATGTCCGCACAATCGACGAAAAATACGTTGATCTCATGCAGATCAGGATTGCAAAGGGCAGGAATTTCTCGGATCAGTTCCGCTCCGATAGTGCATTTGGCGTTCTGGTGAATGAATCATTTGTGAAAGCCTCGGGCTTCAAAGATGCCGTCGGCATGCAGATCACGTCCGAAACCAATGCTGCTGAAAAGCTGACTATCGTAGGTGTTGTCAAAGACTTTCATTACGGATCATTGAAACAACGCATTCAGCCCATGGTAATGCCCATGAGTGGCCATTCCGGCGGTGACGCGCTCTGGGTCAAGGTGGAAACAGTGCGACAGACAGAAGCATTGGCCTTACTGGAACGAACATTCCAGAAAGTATTACCGGGCGCGGTTTTCAACTACCAGTTTTTGGATCAGCAAAATGCGCTGGAATACGAAACGGAAACACGGTGGCAGCAAATCATCGGTTATGCAACCGCCATTTCTATGGCTATATGCTGCATTGGACTGTTTGGGCTCACCCATTTAGCAACCGCCAGGCGGACGAAAGAAACAGCGATCCGAGTCGTTCTAGGTGCAAAGGCTTCACATATAGCCCTGCTTTTTTCCGGCGATTTCTTGCGGATTGTCATCATTGCCATCCTCCTCGCCTGTCCCGTCAGCGCCTATTTACTGAACATTTGGCTAAGCGATTTTGCCTACCGAATCCACATTTCCTGGTGGATGTTTGCGGCTGTTGGAGGTGTTTCATTTGTGCTTACGCTGCTTACAGTTTCGTCCCAGGCGTTCATCTCGGCGCTCAAAAATCCGGTTTGCTCTTTACGCGCAGAGTAAACTTTTAAGGTCTTTGGAAATGCGCCGTTGGTCACGTCCGATACCGTACACATTTGTACGAATTCGGACGGTTCGGCTTTATAATCAAAAATTAAACTTCTTACTATCAATGAGTTAACCTTTTGGCAAGCCTTTTTTTAATAGGACTGGCATAAGAGACGGAGGTATATGCATTTGTTTTTAAATGTGCTTGTCTGTAATTATACCAAAAATCTCAAACCCAACATTTTTTATGATTAAGTTAGAAAAGATATCCAAATATTACCCGGCAGGTTTTGGCAAAACGTATGTGTTGCGCCACATTGATTTACACATTAAAGAAGGCGAGTTTGTATCGATCATGGGACCTTCCGGTTCCGGAAAATCGACATTACTGCATATTTTAGGGTTACTCGAAGAACCATCCGAGGGCGAATATCTTTTCCTGGACGAACCCGTTCAGAAACTGTCTGAGAAAAAGCGAACTGAACTGCACCGCCACCACATTGGATTTGTATTCCAGGCTTATCACCTCATCGACGAACTGACTGTTTATGAGAACATTGAAACACCATTACTGTACAAAGGAACGCCAGGATCGGAGCGTAAAAGCAGGGTTGCAGAATTGCTCGACCGCTTCAATATGGTTGCTAAAAAAGACCTTTTCCCCCACCAGCTTTCCGGTGGACAGCAGCAATTGGTAGGCGTTGCCCGGGCTATTGTGCATAACCCGAAAGTGATTTTTGCAGACGAACCAACCGGGAACCTGCATTCTGAGCAATCAATCGAGATTATGGAATTATTTCAAAAACTTAACCAGGAAGATAAAGTTACCATCGTTCAGGTAACCCACTCGGAAGTCAATGCCGGTTATGGAAATCGGATTGTACGCTTAAAAGATGGGTGGTTAGCCTAGCATTATCTATTAGCCATGAAACATTTAATTTTACTTTTATGCCTTTTACCGGTTTTCGGGAAAGCGCAATCTACGCTCAGCCTTGCTGAATGTGTGGACCTGTTGATCAAAAACAACCTTACCTACAAACAAGGAAGCCTTCAAGCGGAAGCTGCTCAGGCTCAATTGCGCCAAACGCGGTCGCAGATCCTGCCTCAAATTTCAATCACGGCGGATCAGAGCTTGAATATCGGTCGCAGCATTGACCAATATACCAATACGTATATAGACCAGGTTTATGGGTATAATGCGATTGGAACTGGTGTTAGCATTCCCATTTTTCAAGGTTTTAAATTACAAAATCAAATCCGCCAGGGAACATTGCTTAAAGAATCGGCAGTAGAGAACCGCACCGCCGTTTTCAATGCGCAAACTGTTCTTTTAATGCAGGGTTATGTGAATGTTTTAGCAACCAATGCATTACTGGACGCTGCTAACCAGCAAGTTGAATCATCAGCTCAGCAAGTTGACCGGGTAAGCAAGCAAGTAGATGCCGGAATTATTGGATCCAACCTCTTATTTGAAATTAAAGCGCAGCTTGCCAATGACAAATTTGCCCAGGTAACGGCGCTTAACAACTACCGCACAGCCCGTCTCGCATTGTTTCAGCGGATCAACATTAGTCCTGATGATAAAGTCCAGTTCGAGGCATTAACCCCAAAAGAAACCATTCCCCAGGCCGATAACGCAACTGCCATTTATGAAGATGCGCAAAAGACCTTTCCGGAGCTCCGGAGTGCGGAGTTATATCGCCAAAGCTTTGCATATCAGGTTAAAAGCATCAAGGCCGACAACTACCCATCGTTAAGCCTGGGCGGCAATATGCGGGCTTTTTATGCTTCCACCAATGCTAATCTTGATTATTTCAAACAATTGAACGCGACTCGCAACGGCTCCATTGGCGTGAGCCTGAACATCCCGATCATGGGTCGCTGGGTAACGCGTCCGCGTGTTGAGTATGCAAAAGTACAGGAGCGCCTGGCCCAGAACACATTGGATGTGACCAACCAGCAACTCAGACAAGCCATTGAACTTGCCGTGCTCAATCTCAATGCCATGGCCGATAAATATGCAGCCGCAACCGGACAGGTGGAGTCCTTGACCGCCAGCTTTGCAGTGGTAGAAAGTAAGCTGAATGCAGGGATTGCAAACATCTTTGAGTATTCACTTGCCAAGGCCAATCTTGCCAAAGCACAGGCCAATGCCATCCAGGCAAAATATGATTATGTCATGCAGCAGAGATTATTGCAATACTATCGTCAGGGCAACTGGACGGGCGTATTTTAAGATATAAAAGAATGTTAGGTTAAATTTGGTATCGGTAATCTTTAAGAGGCAGTGACATTCTCACTGCCTCTTTTTTGTACTATTTGCTTAAATTAAGTTAAATAACTAATTGGTTACATAAACATTATTATCTTGCTTCAACTAACTAAACATCAGCTATGAGAAAACTTATCCTCTTCTCGTCCCTCGGGATTTTATGCCTGGTTGCCGAGGTCCGGGCGCAACTTCCGAAAGGCACCCGATATTGGGGCACCACAATTACTTCCAACGGAGAAGCCACCACCCAGAAATCCAATGCTTACAAAGCAGATGCAAAACTCGCAAACATTTATCCGTCCCTGAGGACCGGGTGGGTTTTCAAAGAGAATACCATGTTTGGCATTGACCTGAGTCCGTCTATCAGCATGTCGAGAACTAAAAACGATTTCTCCGGAACCGAAAGCAAATATAAATACGACGGACTGGCCGTGAATCTGACTCCTTATCTCGGAAAATACAAACCATTGAGCCCAAAATGGTTGCTATATGTTCATTCGGGAGTAAGCCTGAGTTATGTGAGAACCAAAAATGCCGGTGAGGAAGAATCCAGGATTAAAAATGGCTATGGTGCGGGAATCAACATTGTACCCGGTGTTGCGTATCGGTTGACGCCGCGTTTCTGGATTGAGTCGGACGTGAGCGTTTTCAATCTTAACCTTTCGTACGTGAACTTCAACGATAGCAACAACATCAATTTTGGAACGGGGTTAAGGTCTGAAATTCAGCAGTATTTTACGTTACGCGCTGCATGGTATATCCAAAAATCTAACTAACCGACGCCATGAAAAAACAAATATTAATCATATTGTTACTGCAAACTTGCCTCGCAACGGCAGCAATGGCCCAGCTTGAAGGAAAGCGGTTCCTGTCGGGCGGCATAGGAGTGAATTTCACGAATAACAATCCCGATTTGACCGAAGCCACGAATAACTACGGCGGAAATGTCAACATTGGCGTCGGAAAATTCACTACGCAGAACAAAGCAGCCGGCTGGAACCTGACCGGTTATTTCGGCGGAGCCAAGACCTTACGCTACGTCAACGGTCAAAATGAGTCCCATAGCGAGATCAACCAATATGGAATTGGTATGGGACGGTTCTGGCAGTTTTATAAGCATTTCAACGAAAAAATCGGCATCTATGCCGGCCCGAACGTGAGCGCCAACTACAATTACAGAAAAGAACGGATTGACGAACAGAACGATGTCAATGATAAAAAAACCCATGAGACAACGCTCGCATTAGGCGTGGGTGCTGGTGTATATTACAGGTTGTCGGAAAGATGGTGGCTGGATGCAAGTCTTGGATTTGCCACTCCGTTTTCGTTGGGCTACACCAAGATCAACAATGATTTTATCGGATCCAATACGAGCTCTACATCAAATCAATTCACTTATAACCTGTCGCCGTCCTTCACTTTCCCGAGCGTCGGATTGGGGTTGCGTTATTTTTTAGCTCATTAAAAAGCTGCCCGATTTCTAATTTTTAAGACTTTTTACATTAAAAACACTGTGGATATGCCTTCTCTGGTATATCCACATTTTTTATATTAATGAAAAAATATACCCTGTTTCTCATTCTCGTTTGGCTGAGCGCTTGTCACAAGCCCAACACTGCTAATTTAGCAGAACCGTGGCAGCCCGATTACGACGTAAAAAGATCTGAGGCGTCGATTGAAGCATATGAGAAGAAGGATGCCATAAAAATGCCCGCGCCCGGTGGGATCGTTTTTACCGGAAGCTCGTCATTTACCAAGTGGCAGAATGCAGCCGAAGACCTTGCACCGCTGCCGATTATCAACCGCGGTTTCGGCGGATCAACATTCCCCGAGGTAATTTATTACGCGCCCCGCAACGTGTTGAAATACAATCCCAAAACAATTGTGACCTATTGCGAGAACGATATGTTCGGCAAAAAACCCAAGACGCCTGAACAGGTCCGGGACGAATACGTTACGTTTGTAAAACTCGTACGCGGCAAACTGCCTGATGTGCAGCTATATTTTGTTTCACTAAAACCTTCTCCGTCCAGGTGGGCTAAAAAAGACGATGTGATCAAGGCCAATCAGCTGATACAGGACTACATTAAGAAAGACAAAAAACACCATTATATAGATGTCTGGCCAGTAATGTTAAAAAACGGCCGGCCGGACGGGAGCATATTTGTCGGCGACAGCCTGCACATGAATGATGAGGGTTACCGCCGTTGGACTAAGGTTTTCAAGCCGATTCTGGAAAAGGCATTGTAGCGAAAATGTCTGGCCTGGCGGCTAAATCCAAAGATTTTAAAAGAACAGTAAGGGTATTGGTTTTAACGTAAAGTCACTATATTAACCGAAAAATACATTTCCGGGTAAAAAAGTGATATCGCATTCAAATAATGAAAGTAACAGCGGTTTTTGACATTGGCAGGACCAATAAGAAGTATGTACTTTTTGATGAAAAGTATCAGATTATAGATGAATTTTCAGAGTCACTTCCGGAGACAACGGACGAAGACGGGTTCCCGACCGAGGATATTGAACTGCTAACCAAGTGGGTGCAGGATCGCTGGACAGCTTTACTCGAAGATCCGAGATATGACATCAAGGCAGTAAACGTGGCCGCATATGGTGCCAGTCTGGTGCATCTGGATGCTTCCAATAAGCCGCTTACGCCATTATATTCCTATTTAAAGCCTTTTCCTGAGGATCTTTTAAAGCAATTTTACAGCAAATACGGCGACCCGACGCGCCTTTCTCTGCAAACGGGTTCTCCGGCGATGGGCATGTTAAATTCGGGCATGCAGCTTTACTGGCTCAAATACACTTACCCCGACATTTACAAGCAGATCGCTTCAACATTACATTTACCACAATACATTCTTTATCTGCTCACAGGCCGTAAAGTGAGCGATTACACTTCATTAGGTTGTCATACAGCACTCTGGAGTTTTGAAATGTGGGATTACCACGAGTGGGTGAAAGAAGAAGGAATTCACAAAAAGCTCGCACCTGTTTTGGCGTCCTCTTCATTTATATACAGACATAATGACAAGGGCATTCAGTCGGGATTTGGCTTGCATGATAGTTCTTCTGCGCTGATTCCTTATCGCATGGCTGTTAAGAAGCCATTTGTATTGCTGTCAACCGGAACCTGGTGTATTAATTTCAATTCCTTCGCTTCCAAGCCGATGACTTCCTATCAGCTCGAACGTGATTGCATGAACTATCTGACGCCTGAGGGCAGCGGAGTGACGGCTTCACGCTTGTTCTTGGGCAGGGAGCATGATTATCAGGTTGCGCGCATTGCCGAATATTTCCGTGTAGAGCCGGATTTTTACAAAACGGTTGCCTTTGATGAAGCAATCTTGAAACAAGATACGCCGCCTTTTTATACTGCTTGCATGGTCGGAAACGGACCTTCGCCTGAGCCTAGCCCACAGGACTGGCAGATCAGCGCATTTGCTTCAGCTGAAAGCGCCTATCATCATTTGATCAAAGGACTTACAGAATTGCTGTTCAAATCACTCGATCTGATCGGGATCAATGATGTACAGGCGATCTATATTGACGGGGGTTTTGCAAGAAATGAGATTTTCACGAAGCTCATCGCGCGTAATTACCCGAATCACACCGTTTACGCGACGGACCTTCCTTATGCAACGTCCCTGGGCGCTGCATTGCACGTGACAAGGCCGCAAACATTCGATTTTTCAAAAGAAATTTACGAGATAGAAGCACAATGACTTACTAACTGATCCTGCTCCAATTGGTCGCCTCCTTACCCATATGCTCAATATGCGCGCGAATGGGTTGGTTTACAGGTTGGAGCAGGTCAGGATCTGCATTCAGGATTTCCTCTGCGGATATTCTCGCTGCTTTCAAAATTTCCCCGTCCTGGGCCAGGTTGGCAACCAAAAGATCCAGAAGCCCGCTCTGCTGCGTCCCGGACAAGTCCCCCGGTCCGCGTAATTGAAGATCCACTTCCGCAATTTCAAAGCCATCATTTGTCCTGCACATTGTTTCAATGCGCAGCTTGGTTTCCTTGCTGATTTTATAATCGGTGATCAGAATGCAATAGGACTGTTCGGCGCCCCTTCCTACCCTGCCGCGCAACTGGTGCAATTGAGATAAACCAAATCTTTCCGCATTCTCGATGACCATTACGGATGCATTGGGCACATTAACGCCAACCTCAATCACCGTCGTCGCGACCATGATCTTTGTTTCCCCACGCACAAACCGCGCCATTTCATAATCCTTATCTGCGGACTTCATCTTCCCGTGCAGAATGCTGAGCGGCACGTCGGGAAATGCTCTCGAAACGCTTTCATAACCATCCATAAGATCTTTCAAATCCATTTTTTCGGATTCTTCAATTAATGGGTAAACCATATAGATCTGCCTTCCTTTTGCAATTTCATCTTTCAGAAAACCAAAAACAGATAACCGGTGCGCATCATAGCGGTGAACGGTCTTGATCGGTTTCCTGCCCGCCGGGAGCTCATTAATGGCTGAAATATCAAGATCACCGTATAGTGTCATTGCCAATGTCCGGGGAATGGGCGTTGCGGTCATAACAAGCATATGCGGGTTAATGCGGCTGTTCTTAGCCCATAACTTCGCACGCTGTGCCACCCCGAAACGGTGCTGCTCGTCGATAATGCACAATCCCAGGTTCTTGAATTGCACAATGTCTTCTATAAGGGCGTGCGTGCCTACGATAATGTGCATCGAGCCGTCCAGCAATTGCCTGTGGATAAGCTCCCTTTCCTTCTTTTTGGTTGAGCCGGTAAGCTTGCAAATGTTGACCCCCAGCGCATCAGCGAATTTCTTTAAACCCTGATAATGTTGATCTGCCAGGATTTCCGTCGGGGCCATTAAGCACGCCTGAGCATCATTATCCAGCGCGAAAAGCATTGAAATGAATGCGACAATGGTCTTACCGGAACCCACATCGCCTTGCAAAAGGCGGTTCATTTGTCTGCCGGTTTTCAGGTCTTCATGAATTTCTGAGAGAACCCGGATCTGTGCATTGGTTAATGTAAAAGGCAAATGATTCTCGTAAAACTGCTTTACCAGGTTGGTATGACCGAAAATCATCCCGGGATATTCCGTTTTGTGCAGCAGCTTGTTTTTGATCAACCGAAATTGATTGTAAAAAAGCTCCTCAAATTTCAATCTCCTCTGAGCCTGATGCAGCCACTGTGCATTTTGCGGCAGGTGAAAGTTCCAAAGTGCATCAGCCTTCGAGACCAATCTGTATTTCTGAACGAGCGTTTCGGGAAGCGTTTCACGGATGTGCGACCTGGAAACTTCCAGCAGCGATTTCATCATCCGGCTTATCGTCCGGCTGTCGACGAATTTCCTTCGAAGCTTTTCGGTAAGCGGATAAATGGGCTGCCAGAAACCGCCATTTTCGTTTTCCGGCGTGATCAGGTCGAGCTCCGGATGGGTGATGCTCCATCTGCCGCCAAATGCAACGGGTTTTCCAAAAACAATATATTCCGTATTCGGGCGAAGATTTTTTTCGTACCAGGCAATGCTTTGAAACCAAACGAGTTCCAGTATTCCCGTGCCGTCCGTAAAGTATGCCACGAGCCGCTTTTTGTTTCCTTCGCCGGTGAGGGTCCACTCGCGGAGCCTGCCCTTAATCTGCGCAGCCGGAAGCTGATCATTCAGGTTTTTGATCTGATGAAAAACGGTTCTGTCCTCATGTCGGAAAGGATAATGTTGGATGAGGTCACCAAACGTAAAAATGCCAAGTTCCTGATTCAGGAGAGCCGCTTTTTGCGGACCTACACCTTTCAAAAACTCGATTTTTGTATCAAAGAAGCGTGTTCTTACTGTTTGGTTTGCATCAGAAGTCATTATTCAAATATAGGGCGAATTCATAAAAAACAAAGATCCGAACTTTCGGATATGTTAATCAAAGTTAATGTGCCCGTTTCCCAACAGTTTTTGCACTACGTGGTTTGGTTCACAACTTTTGAATGGCGTATTTCGTTGGATTATTAATTTTTATCCACCTAAAATCAATTTTAATCATTTATGAAAACCACATTTTTAACGCTTTTCCTGACATTAGTTTCATTGACATGGGCAGCTGCACAAAGTCCGAGAGTGACAACCGACGGCCCTAATGTCAGCATTGCTTACGGCCAGCCTTCGAAAAAAGGAAGGGTCCTTTTTGGAAAAGAGGGAAGTGAAAGTTTGGAAAAATATGGAAAAGTATGGAGAACCGGCGCAAATGCTTCAACTGAAATCACTTTCAAAAAAGACGGCATGTTTGCTGGCAAAGCTGTAAAAGCAGGCACTTACAGCTTGTTCACCATTCCGGGAGAAAAAGAATGGTCTGTTATCCTTAACAGCGTTCTGGGCCAGTCTGGTGCTTACGACTACGAAAAAAATAAAGACAAAGATGTTTTGAAAGTGACTGTACCAAGCAAAACATATCCTACATCAGAAGAAAAACTTACCTTCAAAGTAAGCGCAACCTCGCTTGATTTTCAATGGGATAAGTCAGGGTTTTCTGTTCCTTTGAAGTTTTAATTGGCGAAGCTTTAACTTGCTTGTCAGCCGGAGCTTACCTGTCAGCCTGAGCGGAGACGAAGGCGCGCTACTCCTGGGTAACGCGCCTTCGACTCCGCTCAGGCTGACAAGCTTGTATTAGTTGAAAAGCTTATTAGGCTGACAGCTAATCTTACAAGTTCGCCTTGATCATATTTTCCAGCACTTGGAGATGCTCCGTAAATGCTTTTTGCCCAGCGTCTGTGGCTTTATAGGTTGTCAGGGGCTTTCTGCCTAGGAACTGCTTCTGGAATTCAATATATTTTGTTTCTTCCAATGCCTTCAAATGTGAGGCGAGATTGCCGTCGGTTAGCTGCAAAAGTTCTTTTAATTCATTGAAACTGAGCGAATCATTCACCACAAGCACAGACATCAGCCCAAGCCTAATTTTACTCTCAAAAACTTTATTAAACTTCTCTAACCACTCCATTTGTTACGGGCCTAAGGCCCCATTCTTGGCGACAAATTTTATCTGTTAAGCTCCATAAACAGCATTGCATCCCGGTTTCGAAGCCAAACGGCCTGGTCACGCTGATTGTTTGCACGCGTTGTCAGCAGCGTCGAAACAAATCCGGTGCCTAATGATATCCAAAAAAAAGTTTTCACATTATTTCTATTTCCCGAAACGAGCGAGTTCACCGACCCTATGACGCCCGCCAGGGATAAAACATAAGCAATGTTTCTTGTCCGGCGGGAGCTTTTGTAAAGTTGAAGCCCGCCTTGTGAGATGATAAACTCCTGATTCAGCGCCCTTTGACCTCTGTATAATACATTGTTTTTCACAAAACTATTTCCGCTTTGCAGATAAATGGTCTCCTTATCATACCATTTTTTAGCCATTACCACGGCGCTGTCGGAAACAGACTGGCCGTTGCTGACAAAAGAAAACAACAATAACGCCACGCAGATGAGGCCTTTGGCAACCGTTTTGTTGCTGCTTAACTTTTCCCTTTCGTACCGGTTGTACATGGTAAGGCCATAAATAATGTGCAGTACGCCAAATCCCAGCGCCCAAAAAAGCAGGGAATAGTTGGTCATGAAAAGCGTAAGGCTGCCGAGAGCGATTTCGCAGATGCCCATGTAAAAGAGCTCCGGGTAAGTGAATTTGCTCGCATTAACCAGTGCAATGCCGTAAAAAATCAATGTTGCCGGAAATACGATCCATAACATGCGATGGTAAAGCAGCATGGCCAGGCAAAAGATCCCACCTGTTAAAAGTGGCACAAGCATGCCGATCAACAATCTTTTAGAACTGCCATTCCAGACCGTTAACCCTCTTTTTCTGCCTTTACGTACAGTCAAAATAACGCCGGCAGCTAGCGACAGGATCAGGACACAAATGCCATCGGCAATCAAAAAGCGGGCAACATCTTGCTGGCTGTTATCGCCGTAAGGTGCAGCCGGTGACGCGACGGCAACGAGCCAATCGGTTTTGAATTTCGCATAGGCTACCCCGGCTCCGATCAGCGCAAAAACACCAATAAACACACCGCTCAACCCGCTTAGCGACAAGAACTTTGATGACCGCTCCATCAGGCTGCGGATCTCATTCAGGGTGTGCAGAGAGTCCTCGTTCGTATTCATAGAACAGATTGTAAAAGCGTTAAATCAAAAAAGGAGCAAAAATTTGGGGACAAAAATAATCAGGCCGACCAGCACCGCGGAGATAGCCAGAAGCAGGACGGCCGCAGCAGCCGTGTCTTTTACAACCTTAATAACAGGATGATAATCCGGCATAACGAGGTCTGCCAGTTTTTCAATAGACGTGTTAAACGCCTCAGCAGCCAGCACCAGCGCGATTTGAATGATAATAATGGTCCATTCGACGGACGAAATATCGAAAAACACACCGGCCACTAAAACCAGTATGCAGGCCATTAAATGGATGCGTGCATTGTTCTCGTAGCGAAATAGATTGTAAATCCCCACACCCGCGAAGCGAAAACTGCGTGCGGCTTTAAGAAAATCTATGGGTCCGTTCATTTTGTTTGATTTCTGCGAAAATATGGAACGCAAAGTACAACAACATCAGCACGAACGAAAACGTCAATGCGTGTTTTGTGCCTTCCCTTTCGCAAAAATAAGCTCGATTATTTCTTATTAACCTCCTCGAAAGCCTTCATCATCGCCCATTCTCTTCCGGCTGTGGGAGCTTTGAAAGTTTCCAGGCAGCCGCGGTCTTGCAGGGTAATGTAGCAGGTTTTGCCATTTTTACCGCCGAAGCAAATGTTGGAAACCTTTTTGCCAATGGTGGTAATGGTCTGGATTACTTTGCCTTCGGGAGATAGCACGGCAACTTCGCCTTTTCCATGCCTTGCAATGTAAAGATTGCCCTCGACATCGCAGCGCATGCCATCCATTCCGCCGTCTTCAAATTTGTGAAGGAGCTTTTTGTTGGATAAAGAACCATCTGGTGCCAGGTCGAAAACCCACACATTCCTTTGCACGCTTTCGTTCACATACAACTTCTTTTCATCCGGGCTGACGTCTATTCCGTTGGTAGTCCCCATATTTTCGGCTACCAACCGCGTTTTGCCTTCGGGTGAAACGTGCCAGATCTGGCCCGTTCCCTCTTTCCAGTTCGGGTCAGAGCAGAAAATGTGACCTTTTGCGGTGATAGCAAGGTCATTGGGCTGGTTCATTTTCGGTTCATTGGCAAAGACCGAAATGTCCTTTGTGAGCAGGTTTACTTTCAGCACATTATGCCCTGTAAAATCTGCTACGAAAAAAGTGTTCTTATCCGCAAACCGGATGCCGTTACCCGTGCTGCCCTTGGGAAGTGTTACGAAAAAGCTCGCATTGCCTTTCCGGTTCATGATTGCTACTGTTCCGTCACGGGCGAAATTCACTGCATATACGTTTCCTTCACTGTCAACCGCGGGGCCTTCACAGTTGCTTGTGAATTCACCTTCGTTGGAGAATTTTTTGCTTTTCGTTTGTGCAAAAGAAACCTGAGCAAAAACGGTGCAGGAAATAAGGAGGAGCAAAAATTTATTCATGATCAAGAATTTCAAGGCACTAATTTTTCCATTTGATCGCGCAACCAACCGGCTTGGTAATAGTCGTAACGACGGGTTTTCCGGTCAAAAGATTGCTAACGGCTTCATCTGCATATAACTTGGTAACCCCGGCAGGGTCTTGCGGATTATCGTCGATCATACCAATGTAACGAACCGTGAATTTGGAGCCGTTTTTTTGTAAAATATAAACCTGCGGCGTGCGCCCTGCACCAAACGCTTTGGCAACCTGCTGCGATTCATCCACCAGGTAAGGATAACCATATCCTTTCGAGGCTGCACGCTCTTTCATTTTCTCAAATGTATCATCCTGATGCGTTCCGGGATCGCTCGGGTTAATGGCGATGACAGGAAAGCCCTGTGCGGCAAACTTATTGTTCAATGCAATAATCCGGTCTTCATAAGCTTTGGCAAAAGGGCAATGGTTGCTTGTAAAGATCACAATGACGCCTTTTGCATTAATGAAATCATTCAGCGAAACCATGTTACCGTCCGTATTTTTCAATCGGAAGCTTGCTGCGGCGTCGCCTACCTGATATCCAGCGGATTGTTTCACTTCAATGAGTGCGATTTTTTCCTCAGATGCATTTGCATCGGACGCAAATCCCACACCTAAAAACATTGCAACCCATAACCAAATTTTCATTTTCCTGTTTTTTATACGCATGCTATCATTAAGACACAAAATATGGAATAAAGTAACAGATCGGATTGTTAAGTTTTGTTAATTCAACGATTCAACGCCATGAAGGCTGGTAATCATATAAAGGTAACGGTTTGTCAAACTTTAACTATACGCACCGAAATATTTGCAGGGAAATCAGGTAACATTTGCGTTAATGCATTGTAATTCTGTACGCAAGTGTCTATCTTTGCACCTCATTTTAGAAATCAGTTTTACATAATTTATTAACATGTACGCAATCGTAGAAATCGCAGGTCAGCAATTTAAGGTTGAAAAGGGTCTCGAAATCTTCACGCATAGGCTTGAAGGTGACGTGAACGCTGCTCTTGTGTTTGACAAAGTCCTTCTGGTTGACACCGCAGGCACAGTACAGGTAGGTCTTCCAACAGTTGCAGGCGCTTCTGTTAAGGCAACTGTTCTTGAACACCTTAAAGGTGAAAAAGTGATCGTCTTCAAAAAGAAAAGACGTAAAGGTTACAAAGTTAAGAATGGTCACCGTCAGTATCTGACGAAGATCAGCATTGACGAGATCGTAGCTTAATCAGTTTTAAATAAAGAAATTATAATTAATAGTTAAGATATCATGGCACATAAGAAAGGTGTAGGTAGCTCGAGAAACGGACGTGAATCGGAAAGCAAGCGTCTGGGAGTAAAATTATTCGGTGGCCAGGTTGCCAAAGCAGGAAATATCCTGGTTCGTCAGCGTGGAACCAAGCACAATCCTGGTAACAATGTAGGCATCGGCCGTGACCATACTTTATTTGCATTGGTTGAAGGCAATGTAGTTTTCCGTAAGACGCGTCAGAACAAGTCATACGTTCACATTGAACCGCTTGCAGTTGCAGCAACTGAGGCTCCTGTTACAGCAGAAGCATAGTCAGCAAAGGTCAAGATTTGACAATGAAAGAACCCGAAGGATATTCAGTCCTTTGGGTTTTTTTATGTTTAAAGGAAGGCATCAAACCAAAACCCCGATTTGCTTGTTTAACCTACACAAAGTCATTTACCCGTTTAAAACATACTTACCAAGACAATGCTAACACGCCCGGTTTTTGTATATACAGAATTAAGTCCGAACCCTAACTCGATGAAGTTTGTGCTCAACTTTGAGCTGGTGCCCGATGGACTTTCGTTTGACTATCCATCATTGGAAGCCGCTCTGGAAGAAGGAAAAGCTTCACCACTAGCGTCTGATCTCTTTCAGTTTCCGCATGTAAAAAGGGTTTTTATCGCCAGCAATTTTGTCACGATCACCAAGGACGATGCCATAGCATGGGAAGAAGTTCTGCGTGATACAAAGCAGTTTATCAAGATATATTTCGAAGAAAACCATCCCGTTTTCGAACAACAGACAATTGATAAAAATACATTGATCGTCGATGAAAGGGATTCTGACACAGTGCAGAAAATCAAAGCAGCATTGGATCAATATGTTCGTCCGGCTGTGGAATCGGACGGCGGCGCTATTAATTTCCATTCGTTTAATGAGGATTCGGGTGTTGTGAAGGTGTTGTTACAAGGATCCTGCAGCGGCTGCCCTTCTTCTACCCTGACATTGAAAGCGGGCATTGAAAACCTGCTTACGCGTATGGTTCCGGATGTGAAGGAAGTGGTTGCCGAAGGCGTTTAAGAACATGAAACCCATATACAGAAACCCTGTCATTCACTGGCAGGGTTTCTTTTTTTGTACTGTTTCACTAGTTTCGGCGTATGAAGCAATCGCTGCAAAAATTTTTGGATCAAATTGAAAGTCTGCAATCCAATGGTACCCGTTATTTTCCTGACGGGATATTTCCCGCGCACAGGGAGAATAAACTGATCGGTTACCACCGGCCGGATACTACCATCTTCTTTTCCGCGATTTCTTGCTTCACATTACAATCCATTGCGAAATATGCCGACCCGGAACTGCAAAAAATCATCGAACGGATCTGTAAGAATGTAATCAAAAATTACCCGGATTTCCAGAACAAGGACGGACTTAAAACTTACAACTTCTGGAAAACCAGGCCGTCACGACACTTTCCGAATGGCCACATTTTTCATCGTTTTGAACATTTCCGTATTCCTGACGATGTGGATGATACAGCATTCATTTACCTCACAACCAGCCCTACAGCTAATGAACTAGCCTGGCTGAAAGAGAAGCTCAAACTGCACGCCAACGGAACGAAGTTAAGCGTTCGCAATACATTTGAAGAATATAAAAGCCTAAAAGCCTACTCCACATGGTTTGGCAAAAACATGTATGTGGAATTCGACGTTTGCGTCCTCAGTAATTTAATGTATTGCATTCTCCAATACGATCTGCCTCTGAATGAGCATGATGAAGATAGCTTGCATTACATCCGCTCGGTTATAGAAACCGATCGATACATTACTATGCCGTTCCGCTGCGCGCATCAGTATCCGCGGACGCCGCTGATTATTTACCACGTCGCGCGACTGATAGCAACTTTCGATCCGCCTGCGTTGCAGCCGGTTAAGAGCAAATTTATTACCGATGCACAGCGCATTTTAAAAACCACCAATCATCCGATGGATAAGGTGATTATCTCTTCTTCGCTCATCCGGCTTGGTGTAAAAACCGAGCACATTGGCATTGAAAATTTCACCAAAACCGATTTTAACGGCTTCTTTTTCTTTATAGCCGGCCTCCTTACCGCTTATGAGCACCCAGTCCTTTACAAGCTCGCTATCAATCCGTTATTTCATATGCATTGGATCTGCGAGGCCCATTGCTGGACACTTCTCGCAGAATATGAGACACTTTGGAACAACACCGCACAAAATATGCGTTAAACTTTCATTCCCATAAACGACGAATAACGCAATGTCCGAAGCCACGATTTCTTTGCAGGTAAAACACATTATCCAGGAAGCAACCGACGCAAAGACATTCGTTTTTGAAAGAACGAACAAGCAGCCATTCACCTACAAAGCCGGTCAGTTCCTTACATTCCTGATTCCCATGCACGGGCACGAAACCAGGCGTTCGTATTCCATGAGTTCTGCGCCTGATGTGGATGAAGACCCGGCCATAACTGTGAAGCGCGTTCCCAATGGTGAAGTATCGCGCTTCTGGATTAATACGGTAAAAGTGGGCGACCAGCTTAATGTATTGCCGGCTTCGGGCAGGTTTGTATTGGAAGAGTCCTTCGGATCGCCGCGCGACATTGTGCTTATAGCAGCTGGAAGTGGCATCACACCACTTTTTTCCATTTTAAAACAAGCCCTGGTGCAGGAAAAGGAAAGCAACATTACATTGCTATATGCCAGCAGGAACGTGCGGCATGCGCTGTTTCATGACCAGATCCGGCAATGGCAGGAGCAATTTCCGGAACGGCTGAATGTCGTCCACATTCACAGTCAGCCGCTGGACGACTGGAATGGGCTGCGCGGGCGAATTAACAACACCAGGCTGGAACAGCTGGTCAACAAATCGTTGCGTTTCCAGCCCAGGAACGCACGTTTCTTCATTTGCGGCCCTTATGAGCTGATGCGTTCGGTGGAAATAACATTGCATTTCATGGGCTTTTCGTCCTTACAGATCAGGAAGGAGAATTTCATAATTCCTGCTGCACCACCGCCCCCGCCTGTCTCCTACCCGCACGTAATTAAGCTTAATTTTCGGAGTGAGACACATGATCTTTTTGTTCCTGCCCACACCACCGTACTGGATGCGGCCCTGGCGGCAAATATTAAGCTGCCTTACAGCTGCAAAGGCGGAAGATGTTCGACATGTGCCGGGATATGCAGGTCCGGAAAGCTGCATATGAGTGTGAACGAAGTGCTCACAGACCGTGATTTGGAGGAAGATGGGTCCTAACCTGCTCAGCTTATGTGGATTCCGCAGATGTTTCAATTGACATTATCTAAACCATTTCAAGCAAAAAGCGTACGAATGTGATTTCGTACGCTTTATTATGGATTTAGGATTAGCAGAAAATGGGTAATTCTGGAAAAGGTTAAAGGTTAGGTTCTTTCAAGTGTTAAGGACGAGGAACGTAGAATATTATTTTATTTGAGATCTTCCTGACAAAATTAATTGTAAAAATGGTTAATCCAATTAAAAATCGAAAAAGTGTTCGAGCACACACGCAAAATGTGTTCTCGGGATCGTACCCGAAAGCGCAGACGTAAATGCATTTGCACTGCGTAAAACTAAACTCTATTCAGGACAATCTCAAATTTATTATAAATAAAATTTGAAAAGTATTGTGCCAGATACATTAGTTTGTTCTAAACTATTTATCCTTCAAATAAAAATTTGATATTCGTCCTGGCAACCGAAAGTGATGGATACAGACACCCCAAGAAAGTGAAAAAGAGAATCGTCAGAATAAAAGACATAGCAGAAAAGGCCCAAACGTCAAAAGGAACCGTAGACCGTGTATTGCACAACCGAGGCCGGGTTGCCGATGATGTGCGTGAGCGTATTTTGAGCATTATCAAAGAGCTTAACTATGAGCCAAATTTCATAGCACAATCACTAAAATCCCAGAAGACTTACAATTTGGCCGTCCTTATCCCCGACCCAGATGCGGATTCGTACTGGGAAGCACCGAAAATCGGGCTTGAAAAGGCGGAAAAAGAATTACGTCAATATGGCGTATACATTACCCTGTTCATTTTCAATTCGCATGAGGAACAGTCATTTATCGCAAAGGCTAAGGAAGTTTCCAAAGAGCATCCCGACGGACTTTTGATCGCACCGGTTTTTTACAAAGAAGCATTGCCTTTTTTCGAAGAATGGGCGAATCTTAATATTCCTTATGTGCTTTTCAACACGCAGATTGAGCATGTAAACCCGCTTTGCTACATTGGGCAGGACTCGTACAGAAGTGGCTCGCTGGCGGCAAAAATCCTGAGTTTCGGCTTGCAGTCGCCTGGGACCGTTTTGGTGGCGCACGTGAATGAAGACATTTCGAACTCTGCCCATTTGATTACAAAAGAAGCTGGCTTCCGCGATTATTTTAAGGCCAGTGACGACGCTGCTTACAAGGTGATCAGCAAGGAGATCAATTTCCCGGATGGAGAAACGCTCGATGACCAGCTGGATGCGATCCTGACAGATGAACCGGAACTGAAGGCCGTTTATGTCACCAATTCCAAAGCATTCGAAGTGGCCTCCTACCTGGAAAGAAAGGCTTTAAAACACATTAAACTGGTGGGTTATGACTTGTTAAAGCCGAACCTCAACTTCCTGGAAAAAGAGATCATTAACTTTCTGATCAACCAAAATCCGCTTGGACAAGGTTACTGGGGAATTCATCAGCTGGCCAACTTCCTTGTGTTTAAAAAGGACATTCAGCCTATCAAATTCCTGCCGCTGGACATTATCACCAAGGAAAACCTGGATTATTACCTGGATCCGCAATAAGGTTTCTCGGATCAACAGGGTTTTGCATAGTAATGCTACTTACAAATCGCCGAACTGGCTGTACATCTCTTTCAGCTTGGGTTCGGTTTCTTTGGCCCGGATATCCTTGCGCAAAGCCGCTACACCCTGAATGTCTGTCAGCAAGCCCAAAGCCTGGAATGCGCCAAATCTGACGAAATAAGAAGGGTTTTCGCGCGCCAGCCCTTCCAGAACCGGAATGCTTTTGCGCTGCACATCCTGCTTGGATTTGATCAGATACTTTCCAAAAACCTGCAAAAAATTATACTTCTCAGTAGGCTTCATCGCCTTCATCTTGTCTAAAAACCAGTCGAACCGCTCCGGCTGGGCGAGTCCTGCGTAATAATTGCCAACTGATGTGACAATGGCATCATTGGGACTGTTTTCAAATTGTGCGGCTATTTCATTCGCATCGGTCGGTTGCGCCATCAGATATTTTTCTATCGCCACCGAAACGACCTGGTAAGAGCTGTCACTCAATGCTTCCCTGAAAATCGAATCGCTGTTGTTATCACCGAAAGAAGCCAGTGTGATCATCGCTTCCGAGCGCACTTGCGGATGTGCGTCCTGCCTTGCAGCGCTCTGGATCACCTTCTCAATATCAGCAAAACCGTCCCCGTCATATTCCGAAAAATTACTGATCGCCATCTGACGGAATTTCCAGAAAGGATCCGTCATCGCTTTTACCAGAATGGCCCTTGCTAAGGTGTCAGTAAGGTTTCCTTCCAATGATGCCAGCGCTTCATATTTATGTAAAAACCGGTCGCTATGCGTGTATTGGAACTCCATCTCACGTCTGTTCTTTTCATGCTCCACAACGCCAAGCAACTGCGCTTCCGCATCGAAAACAACCAGATCAGGCTTTTTAGCAGCTGGGAATTCGAGTGTTTGGTTTACCTTGTCGACTAGCACATTATACTGGCTTTTCTTACCGTTAACCCAAACATCCACTTTCAGCGGAAGCCTGTAAACCGTTGTGGCCAGCGTGTCCTGGGTTTGTTTTAATTTCAAAAGAACCTTTCCCGTTGCCGCCGCGTATTCCTGCTGGATTTTAATGTTTGGGTGCCCCGGCTTATGAAACCATTGATCAAAAAACCAGTTCAGATCTTCTCCCGTAACTTTTTCGAAAGACATTCTCAGATCATCGATCTCAGCGGTCCCGAATGCGTGGCTTTTTAAATAATGCTGAAGGGAAGCAAAAAAAGCATCATCGCCTACATAGTTGCGCAACATATGCAGGATCCGGCCACCTTTGGCGTAGGAATGGCTGTCGAACATATTTTCACGATCCTTATAAAAATAGCGGATCATCGGCACTTGCTTTGTTTCGGATTCAGCCAGATAAGCTTTCATTTCCTGCAAGTTCTGCCAGTCTGCTTCGTATTTTCCATTGTTATACTCACTCCAGAGATATTCGGAGTAATTTGCAAATGACTCATTCAAAGGAAGTTGCCCCCACTCTTCGGCGGTAACATAATCCCCAAACCAGTGATGCGCCAGCTCATGGGCAATAACAGCATCCGAGTTTCCGTCCACAAGCGACCGGGCGTCATTTTGAACGCCTTCTTCATGAACCGTGGCGGTTGTATTTTCCATTGCGCCCGCCACAAAGTCTCTTACGGCAATCTGTGCGTATTTTTCCCAGGGATATTCTATTCCGAAAACGTTGGCAAAAAAGCCCATCATTTCAGGCGTACGGCCAAAGATTGCGTGCGCATCCTGTCCATATTTTGGCTCAACGTAGTAACTCAGCTCCAATCCGTTTGGCATCATATCCTTGGCAACGACAAAGTCACCCACGGCCAGCATAGTAAGGTAAGGCGCATGCGGAAGCGTTTGTTTCCAATGGTCGGTCCGCAAACCGTTTTTGCCTTCATTCTGAGCAACTAACAGACCATTTGATAACGTTTTATAGGTGGTGTCTACGGTAATGTAAATGTCCTGGGTAAATTTTTGGTTAGGTGCGTCAATGGTAGGAAACCAGCAGCTGCTTCCTTCGGTCTCACCTTGCGTCCAGATCTGCTTCGGTTTGCCTTCATCCATACCATCTGCATTGATAAAATAAAGTCCTTTGTCGGATGCGCTGTCTCCCGGCTTGTCACGCGGAACGTCATTCGGACGCGCTATGTAATCTATTTTAACAAAAACGGTGTCTTTCCTGGTGTAGCTCTGGTCCAGCTTGATCAGCAATTTTCGCTTATCATAAGTGTATTCCAGCTTTTTCTTGACTTTTCCCTGAATCTCTTCCGTGGATAATGACCCGTAATCTCCCACCGTGTCCATGAGAGCGATGCCTTTTATATCAAAGCCCTTAGCATCCAGTTCCAGTATGTTTTGCGGATAAAAATGCGGCTTGAACATGAGAACGGCCGACGCCGGAACCTGCTGTTTCTCCCAGTCGAATGCGACATCAAGGCGTGTATAAAGAATATCACTTTTCCTTGGCCGCTCGGGACGGTAAGCGCCCTGTGAGGAAACTGTTCCCGGGTTCCTTCTTCTCAGCGTATCTGCCACCTCGGCAGCCTGTGAAGGAACGGAGAACAATAGCAATGCTGTGCAGATAACAAAGATCAAACGGCCCAAAAAAAGCCCCCTATCGTGGCTGGTAACGTCTCTTTTCAAGATGATTGTGTAGATGTATGTCAAAATGTTTTTGTTAGTATTTTTTGTTCTTTTGCTCAAATAAAATATCAGGTCGGCAGGATTCTCCCTGCTTCTGCTGCTCTCCTGGCAGGAATATACGACACCAGCATTGTTATGATAACGACGATAACGCCCGTATAGAGTATATCTTCCCATATTAATTTAACGGGATAGGCATCCACCAGTGACGTTGCCATTCCCATTGAAACAAATCCATATTTCAATTGCAATACGCATAGCAA
Organism: Dyadobacter sp. CY327; assembly: GCF_021390415.1. Lineage (NCBI taxonomy): Bacteria > Pseudomonadati > Bacteroidota > Cytophagia > Cytophagales > Spirosomataceae > Dyadobacter > Dyadobacter sp. CY327. Next base: position 1,325,474 of record NZ_JAJUXJ010000001.1, on the reverse strand, counting down.
AATTCCACCACCAAGCCCAGCCAGCGCACCAGACAGAGCCACAATTGCTCCTTCTGCAAGAAAAATTCTCCGGATCAACCCCGGCGTGGCGCCTAATGCATAGAGCATGGAAACGTCTTTCTTTTTCTCAATAGCCAGCATGCTGAGCGAAAAGAAAATGTTGATCGCAGCTACTAAAATAATGAAAGACAAGGTTATAGCCACAAAAAGTTTTTCCAGACGGATCGCACGAAGCAAGTCGGAGTTAAGCGAATCCCTGTCTCTGACCACAAACCGGTCACCCAATTGATCCGCAATCCTCCTGCTTACCTTTCCTTCCTTGTAACCTGGCATAACCTGCACTTCCAGCGAAGATCTTTCACCTTCATATCCCATCAGCTTTTCGACCAGTGCAATGGGTGCGATCACGTAATCGTCGTAACGTGTCTCTATAAAAAATATGCCGCCGGGCCTCAGCAGAAGGTGGTTAAATGCTTCTGAGGAGGTCAGGTTTAATGTTTTGGAGCCGGTTTTGGGATACATTAATTGTAACGGCGTAATAATGTCTTCCAAAGAAATGGATAAAGCATTCCTGACGCCTTCCGCAATGATGCCATACGGCGTGCCGCCCTGGCCATAAAGTTTTAATGTTCCTTCAATGATCGCCGTATCGAGCTGGCCCTGCCGCTGAAATGTGCTGTCAACGCCTTTGAGCCGCACAATGATCTGCTGGTTACCATACTGGGCAAGCGCGTTGTCTTCCACAACCTGCGTAACCAGCCTGACGCCTTCAACGGATCTGACCTTTTGAATCAATGCATTGTCTGTTTTAAACCTTTTGCCTTCGGCGGGCGTGATCTTAACGTCCGCATCGAAGGTTTTGAAGATTTTCCGGTTCAGGTCCTCCATTCCATTGAAAACAGAAAGCACGACGACCATAGCCATGGTTCCAACTGCTACGCCAGCCATAGCGATGCGGGCTATGACGCTGATGAAGCTGCGTTTGTTCCGGGAAAAAAAATAGCGGACAGCGATCCTGTACGAAAGATGCATTAGGCAGGAGCTTTAATCAATTGGATTCGTCGTCCTCGTCCGGTTGAGCTGGTGGAATAACAATATCCGAAAATAGCAGGTCCATTTTGGCTGCATACTCGGCAGTATCGTCCATATAGAATTGAAGATGAGGTACGATCCGAAGCTGGTGACGCACCCTTTCGCCCAGTTTCTGACGAATGAATTTGGTGTTTTCCTGAATCGTTTCCAGTAATATCGACTTATTTTTATCGGGCAAAAAACTCAGGTATGCTCTTGCAATGCTCAGATCTGGCGTAACACGCACGGCTGTAATGGTAACAAAAGAGCCATTCGTCAAATGATGTGCGTCCTTTTGAAATATCTCCCCAAGATCCTTCTGAATCTGCCTCCCTACTTTTTGTTGTCTTTTAGATTCCATGTTTCAAAAGTACAAATATCCGGACTTATTTTGTTTTTGTAGAATGCGGAGTTGTAATTTCGTGAAAGTTATTCTGATAAGATACATAATCCGCATACTTCTTGTTAAGTTTTTTTCGCGTTAACGCACGGTATCAGAGCATCAGTCTGGTCGTATTTTTCCTGCTGCTCCGGCTTCCATTTTTCATGGGGGGTGCGCCGCTGCTTATCCCGGAACTGAGCTGGATGCTGGTAGGCGAGCAAATGGGCCGTGGATTTATGCTCTACCGGGACGTGTGGGACAATGTAAGCCCTTTTTCGGGCCTTACTTACTGGCTTATCGACACGCTTTTCGGCCGCACGCAATGGGTTTATCAGCTCGCGGCGATCACGGTTTCAGTTGTGCAGATCCTTTATTTCAATTACGTTATACATTCCCGGGAAGTTTTCCCCGAACGCACGTTCCTTCCAGGTGCTTTATACGCATTGTTCCTGAACATTTCCTTTGATATGGGCACGCTCTCGCCCATGCTGATGGCTAATACATTCCTGCTATTCGCCTTCGGTGCCATTGTTAAGATCCTGGTAAGAAGGGAAGTAACGACCCAGGTTTTTGAAATGGGGCTTTATATCGGGATTGCCACATTGTTTTATCTGCCGGCTTCATTGTTCATGATCTGGGCATTTTTGGCGCTGTTGTTTTATACAGGTTCCACCGTGCGTCACCATTTGCTGGGGTTGTTCGGATCTTTATTCCCGTTGCTGATGGTCGTGCTGTTCTTTTATATGAACAATGGCATTGAAAGTCTTAACAGGAACCTGCTGACTTCTGTTTTTCAGGTAAAACAATATAACCTCAATGATTTTTCCTCGCTGATCGCGTCGCTGTTGCTGCCGCTGGGCTTCGGGGTGATGGGTTTTATGCGGATCTTCACCACGTTGCGCTTTGTCAATTATCAAACTCGGATCCAGCAGGTGATGGCGCTCTGGTTTATCATTGCGGTGTTCACTATTCCGCTCATGCAGTTTATGGCGCCTATGCAGTTTGTGATCTTCATCCCGCCTGCTGCGTTTTTTGCAACACATTATTTTCAGAGTTTCAGGAAAAAAAGCTGGGCCGACGAGTTTCAGTTTATCACAATGGGCGCTGTGATCCTGATGATCCAATATCAGGGTTTACGCGGCATTATACCCGGAATATCCATGGGTAAGCTCGAAAATCTGCGTGCAAAACAAGCAGCGCTTCCGGAACAGATCCAGAATAAGCGCGTTCTGGTGCTGGGGCAGCATTCAGGGGAGTATATCAATAATTACACGGCAACGCCTTACCTCAACTGGGAACTCGCCAGCTACGATTTACGCAACCTGGATAATTTTGACAGCGTGATCCACGTCTACGACAACTTCAAAAAGGACCCACCGGACTACGTTATCGACAAAGTGAACATTATGCCGAAACTGCTTTACCGCGTTCCGGCATTAAGAAGCCAATATGAATTAAGTCCCTGGAAAGGGATTTATCAGCGTAAGATCTAGCAGGCGATCTTATCCACCCGGGTCTGGTGACGACCACCTTCAAATTCCGTCGCCAGGAATGCGCCTACGCTTGCCAGTGCCGTTTCCAATTCGATAAATCGAACGGGTATGCAAATAATATTTGCATCGTTATGCTGGCGTGCTAATGCTGCCAATGGCAAATCCCAAACCAATGCTGCACGGATTCCCTGATGCTTGTTGGCCGTAATGCAAACGCCCTGGCCACTGCCGCAAAGCAACACGCCTTTCTCGAACTCGCCGCTTTCAACGCCGCTAGCCACGGGATGGGCAAAATCTGCATAGTCAGCAGAATCGGCGCTGTATGTGCCGAAATCCTTCACTTCAAAACCATTCGTCGTTAACCAGTTGATAACCGGTTCCTTATATGGAAAACCCGCGTGATCCGAACCGATAGCAATTTTTCTCATTAGTTTTTTGTTAATTGTAACATTTAATGATGGTCTTACAAAGTTACGATTATCTACTTCAACAACTAAATTGAATATCCGAATATGAGTGAAGAAGCAAAGCCAACCAATGCGGAATTAATAGACGTTTCCCTGATGAACCCCGCGGTTCCCGAAGATGAAAAGCGGATCAAGGAAGCATTTGAAGACCGGAATTGGAATGAGATAAAAAGTGCAGATTCCTGGGTTGTGTTTAAAGTAATGGCCGAGTTTGTTGAAGGGTTTGACAAGCTGGCGAAAATCGGGCCTTGCGTTTCTATATTCGGGTCGGCGCGGACGCTATCCACCAATCCGCATTACAAAACAGCCGAAGATATTGCAGCCAAGCTCGTAAGACATGGATATGGCGTAATTACGGGCGGTGGGCCCGGGATTATGGAGGCGGGTAACAAAGGTGCGCGTGAGCAAGGCGGAAAGTCGGTTGGATTAAATATAAAACTTCCTTTTGAGCAGCATAGCAACATTTATATCGATCCTGACAAGAACATTAACTTCGATTTTTTCTTTGTACGAAAAGTAATGTTTGTTAAATATTCGCAGGGATTTATTGTTATGCCGGGCGGATTTGGAACCCTGGACGAAATGTTTGAAGCGATGACGCTGATCCAGACCAAGAAGATCGGCCGCTTCCCTATCGTGCTTGTAGGAAGCAGTTACTGGACCGGTTTGCTCGACTGGATCAAAGGAACAATGCTGACCGAGGGCAACATTAATCCCGAAGACATGAAACTGATCAGTGTTGTAGACACGCCGGATGAAGCCGTGAAAGTGATCGACAACTTCTACAATAAATATATGTTGAAGCCAAACTTCTAAGCACACAAGTCGCAACATTACCAGAGCCGTATCCTAGTCAAAACGAAGATACGGCTCTATTTTTTTGATCATGGCGTCATCCACAACCCGCACTTTCCGCAAATCATCCACATTCCTGAACGGCCCGTGCTGATTGCGGTAATTAATAATGATGGCAGTGACTTTCTTGTTTTTGAAATACAAATGCTTACCCAAGGCCTCGGCACTCACGCTATTGAGATTAATCTTTTTCACTGCGCTGCTGACCTTTCCATAACGGTGCAGCTCAGCCAGGGACACAGAGTCCAGCCCGAAAATCTCTTGATATTGATCCGCAGAATGGAATCCCCCCAGCGCATCACGGAATTTGAGGATGCGTAACGAAAGCTTGCTTCCAATCCCGCGCAATTTCACAAGTTCGGTTGTATCTGCGGTGTTCATGTCAAATGCCGTTATGACCGTTTTCGAAGGCTTACTAAATGCTGAATAAGGTGCCTTATCGTTTCCAGTATGCTTTTTTATTCCGGTAATGTTCTTTTCAAGTGTTGGCTGAGCCGTAAAAACAATGTGTTTTTCGAGCTTATGGAACAGTTCTGACGGAAAATCGTAGATATTAAGCAGGTCGTTTTTCTTTCGGAATTTGCCTCCTTTGCTTCGAAAATTTTCAATTCTTTTAGCAAGAAATGCGGGAATGCCAAGCGTTTCCAATTGGTCAACGGAGGCCACATTAGGATCAAAATCAGACAGCTTAACCAGCTTCCCGGGTTTGCGTGCAAATGTTTTTTTAGGATACGGTTTAAAAGATTTACTCTTAGCCTGGCTTGCCTTCTCCAACACAACGGCCAGACTGTCCAGCATTTTCACATTAGCCGGGCGCTCGTTGATGTGCAGACCAGGCAACAGGAACCTCCGGAAAAAGAAGGGTAACCACAGCAAAAGCAGGCAGAGCACCATGAGGACCAGCGCACCCCTGGCTTCTTTTCTTGAAATACCAAAATACGATTGCAGCAGTGACGCGATTTTACGAAACATGTGTCGGGACATTAATTTCCCTTTAGACGCAGCTTTCGTTTTTGGTCACAAAAAAACTGCGAAGATGTTTTTACACCTTCGCAGCCCTCATTTACAATATAATTACTGATTCACAGAAACACTTCCGGCGCTGGCTGACAGCGTAACCGGAATGCCGCCGCCATTCATTTTTCCGCGGACACGGTCCTTTGCTGCTTCCCCATCAAAGTTTTTCAGGGCAATGTTCACTTTGTTTCCTTTCAGGTCCAGGTCTACGCCCTTATCCATCGGCATGGTCACGCGAACGCTTCCTGCTGAGCTCGACAGATCCACATAATCGCCTAGTTTAGCCATTTCCACCTCAATACTTCCCGCACTTGTGCTGGCCCGCAAGCTTCCCGATACATTAGCAAGCCTTACCGAACCGCCCGATGTGCCCGTATTCAATGTGCCTTTAATGCCATCGCCTTTTACGCTTCCGCCGCTCGTGCGTGCTTCAATGTCGCCTTCAAGGCCATTCAATGCAATGCTGCCGCCGGAGGTTTTGAGCTGGATTTTGCCGGTCAATTCGGTTGCTTTAATACTTCCTCCGCTTGTATGGAGGTCGATGTCCTTTTTGCAATTCATGACATCGATGCTGCCGCCCGAAGTCCGTCCGCGGATCATACCGTCGAGGTCACTCACTTTCAGGCTTCCGCCGCTTGTTTCAAAATTCTGCTCACCGCTCAGCGACGCAATGTGGATGCTGCCGCCGCTGGTTTTTAAGTTTGTTTGTGTATTTCTTGGGGCCGAAACTTTGAAACCAATGGAAATGCTTTTTTTATCATTCCATTTCACATTGTTTTTCCGTTTTGCAGTCGCAACAACCCGGTTTCCTTCCGTCCCGATAAGAATGTCGTAGTCTTCCAGGCGGTCTTCGATGTCTTCCTTGGTCAGTTCGCTCTTGCCATTCCAATTATTTGGTCTGACATACATTTCGACTTTGAATCCGCTGTTCTGGCCACCATTTACGGTTATTGAACCGCCAGATGTTTCTACGGCAAGTTCTTTCAGGTTTGCGCTATTGAAATTTTTGGTAACATAGGGCTTATCGCTATCAACCTGGGCAGAAACGGCCCCTGCTGTGAAAAGCGCAAACATTATTAAAAGTAGTTTTCTGTTTCTCATGTCTAATATGATTAGGTTTTTCTCAATGATGCTGAATCTGGCTGCGAGGTTGCATCGCCGGTATGGTTTTTGAAATAATATATTTAAATACAAAAAGACTACTATGAAAACCTTTCACATTGAAGTGGCGAATGACTCGGAAGAAGAATTGATCACTAAAATCCTCGAAAATTTACAGCAAAAAGGAATGATCCATTTCAGCGAAATTCCGGAGCATGAATCCACTGACAAGCCTATGCGCGCATCCGAAGACCAGGTTCACGAGATTATTGACGAAGCAGAGCTTGGCCCCTACTATTCCGAAAAGGAAGCCAAAGACATTCTCAATCTATAAGTTATTCGACCATTCTCGGTCGCATTTCACATTTTCAGAAAAGAGGCAAACCATTTGCCCGAATCCTTAACAGTGCGTTTCTGGGTCTTAAAATCCACATGCACCAGCCCAAATCGGGCTGCATAGCCTTCTGCCCATTCAAAATTATCCATCATTGTCCAGGCCAGGTAACCTTTCACTTTTACTCCTTCATTTTTAGCTTTCAATATAGCCGCCAGATATTCCTGATAGAATGATGTTCGCTCAGGATCTTGAACATTTTCTCCCTCCACCTGATCGTGAAAAGCGGCACCGTTTTCCGAAACAATGATCTCCCGGATTCCTTCGTACGCGTCAAATTGTTTCAAAATGTGATACATTCCATCACTGCTTACTTCCCAGCCCATAGCTGTTACCGGCACATTCCTGAGTTTTGCAGGGACTTCTTTCAACCAAACCACTGGTGCGAAATAAGAATGCTTAACCACCACACTGAAATAGTTTTGTATACCAATAAAATCAAAGTCAAATTTGAGCCTTTCGGCATCGCCGGGTTGCATGTAGCGTTTGATACTTCCTAAAAAACGGGACGCATCTTCCGGGTAACCCATTCCCAATGCGGGCTCAATAAAGAGTCGGTTCATCAATGCGTCGGCGCGTTTGGCAGCGCGTACGTCCCGGAAGCTCGCACTCGCTGGGTGTACATATGAACATGAAATGGCTGTTCCAATGTAAGCATCTGCAACATTGCGCCTGATCACTTCCCCACCGATCGCCTGGCACATGGCCAAATGATGCACAACGGGCAAAAAGTTGCTGATACTTTTCCTTCCCGGCGCATGCAATCCCGTGGTATAACCTAGTCCCGCTACAGCCATCGGCTCGTTGAGCACAATCCATTTTTTGACCCTGTCGCCAAATGCATTTGCACATATCGTGGCGTAGGACTCAAACCATTCCAGAATCTTTCGGTTTTTCCACCCGCCGAGATCTTCAAGTGCTTGCGGAAGATCCCAGTGATAGAGCGTAATCCATGGAACGATATCAAGTGACAAGCATTTGTCTATCAATTTATTATAAAATAAAATCCCGGCCTCGTTCACTTCGCCGTAACCTTTCGGCAAAATGCGTGACCAGGAAATCGAAAACCTGAATTCCTTGAAACCCAATGCATGTACCAGCTCGATATCGCTTTCGTAATGGTTATAAAAATCACAAGCTATGCGTGCATCATCCCCGTTTTTAATCTTGCCTTTTATCGTTGCAAACTTATCCCAGACGCACGGGCCACGGCCGTCCACATCCACCGCCCCTTCGATCTGGTAAGCTGCCGTAGCGACTCCCCAGCTGAAATCAGCACCAAAATCCTGCCTATTGAAATGAATATCCGTCGTCACTGCTGCCTTTTTATGTGCCGGAAAGTTAGAAACATATTACAAAAGAAAAGCCCTCCACCCGATAATTACGGATGAAGGGCTCTCAAAATATCAAGCGGCTGTTACCTCACGATCAGGATTTTGCGCGTCAGGGTTCCGTCATTGATTTTGACAAAGTATGTTCCCTGATTCAGTTTTCTAACGTCGATCGCATTAGATGCGTCAGGTAATGTGTTCAGAACCAGCACGCCACGCTGATCATAGAACTTAACACTTGAAATGGCCTGGCTGCTGTTCAATACGATGCGGTCTACCGTCGGGTTTGGATACACGCTCAATTGTGCGTCACCATCAAATTTCAGGCTTTTGATCGAACTGAAAGAGAATGTGCCATCCTGATCAACCATTCTTAACCTGTAAAGGTTGGTAGCCAGAGGGTTAGTGTGAGTATAGCTGTATGGAACCAATGATTTGCTTTCGCCTTGTGCTGCTACGATATCAAGGACCGCCCATTTCTTACCGTCACCGCTGTGCTGAACTTCAAAATGATCAGAGTTCGTTTCAGAAGTTGTTGACCAGGATAATGTGGCAACAGTCCCTTCTTTTTTCACATTAAAGGCAGACAATGTTACCGGAAGCGGAGGACCTGAGAAAGTTAAGCAACCTCCGTCAACTGCCAGATAATCTTCCGATCCGGAGCCCTGAATGCGGATTATTGTTGTACCTGATGGAATCGCACCGGCAAGAATGTATTTCTGCAAGCCATAAGGATCGCTGGTCACCAATTTATCGACCTGCTGTGTCAATGTCCCCAGCACTTTATTGGAGCCATTAAGGAAGATCATTTCGATTTTCTGATCCCGGTTCTCTTTTACCGCTGCCCAAATGCTCAATGTAACAGAATTTCCAAGAGATGATTCAAAGGCGAAATCCTGATGGAACGAACCGTTACCCGCTAAGATTAGGCTTTTCGAGCCGCACACGGCAATGGTAGCATCTGCAAATACGTGTCCTACTATTGTCCAGTTGGCCGTTCCTTCTTCAAAGCTGGCGTCAACCAATTTATTATCGTTACAAGTCTCGCATTGCGGAGTTGTTGGCGGCGTAAGGGTCATACACACCACGTCGAATTTGAAATAGTTACCTCCGGAAATTACATTGATCCGTACTTTGGTAGCTCCCACTGGTGCCGTTTCGGATAAGTTATATTGCTGTAACTTGTGCTCCTGCGTTACCTGATAGTTCATATGAACCAGGTTTTGAGGTGTTTCGGCAACTGGGATCAATTCGCCTGCGCTGTTATAAAATTCCAGTTTGAACTTGTGGTCCTGATTTGTGTCATGCGTTCCGCCATATACGCTTACATTCACTCTGGTTCCTGAGGTCAGGGTTACATCCTGGTAAACAGTTGCTGCACCCTCGATCAAACCGTTTTTGCTGCCGCAGATGCTGTATGGATCATCCTGTCTGAAATTTCCGTTTCCGAATTTCTGCCAATCATTCGTTCCGTTTTCGAAACTTCCGTTTTTCACTGCGTTTTCAGAATCCTTGCAGCAATCAGCAGTTACCGGAGGAGGCGTGATCGACATACAGGCAACATCCACTTTGAAATATGCCCCGCTAGCGTAAAATCTGAATTGAACCTTCACAGCATTTGCAGGAACAACATCCTTCTTTAATGTGAATTTTTTCAGCTTGCCATTTCCGGTAACCTGATAGTCCATATCAACGGTTACACGCTCATTTTCTATCTCGTTGTTGTTTTTGTCATAGAAACGAAGATAGAATTTATGCGTCTGCCTCACATCGTGCGTACCACCATACACAGTCATATTGATGGCGCTTCCACCCTGCACAGGCACATTTTGATACACATATCCCGACTGATCGATCAAGCCGTTCTTACTGCCGCATTGGTTGTATGCATTGTCAAGACGGAAATTTGTACCGTCTGACTTTTGCCAGTGATCCAATGATTCAAAATTTCCGTTTTTAAGCGCATTATCGGAATCGCTGCAGCCACAATCATCTGTGGCGTAGACATTTCCGGCAAGTCCGAAGGTTAACAGGAGGGAACAAATGAGCAATACGCGCGTTCGTAAAGGGCTCTGGAGAGAATGTAAAGCTTGTATGAGACTTGTAGCAGAAGCTAAAAATGCATTGAGAAAATTCGACAAAAAAAATTTGCGTAATTTTTTGAGTTCTACAAAATTCCCTGCCCATTTATGCTGTGTAGAATATAGTGTAACGGCTAAAACAGCAAACGGGCAATCTGCCGTTAAAAAATTGATGAAGGAGATAAACAGAAGATTATGAAGCCAGTGCAGTTAGCTTATTGACCGCAGGCTCATTTAGAGACATACGCTAAACTTACGTATATCCAGCGCAAAATGCATAAAATTGCATATGTACTGACCGCGCTCGTATTCAGGAAATTAAAAGTATAAAGCAGCGTAATGTAGAAATACTGTTAGCTTGATATTAAGCAAAGATGGGCTTCGGAGCGCAGACCTCGAAAATCTCACGCAGTTCTTGCAAAGCTTTCCGGATTCTTGACTTTACAGTTCCCAAAGGCAGGCTAAGCCGCTCTGAAACTTCTTCGTGCGTATATCCTTGGAAATAAACCATTTCAATAAGCACTTTACGCTCAGGAAGCAGGCGCTCTACAATTGAGCGAAGATCCATTGTCGCCGGAAGCGGGTTAAAAATCGTAGAGGAAATAAGATCGCCATCGCGGACAAGCTCCAGCTGGATAACGCGTTCCTTTTTCAATTCTACACGCAGCTTGTCAATGGCAGTATTACGCGCAATGTTCAGAATCCAGGTGAAAAGGGTTCCCTTCTCAGAATTGTAGTGGCCGATATTTTTCCAAATTTTCAGAAAGGTATCTTGCATAGCATCACAGGCACGTTCCTCGTCTTTCACAATCTTGACAATGATACCATATAACGCCGAAGAGTAATTATCATACAAATATTCAAAGGCACTACGATCGTTAGATTTCAGAAGGGATACAAGCGTTGCTTCTGTGTAGGTATACTTGGCATTCATGTAGATAGCTTTTTGTCTGGGTTCATGTCCGGCTATATCCGGCTCTTGTGATTTTATTAATATTGTTCCAGTTCCGTTTCCAATCAATCTGTGTAATTTACACCCAATGTGGGATCGGGACTTTATCTAACTATTCACTGCAATGACCTTAAAAAGCCTTTTCATATTTGTTTTGTGTATAATTGTCTCCTGCTCGTCCGAAAAGCGATCGGTTAATGATGAGGAAAAGCTGCAACAAATCGGTCGGGAATATGTAACACTGGGCCTTACCATTGGCCAGTATGACGGCGATTTTGTAGATGCATATTACGGGCCGGATTCCCTGCGACCGGCAGCGGCAAAGGACACGGCTGATTTCCCGAAAGACAGTTTGACCCTCAGGATCACAGAGCTTAAAAGTCGGGTTACTGACCTGCTAACCAATACAGAAAACGACACAATTCGTCACCGTGCTGAGTGGTTGGGCTCACAGCTTACGGCCTTTGAACGCCGGGTAAAGATCGTTGCTGGGGAGCGTGATGCATTTGATACAGAATCCCGGGATCTGTTTGATGCCGTTGCACCGATTTACAATGAAAAACACTTTCAGGACCTGATTGCACAAATGGACGGGATTTTGCCGGGCAAGGGTGCGCTTCCGGACCGGTTTCAGAAGTTAGCTGCGAGGTTTTTGATCCCAAAAGATAAGATTGACACGGTTTTTCAGGTTGCCATTGCGGAAGCGAGGCGACGAACCCTGCAACATTACACATTGCCTGCGGGTGAGAATTTCAAGCTCGAATACGTGACGGACAAGCCGTGGTCGGGATATAACTGGTATAAGGGCAATTACCAAAGCGTGATTCAGATCAATATTAGTCAGCCTATATTTATCCAGAGGGCCATTGACCTTGCCTGCCATGAAGGTTATCCGGGGCATCACGTGTTAAATGTGCTTTTGGAAAAAAATGTTTATTACGATCAGGGTTCGCAGGAAATTTCACTGTATCCGCTGTTCAGTCCGCAGTCGCTCATTGCCGAGGGAAGTGCTAACTACGGCATTTCCATTGCATTCCCCGGCGATTCTCAGGAACAATATTGCAAACAAATTCTGATGCCTTTGGCGGGTATTGACACCACCGGCGCGCATCTTTACTTCGAAGCGCTTAAAATAGGCTCTGCCCTGAACTATGCCCGGAATGAAGTTGCCAGAGGACTTATTAATAAATCAATGAATAACAAAGATGCATTGCGCTGGTTAACAGACTATTGCCTGCTGACCGAAAAGGGGGCAACGGACTATCTCAGGTTCATCAAAAAATACGGAAGCTATGTGATCAACTACAATTATGGTCAGGACCTGGTCAAAAACTACATTGAGAAAACGTCCGGCCAGGACCAGGAAAAACGCTGGAAAGCATTTGAGAAGTTATTAAGTAATCCTATGAGAGCCAGTGATCTGGTGGCGGCCGACAAAAAATAAATCAAAAGATTGCTTGTAAACCTTCCGGGTCACAACGACCCGAAAGGTTTTTATCATGGCTAGTGACTTTCGTCTGACTCAATGCCCAGGACACTCAAACGATATGGTGTTGCTGAAACTTTGATTTTCTCACCTTTGGAAAAATCTTTGGTATTGATCCGCAGCAATTCTCCGTTTTTCGGTTGGGTAATGTAGATAAACCGCGTTGTTGCTTCGAGCTGTGGCTTTTGGGTTTCATCTTTGGCAGTTGCAGGAATGACCGATCCGGTTTTCTTAACTGTATTTGTTTTTAAATCAAAAATCTGCACTTCGCCGCTGTGGAGCAGGATCACGAGGTTGTTCCCTGCATAATCCACTTTTGCCTGCATAATGTCTGTATTGGCAAGAATGGGCGTTACTGTGTTCGCAGTAATATCAATCAGATAAGCGCCTTTCGCGGCAGTGTAACCGATGAATTTTCCGGCTCCCTTCGCTTCCAGTATCGAACCAAACCATGCGTCACCAAAGTCCGCAGGATGTGCAATGAGCCTTTGTTTTCCACTTGATTCTACAACCAAAATACCACTCGAAGAGCCAAATAAAGACACAGAACCGTTTGTGGCGTTGCCGTGAATGCCTTTCGTTGCCAGCGTTGAAGCAAAAAGCGTTTTACCCGAAGCGTCGATGATTTTAACACGCTCAGGCAATGTACCCGCTACCGAGCCGTCTTTTACAGTAATGGCATAAGTGCCGTTATCAAACTTCGTCATTGCGCCGTGGTGCGCAACATTTCCTGCATTGACAATCGTCATTTTAGCACCCGGCGTGTGGAAGTCTGCCTCTTTCGCAATGGCCAGTGTGCCGTCCCCGTCATTGAAAGTGATGACCTCATCGCTTTTGCTCTTGAAGTGCGTCGGCTTATTTCCTGTTCCGGTCAATGCACCGAACTTCGGGGTTCCTTTCACATCCACATGATCTCCGTGGCCTTCAAAACCAGTATCAAAAAACTGGACATAATTATTGGCACCATTAACCAAAGCACCGAAACGACCTGCCTGCGTTCCATACAAGGCCGATTTAGGAAACTGCGCTTCAAATTTTTCAACAGTCAGCTTAACAGGATCTACCAGTGAGATTTCCTTGCTGCTCTCATCATTGACCAGGATACGGATGAATTTAAATTCGCTTTGCGCGGCGGGCGTAACCGGATTTTCGTCATCCTTATCGCAGGAAGCGAGTGCGAAAACCAGTCCGATTGTGAAGAGTGTTTTGAATAAATGCTTTTTCATAAAAAAATCTTTAAATGCAACATTGATGCAAATATAGAATCATCGGATTGAATATTGCAACAATGATGCAAATAAAGATTTTAAATATTAATTGCTTAGTTCAAGATCTATGCAATTGCCTCTCTAAGCAGGTTACGGCTCTCTTTTTTCACGAAGGTAATGGGAACGAAATCATCATTGGGAGCACCTATATAGTAAACCGTCCAATCCGGATCGTGATGTGACAGCATTTCGCTAATGCAGTCAGCACGATGCGCGACGGGATTTGAGCAGTCTTCCCAATAAAAAAGCTCAACACGATAAAACAAATTTTGCTTGATGCCATTAATTGTTACTTCAACTTTAATCTCCTGCTTTCCTTGAAGCGGCGGGATTGGGATAGCGATATGGCTCATGATTGTTTAAGGTTAGAAATGCAACATAGCTGAGTCGTTTATCAATGAAATTATGGGTTACTCACTTCGTAAAGACTTCACAGGGTTTGTTAATGCCGCCTTAATGCTCTGGAAACTGATCGTCAGCAGCGCTACCACCACTGAAAGCGCGCCAGCCAGCGCGAAAATCCACCATTCAATGTCAATCCGATAAGCGAAGTCCTTTAACCAGGTGCTTACGGCCCACCAGGCGATGGGCGAAGCGATCAGAATAGAAGCAATAACGAGTTTTAGAAAATCCTTAGATAGCAGTGCGACGATGCCGGCCACCGAAGCGCCCATCACTTTTCGTACGCCGATCTCTTTAAACCGGCGTTCAGCCGAGTAGGAAGCAAGCCCGAACAAGCCGAGGCAGGAAACGAAAACCGCCAGTGCAGCAAGGATGCCGACAATTTCACTAACCTGGCTATCAGCCTTATATAATGTTGCGAAATGGTCGTCGAGGAAAGAATACTTAAATTCCTGCTGCGGCACAATGTTGTTCCAAATCCCTTGAATGCCCGCAATAGCACGCTTGGCATCATTGCCTTTTATACGCACCGACATCTCTCCATAACCCCAATTCTTTTGGTTAAAAAGACAAAGCGTTTCTATCTTATGGTGCAGTGAATTGAAATTAAAATCCTTCGCTACGCCCACGATCACACCCGCCGAATCCATCCCCGAGAAGCCGAAATGCTTTCCTACCAGTGTTTGAAGCGTCAGTTTAGGCTGGTCTTTTAAAAGTTCTTTGGCCAAGGATTCGTTAACAATGTAAGCCTTTGCATTATCTCCTTCATCATCCCGGAAATTCCGGCCGGCAATGATCTTGATTTTATATAAAGACAAATAATCCGGGTCAACGACCACTTGCGAAGATGCGATCTGTTTCTCCGGCCCGTCGCCATGAAAAGTTACGCCGGTCTGATGTAAATTATTGCCCAGGCGTTGCTGCGAACCGGTTACACCCGACACAAATGAGCTGGCGAGCAACTCCTGTTTGAGGGCCTGATATTTGGGTCCCGACTTGGAATCGAGCGGAATGATCACAACTTGCTCCCTGTCAAACCCCGGGTCTTTTTGCTGCATGTAACGCAATTGCTTCACGGCGAAGCCAGTGGCAATGATGAGAAAGATGGCACTCGAAAACTGTGCGATGACGAGCAAATTCCTGAAATTCGCTTTTCCTGTCCTTAATGTGCCTTTCAAAACCGCGATAGGCTGAAACGAAGACAAGAATACAGCTGGATACAAGCCGGAAAATATGCCAATCACAATGGTTCCAAGCAGGATGCTGCCCAGCAATGAAGGATTGGTAAAAAACGCGAAGTCAAGATCGCGCTGACTAAAATTACTTACGACCGGAATCAGCAACTTCACCATCGCAACTGCCAGCACCAAAGCCATAAATGTCAGCAAAATCGATTCTCCGATAAATTGGCCGGCAAGCTGAAACCGCTGCGCGCCAATCGATTTTCTGATCCCGACCTCCTTTGCCCGGCCAGTAGAGCGGGCCGTGGACAAGTTCATAAAGTTGACGCACGCTATCACGAGCACAATGATGCCTATTACAGAAAATATATACGTGTAACTACGGTCGAACTTTTGATAATTGATATAATCGTGGGTGATATCTGTAGATTTGGCGTGGACATCGGAAAGCGGCTGCAAGAAAAGCTCATAATCGCTGGCGCCTTCTTTGCTCATGTGCCTGCCCAGGTAAGCAGGGAATTTCTTTTCTAATGCGGCTATATCTGCACCGGGAGCCAGTTCCAGATAGGTTACCAGCCAGTTGCCACCCCAATTGTTCATGTAATCCGGACGCGTGATGGTGCTGAACGAAAATAAGGCATCGAATTGCAGGTGCGAACTAGCCGGAACATTTTCCATGATGCCGGTTACTTTGAAGGTCAATGTATCCCCGCCATAATGGATTACCGACTTCCCGATCGGGTTTTGTTTTCCAAATAAGCTGGCAGCGCTTTTCTCGGAGAGAACCACTGTATTGGGTTCTTTCAGCACGCTTTGCTTCTGCCCTTCAAGCAGTTTAAAATCAAACATTTCCAGGAAATTAGCATCTACCCACAGTGCTTTGGGAACCTCTGTCTTCTTTTCCTGGTACAGCAACGGAACTTTATCGAACTTACTGATGCGGACAAAATCCTTTATCTCGGGATATTCATTTTTGAGTGTGGGGCCCATCGGGAACATCGAAAGCGCCACTTTCTGAGGTGCCACCATGCCTTTGAACTTCTGGACTTCATCGAGCCGGTAAATGTTTTTGGAGTGGATTTTATCAAAACTAAACTCGTAAAAAACAAAAACCATAATGAGCATGCAAGCAGCCATCCCAATGGCGAGGCCGACAATGTTGATCCCGGAAAAAACCTTGTTTTTCCAGATATTGCGAAAAGCAATTTTCAGGTAGTTTTTAAGCATAGCAGAGATAGGGATAAGATTGTGTCAGCAACAAACTTATGCCAAAAATTAACCAGTTAGTTATGAGATCCTTACATACAAAAAGGCGAACAAAGTTGTCCGAAATCGGACAACTTTGTTCGCCTTTGAACAGCCCCTCCAATGGCCTCCTACCAGGTTCTCTTAATGCCAAAATAACCGCCCGCAGAATCGACAAACAAACTGCCGTTATCAAGTCCGAATTTTGCTGTCAGACTGGTTTTTTTCAAATGTGGAAATGCGTATTCGCCAGCTAAATAAGTGGATAACTGCCCGCGAACCGGCTTGAAATTTTCGCCCGGCATCCCGAAATTCTGACTGTACGAGACCTTCAATGTAAGCGCAAGCATATTCCCCCAGCCTCCCTGCACGCCTGCATACCAAACATTCACCCGGTTGCTGGGAAAATAGCGTGAACTCGTCTTCTTTGACTGGTCCATATCCTTACCAGGCACAATAAACGGCGTGCCCACGGTCCGGTCGAAATAAGACCAGCCTTTGGAATATTGAGAATGGTTGAAATAATTATCAGCACCCTGGTAAGTGCTTCCGGGAATATAAAATGTGGATCCCGACTGGTCTTTTGTGGAAAGGAACTCTAATGTTACCCGTGACAGAGCAAAACCTGCACTATTTTGTAATGCATTCATTTTCACATTAATACCATACAAACCATCTGGTACATTCTTAAAAAGCATACTCGATACATCTTCGAACGGATGCTGATGATACACAAACAGCTGCTTGTCGCCAACCTTAGTTTCAAACGCAAAATCATAGCTTCCCAAATGATTACCTAAACGGTAACTGTCAAAAGAACCGTAACCGTTTTTGGTAAACCAGTTTTTGGAAGTGTAAGCCAGCACCACATTGGGATAGAACTTCCAGGACGATGGCAATTCGCCGTTCACTGCCAGTTCAGGATGTTTTTTGAGCTCTTCAGAATGCCCGGCCCAAAGCACATTGTGGTTTAAACCGAAATAAAATTTACTTTTTGATGTAGGCTTGCCCAGTCGCAGATACATAAACTTCTGATGAAGCCTCACGCCCTTTATATAATCCGTATCAAACCAGCCATGCGCGAAGCCGGCGTGGACAGCGAGAAAATTGCGTGTAAATTTCAAGGGAACAAAGGTAATGGTTCCGATCTGCACCTTTGGAATAGGCAGGGCATTACCCGAGCCTGCATAAAACCCGGATGATAATGTCGTATCGCCCAGTCCCATCACCTCAGGCCTTCTTCCGGCATAAATTTCCAGCATTTTGAACCTCGCCTTCACATGCGCTTCCGGCAACAAAACCTTAAACTGATTCTGCTCATTGTAGCTAAGAACGGGATTTACAGCAAATCCCCAATCTGTTTTTTGCGGACGGTTGGAAAGGCTGTCAAAAAATACATAGTCTTTTCGAATCGTACCCTGGATTTGTCCCGCAGGGCCGGTGTTGGGCACAATGCCGAATTGGTTGGTGCGCAGCCAAAATGGAGTCGTTTCGGGCGACGAAATGTATCCACCGGCTTCAAGCCCTGCTTTCAAACCTAAGGGCAAAGCATTTCCGTTTTGCGCGTTCACCCGCAGACATTGAAATGTGAAAAGGCAGATTGCAATGTAAAAAATGGCCTTAAACCTGAGCATAACGCAATTATATGAAAGGATTACCTTGCAAGATAAAGACGTTTGCACTAAAACTTTCTACCCAAAAATTATTTCAATGTTATTAAACGGCGTTACTCATTTTAATGTTTGCACCGGATTCGCAAGCGCGGCTTTAATGGACTGATAACCGACAGTAAGGCAAGCGATGGCGACGGCCATTAGTGCGGACACAGCAAAGATCCACCATTCAATGTCGATCCTGAATGCGAAATCCTGCAACCATTTGTTCATAAAATAATAGGAAACCGGGCTCGCTATAATGATCGCTATGCCCACCAGGCGCAAAAAATCTATGGATAACAAGGTGGTTATGCTGGCAATGGATGCGCCCAATACTTTGCGAATCCCAATTTCTTTGGTGCGTTGTTCAATGGAGAACAGCGCCAGCCCGAAAAGTCCGAGGCAGGACAAGAACACGGATAAAAGCGCAAACATGGAGGTAAGATTGGAGGCTAACTCCTCTCTTTTGTAAAATCCTGCTATCTCTTCGTCGTAAAAACTATATTGGAACACATATTCCGGAAAGTGTTTCTGCCAAACTTTCATAATGTCCGGAATCGTCGAAGCACTTAAATTTTGCAGCTTGATCCCGGCGCTGCGGTAATGTTTTTTAGATGCGTAAATGACGGTAGGTTCAATGCTGGAATATAGATCTGCATTGTTAAAATCGGACAAAACACCAACGATCACGCCCGTTTTATTATCCATATCACCCACTACCAGACGCTTGTTCAACGCTTCATCAGGGGATTTCAGCCCCAATGCTTTTACTAACTTATTATTGATCAGCAGCTCATGAAGCGTATCCGACTGAATTGGATTGCGACCTGCAATAAGCTTCAATCCGTAAGTTGCCACGTAATGGTTGTCCGCGCTTCTGGACCGGGCCACAAACTTCTCCCAATCGCGGTTTTCAAATTTAATGCTGCCGCCATTGCCTGCCTGCGATGAAGGTGGATTTCTAAAAAATGAGATGCTGGCGACTTCCTTGATCCTAGGAATTTCGTTGCTTAGGGCTGCAATTTCAGTAGTTCCTGTGTCGGGCAGTCCTACATGCAGGATCAGTTCTTTGTTTAAGCCCAAATCTTTATTTTTCAAATATCTGGATTGCAGAATGATCACCATTGAAACAGCGATCAAAACAAAGGAAATGCTGAATTGCACTACGACAAGCGACTTTCTCACGGAAAACGAACCGCGGTCGTTAGCAACCGCCAGACCCTTGATCGCCCGGACCGGATTAAAATTTGAGATAACAAATGCGGGATAAATGCCCGCTGCGCACACTACAAAAATCAACAGCACCAGGCTGAATGCGAGCAACTGAGAATCGGCAAACACATTAAGATCTAAATTGATTTCCAGCCAGTTACTGATCATTGGCATCAGCAACTTGGAAAGAAGAATGGCTAGAATGAATGATATTCCCGTAAACAAAGCAGCCTCATGAATAAAAAGCCAGAACACTTGCCATTGCGAAACGCCAAGCACTTTCCGGATCCCTACTTCCTTGCTTCTTTTTAAAGATTGGGCGGTTGTAATGTTAATGAAGTTGAAACAAGCAATGAGTATCAGCAGCAAACCAACTGTTGCAAGCATTATAATGGTGTAGTATTTGATTTTACCACCATAATGCATGTTGAAATGGACGTCGGAAAGTGGCTGCAAGTGATAATGGAACACATTGCTGTCCGCACCGTGAATCTTTTTCGCGAATGCGATCAGCTGTTGTTCCAAAGCTTCCTTATCCTCTTCGGAACGCAGGCTCACATACGTTTCCCGGTTGCTATCGATCCAGCCCCAGTCTTCATAGCCATATTCGGGAATCAGCTTCTTTAATGTAGGAAGTGAAACGAAGATGTCTTTTTTAAAATCAGTTTGCTCTGGAAAATCCTTGATAACGCCGGCAACTGTGACATTTTCAGCATTATTAATCCGGATCAGGCGGCCTATCGGATTTGATTTCCCAAAGTATTTTCTTGCGTAACGCTCTGTCAGGACAGCCTGTCCCGGAAGGTTCAAAACTGTTGCATTACCGGCAACAAACTGATAATCAAATATTTTAAAGAATTCCGAATCTGTGAAAGCCGCGGATGATTTTTCAAAAAACTTCCTGGAATTATTGGCCTCCTCAATGCTGAGCGTTAATTCACGCTGAGCCAGGTAAGCGGCATGCGAAATATTTGCAAACTCCTTCCTGAGCGCTGTATGCAAAGGAAAAGCCGAGCCCTTCTCATGCTCCACGGAACCATCTTCCAAATGGAGATCAACCACCATACGGAAGATCTTATCCGCCTGCCGATGATGCTTATCAACACCTAAATGATAGGAAACCAGCTGAAAAATGATGATCGCCCCAGCCATACCAATCCCCAAACCGGTCATATTGATAGCCGAGTAAACCTTATTCTTCACCAAATTCCGCCAGGCAATGCTAAAATAATTCCGAAGCATAATAAATTAAATTCACTCATTCACTCATTGAATAATCATTCACTCCGAAGACTTTTCACCGGATTCATCAGCGCCGCCCTGATACTCTGGAAACTCACAGTGGCGAATGCGATGGCCGCTGATAAAAAGGCTGCAACTGCAAAGATCCACCAGTAAATGTCGGTCTTATAAGCAAAGTTTTCCAACCAGCGGTACATTCCGTAATATGCTATTGGCGAAGCGATCACAAATGCAATGAGCACCAATTTCAAAAAGTCTTTGGATAATAACCCTACAATGCTGCCGGTTGAGGCTCCCATTACTTTCCGCACGCCGATTTCCTTTGTGCGCTGCATGGTGCTGTAAGAGGCCAAACCAAGCAATCCGAGGCATGAAATAAAGATGGCGAGGATGGCAAAATTGAAGAAAAGCTTTTCAAAACGCTCTTCACTCCTGTACTGCCGGTCGAAGAACTCGTCCATAAAATAGTAGCTAAACGGACGGTTTGGCATGACCGTCTTCCATTTTTGCTCCACAGCCGCAACGGTTTCCTTAATGTTGCCTCCATCAATTTTGATGGAAACCAGCTCGCTGCCGCGTGGCTCAATGCGCATGGTTAATGGCTTAATCGTTTCCTGCAAAGACCGGAAGTGAAAATCTTTAACAACCCCCACAATCTTGCCCTCACGGCCCCATTGCTTAAACCTGCGACCAATGGCTTCTTCCGGCGAGCTGTAACCAAACAACTTTACGGCGGCTTCGTTCATCACCATTGCCTGCGTCGTATCGGTTCCAAAATCCCTTGAAAACGGACGTCCGGCAGCCATTTTCAGGCCAAATTGCGGGATATAATCAAAGTCAACGAAATACAGGTCCAGGTTTGCGATCTGCAAATCCCCGCTTTTGTTCTCAATTTCTGAGTATGCGCCCGGATTACCGCTGCCCGGCACGCTGGAAGATGTCGCTGTGGACTTTACGCCCGTCAGGTCCGCCAGCGATTGCTTGAATGCATCTTTTTTGGGATCGCCCTGGGAGTTCACGATCATCATCTGGTCTTTACTAAACCCAAGATCACGGTTCCGCATGAAATCCATCTGGATGTAAACCACAATGGTCGCAATGATCAATGCAATCGATATTGCAAATTGAATGGTTACCAATGATTTTCTTAACAATATCCCTTTAACACTTGTCGTAAAACGACCTTTCAGTACAACTACGGGCTCGAATGAAGACAAAACCAAAGCCGGATATATCCCTGCTACGATCCCTATAATCACCGCAGCAACGAACATTCCAGCCACAAAAGGCAGGTTATCAAGAATTCCGGTGCTAATAATTTTACCGGAAAGGTTATTGAAGAGCGGGATCAATGCAGTGGAGAGCACGACGGCGAAGACGAATGCGATCAAGCACAAAAGAATGGATTCGCTGATAAACTGTCTCGCTACAAGCATCTTAGGCGCACCTACGACTTTGCGAATCCCCACTTCCTTCGCGCGCTCCACCGAACGCGCCGTAGTAAGATTCACAAAATTAATGCAGGCAATCAGCAAGATAAAGATGGCCACAACCGAGAACACGTAAACATTATTCATGCTGCCCGACTCTTCGGCGTCCCTGGTCGATTTCAGGTATACATCACGCAGCGGCTCCAAGAAAAGCTTGTAATACATTTGCGACTCTTTCATTGTTTTCCCAGCGCGCCGTTCAAGGAATGCAGGAAATTTGCTTTCAAGCGCCGTTTTTGTCGCACCAGGAGTGAGTAACAAATAGGTTGTTGCGCCAAAATTACCCCATTGATCGTCAAGTCCTTTATTGAAGCGCTGCGTCATGGTTGTCATCGAGAGGATCATATCGCCTTTGATCTGCGAATTTTCGGGAATATCCTTCATTACGCCCGTTACCTTAGCTGGTAAGCCCTCGCCCGAAAGCAACAATGTCTGGCCAATAGGATCTGCGTCTCCGAAATATTTTTTGGCCGCCTTTTCTGTAAAAACAATGCTTAATTGTTCCTTCAAAGCAGTTTTAGGATCTCCTTTTATTAGTTTAAAATCAAAAACCTGGAACAGGGTTGAATCGGCGAAAAGCGTTTTTTCCTCCTGGAATTTGATATCTCCTTTTCTTACTAAAAAGCTGCCGCTGCTCACGCGCGTAAAAGCTTCCACTTCGGGAAAATCACTTTTAATGTTCGGCGCAAACGCCCACGATGTAATACCCGCATTAATAGTCTCCGAAGGCGTTTTGATATCGGTTACCAGCCTGTAAATGCGATCAGCCTTGGTATTGAACGCGTCATAACTCAGCTCGAAATTCACGTAAAGAAATATCAGGAAACAGGCCGACATCCCGACCGTAAGTCCCATGATATTGATAAAAGAGAACACTTTGTGCTTCCACAAATTCCGAAAGGCAATTTTAAGGTAGTTTCTGAGCATGGTTATGAGTCGAAAAAAATTATAGAGGAAGCGCCCGCTGAGCGCTCTGAGCACAATCAAAACATATGTGCCAAATTTTACATCGAATACAACTAACTGACTAATAAATGATTATCCTTTAAAACAAAAAAATTAGCTGTCCGAAATCGGACAGCTAATTTTTAACCTGAACACAGGAAAAATCTTAGTTATAGTTGAATGCTATTTCATTTCCATAGACCACCGAGTTGTCTTCTAAAATAGCATAAGCACGGTAATAAACATTACCTCCACAAACTTCTCCGGATAACTTATGCTTAGGCCCGGGAAGAAATGGCATCGGAAAAACTTCTTTCATATCACTCTCAACAACAGGATTACCTACGCGGGGATTACCAACTCCTGTTGTAGTGTAAACGATTCCATACTCTTTCACTGTCTTCGTGCCCACATCCTTAATGTCCAGATTAAAAGTGTAACTACACTTCCAACCGTTACCCGAAGTCCATTTCAGCGTTTCCAACTGAGGCGGATTTCCAGGGAGCTCGTGATCCACACAAGCTTGCGTGAAAAGCACTAATGCAAAAATCAGGGAATAATAGAGCGTACGGCGCATATAAATAGTTGTTTGAGATAATTAAAAATGACCATAATACAACAAATATTACTAAATATTGGCCAAAACTTCAATACTAAGTCCCACAGAATTATTAATCGGTCTGCAATATACGTTTAGTCACTCTTTAACGACTTAACAGGGTTCATCAATGCAGCCTTAATGCTCTGAAAACTTACCGTCGTGAATGCGATGAAAATGGCCGTTACAGCGCTGATGGCAAACATCCACCAGCTTATAGTAATCTTATATTCAAAGTCTTGCAGCCATTTATTCATAAAATACCAGGCAACGGGCGACGCAAGCACAATGGCGATAAATACCAGCAACAGGAAGTCTCTGGAAAGCAATGCGACAATGCTGGATACAGATGCACCAAGCACCTTTCGTACGCCGATTTCCTTCATGCGCTGCTGGGCCATAAATGTGGCTAGCCCAAATAATCCAAGGCATGCGATGAAGATGGAAAGCCCCGCGAAAATCTGATAGAGTAAGCTCAATTGCCGGTCCTGATTGTAAAACTCCTCAATGCTCTGATCAAAAAATTTCCCTTGTAAAGTCACCTCCGGAAACACGCGCGCATGTATCTTTTCGATCTCACCAACTGCCCTTGACACGTTTTTGGTCTGGATCTTGATTCCCGCGAGCCAGTAAAATTTTGGCACAGGCATGATCATGATCGGCTTGGCGGCATCCCTTGCTGAATTAGCCTTAAAATCCTTTACGACACCAACGATAGGCTGCCATTCTCCGCCACCCATACGGATATTTTTTCCAATGGCCTCTTGCGGATCTTTAATCCCGACCTTATGCAGAAATGTTTCATTCACAACGCAGGAACCGATGGAATCGCCTGCCTGATAGGGCCCGCCAGCCGCGAATTCCATCCCGTAAGCCTGGAAATAATGATGGTCGGCAAATTTGTTGAAAACCTGAAAATCCTCGTCTTTTCCCTTATTGTCAAAAGCAAAATTGCCGGACCAGTTATCATCAGAAGAAGGAACATCGGATGAGAAGCTGACGGAAGAGATGTCAGGGCTTTGCAGGAGTTCATTTCTTAATGTTTCAAAACGGGTTTGATACGCTTCGTCCAGATTCACGGAATAGACTCCTTCTTTGACAAATCCAAGATCGAGGTTGCCGATGTATTTCATCTGCGCAATGGTCACAATGGTGCCTACGACCAGAATTTGAGAAATGCCAAATTGAATGATAATAAGCGCTTTTTGTAAGGAAACACCACCCAGCGACTGGTTTGCGATCTTACTTTTAATCGCTTCTATCGGCCGGAAACCCGACATCACCACCGCCGGATAGAATCCCGCAACAAAGCTTACGATGATAGTGAGAGCGCCAATAAAAAGCCAAAGCTGAGGATTTTTTACGACGGGAAGGTCCGCAGGAACACGTGATATTTTACCAAGTAAAGGCATGCTAAGCATGGCAATAAACACGCCAAGTACGACCGCAAAACCAACTATGAGGACAGTTTCGCTTAAAAACTGCCGTATCAGTTCTGAGCGACCGCTTCCAAGCACCTTCCGCACACCAACCTCTTTTGAACGACGCACAGATTGGACAGTGGCCAGATTGATGAAATTAATACAAGCCATTGAAATAATAAGAATTCCAATCACTACGAGCGTCCAGAGCACGTCCTTACCCATGATATGGTCGGAATAATTGACAAAACGGTCGTCATAATGCTGGTCTGCGAGCGGGCTGAGGAAGTGCTTTATCTTGAAATTATCCTTCTTGCTATTGTAATGTTTGGAAACAAATTTTACCAAAAGCTTGTCAATGCTGGCCGGTGCGACATTCTCAGGCAGAAGCACAAAAAGCTGATCATTGCTGCTTGTACCGCCCCAGCTTTCGAAGCCCCCGAAGCCAAATAACTGGGGCTGCTGTCTTTTGGATTCATAAGAAACCACCATGTCAACGGGAAAATCCGTGTTAATCGGCGGATTGGCCAGGATCCCGCCTACTTTCATCACTGTTTTGTTATTGATCTTAACGAATTGTCCTATGGCCTCTTGCCAGTTGCCAAAGTATTTTTCGGCACGCCGCTGAGAAAGCACGATCACATTGGGGTCTTTCAAAACCATTTTCGAGCCTGCTAAGAATGGAAAATCAAAGACATCAAAGAACTCTGGAACAGTAAGTAAACCGTCATCATCTTCGTAATATTTTTTTTCGGAAGTCTGATTATTGGCATCCTTGCCTAGCACCGTGACCTGTGGTTCGAGCGTGCCATAGACCGGCACAAGCTTTTCAAATTGCGGCACGTCCACTTTTAATGCTGCGTAAAAAGGCAACGGACTGCCGGGCGTATAATCGGTTTGTCCGGTCGCGTAATCCGTTTGCTTTACAATCCGGTAAATGCGGTCGTATTTGCTGTGAAATTTGTCAAATCCCGACTCATAGGAATATACTACGTAAAGCAACAAACAGGCGGCCACACCCACAGACAAGCCCAATACATTGAGAATGGTGTAGTTGCGATAACGCAGAATGGTCCGCAATGCAACTTTGAGATGATTTTTAAGCATAAGTTCCGGTTTTTGGCCAAGGCCTGCTCACTCATTTTTTAAAGATTCGACCGGGTTCATCAATGCGGCCCGGATACTTTGGAAACTAATGGTAATCAATGCAATGACAATGGCAAGGCTGCCTGCTGCTGCGAATATCCAGACAGGCATCTGAATTTTATAAGTAAAATCCTGCAACCATTTATCCATGAAGTAATAGGCAACCGGCACGGCGAAAACAATTGCAATCACAACCAGTTTTACAAAATCTTTGGACAACAATGCGACTATTGCCGAAACGGACGCACCGAGCACCTTACGAATGCCGATTTCCTTGGTACGGGTTTCAGCCGTAAAGGTTACCAGACCAAACAGGCCCATACAGGCAATAAAAATCGCCAATCCTGTAAAGACAGAGAACATTGTCGACATCCGGATCTCGGTTTTGAATGTCTCATTGAAAGCTTCATCCAGGAAATAGTATTCAAATGGCTTTTCATGGTCGTATTTTTTAAAAATCTTCCGGATCAATGTTACTTTATCCTGAATGTTCGCAGCCGGATCCAGGCGGGCGTAGAGCACACCGTTCGACCCCGGAAAATTGAGAATGTTCGTGGTATCGCTCACGACGATCAATTCCATGGCTTTAATGCTATTCTGCAAGGAAGTGAAATGAAAATCCTGCACAATGCCAGCGATTTCATCCGTTTCGCCAAGCATCTGGCCGATCGGATTCCCCTTGATACCGAGCTCCTTGATCGCCGTTTCGTTCAGTAATACGTGTTTGCGGTTTTTCATCACCCCGGCCGCCGGTTCCGTTTTCCATTTCAGGCCAAGCGTTTTTACAAATTGATTATCAGTGACCATGTTCGCCAGCCCGACATCTATTTTTGTGGTGAAGTTTTTGACAAACCACATATTATAGCCCTTGAAAAGCCCGGCATTGGTTACGGTAACATTCTGGACACCAACTTGTTGTTTTATTTCATCCCGCAGCGGAAAGTAACTTTTTGCAACCGTTGCCGAAAGCGGAATGCTCAGGATCTGATCTTTATATAAACCCAGCTTTTTGTTTTGCATAAATGTCAGCTGGTTTTTTACAACCAAACTGCAAATGATCAGCGCTATGGAAACAGTGAATTGGAAGACCATAAAAAACTTGCGTAAAGTAGCGCCATTGTGGTTTCCTCCAAATCTTCCCTTCAAGACATCCAAAGGTGCAAACCCGGATAAAATCAACGCAGGATAACTTCCGGCCACCAATGCTGAAAACAATAACAGGATCACCAAAAAGCCTAAAAATGAAGGAGAGATAAGAAATGAGGCATCTATTTGCAGGTTAAGCAGGTCGTAAAAAGGCTGCTGCAACAGATATACAAAGATGAAGGCAAGCAAAAACGCAAGCACACAAACCAGGACCGATTCGGCATAAAATTGACGAACGAGGCCACTCCTACCCGCGCCTATCACCTTGCGAACGCCTACTTCTTTTGCGCGCAAAGTGGCTCGGGCGGTGGTAAGGCTCATGTAGTTGAAAAGCGCCAGTGACAGGATCAGCAAAGCGACGCCCGCAAAAATGGAGATCAGTTTCGAGTTGCCGGATTCATTGAAATTATTTCCCAGATGCGTTGTGGCGAAGCTTTCCAGCACATAATTGGCCTCATTGTCAAATGCACCTGTGCGCATGCCTTCCCGTTTGATATTTTTCTCCACCGCCGCCACCGACTGCTCAGAATCCAGGAGCAGATAAGTATTGAATGCACCCGCATTGTCCCAGGCATTTTTATTATGATCATTCAGCGCGGGAAATGTCAGCGACGAGAGTATGAAATCAAAATTAAAAGTGGAGTTGGAAGGCGGATTTTCGGCAACGGCGGTGATACGCAACGGGTGTTTTCCTTCGTAAATCAGTGCTTTGCCGATCGGGTCTGTTGCTCCGAAATACTTTTCAGCAGCACGCTCCGAGATGACCACGTCGAAGGGATTTTCCAGCACCGCTTTTGGATTTCCTTCTTTCAGTTTGAATGTAAAAAAACGCAGAAATGAGGGATCAGCGAACATTACATTCTGCTCAAAAAAGACTTGTGACGGATTTTCAGGATTTTTGATAACCACCTTATCCACAATGGTTTTAACGCGTGCATAATCCTTAACTTGTGGATTATACTCCTTCAAAAACGGACCGAGTTTTGTCGAAAACGAATTGAACTGCAGGTCCGTGTCGCCCATTTTCACCCGCGCAAGGATCCGGTAAATGCGGTCGTGATTTGTATGAAATCTATCAAAACTAAACTCGTGCATTACAAACATAAGGATCAGCATGGAAACGGCCATTCCGCCCGCCAGTCCAAAAATGTTGATGAAAGAGTAAGTCTTGTTTCTGGCAAGATTCCTCAGGGCAATTTTGAGATAGTTCTGAAGCATTGGCTTTTATATTTAGTCACTCTTCAACGATTTTACGGGGTTCATCAAAGCGGCCTTGATGCTTTGAAAACTAGTTGTGAGCAAGGCGATTGCTATGGTTGCAAGCCCGACATATACAAATGTGAAAGGACTGATTTTGATCTGGTAAGCGAAGTCGGAAAGCCATTTATTCATACCATACCAAGCAGCCGGAACCGCTATTGCGATCGCAATCAGCATTAGTTTCACAAAATCTTTCGAAAGCAACAGGACAATGCTTGCAACCGAAGCGCCCAGCACTTTTCTGACACCGATTTCTTTGGTTCTTTGCTCTGAGATAAAAGCAATTAATGCGAACAGCCCCAGGCATGCTATGAAAATGGTAATGCCAGAAAATAATGCAAGAATTGAAGAAATACGGTTTTCTGCCTTATACATATCATCAAATTCCTGGTCCAGGAAGTGATATTCAAATGGGCGCATCGGGAAGTTTTCTTTCCAGCTTTTCCTGAGCAGTTCTACGGCCTGCGTTGATTCGTTACCCGCAATTTTCACCATTATTTTTCCAAAATAATTGTATTCCGGAATGATGGCGATGGGACCTATTTTTTCGTGCAATGATCTGAAATGAAAGTCTTTGGCAACTGCTTTCACTGCTCCCTCCCTGCCATTCATGCTAACTAATTTGCCAATGGCCGTTTCTGCCGTCCAGCCCAGCGCCTTTACTGCGGACTCATTGAGTATGAATGCAAATTTCCTTAACGCCGCCGAATCCGCTGTTGCCTGTAAAATATCGGTGTCGTTGAAATTCTGACCGGCAACGAGCTGCATTCCGAGTGTTGGCACAAAATCCTTTTCTACCGGAATGGCAGTAATGTTCAACTGGAAATTCTGCGGTTTGTCGCTGGCAGTGATGGTATAGCCGCCCTGCACATTAAGCGGCGAATCATAAGAGGCGGTAACCGACCTAACAATGGGATTAGTAAGCAATTCGTTTTTGATCGTCGTCAATTTCCCGGTGGAAATGCCGGTGCCCATGTTCACAACAATGATCTGCGAAGGATTCAAACCCAGATTTTTGTTCTGAATGAAATGAAGCTGCTGGTTGGCAATGATCGTCCCGATGATGAAAAGGATCGAAACGGTGAACTGGAAAACAACGAGCGAGCTGCGCAAGCCGGAGCCACTATTGGTTGCAAGAATTTTCCCTTTCAGCACCTTAATAGGCTCAAAGCCGGAAAGCACCGCGGCCGGATAAAGTCCCGACAACAAAGTCACAACAACAGCCAAGCCGATCATCAGCAGGATGACGGAATAAGCCGGCCAGATGCCCAACCCCAATGCACTTTCTGTGAGATTGCTAAGAATTGGAAAACCCAGAAAGGAAATAAGCAACCCTATCACAATCGCAAGGATCGTAATGAGGCCGCATTCAAATAAATATTGACGAAAAACCTGCATTCTGTCGGCCCCCATCACTTTCCGAACACCTACTTCACGCGCGCGAACGACAGACCTGGCTGTAACGAGATTGATAAAATTAATGCAGGCAATAACCAGAATCAGCAAGCCGACGCCCGAGAGGATATAAACGTATTTGTAATTGCCCGAGGCCTCCAATCCCGCAGAGACGTTGGAATAAAGGTGAATACGGTTAAATGCTTCCAGTTCAAACCTTAGCTTTGTAGACGGGTCCTGCGGATTATTCAGGTTTTTGGCTACATACTGATCCACCTTGGCCTGCAATGCTCCCATGTTCGCCTGTGGTTGCAGCTGCAAATAAGTGTACTCATTGGCAGCATCAAATGTTTCCGTTTTGGAGCGGGGCAATGTGCTGTAACTGCCTAACCAATTCCATTTTATATGTGAATATGACGGAATGTCGGCAATCACGCCAGTTACCTGCATGGTCAGATTCTCGTTCATCAACACCGATTTGCCGATTGCGCTTTCGTCACCAAAATATTTCCTGGCAGTGGTTTGGTCTATAACCACTGAATTGGGCTGCGCAAGCGCCGTAGCCTGATCGCCTTCGATAAATTCGGAAGGAAAAATTTTGAAATAGGAGGCGTCCGCAAAAAGGACTTTCTTCTCATTGAAGAGCTTATCATCATATTTGACAGCCACTGCTCCCCCACCGCTGTAAGGATAAAGCCGGACCGCTTCTTTGATTTCACCAAACTCGCGCGCAAAAACAGGCGCCACCGCCGTGGGTGTGACTGCAACATTCACCGGCTCGCTGTCACCGGATTGATAAAACAAATTCACCCTTACAATATCAGCACTATTGACCTGGAAGCGGTCATAACGGACTTCGTGCAGGACATAGGTGGCCAGCAAAAGGAAACAACCAATCCCCAGTGAAAGCCCTATGATGCTCACAAGAGAATTGGTTTTGTATTTCCAGAGATTTCGAACGGCAATTTTAAAATAATTCTTAAGCATGTGTTATGTATATGATCAGGTTTAAATTTTACTCACTTTTTAATGATTTGACCGGGTTCATCAACGCGGCCTTTATGCTTTGAAAACTGATGGTAAACAGGGCAATCGCGACAGAAATAACAGCTGCAAATGCAAATACGCCCCAATGAATGTTTGTATGATAAGCAAAGTCCTGCAACCAGGAATTCATTGCATACCAAGCTATGGGTGAAGCAATTACAATGGCAACCAACACCAATTTCAGAAAATCGTTGGATAGCAAGATCACAAGACTGGTGACTGACGCACCAAGCACTTTTCGTACACCAATCTCCTTCGTCCGGATTTCCGCCATGAAGATCGACAAACCCAGTAAGCCCATGCAGGAAATGAAGATCGCAATGCCCGAAAATATACCGAAAAGCAGCTGCTGGGTTTGTTCTGTTGCGTACAAAACGCCGAATTTTTGATCCAGAAACTCATATTCAAATGGCCGGTCAGGAAACTGTTTCTGCCAAACGGACTCAATGTGAGCCAAAGCTTCTTTGATATTACCACCCGAGATATGCACCGACATCCAGCCCAACCGGTCTGTTTGTGCAAACATGGCAATAGGAGCCACTTTCTGGTGAAGTGATTCGAAATGATAATCCTTGGTAACGCCCACGATCTGGCCGCGGATCTCGCCGTAACCAAAGCGTGCACCAACAGCGTCGGCAGGATTTTTCCAGCCCAACTGCTTTATGGCAGTCTCATTCAAAATAAAACCGTTGGTCTTATCTGTCGAAAAAGCTTTCGAAAAATTCCGTCCGGCTGCCATTTCTATTTCATATGCCGGAATAAAATCTTCATCCACAGACAATGATTTCACGCCAATATCTGCCGGTGCCATGGAATCGCCTTTCATGACATAGGCCTCCCAGGAATCCAGCAAACGGCCCGAAGGAATGCGTGATGATCGTCCCACCTCCACAATGTTGCTGTTTGCCTTTAACTGCTGCTTAATACTCTCATAGTTAATAACCGAATCACTTCCGGCACGCAATAGCACCATTTGATCTTTGGAATAACCCAGTTTGTAATTCTTTACATATTTCATCTGATTATAAACCACCGCCGTACAAATGATCAGCACAACGGCAATCGCAAATTGTGTCACCACAAGGCCCTGACGTAGTTTTCCATTCTTCAATGCAGATGCAATGCGACCTTTGAAAACACTTAGCGGCTGAAATGAAGTCATGAAGAATGCCGGATAACTTCCTGCTATCACGCCAGTGAATAAGGTGATAGCCAGCACAATGCTCAGGAATACAGGATCCAGTAATGCATCGAAAGAAAGTTGTTTTTGTGTAAAGTCATTCAAAAACGGGAGACATATGACAACGAGCAGAATGGCGAAGAATAGTGACACGACAACGAGCAAAATAGATTCACTCAAAAACTGCCGCACCAGCTGGTGCCTTACCGCGCCAATCACTTTGCGCATCCCCACTTCCTTGGCCCGCGTAGCGGAACGCGCGGTGGCAAGGTTCATATAGTTAATGCAGGCAATGACCAGGATGAAAATTGCGATGGCTGAAAACAGGTAAACATATTGGATATCACCATTGGATTCAATTTCTGAATCAAGGTGCGAGCGCAAATGTATGTCTGTAAGTTTTGTCAGGTTAAGCACCGAGTAAGTGGACGCTTTGGGATCAATATGGCGGTTCTGGAATGCCGGAAAGGCTTTTACCAGCTTTTGGGGATCGTAATTTTTAGGTAAAAGCAAAAATGTCGAGAACGAATTATTCCCCCAGTTTGACCTTAAACCCTCAGCTCCATAAACCCGGTCGTCATTCAGTGTAGAAAAGGAAATCAATGCTTCGGGATGAAAGTGAGATTGAGATGGCAAAGACTCAAAAACACCCGTTACAGTGCAGTCAAACTGGTTTTCCAGCTTAACAGTCTTTCCGATCGGGTTTTCTTTGCCAAAATATTTCTCCGCCATCTTTTTGGAAAACATGATGGAGAAGGGATTTTCAAGCGCTTTGTCGGGGTTACCCTGGATCACCTTGAAAGAGAAAAGCTTAAAAATGTTGGCCTCGGCAGCGAAAACATCATTTTCATTATAAATATTCTCACCGTACTCAATCAGCCCGCCCATTTCAAGCAACCGCACAACCTGCTCAACCTCAGGAAAATCCTGCTTCACCAAAGGACCAAATGGCGGAGCTGCATGTCCCAAACGAAGCGATTCGGTACCGTCTTTGGAAAGGAATGTCCGGTTCAAACGATAAATGCGTTCGGCATTTGCATGAAAACGGTCATAGCTCAGCTCGTCTTTAACATAAAGAGATAAAAGCAAAAAACAAGCAAGGCCAATGGCAACCCCAGATATATTGATAAAACTGAATGTCTTGTGTTTCAGTAAGTTCCGGAGTGCGATTTTAAGATAGTTTTGAAACATGGCTATTAGGCGTTTGACTTGCACGTCAATAAATGTATGCCATCCACATAAACGGCTGATTGTCAGAAATTTAAAACGAAAGCAATTGTCCGATAACGGACAGGGTTGTTCGCCTGTGCGCCGAGACAGACTTTTTGGCTAAAACCTCGGAAGTCTGTCTCAGTCAGCCACATCAATTCTGAACATCGTCGTTTCTGATGCTGCGCTTGTTTTTCTTGATGGCTTCTTTCAACCGGCCAAACTTATAATTAAGGCTTACATTGAAGTAGCGGAAGTAATCTCTCCGATCGTTGAAGGATGTAAAATTCGGCCCGGATGTTTCTGTATGGTATTTTCTGAATTTTGTAAATGGGTTATTTGCGGCGGCGGAAAACGAGAGTTTATCCTTTATAATGTCCTTATTCACACTGAACGAGGGGCTGATCATGGAATTGGACGTGCCTTGCAAATTCACGCTTGGTCCTATACTAACCAGATTTGCATTGATACGCCAGTCTTTTTCTAACTTATAACCCGTTGAAGCTGACAGCTGATACATCACACCGCTGTTAGTAATGGTCGCGCCGTTCACGACGCCCGTCACTTTTCCGTGCGCAATGCGCAGGTTCGCGCTGAAATTCCATTTTTTGGTGATCGGATAGTTCATATTCAAATTTCCATTAATGAGCCTGGCCCGGCCTGTATTTCCGTACGATGTGCGGGTGATTTCGGTCTCCGGATTGTACACGGCAACCGCAAAAATCAGGTCTTTAAATTGTGTAAAACCCACACCAAAATTGATAGACCCTTTTTTGGATTTACTATAACCCAATTGCAGATCATGCACGAACGCAGGCCGGAGATCCGGATTTCCTGTTCTTTCGAAACTCGGATTGGTGCGGTCGACAAATGGATTGAGCTGATAAATACCGGGACGCTGAATGCGTTGGGTATAGCCAAAATTCACACCAACATTATCCTTAAATTTCCTGTTGATCGAAACCGAAGGAATCACATTGAAATAATTTTGCTTCACTTCCGAATCGGTAGAAACAAAGTCGGCATTGATGACGGTTTGCTCAATCCTTGCGCCTGCCTTTATGCCCCAGTTTTTGAAACTGTACTGATATGTGTTATAAGCTCCAAAAACATTCTGCGTATTATTGAACATATTACTCATGGCGGTATTCACCACAAATGTCTTACGGTCAGCATCGTAGGTGCTATATTGAAAATCACTTTTATTATCCCGCATAATGCCTTTCAGGCCAGCTTCAACGTTCAGTTTTTTAATCGGATACACATAATCCACCTGAAATGTCTGCTCTGAGAAGCTCTGATCGTTGATCTGACGGTAATCTGGTGTGTCATAATTAATCCTTTCGGAGACCAGCAGGTTGCTGTTTTGGTCATTATCAAAACCATAGTAGCGATAAGACAAAGTCAAAAGCCTGTTTTTATCTGCTTTAAAGCCTTTTTGATAATTCAATGCTGCGTCCATTCCCTTTCCACGACCGTCATTGTAATTTCTTACACGATAACCCTCCACCACTTCTTCATTCACATTGATCACCGAAGTCTGATTGCCAGACCCATCAGATTTACTCCCGTTGAAATTCACCTGGGCACTTAATAAATTGAGGCTATCTACCTCATAACTAATCTCATATCCGATATACCCGTTCTTATTTCCTGATCGTGTAAAATTCTCCTGAAACAATTCTGATGGTTCCGTTCCCAATGCGGTCCGTCCCACCTGCGTACGTGTCAGCGGCGTGTCGTAGATGCTGCCGCCGGCCAGGGCTGTCATCCCAAATTTGCCCAGCTTTGCAGAAAATGTCCCGCCAAAACCCGGCCCGCCAACGCGGAAACGTTCGCTTACATTCAATGTGCCATCGTAACCATTATCCAGTTTCTTGTTTGTGATAATGTTGATAATCCCTGCCAATCCTTCCGCATCGTATTTTGCTGGCGGCGTTGTGATCACTTCAATGCGTTCGATGGAAGAGGCTGGCATGCTTCGCAACACTTCTTTATAGCTGCGTTCGACCATACTGGACGGTTTCCCGTTGATCAGAATTTTGAAGTCCGCATTGCCTTTCAGGTAAATGTTCTCATCGCCATCCACTGACAGGAAAGGGACCTTGCGCATCATTTCGAGCACACTGTAAACTTTGCTTTCGGGATCGGCCTGCAAATCGTAAGTAATGCGGTCAATCTCCTGCTTTACAATGGGTTTAAAAGCCGTAACCGTTACTTCTTTCAAGCCAACAGTTGCAGGGCTAATCGCTATCAACCCTAAGTCAATTGTATTTTTTAAGCTATCGGAAAGATCAGCGGTCAGGGTTTTTGAGTGATAACCTACGCCTACAAGGACTACTGAATATTTTCCTGGTTTCAGTTTCTCAAAAGCGAAGGACCCATCGGTTTTTGTAAAATCAGCTTTCACCGCGGCATTTCCTTGCATCAGATTAACGGTTACAAAATCAAGCGGCTTTCCGCTTGCAGAGTCGGATACCGCACCGGAAATTTTACCGCCAGGTGGCAAGGACTGACTAAGAGCAGCGGAACAGATGCATACGAGCCCGTAGATCAGGGCTGCAAGAATAGTTGAGAATAAAGTTTTCATGGCTAATTGATTATGGCTAACAGATAAAAAAAGGCATAGAAATTCCGGTAAGAGTTTTCACTCTTTTAAAATTGCCGGCACTAAATGATTTTGAAATTTGCCCTTGGCGCGCTTGACTTGATGCACCCCAGGCGACGCAACAAATGTATACAAAGGTACTTTGCGATGCAAGGTACTATGCTAAATTAATTTTTAGCTGCATAAAGTTGTCGTCTAGCACTGAATTGGGATTGCCTGAAAACAAAAAGACTTGCTAAGTCTTGAAGAAACAGAGTCCTTCAAAACTTAGCAAGTCAAAAAAATCAGGTTAGGTTTGATTAACCTCTTCGGTTGTAACGTCCGTTATTGTAGCTGTTCTGGTACGCAAACAGGCGTTGGCGTTGCACGGGTGTCAGCACTTCTAGAATGTCTTTTTGTTTAGCTTTTTCCAGTCTTTTTGCATTCTGAAAACTGCTGTATCGTCTGTTAGACATCAGTTCGTCATAGTGGTTTTCGATCTTTTTGATCTTGTTTTCCTGCTTGCGGGTCAGCTTTACAATCTGGTCCAGCTTGTTGATTTGGTATTCCTCCAAAGCATTGTCTCCGCGCGAATTGTTCACAGCAGGAACTTCATGCCGGTAACGTTGTGCGAAGCTGTTACCAATGGTCAATGTTACTATGGTTGCGATTGCTAAGATGGTCTTTTTCATGGTTTCTAATATTAAATTGTTTGTTCATGTAGGTTAGAGGCCTATTTTCCACAAACGTTTAACGCACCAGAAAAGCAATCTGCAAACTGTAACAATTACCAGATCATCTGCCCATCCGCACCGATGAATTGCTTTTATATTTTTATAAAAGCCGGGTTGAAACCCGGCGCCAGGAAATCTTTCGTGCCTGACGGCACTTGTCAGGACGAGTGCCGTCAGGCACGGATATTTTTAACCCCGGGTTTCAACCCGGGGGAGGACAGGGATGAGAGAGAGAGAGAGAGAGAGAGAGAGAGAGAGGGAGAGAGAGAGAGAGAGAGAAAAAAAAGAACCCTACTCGCTCCTCAGCGACTTCACGGGATTCATTAATGCGGCTTTGATAGCTTGGAAACTTACAGTCAGTAACGTGATCAGGATGGCAGTGATGGCCGAGACGGCGAAAACGACCCAGCTTAGCTCAATGTGATATTCATACTTTTTCAGCCAGTCGCTCAGGAAATACAATGCGATGGGTGATGCAATGGCGCAGGAGACGATGACCAGATAGACGAATTCTTTGGAGAGCATTGCCCACATTTGCGCAACGCTTGCGCCGAGCGCCTTTCTGATACCGATTTCCTTGGTTCTCTGCTCAGCCGTATAAGCGGCCAGACCGAATAAACCTAAGCAGGATATGAACACAGCCAACACCGCAAAAACTCTCGCCAACTTTCCGATCCGTTCCTCAGCCCGGAATTTAGCTTCATATTCCTCATCAGCAAACTTGAACTCAAATGGCGAATCCGGATCGTGCTTCCTGAATATGGCTTCCACTTTTTTGAGAGACTTTTCTATGGGAGCGCCAGGCAAAAGCTTCACGTTAATCAGGTTAGCCCATTCGTAATCCATTAGAAAGACAGTCGGGACGGCGGGCTCATAAGGAGATTGCATGACCATATCCTTAACAACGCCCACCACTTGTCTCGGTTTTCCATTAAAGCGGATCGTTTTACCAATAATATCCTTTATACCCGTCAGCTTAACAGCCGATTCATTTAATACAAATGCTGCTGTGTCCGTCGAGAATTCCCTCGAAAAATCGCGGCCTTCAATGATTTTCCAGCCAATTGTTTTTCCAAAATCATGCGTGCAAGCAATGGTCCCGAACAAAGGAACAGAACCTTCTTCCATTCCCTCCCATTCAAAACCGATCTGATTGGAATAAATGCCGGTCGTAGGACTTGACGATTCGCTCATTTCGTATACCACGCCGGATTTCAGCAAATCGTCACGCAATGGATAATATTTACCAAAAAGATTTGGCGAAATATTGATCTGTAAAAGTCCTTGTCTGTCATAACCGACCGGCCTGTTTTTGGCATGATGGATCTGCTGGAAAACGATGATCGTTCCGATAATTAACGTGATAGAAACTGTAAACTGCATTACAACCATCACTTTACGCGGCACGGCTGACCACTTACCCACTTTAAATGTGCCTTTCAAAACGGCAAGCGGATTGAACGATGACAAATAAAAGGCCGGATAACTGCCTGATATCAAGCCTGTAAATAATGAGAAAATGACCAGCATCAACCAGAACTGAATGTATTGCCAAGGAAAACTCACGTGCTTACCGGACAGATCATTGAACGCAGGAAGTGCAACCAAAACGATAAGAATAGCGAGGATTAATGCGAAGGAAACCACCAGAAACGATTCGCTCAAGAACTGGAATATCAGTTGGCTGCGCAACGAACCAATCGACTTTCTAATGCCCACTTCTTTCGCGCGCTTTTCGGACCGCGCCGTGCTGAGGTTCATGAAATTGATACAAGCCAGCAGCAGCACAAAGACGCCGATAATGCTGAACAGCCACACAAACTGGATGCCACCACCAACATTTTTGCCATTTTTAAAATCCGAATACAGGTGCCAGCGGCTCATCGGATGCAGAAAATATTGTGGTTTATCCGTTTTCGAAAAAGCATGCGGCAGTTCCACATCCCGTATTTTTAAGGACACCTTTTCGATATCTGCATGGTCGGCAACCTGCGCATAAAACTGGAAAGAATGGTTTCCCCATTGCGTTTGAGCCTCTTTTACCCAATTCTCGGCAAGCAGATAATCATTCCAGGGCAGCAGCAAGTTGAGCTCATTGAACTCGGAGTTGAAGGGAATGTCTTCATAAACGCCAGTCACTTTTACATCCTTCTTAATGTCCAGTTTAAGTGTTTTATTCAAAGGATCTTCCTTACCAAATAGCGCCTTCGCAACCGATTCTGAGATAACAACCGAGCCTGGCTCTTTCAATGCCGTTTTCAAATCGCCTTTCAGCATTTTCAAAGAAAGCATTTCTGGAAGGGCTGGTTGCGCCCACATGCCTGGTTTGTTGATTTTTTTATCCCCATTGGCCAGCAAATGCCCGAAATTCCACGATGCCATGGAGGTGTTTTTAAAATCTGCCGAGTATTTGTTGGCCATTTCCGCAACCGCCGGAAGCGACACGGCTCTTCCGCTACCGGTTTGGCCGTTAAATGTCTGGCTAATGTACGCTTGCGTGAGCCGGTCGTAGTTTTTGTGATATTTATTAAATGACAGCTCATCCCATACCCAAAGTCCGATTAGCATGGCAACCGCGATGCCTACGGCCAGCCCGGCAATGTTGATGAATGAATAGATCTTGTTTTTTGAGAGATTCCGGAATGCGATTTTCAAATAGTTCTTGATCATTGCCTGTGCAGTTTTGGGTGAATCGTTACTCGCTTCTTAATGATGTAACTGGGTTCACTAATGCTGCTTTGATGCTCTGAAAACTTATTGTTACCAATGCAATAATCACCGCCCCGATGCCAGCCACGACATATAACCAGGCACTGATCTCCACTTGATACGTAAAATCTTCCAGCCAACCCTTCATTACATACCATGCAATAGGAGACGCAATAATCAATGCGACTAAGACCAATTTGATAAAATCGACCGAAAACAAACTGAAAATATTAAATGCCGACGCGCCTATCGCCTTGCGAATGCCCATTTCCTTCGTCCGCGATTCAGCCATAAAAGCCACAACGCCGTATAAGCCCAGACAACCGATAAAAATGGCGATTCCTGTCAGGATTTTGAACAGGTCAAACAATTTGGACTCCTTTTCGTAAAAACTGTTCAGCGTTTCATCCAGAAATGTATAGCTGAATAAATAATCCGGGAATGTGGCTGACCAAACTTTTTCAATCCTTTCAATTTGCTTGGCATCCGCATTTTCCGACAGTTTAACTCCCAATGTGCGGTAATTGCCTCGATCGCTGGTAAGCACGCAGGGAATAATTTCACGGTGCAGACTATATGTATTAAAGTTTTTAACCACACCAACAATCGGCAGCTTATGCTCCGATCCACCGATCGTAAGCCGCTTTCCGATCGCGTCAGCCGGATTTTTGAAACCTAATTTTTTCACAAATGCCTCATTCACCACATATTCCCGCATAGTGTCTGCCGGCAAATACATGCGACCGGCAATGAGCTTCAAACCATAAGTTTTCACGTAAGCCGTATCCGCAGGCCGCATAACAATCTCGTAATCAAGAAATTCAGCATCATTCTCATATTTGAAACCTGTTTGCCAATTGCTCCTTGACATGGGTGTAAAGGCACTGAAACTCATGGATTTAATCTCCGGTTCATTTGCCAGCTTAGCATACAAACCTTCCAAAACACCCGGATCCTGGCTTGGAATCTGCATACTGATGATTTCGTCTTTCTGGAAACCAAGATCCAGTGTACGGAAGTATTTCATCTGACTGTAAGCAATCAATGTTCCGACGAGCACGATCTGAGAAATTGTAAATTGCAGCACAATAAGTCCCGAACGCAAATTTGCCTGCCCGCTTCCCACCGTCCGCATTTTGCCTTTTAATGCAAGGATAGGCTGGTAACCCGACACCACCATTGCAGGATAGAAACCGGCGAGAATGGTCGTTATGATAGTCAGCACAACCAAAAATGTCATAACCGAAGCATCTGTAACGAAAACAACGCCTTCCGCCTTGATGTTCAGAATGTTGGCAACGCTGGGCAGCACAACCTGCGCCACGATCAGCGCGAGGATAACAGACAGAAAGGTAATGACCGCAGTTTCTGAAAAATATTGTCTTAATAACTGCCCCTTGGTGCTGCCTAACACTTTTCTTACGCCCACCTCTCTGGCACGTCTGAGCGCCTGCGCGGTCGCAAGATTTATGAAGTTTACACAAGCCGTAATTAAAATAAACAACCCTACCAGAACCATTGCCCAGATCATTCCTTTGCTGATGGTTCTGCCGGTGTAATTGGAAGTTTTTGTATCAAAATGAATATCATTAACAGGTTGGAGGATAAACTCTTCGGTCGCCGCATCCTTTGGTTCTCTGTATTTTTTGACAAATGAAACCAGCTGCTGCTCCATTTTTTCTTCGCTTACATTTTCCGGCAGCATCATATACATTTGCCCACCGCCGTAAGTGCTTTGCCAGTCGTCCCAGTTCGTAAATGAGCCGTAATCTTTCAGCGACGCGAACGACAGCATGGTTGTGAAAGGGAAGTTTGTCGTCGCAGGCGGGTCCTGGATAATGCCGGTAACAATAAAATTCTTACGGTTTTCGACCCGGATGGTTTTTCCCATCGGATCCGCATTCCCAAAATACTTTTTCGCCTGGGTCTCAGAAAGCACCACTGTGCCCGGATTGTTCAGCGAAGTGGCAGCAGAACCTTTTAGCCACTTGTAATCGAATAGTTTGAAATATTCGGGATCGATAAATGAAACCGCATTATTGTCCTCAGGATACTTTTTCCTGTTTGTCCCTTCGCCAATCGTTACCAGTGCGCCGCGTAAGGCATATGTGCAGGAAACCTGATTTCGAATCTCGGGAAAATCATTCCGTAATGCTGCCAAAGCCGGAAGCGGCATTCCTGTGTTATAGCCCTTGTCCACCTCCCCTTTCGTATGTTTCAGGATACGGTAAACGCGGTCCACATATTTATGATGCCGATCAAAACTAAGCTCATACCGGACGGTAAAGAAGATCAGCAAACAACAGGCTAGCCCTAATGTAAGCCCGGTAATGTTGATCAAAGTAAAATTCCAATTACGCCGTAAATTTCTGAAAGAGGTGATGAGATAGTTCCTGATCATGGCTGTTTATTGCTTTTTCAATGGAGAATGTTCAAATGCGCTATATCCTGCATCACTCGCTTTTCAGCGACTTCACCGGGTTCATCAATGCGGCTTTGATGCTTTGGAAACCTACTGTTGCTACGGCGACCATTATAGCTGCCAGACCGACTAAAACGAAGATTAACGGGTTGATTTCAATGCGATAGGCGTAATTATCAAGCCATTTCTGCATGAAGAACCAGGCCAGCGGCGTGGCAATGACAATTGCGATCAAAACCAGCTTGACGAAATCTTTGGACAACACAAAAACCAGACTCGCAATGCTGGCACCCAGCACTTTACGCACACCAATCTCCTTGGTCCGCTGCTCCATCGCGATCAATGCGACGGCGAACAGTCCCAGGCAGGAAAGAACAATTGCGATGCCCGAAGCAAGGCTGAAAACTTTCGACAAATGTCCTTCCTCGCGATACCAGGAATTGGTGTTTTCGTCCACAAATGTTCCAGTGAATTCTGTTTCGGGTGCGACTTCATTCCAAACACTTTTCAACTTATCCATGGCCATGCGCACACTCTGCGGAGTAACCCGGACCAAGATATAATTCACAGACCCCGAGCCGCCTAAATGCATGGTGATAGGCTTTTTCTCATTTTTGGAAGAATAGAGCGTAAAGTCCGGAATTACGCCGATGATCTGATATTTGACACCCGCCGTATCAGTCTGGAAGTATTTGCCGACCGGATCCTTTTCCTGGATCATTTTAGCCATACTTTCCGTAATAATCACCCTATCCAGCGAGTCACTTGGAACAGCCGGACTAAATTCCCGCCCTGCCAGCAAATTGATATTTAGCACTTTGAGATAATCATAATCAATGGGGAGCCAGTCAGTTGTGACCTCTTTTTCTTTATATGTA
This sequence comes from Dyadobacter sp. CY327, assembly GCF_021390415.1. Lineage (NCBI taxonomy): Bacteria > Pseudomonadati > Bacteroidota > Cytophagia > Cytophagales > Spirosomataceae > Dyadobacter > Dyadobacter sp. CY327. Next base: position 1,282,472 of record NZ_JAJUXJ010000001.1, on the reverse strand, counting down.
AATCCAATAACACTCCTGGACGTGCTTCTGTCCTTGCCCACACCCAAGTTCACCGCACTTCCGCTGATAGCAAGCACATTAGGGTCTCCTTCAAGCTCATTACGCAGCCTCCGCAGGACTTTATTGCCATTGATCTTATTACCAACAGGAATACTGATCACCTGCTCCTTATCAAATCCGAGCGGTTGAGTCCGCAAATGGTTAACCTGCTGAACGGCAATTATTGTGCTGCAAATCAGTAAGCTTGATAATGTAAACTGCGCGATAATGAGCGAATTCCGAAGCACGCCGGGCTTTTTCAATGTTACCTTGCCCTTCAGTACTTCCACCGCATTGAACTTGGACATTTGCCAGGCCGGATAACCGCCTGCAATCAATGTTACCAGGATAAACAGTCCCAAAAGCAGCGCAATTTTGTCCGGTTCCAGCATGTAATCCAGACTTAGCTTGCTTTGGAAAGTGGCATTGAAGGTTGGTAACAATAAAACAGCAAGTATCACACCGGTTAGGAAGCCAAAAAAGCAGATCACGGCAGCTTCTCCCCAGATCTGGAAAAACAGCTGGTTTTTCAATGCGCCGAGCGATTTGCGGACACCCACTTCCCTCGCCCGGATGAATGACCGGGCGACATTTAAGTTGATAAAATTGATACAAGCGATCAGAAGAATAAAAAAACCAATTCCCATCAGCGCATATACAAGCGCAATCGGAGCCGCACCTCCGCCTGATATCCTTGAATCGAAACGAAGGTTTTTCAGGCTCTGGATCCTGATTGCAAAAATGTCACCCCTTTCGTCCGGCTTTGCACCCTTTCTTTTTAAACTGGTAATATTATCTGCGAAGTATTTTTCTGCAAATGGTTTCAGCCGCTTTTCAAACGCTGCTTGATCTGCATTAGGGGTCAATTTTAAATATACCCTGTGTGAATGCGCGTCCCACTGCTCCTTCGAATGTTGATATCCCCGATCGTTTTCTGTTCGCACAAATGCATCGTACTTGATTGTCGAGTTTTCAGGGAAATCTTTCAAAACGCCGGTAACCACATATTCTTTACGATTTTCATCCAAACCAACTTTCAACGACTTGCCCATCGGATCTTCTTTTCCAAATATGGCCTTAGCCATGTTCTCGCTGATGACAATGCTGCTCAAATCTTGCAGCGCCGTTTCCGTCGTCCCTTTTACAAGTGGGAAAGTGAATATTTTCAGAAAATCCGGGTCTGCAAACATTACTTGTTTATCAAAATATTTCCCTTTGTATTCCAGCACATCACTGCCGTTCACCACTCTCGTGATGCTTTCTATTTCCGGAAATTCCGCTTTCAATGCGGGTGTTAGCGGAAAAGGCATCGAGCCGGAAGCCTGCGCTTTTTCCGGATCATTGGACATAAAATAGGTTTGATAAATGCGCTCTTTGTCTTTATGAAAATTATCAAATGACAACTGGAAGTAAGCCGTCAGGAACAGGAAAGCGCTGATGCAGAATGCTACGGACAGGCCTACAATATTAATAAACGCGTAACCCTTGCTTTTCCAAAGGTTACGCAGCGCGATTTTGAGATAATTTTTGAACATTTTATTATCAGGCTAATATTTATTTCTATTCACTTTTTAACGATTTAATCGGATTGGTAACCGCTGCCTTTATCGCCTGTGTGCTCACAGTAACCAAGGCGATAACGACTGCCAATGCACCTGCTGCCACAAACATCCACCACTGAATGCTGATTTTGTAAGCAAAATCCTGCAACCATTGATTCATAATGTACCAGGTCAGCGGCGTTGCAATCAGCATAGAAATAATTACCAATTTGATAAAATCACTTGAAAGCAACCCCACGATGCTACCAATGGAAGCGCCCAAAACCTTCCTTACACCAATTTCCTTGATCCTTTGCTGCGCCGCAAAAGCCGCCAAACCGAACAAACCGAGACAGGAAATCAGAATGGAAATAATCGTAAATGAATTCACAATCCTGGCTGTACGTGCATCAGCAGCATAATTGCTTTCAAAATCCTGGTCAAGGAATGTATATGTAAATGGCTCACCAGGCACCAGCGACTTCCATTTGGCTTCCATAAAGGGCACAACCCGGCTTACATCTTTCGTATTGACGTGGGCGATAATGTAATTATGATTTGCATCGGCACTTAGAAAAAAGGCATACGGCTCAATGACTTTATGCAGGTCCTGATAATGAAAATCTTTCACTACACCTACAATTTCGAGCGAACTGATTGCATTGTTGCCTGAATTAAAGTCCAGGTGCTGCCCAACTGCCTTTTCCAGCGGGATCGCAAACTTCCGCAATGTAGCTTCATTCACTACAATCTTATAATTGGTATCGCCCGGAAATGCGGCAGAAAACATCCGGCCTGCCGCCATTTTGAAACCCATGGTTTCCATGAGGTCGGGAGACACCCAGTTTGTTTTCACTAATCCATCTTCATTTACACTTTGTCCAGGCAGAAAAACAGACATATCACTCGGATTGAGAATACCCGGATAATAGGCTGTTCCCGAAGCAGCGGTGATTTGATTATTCTCTAACATCTCGTTACGGAGTGCAGTATACGCTTTACGCGATTCCTCACTTCTGAACGGAATTACAATTTGTTGTTCGTTGGTAAAACCTAATGGCTGCTCCTGCATAAATTTGATTTGCCCCTGAATAACCATCGTGGCAACAACAAGGCCAATTGAGATCACAAACTGGAACACAACCAGCCCTCTACGCAATGCAGTAGCGGACACCGAATTGACAAATTTTCCCTTGATGACATCCAGCGGGTTGAAAACGGAAAGATAAAAAGCTGGATAACTCCCGGCCAGCAAGCCGGTAATGAATGCCAGAACCACAAATGAGGCAATGATTTCAGGCTTGAACAGTTCCGATAAAGACAATGCTTTATCCGCAAGCTGATTAAAAATAGGAAGGAAGAGAACTACAAAAACGGCCGCAACAATGAGCGCGAGGAATGTGAGTACCAGGGATTCACCCAAAAACTGACCGATCAAGCCACTTTTTCCTGCACCCATTACTTTTCTCATTCCCACTTCTGCGGCACGCTTTGCCGAGCGCGCGGTCGCGAGATTCATGAAATTGATGCAGGCGATCAGCAATGTAAAGATCGCTATCGAAGCAAGAACATAAAGGTAAGTGGTGCTGGTGGTGCTGGTAACAATCTTATCTATCCTGCTGAACAGGTGAATGTCTTTCACCGGAAGTAATGCAAGCTTTTTATCAAAACCAGCGATTTTCAGATCCTTACGTGCATATTTTTCGATAAATGAAGGAAGTTTCTCACTAAATTTTTCTGCGCTGGTGCCAGGCTTCAAACGCAGATAATGGTAAAACATATTATTACTCGTAAAATTCAGATCAGGCTGCTGCAGGTAATCGCCCACCCAGCCCACTTGGAGCGAGACAAAATAATTCGCATCAATGTGTGACTTCCCTTCCTGACTTTTAAAAACGCCGGTTACCTTGAAATTCTCATTATTCCCTGATTTCCCGCCAATTTTAACCGTCTTGTTCAGCGCAGGCCCACTTCCAAAAAGCCTATGGGCAGCAGCTTCCGAAAGGACCACAGAATGCGCATCTTTCAACGACGTGTGCGGATCGCCTTCGACAAATTCGTAGGTAAAAACATCAAAGAATGTAGAGTCTGCATGAATTCCCTTGGTTTCGTAGAATGACTTTTCGCCTTGCCCCGGCTGGTTTACAGTAAATAACGACTTGTCTTCCAGGAAATTCTGCCAAAGTCTGGTGACCAGCACCACTTCCGGAAATTCCATTTTCATAGCCTGTGCATATGGTGCCGGCCCGCGCGGGTTATCCATTTTCTCACCACTGGACTGGACATTTTCGCTGCGCAGGAGATACAGGTCGTCAATGTGTTCGTGCTGTTTGTCAAAAGAGATCTCACTTTGGATGTATAGCAGCAACAGCATGCAGCAAGTCATCCCAACGGATAGTCCAAACACATTAATGGCGGAAAAGAGCTTACTTTTAAGCACATTCCGCCAGGCAATTTTCAAATAATTTTTAATCATGGCTAGTTTTCCTTAATTAATCTTGACCCCACAAACGCGCTCATTTTCATGAGGTGCAGAGGATATTTTATTTTTCATAGCTAAATAGATATTTGAGTCTATTGAATAATTATACCACGACACGGATAAGCATCATATTTCACTCATTATCAATTCATTATATCTAATTTAAAACAACAAAAGTGTCCGGTTTCGGACACTTTTGTTCGGTAATGGACTGGTTAGATTTTTATTAGAAAAAGTCAGGTGCGAAGAGGTAGGATCCGAACTTTCGCCCGCTGTTCATACAGTGTTACCAAACTACCTTCTTCCAGGTAGAGGGAATATTGGGATAAGCACGCTACTACCGTCTCCCCAATCAAATGCGGCAGTAAACTTTGACTTCTGACTTGAAAAACACTCGGACTTGTGGCATTAGTCGCGGCTAAAATCGATCCGAAATCCAGATCATTTGTAAAGACAAGGTAACCGTTCAGCCGCGCATATTCAAAAATAATATCGTCCTGATCTGTCGCTTTTCCTACCGCCGACCAATGGACTGCATGAACTTGCTTACCAGCAAAGAATTCAACCCAGTGTGGCGACAAGTTCATGTCAATCAAGATCTTCATGCAGCTTGAAAAGGCATTTCGATTTCCTCCGACCGCCAGGCTGCATATGATAATGCTTGTTTAATATCCTCGATCTCTATGTAAGGGTAAGCCTGCAAAATGTTATCAAAAGTGCTCCCCGAGGCTACAAGGCCCACGAGCGTTCCAACCGTAACCCGCATTCCGCGGATGCAAGGCTTCCCCCCCATCATGTTCGGATCAAATGTTATTCGGTCTAAGATCATAAGCTTTGAATTCAGTTCTTCTCAAAATTAACCAATATTCCAAAATTTGCCTAATCCCAAACCTCTACTCATTCTTCAAACTCTCAACCGGATTAATCAATGCTGTTCTGATGCTTTGATAGCCTACGGTTAACAGGGCGACGGTGATGGCTAATAGGGCGGCGACGGCGAAATACCACCAGGAAATGACAATGCGGTAAGGGAAATCCTGTAACCAGGTGTCTGCCGCGTAATAGGAAAAGGGCAAGGCAAGGACTATGGCAACCAGGACAAGTTTGATGAAATCAGAAGATAGCAATGCTGCTATGCTGGCGGCGGACGCTCCCAGCACTTTTCTGATGCCGATTTCCTTCACCCGCGTTTCCGCATTGAACGTTGCCAGGCCAAATAGCCCGATGCAGGAAACAAAAATGGACAGCATGGCTGCTAATGTGATCATTTCCTTCCACTTCGCTTCCGACTCGTAGCGTTTCAGGTTTTTCGCATCCTCAAATTGATATTCAAACGGCATAAATGGGACATATTTGCGGAATATTTTTTCAACCGTTTTTACGGTTTCCACAGTGTTCCCATTACTCAGTTTGAGAAATAAGGTGCTTAACCCATAATTAGGATCCTGCGTCATCAACAGCGGCTGGATTGTGTCTTTCAGCGAGGCATAATGATAATTTTTGACTACGCCGATGACCGTCAATTTTTGATTCTTCCATTCAAAATTAATTTGCTTCCCAACCGGATTCTGCCATCCGGCCTTTTTCACAAATGCTTCATTCACAACCGCAGACTGCACAGGATCAGAAGGAAAGCTTTTCGAGAAATTACGTCCCCTAACGACCGAAATTCCCAAGGTTTTAAGAAAATTATCGTCCACGCCGATGTATCCAAAATTCATTTTCCCGGTTTCGATATTGGCCAGTGTTCCGTTATAATTTCCGTTAAATGCTGCAACCTCTTCTATGCCTGCAATGCTTTCAAGTTCTTCTTTCACCACAGCCAGATACTTCTCACCGGATTGGCCCCGACCCAGGCTGAAACTCATCAGATTTTTATCGTTATAACCTAAGTCCTTATTTGTCAAATATTTAAATTGTGAATAAATAACAATTGTTCCGATGACAAGACAAACGGACAATGCAAACTGAAAAACGACCAGACCTTTGGTCAGATAGTTTTTCTGTGTCAGCCTGGTCCGGTTGTATAATGTCTGCGCCGGGCTGAATCCGGAGAGCACCAATGCGGGATAAAAGCCTGCCACTGCCCCTGTTACGAGGAACAATGCAAAATATCCGGAAACCAGCTTGCTATCCAGTAAATATGACAATGCCAATTGCTTATTGGCCAGCTCGTTGAACGTAGGCAAAACAGCAAGCGTCAGAACAATTGCAAAGACAAATGCCACAAACGAAAGAATAAATGATTCACCCAGAAACTGGTAAATCAATTGCTTCCGCTGACTTCCCACAACCTTCCTGATGCCGATTTCCTTGGCTCTTTTCAGGGAACGGGCAACAGTTAGATTTACAAAATTAATGCATGCGATCAGCAGGATGAAAATGGCTATGCCAGATAAGATATAACTGTAAATAGCGCTGCTGCCGCGTCCGAGGCCATTTCGCAAGTCGCTTACTTCGCTGTCGAGATGGATTTCCAGGAACGGTTGCAGACTAAAATTGATCTTTTGATCAAAGTCCTTGATCTTGCTGATTTCCTCGGCTGATTTGCTTTTGAAAACCTGATTTAGTTTAGGAATAACGGCCTGGTAACTGGCTTTATCATGCAACAAAACGAATGTGTTCATATAAAAACCCAGCCAATCTTTGTCCGTCCAGCCTCTCACGACCTGCAACTCAAATGGGATCACAGCACCAAACTGCACTGAAGAATTCTGCGGGCACTTTTTGGCCACGCCGGATACAACCAGCTTCTCAAAAGTATCGCCGATTTTCAACTCCATTGTCTTGCCAACCGCATCCGTTGTATTGAAGTATTTCTCAGCTATTTCTTCTGTCAGAACTATCGAATTGACATTGGACAGCACCGTTCCAGGGTCGCCTGCAACCAGCGGTATCGAAAAAACTGTGAAGAAATTGTTATCAGCAAACAGCACATCTTCGCTCAGCAGCTCATTGCCTTTCCTCGTCACAAACGTGTTGCTCTGCGCCCTCACAATCTCCTTAATCTCCGGAATCTCCGCTTTAAAGCTCGGCCCGTGAATGGCATTTGTACTGCCGAGCGTCCGTGTCTCACGGCTGTCCGACAGGGTTACCTTTATGCGGAAAAGCTGATCCTTATGTGCCTGAAACCGGTCAAAACTGACTTCATCCTTGATATATAGCACAATAAGCATGCAGCAAGTAAGCCCGAGCGAAAGCCCGGCAATATTGATAAAGGAGAAAACCTTATTCCTCATCAAACTACGAACGGCAATTTTCAGATAGTTTTTGATCATGGCTTTTGGGTATGAATGTTGACTTACCTCTTTAAGCGCCCCTACTCACTCCGCAGACTCCTCACCGGGTTCATAAGTGCGGCCTTAATGCTTTGAAAACTAACGGTTAGCAACGCAATGGTGATAGCAATCGCCCCGGCAGCCAGGAACATCCACCAGGCCAGGTCTACGTGATAGGCGAAATCGTTGAGCCATAGGTTCATCCCAAACCAGGCGATAGGGATGCCGATCAGGATCGCGATAATGATCAGCCTTAAAAATTCTTTTGAAAGCAAAGCGACAATGTTGGCAACGCTCGCACCAAGCACCTTTCTCACACCGATTTCCTTTGTGCGCCGCTCAGCCGTGTAAGCCGACAAACCAAACAATCCCAGACAGCCGATAATGATCGAAATCGTTGCGAATGTGATGAAGATCTGCCCTACGCGCTGCTCGCTGCGGTAAACATTGTTGAAATCTTCGTCCATAAACCGGTAACTGAACGGCTGCCCGGGAGCCATTTTCTTCCAGAGTTGCTCCACCTGATCAACGGTTTGGGCCACATCGCCGCCATTCAATTTGAAGACGACTGTTCCGTTGCTGCGCGAAAGCACCAGGCTCAATGCACCAATATTTTTCTTTAATGATTCAAAATGAAAGTTCTTTACAACGCCAATGATCGTATAATCAATGCGTTGTTTCATCTTCTGATCTGCATATCCGAATATCTTCTTCCCAATGGGCTCAGCGTACCCGAGCACTTTTGCAGCGGCCTCGTTGATAATAATGCCGGATGAATCCGAAGGGAATTCTTCCTGGAATGGTCGACCGTTTGCCATTTGCAATCCCATAGTATTTATAAAATCATAATCAACGGCCCAGTTCTGCATACTAATGCCCTTGTCTTGCTGCATCTGGCCAGCCGGAAAAAATGTATTATCTGTACGTGACGATGGCGTTGGCAGGAAACTTGTTACCGTGGCATTTTCCACATTCGGAAGTCGCATTACCTGTTCCTTGAATGCCGTAACCTGCTTATCGAGAGCATAAGCGTCGTTCACGATCAACATCTGATCCTTATTAAAGCCCAGTTTTTTAGTTTGTATAAAATTTAGCTGACGATAAATAACACCGGTGCCAACAATCAGCATGACCGAGATCACAAATTGAAAAACAACGAGTGCATTGCGCAAATAGCCTCCCTTTCCTTGCAGCTCTACGCTATTTTTCAAAACTTTCAGTGGGTTGAAGGCCGACAGGAAAAATGCAGGATAGCTCCCTGCAAGAACACCCACAACACCGCCCGTAATCAATAATGTTATCCAAAATCCAACCTCGCCAATCGGAAATTTGACTTGCTTGCCTGCCAGATTATTGAAAAGCGGAAGAGCGAAATATGCCAGCGCAACAGCCAATGCCAGTGAAAAAAAACTAAGCATGACCGATTCCGTAAGAAACTGGTTGACCAGCGAAGATCTCTCCGAACCCAGCGCTTTGCGGACGCCGACTTCTTTTGCCCGGTTTGAGGAGCGGGCCGTTGCCAGGTTCATAAAATTAACACAAGCAATGGTCAGGAGGAACAAAGCAACAACCGCGAATATATATACGTATTGAATATTGCCATTCACATTAATCTCAGCCGTACGGTCTGAATGCAAATGGATTTCAGTCAGCGGAATAAGCGAGTAACGCAAGTAACTGCCCGACTTGCGAATCTCATCCAGCGATGCACCCATGAAGCTTACCAGCCATTTGGCTGTGTGTTTTTGCAAAACAGTTTCGAAGTTCTTTTCGAACTGCCTGGGATCGACACCTTCTTTAAGCAATAAATAAGTGTTAAAATTATGGCTTCCCCAGCCATTCAGCCGACTTTCAGGATTCGAGCTCATGGACAGCAGCATATTCATGTCCCGCAAATGCGACTGCGCGGGAATGTCCTGCATCACGCCTGTTACCGTGTAAGTCTGGTCATTATCAATTATTAAACCCTTACCCATCGGATTTTCTTTCCCAAAATATTTGAGCGCATTGCTTTCCGAGATCACCACAGTATAAGGATCTTTCAAGGCCTTTTCTTTATCACCCATGATTAACGGAAGAGAAAACACCTTGAAAAATGTTGAATCTGCGAAGCATACCTGATCTTCTTTCAGGTTCTCGGTGCCCTCGGACCGGCGTACAAGCTGACTTCCATTCTCACGAAGCCGCACAACCTGTTCAATCTGTGGATAATCCTTCTTTAATGTAAATGCGAGCGGATCGGGCGCAACGGCAAGCGCCATATCTGCCCCACCGAAACGAATGTCTGCATTGACCCTGTGAATACGGTCTGCGTGTTCAAAAGACTTATCAAAACTGAGCTCATCCAACACATAAAGCGTAATCAGCAAACAGCTTGCAAGGCCGAGTGCCAATCCGAAAATGTTCAGGAATGAGTAAAACTTATGCTTACGCAGGTTCCGCCACGCGATCTTAATGTAATTCTGCAGCATGTCCGTTGTTTTAAATGCCCCGTCCGGGAAGCTCTATTTCAATCTCGAAGTGGTCAATGATCTGCTGGCGTTCTTCCTCTGATTTCTCCGCTGCATTCACCGTTTTTTCGTAGATAAATTCTTCATTCCGTTTGCTGAATTTGTATTGCAAAAACAGCTCTCCCGATTCCTTACTAAACCTCACTTGTTTGGAATAACCATTGTCGCCAATGATCGTAGCGTGCTGCTGGTTTTCATCGTCGGAGATCCAGATTTGCGCTTTGGCATCTGCGGAAGAATACAGAACCGGCGCGTGAGGTGCGGCCGGAGCGGAAGGCGCAACAGGCGCAGGCGGAGCTGGAAGCACGTGGCTATGGCTCATTCTCTTTTGTGCGATCGCCAGCGTACTTGCGCCGGCGAGGAGGATTGTAAGGATTCTTTTCATGGCGCCTGCGCTAAACGTGCACTTTTTCGGTCACGATCTTGCCGTCGAACAAGTTGACGATACGGTGTGCGAAACCGGCATCATATGGTGAGTGCGTTACCATTAGAATGGTGGTCCCTGCTGCATTCAGCTGGCTCAGGAGGTTCATTACTTCTTCCCCGTTTTTGGAGTCGAGATTACCCGTAGGCTCATCCGCAAGGATTGTTTTTGGTGTGGCCACAACGGCGCGGGCGATGGCCGTACGTTGCTGCTGCCCCCCGGAAAGTTGCTGTGGAAAGTGATTGCGGCGGTGCATCATGTTCATGCGGGTTAATGCTGCTTCTACTTTCTCCTTGCGTTCGGCTGGCGGTGTTTTCAGATAAAGCAATGGAAGTTCAACGTTCTCATAAACAGTCAGTTCGTCGATGAGGTTAAAACTCTGGAATACAAATCCAATGTTACCTTTACGGATTTGTGCGCGCTGCCTTTCCGACATCTTGGCTACTTCTGTGCCGTAGAATTCGTAGGAGCCTTCACTAGGGTTGTCAAGCAGACCGAGAATGTTCAGTAAGGTAGATTTACCACAACCGGATGGTCCCATGATAGCGACAAACTCGCCGTCTTTTACATCCATGTCAATGCCGTTCAGGGCAGTGGTTTCTACTTCCTCGGTAGAAAAGATCTTATGAAGGTTGCTAATTTTGATCATTGGGTTTTCTTTGGCTATCGGCTTTCAGCTGAGGGCTATGGGCCTTTTATGATTGATTGAATTGATTACTAATAGAGTCTGATTCCTAAAATTCCAGTACTTCATTGTCCCCGAAGTTCTCGTATGAGCTTGTGATCACTTTCTCACCTGGCTGCAAACCTTCCAGAACCTCGAAATACTCAGGGTTTTTGCGGCCCAATGTAATTTTACGTTTCGAAGCACGCTTGCCGTCCTCACCCACCACATATACCCAGTTTCCGCCAGTTTCGGAGAAGAATCCACCCACCGGGAGCAATGTTGCTTGTGAAGGTTGTCCCAATTGCAGACGAATCGGAGCCGACTGGCCTCTCTTGATCAATTCGGGAGCGCCTTTATCAAATTGCATGTCCACTTCAAATCTTCCGCTCAAAACCTCCGGATAAATTTTGATGATCTTTAATCCGTAATCTTTTCCATTGAATTCCATAGAACCCATCAAGCCAGCAAAGATCCTCGAAATATAATGTTCATCCACGCTTACACGCATCTTGAAACCGTTCAGGTCATCGATTTGTCCAATGTTCTGGCCCTGGTTAATGTTCGATCCCACTTCCACATTCATAGAAGAAAGCAAGCCGGAAACGGGTGCCTTAACCGAAAGGTTTTCAAGCGTTTGTCTCCAAAGGTTCACGTTTTTCTGCGTGCTGGCCAATGTTCCTTCTAGCTGCGCGATCTGCATTTTGGAGTTTTCTTCCTGATATTTCTGCGATTCAACTTCAATCTCGCGCTGCTTGGTCAGGCGATCAAATTCTCTTTTTGTTTTCAAATAATCTGCATCCGGAATCACTTTATCCTTGTAAAGCTTAGCATTCCGCTCATGTGCATCCTTCGCCTGATCGATCTGAAAATCGAGCTCGCTTAATGTCTTTTGCAGGTTAAACCGGGCAATACGCAGGCTCTGGCGTGTATTCTGAAGATCATTTACCAGTCGGCTCGCCTCCGTTTCTGATTGTAGAAAGCTTAGTTTCAGGTTTTGGTTTTCCAATCTTAAAAGTACATCGCCTTGTTTTACCATGTTACCGCCTTCAATAAGTTTCTCGGTAACATATCCGCCTACAATGGCATCCAATTGAATTGTTTTCAATGGCTGCACAACGCCGGTTACCACAATGAATTCGTCGAATTTGCCTTGCTTAACCGTTGAAACTGTCAGTTTATCTTGCTCCACATTGAGCTTGCTGCGTTTATCGGCAAAGAAAAATTGATATACTAAAAAGGCAATCAGCAGCGTGCTGCCGGCGATTATGCCAATGCGTTGTGTGTTCCAGAATTTCTTTGGTTTGATTTTATCCATTGTCGAGCCCCCGGTGAAACCGTTGTTACTGGTGCTGGATGAGTTAGGTGTTTTGACTTCCATTATATTGTTGGTGATTGGATTCGCTGTTAAACTTTGATCTATTCTATCCAATCCCTATGCCAAAGGAGCCATAGCCATACAAAACACTAAATATCAATCCCTTAACCTTATTTAAAACCATTTTGAATGTCCGATAACGGACAATTTTGTTCGGGTGCGGACAAGCCATTTTTATGCTTATTAGGGTAAAATACTGACTTTTTAACGGGTTATAAAATTAAATTTCAAAATGCTTCTGCTATCTTTCCAAACAATAGCCAATAAAGGGATTTAGCCCTTAGCAACTCCAAAACCAGCCATGCAACTCTCTGAAGCAAAAATCCTGATCATCGATGACGATGTAGACGTATTAAGTGCGGCCAAACTCCTGTTGAAGCGCCACGCCAAAGCGGTGGACATTGAAAAAAATCCGCAAAAACTGCCATTCCTCGTCACCAACGGCGATTATAACCTGATCCTGCTGGACATGAACTTCACCCGCGACGTGAACAGCGGCCGCGAGGGCTTTCATTGGCTGGATCGCATTCTGGACATCAAGCCAGCTTCCAAAGTGATCATGATCACGGCATACGGAGACATTGAAATGGCCATTCGCGCGATCAAGGCCGGTGCCACGGATTTTGTACTGAAGCCCTGGGAAAACGATAAGCTCCTAACCACGATCAGCGGCGCACTTGAAGGGGGCAATGATAAAATACAGGTTGTTGCGGAGGAAAAAAGCAAGGACGAGGGCAAAAAAAGCAAGTCAACCGGCGAAGCCATAGTAGCATCAAGTGATTCGATGAAACAAGTGCTGGCCACCGCAGAACGCGTAGCCGCGACAGATGCTAATGTGCTCATCCTGGGAGAGAACGGGACGGGTAAAACACAGCTGGCCAAGCATATACATCAGCATTCAAAGCGTGCCGACAAGCCCTTCGTAGTTGTGGATTTGGGTGCATTGAGTGAGAGTTTGTTCGAAAGCGAGCTTTTCGGTCATGTTAAGGGTGCATTTACGGATGCAAAAGAAGACCGTGCAGGGCGATTTGAAGAGGCCAAAGGCGGAACCATCTTTCTGGATGAAATAGGAAACCTTACGCTGGCACTACAAGCGAAGTTGCTGACTGTCATACAGGAAAGGCGCGTTACACGGGTGGGATCCAACAAACCCATTTCTCTGGACGTGAGGTTGTTATGCGCTACAAATATGAATATTGAAAAAATGGTGACTGAAAAAACGTTCCGCCAGGATTTGCTCTACAGGATTAACACCATTGAACTGGACTTGCCTCCATTGCGCGAGCGTCCGGAGGACATCAGCGCATTGGCCGAATATTATCTTAAACAATACGGCAAGAAATACAACCGCCCGGTTAACGACATCAGCAGTGCATTGATCAAGAAAATGCAGCAGTACAACTGGCCGGGAAACATCCGCGAATTGCAGCACGCGATTGAACGCGCTGTGATTCTTTCGCAGGAAAAAACATTGCAGCCCGACGACCTTTTCCTGAAAAGCTCCGGCGGCACGCCAACTACCGCCACCGGCTTCGACCTGGAAGATATGGAGAAGACTTTGATCGTGAAAGCGATGAAACGTTTTAACGGAAATATTACAGATGCAGCGCGTGAGCTCGGTCTCAGCCGCGCGGCACTTTACCGGAGAATGGAGAAGTACGGCCTTTAATTGGCATGTTTTTTGGGTCATATCGAATAAAGTTTCTCAGGTTAATCTCAATTTATTCATATAATGACCAAATATTTCTTGCTGTTCTCCCTGCTGTTTTGCTATCAGTTGTCTTTTGCGCAAAACAGCAAAATCAACGCTGTTCCGCTTAAAAATGTAAAAACCAAACAAGGTTTCTGGCACACACGCGTGGAAGCTGCACGTGAAGTGACCGTTCCGCATGCTTTGCAACAATGCGAAGAATCGGGCCGGATCGACAATTTTGCGGTGGCTGGCGGGCTCAAAAAGGGAAAATTCGAAGGCGTACGCTTCAATGATTCTGACGTTTTTAAGGTTGTGGAAGGCGCGTCCTATGTGCTGCAAAACCAATATGATCCCAAGCTGGACCATTATCTGGATAGCCTGATCACGCTTTTTGCAGCCGCACAGGAGCCGGATGGCTATTTATATACAATCCGGACCATCAATAAAGACACCACCGGTTCTTACGACTGGATTGCCGGCCCTTACCGCTACGGATTCGAAAACGGCAGCCACGAACTCTACAATGTGGGGCACCTTTATGAAGCGGCCATTGCCCATTACGAAGCCACGGGCAAGAAAACACTGCTCGATGTTGCCACCAAAAATGCAGATCACCTCGTCAAGACTTTTGGCACCAAACCTGGCCAGCTGTTAGTCGTTCCCGGACACCAGGAGATTGAAATTGCATTGATCAAACTTTACCGGACTACTGGAAAAAAGGAATATCTGGATCTTTCCAAATTCTTCATTGATATGCGTGGTCGCTCGGATAAGCGTGCTTTGTATCTGGACGAGCACAAACTTGGCCCTGCATATTTCCAGGACCAGGTTCCGTTTGTGAGACAAAAAGAAGCGGTCGGTCATGCGGTTCGTGCGCAATACTTATACACAGCCGTTGCGGACATGCTGACGATCGAGGACGAACCTGAACACAGCCATGCTATTCACACAATATGGAACGATGCCACGGAGAAAAAGCAGTATGTCACCGGCGGCGTAGGCGCGCGCGAGGATGGCGAAGCTTTTGACAAACCTTACGTCCTACCGAATGACAACGCGTATGCCGAAACTTGCGCGGCGATTGCCAACATGCTTTGGAACCATAAAATGTATCTGTATACGGGTGAATCCAAATACATGGATGTCTTCGAGCGTGTACTTTATAATGGTTTTTTGGGTGGCATGTCGGTCAAGGGAGATAAGTTTTTTTATGTAAACCCCATGGCTTCCAATGGTGTCAATGATTTTAACAAGGGCTCTGGCGCTGAAAGACAAGCCTGGTTTGGAACGGCATGCTGCCCTACCAATGTATCCCGGTTCTTGCCATCAATGCCTGCCTATATTTATGCAACAAAAGGCAACGAGCTGATCGTCAATCTTTTTGCAGATAATGAAGCGACATTAACAGTAAATAATAATGCTGTTAAACTCGCGCAGCAAACCAATTATCCTTGGGACGGGAATGTCAAAATACTGGTGGATCCGGAAAAGGCAGGAAACTTCACGTTGTCGGTGCGGATTCCGGGCTGGGCAACGGGCGAGGCGATTCCCGGTAACTTGTATGCGTATACCAACAAAGATTCCAAGCCCGTAACATTGCGGGTTAATGGCAAAAACATGCCTGCAACGATTGAAAAAGGTTATATAAAGCTGGCTCGTAACTGGAAAAAAGGGGACCAGTTGGAGCTGGCATTGGATATGCCGGTCAGAAAGATCATTTCCAACGAAAACATTACGGCTAATAAAGATAAAATAGCCATCGAGCGGGGACCTGTTTTGTATTGCGCAGAAGGCCATGACAACAACGGAAAGGCACTGGATATACCTATCTCGGAAAGCCAGAACTTCGCTGCGAGTTATCAGCAAAGCTTGCTGGGCGGCATTAATGTTCTGAAAGCCGAAGCCGGTAATGTAACGCTCATTCCTTATTACGCCTGGGCTAACCGCGGCCCGAATGAAATGGTGATCTGGTTTAACAAAGCGCGGTAACCTGCGAGTAACAGCCAGGTAACTAGCCAATATCTGATAAGCTTTTTTCAGTATAGGAAACCTTTCGAAGTCCAGTCTACTTCGAAAGGTTTTTTTGTACCGTTTCCAGATCCTTTAATGTTCCGTTGACGATAATGTTGACGTCACTGTTTTTAAAGATGTCGTTTTCTGAGACCAGTTTACTTTTGAAATACAAAACAAATGGTAACTGTTTCCCTTTTGAAACAAGTTGACCTGCCGCTTTGAGAACTTTGCCCATATCAATGGCGAGCGGAATTTCGTAGATCTCGCTGCTCTTCCCTTTCACCTTGGTAACGCCCTTAACGCTCCCTTCGGCCAGGCGGTCCTGCTTACCCAGGTCAACAACGTATGCAGGATTTTCAAACTGAACGGGAAACGGATTCTGATTAGAGAATTTCAGTTTTAAGACAATTTCAGATTTACCCAGACTGAATTTTTTCATGTCATAATCTACAATTTCAACTTTGGGAAGCCTGTAAAGCGGCAGCCTTTTGTCCATATCAAGCACAATGCTGTCTTTTCCTAAAATCGGCTTCTTCAAATGAAAATGGCCTTCGAAATGATAATCGGCGCTATCTTCTCCCGCAGCATTTTCCGAATCTCCTTCCTTTTTTAGCTTCGCGATCTTCAACTTCGCTGGAATGGTAACCATTGTGCTGTCGCGCGGGTTAATTGTTAACGGTTTAGCATATTCGTCCTCTACAATGGTCACTCCGTTCATCTGCACAAAATAACTGAAGCGCTCTACGTCCACACCTACGGGCAGGGGATTGTCCACCAAAAGTTTCAGTGATAAATCAATAGTACTGTCCGTAATGTTGCTGATTTGCCCGATTCCCATTTCTACGCGCGGTTTCAGTCCCGAAACGGGATTGGCGTTTTCATTTTTATATTTTTTGAAAAGGAACCAGCCTATGGCACCGGCTGCAATGAAGACAAAAACAATAAGTACGATTTTCAGCGATCGGTTGGACTGCATAAATAAATGAGGGTTCAAATGGATAATGGGAATGCTCAAAAATCATTCCAAAAAATATCCCGCACGTACGCAATGCCATGAAAACTTCCCCAAAACTGGATTTTACGCAGCTATATGTGTACTTAAATCTTCATAGAAACCTGGCAACCAGCATTGGGCCACGGGCAAAACGCTGGTACGGTTTTTACCAATGGTGGGGGCAAGGACGATAGCAAGATCCTTCACAGACAACAATAAACTATTAAAACTACGAATCATGAAAGCGACTAAAAGTAAAACCGTTAACCAGATTACAGGAACAGACAGCGAAAAGCTAAAAGAACTATTTGTAGATGGTCTTAAAGACATTTACTGGGCAGAAAAACACCTTGCAAAAGCATTGACAAAGATGTCTAAAAATGCTACTTCGGAAGAACTGAAAGCAGCTTTTGAACAACATACAACTGAAACAGAAGAACACGCTGCAAGATTGGAAGAAGTTTTCGGTCTGATCGGCGAGAAAGCACAAGCTAAGAAATGTGCGGCCATGGAAGGACTTATCGAAGAAGCAGAAGAAATTATCAGCAGCACCGATAAAGGAACAATGGTTCGCGATTGCGGATTGATCATGGCTGCTCAGAAAGTTGAGCATTACGAAATCGCATCTTACGGAACATTGAGAAACATTGCGAGAACACTAGGCCACAGCGACGTAGCAGATTTACTGCAACAAACGCTTGACCAGGAAGGCGAAACAGACCATAAATTGACAGAGCTAGCTGAAACGTATGTGAACGAAGAAGCCAGCGCTGAATAAGCTATTACACTTCATCATCAGATTAAAGAGAAAGGGTTGGCCATATGGTCAACCCTTTTCAGTTATTGGTAATTCGAAAATCCTGTCAGGAATTTAGGAGTCGAAATCAGCCGCTTATGCCAAATTCAACTTCCCATGATCGCCGCCATCCGGCGTTGTGCCTGTAAGCACGGCTTTTACCATAGAAAAGAAAACCACCATTTTGGATGACGTCGCATCCCAGTAAGCAGCTTCTCCCGTTGTCACTTTTAAAAGCACCAGGTTTGGATCTTCCTTGCCTTCCGGAAACCAGGCTTTTGCCATCGGATTCCATAATTCCTCTTTTTTCGCTTCGTCTTCCACAATTTCAGCCTTTCCGGAAACGCTGATATAGGTGTTATTTTGGGGTTCTGAATAAATCAATGTAACCGGTTCGCCCTGATTCGAGCCGTCGCCAATGTCTGTGTTTCTATTTGTAAAAAACCAAACGTTACCGTTCTCATCAATCTGTTGCGTAGTCATAGGCCGCGATTCGATTTTCTCGTTGGCGTATGTCGTATACATGCAGAACCGGATATCCTCGGCCATTGATTTCAATTTTTCTATCGCTTCCTTATTTTGAAGGTCCTTTTCCATAATTGTTTTTGTTTGAATCTCTGATCTTATTTATCAGGGATTGTAAAACAACTATTCCAAGGGCTGGCTAGCTGCGCATTAATTTTTCATATTCCCGCTCTGCCATTTCCTTTTCGCCGAGATTACCGTATGCGGTGATATAATGAGAGGCAAGTCCTATGCCCCACCCCAGCATTGGAAATATCGGCCATGGCATATGATCATTGCCAAAGTGCGGAAAAGCGGTTACAGCCCACAGCAGCCATAAACCCCCATTCACAACCATATAAGTGCTCAGATGAACTTTGAACGATGCTCTCTTTTTCGCTTTTCTCCAGATAAATTCGTTACGCGGCGTTTCCATATTTGTATCGGTTTAGAATGTAAGGTTTCGCTTCAATGAACTGCTTTTTGACATTGATACAACCAAATTATAACACCACTATCCGTACGAAAAGCGAATACAGATGGAGTCCAGCATTTCCACGACGAAGAAACAGATTAGCCGGATGAACCGACTGGCCCTATTAGAATTCCAGACGATAGTTCAGCACCGGGATCAGCCCGGTCTGCGTTGTGTTTCTTATTTCCTTGTTGGTAGGGTCGTAAGTTTGCTCATATGCATTCAAACGATTGGTCACATTCTGGATGTCCAGCGAGATCGTGGATGCCGTGCGCCTTTTATTCTTTGTATAACTTACCCGAACATCCGAGCGGAAATAATGCGGCAGCTGCTCCGAATATGCCTTTGTCCAGTCGCGCTCTGTTTTTCCTGTTTGTTTGGATTTTTCGAGGTCAACAGGCGTTACGCGGTTTCCGCCCGACGCGAGCAGCTTAATGTTCGCCGCAAATACATTGGTTTTGTTTTTTCCCACTTTCCACTCTTTTCCTGCCAGAACATTCTGAACAAACTGACCATTAAACCTGCTGTCGCGCTCAATGCCGTCCCGACCGGTATATTTGGCCTGATATAGCGATGTTGTACTCATCAGGTAAATGCCGCCCGTCAGTGATTTTTCAACAGTCAGTTCCACGCCATAGCTGCGTCCGGTTCCGTCACTTGTTAGGGAATCATTGGCAAAACCACTGATCTCATTGATTTGTGAATTATGCAAAAGATATGGTTTGGTCGCGTTCGGTGAACCGATTGGCACATGGTAATGATGCTGATAATAGGTTTCGGTGAGGATACGCCAGCTGCTGGTTGGGCGGAACTCGTAGCCAGCCACAAAATGCACCGATTTCATCAGTTTAAGATCCTTATTAGCAGCAGCCGTTTTTCCACTTTCTGCATTCACCTGTGCGAAATAGGTTGAGATCGATTCTGTTTTGCTATGCAGCCCGGCCCCGAAACTAACGGTCGAGCGGGATGCGACGGCCCATTTCATCCCTAACCGCGGTTCGAGAGAAAACTGGTTATTAAGTCCCAATAACATGCCGTGAACACCCGCATTGATCGTAACTGTCGGCGATATACGCGATTTAAGCTGACCATATGCCTGATAAAGCTGAGTACTGCCCTTTTGATCCAGAAAAACACGCACAGGACCATTTTCATTATTGCGGTCGAAAAGGTTGAAATCCAAATGATTGATGATGAACCCGCCCCGGAAGGTATTTCTTGCATTCAATTTGTAGTTGAGAAGGGAAGAAATCCTGAGGGTCTGATTAATGAAGCTCTGGTGATAAGAGATTTGCTTTCCAAGGTCATCAGAGTCGTCCGTAACCTTGGTACCAGCGTATGAAATGATGCTTTCCACGTAAGCCTTGTTGCTGATATAGCGCAGATAATTGATGCCTAATATGCCCCTGTTTGACGTAAAAACTTCATTTTCCTGCGGCGTACGCTCCTTGGAAGTGCTGATCCCGCCAATTCCCCAAACCGTCACTACCGACCGATCATCCGAAGGAACGTGGATTTTAAAAGCGCCATCCTGGAAGTCCGTGGATGCATCGCCCTGAATGTTCAATCCCAATTTGTCAAGAACGGATAGGGTGGAATAGCGATAATTGGCCAGGTAGGAAGCGCCGCCTTTTGCACCGATTGGTCCTTCCGCGGCAAAATCGAGGCCCAAAACGCCGGCTTGCAGCGCATACTCACGCTTTTCATTGTTTCCGTTTCTTAATTTTAAGTCAAAAACCCCGGAAGTAGCATTGCCATATTCCGCCGGAAACGCACCAGTCAGAAAATCAGAATTCCCTAAAACGTTGGCGCTTAATGCACTTATCCCGCCGCCGCTGGACCCTTCCTCTCCGAAATGGTTGGGATTAGGAATTTCAACGCCTTCCATTCTCCACAACATTCCTTTCGGGCTGTTACCGCGTATAATGATCTGGTTACCACCATCATCGTTGGTTGCAACGCCTGCGAAAGACAGTGCCATCCGCGCCGGATCATTCACCGAAGCCGCAAACCTTTTGGTTTGATCCACCGTAAATGATCGTCCGCTAACGCTTACCATATCATTCAGTGGAGCGCCGTTCTCCTTCTGCGCCTTCACCACCACTTCATCCAACGACTTAAAAGATTCCGCCAATTTGATCGTCAGCTCTACTTCCTTGCCCGAACCGACAGCGATTTCCTGCAAAAAAGCGTCGTCATAGCCAATGCTTGTGATCTTAATGGAATGCCGTCCGACCGGCACATGCTCGATTCGAAATCCGCCTTCTGCATCCGTCGCGCCGCCCATGATCGGGTTAAGCGTAGTAATGATCACATTAGCACCGATCACGGGCTGCAGCGACTCAGCATCAATGACATGGCCCTTCACAAGTTGTGCAGGTTGCTGGGCATAAGCCAGCGAAAAGACCGCCATCGCGATCAGCGAAAGAATATATTTTTTCATAGCTAATAGTTTTCCTTCCAGACAACCTAGCTATGTCTTACCCTAACTTTTTAAAGAAATTATTTTTCAGGAATGTTTTGCGAACACTATTTTTTCCATGCAATTGTGGCACTATAATTCACAAATTTTTCATCTTTCGTTACCACCGCAAGATTTTCTTCAATTGATTGCGCAATGATGATGCGATCAAAGGGATCATGATGATGATGCGGCAAATTCGCATTCGTTAAAATGTGACTTGCTGTTATAGGGAGCAGTTCGAAACCTGTCTTATCGATAATTGCAAAAATCTCTTTGAGCCCGGTATGTAATTCCAATCTGCCCAAAGAATTTTTAATAGCAATTTCCCACAAAGTTGCGACGCTGATAAAACAGCTGCTACCAGCGTCTTCTAACAATGCCCTTGTTTTGCGTGGAAGTCTCAAATCATCTGTGATAAACCAAATAACTGCGTGCGTATCTAGCAGTAAATTCATTTGGTAAAGACATTAAATCCCTCGATATCATTATCGAAATCGTCCTTCATGGCGATCAATCCCTTTGCCATTCCAGCCTGCCTTTTCTTATTGGGCCGGGGCGTTACCGCAAAATCTTTTTTCAGATTATTAATAAAACTCGCTACCTGCGCTTTCTGCTGCACAGGCAAATTTGAAAGTTTCGTGTATAGTTTTAAGTCTGTCATCATGATAACTGTCTAAACAAATTTACAATTTAAAGCTCAATATCAGGCAAGTAACCCTATTAATGATCGGTTTATATATTTAGACGTACGTTTTGCCGATTGGTCACATTAAAACAGAAAATATTTTTTCCCTAATCTAAAACCCGCATTGGTACGGGATCAAAAAAGTGGTTTAAGGGGCCGTTTCCGGTTCCGGTTTTGGCGTCTTTACCGGCTGCGATGGCGGCGGAGATGTATTCTTTTGCGAAAATAATGGCTTCGGGGAGGGAGTTGCCCACGGCTTTGAAGGTGGCGATGGCTGAGGATAATGTGCAGCCGGTTCCGTGGAGATTAGGACTGGGGATGAATGCGGATTCAAATACCAACACTTCCTGGCCTTTCTGGGCTAAAACGTCAAATAATTGCTCGGAAACCAGATGTCCGCCTTTAAGTAAGACGGCCCGGCAACCTTTGGCAATCATTTCCGAAGCAGCTTCCTGCATGGATTCCAAGGAATTAATTTCCCGGCCCAACAGCAACTTTGCCTCATCAATGTTAGGCGTAACCAAATCTGCAAGCGGAAATAACTTTTCCCAAAATACATTGATCATCTCAGCGGTAGCGAGCCTGGTCCCGCTGGATGATGCCAGAACCGGATCTACGACCACGAATCCCGGCTTAAACTGCGCAATAATATCGGCGATCACCCATGCATTCTCAACCGTCCCGATCATGCCGATCTTAATCGCATCTACCTGAATATCTTCCAGAACGGCGAGCAACTGCTCTTTCAAAAAATCAGCCGGAACCGCAAGTACAGACCTCACTTCTACCGTATTCTGGGCCGTGAGCGCAGTTATTGCGGATAAACCGTTCCCTCCCAGTGACCCGATCGTCTTCAAGTCTGCCTGAATTCCTGCGCCGCCGCCGCTGTCTGATCCCGCAATGGTAAGTATGGTTGGATATCGGTTCATGAATGGTCCGGGATTTGTAAATACTTATCGGTGAAAGTAGTAGTTTTGAATAGTTTTAAAAAAAACAGACCCACTTAATAATGATTAAAGCTGCCATATTTGACATGGACGGATTGCTGATAGATTCCGAGCCAATCTGGACAGATGCTGCCCGTAAGGTAATGCAAAGAGTAAATTTTACGATTTCCGATGCGCTGAAAAACCAGACAACCGGCCTTTCTATCAAACTTTTTCTTGAATATTGTCACAAAATCCAGCCCTGGAATACGCCTTCTTTCGAGGAATTGGAACGGGAGATCCTGGAATATGCCCATGAAAATATCCTGGCTCACGCCGTGGCCATGCCAGGCGCAATTGAATTGGTAAAAAACCTGAAAGCGCAAGGTCTGAAACTGGCGGTGGCTTCGGCCTCGCATATGGACCTGATTGAAGGCGTGCTGAAAAGGCTCGAAATTATTGATTACTTTGATACATGGCATTCCGGGGAACTTGAAGAATTTACCAAACCGCATCCGGCAGTCTATCTGACAACGGCGGCTAAACTGGGATTACGCCCTGACGAATGCATTGCTTTTGAAGATTCGCATGCAGGTCTCCGATCGGCCCACGCGGCAGGAATGATCACGATTTCGGTGCCTGCGATGGAAGTTTTTGACGACGCCAAGTTTGATATGGCACATTATAAGATCAATTCACTTGAAAAATATATATTGAGCGAAATGTCCGGCGTGCCGCAAAGCGCGATTGAAAATTAAAACCCAAATCTTCTATCTCATTCATTAATGATCGGATTAAGACATTTCAGCATTGTGATCATGATCCGGATAGTGGTCATTATCCTGAGCGTCATCGCGGTTGCCTGGCTTGCGTCCAAGCACACGAATGAGGTGCTCGTATATGTGCTTGGGACCATTTTCATCTTTGTCCAGGGGTCATTATTGTATCAATATGTTACCAATGTCAACCGCAAGCTGACCTACTTCCTCGAATCGGTCCGCTATTCTGATTTCACGATCAATTTCCGTTCGGACAATAAGATGGGCCGGACATTCAAGGAACTCAACCAGCAGTTCAATGAAGTGCTTCATGCATTCAGGCAGGCGCGGGCAGAAAAAGAGGCTAACCTGCAATATCTGAATACGATTGTGCAACATATCGGGACCGGGTTGATCACGTTTGACAGCAACGGACAGGTTAACCTCATTAATAACGCTGCTTTGCGTATGCTGGGAATTTACCGGCTGCATCAGCTGAGCGAGCTTAAAGACAAGCATCCAAGACTGTACGAACTACTTTCTACACTAGACAGCGGCGTACGCGAGCTTTACCGGACGCCTTCGGACCAGCCGCTTGCATTGCAGGGTGCTGCGATCCAGCTCCGGGGAATGTGGGTCAGGATCGTGGTTTTACAGAATATCCAAACGGAACTTCAACAGCAGGAAGTAGAATCGTGGCAAAACCTGACGCGCGTTCTAAGGCACGAGATCATGAACTCGATGACACCGATCGTGTCGCTAGTAGGCACAATGCGACTGATTGTAAATGAGGACATTGAGAAGTCAACCAGCGATCAGGAGGCAGTAAATGACTTGAAAGAAGCATTGCATACGCTTGAAAAACGCAGTAAGGGCATGATGCAATTTGTGAATGCTTACCGCGATTTTACCACATTACCAAAGCCGGTGTTTGCTAATCTCAGCGTCGCGGAGTTGTTTCAGGAAGTAATCCAATTATTACAAACGGACCTTACCGGCTCAGGGGTTTTATGGAAAATTTCTGTCAAACCTGAAACGCTTACCGTAAAGGCCGACGCCAGCCAGATCCAGCAAGTGCTCATCAACCTGGTGAAAAACGCCTCCGAAGCATTCTCAACCCAAACAAACAGACTGATCACATTGAGCGCATATCAGTCTGACAGCGTGACCATTATCGATGTTGAAGACAACGGTGACGGCATTGAACCTGAGGCAATTGAGAATATTTTTATCCCTTTTTACACCACGAAAAAAACCGGTTCGGGAATCGGGCTCAGCCTCTCTCGACAGATCTTACAACAGCACAATGGTCAGCTGAATGTTTCCTCGGAAGTAGGAAAAGGAACCGTTTTTACCTTAATTATTTAGGCTAGTTTACTCTTCCTGTAACCGTAGCTGAAATAGATCACAAGCCCGATCGCCAGCCAGATCACGAAGATCAGCCAGTTGGAAGATCCCAGTTCGGTCATCAGATAAAGGTTTGTCAGAATGCCCGCAACAGGTAAAACCGAGAAGTTATATTTGTAGCCCATTACAGCTAGAATGCACCATGTGATCCAGAAAATGATCGTTAAGAGCTTATGCTCGACGATTTCCATCGCAGACATTGCTTTCCATTCATCAATCACACTTTGTCCGTAAATAGTAATTCCCGCAATGGCCAGGATCAGTGCAAAACCGATCAAATATTTCCCGTTCAGGTAAGGAACGCGGAATTTGGATTGTGCTGAAATGCCCGTATGATCCAAATAAAGAACGCCGCCGCAAACAAGGATGAATGCAAAAAACGTCCCGACGCTGGTCAGATCCACGAAGAAATCCATTTTAAAAAACAATGCAGGAATGCCGACCACAAAGCCCGTTACAATGGTTGCAAAGGATGGGGTCTGGTATTTGGGATGAATTTTCGAGAATTTTTTCCAAAGCAAACCGTCGCGGCTCATCGTCATCCAGATACGCGGCTGGCCAAGCTGATAAACCAGCAAAGCGCTCGTAATAGCAATAACGGAGCTCACGGAAATAACGCCGGCCATGAAATCAAGGCCATTTTTCTCGAAAACAAATGCCAGCGGATCGCTCACTTTCAGTTCTGTATAATTGACCATCCCGGTAAGCACCAGCGTGATGAGCACATACAGGACCGTACAGATAATAAGGCAGTAAATCATGGCCTTTGGCATATCGCGCTGCGGATTTTTACATTCCTCGGCGGTTGTTGATATAGAATCAAAACCAATGAATGCGAAGAAAACGGAGGCAACCCCGCCCATAACGCCCTTGATGCCATTGGGTGCAAATGGTGACCAGTTTTCGGGTTTTACATAAAATGCACCGGCTAAAATTACCAGCAGAACAACCCCGATCTTTAAAACCACCATAATGTTGCTGGCAGTCCTGGATTCGCGTATACCAATGTAAACCAGCGCGGTAATGAGCAATGTAACAAGCCCGGCGGGCAGATTGAGCATAATGTGCAGGTCACCAATGACGGGAGATGTTTCGTAGGCTGCAGCCGCAAATCGCTCATAGGTGCTCATTTCCGCTGCTGCAGCGCTGTGTAATTTTGCAAAGGCATCGGAAGCCGTTTCATAGTTGACAGTAAGCCATCCCGGCAGCACTATCCCGAAACCTTTGAGCATCCCCGTAAAATATTCCGACCAGGAAATGGCTACGACCATATTCGAAACCGCATATTCGAGAATCAATGACCAGCCTATGATCCACGCAAACAATTCCCCGAAGGCAACATAGGCATACGTGTACGCACTACCGGATACCGGCACTGTGCTCGCAAACTGCGCATAGGACAATGCCGTGAAAACACATGCAATGGCCGTAAATACAAACAACAGTGAGACCGCGGGCCCGCCGTTATAACTCGCAACGCCTATCGTACTAAAAATCCCAGCTCCAACAATCGCCGCGATGCCCAGGGAAACCAGGTCCCTTACGCCGAGAATCTTGGCTAGTCCGCCGTTTTCAGCTGAGTCGGCGTCCCTGAGTATTTGGCTAACTGTTTTTTTACGAAAGAGAGAAGAATTTTGTTTCATGCAAGCGCTGATTGGCAATGTCTTGTTGTGTTAATAAGTCGGCTAAAATAATGATATTCTCAACGCATCCTGCCAACGGTTGAAATTTTGTTTAATAAAATGCAGGTTTCCAGTAGAAAATTCGCCGGCATGAAATCAAACGCCAAAACAATGTGTTTGTGACTATAAATTACCTAATTTTCCGACTTGCAACCCCACCACATTCCATGAAAAAAATCGTTACGCTACTTGTACTCATTCTGC
This sequence comes from Dyadobacter sp. CY327, assembly GCF_021390415.1. NCBI lineage: Bacteria > Pseudomonadati > Bacteroidota > Cytophagia > Cytophagales > Spirosomataceae > Dyadobacter > Dyadobacter sp. CY327. Next base: position 1,255,555 of record NZ_JAJUXJ010000001.1, on the reverse strand, counting down.
TTTGTGCCAGGATGTTGGACGCTCAGGACATTAAAGCTTACACCACAGCGCAGGCGCATTCCCACAATGATTACGAACGGAGAGGCGCATTTTATGATGCGATCGATCAGCAGTTCGGCTCAATTGAAGCGGACTTATTTTTGGTAAATGATACGCTCTTCGTGGCGCATAATCTCAAAGACATTCATCCCAAAAGAACATTAAACACGCTTTACATTCAGCCTATATTGACTAAAATAGAAAAGAATGGCGGCAGCATTTATCCGCAAAAAGACGTTCCCCTTCAATTTCTGATCGATTTGAAAACCAGCGCTACGGAAACGCTGGCTGCACTGGTCAAAGAACTAGAACCGCATAAGCACATTTTAGCGCCTGACGGCAACCTCACAATCGTGGTCAGCGGCAACACGCCCGATCCTGCCAATTTTAATAAATATCCCGATTTCATATTTTTTGATGGCCGTCCTGAGATCACCTACACGCCGGAGCAGCTCAAACGCATTGGCCTGATCAGTCAGGGATTTGCGAAATATTCGAAATGGAATGGAGAAGGCCCATTACCGGAAAAAGACAAGAAAGCGATTCAGAAAGTGATTAAGCAAACGCACGATCTTGGAAAAAAAATGCGGCTGTGGGCAACACCCGACAACATTAATTCATGGAAAATCATGATGACTTTGGGTGTAGATTACCTTAATACCGATAAAGTGAAGGAAATGGGAGATTACCTCAGAACTGCACCACGCTGACATTTCAAAATAAAATTTAGGCAACTTTACAATATTCAATAGTATTGAATGGCGTTCGGGGAGTTATAGGTTATATTGTATTGTATTGTTTTCTAACCTACCAACCTTTCCCTGCATGTCATCCGATCAAAACGCTGCGCTTAAAAAAGTTTTAAAACCAATACATCTCTGGGCCATCGCCGTCGGGCTGGTTATTTCGGGTGAATATTTTGGCTGGAACTATGGCTGGGGCGTTTCAGGCACAGTGGGTTTTCTGATCGCAACCCTGGTAGTGACGCTAATGTACGTCACATTCATTTTCAGTTTTACCGAACTGACCACTTCCATCCCGCAAGCTGGCGGGCCTTTTTCATATTCACAAAGGGCTTTTGGATGGCTGGGCGGCCTCGTCGCAGGTTACGCCACCCTCGTGGAATTCCTGGTAACGCCGCCTGCTATTGCGTTCGCGCTGGGAAGTTACACGCATTTCCTTTATCCGTCACTTGAAGTGCTGGACGTTGCTTTTGCGTGTTATGTGATTTTTATTCTGATTAATTTACTTGGGATCAAAGAGTCGGCCATGTTTTCCCTCGTGGTAACATTGCTTGCTGTGGGCGAGCTGCTGATATACATTGGCATCGTAGCGCCCCATTTCTCTTACGAAACCTTTGTTACCGAGCCGATGCCATTCGGCTGGCCGGGCGTTTTTGCTGCGTTGCCGTTTGCCATCTGGTTTTATCTTGCCATTGAAGGCGTAGCGATGGTGGCCGAAGAAGTGGAGGATCCCAAACGGACCATTTCACGCGGCTACATTTATGGGATACTTACATTGGTTGTGCTGGCGCTTTCAGTAATGATTTTCACCGGCGGCGTCGCACACTGGCGGCTGCTCAGCGAGATCGACTATCCGCTTCCCGCTGCGCTAGGCATCGTGCTGGGACGCGACAGTGCGCTTACACAGCTTTTTGCCAGTCTGGGACTATTCGGGCTGATCGCGTCTTTTCACGGGACGATCATCGGTTACTCACGGCAAATCTTTGCATTGGCCAGGGCGGGCTTGTTGCCGTCATTTTTAGGAAATGTCAATGCCCGGTTTCAGACCCCACACTGGGCTTTGATAGCGGGCGGCCTCGCCGGCTGCGTAGCGCTGAAACTCGGAACCACGGACCAGGTGATTATTCTGGCCGCATTGGGAGCCGTAGTTATGTACATTATCAGCATGGCCGCACTTTTTGCACTTCGCCGCAAAGAACCCCGACTTGAACGCCCTTTCACAGTGCCGGCTTACCCCTATTTTCCATTGATCGCACTTGTTTTATCCATCGTGTGCCTTATCGCGATCATTTATTACAATGTTCTGCTGAGCCTGTGGTTTTTTGCGGGATTGATATTAGTGACCATTCTGTATATGGCAACCGGCAGGCATAAGGTGGTCGAAAACGGCATGGCGGGAACCGAACATTTAAAATAAAAATCTTCGTTTAGCATCTACCGGTTACTAAATAGTTTCATCAAAATGGTCGCAACGCTTAACTAATTCGTATATTAAACTGGAATTCTTACTCAACGGTTATCTCAAATTTGAAACATCATAAAAACATTAACATTGCCCTTGCGCTAAAGCCCTGATTTTTAAAGCGCGGGTCTCCATTTTATAGTCAAGAATGAACATTTTAATTGTTGAGGACGATCTGGTTGTTGCAAAACATCTTCAATATCTTCTTAATGGCTTCGGTTATGAGGCGAATGACGTTGCAACAGACTACAATTCGGCCGTCGAGCTGCTGAATACCAAAGTTTTTCATCTTGCGGTTCTCGATATCAGTATCAATGGTTACCAAACCGGGATCGATCTTGCGCATTACATCCGGGAAAATTTTAAAATCCCGTTTCTGTTCCTTTCAAGTCATGAAGACATTGCGATTGTAAACGCCGCTTTGCAGGCTTCCCCGCACGCATTTCTTCAAAAGCCCTGTCAAAAAATCACTGTTTACACGGCGGTAAAGCTGGCTTTGAAAAACTATCGCCTTGCGGCCTTGGCAGGTGAATCCAACGAGGAAGAAAAGCAGGATTCTACGGTCATTAAGGATGCGCTTTTCATCAAGGAGAAGCACATGTTTACCAAAATCCTGCTTGCAGACATCCTCTATATCCGCAGTGACGACAATTATCTCGAATTGCACACCAAGAAAAAGAAATATACGATCCGGGAAACATTGAAAAACATGCTGCAGCAATTGCCGGCAAATTACTTCTTCAGGGTTCATAAGTCGTTTATTATCAATCTCAATGCCATTACATCCATCAATTACATTCATGTAATGATCAATGACATCGAGATCCCGATCACGAACGATAACAGGAACGAGCTGCTGAGCCGCGTGAAGACATTCTCATGATTTCCGACTTTCACCCCGGAAAATGACTGCTTCACCCCATTATTTTGCCTGCAAGCTCACTACGAATTATTATTACACCACGTAAGAACCCTCTTCTATTTTAACTATTAGTAGTTACCAGCAGCCTGAACTTCAACCTTTAATAAAAAAATTTTGAAGTTCAGGCATCCAATTGATTTACAAAAACGTAAATGGTGTAAACTGAGATTTTTCTGCATAGCATCGACCATGATGCGCCGACATAACCTAAACTAAATCATTACCATTAGTTTTTTTTATTTTAATATCGTTGAGAATAATTAGACATCCCCGGGAATACATTCCCTGGGATGTTTTGTTTTAATCTTATTTTAATGCGTGGAATAATATTTTAGGAGGATTTTTCAAAAGTCCTATTCCTAATTTTTAACTCCGCTTTTCAATATGCTTATCCAGGCAGTACGACACACTTTGGACGAAATCGATCATTTTCTCAGTCAAGTTTCCGCCGATCAGTACAATTATCCTTGCCCCCAACTCAGCGGTTCTACGATCGGGCAGCATACCAGGCACATTATTGAGCTGTTTGAATGCCTGATCAATCAATACAACGAGGGCACGATCAATTACGACAACCGTTGCCGGAACCCGCTCACCGAAACTTTGCCGGATTACGCCAGGGAATGTGTAGAAAAAGTCAGGAAGTCGATTAATAAGCCGGATAAGCAGCTTATGTTAGCGCAACGGATCGCGGGTGAGCACATTACACTTCAATCCAATTACCATCGGGAGTTGCTTTATAATCTCGAACATTGCATTCATCACCAGGCACTAATTAAAGTCGCTACCGTTGGCATGCGCGATTTGCAGGTTCACGAGAATTTTGGTGTAGCACCTTCCACTATTGAATTCAAAAAGCAATGTGCACAGTAACATACATTTGGGCGAATGGCCGGGCAATCATTACGTCCAACCGCGACGAACACGTGAACCGTCCTGCTTCCCTATCGCCGCAGTCCTATATAGTTCACGGTAAGCGGCTCACTTTCCCGAAAGATCCGCAAGCAGGCGGGACCTGGTTTGTCACGGACGAGGCTGCCAATGTGGGCGTTTTGCTCAATGGCGCAGCAATGCGGCACATTTCAAGAGGCAGTTATGTAAAAAGCCGGGGGCTGGTTTTGCTCGATATCATTGCCGGATCTTCGCCGATCGACACATGGCATACTTATAATCTGACGGGTATAGAGCCATTTACCATCATCTTGATGCAACAGGGAAAGCTGTATCAGCTTCGCTGGGATTTTATACAAAAAGAGACCAGTGTACTCGATGCGACTGACAACCATATCTGGTCATCCTCAACACTTTATTCCAAAGAAATACAAGAAGAAAGGAAAGAATGGCTGGCCGCTTTCGTGGCCGGTAAGGAGGACATTGATGCCGAGGACATGAAGCATTTTCATATGTACGCGGGCAATGGAAATGAAGAAAACGGATTGATCATCAACAAAAACGATATCATGAAAACGTTCAGCATAACGCAAACGGTCATTGAACAAAATAAAGCGGCGCTCTTTCATTACGATCTGCTGGAAGAAGCGTCATTTCCAACCCATTTGTAATTATTTAACCGTTCTTTTTTGAAAAAATTTGCACTCCTGCTTCATAAATTAACGCATTGGGAATACTGGCCATTCGGCATCGTTTACATTCCGATGCACTTCGTCTGGTTTTATTACTCCTTCAGGGCTAGGTCTTTCTTTTTCTTCAATGCATCAAATCCGACCATCAAGAATGGTGGTTTTCTAATGGAATCGAAAAAGGAAATTTATGATATCCTTCCCGCGCAGTATTATCCAAAAACCATGCTGGTAAGGCTTGGTGATATTTTTGAAACGGTTGCAGAAGAATGTGTCCGGGTCGGGTTACATTATCCGCTGATCGCTAAACCGGATATCGGAATGCGCGGAATGGCTGTGCAAAAGTTGGAAACGGATGCAGATCTTGCAATGTATTTCAAAAAGGCTGACTTTAACTTTCTGATCCAGGAGTTTGTAGACTTGCCCAACGAAGTAGGGATTTTCTACGTCCGCGAGCCGGATCAAAGCCAGGGAAAAATTACCGGGATAGTTGCCAAAGAATATCTCATCGTGACTGGTGACGGAAAATCGAGTTTAAGAAATCTCGTTGAAAGCAATCCGCGTTACCATATACAATTGGGTGCGCTTTCCAGAATGTATGGTGAAAAATTGCTCGACGTTCCGGCACGCGGTGAACTGGTTAATCTGGTCCCTTATGGAAACCATGCGCGGGGTTCCAGGTTTATCAATGCAACGCATCTCGCAACAGACCGGCTCACCGAAACCATCAACAAGCTCTGCACCCAGGTGCCGCACTTCTATTATGGGAGGCTGGATATCAAATATAACACATGGGAAGAACTTGAAAATGGACAAAACATTTCCATCATTGAGCTCAATGGCGCAGGCAGCGAACCCACGCACATTTACGATCCCGGACAATCCATTTTCGTAGCCTGGAAAGAAATTAGCAGACATTTCGGAATGCTTTTCAGGATCAGCATGCAGAACTACAAAAAAGGATTTCCTTTTCTGACGTTTCAGGAAGGTCTGGAAATGTTCAGGCAAAACAGCCTGCACGTGCGGAAATTAGAGAACTTTTGAAATAATGAGAAGTCTGAAAAATCTGGGCGTCGGATTCCTGGTCAGCTTAGTAGGCTCATTACCAATGGGCTATATCAACATTGTAGCACTTAAAGTGTTTGATACGCAAGGCTTACCTGCGCTGATCTCCTTTTTGCTGGGCGTGGTGACTATTGAGTTTTTCCTCATCCTGCTAACGCTTAAAGGCGCGCAATGGCTGCTTAATCATGAAAAAATCGTCAAAGCGGCGGAATTGCTTTCCATCATATTCATTGTGCTGATCGCACTATCCTTTTATACTGAGCCAGCGAATGCTTCCACGGGCGACAACATTTCAAGCCATTTCCTGGTTGCCTATCCCCCGCTGGTGCTTGGGCTTTTTCTCAATGCGATCAATTTTGTTCAGGTTCCATTCTGGACTGGCTGGAATGTATATCTGATCAACGCAGCACTGATCAATGTAAAAGGCAGACGAAAGTATGCTTACGTAACCGGCACATCAGTCGGAACTTTCAGCGGCATCCTGGTTTTTGTGTTATTTTTCCAACAGCTTTTTCAAAAAGCCTCGGGGTTCAGTTCGCAGCTGGCTTACCACTTTTTTCCGGCCATAATGCTGCTATTGGCTGCTTTTCAGGCATTTAAGTTTTATAAAAAACATTACCAAACTCAGGGATAGATCAGATATTTCTTGCGCATATCCTTGTAATTTCCCAGTCCGGGCTCCCAGCTTTTGCGAATCTCTTCCTCAGAAACACCAGCAATAATCTGCTTTTTTAAATTTTCAGTGCCGGCCAATTTGTCGAAGTTACCCATTTGCTTGCTTTGGCTCATGTCAAAAAACCTGGCTTTGTCAGGATAGGCTTTGTACATATCCATGATCCATGCGAGATTCAGTTTTCCTGCTTTTTCGAGTTTAGCAATGTCGTATTTCCGCAGATCCAGTCCATAGCACTCCTGATTAATGTGCAATGGCGATTCGCTCATTCCTTTGATGCTTTTCGGCTTAAAAACGAAATCGTATTTTCCTTTCAGTAACGGTGCGCCTAAAATGGTAAAGGGCATGTAAGTCCCGCGTCCCTGACTGATAATGGTGCCTTCAAACATGCAGATATGCGGGTAAAGCATTACAGACTGCTGTGTGTTCAAGTTTGGCGACGGCATGATCGGCAATGTATATGGCGTTTGGTGGTCATAGTTAGCCACTTTAATGATCTTCAATTTGCATTGCATTTTGTTCGGCAGCCAGCCTTCGCCATTGATCATCTGCGCAAATTCGGCGATGGTCAAGCCATGCGAAACGGGAATTTTATACATCCCGATGCCCGAACGCAAATGATCTTCCAGGATCGGACCGTCCACCAGAAAACCGTTCGGATTAGGGCGGTCCAGGATGAGCATTTCCTTGTTTGTCTCGGCGCACGCCTCCATCACATGTCCTAATGTGTTGATATACGTATAAAAACGAGCCCCAACGTCCTGAATGTCAAAGATCATCAGGTCTATACCGGCCATTTGTTCCTTACTAGGCTTCTTTTGCTTGCCATAGAGCGAAATCGCAGGGATGCCCGTTTTAGGATCCACGCTGTCGCTCACTTTATCGCCGTTGCTGGCCGTTCCCCGAAAACCATGTTCCGGACCGAATATCATCACCACATTGACACCCAATGCCACCAGGCTGTCCACAATCGGCGTTTTCCCAATGATGGAAGTCTGGTTGACCAATATCCCGATCTTTTTCCCTTTCAGATAATCCAGATATTCCGAAACCTGATCCGCACCTGTAACCGGTGCTTTGGCAGGTGCAACCGTGTTCTTACCAACATTTAAAGAATCACCTTCCGTTATGGCAGGCGTCTTTTGTGAGGAAGAGTTAACGCAGTTGCTAAACAAGCAGATGCATAGTGTGAGGCATAGTAAGGTGGAAATTGATTTCATTGGATTCAGGATTAATTTTTAAAATAAGCGCATTTGTCCCGCCCGCATAAATTGCGTCGTATCGAGGCCTGGCAATACGCTGTCCTTGAAATATTTACGGCAGGCATGCGCGTGAAGCTGCCTGATATTTTCTGCAAAGTTACCTTCGCCTACCATTCTCCGACCAAATTGAGAGTCATTCAGATTGCCTCCGTGACATTCCGAGATCTGGTTCAAGACTTTCGCCGCGCGGTCAGGAAAGTGGTGATGGATCCATTCGTCAAACAAAGTGGAAATGGTACCATTCAGCCTCACAATCGTATAATTGGCCCATAATGCGCCGTTTTCAGCGGCCGCCTGCACAATTGCAGGAATTTCGTGATCATTTAATCCCGGAATGATCGGCGCCGTCATTACGCCCATCGGCACACCCGCTTCGTGCAGGGCCTTCACAACCTGTAACCTGCGTTTTCCCGTCACAGTCCTCGGTTCCAATGCGCCGCGCAGGTCTTCATTTAATGATGTGATGGAAATTGCGCCGTGTACCAGGTTCAGCTTTGCCAGCTTTTCCAACACGTCCAAATCCCTTAGTACCAAAGCATTTTTGGTCAAAACACTCACCGGATTGCGATATTTGAGGCAGATTTCCAGCATTTGCCTGGTTAAGCGATATTTTTTCTCGCCAGGCTGGTAACAATCCGTGTTTCCTGAAAAATGAATGACCTTAGGCTCCCAATTTTTCGAATTGAAAAGCTTTTCAAGCAACTGAGGGGCGTTTTTCTTGACAATGATCTTCGTTTCGAAATCCAGCCCGGCAGAATAGCCCCAGTATTCGTGGGAGTTGCGCGCGTAGCAATAAATACACCCGTGTTCGCAGCCCCGATAAGGATTAATGGAATGAAAATGACCCAGATCCGGGCTATCCGTAACGCTGAGCAATGTTTTGGAATGCTCTTCGATAAACTGCGTTTTCGGGTTCAGCGCCGGTTCTTCCCACTGCTGCCAATCCTCCGACGTGTATTCTATTTCATGCTTAAAAAATTTGTTGTGGGTGTTAATAGCAGCCCCCCGGCCCCTAGCCCTGTTGTCCATTTGTTGATGATGATGAAGTGTAATTTTGAATGATTGACCGGGTCACTCATCGCCCGGCGACCCGGTCAATCATTATTTTATATATCTGAAATCCTCGTTGCCTTTTAGCGACAGCAATACGTCGTACATGAGTTGGATTACATTCTGAACGTCCTCTTTGTGAACCATTTCCACGGTGGTGTGCATGTATTTCAGCGGAAGTGATATCAACGCCGAGGCGATGCCTTCGGTTGAGTAGGCAAATGAATCCGTATCGGTTCCTGTCGAACGACTTACTGCCTGGCGCTGGAACAGGATCTTTTTCTCGTCGGCAATGCGGATCAGCATATCGCGCACATTGTTCTGCACAGCAGGTCCGTAGCAGATTACCGGCCCGCCGCCGCTTTTTAGATCGCCCTGCTCCTTCTTATTGTACATGGGCGACTGCGTGTCGTGCGTTACATCTGTAACGATGGCCAGATTGGGCTTCAAACGGCGCGCGATCATTTCCGCTCCGCGTAATCCGATCTCTTCCTGCACGGCATTCACCACATATAATGTAAAGGGCAATCGAACATTATTCTCATGCAGCATCCGCGCCACTTCGGCTATCATGAAACCGCCCATTCTGTTGTCCAGTGCGCGTCCCAGGTAATATTTGTCATTCAATTCATCCAGCCCGTCTGCAAACGTGGCAACCGTTCCCACGTGAATACCCATTTCGAAAACTTCGTCCTTTTTGGAGGCGCCCACGTCGATGAATAATTCATGCACTTTGGGAACGGCATCTTTGGCGACGTCCCTGACGTGGATCGCAGGCCAGCCAAAAACGCCTTTTACAACGCCTTTTGCCGTGTGCAAATTCACGCGCATGGAAGGTGCAATGATCGCATCCGAGCCTCCGTTGCGGCGCACATGAATGTAACCGTCATCTGTAATGTAGTTTACAAACCACGAAATCTCATCGGAATGTGCTTCGATTACAACTTTGTAGTCCTGGCCTCCGCCGATCACGCCCACAGCCGTTCCGTAGACGTCCACAATGGTGTCTTCAATGTAAGGCTTGATGTAATCCAGCCATATCTGCTGACCGCTTGCTTCGAAGCCGGTCGGCGATGCATTGTTCAGGTATTTATAAAGAAACTCTCTGCTTTGGTCTGACATATTTATCAAAATTACTTACTAAAAAATGCTGTTAAACAACGCCTTAATCAGCGCTTAATGTTGTTTCAAATAGCCCCAGAAAGCCCATAACCGTCTTTTTTTAAGATAATCCAGATCGGCCTGATGCTGATATGCCTCCCGCTCGAAAGAAATGTGGAGATAGGCGAGATAATGTTTTTTGTACTGGATCAGGCGGACTAAATATTCGGCAAAATACCAAATATAAAAGACAATCAAACCCAATTCAAGCTGTTGCCGCAAATGGATTTGCTCGTGGTTGATCAGGAAGCGGCTACATGGTTTTCTTTTAACCAAAATGAATGGAAACAACGCCATACCCTCCACCCAAAGGAAAGAAACATTCAATAAAAACCCTTTGAATTTCATAGCGGTGACTGGGATCCAAACCAATTTAAAACAAAAATGTTGGATTGCGAATGATCCAACATTCTCCAATCCAACATCCTATTTATGTCTTATGAAATTACTCGCTGAACCTGCTGATATCCAGGACTTCAAATTCCATCAATCCCGCAGGAACCTTAATTTCCGTTGTATCTCCTACTTTTTTACCCAGCAAACCTTTCCCGATCGGCGATCCCACGGAGATCTTGCCTGTTTTCAGGTCCGCCTCTTCTTCTGAAACCAAAGTATATGTCACTTCCATTCCATTTTTCCGGTTTTTGATCTTCACTTTGGAAAGCACCGCAACCTGCGAAGTGTCAATCGATGATTCATCGATCACCCGCGCATTGGACATGATCTCTTCAAGCTTGGCAATTTTCATTTCATGCATTCCCTGCGCATCCTTCGCCGCGTCATATTCTGCATTCTCGCTCAAATCGCCCTTATCCCGCGCTTCTGCAATCTGTTTTGCAATCTCCGTGCGGCCTTTTGTTTTCATATCATTCAGCTCATTCCTCAGCTTATTTAATCCTTCTTCCGTATAGTATGAAATTTTAGCCATGACCTTAAATTGGTTTACAATCCTTTAAATTTTTGAAAGTTTGAATAAAAAAAAAGAACGGCTCTAAGACCGCTCTACAAGAGTTACAACACTCGTAGTAGAAGGCTAGAAAACCTTATCTTTTCGGTTCGTATATGATTTCGTCTGTATCATAATTTTCTGTTAAGAACGACAAAAATAACAATATTTGTAAATGGTATCACCATTTTTTATCCAAAAGCGGTAACAAACTATGTCAACCCCGTTAAGAATAATTTTCATGGGAACGCCCGAATTTGCGGTCCCGAGTTTAAAAAGTCTGGTCGAAAGCAATTCTAATGTTGTGGCTGTCATAACTGTTCCCGACAAGCCCGCAGGCCGCGGACAGAAGCAAACCGCATCGCCTGTTAAGCTATACGCAGAAGCACAGGGCATTCCCGTTTTACAACCCGAAAAATTGAAAAATCCTGAGTTTCTAGAAGAGCTCAGATCCTATAAAGCAGACTTGCAGGTCGTGGTCGCATTTCGCATGCTGCCCGAAGTCGTTTGGAGCATGCCACCGAAAGGAACATTCAATTTACACAGTTCACTCCTCCCGCAATATCGCGGCGCGGCGCCCATTAACTGGGCCGTCATCAACGGGGAAACCGAAACCGGCGTCACGACATTCTTTATTGAAAAAGACATTGACACCGGAAAGGTTATTTTCCAGGATAAGGAACCCATCCACCGGGAAGATGACGCGGGCTCTTTATATGAACGATTGATGGAAAAAGGCGCGAGACTAGTTGTAAAGACTGTAAGAGCGATCGAGGCAGGCAATTATCCGCAGGAACCGCAGGAAGAGCCCGCCGAAATCCGCACCGCCCCCAAAATTTTCCGGGAAACCTGCGAAATCGACTGGCAAAAACCCGCATCAGAAATCCATAACTTCATTCGCGGCCTTTCTCCCTACCCCGCCGCCTGGACAACCCTTAACGGACTGTCGTGCAAAATCTTCAAATCGAGCATCGTCGAGTTTGAAGCCAGCGACACCCCAGGCCAGTTCCGGACAGACAGCAAATCCTATCTCTACTTCAAAACCAGCGACGGCTGGCTATCCATCGATGTTTTGCAACTGGAAGGTAAGAAACGGATGGAGATCGGGGATTTTTTGCGGGGGAATAGGCTGTGACCAAAATCTAACATTACATAATGCAAATTTCAATCATTGTTGCCGTATCGGAAAACGGCGTTATCGGAAAGGATAATGAACTTCTCTGGCGCTTGCCGGACGATTTGAAACGGTTCAAGCAGCTCACGCTGGGGCATCCGATGATCATGGGACGGAAGACATTTGAATCCATCGGCAAACCTTTGCCCGGGCGGACTTCTATTGTGATCACGAGCCAGAAGGATTTTAATGCGGAAGGCATTCTCGTTGCGCATTCGCTGGATGAGGCGCTGGATGTTGCCAGGAGCCTGGAAGGATCGGAAGCATTTGTGATCGGTGGGGGCGAAATTTATAAGCAGTCGCTGCCGCTTGCAGACCGGCTATATGTAACGGAAGTCAAAACAATTATCGATGGAGACACTTACTTTGAAATCACCGATCCCGGCTCGTGGAAAGAAACGGAGCGGATTGTGCGTGAGGCAGATGAGCGGCATAAATGGAAATTTGAATTTGTAAATTACATTAAACAAAAATTTTAATAAGTACCTTTGGGGCATAACCCACAGTGATTATCAGCGCAATGCAAGTTTTAGAAGAAAAAACAGCACTATCACCTATTATTGAGGTGCTTTCCGAGACATTTGAAATTCCTCAGCTCAAAAAAAAGCGGCGTGTTCACGTTCTGCTTCCCCACGATTACTACGAAAACCAGGAGCAGCGTTATCCGGTCCTATATATGACGGATGCGCAGAATCTTTTTGGTGAAGGCTCGCCTTACGGCAACTGGGAAATCGATAAAAGCCTGGCTGAACTGGCCAGGGAAAATAAAGCAGGCGTAATTATCGTGGCGATTGACCATGGGGATGAAGAACGCATCAATGAATTTTCTCCTTACGACAACCCACGCCTGGGAAAAGGACTTGGCTCTTTATTTCTACGCTTTGTTGCTGAAACGCTTAAACCGCACGTAGATGCCCATTACCGCACCAAGCCCGAGCGCTTGAACACGGGCATGGGTGGAAGTTCGGTGGGCGGGTTGCTCAGCATTTATGCGGCGCTGATGTTCCCACACGTTTTCGGACGCCTGATGATCTTTTCGCCGTCGCTCTGGATTTCGCAGAAGGTTTATTTTGACGCTATTCACTTTTTCGAGCCGTTTGAAACACGGATTTACTTATACGCTGGTGGCAAGGAAGGCGCTAATATGTTACCCAACTTTGAAAAATTACATAAGACGCTTGAAAACCAAGGCTTTGGTTATAAGCGTGTAAAAATTAAAAGTTCGGTCGATCCCGAGGGAGAGCATGAGGAAAAACAATGGAGCAAAGAATTTCCTACGGCTTTGAGATGGCTGTTTTTTGAAGAATAAAATCCTTGATCACATTGATTTTGATCGCATTAATACAGAAAAGGGAGAGCGGCGCATTGGCCAGCTCTCCCTTTTTCATTTGTCAATAAGCTATTATAAGATATATTGGCTCAGGTCCCTGTTCTTCACCAGGGCAGAAAGCTTTTCTGAAACCAGTTCCGCTGTCACAACAATGTGTGAATCGGCGCCGATAACGTCCGGAATGTCGAACATGAAATCATTGAGTAACAAGCTCATTACGGTTTGCAAACGACGCGCGCCAATGTTTTCAACCTCGCTGTTCACTTCAAAAGCGATCCTCGCGATCTCTTTCAATGCGCTATCCTCAAACTCCAATTCAACGCCCTCTGACTCCATCATGGCCACATACTGTTTAGTAAGGGCGTTTTTCGGGGTTTTCAGGATTTGGTAAAAATCGGCCTCAGTAAGGCTGTTCAGTTCCACGCGGATGGGGAAACGTCCTTGTAATTCAGGGATAAGGTCCGAAGGCTTTGCAACGTGGAATGCACCGGCTGCAACGAAAAGAATGTGGTCCGTGTTGATCACGCCGTGTTTCGTATTTACGGCACTTCCTTCTACGATCGGAAGCAAGTCGCGCTGAACGCCTTCGCGGCTTACATCCGGGCCGCCGCCTCCGCCCGATCTGCTGGATGCTACTTTATCAATTTCATCTATAAAAATGATCCCCAGGTTCTCCGCTTTCTTGATCGCCTCCATTTTCACCTCGTCCATATCGATCAGCTTGGAAGCTTCTTCATCCAAAAGGATTTTTCTGGCTTCTTCGACGGTCACTTTGCGTTTTTTGCCTCGACGCGGCATCATGTTACCGATCATTTCCTGAATGTTCATCATCGAAACATCGTCCATTGCGCCGCCGATCATGCCTACATTAGGTGCCTGGTTTTGCTGCACTTCAATGTCTATCTTCCGGCTGTCGAGCTCGCCGTTGCGGATCTTTTCACGGAAACGTTCCCTGGTCCGCTGGTTAAGCTCAGCATCGTTCTCAGGCATTACTTCGGACGTGTTGTTGTCCGGTTGGATTTTAACTGAACTCGAACCATGAACGGGCGGGATCAGGGCATCAAGGATAATGTCCTCCACAGCCTGCTCGGCTTTGAGCTTTACTTCTTCTTTTTTCTGCGTCCGCACCATGCCCACAGCCTGCTCCACCAGGTCACGGACCATGCTTTCCACGTCCCGGCCTACGTAACCTACTTCGGTAAATTTGGATGCTTCCACTTTCACAAATGGCGCATCTGCGATTTTGGCAAGGCGGCGTGCGATCTCTGTTTTGCCCACACCCGTAGCGCCGATCATTAATATATTGTTGGGAATAATTTCCTTTTGTATATCCTCGGGACTATTCATTCGCCTCCAACGGTTCCTCAATGCGATCGCAACATTGCGCTTCGCGTCATTTTGTCCGATGATGTATTGGTCAAGCTCGAAAACGATCTGACGCGGGGTTAGGCGATTTAAGTGTTCAGTCATGTGATTTAATATCGATAGGTATTATTATTGGTTTTACTCAAAAATGGCCATGTTTTCCGAAAAAAGAGGCCATGCTTTTCAAGATTGCTGAAAAGAACTATGCCGGTACAAAATGTCATGCTGGCGTGTTTCGGGAAATCTTTTGCGCGTTTACATTTTGTACATAGCCTTCCATTACCTTTGTTTTCTCTTCAAGTTTCTGTAAAAAGATTTGTTTATAATATGAAAAAAATCCTGCAAGCCCTTTACATTCTGGTTGCAAGCACTCCTCTCCTTTTCGCGCAGACTCCGGCTGATAACAATCCCGTGGACCTGGTGAACCCGCTGATGGGAACGCAGTCCAAATTCAGCCTTTCATCCGGTAACACCTATCCTGCCATAGCCCTGCCCTGGGGAATGAATTTCTGGATGCCGCAAACGGGCAAAATGGGCGATGGTTGGGCGTATATGTATGACGCTGAGAAAATCCGCGGTTTCAAACAAACCCACCAGCCAAGTCCCTGGATCAATGATTACGGCCAGTTTTCGATCATGCCTGTCACGGGAAAGCTGAAAATTGACGAGGAAAGCCGCGCAAGCTGGTTTTCACACAAGGCCGAAGTGGCAAAGCCCCATTACTACAAGGTTTACCTGGCCGATCACGACGTAACGACGGAGATCGCGCCTACGGAAAGAGCGGCGCAATTCCGTTTTACGTTTCCACAAGCCGACAGCTCATTTGTGCTGATCGATGCATTTGACAGGGGTTCTTACATTAAAATCATCCCTGCTGAACGCAAGATCATTGGTTACACCACCAAAAACAGCGGAGGCGTGCCGGCTAACTTCAAAAACTATTTCGTGGTCGTTTTTGACAAAGCATTTACATTCTCCTCGGCATTTCATGGAAAGACATTGGCCAAAGACACTTTGGAACTGAAAGCGGGCCACGTGGGTGCGGTTGTTGGTTTCAAAACAAAAAAAGGCGAACAAGTTGGACTGAAGGTAGCTTCTTCGTTCATCAGTCCGGAGCAGGCAGAGCTTAATTTGCAGCGCGAGATTGCGGGTGACAACTTTGAGGCCACCAAAGAAAAAGGGCGCAAGGCGTGGAACGCGGAGCTGTCGCGTATACAGGTGGAGGGTGATAACAAGGACCAGATCCGCACATTCTATTCGTGCCTTTATCGGGTGCTTTTGTTCCCAAGGAAGTTTTATGAATTTGATAAAGCCAACAAGATCGTACATTACAGCCCGTACAGCGGCGAGGTGAAGCCAGGTTATATGTTTACGGATAACGGCTTCTGGGATACATTCCGGGCGGTTTTCCCATTCTTCACATTAATGTACCCAACGCTTAATGCGCACATTATGGAAGGTTTGGCCAACGCTTATGACGAAAGCGGTTACCTGCCCGAGTGGGCCAGCCCTGGCCACCGCGATTGTATGATCGGTTCCAATTCTGCATCCTTGATCGCAGATTCCTACATTAAGGGAATCCGCGGTTATGACATTAATAAGCTGTACGAAGCCGTAATCAAAAACACCGAGAATGCAGGCCCGGTGAGTTCAGTAGGCCGTTTTGGTCATGAATATTATAACGAACTCGGTTATGTGCCTTACGACGTAAAAGTGAATGAGAACGTAGCGCGTACGCTGGAATATGCCTATGCAGATTTTTGTATAGCCCAATTGGGAACAGCTTTGAAAAAGCCTCAGAAAGAAGTTGATCTATTTCTGAAAAGAAGCCAGAATTACCGCAATGTATTTGATCCTGAAACGAAATGGATGCGCGGAAAGATGAAGGATGGACAATTTCAAAAGCCATTTAACCCGTTCAAATGGGGCGATGCATTCACCGAAGGGAACAGCATTCACTACACCTGGTCTGTTTTTCAGGATGTTAAGGGCTTAATTGGTTTGGTTGGCGGCAGAGAAGCTTTTGTTCAGAAACTGGATACGGTTTTTACATTGCCCCCTATTTTTGACGATAGTTATTACGGATTCCCCATTCACGAAATCCGCGAAATGCAGATCATGAACATGGGTAATTACGCGCATGGAAACCAGCCGATCCAGCATATGATTTACCTTTACAACTATGCAGGAGCACCTTATAAGGCTCAATATTGGCTGCGCCAGGTTATGAACAAGCTTTATCAGGCAGCGCCGGACGGTTACTGCGGGGATGAAGACAATGGCCAGACTTCGGCCTGGTATGTGTTCTCTTCGCTGGGCTTTTATCCGGTAACACCCGGAACAACGCAGTATGTGATCGGCTCGCCGCTTTTCAAAAAAGCCACATTAACGATGGAAGACGGTAAGAAATTCATAGTCCAAGCTCCGGCTTCGAATGATGCCAATATGTACATTCAGGGCGCTTCGCTGAATGGTAAAACATATGGCAAGACCTTCCTGGAACATGCCGACATTCAAAAAGGCGGAACGGTTCAGTTCAATATGGGCGCTCAGCCTTCCAAAACCTGGGGTGTAGCTGCGGATGCAGCGCCATTTTCGCTGACCAAATAGAAGTTATTGCTTTATAATCTGGTTACGCACCAGGACAATTTCCAATTATTCCACTTTTTAGGTCTGGCAAACCGGGAAGTGGAATAATTATTTGACACAAACCAAAAAACTAAATCAATTAAAAATGCAATACAGGAAACTAGGAAACTCTGACCTGGAAGTTTCGGTGATCACTTTTGGTGCATGGGCAGCCGGCGGCTGGATGTGGGGCGGAACCGAGCGAAGCGAAGCTGTAAAGGCCATCCAGGCTTCATACCATGCCGGGGTTACCTCCATAGATACGGCGCCTGTTTACGGGCAGGGATTAAGTGAAGAAATTGTTGGTGAAGCGATCAAAGATTTGCCCAGGGAAAAGATTCAGATCTTGACCAAATACGGGATGCGCTGGGACCTTACGAAAGGTGATTTTGCCATGCATAGCAAAAACAATGCAGGTGAGGACATTGACATTTATAAATATGCAGCCAAAGACAGCATTATTAAGGAATGTGAAGACAGCCTGAAACGCCTCGGAACGGATTACATTGACCTTTATCAAATCCACTGGCACGATAAGACCACGCCGATCGAGGAAACTATGGAGGCTGTTTCTCAGCTTATCCAGCAAGGCAAAGTGCGGCATGCGGGCGTTTGTAATTATGACGCAGCACTCATGCGCGAAGCGGCGCAATACATTGATCTCGTTTCGGACCAGGTTCCTTACAGCATGGTGAAGCGGGAAATTGAGAAAGAATTGGTGCCTTACTGCATTGAAAACAACAAATCCATATTGGCTTACAGTCCTTTGGAACGCGGATTACTGACTGGAAAAATGAAGCCGGGCCACAAATTCGCTGCGGACGATCACCGGGCTTCCATTCATTTTTATAAAGATGAAAACCTGGAACGCGTCAATGCATTCCTGGATAAGATCAAGCCCATTGCCGAAACAAAAAACGCAACACTTGGCCAGCTTGTGCTGCGATGGACGGTAGAACAGCCGGGCATCAGCATTGCGCTCGTTGGTGCGCGGGATGCCACTCAGGCATTGCAGAATGCGGCTGCGATCGACATTTTGCTGAGTGCGGAAGAGATCAATACGATCACCGCAGAATTGGATAAACTCCATTTAGTTAAATAAGGAGGGAAGGCCGCAAGGCCTTTCTTTTCGCTATCTTTGACATGTTCACCACGAATCAAAATCAGGCATATTTATCCAACATTATGAACAAAAACATTCCTTTCCTTAAAAAATATCTTCCCGTCGCATTGGGAGGTTTACTGCTTACCGCCTCCATCGGATTAATGAGTAACAGCGGTCTTGAACCCGGCAAACTTTCGGAAGCTAACCTGAAAGTCGACACGGTTGCATCAGGACTTACCATGCCATGGGCTTCTGCCTTGTTGCCAAACGGTGATATGCTGGTTACTGAGCGCGGCGGAAAATTGCGGCTGGTAACAGGCGGAAAGCTTGATCCCCAGGAAATCACAGGCGTTCCCGAAGTCTTTTACAAAGGACAAGGCGGCTTGCTGGACGTTGCATTGCATCCCGACTACAAAACCAATGGCTGGATTTACATCAGCTATTCTTCCCCAAAAGCAGCGGGTGAAGATGGTGAAGATGGCGGCGCGAACACCGCCTTGATGCGTGCAAAATTGAAAGACCATGCATTAACCGACATCCAGCCATTATTCAAGGCCATCCCGAATGTGAAGGGAAGCCCGCACTATGGCGGACGCATTGTATTTGATAAAAAAGGTTACGTTTTCCTTTCCCTGGGCGAGCGCGGACAAAAACAAAATGCGCAGGATCTTGGAAAAGATCAGGGCAAAGTGATCCGCTTGCATGAAGACGGCAAAATTCCCACCGACAATCCCTTCGTAAAAACAGCTGGTGCAAGACCCGAGATCTGGACTTATGGCCACCGCAACCCGCAAGGAATGGTTATTCACCCGGCTACGGGCGTGATTTGGGAGCATGAACACGGTCCGCAGGGAGGCGACGAGCTTAATATCATTGAAAAAGGCAAAAATTACGGCTGGCCGCTGATCACTTTTGGGATCGATTATGATAACAGCATTATTTCAAAAGACACTGCACGCGCAGGTCTGGAACAGCCGGTTGTTTACTGGAAACCGTCCATAGCGCCCTGTGGAATGACATTCGTTACGAGCGATAAATTCAAGGATTGGAATGGCGATCTGCTGGTTGGCTCCCTCAAATTCATGTATCTGCAACATTTGGTAGTTAAAGGAAATAAAGTGATCAGCCGCGAAATTATTTTTGATAAAATAGGTCGTGTGCGGGATGTGCGCCAGGCATGGGACGGCAATATTTACGTGGTGCTTGAAAATTCAGGCAAAGTTGTCCGCATCAGCCCAAAATCATAATGAAGAGTGTTTTCGCATTACTAACGGTCGCGGTTTTCTGCTCGGCCATGTTGCCGCAGGACGATGAGCTTGCCAAAAGCATTGAGCGGGGTAAAATGGTGTATTCCGAAAACTGCATAAGCTGCCACATGGGCACCGGCGAAGGCGTAACGGCCACGTTTCCGCCCTTGGCAAAATCGGATTATCTGATGAAAACGCCGGAACTGGCGATCAAAGCGATCAAATATGGGCTGATCGGTAAGATTAAGGTGAATGATGTGGACTATGATAACATGATGCCGAACCCGGGTTTGGGCAATGACGAAATTGCCGATGTTACGAACTACATTATGAACACCTGGGGAAACTCGTCCGAAAAGAAAATGATAACGGAGAAAATGGTTGACGAAATCAAAGAGAAGAAATAAGTTAACCAAAAGCTTGATATAGAACAGGATCGCCATAAACGATCCTGTTTTTTTCTTTTTATATAAAACCGAATGCCTGCAACATAGCCACCAACTTCACTATTTGAAATAAATCTAAATAAACGCTTGGTTCGAAAAAATTGCCGAACGATATTTGCCAGCCAAAATATTATTTAGACCAATTTTAAATACAATGCAAAGATTTTACGCTTTTATCCTGTTTATGCTTTGTGCAACTGCTGCATTCGCACAAAACGGCAGAATTACAGGCCAGATACTCAGCTCCGACGGCCAACCTGCGGAACAGGTTTCGGTCGGCATTAAGGGAAGTTCCAAAGGCTCTGTTTCCGATGCAGAAGGAAAATTTGTGATCGAAAGAGTGAAACCAGGCAATTACACCCTGCTGGTAAGCTTCGTAGGACTGGAAACGCAGGAAAAATCGGTGGAAGTGGTTGCCGGCGAAACGGTGAATGTTGCTTTCACACTTTCGGAAAGTGCTAACCAATTGTCGGAAGTGATTGTAAAAGGTGGAAACCCTTACAAATCTGATCAGGTTTCTTCGAGCCTGAAATTGCTTACTCCTATTTTGGAAACACCTCAAAATGTACAGGTTGTAACCTCCAAAGTTTTGGCCGATCAGCAGATCATCAGCATGAGCGACGGTTTGATCCGGAATGTAAGCGGCGCTACCCGCCTGGAACACTGGGGCGATCTGTACGCCAACATTACCATGCGCGGCTCGCAGATCCAGGCTTTTCGTAATGGGTTTAATGTTGTCAGCTCATTCTGGGGACCGCTTACCGAGGATATGAGCTTTGTGGACCACATTGAATTTGTAAAAGGCCCTGCTGGATTTATGCTGGCAAATGGTGATCCTAGCGGCCTCTATAATGTGGTTACCAAAAAACCAACGGGTGAAACAAAAGGTGAAGTGTCGCTGACGATGGGCAGCTTTGACTTTTACCGCGCAACATTGGACCTGGACGGAAAACTGGATAAAAGCGGAAAACTGCTTTACCGCCTGAACCTGGCCGGACAGAACAAAAATTCGCACCGCCCTTACGAATACAACAACCGTTACAGCATCGCGCCGGTCATTTCCTACCAGATCGATGATAAGACGAAACTGACGGCGGAATACACCATGCAGTATGCAAAAATGTCGGATGTTGGTTCCTATTACGCGTTTACGACAGACGGTTACGCGACATTGCCAAGAAATTTCACGGCTATGCCTCCGGGACTGGATCCCACGAAAATTAAAGATCAAAGCCTTTTTGTAAACCTGCAACACCAGATTAACAGCGACTGGAAGCTGACAGCGCAAGTCGGTTATTTCAACTATAATCAAAAAGGGTCCAGCATGTGGCCGGATTCCATCAGCGAGGATGCTCGAATGGTAAGGAGCGTGGGGATATGGGATGCAAAAAGTGAAATGACACTTGCACAAACGTTTATTAATGGTTCGGTAACGACCGGCGGCGTGCAGCACCGCATATTGGGCGGGATCGACATCGGGACAAAAAACTATTTTGCAGACTGGTCGCAGACGCACGGGCTGGATACACTAGGCGCGCTGTTTGACCCAAAAAATCCATATTATTCAACGCCCAACAATGGTTACCCGGTGTGGGACCGCTCGCTGAACCTGGAAGCAAGAGCTGTAAACGGTGGTGGAACCATGGACCAGAAATACACTGGAATCTACTTGCAGGATGAACTTGGTTTCATTGATAACAAGATCAGGCTGACATTGGCCGGGCGTTACACGCACGTGAGCCAGTCGTCGTGGGGCGGTGCGCCGGATAAAGCCAGCCATTTCACGCCGAGAGTTGGATTAAGTATTTCAATTGATAAAAACACTTCGGTGTATGCGTTATATGATGAAGCATTTTTACCGCAATCCGGAAGGATCAGAGGTGGCGGCAATGCAAAACCCATTACCGGAAGCAACCGTGAGCTTGGGGTGAAAAGAGATTGGGCGGAGGGACGCTGGAACACAACGGTCTCGGTTTACCGGATTGTCAAAAGCAATGAGCTGACACCAGATCCATTCAGCCCGAACAATTCAGGAATTAGTGTTGTATTTGGTCAAAAGCGTGCGCAGGGCGTAGAATTTGACCTTCGCGGATCCATTGTCAAAGGACTTAATCTGACAGCAAACTACGCCTATACCAATTCGGAAGTATCGAAAGTGAACGAGGGCGTCCAGACATTTACTGTTGGCGACGTGATCCCGGGGTTTGCCAAGCACACGGCAAACGGCTGGCTTAGCTACACATTACAGCAAGGCGCAGCTAAAGGGCTCGGCGTGTCCGGTGGTTTTACGTATCTGGCCGACCGCGCTACGGCTACATGGAGCCTCACGAATGACAAACAGAACCTGCCGAATTACTTCAAGCTGGACGGTGGACTTTTCTGGGAGAAAGACAAAATCAGACTGACATTGAACGTCTTCAATGTGCTTGATAAATATCTTTACAGCGGAAGTTTCGAGAGTTATATCAACGCTTACTACACACAGTCAGAAGCGCCAAGGAACTATCGTTTGGGGCTAGCTTATAAGTTCTGAGAACATTTATTCAACATATTTTCCGGGCATTCAGCGATCATATGCTGAATGCCCTTTTGTTTTCAGACGGCATGCGCCAGCATTAACCTTGCCCCTTTTTTAAATTTATCACTCAGCGCTTCATAAGTTTGATGCACTTTCCCATTTGGATCAAACTCCTGCCCGACAGTTGTAAATGCCTTCATATCGGCATAATGTTCGAAGATGCCAAGCGCTTTAAGCCCCATCATTGCAGCACCCACCGCACCGGTTTCGACTGTTTCATTCAATTTTACTTCCTTTCCAAAAATATCCGAAAGCATTTGCACCCAGATCGGGCTGCGCGCAAAACCGCCGTTGGCGTAGATCACATTAACCTTTTGCATTTCCATCAGGATTTTGCCAATTCCGAAGAGATTGAGTAGAATGCCTTCCATAACCGCCTTGGCGAAATGTGACCGCGTGTGCTGAATATCGAGTCCGGTGAACCCGCCGCGCACGGTAGAACTCCAAAGCGGCGCGCGCTCGCCCAGCAGATAAGGGTAGAAAAGCAGTCCGTTAGCGCCTGCATCTATTTTCGAAGCTTCTTCAAAAACCGTATCAAATTCCTCTTTTGGGAAAAATGTATTCATTAACCATTCAAAAATGACAGCCCCATTATTGGAAGGACCTCCAATAATGAATGTATGCTCATCCAGGACATAGCAGAAAGTCTGCATCTGGGGATCTGAGTAGGGTTTATCAAAACAAATTCTTACCGCTGCGCTAGTGCCGATAGTAACGGCCATAGAGCCCGTCTGAACCGCTCCGCTGCCCAGGTTGGCCAGGCAGCCATCGCTGGCACCCATGATCAGCGCTGTTCCTCCGGGTAAACCGGCATCGTTTTTCGCGGGCGTTTCTTCAATGTGATACGGAGAAACTGCAGTGGATAATTTCTCAGCCGTCAAACCCAGCTTTTTGAGTGTGTAAGCATCCCATTGTAATTCCCGGATATTGAACATTCCCGTGGCAGAAGCGACCGAATAGTCAATGACAAACTTGCCCGTCAACCGATAAATAATGTATTCTTTAATGCCGACAAAACGGTTTGCCTTTTTATAGATTTGCGGCTCATGCTTTTTGAGCCAGAGTAACTTACACACCGGCGCCATGGCGTGAACAGGCGTTCCGTTGTTGTAATAGATTTTTTTTCCGACCCTGGAAGTGCGTAGTTTGAGCGCAATGTCGGAGCTGCGGTTATCGGCCCAAATGATGAGTTGCGTAAGCTGCTTTCCGTCCTTATCCAATGCCAGCACACCATGCATGGCTGCACTAAAACTGATGCCCAGCAATTTGTGCCGCCCCGCGCAAGCTTTCACAACGGTTTTGATGGTTTTGCAGGCCGCATCATAAATTTCATCCGGGTTCTGCTCACTCCAGTCCGGGTGCGGATGGTACATTTCATAACTTTCACTGTGTGAGGCCAGAATGTTGCCTTTCACGGAATCGAAAGCGACGCATTTTACATTTGTTGTACCAATATCACAACCTATGATGTAGGGCATTTTGTTAAATTTAGAAGGCACTGACGGGCTAAAACCCAGTCAGGCAGCCCGATTATTTAATTAAAACAAATCAAAAAATCTGAAATCTTGCCAACAACTTGGCACGGATTTGTTATTTTCGCAGAAATAAACGCATTAAGATTTTTATACATCCGACCATGTCCGATACAACACATAACGAATCCAGTTCACTTTCCAGCGGAGTTTACGTTGCAGCATTTATCATTCTGTTCCTGGTGCTGGCTGTACTTGCTGATCTGTTTACCTTTATTTTGGGAACAATCGGACTTGTTATAACATTCGCAGCTTTTTACAGAGATAACAGCCACCACGGCGACGATCACCACTGATATTTCTGAGCTGATCAATCGCTGATCAAGCTGATTAATCGTTTCAAAAAACGTTTTAACGAACGGCCATTTCGGGCATGGATTGTAGTATTTTCCATTCCAACTGGCCGTTTGTCATGTCCGAAGTCCAGGATTCTTCGAACACACATTGATCCTCCAAGTCGCGATAGTCTGCGGTAACGACGTTGCCTTTCAGCAGCAATCGGACAAAGCCATTGTAACCGATCTGATGTCTTTTTATCACTTTCCGCACCCTGCGGTCATAATAACCTATTTTTTCGAGGTCTTTTCCAACAGGCATCGCCGTTTCAACGGGTAAGCCACCGTGACCAATGCAACGCCCGTAAGCCTCGGGACCTTTTCCGTTGGTACCAACGTTGTACACAACCAGCCTGTGATCATGTCCCCAGAACCAGACAACTGGGCGCACAACATCGCCCATCAGCTCACGAATCTGCTCGCCAGGCTTTGCATAATCTTCCCTGAATGATGATATGTACGGATGGTGGCTAAGGAAGACGATCCCGCGTTTGTCCGCAGGATTACCCAGTTGCACCACATCCCTGAGCCACGCCACCTGTTCATCTTTCAAATGACAATCGGGCGGCGAAAGGATCTCTACAAACGGCCTGCCGACGGAAGTATAACCCGTATCAATCCCTATGATTCGCCAATGTTCGTTTTGAAGACAAAAGAACCCGGCTTGTTGCGATTTTTTCACATCGCCTTCCTGAATGTACATAGCAGGCAGCAGGTGCTGGAAAAAGGCATTTCCATTGGAATACATTTCATGATTGCCCGATAAAGCCAAACTTCCCGACGCCCCATAATACCAGGAAGCATGCGGAGCGGTAAAATTATCTTCAATCTCTTTTGGCGCACCTACGAAGTAAATATCGCCCATATGTATGGTATAATCAGGCGCATAGCGGGCAACCAAATGCGCGACTGCATCTGACTCCGCCGTATCGCTGGCCCAATCGGACAGCAATGCAATGCTTATTTCATCTCTCGAAGGAATGGAAGAATTTAACTTGTAAACGCCCGTATCACCATTCCTCGGATAAGCCTGGTAAGGATGCCGCGGCCCGAAACGACTTTTCAGATAATGCCAGGCAAAGCCTAGCAGGTTGGTTTTGAAGAAGTTAGAAACAACATTGGTTGCACTGGATGTATCCTTAACGTGCTTTTCGTAAAGTTCAAGTTGGGTTTTTGCATGATTTTCGGCTTCGCTGTGACCAAGGTCCAGATACTTTTTGGTTCGGTCTTCTGCTGACTCGGGCATATGTAATTCGATATTCGGATGTTAACCGGTAAATAAAATGATTATTGATTACCTTTCCCAAAAAAATTAAACCACCATAAACACAGACTCAAATGAAAAAATTGACTTTTACTCTTATGTTCTTTTTTGCGGCGAGTGCTGCATTTGCACAAACGATGATCGCCAAGCAGGTTGCGGACTGGGAAAGAGCAAAAAAATACACCCAACAATATCTGGATGCAATGCCGGAAGAAGGTTATGCTTTCAAGCCCACACCTGAAATCCGCTCATTTGCGGCCCAGATGGACCATATTGCAGATGCTAACTTTGCATTTGTTTCGGCCGCATCCGGTAAAAAAAGTCCGTTTGAGGGTTCAGCAGAAAAAATGACAGATCAATCGAAAGCTGCTGTTTCTAAGGCGGTTATGGAAAGCTATGATTTTGTTATCAACACATTGAAAGGCATGACCGAAGCGGATCTTGCGAAAGACGTGAAAGTATTCGGAATGGATATGAAAGCGGGTGTTGCATTCGAAAAAGCATTCGAGCATCAGACACACCACCGCGGGCAGACAACGCCTTACATCCGTATGAAAGGCGCGACGCCTCCAAAAGAAATGTTATTCTAATCAACAAAAATGGGATCGACGAGATCCCATTTTTGTTTTGCTTCAAGCCTTTGCTTTTGACTTGATATTATAAAGGTTCAATGCAAAAAAGCTGTATAATTTCATAAACGCGGGTGGTATAACAAAGTCGCGGATCACTTCCTTCCTTCGCTGCGGCGAAGGATCTCCATCAGCCAGATATTTCAGCGCATACTTCAATCTTGGCCAGTAAGTTTTGCCATATTCTTTGGAAAACAGCAACTTATAATAGTAAGTGGCAATGTTCTTCTTCAACTTATCATCGTATTTATAGTCCAGCTCCTTATTAATGTTGGAATAAAGCTGAATACGGTTGAAAAGGAAATCAGCGCCATAATGGTTATCCGCAAAGCTTGCCCCTCCCCTGTTTTTCCTGTAAACCGACATCACTTCGTCGATATAACCAATCGGGCCACGGGTGGCAAACATGATATTTCTGGGAATATCGCCGCTGGTTGACAGGTTGGTCCACTCAGGATCAGGATGTTTGGCAAAATCCTCCCGACGGAACATTAAGCTGGAAGTCGCGATGAAACAAAGCTCGTCCTCTCCTACCAGGTCCTCCACGGTTATTTCCGGTTTTGAAAGCGTATTGACCAGATAAGGCGTCGCTGCATTGTCGTCAAAAATAACGCGGGCATTATGGTAACAAGCTGAGTAATGCGGATTTGCGTCCATCATTTCCACTTGTTTTTGAAGCTTATGCGGAGAAATCAGGTAATCGTCGCCGTCAAACTGCGCTATATATTCACCTTTGGCGGCTGCAAATGTGGCAAGTGCATTGAATTTACCATTAAGCCCCATGTTTTTCGGATGCAGCAAAAGCCTGATCTTATCTGGAAACCGTTGCTGGTAATCCTTTAATATAGCGGCCGTATTATCCTTGGAGCAATCGTCCCCTACAACAATCTCAAAAGGAAATGTAGTCTGCTGCATTAAGATCGAATCCAGCATCTGGGCTACAAACTTTTCGTGGTTGTAAGTGACAACACACACACTCACTTTTATCATATTCATTAGTCAATTGATGCACGTCTGGCTGTAAATTTAATTTTTTATTCCCGTTTTACCCGAATCATGATATTTTCCGGCCGGGATTGCCACTGTTTCAGCTCGTCAGTACAGACACTAAACTTATAACCGGATGAAATAAATTCCGTTACCCAACATTAATTTGCTATAATCTACATTTGTGAAAGTTTGATCACGACCATTTTCTTCATGTCTTCAACAGAAACCAACATCAGCAAGCCACTTTTCAGGGCTCCGCATATATTTTCCCGATTCGCCGGGCTTATCGCTGCGGAAAGCACCAGGCACGGTGGCGTAAGCAAAGCACCTTATTCATCATTGAACCTGGGCGGCTCGCAAGACGATCCTGCGGACGTGCTGGAAAACAACATTCGCTTTTTCAATGCATTAAATGTCCCGTTTGAAACCGTCGCCAAGTCGCATCAGGTGCATGATGATAAAATTTTAAATATCGAAAATCCAGGCCGGTTTGATGGTTTTGATGCGCTTATTACCAATAAAACGAACATTCAGCTAGCAGTAACGATCGCGGATTGCACCCCGCTCCTGATCTTTGATCCGGTAACCAGGAGTGTTGCTGCTGTCCATGCAGGCTGGCGCGGAACCGTAAAGGGCATTGCAGCTAAAACCATCGCTATGCTCGAAGCAGAGTTCGGCGCAGACCCGGCGAATTGCGTCGCTTACATTGGCACATGCATCGATGAATGTTCATTTGAAGTCGGCGAAGACGTTTCTGAACATTTTGAAGGAAAATATAAACGCTATGATTCTGAAAAACAGAAATATTTCGTGGATTTGAAGGCGAGCAACCGCGACCAGCTCCTGGCATCTGGGCTGTCTGAGGAGAACATAGAAGTCTCCCCTTTCTCGACGGTGCTCAACAACGAAGATTACTTTTCCTACCGCTTGGAAAAAGGTTTTACAGGAAGGCTACTGGCAACGATCGGAATGACCGACCGAGGCTAAAAAGCAGAAAGACAGCATCCTGGGATGCTGTCTTTCTTTTACTTCCATGTATTTTTATTGAGCTGGTGTTTCTACAATCGGATTTTCCTTTTCCGATGAAGATTGGGTAGCTGGTCGCGAAGCGGCGCGGCCAACGGCTGGCTTAGCATTGGTTGCTTTTACAGCGATCGGTTTAGCGGGAGCGGCAACAGCAGCTTTTGTGGATGCAGCGGCAACGAGCGCAGCAACCTTAGCAGCCTTTTCTTTCTTGCTTTCCTTTTTACCTTTGTCTTTCGATTTCAGCTTTTTCTCTTCATTCTTAGCATCCTTAGCCTGTTTTTTGGCAGTTTCCTTCTCAAACTTTGCTACTTTCTTAGCCAGTTTTTCAGCCGCCTTTTCGATAGACTTCTTTATTTTCTTGGAACCTGCAGAAACTGCAGCGATTTTGCCGGAAAGCGTTTCTGCAATTTCGGTCGATAATTTTTTTGTAGCAGATTTCATAATGTAGTTTTAAATTCTGGTAAAGTTTCTACCCGGTTGAACAAGCAAACGGCGTGTGAACGTGAGGATATATCATTGCATTTATAACCTGCAATTAATGCTTATTAAGCGATAAACACCAAATATCTCGTATTATATTTATGTTATCTTTTTGCTTACAAATTCCCAGAGTACGATTCCAGCGGATACGGACACATTAAAGGAATGCTTTGTTCCGAACTGCGGGATTTCCAGGCAGCCGTCGGCAGCGGCAATAACATTATCCGCGACGCCTTCCACCTCATTTCCAAACACAAATGCGTACGGCTTCTCCATGTTCGGAGCAAAATTTTGTAACATTACGCTCCCTTCCGCCTGCTCCACACACCACACTTCATAACCCTGAGCCTTCAACTGTTTCACCGCATCCTCGGCGCTATCGTTCTTTTCCCAATGCACCGACAACTCGGCACCAATGGCGCTCCTGGTAATTTCCCTGTGCGGGGGACTTTGGGTATAACCACATAAGATGATCTTCTGAGCCCGAAAAGCATCTGCTGTTCTAAAAAAGGAGCCAATGTTGGCCAGGCTCCGGATGTTATCAAGGACAATAACAAATGGGAATTTCTCCGATTCCTTAAATTCTTCAACCGTCAACCGGCCCATTTCTTCAATCTGCAACTTGCGCATGCGCGTTTTCATTGATGTTTCGGCAAACGTACGGGAAAGAAGCAAATTAATTTTTCAAACCCCACAAAAAAACCCCGCACGGCCAAGTGCAGGGTTCAAATCTTTTATCTGAGTCAATTATTTGATCTTTGTGATCAGTTCAACGATGTTTTTAACACCGAGTTTCTCAAAAATCCTTGCTTTGTAAGTACTAACGGTTGAGAGCTGTAGGTTGAGTTTTTCAGCTATTTTAGCGGTTCCTAATCCTTCTTTCAAAAGATTCATTACGTCCGTTTCCCGTGGCGAAAGACTTACGATCGGGTCTGGAAGAAACTCTCTTGGATTGATGAGCCTGTTGATATTCATTTGCTGCATATCTTCGCTCATGTATTTTTTATTGTTCAAAACGCTCATAACGGCTGTTTTAAACTCTTCCTCAGGCGCGTCCTTCGATAAATAACCGTCCGCACCGGCTTGGAGATACATTAAACCGTATTGCTGTTCGTCATAGCTTGAAAACATCAATATCCTTATGCCAGGAGATTTTTGACGGATGGTTTCAACCATTTTAGTCGTGTTCCCGCCGGGAATGTTGATATCGAGGATCAGAAGATCGTACGATTTCACTTCAATTTCCTGAAGTATCTTGTCAAAATCGTCGACGTCCGAAATGGTTGAGTCCGGTATCAGTGATTTGAGGAGGTGTTTGGTGCCTATTCTCACTACTGCATGATCTTCGGCAATAAGTATGTGTTTCATGTACGGGTTTGAGTCCAATTAATTAAAAAAATGCAGGTGCCAGTCTATAAAAACCAGGGAATCAACAAAAATAGCAATCAGCATTGTATTAAACATAAAAAATATCAAATTAGTATCTCAATTTTTAACAATTTTGAATAAAATCGTCTCCTGAGGGCATACTTTAAAGTAAACCATCAGTTACATACTACTAATTAGTCGTTTAGCTTTCAGATTATTTCTCACAACACACACTATTTAGGAAAAACAGATAAACTGGAAGTTTGTCTGGATATTGGAAAAAGCCACTTTTCAAAGACATTGGCTTTTCTCCCTTTTTTATACCTGGAACCGGAGCATTTATTAACCCAGACTGCCGGTCCGATATATGCGTTCTCCCTGCTCCGCCAAGATCCTCAGCATGTCATAGCCATTTTTCAATGTGTAGAAATGCCTGATAGCAGCTGGATTTCGCCTCCTAACGCTCCATTTGGCGGCATTCAATGCGGTACGGATTGCCAGGAGAGCGAGATTATCTTTTTTATAAATTGTATTAAAAAGTGGATCAATGATCGCTCAGGAAAACAGCTGACGATTAAAACTGCTCCATGCTGCTATGAACCTGATCAACAACGCTTATTACACGACGCTTATCTATATACTGGACTTATCCCCGTTCAGGCCTGCCTTAATAGTTATATTAATGTGGATGGCGATGACTTCATTGCTCACATCAGGCCGGCGGAAAAACGAAAATTCAAAAAAGCTGTTTTTGCTGGATTCAGAGCTGGGCCAGCGCATGAAATTTCATCCCAGGTTACTTATGAATTCCCGGCACACTGCCGTGAAAGTAATGGTTACCGCATGCCTTTAACATTATCTCAAATTGACATATTGAGACACACATTTCCCGAGGCATATCAGATTTTTACGGTTGTTGACCAGGAAAAGATCATCGCCCTTACCATGACGGTGCGGGTTAACGATCACATACTTTACAACTTTTTGTGCGGGGATTTACCTGACTACCGCGTTTACAGCCCGGTTGTCATGTTAATGGATCGCGTTTATCAACATTGTCAGCGGGAAAACATCAGGATATTAGACCTGGGCATTTCGCTGGATGGCAATGGTGTCCACAAGCCTTCGCTTAGCAGGTTCAAGAAAAATATTGGTGGGAAAGAATGTTTGAAAATGACTTATGAAATAACTTTCCGCTGATCAGATGCCCAAACAGTTACCATCCCGGTAAAACACGCTCGTGCACGTTTCGATGCCTACAATTGGCGCCATACCAATGAAATCCAGTCTTCGGAAACCTCTTTCTTTCAAATATTCCTTTGCTTTCTGATACCACTCACGTTCCGAATTGTCGAGGATCAGGACGCCATCATTGGTCAGATAATCGACTGCAAAATTGGCACATTTCACCCTGTTGCGTCCGTCAACAATGATAATGTTATAATGCTCGCCAGCATCCTTAACCGCCTGAATGTAAGAATCGCCCAGCGGTTTTTCGATAACTTTTGCATTGCCGGGAAGCTTTGGCTTTATAAGTTTGATCCATTCCGCATCGTGTTCCACAGCCGTAATTTGCTTCACGCGGGCACCATACCAGCGGGTAGAATTTCCAGAACCATATTCAAAAACCACGAAATCAGGCTTCAAACGCGGTTTCAAAAACAATATAAATGGATATGTATACCAGGGAAGCGGATCACCATTTGCGTCAACGGATTGTTTGGTATGAAAACTTCTGAACCAGCCGTACTGCTTCAAAGCACCGTCCAGAAAAAGCTGCACACTCCCACCCAGGCCGATCCCATTGAGCAGATCCCAGGTGTTATTTTTTATTTTTTTAATCATTTCAAATCCGACGGTTGACGCTTACCGGCACAAACGTACGAATTAATGTACTTTTCTCGCAGAATTGTCACGATGCGATCTGCTGCGCAACCATCCCATAATTCCGGGATCTGTCCTTTTTTACAATGTCCCCCCATTATCTTTCTGGCCATTTCCACCACGGATTGCGCATTCCAGTCGGGCAGCAGATGATTTGTGCCCGCTTCAACAGTGACCGGACGCTCGGTGCTTTCTCTTAATGTAATGCAAGGCACTTTCAGAAACGTGGTTTCCTCCTGAATGCCGCCAGAATCGGTGATCACCAGAGACGCGTTCTTAATCAATGTTAAAAACTCCCTGTAACCCTGCGGTTCAGTAATTTCCAGATTTTTTATTTTTTTCAAATCATGCAATAACCCTTGCGTTTCAAGGCTCTTCAATGTACGCGGGTGGATTGGGAAGATAATGGGATGCAATGCCGATAACCTTCTGATCATGTTTGCAATTTCGAACATTACCACCGCATTATCCACATTAGCTGGTCTGTGCATGGTCATTAAGATATATTCGTTTTGCCTTTCCGGTTGCCTCGCATCTTCGGTAACCTGATTCAAACAATGCAGCAGCGAATCGATCATTACATTGCCGACGAAGTGAATCTTTTCAGGCGAAATATTTTCTTTTAAAAGATTACAAACCGCCGACTTCTCCGTTACAAAAAGCTGATCTGCAATGGCATCGGTGAGAATCCGGTTAATCTCTTCGGGCATTTTCCTGTCGCCGCTCCTTAGCCCGGCTTCCACATGAACTACGGGAATATGCATTTTTACTGCCACTAGTGCGCAAGCCAGCGTGGAATTAACATCGCCCACGACCAGCACGATGTCCGGCTTTTCAATAAGGAGCACCTTTTCAAATGCAACCATTATAGCTGCCGTTTGCTGCGCGTGCGAACCATTGCTTACGCCTAAAAAATAATCCGGTTCGGGAAGTTGAAGCTGTTCGAAAAAGATGCCGGACATCCGGAAATCATAATGCTGGCCGGTGTGGACGATCAGGGAATTGATATCCGGATAGAGTGTGAAAGCGCGGTGCAGCGGCGCGACTTTCATAAAATTGGGACGTGCCCCAACGATATTGATTACTTTCAAGAAATAGTGTGTTTAATTAAGGAAGCAAAGTTATCACAAACATTCAGAGGAACTAATCGGGCTCCGCGGTTAGGCTATCTTCTGGTTTTTGTCTTAATTTTGCCTTGTTAATCATTGCACCTTCATGGGGATAATTGTACGTCAGGGTTTTAAAAGTTCAATCGTTTCTTACGTCGGGGTTGTCATCGGCATTTTTAACATCCTCATCCTCTATAACCAGTTTCTGACCCAGGAACAATTAGGTTTGTACGCTTCCACCCTGCTTACTTTTCCTGTCATTTACATGTCGTTTGCGCTGCTGGGCGTTCCGTCTGTCGCCGTGCGGTTTCATAGCCGGTTCCAGGATCATGAGTCGCGGAGGCAGCTTTTCACCTTTATCATCATTACGCCATTGGTCGGGCTGGCCGCTTTTGTGGTGCTATATCTGCTTTTCAAGCCGCTTTATCTTAAATTCTACCTTGACCATTCTCCTATGCTGGTCAAGTATTATTACGTTTTTATCCCGCTCACCGTGGGAATGGTTTATCTGCTGGCGCTGGAATCTTATTCGCGAATTAATTTACGTATTGCGGTTCCTTCCCTCATCCGCGAGGTCGGGTTGCGGCTTTTTAACAGCGCGGTGGTCATCATGTTTGGTTATA
This sequence comes from Dyadobacter sp. CY327, assembly GCF_021390415.1. NCBI lineage: Bacteria > Pseudomonadati > Bacteroidota > Cytophagia > Cytophagales > Spirosomataceae > Dyadobacter > Dyadobacter sp. CY327. The sequence goes on along the minus strand of NZ_JAJUXJ010000001.1, from coordinate 1,221,539 downwards.
AAATCATCACTTTTGATACGATGGTGAACCTCACCGTGCTGAGCTACGGACTTGCCATTGCGGCCATGCTGATCTATCTGCACCTGCAAAAACGCCTTTATACCAGGCTGGATTTTGGCTTTATAAAACACCCAGCGTTCAAAGAAATGTATCGTTACGGGCTCTGGGTTTTGCTTGGCGGGGCCAGTGCCGCATTGCTTCCGCATATTGAAAAAGTCCTTTTACCTGCATTCAAAGGCGGTCTGGGCAGCACTGCCATTTTCGACATTGCCTCGCGGATCGCACTGGTCATTTCCATTCCCAGAAATGCCATTGTGATGATCAGCGCGCCGATTATTTCAGAAGCTTATACGCGCAACGACATTGCGCACATTGACACGATCTATAAAAAATCCTCGCTTAACCTCTTCATTATCGGCTCCTTCCTGTTCCTGGGCATATGGACCAACATTGATGCTATTTTTGGTATTATTCCAAAATCAGACATTTACTCGCAAGGCAAATGGGTCGTGTTAATGGTCGGCATTTCCCGAATCGTTGATATGATGACCGGCCTGAATACGGAAATCCTGACCAATTCGAAATATTATCGCTACGACATTGTTTTCATGTTGTTTTTCACGATCCTGATCTTATTCAGCAGCCAGTTCCTGATCCCGCTTTACGGCTTTAATGGTGCGGCTGCCGCGGCGCTCTTCTCCACGGTCATTTATAATTTTGTCAAATTGTTTTTTATCAGACAAAAACTTGGCATTCAACCCTTCACACTGGGAACATTCAAGGTAATATTGCTGGGGACTGTTGCCTATTTGGTCGCTCACTACATGCCGTTTCCCGAATCTGATGACCTGATTTCCACGGTAGTGATCATTCTGGCCCGTTCGGTTATTGTTACAGTGATTTTTGGTGGCGGAATCCTGCTCTGGAATGTATCAGAGGACATTTCGGCGGGCTTCGGAAGTGGCTGGAAATTAATTAAGACAAGTATTCTGAGGATAAAATAAGAGACCGTTATCTTTGAAGCATTAAAACAGATCCATTTCTGATGTCGTTAAAGGAAAAAATAATTGCCGGCGTTCTCAAACAGCCATATAGTTTATATCAATTGACCACCTACGATCCGACCAAACCGGTCAATATGGTCGTGGGAAGCATGTACTCGCTTTACAAAGGCTGGATACATTCTGATATTGAGACACTTAACTTGCTGAAAGAAAGTGATTGGCAAAAATATTTTAACGAAAATTCAATTGATAAAATCCTTGCCGAGCACGTCTGGGAACATTTGACACTGGAAGAAGGACAGCTCGCATTCAAACATTGCCATACTTATCTCAAACCCGGTGGTTTTCTGAGAGTTGCGGTTCCGGATGGTTTTAATCCCAGCGAAGAATACATCAATTATGTAAAGCCCGGCGGCACGGGAAACGGAGCAGATGACCATAAGTTGCTCTACAATTATCAAATCATGTCGCGCTCACTCGAAGCTGTTGGTTTTACAGTAAAATTGCTCGAATATTTTGATGAAGAAGGCCAGTTTCACAAGTCGCCCTGGAAGCCGGAAGATGGCATGATCAGGCGCTCGGCGGACCACGACAGCCGTAATGCTGGCGGAAAACTGGGTTATACTTCTTTGATCATCGATGCTTATAAAAGCTAACAATGAGTTTGCCCGCCAGTCTTGCCCCTATCGTGTTGTTTTGTTTCAATCGCCCTGCGCATTTGCAGCAAACGATCGAGGCGCTGCAACAGAACATACTGGCAACGGAAAGCGAACTGATTATTTACTCGGACGGGCCCCGGAATAAGTCCGATGAAACCCTAGTAGCGGATGTAAGGACTTATCTGACCTCTATTACTGGTTTCAAGCACATTAAGATCCATCATTCAGAGCAAAATAAGGGCTTGGCGGCTTCTGTGATCCGAGGCGTTACCGAAGTGCTGAACCAGTTTGAAAAGGTGATTGTGCTGGAAGACGACATGCTTACCGCGCCGGATTTCCTGGTTTTTATGAATGAGGCGTTAGCTGCATTCGAATCGCGTAAAGACGTTTTTTCAGTAACGGCTTACGGCCCGCCGATCTCTTTTCCGGCACATTATAAAGAAGACCTCTATCTCGCACCGCGCGCAAGTTCGTGGGGCTGGGGAACCTGGCGGAGCAAATGGAATAAGGCCGATTGGGAAGTTACAGCGTTTGACAAGCTGGAAAAGGATAAAACTAAAAGAAATCAGTTTAAATCAGGCGGAGAAGATCTCTGGCCCATGCTGGTAAAGCAACAGCGAAAAGTAATCGATTCCTGGGCGATCCGCTGGACTTACAGCCAGTTTCTGAATGATGCATATGGCGTATATCCGGTGCATTCGAAAATCAGGAACATTGGCACAGACGGTAGCGGGACGAATTTTACATTTAAAACGGGCTATTATGGCTCGGAAGTGAGCGACAGCAAAATCCGGATCGACCCGAACATTGTGCCTGATCATCAGGTTATTCAGGCATTTGCGGATTATTACAAACTTCCGCTTGCATTAAAGATCAAGAACCGGATCAAATACCGGATCTGACGAAACAGAAATTATATGTATTGGCTGCGCTATTTACTGAAAGAACCTTTCAACGCCTTGCGGACCTCAACCAACCGTGAGTTTATGGGTCTGCTATTGAAATATGGCAACAGTCGCAGGCATACGCGGACGCAGGTTGAATTTGGAAATTCAAAACTGACCGTGCCCGATACAATGTCGTTTCTCTGGCAGCATAAGGAGATTTTTGCTGATGAATTTTATTTTTTTGAGTCAAAAAATCCTGAGCCGGTCATTTTCGATTGTGGGGCCAATGTTGGGATGAGTGTTTTATATTTCAAAAAGCTTTTCCCAAAATCACACATTACGGCCTTCGAAGCGGAACCTGAAATCGCCGCATTGCTTCGTGATAACCTGAGGAATAACAACATTAATGATGTTAAGATCATTGATAAGGCTGTCTGGATGAATGATGAGGGCATTTGGTTTGGGAGCGAATCGGCAGATTCTTCCTCCATTTATTCCAGTGCTGAAAAGAAAAAAATTGCTTCAATCCGTTTAAAGGACTTTCTCCTGGCCGAAAAGCGCATTGATTTTCTGAAAATCGACATTGAAGGCGCTGAGAAAGAAGTGCTCAATGACTGCCGCAACGCCCTGGGCCATGTTCAGAATTTATTTGTCGAATTCCACTCCTACATCGGCAATCCGCAGGGACTGGCAGAAATCATCCGCATCTTCGAAGAAAACAACTTCCGTTATTACATCGACACCAACCAGCACCGCCTAAAACCCTTCACCAACTACCGCTACCGAGGCAACGACGTCATGGATTTACAGCTAAATATTTTCGGCTGGCGGGAGTAGGCGCTTGATAAATAGCTGACATTTCATGGAAACTTGAGATCACAAATTGTGATCTCAAAGAAGTCCCTAACCTACCTAGCGTAAGGGTTCGGCGGGAAAATGTGTATTTGGAAACCTTCACGTTTCATTGCATCCATTACTTTTTGTGAAGGTAATTTCTTGAAAATCACGGCGCACAGCACTTGTGACGGCATGAGCGAGAATTTGATCAGGAAGTCGTGCAATGCCAGTTTCCGTTTGATTTTTCGAAATGCGGGGGACGAATCGTCAGCTTTGTCTTTGGCGTAGGATGGGTGGTAATAGTTGTTGTTGATGCCTTTGAATGCGACGGCTGGCAGGCCCATTCCGTTCGCTAGTTTATCCATTTCCCGCTCCGAAAGCTTGAAAACATAGTTGCCTACTTCCTCAAAAGAATAGCGGTTCTTCCAATATTTTTGAAGCAGTTTCGTATCAAAACGATCGAAAATGTTCCGTAATGCCAACAAAAACGGCATTTTTGAGATCGGATCATGTGGCTCTACCAGGATGACTGCTTCCCTGGCGACCCGCAGCATTTCATAAACCCCCAGATAAGGCCTTGGAAAATGGTGATAGGCTTCCTTGCAAAAGATGTAATCGTAAGTGTCGTCGCCAAAGCTCAGTTTCTCAACATTCTCGACCGAATAATGATCAAAAAAGCCTCTGGCTTGCGATAATGGCAGAAATGTGCCGGAAATGTCTGTGGCAGTGGTGTCCAGGCCCTGGCGGAAAAAGTAGTTGGCGTCGAAACCATACCCATCGCCGATGGTAAGCCAGGATTTTTTTTCCAGAGTAAATGGCGCGGTTAATTCAAGCTGCCTGCGGTGGATCCAGTGATTGATCGTTTTGTGCTGTTCGTCGTACTCCCAGTTTTCTATCGCCTTGTCCTTTGCCTCCTGAGTAGCATACTGCACCTCATACCAACCTGAATGCGCCTCATGGCTTTGCTTTTCCGTAGACATTTTACCTTGATTACTATTTTTTGATAAAGATACTTTTAAGCATAAAATTTATTTAACCACAGAACTATTTAATTTTACCCTCTTACAATCGCAGGGCATTCAATTCTTATAACTCTCAAACAACGATCGCAGTAAATGGTGCTTCACCTCAGCAATTTTCACCTGGAAGGAGGAGCGGGCGTTGCCGCCACGCGATTGCACCGGGCGCTGCTGAAATCAGGCACAGAATCGAAGTTGCTGGTGTCCGGTTTATCGGCCGAAGAGCCGGGCGTTGCCGGACTTTCAAGCACAGCATTGCAGTCAAAACTAGCCTGGGTGCGGTTTGTTGGCGAGAGGCTTTATTTTTATCCGCAGGAGCGCGATGCATCTGTGCGATTTGCGTTCTCGCCGGCTGAGATTGGTGCCGATATCAGCAACAATCCCTGGGTGCAGGAAGCGAATATCATTCATTTACATTGGATTAACTTCGGATTTCTGTCCCTGGATTCGCTTGACAAGCTTTTTGCGTTGGGTAAACCAATCGTCTGGACGTTGCATGATATGTGGACATTTACAGGCGGGTGTCATTACAGCCGGGGTTGTGAAAACTTCCTGACGCATTGTCATTACTGCCCTTATCTGGCCAAACCAGACGCATACGACATATCTTTCGCGCAGTTTGAGCGGAAGCGCTCCATTTATAAAAATACCCGGATGGCACTGGTTTCCCCAAGCCAGTGGCTGGATTCTCTGGTAAAAAAGGCCGCATTAACGGGAGCTAAAAAATCATTGAGCATTCCTAACTGCATTGATACGGAATTGTTCAGGCCTTTTGAAAAACTTGCTATCAGAAGAAAACTCAACCTGCCTGAATCAAAAAAGCTGATCCTATTTGCCGGCGCCAACATTGGTGACCCGCGAAAAGGCTTTATGTTTTTCAGACAGGCTTTGGAAAAAAAAGGCTTACCGACCAGCGATATCGAAATACTGGTGCTTGGAAAAGCAAATCCCGATTTGATGGCTTCGTTTCCTGTGCCGGTCCATTATCTGGGGAAAATTTCGGATCCTAATGCCATGGTGGAAGCCTATAATGCGGCTGATATGATCGTGGTGCCTTCCCTGGAAGACAACTTGCCCAATACGATCATGGAGGCTATGTCCTGCGGCACGCCGGCTCTCGGATTTGCCACTGGTGGCATTCCTGAAATGATCGACCATCAAGTCAACGGATACATTGCATTGCAAGGGTCGGCACAGTCGCTTGCGGAAGGAATCGAGTGGATTTTGAATCCTGAAAACAATGCTGAATTGCCCGGTAAGGCACGTTCCAAAGTTTTGCAAACATATAGCGAGCGCGTCGTAGCGGATCAATACCAACAATTATATCACACACTGCTCGCAAATGAATGATTTCCCGCTGCTCACGATCGTTACGATCACATACAATGCCGGACCATTTCTTGAACGCACGCTCCAAAGTGCCCGGCACGCGCTGAGCAACATGGCCGCTCCGGAAGCTGTGGAGTATCTGATCATTGACGGGAAATCCAATGATACTACGCTGCAAATCGCTGATAAACATTCATTTATATCCAAAATAGTTTCGGAGTCTGACCGCGGTTTGTATGATGCCATGAACAAAGGCCTTGCACTGGCGAGCGGAAAATATGTGTGGTTCCTGAATGCAGGGGATGAAATTTATGATGCTAATGTTCTGAAAAACCTCATTTCCGCATTCGGATCAGATGCTGATGTGTATTATAGCGATGCAATGCTGGTTCGCGAAAATGGCGTTGAAATAGGTATGCGGAGTGAATTCACACCGCATTCGCTGCCCCGGGAATTGAAATGGCAGGATTTTGCATTGGGTATGAAAGTTTGCCATCAGGCGTTTATCGCCAAAAAGTCCATTGCCCCACCCTATGACATTAACAATCTCAGCGCAGACATTGATTGGGAAATTGAATGTTTGAAACGGGCAGAGCGGATTCAGTTCATTGAAAACCCACTTTGCCGCTATCTGGTTGGCGGGCTATCCGTACAAAATCACCGCCGTTCACTAATTGACCGATTTTATGTTTTACGAAAACATTTCGGTCTGGCCGCATCTCTGTATAATCATATCCGCATTTTTGTGCGTGGAACGCAGTTTGCCCGGTCTAAAGGCAAATATTGGTAGGCGTTTCCTCCTCTTTTGAACAAGAATAAATAGTGTCGTTTCTGAGCCACACCAGTTACAATATTTTGTTATTGTACTGAAAACCATATTTTTGTTTCGATGTTTTCTATTCTAATTATTTCTAGTAATCATGAAAAAAAATCTACTATTAGCCATGTTATGCTTGCTGAGCACGTGGATGTCCGTCTATGGGCAGAGTGTTCAGATTACCGGTAAAGTTACAACGGACAGTGACGATGCGCCGCTGCCGGGTGCAACGGTTCACATCAAAGGATCGACCATTGGAACACAAACCGACGCTGATGGAAACTACACAATCAGCGCGCCTTCGTCAAGTTCTGTTATCATTTTCAGTTTTGTGGGGTTAACTGCGCAGGAAGTGACTGTCGGCAGCCGAAGTGTGATCGATGTAAAACTGTCAACCGATACGCGCAGTTTGAGCGAAGTGGTCGTGACAGGTTTCGGATCACAGATCAAGCGCGATCTGACGGGTAACATTGCGCAGGTGAAAGGCACGGAAATACAGAATATGCCTGTTGCAAGCGTGGATGCAGCTTTGCAGGGACGTGCGGCGGGTGTTTATGTCAATAGCGGCTCGGGAAAGTTAGGCCAGGCGATCAATGTCCGTATCCGCGGAAATTCATCAATCAGCGCAAGCAGCCAGCCATTGTATGTGGTGGATGGCATGCCCATTACAACGTCCGATCTGAGTAGCAGCACTGGTGGCGCCACCAACCCGCTGTCCGACATTAATTCCAACGACATCGAATCCATAGAAATCCTGAAAGATGCTTCTGCGGGCTCTATTTACGGTTCCCGGGCTGCTAATGGGGTTGTTTTGATCACAACCAAGCGTGGTAAGGCGGGAAAAACCAATGTTAGTATCAATTATCAGCAGGGATCTTCGGAAGCAACACGGCGCGTGCAATTTTTGAATGCAGATGAGTACGTAAAGTTCTATACGGCCGCGGCCCTTAACAGCGACCGGATAGATGAATACGACCCCAGCGATCCGGAGTCGAATACGGCCTATTTCCTGGATAACCTAAACCGTTACAGTCTGGGAACTGCCAACACACCTCAGCAGAAAAACTACCCCTGGCAGGATCAGGCCTTCACCAAAGGCGGCATGCAGCAGCTTGATTTCCAGCTGAATGGAGGAAATGATAAAACGAAATTTTTCCTTTCAGGTCAATATCTGGATCAGAAAGGAACCATCATCGGCAATGAGCTGGACAGGCTTTCAACACGCATGAACCTGGATCACCAGGCGTCCAACTGGTTGCAAGTCGGCTTATCAATGGGTTTGGCGAGAACGGTTAACAAGCGCTTGCCGGGTGACAATTCATTCTCGAATCCGCTTCAAATGTCTGCATTAACGCCATTAACCCCATTTACAGATCCGGAAACGGGTTTGCCGATTGGTACGCCGCCGGGAGATGTGAACCTGCCCCTATATTTCAACCCGATGATCTCGGTTAAATATTCGAACTTCACGGCCACATCATTCCGGAACCTTACCAATGCTTATGCACAGATCAACATTCTGCCTTCGCTGAAATTCCGGACCGAGCTGGGTGTTGATTTATTAAATCAGAATGAAGAGAGCTATTACCAAAGCCAGAACCTGCGTAATGTAGATGAGGCGGTGAATGGATTGGGCGAAAACTTCGGCACGTTTGTAACCAACTACAACACCAACAATTTCTTCACTTTCGACAAAGTATTTGACATCCATAGCATTAGCGCAACATTGGGTATGTCCTATCAGGATTCCCAAACGAAAGAAAACTTCATTGCAGGAACACAGTTTCCCTCGAACTCATACAAAAAGATCGCGAGTGCGGCCACGAAGTCGGACGGAAGTTCTACCGAAACCAATTATCGTTTCCTATCCTACTTCTTACGCTTCAATTATAAGTTATCTGAAAGATATCTGCTGGCTGCCAGCGCCCGTATCGACGGTTCTTCGCGATTTGGAGCGAATTCTCGTTATGGGTTTTTCCCTTCTGTATCCGCAGGCTGGGTGCTCACGGAGGAAAACTTTTTGAAAGAAAATAATACGCTGAGCTTCCTTAAACTGAGAGGAAGCTATGGTTCTACAGGAAACTCAGAAATCGGTGATTTCCCGCAACTCGGATTGTTTTCAGGAGATGCGGGTTATGGCGGTGCAGCCGGGCAGCGTCCTTCACAGCTGGCTAACCCGAATTTGAAATGGGAAACAACGAAGCAGGCTGATATAGGTCTTGATTTCGGCTTGTTCAACAACCGTATCAATGGTGAAATTGATTATTATATTAAAAAAACCAATGGTCTGTTACTGGAAGTAAATGTTCCAGCAACTTCGGGCTTTGCTATCCAGGTTGCCAATGTAGGCAAGCTGGAAAACAAGGGCTTCGAATTCGTACTGAATACACAGAACATTGTGGGCGCATTCAAATGGACCACTTCATTTAACATTGCCAATAACAAAAACAAGGTCACAAACATCCAGAAACAAATCATCGAAGGCGGGATTTCCAATATGAGCCGGGTGATGGAAGGTGAGGCTGTGGGTGTGTTTTACACCGTTGAATATGCCGGTGTCGACAAAGCAAACGGCGATGCGCTATTCTACAAAAACACAGAAGAAGCCAATGGCAACATTGACAGATCAACAACCTCTTCCTACAACAGCGCACGTCGGGTAGTTGCGGGTAATCCAAACCCTAAATTTGTAGGCGGGATCACCAACACATTCTCTTACAAAGGATTAGACCTGACAATTTTCCTGAATGGTGTTGCCGGAAATAAAATTAATTTTTATGGTGTAGGCCAATATGCTTCCGCCAACGGGATCTATGAAGACAACCAGACAGTGGATCAGCTTAATTCCTGGACTCCGCAAAACACCGATACAAATGTACCGGAGGCGCGTTTTTACAAAGGAAATGGTAACGAGGCATCTACGCGTTACATTTATGACGGCTCATACTTACGCTTGCGAACCATGACATTGGGATACAATTTACCTTCCAACATTGTGAGCCGGATCAAGATGGACCGTGTCCGTGTGTATGTATCCGCCATGAACCTGGCCACCTGGACCAATTACAAAGGCTGGGACCCCGAAGTAAGCACGGATGACATTCCCGTAAGAGATTTGAAATTCGCACTTGGAAACGACTTTTATACACCGCCTCAGCCACGCACGTTGCTCTTCGGTGTTAACATTGGTTTCTAATTGCATTCAGCCATTTATTCTAAAATCATGAAAAGAAAAATATTCATATATAATGTGGCATTAGCCGCCGGGTTGTTTTTTACGAGTGCCTGCGATAGCAAACTGGACGTTGACCCAACACAAAGTATCGACGAAACGGCCGCGTTAAGCACATCGAAAGACGTAGAAGTGACGCTGATCGGCTGTTACGACGCTTTGCAGGATGTTGACGTTTATGGTGGCGCTTTTCAATACGCCTCCGAGCTTCTGGGCAATAATGATGAGATCGCCTTCGGCGGGACATTCAGGAATATGCTCGAAATATCTGCCAGACAGCTTACTACACAAAACCTGACTGCCGAATTGATCTGGCGCGACTCCTATATTGCGATCAACCGCTGCAACAATGTGCTGTCAGCGCTGAGCATTGTGGACGAAGAAAAGCGGGCACGCATCGAAGGCGAGGCGAGATTTATCCGCGGTTCGTTGTATTTCGACCTTGTAAGATTGTATGCTAAAACCTGGGGAGACGGAGATAACGCAACGAATCCCGGCGTTCCGCTCGTGCTCAAACCAACACGCGTTGTGACTGAGGAAGATAAGCTGGCGAGAAACTCAGTGGCCGAAGTGTACGCGCAGGTTTTGGAAGATTTGAATGCTGCAAAATCGCTGCTACCCGAATCTAACACCATTTACGCGACAAAATATGCCGCATCGGCTCAGCTTTCGAGGGTTTATTTACAGCAAAGCAATTTCGCTTTGGCGCGGGATGAGGCTAATGCCGTCATTGCATCAGGCAAATACACCCTGAACAGCGACTTTGAATCACTATTCTACACCTTCTTAAACAATGGTGGCGCCAATCCTGCTGAATATATTTTCGCGATGGTTGTGACCCAACAAGACGGTGTAAATGATTTAAACACATTTTTCGGAACTACCATTGATGACATTCCGGGAACGGGCGGACGCGGCGATATCCGTATTCTGAATAAGCACAGGGCACTTTATGAAGCAGGCGACAAGCGCGGCGAATTTTTCCTGACGCCAACCAACAATACATATACGCAAAAGCATCTTGACAATTTGGGCAATGTATTGCAGTTCCGTTTGGCCGAAATGTATCTCACACGGGCGGAAGCAAACTTCCGGCTCGGAACTGTCGTAGGCGCGACGCCGCTAGCCGACATTAACCGCATCAGGGCCAGAGCAGGACTGAAAGCGACAACGGCTGTAACATTGGCTTCTGTCCTGAAAGAGCGCCACTTAGAACTTGCTTTTGAAGGCCTGGCGCTCCATGATGCAAAACGGAATAAGCAAAACATCAGCACAATCCCCTATAATTCGCCCAGACTGATCTTCCCTATCCCGCAACGCGAGATCGATGTAAATCAGAAACTGGTTCAGAATGAGGGCTATAATTAAGGGATTTGACAAAAGGTCATTTCAAGAATAATAGAAAAACCACTTCTGCCTGGAAGTGGTTTTTTTAGTGCCTTATACAAAAACAAATGTATGATGCTATTACTGCCAGCTGATCCAGGATTTGGCATCTTTTGCGCTGACCATATCATACGTTGATGAAGAAGTCTGGATAAGATAGTAGCCGCTCGGTTCATATAGCAACTTAGCAGTTTCTACTGCGGGGCCTGTTGCGGGAGCCTTACCTAACGTTCCTGCATCACGGAAAATGATACGGCCATCGCTGGCAAAAGTCGGTGTATCGGGCGCAAAACCGTAAATAAGTCTTAGCGCATCATCTTTAAAAAATATTGGACCAAAAAGGTCATAAGTTGCATCATATCCAGGCTGGTAAATGACAAAAGCGTATTGCGCCCCATCTTCTGTTAGGTCTTGTATTTTAAATGCATCGTCGACGCCATTTACATGAAATCCTTGCAGTGAACGCCAGTCTCCGCCGGATTCAATCGGCTCTTGCCACCATCTTCTGGATGCCGCCAGATCCACGGATAGCGGCTTGGTGGCACTTACTACGGTTCCTTTCAAACCAGCCCCGGTAACCCCGACCTGGCCCGCATTGGCATTCCATGTTACATTTGTAAAGCCGTTGATGGTTTGTGAACCATTGACCAGTGGCGAGGAGAATGCCACACCTGCCTCTGTAAAGTAATAATTGCTGGTAAAAACTTTGGGTATGTTTCCATCGAGCCAAGTCATTTTAATGGTGCGCGTACTTGGGCTTAATGTAATTTCATAAGTTACATTTCCCAAAGTAACCCTTTTGAAATAGGCCTGATACTTTGTGATATTATTGAACAAAGCGCCTTTTGCCAGGTTACCCGCCGCATAAGATGCTGCCTGTGCCTGGGTTGCTTTGGTCAAAACAAGTCTGCTGTTATTTTTCCTGCCAACAAGTGTAATCGATTCCGATTTAACCGAATCCGGGAAGATGCTGAACTCGAAATCAGACAACAGCCCGTCGCCGCGCACACCGCCATTTACCTCCTCGTCCGGATCAGACAGAATGTGGAGATAGGAATAGGTATCAAAGATCAGAACCGGCGTTTGCACTGCTTTCAGGCGGTAACTGCTTTCCTTTGGTTTGGCAGCAGACTCATCGGAAAAATCGGAGTACATGGTGACGCGGTTCTTAGCATCAAATTTGAAATGAAAACCGTAAGTCCCGCCACCGCCAGGATAAATGACTGCATTCCAGCCATATGGAGACTCCACAAGTTGCTTTTCGTAGGATGTCAGCGCTGCGTTCAGTCGCGCATCGGCTGTTTCTTCAAACAATGTGTCGTCGTTATTTTCACAAGCCGTGAGAGAGACGCATAAAAACAGCAGATATAAAATGGATTTTTTCATCCGGAAATATTTTGAAATACAATTAAAAAAGCTTGTTCATTGATCCCCTAACCCTGTTTTGCAGGCTGTAAAAATCAATTTTCCAGGTGTTTTTATAATAAGCGACCACAATCGCTTCCTTTTGTCTTAATGCCGCTTGTGCCTGCGCTTTGGTGGTCCCCCGCGGGCTGGTGCCTTCGGGAATAGCATTTACAATTTTGTCAAAACCGGCTTTCCCTTCCGTCAGCATCATGGCGATCATTTCCACAAAATCCTCATCGAAATTCAGCGAACTGTAAGCCGTAATGAAGCCATCCCGGCGCGCATCATTATCCGACCAGTTGATCCAGTTTCCGCCTTGGTATAATGATCTTGAAACGGCTTTATATTCAACAGGGTAAAGAACAGTCTGATGCAAAATGTGACCAAATTCGTGATGGATCGTATGTAAAAACCAGTCTTTCACAAAGGACGAATCCCGGGCCGCATCATATCCGGCCATTCCCTTTATCTTGAAAAGATTCACCCCGAATAATACAACCTTACGGCCGCCCTCGGCCGTTCCGAGCGTGATCGAGCCTTCTGCATTATACTCGTTACTGCCGGATAGAATGAAGAATTTGGGCGAAAATTTGTTATAAAAAACTTTCCCTGCTTCCTGCACATACGGCATAGTCCAGGCTTTTTTGATGGTGCTAAGCAGCGGCACAACCTGTGACTCGTCCGGCGGAACGAGCGTTTTGGTAATGTTACCAAATTCAAACTGGTCCCATTTGTACTTGGCCGAAATGTTATAAGGTGTTACAAGACTGTCCAGGATCCATTTATCGATCGGTCCCTGCACCCATTCGTCACCTCCGAGGCCTGGAATATCTTCCGCCTCCCCTATTTCCTCCTCCTTGCAGCTGCTAAATCCCACCGTCAGGAACAATGCTGCGAAGAATAATTTATGTAACTGTTTTATCATCATATCATTAAATGCTTAGGATCATCGCTTGTTTTGTTCAATGCCTGCCAATGTAGCGGATTGTGGAATTTGTAAAATTCGTCTCGGATCATTGGCCTGAACCGTGAGCGTGCCGCCATTAACCGTTTGGTGGGTCACGGGCAGCGCATAACGCTGCAAATCGAACCAGCGCATGCCTTCCTGAACGAATTCGACGCGTTTGAAAGACAAGATTGTACTAATGATCCCGTCCCGGAGATTGACCGGCCCAAAAAACCTGCGGATACTCGCGGCTGTAACAGTATGCTTAGCAGGCTGATAGCCGCCGACACGCTTACTCACAAATAAATTCAGATCCGCCAGGGAAGCGGCGGTATTGCCCAGGAATGCATTGGCCTCGGCGCGGTTGAAAAGCACTTCCTCCGCCGTGAAAATCGGCAACATGACATAGGGCTGCCCAATTTCCGCATTGACGGATTCTCTTACAAAATATTCATTCAGTTTAGGGATGAGATAATTGTTATCTCCCTGGGAATACAATGGATAAGACCATCCCGGCGAATCATTGATAATGTTTTCACTTGCTGAAATTTCCTGCCATTTCTGGAAATTCATTCCAAAACGATAACGCGCAACATGTCTTCCGAAAAGGGAAGCAGTTTCTACGAGCATCAGGTTAGCATTCTGACTTGCTCTTGAATAAGTGTTGTAAAGTTCCTGTGGCGAAAGACTGGAATAGGTTGTGTTCCAGGGGCGGAGGTTATCCACAATGCTGCTGCCCGGAAAAACGGCATTGGCATACTGCACCACCTTGGGATAATCCCTTTTTACCAGATAAAAACGCGCCGCAAATGCATTCGCTGCTGCCCGGTTGAAATGGTATTTCGGAATGGTGTATGAGCCGTCACTGATCAGCGGTAAACCTTCAACCAAATCCTGCTCAATTTTTTGATACACACTGGAAACGGTGCCTCTTTCGTATTTTTTCAATACAACCGTTTCAGGTTCAGTAACATAGGGAACGCCCGGCTCTGTATTCGGCTGGCTGGGATCGAAAAATTTGCTGAAAAAATTGACCAGCATGAAATGTGCATAAGCCCGCGCCACCAATGCTTCACCCCGCTGGGCATCATACTGCGACGGATTTGAAGATTTGCTGATAATGTCCAGCGCCTGATTAGCAACAGAAATAGCGCGGTAACATTCCGCCCAGTATTGGTCGGGAGAATCTTGTTCATCGACCGTGGCCTCCACTTCTTCAAAAAGAAAAGATGCGCGGTTCGTCTTATCGTCTTCGCCAATGCCCTTGTCTGCAACATTATCGCTCATAGACTCCGCAAAAACAACATAACCTCCTTGCGGATAAGCTGTTGTAAGCAACTGAGAAACCTGTTGCGGCGTGTTGATCGTGGCCCTGGTACTATCCGGTTCTGTTGAAAGAAATTCTTCGCAACCCGCCAGCATAAAGAGCGGCAGAGCGAAAAGTATCTTTTTAAAAATTTTAGTCTTGTTCATATTCAAAAACTTAAAATCATCCATACTGATTACCCCCTTCACGATCATAATGTCAGTTTGAGTGCCACCGTGAATTGCTTCTGGATCGGCTGGGCCACACCACCCGAGTTGAAAAACTCAGGATCCTGTCCTTTCAATTTTTTATCCGCATAAATCAACCATGGATTGATCGATGACAGCTGAATGCTCGCTCCTTTGAAACCGTATCTTGCAGCAACCACCAATGGGACTTTATATGCCAGTGAGACAGATTTCAATCTGATAAAATCCCCTCTGGCAACGCGCTCGGTTGAATAATTATAGATGTTATAGGGATATGTTCCTGACAGATATTGCTTTTCAAGCATATCGCTGATGGATGGAACAGTTGTTACGCTTTCATCACCTGCCATTACCCACCGATCCAGGAATTCCCTCGGCATGGCATCCAGATCGCTGAATGTGTCCTTGTAAAGCGGGTTGAGGCGAATTTTGTTTCCGGCCTGATACGTTATAAACACATTCAGCGACAGATCTTTATAAGTTAATGTGTTATTAAAACCACCTGTAAATGGTGGGTCAACCGGCCCTTCATATTTAAGGTAACCTACATTCTGATCTTGCAGATAAACATCCGAACTGACTTCACCATTTTCGTTCAAAAAGATAGGCACGCCCGTTGTCGGATTCAGTGCGTCATATTTAATCGAGAATAAACTCCGAACGGGCCTTCCTTTTACATTGGCGCCTTCTGCTTTGACAAGATCAAAGATGCCGGGGCTGTTATCCACATTCGTGATCTGCGTGCGGGCATAACCCACCGTCACACGCGAGCGGAAATCCCAATCTTTGTTTTTAAATAAAACGCCATCCAAAGAAAAATCCACACCATAGGATTGCATATCGGCGTAGTTGGCCACTTTATAAATCTGCCCTCCTATCCCCGACGTCTTGATTTGATCGATCAGGTCAAAGCTGTTGCGAATGTAACCGTCCACGCTCAGGTTTATGCGATTAGCCAGAAAGCCAAGATCCAATCCCACGTTTCCGCTGTAAAGCTTCTCCCAGGTCAGCTCTGTGTTTTCGAGAGACGCAAGCTGTATAGCAGACTCTTTTTCATCACCATAAGGGCGTCTGGTAATGATGCTCTGGAACAATGCTGCTGAGTTTGTTGCCGGACCTGTGTCCGCAGAAAGCCCATAACTCGCGCGCAACCGACCCATACTGAGCCATTTAAACCTTTTGATAAAATTCTCACGGTCAAAATTCCAGGAACCTGCTACGGTGTACGTTGGCAGCCAGCGTGCTATTGCCGACTTTCCGAAGCCGTTGGAACCATCGTAGCGGACATAACCTGTGAAATTGTACTTGTCGTCTAATGTATAACCGGCGCTTCCGTAAAATGCAGCGAAACGCTCGTAATCCATCCGCATGCCGTAATATTGGAAATTGGCCTCAATGGTCTGTTTCAAGATCCGGTAATCCACAAACGGCGTCCCACCCTGCCCATATTGAAAGCCGTAACCGGTGTTATTGGAATTTTGCCGGTTAGTATATTTAATTTCCTGCCCCGCCAGCACATTGACAGCGTGCCTTTCATTAAAAGTTTTATTGTATCTGATGTTGTTACGAATGTTATAAAACAACATTTGATCCTCGTTCCGGTTGTAGAAACCACCGCTGGGGAGCACAACCACAGGATATGCATTGGGCACATCGGGATCGGTGTAGAGATATTTGTTGGCTAATGCAATCGTCGAATTATCCGCCGCGCGATATGCATTGGCCATATTGGAATTTTCGGTGATAATGTGCTCGCGGCCCGTTTGAATGTAGCGCAACGCACCTATAAAATCATAGGTAATGTTATCCGTGATTTTATAAGAAAAATCGCCCTGCAATTTGATATCGGCCAGATTAAGCTTGATCCGGTTGTTTTCCAGCTCCGATACAATGTTGAATGGTGCGAAGTTTCTTCTGAAAAATTCCAGGTTTCCATTTTCGTCATAGGCAGTCAGCGTCCGGCTCGTATTGAGCGCATAACTGAAAGGATTAATGTCGAAATCCCTGTCAAACTTGCCTTCGACCGGATTGCTTCTCCGGCTCAGCGAACCAGGCGCTTCCTGTCTTCTTACGGAAGCAAGCGTCAGCAGCCCGAGCGTAATTCTCGGTGAAAGCTGGTAATTGTTTTTAAAGTTTAATGTGTATCGCTTGACCTTATCAGCAATTGTCCAGCCATTATCATCGAGATAACTGGTTGATACATAAGATTGTGATTTGTCTGTCCCAAATGAAACGCTTACAGAATGTTCCTGAATGAAGTTTTGCTTGAAAAGGACATCAAACCAGTCGGTGTTGGTCCGGGCGTATCCCAGCAAGAAATTCCGCTTCGCTTCCTGCGTATTGGCAAGGGGAAAATTTCCCTGATCGTCGCCTGCGAGGGAATTGTAATATTTGCCATAAACACCATAATCAGGCTTGGAAAGGACGCTGGAAGTAAGGAAGCCTTTTCTTTCGAGCTCACCCAGCACAGACATTTGCTGAGCGGAGTTCATAATATTGAAATTCCTGTAACTGGGAGTCAGCTGCGTGCTGAAATTCCCGGAATAGGTAATGACAGGCTTGCCGCTTTTCCCTTTTTTCGTAGTGATCACGATTACACCATTCATGGCGCGCGCACCATAGAGTGCGGCAGCGGCGGCGTCTTTAAGAATGTCAAATGTCTCAATATCAGCCGGGTTAACCCCTGCCACTGCAGAACCCAGCAATGTTGTAGGATCGCCGCTTGAAAGCTGATCATTGGAAATATTAACAATATCTTCCTGCACGACACCGTCAATCACCCATAGTGGCTTGTTATCGCCATTCAATGAAGTTGCACCGCGAATCCGCACTTTGGGTGCAGCGCCGAATGTTCCGGAAACGTTTTGGACAGAAACCCCTGCTGCACGTCCTTCGAGCATCCGGCTAACATCGGGCAGACCGTCGATCTTGACATCGTCCGTTTTTAATGTTACAGCCGATCCTGTAAATTTATTTTTGTCAATTTGCTGAAAGCCAGTTACTACCACATCCTGCAATCCCACTGCATCCTCGGCGAGTTCGATAGAAACACTTCGCGCAGCTTTCACCTCTTTGGGCAAAAATCCGATCATTGTCACAACCAGCGTGGCACCCTCATTCACTCCTTGCAGCACAAACTCACCTTTTTCGTTCGTTACCGTGCCTTTTTGCGTTCCTTTCACCCGGACTGTGGACCCAACAAGCGTTTCCCCGGTCGTGCTTTTGACAACGCCCTTAATGTCAATATCCGCAGTGGATATTGTATTTGAAAAAACAGAAATTGTACTGGAAAGGAAAACGAAGAATGCAAGCAAAAATGAAAGCCGACTCAGGCCACTGATCCGATAGAGAACATTCATATAAAACAAAGTATAAGTCTAACGCAAATTAATGGGTTTCCGCCAGGACGGATTTAATGATTAATTATCTCAATAATACGCAGAAAAACGGAACGATATGGAGGGGTGGCGCTAAACTTTCGCTTTGCAATTAATAAAACTTTCTGTACTCAAATTTATTGTGATGTAACCGGGCGTTGTAGGCCTTTTTTTGACTATTTTTTTTTCTCTGTCAAAACGGAAGTAATGCGGTTCAATTCGTCAACTTTAAAGGCAAAATCGCCCTTTAACATATCCCTGACAGCCTTTAATTGTTCCATTGCCGTTTCCAGATTATCGGGCAAGGCTTCCCCTAAAACCTCCTTCAAACGCTTGGCGAGCGTCGGGGACATTCCATTTGTGGAAATCGCCACTTTCAAATTCCCTTTCCTCACCACCGAAGAAAGATAAAAATCGCAGATTGCGGGCGTATCGGCGACATTGACAAGCATGTTCCGCGACCTGGCTACGCCGGCGATCCGGGCGTTTTCCAGCTTGTCATTGGTTGCGACAATAACCATGTCTTTCGTGTCAAGATCCGCGTCCTCAAACCTGCGTTCAATTAAACTTATCCGGGAATTCAGGTTTGCTATATCGCGTATTTCCTGGCGGATGTCGGGGGAAACGAGCGTAACATTGGCAAGGGGCGAATTGTCCAGCACGGCTGTGATTTTTTCCAGTCCTACATATCCTCCACCCACGATAAGCGTATGCAGGTTTTCGAGTTTGAGGAAGATCGGGAAGAGATTGTTCATGTTCAAATTTACATTAAATCTGACAATAACCTGGTTATGCGAGGGCTTTTATAACTATTCCAACAAATCCACTTTTTCTATCTCCCACTTTCGCCGTACCTTTGCGGCATGATCGCGATTACCAACCTCAGTTACTTTCTTGGCGACCGGGCACT
The DNA here is from genome assembly GCF_021390415.1 of Dyadobacter sp. CY327. Taxonomy (NCBI): domain Bacteria; kingdom Pseudomonadati; phylum Bacteroidota; class Cytophagia; order Cytophagales; family Spirosomataceae; genus Dyadobacter; species Dyadobacter sp. CY327. The sequence continues at coordinate 1,202,214 of NZ_JAJUXJ010000001.1, read as the reverse complement.
CTACGACAGTGCTTCGCTGCATATTAAGCCCAAACAAAAGATCGGCCTTATCGGTCTTAACGGCACAGGAAAGTCAACATTGCTTAGAATGATAAACGGGGAGTTCCAGCCGGACGGCGGAAATATCTCCAAATCGGGCGACTGTACCATCGGTTTCCTGAACCAGGATTTGCTTTCTTACCAGAGCGATGATTCCATTTTGTCGGTAGCCATGCAGGCTTTTGAACGGCAAAATGTGTTGCAAATCCAGATGGACAAGATCCTGCACGACATGGAGCACGATTATACAGATGCACTGGTCGATAAGCTGGCGCGGGTCCAGGAAGAATTTGAAGCATTGGACGGTTACACCATTCAATCCAAGGCAGAAGCGATCCTGGAAGGCCTGGGTTTTGTTACAGATGATCTACACAGACCATTGAAATTGTTTTCCGGGGGTTGGAGAATGCGGGTTATGCTGGCAAAGTTGCTCTTGCAAAAACCATCATTACTCATGCTCGATGAGCCAACCAACCACTTGGACTTACCTTCTATTCAGTGGGTTGAGAAATATGTTCAGAGTTATGAAGGCGCTGTGATCGTGGTTTCCCACGACAGGCAATTTCTGGATAACACCATTGACACAACGGTTGAAGTTGCCAATGGAAAGCTGAATTACTACGCCGGAAACTATTCCTACTATATGGAGGAAAAAGAGGAACGCAACGAAATTCAGCGCGGTGCTTATGAAAACCAGCAGGCCAAAATTCGCCAGACGGAACGATTTATCGAGCGTTTTAAAGCCAAAGCAACCAAATCGCGTCAGGTTCAGAGCCGTGTGAAGGCATTGGATAAAATGGATGTTGTGGACCAGGTGATCGACGAGAATGCGAAAGTGCATTTTCGTTTCCAATTTACTACGCAACCGGGAAGACACGTTTTCCAGCTTGAAGATGCTTCCAAAGCTTATGGCGACAAGGTCATTCTGGACAGCACCAACATTAGCATGGAACGCGGTGATAAAATTGCATTGATAGGAGCCAACGGACGCGGAAAATCAACAGTGCTTCGTGTTGTAGCTGGAACAGAGCCGATTGAAGGAAAAAGAAGACTAGGGCACAATGTTTCTTTTACATTCTACGCACAGCACCAGCTGGAATCGCTGAATGTGAACCACAACCTTATTGAAGAGCTTAAATACGCTAATCCTAACAAAACTGAGACGGAGTTACGGACGGTTTTAGGATGTTTTTTATTCACCGGGGATGATGTTTTTAAGAAAATAAAAGTCCTTTCGGGAGGTGAGAAATCACGGGTTGCATTGGCCAAGGTTTTGCTTTCGCAAGCCAACTTCCTGCTGCTCGATGAGCCTACCAACCACTTGGACATGCAGTCGGTGAACATTCTGATCCAGGCTTTGCAGCAATATGAAGGCAGTTACATTGTGGTTTCCCACGATAGATATTTTGTTGAAAACATTGCGAACAAGATCTGGTACATTGAAGATCACCAGATTAAGGAATATCCAGGCACATATCAGGAATATGAAGTGTGGGTTGAAGAGCGTGGTTTGCAATCGGCTGTAAGTGATAAAGCAACGGTTAGCAGCGCACCGCCACAGAAAGCAGCTCCGCAACCTGCATCCAATGGTAATGCCTCCAAAAACAATGGTAAGCCTGTTTCCAATGAAGATTCGCAAAAAATAAAGAAAGCACAGAAGCAGATCGAAGAACTTGAAGCTACGATCAACAATCTGGAAATCAAGAAAACAGAAACAGAAGTTAAGCTCGCAAATCCGGAGATTTACAACGATTCAAAAGCACTTGCTGATTTAAACAGATTTTATACAGACATTAAACAGAAGCTGGATCAAAGCACGGAGACCTGGGAGAATCTGATGCTGGAAGTGGATGCGCTGGCTGGGAAGTAAGTATTTAATATTAGTAATGCAGAAAGGGAAATCAAACGATTTCCCTTTTTGCTTTTAATGTCTAATTCAATCCAATAGTTCGAGCATAAACGTCTTTCAGCTCTATCTGGACATTAATGTTTGTCAATGTGATCCGCTCGTTAATGTTGTTGATTTCTGAATTCAACAACCAAGTGCCGTCTTCGTTTTTCCGAAAGACCTCGACGGAAATTGATAAGGAATCAACAAGGATATAGTCCGTCAATGTTGGGATTGATCTGTAAAGCCGAAATTTATCACCCCTATCATATGCGCTTGTAGATTTAGACAATACTTCAATTATTACAGATGGGTTGATTAATGTGTCCTTATCATTTTGAGAGAATTCCGGCTTCCCGCAAAGGATTATTATGTCAGGATAAGTATAAAGACCGTTTTGGGGAATATGCAAGCGCATGTCACTTGAAAAATTTTGACAAGATCGGCCTTTCAGTGCCATGTAAATTTCCCCTGATAGGTTTGCCATAATCCGATTGTGATTAGGACTCGCCCCTGCCATTGCAAATATCTCTCCCTTGTAATATTCGCTCTTATAATCGGCTTTCCTTTCCAGCTCCAAATACTCTTGTTCTGAATACATTTTAATAGTCTGTGCGATCATGTTGGATAATGTAAGTTAAAAAATAGTTGCCAGCGTGCAAAACACGTTTGGCTATTCAGACGTACATTACATAAAAAGTCACAGGATAATTTTAATGATTTATTATGAGGTTGATTTCGCTTTTTTTGTGGTTTGGGTTGACGTATGGAAATGCGAATGCGCAATCTCAAAACATCAGATTGGAAGATTTTATATATAATGATAAAATAAAAACCGTGCTGCTTGCACCAGCATTGGAAAACCCCGAAAACCCAACGCGCCTGCTAACGCCTTCCATTAAGCCGCTAACGAGTCCTGCCCCGCTTGTTTTAGAATTTGATGATCTTTCGGGTCAATTTGAGGGTTACCGTGCTAAAATCATCCATTGCAATGCGGATTGGACCAAATCAAACCTGAACGACATTGAATTTACATTTGAATTTAATGAATATCCGATCAATGATTACCAGCAGGCTTTCAGCACCAAAGTGCCTTATTTTCATTACAAACTAGAATTGCCTAAACTCAAATTATCAGGAAATTATGTCATTTATGTTTATTCCGATCGGGATAGAAAGCCTGTGCTAAGCCGCCGTTTCATGCTTTATGAATCACGCGTGAACATTGATGCGAAAGCGCGTTTTTCACAAGGGATTCAGCAGCAGTTCTCGGACCAGCAGCTTGATTTTGTAGTTGATTATAAAGGATATCCCTTAAATGCGCCGCAAACAGACCTGAAAGTGGTCCTCAGGAAAAACTTCCGTTTCAATGAAATAAGGACCAATTTTAAACCGACCAATGTCAGGCCTTTTGATCAGATTTTGGAGTACACATTCTTTGATCTGGAAAACACTTTTCCCGGCGGAAATGAATTTCGCTATTTCGATAGCCGAAGCCTGACAGGCAGGGGTTTTGGCGTTAATGAAATCGAGCGGTCGGACGAATTTACAAGGCTGATGTTATTCCCTGACAAGTCCCGGGCTAACAATGCATACATTCAAACAGATGATTTTAATGGTCAATACATTGTAGATCAACGTGAATCAGGGAACGGAAGTATCGAAGCTGACTATACGCCTGTCCTGTTCACATTGAGAACCCAACAAGACCCCGAGGCTACATTTTACGTGAATGGTGCCTTCAATCTTTGGCAACTTACGGATGCCAATAAGATGACTTACAATGCGGCGACAAATGCTTATGAAGTTGAAATGATGATCAAACAAGGCGTCATCAATTACAATTACACGATGGTTAAGGCGGGACAAAGACCGGATGAAGGATATATTGAAGGCAATTATGGCGCAACAGAGAATGACTATGACATCCTCATTTACCATCGCCCGCAAGCCGGAAGAGCCGATCTGCTGATCGGTTACCGTACTGTGGAATGGAACAGAAGGCGCTAAAAGGCACAAGAAAAGGAGCGACAGACAGTCGCTCCTTCATCAATCAGAATATTATTTGCTATACATTAAAACGGAAGTGCATGATGTCCCCATCCGCAACAACGTATTCCTTGCCTTCAACGGCCATTTTACCAACTTCTTTCACGCCAGCCTCTGTTTTATATTGCTCGTAATCAGCAATTTTAATCACTTCCGCACGGATGAAGCCTTTTTCAAAATCACTGTGAATCACACCCGCAGCTTGTGGCGCTTTCCAGCCTTTTTCAATCGTCCAAGCTCTTACTTCCTTCACACCGGCTGTGAAATACGTAATCAGGTTCAGCAGTGAATAAGATGCTTTGATCAATTTACTCAAACCTGATTCTTTCAAACCATATTCTCCCAGGAACATTTCATGCTCTTCCGGATCTTCAATTTCCGAAATCTGTGATTCGATAGCTGCACAAAGGACAATTACGTCTGCGCCTTCATGTTTCACAGCCTCGCGCAGTTTTTCAGAATACTCGTTGCCGGTCAGCATTGAGTTTTCATCCACATTAGCAACATACAGAACCGGCTTGGCAGTCAGCAATTGCAAATCACCGATTACGGCTTCTTTGGTTTCTGCATCAATCACGACGCTGCGGGCATTTTTGCCTTCTTCCAGCGTTGCTTTATATTTTTTCAGCCATTCCAGTTCCGCTTTTGCTTTTGCATCACCGGCACGGGCTCCTTTTTCTGTTTTTTGGATTTTCTTATCAACAGATTCGAGATCTTTCATCTGTAATTCAATGTCGATGATCTCTTTATCAAAAACAGGGTCCACACGACCTTCCACGTGCACGACATTTTCATCCTGAAAACATCTTACAACATGCACAATGGCATCAACTTCCCGGATATTGGCAAGAAATTTATTCCCTAACCCTGCTCCCTGGCTTGCGCCTTTCACAAGGCCGGCTATGTCAACGAATTCTATGATGGTTGGTATAACCTTCTGCGGACTTACCAGCTTTGTAAGAACATCCAGACGCTCGTCAGGCACAGTTACCACGCCTACGTTGGGTTCGATTGTACAGAAAGGATAATTGGCGGCTTCGGCTTTACCGGTTGAAATGGCATTAAAAAGAGTGGATTTCCCTACGTTCGGCAATCCCACGATCCCACATTGAAGACTCATGTTATAATTTATGCAGTTAAAAGCAGGTAGTTTTCCATGCAACAATGCAAAGAGCTCCTGTCTGCCAGATGATAATTTACAAAATTACCACTTAGCGAGTAGAAAAACCAAAAGCCTTCGTAATAGATTGCGAAGGCTTTTTCATTCTGTTAATTTTTTTAATCCCACTTAAGGTCCGACTCTCCAACTACGTCCACCTCATCTGCCTTGGCTTCGAACTGAGAAAAGTCAACTTCCGGCATCAACTCTGTTTTCACATGATCCACGGCATCCTTCAAAGCATCAACGAACTTATCAAAATCCTCTTTGTATAAAAACATCTTGTGTTTTTCATACGTAAAACCGTCTCCCTGCGGATGGCGGCGGCTTTCTGTGATGGTAAGATAATAATCGTTGGATCGCGTCGAGCGAACATCGAAGAAGTAAGTCCTTTTTCCTGCCCTGACCCTTTTGGAGTAGATTTGCTCTCTGTCTTCCACTATGTTAAGTTTTAAATAGGTTTTCAAACGCTAAAATATAAAGTTTATTGCTGCTAACAAAAAAACAAGAGCATATTAGCAATTTGTTAGTATTGACTAGTACATTTTTCATGTAGCGCGCTCACTTTTGCTTTCGGAATTGCTCTTTTTTAAAAAGTTTTTATTAGTTTTGAAATTCGTGGGTTTCCAATTTCTCGGGAAACTCCAAATAAATGGTATGAAATAAGGGCTTTTACCTTATTTATGTTTCACCTAAAACCACAGATATGACTTATAATCGTATCCTGATTCTTATCCTGTTAGCTTTCGCTTTCACGCCTGAAACCTTCGCACAGGTTAAACTAGGCAAAACTGAAACTGGTCACGCATCCTATTATGCAACCCGGTTCAATGGCAAAAAAACCTCCTTTGGAGAAGTGCATAAAAGCACAGAATTGTCAGCAGCTCACAGAAGCTACCCGCTTAATACGATGCTCGAAGTAACGAATCTGGAAAACGACGAAAAAGTAATTGTAAGAGTTAACGATCGCGGACCTTTTGCAAAAAACCGATTGGTCGATCTTAGCAACGAGGCCGCCAGATTACTTGGCATAATTGCAAAAGGTGTTGCCAATGTCTCCATCCGCGTAGTAGGCATGGAAGGAATGGTGCTCCTTGATCCTAATGAACAAATTGACGCCAGATCGGGAAAAGTAGTCGCCATGCGCGGCAACAGATAATGTAATTTCAGAATGAACAGCCGGCAACTTGATCTAGCAAAAGTAAGGGAGTTTGGCAATCTGGAATTTCTGGCAAAACAACTTGTGGAAGGCTTTATCACAGGCCTCCACAAATCCCCGTTTCACGGTTTCTCCGTTGAATTTGCGGAACATCAGCTCTATAACACAGGGGAATCCACCCGTAACATTGATTGGAAGGTCTACGCCAAAACAGACCGCCTTTATGTAAAACGTTACGAGGAAGAAACCAACCTCCGCTGCCATTTACTGCTCGATACTTCCTCTTCAATGTATTACCCCGAAGAAAGTTACGGCAAAATGACGTTCAGCGTAATGGCTGCTGCAAGCCTTACTTATCTTTTACAAAGACAAAAAGACGCAGTAAGCCTCTGCACATTCTCCGAAAATATCGAAATCCAGACGGCTGTAAAATCTACGCCATCTCACGTGCACAAGATTATCCTGGAACTGGACAATGTGCTGCAAAGCAAGCGGCCGCTAACAAAAACCTCCGTCGCCACCGTTTTGCACCAGATCGCGGAGAAAATCCATAAGCGCTCGCTTGTAGTAATTTTTAGCGATATGTTCGATAACCTGGAAGAAGCCGATAAGATCTTCTCCGCATTACAACATTTAAGACATAACCTTCACGAAGTCCTACTATTCCACGTTACCGACCGCCAAACCGAGGAGCTGTTCGCTTTCGAAAACCGCCCTTATGAATTTATCGACCTCGAATCGGGCGACAGGGTTAAGGTCCAACCGGATCAGGTAAGGGAATCTTACAAAGAATTTGTAGGCGACTTTTATCAAAAGCTTAAACTGAAATGCGGCCAGTATAAGATCGACTTTATTGAGGCGGACATTGCAAAAGGCTTCGATCCTATCTTAATGGCGTATTTGGTGAAACACGCTAAAATGAGGTAATTTTTTCAGAAATTTGAAAGCAGATCCCTTCCCGGTTTGCTGTCAGATATGAAAAAACACTTTACCCACTTCTTCTATTTAACCTTCATTTTATTTTCGCTGGCAGGGTGTAAATCTGCTGAGAAATCGCTTAAAAAGGGTGATTTCGATGAATCTGTCATCCGGGCGGTTGATAAGCTGAAAAACAATGCCACGCACAGCTCCTCCATCGAAGCGCTAAAACAAGCCTATCCCCTCGCGCTCGAACAACATTTGAATGATATCAAGCACAATAAGGAGTCGGATGACCTTTTTAAATGGGAGGCTGAATTGCAATCCTACGTTAAACTAAACAGGCTCTTTCAGGCGATTGATCAATGTAGTTCGTGTGCTAAACTGGTTAGCGCCCAGAATTTCGAAAAAGAGGAGAAACTGGCAAGGCATAATGCCGCAAATGTCCGTTACAAAGAGGGGCAAACATTGCTGGCGATAGGCGACCGCGAAAACGCACGGAAGGCTTATGAGCATTTTGAAGTGGTCAATAACCTGATCCCGAATTTCAATGATGTGGAGAAAAAGCTGGAACTGGCTTATGAGGTGGCATCTTTCAAAGTAGTTGTGGAGCAGGTTTTGGTTACTTCCAGGACTTACCAGCTGAGTAATGAATATTTTCAGGAAAGGGTCAATGAATATCTGCAAACCAATAAGCGGCTGAATAAATTCGTGCGGTTTTATATGCCCGAAGAAGCGGGAAACCTCAAACTCGAACCCGACCACATTATCAGACTGCAATTCGATGATTTCGTCGTAGGAAATACGCTCGTTGAAAAAAATACGGAAGTTGTGATTAGTAAAGACAGCGTAAAAGTGGGTGAGGTCCAGGTGGGCAGAACGAAAAAGCCTGTTTATGACAAAGTTACGGCGAAGCTGACCCAAAGCCGCAAAACCGTTCTCTCCGCAGGGTTACTGGATATGCAGATCATGGATTTCAAGACAAAGCGAGTAGAAACCCAGGAAAAATTTAATGGTGAATACAACTGGATGTGCGAATGGGCTTCCTTCAATGGCGATGAACGCGCCCTTACTGCGGCTCAGCTTAGAAAGTGCAAAAGCCAGGAACTGATGCCGCCTGCTCCCCAGCAACTATTCATAGAATTCAGCAAACCGATTTACGAACGCCTTACCAGCAAGCTGCAAAGTTATTATGCAAAATACTGATAAGGCGATTCATTAAAATTATCTACTAAGTATTTAAAAAGAGCGACATAAATAGCTCATCCAGGCTTGCCACCGCGATGACTTCGATCCTGAATTTTTTCAAGTCCAATCCTCTGCTGTTGTATTTTGAAATGTAAACTTTTTTGAAACCCAATTTTTCAGCCTCAGAAATTCGGTTCTCGATCCTGCTGACTGCCCTCACTTCTCCCCCAAGCCCTACTTCCGCCGCGAAACAGACCGAAGGCGGGATGAATTTATCTTCATAGGACGAAACAATAGAAGCAATCACCGCCAAATCAATCGCAGGATCTTCCACTTTCAATCCGCCAGCTACATTTAAAAACACATCCTGAACGCCCAAGCGAAAACCACCACGCTTTTCGAGCACTGCCAGCAACATTTGAAGCCGCTTTCCGTCAAAACCCGTGCTGCTTCTTTGCGGCGTTCCGTAATTAGCGACGCTTACAAGTGATTGTATTTCAATCAATAATGGACGGTTTCCCTCCATCATAGAGCCAATGGCAATGCCGCTTACCGGTTCGTCTCGCTGTGAAATGAGAATTTCGGATGGGTTACTAACCTGCCGCAAACCGGAACCGTGCATTTCGTATATACCAAGTTCAGAAGTGCTCCCGAAGCGGTTTTTCACTGTTCGCAGAATGCGATAGGTGTTATGACGGTCACCTTCGAATTGCAAAACCGTGTCCACCATATGTTCCAGCACTTTCGGCCCTGCCAGCGAACCATCTTTGGTAATGTGTCCGATAAGAAAAACCGGGACGCCCATTTCCTTGGCGTATTTCATAAATTCGGCCGTACATTCCCTCACTTGCGAGACGCTGCCTGCGCCTGATTCAATGTAAGTGGATTGCATTGTTTGAATAGAGTCGATGATCAGGATCTCAGGCTGAAAATCTTCGATCTGCCGGAAAATATTTTGGGTATGGGTTTCCGTGAGGATAAAGCAATTGTCACTTTTAGAATCCATCCGCTCCGCCCGCATTTTTATCTGCTGATCGGATTCCTCTCCCGAAACGTACAAAACCTTCTTGTTGGACAGCGTAAGTGCAATTTGCAGCATTAATGTTGACTTCCCGATTCCGGGCTCGCCACCGATCAGAACCAGCGAACCTTGTACAATCCCGCCTCCCAGCACGCGGTTGAGTTCTCCGTCAAATGTTGTGATCCTCGGCTCATTCTGATATTCAATTTCAGCAATAGAACGAGGTCTACTGGCCAGATTGACGCCTTTCCAGGCAACTGCGGTCTTCTTATCTTCTTTTTCAATAACTTCCTGAACAAAAGTATTCCATTCGCCGCACGACGGGCAGCGACCCACCCATTTGGGTGAATTATACCCACATTCCTGACAAAAATAAGCTGTCTTGGCTTTGGCCATAAGTAGAAAAGTAATATTTATATATCCTTAAAGACTAACACGATTTACCCAATAATTATCTAAATATTTGTACGTTTCAATCACAAAATCAAAAAAAATATGGGCCGGGTATAGTTTTTTATTTTTTCGCGTTATTAACCGGTTTTACTTAAAAAATTATATTATCCATGAACATCCTGAAAAAAGTAGCTTGCCTCTGCCTGTTATGCTTGATTGCCATAACATCCGCGCAAGCACAGAAAAAAGGTTTTGCGTTCGGTATTAAGGGTGGTGTGAATTTATCGCGCCTGACGATGGGAAATGTTTTTACGACGAGATACGACGCTGCGGGGAATCCCTACCTGGGATATGATGGCAAGGAAGTGAAGGATAATCTGAAACAAAGTTTTGATACAAGAACCGGTGCAGTAGGCGGCATTTATGCAAGATTCGGCCGTACATTATTCATTCAGCCCGAAGTGCTCGTTTCCACCAAAGGAGGATCATTTGAAATCGTTAAGAATGATCTTGAAACACCCGTAACAGAAAGAATTAATGTTAAATACAGCAACATTGATGTGCCTTTGCTCATCGGTTTTAAAGGCGGTCCGTTAAGAATTTTGGCGGGACCCGTAACTTCATTCAGAATTGGCGATAATCAGCGCTTAAGAGATGCTTTTGAACATTATACGTCGGACCTAGACAATGCCATGTCCGAGGCAACATTCGGATATCAGCTGGGTGCTGGCCTGGATATCGGCAGTTTTAGTCTGGATGTGCGAAGGGAAGGTTCATTTACCAATCTTGCATCGTTTCAGGTGAACGGACAAAATGTTGGAAACGGCAACGAGTCTGTGAAGCAAAAGATTAAATCCTGGCAGGTAACACTTGGACTGAAAATATTCTAAAAGCCTTGATTTTTAACTTGGCCTAAAAACAAAACAAGCAGCCTTCGATCATGCGATGGCTGCTGTTTTTATGAATAACCCACTAATTTAATTCACCAAAATCGCTTATGCGGAAATGCGCAGGTTGGTATGATCCAACATTCCGGAAACCTCTTTAATTTTCCTGCGCGAAACCACCACTTCTTTGCCGCAAGACAGTTTCAGCATGCGATCGTCTTCAAGGCGTGCAACCACGTAATCCGAATTTACCAGGTAAGATTTGTGCACACGCATGAAGTTTTGATTTAATTGACCGGCCAGTGATTTCAAAGTCTTGGAAACCAGATATTTCTTGCCAGTGTTCGTATATATGAAAGTGTAATTGCCTTCGCCTTCCAGGAAAGTAATTACCTCAGGAGCTAAGTAAACGGTCCGTCCCATTGATTGTACGGAGATGAAAGCGGCACTGCCATTGATTGATTTTGATGACAGGTTGCGGTGTGTAAAGCTTGAAAAATTTTTCATGGTAATAGAGACTAATATGTTTTGTTTTCTTGTATTCAAAATTAGTACATAGCGTATATTCAGAAAATACGTAGAAGTACGTATGCGTTTGTAACTAATTCATATACAATAATTTAACATTAGCAGAAAACGGAAAAGGCGTAACTAAACTTACTTAAATGCGTAATTTTACCTACTCCCGAAATCTTAGCCGCAATCAATTCACATCACTAGGCCGAACTTTAATTATCTTTGCACCGCTTTTGGTGTGAATCCTGATACATACCAGCCTCCAATCATTTGATAACAACAATAGTTTATGGTTACCGAACGCGTTAAAGAGTTAATTTCGGAATTAGAGCAAACCACAGTCAACAGCAAAGACCAGCTGGAAGCTTTCCGCCTCAGATATATCAGTAAAAAAGGTGTCGTATCAGAATTGTTCGACGGGTTGAAAAACATTCCTCAAGAAGACCGTCGCGCGGTTGGTCAGGAGCTGAACACGCTTAAAAATCTTGCGCAGGACCGGTTTCAGGAATTTAGTGCAGCCATTGAAAACGCTGTCGACACGAATCCCGAAATGGTTTTTGACCTGACTTTACCCGTCGTTCCTAACCAGCAGGGAAGCTTGCACCCATTGACCATTGTAAGAAGACGGATCATTGAAATTTTCGAAAGAATGGGTTTCAATGTTTCCTATGGACCTGAAATTGAGAAAGATTGGTATAATTTCAGCGCTTTGAATTTTGCAGATAACCACCCTGCGCGTGAGATGCAGGATACGTTCTTCATTTCAAAAAGCCAGGGTGAAGTGAAGGACGATGTGCTTTTACGTACGCACACTTCCAATGTGCAGGTGCGGTTGATGGAAAGACAAAAACCGCCGATCCGGTCTATTATGCCCGGACGTGTTTTCCGGAACGAGGCTATTTCGGCCCGTGCACATTGTGTTTTCCATCAGGTGGAAGGTTTATATGTGGACCGGAATGTGAGTTTCAAAGATCTGAAAGACACATTATATCATTTTGCCAAAGAAATGTTTGGTAAGGAATCAAAAATTCGCCTGCGTCCCTCCTACTTCCCGTTTACGGAACCCAGTGCGGAAATTGATGTGACGTGTTTTATATGTAAAGGAAAAGGCTGCAACATTTGTAAATATTCCGGCTGGGTAGAAATAGCTGGCTCAGGAATGGTTGATCCTAATGTGCTTACCAATTGCGGGATCGACAGTGAAGAATATACAGGTTTCGCATTCGGGATGGGAATTGAGCGGATTACAATGCTCCGTTACGGAATCAATGATCTGCGTTTGTTTACAGAAAACGACGTGCGGTTTTTAAGACAATTTGAAGGTGCCTAATTAGATAGAGTTAAAAGAAAAAAGCTCAAAGTTGCTGGACGCTGCGTCTGCCACTTTGAGCTTTTTTCTTTTACTAAAACCTCGTTTCCAAATAGTAAGGAAGCATTCTTTTCCAAACCCACCATTCATGCGGCATATCCGGCCCCCAGATGTCCAGCTCGTGCGGAACATTCTTTGAAGTCAGGATCGATGAGATGGCCCTGGAATATTCAGGAACCTCATATGCACCTGAACCTGTGACGAAATGAATGTGGCGGCTATCGCGATACATCGAAAGATGCCACTCGGCTTTCAATTGCGGCAAATAATGCACTGGTGAATTGAAATACACATTATCATCGTAATAACCGTCCGTATACTGGCTCAGATCGTAACATCCGCTCATGGCAATGATGCCGTGGATATAATCCGGATGCTTGAAAAACAGGTTAGCGGCATGCATTGCTCCAAAAGACGCGCCTACTGCTATGATTTCATTGTCCTGGCTTGAAGTATCCTTGATAAAAGGGATCACTTCTTTGATTACATAATCATTGAACAGCTGGTGCCGCACGGCCTTATCGTAGCCATGCATATAAGGGTTCATCCAGCTTTCCGAATTGATACTGTTAATGCAATAAACTTTTACTTTTCCTGCATCAATAAAAGGTGCAATGCTCTCTATTAGTCCATTTTGTTCATATTCCAAATAATCCGAAGCTGCTGTAGGAATCATCAACAAGGCTATTCCATAATGTCCGTAGACTGCAATATCCATATTCTCATTCAGCGCCGGACTATACCAACCGGTTACTTCACGTTGCATTGTTCAATCATTTAAGTTGCGTTATATACTGATAAAATCAGGCAGTCAACAATTTTGGTTTAAAGAATAAAATAAACCAACATCATTAACAGCCTGCCAGCAACTGTTAATGATAAATTAATACAACACCCACGTATCCTTGCCCCCTCCGCCTTGTGACGAATTTACGACCAAAGAACCTTTACGCAAGGCCACCCGCGTTAAACCACCCGGGATAACACTGATGTCGTCACCATATAATATGTAAGGGCGCAAGTCCACGTGCCGGCCTTCCGCATGTCCGTCTACCATGCAAGGCACACGTGATAATGAAATCGTGGGCTGCGCAATGTAGTTCCTCGGGTTATCACGTATTTTTTGCCTGAACAGCTCGTGTTCTTCTTCCGTTGCTTTGGGGCCGATGAGCATACCATAACCTCCTGCTTCATTAGCTTCCTTCACCACGAGCTGAGAAATATTTTCGAGCACATAATCGAAGTCTTCCTGCTCCCCGCAGATGTAGGTTTTCACATTAGGAATGATCGCCTCTTCTCCCAAATAATACTTGATGATACGCGGAACGTACGCATACACAACCTTATCATCGGCCACACCAGTTCCCGGCGCGTTCGCTAATGCTACACGGCCTTTTTTATAAACCTCAAAAATCCCGGGAATTCCAATCAGAGAATCGGCATAAAATGATTCGGGATCCAGGAAAGTGTCGTCGATCCGGCGGTAAATAACGTCCACAATTTGCAGTCCGTTGGTCGTCCGCATCTTTACGTATCCATCCGAAACCACCAGATCGCGCGCATCCACCAGCTCGACGCCCATTTGTTGCGCCAGATAGGAATGTTCAAAATACGCAGAGTTGTAAATTCCGGGCGTAAGCACAGCCACAGTCGGATTAGGACGGTCGGCCAGATGCTGTAACATTTGCAGCAATCGGGTAGGATAATCTGACACGGGCCTTACGCCGGTCCTGGCCAGCACGTCCGGGAAAATCTGCTTGGACAACTCCCTGTTTTCCAACATATAAGATACACCGGAAGGACAACGCAGGTTATCTTCCAAAACCATAAATGTCCCGTCATCGCCTTTGATGAGGTCGGTGCCTGTAATGTGGCACCAGATTCCTTTTGGCGGTTTCAGGCCGATACAAGGTTTTAAAAAGCATTTACTTGACTCAATCAGCTCTCTCGGCACAACGCCGTCGTTCAGGATATTCTGTTCATTATAAACATCATCAATGAACATGTTCAATGCCTTAATACGCTGTTTCAGACCGGTTTCGAGCCACTCCCATTCTGCATTGGAAAGCACGCGCGGAATGATATCGATGGGCATGATCCGCTCGGTTCCTTCGCCTTCGGAATATACATTGAATGTTATTCCCATCGAAAGCAATGCACGCTCGGTAGCCAGCTGGCGGTTGGTAAGGTCGTCGTGTGTGAGGTTTTCAAATTTGTTCTTTAAATGTTCGTAACCCGGCCTTATCTCCCCATCAGCTGTGAACATTTCATCGAAGAAATTTTCGCTTTGATAATCAGAAAATGAAAAATTCATACAATACAAAATTTGAATAAGTATATATCAGTTGTTTACAAAACAATATATGGTCAATCTTTCAACTAACAAACAAATAAACTGATAAATACGAGGTTATGCTAAATATTAAAATCATGCCGTTCGTTTAATGCAAACATTATTTTTCCAATCAATAAACATTGGTTGCAAGTCCGTGCAGTTAGGCTTTTCTTTGCAAGCGAATTGGCCCCGCATCAACGTCTTCTTAATAATATGTTTAAATATAGTTTACCTGCAATTGCACTTATTCTGGGATTGGCGCAGGCTGCCAAAGCCCAGCATTTGCCAGGTGTTGCAATGGGTAACTATGCTGGAACCAATGCGTTATATCACAATCCGGCCTTTGTTGCAGACAGTCGTTACAGCTTCTATGTCAATGTGGTCGGCACTCAGTTTTACACGGCCAACAATCACGTCCGATACGAAGCGCCCTACTCGTTTTTGAACCTGGTTACCAACACCGTCTCCGACGAATACCGTAACGAAAGAGGCGTTTTACAGTTTCCGCGTTCCTATCTGGGCGAAAAATTGAATGGAAATCAGAAATATCTGAACGCCGGTGGAGACGCCCGACTGCCTTCTGTAATGTTCAATTTGTTCAAAGGAAAGATCGGCGTAGGCATTTCAACGCGGGTAAGATACATGCTGAACACATCCGGCGTCACGGAGCCGCTCGCCAGGTTGATCAGTAAAACCACTCAGCTCGAAGAATTGCAAGGCCCTTTCTTCGATAACCAGGCAGGCAGGCTGCATTTGAATGGGATGGGGGAAGTTGCGTTCACGCTTGGCGGGACGGTGTATGATAATGAAACGGATTTTTTGAAAGTCGGATTTACCGTGAAAAGGCTGATCGGGCTTTATAATGCGCATGCGATCATTGACAATTCTTCATATGACATTCAGCCCGACGAAACCTGGGAGAACAAACGCCAGTTTATCCGCGTGGAAGAAATTAATATGCGTTACGGGATAACCCGTGATGAGGGTTTTCAAAATATAAAACCTTCACCAGCATGGCTGATAGGCGGCGCACCTCCGGGAAGCGGCTGGGGTTTTGACCTCGGTGCCGTTTATGAATACAGGCCGGATATTAACAAATTTTCATACACGGAAAAAGGCGAAAGAAAGCATGACGCATCCAAAAACAAATATCTGTATCGCGTAGCCGTTTCGCTAACAGACATTGGCCGGGTTCATTTCAAGAATCCAGCTTATGTTTTGCAACAGGAAATTCATACAACCAACAAGGAACTCCGTTACGATTCATTCCAGAAGCTGGAAGGTTCTGAGGGAATTTTCAATGCGATCAACAGTTCTCTGGACGGTGGAGCGCCGCTGGCACCCAATTTTAAGTCGGTGTTACCAACGGCTTTTCAGGCAAGTGTTGATTATCATGTGCAGCCGCGGGTTTACGTAAGCGGGTTATGGGTCCAAAATCTGATTCCTCAAAGTGCATTTGGCATGAAAGCCGAATCCGCGATTTCTGTAACACCGCGCTATGAGCATAAATGGTATGAAATTTCCGTTCCTTTAACATTGATGAACCGGTACAGATCGCCCGCAATCGGCCTCGCCGGCCGCATCGGTCCTTTGTGGCTCGGAACGGATCATTTAACTGGATTACTGAATATTGGCAATCCAAAATCCTTTAACTTGTATTTTGGGATTTCGGCAGGACTTTTCCGCCGCCCGCCCGAGTCACAAAATCAATGCTGGCCACCAGAAGATTCGTGGATAAGACGCATTTTTAGCAAACGATAAATACACCTTGCGCGTTTAATATTGATATGGCACAATTTCTATTGATGCTATGATCTTTAAAACACAAACTGAAATGAGAGAAGTAGAAAAAACAAAAGAAGAATGGCAAAAAGAGCTGACCGGACAACAATGCTTCGTGCTCTTCGAAAAAGGAACAGAAAGGCCTTTTTCACACCCATATAATGACAATAAGGAAGAAGGCACCTATGTATGCGCTGCCTGCGGCACACCATTGTTCAGCTCGGAGACCAAATATGAATCCGGGTCGGGATGGCCGAGTTTCTTCCAGCCGATCTCATCCGGAAATGTAGAAGAGATCGTGGACAAAGGCCATGGCATGATCCGCACAGAAGTGGTTTGCAGGACCTGCGGCGGGCATCTTGGTCACGTTTTTAATGACGGGCCCAAACCAACAGGTCTTAGATATTGCATGAATGGCGCGGCGTTGAAATTCAACAAAGCCTGATCAAATAGTTCATAAAAAGCCGGACGAACTCAAAAATGTCCGGCTTTTCTTATCTTTGAATTCTTACGAACCTTACCGTTTGATGGAAGTTATCAGATCGTTTTTTAATAAAATAAGGGCAATGTTCCAATTCATTGGGGCACAGCTTTCAACATTCATCAACCGTGTTGCATACAAGTTAACTTCGCTAGTTACGGGTAAGAACCGCGCCGATGCTTATTTTCAATCCTACCGAAACAAGAAAAGATCAATTCGCGAATGGTGGCATAACACCATAGACGTGAATGCGGCTTATTACAGGCCGGTAATGATCCTATGGAAAACATTCGTATACGGTTTCGTTACATTTGCCCTTTACATTTTTTGCGTGGAGACCAACTTCCTGTGGCTCATGGGAAGTATGCCGAGCGTAGAAGACCTTCAAAACCCGAAAGTGGCTCAATCTTCCGAAATTTATACGTCGGACGGTGTAATGATCGGCAAGTTCTATACAGAAAACAGGACACCGGTTACAGCCAAAATGATCTCCCCCAACCTCGTGAAAGCATTGATTGCGACGGAGGATGTACGTTTTTACAAACATTCGGGGATTGACTACAAAGCTATGGCGAGCGTAGCCGTAGGCATTATCACGGGCGCAACAGACCGCGGAGGCGGCAGCACGATCACACAGCAATTAGCCAAAAAACTTTTTAAAACCCGTAAAACCGGCGCTCGCGGCTTGCTCGGTTCCATTCCTGGTTTCAGTACATTAATTTATAAGACCAAAGAATGGCTCACGGCCATTAAGCTTGAACGAAATTTCACCAAAGAAGAGATCCTGACCATGTATTTTAACACGGTGGATTATGGTAACAACACGTACGGGATCAACACGGCGGCACAATCCTATTTCAGCAAATCCCCGGACAGCCTTAACATTCAGGAATCGGCCGTTTTGGTTGGTTTACAGAAAGCTACGACAACCTATAACCCGATCCGTAACATGAAACGGTCGCTGGAAAGGCGTAATGTGGTGATTAATCAAATGCAGAAATATGGCTATATCTCGGCGAAGCAAGCGGATTCCATCAGTGCGTTACCGATTGTTTTGAAGACAAAGTTCGAGACACCATACGATGGAAATGCCAATTATTTCAAGAATGCAGTAGTTGATTTTGTGAGAAAATGGGGTGAAGAAAACGGTTATGACCTTTATACGGATGGATTGAAGATTTACACCACGATCGATTCCCGCATGCAGGAAGCAGCCGAAGAGGCTATGGTACAGAAAATGAAGCAATTGCAGCGCGTTTTCGAAGACCACTGGCGCAACCAAAATCCATGGCGCGATGAGCAGGGAAAAGAGATTACGGACTTCCTGGACAATGTTGTAAAACGCACCAGCAAATACAAATCACTCGCCGCCAAGTTTCCAAACCAACCGGACAGTATCAAATATTATCTGAACAAAAAAGATACTATGACTGTGTATGACTGGAAAAACAGCGGTGAAATGACGCAGTATTGGAGTTCAATGGACTCTTTGGAATACTATAAGCGGATTTTGCGCGCGGGAATGATGGCCATGCACCCGCAATCGGGCCAGATTAAGGCCTGGGTAGGCGGTTTGGACTATAATTATTTCAAATACGATGCAGTAAAGCAAGGCAAAAGACAGCCCGGATCCACATTCAAGCCATTTGTATACACGACGGCGATTGACGATTCGACATTCAATATGTCACCCTGTGATCAGATCGTGGACAAGCCATTTGAAAAAATATACATGGAAGACGGCGAGCAAAAGGAATGGAGGCCGCGGAATGCAACGGGCACATTCTCTTATGCAAATATGACATTGCGCCGCGCATTGGCACAATCCATCAACTCGGTAACTGCTGAACTCACCGATCAGGTTGGCCCTGCAAATGTGGCTCGTTATGCCAAGAAAATGGGGATTACTACGCCCTTGAAACCATTGCCTTCCATCGGGCTTGGGCCATTTGACGTTTCGCTTTATGATATGGTGGCCGCTTATGGCGTTTTTGTCAATAACGGAACCTACACGCAGCCGATCCTGGTAACCAAAATTGAAGATAGCAACGGAAAAGTGATCGAAGAATTTCAGCCGGAACACCGCCAGGCCATTAGCGAAGAATCTGCGTTTTTAATGGTTCAAATGCTTAAAGGCGGCGTGGAAGAGCCGGGAGGAACTTCAGGGAGCATTCGCTGGAAGTTTGATGTGACCCGTAATGGCAACGAGCTGGGCGGGAAAACAGGAACGACTTCCAACAACTCCGACGGCTGGTTTATGTGCATCACGCGCGACCTGGTTGTAGGTGCCTGGGTTGGCGGCGACGACCGCAGCATTCACTTTCGATCCACCGATCTGGGGGAAGGCGCTAAAACAGCCTTACCGATCGTAGGAAGCTTTTTGGAGAAAATTTACAGGGATAAATCGCTGGCATTGGAGCCCGGACCATTCCCCAAGCCCACATTCAAAATCTCTAAAAATTACAACTGCCCGACGCAGTGGGCGCCAGCTGCGAATGATTCGCTGGGCATTGGCGGTGACAGCACACCAGCCAAACGGAATGATGAAGATGACTTTCTGATCGGCCCGCCACCGATTCCGCTGGATACGGGAGGAAGAAATTAGAAAAAATAATTGAATTCAAAAGACATTCTGGTTTAACCCGGAATGTCTTTTCTTTTTATAAATCCGTTCCGATCTTCAACACTTCCTTATACTGCATGCGATAAAGGTTAGCATAAAAACCTTCTTTTTCAAGCAATTGCTCATGGTTACCTTCCTCTACAATCTCACCTTTATCCACAACAATGATCTTATCCGCTTCCTGGATTGTGGATAACCTGTGCGCGATCACAACAGCCGTGCGGCCTTTCATTAATTTTTCAATTGCCTTTTGAATCAATTCCTCCGTTTCGCTGTCAACGGACGACGTTGCCTCATCCAGCACGATGATTTCCGGCTCATGCACCATAGCGCGCACGAATGAAATCAGCTGCCGCTGCCCTACCGAAAGCGTAGCGCCGCGCTCCATTACATTATAACTGTAACCACCTGGCAATCTTTCAATAAAATCATGAACGCCGACCAGTTTAGCTGCCTCAACGATCTTTTCGTGGGTAATGCTGCTGTCGCCCAGCCTGATGTTATTTTCGATCGTATCCGAAAACAAGAAAACATCCTGCAAAACAACGCCAATGTGCTTCCGGAGTGCATTAAGATCATAGTCATGAACTTCCACGCCGTCAATATAAATGTTCCCTTTGTTAATGTCGTAAAAGCGCGTTAAGAGGTTGATAATAGATGACTTACCTGCACCAGTTGCACCTACGAAGGCAATGGTCTGCCCGGAACTGACACTGAAATTGATATTTTTCAACACATATTCTTCTTCATTATAGGCAAACCAAACGTCCTTGAAAGTCACATTTCCCTTGATAGATTCCGGTGCAAATGTGCCTTCGTTGGCAGTATATTCGTCACTATCAAGCACTTTCAGGATTCTGTCGGTGCTCACGATGCCCATTTGCAATGTGTTGAATCGGTCGGCAAGCTGACGAATAGGTCTGAAAAACAGGTTGATAAACATGACGAATGCCGTTACCGTCCCGAAGGTGACTTCTGCATTCAAAATCTGTTTGGAACCATACCAAACCACCAGACCCGTTCCCGCAGCGGCTATAACGTCCGCAACGGGAAAATAAATGGAATAATAAAGGATAGACCGAATGTTCGCGTCGCGGTGGACCTTGTTGATTTCCCTGAACTTCTTAAACTCAATGTCTTCGCTGCTAAAAATCTGCACGATACCAATGCCCGTCAAATGTTCCTGGACAAAGGAATTGAGGTTGGAAACAGCCGCACGCACCTCGTTGAAAGAATCCTTGATCTTCTCCTTGAAAATGTAAGTACAAATCAGCATCAATGGAATGGTCGATAAGCTGATAATCGACAGTTTCCAATCGGTGTAAAACATCACCGCAATGATAAGGACCAACTGCAAAATGTCCCCGGCAATAGCCGCCATACCATCACTGAAAACGTTGGAAAGCGTTTCCACATCCGAAATCGTGCGGGTTACGAGCCTTCCAATGGGCGTGTTATCAAAAAATTTAAGCCTTAAACCAATGATTTTCTGATACAGCTGGACCCGGATGTCTTTGATAATATGCTGCCCCAGCCACCCGGACATATAAGTGTTCCAAAACTGGGCGAAGCCCTGCAGAATTGTTACGACGATCATAATGCCCAGCATGACAGTCAATTGCGCATAATCTCCGTTCGCAATGGGCGTGTCAATGGTATATTTGATCAGCAGTGGCGTCAGCGGTGCAAGTAGTGCATTGAGTAAGATGATGACAATCAGCAGATAGAACTGCTTTTCATACGGACGTACAAATGTATATAAGCGCCGTAATGTAGGAAGATCGAATATCTGGCCGCTTTTGGTTTCCTGATTCACCTGCTGAAATTAAATTGACAAAGTTTGTGACTGTGTTATTGACCAACAACGTAAAAGTAAAAAATGTCACCCGGGGATTAAAAATTCTGGCATTATAGTCGGTAAGGTGGTAGTTCTCTTGGTTTTCCGGCTTTTATGAGGGTTATTGAGTCAGCAAAATCATAGTCCATGGCTTTCGTTCCCGATGCAATTCCTGTACATTCCTTACCCAAAACACCTAGCCAGGTTCCTGCATTAAAGATTTTTCGTTTCAAAAACAGCGAAGGAAAATTAAGGGAATCGCCTGTTTCCCTGCCCATTACGCCCTTACCTACCGACACCCCGCACCGTCACACTTACTATGAGATCCTTTTTATAGAAGAAGGCGCTGGCTTTCACGAGATCGACTTCCATTCCTACAACATTCAGGGAGCCGGATTGCACTTCTTAACGCCCGGACAAGTGCATTTGCTCACATTCTCAACCTCATTCCAAGGTTACATCGTTGCCTTTTCCGAAGATTTTTACACTTTTTATAATCCCGTAAGCCCATCGCTTTCACAGCTTCCCTTTTTCCAGCCCGCGCGTAAGCAGCCCATCATTACGCTTTCTGAGGCTGAGAAACGCTATTTTCATAACATTCTGGAAAACATGGTTTCCGATCACCTGGCATCCGAAACGGATCAGACGATGATCGGAAAGTATTTGGGTCTTATTCTGCAAAAATGTGCTTTCCTCGCGCCAAAAAACATTCAGCCTGCCGAATCTGCCGTGCAAACCGTGCCGGAGCTGGTAGGAAGATTTCAGGAGTTGGTTGAGAAAAATTTTCGTCAAATGCATGAGGTTCAGCAGTATGCGCAAGAACTTTCTGTTTCGCCGGACTATTTAAGCAAGATCATTAAGAAATATCTCGGTACGCCCTCACAGGAATACATTCTGGACAAACTACTATTGGAGGCCAAAAGGCTGCTTGTATTTACCAACCTGAGCAGCAAGGAAATAGGTTACCACATTCACATGGACGACCCTTCCTATTTCAGCCGGATCTTCAAAAAGAAAACCGGGCTAACGCCCAACGAGTATCGCGATCATGTTCGGAAAAGTACCATTTAATAGCAAAAATGTACCTTGCCCCCGCCTGTATGGGCGGATATCTTTGTATTATCCAAAAATAAAATGGCTAAATAATACTATCGATATCCACTATGCAGATTCGCAACGATCTTACCGCCGCTTCGCTTCAGCCTAAAATTGACAAGCTCTGGCAGCTTTCCGCCGAGAAAATCAACCTTATTTCCCGGGAATACGATAATTCAAAAGGAACGCCCGTTTTCACAGTCAATGGCAAATACACATTGCGCGGCTGGACGGAATGGACACAAGGTTTCCAATATGGCGCGGAGGTTTTGCAGTTCGATGCAACGGGCGAAACGCAGTTTTTGGAAAGTGCCCGTAAGAACACGGTAAGCAGCATGGCTTCGCATGTTGGCCATTTTGGGGTGCATGACCATGGTTTCAATAATGTGAGCACTTACGGCAACTTATTAAGATTGATGAACGAAGGCCGCATTGAAGAAAACGAGTGGGAACGCAACTTTTACGAGATCGCCCTGAAAATTTCCGGCGCAGTCCAGGCTAAAAGATGGACGACGACAAAAGACGGACAAGGTTTTATCCATTCCTTCAATGGCCCGCATTCTCTGTTTGTAGATACCATACGTTCGGTGCGTGCGCTGATGGTTTCGCATTTACTAGGGCATAGCTTAATGGGTGAAAATGATGTTAAAACAAGCCTGCTCGAACGCGGCACATTACATTCTATCGCCACTGCTAAATATGCCGTTTACTATGGTGAAGGCCGTGATAGTTATGACATTTGGGGCCGCACGGCACATGAAAGCGTTTTTAACACCAATGACGGCAATTACCGCTGCCCCAATTCCCAGCAAGGTTTCTCCGGTTTCACCACCTGGACACGCGGACTTGCGTGGGCCATGGCGGGTTTCGCAGAACAATTGGAATCGCTTTCCAGCTTTTCTGACGACGAACTGGCGCAACTGGGCGGCAGAGCAGAAATCGAGAAAATATATTTGAAAGGTGCAAAAGCCACCTGCGACTTCTACATTGATAACACCGCCTCCGATGGCATTCCTTACTGGGACACCGGCGCGCCGCAACTTTATAAATTAGGCGATTACACGTCCAGAACTTCCGATCCTTACAATGAATTTGAGCCCATAGACAGCTCCGCGGCAGCCATAGGCGCGCAAGGTTTGCTTCGTTTGGGAAAATATCTGAATGATAAGGGCGAAACGGAACAAGGAAAAAAATACTGGCAGGCAGGCTTAACGGCATTGGACTCGCTATTTGCAGAACCTTATTTATCAACTGACCCAACGCATCAGGGCTTGATCCTGCATTCGATCTACCACCGTCCGAATGGATGGGACAACATTCCGGCTGGACAGAAAATCCCTTGTGGCGAATCCAGTATGTGGGGCGATTACCACGCACGCGAAGTGGCGCTTTATGTAGACCGCATTAATAAAAATCTGCCTTACTACACTTATCTGGGCGCTGTTAAGTAATCGAAAATGGAAAATATAACATTAGACCGTTGCTGCATACACACCATTACGACGAAGCCCTGGGAGCTTTCGGAGGCGGTGGAAAACTATGCGGCAGCTGGTGTGAAAGGAATAAGTGTCTGGCAGAATGCAACCGAACGGATCGGCCCTCACCGTGCCGGAGAGCTGATCCGGTCTGCCGGGCTTGAAATCGTCTCTTACGTTCGTGGCGGATTTTTCCCCCATACGAGCAGCGCAGGACGTGCACAGGCCATTGATCACAACCGGAAGTTACTCGAAGAAGCCGCAGCTTTGGGTGCTCCCATGATCGTGCTCGTATGCGGCGCATCGCCCGATCAATCCATGGAAAAGTCCCGCGAACAGATCAAAGAAGGCATTGCAGCCATTTTACCATTGGCCGAAAAACTGAAAGTGAAGCTGGCCATTGAGCCGCTGCATCCGATGTATGCTGCTGATCGATCAGCAATTAACACATTGGCACAGGCGAATGATATGGCTGAGTATTTTAATTCTCCGTATGTCGGCGTGGCGGTGGATGTGTATCATTTGTGGTGGGACGGCGACCTGGAAAAGGAAATCGCCCGTTGCGGTGCAAACGGAAACTTGCTGGCTTACCACGTTTGCGACTGGAAGGTCAACACCATTGATCTGCTGAATGACCGCGGGCTAATGGGCGAAGGCTGCATTGATCTGAAAAAGATCCGCGGATGGGTGGAAGCGACTGGTTTCAAAGGCTTTTGTGAGGTGGAGATTTTCTCCAACATTCACTGGGCCAAGGATCAGCATTTGTTTTTGAGAGAGATTACAGAAGCATTTTTAAAAACTGTTTAAAATAAAAAAATGACTACACATAACATTGGCATTATCATGAACGGCGTGACGGGCCGTATGGGAACGAATCAGCATTTATTAAGATCCATCAAAGCCATTATCGAGCAAGGCGGGGTGAAAATCTCGGCAGACGAAGTGATTATGCCGGATCCAATCCTGGTTGGTCGCAACGAAAGCAAGCTGCAATCGCTTTGCAAACAGTCCGGAATAGCGAAATACACAACGGATCTGGATTCTGTAATGTCTGATCCGCAGTATCAGATTTATTTTGATGCCCAGGTTACGGGTCGCCGCGCGGCTGCTGTGAAAAAAGCTATTCTTGCCGGAAAACACATTTATTGTGAAAAACCGACCGGAACAACGACCGAGGAAGCTCTTGAACTTTATGAATTGGCAACGGCCGCGGGTTTGAAAAACGGCGTTGTTCAAGATAAGCTCTGGCTTCCCGGAATGCTGAAATTGAAGCGTTTAATGGAAAATGGTTTCTTTGGAAAAATCCTTTCCGTACGCGGAGAATTTGGTTACTGGGTTTTCGAAGGTCATAGCATTCCGGCGCAGCGTCCTTCCTGGAATTACCGGAAAGAAGACGATGGCGGCATTATCGTAGATATGCTTTGCCACTGGCGCTATGTTCTGGACAACCTTTTTGGCAAAGTAAAAGCTGTTTCCTGCCTCGGCGCCACGCACATTCCCGAGCGCATCGATGAAAATGGCAACCCATACAAAGCAACTGCCGACGACGCTTGCTACGCTACGTTCGAGCTTGAAGATGACGTCATTGCGCAGTTCAACTCATCCTGGACCGTCCGCGTCCGCCGCGACGACTTGCTGACATTGCAAGTGGACGGAACGCACGGTTCCGCAGTCGCTGGCCTACGCGATTGCTACACGCAACATTACGGAAACACGCCTAAGCCCGTCTGGAACCCGGATATCCCCCAACCAATCCCGTTTTTTGAAGGTTGGGCGAAAGTGCCTGAGCAGGAAATTTTCGACAATGCATTCAAAGCGCAGTGGGAGCTTTTCTTGAAACACATTGTAAAAGACACGCCATTCCCATGGGATTTGAAAGCAGGGGCACGCGGTGTGCAACTGGCTGAAAAAGGCATTGAAAGCTGGGAAAAACGTCAGTGGGTTAACATTGAGGAATTATGAAAAACACGGCGTTAATCACCGGCGGAAGTCGTGGCATCGGCTTTGGAATCGCCAAAGCCCTTGCCAACGAAGGCTATAACCTCGCCATCAACGGCGTGCGCGACGAAGCTGGCGCAGCGGAAGCCCTGAATGAGTTAAGAGAACTGGGCGCGGAAGTGGCATACTGCCAGGGAAATATCGCCAATGCAGCCGATCGCGAGGCGATTATCGAGAAAGCCTATTCGGTTTTTGGACAAATTAATATTCTCGTAAATAATGCAGGAATAGCTCCGCGGGAACGACTGGATATCCTGGAAACGACTCCCGAAAATTTTCAGGAGGTTATGCAAACCAACCTCGAAGGGCCATTTTTCCTGACGCAGGCCATTGCAAAACGAATGGCACATGCGAAGCAAAATAACCACGCGTTTGAAGCGACGATCATTTTTGTGACTTCCATTTCGGCAACGGTTGCGTCTATAAACAGGGGTGAATATTGTATTTCGAAATCGGGCCTGGCGATGACAAATCTGCTTTTTGCAGTTCGTATGGCAGAGTTTAACATTCCCGTTTTCGAGATACGGCCAGGTATTATTGCCACGGATATGACTTCCAAAGTGCAGGAAAAATATGATAACCTGTTCCAGAGCGGCATCGCCTTGCAGCCACGCTGGGGAACGCCTGAGGACGTAGGAAAGGCCGTTGCATCGCTCACAAGAGGTGATTTCCCCTACTCCACCGGCCAGGTGATTGGTGTGGATGGCGGAATGTTGATTGATAGATTATAGCTTTCAAAGTAAACCAAATCACTTATGTCCGAACATTCCACTCCTCGCCCTAGCTTACTCTCACAATTGCTTCAAGTGCCGGTCATTGTGGCTGCGCTGGGCTATCTGGTCGACATGTACGACCTCTTCTTGTTCAGCGTAGTGCGCGTTCCAAGTTTGAAAGCGCTGAATGTGCCGACAGATCAGTTGCTCGGCGAGGGCATCCGGCTGCTCAATTATCAAATGGCCGGAATGCTCATCGGTGGCGTTTTATGGGGCGTTATTGCAGACAAAAAAGGACGGCTTTCAGTGCTTTTCGGATCTATTATCATGTATTCGCTTGCCAATATCGGGAACGGTTTTGTTACTTCACTGGATCAGTATGCATTGCTCCGTTTCATTGCAGGTGTGGGCCTTGCGGGAGAGCTGGGAGCGGGAATCACATTGGTAACCGAGGTTTTACCCAAAGAAATACGCGGTTACGGCACTACACTGGTTGCAACATTAGGCGTTCTCGGCGCTATCCTTGCCTATTTTGTGGCGGATATGTTCGCATGGCGGATTTCCTATTTTGTTGGTGGTGGAATGGGCTTGCTATTGCTTGTCTTGAGGTTCAATGTATTTGAATCGGGCATGTTCAAGCAGGTTAAGGAGCGAACTGTGGACCGTGGCAACGTTATGATGATTCTGACGAACGGGAAGCGTTTTGCCAAATATATGATGGCGATCCTGGTGGGGTTGCCCATCTGGTTTGTGGTTGGTATCCTGATCACATTCTCCCCCGAATTTGGCGCTGCAAAGGGAATTGAAGGAATCAATGCAGGAAAGGCAGTTATGCTGGCGTTTTCCGGACAAGTTTTCGGGGACATTTTCAGTGGTTTGTTAAGCCAATATCTGAAAAGCAGAAAGCGCGTAATTGGCTTGTTTATCATCCTTTCACTAACCATGATGGTTGGCTATCTGATGATCCCGTCGCTCGATCTGTTTACATTCTATCTGATGTGCGCATTGTTAGGGTTTTGCAACGGTTACTGGACCTTATTTATCACCATCGCCGCGGAGCTTTTCGGAACCAACCTGCGTGCCACTGTGGCGACAACTGTTCCTAACTTTGTAAGAGGCGCTACGATCCCGCTGGCTGCATTGTTTGTCAGCTTCAAACCGGACCTCGGCGTCATCCAGAGTGCCCTGCTCATTGGCGTGGCCACATCGCTGGTTGCATTGCTAGCTTTATATTTTTTAGAAGAAACATTTACAAAGGATATGGATTACGTGGAAAAGGAATAGTTCATACTCTTAATTGAAATTTTGCTAAAACGGCTCCTGCATTGCAGCGAGCCGTTTTTTTTAACACTTATTAACAGTTTAAAAAGCAACACATGCCTTGTACAAACCATCATTGAATCGAAATAAAGAAACCATTTAATTACTCATGAAAGATATAAACCACTCATTCACGTAAAGTTTCCACTCCTGTACTTTGTATTACATAGTACCGGGATTTGCGCCACCTTTGTTATGTCCTCAGAGACAAAAAGTAAATAAAATATTAGCCATAAAAATAAAATAAGCCATGAAAACTACAATCAAAACCTTCGCATTTGCCTTAGCATTAATCGCATCTTCATTTGCTGCCAACGCAGAAGACAAAGAAACCAAGAAAGCTTCAACATTCGGAACAGGAATTTACCCAACTAAAAGCGGTAAGATTAATGTTCTGGTCAACAAGGCAAACAACAACGCCAACACAGTGATTTTACTTAAAAACGAAGCTGGAAACGTTGTTTATCGCGAAACTGTCAGCAAAGACAACCAAAAATTCGGTCGTACATTGAACATGGACCAGATGGACGCAGGGAAATACGAACTGGACGTCATCAGCGGCAAAGAAATCCAATCCAAATCTTTCGAACTCTCGGAACAAAAATTGGAACGCTCTTTAACCGTCAAATAATTAAAGCGTAAACCTTAAATCACTAGGCCTCCGGAAACCCGGAGGCTTTTTTTGTTTAAGAAATTTTGGAAACCGTTACTTTTTTAAAAGAATAGCGTCCTAAGGTTAAAATTCATTTTGATAGTTCTACTTTTTGTGGAACTTTTTAATTAAATTTAACTTTGCGATGCAGTTAGACGAAAAAAGAATCTTAACTAAGTGGCAACAAAAAAACCGCGGCAATCGCAGACTATTAGATGCAATTGACAAACTGATTTTTGATTTAGAGAGTTCTGAATATGCTTCTTACACGGATTTACTGAAAGAACGTAAAGATGCGGATCAGGTGCATACTAAGGGCATTTTCTTCTTCAATGTTGAGAATGACCGTGTGCTGGTAGCGATCAAATTTGAGGAGAATCGAGCGATAGCGCTATGGATAGGCACACATAGCAGTTATGAAAAACTATTTAGGAACAACAAAACTACGATTGAGAAATGGCTAAGATCAAAGGGGCACATACGCTGAAAGAAACAGATATAAAATCAATGATTCGCAAAGGAGAGATCTCTTCCGAGTTAGAATTAGAACGCGCTTCACTTGCCGCAAGATTTCTCAGGCTTCAAGGTGAGGACCAACCCGAATTGGCTGCGCTAGAGCAACAATTAAGCACTTTAATTCGTGATTATGAATCGAAAAACTGGGCCGATTTTAAGCTGGTCACAGAAAAACAAGTGAAAGAAAGTAACCTGGCTGAAAAGCTCGCAGCTAGGGAGTTTAAGTTTTATAAACAAAGGCGCGAGCTGATCATCCAAACCTTGAAACAAAATGGACTCAATCAAAATGACTTATCCGCAATACTGGCACATAGCAAATCGTATACTTCCGAGCTTCTGAATGGGATCAGGTCTTTTTCAATGAATGACTTGGTCATCATCCATAAGCTCTTCAAAATAAAGTTGGAGGATCTTATTTTCACGGAGATAACTCCGGATGTAGAACTGAGGATAAGGGAAACATTTGAAAAAGCTGCCGAAAATACTTCAAAATCAAAAAAACCAGCACAGGTAACTTCTTTAATGAAAGCGCTTTATTCGTAAACACAATCTTGTGAAACAACTGCCTGTCAAAAGATATGATCCTAATAGACGTCATTTACGAACCGCTTCGCATAAATATTTATCAATAACTATTCACTCATTACTATGGACTCACGTCGCGATTTTCTTCAAAAATTAACCCTCGGAATCGGCGCAACCGCGCTAACCGACCTGCCCGCTGCTGCACGAGAGCTTTATGCCGGCCCAAAAGCAGACAAACAACTACGCGTCGCCATTATGGGACTTGGCAGTTATGGAACGCGGGTTGCGGATGCCATGAAAGATTGTAAAATGGCAACACTTGTGGGAGCCGTTTCGGGCACACCAGCCAAGATCGAAGATTGGAAAAAGAAATACAACATTCCTGAAAAGAACACTTACAATTACGATACGGTCAGTAAGATCAAGGACAATCCTGATATTGATCTTGTATACATTACAACACCTAACTCACTGCATTACAAGCATGTTTTGCAAATAGCTGCTGCTGGCAAACATGTTCTTTGTGAAAAACCGGTGGCTGACAATGCGAAACAGACGCGTGAAATGATTGCAGCTTGCGAGAAGGCCGGAGTGAAATTTTACATTGGTTACCGCATGCATTTTGAACCGCACACCCGCGAACTGATCCGCATGCGTGAGGCTGGCGAGCTGGGCAAGATTATGCATGTAAACAATTATATGGGTTTCAAATCCGGCGATCCGAATCAATGGAGACTGAAAAAAGCGCTGGCTGGCGGCGGAGCGATGATGGACGTGGGCATTTACGCACTGAACGGCGCACGATATGCAACAGGTGAAGAGCCGATCTGGGTGACGGCGCAGGAAACGAAAACCGACCCGGTGAAATTCAAGGAAGTGGACGAAACGATCATGTTCCAGCTAGGCTTCCCCAGCGGCGTGGTAGCGAGCTGCGGTACGACCTACAACTTCAATAATTACGAAAGACTTTATGTAATTGGCGATAAAGGCTTTGTGGAACTAAGCCCGGCATTTAGCTACGGCCCGATCAAAGGCCGGACGCACAACGGCCCAATGAATCAGCCCATAGTCACGCACCAGACATTGCAAATGGATGGCATTGCCGACATTATCCTCAACAACAAGCCCGACCCCAATGTAAGCGGAGCCGAAGGATTAAAGGATATGATCGTTGTTGACGCCGTTTACGAATCAATCCGCAAAGGCGGTGCAAAAATCATGTTAGCAGGCAAATAGACATTCATAATCAGGATCACCATGATAGTTTCGAAGTTGTTAAAGCAATGCATCTCCGTTCTCATGGTGATTCTTGCATTAAATACCAGTTGTAGTAAAAAAAACATCACCGCTTCCGGCAGCGGCGATATGGATAATCGATTCAAAGTTGTCGGCTATCTGCCAAACCGAACCGATCTTCTGGCGTCTGCCAAACAAATCGATTTTGGCAAAATCACCCACTTATACATTGCCTTCATTAATCCCGATTCCCTGGGGAATCTCACAGGAACTGAGAATCTCAAAGAAGTTGCCGCCCTGGCCCATTCCAAAAATGTCAGGATTATGGCATCGATCGGAGGAGGCGGCGCTCCGAAATATTATCCTTCCTTTTTAACAGGAGAAAAGAAAACAAAACTCATCAGTGACCTTGTAAACCTGGCAGTTGATAACAACCTTGATGGCATCGACGTAGATCTGGAAGGCGCATTAATTGACGCCAATTACGAAAGCTTTGTAACCGATCTTGCAGCCCCTTTGAAACAAAAAAACAAACTCATCACAGCCGCCATCGCCACAGTTTACAAGGATCAATTTACAGACAAAGCATTGGCCCAGTTCGATTTCGTAAACATCATGTCCTACGACCGCACCGGTCCATGGCGCCCCGACAAACCCGGCTCGCACGCCCCCTACTCCATGGCCGAAGAGGATCTCCAGTACTGGCTCGAAACGCGCAAAATCCCCAAAGAAAAACTAACTCTCGGCGTGCCCTTCTACGGCTACGGTTTCGGCGGCACCGCTCCCGAAAGCATGTCCTACAAAAACATCCTCCGCCAATATCCCGACTCCGTCAACCAGGATCAGATGCATTTAAATGGCGGAATGCTCTATTACAATGGCTTACCCACAATCCGGAAGAAAACACAGTTGGCAAAACAAAAAGTAAGCGGCGTAATGATCTGGCAATTATTGCAGGATAGCACCGGCGTGAAGTCGTTGCTTGGCGAGATTGATGGGGTTGTGAAAAGGAAGTGAATTTGCTGAATGTTATATTTTAAGTTAACTTTACATAACACACTATTAAATGGAGCAAATACGAAAGGTCGTATTTTATGGTAATTATTTTGACAATTTCTATCAAAAGCAAAATGCAAAAGTCAGGGACAAAATCGACTATGTGATTTATCTTTTAATGCATTTGGATCGGGTTCCTGAGAAATTCTTGAAACACATTGAAGGTCAGAAAGGCTTGTATGAGCTGCGGCTTGAAGCCGGCAGTAACATTTTCAGGGTCTTCTGTTGCCTTGACAAAGATAAAATTGTCGTCCTGTTAAATGGCTTTCAAAAGAAAAGCCAAAAGACTCCGGCCGACGAACTTCAACTTGCTGTAAAACTCATGAATGAATACTTGAATAAGAATTGATATGAAAGAAGACCTCGAAATTACTTCTGCGGAAGACCATTTTACCCACTATCATGGGGCACCAGGCGCAAAAGAGCGGATTGAATTTGAATTAAAAGCGAAAGCATTTCTGATAGGAGAAATCATTAAAGAAGAGCGAAGACTTGCGAAACTCACTCAGGAGCAGCTTGCTAATAAAATCGGGGCAAAAAAAAGCTTTATTTCCAGAATAGAAAATGGCCATACGGACATTCAACTTTCCACGCTTTATCGAATTTTGGAAATAGGATTAGGAAAGAAACTTGAACTATCAGTTCATTAATATTAAAAAAACGCAACCCCGGGCTCACTATATCCGGCATTATTTTGATATGAAAAAGTCAGTAGGTATTTATTCAATTTTTTCCGGGTTGGCAGCGTTGCTGTTCCCGGCATTACTTTCAGCACAGATGATGGATTCAAAATCGATAGTAGCGCCCGGCGCACAGGTTGAGAAACTCGGCGACGGTTACAAATTTACAGAAGGCCCGGTTGCCGATCAGGATGGCAATGTGTTCTTCACAGATCAGCCCAACAATAAAATCATTCGCTGGGACGCAGAAACAAATAAATTCTCCGTTTTCTCGGACAATGCAGGTCGTGCGAACGGCATGTATTTTGATAAAAAAGGAAACCTGGTGGCGTGTTCGGATGAAGACAATCAGGTTTGGTCCTTTGATAAAAACGGTAAGCCTACGGTGTTGGTAAAAGATTTCGAAGGCAAGCTTTTGAATGGCCCTAATGACCTTTGGATCGATCCGCAGGGAGGCATTTATCTGACAGACCCTTTGTATAAAAGAGACTACTGGAAGCGCGATCCGAAAATGCAGCAGGATGGTGAGCACGTGTATTATCTTGATCCGAAAGGAAAAAATCTGATCAGAGTTGATGGCAACATTAAAAAACCAAACGGGATCATCGGCACGAAAGATGGCAAGACGTTGTATGTGGCGGACATTGGCGACAACAAGACCTACAAATACGACATTCAAAAAGACGGAACGTTAACCAACCGGACCCTTTTTGTGCCAAAAGGATCTGACGGAATGATTCTCGACGCAGAAGGAAATCTTTACATTACGGGAAAGGGTGTTACCGTTTTCGATAAAAATGGTGAACAAATCGGTCACTTTCCGATTCACAATGGTTGGACTGCAAATTTGTGTTTTGGCGGAAAAGACAACGATCTTCTTTTTGTAACGGCCGAAACAGCAGTTTACGGATTGAAAATGAAGGTTAAGGGTGTGAAATAATCTTGCAAACTACTTTGCAGGCGCTTTATTGAAACCATAACTTGCGTGCTGAAAAACATTTGATACCAATATGTCTCAGCAAGCGAATAACCCATTTTTAACGCCATATAAAACCCCATTTCAGGTTCCGCCTTTTGACAAGGTGGAACCTGAACATTTTTTACCGGCTTTCGAGCAAGGCATGGCCGAGCAGAAATAGCATTGCGGCCATCCACTCAAATGAAGCGGAACCGACTTTTGAGAACACTATTTTAGCATTGGAACGCACCGGCGAGCTGCTCAACAGGGTGAGTTCGGTGTTTTTCAATCTGGCATCCGCACATACAAACCCTGAAATCGAAGCGCTTTCAAAAGACATTGCGCCGCAATTATCTAAGCATAGCGATGATATTTTCCTGAATGCCGCGCTTTTTCAGCGTGCAAAAAAAATCAACGACACTCGCGAAACGCTCAACCTGGATGCAGCCAGCAAGCGCTTGCTGGAGAAAACCTACAAAGCCTTTGTGCGGAGCGGCGCAAATCTCAGCGATGCGGATCAGGCCAAAATGCGGGACATTAACAAGCAATTATCTGTGCTAACTGTCCGTTTCGCCCAGAATTTGCTGGCTGAAACCAACAAATTTGAACTGATCATTCAGGATCAAACGCAGCTTTCTGGCTTGCCGGAGTTTCTCAAACTGAATGCTGCACAACTGGCTAAGGAGGCGGGCAAAGAAGGAAGCTGGAAGTTTACATTGCATCAACCCAGTGTGATGCCTTTTCTGCAATATGCTGATAACCGGTCACTTCGGGAGGAAATGTACAAAGCATATACAAGTCGCTGCAACCACGACGACGACCTTGATAATAAGGATATCATTGTACAAATCACATCCCTGCGTGCCAAAAGGGCGAACTTACTCGGCTACCCGAATCACGCAGCCTATGTTTTGGAAGAAAGTATGGCCAAAATGACCTCTAATGTTTTCGATCTGCTGGATGGATTATGGAAAGCTGCATTGCCGGTGGCCAAATCCGAAGCGTTGCAGATGCAGGCATTAATGAATAAGGAAGGAAACTCCGATGAACTGGAAGCGTGGGACTGGGCCTACTATGCAAATAAGGTCCGGAAGGAAAAGTACAATTACGACGCCGAAACCCTGAAGCCTTACTTCCAACTCGCTAACGTACGTGACGGCATTTTTGAGGTTGTGAAAAACCTGTATGGACTTACATTCACTGAAATCACCGACATTCCGAAATATCACGAAGATGTTACTGCCTATGAAGTAAGAGAGGCAAATGGCGATCTTACGGGTATTTTTTACATGGATTTCTTTACACGAAATTCCAAAAGAGGTGGTGCCTGGATGACTTCTTATCGCAAGCAAAGCGTGAAGGACGGCCAGCGCGTTGCCCCTATTGTGTCCATTGTTTGCAACTATGCCAAGCCAACCGGTGAAAATCCCGTTCTGTTGACCGCAGAGGAAGTCGAAACCTTCTTCCACGAATTCGGCCATGCGCTGCACGGTCTGCTTTCCAATGTTGAATTTGAATCATTATCCGGCACTTCGGTCCCCCGTGACTTTGTGGAATTGCCCTCCCAGATCATGGAACATTGGGCCTTCGAACCGGAAGTCCTCAAATTTTACGCAAAACATTACCAAACCGGCGAAACGATCCCTGACGAAGCAGTGGAAAAGATGAAAAATGCTTCGAAATTTAACCAGGGCTTTGCTACGGTGGAATATCTTGCAGCTTCCATGCTGGACCTTTCTTATCACAGTATCAGCCCCGACAAGCCCATCGACCCTGACAGATTTGAACAACAACGGATGAAAGACGCAGGTCTGATCAGGCAGATTGCACCGCGTTACCGGAGCACATATTTTCAGCACATTTTTGCAGGCGGCTACTCTGCGGGCTATTACAGCTACATCTGGTCGGAAGTGCTGGACAGCGATGCGTTTGCAGCTTTCAAGGAAACAGGCAACATTTTCGATCCGGTTACGGCGCTTTCATTCCGAAAAAATATTCTGGAAAAAGGCGGCACGGAAGAGCCTGCGACGCTTTACAAATCCTTCCGCGGAAGAATGGCTGACGAAAAATATCTGCTGGAAAACAGGGGACTGGTAAAAGCATAAGCGCACATTGATCCAACGTGCACAAAAAGGAGTATATACGGCTAAGCGGAGGTTTGCTCAGGCCATTTTACCCTTTACTATGATCCATACTTTATTATCGGAAGTGTTGTTACAAAAATCAACCAGCCCGCTTGCTATGCGCTTCATTTTTGTCGTCTCATTACTGCTGTTTTCTATGGCCGTTTCCGCTCAGGAACGCGTAACGATCAGCGGTTTTGTGAAGGAAAAAGGCAGCCAGGAGCAGTTGCCGGGGGTTAATGTGTACATTGAAGGCACACCCTACGGAGCAGTTACCAACACGTATGGCTTTTATTCCCTGACCGTGCCGGCAGGCGACAGCGCAATGCTTTCCTTTTCATTTGTTGGTTATGAAAAAACGGATTTACGCGTCAGTCTGACTAAAAATCAGGAATTGAGTATTTTCCTGGCGACCATTAATCAACTGGAAGAAGTGGTCGTTTCGGCGCGTCGGCAGGAGGATTATGTGAGCCGGTCTGTACAGATGAGCCAGATTGAGATTCCGATTGCGCAGTTGAAGAAAGTCCCTGCCTTTTTTGGCGAAAAAGACGTCTTACGCGTGCTCCAACTCATGCCCGGCGTTCAAAAAGGGACCGAGGGACAGACTGGTTTGTATGTGCGTGGCGGCGGGCCCGACCAGAACCTCATTATTCTCGACGATGCGGTTGTTTACAATGCCAATCACCTTTTCGGCTTCTTTTCCATTTTCAATAGTGATGCATTAAAAAGTGTGGAGCTCACCAAAGGCGGATTTCCGGCTCGCTATGGCGGCAGGCTCTCCTCGGTTTTGGAAATGAACATGAAAGAAGGAAGCAAGGATAAGCTGCACGGCGAAGGCGGGATCGGGCTTATATCGTCCAGACTTACACTGGAAGGACCCATTTCAAAAGGAAAATCTTCATTCCTGATCTCAGGACGCAGGACTTACATTGATTTGCTGGCTTCTCCATTTATTAAGCAGTCTCAAAAGGGCGATGAAAGCCAGGTAAGGCCAGGTTATTATTTTTATGATCTTAATGCAAAGATGAACTATGATCTCGGCCCTAAAGACAAGCTTTATGTAAGCGGATATTTTGGCAGGGATAAATTTTATGTAGAAGAAAAAAGCCCTGATTCCGAAACCCGGGCTGGCCTGGACTGGGGCAATGCAACGGCAACCATGCGCTGGAACCATCTGCTGAGCCAGAAACTCTTTGTTAACACATCATTCATTTTCAGCAATTTCAATTTCGGCGTTTCCAGTTATTCCAAGGACATTAACGGCGATGGAACGGTGCAGGATGAGTTTAGTCTGGAATACGATTCACGGATCAGGGATTTCGGCTTAAAAACCGATTTTGATTTTTATCCGTCTGCCAAGCACGCGATCAAGTTTGGAGCACAGGTTACGCAGCATAAATTTATCCCTTCGGCGCTAGCAATTGAGGGCTCTTTTATTGATAATCCAATTGAAAGATCTGCAAAACCGATCAATACATTTGAGGCCGGTGCTTACGTGGAAGACACCTGGCAGCCGTTTGAATCACTGAAAATGAACGCCGGCTTCCGGTTAAGTGCATTTCAAACCCAAACAAAAACCTACATCCGCCCCGAACCACGGTTTTCGGCGGCATTAAGGCTTGCAAAGGACT
This sequence comes from Dyadobacter sp. CY327, assembly GCF_021390415.1. Taxonomy (NCBI): domain Bacteria; kingdom Pseudomonadati; phylum Bacteroidota; class Cytophagia; order Cytophagales; family Spirosomataceae; genus Dyadobacter; species Dyadobacter sp. CY327. The sequence continues at coordinate 1,164,592 of NZ_JAJUXJ010000001.1, read as the reverse complement.
TTTCCGTAAAGGCCTCGTATGCCCAGATGAACCAATACGTTCATTTGCTTTCCAACACCGGATTGGGCCTGCCAACGGACCTTTGGGTGCCCACAACCGACCGCGTTGCCCCACAGCAGTCGCAGCAGGTCGCGTTTGGTTTTGCCAAGGATCTGGAACGGCCCGCGCTTACCTTGACGTTGGAAGGCTATTATAAAGACATGAACCACATCCTTAATTACAAGGAAGGATCTTCGTTTTTGAGCATTAATGGTGAAAATGCCAATGAGCTGAGCTGGGAAGACAATGTTACAGCTGGAAAAGGCTGGTCGTACGGAGGTGAATTTTTAATTCAGAAAAAAACAGGCAGACTTTCGGGCTGGGTAGGATATACATTGTCGTGGACCTACTGGAAATTCCCTGAACTAAATTTTGGTAAAACATTTTTCCCACGTTACGACCGCCGCCACGACCTTTCGGTGGTTGGGATCTATGAGCTGACCAAGCGCATAACCATCTCTTCCACATGGGTTTACGGCACTGGGAATGCACTAACATTGCCTATTGCAACTTACACAGGCGTGAGTGACAATTTCATCACCCGGATAAACCCGAACGGCAAACCGGCCATCGGCTGGAACGGCCCTATGGTAAGCGAATACGGCGCAAAAAACAGTTTCCGTGCAGAGCCTTTTCACCGGATGGATTTTGCCATTCAATTCCGCAAACAGAAAAAACGGCATGAAAGGACGTGGGAGTTTGGTGTGTACAATGTTTACAATCGCAGAAACCCGTTTTTCTATGATATAGATAACGACGACGCGGATACAGGAACCAGCACCAACAACAAAAACACGCTCAAACGCTATTCACTGTTTCCGGTCCTTCCCTATTTCAGCTATAATTTTAAGTTCTAATTGCGCCGCCATGAGACTGCATTCTATCATTATTATACTCATTTCAATTTGCTTCTCAGCCTGCGAATCGCTGATTACGGACATTCCTGCGGATAAGCTGCCGAGAACAGAATCCAAGCTTGTTGTACAATCATTCATTTCACCGCAATCGCCGCGCATTAATGTGGTGGTTACGGAATCTGTTCCGCTCTTTACGGATTCAGGGAATAAGGGAGGCGTTGTAAGAAATGCATTGGTAAAAATTTCAGACGGGACCAAAGAAGTGGCCATTCCTTTTGATTCCGCCAGCACATTATACAGCATTGACACATCAGTTTTTCCCATTATAGCAGGGAAAACTTATTCACTTTTTGTATCTGACGGCAACCGCGTAGCTACCGGCGTCTGTACAGTTCCTGCGGCCCAGGTACTGGCCACTTCTTATAAGCTGGACACTTCCTTTTCGAGCAATATTTTTGAACAGGACACCGTGTTGACCGTCCAAATGAGCTGGACCGACGCTCCCCGGGATACCAATTATTATCGGGTAAGAAGCTCCGTTGATCTGGAATATAGTGTTGTTGAAGGCACAAGCGCGGAAACATTTAAAGAAAGGCGGGTGAAAAACCGTTTCAATTTTAATTGGGATGAAACCATCGGCCGTAATGATTACCAAAGCGATGCGAACCTGGATGGGGCTGAATTCACTTCACCCTTAGGCCGCACTGTCTTGCCGAATGTGATCGTTTACGATTATGGAAACGGCAATAAATTCACGTTGTATCCCAAGGCGAAGATTGCGATGGTAATGCTCGAAATTTACAACACCGACGTCCACTATTTCAAATATCACCGGTCGCTGGAAATGCGCGGCACTTCGGATAATCCATTTATCGAGCCATCTTTGATTTACAGCAATATCAGCGGCGGCCTTGGTTGCTTTGCGGCCTACAATTCCGGGCAGGTTACTTATCGTCCCTGATCCGGGAAACGCGCTGCATTCTACATTTTTGGCAAATTGTGGTCAAAGCACCTCAAAATGTTCATCTCTTTTTTACAACAATAACAGGAAATCTGTGCATTAATTAAAGCAGGCGCAATTTACCGGGAGTGACGCTGCAAGGCATACTTTTTTCGTGCGTCTGATTCAAAAAGCACCACTATGCGTTTCTGCCGTTTTGAGGCAGCTGCCTTGCGGTAGTAATATTTGACTTTCAACAATAAAATTATCGATGTCAATTGTTGGCATTCGAAAGAAATACTAACCTTAAACCACTTTGTTATGGACTTGCAAGGCTCAGATCAAGATAAAGAACAAAAAAGACATCCGTCCAATAAAAACATGGACGAACCGGATACGCTTATTGAAACGCTCGAAGACTTACAGGCAGAGGGTTATACCTACGATTTCAATATGACCGCACACGCATTGGAATTGCATAAAGAGGACGGCATTTGCCTGACCCTTTCACCGGAGGACTTCGATATTATCAAGGTTTACCGTTTTGAGGGAATGACCAATCCATCCGATATGTCGATCCTCTATGCGATCGAATCGAAAGACGGGCTAAAAGGCACATTGGTAAGCAGTTATGGTGTTTATGCAGATGCGATGTCCAATGAGATGATCAAGAAACTCGATACGCGCAGCTCGTTGATCGTGCATCATCCGGAGGAAGATGACATGGCGCATTAAGCCCATTTTCGGCCGTTTAGACCATTAGTTCAGATTAAGATGTTACTTTGCCATAGAGATGGCCGGGTAGCATCTTTTTTTGTAGACCAGCATTGCATGAAAGAGATTTTTGAGTTGGAAAGGTTTCTGATGAACGACCTGCCTTACAAGTTCCTGGCAGAAGTGGTTGTGCGTTCAACGATCATGTTCGTAATTCTCCTGACCGCGCTTCGCGTGACCGGAAAGCGGGGGGTAAGACAGCTTTCGGTCTTTGAAACCGTCATTATCATTGCGTTGGGTTCCGCAGCCGGAGACCCGATGTTTTATGAAGATGTGGGTGTAATTCCTGCCCTTGTTGTATTTACGACCATTATCCTGCTTTACAGGTTTGTAACCTGGCTTACAGGGAAAAGTGTTTGGTTTGAAAAACTGATTGAAGGCAAAACGGTCTGCCTGATCAACGAAGGCCGGTTTTCCATCAGCGCATTTAAGAAAGAAACATTGGCACAAGATGAATTTTTCTCCGAATTGCGCGTGAAAAGTATCTCACATTTAGGACAGGTTTGCAGCGCTTATCTCGAACCCTCGGGAGAAGTCAGCGTCTTCTTTTATCCTGATAATGAAGTCAAATACGGCTTGCCGCTGCTGCCAGACCTTTATAATGCGAAGAGCAAGAAGATCTTCAAAGATGGATTTCATGCCTGCGCGTTTTGCGGAAATGTTGAAAAATTGACCATAGGGGAAGCCATTTGTCCGGTATGTGAAAGAGAAGAATGGGTTTTTGCCATTAAGACATCCAGATTAAGTTAGTAAAAACAGCCCTGTGAGCTGGCACGGGTATTTAATCATGTTTAACAAAAAAATTTAAACGCATACTATTATGCATATGGTAGAATTGACCGACGACTTAATAAAATCTGCCGAGGAGCGATCTGCCGGGCAGGCTTACCCTTATTTCGTCAAAAACCTGAAAGCCATCGGTGTTGACAATTATGAAATTAAGGTAGGAAACCACAGACGTACTTATACATCCGTTATTGGTGATAAGCTGGTGATTGAAGGTGACATTCCGGAGTTTGAATGTGCAGAAACATTCGAGCTGGAAGCTGTGAAAACAGCCATCAAACGCAATCAGGAGGGGGTTACCGACTATCCTACATTCCTGCGCGAAATAGGCGCTGCGGGCATACACACATATGTGGCTGACCTGGCGGGAATGAAGGTTATCTATCAGGGACCCAATTCGGAATATGAATATGAAGAAGCGATTCCGGAAGTTTAAACGGATCTGATACGCTTGTTCATTTCGTGTAAATGATCGTCCGTGAAATCCAGGTGGGTAACAAAGCGGACGAGGTTTTTTCCAAAAGTCACAGCCAGGATTCCCTGCTGCGCCATTTTATTTACATAGTCAATCTCTGAAATGCCTTCGCCGAGCCGGATAATGACAATGTTGGTGTCAACAGGAAAAATCTCTTCCACTTCGGGCAAATGCCGGAACATTTCACCGATAGCCCTTGCCCGGGCGTGATCTTCTTTGAGCCTTTCAACATGATGATCGAGCGCATACATGCCTGCCGCTGCCAGGAATCCTGCCTGACGCCAGCCACCGCCCATTACTTTACGGAAACGTCTTGCCTTTTTGATCACTTCATGTGTCCCCAAAAGCAGCGATCCAACCGGGCAGCCCAATCCTTTTGAAAGACAAATACTAATGCTGTCAAAGGCCTGACCATATTGCAAAGGGCTTTCACCCGTTTCAACCAATGCATTGAAAAGCCGTGCTCCGTCGAGATGCAGGGGAATGTGTTTATCCTGACAAACCCTCTTAATGGCTTCAATTTCGACTAAATCATAATAACAGCCGCCGCCTTTGTTCATCGTATTTTCCAGTGAAACGAGGCGGGTTACCGTTGAATGAATGTCGTGCTCGGGGCTTATCGCTCCTTCAACTTGCTGTGCTGTGAGCCTGCCACGATCGCCGTCCAGCAGTTTCACGGACGACAGCGCATTAAGCATGATGCCACCGCCTTCGTATAAGTAAATGTGCGAATATTTGTCACAGATCACATCGCTGCCCGGTTGTGTATGCACGCGGATCGCCAGCTGATTGGTCATTGTTCCGGACGGACAGAAAAGTGCTTCTTCCATGCCAAAAAGCTTTGCTGCCTTTTCCTGCAAGGCATTCACCATCGGATCATCGCCCAATACATCGTCACCCACTTCGGCCGCCCACATGGCTTGCTGCATTTCCTTCGTTGGCTTGGTGACTGTATCGCTGCGCAGGTCAATTTTCATATTCGGACTCAGATTTTAAATAATATGCAAAAGTATGCGCATATATTGCGAAAAAATCGGGATAATGGAATTTGAAGCTTATTTAAGGTTAAAAAAAATTGATCCGCAAACATTCAGCACGGTAGACCCCGACCGGTATGCGGAATGGAAAGCGCTGTTTGTCACCATGCATCCCGAAAGTTTTACCGCGCAAAAAAAATTCCTGGTCAACGAAATCCGGAGACGCTATCATTTGAAAGAAGACGTTTCGAAGCCGCAATAACTTAGCCTTTCATATCTTCCATCAGCTTCATTAGTATCCCAACTGTTTTTTCGGTTTGTTCCTTACTCGGCGTCGTATCCCAATTCCCGACGATCCCATTGCTGCCAATGTAAATGCCGTCTTTCCGGGAAATGAAGTTTGCACCCTGTGTATACAACTTGTAATTCACGTCACTTTGCGGGATCAGGCAAGAAAGCTGGCCGGAAACGGGCGTCAATTCCTGATCATTGAATACGGGTTTTGCACCGAGCCCCATGCAGTTTACCACCACTTTTTCGGGTAATGCATCAATATCTTCCAGTTTTTTGATCTCGTGGATTTTGACTTTGCCGCCGAACATGACAAAATCTTCCAGCTGATGCCGTAGATAACTCGGAATGTTAAACATTAAATTCGTCCGTCTGGTAACGTGGTCCGCTTTGAACGGATGTTCTTTTGCTTCGAGCTTTACGCGTTCAGGGATCAGACCGTGTATTTCAAAATCCTCTCCGCCGGCGCCGGGTGTGTAGACGGGCATTTGTTTAAAAACCCCATATTCTTCTGCCCAGCAAGCAATGTCATTCAATCCCAGAAAGAACTGAAACCGGCGGAACGAAAAGCGTGTTGCCTCTTCCCAAACCGCCTTGAACTCGGGCTTAGCCACCTTTACATCGCAAACCCGCGAAGCAGGCGACCATGTTCCGGTTGCCAGGTTACTGGTAATGTTTGGGGGAACGTCCTTCGTATAAATGGTTACTTCGCAACCGCTTTCCTGCAAGAGACGCGCCGTTGCAATGCCCACTGTTCCGCAGCCTATTACGGCCACTTTCTTTTCGTTGGTTGCGAGCACATTATTCCGCGCAATGTTCCCTGTTCCCCACGAAAGTGACCAGCCGCTGCCGCCATGCCCGTAGTTATGGACAATGGTTTTACTGCCCAATTGCTCCACGTCCAATCGCGGCCCCGACGCCCTGAATGGCCGCAGACCAACCGTTTCCTTCACAATGCGATCCATTGAAAGCCGTAATTTTGGAATCTGATGATAACCGCGGCCAATGTGGAAATGCTTGTCCGGGTAATATAGCTGGGTTTTGGGTGCACAGGATGAGGAAATGGTGCCTAATGCAAAACTGGCGGGAATAGCTTTCTCGAAAAAGTTTCTGCGGTTCATTAAGGATGGAATAGAAGGTGATACACTTGAAAAATAGCGAGGAACATTAGTTTTTACAAATATTCTATTGAACCATTTACTTTAACCCAAACATTATTGCAGCTATTACAGATTAATACAATTATAACGCACCATTGTCATACGCAACCTTCCATATCGAGCGCGGATTAAGGCGCTGAAAATTTTGAAGTGCGTTCGATTTAGGTAACTTTCCGATATGAACATTCACATTATAGACACTGGCTTCTTCAAACTGGACGGCGGCGCAATGTTCGGCGTGGTCCCTAAATCGCTTTGGAACAGGCATAATCCGGCTGATGAAAAAAATCTTTGCACCTGGGCCATGCGCTGCCTGCTCATTGAAGACGGCGGAAAACTGATTTTGATCGATACCGGACTCGGGAACAAACAAGATCAAAAGTTTTTCGGACATTACGACCTGCACGGAGACGCCAGCCTTATTGGCTCCATCAAAAACTGCGGCTATGACGTTACTGACATTACAGATGTTGTCCTGACGCATTTGCATTTCGATCATGTAGGCGGTGCCGTGCGATACAACCCCGACGGGTCACAATTGCTTCCGACATTTCCGAATGCCGTTTACTGGTCCAATGAAGCACATTGGGAATGGGCTGTCGACCCTAATCCGCGCGAGAAAGCTTCTTTTTTAAAAGAGAACATTTTTCCCTTGCAGGAATCCGGTCAGTTGAAGTTCATTGAGAAAGACCAATCTCCTTTTTCCAACATTGCATTTATCCACGTGGATGGTCACACCGAGCAAATGATGCTGCCAGTGATTCAATATAAGGACCAAAAGATCATTTACGCTGCGGATCTGTTGCCATCTTCTTACCACATTCCGCTTGCCTGGATCATGAGTTATGACATGCGTCCACTTGTTACGATGCAGGAGAAACAGGAAGTTCTGCAAAATGCCGCAGCAGAAAAGCACATCATATTATTTGAGCATGATCCCGTTTTTGAAGCAGCCGTTGTGGAGCAGACAGAAAAAGGAATTGCGATTCGTGAGCGCGGTGCATTGAGCACATTTATCAGCTAATGTTATGAAAATCGGTTTGGTTTTGTCCGGTGGCGGGGCACGTGGTATTGCACACATTGGTGCAATAAAAGCATTAATGGAGCATGGAATTAAGCCCGACGTGATCAGCGGGACAAGCTCCGGCGCATTTATTGGTGCTATGCTGGCGCACGGTTACACGCCCGACGAGATCATTGAAATGATCATCCAGACCAGTTTTTACCCCTATATCCGCTTCGGCTTCGGCGCGAACGGGCTTTTGCATATGAACAAGCTGGAAGCCGTACTTCGCAAATACATTCCCGAAAACACATTCGAATCCCTGAAAACCCCGCTTGTTGTAACAGCAACCGACATTGTTTCCGGAGAAGAATTGCAGTTCCGAAACGGCGAACTAGCCATTCCGGTGCTAGCTTCATGCTGCATCCCGGGCCTGTTCAGCCCTATCCGCTTTCAAGGCCGCGAACTGGTGGACGGTGGCGTGTTGAACAACCTGCCCGTCGAGCCCATTATGGAAGAAGCCGACTTCATCATCGGCATACACTGCAACCCATTTACGCTGGACAAGCCGCTTAAAAAAACCACAGAGCTCGTCTACCGCAGCCTCATCCTGGCCATGCACAGCAAGACCAAGGAACGCTTCAAAAAATGCAACCTCCTCATCGAACCCCCGGAACTAAGTAAGTTCAGCATTTTCGACTTCCGAAAAGCCGGGGAGTTGTTTGATGTGGGTTATGGTTATACGAAGCGTCTATTAGAAGAAACCGAGGTTATAATTGAATAAAAATCTAATCTCCAAGCTTCCTAACAACCCATTCGCCCACCTGAACGCCTTGCTTTTGTCCGTTTTCTATGGCATCCATGAAGTGGATTCCTCCGTAGAAGCGTGACATGCCGGATTCTTCGGCGGCGGCTATGAATGATGGGAATTTGCGGGCTTTCAGGCCGAAACGTTCTTCGACCGTGTCGGTGTATTCAAATTGGTTGCCGAAATAATGGGTTAACACAATGGCCGAGGCGGATGAGATGACGGAATGGCCGCTGAGATATTCCGGGAAAGGAGGTGTTTGTAAAAATGGTGTCCAGGTTGGATCAATGTATTTTCGGATGGCTGTTTCGGGGCGTATGCGGTTGCTGCGGAATTTTTCTTCCCAGCAGGTCATAAAGCCATCCATTAATGCAATGGCGACGGAAGTGTTTACCAGCATTGTTTTGGAAAAATCGGCCTTTGCTTGTTTGCAGGCAATGTTGGTAATCCCCATCCAGTGCGCCCCGGGCGAAATTTTCTTCATCCCTACCAGCAAATGTCCCTTATTCTCCAAGGCAAATGGGTTACAATCCCAAAACGCAGCCATAACCCTGTGCTCAGGCTCCTTTTTATCGTCGTAATTGAGCTTCATTAGTTTGAAAAAAGCAGAATTCTTGTCCTCCGAAAAAGCAACGGGCGGCAGGGGACGGAACTGTGCGGAAGAATCGAGCGTAAATGGCCTTACGGTCTCAAAATAAGGCTCCACGGGCGGAAAATAGCCCGGAGGCGTCGGATACCAGGCTCCCGGGGTTTGGCTTGGTTCGTATCGGGGAAAATTGCTGATCAGATTGTACTTGTCTGCTTTGGCATATTTCAAAATCTGCTTGCTGATAGCCACTGCATACTCCTGCGAGCCGGCGATCATTTCTTCACTAACCCCCTCATTCCTGCACGAATCGAGCAGCCGGGCTTGATATGTCTGCAAAAGCGAACCGGAAGGCTGCATTTTCTTCGCTGTTTCGAGCATCGCCAGCATGGCACTGAGCTGGTAAGAAAACGCGGCTACCGCAGGCTTTTCCATTTTCGGGTAATCGTTCAAAACGCCATGCATGCTTTTGTAAGCGGTGTCATTTTGTGAAACGACTTCGTATCCTGCCAGGCACGCATATGCGAAGAACCGGGCGCTAAGTGGCGGATTGGTCACATCATGGATCATGACGTCCGTCATTTGCAAGGTCATATTCCCGATCTCATCCGGACTGATGTTGGCCGGCGCATCCTTCTTGCAGCTTGCAAAAAAACAGATGCCGACAATGATCAGCCAGCCCTTAATTAACTTTGCCAATTTGATATGCTTTAATTTCTTGTTGATTTATTCCAAACAACAGCTTGTTACCTATCGGCAGCACGCTTCTTACATCTCCTTTTAAATTGAAGCCGGACTTATCTTGTTTAATGTAAGCAAACTGGCCTTTACCATTTCCTTTTAACAAAACACCGAAATTCGCGTCATACTTACCAAACCGCAGCCTAGCCTTGCTCACATTGCCGCAAAGGAGCAAATCCTTGTTCCCGTCTTTGTCAAAATCAACAGCCGTAATGGTGTACACGGGAGAAATCTGGGATTGGAAGGGAAGCTGCTTTTCGGTGAACTTGCCATTCGTGCCTTGTTCGAAATAGGCGGTTTTCAGGTAATTGGCTTTCAATTCCTTTGCTCCCGCAAGTTCGTCCGCTGTAAATATTTCTTTCGTTGTTGCATCAGCGTAGCCTTTGTAATCCTGAAAACGCGTTCGCATAATGCTCATTTGGTCCAGCATTTCGTCACGCGTTACATAGGGATAGCTTTTGCCCTGAATGTAAAAACTCATGATCGGATCTACGGAGCCGTTGTCGTCAAAATCTTTGTAAATCATTTCAACGGGTTCTTCGTCACTGGCTTTACATTGGCTGTTCAGACCTAAATTTCCTATTACCAGATCTTCCTTACCATCGCCATTTAAGTCGGTGAGCAATATTTTGTTCCACCAGCCGCTGTATTGTTTATCAAAATAACTGGTCGTTTTGTTTTCCAGTTTACCATTGACATTGATATAAACCGTGACCGGCATCCATTCGCCTACCACGATCAGATCTGGTTTTTTATCAGCATTCATATCTGTCCAAACCGCATCCGTCACCAAACCAATGTTTGCCAGTTCGGCAGACACGCTGGCTGTCTTGTCGGAAAATTTGCCTGAGCCGTCATTGATCAGCACATAACTTTTTGGTGTTTCGGGATAACGGCCCGGGATCACGCGACCGCCCACGAAAAGATCGGGTTTACCGTCACCATTAATGTCTGCAACGCGCACACAGCTTGTGCTTGTGATCATTTTGGGCAATGCGCCTGCGCTTTTGGTAAAGTTACCTTTGCCATCATTTAAATATAAACGGCTTTGCAGCAACGGATCTTCGGGCATGAAGGCGGCATAACCTCCACTGCAAACGAACAAATCCTGAAAACCATCGCCATTCGCGTCGAAGAACGCCGCATCCGTGTCGTCACTTTGTTTGTCTGATTCAAAAGCCGCCACTGGTTTGCTGGTAAAAGAACCGCCTTTTTGCTGTAAATAGAGCTTTCCGGCTTCCCCTGAGCCTCCGCCTGCGTAAATATCCTCCAAACCGTCACCATTTACATCGCCTTTGACCAGGCAAGGGCCCGAAAAAGAAATCGGGTTAATCAGCAACGGCTGTCGTTTAAAATCATTCGTATTACTGGCCTTTCCACTATATGCGATCGGTGACTGAACAACATTGTAGAGCGGGTTGGCAGATTCCGCATTGGGTTTGGCCAATTTTGCATTTGTTTCATTTAATGTCAAAAGCGCATTCACCTTAGGTTTAAGCACGCTTTCGCGCTTACCGCTGAGCCATACAATTTGCAGGGAATCAATGCTTTCTTTGCCCAAACCAAAATGCAGAACCGGCGAAACGCTCGATTGGTAACCGCGTGTGGGCATTTGTTCCAGATATTGTTTTTGGCCTTTGTTATAGATGGTAACCTTCGCTCCTATGCCCAGCTTATTGGCCTTCTCACCTTCCAGTTTAATCTTCAAATAGTTGTTTTTCAAAAGCTTATCACCATCATTCTGATAGATGAAGGCGGGCTTGTTAATGTTATTGACGATCAAATCCAGGTCGCCATCATTGTCAAGATCGGCATAAGCTGCGCCACCGCTGTTTGAAATCTCTCCTAATCCCCAGTTGTCGGCAACATTGCTGAATGTCAGGTCCTTTTTGTTTTGGAAAAGATAATTTTTCATGTTGGAGGACGGCATTTGATACACCATATTGAGCACATCCTCGCGCTTCACCTGTCCTTCGATACGCTTCAAATGATCGCCCATGAACTTAACAAAGTCCATATTCGTAAAATCACGAAGGTTACCGTTAGTTATAAAAATGTCTTTCCAGCCATCATTATCGTAATCAGCAAACAGCGATGCCCAGCTCCAGTCGGTGTTGGAAACCCCGGATAATTGCCCCACTTCCGAGAAAACAGGCAATTTGCTTTTTCCGCCCTGCCCCTGGTTAAGTTGCAGCATATTGCGCATATACTGGTGATTAAAACCCATCTTGACATTGAAATCAAACAACTCATAATTATCCAGGCCAGCTAGTAACTTCTGTCTGCGGTTGTCCTCAGGCAACATATCGAGCGTGAAAATGTCGGGCAAACCATCATTATTGAAGTCTGCAATGTCATTGCCCATGGAGGAATGGGACGTGTGGCCGATGGATGCATTCAGCACGTCGGTAAATGTGCCGTTTTTGTTGTTGATATATAAAAAATCGGGAACCGAATAGTCGTTCGAAATATACATATCCTGCCATCCGTCCTGATTTACATCGGCTACTCCAATGCCCAGGCCGTAAGTAAGGGGCGAACTTTGAATGCCTGTTTTCTTGGTAATGTCTGTAAAGTAAGGTTTTCCGTCTGCTTTGGGGTCATTCCTGAAAAACCGCACACCTGTAACCGGATCGTCCTTTTTAAGCAAATCGGCTGTGCTGGCTTCATCCAGGATCGGTAGTGATTTTGGATTGTGATTCAATAAGAACAGATCCATATCACCATCTTTGTCAAAATCGAAAAAGGCGGCTTGGGTGCTGTTACTAGGCGCACCCAAACCATATTTTTCAGCCGATTCTTCAAACTGCGGAATGCCGTTTGCATCATTTCCTGTATTTATAAAAAGCTGTCCTTTAAGACTTTCCGGCGAGACGTTCCCTGAATAACAAATGTAAATATCCAGCTTGCCATCACCGTTCACATCCGCCATGGTAACGCCCGTTTTCCACGGACGCTCCCTGCCTCCTACGCCCGCGAGTGCAGTAATATCTTCAAAAACCATCCGGCCTTTGTTAAGATAAAGCTTATTGGGCACCATGTTGCCGGTGAAGTAAATGTCGTCAAGCCCGTCACCATTGAGGTCGCCTGCTGCCACTCCGCCACCATTATAAAAATATTCGTACATCAACACATTGGTATTCAGTCCTTCTGTTAATGTATTGGCAAAATCGATTTTTGTTTTTTCGGCAGGTAAGAGGGTAAACAAAGGTTTCTGGCTTGTGCCATCTTTGGGCTTATCGGAATCTGCGGATTTATCACATCCCACAAAACCAAGACTCATTGCCAGCAACATCATTCCTGGGGTCCAGGATTTTATTCGCTTCATAATAGGACCACGAAGGTTGAACTGTATAGAAAAAAAACTATGCCTTCATAACGAAGACATAGTTCCACAAATTTACTAATAAAGCGAGGACTAACTATTTATCATAACCCGGATTCTGCACCAGTTTTGCATTTCTGTTGATCTCATCACGACTGAACGGACGGAAGTACATTTTATCAGCCCATGTACGGTTTTCATGCGATTTCTCGACAATCGGCGTATAAGTGTAAGTATATACATCTGTATCGTAATGATAAGGCTCCTTCATCGATTTGCCTGGTTTGAATTTGCCGAGCACGTTGATGTATTCCAATGGACGGCCCAATGTTTCTTTGGCGATCATCCAGCGGCGTGCATCATGGTAACGTTGCTCCTCATAAGCCATTTCAATTCTTCTTTCGTGACGGTAAGCATCTTTCAGCGCAGCACCTGATACTTTCAGTGCAGGCATACCGGCACGGAAACGGATCTTGTTCAACCAAGCCAGTGCTTCTGCATCCTGACCCAATTCAATGCTCGCCTCAATGTAGTTGAAAACGGACTCCGTAATACGGATGAATGGCCAAGGAATGTTCTGACGATCGGTGTTGTCGTACAATGCAGGGTTTGGATCTATAAACTTGCGCATGTAGTAACCTGTGCGGCTTCCGTTCCAGTCTTCGATAGAGCTGCTGCGGGTATCCAACCCTTTGCGGTTGATCAATGCTCCTTTGTCGTCCAGAAGGTCATAAGCACCGGTCTGGATCTGGTTTGCAGGATCCTTTGCATCGGAAGGGCGTGGTTTCCAGCCTGCGCCATCATACATGACAGTAGCGTAGAAACGGGGGTCACGGTTGTTGTAAGGAGCCGCAGCATGCGCTGGATTGGTCCATTTGAATGCCGTTCCGTCCATCAGTTCGTAATCATCCACCAATGTTCCGATCGGCGTGTTTCCAGCCCAGTTGTGGTAACCGTTCGGTCCGTTGTTCAAGCCTGTCTGACGCGCGCCTTCACCCAAACTTGGTGTGAAATAACGGCCGAAAAGGATTTCACTCGCAGCAGAAGGATCGAGCGTTTTATCCGCACTTGCACCCGCCATTGCGATAGAAATGTAGTTCAGCTTTCCTGCCGCAGCCGAAACGGGAGCAGTCAGGTTCAGCTTGTAAGCATTGCCTGCACCTGCATCAACAACCGCTTTTGCAGCAGCTTGTGCAGCCGTCCAGCGCGCCTTACGGTCGCCGGAAATATATCCCAAAAATTCAGGATTCGGATAAGCAGCAATCACAGCTGACTTTGCCTTTGCAGTAGGAATGTCGTGCAGATCACTTGCAGCGTACAACAACACGCGGGATTTCAAGGCCTGAGCAGCAATTTTAGAAGCGCGGCCTTTTACAAGTGTTTTGCCATCCAAAAGCAATGCTGCACTGTCACAGTCACTTACAATAGCCTGGATGCATTCGTCCCAGGTGTTGCGGGGAACGCTGTAATCTTCGTTCAGCGCATATACTTTCTTGATCAACGGCACAGCACCATAGTAGCGCGCCAATTGCTGATAGTAATATGCTCTCAGAAAATAAGCCTCTCCTTTTAAGCGCGCCTTCAGCGTCTCATCCGTAAATGTTGAAGTTTGCAGGTTGGCAATTGCAAGGTTAGCAGCCCGGATACGTGTATACATGGGCCCCCAGCCATAAGTGTCGTCCACCCAGCCTAGGTTGGACGGGCTCAAACTGCCTTCGTTCACGGTGTTAATGTTCCGGCCTGTGTGGGTGAACACGGCTTCATCTGTCAGCGAAGCAAGCATTTGCTCGCTAAATCCGCCTTGTTGAAGTCCCGCGTAAATACCCGTTACAAAACCTTCCGCAAGCGCACCATCCTTCCAGACTTCGTCGGCCTGGATTTCAGTAGGAGGCGTTACATCCAGAAACTCAGTGTCGCAAGACGATAATCCAGTCGCCGTAAGCAACGCAATTAAGATTATACTTTTATATTTCAATTTCATATTCGTTGTCTTTAAAATGCTACACGTAGACCGGCATTGATAATTCTTGCCTGTGGATAGTACTGGCCGCTGTTGGTAGTGGATTCAGGATCCCAAACCTTGATCTTGTCAAAAGTGAACAAGTTCAATCCGTTTACGTAGATGCGGAATTTGCTCAGGCCGATTTTGCTTCCCAATTCTGAAGGCAGGTTGTATCCGATCTCAACGTTCTTCACACGCAGGTAATTATTACTTTTCAGGAAGTAGTTGTTGATACCAGCTTGTCCTGTGTTGGTATAATACCGGTTGTTACGGTTCGTCAAACGTGGATATTCACTTGTTGGGTTGTCAATTGTCCAGCGGTGATCGTAATCGTATTTCAGATAGTTACCAATGTCTCCTGATTCCGTAAGACCTACGATCTGCAAACCTCCCAATGTTCCCTGCATCAATACAGAAAGATCGAATGCTTTGTAACCAAGGTTGATTGACGCACCACCTGTGAAATATGGACGCTGTACTTTCTCAGTTCTCAAACGGTCGTCAGCACTGATTTTTCCATCTCCATTCACGTCTTTGAACTTCATGTCACCAGGTCTCAGGTTGCCCGTGATCGGCGTGTAGTCCAGCTTGTTTCCATCGATCTCACCCTGATCTTTAAATACTCCGTCGAACTGATACACAAGGAATGAGTTATAAGGCATTCCGGTCGAACGCTGATAAGAAGGTGCGCCCGGTGTTTCATCCCAGTATTTGATCCTGTTTTTGGCATAACCACCATTCACACTTACAGAATATCTGAAATCGTCACCCGAATTGCCGTCGTAGCTCAACTTGAACTCCCATCCTTTATTTTGCAGTTTTCCAAGGTTTTGAGGAGGAAGCTTTCCATCGATACCCGCAGAAGAAGGCGTTGAACCCGCTTTCGGGATCAGAATGTTAGAACGGTTGTTTACGAAATAATCAAATTCAAATGCAAGCTTGTCGTTCAGCAATGTTCCTTCAATCCCGAAGTTGGAGTTGTTGGCAACTTCCCAGGTGAAGTTCCTGTTGGCAACACGTGCTTCCAGCAGAGATTTAGCCACCTGATCGTTGATAATGTAGCTACCAAAGCCCATTGTGGACAGATACTGATATTCAGCAAGCGTTTCTGTTCCAAGGAAATAAGGCTCAGCACCCATTTGTCCCCACGATGCACGCAGTTTTACGTTATCAACAACTTGCGAAATGCTGTTTTTCCAGAAACTTTCTTCCGAAACTCTCCAACCCGCAGAAACCCCCGGGAAGAAACCGAAACGGCCTTCTTTTGGAAATACATAAGATCCATCTACGCGCCAAAGGAATTCAGCAAGATACTTTTCTTTGAAGTTGTAACCTGCACGACCAAAATAGCTCAAACGGGCACGTGAGAACAAGTCACCATTGTTTGTCCCTGAGTTTCCAATGTTCTGCTCAGGCGTTCCACCAGCAAACAGCTGATCCACAACCGGTGAAATGTAGTAGCGACGGAATGCGAAGAAACCATCAGCATCCACTTTTTCACGCTGCACACCCGCCATAACATTGAAGTTATGCGAGCCGATTGATTTCTCGTAAGACATCTGGCCTGTCAGCTGGATAGACAATTCTTGGTAGGAGCCTTCTGTCAAACGCGGATCTTTGAAAGTAGAACGAACTGTTCCTGTAAGCAATGGTGAAGTGCCATCCGCTTCATAGGTTTTCTTATCCCAGAAATACAATGTCCAGGGCGTTTCGAAGTTTTTCTGACGGCGGATTTGCTTATCCAATGCTGCCATGGTGTTGATTTTCAACCCTGGTACACCTGGAATCAGAATTTCAAGACCTCCGTTTGTTTGGATATAATCTCTTCTGTCGCGCTCGTAACCAGTTGTGTTGGTTGTGATAACCGCTGGGTTTTGACCATTTTCAATGTCAGGACCTGCTTTTCCATTAGGCCAGATCGCTATTTCAGTTGGCTTACCACGCATCAGCATCCGGAAGATCGGACCTGCATCGTTACCACCGCTTGGATAGTTACGATCTTCTTCACGCAATGTAAGGCCCACGTTTGCAGAAATGTATTTGTTGATTTTTGTATCCAAATTGATACGCATATCATACTGCTTGTAAGCGGTCGCCGTGTTTTTGTAGTAACCTTCCTGGTTGATATAACCCAAAGAAGCCAGATATTTAATGTTCTCGCTACCACCTGTCAATTGCAGATTGTGACGCTGCTGCGGTGCCCATTTGCGGATTACCGAGCCGTACCAGTCTGTGTTGGGATGAAGCAAAGGATCGCTTCCGTCATTAAACTTCTTCATGTCATCCGGGTTAAAAACCGCATTGATGACGTTTCCGTTGTCTTGTCTTTTATAAGAACCCGTCGTGTTAAAGCCTGTCAAAGCGTTTCCCCACTCTCCTACCTGGAGGTTATCATAGATCTGCAATTCGTTACGGATCGTAGCGTATTCAGAAGCGTTAGCCATTTCAGGTGTTCTTGTTGGCTGTGAAGCACCGAAGTTCATGTCATAGGATAACTGTGGCTTGCCTGTTTTTCCACGTTTGGTGGTAATCAGGATTACCCCGTTACCCGCACGTGAACCGTAAATCGCAGCCGCAGCATCTTTCAGAACCGAAATGCTTTCAATGTCCGCAGGGTTAATACGGTCCAAACCACCACTCCGGTTAGGAACGCCGTCCACAACGATCAGTGCATTGCTGTTACCCAGCGAGTTCGTACCGCGGATACGGATGGCAGAACCATCGTTTCCAGGCTCACCGCTTGCTTGTACAGCCGAAATACCAGGCAGACGACCGCCCAGTGTGTTGGATAAGTTTGCGGCAGGCGCTTTTTCAAGCTCTGCTCCCTTTACTGCTGTTACAGAACCGGTTAGGGTTGCTTTTTTGGCAGTACCATAACCTACAACCACAACCTCGGTTAATGCTTTGGTGTCAGAAACAAGTTTGACATCGATATTTGATTTGCTGCCGACCGGTAATTCCTGTGTCAGATAGCCGATGAAAGAGAAGACCAATGTGCCTTGCTTGTCGGCTGCCACCGAGTAAACGCCCTCATTGTCAGTGACCGTTCCGGCTGTGGTCCCTTTCACCACCACGCTCACGCCCGGCAAGGCCACTCCTTGATCATCTTTGACTGTTCCCTTCACCACATTCTGGGCGTAAGCCCCTACTACTGCGATCAGAGCCAGTAAAAGAGAAAAAACACATCGCGATGCAGCACGAGATGTCCATCCAGTAGAAATTCTCATAGATTGAAATTTTGATTATATAATAGAATTAAAAAAAGTTGCTTAACCGTATAAGCACGGAACGTAGAGACAGCCACCGGCTTACATGAAGAAACCGGACATTAGAAGTAATAAGATTCAGATCGGAAAGTATTTACATAGGTTAGCGATGATTGTTTGGGTGAGTTAGAGAAGTTATCAGTCAGTTTTATCCAGCGTGTATTTTGTACACAATTCGACGCGTGATCCTGGGAAAGCGCATTGGATAAGCCGCTGGATTTTTGTTTTGCTCGTTCGTTTGTACAAAAAGATATTAAATATTTTACAAAAGAAAACATTCTGTCTTTTAACATATGCATTCTATGAAAATAACAATTTTATCTACTTCAAATTCGAATAATTATAGAATTGTATACCAAAAGTTACATATTTTGCGTCTGAAATGTGACGGATGTTTACTAACTTCGCCTTATAGTAATCTTGTATTTGTTACCATTGTTTACATAATGAAATTCCGTTTACTCTCCCTGATATGTATGTCGTTTGCATTCGGCTGCACCAAAAATGTGTCACCGGACGAATACAATCTCAAAGCAGCTGACCCGAAAATATTCCATGAAACAGCGACGCACCTGACGGATGTGATCATTCATGACATTTTCAAACCGCCGGTTGCCAGCCGTATTTACAGTTATTCTTTCCTTGCTGCCTACGAGGCGCTCGTTCCAGGATATCCTGAATACCAGTCACTTGGCGGACAACTCGTCAAATTTACATCACCGCAAAAACCAGATTCCTCCCTTGCGTACTGCTATCCGCTTGCCAGTATAAAGGCATTTGCAACGGTGGGCCGCACGCTTACGTTTTCCGGGAATATGTGGGACGATTATGAGAAGGATCTTTTTCAAAAATATCGCGATATGGGCATTCCGGACGATGTTTTTGAACGCTCCACTGCATACGGTGACTCTGTGGCCAAGCATGTGCTCGCCTATTCTGCAAAAGATCATTACAAAGAGATTCGCGGTTATCGCTATACGGTGACAAATGCGCCCGGAACCTGGGTGCCTACGCCGCCTGCATATGCGGATGCCTGCGAGCCTATGTGGAACACCGTTAGGACTTTTGCATTGGATTCCGTGACGCAGTTCCGCTGTCCGCCGCCAGCCAAATATGATCTTGACAAGAAAAGCAAGTTCATGGAACTGGCGATGGAAGTTTACAATATAGGCAAAACAATTACCGAGGAACAGAAGGCAACGGCTTACTTTTGGGATGATAATGCATTTGTAACCAATGTGGTAGGCCATGCCATGTTTGCAAACAAAAAAATGACTCCGGCCGGACATTGGCTGGCAATTATCAGGACCGTAGCCACAGACAAGAAACTCGATCTGATGCGTTCGACCGAAGCTTATACATTAGGAGCATTATCCCTTTTCGATGCATTTTCGGCTTGCTGGGATGAGAAATACCGGACAGTTCGGATCCGCCCGGAAACTGTGATCAACAACAACTGGGACCCTAACTGGCGGCCATTTTTGGAAACCCCTGCATTCCCGGAATATGTGAGCGGCCACAGCGCTATTTCAGCCGCCTGCGGAACTGTACTCACGCATCTGATTGGTGACAATGTTGCCTTCACCGATACGACCGAAAAGAAATACGGCCATGGTATCAAATCATTTAAATCCTTTGAAGAGGCGTATTGGGATGCCTCCATAAGCCGGGTCTACGGCGGGATACATTACCGCGACGGTGTCGAGCAAGGAACTTATCTGGGTCAGAAGGTAGGTGAAAATGTCTGGAAACGTGCCGTTACCAAAAAAGGCCGGCACGAAATCGCTGCGAAATAGTACAAGCTGATCCAGTTAAAAAAAAACGATTTTCCGGATCAGCCGAAAGCTAATCTTATTTCACATGATCTGAATTGTAATGCAGCCCGATGTTCTCGCGTCGGGCCATTGCCATTTTAATGATCAGATAGGAAACCGAAATCATGTTCCGGAGCTCGCAAATGGCTACCGAAACTTTGGATTCCCTGTAAAGCTGTTCGTGCTCTTCGTGAAGCAATTCCAGGCGGTCATAGGCCCGTTTCATACGACGGTTTGTGCGCACAATGCCAACATAATTGGACATAATGCTATTCAATTCCCGCGTCATTTCAGTCACCAAAACCTGTTCTTCGGGATGCGTGGTGCCCGTATCGTCCCATTCCGGAATGTTGTCGGGC
Source organism: Dyadobacter sp. CY327 (assembly GCF_021390415.1). Classification (NCBI taxonomy): domain Bacteria; kingdom Pseudomonadati; phylum Bacteroidota; class Cytophagia; order Cytophagales; family Spirosomataceae; genus Dyadobacter; species Dyadobacter sp. CY327. The sequence goes on along the minus strand of NZ_JAJUXJ010000001.1, from coordinate 1,144,389 downwards.
GTGACTGCATCATTAAAACTGTCAACCGTACTTTCATAGGCCCTGTGCCCGAACACAACAGCTTCAAGCAATGAATTGGAAGCCAGGCGATTGGAACCGTGCAGACCTGTGCAGGAACATTCTCCCACTGCGTAAAGGAAGTTGATGTTGGTTTTGCCCCATTCATTAACCTTAATCCCTCCGCACATATAATGCTGCGCAGGAACAACCGGAATCATGTCTTTTCTGACGTCAATGCCGGAGTTAAGGCAGTATTCGGTAATGTTGGGGAAATGCTCTAAAAATTTCTCATAATCCAGGTGGCGCACATCCAGATACACATGATCGACACCATTCTTTTTCATTTCGGAGTCGATGGCCCTGGCTACAATGTCGCGCGGGGCGAGCGAAAGCCGGTCGTCGTAAAGCTCCATGAAAGTGCTGCCATCCGCCCGTTTTAAAATCCCTCCAAATCCTCTCACCGCTTCCGATATCAGAAAAGAGGGTTTTTGCCCTGGCTGATAAAAACTGGTGGGATGAAACTGGATAAACTCCATATTGTCGCATAGGCCTTTGGCGCGATAAGCCATGGCAATGCCGTCGCCGGTTGCAATGGTAGGATTGGTTGTGCTTTGATAAATGTTGCCGATCCCTCCCGTGGCTAACATGGTTGTTTTAGACACAAATTTCTCCACTTCGCCGGTCTGGCGGTTCAGCACGTATGCGCCGTAACACTGGATATCTTCCCGGTAACGATAAACGGTTTCACCCAAATGATGCTGCGTAATGAGCTCTACGGCATAATAGTGCGTAAAAACCTGAATGCTCTTGTGCCTGTTTACCTCTTCCAGTAACGCGCGCTCGATCTCCGCGCCGGTAATGTCTTTGAAATGCAGGATCCGGTGGTCCGAATGTCCCCCTTCTTTGGCTAAATCGTATTCCCCGCCCTTTTCTCTGTCAAATCGTGTTCCGTAATCGATCAGTTCCTGTATGCGCTGGGGCGCTTCCCGAACTACAATTTCGACAATGTTACGCTTGTTAACCTCATCGCCCGCATCCATGGTGTCCTGAATGTGCTTTTCGAACGAATCCGATTCGGCCCAAACCACCGCAATTCCACCTTGCGCGTATTTGGTGTTGGTTTCATCTGCCTGGACTTTGGTAATGACCGCAATGGAAATTTCCTGTTGTAATTCGTCAAAATGTCTCGCCAGTTTGGCTGCATAACTTAATCCGGCAATCCCGGAACCGATAATCAGGAAATCGAATTGGGGCATTTGTTTCAGGTTAATGTTTGGGCAATGTGTCCGGCTTTCGGCAGTCGGTTAAGCGCTGACTGCCGGAAGCTGTTCTAAATTCCTCTGCTTAATTCCAGCATCCGGGCAACGGATTTGTATGCTTTCAGCCGGATATCTTCCGGAACAAGAATCTCCGGTTGTTCATACAAAAGGGCATTGTACACTTTCTCTAATGTATTCATTTTCATATAAGGACATTCGGAGCAGGCGCAGGTGTTATTGTCTGAGCCGGGAGCCGGGATCAATTTCTTGTCCGGAACCGATTGTTTCATTTTATGCAAAATTCCCGCTTCTGTCGCAACGATGAATTTCTGATGCGGTGATGCCTTTACAAATGTCAGCAAGCCGGTAGTTGAGCTCACAAAATCGGCTTGCATTAATATGTCTTCCTTGCATTCGGGATGCGCAATAAGCAATGCATCCGGATGTTCCTCCCGGAGTTGTTTTAATTTTTCTCTTGAAATATCAATGTGAACGATGCAGGCGCCATCCCAAAGAACCATTTCACGCCCCGTTTTTTGCGCCACGTATCTTCCCAGATTAGCGTCGGGAGCAAAAATAATTTTCTGCTCAGGCGGCAAACTGTTAACAATCTGCAATGCGTTTGAAGAGGTGCAGACAATGTCCGTCAAGGCTTTAATTTCAGCCGAACAGTTGATGTAACTGATCACAATATGATCAGGATATTGAGCCTTGAATGCAGCGAATTTGTCAGCCGGAGCAGAATCCGCCAGTGAGCAGCCTGCATTCAAATCGGGAATTACAACCTTTTTACTCGGGCTTAAAACCTTTGCCGTTTCACCCATGAAATGCACACCGCAGAATACGATCATATCAGCTTCTGTGGCCGCGGCTTGCTGCGAAAGGCCCAGACTATCACCGATATAGTCTGCAAGATCCTGGATTTCAGCGTCTACATAATAGTGCGCCAGGATTACGGCATTCTTTTCTTTTTTCAATCGATTGATTTCAGCAATTAAATCAATATCATCAGCAACAGCCTCGGTAACATAACCGTAACGGTTGACCTGCTCTTCAATAGTTGTCATTATGGTGAATAATTGGCTTTTAGTTGATCATAAAAATCCAACCCGAATTTACACTAATAAACCAATGAAAAGCAAAGAAAGTGCATCGGTATAAAAATGAAAGGCCGCCGGAAATGTTTCCAGCGGCCTTTTTATAGGTTTGTTTGATGTCTGCTATTATAATATCCAGCGGAAGAAAACGTAAAGTGTTCCAGATAACAGCATGGTAACAGGCAATGTCAGCACCCATGCGATCACGATATTCCGTATTGTGCCGCCCTGCAAGTTCTTAACGCCCTTACTCGCGACCATGGAACCTGCAATCCCGGAAGAAAGCACGTGAGTGGTGCTTACAGGAAGTCCTAAGTATGAAGAAACGCCGATAGTGCTGGCTGCCACAAGTTCGGCAGAAGCCCCTTGCGCGTAGGTTAAATGTTGCTTACCGATTTTTTCACCAATGGTAACCACAATCCGTTTCCATCCTACCATTGTGCCGAGTCCCAGAGAAAGTGAAATCATCAAAATCACCCAATCCGGCGCATAATCTGTATATCTTCTGATCCCGCCTTCGCTTCCCGACTGCATTTTGAGGAATGCCTTATCGTCCGTATTCAGGTTAGCATGGCCGTTATCCAGAATCGTTTTCAGGTTACGGCTGATCAGCAGCAATGAGCGACGGGCGTTCATCCGGTCTTCCAAAGGCAGCTTGTGATCTACCAGCGGCTTCTGAATCTGCGCATTGAGTGTATCAATTTCCGACTGGATGGTAAAAAGATGGTGACGATCAGAAACAGACAGTCTGGATGAATCAATAGTGCTAACCGCACGTTCAATGCCGGCCAGGTCCGCCTTCATTCCGGCAGGGTCAATACTGTTGTCAAGTGCAAAATGTGCAGGAACAATGCCGATCAGGATCAGCATAACAAGGCCCACACCTTTTTGTCCGTCATTCGATCCGTGAAAAAAGCTTACCAATGTGCAGGTTGTGATCAAAATAGCGCGTATCCAGAGCGGAGGCGGCTGATTTTTCTTTGGTTCACTAAAAACAATTTCGCGAAGCGGCTTGGAAAGCATTCTGCGCAGAATGAACATAATGATGATCGCCAGGGCAAAACCGAAGATCGGCGATGTAAGCAATGAAGTGAAAAGCTCCTGTGCTTTGGTCCAGTTCACACCCGCGCCTTCTGAATTTTCAGGCATGAATGTAAATGCCAGACCAACACCCAGAATGGAGCCGATCAATGTATGTGAGCTTGAACTCGGAAGACCGAAATACCAGGTTCCAAGGTTCCAGATAATGGCGCTGATCAGCAATGAAAAAACCATAGCGGCGCTATGGTAGACATTCTGATCAATCAATAATTCAACGGGAAGCAGGTTGACAATCCCCATCGCAACGGCAATCCCACCCAGGAACACACCGCAAAAATTCATAAAACCTGACCAGATCACGGCCACATTGGGTTTTAATGAATTGGTATAAATAACTGTCGCAACTGCGTTGGCTGTATCGTGGAAACCATTTACAAACTCGAATGCACAAGCCGCTAAAATACTGAGAGCGAGGAGGATAAAAATGTCGGTTTCAAGACCAAACATAAAAGAAGAATATAGGTTTATTTAATAGGAGACAAAACTACTTATTCCTTACCGTTGCAATATTACCAAATTGTTAATTCAGGTTTCAGAATAAGTATCGGAGATTATGCTGCTTCTTTATTGGCCAACTGGCCGCAAGCTGCATCAATGTCCTTTCCGCGACTCCTGCGAACATGCACAGAAACGCCCCTGTCTTCGAGATATGCGGCAAATTTGTCCAGTCTGTCTGCTTCGGTGTTCTTAAAATCGGCCTCAGCAATCGGATTGTACTCTATAATGTTCACCCGCGCCGGAACACGTTTTGTAAACTCCCACAATTCCTTCGCGTCCTGCAAAGTGTCATTGAAGTTGTTAAAAACAATGTATTCGAATGTAATGCGGTTACCTGTTTTCTTATAAAAGTAGTTCAGTGCCTCCGCCAGGTTATCCAGTGAATTGGACTCATTGATAGGCATGATCTGATTTCTCTTCTCGTCATTGGCAGCATGCAATGATAATGCAAGTCTGAACTTAACCTCATCATCCCCAAGCTTTTTGATCATCTTGGCTATGCCAGCTGTGGAAACCGTAATGCGCCGGGGCGACATATTGAGGCCTTCGGGAGAAGTAATGTGTGCGATAGATTCCAGCACATTGGCATAATTAAGCAAGGGTTCGCCCATGCCCATGTATACGATGTTGGTCAATGGTGCCTTGAAACTTCCTTCCGCCTGTCTTGCGATCGCTACAACCTGATCGTAAATTTCTCCTGCTTCCAGGTTGCGTTTGCGGTCCATATAACCTGTTGCGCAGAACTTGCAGGTTAATGAACAACCCACCTGGCTGCTTACGCAAGCGGTCATGCGGTCGGCGGCGGGAATCAGAACGCCTTCAACCAGGTTGCCGTCGAACAGTTTGAATGCAGATTTTATAGTCCCGTCATTGCTTTGCTGCTGCTTGGCGATGTCGAGTGAGTGGATCAGGAAGTGCTCGTTGAGCAACTGGCGTGTTGCGAGCGACAGATTGGTCATTTCATCAAATGAATGTGCCGATTTTTTCCAGATCCATTCAAAAACCTGTTTGGCACGAAAACCCTTCTCTCCATGCGTGGCCAGCCAGCTTTTAAGCTGTTCAACGTCCATTTTCCGGATATCCTGCCGCTTATTAATTTCAATCATTATTTTCTTTCTATTAGCCCGGTGCGTGAAGCATCCGGACGATTTGGTTCGCAAAGTTACTGAAACTCAATCAGGGAACGTAACCTTTGCTGAATTTTGAAAGTTCAAATCATGGTGATTTTTGTACAAATCACAGATCCTCCTGCGAAACTTCCTCTTTTTCATCATCCAGATATTCCCGCTTCCATTCTTTAATCAGCTCGGTGCCAGACGGCATCCAGGTGAGTGCTTTTGTAATGAGGTTTGGCGCAACGGGCACCACAATTGGATAAAGATAAGTGTCGTCCGTCCTATGCGCAGGGATTTTTACACCAATCGCATTAACAAGCCAAAAGAAAACGCTGATCCCGAAAACCCAGGTCAGCACGCCCACCATGCCGCCCGCGAGGCTATCAAATGTCCCCAGCATGGAAAAGCGGAGCGATCTGCGGATAGAATAGCCAAATTGGTTTAAAAGAAAAATAGTAGGAAAGAAAATGGCCGAAAACCCAACATAAGGAAGGATTTTCTTGGCCACACTATCACTGAAATAAGGTGTGAGAATTTCCATTCCCAGCCCTAAAAATTTGAAACCCAATACCATGGCTATCACAAGTCCGGCAATGCCGATAATTTCTATTAAAAGTCCTTTGCGATAACCATGCAATGCCCCCCAAAGGAGGGGAAGGAGGATGAGAACATCCAATAATTTCATGCTAACAAGCTCTTTACCAAAGTAGAAACCACACGTCCGTCTGCCTGCCCAGCCAATTCTTTGGTTGCCACGCCCATCACTTTACCCATATCCGCAGGTGACGACGCTCCTACCCGGGCGATAATGTCCTGCAATTTGGCCTTAACCTCATCTTCTGTAAGCTGTTTCGGAAGGAATTGCTCGATAATCGCGAGCTCCGCTTCCTCCTTTTCCAGAAGGTCAGGACGGTTTTGGGTTTTGTAAATATCGGCCGATTCGCGACGTTGTTTTGCTGCCTTGGTGAGCAGTTTAAGTTCGTCATCAGCAGTGAGTTCACCCGTAGCGCCGCCTTTTGTTTCTTCCAGAAGAATAAGTGACTTAATCGCGCGCAAAGCCCGCAATGTATCCTGATCTTTCGCCCGCATGGCATCCTTAATGCCTGATTCAACTTGGGTTTTTAGTGACATGGTATTATAATTTTGAATGAGTGAATGAGTGAATGACTGAATGATTTCTAATTTTGAATGAGTGAATGAGCGGGCGCCGTTGCGCTGAATGACTGAATGTATTTTTAAATTTGAATATCAAAGGTTGAATTAAAATCGGCCAATGGGGCTGCAAAGTTAAAGGAAACCTTATAAATTGTCCTATTCCACGTAACCACTCATTCAATCATTCACACACATTCAATCATTCAGTCATTCAGCGCAACGGCGCCCGCTCATTCACTCATTCACTCATTCACTCATTGCCTATGACACGTCTAAGCGTTAACATCAACAAGATAGCAACCCTGCGCAATTCACGCGGGGGCGATAATCCCAATGTGCTTAAAGTGGCGCTGGATTGTGAGCGGTTTGGGGCACAAGGCATTACGGTCCATCCCCGCCCCGACGAACGTCATATCCGTTACCAGGATGTTTATGACCTGAAGGAGGTTGTGACTACGGAATTCAACATCGAGGGAAATCCTTCTGAAAAAAAATTCGTGGAGCTGGTACTGGCGAACAAACCAGACCAGGTAACATTGGTGCCGGATGCATTGCATGCCATCACTTCCAATGCAGGCTGGGATACGGTCACCAACAGAAGCGAGCTGACTGATCTGATCCAGACATTCAAATCCGCTGGAATCCGTGTTTCGGTTTTTGTAGATCCGGACGAAAGAATGGTCGAAGGCGCAAAAATCTGCGGCGCCGACCGTGTGGAGCTTTACACAGAGCCCTATGCCGCACAATATTTCGAAAACCGCCAAAAAGCGGTGTTGACATTCGTTTTGGCTGCTGAAAAAGCGCGGGAGGTTGGATTAGGATTGAATGCTGGACATGACCTTAGCCTTGATAACCTTCACTTTTTGAAACAAAGCATTCCCTGGATGGATGAAGTTTCCATAGGGCACGCTTTGATTTCGGATGCATTGTATTTGGGATTGGAAAATACGATTCAGATGTATTTACGGGAGTTGGAGTTGAAGCGTGTGGGGGGTGGGGGACCCCCAGTGGGCCCCCGCCCAGTGTGACAGACTTATTGCCTGTCACACTGAGCGGAGCCGAAGTGGAGGACCACCAGGCGGCCGAAGTGAATCCCCAACGCCGAAGTGCTACCACCCAGTCCGATACTCCCTCTTCACAAAGCGGTTAGCCACATCAAAATTCGTTATCTTCATATTAGCACCGTCCCAAATGAGCTTCTGCCTTCCGGGAAAGTTGAAGCCGCCTTTTCCGTCTGCTTTGGGTTCGCGGTGGAGGTAGGAACGTACGGCCAGGTTTCCCATTAAGACGATTTCGGTTAATGGTCCGGATTCCTCGAATGCGGAACTGGTGTATGTGCCGTGGCCCTTTTTGCAAGCTTGTACAAATTGCTGCTGATGCCCTTCCGATCCGCCCGGGACTAATGCACGGGGTTTAATGTTCGGTCTTACTGTTTCAAATTTCTTTTCAGGCCATAAGCGTGGATTGTTACCGAACATTTCGGCGCTCAGGATTCCCTTGGTGCCGGTGAAGAGCATGCCGCCGTCAACACTTCCGAAAACGGTTTTGTAGTCACAGCCTTCGGGCAGCTGCGGGCGCATTCCGCCGTCGTACCAGGAGAAATTAATGTCCTTACCCGGCGTTTTGGAAGCAAATTTCATGTGGATGGAAGCCGATGGCGGGGCTACGTCATCGAAAAATGCCTGCTTAAAAAAGTCGGCATACACGGATCCTACGCTGCATTCCACCGATGTGGGGTAGCCCAGTTTCAATGCCCGGAACGGCACGTCGATGAAATGGCAGCCCATGTCGCCCAATGCGCCCGTGCCAAAATCCCAGTAACCGCGCCATCTGAATGGCATATAGGCTTCGTGGTAATCGCGTTTCGGAGCGGTGCCCAGCCACAGATCCCAGTCCACACCTTGCGGAATGGGTTGTGACTCTCCTTTATCTTTGGGTGATTGCACGCCTTGCGGCCACACGGGCCGGTCTGTCCAGACTTCAATTTTATGCACGTCCCCGATAATGCCGGACTGGACCAATGCTTCTGTTTGCCGGGTCCCATCGCTGCTGCTTCCCTGGTTGCCCATTTGGGTTACCACTTTATATTTTTTTGCGGCAATGGTGAGGTTACGCGCTTCCCAAATGTCCTTGGTCAGGGGTTTTTCCACATACACATGTTTTCCAAGCTCCATTGCGGCCATCGCAATCGGGAAATGCATGTGATCGGGCGTGGTAACGATCACGGCATCCATGTTTTTGGCTTCCTTTTCAAACATTTTCCGGTAATCCTTATAATAAGGTGCATTCGGAAATTGCTTGCGGTATTTCTCCGACTGACGGTCATCGACGTCGCATAACGCGACAATGTTTTCCGCACCATTATTATAAGCCAGCCTGATATTAACATCCGCTTTTCCACCGCAGCCCACTGCCGCAATGTTCAGCTTATCGCTGGGCGGGATAAAGCCTCTGCCTAAAACATGCCTTGGAACAATCATGAAAGTCCCGGCGGTCAGCGCGCCGGCTTTTAAGAAATCCCTGCGCCTGATCTCATTTTTCCCGGACTCATTTTGCTGTTCCATAACACGTCATGATTTAGGTTTTGAATAAATATTAACCGTCAAAAATGAAAAGGAATTGGCTGCGGAAGACTACTAACGTCCCCCGAAAGTTTCGGCGATGCGCATCGCTACGCCCATATCACCGTCGATTTTAAGCTTGCCTGTCATATACGCCATCATGGCATTCAGGTCGCCGTCGATGAGTTTGAGCGCATTCTTGGTAGAAACTTCAAATGTGCAATCTGCTTCCAGGTCATCATTGGAAACCGTGTTAGGCACTGATTTGCTGTCTATAAATACGTTTCCTTCTTCGGTTTTAAACTTAACGGTTGCATTAAGGCCGCTGTCGGTTCCCAGGATATTTTTAACACGGTCGGTCAGAATTTGTAGGCTCATAAAAGCTGGTCTTTCGGTTGTTGAATTATTTTCGGACTAAAAATGACAAATGTATGTTCCCTTATAAGAATATTCAAATGGCTTTGGTGTTTTCAGCTAAAACCACAAATTTTACACGCATCATCAGAAAATCCTGCTGATATTATTTACTACCCAATGAGTGAACCAGTAATCCGTCCTACATTTCTTACCATATTATGTATCCTGACTTTTATGAGCTCCGTGTCCGGCCTCTGGACACAATCCGAAAGGTTATGGAACCCCGAAATCATGGCTGACAAGACACGTGAAACATTTGAAGGCGTGCGTGAAAACCTTGAAAATCAGGCAACGACTGCGGATACGGAGACCATGGACAAAATGTTCGAGGCGGTGATCGAGCAAACTACTGCCGGGTCCATTAAAACGGGAGCGATCATTATGCTGATTTTTGAATCGCTGTCCTTGTTTGCGGCTTATTTAATGTGGAACCTGGATAAAAGGGGCTTCTTCTTATATATGGGCGGAATCGCCGTTGCTTTTCTTTTGCCGCTGTTTCTGATCGGTGGTTGGTTAGGAGTTATTACATCCATGGCTGGGGTCTTCTTCAGTATTTTTATGCTAATTATGTATGCTTTCAATTTGAAACACATGCATTCGGCATAACCTCTTGCATTCCACGAAGAAAAGATTTTATTTTGCGGACTAATTTGAATCGAGAAAATGGCTTTAATTACAAAAATCAGAGAAAAATCCGGGATCGCTGTGACGGTTATCGCGATCAGTTTAATTCTTTTTATGGTGGGGGGCGACTTAATGGGCCCAAATTCCATGCTTGGAGGGGGAAATGATCAGACTGTTGGTGAAATCGCCGGCAAAGAAATCAACATTAAAGACTTCCAGTCACGCGTGGACGGCTTTCGTCAGAATTACGAAGCACAGTCAGGACGCAGCCTGAACGAAAATGAGCTGGCGTCGCTGAGAGATCAGGCCTGGAACCAGTTTGTAGTCGACATTGCCTACAAAAAAGAATTTGAAGATCTTGGACTCACTGTTACCGACCAGGAATTGGTCGAAATGGTTCAGGGTAACCACATCAGCCCATCGATTCTACAAGCTTTTTCTGATCCTACCACTGGTAAATTTGATAAAAACGCCGTTGTTAACTATCTGAAAAATCTTAAAACACTTCCTGTTGAACAACAAAAATCCTGGGAGAATTTTGAGAAAAGCCTTCGTGAAGAGCGCACACGTGCCAAATATGAAAACATGCTCAGACTTTCAACTTACATTCCGAAAGCACTGGCTGAAAAAGAATATGTGGCGCAAAACAGCAAAGCAACACTGCGTTACCTGTATGTCCCTTATTTCTCGGTTGTGGACACCACAATTAAAGTTACCGACAAGCAACTTGAAGATTATCTGAGCGCGCACCGCTCGGAATACAAAGGAACCGATACGCGTTCAATCGAATACGTTACTTTCCCGATCCAGCCTGCCAAAGACGACAGCGCTGCATTATACAGCGAAATTAAGGAACTTGCCCGCGGCCTGGCCACTGCGCAGAACGATTCATCTTTCGCAGCTATGAACTCAGACATTCCTTTGCCAATCAATATGTCATTGGGAACCATGTCCGATCAGTTGAAAGAAGCCGTAAAAACATTCGTTCCGGGTGGCGTTTATGGCCCTTACCGCGAAGGCAACACTTATTATATATACAAATATGGCGGAACGCGCGTGGATACGGTTGCTTCTGCAAGAGCCAGCCACATCCTGATCCGTGCTGAAAACCAATCTGACTCTGCAAAAGCTGCGGCCCGTACCAAGGCGGAAGGCATTCTTGCCCAAATCCGTGCGGGTGCTAATTTCGAAGCATTGGCTGCAACAACCAGCGCTGACCCGCAATCTGCACAGCGTGGGGGTGACCTGAGCTATTTCCAGAATAATGGCCAAATGGTGAAGCCTTTTGAAGAAGCTGTGTTCTCTGCAACTGCTCCGGGCCTGATCCCAAGATTGGTTGAGAGCCAGTTTGGTTTCCACATTATCAAGGTTACTGATCCAAAATCAAACACATTATACCGCATTGCAGCCATCGGAAAAACGATTGCCCCAAGCCAGGCAACACGTGACGAGGCTTACAGAAAAGCGGATGAGTTTGCAAACACGGTTAAAACGAAAACTGACTTTGACGAAGCGGTTAAGAAAAATAAAGCATTGGTTGTAGCCAACGCAAACCGCATCCCTGAATCTGCAACGAACATTAACGCCATTCAAAACGGCCGTGATATCGTAAGATGGGCATTTAAAGATGATTCGGACATTAACGAGGTTTCTCCTGTTTTTGAAACTGAGGAACAATATATCGTAGCTGTGCTGGTTGGCAAGTCTGATGCGAAGGATGTAAAAGTTGCTGACTTCCGCGATGAGCTTACTACTAAGGTTCGTAACCAGATCAAAGCAGAACAAATCACGGCAAAGCTGAAAGGTGCAACAGGCGACCTTCCTGCTATCGCTGCCAAATACGGCGCAGGTGCATTGGTTGAAAACGCAACGGATATTTCACTTGCAACAGGATTCTTAACCAGCGCAGGATTTGATCCGATCGCATTGGGTAAAGCATTCGGCTTGAAGCCAGGTCAGAAATCAGATGTTTTCACGGGTGAGAATGGTGTTTTCATTATGGAACTGGTTAGCAAAACAGAGGCGCCTAAGGTTGCGGATTACACGCAATACAAAACGCAGCTGACGCAATCACTGGAAAGCCGCATGTCGTATCTTGTAAACGAAGCGATCCGCGAGAACGCTAAAATCGAAGACCGCCGCGCGAAATTCTTTTGATTAGATTCAAAAAATTCAAAAAAAAGAGGAGCAGAAATCATTTCTGCTCCTCTTTTTATTTTCACTGCAAAAAATTCAGAAAAAAGTGATAGTATTGCAGCATGAAATGTCAATGTTACACTTATTAATAAAGAACAAATCACAATGAGCATCTTACTCGGAGAACAGGAGTATTTCAAAGGAATCGGGAAAATCGCATTTGAAGGTCCTGAATCAGACAATCCACTGGCTTATCGTTTCTACGACGAAAACCGGATCATAGCAGGCAAAAGCATGAAAGATCACCTTCGCTTTGCTGTTGCTTACTGGCATACATTCTGCGGTTCAGGCCTTGACCCATTTGGCGGACCTACCCTTTTTTACCCATGGGACAAAAAAGCAGATGCCGTTGACCGCGCGAAAGACAAAGCGGATGCTGCATTTGAATTCATTACTAAATTAGGTGTCCCTTACTATTGCTTCCACGATCTGGACGTTGTTGATTATGAGGACGATGTGAAGACAAACGAACAGCGTTTGCAAGCATTGACAGCCTATTTGGGTCAGAAACAAAAAGAATCCGGCGTAAAATTGCTTTGGGGAACTGCCAACCTGTTTAGCCATCACCGTTACATGAACGGCGCTTCTACCAACCCTGATTTCGATGTGGTTACACACGCAGGCGCTCAGGTAAAAATGGCTTTGGACGCTACAATCGCGCTAGGCGGAGAAAATTATGTGTTCTGGGGCGGTCGCGAAGGTTATATGACTTTGCTGAATACAGACATGAAACGTGAGCAGGAGCACTTTGCGCAGATGCTTAAAATGTCTGTGGCTTATGCACGTGCAAATGGTTTCAAAGGTAAATTCTTCATCGAACCAAAACCTTGCGAGCCTACAAAACACCAGTATGACTATGATGCAGCAACCGTAATCGGTTTCCTTCGTCAGCACGACTTGCTGGGCGACTTTGCATTGAACCTGGAAGTAAACCACGCTACATTGGCGGGACATACATTCGAGCACGAGCTACAAGTTGCTGTTGACGCAGGAATTTTGGGATCGATCGACGCTAACCGTGGTGATTACCAAAACGGATGGGATACAGACCAATTCCCGAACGACCTCGCTGAATGGACCAAAGCACTGTTGGTAATCCTGAAAGGCGGCGGATTGCAAGGCGGCGGAATCAACTTCGATGCAAAACGTCGTCGTAACTCAACCGATGTAGAAGATGTTTTCCACGCACACATCGGCGGTATCGACACAGTAGCAAGAGCATTGATCGTTGCCGACAAGATCATCCAAAACGGAGAATACGACAAAATCCGCACTGACCGCTACGCAAGCTTCGACGGAGGAAAAGGCGCTGACTTCGAAAAAGGACAATTGAAGCTGGAAGATCTGTTTGATCTGGCTGCCGGTAAAGGCGAGCCTGCAACGATTTCTGGCAAACAGGAGTATTTGGAGAACTTGATTAATCGGTTTATCTAGGGATGAGGGTTGGGCTATGACCCTGTCAGCTTACACCGTATAAGCCTGTCAGCCTGAGCGGAGACGAAGGCGCGCTACTCCTTGGTAACGTGCTTCGACTCCGCTCAGCATGACAGTGTTAATGGGCGCTCAGCATGACAGTGTTAATGGGCGCTCAGGCTGACAGGCTATGTGACAGGCTTATATCCGCTCAGGTTGGCAACCTACTTTCACTCTTCACTCAGCTCCTTATTAATAGCAACGATCCGTTGCTGAATCTCTTTCTGGACTGTCTCCAATCTTTTATCTTCCATAGGCTTTGCCATTTCCAGGATATTAGCCTGTAACAGGTCGCGCTCTTTTACGGCTTTGTCCATCTTCGCCGTGAGGCGTTTTTTGGCGTTTCCATCGGCGGACTTTATTTTATCATTGAGCTTGGCAATGCGCTCCTGTAAGCTGGATTCTTCTTTTTTGAGCGATGCCATGTAATCGCGCTGCTTCTCGTTTAATTTATCATTCGCTTCCAGCAGATCTTCCTTCGCAGCGGCCATGTCGGTTGTATCCGAAGTGTTGGCTATTTCCTGACTGGCTTCGTCGGCGGTTTCCAGGGCCTTTTCTTCGGCATTGGCCAATTCCTTTCTGTCTTTATCAGCTCCTGAGTTGCAACCTACCAGCAACGCGCCAGCGGCTATTGCGAAATTTGCGAAAACGATTCTTGTTAACTTCTTCATATCAGATCAAATTTGGTGATGATAGTGCAAACGGATAAAATACAATGCCAGCAACAAAGAAGCCGCTGAAAAATTTCCAGCGGCTTGCACCTTTAATATGCTTAACTATTAACCTAAATGCACGAATTGTAACGTTTCTGACTGCTTAATATCCGTTGTTCTGGCGCAGATTCGTGTTGTTACGGATTTCGGCCGTGGGGATCGGGAACAGCAGTTCGCGTTCTGTTACCGTGGGTCCATAAGTAAATTTGTGGCCTACGTAATTTTCAAACGTCTTGGTTTTAACATTGAATGCTTTCCGCAATCTTACCATATCAAACCAGGTGATGTTCTCGAAACACAGCTCATGCCAGCGCTCTTTCCAGATCGCTTCACGCAATTTATCCTTCGCCAAACCGGTCAGTGCGGGCAATTGTGCGCGTGTCCTGATGGCATTAACCGCTTCTAAAACTTTGGCAGATGGCCCGGTTGCTTCGTTTGCAGCTTCCGCGTAAGTCAGTAAAACATCGGCGTAGCGGATCACAGGCCAGTTCAGGTCGCTGTTGGCTGTGCTGGTTTGGGCTACGTTATCAAAATGTTTGTAAATAAAATATCCACCGAGATCTACTTCTTTGGTCCGGTCTGTTTCGTTGGTGAATTTGGTGTAGAAAAATTGCTTTTCCTTGATCCTCAAATCAGCGGCATCGTACGATTTTACAAAATCTGCTGTTGAGTAAATCCCACCCGTTTCATCCGAATACTGTGAGATATTTTTGTTGTAAGGGATGATCGACACCTGCCAGTTGGACGGAAGGATCTGCGTCCTGAACTGGATCATGAAGATATTTTCCTCCACATTTTTCTTAGCCGGGTTGTGAAGGTCATCATAGGAAGCAAAAAGCTTGAATTGCTTCGAATCAATCACTTCGCCAGCTTTTTCAGCTGCCAGTGCATAATGAGTAGCGCCTTTTTGCAATGGAAAACCAGCCATAGTAAGGTAAACCTGAGACATCAGCGATTTCACAGCACCCATGCTCACTTTTCCCGAAACATCAGCCCAGGGCAAGCCGGATGCTTCCGCCACCTTTAAATCCTCCACAATCAGGTTATACACATCCTCCGCAGCCGCGGCGGTTGGCTTTAATTGCTCGGATGTAAGATCCACCGGCTTGGTTACCAGCGGAATGTTGCCAAACATGCGCACCAGGTTGAAATAATAAAAAGCTCTCAGGAAACTTGCTTCACCAACGAGCATTTTGGCCTCAGCAGGGTTAATAGCGGGGATATTGGGTATTTTCTCGATGGAAAGATTGGCGTTGGCTATGCCCCTGTAATAGGCAGCCCAATAAGTCTGGCTGTACCCGTTATCAGAAGTATTCCTCAGATCTTTAACAAAATAGCTGTTAACAGCCTGCCCCAGATCCGTCCCGGCCAGTCCGGTTGCAAATTCGGTCATCATCCAGGCACCGCCGCCAAATCCGCTTGAAAGAGGCTCACGCAAACTAGCATAAATAGAATTGACTGCACTACGGCCCTGTGCGGGGGTAGTAAAATAGCTGTCGGTTGTGAAATTGCTGGGATCTGATTCATCCAGGAAATCCTTGCAACCTGTGGCCCAAAACATACTCACCACGGTGGTAAACAGTCCGATTTTTTTTGATATACTATTCATATAATGATTCGAATAAAGGTCAAGATTTACAAACCAATGTTGAGTCCGAGCATAAACACTCTTGGCTTCGGATAATCGTACAATCCAAATCCCTGGTCAAATGGTGAGCCTGAATTGGAAACTTCCGGGTCATAACCTTTGTATTTGGTGGTCACGAAGAAGTTCTGGATGGAGCCATAAATTCTCAAGCGGTCCAGTTTGAGCTTCGAGACCGTCGACGCCGGGAACGAGTAGGCCAGCAACAGGTTGCGCCCGCGGATGAATGAACCATCCGTAACTTTATGGCTGTCGTTGTTGGTGTCGTAACCCGCATTGATCGGCCGCACTTGTGCAATTGGCGTATTCTGATTTGTCTCTGTCCAGGCGTTCAGCACTGTTTTATAACTGTTGGCAATGCCTTGTCTGTCTTCTGCCGAGTGGATACTCCGGTCCAGCACGTCGTTTCCGTACATATATTGCAAATCCACCGTGAGCGACCAGGCTTTGTACTGAAAGGTGTTCAGGAATGTTCCGAAACCGTCGGGAATACCTTTTCCGATGATCGCCCGGTCCAGGTCATTAATTGCCCCGTCTTCGTTTAGGTCCGCGTATTTCACGTCACCCGGCAGCTCGCCGTAACTCTTTGCCAGATCTGCCTCTGCTGTTGACCATGTTCCCTGGTTCACTCTTCCGAAAAACGAACCCACCGGCTCACCAACCCGGATTACCGTGGCTCCCGAGAAAATGTCACTGCCACCGGACAATGCCAGCACTTTGTTTTTATTGACAGAAATGTTGAAGGTGGTATTCCAGGAGAAATCACCCGCTTTAATGTTGGTAGAATTCACCGCAAACTCAACCCCCTTGTTTTCCATGCTTCCGACATTGGTAAAAATGCTGCTGTAACCGCTGCTTAAAGGAAGTGGCGCATCAAGAAGCATTTCATTCACTTTTCTCCGATAAAGGTCCAGTTCAAAGCTCAGCCTGTTTGAAAACAAGCCCAATTCTATTCCCAAATCAACCTGCTGTGTTTTTTCCCATTGCAGGTTCGAGTTCGACATTCGGCTGATGCCCGTGCCAATGGCGCGGTTGCCACCAAAAATCACACTATAATCGATCACATTCGAGATATTGTTGGTCATACCAGCCAATGCGCGGTAAGCAGGAATTTCTGAGTTACCCGTAGCGCCATAGCTCGCCCTGATTTTCAGGTTGGAGATCGCTGCGTTCGATTTCAGGAATTCTTCTTCGGATATGCGCCATGCAAGTGCCGCCGATGGGAAGAACGCATATCTGTTGGCATCCCCGAATTTGGAAGAACCATCGATCCGGCCTGTAAAGGTGACCAGATATTTATCCATCAGGCTATAATTCAGCCTTGCAAAGTAAGAGTTGAGCCCATAAGCCTGCGCATTGGAAGTTGGGGCCAGTGCAGTTGCTCCTGCTCCAAGGTTATTAAACTGAAAATAAGTATCCGTAAAATTCTGGCTCCTGGCAAGATTTTCAAACCGGTCCACGTGCTGCCACGACAAACCCAGCATTGCATTAATGGAATGGATTTTCCCAAAATCCCGGACATAGGTCAAGTAGTTTTCAAACTGCCATGAATTGAAACGTCTGTTCTGAACAGAGGCATCACCATTATTTGAAATGTACTGCAAGCCCGCAGCAGCAAAATAGTCCTCGCGCTGATTGATCACATTGGTTCCTATTGTCGAGCGGAAATCCAGGCCTGGCGCCAGGCTTATTGTCGCGTACATGTTTCCAAGCATTGTTTGGGTTCTCAGGTAAGACAACCGCTCCGCTCCTACGCGCAATGGGCTGTCGCCGCCTTCCATTCCGGGATAATCCCTGTTGCTCGCCCATCTTCCGTCAGGATATTTAACCGGGATAATCGGCAAAGCTTCCAGCACCTGGCGCATAGCCGTGATACCTCCACCACCCAACTGGTCAATTTGCTTTTCGTTCTGGTCGGTATAGCCCAGGGTTCCTCCTACTTTTAGCCAGCTTTTGATCTGGCTATCGAATACAAATCTTCCTGCAAACCGTTTCTGCCACGATTCGCGCACGATCCCGTTTTCATTCCGGTAGTTCAGGAATGCGCCGTAGCTTCCTTTTTCACTTCCGCCTGTTAAGCCAAGCTGGTGGTTTTGTGTAAATGCTTTCTGGAATGTTTCATCTTGCCAATCCGTGTCGTAAAGTGGGTTACCACTGGCATCGAATAGCAGCGGATTAGTACGTTTCAGCTTAGGATCGGTGTATTTGGTTCCCGTCGCCCAGCCTACCGGATCGAATTTTGCGGCATTGACATAAGCCTGCTCTTCCACTGCCAAAAACTCTCTTGAATTCAAAACAGGCAGTTTTTTAGGTGCTATACCAATGGAAAAGTCGGTATCGTAAGTAACTTTTCCGCCGCCGGATGTTCCGCGCTTCGTGGTTACAAGGATTACCCCGTTCGCACCTCTGGCACCATAAATAGCCGTGGAAGAGGCATCTTTTAAAACTTCAATGGAAGCAATGTCGTTCGGGTTAATGTAATCAATGGGTGTACTTCCGTTCGCAAGGTCCACTGCATTCAAAATGACTCCGTCGATCACATACAGCGGATTATTGGAAACAGAAATCGAGCTCGCTCCACGGATACGAATATTCGCGCGCCCACCCGGCCGACCCGAGTTGGACGACACATTCACACCGGCAATGCGGCCCGAAAGTCCCTGGTTCAGGGAGGATGCAGGGCGTTCCTGTAAAACTTCTCCTTTTATCGTTCCAACAGCGCCGGTAAGGTCAGATTTCTTCACTGTTCCATAACCCACAACAACGATCTCGTCAAGCGCATTTTCGTCAGGTAACATTGTCACGTCAATGGCCGACTGGCTTCCGACTGTTACTTCCTGGGATTTATATCCTACAAAGCTCATTACAAGCACGTTCTGAGATCCGCCATCCGGAATATCCAGTGTAAATTCTCCATTGGCGCCGGTTGAAGTCCCGCGTTGGGTTCCTTTTAAAACCACGCTTACGCCGGGCAGTCCGCCGCCCGATTCGTCCGAAACTTTTCCTTTAACCGTCCTGTCTGCCACCGCTTGCGTGCCTGATGAAGTCAGCAGCGCCTGCTGGTTCAGCAAAGCCTGGTCTGTGGATGTCGGCTTGCCGGGAGCAGCGTCTTTTGTCCTGATTTCCGTAATGACAAAAGTATTTTTTCGCGTCCTTTTGTAGGTCAAACCGTTCTGTTGTAACAATAAACCCAGATTTTTTTCAAGTGACTGGTTGAAATCCAGTGTGCCCACGGCAACATTGACGGATCTTACCAGGCGGTCCTCGAAAATAATCTCAACCCCATAATGTTTCTGCAAATCAAGCAGCACATTCTTTAACTTCATTTCCTGGCCGAAACTGGTGTGCTGGCGCGTGGGAATAGAAGCGTAAGCGATAATCTGGGAGTGGGCAACCAGAGAAGATTGCGTCATCAGCACAATCCCGATTGCTACCCATTGCTTAGCTGATAGCGTTATATTCATAGTTAATTGATTTAGGTATTTATTGGTTTTTTAAAATGATGGTATCGCCGTTCTGCTCTATTTTCATGTCGAGAACCTCAGAAACCGTTTTCAACAGCTCGTCGGCATTCTTTGTTTTGAAATTTCCTGTAATAGTCCGCTCCGCGATCTCTGCATGGGAAAGCTTTACTTTCTGACCGAAATTTTCATCGATCATGGCCAGAATATCCCTTACTGATGTGGAATTAAAAACATAGCGCTGCTCTTTCCAGGTCGCAAATGTGTTGGTATCCTGCTTTTTGGCCAGCTGAACAGCTCCGGCTGGATCTACCACTGCCATGTCGCCTGGTTCCATCATGACTTCTTTACGCTCGTTGTTCTGAGAATAGTCAATGCGGACGCTGCCACTTTTTAAAGCTACTTTGGTTCCCCGCGGACGGGCAAACACCGAGAATGTTGTCCCGAGCACTTCCACTTGAAAATCATCTGATGTTTTTACCACAAACCGCTTATCATCAATGGTATGGCTTACTGCAAATTCCGCTTCACCTTCCAGAATTACATTTCTTACCTCGTCGTCAAATCCTAACCGCGGGATTTTCAGCTTTGAGTTTGAGTTTAGCGCAACGCGGCTGCCGTCTTCGAGATATACGTCGGTCGTTTGGCCGTAAGCGGTTTGGTAGGTTTTATACTGCAAGGGTTCGCGAAACCACCAGCCAAATCCCACAACGAATGTAACCGAAGCCGCCATTAACCAGAAACTGTTGGACCTTGCCGAGAAGAAGTTCGGACGAACGTGGCCGACGGATGTTTTGGAAGATTCTTCAACGGGCTCCGTTTCCAGGCGATGCAGCAGGGATTTGATTGCGGCGTCCTGATCCGGAACAAATTGCGGGCTTTTCGTTTCATATTCCATCAGCCATTGACTGAATGTCTCCTCATTATCTTTTTCCCGTATCCAATCTTCTACAAGCTGCCGTTCCAGCGGATTGGCGCGACCCGCCAAATACTCGAACAGCGTGTATTTTGATATAATTTTTTTCATCATGTTTTTAGTTTCGAAATAGTTGTCACGGTCCTTTTGACACATGACATTCAGGTTTTAAATGAAGCTTACCAGCATTAATCCCGCAGAAATCATCCATTCGCCTCGCAGGGCCAGCCGAAGGTGTTTCAAAGCTTTTGAAATGTGCACTTCCACCGTCTTGGGCGAAATATGAAGCTCAGCAGCGATTTCGTGGTATTTTTTATTCTCAAAGCGACTCAGTAAAAACACTTTCTGACATTGCATCGGCAGGCGCGCAATTACTTCATTCACTTTCAGAAAAAGGTTGTTATAATGGATTTCAGCGTCAGGCTGCTGATGGTAAGTTGAAATGGTGTTTTCTTCACTCGCTTCCAGGGAGGCCATTTTTCCGAACTCTCTACGCATATACGTATAGCATTCATTCCGCACACACCGGAAAAGATAGCTTGTATAGGATGATGTAATGTTCTCGTAAGCCCGTGTCCGGTAGAACTGGAAAAACACTTCACTTACCAGGTCTTCCGCGATTTGCTTGGAGTAGACAAACCGCACTGCGTGACTGCAAAGCGGGTTGTAATAGCGCCTGAACAATAGTTCAAGTCCTTTCCCAGGATCCTGTTCAAAAGTTGCCTTTAAAAAAACGGCAGAATCGATTTCATTGACATTACTCTTCCCTTCTTGTAAAGGAGACACGAATGTACTTGTGCGCTTTGGTTCCGGGTTAAGCAAAGGGTCGTGCATTGAGTCTTTATTTTATGTAATAATTAAAAGACTTTATTGCACTCGAATTCCCTTAGTCTGAATTAGAAAAAACTAAAACTTTTTTTAATTATATCGTTTGCAGCCTCAGGGCAATAAAAAAACCGCCACGGTGAGGTGGCGGTTTGCAATATACTTTCGTAAGATTATAAATTCTTGGCTTTCATTTCCTTCACTGCGTGGTCAACGGCACGTGCGGACAAGGCCATATAAGTAAGCGACGGATTTTGTGTAGACGTCGAAGTCATACAAGCGCCATCGGTTACGAACACATTTTTGCAGGCATGCAACTGGTTAAATTTGTTCAGCATGGACGTTTTCGGGTCCTTAC
The DNA here is from genome assembly GCF_021390415.1 of Dyadobacter sp. CY327. Taxonomy (NCBI): domain Bacteria; kingdom Pseudomonadati; phylum Bacteroidota; class Cytophagia; order Cytophagales; family Spirosomataceae; genus Dyadobacter; species Dyadobacter sp. CY327. The sequence goes on along the minus strand of NZ_JAJUXJ010000001.1, from coordinate 1,122,975 downwards.
CCATTCGTACACCGCCCATTTCATGAATGTCATTCCCCGGATTTCTGTGTCCGTCATGTGATTTTACATTCTTAAAACCAGCTTGCGTAAACATCTCGCTAACCTGCTCAATGTAATCCTTGATCATTTTCTCATCATTATCGTCATACCCAACCGAAATTTTAAGCTGGGGCATGCCGAAAGGATCTTTCATCGTCTCATCCAGCGCTACGTAATTGCTTTCTTTTGGAATGGTTTCACCCATCATGTGTGATCCCACGCTCCAATTGCCATATTTTGTAGCCAGAAGTCCCGCTTTCAACGACTCGCCCATTCCGTCCCGATCGTTATAGGTCTGGCGGTTCGCTCCAAAGCCGGCTGCATAGCCTCTCAGGAAATCGGTTTCCTGCTTGTAAACATTACGGAACCTTGGAATGTAGCCGCTGTTCGGGCGTCGTCCCTCGGTGGTTGAATCCAGGAAGCCTTCATACTCGCCGGAAATGCTCGCGCGATAATTGTGGAAGGCTACGTATTTTCCCAGCACACCGCTATCATTGCCCAGGCCATTCGGAAAGCGTGATGATATGGAGTTTAATAAAATAAGATTGCTGTTCAATGCGGCTGCATTTACAAAAATAATATCCGCATAAAAATCCATCGTTTCCTTGGTGTTGGCATCGATAACCCGAACGCCGCTCGCCTTTTGCTTCTTGTCGTCATAAATAATCGAATGCACGACAGAATGCGGGCGCAATGTCATATTCCCGGTTTTCATAGCCCAGGGAATGGTGGACGAGTTGCTGCTGAAATAGCCTCCGAACGGACATCCCCGCTCACAAATGGTCCTATGCTGACATTTCGCGCGTCCCTGATCGAGGTGGATCTGCTGCGAGTCGGTAATGTGCGCCGCGCGGCCGATAATAATGTGGCGGTCTTTGTATTGTTTTGAAACCGATTCCTTGAAATATTTCTCAACACAGTTCAGATCGTGCGGAGCCAGGAACTCACCATCCGGCAATGTATCGATGCCGTCTTTGTTTCCGGTTATGCCGGCAAATTTCTCCACGTGGCTGTACCAGGGTGCAATGTCGTCGTAACCGATCGGCCATTCAACGGCGAACTTGTCACGTGCCGGTCCTTCGAAATCATACTTGCTCCAACGCTGCGTCTGGCGAGCCCATAGCAGCGATTTGCCACCAACCTGGTAACCACGGATCCAGTCAAATGGCTTTTCCTGCACATATGGATGCTCATTATCTTTGGCAAAAAAGTGCGCAGACGATTCCTTGAAGTTATAGCATCTGCTGGCAATGGGATTTGCATCGGTAACCTCTTTCGGGAGCCTTTCGCGGTGCTCAAACTCCCAAGGCATCATATTCGTGGTAGGATAATCCTTAATGTGCTGCACATCGCGGCCGCGTTCCAGCACCAGTGTTTTCAAACCTTTTTCAGTCAGCTCCTTCGCCGACCAGCCGCCGCTGATTCCTGAGCCAATTACGATGGCATCATAAGTGCGGGCTTTTTTACTGTCAATATTAAAATTCGCCATAATTTTTTTGTGAGATAGGAAGGGAACTCCTAGCCTTTTGTAACCGGAACGCAGCCGTGGTAACGTGCCGGGATCATTTCATAATGGGTCAGGTTGGTCATCACATATTCGGACGACATATATCCCTGGATGGTCAGGTTTTTAACCATTCCTAAAAACGCTTTCTGGCTCGCGTCACTGCCTTTGTCCATGTCCTGCAAAAGCTGCATCCGCTGATCTTTGCCTGCGTCGGCAAATGATTTACCGAAACGCTGAATGCTTTGCTCGTCCAAATTGGACAGACCGCTTTTCAGGCCTGCCTGCGCTTTACTGTCGTAGCAATCTGTCACCATTTTTTGAACAAAACCACCTACGCCCAGTTCACCCGCTCCCGGCGTGTCTGTTTTTGGAATAATGGTTTCCACCATTCCGGTCAGTATTTTAGACTGGTCGGCTGAAAGCAGTGTGCCTTTTTCCAAAGCGCTTTTGCTCCATCCGGATGCCCATGCAGGCAGCCCCGCCATTGCGCCCATGGCCAGTGCCATGCTTTTAAGCGCTACGCGTCTCTCCATTGTTTTTATGTTTTGAATGTTGTTGTTACGCTGTTGAAAGCTTATTCTTCCAGAAAGTCAAGGTCTCTGCCGTGGGTTTCGGGAATGGTCAGAATGCAGAAAAGGCCTATCGCAAAGCATATGATTCCGACCAGCGCTCCTGAGTTAATGACTGAAAAAGAGTCTTTAAAAGTAGCAAATAATGTTGTCATAAGCACTACGGTCCCGCGCACCATATTGGGCACGGTGGTGGCTGCTGTTGCTCTCAAATTGGTCCCAAACTGCTCAGCACCAATGGTGACGAACATGGCCCAGTAACCAATACCAAACCCCAGCAATCCTGCTACGCCGTAAAATGTTGACACAGATTTGATTCCGGCATACAAATAAACGACGCTCCATATTAACGTAAATATCATCAGATAAAATACAGCCTTCTTACGCGATTCCAGCCAATGACTTAAAAAACCACTGCATAAGTCACCCATAGACAACCCAACGTAACACCACATGATTGATAATCCGGGCTTTACGACTTCTGACAGGCCCAGCGCTTTCCCGAATTCGTTGCTGAATGTGGCCAGGATCCCGATCACAAACCAGGTAGGAAGCCCGATCCCGATGCATTTGAGATAACGGATCAGCCGGTCTTTATTGGTAAAAAGCGCGAAGAAGTTTCCTTTCTCAACATGCTTTTGATTCTTGATATCCTTAAAAATACCGGATTCAAAAACGCCGATCCGCAGCAGCAGCAACGAAATCCCTAGTCCGCCGCCAATGAAATAGGCATAACGCCAATCGAAATATTCTACCGTAAAATAGGCCACTACTGCGCCCAAAAGCCCGATCCCGGCAACCAATGATGTGCCTATGGCGCGTAAATGCTTTGGTAAAATTTCGGAAACCAATGTAATTCCAGCACCCAGCTCACCGGCGAGGCCGATGCCTGCTATAAAACGTAAAAGCTTGTAAGTAGTAGGATCCTGCACGAAACCGCAGGCAATGTTGGCAAGCGAATAAGTAATAATGGAGCCAAAAAGCACGGATAAGCGCCCTTTTTTGTCCCCCAACACACCCCACAGGATGCCGCCCAGCAGCAAACCTGTCATTTGCCAGTTCAGGATGCTGGCACCAGTCAGTGAAATTTCTGTTTCCGAAAGACCGAGTGAGGCAAGGCTGGGCAAGCGTACAATCCCGAAAAGCAGCAGGTCATATATATCAACAAAATATCCAAGGGCAGCGACAATGACGGGGGCACTAAAAAGATGGGAAAAGTCTGATCGCTCAGCAGTAATGGTGGCCATTGTGATTAATATCGGGTTAAGGAGTTGTTATCGTTTCAAATAAATAGCCGGATTTTCACCCGGCTATTGACCATTTATACATCGAAAATTAGGCTGCAAATGTAATTGACAAAATAATATATTACAATTCTAATTTTTGTTTGTCTTTTAAAAGCTGCTGTTTCAATTTCGCATAATCCACGTCCTGAACGGCCACTTTTGTGTCAATCGCCTGCACGGCGGCCGCTGCTGCGCTTTGTCCTAAAATCATGAAAACAGGCTCCATACGGATCGATCCATAGGCAATGTGCGAGCTGGAAAGGCACACCGGAACGAACAAGTTTTCACACTCCTCTTTTTTAGGCACAATAGAAGCATAGGAAATGCTGTAAGGCGATTTTGGGTGCACACCAATGTCCCCTTCGTTCTGCACATAGCCATCTTTTTTCACATAACGCTGCGCATTGTGCGAATCCAGTGCATACGAGCCCATTCCGACTGGTTGCTCTACCGGCGTGATGCCCATTGTATGGTTTTCGTTCATCACTGTTGCCGAGATCATCCGGCGCGCTTCACGCACGTAAATCTGATGCGGCCATCCGCCGTTGTCCTTGAACTCGTCTTTGGGCAAACCCCACTTGCTCATCTCTTTACGCACATCCGCAGGGACGCGGGGATCGTTGGTTAAGAAATACATCAGGCCTTTCTGATACACTTCATGCGCCTTAATGATCTCTTTTCTGCGTTCGTAGGTTGCCTCAGGATAATCATAATTTTCACCAATAAAATCGGTGCTGAATGGGCCGTGGTTGTTTGTATCCGTCTTTTTATTGGGAATCGGGTCGTATTTATCAAATGTTTCGTCCCAACCTGCTTTGTAAACCCTGGCCAGTAATTCGTAATTGGCAACGTCATAACCTTCCGGTTTTTCGAACGGAATGCGGTTATCAGGATTTGACGAAAGGCACATACGGAAGCAGTAAGCCTGGATCTTTTTATCGCCCGAGCCGTTTTCCGCAATCGGCTCGTCGCTGATGTACGGCAACATGCCGCTTTTCGGGTCGCCTTCCACTTTGTAAGGGCTGATGTTTTTCTTGAAATAATGTCCGTGCTGAAAAACGCCCGCCTGCACACCATTCCATTTTTCATTGTAAACGCTGTTTGCCTCACGTCCCACGTGGTATTTTACGCCCGCCGAAGCCATAAGATCGCCTTCGTAAGTAGCGTCAATGAACATTTTGCCTGCGAATGTTTTACCTGAAAGTGTTTTGATTGAAACAATTTTTCCGTCTTTCTTCTCTACACCTTTATCCCTGTCCAGCCATTCGTCGCGGTAGATTTTAATGTTGTTTTCTTTTACAAAATCCTCAAAAACCTGCTCAGCAGCATGCGGCTCGAAAATCCACATGGTGCGCTCAGCTCCGTCCATAGCAGGAGTTCCCTGGCCTTTGTTGCCATATTCGTCCTTTTTCTGCCATTTCCAGGCTTCGGGCTTGTCGTAATGCTGGTATAACCTGTGGTAAAATTCCCTTGCAAGTCCCCCGATCACGGATTTGTTACCGGTATCCGTGAATCCCAGGCCGCCCGCAGAAAGTCCGCCCAAATGCTTATCCGGCGAAACCACGAGCACTGTTTTCCCAGACTTAATCACCTGAACAGCAGCTGTAACCGCCGCGGAAGTTCCTCCATAAATGATCACGTCCGCGGTAAGGGCGTCTTTTGCTTCTTCATTCTTCTTTTCAGAGCATGAAGGGCTGGCGGCGATTAAAAAAAATGCAATCAGATAAATCAAATACTTATTCATTTTCATCAATTGTTGGTTGGGAATAGGAAAAATCAGTAACCTGGATTTTGGTCTTTGGCAGGGTCAAGTGCCTTGTTATAAAGCAATTCTGAATTCGGGATCGGCCACATCATATGCTTGTCGGCAATGTCGATGTTCTTCACTTCCTTGATACGCTTTTTGGCAATGCCCAGGCGTTTCAGGTCGAGCCAGCGCTTGCTTTCGTACATGGTTTCGTAGCCGCGCTCACGCACAACAAGGTCAATAAATGACGTCAATGTTTGTCCTGCGAGTTTGAAATCCACTGGTGACACAGTTTCTGCATTATAGCCGTAAGCCCTGCGATGAACTTTGTTCAGACTTTCCAAGGCTTCGGCCGTTGGCGCGCCATTGGCCCTGGCTGCGGTTTCGGCATGGAAAAGCAATAGATCAGCATAGCGATACCATGGATAGTCATTTCCACCGCCGTCGGTTGCCACTGGATCGCGGAACTTCCGGTACAGGCAGGTGTTCGGGCCAAGGCCTACGTCTACATTATACAGGATGTGGGCTTTACGCAAATCTTTCATATCCCAGGTTTTGATAAAAGAATTGGAAGTTGAATCTGTATACTGTGCATATACGCCGCCCGGGCCATAGTAACGATACGGCCCAATGGCACGGTGCGCGTAGCCGACCAGTCCAAAACCCTGCTGACGTGAGAATTTGAAGTAAAAGATCTCTTCGGGAGTGGATACTACTTCCGGACCATAAATTTTTTGAAAATCTTCCGAAACACTCACAGGCACCAATGAATATTTTCCCGATGCCATCACCTCTTTGGCCCGTTCGCTGGATTCTTTCCATTTTTCCTGATACATGTAGATCTCCGAAAGCAATGTTTTCGCAGCCCATTTCGTAGGACGTCCTACTTCCGACGGCGCATCTGGCAGAAATTGCTCGGCGTTCAATGCATCACTCAAAATCAGATCATACACTTCCTCAATGCTGGCGCGTTTCAGGTCGGTAACCGTCATGTTTGCCTCCGTCCGCAAAGGAACGCCGCCCCAGTTGCGGACCATTGCGAAATAGATCACCGAACGCAGATATTTGGCTTCTGCCACAAACTTGGCAATGTCACCTTCCGAAATTTCTTTCGCTTTCGGCACATTATCGATTACAATGTTGGCATTCCGGATAGACTGGTAAAAGGCATCCCAGATTGCGCCAACACGGTTAATGTTCGTATTGTCCAGCCCCTGGTACAGGCTCACCGGCGTCTGGCTGCCCCTTGAATTTCCATAGTCCGGCAACCCTTCCTGCTGCGCCGGGTAATTGACACTCAGACCATTAGGGCCACGCATAGGACCGTAGATGGCATTCACCGCCGCACGTGCTTCGTCCGGGGTGTTGTAAAAAACTTCCGCAGCCAGTGATTTTGGCTCTTCTTTCAGAACGTCTTCACACGCCATGAGGGAAAGGGCGAGTATTAAACAGATAGCTATATTTTTCATTACAGGTGAATTTTAATGTTTGATAGATCAGAAACCTACGCGCAAGCCGATAGTCGTCGTTTTTGCAGTAGGATAGCTGTAATGGTCAATGCCCATGCGGATCGAGTTGGAGCCGCCATAGGAACTGATTTCAGGATCAAACCAGGAATATTTGGTGAATGTGATCAGGTTTTGTGCGCTTACATAAACCTGCGCACTGGTAAGCCATTTGATGTTTTTCACCGGCACATTGTAGCTCAGCTGAATGTTCTTGAAACGCAGGTAAGATCCGTCTTCTACGAACCGGTTCGAAACCTGCGCTTGCGACACTTTGCCTGTGATCAATGGATATTTGGCATTGGTATTGGTTGGCGTCCAGTGGTTTGCAAACACTTCGCGCGGCATATTCAGGGCCTGACCATAATCCATGGTTTGGTTTACAGAGCTCAGGTTGAAGATATCATTTCCCTGCGTGCCTTGAATAAACACATTCAACTCGAAATTTTTGTAATTCATGCTCGAATTGAGACCGTAAATCAGCTTCGGGTTCGGGTTTCCGATGATGCGTTTGTCGCCAATGTCACGCGTGCCGTTTCCGTTGAAATCTTCGTAAACGATCTTGCCGGTTTCATCATAGCCTTTTTCAATGTATCCGTAAAAAGTCCCGATCGACTCGCCTTCACGCAGCACATTCACATTGTCATTAATCACCGAAATGTCGATTGCCTGGCCCAGAACATCATTGCCGCCATATAATTTCAAGACTTTGTTCTTATTGATAGATGCATTAGCAGACACATTCCACTTGAAAGCGCCGGTAAGCACATTGGCATTGGCCGAGATCTCAAAACCTTTATTCTGCACTTTTCCTACATTATCAATGGTGTAAGTATAGCCCAGTGATGAAGGCAAAGGCACATTATTGAGCAGATCACGCGTATTTTTGATATAATAATCCAATGTCAGCGAGAATCGGTTTTGAAAAAACCCAATGTCCAATCCAATGTCGGACTGCGAAGTAGTTTCCCATTTCAATGGTCCGGCAAGGCGTAAGCCTGGTGCATAGGAAGTTGTTAAGGCGTCTCCAAAAACCACTTTGTTGGACGACAGCTGGTTTAATGTGTAGTACGGATCAATGGCCGTGCTTCCCGTTTCGCCATAACCCACCCGGATTTTCAGGTCCGAAATGAAGGGTATATCTTGGATAAATTTCTCCTCCGACAAACGATACGCAATGGATCCCGAAGGAAAGTAACCCCATTTCTGACGTTCGGTATAACGTGAGGAACCATCCGCACGGAAACTGACCGTTGCCAGGAATTTATCGTTAAAAGAATAATTTAACCGGCCCAGATAAGACAAAAGTGACCATTTGAAATAGCTCGATCTCGGCACACCCTGCGTTGCACCAGCGCCAACATCAAATGACTCCTGGATATCACTCACAAAGCCACTCGCGTTTGTGTTCAGCTCAGTCTGGGTCAGGTCCTGGTAAGTGAAACCGGCCACTGCGGAAATGCTGTGCTTGCCAATTTCTTTTACATAGCTTACCGTATTCTCATTCAACAAGCTGGTGGTCTGAGTGGTGTTAATGGAGGCTGACCCCAGGGAATTCACGAATTTTTTAGTTGTATAAAAGTCGCCGCGGTCATCCGTATTCTCAATCCCGCCCGAGATTTTGATAGAAAGTCCTTCCAGCGGCATGTAAGTAAGCGCTCCGTTGGCAAGCACTTTATTCGAACGAAGGTGATCCGTTTGCTGCTCAATAAAGTTCAGCGGATTAGTGATCACATTGGAACCCCAGGAATAAACCGTGGCCAAATTGGAATAACCACCTTCGGGCAAACGTGCATCCACAGTCGGGTAACCCGAAAGCATAGCCGAAATCAGCGAGTTACCCCTGTTTCCACCGCCTGAATTCTTGCGATCCGTGTCGATGCGGGTCAAAATTGTATTGATATCGAACTTAAACTTTTTGCTGAAATCGGTGCTCAGATTGGCCCGGATGGAGTTACGCACATAGTCGCTTCCAATAATGATACCGCCCTGATTGAAGTTGCTTCCTGAAACCGAGAAGCGTGTTTTCTCATTTCCGCCGTTTACCGAAACCGAGTGGTTTTGAATGGCAGCTGTCCGGAGTGTCAGATCCTGCCAGTCGGTTCCTTTGCCGAAACCATTGATTTCATCTTGTGTAAAATGCGGTGCAAGTCCGTCATTAGCAGCTTGTTCGTTGTAGAATTGTGCATATTCATTGGCATTCATCATTTCAATTTTCTTCCTCGGCTTTTGAAAACCTACATAACTGTCCAGGTCCACGCTGATCCTGCCTGACTTTCCCTTTTTGGTCGTGATCAAGACAACGCCATTCGCCCCTCTCGAACCATAAATGGCTGTGGCAGAAGCGTCTTTCAGGATTTCAATGGATTCAACATCGGCATTGTTCAGCAATGTCGGGCTGGTAGAATAAGGAAAGCCATCCACCACATAAAGTGGCTCGTTACCGCCCTGAACCGAGTTTGTTCCCCGGATCCGTACGCTGATAGGACTTCCCGGTGCGCCTGTGTTCTGCGAAATCTGCACACCTGTCGCGCGTCCGGCCAGTGATTGCATGAGGTTTGTTGCCGGGTAAGCATTCAATTCCGTGGATTTGATTGAAGCAACCGATCCGGTCAAATCAGACTTTTTAACAACTCCATAACCCACCACCACCAGTTCGCTCAGTGATTTCACATCAGCTTCAAGCGTAATGTTGATCGTGCTTTGATTTCCGACCGGAATTTCCTTGGTCATATACCCTACAAAACTCAGCACAAGCACTCCATTATCAGGCACATCCAGCGTAAAACCGCCATCGGCGTCGGTTGTTGTGCCGGTTTGCGTTCCCTTCACCACAATGCTTACCCCCGGAAGCGGCGCGTTCATTTCGTCCACCACTTTACCCGTAAGGTTACGCTTGGGAGAAATGCTTTTGGAAGGCAGTTCAGCCGGCGGAAGGGCGTCCTGTCTTTTAAGGATTATTATTTTCCCTGAAACTTCGTATTCAAGCTCCAAGGGCGTCAGTATCTGGTCAAGGACTTCGTATAAAGGCTTTTCGGTCGCGTTAACTGTCACTTTTCTGGCCGATTTGATCAGTTTGGAACTGAACACAAACCGGACATCGGCCTGCTTTTCGACCTGGCCCAGCACTTTTTTTACTTCACTGCCGCTGGCCTTAATCGTAATTTTCTGAGATAGAAGCGACTGCGCGTTGCTGTCGTGGGCTTGGCCGGTTCCAATGAACCATATGGCAAATATCAATTGTGTAGCTGTTATTCGCATCGTCCAAAGTAATACCTGGCGGTATTTAAAGGGTTTTTTCATAGATTTGATTGTTTTGTTATGATTCAAAAGCTGGCAAAACGGTCCCTGCCTCCGCATAGGAGGAAAAATGGCGACAACCAAAAGGGATTATTCGGAGCCGGTGATGCGGGAACATTGCCGGCTCTTTTTTATGGATTATTCTTTCTGTTTTTTAATCGGGTCGTTTAGGTGTTGGATTAAAGTAGAACATTGATTTACAACATATTAATATCAATTCTTACAACCTCTGCTGTGGATCACAACCTGCCCGTCGATGATTTCATAACTGGCTTCCACAGCCTGACAGATAATAAAAAGCTTTTCGTGAAGTGTCTGGTTATCCAGTGTTGCCGTTAGCGGGCAGTCTTTCAGAATTTCTGCATCGTACAGGATTTCAATACCATAAGCCTTGCCAACGGTTGCAAAAACATCGCTCGCAGGCGTGTCTTCGAATTCAAATTGTGGGATTTCAGCCTTAGGAACGACTATTTCGGGTTTCTCGACCAGCGTCTTCACCATTCTCACTTCCTCTCTCGAATAAATGATTTTCTGATTCGGGCTCAGCACAATGCCTTGCAATTCCCTACCCGAAGTTTTTTGCTCAAAATCAGGATCCGACTGCGGAAAAACGGAAACTCGCCCGGTTTTCACCTCCACCGTAACCTCATTCGAATTTCCATATGCCCTAATGGTAAAACTTGTACCCAAAACCTTGGTAACCAAGCCATTGGAATACACAAAAAACGGACGGTCAGCGTCTTTTGTAATATCAAAAAATGCTTCGCCTTCCAGGTAAACTTCGCGCTTGGCAGCCACGAACTTGTTGGCATAACGGATGCGGGCCTTGGCAGACAATGTCACCTTGCTCCCATCGTCTAAAACCACCGTCATAGGCTTCGTAGAAGCGTTCCACTTCTCGGTAATGCTGTCCTTATCCTCTTGAATGGGCTTTTCGAATGTGATCTGCCGAGACTCTTTTTTGGTAGAAAGTGAGTAAATGATCCAACCTGAAATAAGCAGCAATGCAACCGCTGCTGCCATGCGAAACCATGGAAAATGGTAAGTTTTTAGCTGTTTTACAGGCTCGGCAAAAGTGGGATATTTTTCAAAACCGTCTATGCGGCCAATGGTGTTCTTTACGATTTCTGTAATCTCAGGATCGCTTAATTCGGGTTCGTGCAATCGCAACGACAGCACTATACTCTTAGCCTGCTGAATTTTGTCATGGGCATCTGCATTTTTTTCAATCCACGCTTCCCAAAGCTCATCCGTTTCGCGCGTAGGCGACAGGACCCATTGCCTAAAAACGTTATCCCAGACAAAATCTTCAACGGTAAAATCTCTGTAATGATCCATATGAGGCTTGCTTCTAACATACGATAGACACAAAGCGGATCGGGATACCAATAAATTTTAAATTATTTCTAGAAAAATCAATAAAACCGCATTTTCAGTGGCATTATGACCCTTTTTTATATAAATAAATGGATCAAAAAGAAGGTAAGGAATTCAGCTTTCCAATGTTTTTTGAGCTGCTTAATGGCGATTTGGAGGAGGTTGGAAACGGTTTGCGGGGAAACGGACATGATCTCGGAGATCTGCTCCCGGCTCAGCTCCTGGAAAAATTTCAGATAGATCACTTCCTTCTGACGCTTAGGAAGCTCCATCAGCAGTTTTTCGAGCTGGCGCGTGCGCACAAGCGTGGATTCGTTGATAATGTATTGCTGCTCAACAGAAAATTCAAGATCAAATGCTTCATCCGCCTGCTCAGCATTCCCCTCTACCACCCACGACCTGGACGAGACGCTTCTGTGCATAAGGCGGCGCAGTGAAGCCATCAGATAAGGTTTGACAGCAACTTCCGCACTCAGATTCTCCCGTTTTTCCCACAAATGCAAAAACAAATCCTGCACCGAGTCCTTAACAAACTCCTGGTCCTTCGAAAATTTACAGCCGTAACGGAAAAGCACGCGGAAATGTGAAGACATCAATTGCTCAAACGCAGCCACATTCCCCGACAAAAACTGTCGCCAGAGCGCATTGTCATCAGAAGATTGAGGAGGCTGAGAATGTGGTTTCATAACATTGTAAAAGTTGCCACAAGGTTACAAACGCAAGCTTGCTTAATTACAACGATTAGTCAAACTTAATCCAATTTTCATCCTATACCAAAAAATCTTACACCCTGAACATTACTCCACCATCACCCTGACAGATTTCTTCTTGTGCTCCTTATTTTGAAAATACACGATATACATTCCCGACGCCAGCTCCTCGGCAGGGTGGATGAAGATTTTATCAGAAGCCGCTATCTCCGCCGAAATATTCACATCACGCCCCCACATATTGAATAGCCGGAGCGACGATTTATCCACGTTTTCAGCACGTAATGTGATCATTTTCCGAGTTGCCGGATTGGGCGCGACTACAACCTCTCCCGTTTTCAATTCAGATACACCATCACGGATCATTATTTCGTGGATGCGCACCTTACCCTGCCCGTTCCGGAACCGCATTTCAAAGTTGGAAAGTTTATTAGCAGCATATAAAGAATTGCCTGGATATGCGGGACTATTGAGGCTTACTGGTTCATTATCAACCCATAGATCGTAACTCCCCTGCAGGGCGTTGTAGGTGACAGCATGAGACGATGACAATTTGTAAGCCAGTAATTTCTTTGAATTATTCAGGACCCAGGTCAATGTAACCTGCTTCTTTTTGCCTATGACCTTACTGGTATTTTGCGTTGCGAAGTCTTTAATATTGAACCCACCATCTTGAAAATTAAGCGAGAACTTTCCAAACATCAATGCATTGCCCGGAAAGGAATGGTTATCAGGATTAAAATTTTCACCCACATAAAAATACATCGCATTCAGCGCCGCCGACTGCACAGATTCAGCGCTGAGGGTGATCTGGATAAATAATGTTTCCGGGTTCGGCTTAAATGGTGTCGCCCGCAAAACCCTTATAATCCCACCCGTCGCAGAATCCTCCTGCGTCCGCACGAGATCCATATAATTTTTGGAAAATTTAGAAAAAGAAAGCTCCGGAACCGTCTCAACAATATGGCTAAACTGCCCGGAATCAGGATCAGCACGCACATAAGGCCCCGATTTCGAGAAATCCTGGTGAAAATAAATAGTCTGCGCCAATGCACATTGAAACAGCGCCGACCACAAAACAGCTGCCAAAACGCTCAAAAAAGAAATAAAATGTGACGTCATAAAACATGGGTTTTATGTGTTTAGACGTCAGGTCTTAGTAATGGTCACAAAGTATTTTGGGAAATTTTTTATTAGTTGATAAAACGGCCCTTATGCAAGTTTGTAAATGAAGTCGATAATGTTTTCCTGCTTGATTCCCAGGTAGGTCCCATCCGTAAAGTCATCCATAGATAGGACTATTTTAGGATAGTTATCATTGACCCTTAACAAGTTACCGAATTCCCGATCTCTAACTTCATCTGTTGCGATGAGGTAAGCAACCTGGATGTAAAGTTTTTCTCCATTTTTTTCACATATGAAATCTATTTCCCGCCCATTTTCCCATCCGATCCGAACATCGTAGCCAGCCACTTTTAGGTGAATGAAAACAATGTTCTCCAAGATTTTATTAATGTCGCTTTGTCTGAAACCAACAACTGAATGTCGCAGACCCAGATCTTCGAAGTAATATTTTTCACCAATTTCAAACACCTTTTTTCCCACCAAATCCCAACGCTGAACCTTGAAGAGGAAAAAAGCATCTTTCAAGAAGTCCAGATAGTTGATGACAACGCTGGGAGACAGGTTAACTTTTTGCGATTTCAAAAAGTCACTCACTTTTTTCGCCGATACTATGCTGCCGACGTGGTCTGCGAGGAACTGGATAAGATTTTCCAGAAAAGCAACATTTCTGATATTATGTCGCTTAACGACATCCTTGAAAAGAATTGCAGAATAAATGTTTCTTAGGTAATCGTACACTGCCCGTTCCTCGAGCTGAAAGTGTACAAGACCTGGCAAGCCTCCAAATTTGATATAATCATTAAAGCTCTTCGTGCCTTTTTTAAGATTTCGAAAATGCAGAAACTCGCGGTAAGACAATCCAAAGACCTTAATTTCAACGTAGCGACCACTTAGGAATGTAGACAGTTCACCCGATAGAAGCTGTGCATTACTACCCGTAATAAAAATTTCAGCTTCCTTTTTAGCCTGAATGCTTCTCAGACATTTCTCGAACTCGTCTATTTCCTGAATTTCATCAATAAAGAAATAATTATTCTGATCTGTCTGCCTATTATCTTCGAAGTAGGAGTTGAGTGATTTATAGTCTTTTATGAAGTCAAATTCGTAGAGCTCCTTATTAATGTAAATGATGTTTGCGTTCGGATCCAATTGCTTGATTAACTCAATAAGTTGGTAGAGTAAATAACTTTTCCCAACTCTTCGTTGCCCTGTTAAAACCTTTATAAGGCTGACACCTAAAAATGGTTTGACCAAATCAATGTATCGTTCGCGCTTAATGAAATTCATCGTACCATTTAAATATACTTCAAATATACTAATAAATATATTATAGTTTTAAGTGTACTTAAAACTATCTACTCCTTTCAGCCTCCCTGATTTTTGCCAGTTCCCCTGCCATAGCCTTCACTTTTGCGGGATATTCGGTTGCCAGGTTTGTTTTTTCTCCCAGATCTTTGCTTAAATCGTAAAGTTGAGGGGATGCGTTATTTCCGGTTTCTGTGTTTGTCAGTTCCTGGATCGCTTTGCCTTCTCTTGGCTCAATGTATTTCCAGTTTTCCCTGGTGATGGACAATGCTCCGCCTTGTTTGATGAGATACGGCCTGCCGATTTTTGATTTTCCCAGGATGGCATCCATGGTATTGAAACTGTCCGGGGCATCATCGACCTCCATTTTTTGCTGGAAATAATGAGCGAATGATGCGAGCAGATCGATCTGGCAGATCAATGCGTCCGAAACAGTGCCTGGTTTAATCGCCTGCGGCCAGCGCGCGAGCCATGGCACGCGGCTTCCACCTTCAAAAGCGCTATATTTTCCACCTCTTAATACGCCCGCAGGCTTGTGCCCTTGGGCCAGTTCAACAGCCTTATCCGCATAACCATCGTCCAGAACGGGACCATTGTCACTTGAAAAAATAATCAGCGTATTTTCAGTCAACTTCAATTCATCCAGCTTTTTAAGTATTTCGCCTACCGTCCAGTCCATTTGCAGGATCACGTCGCCGCGCAAGCCCATTTGGCTTTTTCCTTTGAACTGGCTGCTTGGCATTCTCGGAACATGGATGTCATTCAATGAGAAATACAGGAAAAATGGGTTCTTTTGGTTTTCCTCCATGAACTGCTCCGCTTTGCTCAAAAACACATGTGCAATTTCCTCATCCGTCCACCGGGTCTGCTTCCCGCCCGTCATCCATCCAATGCGACCAATTCCATTCACTATGGTGTTATTATGCCCGTGATTCGGCGAGGCAGGTAATTTCAAAAGTTCAGGATTTTCCAGTCCCGTGGGCTCATTGCCTATTTTTTTGGAATAGTCCACTGCTATGGGATCCGATTTATCGAGTCCTTGCACATTCTGATTTTCGATAAAAACGGTGGGGACGCGGTCGGAGGTTGCGGGGAAAAAGTAAGCGTAGTCAAAGCCGGTTTCATTGGGGCCTTTGGTAATGGGTTCATTCCAATTGATCTGCTTGTTCTTTTCGCCTAGTCCCAAATGCCACTTTCCAACCGATGCCGTTTTATATCCTGCATTTTGAAAGACTTTCGCCAAAGTGAGCCGGTCAGTAGGAATAATCAGAGACGCATCGCCCGGCAAAACGCCCGTCCCTTTCTGCCGCCAGGGATATTTTCCTGTTAACAATCCAAACCTGGAAGGCGTACAAGTCGCAGAGGTCGTATGCGCATTCGTGAAGCGAACCCCTTCCTTCCCGATCCGGTCAATGCTGGGTGTCGAGATTTTTGTCGCGCCATAACTGCTCAGATCACCATAACCCACGTCATCCGCATAGATGAAAATAACATTGGGTCTTTGCTGTTTTTTCTGAGCGAACAGCAGCCCTTGGCTAAACAGGGTTACCGTTAGAAAAATGGCAAGAATACTTGGGGTCCGGAACAAATGCTTTTTTGTAATATTGGCAATACACATACTATGATAAGTCAATGAATGATCCTTTTTATGAGTTTGACTCGCTGAATAATGCAACGCGATTTGATTTTTTAAGCATTGGCAAGAAAGAAATTCACAAAGCCGTAATTTATAGTCAAACTGCCGATCCTCAAATTTTCTTTCTGAGTCTTGCCAATGTTTTACAAGACGACTCATTGGATTTTGTAACAATCAGTAATAATGGCGATTTAAAAGTTGTAATGGCAACCGTCGTCCAGACATTAATGACATTTCTTGACGTTTATCCGACGGCGATGATCGCTTTTACGGGTAACACGCCTTCTAGATCACGCTTGTATAATATTCTAATAGGTCAGGAGCTCGGTCAAGCATCAGCAAGTTTTAAAATATTCGGTATAAAAGGAGACCACATCGAGTCATTCGCACCTGATAGATGCTATGACAGCTTTCTTGTTATGCTTAAAAATGTTAATATTGAATAAAAAAAATAAATTATGGCAACTACACACAAAGACAAGACTGCAACCGTCACTCCTTTCAAAAAAAAGAATTTAGGACCTTTTGCAACAGAGAAAGAAGCTTCGGATGCGAAAAACGGAGAACTTTGGGAAAGGATTTCTAAAATGAATGTTAAGGAATTTGTTAAAAATCACTGACAGTAATAGACAAAAATAAGACCTGCCAAAGCAAATCTGGCAGGTCTTATTTTTTAATTCAACCTGAGTTACTTCGCCGCAGTTAAGCTTTTTATCAACTCAACTTCATCGTTCTTATAAGGCGTTCCGTCTTTGCGGAAGATGTCGTGGAACCAGAGGTCGGGTTCTTTGGTGTAGGCTTTTTTCCAGCTGTCCCATGGGTAGATCGTTTGCGATTTGCCGTCTACAAGTCCCCAGTTGATGGCGCCAACATTGTACTTCTTGGCGATAGGCAACGATCCTTTGAAGAAGCTGCCATTTCCGCGTGACATATACTCTGTGCAAATCATCGGGCGGCCGTATTGCTGCAACTGCTTGATACGCTTCTCAAAATCTGCTGCGTCTTCGTAATTATGAAAAGTAACAATGTCCGATTGGTCGATCATTACTTTTTCAATTGGCTTCAAAGTCTCATGAGAAGTCCAGTCACCATTCCAGACTCCCGCTGTCAATGGTTGCGAAGGATTCACGGACCGTGCCCAAACGAATGCTTTTGACAGCAATGGGATCACATAATCCACTTTGTTAGGCAATTCAACTTTGCCGTAAGAGCTTGTATTCGGGTTATCCGGCTCATTCCAAATGTCCCAGGCCAGCACCCTGTTATCGTTGGCAAAAGCAGCGACTGTGCCTTTTACATATCTTTCCAAACGCGGATATTGCGTACTGTCTTTCAGTGCATTGAGCCCCGGGCTCTGCACCCAGCCTGAGTTATGGACGCCAGGTTTTGGTGCACGTTGTTTTCCCAGCTTAGGAAACGGGTCCCAGCAGGAATCGAATAATACAAACAATGGCTTTATCTTATGTTTTTCTGCAATGTCCAAAAACACGTCCAACCGCTGTACAAAGCCGGCAGAATCTTCCTGGAACAACAAATCGTGCAGATAAACCCGCATCGTATTCATGCCGATATCAGCTGCCCAGCCAAGTTCCTTATTGATGGTGGCTGTGTCAAAATCGGCCGCCTGGAACATTTCGAGCTGGTTAATGGCGGTGCTGGGCAGGAAATCGGCACCTACCAGCCAGCCTTGTTTAGCATACCATTCGTTTGCCTGCTCCTTGGTCCAAATCTCACGCGTATCCTTTTGCTCCGTTGCGGCGCTTTCCTCTTTCTGCTCTTTTTTCGCGCAGTTTTGAAATGAAAGGCAAATAAGGATCGCCCAGACTGTCGTTTTTAAAAATCTCATTCAGTTAAGGATTTTGTTTATAATTATTTAAAAGACGCGCAGCAGCCTTTTCTACACTTGGCTGCGCATGAAGAATTTCCGGTCAGTTATCTTTTCTACGTTACCAGTCACCTGAAAAGTATGCTATTCAAGCCATACTATTTGCGTAAATGCGCCATTAGCAGCCACATCCCAAACTTCCACGCGCACCCATTTCCTGTTTTTCAAACTTTTGGTAAATGTAAATGACTTCTCTCCAAATGCTTCCGTATCATTCAAATTGATCACATCGTGAAAAACCTCTTTTCCATCCCCAGAAATCACTTCCGCCCGGTTCAATGGAAATGTCCATTTGGCATTTAATTTAATCTCAACATTCCCTTTCGCATCGACTTTTGTGGTTTCTCCGGATGTAACATTGTTCACTGTAAATACCGGCAAAAGCACTTCTCCCGTCGAGACAAAAAACTTACCTTTTTCCATTGCGTCCAGTAAAGATTGCCAGCCGTCTTCAAATTGTGGCATGTGATCGAGCTGCATGTAATTCACATTCAGATGGCCATACAACTCATAATTTGGCTCAATTCTGAACAAATCTGCCTCGGCGATCACATATTTTTTCTGTCCCCAATTGGCCATATCGTCCATCAGGTCCAGGACGCGTTTGCCTAATTTTGGCTGGGATAAATCCGCCGGCATTGCCTTCCAGGCGGCACCCAGGAATCGGTCCGACTTGTAAAAAGCTTCATCTTTATATTTGTCAGGAAAGCCGGTGGAACCTTTTGTTCTTGCGTGGGCAGTCCAGGCGAGGCCTTTTTCCAGTTCCAGCAACTTTAACATTTCCTCCTTATTGCCTATGCGGTAAAGCTTTCCATATTCCGCGTTTTCTTCAACAAATGGCTGGTTTTTCTCCCGCGACATGAGCCAGTAAACAGGTTTTGGGAAAATATTCATCCAATGTCCACCAAAGAAATTGTTCGGCTCCTCACCGGGCAGAAGCAGGAAATTACCATCCGAAAGCCGCTTGCATTCTTCAAACATCATTTTCAGTTCGGGCCAGCGCTTCGCTTCGGGTCCGCGCGGACTTCCCGGGCCGTGAAATTCACCGAGATGAACAATGTTAACGCCTGTGTTGCGGAATGCTTTTACAAAACCGGGCATCTCGGGCATGGGCCTCCGCGTAAGCACCTCATCCACATGCTCCTGGTGAAAGTGGCTGGACATGGTGTAATAGCCGGTCAGCGGTTCATAAGTATCATTATGCGTGAACGCTTTGACCTTTTCGAGCACTTTTCCATCCTTTTCAGCACTTAGCAGGCAGAAGAAATTATATCGCTGCTGTGTTTTGGGCGGCGCATTGAACCATGGAACCCAGCGGCGGTCGCCTAGTAAGTCATGCCGCAGGCCTATGCCAAAACCCGGAAACTGGTTCCGATAATTATTTCCATACCAAATGTGTTCGAGGTTATAAGCATTGTCCAGCGGGTAAAAAAACTGGTGCGGCGCTGGAAAAACGGCCAGACTGCCTTCTTTTCCTTCTCCGATAATGGTACGATATTTCACGGCCATCATATTCACAGTGTCCATCCTGGCAACGGCCCTGCTCCTGACATTATTCTCAGTATCCGACCAAAACAATTTTTCCCAGGGCGTCTGCTGGCTCACCAATCCCGCATCATAAACCACCGCCAGCGAATCGACATCGGTGGCCATGACAGCCGCAACATTCATTAGCGGACTGCCATTATAAAGGGTAAAATTGTATGAACCGGAAAATGGCCCTGCGATGGCGCCGGAGACAATAATTTCGGTTTGAGAACCTGCGGAAACGACCTTCACGCCCGTTTTATCCAGCTTAACCGGATAAGCTTTGTAAGGCAGATAAGCCGTTTTGTCAAAGAAAATATTCCAGCCGTTCTGCGACACAAGATCACGTTTGCCAACCGTCAGGATGACGGCCGGATCCAGGTTCTTAACAATGGTTTTATAAGCATTGTCTCTGCCCATCAGTAGACCGTTGATAATGGGCTGACCTTTGCTAAGATCAATGATAATTTTCCCGGATTCTGCATTGCCTGCGGGCCATTCTATGTGAAGCAAATTGCCTTCATTCGTTACTTTTACTCCTTTCTTTTTATCGAAACCAGCCAAATCAACAGGGATTTGAGCATGGGCACATATTTTGGAAAAGACAAAAAGGAACAACAGGACTTTACGCATAAGACAGAATTTTAAGAGAACATTTTTTTATAAAAGGCCAAACCTTCCTCGGCCAGTTCATCGGCACTATTAGCAAGCGGACGCCAGATGCAAGCGGCACGCGCAAGCTCCTTGGAAGGCTGACCGAAAGTTTCAATCACAACAGCGCCGTCATAGCCGATCTCGACCAATGCGTCCCGGATCCCCTCCCATTCCAAATGTCCGGTCCCAGGTGTCCCACGGTCACTTTCATTACCCTGGACATGGCATAGCAAGTCCTTCCCGATCTTCCTTACCGAAGCAGGAATGTCTTTTTCTTCAATGTTGGAATGGAATGTATCCAGAACGATTTTGAGGTTTGGGCTCGCCACTTCCTGCACAATGGAAAGTGCCTGATCAACCGTGTTTACCATGTCTGTCTCAAAGCGGTTAAGCGGCTCCAAACCAACGACAACGCCATGATCCGCAGCAATTTGTCCAATCTCAACGAGTGTTTCAATACACCAGGCACGCTCCTGTTTTTTCTGCTCATCCGAAACGATCCTCGTCTTCCCGACAGCGGAATAAACCGGCCCTCCGAAGATGGGGCTGCCTACATTTTGTGCAATTTTAATGCAGTCGATAATGTATTGTTTTCCCAGCTGCCGATGCAATGGCTCGGTGCTGGAAATGTCCCGCTCCGGCCCGAAAGCGCCGCTGATCGTAATTTTCAAATCCAGGTCTCGGGCGACGGTTTTTATCAATTCCCAATTGATAATGTCTGTTGCTTCCACGGCTATTTCAATAATGTCATAGCCCATGTTTTTAACCTTGGTAAGGAGGTCAATGTTCTGCGTGGAGAATGGGGAAACCCATATAAATGTGCTTGCTCCGAATAGCATTGGAGGAATGTTAGTAGTGAGTATTGAATGTGAGGCGTTACGCCTCGAAGCTCGGCACATTGACCCTTATGCCGCCATTCATGGCAGATTCATGGGCGCATATGCCTGCGCAGGTGTAATTCGCTGCTAATGCTGCATCAACCGCAGAATCGCGGCCTTCAACGATGGCGGCTACAAATTCCTGCACCAAATGCGGGTGCGATCCGCCGTGGCCTGCGCCCTGGAGGAAGGAAACGTGGTTTGGATCGTCTATTTTTTCGCGTTTTGTGAAATGTTTGATTGGTTCGATCAAAAGTTCGTCTGTATCGGGCACATCAATGCGTTTTGAATTTTCGCCGCCGTCGAAGATAATGTGGCTTTCATCTTGCAATTGCTCCCATTCAAAGGACATTTTGGTGCCGTAAACGTCATAACTCTCACGATACTGACGTACAACGTCAAACAATGAACGCGTTGCTTCTGCAACTACGTCCGAATTTTTTAGCGTAAATGTTGCTGTTTCCACTGCAAATGGCGACCCGTAACGACTTGCCAGATCTTCGCTTAACCGGCCTGATCCGTGACATACAACGGTTTCGGCAATGGTATTGTTGATTTTTAAGAGCGGAGAAATGGCGTGGGTGCCGTTCAGCATGGGTGGGTAACCCTTCCAATATTCGCCCCAGCCTTCCATGCTCATATCCTGAATGTGGGATCCGCGGACAAACTGAATACGACCTAGTTCGCCCGTTTCAGCCAGTTTCAAACCATATAAAAATTCACGCGTATAAAGCGCGGTTTCCATCATCATATACACCTTTCCGGAGCGGCGCTTGGCTTCGACAATCGCTGTGCAATCCTCCACGGTCATGGCCATAGGGATGGTGCACGCGGTGTGTTTTCCTGCATTTAGCGATGCCAATGTCATTTTCGCGTGCTCGGGAACAGGTGTTACAACGTGGATGGCATCTACATCTTCCCGTTTAGGAACATCTTCAAAATGTTCAAAAACCAGATTTGGGTCGAGATTGAATTTGGCAGTCAGTTCGTCACGGGTTTCTTTGCTGCGCGTACAAATTCCTACGGCTTTAATGTTCGGGTGATTTTGGTAAATGGGGATAAATTCTTTTCCAAAACCCATTCCAACGATAACGACTGTGATTTGCTTCTGACTCATTTTTGTTTTGTTTAGTTGTCTGTATTTTACTATGTCTCTTTGTTTTTGTCTCTTTGTTTTTGTCTCTATCTCTATCTCTCTATCTCTCTATCTCTCTATCTCTCTATCCCCAGGTTGAAACCTGGGGCTATAAATAAATTGTCCCGATGGGACTTTAATAAGTGCCTTTGGATTTGGGCCCTAGGAGTTAATAGCCGTCCCATCGGGACTATCTATATTGTTCCTCCGGGTTTCAACCCTGAAAAACCAGTTAGCAAGTCCCATCGGGACAATCCATATCATGGCCCCGGGTTTTAACCCGGGGAAAACTAGTTAGCAAGTCCCATCGGGACGATCCATATCAGGGCCCCGGGTTTCAACCCTGAAAAAACCAGTTAGCAAGTCCCATCGGGACGATCAATATCATGGCCCCGGGTTTCAACCCTGAAAAAACCAGTTAGCAAGTCCCATCGGGACGATCCATATCATGGCCCCGGGTTTTAACCCGGGAAAACCAGTTAGCAAGTCCCATCGGGACGATCCATATCATGGCGCCGGGTTTTAACCCGGGGAAAACTAGTTAGCAGCCCACTGAACAGCATTCCGCAAAATAGTCTGATAAGGTGCTATGGTGTGTGATGCCGCATCATGACCCAGGGCAATCCCTACAATCCTTCGTTTGGGATATTTCACAATGAATATGCTTGGAAAAACTTTCTCCGAACCGGCGGCTTTCGCAGTTGCCAGAACTTCAATCGGTGATCCTGATTCATCCGGAATCTGGTAATATAGCTCGTCGTCCAGATGAAATGTTTCGGGCACATTCTTCGTTACCGGGTGCTTTTTGGTTATTGTCACATCAAACGGGCCATATTTATCATGCCCTTTTGAGCCGCCGCCTACCAGCTTCTGATTGTATTCAGGCCAGTCTTTCCAGTTGTACCAAAGCGCAGGATGGGCAAGGACCAGGCCTTTACCTGCATCTACAAATGCAAATATTGCTTTCCTCGTCGCATCATCAGCGATGGGCTGGTTGTTGGCCAGAAGAAGCACGTCAATGTCTTTTAGTTTTGGTAAAATAGTGGTCGGGTCACTGGTATATTCGACCGTTGCCAAGCCATCTTTTTGCAGCGTTTCTACGTCTGTACCCTTATACCATTTATCAAAATCGTGAGAAGAGCCGCCGCCGACCATTAAAACGCGGATGGCTTTTTTAGCGGTTTTATCAATGCTATTGCCTGCATATGCCACTGAAAAAGCCACCAGCAGGATCCATGTCAATGCAGTTTTGAAAATTGAATTTGTCATTTGAAGAAAATTAAAAGTTTAGCTTCTGGGCTTAAAAGGCATTTTAAATTATTTAACTACCCGCAAAATCCCGTTCATTCCGCGCCAGTGGCCCGGGAATGTGCATACGTAAGTGTAGTCGCCGGGTTCATTAGGAACCGTAAATTCCAATGTGACCGTTTCGCCTGAGTTGACGAGTCGGGTTGCGTATAAAACTTCGGGAACTTTCGGAACATACTGCTTCTCAGCAGCTTTTGGGTCGCGCAGCATTTCGTCTGCTGCCTGACCGACTTGTTGCAATGTTCCAGGCTTGATAATGACCAGATTATGCTGCATTCCATCCGGGTTTTCCAGATTGATCACCACCTTTTGCCCTGCTTTCACCGTAAGCTGCTTTTTGTCAAACTGCATGATTTCCTTTTCAACTTTCAGCTCGATCACCGTCGCATTCGACGATTTTGTATTGCTGGCAGTTGTCGTTTTTTCGCGCTCCATGGCCGCTGCATTTTCTTCCGACGGACGATTCAGTTCCAGAGATGCCTTTTGGAAATTGCCTGCAAAGCCAAATTTACCTTCATACGAACCAATCTTGTCTTCACCTTCCATATCCTCGCCAGTGCGGACGGAGTTGCTGAGCGGCGTAGCAAAAAGCATATGCGCTTTTCCTTTTGCAGCTTCTTTTCCGTCGATAGCAATGGTAATGTCTCCCGTTTTGGTCAAACTGGCTACAACATCGAATTTTTCAGGGAGCGGCTCAGTGGTTGCTGCCTGACTCATCATACCATGCTGTTTGACCGCCATAATCAACTTGCCATCCTGAATGTACAATGCATAACCTCCATCTTTTCCACCATGTCCGGCGATAAAACCTTGCAATGCTTTGTCTTTTGCCTTGGTGACACTTGCTTTAATGGTGATTTCCTTTCCGGATACATCAGGCGGATATTGCAACGTATTGCGACGGCCCAACGGATATACTTCCTTTGCAAGCGCTTTTGTAACCTGCCCGGCAAACGCCGATTTCCCGGATTGCTTTTCCGAAGCAGCTAAAAATCCTTTTTCATGGCTAATAGCGGCGGCCAACAATGCTTTGGACAGCCATGGGTCTTTTGCGTTTTGTTCGTCCAATGCCGCCTGATAAACTGCTTCACCTACTTTCTCCGAAGCCGGCAATGTGATCAGAGCAACAAAAACACTTAAACGCGTATTCAGATTGGCATCTTTCATGCCTTTTTGAAGCATTCCAAAACTTTGTTCATTTTTTGGCAAAACACTTGCTGCTGCCTTGCGAACGCCCGCAGCCGGGTGTGTTAATGCTCTATTTACAACCTGCAATGGTTCCGCATTAGAACCGTCCAAGACACCGAGGCCATGTAATGTCCATAATGCATGGACGGCTGGGCTGTTTAGTCCAATCTCGTCTACTTTTGGGTTGTTGATGATTTTATACAAATCAGGAACAACAGACAGTTTTTTGGACTCTACCAATAGCCGCTGAGCCGTCATGCGCCAGAACATGTTATCATTTTCCAACGCGGCTACAAGGCCAGGCAGGTCGTCCTTTGACAACTTCATAGGAGGCGTTTTCTTGGCGTTTTTATAAACAACCCGGTAAATCCGACCGTGATTCAGGTCGCGCATGGGGCTGCTGAATGCGTTTCCGGGGCCTGGGGGCTGTTCTTTGGAGGGCATAATAAATTCTGCGGGTGACTGCGCAGGCACGAACACATTGTGCTGAATAATGAAGTTGTACCAGTCTGCAATCCAAACCGCTCCATCCGGACCTGTTTCCGCTTGCACCGGACCAAACCATTCGTCGGAACTAGCCATAAAATTCCAGCCGTCTTTTTCCTTAAAACCAGCTCCATCCGGTTCCAGAATGGCTTTATGCACGAGACGAATTGTGGGTTCAGAAACAAATGCAATGCGGTTCCAGTATTCTTTTGGGAAATTTCTGGCTGTATAGAAGCGGTGACCGGCAGCGGAAGTAAACCCGCCCACCACATCCACCTGCCGCAAATTCGGCGTTAGCGAATGCGCATCATAATGTCCGTCGATTTTTTGGACGGATAAAAGAGCAGGCTGATCGTCGCCAATGGTGCGCTGCATATACTGGCCAGGAATGGAATAATAAGCGCTATGCGTGTTGTTGGCGGTCGAAAGAAATACATTGTTATCCTCCGTCATGCCGAGGCCCCAGGTGTTGTTGCTGCTGCTCCCAAGGTAGGCAAACTCCTTTCCATCCGGTTTAAAATGGTAAACACCTTGTGAAAAATTCATTTTCTTGCCATCGATGGTGCCTTTGAAGCCCGAATAACCCAGCACGCCCCAGATCTTATTGTCAAATCCGTATTGCAAATTGGACGGTCCTGCGTGCGTATCATTCTTGCCCCAGCCTGTCATGATTACGTCCCGCACGTCAGCAACGTCATCGCCATTGGTGTCTTTCATGAAAACAAAATCCGGCGCCATGGAAACGATGATCCCGCCATTGGAGAAAACCATGCTGGTCGGAATGTTCAGCTTATCTGCGAAAACGGTGAATTTATCGGCTTTGCCATCGCCGTTGGTGTCTTCACAGATCTTAATGCGGTCATTGGCCGCACCGTCTGTTTCTTTGAATGTGTTGGGATAATCCACAGATTCTACGACCCATAGCCTGCCTCGCTCATCCCAGGCCATGGCAATGGGGTTGGTAATATCGGGTTCGGCCGCAAAAAGTTGTATTTCAAAATCAGCCGGGATCTGAGTCAATTTATTCGATTCCAATGGCGAAAGTGATTCCTGCATTTTCGGAACGACATGCCTCTTGGTATAATGAGAAATGGTATCTGACTGGTAAATGTCTACATCCGGCAATTTCAAGGCTGCAATTTCTGCCTTCACTTTATCGCCTACTGCCCACATGACGCCATTTCTTACTAGATCCAAAAATCCTCTGTTCGTCCAGGTGCTGTCTTCATGACCATAAGCCGTGTAAAAAACGCGGCCTTTCCCTTCGTTGCGCACCCATGTATAGGGCTCATGCACATTACCTTCGACGCGCTCTCCGAGCACAGTCTTATCAGGATTCAGGTTTTTGTGAACATAGGTTTCGTCCCAGGTCTCAAAATCCGTAATGCCCTGCATGACCGGATGATCGGGTTTTAAAATCGTATTTTTAAAACTGCCTACCTTATGAGAAGCAAACTGCCCGCCGATTGTTTTGATATACCAGCTCGAGTTCTTGAAACAGCCCGAAGCCGAATGCAGCGGGATGAGACCCTTGCCGCCTTCGACAAAAGCCTTCATTGCGCTTTCCTGTGACGGCGACAGTGAATCGTGATTGGCGTAAATGATCAGCCCGTCGTATTTTTTCAGGTTGTCGGCGTTGATGTCGTTCAGATCCGCTGTGTAAGTCATGTTGATCCCGCTTTTGAACAATTTCACGGAGAGCCAGGGCGCATATTTTCCCGAATCGTGGTGCTTGCTATTATGACCCAGAAACAGCACTTCTGCCCTGCGGCCTTGCGAAACACTCGTTTTTGTACCGGAAGAACCCTTTTTGCTCTTGGCGCACCCTAACACAAATAACCCGATCAGCAATACTAAACTGTACTTCCTCATTAATACGCTATTTAAATTCACTTGGAGTCTGTTATTTAAATTCCACCTTTTGAACCGGTGAAAAAATCATGTCTTCTACATCCTTGATCTTCACACCGACTCTTGCAAAAACATATTTCTGGGTCGGCACAAGTGCAGGAATTTCGGTCGCTATGGTGATTGCATTCAAATTTTTGACGTCTGCCCCTGCTATATCCGTTACGCCCACATTGGTTGACCGCGACACGAATTCTGTTTTATTAATAAAAAGAGAAACCTGTTCAATGGCCTTGGCGTCGGCACCGTTAATGATCTTTTCCAGCTTCAATGTGGCTGTGACCTTGTTTTCAGCCCCTGCAAACTGAGGCGTGCGGATCATATAGTAGGGCATCACTTCCAGGTCCAGCTGCTGATTACCTTCCAGTGTTACAAACAATGTGTCTTTCGCGGCAGCATCTTTTTCCAGCGTCTTGAAAGGCCCTCTTCCCTTTGGTACAACCAATTTATATTTACCATTAAAAAGCAAAGCGGAGAATGAACCGTTCTGATCGACCTGCGTATCGATCGCCGCAAGCTTGCCGAAGCCCGGCTGCCAGAGTTGCAGCCTTACCTGGTTGTATTCCACGGCGATAGGCTCTCCATTATAGACGATCCGGCCGGATAAAGTGGATTTCGGCTCGGTAAAATTGTCCTTTGCGCATGCTGAAATAAGGAAAAGCAATGCCAGGAATGGTATAAATTGAGATCTGATTTTCATAATAGCTGATCTTTTTGAATGTGATGGCCTAGTGATTTGGGTTCCGTATGATCTTCGGATTGTTGTTGACGACCTCGTCTGTGATCAGCGAATAGTAATTCCCTAACTGGAAGCGGTCAGCACCGGTTACACGGCTCAATTTCACAGGTTTATAAATCCATTTACCATTATTAGGCGATCCTGGCTCATACACTTTGTAAGGCCATAATGCCCAGGGCTGCGTGTTTCTTTTGGTCGCTTTTCCCAGGTCTTTGGAAAGGTCTGCCGCGCTGATCGCGTTGCCGTCCATAACAATGTGGGCAATTCTCCAGCGCTGGATATCGAAATGATAATGTCCTTCAAAAGCCAGCTCCACGCGGCGTTCATGCGCGATGCGGTCGAATGTAATGTCTCCGGCCACGAGTGGTTTTACCAATCCGGCACGGGCACGCACCTGGTTCATATATCCGGCTGCTACGGCGGGTTGTTTTAGTTCAAATGCGGCCTCAGCAGCGTTCAAAAGCACTTCGGCATATCTGTAACGGATAAACCAAACTTCACTGTTAACCCCGCGCTGCCCTGATCCTACAACCGGATCCAGATATTTACGCAGATAAAATCCTGTTTGCGCAGTGAATTCAAAACCATCGATCGGGCCATCGAATCCTACAACTTGTTCAGGGACCGATTTGCCTGGCAATGTCTTTTGGGCTCCGCGGTCGTCGCCGCTTACGATGGAGCCGTTTCCTAGCTGGAAGCCAGCCCAAATGTCTACGGTGCGGCCTTTGAATGTGGTTCCGGGCAGCATAACCGTTCCGGCAAGCCTTGCGTCACGACCCTCGAATATGTCGGTTTGATTGGCATAATAAATAGGAGCGCCGGCTGCATTGGTGGTTGGAATGCGGGCAAATGTGTTGTCCAGCTTTTCAAATGACTCCACAAAATTCAATGATGGATTAATTCTTCCACCCTCCTCTTCCTCAGCACCATAGCGAGGCTGGTTAGAGCCGGTGAAATAATGCACTTTACCACTTTGCAGTTTGTAATCGTCTACAAAAATGGCTTCCGGATTGTTTGTTTTATCATAAAATATACTTGAAAAGTTTTCCGAGAGATCGGGCTTTTTGTTATAAAGCGCATACGCACCCACGCTTCCGCTGATAATCTCCTTCGCTGCGGCCAACGCTTTGGTATAATAACCTACGGCCAGATTTGCAGGAATTCCCACTTCGCCGCCAGGCAAAGAAACCGAAGGCGTATTCACACCATACCTCGCCAGCGAACCGGCATACAATGCTGCACGGGCCTGCATGGCCAATGCAGCTGCCTGCGTGGCCCTTGATTTTTCCCCGGCATTGGCAGGAAGCTTGGCTTTGATCTCATCAGCCTCTTTAATTACAAAATCATAAATTTCCGACTCCTTGGCCCTCGCATGTTGCAGGTAAGTAGGATCTCCGCTGAAATCATAAGTCATGGGTTCCATGATCAATGGAACGCCGCCCATGCGTTTCACCAGCTCGAAATAATAGGAAGCACGCAGAAATCGTGCTTCTGCCAGAAAGCGGTCTTTGGCTGCGGGAGAAAGTTTCTCTGCTGCTTCGCATTTTTGGATGAATGAATTCATCTCCCGGATGTAACCGTAATCCCAGATCGACCACGTGTTCAAATCCCAGCCGCTGTTTTGGAATTCCTTGTAACGACCTGATTCCGACCAGAATGCTTCATTGAAATCTGCTAAGCGAGTCCATCCGGTAAGGGCATCCAGGCCAGGCCGCTCAAAATCGCGGAAGTTGCCCAGATCGACATAACGGTTGTACAAGTTTCCAAGTAAGGAAAGCACCTGGCCTTCATCGCCCCAGACCTGTTCTTCTGTAAGAATGTTTGTTGGCGGCCGGTTCAGGAATTCATCATCATTACAGCCCCAGCTCAGCAATAGCAATACAAATACTGGTATATAAAATATCTTTTTCATCGCGAAATACGGTTTTATTAGATTGAAAGATTGATCCCTACGTTGACAAACTTGTTCTGCGGATATTGCAGACCGTTTTCTTCCGAGATTTCGGGATCAATGCCAAATTCTTTCAGATTGTCGATGGAGAACAAATTGTAACCATTGATGTAAATCCTGGCGCGTTGCAGTTTCACTTTTTCGAGCAATGTTTTTGGCAGAGAATAACCCAGCTCGATGGTCCTGGCGCGAATATATTTCACATTATGGATCCAGAAAGTGGAGTTTCGCTTGTAGTTGCTATGTCCGCCATCGTTGTAGCGCAATGCCGGATATTTGCCCGGGATCCACTCGCTGTTCAGGTCGAAGGGATCTGCGCGATGCCATCTGTCGAGGAATATTTTGTTCAAAGCGCCGTCGTTCTGATAAGCCCAGCGCTGCTCCCAGTTTTGGTTCCAGGAATACATGGCGCCGCCTGAGAAATCTGCGTTAAATGAAACGCCTTTCCAGGTAACCGCGAAGTTCAAACCGAAGTTAATGTTAGGCTGACCGTTTGTTGTATAACCAATTGGTCTTTCGTCCAGGTTATTGATCACATTATCACCATTGATATCCTTGTAAATCAGGTCGCCCGGCAATAATGTGCGGTTGCCTTGTTCATCAATGTTAACCGGATATTCATTGATCTGCTGCTGCGACTGAAACTGTCCGATTGTCTCATAACCCCAGTAAATATTCCTGTAACGGCCTTCCTCAGAATTCCTGTACTGGTCCCAGGAATTATTGAAAACGGGCTTATAGGAAGAGACGAATTTGGTGCGTGAGAAGGACACATTACCACCAACAGAATAGCCAATGTCGCCGGCTTTTCCATTATAAGCCAGGGCAAGTTCCCATCCGGCTTGTGAATCGCTGTTAACATTCTCATCCGGCAGGCTGTAACCCAGTTCACTTGGAACGAGCAAGTCGTACTTGCGTCCCAGAAGTCCTGTTCTTAACCGGTAGAAATAGTCAACCGAACCTGTCAGCTTGGTCCCCAGCAAAGAAAAGTCTGCACCTACGTCCGTGATTTTACTTTTGAACCAAGATATATTATTGATGATCTGCCCTTTATCACGTGACGTTACTACTGCCGTTCCACTTAAAATCGCGTTACCCTGGTTGTAATTATAGCCAGGTAAGTATGCATAAGGATCCAAAGGACGGTTGACATCATTGTTGAAAAGAATGTTATCATCTCCCAAAATCCCATAGGAAGCCCGCAGTTTAAGATCGTCCAGAATGCTTCTCGTGCCAATAATATTTTTGAAAAACTGCTCTTCTGTAATCCTCCATCCCGCAGAAGCTGATGGGAAATAACCCACCCGGCGATCCGGAGCGAACTTCCAGGAAGCATCGCGGCGAGCCGAAACTTCTACATAATATTTGCCTGCATAGTCGTAATTAATCCTACCGATATACCCTATACGCGCAAGCTGATTATCCTTGTCGTCGTAAGTGTCCATCGTTGCAAAATAGACCAGGGGAAGCACATTGGTTTTGGGAACCGAGTGTACCCATTGTTCCTGATCACGCTCTTCCTGGCGTTCTGCAACAAAGGTGGCGCCGATTGTATTTTTGCCAAATGTGTTGTTGTAGTTCAGCTGCCCCTGATACACATTGCGCATGATCTTTTGCGTACGTCTTTCACGCCAGGGGTTTGTGCTTCCGCCGGTTACTTTGTAAGTGTCGTCCGTCGGGTTGTAGGTGTAGGCTTCATAAGTGTATTCGTGGCCATTCAAAACCCGGTCTCCAATGTAATAGGAATACATTCCCTTGGCAACCAAGCCTTTGATGCCCGGAATTTTGTATTCTGCTGTCATATTGGTCTGCAATACGCGCCAAATGTCCGTTTGGTAACCACCCAGTCGCTTGTTATTATAGGCCCAGTTGGTTTCATTGTGCTTAATATCATTGAGATACAATGGGTTATCATTGGCATAAGGGCGTTCAAACGGACGGTTCCGCAGGATTGCAAAACGGGGCAGCCAGTAATCATCACCGCCCGGGATACCCGGCTGATCGCGGGTTTCGATCCGGCCGTTGATCTGAATGCCCACTTTCAAATTGTCCGTGATCTTGGCGTCAACATTGCTTTGCAGGTTATTCCTTGTAAATGTAAACTCACGTCCGAGGACCGAATTCTGGCTTAACCGCGTTGCCGAAATGTAGTAGGAGATTTTATCTGATCCTCCCGTCATGTTCAGGTTAACCGAGGTTAGCGGCGAATTTTTCTTTACAATGAAATCCTTCCAGTTGAAGCTCTTATAGCCCATCTCGGTGCCGGCTTTATACTTGTCGAGTTCCGCCTGGGTGATGGACGTTTTACCATATTGGTTCATTTCCGCTTCCGCTTTTCCGTGCATCCATTGATACGAGTCATTGACTACATTCGGAAATCTCGACCAGTTTTGCCAGCCGGTGTAAGCGTCCAGGTTGATTGTATTCTTTGTTCCGTTTTTTCCTCTTTTGGTTGTAACCACCACAACACCATTCGCCGCCCGAACCCCATAAATAGCGGCAGAAGCGTCTTTTAGCACGGTAATGCTTTCTACATCGTTCGGGGAAATGTTGTTGAACTGCTTGTCGTCCTGCTGAATCCCGTCGATGACAAAAAGTGGATTTCCCATATTCCTGATCTGCACCGTTGCAGCTGCTCCCGGGCGTCCGTCCGGCATCCTGAATGTTACGCCTGGTATTTTTCCGGCCAGTCCGGAACTCACCGTTGAGCCGCCATGCACGCGGTCAAGATCTTTGCTGGTTACTGTTGCGATGGCGCCGGTAAGCGACTCTTTCTTTTGCGTTCCGTAACCAACAACCACCACTTCTTCCAGCGATTTGTCATCCACTTTAAGCGCAACGTCAAATGTGCTCTGAGCACCAGTGACCAGCACTTCCTGCGATATAAAACCCACAAATGAGAAAATCAATGTTGTTTCTCCATCGGGAACGGTGATTGAGTATTTTCCTTTTTCGTCGGTCAATGTTCCGGTTTGCGTGCCTTTGAGCACCACACTCACGCCAGGCAAGCCGGCTCCCCCGTCTTCCTTAACCGTTCCTGTTATCGTTTTCTCAATAGCAGCTTCGGCTGGTTGCACAGCGGCTGGCTCAATCCCAACTTCACCCGCTTTTTCAGGCTGATTATCAGGTCTGATAACGATCAGGTTATTCTTTGCTTTATAGTTCAGTTCCATTGGTTTCAAAAGCGCATCCAAAACGTCCGCTAGTGCGCCGTTTTGAGCCTTTATGGAAGCTTTTCTTTCTGACTGGATCAGTTTGGAACTGAACACGAACTTTACATTCGTTTGCTTCTCCAGTTGTCCAAGGATCTTTTTGATGTCCTCATTCTGGATGTCAACCGTAACCTTCTGGCTCAATGCAGATTGAGCTCTTCCATCATGTGCCCATGAAATGCCTACGAATAGACCCGCCAGGATACATTGAATGACTGTTATTCGCATGAGTGTGATGAGAAAGTCTTCAAGTCGTCGAACTTTTTTCATATTTTTGAATGAATTTGTTGGTTAAGGAGATTTATTCAACGAAATCTTCCCTTGCATCCCCTGCAAAAGCGGATGTAAAGTAATGTCAGTTACTTCGGGGAATCTTGAGATCAGTCATGCTGGAACATGGCTGGTCTTTTTTTTTGTGTCAAAGCGGATAGGTTATGTCATAAGCAGCAGCATTTTGGTTGAGATGTTTTCATGTATATATCCGGCAATTGTTCAATAATTATTTTCTTAATAGTAATCTGATCCTTTACTTGCAGCCATTGCCAACAATGGAAACCAGGTTATCCTTTATCTCATACTGAGCGTCCAGCGCATTGCAAATGGCGTCCAGTTTTTCCCTGAAAGGCTGCCCGATGAGCGTTGCATTTAATGTACAATCGCCCATTTTAACCTTATCATAGCTGATTTGCACATTATATACAGTCTCCAGCGTTTCAAACACTTTATGAACAGGCGTCTCATCGAAGACAAAACCTTGTTTCGAAATATCCATATAAGGGACCGATCCCTTTTCCTGACCATCCAGCTTGACGATCCTGCCGCTTTCTTTTGAAAATGCAATTCTCTGATCCTGGCCGAGCGTGATTCCGGTCAGCTCAGGTTTATCTGATTCTTCGTCGATTTCCTTTTTATCCAAATTATTGATTGAAAAAACTGACACCGTCCCTGTTTTCACTTCTACCCTGATTTCCTTGTTTGCCTCCGAAGCATCAATCATGAAACTGGTCCCCAATACTTTGGTAGCCAGGCCATAGCTGTAAACCAGGAAAGGTTTTTCCTTGTTTTTGACAATTTCAAAAAAAGCTTTTCCCGTTAAAGTCACTTCCCGACGTTTCGCATTAACAGCTTCAGTATAGCTCAAATGTCCGCCTGGCTGCAAAACCACCGAACTGCCATCGGCTAGCAGGATCGTCAGCGGCTTTTGCGTATTATTATACTTTTGCACGACTTTATCAGCAGCAACTTGCTCAGTACTCAAATATCCACTCACCCGCCCGTTGCCCTGCCTGTAATAAAACCAGTAACTCACCGAACCGATGCTCAGTATCAATGCTGCAGATGCAGCGACCCTTATCCAGCGCCATCCCGATAGGATCCGTTTAGGCTCGGCAGCCTCTTCTACCTTTGAGGGTCCGGTTTCCTGATTATGCATCTGACTTTCCACTGCGCTCCACATTCTTACGCTTTGCTTTTCAGTAGGCTGGTCTCTGCCCGTATCTTTGGCGAGCAGGATTACATATTCGCGGGCGGCTTCTATTGTGCGTTGCTTTTCCGGGTGATTTTCCAGGAAAAGCCGCCATTTTTCATTGCTATGTGCGTCCGGGCGCATCACCCACGCGATAAATTCATCGCTTCGGATCAGTTCCGTTAAGGAGTAAGGGTCATGCGTCATATCGGCGGAAATTCGTCTTTCATAAGGAAAGAGCAGGGAATTCACGAAATGACCCCTCGAAAATCAAACTTTTTTGAAGAAAAATTCTAAAAAAGACCTAACAGGCAGAAGATCAGGCTGGATATCAGCAAAATCTCCCGGTTATGGCGGAGGGAAGTGAGGGCTTTGTAAATGAAATTGCGGACCGACTTTTCACTGACGCCCATAATCCCGGCTATTTCTTCAATGCTGAAATCATCAAAATAACGCAATGTCAACGCTTCAACTTGTCGCTCGGGAAGCCTGGACATCAGATTTTGCACTTGTTTTGCGCGTAATGAGGCAGACTCAATGTCGATCAGCAATGTTTCGGAGTTTCCGCCATTCGCTGGCGTTTCTGTGTCATTCAGCAATGTAATTTCCTCTGTAACCGGAAACTTGTCCTTAGCCAGGTGAATGCGCCTTCTAAGAGCCCGGTAAAGGTAAAATTTAACGGATGTTACATTATCGGTGAGGTTACTACGCAGTCGCCATATGTCGATAAAAACATCCTGAACTGCATCTTCGACAATGGCTGAGTTTTGTGAGAGCTTGCTTCCGTAATTATAAAGCGTGCGGTGGTATTTCTCAAAAATGATTGTAAACGCCTGCTCGTCTCCTTCGCGAATCCGTTGCCACAATTGCTGGTCCGTTTTTTCCCCTATTAAGGTATCAAAATTGATCACCGCCAAGTCCGTTTTTACTAACAAGGCATAAAGCTAAATAATTATCTCTAAAATACTATTTGAAAGATTTTTGGGGCTTGGTTGTTTACAACCGGGGAGAATAAAAAAGCGCAGGAGCTGATTGGCCTGCGCTTGGTTTCTTATTATTTACACCTAAAACGTTACATACTGTCTTTCACTTCCTCAATAAAGTCAAGTGGCATATCCACCAATTCAGCTATCTCCTGGAGCGTGAAGCAATTCTTCATCATCAAGCGCTTTGCAACTTCGCTAGCCTTTTCCTCCTTCGCTTCTTCCCTTGTAATGTAAATTACTGCTTCATCAATGCCCATAGTCGTGTGATTTTTAAGTGTTAAACAATTAATTTCTTCATTAAAGGATTGCTCTAAATCGAGATCTTTAAATACCACATAAAATTTCAAAAAATCCATCAGTTTTCCAATTTTCCATTTGGGAATGTCCTGAGAGATCAATCTCTTGGCCAGCTGAATCTTCAAATCAAACAGATCTTTTTGACCGAGGCTTTTAGCTTTAAGCGCAATTTTAACTGTCATAATAACATGCGCAAAAATATTATCGCTTTCAGCCAACTTCCGATCACACTGATCCAGCACTTTAAGCGTGTTAAACTCAAACCGAAGTGATGTTCCAAGAAATGATTGTTCAAAGCAGCTTGGATAATAATGCTTATTGTCATCCGTCAGGATTGCCAGTGCCGTTGTGCGCTTGCGGTATCTGTCCCAGATCCGGTAGGAGTATGTGAACATTCGATCTGCAAAGTGTGGGTCGGTGTAACCTTGCACTTCAATGTGAACCAATATCCATTCGTCCCGGCCCTCTTTGGTGAAGACTTTAACAAGCTTATCAACAAATTTGCTGGAATAATGATCATTATCGGGCGGGAAAAGCTGTTCGAGCTCTTTGTCCAGATATTCAAAATCTTTGGAGAAATCAAATACGTCGTCAGCTTCGGGGAAGAAGAACCGTAAGAAATCTTCGAATGTGTCTTCCAGAATGGATTTCCAGAGAATGTCGTTTCTTTTCACAGAAATAGGGATGATTAGGACATTGATACGTCCCGTCATCCCTATGGTCACTCAAATCGTATTTTTTATTTTAGATGTCCCCTAATTCATACACAAGTTTTTCTACTGCATCATATGAAGTTGCCGGGAAGTTGGCGATGCGGAGCTGGGAACCTTTGAATTCTCCATAACCACTTCCGATCACCATTCCTTTTTCTTTTATCTTCTTGATAATGTCTGCGGAGGGAGTTTCTACGTTGGCTACAACCACCGTTTGGGAGCGGTTTTGCACTTCTTTTACGAAGGAAGAAAAGCCATTGGTCTTCTCAATGAAATCATAAATGAGTGCCGCCTTTTGCTCTGTTGCTTTCCTGAGTTCACCAACGCCGATCTTATTAAAGTCCTCTGCGATCTTACCCAACAAATAAATTCCCATCACATTAGGTGTAGCAGGCGTTTCATTGTTCAGGGCGTTTTTCCAAAGCGTCGGCAGATCGTTATGAGCACCTATTGAATATTGATTTCTGATTTGCCTTGCCTTTTCCAAACACTTCTCACTCACAATCCACACCCCCAGACCAGCCGGAAGCCCGAATGCTTTTTGGACAGAAAAAAATGCTGTATCGATCAAGTTATAGTCGAGATCAGGATATGGAGCGGAAGACACGATATCTACTGCGATAAACTTGTCGGGGTTCTTTTGTTTAAGCTTATGGATTTCGCTTACAGGCATCTGCACGCCCGAGCTTGTTTCGTTATGCGTTACACAGATCAATTCCGCATATTCAGGGACTTCGATTTCATCAGCTGTGAAACCTTCGCCCATCGGCTTTTCAAATTTGTGCGCATACTTATTCAATGCACTCGAATATTCACAAAACTTCTTCGAGAAGGATCCGTTAACCAGGTGAAAACTTTCCAGCTCCACACAGCTGAACAAGATCCGCTCCCACGCTTCCGATGCTGAGCCCAGGAACATAATAGCGTGTGTATCAGGCACGTTCAGGAGAATACGTAGCTGGTCTACGGTAAATTTATGCAAGTCACGATATTGCTGACTGCGGTGCGAAATAGATCCCAGCTGACCGCTGACAAAACTTTGTAAATGCTGCTCAAATGTAGGATACAATTGAGCCGGGCCTGGGGTAAAATAGGTTAAAGACATCGATTAATGACTGAGTTTTGATGGAAGGAAGGATGAATGAGTTAGCGGTGCCGATCAGCTAGCCGGCACCGTTGAATCTTGTTTGTTCAATCTCAATACAGCATCCGGAACCTGATCGTCCCTTCTATATCTTTTACTTCCTGAATGAATTCTTCGGTATAGTCTTTCGCAATGTCGACAATCACGTAACCAATATGCTCGTTGGTTTTGAGATATTGACCCGTAATGTTGATATTATTTTTACCAAAAATATGGTTCAGCTTCGCCAAAATTCCAGGAACGTTTGCGTGAATGTGCAATAACCTGTGGGAATCTTTCAGCTTCGGCAACTGGACCTCGGGGAAGTTAACGCTTCCGTAAGAACTGCCGTTGTTCATGAATTCCAGTAGTTTGGAAGGAACAAAATGACCGATGTTTTCCTGCGCTTCCTCGGTGCTTCCACCAATATGCGGCGTCAGTATTACATTAGGCAAGCCTCTCAATTCACTTTCAAATATCTCGTCATTGGTTTTTGGCTCTTTTGGAAACACGTCCACACCTGCTCCTGCCACTTTTCCGCTCTTCACCGCATCCGCCAGCGCCTGAATGTCAACTACGTGACCGCGTGATAAATTCAGAAATATGACGCCGTTTTTCATCAGGTCAAATTCCCGCTTTCCTATCAGGTTCGTATTTTCTTTGCGGCCATCCACGTGCATGCTGATCACGTCAGAAATCGCTAAAAGCTCTTCCAATGTGTTCACTTTCCGTGCATTACCCAGAGATAATTTCTCTACCGAATCATAAAAATAGACCTCCATACCAAGCGCTTCCGCAACAACAGAAAGCTGGGTTCCAATGCTTCCGTAACCCACCATGCCAAATTTCTTACCCCGAACTTCGAAACTTCCGTTCGCCGATTTGTCCCAGATTCCCTGGTGCAGCTGATTGCTTTTGCCAACAATGTTACGGATGAGCATAATCATTTCACCCACAGCAAGTTCGACAACAGAACGCGTATTGCTATACGGAGCATTGAAAACGGCTATTCCTTTCTTTGCAGCTTCTTCCAGATCGATTTGGTTAGTCCCAATACAAAATGCGCCAATCGCCATCAAACGGTTCGCGTTGTCCAAAACGCGTTTGGTAATGTTCGTTTTAGAACGGATACCGATGATCGAAACATCTTTTATACGCTCGCAAAGCTCGTCTTCGTCCAATGCGCCTTTTACAAACTCAACATTAAAACCTTGCTCTTCGAAAGCGCGAAGCGCCGCAGGGTGCACATTTTCAAGCAAAAGCACCTTGATCCGGCTTTTCGGATAAGACTGGCTTCTGCTCATTTTATTATCATATAAAAAGTCATCGAATGACGTTGCAATGTGATCCGCAACAGCCACAACGCGCGGACGTTCAACGTTCTCTGTAAAGGCGTAAAAACGACTCGCCAGCCCTGATGCTTTTAATTCATAGTCTGTATAACCGTCCCCGATGGCGTAAACGTCGCCCGTCAGGTTCAGTGAGGAAAGCAATTTTATTTTTCCACCATCCGTCGAAAGGACATTTTCTTCATCCACTCCTGTAATGTTACCGTCTTCGTCAAACAGGAATTCATTGGCATACACATGATCGGCATGGATGCCTAATTCTGTCGCTACGGGCACAATAAACTCCTTAAAACCGCTCGAAACGATAAATATCTGATCTGCATGCTCAGTCAAAAACTGCCTGTTGCGCTGAAACGAATCCGAAACCTTTGTCCTTAAAAAAGTCACCAGTTCCTGAATATGGGAACGATTGGCCTTTAAAAGTCCGATCCGCTGACGGAGCCCGTCAGCAAATGACATTTCGCCATTCATGCCCTTATTCGTCAGGTCAGCTATCTTTTGAACAACCTGATCACGTTCTGGATGGCCATTTAAGGCGATCGCTGCCAATTCGTCCAGCCCTTCCACTTTTGTAAAAGTGCTGTCAAAATCAATGATAATGTACGGTGATGGATTAAGTGTTAATGTGGACATGAAAAGGGAAATAACTGAATATTAATCGGTTAAATAGAATTGGCGTTACCAGCCTCAAAATTACGAATCTCAAACATATCACACTAACAAAATAATATCTGAATCAGTTTTATCGTGAAAGAAACTCCAATGCGCGCTCCTCCGACCAGTAAACGCCGTTTTTCACCCGGGCAGGCCTGAATCCGCAATGCCCGCCGTCCTGTGTCGCAACAAGGCAAACATTTGCATGAGCTCTCAGTTCTTCTATCGGCAGGCTTTCAAAAGGCACGATCGGATCGTTTTTCGCATTGATAACCATGGTCGGGATTGCTATGTCCCTGATAAAGAACTTTGAACTGCATTGTTCATAATAATGGTCGGCGCCGTCGAATCCGTGTAGTGGAGCAGTGAAAATGTGATCGAAATCGTAAAGTGTCCGCACGTGCTTTTGGTCACTTATATTAATGCTGTCCGGAAAAATGGCCGCCTTCGCATTCACTTTTGGTTTTAATGTATTCAAAAAGCGGTGCATATAAACACTGTTTTCCGGCTGTATGATGGACAGGCTGCACGCGCGAAGGTCCATAGGAACGCTGAAAACCAATGCATTCTTAATCTTTGGATTTAAATGAACACCTGATTCCCCGAGATATTTAAGCGTAAGATTTCCTCCTAAACTGAATCCGAGCAGATGTATCTGCTCATAATCCTTACCTAATGCATTTTGAATGACAAGATCAAGATCCTCAGTGGCGCCGCTGTGGTAGAAACGGGCCGTTTTGTTCATTTCACCGCCGCATCCCCGAAAATTCCAGGCAAGGCAATCGAACCCGTGCTGGTTTAGCAGCCTCACCATACCCAAAATATACTGCCTTGTACTATTGCCTTCCAGGCCATGAGAAAGGATCACCAGCTTCCTCGATCCCGGGCTTTTTGCGTAAGACCAATCCAGATCCAGAAAATCTTCATCAGGAGTTACAATTCTTTCCCGGTGGTAAAATACACCCTTAATGCTGCGGAAAAGAGCAGGGTAAATACTCTGTAAATGGCCGTTTGGGAGCCAGTAGGGCGATATTTTGGACGCAGTCTCAATCAATGGCATGCAACAAAGATTATTGAATAAACTAGAATAATTCTAAGCGTTTTTTAATTTTATCTTGCTTTTAGATATTTTCTGTATACATTTGGTTTTTAAAAATATAAGATCAATACTAATGGCAGAAGGTACAGTAAAGTTTTTCAATGACTCCAAAGGATTTGGATTCATCCAACCATCAACTGGTGAGAAGGACATTTTCGTTCACGTTTCAGGTCTTCAAGACGACATCCGTGAGAATGACAAAGTGTCTTACGACGTAGAAAATGGAAAAAAAGGTCTAAACGCTGTTAACGTTCGCGTTATCTAAGTTTAGTCATAATAAGACATTTCGAAAGCATGCTGTACTGCATGCTTTTTTTATGCCCTTTCCGTTCTTTCAGTGGAACTACCTTGCAATTTCTATCTTATACTTCTTCCCTTTCATCTTTTCTGCAGAAATCAATTGCAGCATAGCTTTGGCTCTTCCGCGTTTCACGGCCGCAAACGAAATATTATCCTTCACCTCGATTAATCCGAGATCCTGCTTTTCCAGTTTGCCCTTTTGCAGAAGGAAACCAACAATATCCATTTTATTGAGCTTGCTTTTTTTGCCGCCGCTAATGTAAATCGTCACCCAATCCGAAACCGGCGGCACGGCCAGTTTTGCGGGAAGATCCAGAACTTTGGGCTTGCCAATGATGTAATCGGGCAACTTGTCTTCCCTATCCATTAAAATATAAGCCGTGCCCTCTGCAAGCATGCGTGCGGTGCGGCCGTTCCTATGCGTGAATTCGTCGCCTTTCATCGGTAGTTCGAAGTGGATCACGTGCTTCATATCCGGAATGTCGAGCCCGCGGGCGGCCAGATCGGTTGCAGCAAGGAAAAGCACCGAACCATTACGGAAGCGGATTAATGTCCGTTCGCGCTCTTCCTGCTCCAATTTCCCATGGAAAAACGCGCAGTCTATGCCTTCTTCTTTCAATACGGCGCTAATGCGTTCTACCGAATCCCGTTGGTTGCAGAAGATCAATGTTGATTCGGCTCCCAAATAGCTCAGTAACCTCACCAGTGTGGTCATTTTGTCCTTTTCAGCCAACACCTGAACCACTGTGAGCCCTTCGCTTTTGTTTTTATTTGTTACAAAATCAACGGTAACGGGTGCCTTAATGCTGGTAAATGAGGGAATTTTAGTGGTTGTAGCAGAAACCAAAACCTTCTTTTTTACATTCCTCAAATTCCGGACGATCTCTGACATTTCTTCCTGAAAACCCAGTTCCAGGGATTTATCAAACTCATCCAAAATAAGCGTGGAAATGTGCCTGCCGGTAAACGAGTTTCTGCGAATGTGATCCAGAATGCGGCCCGGCGTTCCCACGATCAAGGCGGGTGCTTCCACCAGGCTTCTTATCTCAGTCTGCATATCATGACCGCCATAACAGCACGTAACCTTAAATCCGGTCGACATTTTCTTCCAAACCTGCTCGATTTGGAGCGCGAGTTCCCGCGTGGGAACGATAACCATGCATTGCACATGATCGGATTCGGGCTTCAAAATGGATGCCACCGGAAGTAAAAAAGCGAGTGTTTTTCCTGAACCAGTTGGTGCCAGCAGCACTACTTCGCTGTTTTGCTGAATCGCCTCATTGGCCTGTTGCTGCATTTCGTTCAGCGCTGTAATGCCCAGGCCAGCAAGATTTATTGTCGTATTTTCCGGATTTGTCATAGCCAAAGATAATAGTTAGCCCCGGATTAAATTCCGGGGCAATGTAACCCGGGCTGGATTAAATCCGGGGCAATTGAAATCCGGGCTGTTAATCGTACAAATCCTCCGAGCGTTCCAGCATTAAAATAGAAGCCTGCGGAACGATGACGTATTTTTGGCCGTCGTATTCCAGGTCAATGGCGTTACGTTGCAGATATATGGCTAAATCGCCTTCTTTGGATTGCAAAGGCATGTATTTTACTTTTTCCTCAGTCTCCTTCCACGGCTCGTCCTCTGCGGCAACCGGAATTGGGTAACCCGGGCCTACTTTAATAACATAACCGCTTTGCACCTGTTCCCTTTCCGTTATCGTTGGTGGCAGATAAAGGCCACTGTTTGTGCGGTCACTAGGGCTTTTCGGGCGGATCAAAACGCGATCACCCACAACTATAAGGCTTCTTAATTTATTATCGGCTGTTACTTCGTACATTTTATTAAATCGTTAATCTAAAGACGTTAATCATCCATCCCACATTTGGTAACAAAAATTCCAACGCAAATGTTTTTCCTTTTTTCTTCCTAAAACTGAAAATAAATGAACTGATTTTCAGTGATAACACCTAAAAAGTAAGTCAGGAAGGCAATGATGAGGAATAATATAAAAAATACGGCAGTGCTGCGGGTTGGAATTTTTTCAAAGTAATGTTCTTTCCAAAGTAAAAATCCGATCAGGAATACGCAGAACCACATTTCTACGTGATTGAATGGGCTTAATATCTGATCTGACAGGGAAAGGCTCCCGATCTTCTCGAAAATCACCATTGAGCGGCTGAGTGAGTTCCTGAAAAATATCCAGGCTAAGGTTACCAAAGCAAAGGTCAGCAGCACATTAACGGTCCGTACAAAGAAGTTATCGGGTATTTGAATGTTCGCCCGCTTTAAATATTTGTCGCGCAGCAGGGCCGTAATCTGGTAAAATCCGTGCAAAGCGCCCCATATGACAAAGCTCCAACTTGTTCCGTGCCATAATCCGCTGACCATGAAGACGATCATCAGGTTGCGGAATTTGATAAACTCTCCACGCCGGTTGCCTCCCAATGGAATATATAAATAATCCCTGAACCATGTGGAAAGCGAAATATGCCATCTTCCCCAGAATTCGGGAATGGATCTGGACTCATATGGCGACCGGAAATTGTCCATCAATGTGAAACCCATTACCCTGGCAGCACCAATGGCAATGTCGGAATAGCCGGAAAAATCGCAGTAAATCTGAAATGAATAAAATGCGGTGGCAGTAAGTAATGTAAGTCCGTTATGGTCGGAGGCCGGATCATAGGCATAGTCCACGAAGACAGAAAGCCGGTCTGCAATCACCATTTTCTTGAAAAACCCGAAGGCCATTTGCATTAATCCCGACTTAACCAGCTCAAAATCATATTTGAAATACGAATGAAATTGGAAAAGCATGTTTTGCGGACGCTCAATCGGACCGGCGACCAGCTGCGGGTAAAACATGACATACAATGCGTAAATACCAAAATGTCGCTCGGCGGTCTGATTTCCCCGGTAGACTTCAATGGTATAACTCATGGCCTGGAAAGTGTGAAATGACAAGCCGATCGGAAGCAAGATCTTTCCTTCGCCAGTCGTCATCCATTCGGCTATGCGGCTGGGAACAAGCCTCGTTAATGCAGGGACGGCGGGCCGCAAATCGAAGCTGGCGAGCACGCTGTTGATGGAATCCTGTAAAAAATCGTAGTATTTGAAGAATGCGAGAATGCCGATGTTGGAAATCAAGCTAATGATCAGCAGCAGCTTTTTTCGTTTCTGATCATTTGATTGTTCTATCCAAATGCCTGCATAATAGTCGATTACGATGGTCCCAAACAGGATCAGGATAAAGATCGGCTTGAAAACCATGTAAAAGTAGCAACTGGCTGCCAGCAAAAGCATCCACCGCCCACGCCACGACAGGCTGAAATAAGCCAGCGTAACGACAATAAAGAAAATGATAAATTGTATATCGGTAAACAGCATCAGCTCAAATGTACTCTCGGTTGACTATCTCCTCTTTAATAATAAACAAAGGGCGATTTTTGGACTGAAAAAATATGCGGAGAACGTATTCTCCGATGATGCCCAGCGCCAGTAACTGCACGCCGCTGAACAGGATAATCACAAACAACAAAGACGTAAAACCCTCGATAACCTGGGCAAAAAACATCTTTTTAACCACGACAACAATGAAATAAAACAAGGAAATAAGGATGGCAATCACCCCTACCCGACTCATGAATTTGATCGGAAATTCACTAAAATTGAAAATCCCGTTGTAAGCAAGCTGGAATAATTGCTTGAAGGAATATTTGGATTCCCCCGCAGCCCTT
Source organism: Dyadobacter sp. CY327 (assembly GCF_021390415.1). Taxonomy (NCBI): domain Bacteria; kingdom Pseudomonadati; phylum Bacteroidota; class Cytophagia; order Cytophagales; family Spirosomataceae; genus Dyadobacter; species Dyadobacter sp. CY327. The sequence goes on along the minus strand of NZ_JAJUXJ010000001.1, from coordinate 1,078,283 downwards.
GCATCTCTTTCATACTCAAAACCAACCTGTTTGAAACCGATCCAGGAGCGCATTCCCCTCAAATAACGGCTTTCTTCGGGCATTTTATTCAGGACATCCACAACCCGGCGGCTTATCAGCGCAAAATCGCCACTGTCCAGCGGGATTTCAACATAAGAAATAGAACGTAGAATGCGGTAGAAGAAATGATAGCCCATTTTTTTCACAAAACCTTCCTTACGCTTTTTACGGACCGCGTAAACCACATCATTCCCTTCTTTCAATAATTTATAAAAATCCGGAAGCAATTCGGGCGGATCCTGCAAATCGCCGTCAATGACGAAAAGCGCCTCACTTCCACGGGCTGCTGCAATTCCAGCTGTTAATGCGAGCTGGTGACCATGGTTTCGCGATAAAAATACACCATGATAACGTTCGTCTGTAAGTGCCAGCTGCCTGATTCTTAATGCTGTATCATCTTTACTTCCATCATCGATAAGCACTACTTCAATAGAAAGCGGACTGGAATCCATCAATGCATTGATTCGCTGAATGAGCATGGGAAATGACTCGGACTCATTATAAAGCGGCGCGACAATGGATATCTGAGGGATTTGAGACATTCTTCTGTTTGGCTATTTGACCTATGGCGGCAAAAATACACCTTTCAGCGCATTATCAAGTGCCCGAATGATTTATGGGATTGTAATTTTTCTAAGAATACCACCTTGCGACTTTCCGTTTTCCACGTGAATGATGCCCAAATCATACGATCCGGGTTTGAGAGCAGTGAGTGGGATTTCAGTGTCGGCCCCTTTGTCATATTGCTTGAAAATGTTCCTGCCTGAGTATGCCTGAGGAGTCATTTTGAAGAAATAAAGCTGCCTGGCGTCTCTGACGAAGGCATAATGACCATTGTTACGATTGAGCCACATGCTGCTTTGCGGATCATGAATATGTAAAACGTTGCCGTGAGTGGAGATCAAAATGCCTTCTTCTGCCGGCATTGGATTTTGCATCTTCCTAATTTCCATTGCCAGCTTTTCGGGCGCATCCGGATATTTATAAACATCCCAGCTTACCATCTGCTTCATCATGGTGTCTACATAAGCTGCGCTTGTCGAAAACGGGACATGGCCCAGTCCAAATCCATTATGCTCCTGGTTATAGCCATTGACTGTCAGATATTTATTCCTTTCAGCAATGACCGGCAGGTAACCGTAAATAGAAAATCCCCAAATGATCACACTCGTGGTTAAAGCAAATTGGAATATCCATTCCTGGACTTGCTTTCCTTTTACAGTATTAATGAATGTAAGATAAGCTACGATTAAAAACAGTGCAGGATACATTTTGTAATTGCTGACGATCATTACAAAGAAGCCGAAACGAGGCCGTAACAAACCGATAATCAATGCATTGACTAATAGAAATGTCAGAATACCCAGCAAGAACATATCCTGATTTTTCTTGTCAATTGAGGTTTCCAGACCTGTGTAAGGGATGTTTTTAGGCCGGTTGAAAGTGCGTGTAAGCCAGGGTAGGAGTTGTCTGTACAACCAAATAGCAACCCAGATCGTCACCAAAAAGCCCATCAGAACAGGCAATGCGGAGCGGACGACAATGGTTTTCTCCGGAAAAAAATCGAACAAACCACCCAAAAATGCAAAGAAGCCCAAAACGGATAAATGTGGATATTTTGCAAAGAACTCCATGCTGGATTCGTTACCCTGGGCCGACATTCCGTAAAAATAAAGCCCTACGGCAACCGCGCCCGCTATGAGCCAGACGGTAAGCTGTTTATAATTGGATCTTAAAAGGAGTATCATCACACCCGCCGGCCAAACGAAAATCCCGTTACTCATGGCATAAGTGGCACATACAGCCGCCAAAACCGCCCAGCCAAACCTTTCCCTAGACAAGAGAAACATGGAAAGGCTGATAAAAAACACCACCGGCTGGTGCTGCAAACTGCATATCGCCCAAAGGAAAACAAGGTGATATTGTAATTGAAAAAGCAAAAACGGGACTGGCAGAAAATACCACCAATTGATCTTCGTCCTGGCAAAAGAAAGCCAGAAAATCCTTAATGTGCCCAGCGTAAAACAAGCCCCGGCAATCTGCAGGAATGTGAAATTCAAGTGCCCGGTAACCCAATAGTAAGCAAGCGTTACGAGCTTCCCGATCACCATACGGTGTTCGTTATTGGGCTGAAAAAGCAATGTTAACCTGTCCGAAAAAGACGTATCGGTGATCCACTTTTGCAGGAAATCCGGAAACGGGTCAAAATCGTCGTACCAGGGCAGGTTGACGGAATAATATAAGATGACAAACACCCAAAGCAGCACGGGCAGTGTCATGGCGGCACTTATAGCTAACTTTTTATTGCTGTTCACCTTGCGAATCTTTCATGATAATTACTTTCCTGCCGAAATATCCGGCCATGCATTTGTTCCACCAATGGTCGGGATTGTCCTTGATGTCGTCGTCTACAAAAATTGAGAATGGCTTGGAATGGATCGGCGGCAGATAAACGGTGCTTTCCTTGGAGCTGCGCAACATATCATAGCGCGCATACATTTCTTTATCAAATGCTGCTGCTTTCCCATTTATCAGATCTGAATACATTAAGCGAACATTAGCGCTGCGGTAAAATGACAAGCTTATAGAAAGCGTCAAAACTGCGTAAAGTATGCCATATCGAACCATTGAGAATTGAAATGGACTGGTAGTGCTTTTTTTGAAATAATGGAAAACCACCCCGATCACATAAAACCAGCCGATCAGGAAAAAGAAGTAAACACAATTGATCACACGCGGCGTCGGCTCAATTCCTACGCCGTAATAAGAAGGGAAAAGCTGGGCCGAAAGGACACCAATGAACAAAAGCGCTGCATACCAGACCGGAATTGAAAAATAATTCCTGGCCCCGGCCGAAAGCCTGGAAAGGACAACCAGCCAGGCCAATGAGAAGAAGATCAGCGGTGTACGGAATATCCAGTCGAAGCTCAGTACAGCAAGCTTTTTGAATGATGAAATAACCGAAAAAGGGATATTCCCACCCAATGGATTGCCGCCGATGCGCGCCTGGTTGCCTGGTGAGCTAAAATACAAGTAACAGGAAACCGCACAGACAGCCAGCATTGCGATCATAAAACCATCCACTTTCCTGTGAAAAAGAATGCGGTAAACCCACCACGCGCCAATGAGCAGCACAATGATGAGCAGGTTGGTTTCGCTGCTTCCAACGATGGCGAAAACCAGAAATCCGGCCAGACTGCTTAAAATGACCTTTGCCGTTTGCGTGTCCTGGCGATACCAACGCAGCACGAGCACGATCCATAGCAATGTAAAAATGTTTGGGATCGTATAAGTCACAAACGCCGCCATCCAGTAGAATGCCTCAGACATGCTGGCGATTTTGAGGATATACAGGAAGAAAACAACCCCGGCAAACCCTAAATGCGCCATGCGTGATAATGTTGGCGTAAGATGCCTGAAAAGACTGTAAAGGGCGAAAACAACTCCCGATAGCAGGATAACCGGCAAAATCTTGAAACCATTGATCCAGTGAAAAAGAAGCGGATTGGAATGGTTTAGAAAAATCCCGAAATAACGGCCCGTCCAGCCCGAATAGTAGTAATTCATGGCTTCGAACCAGCCGAATTTGAACACCGTGTCAATGTAACAATAATCGTCGGCCGGGGAAGGGTGATTGAAATAAGAGAGCGCGAATAACGGAGCCAGGACTGTGACCATCAGTAAAATGTTGATCCAGTTGCCTACGATCCGATATTTTCGATAAAATCTATTCATTTAAAGTTTTTTCAATGATGTAACGAGGACGGCCTTTTACTTCTTCGTAAATCTTGCCAATGTATTCTCCTATCAACCCCAGCGCCATCATATTGGAACCACTGAAAAACGTGAGCGGCAACATGGTGGACGTCCAGCCGGGAACCGTGTAACCGACCAGATAAGAGAAAAGGATATAAGCCACAATGATCATTGCGACCATAAAATTGAAAACGCCGAAATACAAAACGAGGCGCATCGGGAAAGTGGAAAAAGACGTAATGCCATTCCACGCAAAAAGCAACATTTTGCTCAGCGGATATTTCGTTTCTCCGGCTTCACGTTCCAGTCGGTTATAGTAAACCTTATCATTCCGGAAACCCACCAACGGCACAATGCCGCGCAGAAACATGTTGATTTCTTTAAAATTACCCAGCTCCTGCAAAACCCGGCGGTCCATCAAGCGGAAGTCGGCATGATTGAAAACAACCGGAACGCCCATTTTTTGCATTAATACATAAAAACTTTCCGCAGTAACACGCTTGAACCAGCTGTCTGAACTCCTGTCCCCTCTTACTCCGTAAACCACCATGGCGCCGTCCCGGTGCTTTTCTACCATGGCTGCAATGGCGTTCATATCGTCCTGCAAGTCGGCATCGATGGTGATGAAGCAGTCGAAATTGTCTATATTTTTTTCCAAACCGGCCATAATAGCGCTTTGGTGGCCGAAATTCCGGGATAGTCCTACGCCGATAATGTTGGGGTCCTGCTGGCAAAGGGATTCTATAATGTTCCAGGTTTTATCCCGGCTTCCATCATTCACAAAACAAATGCGGCTGTCTTCTGTAATAAGGCCCTGCTGTTTGAGCGAGTTGTAGTAAACGCTCAGTTTGGAATAGGTCAGATGTAATATCGCCTCTTCGTTGTAGCATGGAATTACCAGAAGTAAACGCGCTGGATTCATAGAACACCTTTTAATTAAGTCGACAAAAATAGCAGTAATAAGTTAATATGCTCTTTTTATCGGTTGAGTCTTCGCATTCGGCTGCCCCGATTATTTTCGGACTTCCCCGCCTTTTTTACCTAAAACCGTATTAATCAGCATCGGGTAAAGAAGCACGGCGAGTAATATCAGCAATGTGCCCATGTAAAATTCGGAAGTCATCCGCTCTTTCTCTCCGAAAAAGAAAAAAGCCAGTGCAATGCCGTAAACCGGTTCCAGATTAATGGTCAGATTGATGAGGTAAGCTGAAAATTGCTTCATCAGCTGCGTGGCCATCGTGCTCGCGTAAACCGTGCATATGAACGCCAGGAACAAGATCCAGATCCAATCTTTCGCAACCGGAATGTAAGGTTCACCGTTGGACCAGCCCTGCCACTCGAATATCATTACAAAAAACAATGAGAAAACCGTTGCACCGATCATTTCATAAAATGTAATGATGTAAGCGTCTATGCGTTGCACAAGCCTGCTGTTGGCAACGGTGAACATGGCGGCCAGCAAGGCGGAAGCCAGCGCGAGTGCCAATCCCAGCGCATGGTCAAATTCAAATTTGAAAACCACATATAAACCCGCAAACGCCAGAATCCCCAGCCCTACTTCGAGCGGCCGAACGCTTCTTTTATTGACCAAAGGCTCAATTAAGCTCGTCCATAATGATGTGGTGGCCATTCCTGCCAGACAAACCGATGCCGTGGAAACACGAGCCGAGGCGAAAAACAGCATCCAGTGCGCGGATAAAATGAAACCAACCAACAACATCCGGATCACGTCCCTGCTGTCGGCTTTGAGTTGCTTCTGCTTAAAAAAAATGATAACCCCCAGCCCAACCGCCGCAAACAAGGTCCGGTAGAAAACCAGGGAAACGGGTGAAATGGTGACCATAAGGCCTACGATGGCCGTGAAACCCCAGATCAGGACCAGAAAATGAAGATGCAGATACGAACGCAGCGCCGTGGGTGAAAACATGGTTAACGGGGCAATGTTTTATACAAAATCAGCCCTATGCATGAAAAAACAATGTTGGGCAGCCAAACCGCAAACAATGTGTTGATCGTGCCCGCCTCCGCCACACCTTTTGACAAAAGAAAGAATAATATGTAAATAAATGCCAGCATAAACCCGAGCGCAATCTGCCAGCCTACGCCTCGCCGGCTTTTTCTGGCGGACACTATTACGCCGATCGCAGTAAGGATCAGAATGGCGAAAGGTTGGGTAAACCGAATGTATTTTTCAATTAAATAAACTTCCAGACCATCCGCACCGCGACTTTTGAGGAGGTCAATGTATGCATTCAGCTCGGGTAAGGTGAATGTTTCAAAAAGGTTATAATCGCTTTCAAAATCTTTGGGGGATAAATTGATCGTAGTGTCAATTTCTGCGCCCGCACGCAGCTTTTCACCTAGGCTATCCAATGTCCGGACCTGGTAATTTTGCAAAGTCCATTTGCCTTTTTTGGGCTGCCAAACGATTTTATCCGCGTAGAATTTCTGCAAAAGCTTATTGCCCTTTATCGTTTCCATCGTGAATTTATTCCCGGTCTTGGTCATCGTATTATAGCTTTCCAGGTAAGCATACACATCCGGGGCGATGGTAATGTGGACATTATGGCCGCTGAAATAGAATTCCTGCTTCACATAAGTCTTCTCAAAGCTGTTACGGACCTTATTTGCTTTGGGCAAAATCCAGCCTACCTGAACGAATGTGAGACATCCTAAAACCGTTGCGCCGATCATGTAAGGCAACAGCATCCGCCCGAAGCTGATCCCGCTGCTGAGCATGGCTATGATCTCCGTGCGGGCCGCAATCCGGGAAGTAAAAAAAACCGTAGCAATAAAAACCATCAGCGGACTGATGTAATTGATCCAGTAAGGAATGAGGTTGAAGTAATAATCGACGATGATCTCGTTGAGCGGCGCCTTTTTTTCCAGAAAGTCATCCACCTTTTCCGTGTAATCGATCATGCAAATGATAAGCACGATCACGAATGCAACGAAAACGTATGTTATCAGGAAATTTTTGATCAGATAACGATCCAGTATTTTCAATCTCATGGCTGGGGAAGTCTCATCGGCGCTGAACCAGTAAATTTTTGGACACCTCGAGACTGATAAACAACGTCTGACCGCCGTTTATTTGTACAGAAGCTGATTTATCATATTCATTAATTTCTTTCACTTCTATAACAGCGCCCAAAGTAATCCCGGACCGATCCAGATGCTGCAAAAAGGAAGGTGCGTGATCCAGCACACCCATCATCAACACTTTTTCACCCACCTGAATGTCCGTCAATATGGTATAATCCGGCTCGGTCAGGTTGCCTTTGGCGTCGGGGATCGGGTCGCCGTGAGGGTCAAATCTGGGGTGACCCAGAAATGTGTCCAGTTTCTCGACCAGGATCTCAGATGGGATATGTTCCAATTCTTCCGCAATGTCGTGCACCTCATCCCAGCCAAAGCCCAATTTCTCAACCAAAAATACTTCCCATAGCCGATGCTTGCGGATCACCTTGATCGCAACCTTCTCGCCGCTGTCCGTAAGCCTTACGCCCTGGTATTTTTTATAATGGATTAATCCTTTTTCCGCCAGTTTACGTAACATATCTGTCACGGAAGCGGCGCGGGTGGATGTGCTTTCTGCCAGCGCATTCGTACTGACCTCCACGCCCTCCCGGCCGGAAAGTGAGTGAATGATCTTTAAATAATTTTCTTCTGTGAAGGAGTTTTGCATTGAAGTCATCACCAAGGCATTAATCTTGATATGAACAAAAGTACGACTTACTAATCGGAAAATAAAAAATTTAGACTACTCTAAAAATATATTTGTGAAAACATTTATCTTTGTTTTTAGTAAACTAAATTGTTTATTACAACGGCTTTAAAAAATGCTTGATAGTTTGAAAATCAAAGAAACCTCGCGTAATGTAACACCCGGTGAAGGTGGAAGACTTGCTTCTTTATCGGAGGTGCATTCATCCATAACAGTTCCGGAAGGCGCGGGATTTTGGCGGAAACTGATGGCCTTTACAGGTCCCGGACTCATGGTCGCCGTGGGTTATATCGATCCGGGAAACTGGGCAACGGACATTGAAGGCGGTTCGCGGTTTGGCTACACATTGTTATCTGTAATCCTGATTTCCAACCTTTTTGCGATGCTTTTGCAGCATCTTTCGCTCAAATTGGGCATTGCGTCAGGACGTGACCTTGCACAAGCCTGCCGCGATTACTATTCCAGGCCGGTTTCATTTGTGCTCTGGATACTTTCTGAAATTGCCATTGCCGCCACCGACCTTGCCGAAGTGATCGGTTCAGCCATTGCACTAAACCTGCTTTTCGGGCTTCCATTGCCCGTAGGCGTAGTTTTTACGGCGCTTGATGTGCTGCTGGTTCTTTATTTTCAACAAAAAGGCTTTCGGATTATTGAGAGTATCGTCGCCGGTTTAATGGGGATTATCCTGCTGAGCTTTATCTATGAAATGATCGTGTCCCAGCCTTCTATCGCCGGAATCGTCGACGGTTTGATCCCAAGAACACAAATAGTGACCGACTCGGGAATGCTGTACATTGCGATTGGGATTTTGGGCGCTACCGTGATGCCGCATAACCTTTACCTGCATTCCAGCATTGTCCAGACCAGGGCGTATAACAGGAATGACGAAGGAAAAAAATCAGCCATACGCTTCGCAACCATCGATTCTACGGTTTCCCTCGCACTTGCATTCTTCATTAACGCCTCCATCCTGATCCTCGCCGCAACCGCTTTTCACGCAAACGGACACTTTGAAATTGCAGACATTACGGACGCATATCACCTGCTGGATCCGGTTTTGGGCGTAGGCCTGGCCGGGATATTTTTCGCGCTGGCTTTACTTGCTTCCGGGCAAAGTTCTACATTGACAGGCACATTGGCCGGGCAGATCGTAATGGAGGGTTTTTTAAATATCCGTCTTAAACCCTGGCTGCGCAGGCTCATAACCCGGGGCATTGCCATCATTCCGGCACTGATCGTTTCATCATTATATGGCGAGAAAGGAACGGCGGACCTGCTCGTTTTCAGTCAGGTGATTTTGTCGTTGCAACTGAGCTTTGCTGTGGTGCCGCTGGTGTTCTTCACGTCCAACAGTAAGATCATGGGACGCTTCGCCAATTCGCGATTTCTGACCGTTTTGGCCTGTGTAATCACCCTGATTATTATTAGTTTGAACCTCTTTTTGCTTTGGAAAACCTTCTTTTGAACCTTAAACTTTAACTTAGTTTAACAAAGTCTCCCCTGCTCCCGGCCACAACTTGCCGCCCAAAACACATTTCTTCCCGCATACGTTCGCAAAGAAGTGTCTGATTGAAAATTAATTTTATCCATGTAAGAACCTTTTTGCATGCGGTTTCCTAACTTTCGCCGTTTTTTCGACCTAAAGTGAATGGAATCAAAGCATAAATTGAACAAGATTACGGCAGCCGGTGTACTGGTTGCATTCGGGATTATTTATGGTGATATAGGCACTTCGCCCCTGTATGTAATGCAGGCGATCATCCTGAATGAAGTCATTACCGAAGAGATCATTTATGGCGCCATTTCCTGTATTTTCTGGACACTTACTTTACAGACAACCGTCAAATATGTAATCCTCATCCTGCGGGCCGATAATAAGGGCGAAGGTGGGATTTTCGCCCTCTATGCGCTTGTTCGCAAGCACGCCAAATGGCTCACGGTCCCGGCCGTGATCGGCGGCAGTACACTGCTTGCAGATGGGATCATTACCCCACCCATTTCCGTATCATCTGCCGTTGAAGGTTTGCAGCTTATTTATCCCAACATTCAGACTATACCCATCGTAATTAGTATCCTGACGCTGATTTTTGTTATTCAGGCATTTGGAACAAAGGTTGTTGGGCGTGCTTTTGGCCCTATTATGGTTACCTGGTTTGTGATGCTGGGCGTGCTTGGTCTCCACCAGATCATGGAGCATCCGGAAATCTTAAAAGCGCTAAATCCTGTCTACGGCTACGACCTGATAACCAAACACCCTGGCGGTTTCTGGATCCTGGGAGCTGTTTTTCTTTGTACAACAGGAGCCGAAGCATTGTATTCGGATCTTGGACATTGCGGCCGGGAGAACATCCGGGTGAGCTGGATTTTTGTAAAAATATGCTTGTTACTCAATTATTTCGGCCAGGGAGCATGGCTTCTTACCGAAATGGGTAATCTTTTGGAAGCACGCAAGCCATTCTATGAAATCATGCCCGAATGGTGGTTGCTGCCCGGCGTTGTGATAGCAACATTGGCAGCGATTATCGCCAGCCAGGCTGTTATAACCGGCTCATTTACCTTAATCTCTGAAGCAATACGCCTGAATTTCTGGCCAAAAGTGCGCTTAATTTATCCAAGCGATCAGAAAGGACAACTCTACGTGCCGAGTATCAACTGGCTGCTTTGGCTGGGCTGCTGCGGTGTAGTTTTATATTTTGGAAAATCATCCAATATGGAGGCTGCGTATGGTCTGGCCATTACGCTGACGATGATCATGACGACCATTCTCTTCTCTTATTATCTGTATATCAAACGGGTAAATCTCTGGATCGTGATCGCCTTCATGCTTTTCTATTTATTTATCGAAGGCATGTTCCTGGGCGCTAACCTCCTGAAATTCACGCACGGAGGCTGGTTTACGATTCTGGTGGGAACAGTGGTTGCTGGTTTGATGACGATCTGGCTTAAAGCCTTCTACATTAAGCTGCGTTTGACGGAATACACGAAACTGGAAAAATATTTACCAGCCCTGCACGAGCTCAGCCGCGACATCAGTATCCCCAAATACACGACGCACCTGGTGTTCATGACCAATGCTTCCCGGGCTACGGAGATCGAGACAAAAGTGATTTATTCCATATTCCAAAAACGGCCGAAACGTGCTGACGTTTACTGGTTTATCCACGTTGACATTACAGATGATCCGTACACAATGGAATACAAGGTGTTGTCCGACGACGATAACAATGATAATGTAATCAAGATCAATTTCCGTCTGGGCTTCCGGGTGGATCAGCGGATCAATATGTTCTTCAGGAAAGTGGTGGAAGATATGGTAATGAACAAGGAAGTGGACATTACCAGCCGATACGAATCCCTTAGCAGACAGAACATTACGGGTGATTTCCGTTTTGTTGTGCTGGAAAGGTTCCTGTCATTTGAAAACGACCTGCCGCTGTTTGAACAGCTCGTGATGAAGACTTATTTCTTTGTTAAAGACTTCACCACGTCTGAGGACAAGTGGTTTGGACTGGACAGCAGCTCGGTGAAAATCGAGAAAGTGCCTTTGATCATCAGGCCGGTTGAAAATGTGAAGCTGCGGCGCGTTTTTAACTGATTATTTCAGATAAACACCTTCTTCCTCCGCACGGCTTAAAACCACTTCTACGTGCTCAGTAAGCGTGGTACTCAGCGCATAACCCACGTAGTCTGCGTGGATAGGGAATTTGTGATGGCTCCTGTCCACGACAACGGCAACCTGCACTTTTTTCATACTCACTTTCAGGAAGGGTTCCAAAGCAAAAGCCAATGTCCGTCCGGTGTTCAGCACGTCGTCGGCAATAACAATGACCTGATTTTCGATCTGAACATCCTTGTCAAAAATCACAGGACTCTGGAAATGAATGTGTTTGTCAAAACGCAGCTCAACGAGCTCGACATGCAGCGGGGAAATGTCCGTGAGCTCGGCAACGAGCCTTTTTGCAAAAGCATAACCTTCCCCGGCTATTCCGGCGATGATAATGCTCGTTTCTTCAAAATTATGCTCATATATTTCAAACGCGATCCTGCGGATCTTCTGGCTCGTTTGAAGCGGACTTAATATCTGGCGTTTCTTTGAAATTGTACTGTCGGTCATTGGGTGAGCTTAATGCTTGTTGGGATAAAATTAAGAAGAGAAGTTCTTTATCCAATGCGCAAACATGATTTCCTGCGTCGGCAATTCCAGACTGGCGATGCCCAGTTCAACCTTTTTTTCGCCAATGCGCTCTACCCGGAGCTCCATTAATGCCTGGTCATATTTTTTAGAAAACTCAGGATGCGCCTGTATCCCCAACATGCGCTCGCCCACGCGGAACATGGCATGCGGGCAGTCGGGCGTTTCGGCCATTAATGTAGCATCAGGCGGTAATTGTACCACCTGATCCTGGCACATCATCAGCAAATTAAATGCATCTGTAAACGGATGCATCCAGCTTTCCCGGGCGGTGAGCTGGAAACGATGCACGCCCACACACCAGCCAACCGGTGATTTTTCCACTTTGCCGCCTAATGCCTCTCCCAACATCTGATGCCCGAAACAGACACCAATAAATGTTTTTTGGGACTGATAAATGTCCACCACGAAGTTTTTTAACCGGGTAATCCAATCTTCCTGATCATAAACCGAACTTTTGGAACCAGTGCAAATGTAGATGTCACACTCCTCGACGGACACGGGAAAGTGACCATTGCAGACATCATAGAAATGAAGTTCCCACTCCGGTGCCACATTTGAAAACAGGGCCGGAAACATGTCCCGGTAATCGCCCGCTATGTGCCGCAGCTCTTCCCGCACGTGATCGCATTCGAGTAAGCCAACTTTCACCGCCATTATGCGTTAATTTTCAAATGAAATGATTTTGGTCGGGTCAATGCTTCATAACCGACCGTGGAAAGCGTGCAGCCTCTGCCAGAGTTCTTTACACCGGTCCATGCCAGGGCAGGATCTAAATAATCGCAGCGGTTCATGAACCAGGTTCCGGTTTCCACTTGCTCACCTATTGCCAGCGCGGCTTCTACATCCGATGTCCAGATGGAAGCAGTAAGCCCGTACTGGCTGTCATTCATCAACCTGATGGCCTCCTCATCACTTTCCACAGGCATAATGCCGACCACCGGCGCGAATGTTTCCTCGGTCATCACATTCATATTATGGTTCACATTAACAAGCACTTGTGGTGCAAAATACGGCGTCCCGGACTGGTGTGCAGGGAAGAGTTCCGGATCGATCAATGCCGTAGCACCTTGCGAAATGGCTTCATTTATCTGCTTTTGCGCAAATTCAGCTGCCGCCGTGCGGACCATCGGGCCGAGCGTTGTTCCGGTGTTTGTAGGATCTCCCAAAGTGTAAGTTTTGGTCAATGCTGCAAAGTCCGTAACAAACTGATCATAAACGTCCTTATGCACATAAATCCGTTCGATCCCACAGCACGACTGCCCCGAATTAAAGAACGAACCATCCACGAGATTTTCGACCGCGTCTGCCAGATCAGCATCCGCGCGCACATAGGCAGGATCTTTACCGCCCAATTCCAGTCCGCCAATGATAAAACGTTCATTAATCGCCCTTTGGACTGCATGTCCGCCTTCCACCGAGCCTGTAAATGCCACGTAATCAATGCGCGTATCCACAATCACCCGGGCAACCTGCTCATGATTTAAATGCAGATATTGAAATACACCCTCAGGTAAACCGGCATACTCAAAAGCCGCGGCATAGCGCTCGGCACACAATGGTGTTTGCTGCGCATGCTTCAAAATAACCGCATTACCTGCCATAATAGCTGGAATTACGGAATTTACGGAAGTCAGATATGGATAATTCCACGGCGCAACCACGAAAACAACGCCCAATGGATCCCTCCTGATAAACCTTTTAAACCCTGCAATTTCCTCCACTTCCACATCTGCCAGCGCTTTCGGTGCGATGGAAATCATATAATTAGCGCGTTCCTGAAATCCTTTTCTGATCTCATTGGCTGTATAGCGGATGGGCCGGCCCATTTGCCAGGTCAGTTCCAGTCCAATTTCATCTGCATTATTTAGGAAATATTCCACCGCTTTCCGGCAGATCGCTTCCCGTTCATCCAGCGAAGTTTTTCGCCATTCTTTTTGTGCAGCAACGGCCTTAGCCAATGCTGTTTCAACTTCCTGCGGCTCTGCTAAGGTGCGTTCCACATATACGGAGCCGTCAATCGGGCTTATCGTTTTTTGAGTTGCCATGATCAGAGGGGCGTTACATAGGCAGAAGTGATCCCGCCGTCAACCAGAAAATCCGTTCCTGTTACAAATGAGGATTCATCGGAAGCTAAGAACAATGCGGCATAAGCCATTTCTTTCGCCTCGCCGAAGCGGCCCATGGGAATGTGGACCAGCCTGCGTTGTTTTTTCTCTTCGGTATTTAAAAATTTCATCAGCAACTCCGTGCGCAGCGGACCGGGACACAATGCATTGACGCGGATATTTTCACGCGCATGAATAATGGCCAGCTCGCGCGTCAACGCCAAAACAGCTCCTTTACTAGCCGTATAAGCAACCTGCGGTGTAGCAGCACCTAATATTGCGACGAAAGAGGCAGTGTTGATTATCGAACCGCCGCCTGCGCGCTGCAATGCAGGAATGCCGTATTTACAGCCTAAAAACACCCCTTTAGCATTGATATTCATCGTCAGGTCCCAGATGGACTCGTCGGTTGTCATGGCATTGTCATCGTCGCTGTGCATAATGCCCGCGTTGTTGAAAATGATGTTGAGCTTGCCGAATTTTTCTTCCGCGAATGCAACGGCCGCCTCATTATCAGCGGCTTTGGAAACGTCCGAATGCAGGAAGAACGCCTCGCCTCCGTTAGCAACGATCTCATCGGCAGTTTCCTGTCCGGCCGCATCATTGACGTCGGTAACAACAACTTTTGCTCCTTCTTTGGCAAACAAAAGTGCAGTTTCACGCCCGATTCCGCCACTTCCGCCGGTTATCAGCGCAACTTTATTTTCTAAACGCATGGATTTTATGGGGTTAATATGGATAGTAATTGAGTTATATCTGTTCAAAATACCGCTTTCTTTCCCAGTCCGTCACGGACGTGTCGTACGCCCTTTGCTCGGATCTGAAAAAATGGCTGTAATGCTCGACGACTTCTTTGCCAAATGTATTTTTAGCAAATTCACTGTTTTCAAATAATGTTGTAGCTTCTGCGAGCGTATAAGGAACGCGTGGCAAATGGGCGGCGGCATAAATGTCCCCTATGAAACATTCCGGCGGCTCTATTTTGTTTTTGATCCCATCCAGACCCGAAGCTAATGATGCTGCAAAAGCCAGATACGGATTGCAATCCGCTCCCGGGATGCGGCATTCAATGCGCAAGCTGGCGCCGCTTCCTACTACACGGAAGCCTGCCGTCCGGTTGTCGTAACTCCATGCAAGGCGTGTGGGTGCCCAGGAACCATCTACAAAACGCTTGTATGAATTGATCGTAGGCGCATAAAACGGCATCACATCCGGCACATGCTGGATCCAGCCCCCCAAAAACCAGCGAAAAATATCAGAACCTTTCACCGGCCCGAATTCCTGATCGCCTGCAAATGCATTCTGGCCATCTTTCCACAAACTCATATGAATATGGCTGCTGGAACCGGCCTGGTCGGATTGAAACTTGGCCATGAATGTCACAGACAGGCCCATGGCATCCGCCACTTCCTTCAAACATTGCTTGTAAACCACATGGTTATCGGCCATAGGAAGCACTTCTGCATACTTTACATTCAATTCATGCTGCCCCAGCCCCCATTCACCTTTTGAAGTTTCAATTTCAATGCCCGAATTTTTCAAATGCCGCCTTACTGCGGAAGTATATTTTTCATTACGCGTTCCTTGCATAATGTGGTAATCTTCAAGATAATAGCCTGCCGGTGTCAGGTTTTGATAATTTTGCTGGAATGCTTGTTTATAGCTGTTTTCCAACAGATAATATTCAAGTTCAGAGGCCGCAAAGCATTGTAAACCATCTGCTTGCAATATTTCCAGCTGTTTTTTCAAAATCGATCTTGGACCGATTGACTCCAATGCATGCAATTTCTCATTATGCAGGTCACAAATTACCAATGCCGTCTTGTCCAGCCAATCCGCAATCCGCAATGTTGCGAGATCGGGCACGAGGTGAAAATCACCATAACCAAGCTCCCAATTGGCATATTTATAGCCCGGAACGGGGTCCATAGCCATGTCCGTGGTGAGCAGATAATTACATCCGTGCGTGCCTGATTTAATCACCGAATCGAGGAAATAATCGGCATCCACACGCTTGCCCATCAGGCGGCCATAATGGTCTGTGAAAGCAACAACGATGGTTTCTATCAACCCTTCCCCGATCTTAGCTGTAAGTTCTTCTTGCGTAAGGAATCCTCTTTTACTCATTGGAAAGGGCTAATTTTTTGAAATTGATATCAACGCAACTTGTCTATTTTGGTATTTAGCGGAAACTTCAAAACCACTTTTTTCCCCGATGCTTTTTCCAAAACCGGGGTCAGTATTTTGCGGGCATTGATCTGGGTCTGTTCCAAAATTCCCATATCAAGAGCGGATCGCTGGATTTGCTTTTCCGCCTGTTTGTATGCTTCCTGGACAAGCTTGGCTTCTTCATTGAAAGCATATTCTGTATTGTAAACCCTTGATTTACTATGGTCTATTTTAAAAACACAAAGTTCCGGCTCAGGCATATTCACAACCAGTGTTTCCGCTTCGGATGTAATGTCGGCAATTTCAACTTTGGTCAGATCAATACAGCCGATCGCCTCGCCCTGGACGATTAGTATAGCCTTCGCATTGGGCAGCCACATTTTTGTAATCTGCTGTTCAACAACGTCTTTAAAATTATATTTTACCAATTCCAACTTACCCATTGTCGTTATTTCCTGCAAAACCAGCGCGTGCGTCGTCTCGGATTTATCCTGGCTGCCCAGCCAATCCGGCACCCAGTTACCCGCCCTGAAATTACTCCATATCGATTGAAGCCCGGCCAGCAAAAGGATCAACACAAGCAAACGCACTATCCAACGCATATCATTCTGTTTTAATTAATAATCCGCTCCTCCTCGTTCAAACGCGCCATCCGCTGCGCAATGATACTCGCCGCAATTAGTTGCAAAGCATGATAAATCATGATCGGAAGCAACATTAACCCTGCCTGAGCGCCTGGAAAAAGCACTTTGGACATTACTGCGCCCTGCACCAGGGATTTTTTGGAACCGCAGAATACGGCCGTGATTCTGTCCTCATGGTTGAAATGTAACAGGTTGCTGATGAATGTGAGCAGGAAATAAATCCCGAAAAACAGCGACAGCATTCCTATCCCTAAAAATACAATTTCTTTTAGTCCCAGCGAACTAAACAAATGCTCCCCGAACGATTCACAAAAAGAGGTGTAAACGATAAGCAAAATCGAAAACTGATCGAAATAGCGGATGTATTTTTTATATCGCTCGGCAAAAGGGCCCCACCTTTTATTCAATGCAATGCCCGCACAAACTGGTAATAATACTTGTAAAGACAACTTTCCGACTACTGAAAGCAGATCAAAATGCCCGGGACCGGCGTGCCCTGTGCCCGCATCCATCACCAGCCCCATCCATAATGGTGTAAGAAAAACGCCGATCAGGCTCGAAATGCTAGCGTTAAAGATGGCCGCCGGAATATTGCCTTTTGCGATGGAAACCATAACAACGGACGACGACACCGTGGAAGGAAGCGCAGTCAGAAAGAATATCGCCAGCCATAATGTCTGACTGTCATCCGATTTGAAAAGGGGCCGGAAAGCCAGGGCAAGCAATGGAAAAAGGACAAACGTGGATAAATGCACCATTACATGCAACTTCCAGTTGACCAGTCCGGCGCGCAGTTTTTCAGGACTTAACCTTAACCCGTAAAAAAAGAAAATGATGGAAACGGCAATGGTAGAGATCTCTGAAAGCGGCAGCGGACTGTCCTTCATGCCAGGATATGGCCAAAGCCAGGCCAGCAATATCATGGTTAGCAAAGCAAGCATAAAGCCGTCCAAACCTGCTTTTTTGGCTGTATCAAATATTTTATTCATCGGTTCCCAATATAGGTCGTTTCCTATAGAAGGCGAAAAGTTTAATCTAAAATTCCTTTCAGGACGAAATATTTTACCTTAAAAGCAGATCGACGGCAGCCAGATTAAACGAAGCGGGTTATCTGGCGACGAGGTCCGGCTGTAATGCGCGCGGGCTTTTCTTAGGTTTCCTGGACTGCTTTTTCCTTCTGCCCCACCAGATAATCGTTCCGGTTACGGGCAGGCTGGCACAAATGAGGCTGGCCAGAAAAACAATGATCTTGCCCGGAAGCCCTAAAATTGCCCCTACGTGAATGTCATAATTCATTCTCCGCAATGTATTTGCAAAGTCGGCATCCTTAAAACGGCCTGAATAAGGGCCCGTCATTTTTATTTTTTTAAGGGAATACTGGTCAAAATAATTGTAATCAACATTGTAGTAAGTCCCAGCCCTGAAATTCACGAAAGAGAAGATCGATTCAGATTTGGTATGCGGAATCGAAACATTGATCCCCTCATTAACCGGATATTCCTTTTTCAATGCAAGCCATGCCTTGTCGACAGCGGTAATAGGCGTAAACGCACCGGCTAGCAATGTTGAATCCGAAGCTGGAAGGTAATATTCGTCCGAGCCCTTACCGCCCGTTGCCGTATAAAGTCCCTGGGAAAACCATTTGAAACCCCAGACAAGCCCCGTAAAGCCTAATAGGAAGCCGATTGACAAAACATAAAAACCGAAAACGTTGTGCAGATCGTAATTTTTCCGCCTCCACGCAGCATTCCATTTGATTGAGAAGCGCTGTTTTGCTGCCGATTTATTTTTGGGCCACCAAAGCACTAGTCCGCTGATCAACATCACAAGGAAAACCAATGTCGCCGACGCCACAACGGGCTGGCCAATGGTCGGCGGCAACCATAAATAATAATGTCCGTGTAAGATAAAGTGGAAAAAATCGCCCTCTTCGTTCCAGACGTGCTGCACTTCGGCCGTGTAAGGATTCACATAGACGACATAATAATATTCAGGATTCGCATTGTAAAAGCCCACTTCTGCATTGCGCGTCGGGACGCCGTATAGCACGCCGTTTGCCTTTTTGCCGGGAAGCATTTTTTCAGCGCTTGCCTGTAAAACCGATGGAGGCAGCACTTTGGCATTTACCGGCGGCTCTACAAACATGTAAGGTTGTGTAAAGCTTTTTATTTCGTGCTCAAAAGCCAGGATACAACCCGTTATGGCTACTACAAACACAATAATCCCGGATGTCAGGCCAAGGTAAAGATGTAATTTCCCGATCAGTTTCTTCATTGACGCAATGCTCCTAATCACTATTTAGACTCAATCAAATTACTAATGTAGTGTGAACATTTTAAAAAACAAGAAATCCCGGTCGATCAGGACCAGGATTTCTTGTTTTTCAGTCAAATTGATACTTGTAAATGCCGGTAACCTCAGTGCCTGGCGGCATGTCGATGATTGGCTTTAAGATGCCGTCGTGCATTCCATAAACCCAACCATGTAAATGCAAAGACTGGTTTTTCTTCCACGCCCGTTGTACAATGTCGGTTTTGGCAAGATTTTTCACCTGCTGGATTACATTCAGCTCAACGAGCCTGTCAAAACGCTTGCCTTGATCGTCGATGGCTTCCAGTTCAGTTTCATGCTTGTCGTACACATCTTTAATGTTGCACAACCATTTGTTGATCAACCCAAAATCATTGTTTGTCATGGCAGCTCTCACGCCGCCACATTGGTAATGTCCAACGACCAGAATGTGCTTGACATGCAGCACTTCAACTGCATATTGCAGCACACTCAGCATGTTCATATCCGTATGCACGACCAGGTTGGCCACATTGCGGTGCACAAACATTTCACCAGGCCGCGAGCCCGTAAGGTCTTCCGCCGGAACGCGGCTGTCCGCACACCCGATCCATAAAAAATCGGGCTTTTGATCTTTGGCAAGAATCTCGAAATAAGATTCATCCACGCCTAACTGCTCGGCAGCCCAGGTCTTATTGAAGTCAAGCAGCCTTTGATATTGTTCCATATATATTTTGAGTAGTGTTACAGCTTGTGAAAGCGCTGCAAAATAAGAATATGCTTTCACATTCATTGAAATCCAAGCATCCTTTTAGCAGAAAAAAAATCGTAATTTTGCGCTCTTAAAATCCCGTTTGGTGTTATTAATACATTGTTTTTACATTAGAAAGCTAATAGTCTAGCGCTAACAGCTAACAGCACATATGAAATACAACGAGTATAAAAACCTGAGTTATCCGCAGATTGGAGACGAAGTCCTGAAATTCTGGAAAGACAAAAAGATATTTGAAGCGTCGGTTGAAACACGCGAAGGTGCACCTTCATTTACATTCTTCGAAGGCCCGCCTTCCGCGAACGGAACGCCTGGCATTCACCACGTTATGGCGCGTTCGATCAAGGATATCTTTTGCCGTTACAAGACATTACAGGGTTTTCAGGTTAAAAGAAAAGGAGGCTGGGATACGCACGGACTGCCTGTGGAATTGCAGGTTGAGAAAGAGCTGGGCATCATCAAAGATGACATTGGAAAGACGATTTCCGTTGAAGATTACAACGAAAAATGCCGCCAGACCGTCATGAAATTTACAGATCAATGGAATGACCTGACCGAAAAAATGGGTTATTGGGTTGATCTGGAAGATCCTTATATTACTTACAAAAGCGAATACATTGAGAGCCTTTGGAATCTGCTTAAAAAGCTCTACGACAAAGGTTTGTTATACAAAGGTTACACGATCCAACCTTATTCACCAGCCGCAGGAACCGGACTTTCGTCTCACGAGCTGAACATGCCCGGGACCTACAAAGATGTGAAGGACACGACCATTGTGGCCATGTTTAAGACACAGGGCGCAAAAGCCGCAGAGGTTTTCGCAGACTTTTCTGGGTCCGATATCCGCATCCTGGCCTGGACAACCACGCCCTGGACGCTTCCTGCAAACGCGGCATTGACAGTTGGCGGCAACATTACTTATGTTCTGGTAAAAACCTTTAACCCTTACACACATGCGCCCGTCGCAGTGGTTTTGGCAAAGGACCTCATCTCAAAATATTTCTCTGAAAAGGGGCGTGACGGTGACTTTGCAGGTTATGAAGCCAGTGAGAAAAAGCTTTTGCCCTGGACTATCCTGAAAGAATTAAAAGGAAAAGATCTGGAAGGTATTGAATACGAGCAACTAATGCCCTATGTGCAGCCTAAGGTTGAGCCGTCTGCGAAACCTGCATTCCGCGTCATTCTGGGCGACTTCGTTACGACCGAGGACGGAACGGGGGTTGTGCATACATCTCCGACATTCGGTGCGGATGACTTCCGGGTGTCGCAAGCCAATGGCATTCCGGCCATTATGGTGAAAGACGAGACCGGCAAAGATGTGCCCATTGTGGACCGCCAGGGGCGTTTTGTAAAAGAGATCACAGATTACGCAGGCCGCTTCGTTAAGCCTGAATATTATTCGGAGGAAGAACAAAATGATCCGGAATTCAGGGCAACGGATGTCCTCATAGCGATCAAGCTGAAAGAAGAAGGCAAGGCATTTAAAGTAGAAAAATACGAACACCCCTACCCGCATTGCTGGCGTACGGATAAGCCGGTTTTATATTATCCGCTGGACAGCTGGTTTATCAAAACCACAGCGATGAAAGACCGCCTGGTGGAGCTAAACAAAACAATCAACTGGAAGCCGGAAAGCACCGGAACGGGCCGTTTTGGCAACTGGCTTGAAAACCTGGTCGACTGGAACCTGTCCCGCTCCCGTTACTGGGGAACGCCCCTGCCGATCTGGCGCAACGAGCATGGTGAAGAAATCTGCATCGGCTCAATTGAAGAACTGAAAGATCAGCTGGAAGAAGCATTGCTTTCGGAAAACCTGACAAGAGAACAGGCTGCTAAAAATTCGGAATATTTATTAAAGCTGGAAAATGGCGATTACGACCTGCACAGGCCGTATGTGGATAACATTGTTTTGGTTTCGAAAAAGGGCCACATCATGCACCGCGAGCCGGATTTGATCGACGTCTGGTTTGATTCGGGCGCTATGCCTTACGCGCAATGGCATTATCCTTTTGAAAATAAAGAGATTTTCGAGCAAAGTTATCCGGCAGATTTCATCTCCGAAGGCGTGGATCAAACGCGCGGCTGGTTCTTTACCCTGCACGCCATCGCCGGGATGTTGTTTGATTCTGTTGCATTCAAGAATGTCGTTTCTACCGGTTTGGTTTTAGATAAAAATGGCAACAAAATGTCCAAGCGTCTTGGCAATGCGGTTGACCCATTTGCTACCCTATCCAAATTCGGTCCTGATGCTACGCGCTGGTATATGATCACCAATGCCGAACCCTGGGATAACCTTAAATTCAACATTGAAGGCATTGGTGAAGTGCAGCGGAAGTTTTTCGGAACGCTTGTAAACACTTACAATTTCTTCGCATTATATGCCAATCTGGATGGTTATGAGTTCCACGAGACCGTTTCTGTGTCTATTGAAAAACGCACCGAACTGGATCGCTGGATCTTATCGAAGCTGAATACATTGGTGAAAGAAGTTGGTGAGCAATTTGATGATTACAACCCGACCAAAGCCGGAAGACTTGTTCAGGATTTTGTGACCGATCAGCTTTCCAACTGGTATATCCGTCTCAACCGCCGCCGTTTCTGGAACCCCTCGCAGGATTCCGGTGAAGGTCTTACGGAAGACAAACAAGCCGCCTACGAAACTTTGCAGCATTGCCTGGTTACCGTTTCGCAGCTCATGTCGCCGATTGCTCCGTTTTTTGGAGAATGGTTATATAAAAACCTGACAGACGGCGACCGCGCCGCTTCGATTGCTAATAACACCGGCCATCAATACGAATCTGTGCATTTGACTTACTGGCCTAAGATCGAAGCAGAATATGTTGATCTGGACCTGGAAGCCGCCATGGAACAAGCACAAACGATCAGTTCACTGGTCCACTCCATCCGTAAGGGGCATAAGATCAAAGTGCGCCAGCCGCTCTCCAAGATTTTGATCCCTGTGCTGAATGATATTACAAAACGTCAGATTGAGCAGGTTAAGTCCATTATTTTGTCGGAGGTTAATGTCAAGAACATTGAATTCGTGCATGATGACAGCGGCATATTGATCAAAAAGATCAAACCAAACTTCAAGACATTAGGACCGAAATTCGGCCCGAAAATGAAGGAAGTGGCAGCAGCGATTTCCGCAATGGACGAAGCAGCTATCAAGGAAATCGAGAAAAATGGCTCGATAACCCTAAACGGCGCATCATCTCCCATCGAAATTGCCCTTACCGACGTAGAAATCCACGCTGAGGACGTCCCAGGCTGGTTGGTAGCGAGCGAAGGCGGTCTGACAGTAGCGCTGGACGTTACGATCACAGACGAACTGCGTCTTGAAGGCATAGCACGTGACTTCGTCAACCGCGTTCAAAACCTGCGGAAAGACAGTGGTTTCGATGTAACAGACAAAATAAAAATCACATTACAGGACAACGACCGCCTGCTGGCCAGCGCCGTAACCGCCAACAACGATTACATCTGCCAGGAAGTACAAGCCCTGGAACTGAACATCATCAACGACCTCAACGGCGAAGCCAACGAGATAGAAATGGATGAGTTTTTGTTGAAAGTGAAGATTGAGGTTGTGTCCTGATGCAGTATGAGGCATATCCATTCGTCCTGAACGAAGCGGAAACACACTATAAATTTGAAAGCATTGGCAAGCGTGGAGTTATCGAAAAAGCCATTTCTTTCTCCAAACTTAGCATAGATGTTTATAATCTTGCGTTATTGGATTTTGATCCCGTGACGCAGAATTATATCGATGACTCTGTAACCGACAACGGCGATATGCCGGAAATAATGGCGACCGTTATAGCTGTCATTTTAAACTATTTGAATGAACATCCAGCGCGGCGCATCGTGCTGACTGGAAATTCCAAGTCAAGAAATCGGTTATATCAAATCGCAATCGGGAAAGTGTGGGAAGTTGTCCAGGAAGATCTGCAAATTTTAGGTTTTAATGGCGTCGAATGGTTAACCTTTGAACCTAATGGATCTTTCGAAAGTTTTTTAATAGCGCGGAAATTCTTAATTTCATGATAAACACTGGTTTGTGGCTATGAAAGTTTTAGAGAAAAAGTATTTGGTTCCTTCCAATTTATCTCCAAAGATAACTGTTGATAATACCTTGCCGGACCTTTCAAATCACCCGGTTGTGTTGAAGAAAGCGGAAGGTGCCCGCAAACTTTTGCAAGAGCATCCTGTTCCGGAACATTTGTTGAAAAGATAAATCAATGCAGCTAGCCAACGCAACAGCTTTAATAACAGGCGGCGCCTCCGGGCTTGGGGAAGCAACGGCGCGATTGTTTGCTGCATCGGGTGCTAATGTTGTTATTCTTGATCTGAATGTTACTGCCGGGGAAAAGCTTCAAGCTGAATTTCCTGATAAAATGAGATTTATTAAAGCTGATGTTTCCAGTGAAAGCGATGTGCAAAAAGCCGTTGATCTCACGCTGGAAACATTTGGTTTTATAAGCATTGTTGTCAACTGCGCTGGCATTGCTCCTGCCCGAAAAATCGTTGGCAAAGCGGATGGGATATATGGCCCGCATTCCTTCGATCTTTTTGAAAAAACCATTAAAACAAACCTGATCGGCACATTCAATGTAATGCGATTGGCAGCATTTGCGATGGAAAAGAATGTGCCTAATGAAGAAGGTGAACGCGGCGTGATCATTAATACGGCATCTGTTGCTGCCTATGACGGCCAGATGGGGCAAGTCGCCTACGCTGCCAGTAAAGGTGGCATTGTGAGTATGACTTTGCCTGTTGCCCGCGATCTTGCAAAGTCAGGCATCCGGGTTATGGCCATCGCGCCGGGGCTTTTTGAGACGCCATTAATGCTAGGGCTGCCCGAAGAGGCGCGCGTTTCTCTAGGGCACCAAATTCCGTTTCCTTCCCGCTTAGGACGACCATCTGAATACGCATTGCTTGCCAAATCAATTGTTGAAAACCCCATGCTGAACGGAGAAGTAATCCGCTTGGATGGGGCGATTAGGATGAGCCCGAAATGAGAGAGCAGCTGACATTTCTTGAAGGAAAATCTATATGGCGCTGGTTGCTTTTGGCACTGCTGCTGACCAGCATTGTCTCACATCATTTCGCTGAGCCGAAATCCATTTACAGGATCGAGGAAGTCATTTCCAATGGATCCAGAGAAAGCCATCTTCGCAAAACCGGGACATTCTCGTATGCTTATAAAAGTACTGATAAGCAAAAGTGTTCTCCAAAAAGTCATTCACGACAATTCGGACGCCTCCGCTTTCTTTCCGAATCACTGCAAATACATACAGCATTAGCAGTTTCCAATGCGCCCGACTTGCAACCGATCATAATGAACGCGACCGGCCAGAATATTAACGGCGAATCACAATCTTCCGAAGAACCACTCCCTTTCCATTCCTGAAACACAGCTGATTTTCATCAGTAGTAAATGTGCTCTTTCCTCAAAGGACTGAGCTGCTTTTCATTTATAATCAGACAATGGAATGGAAAATGTATCACCAGCCATCAAAAAGTGGCTCAAAAGGCTTGCTATGGCCTATATGCTTGGCTTTGCCAACGCAATAAATCAAGAAGTCAAAACTGTGGACGACACTTTCTTTAAAACAGAAGAAGTTCAGAAGGACAAAAAGGGATAAGCCTTAACTTAAACCATCCGGATCCCGATATCAGTGTAAATTTTAAATTCCTCCTTGTCTGCCGGCTGATCGGTTACGATCATGGATAACTGTTCAGCCGGACAGACATAATGTGCTTCCGCAGTGGCGAGTTTCTCCACGGATGCGAGCGCAATTACTTCTTTTGAACATTCAATCATTGCCCTTTTTACTTCACTTTCCTCATAATCCGGCCCGGTAACGCCCAGATGGGAGTGAATGCTGCATATCCCCAGCAGGCAAATGTCCGCGCGAAACTTTTTTATAAACTGAATGGTGTCGCTGCCAATGGTCACAAAGGAATTTTTCAACAGCCGTCCACCGGCAAACAGCACTTCAACATGCTCGTGTTCTTCGAGAATGGAAGCAATCGGGAAGCTGTTGGTAACAACCGTTAAACGAAGTTCTTTGGGTAATGACTTGGCGATCAGCAGCGCCGACGTACCGCCATCGAAAATGACAAGCTGACCATCTTTCAGAAAATTCAAAGCCTTTTTTGCGATGATCTGTTTTTGCTCGTTATCATACAAAACCCTGTCTTTAAAATGATGAGGCCCGGGTGAATGCGGCACAGCCCCGCCTCTGACCGATTTCAGAAGCCCTTGATCTGCAAGTTCTTTGATATCTCTCCGAACCGTATCTTCCGAAACATTCAGTAGCGCACTCAGCCCCGGCAGATACACTTTCTGCTCACTGTTCAGCTGATTTAATATCACATGAAACCGTTCCTCTTTTAACATTATCGTTTCTGTTTTATGCAAAAATATAAAATTTATAGAAATAAAATTGCAAAATATTGCAGATAAAATTTACATTTGTTGCATAAAATTGCAACTATAAAGCAC
Organism: Dyadobacter sp. CY327; assembly: GCF_021390415.1. Lineage (NCBI taxonomy): Bacteria > Pseudomonadati > Bacteroidota > Cytophagia > Cytophagales > Spirosomataceae > Dyadobacter > Dyadobacter sp. CY327. The sequence continues at coordinate 1,052,055 of NZ_JAJUXJ010000001.1, read as the reverse complement.
TGCTTATTATGAGAAAGTCGATTGCCATTGACATGGATAATGTCATCGTTGATATTGAAACAAACTGGATCAATTGGTACGAAAAGGAATTTGGTGTGAAAATCGAAAGGAAGGAATTGCTTGGAAAGCCCGAAGACGAAGCTTTCCCGGACCCTGCTGCTGCGCTGAGCCTGATCTATAAAACCGGCTTTTTTCGACATGCACCGATTATCGAGGGAGCACAGGAAGCGCTTCTAAAATTGCAGGAACATTACGACATTTTCATCGTATCAGCCGCCATGGAATTCCCGAATTCCCTCCCCGAAAAATATGATTGGCTCAACGAACACTTCCCTTTCATCTCCTGGAAAAACATTGTTTTCTGCGGCGACAAAAGAATTATCGACACCGATTATCTCATCGACGACCACCTGAAAAACCTGGATTTCTGCAAAGGCACCCCAATCCTCTTCACTGCAAGCCATAACGTAAACGTTACCAAACACAAGCGTGTCAACAATTGGAACGAAGCGTTGGCGTTGCTGGAAGTCGAATAGAAAAGTGACAGCATTCATTCAAATTTTTGTATTTTAGAATAATGTTTGTTCAAATACTGCAATACTTGAAGTTATGGTATCAATAAATATTTCGGTGGATCAACTCATTGAGGTAATCCACGGTATGGACGAAGTCGAAAAGATTCGCATTAAAAGTGCTTTGGAAGATGATTTTGTAATTTCAGACGAAGCGAAAGCCGAATTTTTGAATCGTAAGAAAGAATTCCTCGCCGGAAATATTTCTTCAAAACCATGGTCAGAAATACAGGCTCGCTATGAGTCAATATAGCATTGAAATTTTAAAACCGGCCGAAATTGAATTTGATGAGGCTTTCGAATACTATAATGAGCAGCTTCCAGGATTAGGAAGAAAGTTCTACGGCGAGGTTTCCAGATATTTGTCTTCCATTTCCGAGAACCCTTACAAGTTCGCTGCCAAATATGACAACGAACTTCACTTTGCAACATTAAAAATCTTTCCGTTTCTGATCGTATACTGGGTGGACGAGGCATTAAAAACAGTGTTCGTTGTCTCCATTTTCCATACCAGCCGCAATCCGAAAAAATTTCAGTTGTAAAACCTTTACGCCGCCTGCTTCGCCCGTTCTTTCAATTGCAACAATTCATCCCGTAACCTCGCAGCTTCCAAAAAGTCTAGATCCTTGGCGGCTGTTTCCATTTTGCGCTGGGTTTCGGAAATTAGCTTTTGCAGGTCGTTTTTGCCCATGTACTGAACAATCGGATCGGCAGCGACGCGGACTTCGGTTGGCTCTACGTAAACTTTGCGGACTTTCGAATCGGCCACGGATGTTTGTTCCATGATCGCTTCTTTCGATTTGAGAATGGTTTTTGGCGTGATCCCATTTTCAGCATTGTATTCCAGCTGAATGCTCCTTCTCCTATTGGTTTCATCAATAGCGAGTTGCATGGACCCGGTCATGACATCCGCATACATGATTACTTTTCCACGGTCATTACGCGCGGCGCGGCCGATAGTCTGGATCATGGAGCGTGTATCCCGAAGAAATCCTTCCTTATCCGCATCCATAATCGCCACGAGTGAGACTTCCGGTAAATCCAATCCTTCGCGCAGCAGGTTAACGCCTACCAGTACATCAAAAATACCTAACCTTAATTCCCGCAGAATCTCCACACGGTCCAGCGTCTTCACTTCCGAGTGGATATAGCGACACTTTACTCCTACCCTTTCCAGATATTTGCTCAGCTCTTCTGCCATTCTTTTTGTCAGGGTCGTGATCAAAACGCGGTCGCCCATATTAATGCGCTTATGGACTTCTTCCAGCAGATCGTCGATCTGGTTCAGGCTTGGCCTTACTTCAATTTCAGGGTCCAGCAAGCCGGTTGGGCGGATAATTTGCTCTACCACAACACCTTCTGACTTACGCAGCTCGTAATCCGCAGGCGTTGCGCTCACGAAGATGGTTTGCGGCGTCATATCTTCGAATTCCTGGAATGTTAACGGCCTGTTATCCATAGCAGATGGCAGCCGGAAACCATATTCCACGAGCTGCTCCTTACGCGAACGGTCACCTCCCCACATGGCGCGGATCTGCGGCATGGTAACGTGACTTTCGTCCACCACCATTAAGAAATCATCCGGGAAGTAATCGAGCAAACAGAATGGCCGTTGACCTGGTAAGCGGCGGTCAAAATAGCGGGAATAGTTCTCAATCCCAGAGCAGTAACCCAACTCCCGCATCATTTCCATATCAAATTCGGTGCGCTCCTTAACGCGCTCGGCTTCTGCCAATCTTCCTTCTTTGGTAAAGAAGTTAATTTGCTGAACAAGATCGTCCTGAATTTCCTTGATCGATTGCACCAGAACATCTCTTCCCGTCACAAAAAGGTTGGCGGGGAAGATTGCAATGGCACGTTCCGAAGATATTTTCTTACCTGTCTCAGGCTCGATACGCTGAATTTCTTCTATTTCGTCACCAAAGAAAATGATCCTGTAAGCAAAATCCGCATAACCCGGGAAAACGTCGACCGTGTCGCCTTTCACGCGGAATGTGCCGCGGTTGAATTCAAGCTCTGTACGGCTGTAAAGGATTTCAACCAAACGGAACAGGAACTGGTTGCGACTCACAATGTCGCCTAGTTTGGCGCTGACAATGCTTTTCTTGTATTCATTGGGATTACCTGCACCGTAAATGCAGGATACGGAAGCCACAACGATGACATCCCGACGGCCGCTCATAAGCGATGATACAGTATGAAGCCGCAACTTTTCAATCTCCTGATTGATTTGCAGGTCTTTTTCAATGTAAGTATTGGTGCTGGAAATGAACGCTTCCGGCTGGTAATAGTCGTAGTAGCTGATAAAATACTCCACTGCATTATTCGGGAAGAATTGTTTGAATTCCCCGTAAAGCTGTGCAGCAAGTGTTTTGTTATGACTTAAAACGAGAGTAGGCTTATTGACCTGCTTCACCACGTTGGCTATGGTAAATGTCTTACCTGAACCCGTTACACCCAAAAGCGTCTGGGCAGGTTCGCCGGCCTGAATGCCTTGCACGAGTTGTTCAATAGCCGCCGGCTGGTCACCCGTTGGCTGATATTCTGAGGTTATTTCAAAGTCCATAGCGTATTGTAAGCATTCCAGAGATAACGCATTTCAAAGATAGATTAGTTTCTTTGAAATGCGTCCCGGATACTTCTACGCGTGTTCTGTCAGCACTTCCTGTGCATTTTCGACCGCTTTTTTCTCTTTCCAATGCTGCCAGCCCAGGCCAAGCAACTTGGTCATGCTTTTATCGACGAATGTATGTCTTACAAGGTTCATACCGCCGCGTACTGCCGTGAAAATAGAGTTATTAGCCCTGAGTGCTAAGCTGAAACCGCCATCCACATAGCGGATGTAATGCCACCAAAGTGAAGGGATAAAGATCGTTTCACCATGCAGCAATGTTGTTTCATGGCCCACAGCGCCCTTTAATGCAGGGAATCTTTCATAATCCGGGTTGATCGGGTCCACTTTGCTCATTACTGTAAATGGGTGGTGATACAACCTTCTGCTTTCTTCCGGCGAGAACAAAATGACTTGCTTGCGCGTCTGGAACTGCGTTAAAAACACATTGGAGCAGTCCATATCATAATGCAGGCTGGTAATAGAGCCCTCTCCACCGAAAAATACAAATTTGTATGACTTCAAAAACCCGTCCATAATGGTCGGAAAACGGATGTCATTGGCCAGTTCGGGCGCTTTCTTAAAGATATCAAAAAGGAAAATCCGGAGATCAGTTGGGCCGGCTTCAATAAGTTTCAGGTAATCGCCGAATTTCATTGTCTTCGCGATCTGAAAATATTTGTCTGCGTCGTGCATGTGGTTGTCAACCAGGGGGACGTCTATATTTCCGTGCGTTTCACGAAGCCACTCAAACGTCCACTTTTGCACTGCCGGCCAATCTTTTGCCAGATCTGTGAACACGACCGGGCGACTTGGTTTCAAATAATTTTCAATGAATTCTTCGCGGGTAAGTCCGCTGCGTTTCTCTATGGGCACTAATTTCATGACAGAAACTGAGTAAATGGTAAGCGACTATTGAAAAAACTAATGACAGAATTATTTTCTAACAACCTTTGAAAGTGGATAATTCTAAATTTATTCGAATCTTAGTTAGATCAAATGTATTAAAGAGATTTCAAAAATATAAATTTCTGAATTATTCCTTGAATGTGTGATCCGCTGTAAACCATTAGTAGAATGTTCATTTAACCTGTTGTAATGAAATATTTTACCATTCCGCCCTCTCCTGCGCTAGCAAAATATGTGCGGTTTTTTTGGGTCCTCGAACATGAGATCGGATCAGGACAGCCTTACATTCACCGGACTATGGCCGATGGGTGCGCGGAAATGATATTTCATTATAAAGGGCGTTTTGATGAATTTGTGACTGCTGACAAAACGGAGCCTTCTTTTTATTCAGGAATTCACGGGCAGTCGCAGACATTTCGGCGATTTGTGATTCATGAAGATTTCGGAATTTTCGGGGTTTACCTTTATCCTTTTGCCATTCCGGTTTTGTTTGGAATGCCTTCTACTGAACTGACTGGGCAAATGCCTGATTTACATACATTTTTAGGTCAAAAAGCAAATGGCCTGGAAGAGCGTATGATGCTGGCAGCTGATCATAACGAGCGGGTCGCGATTATATCGACCTTTCTGGAATCGCTTCTTTCCAAAACAAAAAAATACGAGCCGGCCGTCTTTTCAGTCATAAACCAGATTATCAGACATAACGGACTGACCAATGTGCAGGACCTTGCAGCCCAAAGCTTCCTTTCGACCCGCCAGTTTGAAAGGAAATTCAAGGAATTCTCAGGTTTCAGTCCCAAATTATATTTACGGATTGCCCGCTTCCATGCTGCATTAGATGCCTATGGGGACAAAGATAAGTCGCTGACGGAGATTGCTTATGAATGCGGCTATTACGATCAGTCGCATTTTATTCATGACTTTAAAACATTCTCTGGCCAGCATCCACGCTTTTATTTTTCCGGCAGGTCCGAAGGGCAAGCCTACCGGGATGTATAATGTCGTGTTTTTCCAATTTTTAGCGATGGCGCTGCGGCTACATTTGCGTAAACAAAAAAACAAATACTATGAGCACTGTGAAAATTCCAAATGGCCACCAGGCAATTATGCCTTATTTAATGTTAGATGGCGCGTCGAAATTCCTAGATTTTACGACCAAAGTCTTCAACGGCGTTGTCACGCAAACGCATTTTCAGGAAGACGAACCTAACCTGATCAAGCACAGCGAAGTAAGCATTAACGAGAGCACGATCATGTTTTGCGATAGCCGGGCGGAGTGGCCCGCGAAGCCTGCGAGTATGTTTATATATGTTGAAAATGCCGACGACACTTATCAAAAAGCATTGGCAGAAGGCGGCAACTCCATTATGGAGCCTGCAGACCAGGATTATGGGCGCAGTTGCGGTGTTGAAGACCCTTGCGGTAATGTTTGGTGGATCACTTCTGTTCTTTAAAAATGATTAATTACAACAACAAGATCTTTGTCCCGCTTTCAAATTCTGAAAATGGTGAGGTTGACCTTTCGATGCAATTTGTTTATCATCAAAATGGCAACATTGTAACTTCCACGTATTCCGGCGGCCGCATTCAGCTGGGGCATCTGATTGCGCTGGTGGACGAAAATGGGAATCTGGATATGCGTTACCACCAGGTGAATGACAAGGGCGAGATCACGACAGGCATTTGTAGATCGACACCTGAGCAACTCCCGAACGGAAAAATCCGTATGCATGAGCAATGGCAATGGACTTCCGGGGATCAGTCCCGGGGTGAGTCGCTGCTGGAAGAAATATAGATTTTATCACGTCACCCTGTTTATATGCGTAACCGCTTTCAAGTTATCGGCTTTTTTCTTGCATTTTTAGGATCAAACATTGCTTTTGGGCAAACCTCAAAAATCGTTTCCGGTTCTATTGATTTTAAAGTAAAATATATCTTAGGAACCTGTGAAGGGACTTTTGCAGCTCCGAAAGGGGAAGCTATTTTCAATGAAAAATCGCCGGAGAATGCTTCTTTCGATATTAAGATTGCTGCCAGCACTTTTGAAACCGGGAACGATTCAAGGGATAAGGACATGAAAAGCGACAAATATTTTGCCGTTGAAAAATACCCGAACATTCACTTCAAATCGTCAAAAGTGGAGAAAAAGAATGGTCAATATGAGGCAACAGGCAAACTTACCATACGCGACGTAACCAAGAGCGTGACGCTTCCTTTTGAAGCAAAAAAGAATGCGGATGGCACTTACGCCCTTGCCAGCAAATTTGAAATCAACCGGCTGGACTACAAGGTCGGAACGAAAGATTGGAAGCTCAAAGATGTCATTAGCGTTGATTTGAAGGCCATTATCAAGTAAAAGTCAAGCCGACTCACCTATTTTTCAACACTAAAAAACCATAAGGAACCTGATAACATGAAATCTGAAATAATTGTCATCAATGATCTGGACGCAAATGCCAAGCCATACGCCTATTTCAGCCTGGCAACTGGCAAAGCCGTTTCCGCGGGCGAAGCGCAAACCGCAAACTGGGACATTGCATTCGGTAAAACGACCATTGCCGTAAACAGCGGCAGCAGCGGGCCGGGCCAGGCAGGTGCATTGGTGGTGGAACAGCCATTCGAAGCAATTGCGGAAGCGCCGCAAGACGGATATAAGTCGGATCACGACGATACGTTCGCGATTCCTGGCGGAAGTGGAAACTCCTGGTACAAATATGATATGAGCGTGCACGCGATCAGGACCATCCCGGAAAGAACGTTGCTGGTAAAAACCGCCGACGGCAAATATGCGAAGGTGCAGATCATTAGTTATTACAAAGGTGCGCCGGAAGAATTGCCAACGGAAGAATCCAGTTACTTCACTTTCCGCTACGCACTAGCAGATGAAAACGGGAAGTTTTAATTGATCATTCATACATGAAAAACCAGGAAAGCTTTAAAAACTTTCCTGGTTTTTCATTTTGCTGCATATTTCCAAAGCCGGACCTTCCCTTCTTCCAGCCACTCAACGGACGTGGCTATTCGTCTTTCGCGCGTCGCCTCTGTTTTTGCCTCCGTCACCCACATGACGTATTCCTTTTTTTGGGAATAGCTGAAATTGTCAAATGTCTGCTTCGCTCTCGGCGTCATTGCTTCCAGAAAATAAGCAGGAACATCCAGCTCCTTATTCACAGCAGGTTTCGTTTCCCTGACTATTTTCACTCCTTTGTCGATCAACTGCATGGATTGGATTACAAAATCAGCCAGAACAGATTCGTCGGGCAGATCTTCGATTTTCTGGATCCTTCCCAGATGTCCCATGGAAGCCTTCTCTCCCAAAGCCAGAATACGCTGCGGATCCGAGAGTTGCGAACCATGCCAGAAGCCGAGCGAACAATGCTGCTTGAATGATGCCATATTGCAAAGAATGCTGCCCTTATACTCGAAATGCGGAAAACTCCATTTCATTGTTTCGGTAGCATCCGGACAATAAGCGTGAACAAGGTCCCGAAAGTAAGTCAGTACAGGAATAGCGAAATTGGCCGACTTCAAGATATACGTGTCAATTCTGGGGTCCTTTTTTGATGTTTGCATGTTATTTTCCGATTAAGGCAAGGATCTGGTAAAACACTTTCCTAAGAGGGGCATTGATTTGAGGTGAGTAAACAAATTTATACTTGACTTCATCCGGATCTTCAATCCGCTCCATGTTCACCATGCCAGCTTTTTCAAGCACCCGTATCGATGCCGCATTACTTACGTTAACATAAGCGATAACCTGCCTGGCGTTCAGCTCGCGTTTTGCGAAGCGGATTAAGCCCGTTGCGATCTCTGTTGCAATCCCTTTTCCCCAATATTCTTCCATGATCCGGTAACCGATTTCCACATCACTTCCATCCATATCGAGTTTGGCAACGCCTATCAAATCGCCGGCAACGCCCTCGATCAAATATCGCCCCAAAAATGTGTCAGTTCCATATTCCGTCAGAAAAGTAGCCAGCATTTTGTCCGACTCCTGACGGTCCAGCGCGTGCCCGGTCACATATTTCATCACATTGTCATTATTACTCAGCCTGAAATATTTGTCCCCATCCGCCGCGCTCATCTTGGTCAGCACAAAGTGTTCCGTCTTTATCGATTTAACCTGCATCGAGCATATGTGTTACTCTTAAATATACGCTGTTTCTCAAATAAGTCACATTATAGCCTAAGTGAATTTTAAACAGGTAGGATTAAAACACGTCAATTTGAATGAGATTCTTGATTTTATTCCTAATTAACAGTCATTAACAACCATTAAAATTTGTTGTATACATTTGAATTATTATATTTGAACAATTGCATGTTTTTATTGAGATTCCTTTCCAATATTCCCAATCATTCTTGAATTCATTATAAAAGTATGGATTTTTTAATGTACTGATCAGATCAGCATCATGACAAAAAGAACTTTTGTATTGTTTTTCTGCCTTGTTCACTTCCTGGCTTTATCGCTGTCAGCCAAGCAGCCGGGACAGCTATGCAAGCTTGATTACGGAACGGGGTTCTCCCCTTTTTCAATTGAGACAAGCGTTGAGTCGAAGGATGTGGTTATTGTGGATGATACAATCGATCCCAATCGCACCATTGTAAAAGCAGACGGCTGCAAATGGCGTGAGAATTTATCCAAGCTGCTTCGCCACCGCCACTCTACTTACCGGTTCGTATCCTTCGAAACCGTTGTTTTTTCAAATTATTACTTCCTGCGCACGCCCAAATTAATCCGTGAGAAACTGCTTACGGTTAATGTCAGCCAACAAAATATTGCGCTTCCCGGCTATTACGGCTTCCTGCACCGGCTTTGTCCATTCTGAGTTTTTAAATTTAAATGCCCCGTTATGCTCACTGACGGACAGATTGCTGTGCTTTAAAAAGCGCCGTTCATCTGCCCCGGATCAGTACATATGTTTTGCTGGCTAATCAGTCAACATTGCGGCTATTCCTATTCCCGAAAAACTCATTATTACATTAACAATCAACTTATTATGAAGAATTTCAAATGGCTTTTACTTGCCATTCCAAGTCTGTTTGCATACGGCTGCACAAGTGAAGGCGCAAGCGAATCCAAAAAAGAAACCGCCATTCCTACCATTCCGGTGACGGAATTAGTCCCTCAAAAAACGGAAGTGCACCGGGAATATGTGGGCGACATTCATGCAGTCCGCAATGTTGAAATATATGCCCGCGTAAAAGGTTACCTGGAAGAAGTTTACGTGGATGAAGGTAAAGAAGTAAGAAAAGGACAAACATTGTTCCGGATCAACAACGAAGAATATGAGGCGCAGCTGGCATCGGCGAAAGCCAATTTGCAAAGTGCCATTGCAGAAGCGAAGGGAGCCGAACTAGAACTGAAAAGAGTAAAGCTGCTGGTGGAAAAAAATGTGATTTCTAAAACGGAAGTTGAAGTTGCGGAAGCGAAACTGGCTGCTGTAAATGCGCAGATCGAAGAAGCGCGTTCGCAAAAATCGAAGGCGTCTATCCATCTGGCCCAAACTGAAATTAAAGCACCTTTTGACGGCATTATAGACCGGATCCCGCATAAAATGGGAAGCCTTATTGACGAAGGAACATTGCTTACAACGCTTTCAGACACGAAAAGTGTTTTTGCTTATTTCAATGTTTCCGAAAATGAATATCTGGAATACGTGAAAGCGCGCGGCCAGGGCCAAAGTGCGACAGTCGTAGAGCTTGAACTTGCCGATGGTTCTTATTTCAAACAAAAAGGAACTGTGGAAACAATGGAAGGCGCATTTGACGAAGGAACCGGCTCGATTGCATTCAGAGCGCGTTTTCAGAATCCCGAGAAACTATTGAAACACGGCTCCACAGGAACTATCAGACTTACTAACACCGTCGAAAATGCCATTCTGGTCCCGCAAAAGGCTGCTTTTGAAATACAGGATAAGAATTTTGTATATGTGCTTGGGAAAGACAACAAGATCAAGACGCGTAGCTTCGTACCAAAATCGAGATTAGCAGGATACTATGTTGTGAAATCAGGTTTAAAATCAGGAGAAACCATTGTGTACGAAGGACTTCAGGGATTGAAGGACGGCGCAACTATTACGCCTAAAAATATCCCGCTGGACAGTCTGAATGTAAAAGTCACCAAAATAGAACTGACCGCACGGTAAGATCCTTTCACCTGAATTTTAAATCATGTTTCAAAAATTTATAGAGAGGCCAGTGCTATCACTGGTCATCTCAATCTTCATAACCTTACTTGGGCTTTTCGCCCTCTCAGACCTACCAGTTTCGCAGTTTCCGGACATTGTGCCGCCTTCTGTTGTCGTAACGGCAACCTATACAGGAGCTAATTCCGAGGTTGGCGTGGACGCCGTTGCCGTTCCCCTCGAACGCGCCATTAATGGTGTTCCCGGAATGACTTACATGACCAGCGTATCGGGTAATGATGGCGTAACAACCATCACAATTTCTTTCAACGTAGGAATTGACCCCGACCTGGCGGCGGTGAACGTGCAGAACCGCGTTCAAACTGTAATTGATGAACTTCCGGAAGAAGTAATCAAAGCCGGTGTAACCACAGAAAAAGAAGTAAACAGTATGCTTATGTATCTGGACATCATGAGTTCGGATACGTCTGTTGCTGAGGACTTTGTATACAATTTTGCCGACATTAACCTGCTTAAGGAGCTCAAAAGAATTGACGGCGTAGGCCGCGCCGTGATCATGGGAAGCCGTGACTATTCGATGCGTGTCTGGCTAAAACCCGACCGGATGAATGGTTACAACATTTCCGCAGATGACGTGGTAAAAGCGATCCGCGAACAGAACGTCGTGGCTGCGCCGGGTAAAACCGGGGTTAGCTCAGGACGCGAAGTGCAAGCCCTGCAATACGTGCTGAAATACACGGGAAAATTGTTTGAGCCGGCTCAATATGAAAATATCGTCCTGCGCTCAAACCCCGACGGCTCCATGTTGAAATTAAAGGATGTGGCTGATATTGAGTTTGGTACGCTGGAATATGATATGGCTTCCAAATCCAATGGCAAGCCATCGGCATCGATCATGCTAAAACAGCGCCCCGGCTCCAATGCGCAGGAGGTAATTGCCAATGTGAAAAAGAAAGTGGCCGAATTGAAGGAGACTACATTCCCTCCCGGCATGGATTACATGGTTTCGTATGACGTTTCCCGCTTCCTGGATGCGTCCATACACGAGGTTGTACGCACATTGATTGAAGCATTTATATTGGTAATCATTATTGTTTACCTGTTTTTGCAAGATTTCCGTTCGACGCTTATCCCTGCCCTGGCCGTTCCCGTTGCCTTGATCGGAACATTCGCTTTCATGCAATTATTCGGGTTCTCAATCAACCTTTTAACATTGTTTGCATTGGTTCTGGCCATCGGGATTGTGGTGGATAATGCCATTGTCGTCGTCGAGGCCGTCCACGCGAAGATGGCCGAAAAACATTTGGATGCGCGCGAAGCGACCATTGAGTCGATGAAGGAAATGAGCGGCGCTATCATCGCGATTACGCTGGTCATGTCCGCGGTTTTTGTTCCTGTGGCCTTTATGTCTGGTCCAGTCGGGATTTTCTATCGCCAGTTCTCCATCACGCTTGCTATTTCAATCGTTATTTCCGGGATTAATGCATTGACATTAACACCAGCGCTCTGTGCTTTGATGTTGAAAAACACCCACGGTCAGCCATCGAAAAATACAATTCTGGATAGATTTTTTGCAGGTTTTAACAAAGGTTATGATGGCATTTCGGCAAAATACAGAAAGTTGCTGGGCGTGATCATTAACCGGAGGGTAATCACAATCGGACTTCTCATTGCATTCTGCGTAGCGACTTATGGAGTCAACACGGTTCTGCCTACTGGTTTCATTCCCACAGAAGATCAGGGTGTTATTAATGTAAATGTGACAACTCCCGTAGCAGCCACCGTGGAAAGAACCGAGGCTGTTTTGGATGAAATTCAAAAAGTGGCAAAAGGACTGGAAGCAGTAGAATCCGTTTCGTCGCTGTCAGGTTACAGCTTGATCACGGAATCTGCGGGATCTTCCTATGGTATGGCTATGATTAACCTGAAACCCTGGGATGAACGGACGGCTTCCGTGCAGGACATTATTTCTGAAATGGAAGCCAAAACCAAGCACATTACGGATGCTGAAATTCAGTTTTTCCCACCTCCTACTGTTCCGGGATTTGGTAACTCGAGTGGCTTTGAGCTCCGTGTGCAAGACCGCACGGGAAGCGACGATTTGCAAAAAACTGCTGAGATCACCAACAAATTTGTAAAAGACCTGATGGATTCGCCGGAAATCGCCAGCGCATTCAGCAGCTTCGATGCAAGTTTCCCGCAATATATGATTCACGTCGATGCCGATATCGCTGCAAAAAAAGGCGTTTCGGTGGACGTAGCAATGAGCACATTACAGACATTGGTAGGGAGTTTTTATGCTTCCAATTTCATTCGTTTTGGCCAGATGTATAAGGTAATGGTCCAGGCTGATCCGGATTTCCGGAAGAATCCTGAGGACATTTTAAAACTTTACGTAAAGAACAACCGCGGTGAAATGGTCCCGTTCTCCACATTCATCCGTCTGGAAAGAGTTTACGGACCTGAATTGCTGACGCGGTATAACATGTACACCTCGGCGATGATCAATGGCGATGCAGCGCCGGGTTACAGTAGCGGCGACGCTATCAAGGCCGTAGAACGTGTTGCTGCCACCAGCCTGCCGCGTGGTTTCACCTATGAATGGTCCGGCATGACGCGGGAGGAAATCCTGTCGGGCGATCAGGCCATTTATATTTTTGGCGTCTGTCTGATCTTCGTTTATCTGCTCCTAGCCGCTCAATATGAGAGTTTCCTGCTTCCATTGCCTGTTATACTTTCCTTACCGACCGGTATTTTCGGCGCATTCGTCGCATTGAAATTAATGGGGCTCGAAAATAACATTTACGCGCAAGTTTCGCTCGTCATGCTCATTGGGTTGTTAGGTAAAAATGCGATTCTGATTGTAGAATACGCGATTATCAGGCAAAAAGAAGGGCGGTCCGTCATTGAGGCAGCACTGGAAGGTGCCACAGAACGGCTTCGTCCCATCCTGATGACCTCGCTGGCATTTATAGCCGGACTTATCCCGTTGGTGATGGCCTCAGGTGCAGGTGCGATCGGAAACCGGTCTATCGGGACCGCGGCTGCTGGCGGGATGCTGATCGGAACCATTTTCGGGGTGATTATTATCCCGGGATTATACGTGCTTTTCGCCAGCATGGTAAGGCCCAAAAAATCTAAAATTGTAAACCAGAAAGAAGAGCTCATTCTCGAATGACAATTTCGGCAGCCGGGCGTCCGTCCGGCTGCTTCCTCTAAGATCCTGCATTCATGAAAACATATAAAAATTTATATAGCATACTGCTGATGAGCACATTAGTAACCATGGCAGGTTGCAAGCTCACCCAACCCATTGCGCAGAAGTCGCGCATCAGCACGCCACAAACATTCGCCGGCCAAACCGATTCAACAGGAATTGCGGCCATGGAGTGGAAAACATTTTTCAAAGACGCCTATTTAACGGCATTGATCGATACAGCGCTTCAGAACAACCCGGACCTGAAAATCGCGGCGCAAAGAATAGAAATGGTGCGGTCCAATATTCTGGCTGCACAGGGAGCATTGCTTCCATCCGTTTCGGCCGAAGTGACTGGCGGCGGTCGGAAATTCGGCGATTATACCATGGACGGCGTAGGAAATTATGACACCAATTTTTCCGAAAACATCGACGCGGACCGTCGGCTACCTGCCCCTTTCATGCCGGATTATTTTGTTGGATTAAGAAGCGCCTGGGAAATTGATATTTGGGGGAAATTAAAAACGCAGAAAAAAGCAGCATATAACCGTCTTCTGGCCACCGAAAAAGCTCGTCACGCCATCATTACCGGCCTGATCGCCGAAATTGCAAGTGCTTACTACGAGCTGATCGCACTGGATACGGAAATGGCAATCATTCAAAAGAACATTGCCTTGCAGCAATCTGCCGTGGAAACCATTAAAATTCAGAAAGAAGGCGGCCGTGCAAATGAATTGGGCGTACAGCAATTCAGCGCACAATTATTTAATACACAAAGTCTGGAAGTTGAAAAACAACAGGAAATTATTGAAGCCGAAAACAAACTCAATCTGCTACTGGGCCGCTTTCCCCAGCCCATTACGCGTAGTGCCCGGCTGGAACAGACATTGCCTCAAACCGCCGCAACCGGAATTCCTGCCAACATGCTGAGAAGAAGACCGGATATCCAGCAAGCGCAATTTGACCTGTTAGCCAATTATTCGGAACAGCAAGCCGCGCAGCTTGCATTTTTGCCATCGCTGAACATTACTGCTTTTCTGGGCTTTAATTCATTTAAAAGCAATTTACTCTTCAATCCGGGTTCCATCGCTTATAATGCAATCGGTGGTCTGGCCGGGCCGCTTATCAACAGAAAAGCGCTGAAAGCAGGACAAAAAAGAGCCGAAGCCGCAAGCCTTGAAGCATTATTCACTTACAACAAAGCCGTTTTAACCGGTTTCCAGGAAGTAAGCACAAGCCTGAAAAAACTTGAAAACAACCGAAAAATAAACGAATTCAAAACCCAGGAAGTGGATGTGCTGCAACAAGCCGTTGTCACGTCAAAAGACCTTTTCCTGACAGGTTACGCTTCCTACCTGGAAGTGATCACCGCGCAAAGAACCGTTCTGGAAGCTGAATTATCGTTAACCGAGGTTCAAAAGAATCAGTATCTAGCATTGATTGAATTGTATCGCTCGCTGGGAGGTGGTTGGGAGTAAACAAAAAAGAGCCCGGACTCTGATGAGTTCGGGCTCCAAAATGTATTAAACAATTACTTTTTCTTAGTCCCTGCCAAACTAGGCTCTTTCGATATCACGATCAAATCGGCTAGCATGCGGCTGGTTTCGGTTAGATAAATGTCTTTCTTTTTCTTAACCTCTTTCGGAGCTTCAACGGCTTTGCCGTCTTCTTCCTCCTCTTCGCCATCAGCATTGTCCTCGCCAAGTTGTTTCATAGCAAGCCTTTTTTTCTCCGCTTCGGCACGTTCTACTTTACGTTTTGATTCTTGCAGGGAAACGATCTTGTTTTCGCGTGCTTCTTTAAAATCGTTAAGTGTTTTAACCAAAGTTTTTAACTCTTCGTCCGTTTTCAAACGCTGATTGTATTTGCCTTTGAGCTGGTCAACCACTTTTGCATTAATGTTGTTGGTTGGCTCGTAGCGCGAAGATGCAATTTGATCCCAAGGCAATGCGCTTGGCTGAGAACCTTCACCGAATTCGTTTACTTTAAATGCTGTTGGCAATTCCAGATCAGGCATTACACCTTTAAGCTGCGTGCTGCTTCCGTTGATTCTGTAAAATTTAGCAACTGTAAGCTTCACTTGTCCCAACTGGTCTGTTTCTTTCGGAACCCACTGGTTCAGGTCGATCAATGTTTGAACGGTTCCTTTACCGTAAGTTTGCTCTCCAACAATAATTCCACGTTTGTAATCCTGAATGGCTGCTGCAAAAATTTCTGATGCAGAAGCACTGAAACGGTTCACCATCACAGCCATAGGGCCGTCATAAGCAATGGTTGGATCATTATCAGACTGAACTTCAACTTCTCCCTGTCCTTCCTTAACCTGAACCACCGGTCCTCTGTTGATGAACAAACCTGTCAATGAAACCGCCTCTGTCAATGAACCACCACCATTGTTTCTCAGGTCAATTACAATTCCGTCGACATTAGAAGTTTGCAGCTCAGTAATCAGCTTTTGAACATCGCGTGTTGTGCTTGAAAACTCCTTTTCTTTATGTTGCGCGCCTTCAAAGTCACGGTAGAAAAGCGGAATGTCAATCACACCGATTTTGTATTCTTTGTTGGCATTATTAACTGAAACGATCTCGCTTTTCGCGCGTTGCTCTTCCAATTTGATCTTCTCACGCACCAACCTGTATTCTTTTGGAGGTGTTCCTGAAATCGCATCTGCGGAGATAACTTGAAGCCTTACCACAGTCGATTTTGGCCCTTTGATCAGTTTCACTGCGTCATCCACAAACCAGCCTACGATATCCACCATTTTACCTTCATCTCCCTGGGCAACGGCAATGATCTTATCTTCCTTTTTAAGCTGTTTTCCTTTAAATGCAGGACCGCCTGGGATTACCTCTACGATTTTAATATAATTATCTTCCTCACGAAGCAATGCCCCGATTCCTTCCAGTGACTGGCTCATTTCCTGCTTGAAGCGGTCCGCAGAAGTTGGTGCCATGTAACTTGTATGCGGGTCCATAGACTCAGCATAAGCATTCATGAACATTTGGAAAACCTGCTCGGTACGAATGCGGCCCAATGCGCGGTCACGGTTTTTATAACGGTCCTTCAATGTTGAAATAACGGCCGTATCCGCTTTGCCGGACAACTTCAAATCCAGCGCTTCGCTTTTCAGATACTTGCGCCATGTGTCGTTCAGTTCGTCCGTACTCTTCGCCCACGTCGCTTTTTCACGGTCGGTGTTCATAGACTCGTCTGCCGTAAAATCAAATGGTTTTTCCTCTTTCAGAAGTCCCTGAATGTAGTCACTTCTTTCTTTATAACGTTTTCTGAAAACATTATACATGGCAAAAGGCACATCCAGTTCTCTCTTCTGAAGATAGTCATCGAACGAATTTTTGTATTTATCAAAATCGGCTAAATCGCTGGCCAGGTAATACAGCTTGCCATGATCAATGCCGTCAACGTACTTATCAAAAATCGCCTGTGAAAGCGAATCGCTGAGCCTGGTCTTTCTGTAATGATAACTAGAGAGAATCCTGGTTGTCAGCTCCTCAGCTTTAAACTGAGCAGGAATAGGCTTGATATCCTCGTCCATTGACACCTCTGCGGCTGGTATCACTGCCGCTTTTTCCTGAACAGGCCCCTTCTGCCAGCCCAGTAATACTACCGGAATAAGCGTGATTAAGTACTTTTTCATTGTTGAACGTTTGCTATTTAACAATCTCTAATAATTCAACCTCAAACACCAGCGCTGAATAAGCCGGGATCTGAGGGCCTGCTGCACGTTCACCATAAGCAAGTTGATAAGGAATAAATAACTTCCATTTTGAACCAACCGGCATAAGCTGTAACGCTTCTGTCCACCCTTTGATCACACCATTAACCGGAAACTCTACGGGCTCGCCTCTTTCTACCGAACTGTCAAAAACCGTTCCATTGGTTAAAGTGCCGTGATAATGGGTTTTCACTTTATCGGTTGCCGCAGGCTTAGGGCCTTCGCCCGCCTTAATGATCTGATATTGAAGACCACTTTCTGTTGTAACAACCCCTTCTTTCTTCTTATTTTCTTCCAGGAATTTCTCTCCTTCTACTCTAAACACAGCTCCTTTTTCCTCAGTTAATTTTTGAAAATATTCACCGATAAACTTATTGGCATCTTCCGGCGTGAATGCTGTTTTACCACCTTTGAGCGAAGCATTGATGGTTTTTGTTAAAACCTCCGTATTAATGTCCGAAATTCCCTGAGAATTTAATGAATTTGAAAAGCTTACGCCAATGGCAGCCGACAAAGAATCCATCTTATTTTTGAGTACGGCAGGCGTTGCTGCTGCTTTTACTGGTGTGCCCGGAGCCTTCTTCACTGTCGCTGCCGGTTTTGTTGTCTTTTTGATAGTCTGTGCTTCGCTTCCTGTTGTTACCAAAACTCCTGCAACTAAGGCCGCTAAAATGGTTTTTTCTAATTTGTACATTACGCTGTAAGGATGGTCGATTAGTTATATAAATGGATTTGTAAGTGCTATTAACGAACTCAATTACAACAAAAACACAAATAGTACCTAAAAAAGTTTTAAAAATGTTCATTATGAAGGATAAACGGCGAAATCAGGATCGGCTGGGCGGTTGCGTCGCGAGCCTTGGAAAAATCTAATTTTTAGTGATAGGTTTTACCCGAAACATTCTTTTTATACTAAAATAAAACGCTACCTTTGCGGCAGTTTTCAAAAACTTACTACTATACTTTTAATAAGTCAATTATACTATGGTATCTGTTAGACCGGATGAAGTTTCGGCCATCCTGCGCGAACAACTTGCAGGAGCTAAATCAGAAGCAGAACTCGAAGAAGTAGGAACAGTCCTTCAGGTTGGCGACGGTGTTGCCCGCATTTATGGCCTTTCCCAGGTGCAGGCAGGTGAGCTGCTTGTTTTCGAGAACGGCCTTAAAGCCCTCGCGCTTAACCTCGAGGAAGACAACGTCGGAGCCGTGTTGCTGGGTGATTTTAGCGACATCAAGGAAGGAGCCACCGTGAAGCGAACCAAAGAAATCGCTTCTGTAAAGGTTGGAGACGGAATTATAGGCCGCGTTGTAAATACACTCGCTGAACCAATCGACGGAAATGGTCCGTTGACAGGTGACCTTTATGAAATGCCACTTGAGCGTAAAGCTCCCGGGGTTATTTTCCGTCAACCTGTAACTGAACCTCTTCAGACTGGTATCAAGGCAATCGACGCAATGATCCCCATCGGCCGCGGCCAGCGGGAATTGATCATCGGTGACCGCCAGACTGGTAAGACGGCAGTTGCTATTGATACAATTATCAATCAAAAAGAATATTTCGACAAAGGCGAACCTGTATTCTGTATCTACGTTGCCTGCGGACAAAAAGCTTCAACCATCAAAGGAATTGAAGCAACACTTCGCCGCTACGGAGCCATGGACTACACGGTAATTGTTGCTGCCGGTGCATCAGATCCTTCTCCAATGCAATTCTACGCGCCATTTACAGGTGCAGCGATTGGTGAGTTCTTCCGTGATACAGGCCGCCCTGCTTTGGTTATCTATGATGACCTTTCTAAGCAAGCGGTTTCTTATCGTGAAGTTTCTTTGTTGCTTCGCCGCCCTCCGGGACGTGAAGCTTATCCAGGTGACGTATTTTATCTGCACAGCCGCCTTTTGGAGCGTGCAGCGAAAATCATTGCTGATGATACAATCGCAAGAAACATGAACGACCTTCCTCCTTCCTTAAAAGGAATCGTTAAAGGTGGTGGTTCATTGACCGCTCTTCCAATTATCGAAACACAAGCGGGTGACGTTTCTGCATATATTCCTACGAACGTAATTTCTATTACGGACGGACAGATTTTCCTTGAATCCAACTTGTTTAACTCTGGTATCCGTCCTGCAATCAACGTAGGTATTTCGGTATCACGTGTGGGTGGTAATGCGCAGATCAAGTCGATGAAGAAGGTTTCAGGAACATTGAAACTGGATCAGGCGCAGTTCCGTGAATTGGAAGCATTTGCAAAATTCGGTTCGGATCTTGATGCGGCTACGAAATTGGCTATTGACAGAGGTCGTCGCAACCAGGAGGTTTTGAAACAACCTCAATATTCGCCGGTTCCTGTTGAGCAGCAAGTTGCAACCGTTTATGCTTCTACAAAAGGTTTGCTTGACCTTGTTGACGTGAACCGTGTGAAGGAGTTTGAAAAAGATTTCCTTACCGTTTTGACTACGCAGCATAAGGACACTTTATCCGCATTACGTGCTGGTAAACTGGACAACAGCGTAACCGACGTAGTTGAAAAAGTTGCGCGTGAAGTTGCTGTAAAATATCGTTAATAAAATATGGCGAGCTTAAAAGAAGTCCGTAACCGGATCGTATCCGTTAATTCAACGCAGCAGATTACCAAGGCCATGAAAATGGTTGCAGCTGCAAAGTTGCGCAGGGCTCAGGATAACATCATGCAGATGCGTCCCTATGCTCAGAAGCTGGGTGATATGCTTACAACAGTTTCTTCCGGTGCAGAAAGTGCGGTAGATAGTCCTTTGAAAACGGTTCGTCCGGTTGAAAAGGTGCTTATCGTGGTTGTTACTTCTGACCGTGGATTGTGTGGTGCTTTCAATACGAATATTGTGAAAGCAACATTGCTGTTGATTGAGACAAAATATGCTGAGCAGGCGGCAAGAGGAAATGTTGAAATTTTTGCCATTGGTAAAAAAGGCGCCGAATCCCTTGCTAAAAGAGGTTTTGTAGTGAATAAAACTTACATGGACCTTTTCGGCAGATTGAACTTTGTGGCTGTTAAACAGGCCGCAGAAGAAATCATGAAAGCGTTTTCAGACGGTCAATACGATGCGGTGGATCTGGTTTACAACGAATTTAAAAACGTTGCAACCCAAATCATTCACACAGACCGTTACCTGCCGATCGCAACAGAAGATAAAACAACAAGAACAAAAACAGCTGAGGTTAACTACATTTTCGAACCAACTGAGGAGGAGATTCTTGCCGAATTGATCCCGAAGTCATTGAAAATTCAGCTTTACCGTTCCGTTCTGGAATCAAATGCTTCGGAACAGGGCGCTCGTATGACAGCAATGGATAAGGCGACTGAGAATGCTCAGGAGCTTTTGAAAGAACTGAAATTGGTTTACAACCGTACGCGTCAGGCGGCGATTACAACTGAGATCCTTGAAATTGTCGGCGGAGCAGAAGCTTTGAAGAACTAGAGAACTTAGAAATATATTTTATAGAAACGGGCGGATTTGATAATCCGTCCGTTTTTTTTTCTGAATCTTGCCAAACTTACAATATAGAGGCACGTTAAGAGTTCCAATTAAAACAAACGAACATTTCATGTTAAGATCAACTTTTTCCAAATCGCTGATTGCCGTCCTAATGCTGGGAGCAACGCATATAACCTTTGCCCAGACCGTTGATGAGGTCATCGACAAACACATAAAAGCAATGGGCGGCTCAGATAAACTTGCCAAACTGCAAAGTGTGAAAATTGCAGCAGAAATGGAGGTCATGAACATGAAAGTCCCGATCAGCACGATCATTGTGCAGGACAAAGGCTTCCGAAGCGAAACAACTGTGCAGGGAATGACCGTTGTACAGGCAATCAATGGCAATACGGGCTGGACAATCAATCCGATGGCCGGACAAACCACGGCAACCGCATTGCCGGAAGAATCGGTGAAGGCCATGTCAACCGAAACTGACCTGACGGGTCTATACAACTATAAGCAGAAAGGTTACACACTTACGCTCGATGGTGAGGAAGATCTTGCAGGAGCAAAAGTTTACAAAGTGTCGATGGCGCTGAAAAACGGGACGAAGCGTACGAACTACATTTCCAAAGACACGTTCTACATTCTTAAAATGATCGTTGCTACAACGATCAACGGACAGGAAGTCACTTCGGAGAATACACAGTCGGACTTCCGTCAGGTGGACGGCGTAACCTACCCTTTCACCTCCGAAGTTACAACATCGGCCATGCCGGGAGCGGCAATGGTGTTGAAAATCAGTTCACTTGAAGTGAATCCGAAAATAGATCCCACGATTTTCGAAATGCCGAAACAATAGGAAAGCTTGTACATCATTTGAATCCCGGATAAAAAATATCCGGGATTTTTTTTGCACTTCTGAACTAATCCTTAAATTTACATGTATATACATTAAATGTAAAAACATTAAATACGATATAGATATGGCTACTACAACATGGGTAATTGATCCAACGCATTCAGAAGTTCAGTTTAAAGTTAAACACTTGGTTATCTCAACTGTAACCGGCGCATTCAAAACATTCGAAGGTTCAGTAGAAACGGAAACAGAAGATTTTGAAGGTGCAACCGTTCTGTTTTCGGCAGACATTAACAGCATCGACACTAACCAGGCACAACGCGACGAGCATTTGAAATCAGCAGATTTCTTCGATGCAGCGAAACATCCTAAACTGACTATCAAAGGAACATTAGCCAAAAAAGGCGATGAAAGCTATACTTTGAAAGGTGATCTGACCGTGAAAGACGTAACCAAGCCGGTTGAATTTGCTGTTGAATACGGTGGTAACATGACCGATTTTTACGGAAACAATAAATCAGGATTTGAAATCACTGGTAAAATCAACCGTAAAGAATTCGGCCTTGAATGGAGCGCAGTAACAGAAGCAGGCGGCGTGGTTGTAGGTGACGATGTGAAACTGATCGCTAACATCCAGGTTGTAAAGCAATAAGATATTATAGTAAACCATTCCTGTTAAAGCGTGGGCGAGTAATCGTCCCGCTTTTTTTATGCCCTCCCATTTCTGAATAATTGCAGGCATATCAGGGCAAAATCGCATTGTATCGTCATTAAGTTATTACTTTTGGCTAAAAAAGAATTCTACCTTGATAATTGAAACTCGTGCATATGCCCGCGCCGGGCTGCTAGGCAATCCTTCTGATGGTTTTTTTGGGAAAACGATATCCATTTCTGTCAGAAATTTTGGCGCTTCCATTTCACTGTATGAATCCCCTGAACTCCATATTGAATCGGAGCCGCAGGATGAGAGCACATTTCGCAGCATTTTTCACTTGCGCGACACGGTTAGCATGCTGGGTTACAATGGTGGGATTCCGCTGATTAAAGCGGGGATCAAGAAATTCGGGGATTACTGCGAAGACAACGGCATCCGGCTTCCTAACCGGAATTTCACTGTTCGTTACCGGTCTTCCATTCCGCGTCAGGTTGGCATGTCAGGTTCAAGCGCGATCGTGGTTGCATTGTTCCGCGCGCTAATGCAGTTTTATAAAGTTGAAATTCCCAAGGAAATCCTTCCGCAGCTCGTCATGGTGACCGAAACCGAAGAACTCGGCATTACAGCCGGGTTACAGGACCGCGTGATCCAATGTTATGAAGGCTGTGTTTATATGGATTTTGACAAAGAGCTCATCGACCGTCAAGGTTATGGACTTTACGAACGGATAGATCCAGCTTTGCTTCCCAAATTATATGTAGCTTATAACACCAACCTCAGCAAAGTTTCCGGCAAGGTGCACAGCGATGTCAGGACACGTTTTGACCGCGGAGAGACCGACGTAATTGACGTCCTGGGACAGATTGCGAAAAAAGCAGCGGACGGTCGCGAAGCCCTCATCGAGGGTCGTGCGCACGATCTCCATCAGTTAATGAATGAGAATTTTGATTTGCGCTGCAAAATTTACAATGTGCCCGAGTCCAACAAAAGGCTGATCAATGCAGCCCGTTCCTGCGGCGCATCTGCGAAATTCGCTGGATCCGGCGGAACAATCATCGGCATTTATCATGATGATGATATGCTGAACCAGCTTTTTGTAGAGCTTAAAAAACATAATGCCCGGGTGATTAAGCCTTTCGTGGTTTAGGCCACCGGTGATCCGCCGTTACCTTCAAAAGACTTCATTAAAAAAGATACATTTACCAATTAACACCAACGATGCCGAAGGCTGAATGCTAACGGCCGAAAGCCAACATCATATGATTCGTAAAGCTGTAATTCCTGCTGCCGGACTTGGAACCCGTTTTCTGCCTGCAACCAAATCGATGCCCAAAGAAATGCTTCCTATTATCGACATTCCTACGATCCAGTATGTGGTTCAGGAGGCGGTTGATTCCGGCATTGAGGACATTCTGATTATTTCAGGAAAAGGAAAACGAGCCATCGAAGACCATTTCGACCGGAATGTAGAACTTGAAAGCCGTTTGGAAGAGAAGGAAGATTTGATGTGGTTCAATGAAATGCGCCGCCTGGCCGACATGGCCAATGTGCATTTTGTAAGACAAAAAGAAGCCAATGGATTAGGGGACGCAATTTATTATGCAAGACACCACGTTGGCAATGAGCCGTTTGCTGTACTTTTGGGCGATACAATCATGGATTCTGTAATCCCTGTTACCCAACAGTTAATGGACACTTACGAGCAGTTTGGCGGCTCAGTCATCGCGGTAGAGGAAGTTGATCCCAAGAAAGTAAACCGTTACGGAATTGTAGGCGGGACATCATTAAGCGACACCATCATGGAATTGAGCGCCCTGGTTGAAAAGCCGGCCATCGAAGTCGCACCATCCAACCTCGCCATAGCAGGCCGCTACATTCTGACACCGGAAATTTTCAATACAATCGAGCAAACACCAAAGGGCAAAAACAACGAGATCCAGCTAACGGATTCATTGTTACTCCTTTTAAAACGCGAAAATATCTACGCACACCGTATAGAAGGCAAGCGCCACGACATTGGCGATAAACTAGATTATCTGAAAACAACGGTTGAGTTTGCATTGAAAAGGAAAGAGTTTGCTGAGCCGTTCAGGCAGTTTTTGATTGATATCTTGAATAAGTAGGGAGTTGCTTTTTTGCAGCCCTGTCAGCCTGAGCGGAGCCGAAGGCGCGCTACTCCTTGGTAACGCGCCTTCGGCTCCGCTCAGGCTGACAGGGCTAATAGCTACCTCACCTCATAATCTATCCTGATCACCCGCTTCCCTCTCTCATCCACTGCGCCGATTGAAATATCGGTAATGTTCCTGCTGTTTGTCCTGATCTCCGTCTCTGCTCGTTTTGCGTTCTTTTCCCTTCTGCCATTTAAAATATAAGTAGCACTGTCTTTGGGATAACCGAAAACGTCAAACCCGTGGTCGGTGAGAATGCTGCGCTTAATGGAATTGTATTTACCGGTTTCGGGAATTGCGGAAGTTGGGCTAACCTGAACGCTTTGAGGCGCTACGAAGTCGTAAATTTCTGATTTGTTGCCTCTGATCTGTTCATAAGTAGGGAAAGAATCCTTCTTTTTTGTTTGAGCGATAGCAGGACCAGACACTGTAAGAAATAATACAATCAAATATATACCGGCCTGTTTCATAACATTGTCAGATTGGAGTGTTATTGAATCTCAACAAATAATAATCAGTCATCAAACACAGTGATTTTTACCTGCGATATGGTTGCCCGCTGCTTTTTGAGAATGGTGAATTCAAAATGTTTGGTTTTAAGTTTTTCACCAATAGCCGGAATTCTGCCGAATTTGTAGATCAGATAACCGGCCAGCGTTTCGTAATCACTTTCCTTTGATATATCGTGTGGCAGTTTGTCATTAATATCCGTGATCGATGCTGAACCTAAGACTGTATATGTATTGTCGCTTTCGTTCTTCACTATGGGAATCTCGTTGTCGTACTCATCCTGAATTTCCCCAACCAGCTCTTCCAGGATATCTTCCATCGTCACAATGCCATCAACACCGCCATATTCATCAATAATCACCGCCATTTGCTGCCTGCTGAGCTGAAAATCCCGCAATAATGCACCAATCGGTTTGGATTCGTGAACCGTAGAGATGGGCCTGATAAGCTCATTAAGCACGATTTCTTTTCCCTGCCGCATTCTTAAAAGCAGATCTTTCAAGTGCAGCACGCCCACAATCTGGTCCAGTGTATCTTCATAAACCGGAATTCTGGAATAGCCTTCTTCAATGACTTTTTCAAGCTTAGCCTCATCAAAATCGTTGATATCAATGCCAAAAACCTGCGGCCTTGGAATCATGATCTGCTTGGCGATCCGTTCGGAAAAATTGAATGCGTTTTTAATCAGATCATAGTCTGCCGCTTCGATCATGCCGCTATCCTTCTGCTGCTGAACCAGATAACGCAACTCATCGCTGCTATGCACTTCGCTCCCGTGCGAAGGTGTGATGCCCACTCCTTTAAGAATAAAGTTAGCAATGCCATTCAGCATCCATACAACCGGCCTGAAAACAAGATAGAAGCCATGCAACGGATACGAAAGGAATAAAGTAGTTGCCTCGGGGCGTTGTATCGCGATGGATTTAGGCGCCAGCTCACCAAAAACAATGTGCAGCACCGTGATAATGGCGAAAGCGGCGGGCAAAGCGATCTGATGCGCCAGCTCAGGTTCCAGTGAAATTCCCACCAGTTCCATTCCCCCGATCAGTATCTTAGAGACAACCGGCTCCCCTATCCAACCCAAACCAAGACTTGCAAGTGTTATTCCAAATTGCGTAGCAGCCAGATATCCATCCAGATTAGCAACGATTTTTTTTGATAAAACGGCCATTGGATTCCCCTCCTGCGCTTTTTGCTCCAATTGCGAGGCTCGGATTTTCACAATCGCAAATTCCGCAGCCACAAAAAAACCATTTAACAAGACGAGTACTAATGTTATTAAAACCTGGATAGCCATTCAAGATGTGTTTTTGAAAAAAGGGTAATGAACTGCATGTTATGAAAAAATTATTCCAAATAATACAGCAGGGCACATAAGCGTGCAACCTGAATTGTTTTAATATTGTATTGAATGCGTTTTTGACAGTATAATGACTGGTGTAGCGCCTCTTTAATTTTCATTTATTCTGACCAAACAAGATTATAACTAAATCCTGAATAAGGAACTGCCTCAATGATTTCCAAGAAACATTTACGAAAACCATTATTTCTTCTTGCTGCCACGGGTGTTGTCGTGGTCTCTTGCATGAAAATGTCGCCGACTGGCTCCAAAACGGGTGTTACGTCGAAGACGAACAGCACAGCTGTTATCATTAAAGAGGATGCAGCAACAGGTAAAGCACGCGCCAAAGAAATCCGTGACAAAACGGTCGTTAAGCTTGCTGACGGCCTCAAACTCGATCTTTGGGCATCAGATTCCCTTGCACCGGACCCGGTTGCAATATCTGTTGACGATCAGGGAAGGGTTTATTTGAACAGAACGAACCGTCAGAAAAATTCAGAGTTTGACATTCGGGGTCACCGGAACTGGATGACCGCTTCTATTGCGTTGCAGACTGTGGAAGAGCGTCGCGCTTTTCTGCGCAGCACCTTTGCGCCTGAGAAAAGCAAGGAAAACAGCTGGCTGAAAGACCTGAATGGCGACGGAAGCCATGACTGGAAAGATCTAGCCGTAGAAAAAGATGAAGTTTGGCGCATAGAAGATACTGATAATGATGGCATTGCAGATATTTCCATGCGGATTCTGGACGATTTCTTTGAAGAAGTTTCCGACGTTGCCGGTGGTGTCCTGATTCGCGCGAAAGACGCATTCGTTGCAATTGCTCCGGATCTATGGAGACTGACAGACACAAACGGTGACGGGGTTTTGGACCAAAAAACCTCCATTAGCCACGGTTATGGCGTCCACATTGGCTTTGGGGGTCACGGAATGTCTAACCCGATTGAAGGACCGGACGGTAAAATTTACTGGAACATCGGGGACATTGGCGCTAACATTACCACAGCCGAAGGCGTGAAACACGAGCATCCAAACTCGGGCATCATTGCCCGTTCTAACCCTGATGGAAGTGATTTCGAGGTTTTTGCGCATGGTTTGAGAAACACGCATGAATTTGTCTTCGACGAATACGGAAACCTGATCAGCTCGGATAACGATGGTGACCATCCAGGTGAAAGTGAGCGTTTGGTCCATGTTGTGGAAGGCTCTGACGCAGGTTGGAGGTCGAACTGGCAATACGGAAAATATACGGATCCTAAGAACAACAGTTATAAAGTTTGGATGGATGAACAATTGTATAAACCGCGTTGGGATGGCCAGGCGGCATACATTATCCCGCCCATTCAGAATTTCCACAACGGTCCGACGGGTATGCAATACAACCCGGGGACAGCATTGGGATCGGCTTGGAAAAACAAATTCTTCCTGGTTGAGTTCGTGGGTAACCCTGCCCGTTCACCGATTTGGGCATTTGGCTTGAAGCCGAAAGGTGCGTCATTCGTTTTAGATGGTGAAAAAAATATCTTGAACGGAATCCTGCCCACGGGCATTCGCTTCGGGCCGGATGGTGCATTGTACGTGGCTGACTGGATCAATGGTTGGGATACAAAAAATTACGGAAGGGTTTGGAAACTGGATGTCTCGGATGACAAAAATGACCTGAAAGAGCTGCGGACGGTGACAAAACGCCTTATGCAACTGGATTACACAAAGCAAACGGATGATATGCTGTTGACCTTATTGGGCAACCAGGATATGCGTATCCGTCAGAAAGCACAGTTTGAACTGGCAACGCGTGGCGCAAAAGGTGCAGCCGTTCTGAGCAAAGCCATTGCGCAAACAGGCAATCAGCTGGAAAGAATTCACGGTATCTGGGGAATGGGACAATTGGCGCGTCAGGACAAATCCTATGCGAATGTGCTGATGACATTGCTGAAAGATTCGGATGAAGAAATTTCGGTTCAAGCGGCGAAAGTGCTCGGCGACGCAAAAATTGCCGAAGCTGGACCCATGCTGATCCCTATGCTTGCATCAAAGAACCCAAGAATGCAGTTCTTCGGAGCGCAGGCGCTCGGACGCATTGCTGACAAACAAGCCGTTGCGCCACTTTTGGCAATGATAAAAACCAATAATGATCAGGATGTTTATTTAAGACATGCCGCCGTGCTTGCATTGTCCCGGATTGGTGAGGTTGAACCGATCGTAGCCTTGTCATCCAGCCCTGAAAAATCGCTCAGGACTGCCGCCGTGCTTGTTTTAAGACGACTGCGTAATGAAAAAGTTAGCGTGTTTTTGCAGGATAAAGATGAATACATTGTAACCGAGGCAGCTCGTGCGATCAATGATGACTTGTCTATTCCTGCTTCCCTGCCTGCATTAGCAGCGCTTTTGCAAGAGAAAAGATTCACTTCCGAGCCATTGCTGAGAAGAGCGATAAATGCTTCCCTGCGCGTTGGAACAAATGACCAGCTGGATAATCTCATTGCTTTTGCACAACGAAAAGATGTGGACAAAGACGTCCGCACTGAGGCTTTGGCAGCATTGGGAACCTGGGCCAGCCCATCCGTTATGGATCGCGTGGACGGTCGTTACAGAGGCTTTGTGGAACGTGATCCAGCGCTTGTGAAGTCGAAAGTTCAGCCGGTTGTTGCAGGATTACTGAATGACAACGACGCAGGCACATTGATCGCAGCTGCGCAAATGGTAACAAACCTGGGAATGTCTGAAAACAATGCTGCTTTGGCAAAGATCCTGAGCACGCATAAGGACGCGAAAGTAAGAACCGCCATGCTTGTCGCGCTAAACGAACTGAAATATTCGGATATGGAAACGGCGATGAAGCTCGGCATGACCGATACAGACGCCGATGTGCGCACAGCGGCATTGGGAATGGCAGGAAGCGTAAATATGTCAAAAGAAGCATTGACCGACATTTCAAAAAGCATTTTTGAAAAAGGAAGTGTAAAGGAACAGCAGCAAATGTTACGTGTTTTGGGCACGATCCCTGTGGCTAAAACACAAGGTATTTTTGAAGATCTGATCGGTAAGATGTCAGACAAGAAATTGCCACAGAGTCTTGCATTGGATCTTTCGGAGGCAGTTGACTCTACCAAGTCCGACGCGCTGATCGCGAAACTGGCTCCGCTGCGTACGACTGGTATGACCGTTGCTGACTACCAGGATGCGCTTTTTGGCGGAAATGCACAGTTGGGCAGAAGATATTTTATGACCAATTCTGCTGCGGAATGCGTGCGTTGCCATTCTATCGGCGGCCAGGGCGGCGAAGTTGGCCCTAACCTTTCCAACATTGGCAATGTGCTTTCAAGAGATCAAATATTACAGGCGCTGATCGAGCCAAGCGCACGGCTTTCGCCCGGATTCGGAATGGTTATGCTTACATTGAAAGACGGCACATCCGCCGCAGGAATCCTGACCCAGGAAAGCGACCACGAACTGGTCCTGAAAACATCAGAAGCCGAACCATTAAAAATCGCAACCGCCAGGATCGCCAAACGCGACAACGTCCCATCCAGCATGCCCCCCATGGGCACAATCATGTCCAAAAGAGAAATCAGGGATATGGTCGAGTTTTTGTCGGGGTTGAAAAGCGGGAGATAAGAATGAGAAAGTCCGGGTTATGAAATTGGCCCGGACTTTTTATCAAAAATCCATTGCACAATTTCAGTTCATCAACGTTCGCATTAATGGAATTAGATAAGAAGGAGGCGGAGGCGGTTAGTAAGGCTATTCAGTATTGGCAGGAGAGCAATAAGATTTCCGGGGAATTGGCGGAGGAACTGCGGAACAGTTATCAGTTGCGTAATGCCAATGTGGATGCGATCGCTATTTACGCGCTGATTTCGGCTGTTTCTTGTGGTTTGCTTGCATTTGGTGCTTTGGTGCTTGATGAAAAGTGGCTGGAACAACTGCGTAACAAATGGGGCTTTTCGGAAACCATTTTTGGGATTGGCTTCACTGCACTGGCAGCCTTATTTATTTATCTTGCCAAAAGAAGACAAACCAAATATCCCGCTTCAAAAGCCAGCAATGAAACCTACAACATTACCATTATCCTCACTATCGGCGTCGCAATCACTTACTGGACGCGCAGTTTTACCAATTTTGACGGAAACTATGCCATTCCACTGCTCATAGCAACCGTTGTTTACGGTGGCGTGGCGGTTTTCCTCCGTTCTACATTGCTATGGACGGTGATGATCATTTCACTGGCAGGCTGGTGGGGCGCTCAGACACATTTCTGGTCCGGTGGCAGTTACCGGTTTCTGGGAATGAATTATCCGTTGCGGATGACCGTTTTCGGACTGGCTATCTGGTTATTTTCTATTGGTTTGCAAAAGCTTAAACTCCTGCCATTCTTCCAGGAAACAACTTACTCCATTGGCCTTTTCCTATTTTTGCTGGCCGCGTGGACACTATCCATTTTTGGAAATTACGATGACCTGAGTGGGTGGACGGCGATTAAGCAGAGTTACTTCTGGTATTGGGCGCTGGGTTTCAGTATTATGCTTGCCCTATTGCTTGTTTACGCGTTTCAGAACAAATTGGAAACATTGCGGGACCTGGGACTGGTGTTTTTCCTGGTTAATATTTATACAAGATATTTTGAATATTTCTGGGACAGGACCAACAAAGGGATTTTCTTTGCCGTTCTCGCGCTGTCATTCTGGTTTGTAGGAAAAAAAGCCGAGCAGTTGAGAAATAAAAACAGCATATCAAAAGCGGATTCATGAGCAGCATAAGGCCCATCAGACAAAACGAAATTAACCTCATCCATTTTCTGCTCCAAACATTAAACCTCGACCCAAAGGATTTCCCGATCAATAATGATGTGGACGAATATGAGGGTGGAAAAATGGGGAGCATTAGTCTGGGAGGGAATGTTGACGCGTACGAGGGCGACTTAATTCAGGCGGAGTATGTCGACAGCGACGGCACACCGGTTGTTATCACACTCACCAAAGACACTCAAAATCACCTCCTCGACCTTGACTTTTGGAAAGTAGATTTTTCAAAACTAATCGACTACCCGCGGCCGGATCAGCTGATATTTTCACAAAAAGCAGAGTAAAAACGCTCGCTTTCAGACCTCTTCGTAATCCAGTTCCTTTCCATAAGTCTCTTCCATTTTCCAGAGCGAAAGCAAGGCAAGCCCGAAGCAAACGGCACCAACGATTGCACCCGAACTCAAAACGCCCCAGCCCGGCTTTAAAAGCTGGAAAACAGGCAATGTAATCAGGACAGTTGCCCTTACATTATTAGCAACAGACGTTGTTACGGTCGCCCGCAGGTTGGTCCCGAATTGTTCTGCAGTTGTGGTCAGGAACATGGCAATGTAGCCGATTGAGAATCCGAGCCATACATAACAAGCATAAAGCATTGTAGTCGATTCGATCCCGCCATACAGCAGCCACACCACCCCGGCTAGCGTCATTGACATCATTAAAAGGATTGCCTTTCTCCTTGATTGCAGCCATTGACTCAAAATCCCACTAAAAAAATCACCGGTTACCACGCCAATGTAGGTGTAAAGCACGCACGATGCTGCTTGTACGTCGGCGGTAATGCCCAGTGCTTTCGCAAATTCGTTTCCAAAAGTGGAATAAATTCCAATGACCATATAAGTAGGCAGCCCGATCCCCATGCAGCGGATATAGCGCACAAACCGCGACCAGCTCGTAAAAATCGTCCACCACGGGACGGACTTGCTTGCCCGGTTTTCTATGCTTTTATTGAAAATAACGGATTCCAGCACATTAATCCGTAAACCCAGGAGTATCAGTCCCATTCCTCCTCCTATGAAATAGGCGATGCGCCAATCCGTCAGTTTTACCGCAAAAAATGCCGCGATAGCACCGGCCAGTCCTACGCTGGCAACTACGGATGCGCCATAGCCACGCAGCTCTTTTGGTAAGATTTCGGCAATGAGCGTAATGCCTGCGCCAAGCTCTCCGGCCAGTCCTAACCCTGCAATAAATCTCAAAAATGAGTACAACTCAACATTATTGGCAAAACCACAGGCAATGTTCGCCAGCGAATAAGTAAAAATAGATCCAAATAAAACTGACCTCCGGCCCAGCTTATCGCCCAATATGCCCCACATAAAGCCGCCAATGAGCAAGCCTGCCTGCTGCCAGTTGTAAATGTTGGCGCCTATGCGGGAAATCTCCTCTTCCGACAACCCAAGATCTTTCAGGCTGGGCACACGGACAATGTTAAACAACAGCAGGTCATACACATCCACAAAGTAGCCCAGCGAGGCAACGATAACGGGAATGGTCAAAACGGCACTTAATTTAGGCTGAGCAGGAGTGATGGCATTCATTTGGATAAAAGAGGAATTGGTAACGCCGGGAATCTATTCTTCGAATGACTTTTTACGCAATGATTTAATGCTGGAATTCCGCTGCTTCGTTTGCAGCCTGTCCAGTTTCGAAGCAAGCGTAGGGCGAGTAGCGCGGCGGCTTTTTTGTACGGTGAATGCTTTTTTGATCAGATCGTTAAACTTGGCTATAATTTTATCCTTATTGGCCAGCTGCGAACGCTCGGTCTGATGATACAGGATGAGGACCTGCTCGTTGGTAAGCTTATTCGCCAGCTTTTCGATCAATGTCTGTTTTTGCTCGTCGGTAAGTTGCTGTGAATTTTTGATATCAAATCTTAGCTCCACTTTTGTTTCGACTTTATTTACATTCTGCCCTCCTTTTCCGCCGCTGCGCGCAGTTTGAAAGACCAGTTCGTTGTGTAAAATTTCAGGGTTGACCATTGGCTGACTGAAAATATTGTTAATGTGTTGTTAATGTTGACGATGGCGGATAGGGCTAAATTAGTTTACAATTGTCTTACAGTCAGCAAGCGGCAATTGAAATCTTTTATAATAGACAAATAAAGCATTAATAATCAATTACTTAATTTCATCATTTAAGAACAAAGCTGGAATCCGAATGTTACTCTGTTGCAACGTGGATTGTTTATACCGATTGCAGCGTTTTACAGCGTTTAAACCAAAACCAAAATAGTGTGTCTTACCTACGATTTAAATAAAGAAAAACAACTAATCCATATAGCCATGAAAATCATGCGAAAACTTCGGATAATGGGCCTGATCTTGCTTTTGCTCGGCGGTGTTTCCATATCTAGCAAGACACAGGCCCAGCCCGGAGTTAACATTTCTTTTCAAACATTCTATGAAGAGCTGTCTCCTTACGGACGATGGGTCCGGACGCCGCAATATGGCTCCGTTTGGGTACCAGATGCACCATCCGGCTTCCAGCCCTACTCCACTGCGGGATACTGGGAAGTGACCGAATATGGCAACACCTGGGTTTCGGAATACGACTGGGGCTGGGCGCCATTTCACTACGGGCGCTGGTCTTTTGATGATTATAATGGCTGGTTCTGGATTCCGGGTTATGAATGGGGCCCGGCATGGGTTAACTGGCGTTCCGGTGGCGGATACTATGGCTGGGCACCGTTGGGTCCTGGTATGCAAGTGAACATTTCGGTGAATCTGCCTTCTTTCTGGTGGGTTTTTGTCCCGCAACGTTACATTACCAGCCCGCGCTGGCATTCGTACTGCGCTCCGCGCAACCGCGTTTCGCATTACTATGGCAGAACGACCATTATCAACAACTACTATTATAATAACAACAGAACCTACGCTTACGGCCCGAGACGTGATGAAATTGAGCGTGTAACCAGAAGAAGTGTTTCCGTTCGTGAAATTGATATGCGGAACAGGGGACGTGTGGTTGTTGCGGGCAATAGCCGCGGCAATGACAGATACGACAACAGCCGCGGTTATAACGACCGCAGCAGCAGATATAACGATGCGAATCGCCGCGGATCAACCATCGACGCAGGTTCATCGGACCGGAGCAGCAGAGGCAATGGCAGAAACCCCGGATATGAGGCCAACCGCAGTGATAATAACAGCCGCAGCAATCGCGAGTACGAAGCGCCAACCCGTGCGGAGCGAGTTCCCAACCGTGACGTGCCTGACAATGGCCCGGAAAGAAGCAGCCGGTCGGAACGTGGTAATGAGCCGGTAAATCCCGGCGGAAACAGAGAATCTTACGAAGTGCCTGCAACAAGACCAAGCCGTTCGGAAAGAGGATCGTATGAAGCA
Source organism: Dyadobacter sp. CY327 (assembly GCF_021390415.1). Taxonomy (NCBI): domain Bacteria; kingdom Pseudomonadati; phylum Bacteroidota; class Cytophagia; order Cytophagales; family Spirosomataceae; genus Dyadobacter; species Dyadobacter sp. CY327. The sequence continues at coordinate 1,017,749 of NZ_JAJUXJ010000001.1, read as the reverse complement.
CCGGCTCAACGCGAAAGTCGTCAGCAAAGCGGTTCCTATGAGGCGCCTGTTCAACGTGAAAGCCGTTCCAACAGAGGTTCCTATGAAGCGCCTGTCCAACGCGAAAGCCGTTCCAACAGAGGTTCCTATGAAGCGCCTGTCCAACGCGAAAGCCGCTCAGACCGTGGTTCATCCGAAAGAGGTTCTTATGAATCCAGAGGCAGCGCGCCTGATGCGCGTTCTTCACAGGGAAGTTCCGAAAGAGGCTCACGAGGCGGCGGCGGCGCTTCGGATAGAAGCAGCAGAGGGCCAAGATAAATTTTAAAAGCCTAATAAAACAGCCGGGTAAGAAAGTAGTTTTCTTGCCCGGCTGTTTTTAATTTATAGTTACCCTGCATTTAAATACCGTTTTAATGGAAATACAGTTTGATATCGAGTTTAAGGAAAGTGCGCCGAAATACATGCAGATCATTAAGTCGCTGTTGCAGGCGATTAGTAAGGGGAAACTAAAACGTGGCGATAAAATTCCTTCGATCAATCAGTTAAGTGAAGAGTATTTGCTTTCCCGGGACACTGTTGAAAAGGCATACAAACATTTGATCAAAGACGGTGTACTAATTTCCGTTCGGGGCAAAGGTTATTTTATCAACCGCGTCGACATTGAGACATCGGTGCGTATTCTGCTGGTTTTCAACAAAATAAGTAACTATAAGAAGCAGATTTACAATGCTTTTGTGGAGAATGTCGGCCGCAACGTGAATGTTGACCTGCATATCCACCACTCTAATGCCAACATTTTCAAGAATCTGATAAAAAACAGCCTGGGTGAATACGATTACTATGTGATCATGCCGCATTTCTACGAAAAAGCGGAAGAGGCCATTGAAGCTTTAAAAATGATCCCGCCTGAGAAGCTGATTTTGTTGGATAAAGACATTGAACTGAACAGTAAAAAGCATTCTTCTGTCTTCCAAAACTTCGAAAAAGATATCGTTTATGCGTTAAATGAGGCCGTTGACTTATTGAAAGTTTACAAAAAACTGATCCTCATTTTTCCAACCATCATCCGCTATCCCAAAGAAATCATCAAAGGTTTCCGGATCTTCTGCATCCAACACGAATTTGAACACGAGATCATGTACGATTTTCATGAGAACAGCACGGCAGTAAAGGATACGGCCTACGTGGTCATTGAAGAAAATGACCTGGTTAATCTGATCAAAAAATGCCGCGAACAGCAGCTGACGATTGGGAAGGACATCGGCATTATTTCCTATAATGAAACGCCGTTGAAGGAAATTCTGCTGGACGGGATTACGACCATTTCAACCGATCATGAGCAGATGGGGAAGACGGCTGCGGAATTGATTACGGAAAATAGAAGGGCAGTTGTGAAGAACCCGTTTACGTTGATTCGGAGGAAGTCGCTATGAGGTGTTTGCTTGTTCGCATGGTCGCCTGTTCGCTGGTTTACTTGTCAGGAGCGTTGGGGACGCACTTCGGCTCCGCTCAGTGTGACAGGGCGTTGGGGACGTGCCTTCGACCCTCCGGCGGCCCGGGCCGCTCAGGCTGACAGGGCGTTGCGGTCCTCACTTCGGCTCCGCTCAGTGTGACAGACACAGCTACATGCCCTGTCACACTGAGCGGAGCCGAAGTGCAAGCACGACGCTCCTAACCATACGCTATCACAACCCAGTCGCCACAGTCACCCTCCCCCGCTCATTCATCAGTTCATTCCGAACTTTCAAATCCCGAAACAACCCAATCGGATCAAGCGATCCGCCGCTCATTCGCATGGATTCACGAACCAACGGACGAACGTCTGTTCTAAAAGCACTTTGCAGGATTTGCTGAGCAAGAACGACGTCGTTTTGCATTCTGGCTTGTTCCAGTTTGTTGCGGTCCACGAGCAATGCCTGTGCGTATGATATCAAAATGGCTTCAACCGATTGCAGCAGATCTTCCAACGGATCCTTTACATTATGGCTTGCGTCGATCATCCAGGCGTACGTGTCTGCTGCGCGGTTGGCGCGTTTCATGCCTTCTACCAGTTCTACAAAAATCAGGAACAACATATAAGGACGAATGCTGCCTACGGTCAGATCGTCGTCGCCATATTTGGAATCGTTGAAATGGAAACCTGCCAAACGGCCTTCCATCATGAGTGTGGCTACGATTTGTTCAATGTTCGCATTAGGCAAATGGTGTCCTAAGTCAACCAGGACATCTGCTTTTGGCCCTAATTTTTGGCAGAATAGCAGGGAACTGCCCCAATCCTGAATTACGGTCGAATAGAAGTTCGGCTCATAGGCTTTATATTCCACATAAACTTTCCAATCCGCAGGCAATGCGGCGTAAATTTCCTGTAAAGATTCCAACGTATTTTGAAATGCTTTTACAAAATTAGATTGTCCAGGAAAACACGATCCGTCTGAAAGCCAGATTGATAGCGCTTTCGATCCGAGGTCTTTGCCATATCTGATCACTTCAATGTTGTGCTCAACAGCCTGTTTCCTAACCGCAGGATCCACATGAGAAAGTGACCCAAACTTGTAGGAATGCGCCTGATCTTTCTGGTCCTGGAATGTATTGGAATTAACTGCATCAAACTTCAGATCGAGTGAATTTGCAAGGCTGATAATGGACTCTGCCTGCTGGGGAATATCCCACGGAATATGCAGCGAAATGGACCCGCTCGAACGATTCAATGCATGTAACAGACCGACATCCTCGACTTTCTCTTCCAGCGAACGCGGCTCTCCTCCGCCCGAAAAACGTCCAAAACGCGTCCCGCCCGTGCCTAGCGCCCAGCTTGGAATCGCAACCTGAAATGCTTTCAGAGCATTGATAATCTCATTTGAATTAATGTCCTGCTCGCCCAGCTGCTCGTTCAGGAAGTTGAACTGGCTGTTATGGCGCGACAATATGCTGTCGTTATGCTGGTCTATCTGATATTGGTCGATTTTCATTTTTGTCAAAATTTAAAAGACTTCCCAAGTTGTAACAACTTAGAAAGTCTGATTTAAAATTCTTGAAATGTAAGATTATTGTAAACATTTCCGCGACTTTAAAGTCGCGGGAATATTTCGTGTATTTGCTATCTTAGGAATGCTGCGGGAACACCGCCGTCTACGTTGATTACGTTTCCGGTGCTTTTGTTTAATAAGCCGCTTACAAAAATATAAACGCCGTTAGCGATGTCTTCTGTGTGAATTTCAGCATTCAAAACTGTTCTTTTTGCATAATAGGCAGGCAATTCGGCTACACTGATGCCATAAGCTTTCGCACGTCCTGCTGCCCAGCCGCTTTCCCATATTTTGCTTCCAGCAATTACAGCATCGGGATTCACGACATTGACACGGATTTTATCAGGTCCCAATTCTGCTGCCAAAAGGCGTGACATATGCTGCTGAGCCGCTTTTGCCGTTCCATAAGCCACATTGTTAGGGCCCGAAACGATTCCGTTTTTGCTGGCAATGTTAATGATATCACCGCCCAATCCCTGCTGACGCATGATAGCAACCGCTTCCTGTGAAACCAGGAACTGGCCTTTTACCAAAACATCCTGCAAAATATCCCAATCCTTAATGGTCGTTTCTGCCAAAGGTTTCGAAATAGACAAACCAGCACAGTTTACAATAATATCCACACCACCGTATTTCAATTTCGTGGTATGAAGCGCAGCTTTGATCTGATCCACTTCCAGCACATTTGCTATGGTAGTTGCAGAAAAGTCTTTGCCAAATTTCGCATCGAATTCCGCTTTGGTTTCTGCCAATGCTTTTTCATCAATATCTGAAATCACCACGCAGGCGCCTTCTTGCAATAATTTCAGAGCAATGGCTTTTCCAATTCCTCCCGAACCGCCCGTAACAACCGCAATCTTGCGTGATACGGACTTTTCTTTCGGCATGCGCTGCAATTTAGCTTCTTCCAGAAGCCAATATTCAATGTCAAATGCTTCTTGCTCAGGCAATGAGACGTAAGAAGAGATCGCTTCCGCACCTTTCATTACATTGATTGCATTGATATAGAACTCAGCCGCAACACGAGCCGTTTGCTTGTCCTTCGCAAAAGAGAACATGCCCACGCCTGGCAACAAGATAATGACCGGATTAGGGTCGCGGACCGCAGGGCTGTTATCATGCTTGCAACGGTCGTAGTATGCCTGGTAATCAACACGGTAAGCTTCAAACTGAGGACGGATCTGATCCAGGATTTCCTGGTCTGTTGCGCCGAGCTTTTCAAATGGAAAATCCAGAACCAACGGACGTATTTTCGTGCGAAGGAAGTGATCCGGGCAGCTCGTGCCCAATGGTGCCAGTTTATCCAGATCATGGCTGCCGATGAATTCAAGCACGCGCGCGTCATCCGTAAAATGACCGATCATGGCTTGCTGCTCAGAAGCCAGTCCGCGCAGATAAGGAGCCAGTTTGCCGGCTATTTCTGAGCGACGTGTTTCAGGCTCACTTTCTAGGCGCTGGCCTCCGAAAACCGGACGGCTTTTGCCATAATGCTCATTCAGATATTCCGAAGCTTTTTCAATTGTATCGAGCGTATTGATATAAGATTCGTAAGCCGTATCACCCCAGGTAAACAGGCCGTGACCGCCCAATACGATTCCGCGTATGCCCGGATTTTCTGCCAGTGCCTGTTCCAGTTTTAATCCAAGATCAAAACCGGGACGTTGCCAGGGCACCCACGCCAGTTCCCCGTTGAACAGTTCTCTGGTAATCGCCTCTCCTTCTTTGGACGCTGCAATGGCAATTAATGCATCCGGGTGCAGGTGATCAATGTGCTTAAAGGGCAATAAGCCGTGTAAAGGCGTATCTATGGAAGGCGCCTTGGATTTAAGATCGTAAATGCAATGGTTGAAAAGCTCCACCATTTCATCCTCAAATTCCAGTCCGCGGTAAATGTTTTTCAGATTGTGCAGGCGATCCTGATAAAGTCCAGCCAGGCCGCTTCTTGTTAAAGTGCCAATGTCGCCACCAGAACCTTTGATCCACATTACTTCAACCGGGTTACCGGTCAGCGGATCCTTTTCGATGGTTTTACAACTTGTGTTACCACCCGCGTAATTAGTAAGACGGAGGTCTGCACCCAACAAATTGGAACGGTACAAAAGAAGTGCTACCTGATCATCACCAAGCGAGGCCGCTTTGCTTTCATCCCATAAATAGCTAACATACCTGTACTGGCTTACATTAGAACTGCTCATATATTCTTAGTTGATTAATTATCATTTTTGAGGAAAGTGATTCCAATTTCTGAAAGGGCATCACTTCATGAATACTACTCTGTAACTGTCACAAGATTAGAAAACTTACCAATTCCCACCGTCCTGTTGTATCCTGCATGTAGAAATAAATTGAGAAATAATGGGAGATTAAGAAGTTGACCGAAAACAAGAATGGTCTGAACCATGCTTTCATAGTTCAGACCATTTTAAGAGCTTTTTACCTTACTTAATATGCGAATTAGTATAGACGCATTGAATCACGCCAATGCATCACTTCCAAACCAACCCCATATTCGCAAACATAAAAGCGTAAATATCCGCTTGCGTTTCTAATGCTTTTTTGGTGTTGCTGGCGCCGTGGCCGGAGTTGGTGTCGATGCGGATCAGTAATGGGTTATCGGATGATTTGCCGGCTTTGGCTTGGAGTTCAGCGGCGTATTTGAATGAATGTGCGGGCACCACGCGGTCGTCGTGATCAGCTGTGGTGATCATTGTTGCAGGATATTTGCCGCCTTCCTTAATGTTGTGCAACGGAGAATAAGCGTAAAGAACTTTGAATTCCTCGGCGTTATCGCTGCTGCCGTAGTCGGCGATCCAGTTCCAGCCAATGGTAAATTTGTGGAAACGGAGCATGTCCATTACTCCTACTGCCGGAAACGCAATTTTAAACAACTCAGGCCGCTGATTCATGACTGCTCCTACCAGCAATCCGCCGTTAGAACCACCCTGAATGGCCAGTTTCGAAGCAGAGGTATATTTTTCTTTGATCAAAAATTCAGCAGCAGCAATGAAATCGTCGAACACATTCTGCTTTTTAAGCTTCATCCCCTGCTCATGCCATTTCTCGCCGTATTCACTCCCTCCGCGCAAATTGGCCTGCACATAAATGCCGCCCTGGTCCAGAAAAGGAATGCGCGTAGGACTGAAAGCCGGGGTTAGGCTGATATTAAAACCGCCATATCCGTACAGGATCGTGGGATTGGAGCCGTCGCGTTTCATTCCTTTTTTGTAAGTAATGAACGCGGGGATCTTGGTGCCGTCTTTGCTGGGATAGAAAACCTGTTCAGTCTCATAATCTTCGGGCTTGAATGACACTTCAGGTTCGCGAAAAACAGCGCTCTTCTTGCTGGCAATGTCGTATTTGAAGATGGTAGGCGGGTAATTAAATGATGTATAGGTGTAAAAAACAAAGCTGTCCTCACGTTCACCGCCAAATCCGCTGGCTGTTCCCAAGCCGGGCAGCTTCACCTCATTTTCCAATGCACCGTCAATGCTATAAACATAAGCTCGGCTGCTGACGTCTTTGGAATAGGACGCAAATAACTTGTTACCTGCAAGTCCTGCACCTAGCAGAGGCTCGGGCTTTTCGGGGAGAACCGTTTTCCAGGATTTGGACGCCGCGACATAGCGCATAACCTTGCTGTTTGGCGCGTCTTCATTGGTTTCAATTAGAAAGTCGTCGCCAATGTTCTCAATCACACCATATTGAAAATCGGTGATCTCTTCTTTGATAGGCGTAAATTTCGTTTCTCCCTTTTTCAAAATCCACAAACCATTTCCATCCTTTCCTTTTCCGCGATCGCTTACGCTCAGCACGGCAAATTGCTCATCCTCAGTGGTTCCGATGGTGTGGAAACGTTGCGGGTTTGCCGGATCTTCGAATATGAGCTTGTCCTCGCTTTGTTTTGTTCCAATTTTGTGAAAATAAACCTGGTGATTTTCGTTTTTGGCGGCCAGCGCGCTGCCTTCCGGTTTTGGATAACGACTGTAATAAAAGCCATCGCCTTGCCATGCCGCGCCGGAGATTTTCACCCATTCTACCTTATCAGCAAGCATTGTGAGCGTTTTCATGTCCATCACCTGATATTCCTGCCAGTCGGAGCCGCCTTGCGAAAAGCCCAGAACAGCATGGTTCCCGTCTTTTGACAGGCTGAAAACAGTAAGTCTGGTGGTTCCGTCCGCGGAGAGTTTGTTGGGATCGATTACGGTTTCAGGCGCTCCATTTTCTCCTTTCTGGCGATACAGCACTGCTTGATTTTGCAGACCATCATTTTTATAAAAATAATAATAGTCTCCCTTTTTCCTCGGAGCCGAATATTTGGGATAATTGTAGGCCTTTTCCAGATCAAGAAAGATTTTCTTCTTGAAAGGGATTTTATCTAAATACTTGAATGTGACTTCATTCTGTGCCTTAACCCACTCGCCGGTTTCCTTTGAGCGGTCATCTTCCAGCCAGCGATAAGGATCAGAAACCTTGATTCCGTGATATTCATCGATGTGATCAACGCGGTTTGTAGATGGATAATCTAGCTTTTGAGCCAAACCATTGGTCAGCATGGAAGCGGCAATCGTACTCATTGCAATGTTTTTAAGATTAAAAAAATGTCGCATTATTTGATAACGTCTACTTCAAGTGAACTGGCTGCGCTGGCCTGATGATAAATAGTCTGCTTTGCGCTGATAAAATCGGATGCCTCAGCCTTGTAAATGTTTTCCACGTATTTCTGCGGATTGCGGTCGAAAAGCGGGAATGCTGTGCTTTGTACCTGGACCATAATGCGATGGCCCTTTTTGAATGTATGCAAAACATCCTGCAAGCGGAATTTAATGTCCGTCATTTTGCCGGCCACCAGTGCTTCCGGCTTTTCAAAACTGTTCCGGAATCTCGATCTCATGATTTCGCTTCGCACCATTTGCTGGTAACCCGCCAGAACGGTTGTTGGATTGGGTAGATATTCATGATTTTTTTCATCACCAGGATACACGTCGATTAGTTTTACAAAAAAATCGGCATCGGTTCCGGTGGTGCTGATCTTTAATAATGCTGTAATCTCACCTCCTAATGTAATGTCATTTTCCAGCACATCCGTTTGAAAAACAAGCACATCCGGTCGTGTGGAAGCGAAACGCTGGTCTTCCGACATATATTCAAATGGCGTAAAACCCGACATTTGCTTGTAATTGGCCGTATAGGGAACCGGTTTGGCCGGATCGCTCACATATTCACTCACCGATTTGGCTTGCGCGGGCTCTTTGAAATCCAGCTTACCACTTTCGTGGAAATATAGTTTGCGTTTTTCAACAGCCGCTACGGGCCATTTGTCAAATGTTTGCCAGGCTTTTTTACCTGTATCGAACATATAAGCCTCCGGCAAGCCCGTTTTCCCATCACCCGATTCTTTCAGGAAATGCTTGAAAAATTTCGCCTCAATGTTGTTTTGGTAAAAAGTGGCAATGCTATCGCCGAAATAAATGTCATTGTGCAATGTATGGCCGGTTTCCCTGCTCCATCTTCCATGCCCGAACGGTCCGACAACAATCGTATTATAAGTAGAAGGATTGTTTTTCTCAATCGTTTTGTAAGTGTTCAAAGGACCATAAAGATCTTCTGCATCAAACCAGCCGCCAACCGTCATGAAAGCATGCTTAATATTTTTCAAATGCGGCAGAATGTCTCTTTTTTGCCAGAACTCGTCCTTGTTAGGATGATTAACTGTTTCCTGCCAATAGAAATTTTTTGAATAATATTTATCAAAATTTTTGAGAGGGCCCATATTCAGGTTGAATGTGTAACCATCAGGCTTGGCTTCGAACATATCTCCCGCAAACCAGGAAGATGTCGTTGGCTTGGGCGGTTTAATCCCAAAAACCGGAAATGTGAGGTAATAACCTTGTGTGAATGCACCATTATGGTGAAAATCGTCAAAAAAGAAGTCGGCGATGGGCGCTTGCGGCGATGATGCCTTTAAGGCAGGGTGCTCGGAAAGTGCGCTCGCTGTGGTGTAAAATCCGGGATAGGAAATGCCCCACTGGCCTACCTTACCGTTGTTATCTGGAATGTTTTTGAGCAGCCATTCGATCGTGTCATAAGTGTCTGAGGCTTCGTCCACATCTGTTTTTCCTTTCTTCTGTGCAATGTGCGGCGTCATGTTGGTCCACTCGCCTTCGCTCATGTAGCGGCCGCGCACATCCTGGTATACGAAAATAAATTTATCACGCATTAATGCAGGACTCGGCCCAATCCTCGGCGGATAATTGTCCGGCCCGTAAGGCGCAACGCTGTAACATGTGCGCTGCATTAAGAACGGATATTTTTTTTCTGCAGATGCGTCTTTCGGACTGTAAACGATCGTGTGCAATTTCACGCCATCCCGAACCGCGATGTCATATTCGGCTTTGGTATAGTTTTCCCGGATGAATTTCTCATCCCCATTCTGCGCATTTGCAACAGTAATAACGAGCATCAGAACGACGCTTAGTAAAGTTTTAAGCATGGCTTTGGTTTATTTTCTTTTGTAAAAATTCAAAGTGACGCTGGCAGCATTGGATTTTTCACTGATTGTATAAAATCCTTTTCCATCGGCGTCCATACAAACGGCCTCTCCTTGCGGTTCCAGCGCGACCAGCAATTGCTTTGTAGCGGATTGAGTTAATGTTTGCCCCACAGATTCTCCCGCCTTTATTTTCCAATAATATACAGCAAGATAAGTTCTGATGAGGATTTCGCTGCCATCTTTGGAAATATTTCCAGCCGTAGCTAATCCTACGTCAGGCACTGTTCCCATTTTTTCAGCAACAATGGTTTGCGTTGTAGACTGGGGAAAGGCAAGCTTATAAATTCCGGTGTTCTGCCCTTCTTTTGATATAACAAAAAGGTCTTTGGTGGTCGGGTCCAGCATTAATGCCTCCGCGTCTCTGGTTCCGTCCGGATAACTGAATGTGATCTTTTCCAATTTTGTCTCGTCAAAATTCGCATTTGCATCACTCACTTCCGGAACCCTGTAAATCACACCAACCTGGCTTTTGGGCTCATTGTTGTTTCCAATATCACCGATGTAAAGATAATTAACACCTGCATTCGGACCGGGGCCAATCTCCACATCCTCCCAATCCCGGTTAGCAGCACCTGGAACCTTCATTTCCTTTATATTTTTCCCGTCTGCACTTAACAGATACAACGAGCTCGGCTGGCCTGAATCCTGATTGATCCAAAAATTTCCTGGCATGCTGTAACTCGGGACAATGCCGGATGCTTCGTCAATAATGCCGGGGGTAATTGCCACTTTCTGAGGCGTCATATCGAAATCGGCGGCGGTCGTAGGGTTTGTAGTGGGGTCGGTATCGCAGGAACAGTTCACACAAAAAATAATGGATGACAAAACCACTCCTGCTTGTCTGCTCAGCCTTTTATATAATTTCATAAAAAACACTTCATGTTAGATTTGCTAAAAATACGTACTTTTGCGGCATTTATTATCAGGCAGTTTCACTATATCAGTATTAAAAAAGTTATATGTTACGTACCCATACCTGTGGAGAGTTAAGCTTAGAACATGTAAATCAAGAAGTTGTATTGTGTGGCTGGGTTCAGCGTGTCCGTGATAAGGGCGGCATGATCTGGCTTGATTTGCGTGACCGCTACGGACTAACTCAGCTTCTTTTTGAAGAGGGAAAAACACAGGCTGATGTGCTTGAAATCGCGCGCTCATTGGGCCGCGAATTCGTTATTTCAGCAAAAGGCCAGGTAATTGAAAGGCTTTCTAAAAACGATAAAATTGCCACAGGCGCTATTGAAATCCGTGTTTCTGAGCTTAATATTCTGAATCCGGCCAAGTTGCCCCCTTTCCTTATTGAAGATGAAACGGATGGCGGCGATGATATCCGGATGAAATACAGATATCTGGATTTAAGAAGAAATAATGTTCGTAAAAATCTACAATTAAGGCATCAGGTTGCGCGTCATACACGTGCATATCTGGACGACCTGGACTTTATAGAAGTTGAAACACCCGTATTAATAAAATCCACACCGGAAGGCGCGCGTGATTTCGTCGTGCCGAGCCGCATGAACCCGGGTGAATTTTACGCATTGCCGCAATCTCCGCAAACATTCAAGCAATTGCTCATGGTAGCAGGTTTCGACCGTTACTATCAGATCGTTAAATGTTTCCGGGATGAGGATTTACGCGCTGACCGTCAGCCTGAATTTACGCAGATAGACTGTGAAATGTCGTTTGTGACGCAGGAAGACGTTTTAAATACATTTGAAGGACTTATCCGTAACCTGTTTGCAAAAGTAAAAGGACTGGACCTGCCAGAGGTTCCACGCATGACTTACGCGGATGCAATGCGCCTTTACGGCTCAGACAAGCCGGATATCCGGTTTGATATGCAGTTTGTTGAATTAAAAGGAGCTTTGCAGGATCTTACTTCGGGCAAAGGTTTCGGTGTTTTCGACGATGCCGAGTTGGTGGTGGGCATCTGCGCACCGGATAGCGCCGTATATACCCGCAAGCAGATGGACGAGCTGACGGACTGGTTGAAACGTCCGCAAATCGGAGCCAAAGGACTGATTTATGTTCGTTATAATACCGATGGTTCACTGAAATCGTCCGTTGACAAATTCTACGCCGAAGAGGATATTAAGAAATGGGCTGAGGCGTTTAATGCTAAGCCAGGAGACTTAATTTTGATCCTTTCAGGCGCAGCAGACAAAGCGAGGAAGCAATTGAATGAGCTTCGCCTTGAAATGGGAACGAGGCTGGGATTGAGAAAACCGGATGAATACAGAGCATTATGGGTGCTGGATTTCCCGCTTTTGGAATATGGAGAAGCTGAAAATCGCTGGTTTGCCATGCACCATCCTTTTACCAGTCCGAAGCCGGAGGATATTGCTTTACTGGACGGGAACTTAGGAGCAGTTCGGGCCAATGCATACGATATGGTAATCAATGGCGTTGAAGTTGGCGGAGGTTCTGTAAGGATTTTTGAAAAAGAGCTTCAAAAGCAAATGTTCGGAATTCTTGGCTTTACCGAGGAAGAGGCTCAGGAGCAGTTCGGATTTTTAATGAATGCATTTGAGTTCGGCGCTCCTCCCCACGCTGGGATTGCGTTTGGATTCGACCGTCTGTGTTCCATCTTTGGCGGAGCGGACTCTATCAGAGACTTCATCGCGTTTCCAAAGAATAATTCAGGGCGTGATGTGATGATTGATTCACCCTCTGTTATATCGGACGCACAATTGAAAGAATTGGCGATTAAAGTAGAATAGTGAAAATATTTATCGGATTAATATATTTTACCGGGGAATTTAGATATTGTAAGATTTCGTAGTTTTACTGCTTGCTTGGTCAAGCACCCGGATCAAATTAAGAAATGCGTACCGACGCGATTTAATATAATTAACACTGCATGCATTATTTATCTAAAACAGTTAACGCCATCCGGATAGCGTTTTTTATCCTACTGATAAGCACAGTCACTCAAGCCCAGGATCCAGTACCACAGACCCCGACCACTGTACCGGGGCAAACCACCCCGACACCATCAACCGGAGCGCCCGTTTCCAATTCGCAGGCTGTTGAATTCTATAACCAGGCCAAGCAGTCGGGAATGTCTGATATGGATATTGAAAAGGCAGCATTGCAACGCGGTTACACGCTGGACGATATCTCTGCCATGCGAAAACGCCTGGAACAGACTTCCAAAGACAACACAAAAAACGACCCTAACAGAGACCAGCTGGACGAAACCCGGGAGCAGGATGATCTGGATGAGTTGGAAGAAGAAACAAACAACGAAAGAGACACGACTGCTGCTGGCAGAGCGCGCGCAAGGAGATTGAACAGAACATTCGGCTCTTCATTTTTCAGAAGAAGTTCAACGACATTCGAGCCTAACCTGCGCATTCCAACCCCACGAAATTACATTTTAGGTCCTGACGATGAATTGATTGTAGATATTTACGGAAATTCAGTCGATAATTTCCGGATGAAGATCAGCCCGGAAGGAACGGTTAAAATGCTTAATCTGGCGCCCGTTTACGTCAATGGACTAACCATTGAACAGGCTAGCGAAAGAATTGTCAATAGGCTGAGACAGGCTTATTCAACATTAAACCGTCCCGGATCTGGCACCTATTCCACCATTACGCTTGGTAATGTTCGCAGTATCAGGGTAATGATCGCCGGTGAGGTTGTACGTCCCGGCACCTACACGGTATCTTCCCTATCCACCGCTTTCAATGCACTTTATGTATCAGGAGGACCAGGCAGAAACGGTTCTTACCGGAATATCGACATTATCAGAAATAACAAGATAATCCGTCAGATAGACCTCTACCGGTTTTTAATAGATGCGGATTTAAGGGACAACATTGCTTTGCAGGATCAGGATATCATTTTGATCCGCCCTTATGAAACACGGCTGGAACTGACCGGTGAGGTCAAGAAGAGCGGAATTTTTGAGGCCAAAGCAGGCGAAACTTTAAAAGACATTTTGAAATATGCAGGCGGTTTTACACCGGACGCATTTACACAGCTGATTCAATATCAGAGAAATACAGGCAATAACTTCGTAATTGGAAGCATTGACTCTGCCCAGGTGAACACATTCATCCCAAAAAACGGGGATATATATAATGTTAAAAGGATCCTGGAAGTTGTTGCTAACCAGATTGAAATTCGCGGTGCAGTAACGAGGCCAGGCGTATATCCACTGGACGAACGCACCAAAACGGTGAAAGATTTGATTACGATTTCACAAGGGATCAGTCCAAGAGCATTTCTTAACCGCGCACTGCTGGAAAGATCAAGCGGTGATTCACAAACGGGACTTGTTGCGATTGATTTGAGGAAACTGATGAACAATGAGATTCCGGATATAACCTTGCTTCCTGGTGATATCCTTACCATTAAGTCGGTGGAGGACCTTAAAGAATTTACTTTCCTGTCGGTTAAAGGATCGGTTATCAATCCGGGCGAATATTATTATTATAAAGATATCACGATTGCGGATTTGATATTCCAGGCAGGTGGTTATACAGAAGGTGGTATCCCATACCGCATTGAAGTTTCGCGCAGGGTTAAAAACGATACAACCGGGCTCCCGTCTGACCAGAATGTTCGCATTTTCACACTGGACGTTGCGGATAACCTGACATTGAACGAGCAGGATCAGAAGTTCACGCTTAATCCATATGACATCGTTCTGGTGCGGAAATCCCCCCGATATGAGACACAGAAAACGGTCACGATTTTCGGTCAGGTCAATTATCCCGGAACGTACACCATTCTGAACAACTTTGAGAAAATATCCGACTTGTTCCCGAAAGCGGGCGGCATGCGGAAAGAGGCGTATATAGAAGGAGCCAGATTTTATCGAAACCAGGAGTTAGTCGCGCTCGACCTGAAAGCGATCATTGAGAAGCCTTCTATTCCTGCTAACTTGCTGTTGGCGGATGGAGATACGATTTATATTCCTAAAAAATCGGAAATGGTGAGGATACAGGGAGGCGTTTATAATCCTTCACTGGTAAACTATGACCCAGGATTCAACTTCCAGGATTACATTTCCCAGGCCGGTGGATTTGCCGAAAGAGCCCGGAAAAACAGGGTTTATGTATCTTACCCCAATGGTAGGACGCACCGCACAAGTAAGTTCTTATTTTTCCGGTCCTATCCCAAAGTTCAGCCAGGATCGACTGTGACAATTCCGTTGAAGGAACCGAAGCTGGAACAGCCTATGTCGAGAGGAGAAAGACTCGCAATTATATCCTTATTTACCACTCTGGCGATTGCTTTAATCCGTATTCTTTAAGATAGTATGCCCGATATTCAGTCAGTAAAGACAACCGATACAGTCGAAATCAGCTTTATCGAGGTACTTGGATTCTTCAAGCGGTATTTTTTAGTTTTGGTCGTTGCTGCCATTGCCTTTGGAATCCTTGGGGTGGCAATAAGCTTCCTACTAGAAAAAAGGTATACAGCTCAAACGATATTATTACCGGAATTGGGTTCCAGCAGGAACAGCTCCTTTTTCAGCATGGCGCTTGGCGCAGGCTCCGATCCGAGCGGAAAACTTGTTCCCGAGCTGTATCCGAACATTTTATCAACAGTCCCTTTCGGACAGTATTTGTTGAAAGTCCCGGTTGTTGACCAGGATAATGTTTCATACACCTCGCTTGAGAACTTTATGAAAAGGGATAGTTCCCAAAGCTTCCTGTCCCGCCTGCTATCGTTCGGAAGTAAAAAATCAGACAAACCTGCATCAAAGCCGAAAACAGATATAGGAATTCTGTCATTTACAATGGAACAGGAACGGCTTGTTAATGCTGCCAAAGGCCTGGTTCAAGCTACGGTTGGCGCAACCGATGGAATTATCACTATTGAAAGTGAGATGACGGACCCGGTAGTTGCAGCGATGTTGGTTTCTGCCAGCGAGAAATATCTCATTGAATATGTGACGAACTACACTGTTTCCAAAACAACGCAGCAAGTTGAGTTTTTACAAAAACGTGTAGAAGAAGCTAAGAAACGCCAGCAGGGTGCCGAATATGCACTGCAAGCTTACAGAGACTCTCATAGAAATACCTTCCTGAACGTAGCAAGAATCGAAGAACAAAGACTGCAAGCGGAATATGTGCTGTCACAAGCCATTTATTCAGACTTGTCTAATAAGCTGGAACAGTTCAAGATTCGCGAAAAGGAAGAAAAACCAGTATTTAAAGTGCTCGAACCTGTGCGGGTCCCTTTATCGAAAAGCAGCCCGAAACGTTTTTTCATAGGCATTATTTTCTCTGTTCTTGGCGTGTTCTTTACGCTCTCGTACATCATATTCTTCAAGGAGAAGCTGCACAAACAATTTGTATAACACATTAGTAATCAATAAGAATAAGTTTAAACTAAATACAACTAACATGCTAGATTTGACCGGTAAATCAATACTAATAACAGGAGGAACTGGTTCTTTAGGTAAAGCATTGACCGAAACGATCTTCAAAAGATGGCCGGGTGTGAAAAGGTTAGTAATCTTTTCAAGGGATGAGCAGAAGCAATTCCAGATGGCGCAGGAATACACACCAGAAAAATACCCGCAAATCCGTTTTTTCATTGGTGATGTAAGAGATGAAGAACGTTTAAGAAGAGCTTTTAAAGGGATCGACTTCGTTATACATGCTGCTGCTATGAAGCATGTGCCTATTGCAGAATACAATCCTTCGGAATGTGTTAAGACTAACATTAACGGCGCGCAAAATGTAATTAATGCATCCTTGGACACCGAGGTGAGCCATGTTGTTGCGCTGTCAACAGATAAAGCTGCCGCTCCGATCAACCTCTACGGCGCCACAAAACTAACGTCCGATAAGCTCTTTATTGCTGCTAATAACATCCGTGGACGTAATCCTATCAAGTTTTCGGTGGTGCGTTACGGTAATGTAATGGGTTCTAACGGTTCCGTGATTCCTTTTTTCATTAATAAAAAGAAAACCGGTGTATTGCCAATAACAGTTGAGACGATGACCCGCTTCAACATCTCCCTGCAAGGTGGAGTTGACATGGTTTTGCATGCGTTGGAAACTGCCTGGGGAGGCGAACTTTTCGTTCCTAAAATCCCATCTTATAATATTCTGGACATTGCGCAGGCCATTGGCCCCGAATGTGAGCATCGCGTCATCGGTATACGTCCTGGCGAGAAGATCCACGAGGAAATGATTACAACCTCGGACTCATTCTTTACTTACGATTTGGGTAAGTACTATGCCATTGTTCCTCAGACTCCTAACTGGAAGTTAGCGGATTTCATCGCACATTTCGATGCTAAGAAAGTGCCCGACGGCTTTTCATATAATTCCGGAAATAATACAGAGTGGGAAACAGTTGACAGTCTGCGCGCGTTGATTAAGGAGCACGTAGATTCAGATTTTACAGTTTAATTTTTTCGGGAATGATACCATACGGAAGGCAAAACATCACTGAGGAAGATCTAAGGGCTGTTACGGATGTTTTGAAATCCGATTACCTGACCCAGGGTCCGAATATCCAGGAGTTTGAAACAGCATTTGCAAAATATGTAGGGGCAAAGTATGCTGTTGCGGTTGCAAATGGAACTGCCGCACTGCATTTATGCGCACTCGCACTGAATGTAAGTCCGGGGGATAAGGTGATAACAACGCCGATTACATTCGCAGCTTCTGCAAACTGTATCCGCTATTGCGGGGGTGAAATTGTGTTTGCCGACATTGATCCTTCCAGTTATTTAATTGATATCAAGGCTGTAAGAAGCCTTTTGGAAGCATCACCAAAAGGGACTTACACAGGCATAGTTCCTGTCGACTTCGCTGGCAAGGCCGTTAATTTGGAGGAAATAAAAAATCTTGCAGACGAATACGGTTTGTGGATTATTGAAGATGCATGCCACGCGCCGGGAGGCTTTTTTACAGACTCTGAGGGCAACGAGCAGCTTTGTGGAAACAGCAAATTTGCAGATCTTGCTATATTCAGCTTCCACCCTGTTAAGCACATTGCTTGTGGGGAAGGTGGAATGGTCACAACAAATAGCATAGAGCTGTATCAAAAGCTTCTTGCACTCCGTACACATGGCATCGTAAAATCCAATGACCTATACGTGAATAGTATAGAACTGGCTGGTGGAGACGAAAGTTACCCAGGCTGGTATATGGAAATGCAGACATTGGGTTACAATTACCGCCTGACCGATTTCCAGGCTGCGCTTGGAACAAGTCAATTGAAAAGGGCAGACGATGGAATCGCGAGACGCAGGCTGATTGCTCAAAAATACAACGATGCATTTTCAGGAAAATCCTTCATTTCAGGACAAAGCGGCGTGGATGCCGGTCATGCTTATCACCTTTACATTATAGAAGCGGACGATCGTCTAGGTCTTTACAACCATTTGCGGGAGCAGAAAATTTTCGCACAGATCCATTACATTCCCTGCCACTTAATGCCTTATTACCAAAGCTTAGGCTGGAAAGCTGGTGACATGCCGAAAGCTGAAAGCTATTATCGGAAATGTATCAGCTTGCCGATGTATCCTACGCTGACGGATGAAGAGCAATTATTTGTGATACAGTCTGTTAATGAATTTTACAATGAGTAAATCCCTCGCAATCATTCCGGCACGGGGCGGCAGTAAGCGGATTCCGAAGAAAAATATTAAGGATTTTCTCGGTAAACCAATTATCGCTTATGCCATCGAGACGGCGCTGGCTTCTGGCCTGTTCGACGAGGTGATGGTGTCTACGGATGATCAGGAGATTGCCGCTATCGCAAAACAATTCGGCGCTGCGGTCCCATTTTTAAGGACTGAAAAGAACTCGGACGATTTCGCCTCCACTGTTGACGTGATCAAAGAGGTTGAGCGAGAATATTTATCCCGTTTTTCAAAGAGGTTCGATAGCATTTGCTGTATATATCCTACTGCACCGCTGATCAGAAAAGAACATCTGGCAGAAGGGCTAGCATTACTCAATACATTCAATTACGATTCTGTATTCCCGGTTGTACCATTCTCATATCCCGTTTGGCGCGGATTACAATTGAATGATGGGAAGATAGAAATGGTGTGGCCGGAAAATAAAAATGTCCGGTCTCAGGATTTAAAACCGGTTTATCATGATGCCGGTCAATGGTATTGGTACAATCCATTGCGCGTTACCGACTCGCTTTTTAGCTCAAACAGCGCTCCTGTAATTCTTTCTGAAGAAGAAGTGCAGGACATTGATACACATTCGGACTGGTTGATGGCAGAAATGAAATTTCGATTGCTATATGAAAAGTAAGCTATACATTAGAACGGATGGAAGCCCCAGCATTGGCCTTGGTCACCTCGTTAGATGTATAGCTTTGGCGAAAATGCTCGGCGACGATTTCTACATCATTTTCGCTTGCAAGCATGTTCCCGAGAGCATTATTGAAGAAATAAAAACAGACGGTTTTAAGCTGCTAAGGTTACAAAATGACGACCACCTGATATCCATTTTGTCACCAGACGACTTGGTAGTGCTGGATAGTTACGAATTGGAAAGTGACTATCAGAAATCCATTAAAATGATCGGCTGCGGCTTGATCTGCATTGATGATCTGCATGAGAAAACGACATATGCGGACCTCGTGTTAAATCATACGCCCTGCGTTTCTCCGAGTGAATACCCGGCACAGCCTTATACGCAATATGCATTGGGCCCAAAATATGCCCTGATCAGACCGGCGTTTTTAAATCTGGCAAAAAAAAGCAGGCTGCCTGGAAAGAGCGATTCTGTTCTGATATGCTTCGGAGGATCGGACAGCAGAAATTTAACAAAACTTGCAACTGAAGTAGTGCTTGACACGAAGCGCTTCAAAAAAATAATTGTAGTTACCGGTGCGGCTTATGCTCACCACAATACGATTGATGAGATTCTTAGCGAGCAGGAAAGTGTGCTGCATTATTCAAATATCAGTGCAGAGGATATGGCACAACACATGTCAGAAGTTGACCTCTGCGTTGTTCCCTCCAGCGGGATTTTAACGGAGGCGCTTACCTCGGGAGCCAATATCATATCCGGAATGTATGTTTCAAATCAACGCTTTGTTTTTGAAAACTATAAGGACGCAAATGCTTTCATCAGCGCAGCAGATTTTTCAAGAGAGAATTTGACCAAGGCAGTTGAAACATATTTCAGCCAGGATCCTGACAAGAACCAGCAGCTAGTTGATGGGTTGTCGGGTAACCGGATTCAAAACCTTTTCAGGCAATTATTAAACGAGAAAAACTTTGCTATAAGGGACCTGGCAAGCGATGATGCTGAATTGACTTACAAATGGGCAATTAATGAAAACGTCAGGAGATATTCCCTGAGTAGGGGCAAAATTAAATTTGAAGAACACATTGCCTGGCTGACGCGCAAACTGGATGATCCGAAGTGTAAATTTTACATTGCGTCTCTTTCGGGAAAACCTGTTGGATCCATCAGGTTTGATATAGAGGGGCAAGAAGCTGTCATCAGTTACTTGTTGGATCCTGCATATCATGGCAAAGGTCTTGGCGCAACGTTACTTAAGCAAGGAATTTTGTCTTTCATTAGTGCCCCGAATTTAGTGAATTTGATATCCGGCATAGTTATGAGAGAAAACATCTCATCTTGCAAAACATTTGAACGCTTCGGATTTGTAAAACAAACAGACGGCGAAAATTATAAATACACTATGTATATCGGTGATGAAAATAGGAACATTTGAAATAAATCAGGACAGCCCCGTATTTATTATTGCTGAGCTTTCGGCAAACCATAACGGCAGCTTAGAAACGGCCATAGCAACGATCAGGGCAGCAAAACGGGCGGGAGCTGATTGCATAAAGCTACAAACTTACACTGCGGATACCATTACGATCGATTCGCGCATGGACGACTTTCGCATTGGCGGAACGATCTGGGACGGACAGTATCTTCATGATTTGTACCAGGAGGCTTACACGCCTTGGGAATGGCACGCCGAACTGTTCCGGGTAGCGGAAGAAGAAGATCTGATTTGCTTTTCCTCCCCTTTCGATCCAACGGCTGTCGAATTTCTGGAAAATCTTAATGTTCCAGCTTACAAAATCGCTTCGTTCGAAATCACAGATATCCCGCTTATTGAGCTGGTTGCTTCTAAGGGTAAGCCTGTGATTATTTCGACCGGAATTGCAACGGAAGAGGACATTGAGCTTGCATTGGATGCTTGCAAAAGACAAGGTAACGATCAGATCGCCTTATTAAAATGCACATCAAGCTATCCCGCGCCAATTGCCGAAGCAAATATGACGATGATCAAGGACTTCCGCGAACGTTTCAATGTTATCAGCGGACTTTCCGACCACACCATTGGCAGCACAGTTCCTATTGTTGCAACAGTTCTTGGCGCCAAAATCATTGAAAAGCATTTCATTCTGGATAGATCGATCGGTGGCCCGGATGCGTCCTTTTCGATGAACGAGTCTGAATTTTCCGAAATGGTAAAATCTGTCCGTGAAGCCGAACAGGCCATTGGCAAAGTGGATTATCAGTTGACCGAAAAGCAGGCAAAAGGGAGAGATTTTTCGCGGTCTTTGTATGTTGTGGAAGACATAAATGCGGGAGAAAACGTAACAACTGCCAATGTGCGGTCAATTCGCCCGGGCTTCGGACTTCACCCGAAACATCTTAAAGACATTATCGGAAAACCTGTCAAGGAAGATATCAAAAGAGGATCCAGGATGTCGATAGACAAAATGGCCTAGACAACTGGCTAGATGACAACAACAGCACATTAGAGAAACGTGATATTAAGCTTGAAACAAAGGATTGGTAGTATTCAAAAGCATCCGCTTGTTAAAAATAGCTTATTGTATGTACTCACTGATGCCGTCAATAAAGCAGTTCCTTTCCTGCTTCTTCCATTACTTACACACTATCTGCTCCCAGCCGATTATGGTATTGTTGCCAACTATAATGTTTATGTCAACTTTCTGGCCATATTCATAGGCATAAGTGTTCAAAGCATCATTTCAGTCAATTTTTATAAACTGGAAAAGGCAGAAATCGGGAAATACATTTTTAATATATTCTTCGTAATAACGACAACACTTACAACTTGCGCACTTGTCATTTTCTTGTTTAATAAGCAGATAGAAGACTTCCTTTCCGTAAGTCAAATCTTTGTTGTGAGTGGACTGGCCATCGGACTTTCTCAGGTGCTCAGTTCGATAAGTCTTATTATCTGGAGGTTGGAAGAAAGGCCATTGGCTTTTGGCGGTTACCAGATTTCTCAAACGATATGTGATGTTGGTATATCATTGATTCTGATCATCATGTTTAATATGGGATGGCGCGGCAGACTCATTGGCATCGGCACCAGCTCTGTGATATATGGGTGTATCAGTATCTTTTTATTATGGAAGCGGGGCTATCTTAGCGCCTTTTATAACAAGTCATATATTATGGAAATATTTGGATTCTGCCTCCCTCTCGTGCCTCATGCACTAAGCATTTGGGCAAGGGCTGGTTCGGACAGACTTATCGTGTCTAAACTGGCAGGTGTTTCTGCAAGTGGTATTTATGCCGCCGGATTTCAGTTTGGTTTGCTTATTTCCTTCCTGACCCTTGCTTTTAACAATGCCTATGCTCCATTTGTTTATAAAAGCTTGTCCATCTCAGATGAACGTATCCTGGAATCCAAAAAACAAAAGCTGGTTAAGTTCACCTACTTATATATTGTTGCATTACTCGGACTAACGTTCGTTGCATCACTTGCATCCAATTTCGCGATAGACAACTTTTTGTCAACAAAATATGCGGATGCTAAAATGTATGTAGGTTGGGCTCTTTTTTCGCAAGCTTTCCAAGGTATTTATCTTATGTATGCAAGCTTCATTTTTTTTGTAAAAAGGTCTGGATCACTTGCGATAGTAACATTTGTATGTTCATCCCTGCAAGTCGCATTGTCATATTATTTAGTTAGAACAATCGGACCAATCGGGGCGGCTTACTCGAACTTTGCAATCAGCGTCCTCAATAGCTTGATCGTAATGGTTCTTAGCGCGAAGGTTTACCCTATGCCGTGGCTCAACTTCCGGATGATTTTCGCGCGATAGTCGCATAGCTTAAAAAAACATACTATGATTAATACTTTAAAGAGAGAAGTTGTCAAGCGGGCGGAGAGAAGTAGACTTTTTCGCAAAATATATTGCCATTTCAAAAGGTCAAAATCTACTGATTTTCAAGCGCTGGTTGAATCCAGACGGTCGGCTGACATCTTTGACCTGGAAAAGTTAAGCACCCCTTTGCCCTATTATCCTTTATTCTATTTTGACGACTGCAATTATTATGGCATTCTGTGCCGCTTACTTGAATACAGCAATATCAAAATTGATGACGCCAGACTCCCTTTGCATGAAATTTACCTAGAGCACGGCATTGTCATTGGAAGCGTAGTCAGAGCGGATTCAGTGAAGCTCGCTAAAATAACGCTCTCATACAGCAGCTATCGCGAAAAATATATAACTGAAAAAGCAAAAAAAACTTCTATTTCAATCGGGCCTTATATTCATTACGCGGAGAGTTTGCTTAGCCAAAATGAACTGGACAATTTGAAAAAACAGCTTGGTCGGGTGTTATTGGTTTTTCCCAGCCACTCCATCGGTTCAGTATCGTCGGAATACGATCAGGATGAATTTTGCAATCAAATAGAAAAGAGGAGAGTTGGATTTGATACGGTGTTGGTCTGCATGTATTGGAAAGATGTACAGAACGGAGATCATGAAGCATACAAAAAAATGGGTTACAAGCTCACGACTGCTGGGCACCGCGACGACCTGTACTTTCTGAATAGGCTAAAATCGATCATAATGCTTTCCGATATGGTGATTTCGAATAGCACCGGCACACACGTGGGATACAGTATCTATTTAAATAAACCCAATTATCTGTTCAAGCAGAATGTAGCATTTGTGGCAGTGTCAAAAAGCGGGGAGTCGCTCGTAAAAAACCACTACATGCCGGACGTAACGGCTACGAAAGACCGGGATAACCAGATGCTATATGATGCTTTTAATGTTTTCCAAGATCAAATAACTGACGATCAATACAAACTGACCAACTACATTTGGGGGTTTGATTGTGTTAAAACCCCTGAGGAACTGAAAGCTATTCTTCTCGGATAAATCCTTGTTGATGTACAACTTATGACAATTTCCCTGCCAAGTATCACCGTCAAAAAGGATCTCAAAATTGATATCCGTAATCTGATATGCATCAACCTGGTGTTGATCGCTTTCGTTGATTCGTACCCGGTATATAGTTCAATTTTGTTTGTTAAAGTGGGTGTTTATGGCTTGAAGTTTTTGAATTTGTATGCATTTCTGTTTCTGCTATTCAAAAATAATTACAGAAACTATATCCTTGCAGCACTTTTCCTTCCAATGTGGTGGGCGTATTACAATGAAGATTCACTGATTATATCCTTTCAACTTCTGTATTCAGGCGTTTTTCCGGTCTTAACTTTCATCCTGCTGAATGACGAAGAGAAATATAAGGTTGCGCGGTGGTATATTAAGGTGTTTCTCTTTTTAATGATAATCGGGATTCCCATTTTCCTGCTGATCAATATTTTCGGTATTCCGCCTTTATTTTCAATTCAGCGCGGTGAGCTGGGTAAAGGCCGGCTTTACGATAACTATTTACTTTTTTATTGGTCGCGGGCAGGTGTAGAAAATCGGTTCAGCTCGGTGTTTGATGAACCAGGTGTTGTGGGCACAATTATCCCGCTCATTCTCTATTATTACAGGCGAATGCTGACCCGATTTGAGTACTGGATACTAATCATTACAGGAATTCTATCGTTTTCGTTATTCTTTCTAATTGTCTTTTTGCCTGTCCTCTACTTTTCAAATACCAGGTTGCTCTCAACGAAACAATTGATGTTGCGACTGACCTTCTCGTTTGTCTTCATCTTCATTTCATATGTTGCATTTGTATTCATTGCAAGGAGCACAAAAGATGACCCCATCCTGGCATTAAAGGTCTATCACCGTTTTGAGTGGAAAGACGATTGGATCGTTGGGATAGTAAACAACAGAGATACCCGGATCAGAGGTTTTGATTCCATGTACCAAGGCTTTGCCAAAGGGGATAATGCTGATTTTTACACAGGCAAGGGCAAAGACTATATGCTGAAAGAATATGGAGGATCCACTTTGTCTTACAGAGTTTTTGTACTCGAACGAGGCATTATAATACTGGTATACCTGGCATTTCTCTTTGCATACTTCCATCCGTGGCGTCAGTATTTGATATTCAGCCTGATATCCATGGTGCTCCTGGCTCTGGTTTTCTTTCAACGGCCGGGATTATTTTCGTTGAATTACTTTTTACTTGTTTATGCAGGATTAACACTATTTAGAATGCAGATTCCGCATAAATCAAAAAATATTGAAACTGATAATGAAGATCGTACACATTATTCCATCGTTAAGTAGAGGGGGAGCAGAGCGGTTTGTTATTGATCTCTGCAATGAGCTTGCAAATATCGAATCAACAAATGTTTACCTGGTCTCATTGAGAGATAATTCTGACTCAGACTCATTTGTATCAGAATTGCATAAGCAGGTCAACTATATTTCATTTGGGAAAAAGCCAGGATTTGATGCTAAAACCTTATCAAAAATCACTCGGTGGATCAATGAGTTAAAGCCTGATGTGGTAAATACGCACATTAATGCGTTCGAATATGTCAACCTAAATGTTTTTTTTAAGCTTCCTTCCAGCACATTTTATTTTCATACCGTTCACAGTAGAGCTGCTCAGGAATGTCCAAATAACATTTTGAAGCAAGTCAGGAAGCGTTACTATCAAAATGACCGGGTTACGCCCATTACCATTTCACAGGATGGCAAAGCCACTTTTAAAGAGTATTATGGCCTTAATAATGACGTTACGATTGTAAATGGTCGTCCCGAGTTGTTACCAACATCAGCATTGCCTGGTCTTAAAACGAAATATGCTTCAAGAGAAAACGAATATCTGTTTCTGAATGTCGGCCGGGTGGTTGAGGTAAAGAACCAAGCCATGCTTATCCGATCAGTCCAGAGATTTAATAAACAGGTCGCTGATAAGAAATGCAGACTATTGATCATCGGTGATTTGAGGGAACGAGATATCGTCGAAAAGTTGCAGGAACTTGTTAAGGATGATCCTTATATAGAACTGATTGGCGCAAAGGATAACATTGTGGATTATCTCTCCATTGCGGATGCTTTTTGTCTGTCAAGTCATTATGAAGGCATGCCGATTTCTCTCATTGAAGCGCTATCACGCGGTTGTATCCCAATCTGCACTGCGGTTGGTGGAATCACTGAAATGATCACGGATAATGTAAATGGATTTCTTAGCAAGGAAGTCACCGAAGAAGCTTACCTGGAAGCGATCATGGCCTTTCATCTATCAGGAAACAAGGCAGAAATAGCTAAAAATGGTGTAGCCACTTTCACGCAACATTACCATATCCGCTCGACGGCCGGGAATTATTATCGGCTATATAAGCACCGGATGATGTCAAAATAAAAGAGATGTTTTTGACGGGCAGATTCCATTAGGCATGGTTGTTGTCCGACCAGCATTAATCAATTACTCCGCTTATGAAACTAACAACATTCTGGGCAACCATTATCTGCCTTCATTTATTTTATTCCCAGGCGCATTCCCAACGCAAAGTTTTATCCTACGATTCAACCAAACACTCGAGCAGAGTAAAAAAGGCGATCATCAAACTGAACATTCAAAAGGACTTTGGTGCGATTCCTAATGATACCATTAATGATCATGCCGCATTCCAGGCAGCATCGGAGTTTATTAATAGCCGGAAAGGAAATTGCGAACTGCTCATACCAGCTGGAAATTACATTGTAGGCAAACAGATAAAATTGAGCAATCGCGATTACTACTATCGTGGTGCAGATGTTATTCAAATTCTGAATGCAAAGAATGTTACAATAAAGGGGCAACCTGGAACCAAGCTGAAATATGATACGGGCTTCCGATTTGGCTCATTTAATCCCGAGGATGGCTCAAGCTCAAACATCTCGGTAGAATGCACACCTAAACCAGGAGCGACTTCCGCAAAAAGGGCTGATCTGGGAAGGTGCATTGTGGTGGCAAGCAGCAGCAATGTTAAGATCGAGAACTTGGTTCTGGATGGCAATTTTTATGCTGAGAACCTGAATAACATGAATACTTTCAATATGAAGTGCATGGATAAAAAGAATACAGCCTTTGATCCTGAGAAGATTAACATTGGTGGCGGATATGGTGATTGTGGTATCCAACTTGCTCATTATGGAGTGATGATCACACATTCGGGCAACATTGTTGTCAGGAACGTTACTGCCAAGCGATTTGGATTGGACGGGATTCAGATAGCCAACTCTCACACGGAGGCAGGCCAAAAAAATGTGAAACTTATCCAATGCGACCTCAACTTCAATGCAAGAACCGGGTTAGCCATTATAGGTGGCGATAAAATTGACGTGATCAGTACATCGATAACAAGAACTGGAAATTGCTTGTACGCTGCCACGGGAACTGGCGTTGACATTGAAGCAGAGATTGATGCCAAAAGACAAGCAAGGCAGGTTACTAACGTTAAATTCTTGAAGTGTAAATTCAGCAATAACAGTTCCGGAGAAATTTTGGCAAAGTTTGGGTTAGGGTCATCAAACATTACATTTGAAGACTGCGATATCAAAAGCTCTAGCCTAGCTATCAATCTTGGCAGAAAAAATTCCGGATACAGATTTGTCAACAACAGAATAAGCGGCACAAAGGTCGTTGTTCTGGAAGACAAAAAAATTGATGTTATGGCCCATCAAAGCGAGCAGAAAAAGACTATAAGCGCAAAAGGCGTGACTTCGTCCAGAACGGAAAGCCCATCTAATGTTTTTTTAAACAACGTTCTGGTTGAATAGCCTTAATCGCAATGACCAAAAGCCATAACCGGCAAAAAACAGTTTAATGAAAGTACTTGTAATCATTAATGACATTTCACAAGGCGGTGGAGAGAAGTTGTTAGTTTCCTCTCTGCCTATCTTCAAAAGGAAAGATATAGATATCAGCGTTTTGCTGCTCAATGCCGCAAATTCGGTTCCATCCTTCCTGGCCCACATAGAAAATGCGGGCATTACTATTCATGATCTCCGGATTTCCAATTTTTATAATCCAGTGTGTGCGCTTGAAATATGGAAATTCCTTAAAGCCAACCCGTTTGACGTAGTCCATGTGCATTTGTTCCCAGCGTCCTATTGGTCCAGCTTGGCAATTTCCATGCTTAAAACAAAGCCGGTTTTAATATTTACCGAACATAGTAATCATAACACGAGACGTGATAAGCAATATTTCAGACCGCTCGAAAAAGCCTTTTATCGTCCTTATAATGCGATCATTGCAATTACCGATAGTGTAAAAGAAAAATTATCTGAGTGGATCGGACAGGGTGATAAAATTAAAGTAATAAATAATGGCGTTGACCTCACTACAATTGCCAATGCCAGTAAGATTGAAAGGCAGCATCTATGTGCTGAACTGAATATCCCAACTAATGCGAAACTGATCCTTATGGCTGCCGGTTTCAGATATCCAAAGGATCAGGCAACACTTATCAGGGCATGTGCATTACTCGGTGAAGACTTTCACTTGTTATTAGCAGGTGAGGGTGAGGCAATGGAAGCTTCACAAAAAATAGCTGCTGAGTGTGAAGTAAGTGACCGTATACATTACCTGGGATTTCGAACAGAAATATCTTCACTCATGAAATCCGTGGACTTGAATGTACTTTCTTCTGCATACGAGGGAATGTCTGGTGTAACCCTGGAATCACTCGCTGCAAATGTGCCTTTTTTAGGGTCTGATGTAGCTGGTATCAAGGAAATCGTACCGAACCAAACCTTTCTGTTCGCTCCCGCCGACCATCAGGAATTAGCTAGTAAAGCCCGCGCAATCCTGGGTAATGCAACGGCCAGTGAAAATATGATAAAAGAAGCGCAGTCCTTTGTTAAGAATTTTGATTTGGAGTTTATGATTGACGAATATGTCTCCTTATACAAGTTACTGCTGGCAAAGTAAAATAAATTCTACAACATTAATTAAGGCACGGGCATTCTATGTTCGTGTCTTACTATTTCAGGCCTTTTGAAAATAAAAAACCCTGCATATTCTACATTAATGAAGTGATTCCCCCCAAAATATGTAGTCAAAAAATAAAAATATTCTACACATTCGTAGTTATATGAAATTCTTATGTAAATTTGATCTATATTTTTATAGAATATTTTCTATAAAATGAGTCATATTTATTCATTATAACTATTAAGAAATCTATGATAATCCGAGTCGTTGCATTATTCTGCTTTTTTGTAGTGAATGCTTCAGTTAACAGCCTTACACACGCAGCAGCATTCATTGACCCTATTCGCTTTTCAATAACTACACAAACAACTGAAGTAGGTGTTAATGAGGAGTTCGATATAGAAATCAAAGCTGATCTACTAGATATTCCTCTTAATACGGTCTATGTATTTAAAAGTGCACGGGCATTCAGGCTGAAACTGATTTTACCGCAAGGTTTCCAGCAAACTGGTGGTTCCTTCCATGATTTTGTCGGTTTGGAATTAACAGCAAGTAAACCCACCGCTGTTTTTCATCTGAAAGGAAAATTTGTAAGTGCAGAACGCGCCGGCGTGTTCCAGTTACTCCGAAGCCATGAAAACGCAAACAACAGCAGTGACTTCGTCGAGGTAGGCCGACTTCCTTTTGGCATGGCCGAAACAGCATCTGAAAGTCCATCCAATGCCCGTATAGCACTTGTTGGCACCATATCTTATGTTCCATACCTGACAATGGCAAGCCTGCGTCAACTGCCAGACACAGCTACAACAGTTTTTATTACAGATCAGGGACGGGCTGGCACTTTTAAGCTCAATCCATCTTCAACCCGTGCAGATGACGGTGCCCTGACTATTGTATCATCCGGAAAACGGTTTGAGCGTGTCTTCGAAGGTCCTGTGAATGTTGAGTGGTTTGGAGTCAAAGGCGACGGAACTACTGACAACACTGCTACGATCCAAGCTATATTAAACAGGACAGACATCCCAAACATTTTCTTTCCAAAACCTGCGGTTTCCTATCGTTTGAAGGAAATGTTCATGAGATCCAATAAGAATATCGTTTTCGCAGACGGTACGATCGTTGAAGGCTTGGGGACGCTAGGCTTAGAGGAAAGAATGGTCCTGATGAATGGTATACAAAATGTTACTATCAAGGGAAACAATGTCGTTTTCAAAGATCAAAAAGCGAATTATACCAGCGGACAGCAAAGACATATTTTCACAATGCTAGGCGTTACCAATGTGACGATTGAAGGAATAGCCGCCAATAATAGTGGCGGTGACGGCTACTACATAGGGTCAAGCGTATGGCAAAAGTTCTCTCAAAATGTGAAATTGATCAATATCAGCGCTGACAATAACCGAAGACAGGGTCTTTCCATCGTTTCAGGTAAAAACATTGAAATTATTAGTCCTGTTTTAACCAATACCAACGGCGTTGCTCCTTCCGCAGGAATTGACATAGAACCGGATAATGCAGATGAATTTCTGGAAGGCATACGCATTACGAATCCAATAACGAAAAATAATGTCGGAGGAGGAATTGTAATTCTTATAGATGATTTCAAAGGGACTAATCGCGTAGTGGATATCACAGTCACCAATCATCATGATGATGGAAGCTTTTATGGAACTTATATTTCAAAAGCTACGGGTGCCATTGCAGGATCCATCGTGTTTCAAAATCCGATTTGGAAAAACAATAAGTCTAATGGCCTTTGCGTGAGTAATTACAGCGTTAACGCTTGTACCATCCAGGTGAATGATGCGACTGTTATCGACTGCAATGTAAATGGCATGGCTCATGCTGTTTTCGGATCCGCCTTTTTGGTATATCGCGAAGCTAACGCAATAGGTGACGCCAATATTGGTAATGTTCATATAGTACGCCCAAAGGTGGAAGATACGCGAAGCACGAAAAAAATCTTTTCTGCCTTTGCATTTGATGACGTTTCCAGGAAAGGGAGTATTAAAAACTGCAGTCTTATAGATCCGGTAGTCATCAATGGACTTAATCCGGTGAACTACGTTCATTTCGCGGTGCTGGAAGATTTGGCCTTGTCGGACAAGAACGAAAAGTTAACTTTTGACATCGCGCAGGGTAACAGGACGCTTACTTATGGATTTTACAAAAGAGTATTTCACAACGCTACATCCACGGGTTTAAGAACCATCTCACTGAACAGTTTGCCAGCAAATTATCCTGAAATAACATTTGAAGTGAGAAATGCGCAGATTCTAAGGCTTATACCAACTGTCAATGATAACATAGTCCCCGTGGCTCCGACCAAAGGCAAGTATATCCAAAGCGCAACTGTAGGCAGCAAGATAACGCTTCGAAAAACAAGCACGAACACGTGGCAAGTTAAGGACATGATCGGAACCTGGACTGTTCAGCCATAAGTGTACACCAAATCATCACAGATGCATTTGTCATAGTGCAGCACGGTGATTGTAAATTATAAAATGTTATCAAAATTGAATCTTATGAAACAATTTTGATAACATTTTCATTTAATGACAATCATTTTTTCAGCACATCGACTATTTTTGTCATTTATTGGCAATACTAACAGACTATATGCACCTAGAAAACAAAACAATTTGTGTAATCGGCTTGGGTTACGTGGGACTGCCACTCGCAGTTGAGTTTGGAAAAATTTTTGATACAATCGGTCTTGACATTGACCAGCAGCGGATTACAGAGTTAAAAAACCATTTTGATCGGACATTAGAAGTCGATGAGGAAGGTTTAAAAAAAGCTTCCAAACTAAGCTTCACTTTCGATCCGACAAGTATCAAACAAGCCTCCATCTTCATTATCACCGTTCCGACGCCCGTCGACCAATTCAATAATCCTGATCTTACACCTGTCCGAAAAGCAACTGAAACTGTTGCCCGTAGTCTGAAATCCGGTGACATTGTCATTTATGAATCAACGGTTTATCCGGGAGTTACGGAGGATTACTGTGTTCCTATTTTGGAGAAAATCTCCGGTTTGACGTTTAATCAGGATTTTTTCTGCGGATATTCTCCTGAACGGATCAACCCGGGCGACAAACACCATACACTGACCAAAATAAGGAAGGTCACGTCCGGTTCCACACCCGAAATTGCAGAAGAGGTCAATAATTTATATGCGTCTATTATTACAGCAGGCACATTTAAAGCGTCAAGCATTAAAGTTGCGGAGTCTGCGAAAGTAATTGAGAATGCTCAGCGCGACATTAACATTGCATTTGTCAATGAGCTGGCAAAAATCTTTAATCTGCTAAAAATCGACACCAGCGAGGTCCTTGAAGCGGCAGGAACGAAATGGAATTTTCTTCCATTCAAGCCCGGATTGGTAGGAGGACATTGCATCGGCGTTGATCCTTTTTACCTGGCGCAAAAGGCAAAGGAAGTGGGTTACCATCCCGAAATCATCCTTGCCGGCCGAAGACTGAATGATTCTATGGGCCCATACGTGGCTACCCAGTTTGTAAAATTACTAATTCAGAGCGAGCGCAAAATAAAGGGGCAGGATGTGCTGGTTTTAGGAATAACTTTCAAAGAAAATTGCCCGGATATTCGCAATAGCCGGGTTATTGACATTGTGAGGGAGCTGGAATCATATGATATGAATGTGCATGTATATGACCCTTGGGCGGATAAAAATGAAGTTGAGCACGAATATGGCATTCGCCTGATCGACAACCTGGATGGACTCAACGGATACCAGGGCATTATTGCAGCCGTGGGTCACGATCAATTGCTGGATCTTGAAATTCCATCAGGAGAAAACGCTCCGATTGTCTATGACGTGAAGGGAATATTTCCAAAAGATAAGGGCTACACCAGGCTATAAGGGATGCATCACGCTGCCGAAATTTAGCTATTCGAATTATATCTTAGTCGCATAACTCAATGACTTTTAACCAATATCATCAGCAGGATATCACTTCCTCAAAATTCCTTATCACCGGAGGAGCCGGATTCATCGGTTCCAACTTGGTAGCATATCTTGTTCAATATCAGGCTGCTAAGATCGTGGTGCTGGATAACTTATCAACGGGTTACCTGGAAAACATTGCAGCGTACATTGATAAAGGACAAGTCGAGTTTATCGAAGGCGACATCAGGGATTATCAAACCTGCGTAAAGGCGATGCAGGATGTTGATTACGTGCTGCATGAGGCTGCGCTGGGTTCAGTTCCACGAAGCATTAATGATCCGATTACAACTAATGAAGTAAATATCAGCGGCTTTTTGAATATTCTCCAGGCTGCTAAGGAGGCTGGTGTAAAGCGTATGGTCTATGCAGCGTCGTCGTCAACGTATGGGGACAGTCCATCACTGCCCAAACAGGAAGCGATCATTGGAAACCCGCTCTCGCCATACGCAGTCACAAAATATGTCAATGAGCTTTATGCGGATGTGTTTTCAAGGACCTATCAGTTTCACAGCGTTGGATTACGGTATTTTAATGTATTTGGGCCAAAACAGAATGTGAATGGTCCTTATGCTGCTGTGATTCCCCTGTTTATAACCCAGGTTTTGAATGGTCAGGCACCGGTAATTAACGGCGATGGCTTAACCTCCCGCGATTTCACGTTCGTATCCAATGTTGTTCAGGCGAATATTAAAGCTTTGCTTGCTGACAATCTGACGAAGCACGAGGTTTTCAATGTTGCCTGCAATGAGCAGACTTCTCTTACCGAACTCGTTTCGGCTATCACTGAGGAGCTAGGCAGTCCACTCGAACCAACTTACGTGCCGGAAAGAAGGGGTGACGTGAAGCACAGTCTCGCGGATATTTCGAAAGCAAAATCACAATTACAATATCAACCGGAAGTACTTTTCAAAAACGGACTTAAAGAAACTATTCTTTATTTCCAGGAGTTGACAAGCGCTTCCTGATTGGTCTGGCAAGTTCGGATCAATCAAACTTCCACCGATTAGAACAAAATACAGCACACTTGAATGGAGAAAATCAAATTACTTAGGATAACAACCGAAACTTATTCGCTACGTATATTATTAAAGGGCCAACTGAAATTTATGTTGGAGCAGGGTGTGGAAGTATCAATGGCAAGCACTCCGGATAAACATGTTGGTGATCTGGTACTTAATCAGGGAGCCCCGTTTTACCCTCTTAATCTTTCGCGGGAATTAACACCTTTCAAAGACCTGTTAGCTCTTTTTGAAACCATCCGGCTTATCCGGAAAATCAAACCGCAAGTTGTTCATACCCATTCGCCTAAGGCCGGAATCATCGGAATGCTTGCGGCATATATTTGCAGGGTTCCACTTAGAATGCACACAGTAGCCGGGCTGCCACTCATGGAAGTCACCGGCCCGAAAAGAAAGCTTCTTGACTTCGTGGAATCATTAACCTATAAGTGTGCGCACTGGGTTTTACCAAACTCACAGGAGCTCAAAAAATTCATTTTAGATAACGACCTCAGTCCCGACAAATCGAAAGTGCAGGTTATCGGCAACGGCAGCAGCAACGGAATTGATCTGGAATACTTTTCGGTTACACCGAAACTGCTGGCTGAAAGCAATGAGTTTAGAAAAGCACATAACATTGGCCATAGCGATATTTTACTATCATTTATGGGCCGGCTTGCTAATTACAAGGGTGTTAATGAATTGGTTGCAGCATTTTCAGAGCTTCAGAAACGCCACGAAAACCTCAAACTTGTACTGATAGGAGCCCCAGAAGACCTTAATCCGCTGGAAGAACACACCAAAACGGAAATCGCAAATAATAAATCCATTATTGCGGTGGGGCATCAGCATGACGTGCGAAAGTTCTTGGCGGCTTCTGACATATTTGTGTTTCCCAGTTACCGGGAGGGCTTTCCGCAAGCGCTTTTGCAGGCCAGCGCCATGGGCATTCCGTGCATTGCAACCAACATTAACGGCTGCAATGAAATGATCGATGATGGAAATACGGGAATATTGATCCAGCCGAAAAGTATCCATGCCATAGTAAATGCCTGTGAGAAGTTGATAAACAATCCGCAGGACAGTAGAAAAATGGGGAAACTGGCGCAACAATTTGTCCTCAGGAATTTCGAACAGCAGCAACTTTGGCGAGCCATTCATGCATTTTATAGTTCAAACCTGGCGGCAAGAAAATAATATGTTCAAAATATTTCTTCTAAAAAGCGAAGTATAAATTTACCGCACTTATCTTTGTGAAATACTTGCTCAATGCCCTCTCCTCGATATATGAACAGACAATCGTATCTAACGTTTGTTCAACCTATAAACCTTTAATTAAATGAAAGCCGCCGATGGTTCAGTATGCCTGGCTGACTGTTTCAAAATAGGAATTTTTACATTATAATTGCATTCTTTTTGCACACGCTTTAACTTTTACTATTGCCGCACACATATGGATCAAACTTCTGTTTCTAATCGAAAGTACGTACATCGATTGTTGAGCAAAAATGCTTCTACCGATGAAATCTTGATTATCACGAGTTATGACTATTTTTTACAGAAATACGATTTAAAACATCTGCGTCAGACTTACAGGGAAATTATTCTGGTCCCTCATACAGAAGACGATGATTACCTCATTAACTACACGGTAAGGCCTTTGCTGGACAAATTTGAGAAAGTCCACCTTGTCACCAATCCTCACTACGACAAGCGTAACAAGGTCATTTACGAATTGGTTATTCGTAAAAATAAATCCATTCGCATCACTACGGTTTATGACTTCTGCGAGAAGAGCTTGAAGAAAGTTTATATACCCGAAGACATATCGGAAATCAATCCTAATTTATCTGATATGCCCGCATTCGGTAAAAGAGTGAGATATCCAAAGAAGATTATCGACGTTGCGGTTTCCATCGTTTTATTTCTGCTGACTTTTCCGCTCTGGATTTTAAGCTATTTCCGCATCAAGCTTGAATCGCCCGGTCCCGTATTTTATTATCAGGAAAGGGTTGGGATGGATAACATCGCATTTAAGTGTATCAAATTCCGCTCTATGTCATTGGATGCAGAATCTAATGGGGCGACTTTTTCCAAAAAGAACGATTCGAGGACTTTTTCATACGGGTCTTTCATGCGGTTAAGCCGAATTGATGAATTGCCACAAATCATCAATATTTTCAGAAGAGATTTGTCTCTGATCGGTCCACGGCCGGAAAGACAGGTTTTTACAGAAACCTTTGATGAGGTTATCCCCTACTACAATTCTCGGCATAGCATTAAGCCCGGAATCACTGGATACGCTCAGGTAATGTATTCCTACGGCGCCGGGGTATTCGATGCGCGGCACAAGCTGATGTACGATCTCTACTACATCAAAAACTGGTCATTGTTTCTTGAATTGAAGATTATTCTTCTTACGGCTGTTGTCATTTTTGGCAAAAGAGGGCGGTAACAATTTCTCGAACATTCTTTCGCGATCAACTTATCATGCATGAGAAATTCATTCTTAATGCTGCTATTAATGATAGCATCGCAAACAGGCAGTTTTTCTCAGGATTCTACATGGCATTATTCTGCGGAAATTAAAAGCGCACTGTCGTCGAGTCAAACACCTTATTTAATTCATGCAAACACGTATGGTGGTACTCCTACAAATGGATCGTTTTTGCTGGCCCAAGCTGGTTTCCATAAAATTTATAACCAGAATAACCCACGGTTTTTTCAATGGTCCGGGGGATTTGAGGCGGTAGCAAGCACAAACCATTCCCCGGCTGCATTCCTTACCGATTTATTTGTAGCAGGCAAAGCTGGCCCGGTAGAAGTCAGCATTGGGCAGCGGAAAGAATTCTACGGATTGGGTGATAGTCTATTAACAAGTGGCTCGGTAGCTATATCATCCAATGCAAGGCCGTTTCCAAAAATCCAGATTTCTACGCCTCACTTCGTCAATCTGATTCCACGAAATGACATTTTTTCATTTAAGTTTTCGTATTCAGATGGCCTCTTAGGCCCCGCACAATCGATTTATGGCAATGTGAAAGCTGTGCCAGAAACATATTTTCACCACAAATCCGTATACATCAAGCTTGGCAAGAGAAGGCATCTGCTGAATTTATATGCAGGATTTAACCATCAGGTAATGTGGGGCGGGGAAGATAAAATCTTTTCAGGCGGACTCAAATTCCCGGAAGCATATCGCTATGTTGTTTTGGGCAAGCCATGGGCGGCCAGCCGGGTTGGGAATCATTTCGGTACGATTGATGCCGGACTGGAAATAAACGGAAAGAGATGGACAACGCTTTTATACCGCCAGAGTATTTACGAAGATGGCTCAATTGCCAACACTGCAAATGTTTCCGACGGACTTAATGGGCTCAGAATTAAAAGGAACAAACTTCAAAACAAAGGTTTCCAGCTCAATACGATCTTGCTTGAATATCTTTACACAAAGAAACAGGGTGGCGACGTTTTCGATTTTGCTAATGGCACATTTGGACGCGATGATTATTTTAATCACTACGTTT
This sequence comes from Dyadobacter sp. CY327, assembly GCF_021390415.1. Taxonomy (NCBI): domain Bacteria; kingdom Pseudomonadati; phylum Bacteroidota; class Cytophagia; order Cytophagales; family Spirosomataceae; genus Dyadobacter; species Dyadobacter sp. CY327. The sequence continues at coordinate 980,618 of NZ_JAJUXJ010000001.1, read as the reverse complement.
ATAGCCAGGGTTGGTCTTACAAAGGCCGGACGCTCGGCACCCCAGTTATCGCTCCCCAGCATTTAATGCGCGAAGAATTGCGAACCTCGCAAAGGCTTTTCACTGCAAACAACCGGCTTGTTGCCTTTCACGGCGGTTTGGAAGCGTCAATTAATCGTGTGAGACTATTGTTGAAAGCGAGTTATTCAATCAACTCAGGTACATATAATAAGCCTTTCAAATCCCGCGTTAACCAGACTTCCCTCCTAGCGCGTGTGGAAATGCCGCTGAAACTTATGAATGAAAGCCATTTGAGCGCTTCTCTTGGCACGGATTTTGGACAATTTTACCCAAACAACACTGCTATTTTGATTGGATGGAGAAAATCCGGTTTTATCAGATAACTTTGGGAAGTCAACTCAACCCCTTAATGAGTAATTTTTACATTTAAATGCCGGTCCCAATCTCTCAGATACGAGTCTGCCTTTTTGCCGTCTTGACATGTTTCGCGATACATTCTAACGCCCAAGACTCAACGATTTATTACCGAGCCAGCCTAATGTTGTCTGGTGCTACTGATAATACTCCTTTTTGGGCCCACGCGAACCAGAATGGCAATGTGCCGATGGATGGAAATTTTGGTCTGGCTAATGTCGGCGTTTACAAAGTGTATAATCCACACAACCCCAGAACATTCCAGTGGAGCGCTGGTCTTCAGGGAATTGCCAGCTATGGTAAATCGGGTAAGGCGTTTCTTTCAGATGCGTACATCGCTGCAAGGATAGGAAAGTTGGAAATCCTGGCCGGACAAAAAAACAATGTAGTCGGGTTAATGGACACAACTATGACTTCGGGTTCTCTGTCAGTTTCCGGCAATTCCCGACCCTTTCCCCGGCTGCAAATTTCACTTCCCGAATATCTGCCGTTGTATTTCACAAAAAATTTTTTGGCTCTCAAATTTTCTTATTCCGAAGGTTATTTGGGAAGCAGCAGGCTGAATTATGGCGTGGAACGGAACATTTCATACACCTACTTTCATCAGAAATCGCTGTATTTCAGGTTCGGACCGGAACACAGCCGTTTAAAAATTCATGCTGGTGCTAACCATCAGGCTATGTGGGGCGGCGAGGATAAGATCACGCCGCTGTACGAACTGGAACCATTGAATGCTTACTGGCATACGATCTCTGGTAAAACATTAAACTACAATAAAGTAGGCTACCACTTCGGAACCGTTGATATCGGTGCCGAATGGCGAGGTAGCACGTGGTCTTACTTTGCGTACAGACAAAATATTTACGAGACTGGCTCCCTGTTTCACATTATCAATTTTGAAGATGGTCTGAACGGGATAAGGATGAAGAGGATCAAGCCTTTACCAGCCGGATCAACCGCTTTTGCGTTTCAAAGCTTCCTGCTCGAGGCAGTAGGGACCAATAACCAGACAAATAAATCTCCTTTGTCCGGTCTGGCTATTTATGAAAAAGGAAATTATTACAACAGTTACATTTATCAACGTGGCTGGTCTTATTTCAACCGCGGCATAGGCACGCCACTGGCGCCATCTTCGGGCATGACCAGGCCATCTTTACCGGTTACTGGATCAGAGTTTACTAATAATAACCGGTTCTGGGCGTTTCATACTGGTGTTACTGCTACTTGGCAAAAGACTTATTTTGGGCTGAGAGGCACATATTCGAGAAATTCAGGGTCTTTATTAAGTCCTTTCGAAACACTGAAAGAGCAGGTGTCCTTGTCTCTTACAGCTGAAAAGAATATAAAGTTATTAAACGGTTGCAGTGTCTTTTCCAACCTTACAACTGATTTCGGACAACTTTATCCTACTTCTCATGGCCTGATCATAGGACTTAGGAAAAGTGGATTCCTGGATTAACGTTGCTTTTTCACGTTGCCTGATATGTCCAATATGAATAGCAAAAAGTTATACTTATTTTTGTCAAAATGTCACATTATACACATTGAAGAAAAAGCTTGAGGGCACGCCTATGAAAATCTTTCCCATACTGACATTACTGTTATGCATTTCCATAGCCGGCTTTTCCCAATCTGAGACTGCCGAGACTACTGAATTCCCGGATTCTACAAATAATTTTATTGAGATTGCCGGTTTTGGCAGCAACAATACGCATACACCATTCTGGATTCAGGCCAATCAGTTCGGCACCGTTCCTTTGGACGTTCCCGCCGGAAGTGCGCGTATTTCCCTTGAAAATTACTGGCCGCTCAACTCATCCTGGCGTGTGGGTGCCGGCGTAGAAGCGGTAGGGAACTTCAATGAACACCCTAAAATGCTTGTGCCGCAGCTGCACGCAACCGTAAAATTCAAAAATTGGCAGCTTTTTATCGGACGAAAAAAGCAGAATGTCGGCCTGGCTGATTCCACACTCGGTACCGGCTCTTATGCATGGTCGGGCAATGCGTTGCCAGTGCCCAAAATATTTTTCGGAACCAGTGGTTTTGTTGCTGTCCCTTTTACAAAAGGCTGGATCTCATTCAATGCATTCTTTTCCGACGGACTTTTCGAAAAACACCGTCCCGCCACGACAAACCTAAAATTTCATCAGAAGGCTTTTTACGCGCGACTGGGAAAAGTTAATTCCCGGCTTAAATTATACGGTGGATTTAATCACCAAGTGCAGTGGGGCGGAAAATCAAAATATCTTGTTAAAGATCCAGAAAGTGGAAAGCTGCCCGATGGTTTCTCTAATTATGTCTATGCCGTTTTTGGAACCATTGGCGGAACCGGGACTGACATATCACATTTTGATAGCACCAATCGCGTTGGAAATCATTTGGGATCGCTTGACTTGGCCGTTGAAGTGGAGACTTACGGAAGCACCATTTATCTATACAGGCAATTTATCTATGAAGATGGTTCACTATTCTATATGGAGGGCATCAAGGACGGGTTAACCGGATTGCGGATCAAGCGGAAAAACTCGTACGGTGCCAATTTTGAGATAACCGAAGGCGTTATTGAAATGCTTTTCACAAAAGATCAGGGAGGTCCGCTATTCGAAATGGGGAATGGCAAGAAACGTGGTAACGACAACTATTTCAACAATCAGCAGATCCGCGACGGATGGTCCTACTACGGGCGTGGAATCGGAACACCTTTTATTCCGCCTACCTCCCAGACAAATTGGAAATGGCCCGGCTACGCAGATAATTTTACCAGCAACAATCGCGTGTTAGTATGGCATGTAGGGTTAAGAGGAACACTTTTCAGACAGGTGCAGTGGCATACCAAATTATCTTTCTCAAGTAATTCGGGCGCTTACAATTCCCGCTTTGAAGGCTCCCCAAAACAATTCTCCGGCCTGATCGGCGCGCAAACCAATGTGAATGTGCTTGGCGGAATGACCATTAAAGGTTCTTATGCCAGCGATATTGGCGACCTATATCGCAAGACACACGGATTTATGTTGGGAATCAGAAAAGATTTTTCTTTTAACTGAGGACAATCCATTTTCTAAAAAACCTATCCGATTTCTGCACGAATCTTCGCTGCCAGCGCTGCCAATTCTTCTTGCGTAGTCTGTATTTTTTTCGAGAAGTCCACGTCGGCCATGCTATTTAAGGGAAGCAGGTGAATGTGCGTATGCGGCACCTCCAATCCTATGACTGTCAAGCCTATACGAAGGCAAGGAACTACTTTTTGGAGCGCAGGAACAATGCTTTTTGCAAAAAGAAACAGCTCAGAATATTCCTGATCATTCAGATCAAACACATAATCCACTTCTCTTTTCGGGATCACTAATGTATGCCCCGCGGCGATCGGAAAAGCGTCCAGGAAGGCAAGGAAATGATCCGTTTCTGCGATTTTATGACTAGGAATTTCACCCCTTACAATTTTTGAAAATATAGACGCCATCAGAATATCAATTAAATATCGTTTAGTTGCAGAGCAGCGCGACGGATCGCGCCATATCTTTACCCAAATAAGTAATTAAAAACTGAAAAGTACTTAATATTGCGTTCCAAAACTTTAACACTAAGAATATGAATTTTACGAATTGGCGTGCTTTCACTAAGGCAGGCGTGGTTGCATTATTTTCACTCGCTCTTATTTCAAACACCGCAGAAGCGCAGGAAAAAGGGAAATGGGTGAAATTATTCGACGGCAAAAGTTTGAACGGCTGGCATAGCTGGCAGTCGGATAATGTGTTACCACAATGGAAAGTGGAAGATGGCGCTATTGTTCTTGCGGAAAAAGGCGGCAAGGACCTTGTTACCGACAAAGAATATGGCGATTTCGAATTAGAACTGGAATGGAAAATTTCAGAATCAGGAAATAGCGGTATCATTTACCACGTCATTGAAGACAAAAAATATTGCTGCCCCTACTCTACCGGCCCTGAAATCCAGATTCTGGATGATGAAAAGCACCCGGATGCAAAAGCGGGAAAAGCTGGGAACCACAAATCAGGATCACTTTATGACATGATGCCACCAACTGACTTTGCTGCTGTAAAACCAGCCGGCCAGTGGAATAAAGCAAAAGTTGTGATCAAAGGCGGTCGTGGCGAAAGCTGGTTGAACGGCAAAAAAGTAGTTGACTTCCCTGCACAAGGCGGCGAATGGGATAAATTGGTTTCCGACAGCAAATTCAAAACCTGGGAAGGCTTTGGCGCCTCTTCCAAAGGCAAAATTGCTTTGCAAGATCACGGAAACAAAGTTTCTTTCAGAAATATCCGTATTAAGGAGTTATAGTAACTGCTGGTAGTCCACAGACTTGGTCCAGTATTCGCGGCTGTAAATCCGCCTGTAAGGCCAATTTTTCTGCTGCAAAAGAAGGGGTAAATAAGCGTGCGGTTCTTTTGACGATTTGCTGTAATGATAGAAATCATCGTCGGTCAGGATCAAACCCTTGTAAACCCCTTCTTTTTTTATGGTAATGTCGCCAAACGGTAACTCTTTCTCAAAATCCGGATGCTGCTTCACCAACTGGTCTTTCAGCAGCCAATCTGACCTGAATTTGCCGGTTGCCACCGGCGCCGGAACAAATTTTCCTTCCGACACATTCAGGGCATATTCAAGATAAGCTTTTAAGATTTTCGGGCCTGCATTTGCGGTCTGATCCGTTTGGAGTTGCGAAGGCCATAAGCTTGTTACGAAATAAATCCGCTCTCTTGCGCGTGTCACGGCCACATTAAGCCTGTTTTCGCCACCCTGCATATTCAGGCTGCCAAATTGCATGGAAACTCTCCCGTTCTCATCCGGCGCATATCCCATTGAAAAGATAATAATGTCGCGCTCGTCGCCCTGCACGTTCTCAATGTTTTTAACGAATAGGTCCTTGAAGAACACATTTTCCCTTTCAAGCGCGTCCTGAATCGCATTTTGCTGGTAAAAGTTAAATGTCACAACACCAATGCTCCTGCCGGTTTCTCCAAGCTCTTTGATCAATGAAACAACCTGCTCAATTTCAACGAGGTTAATGTTGTTCTTCCAAACCCCATCCGTCTTAATATATTGAATGCCAGGCTCATCATTATTGATTCGCAGGAAATCAGGAAGCAGTCTTAATGTGTTCTTATAAAAATTCCTGTTGGAAAAATCAATCAAATCAAGCGATAGGCTGCGATAATGTCCCGTAAGCTGGTATTGATCAAGCGATTGTGCTGCCAGGTCCAGTAATGATTCGATTTCTATGGCAGCTGTATATTCTTTCTCGTCTGCCTTTTCTTCATATCGTATTTTATATAAATCACTCGGAGACAGCTGCTTGCTATCCCCTGTTACTACAACCTGCGCCCCCCGAAATGCCGCGGGCAAGCCATATTCAGCATAACATTGCGAGGCTTCATCAAAAATTACGAGATCAAACAATGCACGCTGCATAGGAAACACTGCAGAAACAGCTTCCGGCGAAGCCATCCAGCAGGGAATTAAAGAAAAAACCTCATCTGTGTAGTTTTCAAGCAATTTCCTGATTGGCCAGATCATTCTTTTCTTAGTCACCTGATGCCCTAGCTCGCGATAAGTGACGCGGTTACCAAGGCGGTTCTTCTCGATATCCTCATAAGTCGCCTCCCTGAGTTTTATCCCGGTAATGTCCGTGCTCAGCTGCTGTTTTTCCGTAATGCTTTCTTGTAAACTGGTCTCCCATTGCTTCATTTTCAATGAGGTAACCGCTTTCAGATCCGGAAATTTGCTCTCTATATGCTCAATCCAAGCTAGCCGGATGCTATTTTCAAAAAGATTGACAAGCTCTTCCGAACTGGTATGCCCACGATTTTTACTTTTTTCAACGATGATTTTGGTAACCGCCTGTTCCGGCACAGTCATACTTTCCGTGAGGTTGTCCATATCAACCATTGAATCAAAATCCCTGGCTAATGCTGCTGACAACTGCTGGCTGAAAAGGTCCGGATCTTTAAGCAATTTCCGGATTTGCTGCGGCAGCAAATAGGGTAACATAGCAGCTTCCAATTTGCTCCATACTATAATCCAGGCTTTCAGCTCATGGATACGCTCATTGAATGTCGCGTAATCTGTACTTTCAGAAGCAATGTGCCTCAAAGTCAGCAACCAGGGATCCAATGCAGCCCTTACCGCCCCATCGGCGGCTGATTCTGCTTTTTGGAAAAAAGAAATGTATTCCGCACCTGCATTTAGCTCATTCTGATCAATGTAGGAAACGTCGAAATTCAAATGCTTACTCGTAAGCCAACCTTCTAGTTCGATCCTGTTTTTGACTTTAATTTCAAGCATTGAAAGATCGTCCAGTGCAGTTGAAAGCCCATTTGCCTTCGCAACCTCTTCCACCTCCTTCTTTTCTTTCCCAAACATGTTCCACCAAAGACCCGAAACCGTCGAGCTGTTTGCTTCAATGGATTTTCTCAGTGATTGAAGGAATGACTGTAATTTTGAAGCTGGTAAGGAAAATTCAATGCCATCTTCTGCCAAAAATCCTTCAAGTGCATCCGTGGTTTGCCGGATGAATGCAAGCCGTTCGTGGCCACCTGAGGAATTGATATATTTCTTAAACAGCGTAAATGTTGTATTGTCTGCTATAAGCCCGGCAATGTCGGTGAGCCGTTCGGTGATCTCGCCTTTCTTTTCCAGATAGTCAAGCGAAAAGGGCTGGCTGGTTAAATGCTCGAATTTTTGTTTTTGTCTGGAAAACACTTTCGGCCATTCTGCAAGCATCTCTTCCATGTTTCGCAATTCGCTCATGCCAAACTTTGAGAAGCTTCTGCGCTCTGCCCAGACATGACCGGCAGGAAAATGCAAAACATATGCACTATACGTTTTCAACTTCCTCCTGAAATGATCCAGATTGTCCATACGAAAAGACCGGTAATGATCTTTCATCTCCACTTTCGGAGCCGTTTGGTTACTTTTCAGGTAAAGCTCTTTGATACTCACACCACATTCCGTTTCATCAAACAATGCTTCCCGAAACGCATTTAAATCTTGAACCGTACGGTCGATGGCCCGACTTTGCTGGGTAAACTGCCTTTCAAGAAAAACTGCATCCAGGCTGTAATTTTGTTGTTTGTATGCTTCAACCTTGTCAATCTGTGACGCCAGCTGTCTGTATAATGCCGAGCGATCGTTCTTGAAATCGTGGATCAGGCCCACAAAATCGGTCATTCCAATGGTTTGCAGCCTTTGATACACAACATCCAGCGCCACACGTTTCTGGCATACCAGCAAAACACGCTTTCCTCTGGCTGCAAAATCAGCCATCAGATTACAAATAAGCTGTGATTTCCCGCTCCCCGGCGGGCCCTGCACCACAACCGATTTCCCGGATTTCACAGCCAAAATGATTTCCTCCTGTGACTGATCCACCGGAAACGGCGTCAGGATCTCCTCTTCTCTGACTGTTTTAGCATTAATAATTGCATCGGGGATATCTTTTAGCGCTTCTGATCCCGAAGATTCTCCTTCGAGCAAGGGAATGGAGAAATTTGCATCCAGGGCGTTTTCCAGCAGCAAATTATAGTCCGGAACAAGATAAGAACCGGCTTGGGGAAAAATGCCGAGAACGGCCTCAGCGAAAAGTTTTAGCTCTCCGTTTCGCTCACTAGCAGCCAGTTCTGAACTTTTCAGCGCATTAAATGCAATGAGCTTGTCTTCAAAAAGATCCTGATTGAAATTAATTTTGAGCGGCGTGGTCTTTAACCATTCATATAAATGCGTCCGGAATTCCAGGAAATCCTTTGGAAAATCTTCAAACGACTTTTCAAGAATGTCGTCCGTTATAACCGACTCATTGAAATGTGCATAAGCCAGCGCAAAACTGGAATTAAGGACCACATTGCTTTCCGGCACTTCAAACAGGCACCATTGCTCCCGGTCCATTTTTAGAGTAACCGGAAAAAACAAAAGCGGCGCATGAATGGGTGTTCCATCGGAAAGCTTTCCTTTTACAAACGGAAACCCTACATACAAATCCCGCGAGCCTCTTTCCTCTTCGATAAACCGTTCTGTACGAGCAATCTTTCGGAGCTTCTTGCTGGCTTCGTTAACCTTTTCAAAACGGGAATCGGCAACATCACAAAGGGCAATGCGTGATTTCCCGGAAACGAGCTGCCTGATAAGTTCTACTGCAGGCTTTTCCAGCAAAAAATCAGTTTCATGAAGATCCAGGAACTGCTCCGAAGGCAGCCCTGGCAACAATAACGATTTATTACGCGTACTAAGGTTGGTAAGTCGTTTTAAGTAAGCTTTAAGAATGCGATCCATAGATACTCAAACGATCCTGATTGCTTAACTATTGGATTTGGCGTGTTTCTACCTTTTTCTCCGGAAAAAGAACAGAGGCGAGCACGCTTATCGCCAAAATGCCGAGGATTACGTAAAGTGAATAAACCGTCTCAAATCCAAGCTCTTCCAGTTTTGAATGGAACAGCATTTTTCCACCAATAAATACAAGCAGAACTCCTAACCCGTATTTCAGGAAGCGGAAAAGGCCCATAATGTTGCTCAGGAAAAAGAACATGGAACGAAGCCCCATGATGGCGAAGATATTGGAAAAGAAGACAACATATGGATCCTTCGTAACAGAGAAAACCGCAGGCACCGAGTCAACAGCAAAAATCAAATCGGTGAATTCGACGATCAAAACAACCACAAAAAGCGGTGTTACCAGCCATTTTCCTTTTTTCAAGACAAAGAAATGCTCACGGACATATCTTGGGAAAACAGGTAAGTATTTGGATGCAAATTTCACAACCGGATGCTTGGCCGGATCAATTTTTTCATCATCGCCAGCTTCGAAGAAGATCTTACCACCCTGGTAAACCAGCAGCAAACCGAAGATATAAATGATCCATTCAAAACGCTGCATTAATGCCGATCCCAGGAAGATAAAAATGAAACGCATGATAATTGCGCCCAAAACGCCCCAGAAAAGCACTTTTTTATAATACTGCGGACGAACGCCAAACGAAGAAAATATCAGGATAATAACGAAAATATTGTCAACAGAGAGCGCATATTCAAGCAGATAGCCCGTGATAAATTCCAGGGACATATTCTTCCGGTAAATTTCAAGGCTTCCCTCAAAATCTCCGGGAATGAGCTTCAAATGCGGTGCATACTTGTCTTTGACTGCTGCCAGATCAGCGTAGTTCTCCATGCCATGCACCAGATCGCCATGCGTGTTGATGATAACGTAAAAAACGAGTGCAAGAAAGATCCAGGCAACAGTCCATGCAGCGGCTTCGCCGAATTTTACAACATGGTCTTTTTTATTAAATACGCCAAGGTCTAAAAGCAGCATGACGCTGATCACCAATATAAACCCGCCAAAAAACAGAACTTCGTTGGAAAACATGAATAAATATATTTACTATTTAAAATCAGCCACAGACAGGATCATGCAATAAAACATCAATCTATGCAATCCTGTCAAAGGAGGCAAAGGTAATTAAAATATAAAGTGCTAAAATTAAATAGGACGGACGGCATTAAAATTATGCGAGGCGAGGCCAGCCCAAGCAAGAAGCAGAAACTGCACATTGCACCGGCAACGCACATTCATTTTAATATTTTTTTGAAAAAAAATGCGTCCAGTATCAATTGAGTAACAATTTGTTAATAAAATGTTGCGTTTTTTTTTCTAAATATTTTTTACAAAAACTTGCGTCACATACTCCCTGTGCCTACATTTGCACCACCATAATCAAAAACGGTTATGCGAAAGTAGCTCAGCTGGTAGAGCGCGACCTTGCCAAGGTCGAGGTCGCGGGTTCGAACCCCGTCTTTCGCTCAGAGGTTAAAGCACCGGAAACGGTGCTTTTTTTCTCTATATGCCATCCTAATCGCATGGATGATGCCGGGGTGGTGGAACTGGTAGACACGCAGGACTTAAAATCCTGTGAGCCGAAACGCTCGTACGGGTTCGATTCCCGTCCCCGGTACAAAGCCTCTGGAACCTCACCAGAGGCTTTTTTCTTTTCAGGCATGCTTTATTTAAGCAATACTTTTCTACATTTATCTTCCTGACGATTTTTCAATATCTGCCTGCATGAAGCTTTTGCTTATCGAAGACGAACCCAGCGTAATTTCCCTCATTCAAAGAAGCCTATCCGCTTCCGGGCACGAAATAACGGTGGCTATGGACGGTAAATCGGGCCTGGAAATGGCTACGAACCACACCTTCGATATGATCATACTGGACCTGATGCTTCCCGTCATCAATGGCATGGAAGTATGCAGGAAAATCCGCAGCGCTGGCAATGCAACGCCTATTCTCATGCTGACAGCGCTGGGCACAACAGAGAATATCGTATCGGGATTAGATGCCGGAGCAGACGATTATATGACCAAGCCCTTCAAACTGGCAGAACTTGAAGCCCGCATTCGCACGCTCACCCGTCGAGGAAAGGAAGTTGAAAAAGAGAAAAACGGGACGAAGCTTGAAATTGCAGATCTGGTGCTGAATACAGAGACGAAGATTGTGCAAAGAAACGGCCACACCATTGACCTAACCGCCACGGAATTCCGCCTGCTGGAATTTCTGATCCATAACCGGAACAAAGTGCTCAACCGAATGGAGATCCTGGAAAATGTATGGGACATTAACTTTAACCTCGGCACCAATGTCGTGGATGTTTACATTAATTATCTCCGCAAAAAAGTTGATAAAAATCAAAAAAATAAGCTGATACACACCGTTTTCGGCATGGGATACGTGATGCGACAGTCTTATGAAGATACAAACTAAAATTGCCCTTCTCTTCACGATTCTCACGTCGGGCATTATCGTGGCGCTGAGCGTATTTATTTACACATTCGGGTCGGAAAGCGTTTCAAACAGCTTCTATCACCGGCTGGAAGTACGGGCAGACATTGTCGGGCACGCAGCATTGCAGGAAAGTAAATCGACTACTTCTATTTACTACGACATTAAGGAACGACACCTGGGTGACCTGCCTTTTGAGCAGCACCATATTATCAAGAACGGCGAGATTGAAAAGGCAAGACAACTGAAAGAACGGCTGCCGATGCCTTCTGCTTTTTACGATAATATTGTTAGAAAAGAACCTGCCCGCTTTTTCAAGAATGATACTTCTTATGTTGGATTGAACATTAACCAGTCCGGTAAAACCATAATCATATTGTCATCCGCGGTGGATCTTTACGGTCTGGAAGAAATTGAAAACCTTAAAAAACTGCTGATCGTAGGCTTTTTCATCTCCATGATCTTCGTTTTCACATTTGGAAAACTGTTTTCTACACAAATTTTCAATCCCATCCGACGCATTATTCGCAATGTAAAAGGGATTAGTGCGCATAACCTGCACCAGCGCCTTGAAGTTGCCGGCAGTAAGGACGAAATCGATGATCTCACGCATACTTTCAATGATATGCTGAACCGCCTCGAAATTACATTTGAAATACAAAACAACTTTGTCAGTAACGCCTCCCACGAGTTTAGAACGCCCCTTACCGTGATCAGCGGCGAAGCGCAACTGGGCCTTTCCCTTGAAGAAATCCCTCCTGCCGCGAAGACCTCGTTTGAAGTTATTTACAAGGAAGCGGGAAAGCTCGAACATCTGGCCAACAGCATGCTAAAGCTGGCGCAAACCGGTTTCGATGGAACAAAGGAACAATGGTCGCCGATACGGGTGGACGAGCTGGTGTTGTCTGTCAAAGAAGCGGTGGACAAAATTATTCCCGATAATCAGGTGGATATCGATTTTAATCATTTACCAGAAGACGAAGCTAAGCTGACAATTAACGGGAATCAGACCCTCCTCACGGCAGCATTGTCAAACATTGTTCTTAATAGTTGCAAGTATTCTGATAATAAACCGGTTACCATTATCATTTCTTCTGATGGAACCCATTCTATTGTGGAGATTCAGGATATAGGGATCGGCATTCCTGATCGGGAGATTGCTCAGATCTATGTTCCATTCTTCCGGGCCTCTAATACGGAGCGTTACAAAGGCTTCGGGATCGGGCTTCCTTTGGCTAATAACATTATCAAGAAGCATAATGGAACCATTGCCGTTGATAGTCAGGTTGGTGCGGGAACGAGCTTCAAAATTCACTTGCCCTGCTCAAAAGCATCCTTCTAATGTCATTTTAATAATCTAATCCCCTTCTAATAAGTCTCACATTGTATTATAACACCGCTTTTAAGTGGTGCTAACAACCTCGCCGTAACATTGCATTATCAATTTAATTCAATGGATCAATCAACAAAACAAGCGAGAAAATATGAAGACTGTAATTATCCCGGCCGACTTTACTACTGACAGCCTGCAAGTTGCACACATTCTGGCACGAAATGCCCAACAGAAGTTCTCCATCGTCTTTACACATCTTTTCCACGTTGCAGACGACATTCAGGACCTTCTTTTTTCAACTTATAGAAAGAAAGAATACGACTTCGTTTCAGAGGATTTCTGGAAAGAATGTCATGCTATTAAAGATGTATACAGCAACAAGGTGCACAGTATCAAAGTAGAATTCTTTTACGGCAACAAGCTTGCCGCATTCAAGAATTTCCTGGACGCCAATAACGCGGACTTCATTGCATTTTCGGAAAGCAATGGCATTCCAAAGCTATCGAAGAGCAGCCTAGACGCATTGCCGATCATCAAAAAAGCAGGTGTAGAATTGATTAATGTGGACAAGATTGAGGAACCAGCTAACACACAGGAAATATGCTTCTGAAAAAAAACATCCCCATCAGATACATTTTTGGCAAGATCAAATACGAAATACTGTTTGTTGCCATTTATGGATTTGCAATTGAAGTGATTTACAAAAACTTCAACATTACAGACATTTCAATTCCAATGACCGTCCCAACGGTGCTCGGGACAATCATCTCACTGCTGCTCGCATTCCGGTCCAACCAGGCTTACGACCGCTGGTGGGAAGCGCGCCAGATCTGGGGTGCGATCGTTAATGATTCGAGGACATTAGCACGTCAGGTCATGTTTTTAATCGACGATCCTTACGATCCGGATCAGATAGAAGGTTTTAAAAACCGCATTATCAAACGACAAATAGCCTGGTGTTATGCATTAGCGCATGGCTTGCGGAAAGAAGATCCTATGCCAGACATTGAAAAATATGTTTCGCCGGAAGAGAGCGAATCCCTGCAAGATTATGATAATAAGCACGTTGGCCTTATCCAGTTGCATGCTCGTGATTATAACAATGCATTGAAGCAAGGGTGGGTGAATCCGTATCAGCAAATCGAAATGGACGCAACATTGACGCGCCTAGTAGATTCGATGGGAAAATGTGAACGTATCAAAAACACCGTTTTTCCATCTACATATAGTTTGTACATTCATCTGGCATTGCACTTCTTTATACTATTGCTCCCGTTCGGACTTGTTGAACTCTTTGGTTTTCTGATGGTGCCTGTGCTGATCGTCATTACAGGCTGCTTTTTCCTGATTGAAAAAATGGCCATTCATTTACAGGATCCGTTTGAAAATAAGCCGACAGATACGCCAATGCTGACTATTTCAAGGAACATTGAGCGCGATCTGAAACAAATGATGCGCGATAAACAAATGCCGGTAGCAGTTCAGCAGCCATCGCATTTCTATGTCCTTTAATCATTACGGAAGCCTCCTATTTTTGCCTTAAATTATTTGATAATTAACTAGGAACTTGTTCTATGACTTTAAAAAAGACTTCCGCCTGGAAGTCTTTTTTATTGATCCCTTTTCGCTTATATTTGAAGTTTTCCAAATTGTTAAGAGCCTGTTAAATCGAATTAGCGGCTCTTTACCAGCACTTCACGCCTACCCAACCATAACAGAATGAAAGTTTCTCCCACCGAGCCGTTTAAAATTGTTTATTCCATTCTCAATCATGAATTTTTGGGATACATTTTTGAATCCTTTGTGGTCCAACTGAACAATCAGGGCGATTTTTCATTCCAGATCCAGAACATTTCATCCAAGAATATCAAAGAGTTCCGTACCGGTATTGACCAGCGTGATGTGGAACTCGTAGGGTTGATCGACGACATTCAGCAAGATGTTATTCTTCGAAAATTCAATCCCAAAAAACTGAATGCCGTAGACTTTTTCCTGAAAGTTTATGACGCGCAAAAAGGCGATAAGGCGACTCAGGAAACCATTGCGGCTTATCTTGAAAATTGTAAAGCCAAGATACTCGAAAGGCTTAGCGGCAAAGAGATTTTTATCATGGGAAGCGATGGAAACCCATTGTGGAAACCGGTTTTCTGGGAGCCGGAAAAAGCTACGATCCGCTTTCACTTTATTCGAAACGAGGATAACACACATTATTTCCCTACAATCCGTCACAAATATCAAAAGGTTGATTTTCAATATAAAAATGCCTTCCTGATTTGCGAAGAACCCGCCTGGCTCGTTGTGGACGGACATTTGCTGCATTTTGAAGGTCACGTGGATGGCAAAAAGATCAAACCATTCCTCGCCAAAAAATTCATTGCCATTCCCGGACAGGTGGAAGAACAATATTATGGCAGGTTTGTGGCTCCACTGATAGCGTCCTATGATGTGGTGGCCAGAGGTTTTGAGATCAGAAATGTCTCATCAACGCCTAAAACCGTCCTGACAATCTCGGAATATAGCTCAAATAAAAAGGCTCCGGTCATTTTCCAGGATGGGGATGTGGATGTGATGGAAGAAGAAGAGGACAATGATGTGGCATTCGATTTGTCATTTCAATATGCCAATTTCTCCTTCCACTACGACAGTTTTGCGCATGCGTCGAGCGTGCATATGGAGAAGAAGGATAATGATTATGTTTTTAATAAGGTTAAACGCAGCATAGAAGCAGAAAGCCAGCATGTGGCCCTGCTGAAAGACTGGGGCCTCAATATCCGAAATGGCAATATCCAGATGCCAAAGTCACAGGCTTTTGGCTGGCTGCAAAGCAATGCAAATACACTGGCTGAAAATGGCATTTCCGTCCGTCAGAATACGAGTGACGCTAAGCGCTATTTTCTGGGCTATTCCTCCATTGATATTTCCATTCAGGAAGGCCGGGATTGGTTTGATATCAATGCAAAAGTAAAATTCGGTGAGTTTGAAATTCCTTTTATTCAGCTAAGAAGCTATATACTCAACCGTAAGAAGGAATTTTTGCTTCCTAACGGTGAAATTGCGGTGATCCCTGAATGGTGGTTTACCAAATATTCAGAATTTTTCTCTTTTACGGAGCACGATGGCGATGACGATCCTTTGCGGCTGCGTATGCACCATCTTGCATTGGTCCAGGAGCTAAAAGAAGAGAACCTTGCCACAGCCACGATCAGCCGGAAACTTGAAAATCTGCGGGATTTCAATCAAATTGAGGCAGTTGAGCCACCATTACATTTCGAAGGAACATTGCGTCCTTACCAAAAGACCGGTTATGACTGGTTAAGGTTTTTGAAACAATATCGCTTCGGCGGATGTCTTGCGGATGATATGGGTTTGGGAAAAACCGTGCAAACGCTGGCATTGCTTCAGGCCGAAAAGGAAACAGGCGTAAAAGAGCCTTCCATGCTCATTATGCCCACTTCGCTGCTCTATAACTGGCAGTTAGAGGCAAAACGCTTTACGCCGGACATGAAAGTGTTGCTATATACCGGCACAAACCGTGAAAAAGACACCGCCCAGTTCAATCATTACGACTTGATCCTGACATCCTACGGAATTGTCCGGCTGGACATTGACTTCATTCAGTCTTACCGTTTCAATTACGTGATCCTGGACGAGTCCCAGGCCATTAAAAACCCTGCTTCCATCATTACTAAGGCGGTTAAGAAGCTCAATGCAGCAAACAGGCTGGTTTTGACGGGCACGCCGATTGAGAATAATACATTGGATCTCTGGTCTCAAATGTCATTCGTGAACCCGGGTTTGCTGGGCAGCCAATCGTTTTTCAGGGATGAATTTCAGGTTCCAATTGAAAAGCGCGGGGATGAGGAGAAGACAAAAAGGCTGTACAATCTCATTAAGCCATTCATATTAAGGAGGTTAAAATCGCAGGTTGCTACCGATTTACCAGAAAAGGTTGAAAGCATTCAATACTGCGATATGTCCGATGAGCAGGAAAAAGCTTACGAAGAAGCAAAAGCATACTATCGCAACCTGATCCTGCAAAGCATTGATAATGATGGCATTTCAAAATCACAACTCGTTGTTTTGCAGGGCCTGACCAAACTCCGGCAGCTGGCCAATCATCCATTAATGGTTGATCCGGAATATTCACACGGCTCCGGCAAGTTTGAAGATGTGCTTTACAAGATGCAAACCGCTATCAGCGAAAATCACAAAATATTGATTTTCAGCCAATACATTAAGCACCTCGATCTGTTCCGCCAGTTTTTGAACGAAAAAGAGATCACCTACGCTTACCTCGACGGCTCAACCAAAAACCGCCAGGAGCAAGTGGAACTCTTCCAAAACAACAACGACATTAAAATATTCCTGATCTCACTAAAAGCCGGAGGCTTAGGCCTCAATCTCACAGCCGCAGATTACGTTTTCATCCTCGACCCCTGGTGGAACCCCGCCATAGAAGCCCAAGCCGTAGACCGCGCCCACCGCATCGGCCAGGACCGCACTGTCTTTACTTACAAGTTTATTACGAAAAATTCGGTTGAGGAGAAGATTCTAGCGCTTCAACGAACTAAGAAGCAGCTGGCGGATGATTTAATTTCGAATGAGGAAGGGTTTATTAAGTCGCTGAGCCGGGAGGATGTATTGAATTTGTTGGCTTAGTGCTTGGGTAGCGTTAGTCGTAGGACCTGGCAGCACAGGGAGTATTAGCCCACGCACAATGCCTTGTCATCCTCAACCTTAAAGCCTTGTCATCCTCAACCTTAAAGCCTTGTCATCCTCAACCTTAAAGCCCTGTCAGCCTGAGCGGAGTCGAAGGCACGCTACTGGCAAGTAACGCGCCTTCGACCGCCCGGCGGCCCGGTCCGCTCAGGCTGACAGAAGCCCTGTTCGGGCCGACAAGCTATATAACTCTCCTACTAAACCGACAACGCCGAAGCCTCCCTACTAATCAACGCCTCTCTATCCGGCCCGGTCGAAATAAAGGTAATCGGCAGCTTCAACTCTTCTTCCAAAAACTTCACGTAAGCCAGCAACTCCTCTGGAATGGCATCGAAATCGTGAATTCCGTCTAATGACTGCTGCCATCCTTTGAAATCTTTGTAAACCGGCTCAACCGTTTCGTCACACAGGTCGTATGGCAAATGGTCGGTTAATGTGCCGTCTGGCAGGCGGTAATTGGTGCAGACGCGGATGTTGTCAAAAATGGTTAACACATCCACTTTCATCATAATCAACTGCGTAACGCCGTTGATCATGATCGCGTATTTCAATGCAGGCAAATCGAGCCAGCCGCAGCGGCGTGGGCGTCCGGTTGTGGCGCCGAATTCGCGGCCTTCCTGACGCATTTTTTCACCTGTTTCTTCTAATAATTCTGTTGGGAATGGGCCGCTTCCTACGCGTGTACAGTAAGCTTTGAAAATCCCGAAAACCTCTCCAATCTGGCTTGGCGCGATACCCAAACCTGTGCAGGCACCAGCCGTCATTGTAGTAGAGCTTGTTACAAAGGGATAAGAACCGAAATCGATATCCAGCAATGAACCTTGTGCGCCCTCTGCCAAGACAGTTTTCGAAGCTGCTAATGCTTCATTGACAACATATTCGCTATCAACCAACGTGAATTGCTTCATGAATTCGATCGCACCGAAGAAGTTCTCTTCCGACTTTGGAAGCACTTCTGAGTAATCGAATGCATAAAAATCAAGGATGGTTTTATGTGCGTCAACCAGTCTTTTATATTTATCAGCAAAGTTTGGAGAAAGCACATCGCCTACGCGAAGGCCCAATCTTGCCACTTTATCCTGATAAGCAGGACCAATTCCTCTTAATGTTGAACCGATCTTGGAATCACCTTTCGAGCGCTCATAAGCAGCGTCAAGCAGCGAGTGGGTAGGAACAATAATCGATGCTTTTTTGGAAACAAAAAGATTACTGATCAGGTCCAGATTGTATTTGGCAAGATTTTCAATTTCTCTTTTGAAAACGATAGGGTCTAAAACGACTCCGTTTCCGATAATGTTCTGGATATCGCTGCGGAAAATGCCTGATGGAATCTGGTGCAAAACATGCTTAATGCCGTCAAATTCCAATGTATGACCCGCATTAGGTCCTCCCTGAAAACGGGCAACAACCTGATAACGTGGCGCGAGAACGTCCACAATCTTACCTTTTCCCTCGTCTCCCCATTGAAGACCAAGTAATACGTCAACTTTCATTCAATTTATGATTACTGAAACTAATATGGTGTAAGGTTGGCCAGGCAAACGAATGCTGCCCGGCCCTATGTTTTATTATCTGTCTTCGTAAACAGCAGAAGTTTCCCGAACCTCGTTCCGGTTCTGGCAGTTTTCTTTTGTGCAATTCCCATAAAAAATAAGCGAGTGGTGCATGACACTGAAATTCAGCATTTCACCCACCATATTCTGGATCGACTGAATGCGCGGATCGCAGAATTCCATCACTTTATGGCAATCCGTGCAGATCAGGTGATCGTGCTGCTTGTTACCATAGGATTTTTCAAACTGCGCCAGATTTTTACCGAACTGATGCTTGGTAACCAGGTCACAATCCACGAGAACATCCAATGTATTGTAAACAGTCGCGCGGCTCACCCGGTAACGCTTGTTTTTCATGCTGATGTAAAGCTCGTCTACATCGAAGTGATCTTCCCTGGTGTAAATCTCTTCCAGGATCGCGAAACGCTCAGGCGTTTTGCGCAGTCCTTTATTTTCCAGGTAAGCCGTTAAGATTTTCTTTGCGGCTTCAAAATTCGGTTTGCTGGCTTGTGGCATATCTCTGATATTCTTGCGCGAAAATACGCTTTTTTACTTAAATCACAGTCACTTTCACAGTCTTAGTTCTGACCATCCAGTTTTATAACACCTTAGTATGTGAATGGTTCCTTGCGGCTATTTGCCGTTCAGGTTGGTGTCAAAACGCTGCACATTGTACACACCCTCCACCTGCTCCAACTTCCCGATCAGAATGTCCAAATGCTTGGTATCCTGCACATAAAGCTTAATATCCCCATTAAAAACGCCATCCTTTGTGTCAATGGTCAGGCCTCTCATGTTAATGTGCAGCTCGTTGGAAATGATCCTGGTTACGTCGTTAACCAAGCCCACGCGGTCGGTTCCGGACAGATATAGACCTGCCAGGAACGCTTCATCCTTACCCGATTCCCACTTGGCCTTAATGATGCGGTTTCCGTGCTTGGACATCAGTTCCGCGGCATTCGGGCAGGTCGTCCTGTGAATCTTGATGCCTTCATTAATCGTTACAAAACCAAAAACGTCATCTCCGGCGATCGGATTGCAGCATATGGCAAGTTTGTAATCGATTTTATCCATGTCGTCGCCGATCAGGAGCGTGTCGCTGTCTGCGCGGTCGCCATGAATGTGTTTGAGAAATTTGGTAAGCGTTTTGCCGTCGCCCGCATTTGTTGCCGGTGAAGGAGCCGCCGGATTGCTGTCCGTTGCTTTGCGCTCTTTTGCTTCCTTATCTCTTTTAAACCGCTTTAATTCATCCAGATGAATGTATCCTTTCCCGATCCGGTAGAAGAAATCACTTGTCGTTTTACATTCAAAAAATGCTCTCAATTGATTCACAACCTCAGCCGTAAGCTCCATTCCCAGGATTTTCAGCTTTTTCTCGACCATTTGCCGCCCGTCTGTTTCATAACGGCGGTTGTCTTCTTTCAGAAAATCCTTGATCCTGGCCCTCGCTTTCGAAGTCACTACGATCCGCAGCCAGTCCTCATTCGGTTTCTGTTTGCTGGATGTAATAATCTCGATCTGATCCCCATTATTAAGCACATAACTAATCGGAACGAGGATCCCTCCTACTTTCGCCGCCATGCAATGCACGCCTACTTCCGAGTGTATATCAAATGCAAAATCCAGCGCCGTGGCACCGCTTTGCAGCACTTTCAGTTCTCCTTTTGGTGTAAAAACAAAAACTTCCTCATTGAATAAATTGCTCCTGAACTCATCCAGAAATTCGATAGCGGCCGTTTTATCCCCAAAACCATTCTCCAATGTCTCCCTCACCTGGGTGATCCACTGCTCAATGTTACCGCGGACTTTGGTATCATTGCCCTTGTATTTCCAGTGCGCCGCATATCCTTTTTCCGCAATTTCGTCCATCCGCGAAGTCCGGATCTGCACTTCCACCCACTGTCCGCTTTTGCTCATCACCGTCGAGTGGAGCGACTGGTAACCATTGGCACGCGGCGTGCTCAAAAAGTCTTTCAGACGATCCGGGTTGGGCTTATAATGGTCGGTAACAATGGAATACGCCTGCCAGCAGATCGCTTTCTCCCTGTCATTCTCGGCCGAAGATTCCAGGACAATGCGAATGGCAAAAAGGTCATAGATTTCCTCAAAAGGCTTGTTCTGCTTTTTCATTTTGTTCCAAATCGAATAAATCGATTTGGGGCGGCCTTTCAGGATAAAATTTAACCCCGCAGATTCCAGATCCTGCGCAATCGGCTCCATAAACTTCGAGATAAACCGATCACGGATGCCTTTGGTTTCTCTCAGTTTCCGGGCAATAGCACGGTATTCCTGGGGTTCGGTATATTTCAGGTAAAGCTCTTCCAGCTCCGACTTAATGCTGTAAAGTCCAAGCCGGTGCGCCAGCGGTGCGTAAATGAAAATGGTTTCAGAAGCAATTTTCAGCTGTTTGTCGCGCGGCATGCTATCCAGCGTCCGCATGTTATGCAGCCTGTCGGCAAGTTTCACGAGAATTACGCGCACATCGTCAGACAATGTGAGCAGCATTTTCCGGAAGTTTTCAGCTTGTTGGGAGCTGCCGTACTCGAACCTTCCCGAAATTTTGGTCAGTCCGTCGATGATTTTTGCTACTTTTTTGCCAAAAAGCCGCTCAATGTCTTCGATACGCATATCCGTATCCTCCACTACATCGTGCAGCAAGGCGGCCACAATGCCCGTCGTACCCAATCCGATCTCTTCAACTACGATCTGGGCAACGGCAAGCGGGTGGTAAATATAGGGTTCTCCCGAGCGGCGACGCATGTCCTTATGCGCGTCCACGGAAGTGTAAAAGGCTTTTTTGATTAGTTTGGCATCATTATCCTTTAAGAAGGGCTTGGCTGTTCGTAATAACCTCCGGTATTTTTTGAGAATATCCTTCCGCTCCTGTTCCAGATCAATGGTGAGGGGTTCAACGAGTTGCTCCACTGCTATATTTTAATTGGTATGCTTCACCAAAATAACAAATTCCGGCGACATTTTTCAATTTAATTTTACCCAAAGATAAAATTTTCAAAAAAGTTTGCATCTATCTAAAAAATAAGAATACCTTTGCACTCCCAATTCGACAAAAGGCGTCGAAAACGGGAAAATAAGTGAGCGGGCGTGGCGGAACTGGTAGACGTGCTAGACTTAGGATCTAGTGCCGCAAGGCGTGGGGGTTCGATTCCCTCCGCCCGTACGATTAACAAGGGAATGACGGGGCGTCAGGATTCCTATCTCGATAAGAAAAATGAGCTGCTCCGAAGTAAACCCGTCAAATGCCCTCAGGACTTAGTTTTGAGGGCATTTTTGTTTTTCTTTTCTATTTAATCTAAAAGTTTTACCCATAGCATAAGCGACACATGGAAGTTGTATTAGAACAAAATTCGCCGACATTAGCCTCTCTTAAAGTAACGTTGACGAAAGACGATTATCAGCCTAAAATTGATAAGACGATCAAGGATTACTCAAAAAAGGTTAACCTGAAAGGCTTTCGTCCTGGCAAAGTGCCATCCCATGTGATTCAGCGCATGTATGGTAAAAGCATTCTGGTTGACGAGGTGAACAACCTGTTGAGCACTGCCGTAAGCAGCTATATCAGAGAAAATAAATTACAGGTTGTTGGCGACCCTGTTCCCAACCGCGAAAAAGCTGCCGAAGTTAATTGGGACAGCCCAAGCGAGCTGGAATTCATTTATGACCTGGGTGTTGCTACGGATTTCGAAATCAACTTTTCCGAGCTTCCAGCAGTAAAACGTTACACGATTAATGTTGACGATACAGAATTGTCTAAAACAATCGAAAACCTGCGTGAGCGCTTTGCAGAAAACATTCATCCGGAAGTGAGCGAAGAAGGTGATATGATCTTCGGAGAGCTGAAACAAGAATCTTCTGAATTCACAACCCGCACTGCGATCCCTACCAAACAAGTGAAAGGAGACGCACTGGCGAAGTTCATCGGTGTTAAAAAAGGTGACGAAGTCGTTTTCGACATTCAAAATACATTTGCCGACGAAGCAGCGATTGCACACGTTACCGGCAAGAAAAAAGAAGATGTAGCAACGCTTTCCGGCGACTATACATTGGTTGTTGAAGATGTAACGCGTTCAGCAGCATCGGAACTGAACCAGGATCTTTTTGACAAAGTTTTGGGACCAGGCCAGGTTGAAAACGAAGAGCAGTTCAACGAAAAGCTTCTGGAAATCATCAAAGGAAACTACGAGCGCGAAACAGAAGCATTGCTTCGTCGCGATATCGAGAATGCTTTGCTGGACAGCATTGCCATCGAACTTCCGGGCGACTTCTTGAAAGACTGGTTGGAACGCACGAACGAAGGCAAATTCACCCGCGAGCAGATCGAAGAGCAATTCGAAGATTTCAAAAAATCATTGAAACTGAGCTTGATCAAAAATAAAGTGGCTGACAAAGAAAGCGTTAAAGTAGAGTATCCTGAAATCCTTGAATTTACCCGCAACATGGTAAAAGGACAGTTTGGAATCTACGGAGACGATGACAACATGAAAGAAACCATAGACCGCGTGGCTCAGGGTTACCTTGCTGATAAAGAGCGTGACAACTACACACAGGTTTTCAATCAGGTTTTTGATAACAAAGTAATGGAGATCATCCGCAGCCAGGTTTCTACGGACGAGCAGACCATTGAAGTAAGCGAATTTGAAAAACTGGCAAAAGGCGAAGAAGTAGCTGCGTAACCACTTCTGATAATATTTTTTTTTCACCGTTCATTGCATTTGCATGAACGGTGTTTTTATTTAAAACCAATGCGTTCGCGTTCTTCTCCATTACGCCGAATGATGCCGTCGCCGAACCATTGCTTGAATTTCATTTTCCACTGGTCAAGTTCGTTCTGCATTCGGCGGTTTTCCGAGAGTAACCGTGTATTTTCCTGACGTAGCCATTCAGTTTCCGACATGGTCAATCCGTCGAAGCCCAGTAATTCCGGGAGCGGAACGTCGAGCAGTTTGGCAATGTTTTCGACTCTGGAAACAGAAAGCTCAGTCCGGCCACGTTCCAGATCGCCGTATGCCGTTGTGGAAAGGCCAAGCATATCAGCCATATTTTCCTGAGAAAGCCCTTTTTGCAGCCGGATCAGGCGAATTTTTTCAGACAAGTTTGATGCAACATTCATAGCCACCGTGTTTTTCATGCCGATTTATCATTTGTTATGCAATGTAATAAAGACCTTCTTCGCTGACTCTCGCAATTTTCGATAATTTATCGCTTGAATAGACGAGGATTATTCAATGAAATAATCAATTTTGTGAAATCCAAAGAATAAAGAGGCGGGATTATTAACAGAAACTAACAGATAGCGCTTTTTGTTCTTTTACTTATTTGCCCTTTAATATTACTTCAATTAAAATTTAAATTGATCGATGAACCACGGAAATGAATTTAGAAAATACGCCGTTCACCACCTTGGAATGAATGGTCTTACAGTTGACGGCTACGTAAACCACACAGTTGAAAATATGACGCGTTCAGTAATTGAAGAGCGTCCGATGAACTTCCGTGAAGTAGATGTTTTCTCGCGCCTGATGGCCGACCGCATTATTTTTATGGGAACCGGTGTTGATGACAACATTGCCAACATTATCGTTGCCCAGCTTTTGTTCCTTGAATCGGCTGATGCGAAAAAAGATATTTTAATGTATATCAACAGCCCGGGCGGTTCTGTGTACGCAGGTTTGGGAATTTATGACACGATGCAATATGTGCGTCCGGATGTGGCAACGGTTTGTACGAGCCTTGCAGCTTCTATGGGTGCAGTGCTTCTGGCAGGCGGCGCGGCAGGAAAAAGATCCGCACTTCCACATGCCCGTGTAATGATTCACCAGCCATCAGGCGGTGCGCAGGGAACGTCGGTTGACATTGAAATCACCACGCGTGAAATTGTAAAACTGCGTCACGAGTTGTACGAAATCCTGGCAAATCACACAGGTCAGACACCTGAGCAAATCGCTATCGATTCCGATCGCGATAAGTGGCTAAAAGCTTTGGAAGCAAAGGATTACGGTCTGATTGATGAAGTGTTGACAAGAGACAAATAAGGTCTGAATGCTTTAATTTTAACCGCCCGGATAGGTTCCCTGTCCGGGCGGTTCTTATTATAAGGGCCGGGGCCGATTTGGTAACCCCGACAAAAAACCGGAAATTTGTAATATTGTCTCTACACAGGTCAACATCGGTAAGATTTTTTGAAACATTAATTTCAGTCTTCTTGTTAATGTGGCTCCTGGTTTGTAATCATACAGCAAGTTCAAGTTGGCGACAAACCTGCAATTATTTAAAATACAGCGAAATCAATGGCACAAGTTAGTTGTTCGTTCTGCGGACGTAAGAAAAACGAAGTAGATTTATTACTTTCCGGAATCGATGCACATATATGTAATCACTGCATCGCGCAGGGACATCAGGTAATAACAGAGGAGTTGGGATCCAAAGAAGATAAAAAGGAAAAAAAGACCAAGTTACCCAAGCTGAAACCCATTCCCCCGCAAGAAATTAAGCATTTCCTCGAACAATATGTGATTGGCCAGGACGAAGCAAAACGCTCATTGGCAGTTGCCGTTTATAATCACTACAAGCGCCTTAACCAGCCGACTTCCGAAGATGATGTTGTGATCGAAAAGTCGAACATTATAATGGTAGGCGAAACAGGAACCGGCAAAACCTATTTGGCCAAATCCATCGCACGCATTCTCCAAGTTCCTTTCTGCGTGGCGGATGCAACCGTTGTTACAGAAGCGGGTTATGTTGGTGAAGATGTTGAAACGATTTTAACCAGGCTGCTGCAAGCGGCTGATTACAATGTGGAAGCTGCCGAGCGTGGGATTGTTTATATTGATGAAATTGATAAAATCGCGCGCAAATCGGATAATCCTTCTATTACACGGGATGTCAGCGGCGAAGGCGTTCAGCAGGCCCTTTTGAAATTACTTGAAGGCTCATCTGTGAATGTTCCACCACAAGGCGGACGCAAGCACCCCGACCAGAAAATGATCACTTTGAACACGGAAAACATCCTGTTCATTTGCGGCGGCGCATTCGACGGCATTGAAAGGCACATTGGAAAACGCATTAATACGCGCCCGATCGGCTTTTCGGGAGATAACCGCATTATCGAGATATTTGATAAAGGAAATCTGATGCGTTATGTGACTGCTATGGACCTTAAATCATTCGGTCTGATTCCTGAATTGATCGGCCGTCTGCCGGTTTTGACGCATTTGAATCCATTGGACCGCGAAACATTGCGCAGGATTTTAACAGAGCCTAAAAATGCATTGGTAAAACAATATGCAAAATTGTTCTCCATGGAGGGCATCACACTTCATGTTGAAGACGAAGTGCTGGACTTTATCGTTGACCAGGCCATGACTTACAAACTGGGAGCACGTGGTCTCCGCGCGATATGCGAGTCGATCATGACGGACGCGATGTTTGATCTGCCTTCCCAAAAAGATGTTAAAGAATTCACACTTTCGCTGGATTACGCAAAAGACAAGTTCGAGAAATCTTCCATGTCATTACTTCGCTCAGTGGCTTAAACAAGCGATTGGCAATATTGAAAACGCTCTGCTTTCCTCATCGGAATTCAGAGCGTTTTACTTTTTATGGCAATAGTCCTATTTTGCATTAAAATTAAATTTTGAAATGGAAAATTGGTTAGCAAATAAGTCTATTGTAATTATTGGAGGAACAACAGGGCTGGGCTTTTCCGCTGCTAAGGCATTTGTGAGAAATGGTGCCAATGTGGTGGTCGTAGGCCGCAATCCGGAGAACTGTCTCGTGGCCGAGCTGCACCTGGGCAACACGGCCCGCGCCAAGCAAGGCGACGCCACACATCCGCAAACCGCATTGGACGCCATTCAGCTTTGTATCCGGGAATTCGGTAGTTTTGATGGACTATACCACGTTGCCGGCGGAAGCGGTGAAAAATTCGGCGACGGCCCTTTGCACGAACTCTCGCTCGAAGGCTGGAATAAGACACTGGACCTTAATTTAACTTCGCTCATGCTCTCAAACCAGGCTGCTATCCGCACATTTATGGGCATGAACAAAGGTGGCAGCATTCTTAATATGAGCTCAGTGCTGGCGCATGCTCCGGCTTCACAGCATTTTGCCAATCATGCTTATGCCACAGCGAAATCAGCCGTGATTGGTTTTTCAAAATCCATCGCAGCCTCCTATGCCTCCAAAAATATCCGCGTAAATGTGTTGACGCCCGGCATCATTGAGGGCGTCGAGAACAGCTCGGAGGCCTCAGACCGGTATATCAAAAGCAAACAACCCCTCGATGGCGGCCGCTACGGCTTCGCAGGCGACCTGGATGGTGCTTCGGTTTACTTTATGTCTGATTATGCGCGCTTTACGACCGGGCAAATCTTCACCGTGGATGGCGGCTGGGAAATTACGGATGGCCAATTCTAAGCGTTATCTGGTCATACTTGTGTGAAGAAATTATGCAGGCTGTACCACAGATCGCTTTTTTGCTTTTATTCGCGTAAATTCGTTTAATAAGTTCTTTCGGACTTGTTGGTTTTTAACTTACGCAATAGAAATATATGGCAACCGGCCCCATTGTAACGCTTACAATTAATCCAGCCCTTGATAAAAGCTCAAATGTCTCACGCATTGTGCCTGACAATAAACTGCGCTGCGACGCCCCGAACTTTGAAGCGGGTGGCGGCGGTATCAATGTGGCCAAAGCGGTGCATAGGTTGGGCGGAAACCCCATCGCCATCTTTACGATAGGCGGGCCAACAGGCCAGCGTTTGCACAAACTGGTGAAAGCGGAAGGCGTGGAAACAATGGTGATCGAAACGAAGCAATGGACCAGGGAAAACTTCCACGTGCTGGAAACGAGCACGGGGTTTCAATATCGTTTCGGGATGCCGGGAACGGAAATGATGCCTACCGAAGTGAGGTCCATTCTGGAAACATTGGAAGAACTGGATCCAAAACCATCCTACATTATCGCCAGCGGAAGCCTGCCTCCCGGCGTTCCGGCGGACTTTTACGGACAAATTGCCAAGATTGCCAATCAGCAGGGCGCCAAATTTATCGCTGATACATCTGGCGATGCCCTTCGTTATGCGACAGAAGCAGGCATTTATTTGTTAAAACCAAACATTGACGAGCTAAGTGAGCTGGTAGGCGTTGAAAAACTGGAACTGGACGAGGTGGACGACGCCGCCAGGGCATTGATCATCCGCGGTCAATGTGAAATAGTTGTCGTTTCAATGGGCGCAATGGGTGCAATGCTCGTTACCGAAGATCAGGTGGAACATATCCCGGCTCCTCCCGTGGAACCCAAAAGTACAGTCGGCGCGGGCGATAGCATGCTTGCGGGCATTATATGGACATTATCCCAGGGGAAATCCGTGCGCGAAGCGGTGAGAATGGGCGTTGCCTGCGGAACCGCGGCTACGATGAACTCCGGAAGCGAACTGTTTAAGATGCAGGACGTAAACCGCCTCATGGATTGGCTGAACCGTTACGGCAAACGTTATTCTGCGAGTTGATTTTTATGTAAAAAAGGTGAGATAGTAAGATTTCCTTGCATTCGCCTTTTGCATAGAAAACAATCGTTATGCCTGAACAACATACCCGCCGTGATTTTGCCAAATTAACAGCATTAACTGCCGCTGCCATTACATTCAAGCCGTTCTATATTCTTCATGCCAAGCCAAAAGTGGATGGGGAAGTGATCGGCCACGGATCCTATAAATACAAGGTGCAACAAAGCTGGGGCAATCTGGATGCTGCAAAGTTTCCGGTTAACAATTGCCACGAAATGGTGCAGGACAGCAAAGGCAGGCTGATTATGGTTGGGGATGAGGTCAAAAACAACATTCTTATTTACGACAGATCGGGCAAATTGCTGGAAACCTGGGGACATGAATTTCCAGGCGGACATGGCCTCACGTTATGGAATGCAAACGGTGAAGAGTTCCTGTTTATCAGCGATCCCAACCTGGGTAAGGTCTTCAAAACAGATTTAAAAGGAAAAACCCTGCTGACCATTGAACACCCTTCAAAAGTTGGCGCCTATAAAGAAGCCGATCCATTCAAACCCACAGAAACAGCCATCGGGCCCGACGGAACGATTTATGTTGCAGACGGTTACGGCTCGCAATGGATTTTAAGATACAATCAGAAAGGTGAATTCATTGATAAATTTGGTGGATCGGGAGACGGCGACGCGCAGTTTTCAACAGCCCACGGCATAGCGATCGATTACCGTGACAAAGCGAATCCAACATTGCTCATCACCTCCCGCGCGCACAATGCTTTCAAAAGATTTACATTAGACGGAAAATACCTGAGCACATTGTTCCTGCCCGGCGCATTCGTTTGTCGTCCCGTATTTCACGGCGACACCCTTTTTGCAGGTGTTTGCTGGTCGAGATTGCGTTATCTGAACCAGACACCAAACTCAGGTTTTGTGACTATTATTGACAAAAACAACAAGGTTATTTCCAA
Source organism: Dyadobacter sp. CY327 (assembly GCF_021390415.1). NCBI lineage: Bacteria > Pseudomonadati > Bacteroidota > Cytophagia > Cytophagales > Spirosomataceae > Dyadobacter > Dyadobacter sp. CY327. Next base: position 951,322 of record NZ_JAJUXJ010000001.1, on the reverse strand, counting down.
TCCCGGCGGAACTGCACCAGTTTACCAAAAGGGAGAATTGCAGTTAATGTTGCAGGAAAAACCCATCTTCATGCATTGCCACGACGTGTGCGTAGACCAGGATGAGAATATTTATGTTTGCCAGTGGAACGCCAAGAAAACGTATCCGGTGAAACTGGAAAGAGTTTAGAATAAGCATTCGGGCTGGTTCGGTTCCTCAGCGGATCAGCTTGATTGTGATCCCATTGATCACCATTGTGCCTACGGTCAAAATCCCATAGGCCGCGCCAACGGACATTTGCGGCACCAGCATTGCCACACCCACGAGGAATGCTACAAACCCATAACCTGCCAAAAGCAACCCGTAAAGAATCCGCACGGCCGCGTCTGATCCTTGCTGCGAATGTGTAAAAACGGCCAATGTGGAGGTCATGATCGGGAAAGGAGTCAAGATCCCGCTCCAGGTGGGCCCAAGATAATCCGCGGCCTGAGTTAGTAACACTACGAAAAACGTCGCAACGAGCATACGCAACGGAATGTCGTAAACCGGCTGCTTCCTGACCTCCCCTTTCCCTTTTGGTTTAGGAAAAAAATACAAAACTGCCGTTAACACAACGAGATTCAAAATCACGGCTGATACCAATGATATGGTGCTTCCCAATGATAAGATCGCCACGATAAAGAAAACCACGTAACTGATCAGAACGGTGGGCAACCATGACAGTCGGGACGAGAGGACGGAATAGACCAATGCGAACAATATGGTCCCAACCGAGCCCAGCAATGCAGAAGTGATCGTGGAAGCGGCGAATAACGGGCCGTGTTCCAACGCGATAAAAAAGGAAATAGGCCCGGCAACCCATGGAAATCCGCCGATCCAGCCACCTAAGCCTTCACCCCATTTTCTGACGGCAAGTGTAACGCCCGCAATCAGGGGAGGCATAAGCAGTATTTTGGCAAGAAGCAGATCAGACAAAGCAACAGGGCATAAAATGTGACGCAAATTTACGTTTCAGCTATTAAATCGCCGTTAAAATCACAAAATTGTTAAAGCTTTTATTTGCAACGCAGTTGCAAAACGCATATTTTTGCAACATGGTAACAGTTTAATGTTACGCAAACTTCTCTTTTAAGGCATAAAGTGCTGACAATGAAACGGATTGCCATTAGTCTCCTTCTCTTTTTTACCTCCTTCATTGCACATGCCCAAACCGCGGATTGCGCTTGTTTTGTAAAGGGAGTGGTGAAGGATCAGCACACCGGGCAGCCGATCGTTGGTGCGACGGTTTTGGTAGTTGGACAAAACAGTGGTGTTTTTACAGATGAAAACGGGCGTTACGAGCTGCGGAATCTCTGCCCTGGCGCTTATACATTGGAATGCAGGATCATTGGTTACAATCCTTTCCGTGAAAAGCTGGATTTAACTGCTGGTCATGAAGAAAACTTCAATTTGCTGGAACAGGAAGTGCATTTAAAGGATGTTGAGATCACGGCACACAGGACCGACGCGCCAAGCTCGCAACCGTTATCGACCATTACAGGAGCCGATCTTGACAAAACGCGCGGGCAAAATCTGGCAGAAAGTTTGAAAGGAATGACCGGCGTTACATCCCTGCAAACGGGCTCTTCGATATCAAAACCTGTCATTCATGGCCTCCATAGCAACAGGATCCTGATCATGAACAATGGTGTGCGGCAGGAAGGCCAGCAATGGGGTTCCGAGCACGCACCCGAAATTGACCCTTTCATAGCGACCCGGTTATCGGTTGTAAAAGGCGCTGCGGGCGTGCGTTACGGCTCAGATGCGATCGGCGGCGTAATTCTCGTGGAACCGGAAGAGCTTCCTTTTGATAAAGCATTGAGCGGTGAAGTGAATGCAGTTGGTTTTATCAATGGCCGTCAAGGCGTTTTATCAGGAACATTGCAAGGCAGTATCAAGGGCTTCAAAGGCTTTGGATGGCGGGCGCAGGGAACGATGAAAAGAGGCGGGAACATCAGAACGCCCGATTATTTCCTGGATAATACGGGCATCAGCGAGAAAAACTTCTCATTGGCAGCAGGTTACCGCAACAAAGGCTTGGGAATTGATGTCTTTTACAGCCGTTTTGATACGAAAATCGGGATATTTTCCGGCTCCCACATTGGCAGCGTTACGGATTTACTGAATGTGATTGAAAACGGCGAGCCGTTTGTAAAATCGGGTTTCAGTTACAACATTGGCCGGCCTAACCAGAATGTGAGCCACGAGCTCATGAAGGCGGAGACACATTATCATTTTCAAAATGGGAACCGATTTCAATGGACCATTGCGCGGCAATTGAACGATAGGAACGAATTTGATCTGCACCGCCCCAGAAATGACTCCATAGCAGCCCTGAACCATCCCGAACTAACATTTAAACTGACCACATTAACCAATGATGTAGTCTGGGATCATAAGCCTATTGCCGGAAAACTTGCCGGGCAGCTTGGAATCAGCACATTATATCAGTTTAACCTGATGGATGGCAGGCCGCTGATCCCTAATTTCAATCAGTTCAACATTGGGTTTTTCTGGATGGAGCGATATGTGACCAATGGCTGGGAACTGGAAGCGGGCGCGCGTTACGATTATCGCTCGCTGACGTCTTTCCGGATCGTGAACCGTGAAAAAGTATCGCAGGATTTCACATTTGCCAATTTCTCGGGAACATTGGGAGCAACCCGAAATTTCTCTGAAAAATTCTCGGCAAGACTGAATTTTGGAACTGCATGGCGTGCGCCTAATGTAAGTGAACTGTTCAGCGACGGCGTGCATCATGGCGCAGCTGCTTTTGAGAAAGGCGATGCCACATTAAAGGCAGAAAAGGCGCTTAATAGCATTGCCAGCGTAAAATATGCCAGCCCGAAGTTTACAGCTGAGATCGGCGGTTACTACAACATTATCTCTGATTTTATTTACCTGAAACCACAAGCCGAACCCATTTTGACAGTTCGCGGCGCCTTTCCATATTTTAAATACACCCAAACAGACGCCAGTTTTAAAGGCATAGACCTTTCGGCGACCTGGGAGTTTATGAAATACACCAGCGTTTCGAGCAAGTTGAGCTATCTGCGTGTTTATGACCGGCGGAACGACAATTATCTGGTATTAATTCCTGCCAACAGGATCGATAATCAGATCAAATATGAACTGCCGGAAGATGCGAAATGGCACAAAGCTTATTTTTCAATTGGAAATTTATTTGTAGCACAGCAAAAGCGTGTGCCGCCGGCTAGTGACTTTCTGGCGCCTCCCAAGGCCTATTCGTTGTGGAATGTACAAATGGGAACGACATTCAATATTTCAGAAAAACAGCAGCTCGAAGTCGGATTGTCTGTTCAAAATCTCTTCAATGTGGCTTACCGCGACTATCTGAATCGGTTCAGATACTACGCGGATGACATGGGCCGCAATGCATCATTACGCCTGAAATGGAAGTTTGGTGCGTGAGATTGCTTTTTTACTCAATTACATAAATACTTTACCTATGAAAATGAACCGTAAACTTTCCTGGATGTTGCTTTTGGCTGCAACCGTTTCCTTTACCCAATGCAAAGATGCCGGCGATGATGTTCAGATCGACGATGAAAACGAATTGATCACTTCCGTGACATTGAAATTTACAGAAGACGGAACGACCAATGTTCAATCATTTTCGTATAAAGATGCAGATGGGGACGGCGGGAATGCACCAACTCAATTCGACACCGTTGCATTGAAACCCAACAAAACATATGCGGTGACCATTGAGTTACTGGACGAAAGCAAAACGCCTGCGGATAACATTACGGAGGAAGTTGCTGAGGAGTCGGACGAGCATTTATTTGTGTACACGCCTTCACCATCCGCATTGCTTACTTATACTTATGGTGATAAGGATGAGAATAATTTCCCAATAGGACTAATCGGAAAGGCGGTGACTACTGCCGCAGGATTAGGGAAATTGAAGGTTCAGCTGCGTCACCAGCCGGATACTAAAAATGGAACGCCAGGACCTGGAAGCGACGATGTAAATCTTGATTTTAACCTGAAAGTGCAGTAAATCAACCGCACTTCGGGCAAACTCCCTGGATCAACAAGTTGAAATTTTCGGGGTGATAACCCTTTGGCAGCTGAACGGCAGGAATGTGTAGATTCTCAAGACAATTGGTTTCTCCACATTCACTGCATTTAAAGTGGATATGGTCGTGATGATGTTTTTCCTCCGAGCAATTGTGCGAGCATAATGCATAGCGCAATCCCTCATCGTCCAGCACCTTATGAATGATGCCTTTTTCAAGAAAGGTTTTCAATGTTCGGTAAATGGTCACCCGATCATAGTTTTCGCCAAGCGCCCCTTCCAGATCACCATGGGACAACGCATTTTTCCTACTTATAAATGTCGAAAGCACATCTTCACGGCATGTTGTCGTACGCAGATGATGCCCTTTCAATGTTTCTCTTAACTGATCCATTGTTTCCAATAATTGATTTTCGGAATCCTGTTACGGTTTATTCCATACTGGGTATTCCATACCAGGAATTCCATGCCGGGTATGGAATACCCGGAATACTTTTTATAAAACCTTTCCCGTCAAAGTTAAGTTCTAAGTGTAACAATTTCAAAAGGGATTTGGGTATTGCAAAAAGTGAAGAACCTACTGATCACAAAAATAATTGTGCAACTCTGTTGCAAGTGATGCCAGATAGGTTTATTTTTGCAACATTATTGTATATAGCATGAAAGCAGAACACTCACATAGCAAAGCAGATTATATCGGAATCCTGGGTTCTGTGTTGTGCATCGTGCATTGCCTGCTGATGCCTGCACTGGCATTCGGCACCACGATGTCTTCGCATCACCACCACGTCGGATTGGTTTCCCTTGATTATCTTTTTATTCTAATTAACGGCGTTGCCGTCTTTTACGCAACGAAAAACCATAAATCAATTGCTGTAAGAACGATCTTATGGGGAGCATTGGCGTTGTTTTCAGTATCGTTGATTTTCGAAGCAGCGCATCCTGTATTCACCTGGCTAGGTTACATTGGCTCGGGATTGCTGATCGTAGGACATTTGACCAATCTGTACATCTGCCAGATCGCTCCCAAAATGAAGTGGAAAGTTTCTTAGCTTTTATTTGTCGTATTCAACTTCAAACCGGCTCAGATCGGGCCTGTTAGCCCTTTTCCGGTTTACCTCATACTCAAAAATAGTCTTGCCGAGATTGGTCATAAAGGGAAACCCAACCGTGTCGTAATCATACTTATCGTCATTGAAGACCTGGTCTTCGTTGCAATAGATAACAGCAGTCAGCATAAATTCAATTCCCTTCTCAAAGTCTGCGATATAGGCATTATCCAGCAGGAAGCCATACGCATCACCTACCTTATTAAAAAGCCGGATATGCCTTGGTAACCGCGTTTTAGTCGCCCCAAACAGCAGAAATTTCGCATAACCGTCGTAGTAATCGTCCGTATAATGTTCCGGAAAGCTTGTTTCAACCGGGAACTGGGACATATACTGATACATAAAACGGTAATCATCGGGAGTAAGATTAAACCGTTGGCTGGCGGGCACTTGCTCCGGAAAGAATAGGGTTTTCAACAACCGATGCTGATCTTCCAGTGCAAAGTAGTTTTTTGTTGAAAAGTCAAAAGGCTCATTCACCAGCACATTGTCCTTCATATAACCCTTCCCTATCAGAATTGGCGTCGGCGATTTCAATTCTTTTGCCGCATATTTCGCCGGCTGCTCAAAAACCACCTTGCCATCCTTTTCGAACCGGATCGGATTGGTATATCTGTTGTTTTCAGGGCCTATGGGTGAATCCAGCCGGTGCGTGATCCTTACATTGGTGAAGCCCTTTTTATGCAGAGAATCGTTGAACTCTTCCTGTCCAATAAACTCGTACAGCCGGTTAAATGCATCATTGTCGCTTACCAGGAGGATTTTCTTGGCATAATGTGCAACGGATGGTAACTTATTTTCAGAAGTTGAATCTGATTTTACAGCAATCTGCTCGGGTCGCTCTGCTCCTGTCAACATGGGCGTATCCTTATCAATGCCCAGTTTATTCAGCTTTTCAAAAGCCAGCGCAACAGCCGGAAGCTTGACGGTGCTTGCCGGATAAAAGTATTTTGAATTGTCAACCTGGTAGCGGTGCGTGGTGAAATGCGGCTCGTTTTTGCGGTTTCTGTCAATCTTTGTGTAAAGGATCTGGATCTGGTATTTATCCGGATCTTTAAGGAGCTCGGCAAATCTTTCCGGATGCTTTTTCAGTAATTTTTCAATGAAGTTATCGGCCTGAAATTGTGCGGTTGAAGGTAACGAAACCAATGGTAAGAGCAAGTATAGCAACAATTTATAACCTCGTAACAAAATCATGGAAATCCCTGGGCACGTGTAAAACGAAGATACAATATTTATTTTAAAGGGTTAATGGAATTATATTTTACTGCCAACGGCCTTTACTTATTTGAATATAAACATGGGCGAAATAATGGAGGAAAATAAATTGCGCAGCCGCGGATGGTTCGGAAAGTCCGGTAAGGATGGATTTATATACAGGGCCTGGATGAAAAATCAGGGTTACCCGGCAGATGAATTCGACGGACGACCGGTGATCGGAATTTGCAATACATTTTCGGAATTAACGCCTTGTAATGGTCATTTTCGGGAACTGGCAGAATCGGTAAAACGGGGCGTATGGGAAGCAGGGGGCTTCCCGGTTGAATTTCCCGTTATGTCTCTGGGCGAAACATTGATGAAACCCACGGCCATGCTCTACCGCAACCTGGCGAGCATGGATGTGGAAGAATCGATCCGCGCCAATCCGGTTGACGGCGTTGTGCTGCTTTGTGGCTGTGACAAAACCACGCCATCACTGGTCATGGGCGCTGCCAGCGTGAACATTCCCACAATCGTCGTTTCAGGCGGGCCAATGCTCACAGGTCGTTACAGGGGCAAAAGCATTGGCACGAGTGACATCTGGCGGTTCAGTGAAATGTACCGCAAAGGTGAACTTTCACAGGAAGAGTTTACGACCTCCGAAGCTTGCATGTGCCGCAGCAACGGACATTGTGCCGTAATGGGAACAGCTTCTACAATGGCTTGTATGGTGGAGTCGCTGGGCCTTACCTTGCCCGAAAATGCGGCTATCCCGGCAGCGGATTCGCGCAGAAAAGTGCTTGCTCATCTGTCGGGCCGCAGGATTGTGCAGATGGTGCACGAGGATCTGCGCCTGTCCCAGATATTGACGAAAGAAGCTTTTGAAAACGCTATTATGCTTAATGCGGCCATTGGCGGCTCGACGAATTTTGTCATACACCTTCTTGCCATTGCAGGTCGGATCGGTGTTGATCTTTCATTGGATGACTTCAATGCGCTTTGCGCGAAAGTGCCCCTATTGCTCAATTTGCAGCCTTCTGGCGGCTATTTTATGGAAGACTTTTACTATGCAGGCGGCTTACCGGTTGTAATAAAAGAAATGCTCGGGTTGCTGCATCAGAATGTGATCACAGCGAACGGGAAAACAATGGCGGAGAACTGTGCCACGGCCGAATGCTTCGATCCGGAAGTGATCGCTACGCTGGCAGAGCCCGTTAAAGACCTTACCGGATTGGCTGTTGTACGTGGTAATCTTTGCGTAAATGGTGCGGTGATCAAACCCTCGGCATCATTGAAACCGGAACTGATGCAACACCGCGGACGGGCAATCGTATTTGAAGATATTGACGATTATAAAGCACGCCTCGACGATCCGGACCTGGATGTGGATGAAAACAGTATTCTGGTTCTTAAAAATGTAGGCCCGAAAGGCTATCCTGGAATGCCGGAAGTAGGAAATATGTCGTTACCGAAAAAACTGCTTGCTCAGGGGGTGATCGATATGGTGCGGATTTCGGATGGACGCATGAGCGGGACCGGATTTGGAACGGTTGTTTTGCACATTTCACCCGAAGCGGCCGTGGGCGGAACGCTCGCATTGGTCAGGGACGGCGACTACATTGAGCTGGACGTTGAAAACAGGAAACTCAATCTGGAAGTGTCGGACGAGGAGCTTGCAGAACGCGCAAAATCCTGGAAACCACTGGAAATGGGCTATAACCGGGGTTATGTGAATTTGCATATCAATCACGTCATGCAGGCGCACGAAGGTGCTGATCTCGATTTCCTGGTTGGAGGATCGGGAGATAAAGTATCAAGAGATTCGCATTAAGTCGGGGCTGAGCAGAGCCCTTTCAAATCATAACATGTATAATGAGCAGCCAATTATTTGATAATCAAGTAGCGATCGTAACGGGAGCGGGACAGGGAATCGGGTTTGAGATAGCAAAACAACTCGCGTCACAAGGAGCTTGCGTGATTTTGAATGACTTTGACGAGGCCCTCGCCAAAGAAGCTGCGAGTAAAATACGGAGTATGGAAGGCGAATGTGTTGCATTTGCAGGCGATGCTTCCAAAGTTGAGGTGATCGATGGAATGGTGGAAGAGGCTGTTAAATGCTTTGGAAAACTTTCCATTGTGGTTGCAAATGCAGGCATTACGCTCTTCGGCGACTTTTTTACTTATCCGGAAGAAAATTTAAGAAAGGTCCTGGAAGTGAATCTGATGGGATCTTTCTTACTTACACAAGCCGCAGCCCGCCAAATGCGTGCGCAAAAAGCGGGCGGCAGAATATTGCTGATGTCTTCGGTTGTAGGCCATCAGGCGCACCAGTTTCTGGGTGCATATGCGATGACGAAGGCAGGATTGGAAATGTTGGCAAAAAATCTTGTGCTGGAATTATCCCCGCACGGCATCACCATTAACACAGTGGCCCCCGGGGCAACATTGACCGAAAGGACACTGGCCGAAGATCCGACTTACCCAAAAATGTGGTCTGCGATCACGCCTATGGGCCGTCCGGCGATTTGTGAAGACATTGCTAATGCTGCTTTATTCCTGCTATCCCCGCATTCCGGGCACATTACAGGGCAAAGCCTCGTCGTAGATGGCGGATGGACTTCGGTAAGCCCCCTACCCGACCTGAGTAACCTGCATGTAAATAAGGATTAATCTTCCATTCCCTGGGAAAACAGCTGTGCTTCCAGGTCATCAATGTTTCCATCCGGCGAAACGAAAAGTTCGCGCGGCTTGGAGGAGGCGACGGGAACAACCGTCATGAACGTGCGATACTGCGCATCTGAAATGATTTTCAATGTCAATGCTCTTTTCAGCACCATCGGGAATGGGACTTTGAAGAAATTGGCTATATCAGCAGCCAGGAAATCAGGTATTTTTGAAATGTCATTTCTGAAAAAGCTTTCTACTTCTTCAAAAGGAAGCAAGGCCTCAAATATCAATCGCTCAGAACGTGCTGCCAGCGAGGTTGTATTCGTATATAGTGTATGCAAACCCAGTGACACGGTCAGCAAATGAATGTGATAATTACGTTCATTTATCTCCGAAGCTGCATTGACAAACACCCATCCTTTTTGACGATATATTGCAGAAAATCCTTTGAAATTCGGATCAACATTATGCAGTTGGGCGATTTTAATTCCCTCAGGATATGGAAGTTTATGGCCGATCTGATGTACAATGTCCTGCGCATAAGAAATGTCTGCAACCGCGCCCGCAGGCTCGATCATCCAATCCCCATTCACTAATCCCTCAAAAAGCGCGTCAGCCAACCGCTGGCTCTCCACCTGACCAAGATGCAGGACGATCCGGTTACCACGCACCGAAAAATCGAGAAGTAGCTGGTTCTTGGGTTGCTTTTTAGCCATAGTGTTTCAGTTGTTGAGGTCCGAACTTCAAAGATACAGCCTTGCACATTCAGCAACAAAGCCTTTCAGATTTTTATCTCCAGTTCAATGTGTTCAAAAGCTGGATCATGTCCTTTTGCAAATAATCGATGACAGGAGCCAGCGAATCGTTTTTTGTGGCAGTCGGAAAGTATATGGCGCCGCGCATGAAGTGTTTTGTACTGTCCGTAGTATAAAACTGGTAAGGGCTGGGCACGTCGCCTTCGATTTTAAACAAAATGGCCGTTTTCCCGGTCTTACTTAAAACCCGCTGTTCCTGAATGGCCGAAGCGCGGATCTGGTGCTTGCTGGCCAGCTTATAGGAATCGTCAATATATGCTTTCAGCAGTGCAGGATTATTCCCGACCTCTTTGTAAGTGATTTGAATGTTGGCCTTGAACTGCGGATAATTGATGAAAATCCAATGCTTGCCTGCCGTTGCAAATGTATCGGGGACAGCCTCTGCGTATTTAGAAAATTCAAATGTATAGGGATGCTCCTGAGTCAGTTTCTGATAAGTATGCGGCGGCAGGTCCACCCTGTTAAAACCCTTGGGTTTGGGGACATAACTGGCTTCTTTTTTACTGCATGCGGCTGATATAATGCATATGACAGAGAAAAGCAGTATTTTTTTATACATTGAAATGATCTCTTTTATAAAACTAAACGCGCAAACTTAACGAAAACAACATTACATTATTTCCTGCAAAAGTTTATGCAAAATAAAAAGCGAAACTGCCATTGAGACAACTTCGCTTTTTAAGATTATAACCAAATATTACTCTACTGTCACTGATTTCGCAAGATTCCGGGGCTGATCCACATTCCTGCCGCGCATAACGGCAATGTAATAAGAAAGCAGCTGCAACGGAATTACAGAAACCAGAGGCGTAAGTAATTCGTGCACTTTGGGAACCTCAATCACAAAATCCACCATGCCCGGGATAAGCGTATCGCCCTCAGTAACAATGGCAATCACCCTTCCCTTCCGTGCCTTCACTTCCTGAATGTTGGAAACGATTTTCTCGTAAGAACCATCTTTCGTTGCCAGGAAAACCACCGGCATATCTTCATCGATGAGCGCGATAGGCCCATGCTTCATTTCTGCGGCGGGGTAACCTTCGGCGTGGATATAGGAAATCTCTTTCAATTTGAGAGCTCCTTCCAATGCCACCGGGAAATTCAAACCTCTTCCCAGATAAATAAAGTTGCGTGCATAGGTGAATATAAATGCGATTTCCTTGATCTTATTAGCGTTCTCGAACACCTTTTCCACCTTCGCCGGAATCGTTTCCAGCTCAATGAGCAGTTGGCGGTAAGTTTCTTCGGATATCGTGCCTTTGCGCTTCGCAGTAGCAATAGCGATCAAAGTCAGCACTGTCACCTGAGCCGTAAATGCTTTCGTACTCGCCACCCCTATTTCAGGGCCAGCGTGCGTGTAAGCGCCTGCATGCGTTGCGCGGGCGATGGAAGAACCCACCACATTGCAAACACCGAATATCGTCGCACCTTTTGACTTAGCCAGCTCAATGGCAGCCAGTGTATCCGCAGTCTCGCCGGATTGTGAAATGGCGATAACAATGTCCTTTTCATTGATAACCGGATTCCGGTAACGGAATTCGGAAGCATATTCGACCTCTACGTTCACTCTCGCCAATTCTTCGAAAAGATATTCCGCTACGAGACCTGCATGCCATGAAGTGCCGCAGCCTACGATCACAATGCGGTCGGCTTCGGCCAGTTTATCCAGATAATTTGCCAGCCCGCCTAATTGCAAATGTGCATCGTCCGCACGCAATCTTCCGCGCATACTGTCGGCGATGGAACGCGGTTGTTCAAAAATTTCTTTGATCATGAAATGGTCATAACCACCTTTTTCGATGGTTTCCAACTCCATTTCCAGCTTTTGGATATAAGGAATGGTTTCCGTGTTATCCAGATTTTGAATGCTTAACCGCCCGTCACTGATCACAGCAACTTCATAATCATCCAGGTAAACCACATCTTTGGTATACTCGATGATCGGCGTGGCGTCGGAAGCGAAGAAAAATTCATCTTCCCCGATGCCAATTACCAGCGGGCTCCCTTTTCTGGCAGCAATAAGTTGTCCCGGATGATCCAGCGACATCACCACTATCGCATAAGCGCCTACGACTTCTTTCAGCGCGTGTTTCACGGCAGATTCCAGCGAACCGCCCGTCTCCTGCTGAATGTCTTCTATAAAATGAATAAGAACTTCTGTGTCTGTATCGCTTAGAAACTTATGCCCTTTTGTGACCAGATTTTGTTTGATCGAAGCATAATTCTCTATAATGCCGTTGTGAATGATGGAAAGCCGGCGGTTATTGGAGTAATGCGGGTGTGCATTTACGTCATTTGGCTCTCCGTGTGTGGCCCAGCGCGTGTGCCCGATGCCGATTGTGGCGGTTAAATGTTTGGAAGCAAGCTCACTTTCGAGGTCGGATACCTTGCCTTTTTTCTTATAAATATCCAATTTGTCATTTTCCAGCAAGGCAATTCCCGAGCTGTCATAACCCCGATATTCTAATCTTTTAAGACCTTTGAGAATTAGGGGATAAGCTTCTCTGCTTCCTACGTAAGCTACAATTCCACACATATTTTAAGAATTTAAATTGAGTGTATGTTAAATGATACGGTGCAAATAAATAGCAATCAGGAATGCTTAACAAGCTATATTATAATTAATTACTAAAAATTATCCAATTTCATAAGAGTGCTCGAACACATCGTAAATATCCTATTCCGTGATTTTTACGATTAGTACAAAAAAAATGGCGACCATTATGGCCGCCATCATTTTCAGTGATATATCCGGGATCAGTTCATCAGATCCGTATAAAGATTGTAATATGATTCCGAGAACTTCTCATCCTGTTCGTCAAGCTCAACACGTTTCGGCGCATTGTTGAAAATCTGGTTCAGACTTTCGCTACAATGATCGTCCGCCTTCAAAACCGCGTCCGCATATGCACAGCCAATTTTAACAAATCCTTCAAAGTCGTTAGAGCGCAAATGAGCCAAAGCTTCATCGCTTACATCCATTGCTTTCGCCTTGTTATGTAAATCTGCGTCAAATTTATAGTCAAAAGCGTTGTTATGCACCGTAAACACACTTTTCGTATCCTTAAACATCGGATCGTTGCGGTAAGTAGTTTTCAGATACAATGGAATCAAAGCAGTCATCCAGTCGTTGCAATGCACCACGTCAGGAGCCCAACCCAATTTTTTTACCGTTTCCAATACACCTTTGCAGAAGAAGATCGCGCGCTCGTCATTGTCATCGTAAAAGTTATTCTCTTTATCAAAGAACACCGATTTGCGGTGAAAATAATCATCATTGTCAATAAAATAGACTTGCAACTTCGCATTAGGGATAGAAGCCACTTTGATAATCAAAGGCTTTTCTTCATCTCCTACGGTAATATTTATTCCTGACAGTCGAACTACTTCATGAAGCCGGTTTTTGCGTTCATTGATAAGACCAAAACGGGGAACAAGAATTCTGATTTCTGCACCTCGTTCCTGCATTGCCTGAGGAAGTTTCCTTACGTAATCGGCAACATCGGTGGTTTGGAGGAAAGGATTGATTTCACTGGCTACATACAAAATTCGTAGTTTCTCCATAGATGTTTCAGCAGTTTGTGAAAAAAAGTTTTGCAAAATTATACAAAAAAAATGGCAAAATCAAAAAATATTCCAAACTAAATGTCATATTGCGCTCAGTTTGGGAATTCCCATTCCAAATTTTTTCATCGCCCACGGATAGTTGCTCACATGAAAGAAAAGCATCCGCTGCGGTTTGATTACTCCCTCTGATTCCACTTTTTCAATGGAAGTATTTACTTCAATCAAAGGCCTGCGCAGTTTCCTCGATCAACAACTTTCAGAGCAAAAAACCATTGGGCTAATTCCCACCATGGGCGCATTGCACGAAGGCCACATTTCACTCGTTGACGCTTCCATTAAAGATAACGACGTCACAGTCGCCAGCATTTTCGTCAATCCGACCCAGTTTAATAACCCCGAAGATCTGCTGAAATATCCACGTACGTTAGAAGCAGATTGTGCTATGCTGGAACAAGCAGGCTGCACAGCCGTCTTCGCGCCATCCGTGGAGGAAATGTATCCTGAAAAATCATCCCTAATCATCAACTTCGGCACATTAGAAAGTGTGATGGAAGGGGCTTCAAGACCGGGTCACTTTAATGGTGTCGGCATAGTCGTTTCCAAGCTCTTTCACATTGTAAGCCCGCACCGCGCTTATTTTGGTCAAAAGGATTTGCAGCAGGTTTCTATCATCAAAAGGCTGGTCTCGGACCTTGCGTTTAACCTGGAACTGATCGTCTGCCCTACTATTAGAGAAACGGATGGCCTGGCCATGTCGTCCCGCAACCGCAGGCTCAATGACGCTGAACGCAACATTGCTCCGCATATTTATCGGATATTGGAAGAGGCAAAGCAAAGTTTGCTGGCAGGGAAAGGCATTACAGAAACCGTTTCCGCCGCTAGCGATGAATTTAATGCTATTCCGGAGTTTAAGCTGGATTACTTTGAAGTGGCAGATGTGAAGACATTGCAGCCGATTCCCAGCCTCGGCGCTGCCGGAACGAATGCTATTTGCGTGGCTGCGTTTTTAGGGCCTGTGAGGCTGATTGATAATGTTGTGTTTTAGAAGGCTTGTCAGCAGCTACCAAGCCCTGTCAGCCTGAGCGGAGACGAAGGCGCGTTACCAAGGAAGTAGCGCGCCTTCGTCTCCGCTCAGGCTGACAGGGCTTGATTGGCTTAGGCTGACAGGGTGTGGTTGACACAAGCTAACAAGGCAGGCCTGCTCAGGCTAACCGGGTCAGCCCAGCCGACATAAAACTCCTCCCCGCTTTAAGACAACTTCCAATCCCCTCTATACTTCCTCTTCACAAACTGGTTCGCCTCATCAAAGTTGGTAATCTTCATATTATTACCATCCCAAAGCAATTTCTTGCGACCTGGATAGTCAAATCCTTTGCCGTCTGCTTTCGCTGTGCGGAGGTTGTAGCTGCGGATTCCGAGGTTACCCATGATTACGGTTTCGGTCAATGGGCCGGCGTAGTCGAATGATGAGGTTAATGCTTTGTGTTCCTTGCTGTTGAAACCGGCTTTGCAGGCGTCGGTCCAGGAGACGTGGTGACCGAATTCTGGCATTGGTGTGTATTTGTTTCCAAAATCACCTTGCTTGTATTCGAGCTTCGTGCCGTCGTTCAGGTAAACTTTCGGGTTAATACCATAAGTCCCGCAAGTCATAACGCCTTTTTGCCCTATCAACAATACACCATTGCTGCTGTCTGGCTCGCCTAGCGGATCGTTGGCAGGGATAATGTCCGGATGGAAAGGACGTAGGCCGCCGTCGTGCCAGGTTAATGTTACTTCGGATTTGTTGATCTTGTTCGCAGGGAATTTAAGCTGAACCCTCGATGATGGCGGGCAGCCTTCGGGAATGTATTCGGGCGTCCAGTCTTTGATGAAAACTTGTCCTACGCTACATTCCAGTTCGGTTGGATAGCCTAGTCCTAATGTGCGGAAAGCAGGGTCGATCAGGTGGCAGCCCATGTCGCCTAATGCGCCTGTTCCGAAATTCCACCAGCCTCTCCATTTGAATGGATGCCATGCCGGATTATAATCAACCCATTCAGCCGATCCTACCCAAAGTTCCCAGTCAATGTCAGCAGGGACAGGGAATTTTTCGGTTGGAACGGGGATTCCTTGCGGCCACACCGGACGGTTGGTCCAAACGTGCGCTTCGTGCACATTACCGATCAGACCTTTGGAAAACCATTCTTTCATCTGTGTTTGCGCAGGGTTAGAAGCGCCCTGGTTGCCCATTTGGGTTACCACTTTATATTTCCGGGCTGCTTCTGTAAGCATACGCGCTTCATAAATGTCGTGCGTCAATGGCTTTTGCACATATACGTGCTTGCCGCGCTGCATGGCTGCCATCGCGATAATGGCGTGCATATGGTCGGTTGTGGAAACGGTTACGGCGTCGATGTCCTTTTCCATTTCATCAAACATCTTCCTGAAATCCTTGTATTTTTTCGCAGTCGGATGCAGCTCAAAATTCTTTTTGGCCTGGTTCCAATCCACGTCACAAAGTGCTACGAGATTTTCGGCACCTTTATTCCAAGCATTATTTGTATCCGAAAAACCCTTTCCGCCAACCCCTATTCCCGCAATGTTCAATTTGTCACTTGGTGCCACGAAGCCTTTGCCCAGCACGTGCCGTGGGACAATAAAAAAGCTTCCAATCGCTGCTGCCGTCGTTTTTTGCAAAAACTCCCGGCGCTTCACATCCTTCGGTTTATTTTCTGAACGCATCTGATTTGATAGTGAAAAGATAAAGTGGATAATATTGTTTAAAGCATACTTGTCATAATAATTACTTGCAGTGTCCGCATTTGTGAACGGGAACCGTAACCATAACGCCGATGTTTTGAAGGCTGTATATTATTCCCTTAACTTTGGGGTGAATAAGGACATTAATAAATTCCCGACTTACATTACCTGGTAATGCAAATAACACTCATGAAATCGAAGATTCACCGGGTTAAGGTGACTCAGGCGGAGTTGAATTACGTAGGCAGCATCACCATCGACGAAGATCTTATCGACGCTGCCGGATTGGTTGAAAATGAACAGGTTCACATTGTCAATAATAATAACGGAGAGCGCTTTGTGACGTACGTTATCAAGGGCGAAAGAGGGTCCGGAATGATCTGCCTGAATGGCGCCGCGGCACGCAGGGTTCAGATCGGCGACATCATCATTATCATTGCATACGGCTCCATGAGCCAGGAAGAGGCCAAGACATTCAAGCCAATGGTCGTGTTTCCGGATCATAATAATCATCTTGTGGTGTAGGCCAAACTTCTTTTCTTTGCGGGTTCTCAAAATTCTTTAAACAGCTATGAAAAGCGCTTTACGTTACATCATTTCGCTTGCGCTGGCAGGCGGCCTGATCTGGTTTGTCTTTAAAGACATCAACTTCGCAGAAATGCTGGACAGGTTTGCCAAATCGGACTGGCGATGGATAGCATTATCCTGCTTTTTACTGCTTTGCGCACACGTAACGAGAGCCTGGCGCTGGGGCATGCTAATGGAACCGCTGGGTCACAAGCCCGGGCTTTTCAATAGTTCTATTTCCGTATTAACCGGTTATTTTGCCAATTACATTGTGCCCAGAATGGGCGAAGTAACGCGTTGCGGCACGTTATACAGGCTGGAACGCATTCCCGTCAACCTCAGCTTCGGAACCGTTGTCGCGGAACGTATATTTGACGTGCTGATCCTGCTCATCATGATCGGCTTGAATTTTATTCTCGAATTTGATCGCCTCAGCAAATTTTTCACTGATTTTTTCCAAAATAAAGTCTCAGGCGGCGAAGGCGGCAGCACAGGCACTGGAATCCTGGCGGGGATTTTGGTAACGGGCATGGTCGTTGTGGTTGCGGCGGGCATTGCAGTTTATAAAAATGTTGCATTAAGGGACCGTTTGCAGCAGAATGCATTGATCCAGAAGATCGTCACGTTCGCAAAAGGAATGCTTGATGGGTTTTTGAGCATCCGTAAATTAAAGAGTCCGGGATTGTTTATTCTGAGCACAATCGGCATTTGGGTGTTCTACTATTTCGTGTCCTATGTGCTGTTTTTCTGCATTCCTGAAACTTCCAACCTCGGACCATTGGCTGGCTTGACATTGTTGGTTGTAGGCGCCATTGGTATGACCGCACCCACACAAGGCGGAATAGGAGCTTATCATTTGCTGGTTGGTAATGTGATGATTTTATATGGATTATCTCAAAACGATGGCATTACATTGGCTACGTTTATTCATGGTGCGCAAATGATTTTTATGCTTATTATCGGCGCACTGGCATTCCTATACGTTTTAGTTCAAAACAAAAAATCGGTTTCCGAAAACAATCAGGTTCCGATTGAAAATTAATGGCTGTTTTGTAGTCCGGTTATATCAAAAGCGCGTATGACATCGTACTAACATTACAAAAATCCTTACACCGATTCATTCCATGAACCTCACCGAAAGCAAGATTTTAAGACTCGAAGAAGCCATTCCAACCATTGAAGACTGGCAGCGCGCCGGGCAAAAAGTGGTTTTTACCAATGGCTGTTTCGACATTGTTCACTTAGGACACATTGATTATCTCGAAAAAGCGCGTGCATTGGGCGACAGGCTTGTTTTAGGCTTGAACACTGATGCCTCCGTAAGCCGCCTCAAAGGACCATTAAGACCCGTCGTCAATGAGTATGCTAGAGCAAGATTAATGGCAGCGCTTTCCTTCATAGATGCTGTCATTTTGTTCGACGAACCGACGCCTAGTCAGTTGATTGAGGCTGTAAAACCTGACATTTTGGTCAAAGGAGACGATTATACCGTTGAAACTATTGCTGGCGCGGATTTTGTTTTAGGTAAAGGAGGTGAGGTAAAAACGATCGCTCTTGTAAAGGGTTACTCGACTACCGCACTGATTGAGAAAATAAAACAAGGATATAACTAACACAAATATGGCTGGTGCATATGTAATTGGTATTTTGGTGATGCTTATTAGCCTTTATGTGCAATGGCGTCTCAAAAGTAAATTTGAAGAATACTCGCAAGTAGGGCTGAGTAATGGCATGAGCGGAAAAGAAATCGCTGAAACCATGCTGCGCGAAAGCGGAATATACGATGTAAGGGTTTTGTCTGTTGAAGGACGCCTTACTGACCATTATAACCCTCAGGATAAAACCGTTAACCTGAGCCCCGACGTTTATCACGGAAGAAGTGTCTCCGCTGCCGCTGTCGCTTCCCACGAATGCGGGCACGCAGTGCAACACGCTACTGCCTATAAATGGTTACAGTTCAGATCACAAATGGTGCCTTTCTTGAGCATTGCCTCGTCTTACATGCAATGGATCATCCTGGGCGGAATCGTTTTGTTAAACACAACGCCAATTCCATTGGCAATCGGTGTAGCATTATTTGCTGCAACAACAATATTCAGTTTTATCACATTGCCTGTTGAATACGACGCAAGTAACAGAGCACTTGCCTGGATCAAGAACAACAGGATTGTGAATGAGAGAGAATATGTTATGTCTGCCGATGCACTGAAATGGGCTGCCAGGACTTATCTGGTTGCTGCGATTGGTTCACTTGCTACGTTGCTTTATTATGTGAGTCTTTTGATGGGGAGACGGGACTAAGGGAAGTTACTAGTCAACCATAATGTTGACTTGCCTGTCAGCCTGAGCGGAGCCGAAGGCCCGCTACTCCTTGGTGAACGCGCCTTCGTCTCCGCTCAGGCTGACAGGCAAGTCAACACCAACAACTAAAAAGGTCTGAGAGACAAGCTCTCAGACCTTTTTTCATTTCTTCTTCTGATTCCAATACACAACAACATTATGCGTCGATCTTCCGGACGCCAGGATATCCAGATCCCCATCGCCATCCAGATCCGCAGCCGTAATGTCTTCACAAGCGATCTTGATTTTATCATCGAGCGCATATTCCTGCCACTTTTTTCCTTCGGGATCTGATCCTACGAAAATTCTTACGCCTGTTTCACCGGTAACATTCGGGTTGCGCCAGCCCATTACGACCTGGTCGCGGCCCTGGCCGAAGAAATCGGCGCAGACTAATGCGTGGCCTTCTTTGATTTTGTCTGTTAAAACTGTTCTGTTGTCTTTGGAATAAACGACTAATGTGTTGCCATGCATGGGCTCGATGGTGGCGGTGAAAAGCTGGTTTTTGCCCAGACTTCCTGTTCTAACCTCTCCTACTCCCGTTTGCGGAACCATCCAGGTGCCTGATGCCGCCAAACCTTCGGCTCCGTCCAGAAAAACTTGCACACCTTCTTTACCAGCAACAGCTAAGCCTAGCATTCTGCCGGGCACTTCCATTGGGTGCATATTGTGGGTCATGTGCATGCCGGTTTCTACCAGATCAAATCCCCAGATTCCTGTTTTATTTTGAGGAACATCAAATGCAATAAGTTTTACGCCAGCACCTTCGCCACCCGAATTTCCTTCACCGTGTAAGGGAAGCACGGCAAGCTGGAATGTGCCGTCCGCTTTCTTCAACCATTGCATGCGGTGAATGGTCACTTCGTGATGCAGGCGGACTGGCTCCCAAAGCTGCGTCCTGTCACTGGGGGCCGATAAATAGTAAACCGCTCCCGATTGTTTCAAATTCTTTGTTTCCGAAGGGTTCCACTGCGCACCCACGGCCACTTCTACCTTTCCATCGCCATCAATGTCCCTCGCAGCAATGCATACATTGTCCTGCTCGGTCAGGTCTCTCGCAATAACATAGCGCGTCCACTTTTCTGCCTTTTTTCCTGGATTTTTATACCAAACAATTTCCTTTTTATCTGCCAGTAAAATGTCCGGCTTGTCGTCTCCGTCCACGTCGCCGGACGTGACGCCATAACCTATACTGATCTTATCATCAATAACCTCCCCTACAAAAGTCGCTGTCTGAGCAACCGTTTTCGCTGCAACCAATGTGAGGGCAAAAAGTAAAAATTTTCTCTTCATAGTCTCCGTTTCGGGGCAGTTGCCCTTCTAATTATTTAAGCATATTTTTTCCCAATATACTTCAAAAGTGCGCAACAGCATTTGAAAAAAGACTTTTTTGTGTCGCTTTGATCGGCTTTACCTACTTTTGTAAATTATTGTGAACCAATTTACCATTCATGAAAACTGTCCCTTTACACCAGGTCCATATTGATTTGGGTGCCAAAATGGTCCCATTTGCAGGTTTTGAAATGCCTGTGCGTTATTCCTCGGATCTGGATGAACACCACACTGTAAGAAATAATGTCGGCGTATTTGATGTGTCCCATATGGGCGAATTCAGCATTAAGGGGCCGAAGGCTTTGGATTTGATACAAAAAGTTACTTCCAATGATGCTGCTGCTTTGTTCGATGGAAAAGTGCAGTACAGTTATTTGCCTAATGGAAAAGGCGGTGTGGTGGACGATTTATTGGTTTACAGAATTAAAGAAGACGAATATTTCCTGGTTGTGAACGCATCCAACATTGAAAAGGACTGGAACTGGATTCAAAGCCACAATGCAGAAGGGGTTACGATGGAAAATCTTTCCGATGACTTGTGCCTGTTTGCAGTCCAGGGGCCGAATGCGACGCCAACTTTGCAAAAGCTTACTGCGGTAGATCTGAGTGCAATGGATTATTATACATTCAAAATCGGTGAAATGGCTGGGATTCCGGATGTGATCATCTCGGCAACAGGTTACACCGGTGCAGGCGGATTTGAAATATATGTTAAAAACGCCGACGCAGTAAACATGTGGAAAGCCATATTTGCGGCCGGAGCGGAATTTGGAATAAAACCTGTGGGACTAGGCGCCCGTGATACATTGCGACTTGAAAAAGGCTTCTGTCTTTACGGAAACGACATTGACGATAACACTTCACCGCTGGAAGCTGGCTTAGGCTGGGTTACCAAATTCACCAAAGACTTTATCGACGCAAAGGAATTGAAAGAGCAGAAAGAAGCAGGTTTGCGGAAAAAATTGGTGGGCTTCGAAATGATCGACCGGGGAATCCCGCGCGGACATTATGAGCTTTGCGATGAATCCGGCACCAGATTGGGCGAAGTGACTTCGGGAACACAATCACCAACATTACAAAAAGGGATTGGCCTGGGCTACGTCCCTGCGGCATTTGCCAAGCCTGAAACAGAAATTTTCGTAAAAGTGCGCGACAGGTTGTTGAAAGCCAAAGTTGTCAAACTGCCTTTTGTAAAAAACTAAATATCTCCCCCCAATTTACTCCATAGTATCGATTGCATTTTATGAAACAACTTGATGTTTGCCTTACACCCGACCTGCTTCATTTACACAAACTGGATAATTCAATTGTAGTTGTAGCAGACGTTTTCAGGGCTACTTCGTGCATGGTTACCGGCCTCGCTTATGGTGTCAAGAGCATTACGCCTGTTGCCAGTATTGAAGAATGTAAATTGTTACAGGATAAGGGTTTCATTGCAGCTGCGGAACGCGACGCACGGAAAGTAGAAGGTTTTGATCTGGACAATTCGCCTTTCAGTTATATGAATGAGCGGCTGATCGGCTCGCAGATCGCAATGACAACCACAAACGGAACGTTATCAATCGCTAAGGCAAAGGCATCGGCAGTGAAAGTAATGATCGGATCGTTCCTGAACCTGGGTGCATTGACGAATCATTTGCGTTCAGAGCCTTATGACATACTGGTGCTTTGCGCAGGCTGGAAAGGACGGCCCAATCTGGAAGATACATTATTTGCAGGTGCGCTTGCCGACGCGCTGAAAGACCAGTTTATGCTTTTGGAAGATGGCACATTGATGGCGCAACGACTTTACGATCAGAGCCGTAACAACTTGCTGGCCAGCGTTTCCAATTCGTCCCACGTGCGCAGGTTGCAGCGTTTGGGAATCCAGAAAGATATATCTTATTGCTTGCAAAAAGACCTTTATGATGTTGTGCCTGTTTTGCGTGGAAGCACTTTGGTAGCAATGAATTAAGTTAAATACTAACAACTTTTACATGTTCAGATTCGTCTTTATTATCTTTTGCGGGTTGTTGATTTTTTCAAACCAGGCCAATGCCCAGCGAAGAACCAGCACACCTAAAAGACAAATTTTTGCGCCAAAGAAAAAGCCACCTGTCCCTACCAGGCCAGCCGTAACGCCCAAAGCTGACACGGCCATCGCGCCACGGGCAACGCAGGCAGCGCCCGTAACTGCTCCCGCAGCGGACGCAACAGCAGTTCGCGACGCCGTCCGAGACACCATTATCACGCAGGATAGCAGCAATGTTGAAATCTCTTCGGACACGCTCACGGAAAAAGAAGCAGAAGAAAGGCTTGCTAAAACAGAACCGGCCGCAGACAGCGTACGGTCCTTCAAAATCATCATTGACAATATTTCTTATCTGTCCGTTTGTCCGGGAACAACCATTAACATCCCGTTTAAAACGGTAGGGCCTTATGACGAAGGCAACACGTTCATTGCACATCTGATTGACGCGAGTGGCAAATCGGTTCCTATCTCGCTGCCGGTGAGTAAAAGTCCGGTTAAGGCAGTAATTCCATCTTACAAAATAGGCGGCGAGGTTTACCGGATACAAATTGTAGCTTCTATCCCGGTGGTAAGGAGCCAGGAAGTGCCAATCCGCCTGCTACAAATGGCCAGTGCGAGACTGGAAGTGATCGACGGAACTCAGTCTGTGCGCATTATGCCGGGTCAGGAAGTTAATCTTAAAGTGAATTTTACGGGTGCTGCGCCATGGTCGTTTCTTATGTCGGACAGCACAGTTGTATATCAGACAATGTCTAATCCACATTATCTTACCGTAAAACCAAACGATGTAAAAGCTTACAGACTAACCGGCGTTGCCAATGCGTGTGGAAGTGGGAATGTTTCAGGAGAAGCCATTGTGAATGTGAATAACAATCCCGAGCCGAAACTGGAATTGAAAGAAGTGGAAAAAATTGCAAAGCTTTGCAGCGGCATTCCATTCCAGGTTCCTTTCAATGCAACAGGGAAATATAAGGATGGAAACAAATTTGTGGTGCAGATCGCAGAACGGACGGGTGCTTTCAAAACCATTTCCACCCCCGACACAACGGGTTACATTACCACCCAGATTCCGACCGATTACAAGCCTGGCGAGTACAAACTGCGCGTTGTTTCTTCTGCTCCCTACCTGGTAAGCCAGACAACCAACATTACCATTGTTTCGCCTACTGTTGCCACTTTGCAGCGGGATTCCCTCAGACTGGGCGAAAATGAAACAGGAGAACTGACAGTAAAATTTACCGGCGGTGGCCCTTGGTTTGTGCTGCTTTCCGACGGCACGTATGAGAATAACATTCAGGAATCTCCTTACAAAGTGAAGGTTAAACCTGTTTTTGACACAAATTATCAGATCACTTCCGCGGGAGGTTTGTGCGGAGTAGGTAAATTTTCAGGATCTGCAAAAGTTTCGGTGAAGAGCCCTCCTGCCAGCATTACATTGGAAAAGCTGCCTCAGAATATGGTCTGCGCCGGTTCTACCATTGAAATACCATACAAAACAGAAGGCCGTTACAATCCTAACAACAAATTCAGTGTCCAGATTACGGACAAATCGGGCCGGTTTGTGAGTCTGCCAACCACCGTCACGGCTGCAACCATGAAAGTAAAACTGAGCAGTGCAGCGCAAGGCGATACCATCAGGACGCAGAAAATAAGGATCATTTCCTCATCGCCTGCCGTGTCAAGCGCCATTGAAGAGCTGGATATTGTCGCGCCTGACAAGGCAATTGCAGAAGTTTCGGGCAAAGGCACCATTACCGCCGGAAGAACCACACGTATTCAATTGAAATTCAAAAACGGATTACCGCCCTGGTCGTTCACATTATCGGACGGAACCGCCATCAACGGCACATTCCTGAACCCATATCTGATTTCCGTTTCTCCCAAGACGACGACGGAATACACAATCAGCTCACTGAAAAGTAGCTGCGGCACGGGAACAGGAAAAGGATCGGCATTGGTTACGGTTTCCAATTAACACGCAAAAGGCAGCTTATCGCCGTAAAAGGATGTGATCATGAAGCGGCTGGTTTTATTTGTGCTTCTTTGCGGCGCGCTTTCCCGGATGAGTTGGGGGCAAAATGTGGCGTTGGGCCAGTGGGAAACGCATTTCAACTATCTTTCCGCAAAGCACATTGTACAGGTTAATGATCATATTTTCTGCGCCTCGCATAATGGCCTTTTCAGCATTCATACTGCTGACAAACAGATCAAAATCTGGTCAAAATCGGATGGCCTGACCAGCACCGGAATCGCAAGCATGGCTTTCGACGAAGAGCAGAATCTTTTGCTTTTAGCTTATCGGGATGGCCATGTCGATCTGGTGTATCTGGATGAATCTGCTCAGGCAGAACAAATTAAACCCTGGCCTGTTTTTTCTCAAAATCCCGATTTACCAGAAAACAAGGACATCAAGCGCATCATTATCCGGGAAAACCTGGCTTACCTCTGCACCAGCTTTGGTATTGTGGTTTTGGACACCAAAAATCAACAAGTTGATGAAACTTACCGCTACATAGGCCCAAACGGAATGCAGGTTTCAGTCAGTGACATTGCATTTGCTTCGGACTCGCTCTACGCCATAACACCGCAAGGAATGATCGGCACATCCATGTCGCCCGCTGTTAACCGCCAGTATTTTGCCAATTGGAAAACCATTACTACGCCGGGAAAAACGGTGGCCGTTGCGTCAAATGCTTCGCAGTTATATATAGGTTGTGCGGGTAAGGGTTTGTATGTAAAAGAAAAAGGGAACTGGAAGTCCGTCTTATCATCAGGCAGTCAGGCTTATTTTATATCTGCATCCGAAAGCGGACTTACGGTCACATTAGATGATAAGGTCGTTTTATTGGATCCAAAAAACGGCGTAAGCACTTTTACAAGCCCTTTATTTAAGTCTCCTAAGGAATCTGTCCATACAAATAGTGAGAAAATCTGGGTGGCCGATTCGAAAAACGGCCTGCTCCACAACGAGGGGCAAGCATTTGAATCTTTCACACCATTGCAGGCTGACACCACCATTGTTGATAAGAAAGACTCTGTCATTACGGATCTGAACGGTTTGATCTGGACACGGCTTCCTGATTATCTGGGAGGAGGAATTTTGGTAAAAAATGCGCAAAACCACCAACGTGTACTTTCAACGAATGTTGGCAATGGGAGCCTGCCCTCTTCTATCATTAATAGTCTGGCCATGGATTTGGATGGAAACATTTGGTTTGCCAGCGACAGGGGCGTCGGGTATTTTGTATCGGAAAATATCCTGAATGCAGCCAGGGTTGATGCGGTTTTGCCAATATACGGTCAGAGGAAGCTTTTTGCCAACGAGAAATGTACAGCCCTTGCCATTGAGCCGGGTAACCGGAAGTGGATCGGGACGCGAGATGGCCTTTATCTTTTTAATGCTGATGGCACGGAGCTTGTCCAAAAATTCACATCAGCAGACAGTCCTTTGTCATCAGCTTCAATCCGTGCTTTAGAATTTGATTCAGAAACGGGCAATTTGTTTATTGATACCCCGAATGGAATGGTGTCTTACCGCAGCAATGCGACAACCTCAGCTGAAAATTTTTCGAATGTTAAAATTTTCCCAAATCCGGTACATCCTGGTTATGGCGGGACTGTTGGAGTAACAGGTTTGAAAAATGAATCCATTGTAAAAATCACCGAACTTTCCGGCCGCCTGATCTATGAAACAAGATCACAAGGCGGCACTGCGACCTGGAATTTGAATGATTATACGGGCAAGCGTGCCAGAGGAGGGATTTATATGGTCCTGGTAGTAACGCCAGATGGCAGTGAAACATTTGCCGGAAAATTGGCAGTAATTGATTAATAATTAAAACAGAAATGCGATTTACGCCCTCGTAAATCAATAAACCTAACTATGACAACCCCAGAATTTGCACCCTATATTGTAGGCATCACCGGCGGAAGTGCTTCGGGAAAGACATTCTTTATGAAAAGTCTGATCGATTCATTTGAGAAAGAAGAGATTACCCGCATTTCCCAGGACAATTATTACCGCCCCATTCACGAGATTCCCCGGGACGAAAACGGCGTCGAAAACTTTGATTTGCCTGAAACCATTGACCACCATTTATTTGCCGAACACATTGCCGTGCTGCGGGCAGGGCGGGAAGTGCATCAAAAAGAGTATACATTCAACAATCCATTGATCAAACCCGAAATTTTGGTCTTCGAACCACGGCCTATCATCATTGTAGAAGGTATTTTTGTCTTCTACTTCCCGGAAATAGCCAGATTGATCGATTTAAAAATTTTTGTAGATGCAAAGGAGCACGTTAAAATAAAACGCAGAATTATTCGTGATAATAACGAGCGCGGTTACGACCTGGACGATGTGCTCTACCGCTGGGAACACCACGTAGCGCCGACTTACGATAAATTTATATTGCCCCTGCGCTCGGAGGCGGATATGATCATCAACAACAACACCCGCTTCGACATCGGCCTGGAAGTGTTAAAAGGTTTTTTAAAAGGAAAGCTGGCAGAGAGGAAAAATAATCTCTAAATTGCAATGCATATACGTCGGGCTGCGTTAAATACATCACGTACTGATATAGAGTCCCGCGTTGGTACAATTTTTTTAGACACCAAAGGAATCATTTTTACCAATTCTACTAAGTTCCAATATGAAAACCACCTTGCTAACACCAAACTTATCTAATCATTTAGGCAAAATGAAAGCGTTGCTATTTATCTTCTTGTTTTCATTTGTGCTTTTAGGATGCAAAGAAGACGATGTTGATCCGGATCTGACAAAGGATTTTGTCGGAACCTGGAAAGGCGAAGTTAAACAAGAGAAAGGATACGAATATAGCTCCGACTGGGAAATTTCGAAGGCGTCTGAGAATGCTGTAAAGGTTGTGTCCACTTACAGATTTGTCTCCAAAGACCCGAAATACACATCGCAGACTGTTGTTACTCCCATAGAAAACATCACGCTTTCAACCACTTTGGCAAATAGCGTAGTTTTAAATTTAACTGATGAAGAAATCGTACCAGGTGATGTCCTGATGATTAAAGGGGTCGGAATCGTTTCTGGAAAAACACTAACGTTCTCTTCTACCGCAACGTCTAAAAAGACTGGCAGGGTAGAAACTCCACCAGTTCAAATATTCACAAAACAGTAGAATAACGCTGGTAGTGAAGTATTAGCATATATTTCACTACCAGCTATTGCTTAAATGTTTGCCACAACACTATAATACACTCTATGAAAAAACATTTAAACTGGGTTATAGTGCCCATGATTATACTTCTCGCTTCCTGCGAAAAGTCAGATCGCCCCTCCGTTGACCCCTATCAATATGTGCCTACGTCCTTGGGCCAGTTTGTAATTTCAGATATCGAAGAAAAGATTTATTCTGCCGGTAAAGATCAACCGGTAGTTAAAAAATGGCAGGAAAAAGACCAGGTTATAAAAAAATCGGTTGATAGTGAATCGATTACTACGCTTATTTTTTCGAGATCATTGCGAACTTCCGAAACCGCACCCTGGGAAAAATCGAAGGAATACAGCGTTAAAATATATCCGGATAAGGTTCTAACTACTGTTGACAATAGAACGGATATGAATTTGATTTTTCCTCTCAACGGACAAACTGAGTGGAACGGAAACACTTATCACAGTGCAGACCCGCAGAAATACCATTACGAATCCCTTAATAAGCCTGCAACAGTCTCTAAACTTTCGTTTGACAATTCAATAACGGTTGTCGAACGTGAGGACTCCTCAGCAATCAATCAATATATAGGCATCAAAAAGTATGCACTTGGAGTTGGCCTGATTTTTGATGATCAAATAGCCTATGAGTATTGTCAAACTGAAGAATGCTTCGCAAGTGACATCAAAAAAATTGAGTCAGGTTACCATAGAGTTAAAATGGTATCTCAGTTTGGTACAGTTAAGTAAGATTTACAACAGACATTAGCAGCTTATACTTTTTTTTATTATCTTTTTGAAAATTGACAAAAATACTTACCTTTACAACGGACTATTAAAAAATCTAACAAAACAGTTATGAAAACAGTTAATATGCACTCTACACAGACGAAAAAAAATTATGCTAAACCTAGCCTTAACAAGCTTGGAAGTGTAAGTAAACTGACGAAGGGTAAGTTGGGAAGCGGATTCGATGGATCAGGACAACCAGCCTTCCGCGATGATTTGGGAGAGAGCTAGTCAAGGCATGGCTTCTACCATTTCTTAGTCTGTGTTACTAGAAGGAATTATCCATTATCATAAAAATGTTGAATCAAGTCGACGTTTTTATGATAATGGATTTTTTTTTGATAATTGGTTTGTTGCGGAAAAGGGCTTAAAGTCTCGCACTGATAGTTACTATTCCTTTTTTATGGGTTACCAGGATGAAGTCAAGTCGGATTTTGTCACAAACTCAGCTGCACCTTCTGCAAACTCTTACAACGATAACATCCGCAGTCTTTCTGACTCTCAGGTTGCAATTGCAGCATGGTTTGATGAATCCACCAAAAGCTTTTCATTGTTTAGGGAGCTATTTGGAAAAATCCCCCTGTTCTACATTCACATCCCGGATACGTTTTTTGCATTTTCAACCAGCCTTACGCGCTTAATTGCGTTAAAAGACGTTCAACCACATCTCGTGGTTGATCAAAGCAGAATCCCTGCTTACATCTCTTTAAACGGTCATGATTACACATCCAACGCATCTTCAACATTTTTCGCCAAGATTAAAAGTGTACTGCCTGGTCACTTATTAACGGTGAACAGCCAAAATGTGAGCACGAGGCCACATGTACAGCTCAACCCCGGTAAATGGGCGCACCTTACGTCAACGGAGTATAACGAAGAACTGGCTCGACTGTTCAAGGGTTCGGTTTCCTATGCTTCGAAAGATTGCTCCATTTTAGGTTCTCACCTGAGTGGCGGACTGGATTCTTCCTCTGTTAGCTCGGCGCTGAGATATCTATATCCGGATAAGGCAATTCACACTTTTCACATTCCCTCAACGAGCAAAGAGGCTGACGAACGGGAGTATGCCGAGGCCGTCGCAAATCATATCAGTTCAAAGCAACATTTTATCGATCCGGCCAATGACAATTTAGCATCATTACAACTTGCTACTGAGCTATATGGCCAGCCAGAGAATGGATTTCTTTCGCCGGCAACGAATCACAAAACGCTTAAAACGGCGCAAAGCTTAGGCTGCGACGTTCTGCTTAATGGCTTTGGAGGGGATTCGGTCATTGGGGATGGATCAGAGTTGGTTATTCAGTCATTCCATCAAAAAGATTACGAACTATTCCAGGAACTACTTAAAAAGAGAGTCAATTATTTTTCACGGCAGCGCTTGCATCCGTCCTGGGATGAATATGATTTTGACAAAAAGTATCATCTGGTTCTACAGAACGCCCTATACAGAAGGTTTTCTGCTTCGTCCGGCTCGGTTTCGAAACTGCTGCAATTATATCGGGAAGTGTCCCCTCATTTAAATATTTCATTAAGTTACTTCTTCGGCAGGGCGCTGAAAAGTCTGCTGCTTCGCACGGCTGACATGAATACAAAGCGCCCGGGCTCTATTATCCGAAGCGATCTCCGCGCTGATCCTGGTTCAGTGGAACCAAACTTTCCGCAATCCCTGCGAGGCGATCTTCCAGCGAATTTTCAGGAATTGCTGAATGATGTATTCCATCCACAAGTCATCAGGACGCAAGAACAAGACTTCGTTTTGAGTTGCCACTATGGCGTAAGCAACAGGGCGCCTTTCATGGACAAAGAGCTTTTTGAGCTCAATATGGCCATCCCCAATATTCTCAAATTCGGAGATGGCATCGGCCGTGCTCATTTCAGGGAATCAATGAAAGGAATCCTGATCGATAAGGTCAGGACCCGGGGCAGTAAAGCCACTGTCAGTTCGAGTGAGGGAGAAAAAATGGCGCTGGACCTGTACCGTGAATCACAAGATTACCTTGATGATTCGCAGGAAGTATGGATGTATGTAGACAAAGCTAAGTTTCAGGAGCAAGTTAAAATTGCACAAAACAGCAAAATCCCGTTCGCACAAAAAACCACTACATACGCTCTCATTACGCGCACCATATCGCTGTCTATCTGGCTAAATTGGCTAAAAAGCAAAGGATACAATAGCTAGTGCCTCATTTGATGATCACAACCTTCCCCGTTACAGTCTTATCTTCCTCTGAGTTAAGATATTTAAATATGACCTGGTAAATGTAAAGTCCATCGGAAACGTAATTTGGCCTCCAGTACCATTCGTTTGTACCGGATAACGGCGCTGTGCGTTCCCCTTCATCCATAAGCTTGCCCGCAAGGTTAAAGACTTTCCAATGAATACTCGCTGCTGGTTGCTTGGAATTCAATTGTGTTTCAAACCGAATGTAATCAACGGCTGGATTAGGACTTGCAATCACCTTCACATTTTCATTATTGTCGCCTATTAAAAACTGAATTGTGAAAGGCGATGCAATGCTATTTCCAGCATCATCACTTGAAATCACGAGCATTTCGTAATTTCCGTCTTCGGCAAGCAGATCCGGGTCTAAGTTTAATTGTATAACGCGATCTGAAATATTTTTCAGATCCATCTTCCACTTGTCCGAAAAATTAACCCGCTCAAATTCACAGCTATTGTCTTCACAGGTTTTTAAGAAAATACTGATCCGGGCGGTATCAGCTGTCAAAACCCGGTCATCCTGTAAAGTCAGTGTTACTTGTGGTTTAGGGCTGATCTGCTCACCATTTTTGATCGTCCGATCATTGAATGTAACATCCAGCAACGGCGCGATAATGTCTTTACCACTCGTTAGTGGGTAATAACTTTCATTTTTAGCAATTTCCCAATCAACCAGCAGTTCAGCCGTGTTGTTCTGCTTGTTCAATTCCTTTAATGTATTCTGGGGATCAATTTTGACAACGATGCTTTGCAATTCCTTTTGATTCTGTACATCCAGGATCAATGTGTCGCTGTAAGCAAACCCTTGCAAAGTTTGCGCAGACTTGGTTTGTGAATCCTTATAAATGTAGGTAATCTCCACAGGGACTTTTTCAGTCTTGACAAATCGGCCCAGATTGCGAATGAGCAGGTTGACCTTTAATTTGGAAGAACTGGCTATCGTCTTGTCCGGACTTTCAGAAAATATCTTTATTCCATTATCCGCATTAATGGCATAGTCGGAACTTGCCACAGAAACCAGCTTTAACGCAGGGTCACCTTGTAAAATAGACTGATGTATATTAGCCACGCTGTACATTCCTGAATCTTCCGCAAGAATTTTCCTGGCAACAATCCGCTGAATGTCACCAATGGGAAGATTATAGCTGGTTGAATCCGTGAACATGGATGTGTACAACTGACTTAAATATTTCGAGGAAGGTCCGACGAAGCTTTCAAAAGAATTGGCAATGACGGCAATGGCCCCACCATTCGGAGCAAGTAACCAGTCCATTGATAAGGTGTATCTGTCCGTAGCTGCTGGATTTGGATTAAATCGTCCAGCGAAGATATTTCCAACCCCACATCCATTAAAATACATCATCGGATACATTCCCTTGTTGTTATAACCGCGGTTTGCATCTGTAATGTAACCCATATTGAGGTCGGTTACGGTTGTTGACCCGTGTCCGAAATAGGTTATTAGCCCAACTCCGTTATTAACCTCAGGCGTAATGTTCACATATTCAACCTCGCCGATTGCCTGCTGCTTCACAAATGGGATTACTTTCCCACCAACCACACCATTCACAACTTTCGGCTCCAATGCCGCTAACAGATTTTTCAATTGAGTTATTTCCCCAACTGTTTTGCCACCATTCAAATGCAAAACATCCTTCTTCCAGCCAAAATCGCTGGTTGCACCTTGCTCGTAGTCTTTCACCTTTTGCAGGTAATCCAGAACATTCTGATTCGTCACCGCGCTTAACCGGCCTATGGAAACAGCGGGCACGTCTTTCGGTACTCCGCCCAGGCCTTCTACCAAAAGTATATCTGAACCAGGATAACCCACAGAAGGCACCTCGTTGGGAAGTTCCCGTATCATCCTTTCGTTGAACGTAATACTCCTTCCGATCAGATGTAAATATTTCCCACTGGTGCCGCTCGATACCATGTAATCCACAAATCTGCGAATTGCAACCGGGCTTGGCTCGCCATAGTTGAACTGATTGTAAACATCCTTAATGCTCACTACGATAGGAACAAACCCACCGCCCGCAGCCGAAGCACGGTATGCCGCATATTTATTGGCTCCATCCAGTAAATTTTCACTGGTCAGGATAATATAGTTTGGATTGGTAGGATATTTAGCTGAGAATTTAACTTCCGTAACCTTCGCCTTTTCAATAGTTTTAGCCTCACTCGTCACAAGCAGGTTAAGCGTCCGCGCAGAAGAATGCGGAACCATTAAGTTGCCAGGCTGTCCGTTGATTACTTTTGGCTTGTTAACATTAGATATATCAAGAATAGTAGCACCGCCAGGTGCATTCGCTATATTCAGCCTGTTTATTGGTTGAGCTGATTTCGCAAGAGAAAATTCAAAACTCTTCTTGTCCTTCATATCCGTGAGCTGCGGATAAGAAAGTAAATAGTAAGTCAGCGAATAACCGTCTGCTGAGTTGCTGCCTACTGCCTTTAAATTCAGTATTATTTTATTATCAGCCGTCAGATCTTCCGGTTCCAGGTCAAAGGAAAATTCTGATCCTGTAAAGCCGTTGTTATTCAGTGCACGCACAAGCCGCAGTGACTGAGCCGTTTTCCCTACCCGAATTTCAATATTCTTATTGCCGGGTGTCCGGCCATGCAAGAGCAGCTTTAATCTGGGTTTGATGCCGCTTTCTTTATAGTAATTTGTTAGCTGTAGTGTATAGTCTGTTGC
The DNA here is from genome assembly GCF_021390415.1 of Dyadobacter sp. CY327. Classification (NCBI taxonomy): domain Bacteria; kingdom Pseudomonadati; phylum Bacteroidota; class Cytophagia; order Cytophagales; family Spirosomataceae; genus Dyadobacter; species Dyadobacter sp. CY327. The sequence goes on along the minus strand of NZ_JAJUXJ010000001.1, from coordinate 918,021 downwards.
TTTGCCTTCCATGGAAGACTTTCCAGTCTTGCTGGCTCCTATCTCAAAATAACTGTTAAAAAAGGCTGGTCTGTAAAAGGGAATAGTTCCTAGTGAGTATTCATCTTTATACAAGCTTAAATTGGTGCCCGTATGAAATGTTGTAACCGGAACATTGGTGTCAACATTCCTGGTAATCTGCTCAGCCCTGATTCCCGCCTTATCGCCAACTGTAAGAAAGTAGGCGCTTTCATCGGAATACAAGCTGTAATAAGGATTGATCCGCGAACTCATCGGGCGATACAATAAGGAGTCGCTTGCCCCGTCATTAGGCACCGCGTAAAAGACAATTTCTTTATTGTCGGTACTGATGATTGCGACCTCTTCTCCTCTATGCCATAGTTGCAGTTTTCCGGCGTCGCCCACCGGGAAACTAGTCGGTAAAAGTGAAAACGGCAATTTGTGAATCCCTTTTTGGGTTACCCCGATCTTTACATAGGGCTTGCCATACACAATCCAATTGTTAGTATATGGTGCACCCCATTGAGCGTGGACGGTTTGTAACATTCCGGATGTTACAAATAAGAATGTGTATAGAAAAATTTTCCCTAATCTCATATGGATATAAGCGAAACGGCTAAGAAAGTACCTGATAAGCACTTCCTTAGCCGCGAATTTAATTGATTATTTCTTAACTACTTTTTTGTGATACAAGTCGCCGTTCTCAGTCAGTATTTCAACAATATATTCTCCCGAAGCAATATTCGAAACATCGATTTTCAGGCCGGTTTGGTTGGACTTGATTGCTCTTCCCTTCACATCTATCAGGTTCCAGCTTTTGATTGCTACCGGTGCATCCAATGCTATCTCGGCTACATCTGAAACAGGATTTGGAGAAATGACCAGGAATTTGCTGACTTCCCTTGAAACAGACACCAATCTTGATTGTGTCACTTTTCCTTTCACCAACTTACCGTTGATCGTTACATCACCATCAACTTGTTTAAGTCTGTAATAACTTGTTCCGCTCAAAGGTTTCAGGTCATCGAAAGTGTAGTCAGACACAGCTTCTGTGGTTCCTTTACCCTCAACCATTCCAATGTTTTCGAAGTTTTTCCCATTGTAGCTTCTTTCCACCAGGAAATGGCTGTTATTACTTTCTGATGCAGTTTTCCAGGTTACCTTAACCTGATCCTGCTCAGCATGCGCGTTGAAAGAAATAAGGTTAACCGGCAGCGCGCCCTCAGTGATTAGCACGCGTAATGATGGGTCTCCTTGCAGGATCACCTGATGCACGTTGGCGCGATCGGCATCGTAATAAGACATTGTCCGCCCATTCTGAGCTGGATTATATGAATAGTTTTTCTCTAGCTTCGTCTGCAGCGCTACATTTTTAAGAATATTTCCAATGGCTGGTCTCGTTCCGTCTGCTGTTGAAAATATCTGCTCGTAAAGTTTATCAAGATATTGGTTGGATGTAGACGCATAGGCATCCCAGGTATTTCCAAAAACAATTACCGCGCCTTTGTTAGGCGCCAGCAGCCAGTCCAGGGACATAGGACGGACAAGAATCGTAGGAAGTGAGCCAAATTCGCCATTACGCCCACTGAACAGGTTATTTACTCCACACCCATTGTAGAAAAGGATTGGAAACTTGTTTGTGTCCTTGTAGCCCTTGCTCGGATTTGAAACATAGCCAGCATTGTAATCTGTTTTATCTACACCGCCGTGTCCGAAATAAGTGATCATTCCCACTCCTTCTACACCCGGAACCTCACCATTCAGCTCGGGGGCCAATGTCATTTCGATAACATTATTGGAAGCAACCGTCTTTAATCTGGGAAGAACCGCTCCTGAAAAAGGTGCAGACGATACTACATTTGAAATACCATTTAAATAATTAGAAAACTGAGTGATTTCATTGTTAGTCTTCCCGCCATTCATATGAACCACGTTTTTCCGCCAAGCCACATCCAGTTGGCTTTCGTAGGTCACAACCTTTTCCAAATAATCATAAACCTGTTGATTTACCGTAGCCGATATTCTACCTACCGGAATAGCGGGAACATCATCCTGCACGCCGCCCAGGCCGTCTACAAGCAAAAGGTCTGATCCCGGATAACCAACAGTCGGCACCTCGTCAGGAATTTCTCTTATGGAACGCTCGAAGTAAGTGATTGATCGGCCTATCAGCAACAGATATTTGTCCAATTGTCCGTCAGAGACCATAAAATCAACAAATCTTCTTATAGCAACCGGGCTTGGCTCTCCATAATTGAATTGGTTATAAACGTCGTCAATGTTAATGACCAAAGGTTTGAACTTCCTGCCTGGCGTCGTTGTGCTACGATACTTTGCATAATCGGTTGCGGATGTGTTCAGAGAATTGCTGCAAATAATCAGGTAATCATTGGCAGCGGGAGATAAGCTTGTAAACTTAACCGTTGAAATTTTTGAGGTGGGAACTGTTGTTACAGTACTGGCCGCCAACAATTTCAAGGCCTTATCGTCACGATTAATGACCAGCGCCGAAGGTGTTCCCGACACGATCTGCGGTGCACTCGGATTCGAAATGTTATAAACTTTGGTTCCTGCTGGTGCATTTGCTATGGAAAGTGTTGACTGGGATCCTGCTACAACGGCTGGGAAGGTAAGCTCATAAGAGGTTAAGCCTTGCATGTTAATCGCTTGCTCGTATTCAACTGTAAAATATGAGATCGAAAAACCACTGCCATCGCTTCCGATTTTGGTAGACTTGAAACCCAATGTTCCGTTCCCGCTCGCATCAAAGTCTGTCGGTTCGAGATTAAATGTGTAATCGTAATCATTCAACTCATTGACGTTCAATGTCCCGACAGATCTCAAAGTGCCGGGCGTTTTACCGACGTAGATACCTGCGATCGTAGTTCCGGTCCTGGATTTGATATGGATCGTAATTTTTTTGGCCAAAGCGCCAACAGGCGATTTTAATTGAAAAGAGAACGGAACCGGCACATAAGAGTTGGTATATGCTACTGGCTTTGGATTAGAAGTTTGAATCGCAGTTCCCACAAACTCGTCCATGATGGATGACCCGGTGGTTTGCTTACCTTCTTCAAAATAGCTGTTCAGTGCACTTGGTCTGTAAAAAGGTATCGTTGAGTGCGTGTGCTCATTCTGATATAGTTTCAAATCTGTCTGAACCTGAGCTGTTAATGCAACAGCGCCAGGATTTGATGCCACGGCCGGTGCAGCCGCCCGAAGGCCGTTATCACCAGAGCTAACTGTCAAAAAGTAAGTACTTTGGTCAGAATAAATGCTGTAATAGGGATTTTTTCTGGTTGTGCTGAATCGATAAAGAAGCGCATCGGAAGCCCCGTCGTTCGGAACACCGTAAAACAAAATCTCCGATGCATCTGCTTTGATGATCGCAATCTGCTGACCGCGATACCACATCTGAATTTTGTCCTTATTTGCATTTTTAAAAGCGTCCGGCAAGTCGCTCACATTGATTTTGTGTATGCCTTTCGCAGTGACACCAATTTTAACCCAGGGCTGGCTATACTTTCCTGCCAACCACTCATTCCCGTTCACCCCGCTCCACTTCTGAGCATTGGCCCCACCGATAGTAAGAAAGAGGAAAAAGACTATTTTGGAGAAATTCAACAAGCGAAGTGTGTAAAAAGTAAAGTTTGCTTTCATACCAATTGTTAGATGAATTAATTGTTACAACCAATTTGTGTTCAAATAGTGACTCAAAATGCGTTTCAAGGACTTGATAACAACACTCTTACGACCGACTTGTAACACCAATGCGACATAAATTTACGACAAGTTTTGAGGTTGACAAATATTGGCGGTTACAAGTTTGGGTTGATTATGCTCTTTGCCAGCGAGATACTCTCCCACGTTGTATTTTGAATGGAACGGTTGTTTTAGCCACACGGCCATCATTATAGCATCTCGTGTACGTTCAAGGCACACTGTGTCGAGTTTTAAACGATTGCAATCAATAAAGTTTTAATTGCCCTCATCCAAGAACTTGTAACCCGTCATAACTTTTATTTTTTTAATTAAACTATTTTCGGGGCAGGATGTGTTAATTACATTGTAGCAGATTATTTTTTGTACTATTCCGGGCTTTACCGCCCTGTAACATACCATTTTTTCTCCGATGATTACCAAAAAATCTTCAAAGACGATCGCCCCCGACGTCGTTTTGATAGGGGCCGGTATCATGAGTGCAACTCTTGGAGTTTTACTTAAAAAATTAAATCCAGCGATCACCATTGCGATCTTTGAAAGACTGGATCGGGTTACCGCCGAAAGTTCTGACCCATGGAATAACGCAGGAACGGGACACTCCGCCTTCTGCGAGCTCAATTACACACCGCAGCTGGAAGATGGCACGGTAGACACCAAAAAAGCGATTAAGATCGCTGAATCCTTCGAAGTCTCTAAGGAATTCTGGGCCTATCTGGTTGAGAATGACATTATTGATTCGCCTGACGCATTTATTCACAACATTCCACACCTCAGCTTCGTGTGGGGCCATGATAATGTAGAATATCTTAAAAAGCGTTACGACGGTCTCACAAAACACCACTTGTTCCACGGAATGGAATATACGGAGGACAAAAGCGAGATCAATTCGTGGATTCCTCTGGTCATGGAAGGAAGGGATCCTGACATAAAAGTGGCAGCAACTAAAATGGATCTGGGCACGGACGTCAACTTTGGAACGCTCACCAAATTCATGTTTGAATATCTGGAAAAGCAAGAGGGCGTTGCGCTCTATCTGAATCATGAAGTGGATGATTTTGATAAGAAAAAAGATGGTTCCTGGGTCATTGAAGTGAAAGACCGCGCAACCAGAAAAACTTCAAAAGTCCAGACAAAATTCGTTTTCATTGGCGCAGGCGGCGGCTCTTTGCCGCTTCTTGAAAAATCCAACATTCCGGAAGGAAAAGGCTTTGGCGGTTTCCCTGTGAGCGGCCAGTGGCTGGTTTGCAACAATCAGGAAATCATTGAAAAGCATCAGGCCAAAGTTTATGGAAAGGCGTCTGTGGGCTCTCCTCCTATGTCGGTTCCGCATTTGGACACACGAATGATTGATGGCAAGAAAGCGCTCCTGTTTGGCCCATATGCCGGTTTTTCAACCAAATTCCTGAAAAACGGATCATTTCTGGATTTGCCATTGTCCATTAAGCTTGACAACATCCGCCCTATGCTCGCCGCGGGGATCCATAACATTCCGTTGACCAAATATTTGATTGATCAGGTTAGACAGTCGCCGCAAGACAGGTTGGAAGCATTGAAAGATTACCTGCCCGAGGCGAAACTGGAAGACTGGGATCTTGAAATGGCCGGACAGCGTGTACAAGTCATTAAGAAAGACAAGAAAGTAGGCGGTGTCCTGGAATTCGGAACGGAAATGGTAACCGCTGCCGACGGTTCGCTTGCAGCATTATTGGGAGCATCCCCGGGTGCATCAACGGCTGTCTCGATCATGCTGGAACTCATTCAGAAGTGTTTCAAAGAAGCCAAGTCGGACGAATGGCAGGCTGAATTTAAAAAGATCATCCCATCATTCGGAGAATCCCTTTCCAAAAACGCCGAACTGGCAGCCAAAACACGCGCCAGAACAACTGAAATCCTGGAACTGGGCGCTTCACATTATTCTGAGGAGTTTACTGCCTAAAATTTCGGTTCATATTATACTAATGTAAAGTCCCGGCATCGCGTCGGGACTTTTTCATTTCCGTTTAATCACCCTACTTCACCGCCGGCTCATCGCTTTCGCTATTCCTCGCTGCTCCTGACAATATTGGCTTTTATAAATTTCACATATCCGCCAATAACATGAGAACATTCGATTTACAACTATTTAGCAACCAAAAGCTCAAACTGACTTTCGGCAAACTTGCATTATCAGCAATGCTACTTTCATGCGGTCCCAGCATCTTCGCACAGAACGTCGGCATCAACACCCAGCAACCCGATCCCAGCTCCGCTCTGGATATTGTAGGAACAGACAAAGGCCTACTAATCCCAAGAGTTTCCCTTCAATCCCTGACGGACAATGTTACAATCCCAAATCCGGCGACAGCGCTATTGGTGTATAATACGAATGCAGGATTGGGGAAAGTAGGATTTTACTATAATTCCGGAACGGCGGCGAGTCCGGTATGGAGCGCAGTTGGTGGAGACGCAAGTTTGACGCTCCCGTTTTCACAACTTGGCACAAATAATGGTCCGCTGTTTCTGATTAATAATAACGACGGGAATGGCACATCAGTTGGTATTAGTGGGATTGCCGCAAACGCAATTGGAGTGAGAGGAGCTACATTATCAGGCAAAGGAGTTGTCGGCCATGCAGCCTCAACAGGCACGGGAGTTTTTGCATCCGTTGCTGATACGGATGGCAAGGCGCTGGAAGTAAGCGGACCAATGCGGATTGCGGGACCGGGTCAGTCTCCGGGAAAGGGCAAGGTGCTTACTTCTGATGGGAATGGGAACGCTAGTTGGCAAGAGACAGTAGCCTTCAAGGCCGCCGGAATCCCACCAAATGGAAGCCAAAGCATTCCCCCTGGTGCAAAAGTCAAGATTGCCTTTGCGAATCAGGAGTATGATTTGAATTCTAATTATAATGATGTCAATGGATCACCGCATAGCACATTTATAGCACCATTCGATGGAATTTATCATTTTGATTTAAAGCTGGCCTGGAATCCATATGGTGTAGCCGAATACAAAACTTATACAAAACTAATAAGAACGAGAGCGGGAAACCCCGTTGATGTGTCATTTGAATCTTTTGAGAGTACGTTCAGTGGATCGTCCAAGACTTCTGGTGGATTTGCAATTACTCCAGGGAGATTTGGTACATGTTGAGGTAGAAAACGCAGGTTCTGAGAATGTACAAATTTTTATCGGCAATGAATCAAGCAATTTCAGTGGGCGCCTCTTATTTAAACAGTAAGCGATCCATTTTCGGTTACTATACTTTGTTGATTTAGAATAAAAATTTTATCAACAGTAAGTACTGAACTTAGTTAATCGCCGTCCCCGCGCAAAAACTGTTATCCATCAACCCCAATCGCCTCCTTCGAAGGCCCGACCTGCGTCCATATTGAAGCCGCTTTGGCGATGATTTTTACGTACGAGGTGAAGGATTCTGAACAATGTCGCCCTGGTAGTTGATGTTGTTCCCATGCGGCGAAAGATGCAGTCCCAATTGATTTGGTCGCTGCCGGATGCGTGGAGAAGAGCGAATTTTGTTGCCAGCCATAGTCATTGCCAGGGCCGCAAGACAGGTTGGAAGCATTGAAAGATTACCTGCCCGAGACGAAACTGGAAGACTGGGATCTTGAAATGGCCGGACAGCGTGTACAAGTCATTATGAAAGACAAGAAAGTAGGCGGCGTTCTGGAATTCGGAACGAAAATGGTAACCACTGCCGACGGCTCGCTTGCAGCATCTCATTCGGAGAATCCCTTTCTAGGAACGCTGAACTGGCAGCTCAGAACACACGCCAGAACAACTGAAATTCTGGAACTAGGCGCTTCACATTGTTCCGAGGAGTTTACTGCTTACCCTAGCAACTACATTAATTAGCTGCTGACATTATATTTATTTTTGCCAAAGCGCGGGATTTAAATCCAGCGCTTTGCTTGTTTTTGACCGTACACTCATCCTACTGCACCGCAGGCTCATCGGTTTCATTGTTCTTATTCTTTCTTGTGAATATTGGACTTTCAAATGTTTCATACTATTCACTCAAAAAAACGATGAGAAAACTAATTACTCCTCTCGCGATCTCAGCTGCACTCTTTTTTGCCAGCCAAAGCTCATTCGCACAAGGTGTCGGCATCAACACCACCCAACCCGACGCAAGTGCCGCGCTCGACATTACAGGAACGGACAAAGGCTTGCTTATTCCCCGTGTTTCGCTGCAATCGTTGACAGACAATACAACAGTCTCTAATCCCGCCACCGCATTGCTGGTCTATAATACAAATGCAGGATTGGGAAAGGTTGGGTTTTATTATAATTCCGGAACGCCTGCAAATCCTGCTTGGAGTCTGATAAACGGAGGAGGAAGTTTGACACTTCCATTTTCGCAGCTCGGAACAAATAATGGACCATTGTTTCTGATCAATAATAATGATGCGAATGGCACGTCAGTTGGTATTAGTGGGATTGCCGCAAACGCAATCGGAGTAAGAGGTGCTACATTATCTGGCAAAGGTGTTGTTGGACATTCAGCCTCCGGAGGCACAGGGGTTTTCGCTTCCGCTGCAAACGTTAATGGAAAAGCACTGGAGGTAAGTGGCCCAATTACAATCGCCGGTCCCGGGCAGTCACCCGGCAGTGGCAAAGTGCTTACTTCTGATGATAATGGGAATGCAACCTGGCAGACTATTTCGGGAGACGTTGCTTTCAGGGCTAATGGTGTATTGGGTGGTGGAAACCAAAACATAGCACTTGGGGCTACCGCAAAAGTCGTTTTTGAAAATGAAGTCTATGACCTTAATCAAAATTACAATAACGCTAATAGCGCTCCTAACAGCACTTTCATTGCACCAGTTAATGGTGTATATCATTTTGATTTAAACGTTGCTTGGAAAAAGCCACTAGATGTCCCCTCCTTTTACGCGGAGACTCATTTGGTCCGAACACGAGGTGGAGTAAAGGTTGTAATAGCCAGTGACTTTGTGCATAGCGAAGTGGACAATTCATCCAAGTTGTCCACCGAGGTTAATCTTTTGGCAGGAGACATGATGCACGTCGAAGTTAAAAATCCCATCACCGAGGGCGGCATTCAACTCTTTACAACAGCAGAGCATAGCTTCTTCAACGGGCGACTGGTTATTAAACAATAGAGACTGGCTAAGATTTTCAAATTCAATCCCTGATTGGTTTTGTCTCAATGCAGTTTTCATTTCAAAGTCCCGGAGCGATGCCGGGACTTTTTTATTTTCCGATCAATCATCCAAGCCTACCGTCTGCTCAACGCTTTTGCTCTGCTTGTCTATTCTGGCGAATCTTGGGCTTTTATAAATTTCACACATCCGCCAATAACATGAGCACATTCCATCTACCATCATTCAGCAACCAAAAGCTAAAACTGACTTTTGGCAAACTTGCACTATCAGCGATCCTATTTTCATACGGGCCAGGCATCTTCGCACAAAACGTCGGTATCAACACCCAACAACCCGATCCCAGTTCAGCCCTGGACATTGTAGGAACAGACAAAGGACTACTAATCCCAAGAGTTTCCCTCCAATCCCTAACAGACAATGCCACCATTCCAAATCCTGCAACAGCGCTATTGGTGTATAATACGAATGCGGGACTTGGCAAAGTGGGATTTTACTATAATTCCGGAACGGCGGCCAGTCCGGTTTGGAGCCTGGTCGGTGGAGGCGCAAGTTTGGCGCTCCCGTTTTCGCAACTTGGCACAAATAATGGCCCGCTGTTTCTGATTAATAATAACGACGGGAATGGCACGTCAGTTGGTATTAGTGGGATTGCTGCAAACGCAATCGGAGTAAGGGGTGCAACATTATCCGGGAAAGGTGTTGTTGGACATTCAGCATCCGAGGGCACGGGGGTTTTAGCATCCGCTGCAGACGAGACTGGAAAAGCCCTGGAAGTAAGCGGCCCAATGAAAATCGCAGGCCCCGGGCAGTCGCCTGGAAATGGGAAGGTGCTCATGTCGGATGCGGTTGGGAATGCTACTTGGGAGAATGTTTCAAGGGATGTGGCTTTTCGGGCGAGTGGGATACTTGGAAACGGCAATCAAAACGTACTGCCTAATGACAACATTAAAATACCCTTTGCCAATGAAAATTATGATTTAGGAAATAATTATAATGATATTAGTGGCTCACCTCACAGCACGTTTATTGTACCGATAAATGGAATTTATCAATTCGACGTTTCTGTAGGATGGACATGTAGTGACTGTTCCTTCGCAACAGGTTTACAACTGGGTTTGATTCGTAATGGACAAACGTCGTTTATTGACTTTGACAATGATTCTGGAGAAGGACAAGGACATTGCTCCATTTCCACTACTATCCAGTTGGAGCAGAATGATCAAATATTTGCTCAAATAACCTCAGATTCCTACTATACGTCGGAAACTTTGGTTATGACCGTAGGCTGTTTTACTGGGAGATTTCTCTTTAAACAATAACTCAAAAATAAGTCATATCGCCAACCCTCGCAAAAACCGCAACCCATCCACAGCAATCGCCTCCTTCGAAGGCTCGACCTGCCTCCATATCGAAGCGGCCTTGGCAATCACTTTAACATCCGGCGTAAAAGATTCAATAACAATGTCGCCCTGGTAGTTGATGTTGTCCAGGGCGGCGAAGATTCGGTCCCAGTTGATCTGGTCGCCGCCGGGGGTGCCGCGGTCGCTGCCGGATGCGTGGAGAAGGGCTAGTTTGGATCCGGCCATTTTTATGGCTAGGGCTGGATCCTTTTCTTCCAGGTTCATGTGGAAGGAATCGAGGTGCACCATTAGCGCGTCGCTTCCTACGTCGGCGATTAATTTAAGCACCTGTTCGCAGGTGTTAATGAAATCGGTTTCGTAGCGGTTCAAAGGCTCTAACGCCAGCTTAACATTTCGCTCACCAGCATAATCAGCGAGGATTCTGAGATTTTTTACAACTGTTTTCCATTGCTTTTCCTTTTTATCGTCAGGAACAAGATCCGCCCTGCCGACAGAAGAATAAACAGGCCCGGCAACCAGCTGACTTCCCAGGATCGGGGCAATGTCAATCAATGTTTGAACATATTCCAATGAGGTAACCTGCTCTTTTCGGGTGCCGCGCAGGTCGCGCCCCGGGCCGGTTGCTGCGCATACGGAACGGCATTCCAGTTCATTGTCATCCAGCACCGTTCTGACATATTTGGCATCAATGTTCGATGGCTCCTCAACGGCGATTTCTACGAAATCGAAACCCCATTCCTTGAACTTTGGAAAGAAGGAAACGCTTTCATTCGTGAACGGCGAAGAGAACAAATAGGTGTTGATACCGAATTTCATGTTACTGGCTTTGAGTAAAAATGCGGACGCCCTTTTTGTTTCCTGTTACAATGTCCAGCAGTCCATCCTTATTCAGATCTTCCACGGTGACATGCAGACCCGCACCTGAGTCATTGTCAATTTCGTGCCTGGTCCAGCTTGGGACTTTTCCCGGTTTATATTCAAACCAATAAATAACAGCAGGCTCAAATTCACCCGGATCGTTTCCGTGGTGGGCGAAGTATCTTTTTCCCGTTACAAAATCAATATTGCCATCGCCATTGATGTCTGCCAAAGCGAGGCCGTGTGTCTGAGAGAATGTATTGTCGATGGTATGATGGCGCCATGTGGCGTTTCCTTGTTCGTCTTTGCCTTGCTCATGCCACCAAATGCCATAATCATGCGCGGATGCACTTAAAACATCGTTCAAGCCGTCGCCGTTGAGGTCCATAACGTACATTTGAGAGCAATCCTTTCCTAAATCAGCGGGATGAAATTTCCAGTCTGCATCTTTTTCAACCTTAGCCGGCCCTTCTGCGGGACCTTCCCACCAGCCGTTTTTGACTATAACATCCTTACGGCCATCGCCATTGACGTCCCCGTAACCGATGCCATGCGTGTACATATGTGTGGCAATGTTCGGATCATTGCTGATCGTGAATTTTTCCCATTCTGTTTTGCCTTTTTCAGCAGGACAACGCAGCCAGATCACTTTCTTTGCCGTCGGATCATTACATAGCAAGTCCAGACGACCGTCTCCGTCCATATCCACCAGCATGGGCGACTCGTTTCCTACCGAAGAATGGATCACATGGGTGGGCCAGTGGCCGGGCTTGCCCTTCGGATTTTCATGCCAGACGGCAGCCTTGCCCGGCCAGTCAATTCTGATCAGATCGATCCAGCTGTCCTGGTTCACGTCCATGGCGAAATCCAGAAAAGAATTGCTATAACCCCCATTGACGATAAATGAATCCGGCTTGGCCAATTCGTGCGCTTTCCAGCTGGGCGCTTCGAACCAATATGCACCGGCGAGTATATCTTTCTTGCCGTCCTTGTTCACATCCCCCATCGCTGCTCCTTCGGCAATGAATTTGTTGACTAAAACCTGTTTTTTAAATGAGACAGTCTTGCCGAGTTTCGCTTTGGTTTGCGCTTGCGACGCATAGCCCGATAGCATTAAAACCGGGATCAGGAAAAGCCATTTTAGCTGTTTTGCAATTGTTCTCATTTATCAAGGATTTAGATTTCTTATTATAAAAAAGAAAAGCAAGTCAATTTTACTGCCATTTACTGAAATGCCGTCGAAACTACTCCCTCAAATAATTACCATATCCAACTATCAAAACAGACAACACAATCACCAAAATGCCCGAAATGATCATTGTAAGCGTCTTTTTGCTAATTCCTTTCCATTCTTTCAGGATTAACCCCCAGGAATTGGCAACCAGGATGATGAATGCCATGTGCAGGATCCACGAGCTTGGACCGTTGCCCAGCTTGCTTTCGCCCATGCCGTAAAAGAAGAATTGCAGGAACCAGGTCGTGCCGGCTAGGGCGGAGAAAATGTAGTTGGATAGCAATGGCGTGCGGGAATCGGTGTAATTGCCGAATGTTTTGTTGCGCGCATTGAGCAGCATGCACCAGATAAAATTGGTGGTAAGCCCGCCCAAAAGGATTACGACATAAGTCACATTGTTTTGAAATAAAAACTCGCCCTGATCCGGGTTCAGCGCTTTCCAGGCTGCGTTGGCTTCCTCAGCCATTACTTTTCCTGCATCTATCCCGAATGCGAAACAAGCGCTTAATACGCCGGAAATGATGGAAACGGTAAGCCCTAGGCCGATTTTAAATTCCGTTTTATCATCGGCTACATATCCTGATTTTTTGAGGTCGCTGTCCTTCATCGCGCCTGCTTTGCCACAAATGACAATGCCAATCACACACACCAGCAAACCCAGCAAGACCATTTGCCCCCAGCTGTTTGTCAGCAAGTCGGAAATCGTATCTTTTCCCGGTCTGGGTGAAAATTGGTAGTAAACGGAAGGGATTAAGGCACCGAAAACGGAGCAAAGCCCGAGAATGATGGAACTTCCGAGCGAAACACCGAGATAGCGGACGCCCAACCCGTAAGTCAGCCCACCTATTCCCCACAAAACACCAAAAATGTAGGTGATTAGTAAAATTCCTCCATCGGTTGCGGCAATGATATCTGTGAAGCCCGGAATGGTCAGATAAGCGGCGAGCGGAGGAACAATGAGCCAGGAAAAAAGTCCGCCTACGATCCAATAGGATTCCCAGGCCCAGCCTTTGACTTGTTTGTATGGAATGTAAAAACTGCCGGAAGCAAAACCGCCAATAAAATGGAAAATTACGCCGAGAAGAGCTTGCATGAAATTGAATTTTATCTTGTAAGAGCTTTCCTGCGGCTATCTACTTGCTAATTTGCCACCATCACCTTCCTCACTACACGGCTGTTTCCCGATTTTATTTCAATCAAATACAACCCCGCAGACCAGTGTTGCGTGACGATTTCCTGTTCGACATTTGCATTCAGCTTTTGATCCTGGACGACTTTCCTGCCGCTTACACTGACAATGTCAAACGTGGCGGGCTTTGAGGATTTAATCTTCAAATAGTTGGCTGCCGGATTTGGAAAAACGTTCACCAATGGCCCTGCGCCCGGTTCGTTGCCCGTAATGGTCACAGGAACAATGTTGGTTAACAGCCGGAGCCCGCCTGCGTTGCTGCCAATAGCGATATCGGGCTTTTTATCACCATTATAGTCCCCAATGGCCACTGACAGATAAGTGCCGAATGCTGGTGCGGCAACTTTTCCGTTTTGCTCAACGAGCAATGTTTCGCGCGCTGTCCATTTACCCCATTCAGCGCCGTGAAAAAGGCGAATGTTGCCGGTATGATCCGCAGTAATCAGGTCTGCACGGCCGTCGAGGTCGAAATCTGCTACGGCCAGTTGCGGTGAGCGGCCTTCGAAACTGATGCTAACACCCGCAAAAGCATCACTTTCCAGCTTGAAAGTGAACTGCTTGCTGGTTCCCGTGTTGGCATAATAATATAAATTTCCCTGCGTCTTGCCTACCAGCAAATCCAGGTCGCCGTCGCCGTCCACATCGTAAAAATGTGGCGAATCGCCCGTTTGCGATTCGGTCGGCAAGGCAATAGTTACGGCATCGGCCAGGTTCAATTGCGCTGGCGCGCCAGCTGGCGCTTTGTTAGGAATGTAGCGGTATTCGGGTTTTAATGTTGTAGTCGATGTGGCTGCAAAACCGAGGTCTATCATCCCATCTCCATTGAAATCAGCCCATTGCGGCTTAATGTTGTAAACTGCAAATACCGAAGCCAGATTCAGATAATTTTCCGACTCGACTTCGTAAGCAGGCGTTGTGTTATTCCCGGTGTTTTTCAAAAGCCAGAAACTGCCCTTAAAACCGCTTTGACCCGGAACGCCGCCGGTGCCGACCAGCAAATCCAGATCGCCGTCCCCATCGATATCAAAAAACGAGGGCGCTGCATTTTCACCGACATCCAACATTTGATCTTGCAGGAAATTCTTTTTCGAAAGCTTGAAATCCGGCTTGCTATCCGTTCCGGCATTGTGATAAAGCCAGCCGGAAGATTTGAAATCAGTAAGATTACCATCATTGGAAGCCACATTGGGCGCAATAAGCAGGTCTTTTTTTCCATCAAAATCTACATCCTCCATATACGCAGCCGGAAAAATATGCAATTGCACAGGATTGACGGCCGGAAATGTGTTGGTATAAGCAGTGAAATTTCCGATCAATCCGCTTGCTGCATTGGTAAGGAAAGAGACGTGCGTGTTGCTGACGTGCCCTACCAAAAGGTCCTTTTTGCCATCCCCATTCAAGTCCTGCAACAGAATAGAATTTCCGGCATGCATTTCGCGGTTACCCGATTTGATAGTGACGCCACAATCTAATCCAAAATCAAAGCCCTCATTTGTGCCTTTATGGAAATTGCCCCAGCAATCACCATTACGCTGAAAAACGGGATTTTGAGCATTACCCAGACTGTCCGGCTTGCCAAATTTTTCCATGCTCAGATTCTGGTGCAGCTCAATGTAATTTCCCGAAAAATCAAAAAGCAACAAGTCAAGATCACCGTCGTCGTCCACATCCACAATGCCCGGAATGTCCGTTCCGGAAACCTGTAAATTGATATTTCCTGAAAAACCTTTGGTATAAAGCACTTCCTGCATTTGCCTGAATGTCCAGGATTGCGCGGTTTTTACCTGTCTGTACACGCTGATTCCCAGCGAAGTGCTGGTAAACAGATCTTTATGACCGTCGCCGTCATAATCGGCCAGGATCATCCAGTTATCTGCTTTTGGAAAAAGCGATTCGTAATAAGGTGCATGAATGAATGTCTTTTTGCCCGGGTTCAGCGGGTCGGCAGCGGTCAGGAATGTGGTGATCTTGCTGTTTGTACGATCATAGACGACCAGATCCTCGTCTGCATCATTGTTCAAATGCATTTTCAAAAACTGCGAGGCATTAAGACCACCGGCCCAGGGATTGGTCAGTTTCACGCCTTTGGATGTTACGCTGGTCAGGGTGTCAATTTTAAACCATGACTTTTGTGAAAAAGCATTCGTAAGCGTTATAATGTAAAAAAGGAAGAGAAAAAAGGAGGTAAATTTCGTTCGCATCGTTGAGGAATAATCTGTTAGTTTTGCAGGTTAAAGGGCTTACTGATCGGGCTTTTAAACCTAACGAAATAAGCGCTTATTACTTTATATTGATTCCAGATTTCATGTATACTTCAACCGAAACGCTCTATAACCACTTCCAAAACGGCGCTGTGATCTCAACCGACACCCGCAAAATCAGCGAGGGATGTCTGTTTTTCGCATTAAAAGGTGACAATTTCGACGGCAATCAATATTCGGCCGAGGCATTGGGCAAAGGCGCCGCTTATGCCGTGGTGGACGATCCGGAAGTTGTGATTAACGAGCAATTTTTGTTGGTTGAAAACGTGCTGGAAGCATTACAGGACCTGGCAAGACATCATCGGAAAACATTCACTTTCCCGGTGATCGCATTAACCGGCTCGAACGGAAAAACTACAACGAAAGAGCTGATTGCGAAGGTGTTATCCATGAAATACAACACGTACGCAACCAAGGGAAACCTGAACAACCACATTGGCGTGCCGCTGACCATCCTATCGATTGATCCGCAGAAACACGAGATGGCGGTTGTGGAAATGGGCGCAAACCATCAGCAGGAAATTGCCTTGTTAAGCACCATTGCCATTCCCACGCACGGCCTGATCACCAACATTGGCAAGGCGCACCTGGAAGGTTTTGGCGGAATAGCGGGCATTATGAAAGGAAAAGGAGAGCTTTTCGATTTTCTTTCCAAAAAGAAGGGCGCCGTTTTCGTCAACACCAAGGACGACGTAATCATGGAAATGGCGAGCAAGCGCCGGGCTTTTGGAGAAATTGTGTTTTACTGCTCGGAGAATGCTGCGGTTAATCCTGTTTTGGTGCAGGAAAGTCCTTTTGTAATTTATCAAAACAATGGAAAAACTGTTTCTACGCAGCTGACGGGCGAGTATAACTTCGACAATATGTGCGCCGCGCTGGCCATTGGAAAATATTTTGGTGTGGAAGATAGCGATGCCAATGAAGCCGTGGCAACGTATAAACCCGACAATAACCGTTCGCAAATTGTAAAAAAAGGAAGTAACACGGTGATAATGGACGCCTATAATGCCAACCCATCCTCCATGTCGGCTGCTGTTGCCAACTTTGCCACGATTGATGCGCCAAGGAAAATGCTAATCCTGGGCGACATGTTTGAGCTTGGCGAGGCTGCTCCGGCAGAACATTTGGCACTGGGCGAACAGATCGCGAAGCACAAATTTGACATTGTGATTCTGGCCGGCTCCTTAATGCAGCATGCATTGCCTGCACTGCCGAAAGCCTATTATTTTCCCGACAAATTTTCCCTGCATAATTGGGTTATGGACAACCCGCAAGAAAATACATACATGCTCATAAAAGGCTCGCGCGGGATGGCGCTGGAAACGGTACTGAACCTGATGCCTGAATGAGTTTTATAATTTAAGTAATTATTAGTTAAATTATATTGGCTGAATCTATCCTATTATTGACAAAATTGATAAATATTAGTTTCTAATCAATAAAATCAAATTCATTTGATTCTAACAACTCTTTCCTGATATAGTACCAGGCGAAAAGTTGCCTTCTGAGAGCGGCGGTTGTAGTTTTGTAACACTAAAAAGTACAAATTATATAATCAACGCATATCATGTCAAATAGGATTTTATCCGTGGGATCTACCTTCCCTGCATTTAAAAAAACATCTGTTGTTTCTCTTGAGAAAGGAAACGAATTCTACGATATTACCTCAGAGGATCACAAAAACGCTGAAAAGTGGATGGTAATGTTCTGGTGGCCAAAGGATTTCACATTTGTATGCCCTACTGAAATTGCTGAGTTTGGCAAACACGTTGAAGACTTCGCGGATCGCGATACAATGCTGATCGGTGCTTCTACGGACAGCGAATTTGTTCACCTGGCCTGGAGAAAAAACCACGATGATCTTCGCGACCTGCAATTCCCGATGCTGGCTGATACTTCCAAGTCATTGGCAGAAGAACTGGGCATTCTTGAAGCAAACGAAAAAATCGCTTACCGTGTAACTTACATCGTTGATCCACAAGGAATTATTCGTTGGGTGAGTGTAAACGACCTTTCTGTTGGCCGTAATGTTGGTGAAGTAATCCGCGTTCTGGATGCTTTGCAAACAGACGAACTTTGCCCTTGCAACTGGGTTAAAGGAGAAGCAACATTAGCTTAATCAAAAACCAAATGTATCCATTCGCAACAACAGGAAATACGAAAGATTCCCTGTATAAAGAAGTGAATTTGCCAGCTGAATTCGAAAGCGTGCTGATCAACAAGCTGGCGGCATTGGACCATCGTTATCTTAAAGATTTGAAGATTAATGTTGGTAATGTGTTGAAATCTCAGACATTGAACCGTAAAGAAGCATTGCTGATTGCGCTTTCAGTGGCTGTGAATGAGAAAAATGCAGCGTTGATCACAGCTCTTGAAGAATTGGCGAAAGCAGAAGGCGCAGACGAGAAGGAGATTGCAGAAGTTACAGCCTGCGTTTCTTTAATGAATGCCAACAACGTTTTCTATCGTTTCAGGCACTTCATGCACAAGGAATTTTACGACAATGCTCCTGCCGGAATTAAAATGAGCATTATGGTAAACCCGGTTCTGGGTAAAGAATTCTTTGAACTGCTGAGCCTTGTGGTTTCTGCATTGAACGGCTGCGAAATGTGCGTGACTTCACATGAACAGTCGGTGCTGAACCATGGCGGAACACCTGCGCGTATTTTCGACGCGGTTAGGGTTGGCGCTATTTTTAAAAGCTTTTCAGTATTGGTGTAAAATAAAACTTCCCGTCCCATAAAAGGGTCGGGAAGTCTGCACTACTACTCTTTACTCCGTAACTTTTACAATCCCAAGTCCTGGCGATCCTGTCTCCACGACTTGGGATTTTTTCTTCTATTCTGAATAGCTGATGAAAGCAATGTTATTCCCCCACATTGTCGAAGGCTCAAGATCAATGGTGATCTCGCTCTCATATGCATCCTCAGAAAAGTGCTTTCTAAGTTTCAATGGCATTTTGCCAGCCTCGCCGTTGTAATAGGCGGTCATCGTGTATCGCCCAAGCGGGATGTCAACCAGTTTCCCGTATTCATCAGTGAACGGCTTACCATGCTTTAATTTTAAGGTTTTACCTTTCGAACCGTCAATCAGGTTGCCGACCGGAATGAGCGTGAACTCAATGTTTTCTGAGTCATAAATGCTGCTCATCACGTCTTTATTGACCTCGATCGTGACACCATAATAACCTTGTGCTTCTACCGGCCGCCTGCCCGTAAGTTTCCATTGAAAATTCCTGACCGCGCCGTCAATGCTAAATTCCTCATACACATCGGGGTGCAGGTCCATTTCATATTCCTTGCCGTTGTACTTTTTCACAATATGAGCGGACGCCATAAATGTGCCCACTTTCGGCAACTGGATTTTATAATTCCCATTCTCATCCGACGAGCCGATTGAGTAGGAAGCATAGAACATTGTGTTATCGACCACCACTTTCACCCCTGGCATGGGCGAACCGTCCGTACTCGTGATTTTTCCGGTGGTATACCCTTCTTCCGGGCTCGATCCATCCGGCGAGGGGCTTCCGGAATCTTTGCAGGCCACCGCAATGAGCACCAAAAGCGCCCATTGAAATAGGAATGAAATCTGTTTCATTACTTGGTGATTTTCTGCAATTCTGTGGTAGAAACGTCGTCATCGGATGTTTCGACGGTTTTCACAATGCCGATGCCGGGCGCTGTCCACAGCTCAACGTTGTACACAAATTCCTTCTCTTCAACCGGGATGAAAAGGCTCGATAATTTCAGATACATCTCATATTTATACTCCCATTTCGTACAATTGAATGTTCCTGCGGGGGTTGTGATCGTTTCTTGCTTGGTCGCCTTTCCATCCAGATAGGTGATTTTGGTTTCCAAATCTGCTTCTATGGAGTCGTTTTCGTCAATCGGGATCAACAATTCCAGACCGATTTCCATGGGTTCCTTGCTGAAAGTAATGTTGCTGCCCACAGTGCCCTTGTTTTCCATAACCTGCTTCTGCGGAAAACCTTTCATCGTAACTTTCTCAATCGTAGCGAATTCCTCCGTGTTAGCATAAAGAGAATTGATTGCATCTTCGTAAAACAACTCATAAGTCGTCACACCATCTTTGCTGAATGCGCGGTTTCTGGTGGTAACATAAACATTTCCTTCTTTGATTTCATTTTCAATGTTATAAACCGAAATGCCCGAGGAATCTTTTACACTGACCACTTTCATTGTGGAGCTGCTTTTTGAGCCGTCACTGTCGGAGATCCTGTATGTGTAAACCTCGTCTTTGTTTGGCAGAAATGCTTTGTCTTCCGTCGCCGGGTTGCCGTCGTCTGGCTTAATGTTGCCTTTGTCGTCCTTGCAGGATGCGAATGAGAGCGCCGAGATGGCCAGTGCGAAAAATGCCTGCCTTGCCTGACGGGCGTTTCTAATAGAAGGTTGAATTTTATTTAACATGGCTTTTTTGTAAAAAAATGAAACATGGAAACGGATAATGTTATACGTATTAAAATTGCATTACCTGACTTTGAAAACGAGATGGATCAGGAGCAAGAAAAACCCTGCAATGGACAAATAGCCCCTGATCATGATGAATTTCAGCCATTCAGATCTTACAGTTGAAAATTCTGCTGTGCTTAGCGTATCGCTGTTAATCGATGCATTAACTGGTTCGCTAACTTTGACGATCAGCGCCATATCAGCCACTAACAGCAGGAAGGCCAGCAAAACGGGCGCATAGGAAAGGAATCCCGCACTTTTATCACTCATCAGAAACCAGATGAACATGATCGCCAATGCCGAGAGATAAAGCACTTTGAATCTGCCCCTTACGATCGGATCGACGGCTTTACGCAGCACGATAAAGTCCTCGGACGGAATGTTATACAATGCTTTGCCAAAACCAAAATGGTAAAATGCGCCTTGTGCAGCAATGAAAAAGTAAAGCACAATGCCAACGATCCGCACCACGGAAATTAACTCAATTGGTTTCATACAGTTTGTGAATTGAGGCTTTTGTCGTATCTCTTGACAGCTCTCCGGCAAGTTTTTTGTTCAAATATCTCCTAACCGAAAGTTTGGTAATATCCAGGTTTGCAGGTTCCGCGACTGTCGAAACAAGGTGATTGCTGTTTGCATAATACCGCACGATCGTGCCGGTTTTCCCGGGCTTGCTTTCGGTCACCCAAAAACCGGTTGCGGGATAAGGTTGCCGCAATGGTCTTTTTGGAGACTTCATCGTGTATTGCATGCCCGCGACCATGAGCGTGGCCGCGAGCATTACATTGAGCTTCATCATTATTATTCTTTCAGGACTTTGCCTTCAACATTGTCCGCAAATGTGTTCGCGGTCTCAATATCTTCATTCACGTTAGCCTGATAATTCACATAAACACCATATCCGCCGCTGCCCGAGATTTTCGAGTTTTTGATCTGGAAACTGGCCTGACTTCCGTAAACGGCAATGTTCACTTTCTTACCCGAAACCAGCGCTGTGCTGCCGCCGCCGGATATTTCCACATATTCGAATACATTCATTGCACTGGTCGAGAAGCAGATCAGCCCTCTCCAGTAAGCAGGCTTATTCTCGGCGCCTCTGATAATGATCTTCGAAGCCTGGGTTCCTTTTGCGTTGATATAACCGTTGTCAACGGACATTCTGGCGCCTGCTGACATTTCAATGATTACACCTGGCAATAATTTCCAGTTTGCATCCACCGTAAGGCTTTCCAGGACGCGGTAAGGTGTTTTGTCTTTGAAACCCTGCCAAACAATTTCCCCGGCAGAACTCTTGGGAAGCTGCGATGCAGATATTTCCACCACATTCCGTCCGTTTCCACCCGTAAAAACGGAGTTAGGATCCAGTTTCGCAACGTTTCTGGCAGTCAGCAAAATGCCCGCTTCCGTGTTGTCCTTGAACACATTGAAAGCAAATGCGGACAAAATAACAGCATCTTCAACCCACAAACCATAACCGTCATTCTTTTCAAAAAGGCAGTCTTTGATTGACAATTCTGCCTTGGAACTGCCCGTAACGGCCATACCAGCTTTTATTCCGCTGTAAAGCACCTTACTGCCCGCATGCAGCACATGCACATTTTCCAATGTATTGGCACTGCTTGCAGAACGGAAAATCACGCCAGCCCAAAAGCCCTTCTTCGCTTCCTGGCCTATCAGGCGGATCGGTTTGTTAGGCTCGCCGGATGCAAGCAATATCCCACCTTTATCATTCACTTCGAAACGCGCGTCCCTTGCAAATGCAATGACCACGCCGGGTTTCACTGTCAGTTCGGCATTCACTGCTACATTGCCGTTAGCAATGTAGTCGGGAAGGTCAGGATTATCAATGCGGTCTTCCAATGTGGTTTTTGCATTAATGTTCGCATCCAGCACAATCGGCTGAATAGCAGCTGCTGTGATCAGGACTTTGTCTTTGCTTTCGCCGTTCGCATTGCTGGTCGTCAGCTCAACTTCGTATTCACCGGGGAGGTCCGTTTTGAATGTTGGCTTATTAACCGTTGCTGAACTCAGCGCTACCGTGCTCCCGGCAGGTTTTTTGGTAAACGTCCACCGGAAATCGAATGGTTTGTTCTCGCTGTCTGTCGAAGCACTTCCGTCGAGGGTTACGATGTCACCGACCTTCACATTCTGGTCCGCACCGGCGCGGGCGGCAAGCGTGTTGCCTGGTTTTACGTCTTCATCTTCCTTACAGCTTGCTACGAAAAGGGCAAGCGAAAAGAGGGCAAGCAGAATTCTTTTACTTTTTAACATGGCTATTTTGAATTAACTGGACACTGATTTTCGCCATCGGCTCAATGGCGGTGCAATGGTAAGTCGAAATAGCGACGTGAGAAATTACTGTCGATTAACAGCAGGTTTTATCGACAAAAGGCGTCAGTAGACGCTAATTTTTACCGTTTGCTAAAAAGTCAGCTTGAAGCGTCGCTGACAATCATTCCTGAAATTACGGCCGATGGGAAGTTCTTTCCCGGCAATTTCGATTTTGTGAGCATGGTAACTTTCCACTTTATCCACCGCCACAATAAACGACCGGTGCACGCGGATGAAGCTGTCTTCGGGAAGCAACTCTTCCAGCAGGCTGATTTTTTGTTTTGTAATCAAAACTTTGTCCTTCAAAACCACCTTAATGTAATCACGAAGGCTTTCTACCCAAAAGATATCATTCACATTGACCTTCACCATTTTCCTATCCACTTTGAGATACAAAAATACGTCCTGGTTACTTACAGTGGCTTTTTGCGCGATGGAAACGGACTGATTGGTGACATTCAAGCTTGTGAAAACTTTGTCCATAGCCCTCAAAAATCGCTCGAACGGGATAGGTTTCAGCAAATAATCGACTGCATTCAAATCGAAACCTTCCACAGCATAATCCTGGTAAGCCGTTGTAAAAACCACTTTTGGGGGCGTTTTGAGGCTTCTTAACAGTTCAGTCCCGGTTAACCCAGGCATTTTCACATCCAAAAACATCAGATCCACTTCCCGCTGCCGCAGCACCTGAAAAGCCTGAATGGCATCCTGGCATCGCGCAACGATCTCAATTTCACTGAAATTCCGGAGATAGTTGTCCAGCACTTCAATGGCATGCGGCTCATCGTCGACCAAAATTGCTTTGATTTTAATCATCAGGCTATCTCCATTTTCTTATCCAATTCCAATTCCAGAATCACTGCGAAAACCTCATCTTCTTCCAGGATTTTGAGCTGATATGCAGACGGATACAAGATATCCAGGCGCTTCCGGACATTGGCTAAGCCGATGCTTGCATGATGGCTTCGGTTGTCTTTCAAATCTGATCGTTCGGGTTTGCTGTTTGATATTTTAAATTTAAGAAAATTGTTTTTGACCCGCAGATCCATATTAATCCACGCCTGCCCTACCTGCTCGCTGGCGCCATGTTTGAATGCATTTTCAACTAATGGAAGGATCAGGAGCGGCGCAATTTTGTATTCGCCGGAAAGACCATTGATGCTGAAATTAATATCCAAGCGTTCTTCATAACGGATTTTTTCCAGCTCGATATAGCGCTCGACAATGCTTATATCACGCTCTAAATCAACCACATCCGTATTGGCCTCATAAAGCATATAACGCAATATTTCTGCCAGCCCAATCACTACCGAAGGGGATTGCGGTGATTGGTTCAATGTTAATGCGTAGAGATTATTGAGTGTGTTAAACAGGAAATGCGGGTGTAACTGACCTTTCAAAAAGTTCAGCTCAGCCTCTATCGCCGCCTGTCTTCTTTCAAACCACATTTTAAAAAATTTAACCGATAAGGCGATCCACACAAAAATATTGGTCTGCTCGAATGCGCTGATCAGATACACCGGTTTCGAAAGCTGCCGCCATAAATCCCCTTCCAGTTTTTTCCAGACAAATGTCGGGTCCGTTTTTCTAACTGCGCCGTAAATGATGGGATCAGCAACAAAAATTTCCATTAACCGGAACGCCAGCGTGGATAGCAGCACGGCGGCAATGAGCAGGACAAAAAATTCGATCCGCTTTCTCCTGTTGAAAAATTTCGGAATGATAACATACCCGATCGAATAAAAATAGGCAATGTGTATAGGCAAAAACAAGGCAACAACCCCAATCGCAATCCAATAATCCGGCATTCCCGCTCCGTAAATCAGTGTCAGGATAACCAGGACTGCGATCCAGAATGCGGCATGCTGCAAAACCCTAAGTCGGGTCTGATGAGTAGGGTAAACGTTTGGGCGCATAGGCAAATATAAATAATTCAGCGCCTATTTTTCGAGCCGGAAAACATTGTCGACAAAGATCACCGTAAGATCGACAAACAGCATAAAAGCCATAGTTTCAGCCCTGTTAAGACAAAATATCTGCCAGGCATGTGGATTGAGCCGATACTCACTTACAAATTGAGCAATAGGGCACGATAGGAAGATAAAACATCCAAATTCACGCACAAAATCACAATTTGTATCTAAAATTCTTCCCGTCCGTGGTTTTTCTACTTAGTTTTGTATTAAAATAAAGATATTAACTAAACTGTCAAATAATGGCAACGTCAACAGAAACGTACATTCCTTATAAGGTAAAAGACATCACTTTGGCCGAATGGGGCCGTAAAGAAATTACACTTGCAGAAGCTGAAATGCCAGGTTTAATGGCAATCCGCGCTGAATACGGTCCATCACAGCCCCTTGCAGGTGCACGTGTTGCCGGTTGCTTGCACATGACGATCCAGACTGCGGTCTTGATCGAAACATTGACAGCATTAGGAGCTGAGGTTACCTGGTCTTCATGTAACATTTTCTCAACGCAGGATCACGCAGCAGCGGCAATCGCAGCAGCGGGCATCCCGGTTTACGCTTGGAAAGGCATGAACGAAGAGGAATTCAACTGGTGTATCGAGCAAACATTGTTCTTCGGTGAAGACCGCAAGCCATTGAATATGATCCTGGACGACGGCGGTGACCTTACGAACATGGTTTTCGACGAATATCCTGAATTGATCGAAGACATCAAAGGACTTTCAGAAGAAACAACAACCGGCGTTCTTCGTCTGTACGACCGTTTGAAAAACGGAACGCTTCATTTGCCTGCAATCAATGTAAATGACTCGGTTACAAAATCTAAATTCGACAACAAATACGGCTGCCGCGAATCGCTTGTAGATTCGATCCGTCGCGCAACTGACTTGATGCTTGCTGGTAAAGTGGCAGTTGTAGCAGGTTACGGTGACGTTGGTAAAGGTTCAGCAGAATCGCTTCGTGGCGCAGGATGCCGCGTATTGGTTACTGAAATCGACCCAATTTGCGCGCTTCAAGCTGCAATGGACGGTTTTGAAGTGGTTACAATGGACGAAGCTGCAACGCGTGCGAACATTTTTGTAACAGCAACAGGAAACTATAAGATCATTACAGATCGTCACTTCCTGGCAATGCGTGACAAAGCGGTAGTATGTAACATCGGTCACTTCGACAACGAAATCGACATGGCTTGGTTGAACTCCACTTATGGCGATTCAAAAGTACAGATCAAACCACAGGTTGACATTTATTCTGTTGCCGGCAAAGACATTATCATTCTTGCAGAAGGCCGTTTGGTAAACCTTGGCTGCGCAATGGGCCACCCATCATTCGTAATGTCCTGCTCGTTCTCGAACCAGACATTGGCTCAAATCGAACTTTGGACCAACACTGCAGCTTACGAGAAAAAAGTATACGTACTTCCAAAAGCATTGGACGAAAAAGTAGCAGCCTTCCACTTAGCGCACGTAGGTGCGAAACTGGAAACGCTTTCAGACGAGCAGGCGGCTTACATTGGTGTTAGCACCGAGGGGCCGTTCAAGTCGGAGACTTATCGGTATTGATATTGGATTTGGCCTTATGGTCAGACACTGTTAAAAGGACTTCCCAGGTTATCTTGGGAAGTCCTTTTTTGTGAAGATTACTAATTATTCAATTGCATTTCTCTTCCGACCGCCAGCTTTTGCGAATAATGCTCTTTGCCTTTCGTAAATTTCACAATGTAGATTCCAGCTTGCAGTCTGGATACATCAAGTTTCTCGCCTGTCCATCGCTCCTTCTTTACACAACTTATTCCACTTTTATCAAACACTTCGACATTAAATCCCGCGAGAGGCCTTACTGATTTGAAGGACACAAAAGATGCCACTGGATTTGGATAAACGGTTATCAGGTTTGATGTTGTTTTTACGGGATAAACTGTTAAACCGTATTTGCTTCTGATAATTTTGTCCTGGGCATGCGTCTCAACTGCACTGAAAACCAGTAATAATAAAGTATATAATATGATCCTTTTCATGTTCAAGGTTTTTTAGTGGTGTAAATATATTCATAGTCAAAGTTGATGCTAGACCCAACCCATCGGCCACCAAATGCACCAGAAAGCGGTATCTTTTCAATAAGGGGCATTTTAAGGCCCTGAGTAGCCGGCAGCCCATCATATAAGTACAGCCAAAATTGATACGATGGCGTTGCAGCATAATCATCGTCAAAGCCGTTGAGGTCAGTAATTTCAATATCAAAATTATACATAGCCGTTTCCTCTGACAAATCACCGTTAGCGCTTGATCCCGTCAAGTCTTCTGGAACAAATGGGATTCCTACACCATTTACATAGCCAGTCCACTGCCTGTGATAACCTTTGTTACTCGTAACGGTCAAAGTATAGCTGTAACTGTTAGGTGTGGCGGCTGTTTCACTGTCTGTAACGTCAACAGTGAAGCCCAGTACCGGTAAAAAGTTTTTGTCAGAATCCTGATTTGGATCATTCGGTTCTGGTTCTGCCTGAACCTCATTAGGATCATACTCCTTGATGTTTTCTCCATCCTCCTTTTCTTCTTCTGCATTTGCAGTTCTAAAATGTCCAAAAGTGTAGGTTTCGGGAAAGTGGGTTGCCGTTGGGGTTTGGGTCATAGCCGGGGCATCCCAGGTGTAATCAGTGTTTACGTTTAGGTTTGAAAGTGTAATACTTGTGCCAAAAACGACTTGCTCAAATATCTTCTGGTTGCCTTTATACAATCGGAATAAATGCCCTGCCGGGGCCCATTGTTCATACCAGGAGAATTCAGCTTTATCGTTGTCTACAGTTTGAGCACCTTCGGATGGATATTTAAGATTTGTCGTTGGCGGCCTCAACCAGTAAAATGACATTGGTGAATATGGCCCTACGATCCAATCACCATTCTCATCTTTCGCTTTTGCCCTTACACGCCATTTGTGCCCGCCCTTTGTGCCGGTAGGATCACCACCTACTTCCTTGGGCATACTTGTCTCAGACGTAGAATTATAATTATCATGGACTTCATCTTCAACAAAATCAGAATAAACATCATATTCCTCTGCGCCTGCAACGGGCGACCATGAAAAGACTTCCGTTGCTTTATCATATTTGAAAACTGCGTCGTTAAAAGGCAGCAGCAACTTTGGTGCCGGAATCAGCGCATAGTCAACCACAAAAGTCGAAAAGTACTTTTTGCCGAACTCTTTTTCAGTAATAAATGGAGACGTGACATCCCTATATGGCTCAAATGCCCAAGTATATACTTTACCATCCGAGACATCAGGAAGCCTTAGATTTTCGTGATCATAAAGCACCTGCGGCAGGTTCCTGTCATCCGTTTTGTCCTGGATATGGTAACGGTAACCGGTGGCACCGGGTGCTTGCTTGGCCGAAAGCAGAATATCTTCTCCGAAGGGGGCAACGTGCTCCTGGTCAGCAGGACCGGGTGGAACCAGCAACGGCGATTCCGGCAGGTCGGTTTGGAAGGACATTGGATCAGTCCAGGTGCCGAAAATGTCCGTATCAGTCAGCCCAGTTTGTACGAATTTTTTCAACCCCTTATCCCAGGTAACACCCTCTTCTGAACCGAGTTTGTGTGTGGCTGTGATTTGCCAGCTATAATCACGTTCCTTAGCCAACGCAAGCTCCTTGGCTTCTGCCTCATCACCGGTTGCTTCCAACGGAACATCCTGCACAGGCACTTTGCCTGTCAAATCGGTCACTCTCAGAATATAACCGGCAGCACCAGGTGTCGCCTGCCACTCAAAGACGCTTTTCCAGGCTGTGAGCTTATCTAGTTCCAATGGGCTGATTGGTTTTGTAATAATCGGAGCAGCTGTTACTTGTAACACCGGGCTCCAATTGTTCACCATCTTTTCAAGGGCACGACATTCCAGATTTCCACCCAACGAGCTCGCACAACCCGGCCCGCCAGCGGCATAAAGCCTGGTTCTGACGTAGTATGTCCCTTCTTCTAAGAAAAACTTGGCAGTATTTGTACGCTTACCCGGGTCTTTTTCATCAATGTAAGGAAGCAACACCTCGGTTGTATGCTGAAAGGCGCGGTAAACCGGTGATACCAAATCGTTGAATGCTACATCTTTGGAAACTTCGAACAGGCGATATTCGATCTTGTCCGGGAAATATTCGTCTGAGCGAAATTGTGCATTAAATGGATCCACCACTTTAACTTCGTTACCATCCGCATCAACCGCCCATAATTTAGGTTGAGGAACAAATTCTTTGCCAATTACGCAGGTGAGTGCATCATTGCATTTCTTCCAGGTTCCTGATGTTTCCTTGTAGCCATGGAACAAAATTGAAGATTGAATAGCGGTGACTACATCGTCAAAAGTTGGGTTTGAGGGAAGAAAATATAGGAAAGCAGCAAACATGATCTTTTCCGGAACACCTTCTTCAAGCCCGGTAAAAACGCGGGTCTGACCCTTTTCATTAGCAAAGCCGCCCAACGGGGTCCCCTTGGAGATTAAATAATAAAATTGTGTCCAAACTCCCGCCATCTGATCAGGGTTTGCAACGTCCCAGTTTTTTCCGTTGTAAAAATTTAATTGCCCTTTTGCTTTTGGGTCGGAAAAACTGCGCAAGTAATTGCCGTCCGCAAATAGCTCTGACCCGATCGTCCACAACGCTTCGTCACCTTTCGATAATCGATATTCATTGCTGATTTCTAAGCCAAAAATGTCTATCAACGCCTTGCGAATGGCAATTGACTCTTTGGATTCGGGAAGCTGTATACTTTTTACCGTGTTATAAATTCCCGCGAAGTAATTTCCTGCAATTTGATCCAAGGTCATTTTTGCAGGATCTGAATCAGATTTGATTTGAGCAAGATATGCTCCTGGGATAAAGTCAGGACTCGGAGAGCCAATAAGGTGTTCAATAAATTTACTTGTGCCCTTAAGCCCTATAAAATTGAACTTTTTAGCAAAATGGTCCACACTTGCTCTTATACCATGATTGAGACTAACAATCGATTTAGACAGAGATACATTATTATCAATAGTATAAATGCCATCGTTATCCAGATCAATTGGATAATAGGGAGCGTTGGGACTTATTGGGTTAAAAATTTCCGTAAGTATTAAAACATCAACATCCTGACAATCTCCAATCCATTGGGCTTTTTTACCTTGGGGGTCATTGTCCAGACCTGTAACCTGTACGTTAATTGGGACTGATCCATTCCAACCTTGCGCAAGCGTCTTTGGACCTGAAACACAATTTGGATTAGCGAAACCCCATCCGTCGCCAATTCCAGCTGCCTTGAAAGCATTTTTAATTTGTTGGTAAACATGCGAGCCATCCCCATATCCCATTTCCTCTGCCACTTCCAGCATTTTGACGCGGACATCAGGGAATGTCGATGACCATGAGAGTTTCTCCGTAAATGTCTTAAAAAAGAGTTTTAATGACAGTTCATAAGTTGCCGCTGGATTGTTTGGAATAAGCGGCAATACAATGAAAGTTCCGTTTGCGGGGTTCTGATCAATATAACCTGTCTCCCCAACGTTCATCCGAAATAAGATCTTGCTGAGAACCATACCATTGCCATGTGAATCGAATCCAGGTTCATCTGGGTTTTTCCAAAACAATCCTTTGTAACACTCAGGCAATGACCAAAAATGAGGTGAAATTGAAAAATTTCTCTTGCTATCCAGCCCCATTTCTTGTATCAGAAATCCCCAGTCAGGATTTGCAAAACCTGCTCCTGGTGTGTTCTGAACGGCAAAATAGTTTTTCAGGGCACTACCAATTACGTCTGCAAAACCTTCCCCTAGCGAACTGCTTTCCTTGTTATACTGACCTGGTCCCCAAGCTGACAGCCAAATAAGGTGTGTAAGCTCGTGACCTATCACATCCCTGGTCAAACATGGATTGGATAATCCCTGCCCTACATTATAAGCAACTATGGCTGGGTCAAACTGAGTTACAGCTGTCGGCTGAGAGTTTGTAATGACGCTTGTAACCGTTTTTAAGCCACCAATATCGACTCCTTTCCAACCAAAAAGATCATATGTCATACGATGGAATTCCTGAGTATGAGCCAAAGCACTGATTCCATGTACCGTAGGATACGGATGTGTAAAGTCGGCTGATAAGGAATTTAAAAATTCCATTGTGTTGAATGGCCCATTTTGCCCCTTTGCACTTAAGGGCGATGCAAAAAGTAAGGCAACTTTATCCACGCCGTTAACCGGATCGATACCCTCACCGATAACTTCTGTATTACTATACAACCCTTTTAATTCATCCTTAAACGAGCATAGTGCAACCGAGGTTGATGTTGGATCATTTGGATCTCGCAGATATTTGGTCGCATACAAAGGGACCTTGTCATGATAGTAAGTTTTTCCAGCTGGAATTTTATAGTGCTGCGGAGCATACATTGTTCCAAACGGACCCGGCTTTTCATTAGGTAAATAATAGAGCTGCGAATAGCATAAGAAAGATAAAATGGACAAGGCCAGCGTTAACAAGGATTTTCGAAACAGGGCATGTCTCACTTTTTCCTTCCAAGTCATTGGATAGAATTCTTGCATAAAAAGTCGGGTTAAAATGTGCTAAATAAAAGATAGCTTGTGCTATCCTTTGTACTGAAATGCAAAGGATAGCACAAGCCATTTAAGAGCACGAATGCAATTAGCCTCCGGTGAATGTGAGCTATCCAGAGGGTGTAAGAAAATTACGGTTAACGCTAATCCTTCGTCAGCGAAGGCAACAGCTCCACCGGCCGCGCCGGCGTCGGGAACGCAATGTTATTTTCATCAAAAACCTTTTTAATGCCCTTCATAGCGACACTTTTTGCAGGACCAGGGCCGATTTTTGATTGGTCGATCCAAAACAGGATTTCAAAGTCGATGCTTTTTTCGCTGAACCGGATGAAGTTGAGTTCGACTGGCTTTTTTTTGTCTAAAAAAGGGAGGAGTTTGATGGCTGAGAGCGCGACATCTTCTACAACAAACAGGTCGTCTTTGTAGCTGATGCTGCATTCGAGCTGCACTCTGCGATCGCCTGAATTGGTAAAGTTTACAATGGGTTTTTGAAAAATATCCTTGCTTGGAAGTTCAACAAGCTGGCCGGCGAAATTATCCAGCTTAACAGACCGCAAACCTATGGAAAGCACTTTGCCCGTAAATCCATTGGTTTCAATAACGTCACCAACTTTGATAGGACGCTGAATGGCGATGAATGCGCCGGAAATAAAATTGGTGGTAAGATCCTGAAAAGCAAACCCAAGTGCCAGAGCAAGCACCCCCGCTCCTGCCAGCAACGACGTCACTGTTTTATCCAACCCCAAAACACCAAGTGCGAAAAACAAGCCAGTCATCACAATGGCAATACGCGTTATTGCAGAAATAAGACTTACCAGCGCGATATTTTGAGAAGCCCTGGCAAGGCCTTTTTCCATGAACCGACTTCCGTAACGCGCCAGGAAACGGAAAACGACTAGGATGAGGATCGCAATGACAAGGTTAGGAACAAACCGAATGCTCTCGTCAAACCATTTGTCCAGCTTCACGACAATGGGGTCCGTTATTTTTGAAATCTGCGCGAATAACATGGGTGCAATTTTCACGCAAATAACGCGAATAACAATCATCACGCAAAAGGGCCAGGAAATTGACTTTCCCGGCCCTTCAATATTATCTTAACGAAGCGAACTTACAACCTCGAAAGCAGCTCTTGCTTTTTGGCTTTAAACTCCTCCTCTGTAATCTGTCCTTTCTCAAACAAAACATTTATCTTTTCAATAGTAGCAATGATAATGTCCTGCGGGCTGCGATCAGCCGCCTTTCGGTCAGCAGCACTCAGATCAACCGTTTCAGCGTTCAAATCGGCATTAGACGTAACGTCATACGCAATTTCCGGTGTAGGCTGTATCTGTTCGCCCGGTTCGGATATCAGGGCCAAGCTTCGCAAGTCGACCGAACCATCCTGGCTCGTAAATGTATACGAATTCCCACCTCCCTGCTGCTGCGCAATGCCGGTAATGTGGTGATGTTTCGTGTCATAAATAGTCCGTTTACCATTATCTTCAATAACCAGCCTTCTCACTGGCGCAAAATAGGCGTAACGAAAATTATTCTGGGAACCGCTCGCAGTAGGAGTTCCGAAAACTGAAGGCCAGGAACCATCCCTGCTAGACGATGCGCCGATTTCCTGGCGCTGCACATTCGAGCAATCTTCAATTTGTTCATCAGCCGACTCCTCGTATAAAACCCTCGTCGAGATCTGCTCCGACAGCTCGCTGCAAAGCTTATCAACTGTGCTCTTGAGGGAATTGTTAAACATATCCCCTATCATGGTCATCCCTCCCTTCATCCACTGTCCCGAACCACCCAATTCGGCAATGTTAAATTGGGCCATTGTCCCGTTCCTACTGATCACAGCACGCAAAAGTGCCTCAACACTCTCGGTCTTAAGATTATATTTCGCAGCAATGTCTTCAACATATTGCCTGCCTGAACCTGTAAGTGCTTTCATAATTTTTTCTTTCTTTTCCTATATGTATTAAAAAATGGTGCCATTGAGCGATTGTAAGCAACTCATCCTATAAATACCAGCGTCTGTTTTCAATCCGTAGCCCACTAATTACTACTACTAATAACCTGTCAAATTACTATTTGGGCAATCTAATTTGGATGATCCATTCTGCCGCAGGCTCATCCAACCGTACCATTCAACCAACGCATTTCTTTCCATAGCAAGCTTGCGATAAGTTTGATGCAGTAAAATTTTTTAACAAAACACAAACATTATGAAATTACTTCACAATGCCCCAGCAATCACAAAAGCGATCGTTCTAGCCGCCATGATGAGCGCTTGCCAAAATGAGAAAGATGCTGTTGTATCTCCTGCAACATCGGTCGAGCAGGAAAAGGATGCAAATGCAAAAACAGCTATTACATATCTAATTAAAGACGGCGGAACCAAGCTTACTTATTCCGGAATCAGAAACCAATTGGTGAAAGAACTGGATGGCGCCGGATGGCTCAAAGAGTACACTTACAGCGGCAACAATATTACTTGTGCCCTCAAAACGAATGGGATTACGGTATACAAAAACTTCATTACTTATACTTTGAATGCGAAAGGGCAATGTGTTGAAAGTGTACATACTGCCACTGACAAAGTTATTGGAGGAACTTACATTTATGTATACAATGAACTGAACCAACTTACCTTGGTGTATCACAAATCCCTTCCTAAGCTGCGCCAGGTATTTGAATACGAACAAGATGCCGACAATAGCCTGCAGGGAAAATCTCTAAGCAAGATCACTTTCTATGATCAATATGACAAAAAAGAGAAGGAAATTATTTTTAAACACGCCAACGGCAAGTTCGTAGCGCAAAGCAATAGTAGTGGTAACGTATACGAAACTTCGCTTGAAGCTAATCCTTTAAATCCAGTAGGACTTGCGGAAGCAAATAGCGCATACCTACCAATATTTGGCAAATTCAGCAGATATGTCTTAAAACAAACGGTTCATAAAGCATTTGTTGGGCAGATCATTTATCCATACCCAGTTTTCAATTACAATTTATCAGCAAAAAGCTTGGGAGGAGAAATTACAACATATGATTTTATAACAAAAGATGATTTTGGGAAGATATTGTCAAAAGTTGAGCGAAAATACTCAACTACACCACAGGCTGTAATGATAGGCCAGTAGTTTGATTTTTTAAATAAAGTGGTCTGTCAGCAAACGTTTACAGACCACTTCACTTTTCGCCGAAGATTAAATGAAGCTAACCACTCAGCCATTTATTCTTGCTTAGGCATAATCAAGCGATAACTTGTCCCGGTTAAAATAAATTTCCAAAACACAACTATGAACAGTATGAAACTACTTCAAAATCTATCCGCAATTACAAAGGCAATTGTTGTTGCTGGTATGCTTGGCGCTTGCCAGAATGAGAAAGAAGCAAATGTAAGCCCAGTTACTAAACAAGCGAATGAATTAAATAATGAAAAGGCGAACTTCGCACTCTTTTATAAACGGTTACTCGTTGACGGAGCGACAAATCTCAGTTATTCAGGGCTTAATAAATTAATCAGCTATGAATCCGTCACAGGCTCAGGCGTACACACCGATTATGACTACAATAATATTAGTATAATATACGCAAGAACTCGCAAATCTTCTAATTATGAACTAATCGAGACATCGGCCTACAAGTTGAATTCAGATGGAAAGTGCGCTGAAAGTCATCACGTTAAGAATGGATCGACAGAAATATATACATATAAATATAATCCAGAAGGGCGCCTAGAAAAAGTCTACAAGGAAAGTAACCCCCAATATTCGTCAGGAATTTTCTTACATGAATAATGGCAGTGGAAAATATAATCTGAGCACGATCAAATTTTTCGACTCAAAAGGCCAATTGACTAAACATACGACTTACACGTACTATAACAATGAAGAAGATCCTTCAAAATTAAATCCAACGATTATAGTATTTGGGCGGGCGAAGTATCTCCCTATTTTTGGTAACTTTAACTTCAATTCTATTAAATCGGTAAATGAAACCAATTACCTAAACCAAGCTGTTTCATCGAATAGCAGCCGTGAATTTAGTTACACTTGGAATGAAGATACATGGATACAGAATGTAGTAGAAAAGAGCAGCATCGGAATAAACTCGTTTAAAAGAAAATACGGTAAACTAGGAATGCTGTAGCAGTAGACAAAATTGTAAGACAATAAGTTAAAAACAGAAGAACCCCAGACACAATCCGGGGTTCTTCTTAATACACAACCTAAACACAACCAGTTGATCATTATTAACGCTGAGTAAATATTATAGCTGATCCTTTACATTCCCTGTAATGCGATCGAGTTCGATTTTTGAGGATAGATAATCGTAGACCGCTTCCAGATAATTGGATTTGGCTGATGTTAATGCGAATTCGGAATCGATTAGTTCGAGCCTGGATGCGACGCCTTTTTCGTATCTGTATTTTGTGATGGAATAGCTGAGCTCGGCAGTTTCCGAGACATTCTGCTGGGTTTTGATCCTTTCGGAGGTTTCGATTAAACTAGCCAGAACCTGTTTTACTTCGGATTTAAGTTGCTCCTGCGCATTGCTGTAAATGACATCGGCTTGCTGTCTTTCAATTTTGCCTAATGCAATTTTGTTAATATTCTGGTTTCCGCTGAAAATAGGAATAGCAAACTGCACCCCGGCATAAAAAACAGGTGGATAAGCAGCGTTTCCTAAGCGAAACTGATTGGTTTGCGTCTGGATCTGATACTGGCTGATAAAGCTCACAACCGGCAATCGCGCAGTTTTGTATAACTCAATTTCTTTGTCACTGATTTCCTTGTTCAATGTCAGAATTTGTAAATCAGGGCGCTGCTGGATGGACAGCTTGTAGGTTTCGTCTTCCGCCGGGACTGATTCACTGGCATTAAGTTCCAGCGAGTCTGAGAGAATGTAGTTTGTTTCCGAAACGTCCCCTAACAAATTTCTCAATTGCTGCTGGCTTATTTGCAATGCATACGTCAGCCTGAGCACGTCCGGTTCCAGATTCTTTACGGATGTATATGCGCGTAATGTGTCCACACGCAATGCGCGGCCTTGCGCGAGCAGCGAGCGTGAATCATTCAAGGCTTTCTGGTTTCTGACAATGCTTTCCTTTTGCAACTTTAATCTTTCATTCAGAACAAGCAGCTGAACGTAATTTTGCTTCACCTGCGCCACCACATCCACTTCTCTCTGGCGAAATGAAAGCTGACTTTGTTTTTCAAGCAGCCTGCGGCGCTCGATCTCGTGCTTAGCACCGGAATTATAAATGGGCTGAACCAGCGAAATTTGTGCTGCACCAATGTCTTCACCACCAAAACGTGCATAACCGATTTTTTCAGAATTCCCGGTATTCCCATTCAAACCAAAGAAAACCGGCTTTTGAAAATAATGCTGGAACTGACCTGTAAGACTGATGTTTGGCATCAACAAACCGCGCGTAATGGCGGTCTGTTGTTTGGCTTTGTGAATGTTGATCGAATCGATCCGGAGATCGCGGTTCCGGCTTTGCGCTAACTCAATGGCTTTTTGCAAAGACAATGTTTGGCTCTGCCCCAAAGACAGTAAGGGACTCAGCAGCAATGCAATAACAAATGCGTGTGCCGATATTTTATATGGATTTAAAACTGACTTTTTCATGATTTCATGTGGTATTATATTCCTGAAAGGATTAATGCGTGTGTAGTAAGGCCTCTTCTGCCACCGACTCGTTTCCGTCTTCCGTTCGCTTTTTGTGTGGTCGGGACAGGTAAGAATAGATGGAAGGAATGACATAAAGAGTGAGCACGCCGGCGAAGATCAAGCCTCCTACAACCACGATACCGAGCGATTGGCGACTTCCCGATGCTGTTCCGAGCGACAATGCGATGGGTAATGTTCCGAAAATCATGGCGAGCGTGGTCATCAGGATCGGGCGGAACCTGGATATCGCTGCTATTTTTGCGGCTTCAAATGTGGAAGCACCTCCTTCTTTGCTCTGATTGGCAAATTCCACGATCAGGATTCCATTCTTGGTGATCAAACCAATGAGCATAATGATCCCGATTTGACTGAAAATATTGACAGTTTGTGCTGTAAACCAAAGACTTAGCAATGACCCGGTTAATGCCATAGGAACTGTCAACAAAATGATAAACGGATCCACAAGGCTTTCAAACTGTGCTGCCAGAACCAGATATATCAACACGATAGCAAAAATGAATGCAAAAATCAGGCTTGAACTACTTTCGGAGTAATCCCGGCTTTGTCCTGCTAATGCGGTGCTGAAACCCTTAGGAAGTTCTTTGGACGTAATTTTATCCAATTCTTGAATGGCTTCCCCCAAACTTACGCCGGCCGCCGGGGTTGCAGAAATGGTTGCGCTGTAAGATTGGTTGTAACGGTAAATGGCGGGAGGGCTGATGCCTTCATTTTGCTTCGTAAGGTTATCCAGGGACACCATTTGACCACTTCCTGACTTTAAATACAACGATTTCAAGTCATAAGGCGCGGATCTGTCTTCCCGATCGAGCTGGCCGATCACTTCGTACTGGCGATCATTGTGAATAAAATAGCCATATCTCCTGCTGCTCAGCGCAAGTTGTAACGTCTGCCCGATGGCTTGAGTGGAAATACCCAGTTGCGCAGCCCGCTGACGGTCAATGCTGATGCTGATTTCGGGGCGGTTTATTTTAAAATCTGCGTCGGCGAAAACGAGTTTTTTATTTGCACTTACCTCTCCCATTAACTTGGGCATAATGTCGATAAGCGCTTTTAAATCAGGGGCCTGAACCACATATTGAACGGGCTGCGTATTTCCGTAACCTCCAATTGTTGGTGTTTGGACTGGAATAATGAGGACATTTCTGAACCGCTGAGAAGCAACAACCAATTTATTGAAAATCTCTCCCTGCGTAAGTCCGCTTTTACGGTCTTTTGGTTCTTCCAGGAAAATCCATTGAAATCCACCATTCACCGGCTGTGTTAATGTTCCACCCGCTGCTGCAACGGCTGTATAAGTGCGCTGCTGGTTCAAATCCGGAATAGAATCGCTGATAAAATTCCCTATCTCCTTCATACTCTGCTCCATACTCTCATAGGAAGTTCCCTCGGGAGCCATTACGGCCAGCCCGATCATGGACCTGTCTTCCAGAGGCGCCAGCTCGGAAGGCAACTTCGGCGCAAGCCAGAAAGCGACTCCAAACGACACCAAAAGCAGCACAATTCCAAGCCATCGCACTTTCATAAATGCGGAAAGCGATCTTCCGTAAGCGTCGTTCATGGCTATAAACCACGGCTCCGTTTTCTTGTAAAGCCAGTTTTGCGAAGTGCCCGATTTGAGCAGATAGGCGCTCATCATGGGGGTTAAAGTAAGTGCTACAAAAGCTGAAACAGTCACCGAACCCGCCACAACAATCGCGAATTCTTTGAACAAACGACCTGTAAGGCCACCCAAAAAGAGGATGGGCAGGAACACGGCAACCAGTGTAATAGTGGTTGAAATTACCGCAAAATAGATCTCATTGGAGCCCTCCCGCGCCGCTTGAATGGGCGACATCCCCTCTTCCACCTTGCTGTATATATTTTCCAAAACAATGATGGCATCATCTACCACCAGCCCGATCGCCAGAACCAGTCCTAAGAGTGTTAAAACATTGATCGAGAAATCGGCCATGTACATGATAAAGAATGCCGAAACGATTGAAACGGGGATGGCCAGCAGCGGGATCAATGTGCTTCGCCAGTCTCTCAAAAAAACGAATATAATGAGTGAAACCAATGCAAATGCAAGCAGCAATGTTTCTTCAACTTCTGATAATGAGTTTCTTACGGGAACTGTAAAGTCTTTACCAAGGGCGATTTCGTATTCTTTTGGAGCTGTTTTTTTAATTTCTTCAAACCGTTTCTTAAACTCATCCACAATAGCCAGCGAGTTGGCGCCACGTTGCGGGCTTACACCCGTTCCAACGCCGTATTCAGCTATTTTACCATTATAAATAATCATCGCCGTGCGCTCATTCTGCGATGACATTACGGCTTGGCCCACATCTTTGAAGCGAACAATAGCGCCGTCACTTTCCCGCAGGATCATGTTGTTAAAATCATCCTCAGTAACGAGCCTTCCCTGCGTCCGCAAGGTGACTTCTGTGTTCTGGCCCTCAATGCGACCGCTTGGTAAATCCACATTTTCACGTTGCAATGCAGTCTGAATATCTGTTGGCGTCAGACCATAAGAGGCCAGTTTCACGGGATCCATTCTCAATCGCATCGCGCGCTTTCTGCCTGCATACGAATCCACCAGCCTTACCCCGGGAATGGATTGGAGCCTTTCCTTAATGTTGATATTAACAAAATCGGTAACGTCTTCCAGTGTTTTGGTCTTACTCTGAACGGTTAGAAAAACCAGGAAATCCGCAGGCCCGGCTTTCTCTACAATGGTTGGTTCAATGTCTGTCGGCAGTTGCTGGCGGGATTTTGAAACCTTATCCCGAACATCATTCGCAGCTGCTTCCAGGTCTGCATTCAATTCAAATTCAACGGTGATAATGCTCACCTGTTCGCGGGAAGTGGATGAAACAGAACGGATTCCGTTCGCTTCGGCAATGGCTTCCTCTAATGGTTTTGTAACCTGCGAAGCGATGATATCGGCGCTCGCACCAGGATAAACCGTTGTTACCATCACAATCGGCGAATCTGTAACGGGATATTCGCGTGTCCCAAGGAAGGTGTAACCCACAATCCCGAAAAGTATAAGCAGTACGGACATCACCCCGGCCAGAACCGGCCGGGAAATACTTACTTGTGAAATAGCACTCATGATTAATAGATTTTTTATTTAACAGAGACCAATTGAATGGCGGAACCGGGTGTCAGACGCAGCATATTGCTTGTAATAATCGTGTCGCCGGGCGCGAGTCCCTTTGTAACGTGCACAGCATAAGCGTTTCGCTCGCCTACTTCAATGGCTTTAAAACCTGCCTTGCCTGCATTGGCCACATACACGCTATAACCTTTTGAAGAAGGGATCAGAGCCTGGTTCGGGACCATTAATGCATTACCGGTGTTGCTTAAACGTAACGTCAGGCGCGCACTTTGCCCGGGTAAAAGTTCACTCCCCTTGTTATCCGTCACCGCACGCATCAGCAATGTTTTGGTTTTTTGATCCAATCCGGCTTCATGCGCTACAATCCTTCCTTTGTAAATTTTGTCGTTGGATTCAACATTATACTGCACTTCATCGCCTGTTTTCAGCGTATTTGCATGTTTTTCGGGAACGGCGAAGTCAATTTTCAGGCGGCTGTTGTCTGTTAGCAAGGCAAGCGGGCTTCCCGGCGTGACGAAAGCACCGGTGTAAACATTCACAATGCCCAGGTAACCGCTGAACGGAGCACGTATGCTCGTTTTCGCGATCATTACTTTCAGCTGTTCAATTTTTGCTTGTAAAACTTTAAGATTTGTAAATGCCTGGTCGTAGTCCTGTTGAATCGCTGCTTCTTTGTCAATCAGGTCTTTAAGTCTTCTTTCGTTAAGCAGAACCAGTTTTTCCTGCTGTTTCAATTGTTCCAATTCGGCCAAAAGGTCCGCATCATCCAATTTGAACAACAATGTTCC
Organism: Dyadobacter sp. CY327; assembly: GCF_021390415.1. Lineage (NCBI taxonomy): Bacteria > Pseudomonadati > Bacteroidota > Cytophagia > Cytophagales > Spirosomataceae > Dyadobacter > Dyadobacter sp. CY327. Next base: position 877,356 of record NZ_JAJUXJ010000001.1, on the reverse strand, counting down.
TGCGTTTACGAATTTTCCTTCTCTGGCATGCACCGCAACCACTTTGCGGTTGAGTTCGCTTGAAATATTCACCTCCTGATACGCCATCAGCGTTCCTGAAACGGTCATTTCCTCATTTAACGATTCCGCTTTAAGCACCTGCCCGTCGACCGGAGTTCCGGTTGACTGCGTGGCAGCTGCCGGCGTAGCTGGCTTTGGCTTTTCGGATGTGTATCCTTTGAAGAATACGGATAGCAATATCACGCCCGTAATAATGAGGCCTGATATGATTTTGGCTGATTGAATGGTCTTTTCCATATATAGATTAATTTAAATATTTCGATTGATTAGATAATGGTTTATTATTTTTCATGGCTAATAGTGATTTACTTTTCATGGCTAATATTGCTTCGCAGAATTTACTTCATTCCAGAGACAGACGGATCAAGTAAACTTCGGTTACTTATTAATATATCGAAATGTATCGATATATCAGGGTAAAAAAACTCAGATTTTTAATTTGTTCAAAAACTCAACGTATTCATTGAGAACCTCTTTGTTCAATTTGTATTTCACGTTTCTTCCTTCTTTTTCAACCAGGATCAGATCAGCGTCTGCCAGTTGCTTAACATGATGGGAAATCGAGGGTTGGGTTAAGTCGATAAAATCGGAAATCTCGTGACAATACAAACAATCTTCTTTCTGGCGCAACTCCTGTAATATGAGAATACGGCTGGGGTCGCTCAACGCTTTCGATATCCGCTCCACTCTCCTGACCTCCATGATTAACGATATATAGATAAATTTGAATGTATTAATAAACTGCACAGTGCGTACATTACAAAGCAACCTCACAAAAAATTCCCATAAGGCGGAAAACTTTGAAAAATTTTGAAAGAGCACTAAACAAGCTTAAATCAATCTGCATCAGAAAGCATTGACAATCCGGAATGTGCATCTTGCCTCGGCACAGTTATTGTATCCTTGCCTTTTACATTTCTACCAAGCAACAAACGTTTGAAACCATGGATATTTATCAAATAGCTTCTGAATACTGGGACGGGGCTGGCATTGCGAATGACCCTTCTGATCCGCGCGAAACACCGCCTTTTGATCCGCGCCCGGAAGTGCCGTCGCCTGAATCACCGGAAGAAACTCCACCATTTGAGCGGGAACCTGAAACGCCGCCGATTGCCCCGGAACCTGAACTTCCGCCTGTCGAGCCGGTTATTCCCGAGGTTGAACCACTGCGTGAACCAGGCACAGAACCCGGTATCCCTGCTTTTAATTAAGCCGCGGCACCGCCTGAATAAGTCTCATCTACTCCTATTACAGTTCTGTCGATTAAATATCAGTTCGGAGTGAAGTGGCTTAATTTTTAGAATCATGGACAACAATCAGATCGTAACGGCACTTTTTGACGCCGTACAAAACAATAATCTTGACATTGCCGACGCAGATAAGAAATTTTATACGAAGCTTGTTTTGCATGCGGCAGAAATTCGAGACTTATACACACAACTTTATAATGACCATCCGGAATCCAGCGCCAACTTCACAAAGCTGATCGAAGTGCTGATATCCGCTCATCTGAGCAGGCCCCAGGATTTAAAGGAACGTGATAATAGAAAGTCGGAAAATTGGTATCTGAGCAACGAGCTTGCCGGAATGCATATTCAGACGGACCGTTTGAATGATACGCTGAACAATTTAGCAGAAAGGCTTCCCTATTTGCAGGATTTGGGTATCAATGTCCTGCATCTGACACAGGTTAAAGAAAATCTTAACGAAGTAACGAGAGTAATTCACGAGCATAGCATGTATCTGATGCTAGACCTTGCATTGAAAGACAAGGACAGATCGGATCATTCTCAATCTGCGTCGATTGTAAACCTATTGCAAGAAATTTTTCTCTGCGCCAATCATGGTGCAGATATATTGCGGATTAATGCTCCGGATTTCCATGACGCCCAATCGCAAATTCATACCACGCTGCAATTAATCAAACAATGCTTGCAGGTTACGGCGCCTGGCCTGGCTCTGGCTGTAAAAGCAACGACTTCATCAGAAGATGCTTTGAAGTTCTTTGGTGAGGGAAGATATAGTGCCAAAGAATGTGATTTTGTATATAACGATACGCAAATGTCACTGCAATGGGACGCGTTGGCTTCGGGTCAGGTTACCGCCATGATCGAAGCAGAAACTAATTTAACTGAGAAACCTTTTGGCACAACCTGGATTAACTTTGTAACACCAGATGATGACGAAAACAGCGCCACATTAGCTTCGCTATGCGGTCTGGACAAGGCAATTCAGGAGAAAAGTGAAATGCAGATCAGCATGGCTATTCAACGCATTTTGCTGGTGCAGGCAAACAGCTTCTTTCTCGGCGGGCTTCCTTTTCTGTCTTATGGAAATGAGGTCGAAGGCAACATTCAAAACGAAATTTTTTCAGGGATCAAAAGATTGCTGCAGATCAGAAAAAGCCTTGACGTCGTTTCTGATACAAAAAATACCAGATGGCTGCCCAGGCATAATATTCACATTGCCGGTTTTGTACGAAATGGGCGGGAGAAAGTACTTTACTGCATTTTTAATTATAGTAATGAAAGTGCCTACCTTACCTGGCAGGCGTTCAGGCACAACGGCATTGCGCCTGAAAAGCTTTACGACCATTGGCGGGAAATTTGTGTTGAGCCCGGGAATGATGCTGAATTTCTGGTACTGGAACCATACGAATTCTATTTAATGGAAGTAGTGGCAGACAAAGCCTAGAAAAGTTTCTACATATTTTATAAAATACTTTAAACAAATTGTATCTTCCGACGAAAATTATACCCGTCACGAATGAAAAAAATTTTACTCTCCTATTTTCTATTTGCTTCTTTTCTAATTCAGGCACAGTCCTATAAAGCACTTCCCGGAAGAGTAGAAGCAGAAGACTATGCAGCCATGAACTCAGTAGGCACTGAGGCGACCTCAGATGCCGATGGCGGTCAAAATGTGGGATGGATCCAGGATGGCAGCTGGATGGATTATAGCGTTACTGCCACAGTTGCAGGCTACTACACGTTTCGTTTCAGAGTTGCCAACGGATACAGTCCGGAAGCTGCCCTTTCCCTGAAATCTGCTAATGGCGATAAGCTAGGTCAACGTGTTCTGCCACAGACGGGCGGAATGCAAAATTATCACACCGTAAACTTTGTAGTATTCCTTCCGCAAGGCAATCAAACATTAAGAGTATATGCCGAGAAAGGCGGTTTCAACCTAAACTGGTTCGAAGCTGCGGCGTCCCGTAATGTTTCGGGAAGGATTGAAGCGGAAGATTTTGATGCGGTAAGCGATGTCAGAACCGAAACAACGTCCGATACAGACGGAAACCTGAATGTCGGTTATATTGACGACGGCGATTTTTTGGATTACAACATTAATCTTGCAGGCGGCACTTACACGGCCAATTTCCGGATTGCCAATAGTTATGGATCAGGTATAATTGAGATTAAAAACGCAGCCGGAACATTACTAGGGCAACTGAATGTACCTCAAACAGGCGGCTGGCAAAATTGGGCCACCATATCTACACAATTAACTTTACCATCCGGAAGCCAGGTTATTCACCTCGCAACTCCTCAGGGCGCGTTCAACTTTAATTGGTTTGAGCTTGTTCCCCAAGCGGCGGCAGCCAGCGGCACGGCGTTACCAGCAAAAATTGAGGCTGAAAGTTTCGATGCTTCCAATAATGTAGGAACTGAAACAACTGCTGACGATGGCGGCGGTGAAAATGTGGGCTGGATCCAGGAAGACAGCTGGATGGAATACCAGATAAACACTGCTGAATCAGGTATTTACACAATGAGTTACCGCGTATCGAATGGTTACAGCCCCGAAGCTTCCTTTGCCCTTAAAAAAAGTGATGGAACGGAATTGGGCAGAACCACGGTGCCACAAACCGGGGGAATGCAGGTTTACAAAACAGTAAATATGCTGGTTTCACTTCCGGCTGGAAACGAGACATTGAGGGTGCAGGCGCTGAAAACCGGCTGGAATTTCAACTGGTTCGAAGCCAAGGCATCGCGCCCGCTGGCAGGCAAAATGGAAGCAGAAACTTTCGACCTATCCAGCGACGTGCGTCTGGAATCAACAACCGACACGGATGGCGGTACGACCGTTGGCTACATTGACGATGGCGACTGGCTTGATTACAATGTGAAAATCGCAGCAGCCGGTGCTTATACGATCGGGTTTCGGGTTTCCAACAGTTATGGCAATGGCAACATTGAAATCAAAAATGGCGCAGGCACTGTCTTGGGCAGCATTAATGTCCCTCAAACAGGTGGCTGGAACAACTATAACACGATCCGCACAACTGTGAATCTTCCGGCAGGAAGTCAGATCTTGCGCATTCATGCAAATCGCGGCGCGTTCAATCTGAACTGGTTTGAGATTTCGGCTGGCTCGGTTCAGGAACAATCGACGATTACATTCAACGAAATAGGCGATAAAGGCTTGGAGATAGGAACATTTGATCTGGCAGCCAGCAGCAATAATAATGAGTCGCCAATCACGTTCACGTCTTCCAACACTGCAGTAGCAACCGTTTCCAATGCAACGGGTTCCTGGAAAGCAACACTTGTTGGTGCTGGTCAGACTACGATAACAGCTTCGCAATCGGGCAGTGAGCATTTCCTGGCCGCAGAAAATGTAAGCAGGAACTTAACAGTAACCGGACAATCCAATCCAACGAATCCGACTGCCGGGGCGAAAATTACATTAGATCCGAAACGCTGGTACCAGGTAACCAATGCAACGACTGGCCTGGACAAACTGTTTGACGGCGACACGCAAACGGAAGTTTTGACGGGCTGGGGAAAAGTTGTCAACTATTACGATGCATATTATCCGCTTCTGGATGGCGAGCAAATAACACTCGAAGGTGTCAAATTCTTTGACTATGTGGGTTCGACAGTTGATCGCCCAATGATTTTGTCGGTCATAAATGATCAATGGCAGCGGATTCCTGTTGCTACGTTTACCGGAACCGTATATAATGGATGGGTAGGCCCCTATCCTGACCGGGCTTCGAACAACCAATTCAACCTGGATGCACCCGTTTCTAACATTCGTTATCTCGTTTTGACTCTTCCTGACGTCCTTCCTACCGAAATAGAATTTTACGGAAGTCATACGCCCGCAGCACCTTCCAATGGCCCTACCCGCGCCAAGAATATCAGATTGAAAGACATGATGGGTGTTAACGGTTACGAGTGGAACTTTCAGGACGGCGCGCATATTGAATCGCTCGTAGAACCAAAAGTGACGGCAGCGAAAAGTTTTTCAGGATTCCGTCACTATATGGACTGGGAAAAACTGGAAGCCGATGAGGGCGTATTTTCTTTTAACCCTACGCGCAGCGGAAGCTGGAATTATGACCTTATTTATCAAAGGCTGAAACAGGAAAATATCGAAGTGCTCGCTTGCTTGAAAACATTGCCGCCATGGATGCTGCAATCGTATCCGGAAAATGAGAGAGATTCTGAAAATGTGCCTGTACGCTATGGAAAAGACTTTAAAGATCCGCTTTCTTATATTGAGCAGGCCAAAGTTGCATTCCAGTATGTAGCCCGTTATGGCAGCAATTTGAATGTTGATCCAAGCTTGCTGAGTGTATCGACGATTCCACGCTGGACCAATGATCCGCCTAATGAGGTGAAAATCGGCATGAATCTGATCAAATACATTGAATGTGATAACGAACGGGATAAATGGTGGAAAGGCCGCAAAGGTTATCAGACAGCCCGCGAATATGCGGCTAATATGTCCGCATTTTATGATGGCCACAAGAATACGATGGGAACCGCTGTTGGCGTGAAAAATGCTGACCCGAATATGAAAGTGGTCATTGCCGGAATGGTAACGGGGCCTGATTATCTCAGGGGAATGGTGGATTGGTGCAAAGAATTTAGAGGTTACCGTGCGGATGGAAGTGTGAATCTGTGCTGGGATGTTGTGAACTTCCACCTTTATACGGATGATGCCTCATCCAGCCAGGGTGGAAATTCGACCCGCGGAGCTGCGCCGGAGGTGACCAATGCCAATGTTATCCTTGACAATTTTGTAAAGGCATCAAGAGAAGTTTCTCAGGATATGCCCGTCTGGATTACAGAAGCCGGTTATGACCTGCATCAGAGCAGCCCGCTCAAAGCCATCCCGATCGGCAATAAATCAGCGCAGCAAACTCAGGCCGACTGGATTTTGAGGACTTCGCTTTTCTCCGCCAGACACGGAATTGAAAAAGTTTTCTTTTATCAAATGTATGATGACAATCCTGCTTACGACTGGATGTTTGGAACATCGGGCATGATCAACGACGATTTCTCACGCAGACCTGTCACAGATTATTTTATCCAGACCAAAAACCTTTTCGGTGATTATGTTTACAAAGAGACCATTCACGCCGACCCGGTTGTAGACCGTTATGAATTGAATGGCAAGTCACTGTTTATCCTTGCTGTGCCTGATGAAGTGGGCCGCACAGCCGAATACACGCTTAATCTGGGAGAATCCGGGATTGCAAAAGTCTACACGCCGACCGCAGGAAGCGACTATATGGCTGTGCAGGAAAAAGGCATCGTGGATGGAAAAGTGACAGTTACTGTTACCGAAACTCCGATTTTCGTAATCGCTTCAAACGCCCCTAATGCGCGGACCGCCGCAGCGCCTGCTCCTGAATTAACCCCGGAACCGCCCTTGCACGAAGATGTAAATGTTTTCCCAAATCCTGCAACAGACTTTGTAAACGTTGAGTTGGCGAATGAAAGCAGTGCAAATGTTGAAGTGAAGGTTTTTGATGCAAAAACAGGGAGACTATACAAAAATGACGTTGTAAACAAGTCTGCAAACAAGCTATCTCACAAACTGAACCTGACGCATATGCCCATCGGCGCTTATATTATTGAAGTGAAGCAGGGAAACCAAAGCACATTTCGAAAAGTAGCAAAAGTGCATTGAGGAACCATTAGTACATGGAGGCATTCTTGTAACGCGCCTGGGATTCAACATTGAAGTTAATCCCAGGCATTTTTGGTTTAATTCAAATAATGCGCTGTGCCGCGATTTGCCATGCGGCTGCCATCGAGTTTTGAAATGTTGAATTTGTCCCGGTATTCCTTTGGCGTAACGCCCGTGCTTTTTTTAAACAGCTGCCGAAACGATTTCAGGTCATTATAACCTGAGTTCAACATTACTTCCAGGACACTCTGATCCGTTTGCGCCAGCAGTTTTTTGGCAGCTTCTATGCGCGTTCGCTGCAAATATTCGATGGGCGTAACGCCAACCGCCTGCTTGAAACGGCGAACTACATTGCGCCTGCTGGCCGGAATGTCCTGGATAAGGGTTTCAATCGTGCTTCCTTCCTGGTATTCCTTTTCAATTTTTTGCTGCGCCATATTCACCAAACCATCACCATGATCCAATGATGGGGAAAATGTCCCAAAATAGGTCTGCTGCTCACGGTCCATATCAATTGCAAACATTTTTGCCGTACGCAATGTCAGTTCCTTTCCGCAAAACCGCTGGATGAGATACAGCATTAAATGAAAGCTGCTTGTTGCGCCGCCACTTGTGTAAATGCCCTTATCGTCGGTCACAACCGCATCACTTTTCATGATCACGTCCGGGAAGTTAGACGCTAGCGCCATGGCGGAATCAATGTGCGTCGTAGCCTCTTTCCCATTGAGTAACCCCGCAGCGGCCAGTAAAAATGCGCCTGTACAAAAGCTCGCTATCTCGGCCCCGTTTTGATACTGTTCCCAAAGCCATGGGATACAGATTTGATTCTTTGCAATGGACGATTTCAGGTCGCCAGCACCGAATGCAGGCACCAAAATCAGATTTTGCTGCGTGGCGGAAGTGACTGAACTGATCTCATAAGCCCCATAAAACTGAGACGGGGAAGCTTCGGGAGAATAAAGATTAATATTGAAAAACGGAGCTCCGTGCTCGCGTTCATAAAACATGTTTGCCGATTCGAAAACATCCAGAATAGCCGCTACACTTAGCAAACGATGCTTATTGGTAATCAAAAGACCTAACTGTATCATTGTTATAGCGATTTAAAGCAAAATGCCCGACAATATAATATTATTTTGTCTCAAATGCCCCTATTTGCTGATTTTAAAAGTCATAAATTATGAATGATACCCATATTTTTGTCATAAATAATAGCATTAAATTGACATATGATGAAGTGTAATTCGGGATCCAGCGCACATTTGTCGGGTTTAAATGCTATTCGTGTTAATCCGTGCATCCGTGGCTAAAAACAAAAAACAATGAGCAAATCAAAATTTGAAACTTCCCTGGAATCAGGCGTCCATAATCAATTGCAATCCCTGATCGGAACCTGGAAAGGGACCACCAAAACCTGGTTCGAGCCAGGCGTAGTAGCAGATGAGTCGCCCATGGAAGGAACGATCCGCCCTATACTGGGAGGCAGATTTGTCATGCACGAATACAAAGGCTCCTTAACCGACAAGCCCTTCGAAGGCATCGCTATTTACGGTTTCGACATTCAGAACAACAAATTGCAATCGGCCTGGATCGACAGCTTCCATATGGGCACAGGCATCATGTTATCCAGCGGCGCTCCCCAGGCCTCCGACTTTTCAGTCCTCGGCAGTTACGGCGGCCCGGAAATCCCCGAACCATGGGGCTGGCGCACCGTAATCGAGCTCCTCGACAACGATAATCTTATCATCACAGCCTACAACATTTCCCCCGAAGGCCAGGAAGACAAAGCAACAGAGACCGTTTATAAGCGGGTTGGGTAGCTGAATCGAATTGTTGCATGGGTAGAAAAGTTTGTTGAATGAATGATACTGCCGGATAATATAGGGAGGCTGATTTACAACTGGTCAATCCACTTTTCCAATGGCACGAATTTGTTAACTATCGGGAAATAGGTCAATGCCGTTATCCCCATAAGCATGTTTGTTCGCTTTATACTATTTCTGGCTATCATAGCCTTCGCCGTTTCCTGTAAGCCGGTGCCGGTTTCGCATTGGTTTCCTGTAACGCCGCGGGAACATTATGAGAAGGAGCTATATAAGGCCAAAATGGAGAAGACTGCGGCTGGCCAAACGTGGTTCAGCGTTGGTGAAGCTGTGCTGAATGATTCGGTGTTTTCTAATGTGCCCTATCAGGAGCGCTTTTATCTGGGCGATTCTGTCCCGGCGCAGGCAATCCGTTTGAACATTCCGGAGGGAAGGAAATTAGTCATCACGCCTTCGCGGGAGCCTAGCGACACGTCTGCACATTTCTTCATGGAACTTTATAAAATCAAGCGCAACGGCAAACCGCAGCGACTCGACTACATTAGAGACAAGACACAATCATTGACCTATATCAACAACGACTCCGACACTTTACTTCTGCGCTTGCAAACCGGCCTGAACGAGCAAACGGCCGTTTCGCTCTCACTAACCACTGAACCTGCATTAGGCTTCCCGGTTTCCGGGCATAGCATGTCGTCTGTAATCAGTTTCTGGGGAGCCGATCGCGACGGGGGTGTGCGCTCTCATGAGGGGATTGACATCCGGGCCAAACGCGGAACGCCGGTCGTTGCGGCGCAAAATGGCTTCGTAACGCAAACAGGAACCAATAATCTCGGTGGAAAAGTCGTGTTTCTCTCTTCTATGAGCAGCCCATACTCCCTATATTATGCGCATTTGGACAGTCAGCTGGTTTCGGTTGGTGAGCGCGTTGTGGTTGGAGATACACTTGGATTGGTTGGAAACACGGGAAATGCGATTACCACTGCGCCACATTTGCACTTCGGTATTTATGCACGTGGTGCAGGGGCCGTTAATCCGTTACCATTCATAGACAATCGAAAAGAAAAAATTGCCGGTCTGCCCCAGCGCTCGCGCTGGCTTGGCGATACGGTCCGCATTCGGCGTAAAGCCAATTTGTACGCTTCACCGCAGTTTGAAAAGTCCGGTCAGATTGCTTCCCTGTCCGCTAATACATTGGTTAGGATATTGGGTGAAATGGCAAAAGGTTTCAGAGTCGAAACAGAAGACGGAACAAAAGGATATATCCCTAACGTGCCACTGGAAGCCTATCCGAAAGAGATCTCTTCAATTAAATAACAAAATCCGGCACAGATAACTGGTATATCTGTGCCGGATTTTTATTTCATGGCTATACTAAATGAGGGGGGCACTATTGCTTGTCAGCGATCATTTCAATTTCCTGGTTTTCAAAAACTACAAAAATGTTCAGCTTATTGGATTTTACACTGCCCACTTTTTCGGTGCCCTCGTAAATGTCAATTCCCGTGCTTCCCGAATTTTTAAGATTTAATGTTCCCAGATCCTCATCAGGTTCAGAAACGCCGTCAATCTTCGCTTTCATTTTTGCAGTTACCACTTCGGCAGAGAACTTGTCGAGCTGAACCGTTATTACTGCTCCATTCAATGGCGTTTTAACGCCGTCCACATTCAGCTCGGTAACCTTATAAGTGCCCGCAACCTGCGCAGCCAGTTCGGGTGCAGGATCTTTGTCTTTGTCCTTTTCGCAGGCAAAAAACAATGTACTCAGGAATAAAATCAGGAAAATCTTTTTCATGGCTGTTTTAATTAATGTTTGAATAAATAAATGTCATAAAATGTCCTTTTTGACCCGACAAAGGTAGATCGGTTCAAGCCCGCCAATCAATCCTCTGAAAGTAGGATTTTCGAAAAATCATGCTTTTAGAGGATATTATTGAAAGGTTTTATTTAGGAATTTTACACCCGTAATTTTCAAGTCAAAACTCCTCCACGATCGATGAAATTAGTTTTTACGACGGCTTTATTCATTCTTATTTATGCTCATGTAAGCGCGCAAAGCGGCGATGCAAATGCGATTTTAAAGAAGATCAGGGAGAGTAAGGAGGATACAAACCGCGTGCTGGCTTACATTGAATATGGTAATCTGCTCGAAAACCAGAACATCGACAGCGCCGGCAAATATTATCTCAAAGCAGAAGCATTAAGTCAAAAGCTGGATTATAACATTGGAAAATTCAAATTCCGCTCCAACTACACTTATATACTGAACCTGCAAGGCAAGTTTGAGCAAGGACTTAAATTGAATAAGGAGAGCCTGAAAATTGCAACAGACATGAAACACCAGGTGAACATTGGTAAAAGTCTGGCCAATATTGCCACCAGTTACGTCTATATGGGCAATTTTACCGAAGCTATTAAATATTACCAACGCTCAGCGGATCAGTTTGAAAAGCTGGGAATGAAGGAATTTTTGCCCAGACTTTACATCAGCATAGGCTCCGCATTTGAGCACGCCAATCTTTTCAATAAATCATTGGTATACAAACAAAAAGCATTGCAGCTCGCCCGCCCAATGAAGGACAGCCTGCAACTGGCCGACATCCTGACCAACCTTGGCGGCAACTATTTCAATTTGAAGCGCTATAAAGAAGGTTTGGCAGTTTATACTGAGGGACTTGCGGTGGCTCAAAAAATCAAATCGGACATTTTCATTGTACAAGCTTACGGCGGGCTTTGCCGGGTGAACCGGGGGCTGAAAAAGTTGGACATTGCCCGGGAATATGGAGAAAAAGGATTGGCCCTGGCCAGAAAAACTGGCAATGTATTTCTGGAAATGGAGTGCCTGCGAGCGCTAATGTTCGTTGCAGAGGATTATAATGACACTGCCCTATCCGCCAAATACACCCAGGAGGCGCTCAAAATTGCAGAAGCTAATAAAATGACAGATCATTTGGTGGAATTATACGAGGACTACGCAACCGATCTGGCGCGGGAAAACGACTATAAAGGCGCCTATGATTATCTGATGAAATACAACATTATGAATGATTCAATCCAGGGTCTTGACGTGCAAAAACAATTACAGGAACTGGACACAAAGTATCTGACGGCTCAAAAAGAAAAGCAGATCGTAACATTAGAAAAGGAAAAACAAACCCGCAACACACTAATTTACAGCCTTATAGGAGGATTTATCGCATTCATCATTATAGCAGTTTTGATTTACAGGAACATTGCGATCCGCAAGCGGATTGCTGAGCAGGAGGTCTTACAATTACAACAGGAAAAACAGCTGGTAGCCACAAACTCGATTTTGAAGGGCCAGGAAGAGGAACGCACCCGCGTAGCCAGGGACTTGCACGACGGTCTCGGCGGATTATTATCTGGTATTAAATTAACTTTAAATTCCGTGAAAGGAAATGTAATTCTTCCCGAGGAAAGCGCTATGACCTTTACCCGGGCAATCACACAACTGGATGGCGCCATCAGCGAAATGCGCCGCGTAGCACACAGCATGATGCCCGAAACGCTGGTCAGGTTTGGCCTGATCGAAGCCCTCAGCGATTTCTGCGAAGGGATCAGCGCGTCCGGACAGTTAAAAGTAACAATGCAGGACTTCGGCTTCGAAGAGCGTCTCGATTCATCCATCGAAATCGTGCTCTACCGCGTCGTACAGGAGCTTTTGAACAATGTCCTTAAATATGCCGAGGCGACCGAAGCGCAGGTGCAGCTTACCAGGATAGGCAGCAATGTAAACCTTACCGTGGAAGATAATGGTAAAGGTTTTGATGTCAAGAGCCTGGAAACCAGCAAAGGCGCTGGATTCAGGAATGTTCAGGCACGGGTGGATTATCTCAATGGTAAGCTTGACATTCAATCAAAGCCCGAAGAAGGCACGTCGGTGCTGGTAGAAATTGAAGTATAAAGTGCTTTTAGCAAAAAGAACGTAACCCAAATTTGCCTCAACTTATGAGCACCAAAATCCTGATTGTAGATGACCACCCAATGGTGTTGGAAGGCCTGAAATCCCTTTTGTCTGAAAGTGAAGGCATATCAGTCGTAGGCACTGCCTCTAATGCCATCGATGCCATTGCATTTCTAAAATCCAACGAAGTGGATATCGCTTTTCTGGACATTAACCTGCCCGATATCAGCGGTATTGAGCTTTGTAAGAAGGTTAAGGATCAATTCCCGGAAGTGAAGACGCTTGCATTGAGCACATTTAGTGAACGCGCTTACGTGTCGCGCATGATCCAGAATGGGGCTTCGGGATATCTCATTAAAAGTTCCAGCAAAGAAGAGATCCTGGAAGCGATTCAGCAAGTGCAAGCCGGTGGCTATTTTATGAATGTCAATTTCGATCAGGCCGCAGCAACGCCAACACCCAAAACAATCCCATTCCTGACCCGCCGCGAAAAAGAGGTCCTTCTCCTCATCGCCGAAGGTCTCACCAACCCCCAAATCGCCGACAAACTCTTCATCAGCGTAACCACCGTAAACAGCCACCGCCAAAACCTGTTAATGAAATTCGAAGTCTCCAACACAGCCTCGCTTATTAAACTTGCGGCTGGGCTGGGGTTGATTTAAGGAAAAGTCATTTTAGACGTATACTGGCAAGGATTTTTTATTCCTGTTAAGAATATTTATCCTTCCATATGATCAAAACGATTTACTACTTCTTATGTGCATTAACTTTTTCAGCGACGAGTTCTTTTGCGCAGCTTACTATTTTTAATGTTTCCTCGTCTGAGATTACGGAAAAGAATAAGCTTAGTTTTCAGCAGCAATTTGAAATCCAAGACGTTATTAATTCCACAACCACTGCAACTTACGGGCTTGGTAAATTTTGGGAAGTGGGGGTCAATGTGTTTAATGTAAATTATGAACGGGCTTCACATCACTTTGTCCGCAACGATTCCAGTGTAGTTGAACCTTATGCGCCTTTGCTTCTCGTCAATACGCAGAAGTTATTTAAGATCAACAAAGTGCTGGGAATCGGAATTGGGGGATTGATCGGGACAAATCTTGCCCATAAGAAGCATTTGGTTTATTTTACATATACCAATCTTGCGGCATCGCTTGCAGGTGATCATTATAAATTAGCAGCCGGCGGCTATCTGGCAAACAATGGCTACCTGGGTGAAGGCCCGATCGAGGGTGTGCAGCTGGGACTGGACGCCGGCATTTGGTATGAAAAAATACATTTACTCGCCGACTGGCTTTCCGGCACGCATTCCAAGGGCCAGCTTTCCACAGGCGTCGGCATCTATTTTCTGAAACATTTACCCGTATCCGTTGGCTGGCAACGCTCCAACGCCGACGGCTCCCAAGGCTGGGTCCTGCAAGTGACTTACGTTCCCTGAATTTATTTAACGTAATGAAAACGGCATTGAATAATGCTCAGCTTGTCACTCATTCGTCACCAGGCTCCCAAACGGAAACAACGCAGACGAAACGTGTGCTTTGTTCATGATCTGGCCTAGCTCTTTTGCTTTTTCGGGGAATTGAGGGGTTAGGTTTGTGGTTTCACCTGGATCTTTGGAGAGGTCGTAGAGTTCCACCAATGCATCCGGGTTCCCGGCAGCTTTTAACCTGATGGCTTTCCAGTTTCCTTGCCGCACAGCCTGCCTGCCGCCTTGTTCGTGGAATTCCCAATATAAATAATCGTGCTTTTTCTGGGTAGGCTTGCCTTTTAGTGCATCTGTGAAGGAAATGCCGTCAATGTTTCGCGGCGTTTGTGCCTGGGCGAGTTCGGTGAAGGTGGGCAGAATGTCCCAGAATGCGCCTATAAAATCACTTTTCGAACCCGGTTTGATTACGCCCGGCCAGCGTGCGGCGAACGGCTCCCTAACCCCACCCTCGTACAAATCACGCTTTACACCCCGGAAACCGCCACTGCTTCTGAAAAATTTGGGATCAGCACCGCCTTCAACATGCGGACCATTGTCGCTCGTGAATATGACAAGCGTATTCTTATCGAGTCCTTTTTCTTTTAATTTATCCAAAACCTGCCCCACATAAAGATCCAGACGCGTCACCATGGCAGCGAATGTGGCGCGGGGAAATTCCTGAGACGTATACCCGCCACTTTTTGCATTGGAGCCATAATCTGCGCCACGGTGAAATTTCTCTTCAAACTTGCCTTTATATGATTGAAAAATACTGTCGTCAGGCACAATCAGCTCTGCGTGAGGCAGAATATATGGCAGGAACAGGAAAAACGGGTGTTTACCATCCCTGGTATCCATAAAATCCAATGCCTTTTTCTGGATCAGGTCGGGTGCGTATTCCTTGTTATATAGCAGATCTTTGTTTGCCTCAAGAACAACTTTTTTAGCATTGTCCCAAAGATGGTCCGGGTAGTAGCGATGCGCCAGGCTTTGGCAATTGTAGCCGTAGAACTGATTAAAACCCTGTTTGTTAGGATCTCCCTCGGAGCCGACTGGCCCAAGCCCCCATTTACCAAATGCACCGGTGACGTAACCGGCTTTTTGCAAAATTTCGGCAACGGTCAACACGGAATCTGCGATGGGCTGCTGTCCTTCGGGTAAAACGGATTTATTTCCTCTGATATAGGTATGCCCGGTATGCTGACCGGTCAACAAGGAAGATCGGGAAGGTGCGCAGACGGAAGTTCCTGCATAAAATTGATTGAAAATCATCCCTTCTCGGGCCAGCCGGTCAATGTTGGGGGTTCTGATGAGTTTTTGTCCGTTAAACCCGACGTCGCCATAACCTAGGTCATCGGCGAGGATGAAAATGATATTTGGACGAACTGTTTTTGTAGCTGGTGTCTGGGCTTGTAAATGCGCTCCCGGGAATAAAACTAGCAAGCAGTAAAACAGTGCAATAACGTTTTTCATTATTTACTCCTATATTTGATATACTCCAAAAGACATTGCAACCGCTGGAATACTTGAAAATCGGCGGCTATCTTTGCCCTGATACCCTACGACAGCACAGACGACCGGCATGAATTGACAACCACCGAAAATCCCGGCAAGTCGGACCTGAGCTGTCTCATAGGGTATCAGGGTTCAATAACATCTATCCTGAATGCGACCTTGAAAGTATAATCTACTTACTTGATAGACAAAATAAAGATATTAAAATCAAACAAACAACAGGCGAAAGCAATAATACTTAATCAGCAGGTAGATTTTTTGAAATAAAACTTCTTTGCACATCTACCAATAGTTAACTTCCCGGATGGAGAAAGACAATACTTATTTCGGCGTGAAGGAAATCGCGCGGCGGGCCAATGTTTCGATTGCAACAGTAGACAGGGTCATTCACAACCGCACCGGCGTTTCTGAAAAAACCAAAAAGAAGATAAATGAGATCATTAAAGAACTTGATTATCAACCTAATATATTAGCAAGCCGGCTGGCTTCACGGAAAATCATTTCCCTGGCTGTGCTGCTTCCGAAGGTTTCTGCCGAGACAGACTTCTGGGAGGCGCCGCTTAAAGGGATCGTCCGGGCGCAGCAGGAGATCAAGAAATATGGCGTTCAGGTGAGCACATTTCTTTTTGATTTAAATGACCATAATTCTTTCAACGAACAGACGAAATTAATTCTGGCGGGCACTTTTCACGGCGTTTTGCTTGCTCCTTCCTTCGTAGAGGAAGCGCGGGAGTTTGCCGCTGAATGTACCAAACTGAAAATCCCGTTTGCCTTCATCGATTCCGACATTCCGGACCAGGATAACCTGACCTATATCGGCCCTCATTTATTCCAAAGTGGTTATGTAGGGGCCAAATTGCTGACTTACCGCTTAAAAAAAAATCACAAAGTGCTGGTTGTCAATATTTCGAAAGACACGGATACTTACAATTATTTGCAGATCGAAGAGGGTTTCAGGTCTTATTTCAAAGATCATAACTTGCCCGGTGAGATCATTCGGATGGACATTAAGGATACGGATAACCTTTCCGTGACAAGAGACCTGAAACGCATGCTGCACACGCACGAGCATATTGAGGCTATTTTTGTAACCAATTCACGCGTTTCCGCCGTGGCTTCCTTTCTCGAAAAAGACAATCGAAAAGACATTTCTTTAATTGGCTATGATTTCCTTAAAGAGAATATTCGCTTTTTGAATGAAGGGTTGATTGATTTTCTGATCTGCCACAAACCTGAGGAGCAGGGTTACCGGGGGTTAATGGCCTTATATCAAACTTTGGTGCTCGGCGCGCCTGTTGAAAAAATGCATTTTATGCCGATTGACATCATTACAAAAGAGAACCAGGCATTTTATCAGAATTGATCGCTATTCAGCCAAACACAGTATAAAACCTTTTGTTTTCTAACTTGTTCAAAATAATTTATAATCAAATTGCACAGTAAGTTGTTAATAAAAATATGTTTGTATATTTACGGGTACGTGCCCGAAATGACTTTTTCGGACTGACTATTCCTAAACACTTTATAGTAAGTATATGCATTTGAGCAGAAGAAACTTCATTCTCAAATCCGTCGCGACCGGCGTGGGACTCGGATTACTGGAATATTTACCTGCCATTGCCAGGCCTGCTGATGGAAAACGGGTGGGCATTATCGGCCTGGACACCTCTCACAGCATTGCATTTACAAAGGCACTAAATGCTGCCACGCCGGATCCGGTTTATGACGGCTACAAGGTCACAGCAGCCTATCCGCAAGGAAGTAAGGACATTGAATCCAGCACCAAACGCATCCCGGGTTACATTGAAGAAGTGAAAAAGCTCGGTGTCAAAATCACTGGCTCGATCCAGGAATTACTAGCAGAAACGGATGTGATCCTCCTGGAAACCAATGATGGCCGGTTGCACCTGGAACAAGCATTGGAAGTTTTCAAAGCTGGCAAAAGAATGTTCATCGACAAACCAGTAGCAGGCTCATTATCAGACACTATTGCGATTTATAATGCTGCTGAAAAATACAAGACCCCTGTTTTCTCGGCTTCTTCCCTACGTTATATCAAAGGACTTGAAAATATAGACAAAGCCAAGGTTTTGGGCGCTGACACTTACAGCCCTGCGGTTTTGGAAAAAACACACCCTGACTTTTTCTGGTATGGCGTTCATGGTGTCGAAACGCTTTACACCGTCATGGGAACAGGCTGCAAAAGCGTAACCCGCGTAAGCACACCTAACACCGACATTGTGGTAGGCATATGGGGCGATGGCCGCACCGGCACATTCCGGGGAACGCGGACTGGCAAACACGACTACGGCGGGACGGTTTTTACAGAAGACGGCAATAAAGTTTTAGGCCCATATGCAGGTTATGAGCCACTTTTGGTGGACATTATTAAGTATTTCAAAACGGGTGAAATGCCTGTGACACCTCAGGAAACCATTGAAATTTTCGCATTTATGGAAGCTGCGGATGAAAGCAAGCGCCAGGGTGGAAAAAGCATTATGTTGGAAAGTGTGTTGAATAAAGCGCGGAAGTCTGCTAAGTAACTCAGCCAAATCCCTTAATCATCAATACGATATGAAAAATATTCCGAACGAAAGAAGAGATTTCTTGAAGAAAACACTCGCAGGAAGCGCATTACTGACCGTAGGTGGCATTCTGCCGGGTTTCAGCCCAAAAAGTTATGCAAAGATTATCGGCGCTAACGAAAAAGTGCGCGTGGGTGTCATGGGCGTAAATAGTCGTGGATTGGCGCTTGCTTCCAACTATGCATTGCAGCCAAACTGTGAGGTTGTTTCAATTTCGGATGTCGATTCGAGAGCCGCAGAAAAGTGCATTAATACGGTCAACAACATTCAAAAATCAAAGCCTGCGAACACGCCTGATTTTCGGAAAGCACTGGAAAATAAGGATATGGACGCATTGGTGATTGCCGCTCCCGACCATTGGCATGCGCCTGCGGCCATCCTGGCTTCCAAAGCCGGAAAGCATGTTTACCTCGAAAAACCATGCAGCCACAATCCGAATGAAGGCGAAATGCTGATTGCGGCAGCAAAAAAATATAAGAATGTGATTCAAATGGGCAACCAGCGCCGTTCTTGGCCGAATGTGATGGCTGCGATTAAGGAAGTGCATAGCGGTGCGATTGGCCGTCCGTATTTTGTAAAGGGTTGGTATACCAATAACAGAGCGTCCATCGGCGTAGGAAAAGAAACTGCCGTTCCTGCCTGGCTGGACTATGAATTATGGCAAGGTCCCGCACCCCGTCGTGCTTATAAGGACAACTTGATCCATTATAACTGGCACTGGCTTTGGAACTGGGGAACCGGCGAAGCACTCAACAACGGCACGCATATGCTGGACCTGATGCGCTGGGGATTGCAAGTGGAATATCCTAACCGTGTTACTTCCTCAGGCGGACGTTTTCGCTATAAAGATGATTGGGAAACGCCTGATACGCAGGTTATTAATCTGGAATTTGATAACAATACGGCCATGACCTGGGAAGGGCGAAGCTGTAACGGCCGCACGATCGAAGGCAGCAGCGTTGGTGTTGTTTTTTATGGTGAAAATGGCTCATTACAAATCGGTGAAGGCAACACTTACACCATTTACGGGCTGGATAACAAAGTAATTAAGGAAGTTAAAAATGACTTTGTAATTGATCCGAGAAATAAAATGAACCCTTCGCAGGGATTGGATGCATTACATATTCAAAACTTCTTTGACGCGATCAAAAAAGGAACGCCGCTGGCTTCTGAGATTGTAGGCGGGCACCAAAGCACACTGCTGGCGCAACTCGGCAACATCGCCTTCCGCAGCGGCGGGACGTTGAATGTGGATTCTTCTAACGGCCATATTAAGAACAACAAAGAGGCTGAAAAGCTTTGGAAAAGAGAATACCAAAAAGGCTGGGAACCGACTATTTAAGATCCTAGATTGAAATCTGAGATGATTAAGATCCCAGAATAAAATGGGATTATTAAGCCCCCAGATTAAGATGAGATTATTAAGCCCCCAAATTAAATCTGAGATTATTAAGCCCCCAGATTAAAATCTGGGGCAATCAAATAAAATCCCCTGACGGCGATAATGGCAATAATCCCCGTCAGGGGAGAAGCATAACTAGCCCCAGATTTCAATCTGGGGTTTAAAAGATCAAAATCCAGGGAATAAATCAAGGAGAATAGAAAGGGTTCCCATCAGAAGATCAAGATTTTATTACCCCGGACTTCAGTCCAGGGCCTAACGCCAACGAACACATGAGCAGCGCCTCCGTAGCAATAAAGGTAGAGAACCTGACGAAGCGGGAAACGATGATCTCGATCTTTCTGATCGGGCTCATGTTTTTCATCTTTGGGTTTGTTTCCTGGGTGAATTCCATCCTTATTCCGTATTTCAAAATCGCTTGCGAACTGACTAGTTTCCAGGCTTACCTCGTCGCTTTTGCTTTTTACATTGCCTATTTCGTGATGTCAGTCCCTTCTTCCTATCTGCTGAGGGCGGTGGGTTTTAAGAAGGGAATGATGTTTGGATTTTGGGCGATGGCTTTGGGCGCATTCATTTTTGTGCCTGCGGCTATGTCGCGGACTTACGAAATATTTCTGCTGGGATTATTTACGATTGGCATTGGGCTAGCTATTTTGCAAACTGCTGCTAATCCCTACATTACCATTCTCGGAGCAAAAGACCGGGCTGCGCAGCGGATCAGCATCATGGGGATTTGTAACAAAGCGGCCGGGATTTTGTCTCCCATTGTTTTTGCAGCCGTCATCCTCCGTCCTACCGACACGGCGATGTTCCAGCAGCTGAGCTCGATGACCAACATTGAACGAAGTGCCGCATTGGACGAGTTGATCCGGCGCGTGATTAATCCATACATTGGCCTTGGAAGCTTTTTGTTGATTCTTGGTTTTTTAGTTTACAAATCACCTTTGCCGGAAATTGACACCGAGCATGAAAGCGAACATCTGGCCACAGCGAATGCGGGCAAAACGAGTATTTTTCAGTTTCCACACCTCATTCTAGGCGCATTAGCGATCTTTTTGCACGTGGGAACGCAGGTTATCGCCATTGACACCATTATTGGTTATGCCAATTCAATGGGCATTGATCTACTGGAAGCAAAGGTTTTCCCTTCTTACACGCTTTTTTGCACCATTTGCGGATATCTGATCGGGATCACCGTCATTCCGAAATACATTAGTCAGGTTACGGCGCTTCGGATTTGCACATTGCTGGGGACCATTTTTACGCTGCTGATCATTTTTGCCAAAGGTGAATTGGTATTCCTGGGGCATACGGCGGACATTTCCATCTGGTTTGTGGTGCTGCTGGGATTGGCAAATTCACTCGTTTGGGCAGGAATATGGCCGCTGGCGCTGGATGATCTGGGAAGATTTACCAAGCTGGGCGCTTCCATCATGATCATGGGATTGTGCGGAAACGCCATTATGCCCCTTTTCTACGGCTATTTTGCAGATGTGCTGGATGTGCGTCAGGCTTACTGGGTGCTGCTGCCCTGCTATTTGTATCTCGTTTTTTATGCAGTGAAAGGGCATAAATTGAGAACATGGGGGTTTTAAGATCCCTAATTAAGAAGTTAAAACAGAGTATATGAGATTAAAGATAACTAACGGCCACATTATCACGCCATTCCGCTACATCCGGAACGGAACATTGCTGGTTGAAGATGGTGTGATACTAGGCATACACGAAGGAAATGTCGATTTTCCGGATGCGGAGATCGTTGATGCGGGAGGAAATTACATTGCGCCGGGCTTCATTGACCTGCACATTCACGGCGGCGGCGGTTATGATTTTATGGATGGGACCGTGCATGCCTTTTTGCGCATTGCCGAAACTCATGCCAAATACGGAACCACAGCGCTGGTTCCCACTACATTAACCAGTGAAAAAGAAGATCTGCTGCAAACGCTGGACAATTACGAAGAGGCCAATGCGACGAACTTGAAAGGCGCGCAATTTCTCGGAATGCATCTGGAAGGGCCATATTTCGCATTAAGTCAGCGCGGTGCGCAGGACCCGCGTTACATCCGCAATCCCGACCCCAAGGAATATGAAGAAGTGCTGGCTTACTCCTCGTCGATCACGCGTTGGAGCGCTGCGCCGGAGCTTCCCGGAGCCATTGATTTTGGCAAAAGATTAAAACAAAAAGGCATTCTGGCAGCCGTGGCGCATACAGATGCTATTTATGAAGAAGTGCTGGAGGCTTATGAAAACGGTTACACGTTAGCAACCCACTTATATTCAGCCATGTCCGGCGTGACACGCAAGAATGCATTTCGCTATGCCGGCACCATTGAAAGCGCTTTTTTGCTCGATATGGACGTGGAGATCATTGCCGACGGCGTGCATTTGCCGGCACCGCTTTTGAAATTGGTATACAAAATAAAAGGCCCTGACCGCATCGCACTGATCACCGACGCCATGCGCGCAGCCGGAATGCCTGAGGGCGAAAGCACGTTAGGCTCCCTGAAAAACGGCCTGAAAGTGATTGTAGAAGACGGCGTCGCCAAATTACCCGACCGCACCTCGTTCGCAGGAAGCGTATCTACGACGGACCGACTGGTTAGAAATATGGTGCAAATGGCCGATGTTTCGCTCCTCGATTCGGTGCGGATGATGACGGCCACGCCTGCACGAATCATGGGCGTGGATCACAAAAAAGGCACATTGGTGGCTGGCAAAGATGCGGATATCGTGATTTTCGACAGTGATATCAACATCCAAAAGACAATAGTAAGAGGCAGGGTTATATACGACAAGCATTTTAACGAACACAGATTATGAAGGTTGACGATTTGGAAATAAAAATTTTCGACACCAGACAGGAAATGGGACTCAATGCGGCCAAAATGGTGGCTGATAAAATCCGTGAATTGCAAAAAACCAAAGATTCGGTCAATATCATATTTGCTTCTGCACCATCCCAAAATGAGTTTCTGGCAGCATTGAAAGAAGAAAAGGGCATTACTTGGGAGAAAATTAATGCTTTTCACATGGACGAATATGTGGGCCTTCCGGACGATGCTCCTCAGAATTTCGGAAATTTCCTGAAAGTCAAATTATTTGATTTTGTGCCGTTGAAATCGGTTAACTATCTGAATGGCAATGCTGAAAATATAGAAGCCGAGTGCGACCGCTATGCGCAGTTGTTGAAAGAGAATCCAATCGACATTGTTTGCCTGGGCATTGGAGAGAATGGACATTTGGCATTTAATGATCCGCATGTGGCGTTTTTTGATGATCCGCTGATTGTAAAACAGGTGGATCTGGACCAGGCTTGTCGTCAGCAGCAAGTGAATGATGCGTGTTTTGATACATTTGACGAAGTGCCGCAAATGGCATTAACATTAACGATCCCTACATTGATGAACGCCAAATGGGCTTTTGCGATGGTTCCGGGTGAGAAAAAAGCGCAGGCCATTTACCACACGGTTGCCGAAGAAATTCAGGAAGAATATCCATCCACAATTCTCCGCAAGCATCCCAATGCGATTTTGTTTATTGATAAAGCCAGTTCAGGGAAGCTGAAAGAAATTTCGTCTTACAGTCAGGCGTAACATCATTTTTGGGCCTATCTTGCATTATTACCTCAATCCACCAACATGAGAAACAAACTCTTGACAATCGCTTTCATGAGCGCAATGGCATTAAATCAGGGATGTGATACGAAAAAAGAAGAAGCCAAAGACGAAGCAACCAAAAAACCATTAAGCCTGATCGTGGTTGAACCCGGGCACTTTCATGCGGCACTTGTTCAGAAATCCATGTATCCGGATGTCGATTCGGTTGTGCATGTGTATGCGTCCGAAGGCCCGGATGTGAAGGCGTATCTGGATAAAGTGGAGAAATACAATGCAAGCCCCAAGGACCCGACGCACTGGAAAGAGGAAGTGTACACAGGTTCTGATTTTCTTGAAAAAATGCTTTCGGAAAAGAAGGGAAATGTGGTCATACTGGCCGGAAACAACCAAAAAAAGACCGATTACATTAAGCAGTCTGTTGACGCAGGCCTGAATGTGCTTGCCGACAAACCCATGGCCATCGACGCGGCTGGTTTTGAAAAACTAAAAGAAGCATTTGCAAGCGCCGAGAAAAACAAAGTGCTCCTTTACGACATCATGACCGAGCGTTATGAGATCACCAACGCATTACAGCGCGAACTGGCCAATATGCCCGACATTTTCGGAGAATTACAAAAAGGAACTGCAGAAAACCCAGCCGTTGCCAAGGAAAGTGTACACCATTTTTTCAAATACATTTCCGGCGAACCGCTCGTGCGCCCGACCTGGTTTTTCGATGTAAAACAACAGGGCGAAGGAATGGTTGACGTCACCACGCACTTGGTAGATCTCGTACAATGGAGCTGTTTTCCGAACACGGAATTGGATTACAAAAAAGACATTAAACTCCTCTCCGCAAAACGCACCGCGACGAAACTCACCAAATCCCAATTCAAGCTCGTAACCAAAAGCGATAACTTCCCCGACTTCCTGAGCAAAGACGTAAAAGACACAACACTAAGCGTTTACGCCAATGGCGCAATGAATTACACATTGAAAGGTGTGCACGCAAAAGTATCAGTACTCTGGAATTTCCAAGCCCCCGAAGGCACCGGCGACACGCACTACTCAATCATGAAAGGCTCCAAGGCTAACCTCATCGTCCGCCAGGGCAAAGACCAGAAATACAAACCAGTCCTTTACATTGAAACCATCGATAAATCCAAAGCCTACGAAGACGCCGTAGCCGAAAGCTTCAAAAAAGTGCAGGGCAAATATCCCGGTATCGAGCTGAAAAAGAACGCCGCCGGCTGGGAATTGTCCATCCCTGCAAAATATGATAATGGCCACGAAGCGCATTTCGCGCAGGTTGCTAACAAGTATATGGAGTATTTGAAAGCCGGGCAGCTTCCAAGGTGGGAAGTTCCGAACATGATTGCGAAGTATTATTTGACGACGCTTGCTTTGAAGGAGGCTAAGTGATAAATGCTATTAAACACTGTCAAATGCATTCTAGCTGCAATGTTATCTAACCCTGTCAGCCTGATTTCTATGATAAAACCAAGTGATCTTGATAGGTTGCTTGGTTTTTTATTAGGGCAAAGATGATGTGGACGATTTTGTTTCTGACTGCATTGAGAACGGACATTTTATTTTTGCCTTCTGCTACTTTTCTTTGGTAGTAGTCCCTTAGTTTGTTGTCGAACCTGATGGCGCTCATTGCGGCCATATGCAGGATACTCTTTACACTTTTGTCTGCATAAGGCGAGACCCTGGGCTGTCGCCTAACCGATGTTCCAGACTGGTGGTCGAAGGGTACGATTCCACAATAACATGCCATTTTCCTGGGCTCGGTAATAGTTTTAAACCCTTCGGTTTTAGCTATCATTGTCCAGCAAGTTATCAGGCCAACGCCTGGCACAGACTGTATTTGTTTAGCCTGCTCTTTTAACGATTCGTCAGACTTGATAATCTTTTCGATCTCGCATTCCAACGCTTCGATCTGTTGCTGGATAGACTTGACCAAACCCTGGTTCATCTTAGCCAGCTGCTTTTCAAGACCAATCGTATTCATCAGTTTATAGTCAGATTGCTGGGCGAGCAGCTGTCTTTTCATTTTGATCCGGCTGGCCCGTTCAGTGAGCAACACCTTCATTCTCTGAATGTTGGTTGCCACCGGCTTCCAGACCGCACATTCATCCTGGTTCTTTTGGATGAACTTGCAGATCCTCTCAGCATCTATCTTATCATTTTTTCCTCTGATCAGGCCCATGCTTTTTTTCAAATGCAGGGCTGAGATCACATACACCTCAAAATTGAATTTGGGCAAAGCTTCGTACAATTGCCAGTTGTAACGCCCAGTGTTTTCCATGGCTATGACCACTTCTTCCTTTGCCAGCTTTTTGAAAAAGCTATTGATCGCTTTTACATCATTAGCAATCGTAACAAAACTGGATTTACCGTCTTTTTGCAGGCAGATATCAAGAGTTTTACTACTGATATCGATGCCAATAATGATCTTTTTCATAAATTGGTCTTGGAAAAGTGAAATGAGAAATTCATCAATTGACTCAACTCCTTGATAATGGGCTCTTGTCCCTAATTTCTATATGAGTTATTGATGAAGGGGGAAGCCAAGTCTAAATCAGGCTGCGAGTTCGTAGCTCAGAGCGGATGTCATAGTTTACTTAGCTTCCCTTTCTCATTTTAAATTTAACTGCACTCAGCAAGAATTTCCAGATACCTCAAAACTAAAGGAGCGGAGTCGAAGGCACGCTACTCCTTGGTAACGTGCCTTCGACTCCGCTCAGGCTGACAGGGTTAGTTACGATTTGCTAGTTTTCTTTCGGAAGTAGGTAGCTACTAATTACCCGCCCGAAACAACACAAAAGCCACCTTTCCAACAACGCCCCTACCCATTATCCCCGTCCCGGTCCTTGCTCGTTTCGCGGCAGCCACGTCCTGCCGATATTCGGCGGAAACACTCAGCCTTTGCCATTTCGTTCCTATTGAACCGGATGCAACAGGAGAGATTCGATCGTAACCGAAAGCGTCGTGGTTTACAATGTTTCCAAGACTTGCTTCTCGCTGCACCGCGGCGATGAACATATTGGCTCCTACTTTTCCCTCTACAAAAAGCCTTATTTTTGATTTTGGATTAACATACCATCGAATCCCGGCGTCAATTGCTCCTCGGTAATGCATTTCTTTTGTTATCCAACTTGCAGCTGTCCGACTCGCTTCACCATACATATCGACGTACATTTTCTTTTGTTGATAGCTAATTTGCCCCAAAGCAGAAAGTCTTGGATTAATAACACGTTCTGCATAAATACCCGCACTACGTGAGTAATAAGTCGGAAAGTTTTCGATGTAGCCGCTAGGACGTTCTACCCGGTTGTAATATTCTCGATCGTACCAATCTCTTCCGTGTTCTAATTGAATGCCGAATTCCCAACGAGCTTGTGCCCAAGCGTGTAGTGAAGTGCAAATGGTTAAAAGGGAAACAAAGGTTATCGATTTCATAACATTCGAGGGATTGGATTGATTAGGATCGAACAGCTTATGCTATGTAATCCTATTTCCCGAATAAAGGCATCCAGACTTCCCTTCCGGCGTAAGTGAATGAACGAATGGTTTATCACTACATCCCATCCCTAAACAACGCCAAACCAACCTTCCCAAAAACGCCCTTCCCCGAAACCTCACTCATTCCACCAATCCGGTTTGACACCGTCAAATCATCCCGATATTCTGCGGAGACGGTTAGTCGTGACCATTTGATTCCCAATGAAGCCGATGCGACCGGAGCGATCCGTTGGAAGCCGAAGACATTGCCGCGAACGATTCTGCCGAGAGAGCGTTCATGCTGGACAACAGACATAAAAACATTTGCACCCAGCTTTCCATCCACAAACAAGCGGATCTTGGAATGGGGATTTGGATACAGTCGTAAACCAGCGTCAACGGCGCTCCTGTGATGCACTTCGCGTAACAAATATTGCGATGCAGTTTGATTATACATATGAAAAAGCTGCGGATGCACCTTCTTTTGCGCATAACCCACTTGGCCCAGCACAGACCACCGTGGATTCAACAATCGCTCAAAATAGAACCCCGCACCCCAAGAGCGGCTTGAAGAAAAATCAATGTTCGAACCCTCATAAGAGCCCATAGGTGCAGCTTCTTTATGATAATAATCCCGTCCATACTCGGTTTGAATACCAAATTCCCAGCTTGGAGCGTGTGTTTGGGCAAGTGCCGGAAAATAAGTCAGAATCGACCCTAGAAGTAAAATTGCAATTCTCATAACATGTGTTTGGTGTAGTGATAGCAATACGTTACGCATTACTAACCAACAAGTTACTTAAATTTCATTTTTTACAAAGAAAAATTATTCACCCCGCCCCAATCCTCTCCACCTTATCAAAAAATTCCAGCAATTCCTTAAACGAAAAGAATGTATTACTCAAATTCTCCGCACGGCCCATTTCATTTTGGGCGAGCATGAAGCCGCTGAACATGGTCCAGAGTTCGCGGTTCCAGCTTTCGGCGGTGCTGCTGCTGAGGAGGTCGCTTACTAGTTTTCCATAGGCGATCCATTTTGCGTCGGGCGACTCGCTAGCGTGCGTTTTTGTTTCCATTTTTTTGTTTTTAATGTGTGATGAGCGCCGCGCTTTGCGGCTTCCCGTTTGTGTTGTGGCAAATCACGGAATTCCGGCTAACTTAATGCCGTGCATCCAGCCCGTATCGTACGCCGAAATGCTTGTAAAATACTCGGAAACTTCCCGATAGATTTATCTAAATTGCCTTTTTAACCAACCACCTTCCAGCATGACACATACTACACCCAACCCCAAGATCCACGAAGGCCGCAACCTGAAACGCTTCCGCGAAATGCTCGGAATGAAGCAAGACGTCCTCGCCATGGAGCTTGGCACCGATTGGAACCAGCAGAAGGTTTCCTTACTCGAACAAAAAGAAAGGATCGATTCCGACATTTTGGAGCAGGTTTCAGCAATATTAAAAATGCCCGTCGAGGCGATCAGGAATTTTGATGAGGATCAGGCTGTGAATATTATTGCGAATACGTTTAATGTTGAGAACGACGCTTACATTGGCAATCCGAATGGCACCTTCAACATTAATCCGATGGAAAAGCTCATTCAGCTTCATGAGGAGAAGATTGCTTTGTATGAGCGGATGTTGAAGGAGAAGGATGAGATGATGGTGCGGTTGGAGCGGTTGATTGTAGCGAAGTAAACTTATCTCAATAATTGTGCATGCTTCAATAAGATGTTAGAAAAGAATCTATATATCATTGCGGGTTGTAATGGTGCTGGAAAGACAGCAGCCTCATTTGCAATATTACCCGAGATTTTAGACTGTAGTGAATTTGTAAATGCGGATGAAATTGCCAAGGAGCTGTCTCCATTTCAACCTGAAAAAGCTGCATTGGAAGCCGGAAGGATCATGTTGAGCAGGGTTAATGAACTACTGGACGGAAATGACAGTTTTGCATTTGAGACGACATTATCAACACGAAGCTATAAGGTCAAAATTGAAGAAGCGAAGAAAAAAGGCTTCATTGTGACATTGATTTTTTACTGGCTCAATGATGTCAAGTTAGCAAAAGAGCGTGTACAGATGAGGGTTTCGGAAGGAGGGCACAATATTGAGCCAGACGTGATTGAAAGAAGGTATGTAAAAGGAATTAAAAATTTATTTGACATCTACTTACCAATAGTTAATCTTGCCTTCATAATTGACAACTCCTTTGAAAACGAAGAGTTAATTGCAAAAAGATCAAGAGATTACAGTTTAAATATATTTCAAGAAGAGAAATTTAATCAACTTAGGAATTTTTATGAGCGAAATTGAAAAGGAGCTGGTATTACAAGAAAAAATTCTCTTGGGAATTAAAAAAACTCATGAAAAAGTGGTTGAGTTCAAGAAACAAAAAGGAACTCCGCTTGTTGTGATGAGGGGGAATGAAATTGTGAAGATTAGGCCTTGGGAGAAGTAATAGCACCGTTAAATCAATAGATAACCTATTTGCTTAGAAATTAGTTGCGTAGATGGAACAACTTAGAAGACACAAAGCTGAAATAATTAAACTCTGTGAAACGCACAAGGTAAAGAGCTTATATGCATTTGGTTCTGTCCTCACTAAGCAGTTCGACGGAGATAGCGATATTGACCTGATCGTTGACTTCACGTCAATGGAAGTCGAAGATTACGGGGACAATTATTTCGATTTCAAATTTTCTTTACAAGATATCTTTAATCGTCAATTAGATTTGCTTGAAGCGAAAGCGATCAAGAACCCCTATTTTCTGCAAAATGTAAATCAACAGAAGCAGCTTGTCTATGGACAATGAGATTAAAGCGTAGTTATGTGACGGCCTCAATGTAATCGCATTGAAAGAATGTCTTATTACTTAAATGTAGAAGATGAAGTCCCAATCACTTTTTAATATTCTTGATGGCTTTGATTTTGAGCTACTAAGAAACAGTGAATTTCGCGAAGACTCTGTTCGAGAGGAAATCGTTTTGCCAATTATCAAAGGTCTGGGATACAACTCCTCCAAGCCAAATCAAATCATTAGAAGTAGAAAACTTCTTCACCCGTTTGTGTCGATAGGATCAAGGCGAAAGGAGATTTTTTTAATTCCTGACTATCTTTTCGAAGTTAATGAAAAAGCCGCTTGGATACTTGATGCAAAATCGCCTTCTGAGGATATACTTAAATCAAAACACGTTGAACAAGCCTACTCTTACGCGATTCATAGCGAAGTAAGAGCCAATTTTTTCGCACTTTGCAACGGAAAAGAATTTGCATTGTATGATGTACAAAAAGTTAACCCCATTGTCTATTTTGATACAAAAGCAATACCCTTATATTGGGAAAGTTTAAAAAAATACTTAGCTCCTGATAGGGTATTTTCGGCTAGCCATTACAAATTAGCCAAAGACCTAGGATTACATCTCAAAAGGCTTGGTTTCAATAAGATGGAAAGCCTAATTTTCCCCCATGTTCCCCTTACCCATATAGGACAATTAAGCCCATATATGTATTCATATTCCGGTGGAATTGAAACCGATGAGGGAAGTTATGTTATTACTTTTGATTTCGATGAGGGTGTATTTAAGCAGCTTGCTCGAAAAATTCCTGCAGAGGCAATTAGAAAACTGTCAGTACGACAACCCGGTGTGAACCAAGTCGTTCATTTTCCAGGCAAGGTCTATCTTGTCTCCATTGACTGTCGAATTGGAGAAACTCTTGAAGAAAATCAAGATGAGATTTTTCTCCCAATGATAATAAACAAAATCATAGACGACTAGCGAATTCTAACGTTGATAATTCTCACCACCCCAACTCGTCGCCCCCTCCCGAACAACTGGCGGCGCGACGCCCTTCTTCCCACAAACTTCACCAACAACCTCCGCGATGCTCCACGCTACCGGATGTAAACATGACAACTATTAGAAGGCGAGTAGTGCCGATGTTCTTGTTAGCAGGCAGCAGGTTTTCATGCGCACGGCAGCAGTGCGCCTAGCGTAATCTCGCATGGCAGTGAGGCGAAATCGATGTAGTCGTCGCTTCGTTGCTTGGGTGCAGGTCGATGTGGTAGTTGCCTACACTGTCGTGGAACTGGTTGGCGCCTGCTGCTTAGAAAAAGAAAAGAAACCTTCAAAGCCTAAATCTTCATCAAGCTTTTCCCAATGAATTCCGAAAGGAGACAATTCGTAACTTTCCCTTTCATGGCTGGACGCATTTAATAATCTGGGGAACCACTTCAAAGGATGGCTGCGCTCTTCACCAGATGCGGTTTGGATAAAAATATTATCATCCTTGAACCAAACTTTTTTTACTTCAATTTCCATGATACTCCTTCCATTTAGCAATAATGATTTCCTTGTTCTCTTCGATTAGGGATTCTGCTAAACCAATGTCTTTCCTCACCTCCACTCCAACTCAACCCCCTGCCCCTTCAAAAACCCCTGAAACCCACTCAACAACTCCTCCCGCTCCCGCACCACCCGCGGTGCAACACTCTTCTCCCCAGCAAACTTCACCAACAACCCAACAGCCTCCCCGATGCTCCACTCCACCGGATGCAGCCGATAGCAACCATTAGTAATGTGCGTGGTTCCAATGTTCTTGTTAGCCGGAAGCAGGTTTTCCATGCGCACGGGCAGCAGTGCGCCTAGCGGGATTTGGAATGGCAGTGAGGCGAAATCGATGTAGTTGTCACCTTCGTTGCTTGGGTGCAGGTCGATGTGGTAGTAGCCTATTCCGACGCTGTCGGGGAAGTGGGCGGCTTTTTCTTTGGGGCCTGGGGCTCCGTTTTTGATGGCGCCGGTTGCGCCACGTTCCGCGGATAGAGCGCGGTTTTCGGCTCCTACGTGTTCTTCTTTGATGGTGAATAGCGCTTTGATGCGGCGGGATTCGCGGACGTAGGGATATTTGGCGAGGCCATCTTCGGTTCCCATAATGTCTTTGCGGAGGCGTATTTCGGGCCAGCCTTTGCCGCCGTCGGGCCTTGGAGCTTCGGTTTGGAGCCAGTATAGCAGGGATAGGCTGAGCTGTTTGGCTCTGTTGACGTGCTTTTGGAAATCCTTTTCGCTTGCTCCGATGAGATTGCCCAGGAAATAGTCGTTTTGGGGCCAGTTGACAATGGTAATGTCGCCTGCGTAGGTCCCTGGTTTGAAATTGTCTTTGCTGATTATCCGGCGGTAATTCCAGAGATTCAGCATATCGCCCGTTTTGATGCCTGCGGGATGGAATCCCAGCTGTTTCGGTTCCAATGTTTTAGGATTGGAATAAGACAGATCCAGCAGCTTTCCGGACCAGGGTTTTGCCATTTTTGGAATAAAATCCTTCCAGAATGCATAGTCGACAGGTTTCTCGATCACGTGATTTTCTCCCGGCCGGTAATCAATGGCGAAGCAGACTGTGAATGCCTGGTTATTGTCGGGATTGCCTTTTTCGGGTGCGTGGAGCTCGTTGGTTTCGGCTTTGGATTCGGTGCCTGTTACGAATTCGGTTCCGGTTATGGGCAGAAGGTCGCCCAGTTCGGTTGCATCGACAAAGTAGGGTGCCAAGAGTTGGGAGCGGGTTTTTGTTTTGACATTCACCACTTCCAGGGATTGGACTTTATTTCCTTTCACCGCTGCGGTAACGGCCTTATGCTCCATCAACAGCGTCAATTTGCCGGAGCTGATGTAGGGCATGAACATATCGTTCAGAACGGCTACCGCTACACGCGGCTCGTGGCAAAGGCGTGAGACCGCGCCGTCGCCGGGATTCAGATGTTTGCGGTTTTTGGCTTCGTCGGTAAGCGGGTAATGTTTGATATAATATTGGCGGATCGCCGTCCGGAAATCACGGTAGAGCTGTGTGGCGCCGTGCGTTTCGATCCATTGATGCTCATCCGGCGGGACGCCTTGCTGTGAAAGCTGGCCGCCGAGCCAGTCGGTTTCTTCGGTCAGGATTACGGACAAGCCATTTCGCAACGCTGCTAATGCTGCCGCACAACCGCCCAGCCCACCTCCGGCAACGACCATATCGGCCTCAAAAAAAAGATTCTTTGCTGTGTCTTTCGACTGCAAAGAATCCGTGTGTTGTATTTCTGATTTGTTCGTCAGCAAGCTGCCTGTCAGGGCAATGCTTCCGAGGAAGTTTCTACGCTTCATACCATTTAAACGACTTTCCCCATCACATACATTTCCTCCATGGTTGGGGTAGGATTACCGCCTTCTTTTTCCAATGTAATGGCAAAAGCGACTGCACCTGGTTTTGTATTTTTCATTTTAAGCACTCTTCCGGAGAATTCCTGATCGATCATACCATTGTCAACGGGCTTTCCATCCACAATGCTCCAAAGCTGATATTGCTTTCCTGATGGCGGCTTTGGCAAGTTCTGCACGTCCAGCAAAACCTGATTGGTTGCCGTGTGCCAGAATGCTGCTACCGAGCTCTGAGGAGATTTTTCCAGTCCGGCCAGATGCACCGTTTTATACTCCGGATTGCGGTAGAGGCTTGCCAATGATTGTGCATAGCTGAAACCTTTCTCCAACGTTCCCATTTTGGAAGCCATTTCCTCATTGTCCTTTTTGACTTTGGACATTTCGGTTGCCGACCAGCCTGCGAAAATCGCCAGCAAAACAGAAGCTGCAACAGCAAGCCGCGCCCAGAATGGCGTAACCACTTTCGTTTCAACGCTGTTAAAGACATTATCGATCACCCTAGGCTCTTCCTGCGTAACCGGGCGCATGTTGCCGGTTACCGGACCCGCTTCGAAATGTGTACTCTCGGTTTGCTCGTCGGTGTTTGTATCGTCTATCTCCTGTACGGAATCAAAATTCATTTTGGCAAAAAGCGATTCTTTCAAAGAAGCGGGCGGAGGCGTCTGATGTTTCAGTGCATATTCTTCCAATGCGCTTTCAGTCCTCAGCAGCTCTTCTTTTATCTCAGGGTAAATATGAGACATGCACTCCACTTCCTGTTTTTCCTGAGGAGAAACAGTGCCCAATACATATTCCTCTAATATACCGGACTCTATGTAGGCTTGGATATTCATACTGCAAAGTATTGTTTTAACTCTTGTAATGCTGTTCGGATCCTTGATTTAACAGTTCCCAGCGGGATACTCAGCTCCTCCGATATTTCTTCATGCGTGTATCCCTGAAAATAGGCCATGTCAATGAGGATCTTCCTTTCGGGTCTCAGCATATTCACAATGGCTTTCATCTCCGAACTTGATGTCAGCGAATCTTCATATACGTCCCTTTCATTCTGGACTGCCTTGTTGTCGATATCATCCATCGCTGGTTTTCTTCCCTCAACCCTTGCCGCATCGATCGCACCGTTCCGTGCAATGTTCATGATCCATGTAAACAGCCTTCCTTTTTCCGGATTATAAGAAGCTATATTCTTCCAGATTTTTAAAAAAGACTCTTGCAATACATCTGCGGCGCGCTCCTCATCCCTCAACGTTTTTGAAATGATATTAAACAAAGCTCCCGAGTAATGGTCGTACAGGAATTCAAAAGCTGTTCGCTCATTTCTTTTCAGAGCCAACACCAATTCCTCTTCCGAGTATTTTAACTTACTAGTCGCCAAGAGTTGCTTAACATTTAATTGTATGTTACTAAATGGCAATCTAACGAATTTTCGGAAGAACCGGTCACGGCTATTATAAATTATTGTGTCCTGGCTCCAGCCATCAAAAACTGTGGTTAGCTGCGGTAATGAGGGTATCCCGATAGGGGCATAAGTTACATTCATGATAGTGTGTTTTTTCTTGATATACGAACAACACACCGGAAAAGATCAATGAAGGACTAACTCTTGCCGAAACCGCTTTAAAATCGTCTATTTCCTTATCTTTTCGATCCTTATATAGGCAAGAGACAGGAACAAAGCCATGAGGCTGAGGAGATAAATAATGTTTCGCGAATCGACAAGGCCTTTTCCCAACGCAAGATACTGCTGATCCAGTGCTCCCCAATTAAGTAACTCGGAGGCAATTCCTACTCCTGCAAGTTGTGCCAATGCAGTAAAACCTACATACCAGACGAATGCGATAAAGACACATGCAATGAATGCGACGATCTGGTTATCGGTGAGAGAGGATGTCCAGATCCCCATGGAAACCAGCACGCCGCAGAACAGCAGAAGGCCGATATAGGAACCGAAAACGGCAGCAGAATCCACGTTGCCCTCGGGGTTGCCCAGTTTGTAAACGCTGTAATAGTAAATGAGGGTAGGCAAAAGGGTGATGGCCACGAGGACCCAGTTTGCAAAAAACTTGCCCAGTACAAGCTCAATGTTGCGCAATGGCTTGGTTAGCAGCAGTTCCAATGTCCCGTTCCTGGCTTCTTCCGAAATCGAGCGCATCGTAATAGCGGGAATCAGAAAAAGCAGCACATACGGAGCCAGCTGGAAAAATGAGCCCAGATCGGCATAACCGTAATCAAGAATATTGGAATCAGGAAAAACCCAGACAATGAGACCAACCGCGGTCAGGAAAGCGGCCATCACAATGTAGGCGATCAGGGAATTGAAAAAGCTCCCTATTTCCTTTTGAAAAATTGCAAACACATTGAAAAAATTTAAACCGAAACTGCTGCGAATTATTCAAAAACCGGCTTTTCCCTGCGGATAATGGCTGCCACGACCAATGAAATGATCAGTCCCATTACAATATAACCAAACACACCTATCGCAAAAACCACTCCGGGCGACATTACTTTCTGGGAAAGCTCCATAGCCTGGTCAATCTGCGAATCGTCCAGCCCTCTTCGCTCCATATCCTCACGTACCTGGTCCATTCCCTGCGTAAGCAGTGTATTATCAATAAACTGCATGTAAAACATCGAAAAAGCTGAACTCAACAAGCCCATTACGGCTGAGACCAACGTCCCCAGGCCCAACCCCTCGCCGTACGTCATGTAACCACGGTTTTTTTCCCTGAAGTTTTTCATCGCCAGCACAATGGCTACCACCATGAACACGAACGACAAAGAAGACAACATCTTGTTCTGGGACAACCCCGCAATATTGATGATTGTCGAGTAGATCATAATCACCACGGACGCCAGCACGCCATATTTCAGGGCCACACGAGCGGTTGACGCTTGTTCTTCCATTTTTTAAGATTGTTTAGGTAAGGCAAATACTTGGTGATCAAATTTAAGCTTTATTATGAAACACACCGTAATCCTGCTTTCTGAAAATAAGCGAAATAACGAGGATCGGGATGATCGCCATCACGGTTTTCTTGCTTACCTCATCCATAATGATCTCCGAACGCTCCATGCTCCCCACGCCATTGTACATTTTGGTAAATTCAGCTTCGCCAATGTTCTTGACCAACTCCGCTTTGCCTTCGAGCATTAAAGTCTTCATTTCGGCCAGATAATTGGTAAAAACAGATGGATCTGCATAAGTCACAAAAAAGTAGATCAGCCAGCCGGCTATCAGCGCGCCCAGGGTGTTCACTACATAACCGATTGTTAATGCTTCCCACAAATGCAGGAACCCTTTGCCGACATATTTCCGGTAATACCAGCAAGCGCCGGCTATCAGGATAATGTGTATACCAAAATCGAGGATCTTGTTGTTTCCCAATGGCACAATGTCCATGAAGTAAAGTCCCAGAAAGAAAAGGAAAACGAGCACGCCGGTGATCAGCCCAAAGATCAGGGAGACTTTTAAAAGGGGTTTGTTAAAATATTCGATTATTGATTTCATAGATACCATTCCTGTTTTCCGTTATTGACAACGCCTCTCACTTTTCCACGCAGCTCTTGTCCCAGAAATGGTGTATTTTTTGATTTCGAAAAGCTTTTATTAAATGTCCAGTTCGTGTCCTTTTCAAAGAAAGTAAGGTTCGCCAGCGCGCCTTCTTCCAGCAAAGGGTCCTGTAATCTCAAAACCCGGCGCGGTCCCGAAGTGAATTTTTCAATGATGTCCTCCACACCTAATCCGCTGTACATTAATGCAAGCGAAAATGCCGTTTCCAGGCCGGTCATACCGAAATCCGCATGGTCAAATTCAAGATTCTTACTCTCCTCATCATGTGGGTTATGATCCGAAACAATGGCGTCGATGGTCCCGTCAGCAAGCGCTTCCTTAATTGCCTCCACATCTGCCGCGGAACGGAATGGAGGGTTCACTTTCAGGTTTGTATCAAAATTAATCAGATCACCGTCCGTAAAAGCGACCTGGTGCGCGGCGATGTCGCAGGAAACGGGCAAACCATTCTTTTTCGCTTCCCGGATCAGTTCTACGGCTCTTTTTGAAGAGATTAATGAGATGTGTAATGCGGGGGAATCAGATTTATACATGCTTTTTTCAAGCGCGTATTCCAGCAATTTCAGGTCCCGGTTCAGCATCATTTCTTCTGCCAGGGAAGGAATGCCTTTCATGCCGATCAATGTGCTTGTCAGGCCCTCATGCATCTGCCCGTAAAGCGTCAGTTGCCTGTCTTCCGGCCGGTTCATCAGCAACGCATTGAGCGGTTGAAGATATAATATGGTTTTCAAAAACAAATCTGCATTCTGCACCGGATGTTCGCCATCGGTAAACGCTATGGCGCCCGCCTCATGCAGATCGATCATTTCAGTGAAGTCAACGCCCTCGGCCTTCCGTGTTACCGACGCGGCCACATGCAGCTTCACCAGCCCGCCCGAGCCCGATTGGCGAATGTAATTCAATGTATCCTTGCTATGAACGACAGGTTCAGTATTGGGCAGCAGCACAATTTCCGTAAAACCGCCATGCGAAGCCGCAGCGCGTACGGATACGAGATCTTCTTTATGCTCAAACCCCGGATCACGCGAAGCCACGCGCATATCTACCCATCCTGCGGACACATATAGTCCATTACCTTCAACCACCTCCGCACCATCTGCGTCCAGGTGGTCTCCTATCGATTTAATGTTTTTGCCTTCAATCAGAATGTCCTTAATCTGGCCGTTGAACGGAGATTTTTTATCAATGATCTGAACTGAACGGATTAATAATTTCATATATAAGTATTCAAAACAAAAAAAAAGCTCCAAAACGGAGCTTCAACCTTAATATCAGGCACCTATAAACTTTTCGTATTCTTCGGCGGACATTAAACCTTCCTGATCGTCGGGATTGGTCAAACTGATTTTCACCATCCAGCCACGACCGTAAGGGTCCGTATTTACAAGTTCAGGCTCTCCGTCCAATTCTTCATTCACTTCCAGCACTGTTCCTGCAACCGGGATAAACAGGTCAGAAACCGTCTTAACCGCTTCCACTGACCCAAAAACCTCTCCTTTTCCCACTGCATCTCCCACCGTGTTGATGTCGACGTACACAATGTCACCCAATTCATTCTGCGCATGGTCCGTAATGCCAATGGTCGCTGTATCGCCATCGATGCGAATCCATTCGTGATCCTCTGTATACTTAAGTTCTGCCGGGAAATTCATGGTTTAATCAGGTAAGTTGTAAACATCTTTAGTAACGCAAATTACAGGATGTCGGTCGTATTTTCCAAATCAAAAAGTTATTCAGCCAAATTGAATTTCAACTGTACACCGCCGGACGTGCTTGCCCGGTAAAAGGAATTGGAAACCAATGGATCGTTAAATGTCCTGTCGAAATAAAACTGCACGCTTAAACGATTGTTAACCATGTAATTAACCGTGGGGCGGAGCTGGAAGTTGATGTTACCTGCAATGGGGATGTTCTCACCGTCAAACTTCCGTTGTATGGACCTCGTATCGCGGAAAGTAAGTCCCAGCTGCATCGTCATATCATTCTTCAGTTTCTTCTTGACCCCATTGATCTTGAACGGGATGGCCACATTGTTTTTGGTAAAACCAATATTCACCGTTACATCCTGGTTGAACAGTTCCGCCATCTGCGAATTGGACAGGTTCAACGCAATGGTGCGGTCCCGGTTGTATTCGATCCTGGCGGTAACCCTGCTCTGCGTCCTGAATTCAACCCCGACAAGCGGCTGGAACTTCTCCGACAATGTGATTGTGCTCATGGAAAACACCGGAATGTATTGTCCGAGCTCATTCAATCTTTGTGAAAGAGGATAACCCGTTACCGACAGGTTCACATAAAGTGCCTCATAATCCAGCGAAGATGTAAAGTTTCCAACGCTGTACTGCGACATGTATTTATGCCGCAAAGTGAACGAGCTGAAAAGTCGCTTAAAGCCCGCAAGCTGCGAAAGGCCATTGTAACTCAGATCCCAGTTCGGCATCGGGAATTTCAGGAACGGGTTTGTCCGCACGGTCTGCGGATCCTTGCCTGTATAAGCTGCAAAGAATGACGAAATCAAAACGTCCTGTGAAGTTTCATTATACTCTCCGCCACTCTGGTTTTCCGCATTCAGACGATCCCTCAAAATAGCACGGTAAGCTCTGAATTTATCAAAAACAGGAGAAGAATTATCGCGTTTCATTTTGGCAAAAGCCGTTCTGAATGACAAGAACGACATACTGAACTGTCCATTACGCAGCGGGCTTTGGGACACAAAGTTACCTGATGCATCGGGCCGGTAAAATTCCTGGTAAGCATCCTGCCGTGTAAGCCGCGCTTCAACGATCAGCCTGAAATCCTTGAACGGTTCCAATGTGGTGTTGGCGGAGAAGTTCTTTGCAATGGTCTGCTGGAAAGGCATATTCTGCTGCTCACTTTTCGTGATCCAGCCTTTTTCAGCGGCCTTGATCTGGAAATTCCGGTCTTGCTGCCCGAGGACAAATGGCAGTCCGGGTGCATTGGTGTTATCTATTCCAAAATAGCTCGGTGCGCGCAGGTAACCCGGAAGCGCCGTTGTTTCCTGAATCGAATAACTCACATTAATCCCCCGAACGGTCATTAAGGCACGCGTCACGCTTTTCAGAATGTCCGTTGTGCGCATATCGATTTCCTCAATATCACCCGGGCTTCTTGCAAAATTTTTGCGTCCCGCCGAAGGTGTGTTGGCAAATTTCAAATAGCGCAGTTTGTTATAAAGCAGTACAAAATCCACCTTACCGGTAACCCCACGGTCTTTGCTGTTACGGATAATGTCCCCGAATGGCAAGCCTAATGTGTCTTTTAACCCAAATGCATTGGCTTGATATTGATAGGCAACCGAATGTTTGTAATCGGCTGTCATCCAGTCCAGAAGCGGAATTTTATCCAGAGGCAAGCGATAAGTCAGATCAATCTTTTGGTCAAAATTCTTCATCCTGCCCAGTTTCTTGAAATTGGTCCAGAGCGAGTCTTTTTTCTCAGCAGAGTTAATATCGCCCATTGGCTCGTCGATGATCGAGTTGGCCGTTGAGTTGTAGCTCAATGTCATATTCCGGGTCAGGTTCCAGCTCAGGTCATAATAGCGATTGAACCAGAAATATTTTTCATACAAAGGCTGAATGCCGTCCGTCGTCAGATCCGCATTCCGAAGCTGTGTTTTAAGGAACCGGCGGTCAACATCTGTACGGATAGAGACCATGTTAGGCAGTAATGTCAGGTTTACATCCTTGATAATATCCGCCCATCTGCTGGTTGCTTTCCAGTTTTTGAATGGCTCCATAGGCTTCGGCTGACTGCTGTACACGTAAGAAATGCCGCCCCGGTAATTGCGCTGCGCATATTCCTGGGTAAGAAT
Source organism: Dyadobacter sp. CY327 (assembly GCF_021390415.1). Taxonomy (NCBI): domain Bacteria; kingdom Pseudomonadati; phylum Bacteroidota; class Cytophagia; order Cytophagales; family Spirosomataceae; genus Dyadobacter; species Dyadobacter sp. CY327. Next base: position 836,959 of record NZ_JAJUXJ010000001.1, on the reverse strand, counting down.
GTTCCTCCGCTTGTCATCACTGAATGCATATGTAAACGAGAAGTTCTCAAAATCATAGAAGTGATTCCGTGCTCCGGGCTTGGTCTTGATTTTCCTGACATTGGAAAAATTAATCCCGCGTTTGATGGCATTTTCCTCCACCATACGCCGGTAACCATCCCGTTCTTCATCCGATTGCAAATTTCCGAGCGAAGTTTCGAGCGGTGTATCCGGGTCGAGCGGATTGAAATGCGGCTTTACATTGCGCCGGTCATAGCTCAGGAAAAGCGGAATGCTGAAACCCCAGCTTGCGGGCAGCAGTTTATCCAATGCCACATTCGTTGAGACACCATATTCGGTCGTAAAATTACGGGAACGCTCGCCTATCCGCTGTTGCACGCTTCCAAAACCGAATGTTTCCAGCCTTCCGGAAGCAGTTAATGTTGCAAAATCTGCGAGTTTCGCATTCAATTGCGCAATGGCCGCAACGCCGCCTGTGTCGTCAAAGCCCTCTACGTGCATTTCATCCACCCAAATACAGAAGCTTTTCGGGCGTTCGTCCTGGGATTTGGGGTTGCGCATCCCGATCATCATGACGCGCACCGAACTTAGATCCGGGTTACCGACCACGGTTAATTTGTATCTGCCGTCGGCTGTCGTGATCGTGTAAGGCACGCTCAGGTTTCTGTCCAACTGGCGGTTACGTTGTGCTTTGGCTTCGATCAGATCGGCCAGGGCAATGTTCAATTCGTTCTCTTCCGGCCAAACTTCCCGATCAGCTGACTGGCCCGGCAATGTTGCTTTCAGGCCGGAAAGGTCTATTTCGTAGTAATTTTGTGTAAGGTCTGTACCAATCCGCATAAATGCGCCCACCATACGGTCTTCACTCAGCTCATTCTGCATGTGCACATACATGCGCAGCCTTTTGCGGAACAATAAATCCAGGTTCACATTTTTGAAAACCGCTCTGGAATCGCCATCGCGCAAATCTGTCACGCATAAGCTCATCGATTGTTCATTCAACAAGAGCGGGGGACGCTGCGTGTTATCCTGATCGCGCTTCCAGTCTGGCGGAATGGCGTAAACGTATTTATTTGTAGCGTCTGTCTGCTCCTGGCCATTCTCTTCAATGCTAACCGTTCCGACAGTGAATTTCGCATCATAAGGCTCGGGAACTTCCTGTAAGCCAGGCGCGTCCAGGTTAGCTGTATATTTTCTGTATTGCTGACCAACCATTTGCAACTGCGCAAAACGCAATACGACAGGCTGCTGGAAATCAGTCAGATACATGCGCATAAAACGGATCGACTTAAAGCCGTTCATATTGCCAATCACTCCTGAAAACTCCTTGATAGGAACCCGGAAGAGATACCAGGTTTGCTGATCGGCTGTATTTACTGTTTTATCAACAATGTATCCGTTTCCAACCGCCAGCTGGTTTGGTTTCAGGTCAATTTCATATTCATAATAAGACTCGTTGTCATTGATCGTGTTATCCACGTTCATATCCTCGCCATCCGGCACATTGGTTGAAGCAGGCGTCACATCGGCGTTTCTGCCAAGGCTTTCGGGAGAGTTGTTCTCCATACCAATGTAATTCTTGTAACGCTGCAGAACTTTTAGATTGGCACTATCCAGACTTGCTCCCAGGAAGAACTGGAAATCGTCCCCGGAAGGGTCACCCAAAATCTGCTCGCGTGCTTGGGCGGTCAGGTTAGCGGGCAAACGATCAATGAATGGTTTGAAAAAACGACGCTCCTCTTCATTATTCAATCCATCCAAACCCACATCCTGCCGCTCACGCGCACCGGATTCGTTACTGAATGCATTAATCAGATATTGCGACTTCGTTACGTAACCCCAGGCCGTAGAATCAACATTCACGCCAACTTGTTTGGGCACAATAGGAAGCCCGTTTTCAAAATTGTAACGCTCGTCAGGAATAACATCTTCTGAAATATCACCCAAGTTGAAAACCAGTTTCCCACCGGTTGTGTTGGGTTTTTCATCTCCGCTCCCATCCCGAACTTTCCCCAGTTCATTGTTAATAAAAGGGTCCAGCATCCAGAATTCGATGCTTTCAATGTTCGCATTATCAAAGTCATTATCCGAAGTGATCGCTCTGCTGATCGCACCAAAATTTTGCCTTGGGTTTTTCAAACGACCATTAGGCAGCAGGTCAACATTGTAGTTGTACATGCCGCGCTCGCTTGGGTAATAAGCAATGTCGAGGACATTTTGCGGATAAGATACCAGTCCGGCAATCGCACGACGCGGGAAAATTTCATTGGGTAAATAAAGTCTCTCGTAGTAGTAGCTGCGATCCTGGTCGTCCAGGTTGCCCGGAGGATCATAGCCGCCGCCCAGCCCTTGCGCACCGCCGAATATGTTATCCACTGTATAAGCAGAGATTTTCGCGCGCCTGTAGGCATAATCCAATGTCTTACCATCCGTTCCCTGCCTGAACTTTGGCGGAACACCTGCCAGCCGCCATTTCTGTGGTTGCCTTGAAAGGTCATAAATGGTTCTGGTCGCTTCAAAATCGTCCACCAGCGAACGGTTATTGACATCTTTAGAAACACCCGGTAGAATCTTGGCAAATTCACCCTTGAACTGAATGCTCGACATTTCTTTAGTCTGGATCAACGGCAATGCATCCAACCATTTGGTCAAGAAAGGCACGTCTTTTCTGAAATTGATATCAAAACCGAGCATTGTATTGTTAACCGGTTCATTTCCGATGGACACCCTCGTTAAGAAACCAGCAGGACGTTCCCTGTATTTCATAATCGTGGCGCCAATGCTCATATCCCGGCTTACGACGTAATCCAGGCGCGTTCCCAGCAAGGACCGGATCTGGTTCTGGAACATATCGGGCCGTTCGTATTCAATAACGATCTCCCTGCCCGAGTTCATCACGCTGCCATTAAGGATACGGACCCGGCCGATTTGCGCTTCAACAATATAATCTGAGCCCGGTGAAAGAGGGACGCCGCCGGAAGTGACGGTAACCGAAGTTTCCAGAACACCGAACGGAAGCTGGACTTCTGCTCCACCGCTGGATTGATACGAACCTTTAATGAAAAATTTATTGCGCTCAGAAACCTGCTGCGCATCGATCATAGTTGTGGAATACAGCTCACCGAACACATATTTGTTTCTGAACTGCTCTTCGCCGGCACCAAATTTCTTGGACAGATTGCTTCCAAACGGCTCCAAAACCGGGAAGATAATGCGGCCCGATTTACTATCCACCGTAATCCCGTCCACAAAATCGAAGTTTCCGTCGGGTTGCAGATCATTAACCGGGTTCAGCCTGTCGAGGCCCATTAAGCGGATCAATGGGATGTTGGCAATGCTGCTTTCCTGCAAGTTTGGGTTATCAATTCCGGTTTGGTCATCCTTATAAATGATCCGTAACTGAAAACCCTGCTTATCCATCTGGCTGGTTCCCAGTGCATAAATGTTTTTCATCATCAGGTTCCACATAGGAAGCTTTGTGTTGTTCCTGATCGTGGATGATTTCAGCAATTTTAATGCAATAACCTCATTATCCCGGCGCGCCTGATAATCCTCGGTAAGCTCACCCACTTTAAATGCTCTTCCATTCAATGTATATTCGTAAGAAACGGCCAGCACTTCGTCGTTTCTCAATGCATTGGTTAAGGAGATGTAACCAAGCTGTGGGTGAAATGTATAGTCACGATCAGCGATCAGCCTTTTGGCTCCTCTCAGCAACTCATAATCGACCGCTTTTTCCAGTCCCAGGCTTGTAATCGCACTATTTGTGTTATCAACTTGCCGGAACGATTCATTAGTTGTCAATGATTTATAAAGCCCATTGGCAGCATTGTCAGCAGGCGAAGTAGAACGGATAGGCTGTAAACTTGGATTAGCCGACTTATAGGGAGCAGGTTCTCCTAAATCCGCGAAACCGACAACGTTTCTGAGCGATTCCGTGGTGGTGGTGCGGTTAGTAACATACACCTCCATACGCGTAACCGTCACGCCCGATGTAATGGTTGGCGTGTTCTTCAACGAGCTCTCATAAATGTTCCGGAAATATTGCGACAGGAAGAAATTTCGGTTTTCGTCGTAAGTATCGGCACGCAACTCAAAATCCCTGCTTTGCGCCCCTCCTCTTAAAACAATTCTCTCTTTACTGGATTTCTGCTGCGAGGCGACAACGGTTGCGCTTAACCGACCGAATTGAAGGTCTGTTTTCAAACCAAAAAGGTTCTGAACACCGGGGATCAGCTGGCTGTTAATGGCCCAGTTGATGTTACCCGCTTCAATTTTCCGGATAAAGCTTTCTTCCGGGTTCTTATAATTCAGCTTAATGGCATTTTCAAAGTTGAAATTAGCCTTCGTATCAAAGTTGGTTTGGAAGCCAAGCTGATCACCCAGCCTTGCATCAAAATTAATGCTGATCTGCTCATTAAAAATGAACTGCGTATTCCTGCGTTGCCGTATCGGGATGGCCGGGTTATCCAGGAACTGGTGCATTAAGCCCAGATCCAGCGACACAAAACCGGTGGGTTTGAAATTGATAAAATCATCTCCCAGCAACTTGGAAAGTCCAGGCGGAATGTCCAGTTTTGGCAATAGCCCCCGCGAACCCATGGCACTTTTTCCATCCTGCCTGCCAGCATATTCACGCAGCAGACTTTTGAATGCACGATCTTCCTGAATCTTGTCATAAGTGGAAAGATCCATCCGTTCCGGCGCCCGGTAATTGAAGTTACCAGTCGGGGTTTGGATGCTTTCAGAAACGGCTACTTTACCAGCGCTGTCCAGTTGAATGGATACATTGGCCGGATCACGGAGATAAAATGGGGAGCGTGGCCTTGGTTCAGCAATGCGGTTGGAATAAAAATCTTTCCAACGCATAATAAGCTGACTACCAGACCTATCTATTTTCTTTTTGGAAGAATCTTCTCTTACAGTATCGGCAATAATTGCCCAGTCCTGCGCCTGCCCGGAATAAGGTTCGTCCATATCAACGGATACATTCGCTAACAGAACAGCGCCTGTTGATATGGTTAATGCCTTAAAAAGAAAGGAGTAAATCGTTGATGACAAGGTATTATACTTATTTAGAGAAGGTTGCAGCTACAATCAAATCCATCAAAACGACTTTACTATCGTAAATTTTTTTACCAAATATCATTACAGTTCGGTTATCGAAGTGCCAACTTAATAAGATTCTCAACGGTGACCGCCTGACCTTCACGCTTGATGATAGCGTCAAGACTTTTTTCTGCGGTGGCTTTGGGAATTCCCAATGTAACCAGTGCAGCAAGCGCCTCACTTTTCACAGTGCCGGAAGGATTGTCTATGGTCCTCGGACCGGTAGACACCAGATCTTCCTTGCGAATTTTATCCCTTAATTCAAGTATTACGCGCTGAGCAGTTTTGGACCCGATGCCTTTAATTGACTGGATCAATCGCAGGTCTTCATCTATTATTCCTTGTCGTATTTCCGATGAAGAAAGCGACGATAACATAACCAGGGCCGTTGATGGCCCTACACCCGAAATGCCTATCAGGTCTAGGAAAAGCTTTTTCTCATCACTTCCCCAAAACCCGTATAGTATGTGGGCGTCTTCCCGTATATTCAGGTACGTTACAAGTTTGCAACGCTCGCCCAGTTCAGGCAGTGAAGTATAGGTTTGTAATGAAATCCGAACTTCATAGCCTAATCCGTTTACATCAATAATGGCATAAGCCGGATCTTTGTAGACTACAGTTCCGTTAACGTAGGCAATCATATAAATAGTATGTGTAATTGACTCTTGTTCACTAGCTGGAAACGATCAGTTTTTGGCCTGGTTTAATCGCATTTCCTCGGATTCTGTTTTTCTTTTTCAATTGTCCTATTTCCAGTCCGTAACGTTGTGAAATAATCCAGAGTGTATCCCCTTTCTGAACTGTATGGTAACGCTTTTTAGTATGCCTGTCATTTCTTACAATTTCCTTTTTAACCGCAGGAGTCGAATTTGCTGCAACTCTCGCAGCGCGAACGGGCTCTTTCACTTCTTTCAGAATCACCAGACGCTGACCCCTGGCAATGTTGGTGCGGCGTAAATGATTCCATTTTTTAAGCTCGGAAACCGACACCCTGTATTTCTTTGAGATTGAGTTTAAACTCTCTCCTCTTCTAACGGTGTGTGTAGCTCTTTTTGTACGTGTCTTTTGTAAAACTATTTCGTCATGCTCTTCATCCAGATCTTCGTCGTACTCCGAAGTTGATTGCTGGCTGACCATTGTGGCATAAGGAAAAGCAGGATTTTTACCCATCGAGTCCAATGCAGTGCTATCCAGCTTTGCAACCATTACATTCGGTTGCAGAAGCAATCTGCGGGTGCAGGAATCCATGATGGAGTTCCGGTTGCTAACCAGGTAAGTATATTGCATACTCGGCACTTTGAGTACGAAATCCCGGGTCTGGTCCGGCAGGGACGTTTTGGTGATTTGCGGGTTTAATTTCTTAATGTCATCAAAATTGATGTTGCTATTCTTGCAGAATGCCAGCAAATCAATATAGCCGTTGATATGAATGGTGTCGTTAGGGATCTGGAACTCGGTTTGGGCCGGGTAAATACCGTGGTCGTTACCATAGTTCATCATATAGTTCATCGCAACGTATTGCGGAACATATGAGCGGGTTTCACGGGGAAGGACATTATAGATGGTCCAGAATGTGGTTCCGCGTGAGCGGCGCATGGCGCGTTTCACATTGCCCGGGCCCGTGTTATAGGAAGCCAATGCAAGCTCCCAGTCACCAAAAATATTGTAAAGTTGTTTCAGATAACGGCAGGCCGCCTCCGTTGCTTTTACAGGCTCGAAGCGTTCGTCAATGTATTTGTCCTGATAAAGACCAAATTCACGGCCGGTCGCCGGCATGAACTGCCACAAACCGCCTGCTCTTGCATGAGAGATCACGGTTGGGTTAAGCCCCGACTCGATCATTGACAGATATTTAAGTTCTGTCGGCAAACCGTGCTTGGCCAGCGTTTTTTCAAAAATGGGGAAGTAGAGCGGCATCTTCTCCATCATTGTCTGAGTGAATTCTGCCTTTTTATAAATAAAATACTCTACAAACTCGTGGGAAGTTTTGTGGTAAGTAAGGGGAATTGATTTTTCCAGTTTGGCAAACCGCTCTTTCAACAGTTCTTCCGGAATTGCCGGTGTATTCCCAAATTCTTCAACAGCGGGCAGGGCGGGGATCGCCATTTCTTCTGCTGCAACTATTTTCTCCAGTGTATCCTGCTCGAATGCTAACTTCTCTTGTGGAATTATTGCCATAGCCGGCACGTATCCAAATCCTACACACATGGCTCCGAGCCACAATACTTTTTTCGAAATCCTCATCAATAAATGTTTTTTGAAGGTTAATCAATTCCCGGTTTTCAATGGCTACTATTTGTAAATCAACTGTTACAAATAAAATTTCCTTGTTAAGATTTTCAACGTTCTGAAAATCTGCCTGATGAACTAGAATAATCTCTAATACATTTTACGCTTTACTCACAAAATTTCGCTTCGGAACAACAAATCTCAAATCGCCTGTTATCCCGGCACGATTATTTACTACTTAACATGGAGGCAGATACAAACACTGCTTAACAAATGTGAGAATAAAAAAAATGCAAAAGCATTTACTTGATTCTCAATGGTTTGTATCTGATATCAATGCCGAATTTTTATTCAAATCGGTTAAATAATTGGCAAAAGCCAGCATTTTCAACTCACCAAAATAAGGAGCCATTATCTGAATTCCAATAGGCATCCCGTTTTCGTCCAGCCCGTTAGGGATTGCAACAGCCGGATTCCCAACCACATTTGCCTGCACTGTAAAAATATCGGCGAGATACATTTGTAACGGATCTTCGGTTTTTTCACCAATAGTAAAAGCGGTGGTTGGCGTTACCGGTGTAATCAGAAAATCAAACTGATCGAAGAACCGGTTCGTTTCCTCCTGCACCAATCTTCTAACGCGTTGCGCTTTGGTATAGTATGCGTCATAATAATTTGCGCTCAGAACAAAAGTACCCAATAGTATCCTTCTCCTCACCTCTTCACCAAAAGCTTCCGTGCGTGTCTTTTTATACAAGCTTTCCAGATCCGTCGCTTCTGCACTTCTGTGACCATAACGGACACCGTCGAAGCGGGATAAATTGGAACTGGCTTCGGCCGTTGTCAATATATAATAAGTAGGCAGCAGGGAATCGAGCAATGGAATTTCTACCGGCGTTACTTCGTGCCCTTCGGCGCGCAGACGGTTCAGCACTTCCAGCGTTTGCTGACGGATTTCCAAGGAAATCGCCTCGCTCTCAACACTCTCCCGGATATAACCGACCCTGGCTTTGCCGGACCATTCCAGATTTTTCGAATATGCAGGCACTTCTTTGTTAGAAACCGTGCTGTCAAAATTATCCGGACCAGCCATGATTTCGATCAGCAACGCGGCGTCTTCAACACTTTTGGTAATGGGGCCAATGCAGTCGAAAGACGATGCATAGGCGATAAGACCATACCTGGAAATCCGGCCGTAAGATGGCTTTACGCCCACAACACCGCAGAAAGCTGCAGGTTGCCTTACAGAACCGCCCGTATCACTTCCGAGAGACGCGTGGCAAAGGCCAGCTTGCACCGCCACCGCAGAACCGCCGGAAGAACCGCCCGGAACTTTGGTGTTATCCGCAGCATTTAAAACCGGCCCGAATGATGAATTTTCATTGGACGAACCCATTGCGAATTCATCGCAGTTTTGCCGGCCGATCACAATAGCGTCTTCATCCAGCAATCGCTGAACCGCCGTTGCAGTATAAGGAGCAATATATGTTTTGAGGATTTGACTGGCGGCTTGTAAACCGTGTCCTTTGTGCGAAAGCACATCTTTGAGTCCGATTACCATTCCGGCTAGCTTTCCGGCAGTTCCGCTGGCCAGTTTTTCATCAACGGCAATGGCTGCTTCCCGGGCTTCATCCGCATAAACTTCAACGAATGCATTCAGGTGTTGATTAGCCTCTATATTCTGCAAATAATGACTCACTAACTCGACGCACGTCAAATTGCCTCCACGCAAATCTTCCTGAATCTCGGCCAGCGTCAGATACTCTTTCAATGTAATTTCTTTGTGGGGTTGTAAATAAAGAATCAGAGCCAATAAGTATACCTTAGAGGCTCTGTGTTATAACTTTCAATAAGATGGAAGCGTTATTTGGGGTCTTCCATGCTTTTTTCAATATTTTCCTTAACGTCTTTAGTAGCGTTCTTGAATTCATTGATACCCTGCCCCAAACCGCGCATCAACTCAGGAATTTTCTTCGCACCGAAGAATAGTAAAACGAACAAGGCAACCAAAAAGATCTCTTGTCCACCTAATCCCATAAATGCCAAAACGGTTACTGATTCCATGTCTGTTTCTTTTTTAATGTTTACAAAAATAAAAATTCTTTTCTACAGAAACTACTAAACGGTTCTGTTTTATCCTATGTTAATCGTTTTTTCACTCTTTTCCCACTGGCTGAATTTTGCAATATCACTGCCCAGTGTCTTGATCAGCCAAGCGATCAATGCGACGTCGTCTGCGATGCCAATTACGGGCAGAAAGTCAGGAATCAGGTCAATAGGTGATACAAAATAGATCAGCACCGCAACCACCGAAATTAGACTTTTCCATGGCAAGCCCTTATATTCTCCGGAAGCATAAGCTCTTACCATCCGGATCAAAACCTGGACACTGCCGGCCACTTCGGCCAGGCCGCCTTTGAACCCAACCTGATTCATTTTGCCCATTACATCCTTCGCCAGTTCAAACAGCCGCGCAGAATTGTGCACATAACGGCCGGCCTTTCCGGTTGCCTTCTTGAAAAAAATTGACTTTAATATCCTAGATATCATTGACTCGTTGCTCATCGTATACAGCAAGAAAAAGTGGTTAATAATGCCGATATAACTATTAAGATACGTAAAAAATTGCATTTCGGATCGAGCCCCGGACTTTTCCGGCAAAAAATTACATTCCGCTTGGTTTAAACAAATTATGTGTCCTACTTTTAGGAGAAAATTTAAAAAGCATTAATTTCTATACAATTAACCATATTTCTTTATGAAGATTACTGTTGTGGGAGCAGGCGCCGTTGGTGCAACTACTGCCGATAATATTATTCGTCGTGAGTTGGCTGAGGAGGTCGTTCTACTGGATATAAAAGAAGGCGTAAGCGAAGGAAAATCACTGGATATGTACCAGACAGCAGCTTTGCTGGGCTTCAATACCAAACCCGTAGGATCAACCAACGACTATGAAAAAACCAAGGGTTCTGATGTCGTTGTAATCACTTCCGGCCTGCCGCGCAAGCCTGGTATGACACGTGAAGAGCTGATCGGAATCAACGCAGGAATCGTAAAAGGAGTTACTGAAAATATTCTTAAATATTCGCCTGATGCCATCATTATCGTTGTTTCCAACCCTATGGATACAATGACTTACCTGGCACTGAAAGAATCGGGCATAGCAAAAGAAAAACTGATCGGAATGGGCGGTGCTCTGGATAGCGCACGTTTCAAAACGTATCTGGCATTAGCCATGAACGTTTCTCCGCTGGATATCCACGGAATGGTGATCGGTGGTCACGGCGATACCACAATGATCCCGTTGACAAGGCTGGCGACTTACAATGGTCTTCCGGTAAGCAATTTCCTTTCTACTGACGAACTGGAAAAAGTGGCAGCTGACACGATGGTAGGCGGCGCAACATTGACCAAACTGATCGGAACTTCGGCGTGGTACGCGCCGGGTGCGGCAACATTGCTTTTGGTTGAAAGCATCGTGCGCGATCAGAAACGCATTGTTCCATGCAGCGTTTATCTGGAAGGCGAATATGGCCAGAATGATATCTGTATGGGCGTGCCTGTTGTTCTAGGTAGAAAAGGCTGGGAAAAGATCATCCCGCTCGAACTAACCGATTCAGAAAAAGCTGCTTTTGAAAAATCAGCAGAGGCAGTTAGATCCATGAACGGAGCATTAAATTTATAATGCCAAAAAATAAATAATATTTTTTGGCATTTCCGTCATCTTAAGATGACGGGTAATTTTTTGGGGATGTCATCGATGCAGAATTTCTTTTTCTGCATCGATGACATTTTTTTATTGGGGACACATTAGATGGAAATCTGATATTGCAGCACGAATGTTCCTCTGCGCGTGTACGCAGCGAGCTCGTTGGCAACCGTGCTGGCTTGGTACACCGGCCGGTTTTCGTAGTTGAGTGAGATTTTGCCGGTATGTCCTTTGATAAGCCAGTTTACACCAACATTATAAACGTTCAAAGCATCCTGCAAACGTTCATAATCAGAACTTTGTAGGGAAGCATATGGCATTAATGTGCCCTGACTTCCCAGTAATCCATCCCTAAATTTATATCCTGCCTGCGCATACACGACGCTCCCTGTCCCAAACATCGGGTAAGCATTGCCATGCGTAGCGCCTACGCCCGGAATGGCCTGTGTTGTGCCCGTTGCAGGGTTCATAATCCCATTGTAACGCAGGTAACCTTTGCCATAATTCGTATTAAAATAGCCCAGATATGCCGAAACCGCCGTTCCTTTATCTTTATTCAAAGGCATATCCATAAATGCGGCCACAGACCACAGCGTCATGTTATTGTAAACTGTATCTGCGTTTTCCCTGCGCCATGTCGCATTCTTTTGAGAAATAATACCCGCTTCAATGTTCAGAACTTTGCGCTTGCCTAGGTATGTCCCGGTCATATATCCCGGTGTAGTGTTGTCCTCTGTATCAAATATGTTATAAATCAATAAACCCTGAAGCTGCTTGTGGTTTTTACGTTGTGCAAAAACGGAATTCAAGCCCGGAGCTGGCGGAACGGCACCATTGGTTTCTATAGGAAACGGATCCGCCACATCTACGCGGTAATTCAACCTGCCGATCTGCCCTCGGCTGTAAACGCTAAGTTTCCTCGCAAACTGATCCGTTTGATCCACTGTTGCCTGCGCGAAAACAGGAACATCCATGGTCAAGATGGTCCCGATGCTTGGCTGGGAAAAACGGGAAAGACCATTCACAACGGTTAGTCCGCCACCGAAACGGATGAAGTTGGCGCCCTTTCGCTGCACTTCATATTCTCCCAAAGCATCGTGGAAGAAAGCGGCAATTTTCCGGTTGCTGGGTGTTCCTGCATTATTATAGGCCGGGAATGCGCTCACTTTATTAAAATTGTTCATTCCAAACTGCGTGTAGAAAAATATCCGGTCGGTGACCTGGCCGAAAAGCTGCACACGCGTCCGGCGCAGGCCGATGTCGAATGTGTTGGATTTGGGATCGCCTAAAACGGTGGTTCCGGGGTTGCTTTCGTCGAACCGGAGCCAGGTTTGGTTGGTGAAAGTGAATTTGACGTAATGTGAGCCGGAATCATTAAGATTGTAGCGGATATCGTTCCTTGTATTGTCGTCGGTTGGCTTTACTTGCGCCATGGTTAAGGACGCGCTGAGCAAGATGAGAGAGAGTACTTTTTTCATTAATTGACGTTATAGTTTCCAATAGCGAATAGCATGTTAAAAAGATGACACACTACCCTTTTTTATATTTAACTAAAAATCATAAGGCTGCATTGTGGACGGCTTTACTCCTTTTTTTTGCAATCATATTCGCCGCAAAGGCCCAGGAAACCCCGCCTCTGATCAACTATTCGTCGGCAATTTACAAGGCGCACAATCAGAATTGGGCCATTGACCAGACTTCCGATCAGATCATTTATGCGGCCAATTCGGATGGCCTTATGGAATACGATGGCGCTGCATGGAAGCTCTATCCGTTGCCCGACAGACAGATAGTGCGGACTGTGCTCTGCGATGAAACCGTTCCGAACATGCTTATGGGCAAAGTTTTCAAACAAAATAGTCCAAATGAACAGCGGATCTATGTCGGTGGCTTTTCAGAGTTTGGTTATTGGAAAAAAGAATTCGATGGCCAGCTGAAATATCACTCCCTCAGCAAGCGCGCCGACTTCGCCAGCCTCAAAACAGAGGAAATCTGGCACATTACCAAAACGCCTACACATATTTACTTCCAATCCTTTTCAAGGATTTACCGGTACGATGGTCAGAACATTACGGAGTTGAGCACGCCGGGAAATTTCATGTTTTTAAGATTTGTACAAAACCGGCTGTTCCTGCCAACAATAGGTAAAGGGATTTATGAGTTGAAAGGCAAGAAATTTGAAAAGCTGGCTGGTACGGAACCACTTTCGGCTGTGATCGTTTCAGCCATATTACCATTCTCGAATGGCCAGATCCTGATCACAACATTCAAACACGGCTTGTTTTTTTGGAAAGATGGCTTGCTTAGTCCCTGGAAAATTCCGCTTTCAGAAGAACTTAAAACGAACATTATCAACAGGGCAGTAATGCTCAGGCAGGACAGCAGCCTGGTTTTCGGCACGATTCAGTCGGGCGTTTATGTGATTGAGAAAAATGGCAAGCTGAAATATCATTTCAACAAAGAGACCGGCCTTCAAAACAACACCGTTCTGGCATTGACGGAGGACCGCCGCAATCAACTTTGGATCGGTCTGGATCAGGGAATTGATATGCTCAAAATGTCGTCACCCGTCATTTCCTACCAGACCAATGATAATCCGCTCGGTTCAACGTATGCTGCTGCCATCTGGCGGGGTAAATTATATGTGGGCTCCAATAAGGGTGTTTTTGTAAAAAAATGGCTTTCTACCGAGCCTTTCCAGCCGGTTCCCGGCCTGGAAGGCCAGACCTGGAACCTGCAAGTTTTTGATGACCAGCTCCTTTGCGGGCATAACGATGCAACTTACCGCATTAATGAACAAGGCATTACGAAGCTTTCCAACATTACAGGAGGTTGGGTGATGCTGCCCATTCAATCCGGTCAGGAAACGCTTTTATTGCAAGGTTCTTACAATGGATTGCATGTTTACAAAAAGAATAGTAGCCAGCAATGGACCTATGCATATCCCGTCAAAGGCATCTCCCCGATTCCCGTCAGGCAGATCGTCCGGGACGAAAAAGGCGCTTTCTGGCTCGGACATGCATACAGAGGTTTATTTATGGCTAAACTCACGCCCGCGCTGGATTCCGCTTACCAGTGGAAAGAATTCAAGGCGCCTGCCGATTTGCCCGGTGAATTCGCAGTGGAGATCATGAAATGGAGAAAGCGCTTATATGTTCGTTCAGGCTCCGTTTTCCTGCAACCTGATGCGAACGACAAATTGCAGGTCTCCACTGATTTCGCGCAGCATAGTGAAGACGAAGCATTCAAGATCCGCACAGGCGTGAATGGTGATTGGTTCAAAGTGTTCATTAACCGGATCACATATTACGCTTCGGATAACCAGGTCCACAACCTGCCGCTGGCGCTGATCCGCAACAGTGAAACCATTATTCCAGTCTCTAAGGACTATTATTTCTTCTGTCTGGATAATGGCTATGCGCTTTATAACAGAACTTCCGGCGCAAAAAACGTTGAACCGCCAGCTTCGCCCATCGTCAGAAAGGTTGCTAACCTCAGGAATTTGTCGCAATCATTCAGCATTCTGGGAAAGCCCGCGCTCCCTTCTAATGTGCGCTCGTTACGGATCAATTTTGCATTGCCGGTGTATGGGCAGAGCACACAATATAAATATCGCCTTCGCGGACTGTCGGATCAATGGTCGGAATGGACAGACCAGAATTTTGTGGAGTTTACAAATCTCGAATCCACGAGATACACATTTGAAGTAAAAAGCAACCTGAATGATCGTGTTACAGCATATCAGTTCAGTGTTCAGCCTTACTGGCGCGAGACATTAATCGCTAAGATCGTTTTCATAGCATTGATAGGGCTCGTATTTGTAGGGCTGATCCTTTACCAGGAAGAACGCTTGCGCCGGCATCGGAACAGGCTTATGCGGGAGCAGGAAGAGAAACTCCGCCAGCAACAGCTTGCCAACGAAAGGCAAATCATGCAGATCCAGAATGAGAAATTGCAGAGCGACATTCAAGGTAAAAGCCAGCAGCTCAGCAACATTGCCATTAATGTTGTACGGAAAAATGAAATTCTGGAAGAAATACGGGATGAATTAAAGCAAGTTAAAGCCGAAATGGGCCAGCAGCTCCCGAACATTCATTATCAGAAACTATTGAATAGCATTGAGCGAAATGTAGCCGGAAAGGACGACTGGATGCTTTTCGAACAAAATTTCGACGAAGTCCATGAACAATTCTTTAAGCGCCTCCGTCACATCGCTCCAACAATTTCCCCCTCTGAGCTCCGCCTGGCGGCGTGCCTTCGCATGAATCTTTCGACCAAGGAGATGGCGCCTGTTCTGGGAATTTCAATCCGGGGTGTGGAAATAAAGCGCTACCGGCTACGCAAAAAACTGGGATTAGGTACGGATGGCAATCTCGTTCAGTTCATGATGGATATTTAGCCACATTGTACTAATCCTTTACAAACCCAATTTAATGCCACGAATGCTTGCATTATTCTCATTGATGTAGTGGTGATGTAGTGCTTTATTTGATTACTGGTTGTCTTGGAACTTAAATTTGAAGACAATTAAATCTTATAATAATTCAATCAACCAAATTATAACCTAAATGAAAACTATTGTACGATTACTGTACATGATGGTTTTCCTGTCCGTCAGCCTCATCAGCTATGGTCAGGAAATTAGTGTGTCAGGAAAAGTCACGTCAAGTTCTGACGGCTCCATTCTTCCCGGAGCCAGTGTTCTCATCAAAGGGACAACCACAGGAGTACCGACCGATGCCGAGGGGAATTACGCTATTTCAGTTCCGTCTGCTCAATCGGTACTGGTCTTTTCAATGATCGGTATGACGGCGCAGGAAGTTACGGTTGGCACACAAACGACCATTAATGTGGCATTGGTAGAAGATGCAAAAGCACTGGGTGAAGTTGTTGTGATCGGATATGGTACAGCCAGTAAAAGGGACCTGACCGGATCCATTGTAACGATCAAAGGCGCTGAGATCGCCGATAAGCCTTCTGCTAACCCAATCACTTCACTGCAAGGAAAAGTGGCCGGTTTGTCCGTTGTGAATTCAGGCCGCCCTGGTGAAGAACCGGATGTGCGGATCAGGGGAACGAACTCTATTAATGGTGTAAAGCCTGTTTACATTGTGGACGGGATCTTGAATGATAACATTAACTTTATTAACCCTGCTGATATCGAGTCCATTGAGGTTTTGAAAGACCCGTCTTCACTGGCAATTTTCGGGGTAAGGGGCGCTAACGGTGCCATTGCTGTAACCACGAAAAAAGCGAAGGCGGGGCAATTGAATGTTAATTTCAACTCATCCGTAGGCTTCAAGCAAGTTGCCGACCGCATTAGCATGACCAATGCGGCCCAATTCAAAGAGCTTTATAATGAACAGCTTGCAAATCAGGGTAGCGCGCCATACAACTACACAAACTGGACGGGCGACACCGATTGGCAGGATCAGATCTTCCAGAGCGGCTTTTTGAACTACAATAACATCAGCATATCAGGCGCGACAGAAAAGAACCGCTTCTATATGGGCATCGGAACGGTGCAGGAAGAAGGAAATATCAAGCACGAAAAATACGGAAAATTGACTCTGAACATCAACGACGAACTTCAAGTCAACAAAAACCTGAAATTCGGGCTAACGTTCAGCGGCTACCGCGCTACGCCATTTGGTGATAAAAAGAAGAATGTAGGCGGCGCGATCCTGGCTGCACCAATCGCACCGGTGTTCAACGACCAATACGGACTCTATCACACATTGCCTGATTTTCAGCGTGCACAGGTGAATAACCCGCTTGTAGATGTTGAATTGCAGAAACGCACGGAGATTTTAAGAGAATATCGCGCAGTTGGAAGCATTTATGGAGAACTTACTTTCCTGAAAGATTTCACATTCAGAGCTTCTTTATATGCGGATTATGGCTTCAACACCATTCGCAACTACCAGCCGCTGGTAAACACATATAATCCCGAGATCGTAGGTGAGGACAAAACGGATGCCGTTGTCAGACAGACCGTTGTGAACCAAAAGCAAAATATTTTCCCAAAACTGCAACAAGACTATCTGCTAACCTACAAAAAAGCATTCGGCGCCCACGACCTGACTGTTTTGGGTGGTATAACGACTTATTACAGAAGCTTTGAAGAAACTGCCTCCACTGTAAGACAAGGAAGCAGCTTTGCCATTCCAAATGATCCGCGTTTCTGGTATACAGATAATGTGGGTGATGCAGCAACCAGGACTGGTTCCGGTTCTGCCTGGGAATCAGCTACATTATCCTATTTGGGACGTATCCTTTATAACTACAAATCAAAATATCTGGTTAACGCATCTTACCGGAGGGACGGCAGTTCCGCTTTTCTTGGCAAAGGCAGATGGCAGGATTTCGGCGCAGTTGGTTTAGGATGGGCTGTTAGTGAGGAGGATTTTTTCAAAAATCAAAGTGTTTTCGACTACTTGAAAGTGAAAGGCTCTTACGGGATTTTGGGTAATCAAAATATCGATGACAAGTATCGCTATCCCGCCTACCCTACGCTTACCGCGGCCAATTCGGGTGTTTTTGGAGAAAATATCGTTGCCGGGCTTCAAAACGAATACATTGCCGATCCGAACCTGCACTGGGAAAAAGTGCTTGCCTACGAAGGCGGCGTCGAGTTTAATATGCTGAAAAATCGCTTGACGGTTGAAGCAAATTATTACAACAAACTTACAAAAGACATTCTGGTTCTTGTGCCCGGAATCGCAGGCACAATTCCCGGTTTGAGCAACCTCGGCGAGGTTAGAAACCATGGATTTGAATTCGCTGCAACCTGGAACCAGGATGTAACAGACGACTTCTCCTACTCTATCAGTGGTAACCTAACTACCATTAACAACAAGGTACAGAAGCTTTCGACCAAAGGCTATGACATCATCAACGGTGCTTCACGGACGACGGAAGGTTTCCCGATCGGTTATTTCTGGGGTTACGTGCATGACGGAATTTACCAGTCAGAAGCTGAGTTCATCAAATCTCCTGTCAGTACAATCGGAGAAGTTTCACCGGGCGACATTAAATACAAGGATGTTAACGGCGACGGATCTATTACAGAAGCGGACCGGACATTAATCGGGAACCCAACGCCTGATTTCACCTATGGCGCTTCCATTTCTGCTAAATACAAAGGTTTTGATGTGGGTATTGATTTGAATGGTGTTTATGGAAATGAAATTTTCCGTCAGTGGAACCGTGGCACATTCGCACAATTCAATTACCAAACCGAACGAATGGACCGCTGGAACGGGCCGGGCACTTCAAACTGGGAGCCTGTTTTGAACACGTCACGTGCCAATAACTATCTTCCTTCGTCATACTGGATCGAAGACGGCAGTTTCTTCCGCATCAGAAATGTGCAGCTTGGTTACAATTTCACCTCTCAGACATTGAAAAGTCTCCGTCTGAAATCCCTGCGCTTGTATGTGAATGCGCAAAATTTAAAAACATTCACCAACAGCACTGGATTTACGCCCGAAATCGGCGGTAACACTACTGCTTTTGGTGTGGACAACGGAACCTATCCTGTGCCTGTCATTTATACATTCGGCATCAACCTGAATTTCTAAAAATCTTATCTCATTGAAATATGAAAAGTGAATTCATAAATAAAATCTCTATCCTGACGGTCTTCAGCCTGCTAGTTCTGTCCGGTTGCAGCGACTTCCTGGATCGCGAGCCGTTGGGACGATATGTCGAAAAAGACATTCCCGCAGGATCATTTGACAGCCAGGTTTTTGGTGTGTATGCCAAAATGCGTGCCTTCGGCGTTTCCTCTATGCCTTATCTTGCCATCCATAATTTCCGGTCAGATGACGCCGACAAAGGCAGCTCGACAACGGATGGCGTTGCACAGGAAAGCTTCTATGACAATTTCCAATATACACAAGACGAATGGCTTCTAAACAGCTATTGGTCAGACCACTATGCGTTGATCATTGCAGCAAACGCAGTTATTTCCGACATCGATTCAGTGGGTGCGCAAGATGCGGGAACCATGGTTAATAAGGCGGAAGCGAAATTCATGCGCGCATATGCCTACTTCAATCTGGCCAGAACCTATGGTGATGTTCCAAAAATCGATTTCAAAGTGCGTGAATCTTCTGAGGCTAACATTCCTAAATCGCCGGTAAATGAAATTTTCGCGCTCATTGACGCTGATTTGACAGAAGCCTCTGCAATGCTGCCGGTAACGTGGGAATCTAAATACATTGGAAGGCTTACCAGCGGTGCGGCTCACGCATTGCACGCGAAAACGCACTTGTGGCGGAAAAACTGGCCTGCTGCCCTGGCAGCTGCCAAACAGGTCATTTCTTCCAGCAAATATTCCCTGGTAAGCGACTATGCAGGCATTTTCAGAGAAACGGGTGAAAACAATTCCGAATCCGTATTTGAACTGCAAGCATTTTATTCCATCACACAGACTTCACTGGGCATAGAAAATGCCATGCACCAGGGCGTGAGAGGTTCGGGAGCTTGGGATTTGGGATGGGGCTGGAATACGCCGAACAAGTCACTAGCCGATGCATTCGAAAAAGGTGACCCAAGAAAAGATGCTACCCTGCTTTATTCAGGTCAGGTGAATACCCCTTATAATGAGAGTGTGCCACCTGCTACAACAAGCATTCCGAGAGCCTACTGGAACAAGAAAGCATACACCAATCCAGCAACGAGAGAAGCAACCGCAAGCCGCTTTGGACAATGGATGAATGTACGCGTTATCCGTTATGCTGACGTGTTACTGATGGCTGCCGAAGCTGCAAACGAAGTGGGTGGCGAGCAAAACATCACGGATGCACTGGCTTGGCTGGAAATGGTTCGCGGCCGGGCTCGTGGAACGAATGCAGCGATTTTACCAAAAGTTGTTACCAGAAATCAGGCGCAGCTTAGAACAGCGATCCGCCAGGAAAGACGCGTGGAGCTGGGGATGGAAAATGAGCGGTTCTTTGACATTGTTCGCTGGGGAATTGCGGAAGACGTTTTGCATGCTGCCGGAAAAAATCTTTATCAAAACCGCCATCGCTACCTGCCGATCCCGCGCCCTGAAATTGACAAATCGGGCGGCGTGCTTGTGCAAAATCCTGAGTATTGATAGTCGAGCCATTATTTTTTGATCAACATTAAACGCATTGAAATGAAAAATATAACATCCCGGCTATGGATACTTGGTTTAGCCGTTTCAATTTTTTCCTGCCAAAATTTTGAAAGGCCGGAGCTGGTCCTGATTTCCGATGACGATCCGTCATTGAACGGTCCTTTGCAGCGTCTGTGGGCTTTTGAAGACGTTGCTACGGATAGCATCTGGGGCAGCCGGGGCGTTGCCAACGGGGTTTCCTATGTAGAGGGAATCAGCGGAAAAGCTTATCAGGGTTCTCCCACCGGGCAAATTGAATATTCATCTGCCGGCAAGCTGGCAACCATGGAAAGCTTTACCATTGCTTTTTGGATGAACACGGCCAAACATGACGGTGGCGCGCAAAGCGTTTTTATGCTGCCCAATACGGAAGACTTCTGGGGTAACACCTTCATGCTTATTGAAGGGAATACTTCCAAAAGCGACTCCATGCTGGTAAAATTCAACTTTGCAGGAAACTGGATCACGTTTGATCAAACGAAAAATGCAAACGGCCTGAACAAATGGCCAAATGCATATGGCAAATGGAAGCACGTTGCGTACACTTATGATGGAACGACCTCGAAATTCGCTGCTTATGTGGATGGGAAGAAATTACCGCTCGCTGAGTCTGTTACCAACATTATGAAGGACAAAGCGCCTTTAGGGCCATTGAAAATGACCAATGCCTCGAAATTTGTTATCGGCGGATTTCAGCAGCACATTGGCATAAAAGCACCTGCGGATGCATGGATGCTGCATTATACCGGAAAGCTTGATCAGTTCAGGGTTTACACCAAAGCCCTGAACGACGCTGAGATCACGGAAATCTACAATAAGAAAATGTAATGTCGCCGGGAGTGAAGTCGTCGATTTCACTCCCTTTTGTTTTCTCAACCGATGCTATTATGACCAAAGGCTTTTTGAAGCACGGATTTCTATTGCTTATACTTTTTGTATCCGGTTGCGATAAAAAGAATTCGTCCGGATCGGTAACCGCACCCGAATCAGTAGATTCGACGGATAAATTTCCAGTAATATCTGATGATGAGCTCCTTACCCTTGTTCAGAAGCAAACATTCAAGTATTTCTGGGATTTTGGACATCCGGTCAGCGGACTTGCCCGCGAGCGGAATTCTTCGGGTGATGTGGTCACTTCGGGCGGAAGCGGCTTTGGCATAATGACCATTCCAATCGCAGTTGAGCGGGAGTTTATCACGCGGGAGCAAGGACTGGAAAGAATGCAGAAAATAGTAACATTCCTGAAAGACAAGTCACAGAAATTCCATGGCGCGTTTCCACATTGGCTCAATGGCGCAACGGGCGTTGCTGTGCCTTTCAGTCAAAAAGACAATGGAGCTGATCTGGTTGAAACTTCTTTCCTGATTCAGGGCTTGCTAATGGCGCGACAGTATTTTTCCGCGTCAACGCCTGCTGAAACGTCTTTGAGGAAAGACATTAACACAATTTGGGAAGGCGTGGAATGGGATTGGTTCAGGAAAGGCAACGAAAATGTGCTTTACTGGCATTGGAGCCCGGATTATCAGTGGGAAATGAACCACCAGATCAAAGGATGGAATGAATGCCTGATCACATATGCGCTGGCCGCCTCTTCGCCGACACATGCAATCCCTAAAATAGTTTATGACAAAGGCTGGACCAATGACGGCAGTTTTGTGAATGGAAGCTCCTACTACGGACTCACACTTCCCCTTGGCGAGCCGTCCGGCGGGCCGCTTTTCTTCTCGCATTATTCTTTTCTAGGCCTGAACCCAACGGAGCTCACAGATCAATACACCAACTATTTTACCCAAAATAAGGCACACGCCTTGATCAATTATAATTACTGTAAAGCAGATCCAAATGATCACGGATACAGTGACCGATGCTGGGGGTTAACCGCCTGCGACATTCCAAACGGCTATAATGCCAATTCCCCAACCAATGACAAAAGTGTTATCGCGCCCACAGCCGCACTTTCCTCCTTCCCCTACACGCCCGACGAGTCTATGCAGGCTTTGAAATACTTTTATTACAAACTGGGCGATCAGCTTTGGGGTGACTATGGATTTTATGATTCATTTTCAATAAAAAAGCAATGGGTAGCCGATTCCTATCTTGCTATCGATCAGGGGCCGATCATTATCATGATTGAAAACCATCGGAGTGGTCTTCCGTGGAAGCTTTTTATGAGCGCGCCGGAAATTAAATCCGGGATGAAAAAATTGGGGTTTAGCAGTCCAAACCTCAATTAGTAAATTATTTAATCAACGAAATCATGAAGATATCCTATTATTACCTTACCTGCGTGTGCCTTCTCCTCTTGCTTACAATAGACGGTTTTGGCCAAAAGAAAAAAAGTAATGTTACCAAGCCTGCGGTTTTCAATCCCGCAGACAGACCTAAAAACTTGTCCGACACCGCATTACTTGAATTAGTACAAAAACAAACATTTCGCTATTTCTGGGAATTCGGGCACCCGGTCAGCGGCATGTCACGCGAACGGAGCAACATTGCCTTCGATTATGGTGATGAAGTGGTAACGACCGGTGGAACCGGATTTGGCATTATGGCCATGATCGTTGCAGCGGAAAGAGGATGGCAGCCACGAGATTCCGTTTCGGCCAGACTTTTAAAAATGATGAAATTTTTAGCCAAAGCCGATCATTACCATGGCATTTTCCCGCACTGGCTGAATGGAGCAACGGGCAAAATAGTGCCGTTTGGCCGTAAGGATGACGGTGGCGATTTGGTGGAAAGTTCTTTCCTTTTCCAGGGAATGTTAGCCGCCAGGCAATATTTTGACCGGGATAATGATGTGGAAAGAGATCTCCGGAACCGCATTCAGTGGATATGGAATGAGGCAGAATGGGATTGGTATACAAGAGGAAATCCGAACCAGCTTTACTGGCATTGGAGCCCAAACAATGGTTGGGCCATGAATTTCGAGCTTAGGGGTTATAACGAAACATTGATCACATATGTGATGGCTGCCTCTTCGCCCCGTTACCCTGTTACGGCTCAGGTTTACAATAAATGCTGGGCGCAAAGCGATCATTTCAAAAATGGAAAGGAATACTATGGCGTGAAACTTCCGCTGGGTTTTGATTACGGTGGGCCGCTTTTCTTTGCACATTATTCATTCCTGGGCCTGGACCCAAGGAAATTAAAAGACCAGTATGCCGATTACTGGGAGCAGAATGTAAACCACTCGCTGATTAATTACAAACATTGCGTTGCCAATCCAGGCAAGTTCAAAGGTTACGGAGAAAATAGCTGGGGGCTGACCGCGAGTGACACTTACAACGGCTACAATGCACATTCTCCGACCAACGATTTTGGCACCATCACACCGACGGCAGCGCTTTCTTCATTTCCTTACACGCCGGAGCAATCAATGAAAGCATTGCGTCATTTCTATGACGATTTGGGTGATAAAATTTGGAGTGAGTATGGGTTTACTGATGCATTCAATGAGAGCCAGAACTGGTATGCCAAATCCCATCTTGCCATAGATCAGGGACCGATCATTGTGATGATCGAAAATTACAGGACAGGCTTGCTTTGGAAATTGTTTATGAAAGATCCCGATGTTCAAAACGGGCTCAAAAAACTGGGTTTTGAAAGTCCTGCATTAGAAATAAGCAGCAAAAATTAACCCCTTATTTACTAAAATTGACAGAAAGACCGGCCCTATGCTGGTCTTTCTGTTTTATAAAATATGTTTGTACCTTGATGCATATTTCCGACCAGGCATTTGTTCAGAAAATATCCCTTACCCACATCAAAAGCGAATAAAATGAGCTCAAAATTAAGAACCCCGATATTTCTGATTGCCTTAACCCTCCTTATCCTCCCTGCATATGCACAGATATGGAAGGTTTCCGAGCCCGAGAATCTCCCCGAAAAGAGACACGAAAATGCAATGGCAACGGCGAATGGGAAACTCTATCTTTTAGGTGGCCGCGGCGTTAAGCCCGTTGACGAATATGACTTCAAAAAAGATTCCTGGTCACATTTGAAAGAGACACCGCTGGAAATGAGCCATTTTCAAGCTGTTACTTATAAGAATGAAATTTACGTTTTGGGCGCATTTACAGGCGGTTATCCACACGAAACGCCAATTCCAAACATTTACATCTTTAATCCCATCAAAAATGAATGGCGAAAAGGCGCTGCCATTCCGCAAAATCGTTTGCGCGGCGCCGCGGGGGCCTTTGTTTTAAATGATAAAATCTATCTCGTTTGCGGCATTCAGGATGGACATTGGGACGGACAGGTTACCTGGTTTGATGAATTCGACCCGGCGACAAACACCTGGAAAACACTCCCCGATGCGCCCCGACCAAGAGATCATGTACAAGTGGCTGTTTATGAAAATAAATTATATGTTGCCGGCGGGCGCTTATCAACCGCTCGTATCAACCAGGTTTTGAACACGGTGATCAAGGAAGTGGATGTATATGATTTCAAAACGGGCAAATGGTCGACATTGGATGAATCTAATAATTTGCCAACATTAAGAGCAGGCAACACGACGGTGGTTTACGGAAACAAAATCCTGATTATCGGCGGTGAAAGTGACGCGCATGTGGAGGCGCATAAGGAAGTTGAAGCTTTCAATACACAAACCCAAAAATGGGAAAAATTGCCCTCCTTGCACCAGGGGCGTCATGGAACGCAGGCTGTTTCGTTGAATAAAAAAATATTTATTGCCGCAGGATCTGCCAACCGGGGCGGCGGCCCGGAACTGAACGACATGGAAGTTCTGGACAAATAAAACTGCAATTAACCTCGATAAGAAAACTTTTTTTAGATGCGAAAAATATTGGCTTGCTTCTTCCTGCTGGCTGCTAACATCAGCTGGGCCCAGAACACAAAATTCACCCACGCCGACACATTAAGAGGCTCGATAACACCTGAAAGGGTTTGGTGGGATTTAACTTATTACCATTTAAGTGTGCGCCCCAACGCCCAGGACAGCACATTAACAGGCTCAACGAAAGTAGTCTACAAGGTTATCAAACCGTATCAAACCCTGCAAATCGATTTGCAGGAACCGCTACAAATTACCAAGGTTACGCAGGATGGCGAGTCGCTCACTTACAAGCGGGATGGAGACGCTTTCTTTATTGCATTAACTAAAAAGCAGGAAGCAGGAGAAACGGAATCGATTGAAGTGTTTTATTCAGGTAAGCCAAGATTAGCAAAACGCCCTCCGTGGGACGGAGGCGTGCAATGGGTGCCGGACGGAAAAGGAAACACCATCATTTCGACTTCTTGCCAGGGTCTGGGATCCAGCGTCTGGTGGCCTTGCAAGGACCACATGTATGACGAGCCCGACAGTATGCTCATCAGCATCACGGTCCCCAAAAACATGATGGACGTTTCAAATGGAAACCTGAGGTCGGTTATAGAGAACAATGATGATTCGCATACATTCAATTGGGCGGTTCAAAATCCGATCAACAATTATGGTGTAAATATGAATGTGGCCAATTATGTGAGTTGGAAAGAAACATTCAAAGGTGAAAAAGGAGATTTGGCACTGAGTTATTATGTGCTGCCCCAAAATCTGGAAAAAGCGAAGGAGCAATTTAAGCAAGCGCCTAAAATGCTGAAGGCTTTTGAACATTGGTTTGGGCCCTATCCATTTTATGAGGATGGTTATAAACTGGTTGAAGTTCCGTATCTCGGTATGGAACACCAGAGTTCCGTAACCTATGGTAATGCTTACAAAATGGGTTACCTCGGCAAAGACCTGTCCAACACAGGCTGGGGCTTGAAATGGGATTTTATTATTATTCATGAAAGCGGTCATGAATGGTTTGCCAACAACATTACTTATAAGGATGTTGCCGATATGTGGGTCCATGAAAGTTTCACAAACTATTCTGAAAACCTTTACACGGAATTCTATTTCGGGAAAGAAGCCGGTGCCGATTATGTTATTGGAACCCGAGCTCTGATTGCTAATGACAGTCCCATTATTGGCACCTATGGAGTGAATAAGGAAGGGTCAAGGGATATGTATTACAAAGGTGGCAACATGTTGCACACGATCCGGCAGGTTGTGAATGATGATGAAAAATGGCGTCAGATTCTCCGGGGTTTGAATAAAACATTTTATCACCAGACTGTCGACGGGTCGCAAATTGAGGCTTATGTAAGTGATCATGCGGGTAGGAACATTAGCAAAGTTTTCGATCAGTATCTGCGTGATGTCCGGATCCCTGTTTTTGAATATTCATTTAGTAACAAAGGGCTTCAATATCGCTGGGCCAATGTTGTAGAAGGTTTTGACATGCCCGTTAAAGTAAAAATAGGCGGAAAAGAAGAGTTGCTTTATCCGACCGGCAGCTGGCAAAGCCTTAAAACGAAGGGCATCAAGACGCTGATCGTCGACAAGAATTTTTATGTAGAGTCAAAAGAAACGAAGCCGGCATCAATGTAGGTCCCAGCATTCCATAATCAAAAGGTCTCCCTTTTTGGCCGAAACCCTGACCATTCCATCCACCTCAGCCTCGTTGCTGTTTCCGGTGCGGTGGCCCAAAGTCAGGGTTTCGTTATGTAAATTGTATTTCAACCCGCTAGTTTCAATGCCTTCGACTGCACCGACCGGAATCAACGAAATGGGTGTTCCGGCAACATACCATTTTTCAAATGTGCCGGACAGCGGGAAAATCTTCGAATAATCATCAAACATTACTAACCTGATCTGGTCTTTGTAGCGGACCATATTGGTAATGTTAGTGATGGCATGATCTGCCCGGCGACCAGTTGCCCAAACAATGTTAGCAGCCGGGAAACCTCTGCCTATTAAGAAATCAATCGCTTTTTCAAGATCTGTCTTCTCCTGATCGGGGGTGCTGATGATCTCAATCGGGTGCTGTCTTTCGGAAATTGCATCAAAATCATGCTGCTGGTCGAAGTCACCCATCCACACATCCACTTTAATTCCCAAATCCAAAACCCTGTAAATCGCGTGGTCCAAAACAACAATGAAGGGACTCCATTCAAGAAGTTGCCCTAAAAGTTCTTCACTGCATGCTTCTCCGTTAGCAATAATCAGCGCCGGTTCCTGTTTTTCTTTGACTATGTGGTGGGATGACATTAATTACAATTTATTCTTAACAAGGGTTACAAGCTCCGTAAGGACACCATGCAGTTGCACGAATTGCTCACCAATCTGTTCAAAACGTTTGTCAACCTGTTCAAAACGCTGATCAATGCGATCAAATCGTTCATCGTGTTCTGTAAGTTTTATTTCGATACGTCCTACTTTGCCCTCGAGTTGCGCGAAACGGCGGTCAACCTTTCCAAATTCTTCTCTTACTTCCTTGAAACCGAGATCAACGCGGTTTGTCAATGATGCTAATCCGTCTGCTACCATTTCGATTTGCTTTCCGTGCCCGCTAGTCACGTTTTCCAATTGTGCCAGTCTTTCTTCTACGTACATAAAAATCTCGTTATATGTTAAACAATGAATGCGACACTACAACTTATAGCGCGCCGTCTGTTTAGACGTCCATTAATTAAAAAAGTAACGAGAAACGTGAGTAAATTAAATCTTGATCGCCTTAGCTTCGTTCCAATATACATCCATTTCTTCCAATGTCATATCAGATAATGACTTGCCTTTTGCACGGGCTGCCTCTTCCAAATATTGAAAACGCCTGATAAACTTCTTATTCGTGCGTTCCAGGGCTGTTTCAGGGTTAATGTCGACGAATCTGGAATAGTTAACCAAAGAAAACAAAAGATCCCCAAACTCTCCTTCCGCTTCTTTCTGATCTATAACCTCGCCATTTTCAATGTTGAAACTTTCTTTGAATTCCTGCAACTCCTCCTGAACCTTATCCCAAACCTGCTGCTTTTCATCCCAGTCAAAACCAACACCTCTTGCTTTTTCCTGAATTCGCATGGCCTTAACCAATGCTGGCAAAGAAGCAGGCACACCTCCCAGAACAGACTTGCTGCCTTCTTTTAATTTCAACTTTTCCCAGTTTTGCTTCACAGCTTCCTCATCCTCCGCCACGAAATCTCCATAAATATGTGGATGCCGCGAGATCAGCTTGTCAGCAATGCCATCCAGGACATCCTTAATGTCGAACTGGATCCCCTCGTCTCTCTTTTCAGAACCGATTTTGGCATAAAAAACAATGTGCAGCAAAACATCCCCCAGCTCCTTTTTGATTTCCGGCAAATCATTTTCCAAAATCGCATCGGACAACTCGTAGGTTTCTTCGATAGTCAAATGGCGTAATGTGTCCATGGTTTGTTTCCGGTCCCATGGGCATTGTTCACGCAGCTCGTCCATAATGGTCAACAGCCTGTCGAAGGCCATTAATTGCTCCTGGCGGCGAACAGGCAGATCATTAAATTGCTTTTCCATAACACAAAGATATGTTGCCTGAACATTACCCGGCAGACGGGGACGGAATTTTAAAACCGGTCTGGATCATGTTGCTCGTGCATTTGGCGACGATCCGGCCATCTTCCTTGAAAATCTTGCCCTCTACATGGATAATATTTTTTCCCTTGCGCACCACCGTCGACTTTGCTGTAAGCACGTCACCCGGGAAAGCCGGATTCAGGAAATCGCAATTCAGATTCACGGAAGTAAAAGCAAATTCACCTCCCAGCGCATACACCATTGTGCCAACGATATCATCCAGAATAGTAGACGCGATTCCGCCATGCAAGGTGCGCATTGGGTTACACATATCCTCGCGGACTTCGTACTCGATTTCCAGGGCGCCCTCCGAAGCATCGATCACTTTTCCGTTCAGCCACTTTGCAACAGGCGAAAAGTTGCCGGCCATGTGTTTTCCTTTCCACTGAAGTAATAGATCAATCCGACTTTCAGGCAGTAAGTCGGAAGGATTAGCTTGTGAATCCATTTAAATTTGTAAGTTGACAGTTTGCAATGAAATATTTTAAAAATAGTAATTATCATAGAAAGATACATGGAAAAGACTCAATGATGTGGATTTTATTGCGACGTATCAAAGGTAATTGCTACCTTTGCCGAAGTTTTTGCCAGAGATAAAAGCATACCCATATATGAATTTTACGTTATCGCAAGTTCCTGCCCGTTCTGAAAAGCCCAGGAAAAAAGGGATCACCATGGTAATGGATAAAGGACTGAGTGTCAGGGAAACAGAAGATATGCTATCCATTGCATCCCCCTATATTGATATCGTAAAACTAGGTTGGGCGACCTCTTTCGTAAGCCCGAATCTCAACGAAAAACTGGCGGTCTATAAAAACGCAAACATTCCGGTCTACTTCGGCGGGACTCTTTTTGAGGCTTTTGTGGTAAGAAACCAGTTTGACGATTACCGGAAGCTGCTCGACAAGTATGACCTCAAATACGCCGAAGTTTCGGACGGGTCGATTGAAATGAACCAGGATGTAAAATGTGAGTTCATTCGCACGCTGGCCCAGCAGGTTACGGTCCTTTCTGAGGTTGGTTCAAAGGATGAGAATAAAATTATCCCTCCTTACAAATGGATCCAGCTGATCAAATCGGAATTGCAGGCGGGTGCATGGAAAGTGATCGGAGAGGCGCGCGAGTCTGGTAATGTTGGTTTATTCCGTGCCAGTGGCGAAGTTCGCCAGGGTTTGGTAGAAGAGATCCTCACCGAGATTGCATTCGAAGATATGCTTTGGGAGGCGCCCCAAAAATCACAGCAGGTTTGGTTTGTGAAACTCCTGGGTGCCAATGTAAATTTAGGAAACATTGCTCCAAGCGAGCTTATTCCACTCGAAACAATCCGCCTTGGATTGCGTGGTGATACATTCAATCACTTTCTGAATGCAAAGACCAAACAGAAATGGAAAATTGATTCCAAGTAGTTTCTGCGCCTTTCAAAATATTTAGTCCACCAAAACATACCTATGGAATTTTTAACGCAATTCGTCGATTTCTTCCTACATCTCGACAAGCATTTATTCAACATTGTTGAGGAATACGGAACATTAACTTACGTAATTCTTTTCCTCATTGTCTTCACAGAAACTGGCCTTGTAATTATGCCATTGCTGCCAGGTGATTCACTTTTATTTGCTGCGGGCGCCATTGCTGCCAACGAAGGGACCGGCCTTAATGTCTGGCTGATCATTATCATTCTAATCGTTGCGGCGCTTTTAGGAGACAATCTTAATTATTTCGTGGGGAAAAAATTTGGGGGAGAAATCAAGAAGCGGGAACGCATTCTATTCCTGAAAAGGGAATATCTTGAAAAAACCGAAGCATTCTATGAAAAACATGGCGGAAGCACGGTAATCATGGCACGTTTCATCCCGATCGTTCGTACAGTAGCGCCTTTCGTGGCTGGTGCGGGAAGCATGAATTATTCAAAATACATCGTTTACTGCGTAATCGGAGCGATTCTTTGGGTTCCTTCACTTACATTGCTGGGCTATTTCTTCGGCAATATGGAGATTGTTAAAAAGAACTTTGAACTGGTTATCTTCGGAATTATCGGATTCTCAATCCTCCCAATGATATATCAATATCTGAAAAGCAGATTTGCAAAACCGAATGTAGCGTAACCAGCATTCGCTTTTTTTGAGATACAATAAACATAAAAAACGCCTCGTAACATTTTGTCACGAGGCGTTTTCATGTTATGTCAATCCTACTAACTGCTTACGATTTCGAAGAATAATTCGGTGCTTCTTTCTGGATCATCACATCGTGCGGATGACTTTCTCTCACGCCGGCTGATGTGATTTTTACGAATTGTGCTTTTTGCAATGATGCAATGTCACCCGCTCCGCAGTAACCCATTCCCGCTTTCAAGCCTCCAACCATTTGATATACAATCTCGGAAACCTTGCCTTTGAAAGGAACGCGACCCACAATGCCTTCCGGAACCAGTTTTTTCACATCATCCTCAGCATCCTGGAAATAACGGTCTTTCGATCCATCTTCCATGGCTTCCACTGATCCCATTCCGCGGTATGCTTTAAATTTCCGTCCCTCGTAAATCACGATTTCGCCCGGTGCTTCGTCGCTTCCTGCAAGCATGGAACCGATCATAATGGTGCTTGCGCCGCCTGCCAATGCTTTCGTCATATCCCCGGAGAAACGAATTCCGCCATCCGCGATAACGGGAACATCCGTGTCTTTCAATGCCTCAGCTGCCCACATAACCGCCGTAAGCTGCGGAACGCCGATTCCGGCAATGATACGGGTTGTGCAAATACTGCCAGGTCCAACGCCCACTTTCACCGCGTCTGCACCAGCGTCTGCAAGTGCCTTGGCAGCTGCGCCTGTGGCCACATTACCAGCAATTACATCGAGTTTAGGGAATTGTGCTTTTACCGATTTCAATGCTTCGATTACGCCCAAGGAATGTCCGTGAGCCGTATCCAGGCTGATCACATCCACACCGGCTTTAACCAATGCTTCGACGCGTTTCAGCAAATCGGCCGTAACACCAACCGCAGCGCCTACGCGCAAACGACCATATTCGTCTTTACATGCATTCGGGTGCGATTTACGTTTCAGGATATCCTTATAAGTGATTAATCCCGTCAGTCTGTACTCTGAATCTACGATCGGCAGTTTTTCAATTTTGTATTCCTGAAGGATTTTCTCTGCGTCATCCAGTGACAAACCATCGGAAGCGGTGATCAACTTGTCTTTTGTCATAATCTCTGTTACAGGCTTGTTCATTTCTCTTTCGAAACGCAAGTCCCTGTTTGTCAGGATGCCGATAAGCTTGTGGTCTTTGTCAATAACGGGAATCCCGCCGATCTTGAACTCGCGCATGATCTGGTGCGCGTCACCTAATGTCGCTGTGTCCGAAAGGGTGATCGGATCGAGGATCATGCCGCTTTCGGAGCGCTTCACTTTCCTAACCTGCTCAGCCTGAGCTTCGAGAGACATATTTTTGTGAATAATCCCGATCCCTCCTTCTTGCGCCATGGCAATCGCCAGGTCGAATTCGGTAACGGTATCCATTGCAGCGGAAACAAGCGGAATGTTCAGCTCAATGTTACGGGTTAGCTTGGTTTTTGTTGTTGTGTTGCGAGGCAGAATTTCTGAATAACCAGGTATTAGAAGAACGTCGTCGTACGTTAGCGCCTCGAAGAGGACTTTGGATGGGTCTGTGCTCATAGCAAATAAACTATTGTTATTTGCCGGGCAAAATTAAGAATAAGTTTGATGCCGAGCAAACATTTTGTCAAATGCCAAATATTAATTTTTTAAGAAACCAAAATCCCCTATCGCCCCAGGCGCCTTCCATTCCGGGAAACACCAATCTTACCATGTGAATAAAACGATCTGCGAAATGCGTATTTTTAAAAATTATTAAAAATATGATAAAATGGTTTAGGGATAATTGCAGGTTGCTTGACTATAACTTTGCAGCCACAAATCCAGGCCACATTAAAGGTTCAGATGAAGCCAACATTTACCGATGAACAACTGGTCGTTCAGCTTTCCGAAAGCAATAAACGCGCTTTTGAGGAGATCTATGACCGTTATTGGTATAAGTTGTACTGCATTTCATTTCACCAGACAGGGTCCAAGGAAGAAGCAGAAGAACTGGTGCACGACTTGTTTGAAAGCCTTTGGAAGAGAAGGTTAGAGAGTAAAATCACGCATCTGAGCTCCTATCTGGTCATTGCACTGAAATATTTGGTCGTTAATCACATCAAATCGCAGATTACCTGGCGGAAATACCAGGAATATGTGCTTCTGAACAAGATCCACGAGATTTCGACGACGGAGGAGAACATTGAATTTAATGATCTTTCCGAAGCCATTGATAAGGCGATGAAAAAATTGCCGGAGAAAACGAGCCGCGTGTTTCAGCTTAGCCGCTTTGAAAATCGGTCTGTTAAGAACATTGCCAAAGAACTCCACATTTCTGAAAAAGCTGTGGAATATCACATTACCAAGTCCCTGAAAGTCCTGAAAGACAATCTTTGGATTTATCAGACAGATAATTGAGACCTTACCCCTTAAAAATGAATCAATACGATTTCCAGAAAACCCTGAAAAAATATCTTGCCGGGCAGCAAACCCAGGAAGAAGAGGATTTCATTCTGGAACATTTAAAAAATAACCCTTTGAACGAAACACCCGTTTTCGAGGACGAAAAGGCGGTTATAGGTAAGCGAATTAAGAAAAAACTGGTTGCTAACACGATCGCTGAGCCCATTGTTGTCCGTTTGAGGCCTTATCTGGCTGCTGCGGCTTCGGTGCTGGTTGTGATCGGGTTCTGGTATTTTTTTACAAATAAAAACACGCCTGAAACCACTGCTGCACTGGATTTCTTACCTGATGACAGCGTTATTGAAATTAAAAATACATCAGGCAAATCCCAAAATGTGCCGTTGGAAGATGGCAGCATTGTGATTTTGCAAAAGAACAGCAGCATTAGTTACCCCGAACATTTCGGCAAGAAAAACAGGCTTGTTTACTTACACGGCGAAGCTTTTTTTCAAATAAAACGAAATCCTGCAAAGCCATTTATCGTCTCGACGGGCACATTGGTTACAAAAGTGCTGGGAACCAGTTTTACGGTTAAATCCTATGACGAATCTGCGTCTGTGGAAGTACAGGTGAAGACGGGCCGCGTGTCCGTTTATGAAGGAACGGCTAAGAATGTTGTTAATCGTAACGGTGTGATCCTGACGCCAAATCAGCGCATTGTTTTTGATAAAAAATCGAAGAAAATAGAGTTGTCCATCATTGAAAACCCGATGCTGGTCGTTCCGGTCAGCGAAACCGAACATGGCTTCACGTTCTCCGAAGTCCCTGTGAAAAATGTATTCTCAGCCCTCGAAAAATCTTACGGAATTGATATCGTGCTCGAAAACGATTCAACCGATTCCTGCCTTTTTACAGGCGATTTGAATGGGTTAACGCTGTTCCAGCAGCTGGATCTGATCTGCCAGTCGGCCAACATTACTTACGAAAGACGCGGAACGGCCCTGTTTGTCCAGGGTGCGGGATGCGACATTTAGTAAGCAAATAAATGGCGATGATGCTCGAACATCACCGCCACCATTACGCTGTTGTTACCAACAGTTTCATTTGATTGTCTTTGCGTTTGCGTTCACAAAAACCTCTAAAAATATGCATAAAAAAATACCCCTCAAAAGGGTTGTTTACAAGGTCATGAGTACTACGGCTAAACAACTGATTATCGCCATATTATGCTGCGGCATGTCGTTCGCGCATACACTTCACGGGCAGGAATTGCTGAATAAGGAGATTTCACTGAAAGTGGAATCGCTGGAAGTGAAAAAGGTGCTCCAAATGATCGAAAAGCAGGCGGACGTGAAGTTCGTATATAGCACATCGAGTATTCAGAATTCGCAAAATACAAGTCTGAAAGAGGTTAAGGGAACCTTGAACAAGGTCTTGGATCAATTGCTGACGCCTTTGAATGTGTCCTACGAAGTGGTTGGCAACTCGCGGATCCTGCTCAGAAAAAAGCCCTTAGCTCCGACCGGGAACGAACAAACATTGCAAAACCAGGGGATCACAGCGGAGCGTAACATTACAGGAAAAGTGCTGGACGAAAAAGGCGCCGGTCTTCCGGGCGTGAACATCCTGCTTGTAGGCACGCAACAGGGTACTTCCACGGATGAAAATGGTAATTTTCGCATAGCAGTGCCCGATCAGAATGCCACTTTGAAATTCTCCTTCATCGGCTATGTAAGCCAGGAAGTGCTTGTGGATAAGGAGATTATCAACGTAACACTTGCTCCCGACGTGAGTGCGCTGAAAGAAGTGGTTGTGGTGGGTTATGGAACGCAGGAAAAGAAAGATGTGACTGGCGCGGTGTCATCCGTGAAAGGCGCGGATTTCCAAAATCTGCCTTCCGGCGGCGCACAGCAAGCATTGCAAGGCCGCGCCGCAGGTGTGAACATTGTCCGCAACGGCGGTGCTCCGGGTGATGCGGGTTCCATTCAGATACGTGGTTTTGGAACGGTTAACAACTCTTCTCCATTGGTGGTGATCGACGGCGTTCCGGCTGGCACAATGAATGACGTGAACCCGAATGACATTGAATCCATTGAAATTCTGAAAGATGCATCTGCTTCCGCTATCTATGGAACTAGGGCGGCAAATGGCGTTATCCTGATCACGACCAAACGTGGGAAATTCGATAATCCACTGTCTGTCACCGTGAATGCTTATGTAGGCGTTACGAACCGGATCAAATCCCTGGATGTGCTTACCGCGCCTCAATTAGCAGAAATGAAGCAAAAAGCATACACCAATGACAAGCTAGACATTCCGGCGATCTGGGAAGATAAACAATATCAGACGCAGCTTACCAACTGGCAGGACGAACTTTTAAAGCAGGGCGTTACCCGCAATTACGACGCATCGCTGCGTGGTGGCGGCAAATATTCGACCTTTGCGATTTCGGGAGGTTACTATAATGAGGACGGAATAATCGGGAAATCAAACTATACGCGGTATACATTCAGGATCAATTCGGACCATAAGGTGGGTTCGCGGATTAAAATCGGGCAGAATTTCCAGTATACCAACACGCATAATTCAGGTCCGGACACGCAATCTTCACAGACTGGCCTGCTGTTCACCGCTATCCGTTTCCATCCTGGTTTGCCGGTCCGCAATGCCAATGGCTCCTATGGTTCAACCGACGGATTGGGTGCATTCGGAGACTTGAACAACCCCATTTTTACAGTTGATACACAGGATAAAAATAATATCCGAAATCGCTTTCTTGGCAACCTTACCGGCGAACTTGAAATTGTGAACGGATTGAAATTGCGTGCAAACCTGGCCATGGACGGTACGTTTTCAGACAGCCAGACATTTGATATAAAGGTTAACGACCAATTCCGCAAAAATTCTTACAATCAGTTGAGCGTAGGCCGTGATAAAACGTGGTCTTTCTTGCAGGAATATTTCCTTTCTTACGACAAGGCATTTGGCAAAAATTCGCTGAGTGTGGTCGGCGGTTATACTTCGCAGACATTCAAAAGCATTTATGCTAATCAATGGGGACGTGAGTTTGCCAGTGAAGATCCTTCGTTGCGTTACATGCAGTATGCCGGGATCATCGTCTCGGTTCCTTTGGCGAACGGCGGCAACGGCGGCCGCAGTTATGACGCGCTTGGGTCGTGGTTCGGAAGGGTTAATTATTCCTTTAATGACCGTTATCTGTTTACGGCAACTATGCGGAGTGACGGATCTTCCAAGTTTGCTCCCGGAAATCAGTGGGGCATTTTTCCGGCATTCTCGCTGGGCTGGAGACTTTCGGAAGAAGATTTTTTCAAAAATGCATTGCCTGTTTTCAGCAATTTCAAGCTGACGGGTGGCTGGGGACAGCTGGGTAACCAGAATGTGGCTTCCCTGCAATATCTGGCTTTGATCAACTCTACTTTCCGTTATGCATTCGGAAATGGCGGGGTGCAAAATCAGGTTTCAGGCGCTGCTCAGAGCAGGCTTGCCAATTTGAACATTGGCTGGGAAACGGCGGAAATGAGCAACTTCGGCCTGGAAGCAGGTTTGTTTAAAAACAGCCTCTATCTGTCTGCAAACTATTTTATTAAGGATACCAAGAAAATGCTGCTTGCGCCGCCATCAGTCGGCACAATCGGCAGCGCCACTATTCCTGACCAGAATGTGGGACAGCTTAGAAACCAGGGCTTAGAGCTGGAAGCTTCCTACAAGCATACAGTTGGTGCGGTAACATTCAATGTAAGTGGTAATGCGACTTTTATAAAAAACAGAATTACCAAACTGGCCACGCCAGGTGGCTTCCTGGCAACGCAGCTTTACGGAAGGGGCCAGCAAGAGATTGTAAGAACGTATGAAGGACAGCCATATGGCACTTTTTATGGCTATAAAACGAATGGAATTTACCAGAATGTCAATGAAATTGATGGCGATGCAAACATTTCAAACGATCCGCGCCGTGCAGACGGACAGATTGTGCCGGGCGATGTGCGTTTCCTGGATTTGAACAACGACGGCATTGTGGATGATGATGACAGAACGATCATCGGCAGCCCGCAGCCAAAGATCAACTACGGATTTTCTGCGGGTGCTAACTATAAAGGGTTTGACTTCACATTGTTCTTCGTGGGTGTAGGCGGCGTTTCGATTTACAATGCTGACCGCATGCAAGGGCTTGACGCAAGTTATCCTTTCAACCTCTATGCCGATGCTTTGAACAGCTGGAACGGCGAGGGATCGAGCAACACCATTCCGAGGATGAGCATTAACAACACGAACCGGAATTTCAGGCCTTCCGACCTCTTTGTGGAAAAAGGAGATTACCTGCGCTTGAAAAACATGACCCTTGGATATGCTATTCCAAAGAATGCGATCAGCAAACTAAAAATGTCACAGGCGCGGATTTATGTGACAGGGCAAAACTTGTTGACCTTCACGAAATACTCGGGCCTTAATCCGGAGCTGGGATATGTCGGAAGCGGCGGCACTTACAATCAGCTGAACGTGGATTATGCGCAATATCCGCTGGCCCGCACGTGGACGATTGGCACCACCATTTCTTTCTAAAACCCACTTAGACCAAAACTGAAAGAATTTATTTATGAAAAAGATAACAATACTATCCGGTTATATCATGCTGGCAATGCTCACAGGCTGTGATGATTTGCTGGAAACAACGCCTTACGGACAGGTGACTTCCCAACAATACTGGCGAAGCGGCGATGATGTGGTGGCGGCAGTGAATGCAGTTTACGCGCCATTGCTTGAAGAAGACGGTTTTGCCCACACAGAATACACATTTGATAACTGCTCGGATGACATGAACCGCGCGGGCGACCATTCGGATGAAACGGCTTTGGAAATGTTCACTTTCGATGCTTCCAACTCGCACATTCTGGCAACCTGGAAAACCAAATACGAAGTCATTTCCAGGGCAAATGCTGTGCTGATTAACGCCCCAAAAGTTGACATGGACGAAACATTGCGCAACCGCAGCATGGGTGAAGCCTACTTTTTGAGAGGTTTTATCTATTGGAGACTATCGCTCATTTACGGTGAAGTGCCCATTTTACTTGAAGAGGACGCATTAGCATTAAATTTTAATAAGCCAAAATCAACATTGGCAGAAGTCCGCGCACAAGCTCAGGCCGACTTTATTAAAGCTGCTTCATTGCTACCCGTGTCGCATGCAGATGGTGATGCAGGCCGCGTTACCCAGGGTTCTGCGAATGGGTTTTTGACCAAATTATACGTGTATCAGGAACAATGGGCGAAAGCAATTGAGGCGAGCACGAAGGTGACATCAAATGCTGCCTACAAGCTGGCCACTGGCTTCAACCAGAATTTTGAGCTGGCCACAGAAAACAATCCCGAAATCTTGTTCTCGCTGCAATACGAAACGGGCTGGACGGCCGACAACTCCCCTACTTTCTACCATACGCCGCAGGCATTCGGCGGCTGGGGCTTCCATGAGCCGATTGCGGATCTTGTTCAGGAATATGAAAAAGGCGATACGCGCAAAGCATCTTCCATTTTTAGTCCGGGTGATAAGGTGGATCGCAATGAAGCTGGCGTGGAAACC
The DNA here is from genome assembly GCF_021390415.1 of Dyadobacter sp. CY327. Lineage (NCBI taxonomy): Bacteria > Pseudomonadati > Bacteroidota > Cytophagia > Cytophagales > Spirosomataceae > Dyadobacter > Dyadobacter sp. CY327. Next base: position 798,231 of record NZ_JAJUXJ010000001.1, on the reverse strand, counting down.
TTCGACGCAAAGATGACACGTGTGACAGGTTATGCATTCAAAAAATACACGCAGTTCGCTGAAAACGGCGATATGAGCCAGAGTTTGAATGCGCCGTTTTTGAGAACTGCCGATGTTTATCTGTTAGCTGCCGAGGCAAAGATTCGCTCGGGTGCAAATGGTGACGCAGAATTGAATGTCGTGAGAAAACGCGCTGGATTGGCTGCTATCACGGGTGCAACCATGAAAAACATCATGCACGAAAGGCGCGTGGAATTGGCTGGGGAAAACGAAAGACATCAGGATCTGATGCGTTGGGACAAAGCCGGATTGATCGACATTGTAGCACATTATAAGATTAACCGTGGCCCGAACAAGCCCAGCCGCAATTTCGTTAAGCCAAAACATTACTATTTCCCGTTGCCGCAGCGCGAGGTGGATTTGAGTAACGGCGTTTTAATCCAGAATAGCAATTATTAAGTTTTGATCAAAAAAGGAATTTCATTGATCTGCCTGCTTGTCTTTTTTACGGGATGCTCGTCCCGTGAAAAAGACATTGTAGGTTTATGGCGAACCGATTCCATTTCCAATTATGTAAATGGTTTCAGTTTTACCAACAATACAAAAGATGCACATTGGTCCTACTTTGACTATCGGGCCGATGGAACATTGTTCGAAAGAAGAAAAGGCGAATACCGCAAATCGCGCTATCAGCTAGGCTCCGCCGATTCACTCTTTTACACGGATTCGACGGGCAAAATCTTGTCAGGCTATAAAATCCTGGATCTCAACGAAAAGATTATGGTCTTAAAAATGTCGCAGAAGCCTTATTTGTCCGGAAAAAATCAGGAATTGTACGAAATAAGATATTTTTCAAAAGCAGTTCCAAAAGGCAAATAAGCTATCCAACCAGCACCCTAACCTTCTTAATCCGCTTCTTATCAGCCGATTGCACTTTAAAAGTCACTTCCCGGTGTGTCGCCATTTCGCCTGTGCGCGGCAATCTTGAAAACAATTCGAGGAGCAGGCCTGCTAATGACTCATTATTGCCCCTTACTTCGTCAAAATAATCCGTTTCCAGGTTCAGAAGTCGACAAAGGTCGCTGATAGAAACTTTTCCTTCGAAAACGTAAGTGTTATCGTCTACCTGGGTGTAATTCACTTCATCATCCTCGTCATATTCATCATTGATATCGCCGAAAATCTCTTCAATGATGTCCTCCAATGTGATTAATCCGCTCGTCCCGCCATATTCGTCCACGACAATGGCCATATGCACACGGCGATTCTGAAATTCCTTCATCAGATCATCCAAATGCTTGCTTTCCGGGATGAAATAAACCGGGCGCAGCAATTTTTGCCAGTTGAAATGTTCGTCCAAATGAATGTGCGGCAACAAATCCTTCACGTTCAAAATCCCCTCAATGTGATCCAGGTCATCCCGGTAAACCGGCACCCGCGAGTAACCCGATTTATTTATTTTATCCATCAATTCATGGAAATCCAGCTCAATATCGAATGCTGTAATGTGCAGACGCGCCTGCATGGCCTTCTTTGAATTGGTCTGACGGAAATTAGCCAATCCGCGTAAAAGGTCGGTTTCTTCTTCACTTTCCGCTTTTGCTTCCAGTCGCTCGGTTGTGATTTCGGCCCCTTCCGGCGTAAGCACGCCAAATGAATAGCCCAGCTTCATAATGGGCTGCGCAAGTGGCTGACAAATCTTGATCAGGAAATTGGTAACGCCCGAGATCTTCGGAATAAATTCCAATGCACGTCGCGCGGCATTGTAGCGGACCATCGCATCCAGCCAGATCCATAGCGCGAGACAGCCAATGAAAATCCACTTGTAAACATTATTTGGATCGTCCTGAATGTGAATCCAGGCAATGCGTGCTGCCAAAAGCAGAGCGAGCATCGTAATTCCACGCTGAATCAGCGAAAGGGCAAGCTGCTGAATGCGGTTTGGGAGCGTGCTTTCGGTATCACTTTTTCGTTCCCAGGGATTTTCCAATGCACCGGAGGCAGCATATGCGGCGCGGACGCCGGAGAGAAACAGGGAAACCAGGAAGAGGAATATAACCAGGATCAGGTCGTAAGGCGCAAGGAAATCAGTGGGTATAATGACTCCTGCAAATAAAGTTTGCGTACATCTTTGGGGGACGGTAATCCCCGTACGCGTTCGGGCAAGCGGATCGTCGCTGTCTGCTGTTTCTTTCACGAATTGGTTTGGAAAAGTTTGCAATAAACTTTCGTTTAAATAAATGTAGCGATTCTGTTCAAAAATATTATTCCAATCGACTATAAAAGCTGAAATAAATACATTTGAGCAGAATCGCTGACTTTTTGTAATTGCTTAGAACGGCAGATCGTCATCATCATTCCCGGCTGCCAGTGATGGCGGGATCGGGTCGGATGATCGAGGTGATTGCTGTGCTCTGGGTTGTGAAGATTGTTGTGCATAACCGCCGCTGCTTTCGCCGCCGCCAGACCCAGGTGCGCCCGGACCGCCCAGCAATGTCATGCTGTTTGCGCGGATCGTAACGCCGGTTCTTTGCTGTCCTTCTTTGTCAGTCCAGCTGTCGGTGCGGATGCGGCCTTCGATGTAAACCTGGTTTCCTTTTTTCAGATATTTTTCCGCCACTTTGGCCAATCCTTCCCAAAGCTCAATGCGGTGCCACTCCGTATTATCGACGCGTTCGCCACTTTTGTTGGTGTATGATTCTGTTGTTGCAATGTTGAATTTGGCCACTGCCGAGCCGCTTTCCAGATATCTAACTTCGGGATCGCTGCCCAGATTGCCTATCAAAATGACCTTGTTAACGCTTCCTGCCATGATTTCTAATTGTGGATGATTTGTTTAAGTTAATATTAAAGATACGGATGTAAAAGCACTTTTAAATATCCTGTTCGCTGATTTTGCCCGTAATTTTATGTTTCAAAATTAATTTATTCCGCCCGTCATGCGTCATTTCCTGTTTGATCAAATAATATTCGTCATTATAGGAAGTGTAGTTTGAAGGTTTGGTCACGCCTTCCTGTCCGCGCCAGACCGGCAGTTCCACTTTTTCCCAAAGCTTGGTTTTCGCCGATTTGTAAGCTGCATCAATCACTGCATTCACAACATAGCCATCATAAAAAGTTTCCGCCGCTTCCCTGCCATTTTCCACTGCATTGAACATGTCGGTAAACATATGGTTGTAGCCCAGATCATTCACCTCGTCCCCCACCGGAAACAGCCAGCCTGTATTGCTTTCGGCCTTTTCAGCTACGTAATCCTCTCCTTTTCCATCTGCATTCTGCCCTGTTGTGAACATTTCAAAACCCGTCCGCAGGAAATTGTTGATCCAGATCGTTCCTTCTGTTCCCATGACCTCGTCGCGCAAGTCCATGCCGCCACGGAAAGTCCAGCTCACTTCAAACTGCCCGATCGCTCCGTTTTCATATTTTACCAATGCAATGGCATGATCCTCAGCATCAATGGGTTTCACCTGCGTGTCCGCCCAGCACATGACTTCAATGGGCTTAATGTCCTTACCAATAAAATTGCGTGATATTTCAATGCAATGACAGCCCAAATCCAGGATACAGCCGCCGCCGGCCTGCTCAATGTCCCAGAACCATTCACTATGCGGACCAGGATGCGCTTCACGAGATTTTGCCCAGATTATCCTTCCTAATGAGCCGTTTTTGACACTTTCGAGCGATTTTAAAAATTTTGGTGTGTAACAAAGATCTTCCAGATAACCTGCAAAGATTCCTGCTTCCTCTGTCGCCGTCATCATCCGCAATGCCTCCGCCGCATTACGCCCGAGTGGTTTGGTAGAAATAACAGCCTTTTTATGTTTCACGCAGAGCTTAACTGCCTCTTCATGAACATTATTAGGCAACGCAATGCACACCATATTCACATCCGGGTGCGCAATCACTTCTTCCATACTGGACGACCAGAAATCGCAGCCATAGTCTTTGGCGAACTTTTGGGCACTTTCATCACGCCGTGCGTAAATGGCAACTACCCTATCCCGGCCCCGCTGCCCGTTAATGGATTCAGCGTAAAAACGTCCGATAAAACCGGAACCTAACATTGCAATTTTCTGCATAATCGTATTTTGAAGTTGTTTAGGAATAAATTCAAATGGCCTTACCTGTGGGAAATGGCCCTATCTAGATGCGTCTGCTAGTTGGTCTTCACTTCACTCTCCCAGCCAGTTGATTTCAGCGCCGGATCATCTTCTTTTTTAAGAAAATCGGCATCGCCAAAGGATGAAGCATCCCATTCGAGCAAAGCCCGGTCAGGAACTACGGAAACCGGAACACGCCAGGATGTGGAAGTTTCGGCGTAAGCAATGTTGGATTGTGAATTATAACAGGAAATCAGGGACCAGCGCGGATGATCGGACAAATTAGCTTCCGACCTGTGCATGAGGTTACTATGAAAGAATAATGCGTCGCCCGGTTCAATTTCACAATAAACCAGCTCCATCGTTTTCAATGCATGATTCACCATTTCCATATCCGCGCCCACCTGCTCACCTGCAAAACCATGATTGACACGACCCATTTTATGAGAGCCCTTAATGACTTGCAAACAACCATTTTCCTTGTTTGCAGGCGTTAGAGCGATCATTACACTCATTAACTGATCCGGGAATATAAACTGATTTTTATACCAATAACCATAATCCTGATGCCACTCCCAGGCACCGCCGACCTTCGGTTCTTTCTGCATTAACTTGGTATGAAAGTGACAAACCGGACTTTCCTGCCCCAGCAACTGCCAAACCGAATTGACCATGCGTTCGCTGCGGATCAGATAGCCAAAAACGTCATCACCCGGCGTAAACCAGAGCGAAAGCTTCGTCTTCTTCCCCGACTGGTCATTCAGGTCCATCGCATTTTTCTGCATCACCGAATTCTCAACCGCCGTCCGATATAATTTATCAGTCTCTTGTTCCGAAAACAGCCCTTTCACGACCACATAACCGTCTTCATGGAATGTCTTAATCTGGCTTGTATTTAAACTAAAACTTGTCATAACTCATCCGTTTTACGTGTTTAGTACAAAAATATATTACTTAAAATACAATTCCTCGCAGATTACGAAGATTAAAACCATTTAGACGTGAAGGTTTCGAAATGGTCACAAATATTTTTCTTCTTTTAAAACTGTATCGATCAAAATCGGCTTTGGGAGCGTCTCAACCTCGCTTTTGGAGAAAAAATAAATATTCGGGGGAAGGTCGACGGGCTCGTTTTCGGGGATAGTCAGCCACCAGAACTGCACGTGAAGCTTCTGATGGGTCAGCAAGTGAATGTATAATTTCGGCACCTGGCGGATAGTCCCTTTTTTCATTATTGCCAGCAACATTGGGTTATCGGCCAGCTCCTCTGGTGAATCGACGTGGGCAGCGGATTCAATTAAGAGAAAATCATAAAGTCCTTTCCAGATATCCTTAGTGTTCCGCTCCTGCATGGCCAGCTTATCACCTTGTTGTATGATAAAATAATTCAGGAAACGGTTTTTCACTTTCAGTTTTTTGGCCTTCACCGGAAGTTCATTCTGCACATTGAATGCACAGGCATAGCAAATGTCATTGAACGGACAAATGCTGCAATTGGGCGAAACAGGCACACATTGTAGCGCACCGAACTCGATCATTGCCTGGTTGTAAGTCGCCGGATCTTCGTGCGAAATCAGCGCTTTCGCAACTTTGGCAAACTCCTTTTTCCCTTCATTGGAAAGCATATCCGCCTTGATCCCGAAAATCCGAGACATGACCCGGTACACATTCCCGTCAATCGCCGCAACGGCCTCGCCGAAAGCGAAAGATGCAATCGCTGCGGCTGTGTAATTCCCCAAACCTTTTAATTTCGAGAGGGTTATTGCTGTTTCCGGAAACCTGCCTTCAAATTCGCTGACGATCTGCCTCGCCGTGTAATGCATATTTCTCGCCCTGGAATAGTAACCTAAGCCCTGCCAGAGGCGCAGCACATCGCGTTCATCGGCATTGGCGAGGTCGAAAATGGTGGGATAATTTTCCAGAAACTTCTCATAATAAGGCGTTCCCTGGGCGACTCTGGTTTGCTGGAGAATGATTTCCGATAACCATATTTTATAGGGGTCCGTCGTTTGTCGCCAGAGCAAAGGCCGGTGGTTTTTGAGATACCAGGATTTAAGTTTTTTGTTAAAATCATCTACCTGTAAAGGGTCTGATATCATAATGTTTGTCCTTATGTACGCTGTTATTTAACCAATTAGAAAAAAAATGAAAACGCCTTCCTTTTAAATCTTGGTAAAATTAGCGTACCTTTGTGTTCCCAAAATTTAGAGGAGTAAGTAAATAAATGAAATAATATCCACTTAAAGTAAACAATCAAAGTGACTAAGGCAGACGTAATCGCACAGATTTCTGAGAAAACAGGTGTAGACAAGGGCGATGTTCAGCAAACGCTAGAATCGTTCTTCACCGTGGTAAAGGACTCACTTTCTGAGGGAGAGAACCTTTATGTAAGAGGTTTTGGTAGTTTCATCAATAAAAAACGTGCGCGTAAAGTTGCCCGTAATATTTCGAAGGGAACTTCAATGATCATTGACGAGCACTTTGTACCGAGCTTCAAACCTGCAAAAGTATTTGTAGAGCAGGTAAAAGAAAGTGACAAATTGAAAGCTGTCGCTGAAAAGTAATTTACCTGAAAAGGTTTGGGTTATAACAGTATGAAAAAGTCTATTTTCCTTTCTTGTGTGCTTGCAGTTGCTCTTGTCGGAACGCTTTTCAGCCTTCCCAAGGTGGTTGTTAATACCAAAGGCAAGGAAGTAGGCAACGAGAGAAACCAGTCTCAGGCAGCTGCTACGGCGGCTGCTCCGGACTCTTCCGTTCAATCGTCATCACATGAAGCCACTATCGCGCCGGATCAGCAAAAAATCGTCGATCAGCTCAGAAATGGCTTTGCGAATGCGAATGATAAGGAAAAGGTTGCAGCGGGCTTGAAGTTGTCTGACAAATTTGCTCAATTGCAAAAATTCGACAGCGCAGCATTTTATGCTGAAAAAGCAGCACTTTTGTCTCCCAGCGTTGAAAATCTTGTCAGGACCGGCGATCGTTATTACGAAGCTTATGGTTTTGCCATTGATGATCAGAAAGCAAAAAATCTGGGAACGAAAACCCGCGAATATTACCAAAAAGCACTTGACCAGAATCCTGGCCTGTTAGCTGCAAAAGCCAACATGGCAATGACTTACGTGAACACAGAAAACCCGATGCAGGGAATTTTAATGTTGCGCGAAGTGATTGACACCGATCCTACCAACGAATTGGCATTGTTCAATTTAGGGATCTTGTCCATGAGATCTAACCAATATTCAAAAGCTGCCGACAGGTTCAGACAGATTTTGACCAATAATCCGGCCAATACAAAAGCGAAGTTCTATTTAGGATTGACGCTCGTGGAACTGGGAAACAAGGAAGAGGCCCGCAAGGTCCTTTCCGAAGTTAAAAAGGAGGAAAAAGATCCTGTAATCCAGCAAGCGATTGGCGAATTGGAAGGTCGTCTGAACAATTGATAAGCAGAAAAAACAATCAATTTTTATTTTAAACGACATAAAACATGCCTTGCGGAAAAAAGAGAAAGAGACATAAGATTTCCACTCACAAGAGAAAGAAAAGACTTAGAAAAAACAGACATAAGAAGAAATAATATACCATGACCGGATTTTCAAAAAAGTCCGGTCATGCCTTCTTCCCCTCGTATGTATTGCCCCTTTCATTCTGAAAGAGGAGGTTAAGTATCAACATTATATAGCCATTCAGTTGGTTGAACATTGAGTAACGAATTATTAATCAATTCTACTCAAAAGGGAGAACGTATAGCCCTTTTGCAGGATAAACGTCTTTTAGAATATCACGTCGAAACACCGGATCAAAGCTTTACCGTGGGGGATATTTACCTCGGTACGGTCAGAAAGCTGGTAGCGGGGCTTAATGCCGCGTTTGTTGATGTCGGTTTTGAAAAAGATGCGTTTCTGCATTATCTTGATTTAGGGCCAAATATCAATTCCCTCAACAAACTGACCAAGGACGTAATATCGAAGCGTCAGACTTCGGGCAAATTGAATAACTTCAAGATGGAGCCCGAAATCGAGAAGCTTGGTAAAATTGATAAGGTACTTTCCAAAAACCAGCCTATACTTGTTCAGATCGTTAAGGAGCCTATTTCTACAAAAGGTCCCAGACTTTCCTGCGACATTTCGATTGCCGGCCGCTATATTGTGCTGGTGCCGTTTTCAAATTCTGTAAACCTTTCCAAAAAGATCACGGACAAAGCGGAGCGCAACCGCCTGCAGCGTCTGATGTCGTCCATTAAGCCTGCCAACTTCGGTGTCATTATCCGCACCGTTGCAACTGGGAAGGATGTGGATGAGCTCAATAAAGATTTGCAGGATTGCCTCGACAAGTGGGAAAACGGGATCAAAGCATTGAAAGATGCCAAGCCCCGCGACCGGGTTATAGGCGAGATGAACCGCGCTTCTTCCATCATCCGCGACATGTTGAATGAATCATTCGACAGCATTACGGTTGATTCCAAAGAGGTTTACGACGACATTAAGGCTTACATTCACAACATTGCGCCTGACAAGGAGAACATTCTGAAACTGCACAGTGGTAAGAATAAAATCTTTGAACAATTTGGTCTTGAAAAGCAGATCAAATCCCTTTTCGGACGTTCTGTAAGCTTGCCCAATGGCGGTTACCTGATCATTGAACATACTGAGGCGCTGCACGTTATCGACGTAAACAGTGGTAACAAGTCCAATTCAGAGGAAGATCAGGAAGCGACTGCATTGAGCGTCAACCTCGAAGCAGCCAAAGAAATTGCCCGTCAGTTGCGGCTTCGCGATATGGGCGGGATTATTGTCGTCGATTTTATCGATATGAAGAAGGCGGAAAACAAACGCGTTCTTTTCGATACAATGCGCGACGAGATGAAGGGTGACCGGTCGAAATATACGATCTTGCCGCTTTCAAAATTCGGTCTGCTGCAGATTACCCGTCAGCGCGTACGGCCTGAAATGAACATTGTAACCCGCGAAACATGCCCTACTTGCGGCGGAACGGGCACTATTCAGGCAAGCATTCTGGTTTCGGATGTAATTGCTAATAACCTGGATTACATTCTGACCAAGCAGAATGAGCGTGGAATCACCATTTCACTTCATCCATTCCTGCATTCTTATTTTACAAAGGGATTAATCTCCGAGCAAGTGAAGTGGCTTTTCCATTACAAAACTTGGGTGAAGCTGATCAAAGATACTTCGCTGGGTGTGGTCGACTTCAAATTCCACAACCGTTACGGCGAGGAAATTGAGATTGTTCCGGGTAACTAACAGCCTGATTTAAATCTCAGCATTCACCGTCATTTCCCTTTCCAGTTCGGGCTTCTTTTTTCTTTAAAAGCCAGTACACCCTCTTTCGCGTCTTCGGAAGCAAGAATTTGATCCAATTCTGCTTTGAGAAAACTGTGCTTTTCGCTTTCAGGCATTTGCTTCAACTTTTGCAAAGCTTTCATGCCCTGGTGAATTGCGTAAGGAGCATTCCCGCAAATTTGCACAGCCATTTTCTGAACTTCCTGGACAATGCTTTCGGCTTCTGTAATATGTGTTACCAATCCCAATTCAAGCGCTTTCTCAGCATTATAGCTTTCGCCTGTAATGCACATTTCTAACATCTTCCGCGGAGGGACAATCTGGCTAAGTGAGGCCATCACCTGCATCGGCCATATGCCACGCTTAACTTCCGGCAAGCTGAAAACCGCATCATTTACACTAAAAACGAATGTGCAGCCACAAATGATCAGGAAGCCGCCCGCCAAAACCGGACCTTCAACTTGTGCGATAACAGGCTTACAAACCTCATTAAATGCATCCCCTAACTTCGCCTCTTCGCTGATTGGCGGCAATGTAGGATTCTTGATATCTGCAGAAACGTTATGGAAAGCATTTAAATCGGCACCTGCACAGAAAACGGAACCTTCTGCATTGATTATCAGGCATCGCACGTCATTATGATAATGTGCATATGCCAATGCGAAGATGATTTCCTCGGCCATACCCAGCGTAAATGCATTGCGCTTTTCTGGACGGCTTAGCGTGATGGTGAATATGTGATTGGCAAATGAAGTTTTGATATACAAAAACTTCACCGAATCGAAATGCTGGACGTCGTCTTCTGAATAAAACCGCATACAGGCGCTTGTTAGCGTTATGGAATAGCGGAATGTTTGTTAAGCCTTGTTTACGACACCTTCGAGCATCGTTATATATTGCTTGATTCCCGCCTTGATCTCATGAAGATAGATAAATTCATCCGCACTATGCGAGCGTCCCGAATGTCCGGGGCCCATTTTCAATGATGGGCAATCGAGTAATGCCTGGTCGGAAGTTGTGGGCGAACCGTATGCTTCCCGTCCCAGCTTCAAGCCCTCCAGCACAATCGGATGATCCATCGGAATGCTCGAAGGCCGCAAACGGATGGATCGGGCCGAAACTTCGGATTGAATGTTGGCCTGAATGACTTCAATGACCTCTTCCAATGTATATTGATCCGTTACACGCACGTCGATTGTGAAATTGCAGGCGTCGGGAACTACATTATGCTGTGTGCCTGCATTAATGATCGTCACTGACATTTTTACCGGCCCTAATGTGGGTGAAACCTTTGGAAATTTGTATTCCTGGATCCAGCTAATGTCCTTTAATGCTTTGTAAATGGCATTATCACCTTCCTCGCGTGCAGCGTGGCCGGACTTTCCTTTTGCCGTGCAATCCAAAACCAGCAATCCTTTTTCAGCAACCGCCAGATGCATTTCAGTCGGTTCTCCAACAATGGCGAATGCAATGTCAGGCAACTCGGGGACAACGATTTCGAGCCCTTCTTTTCCTGAAATTTCTTCTTCGGCAGTTGTGGCAATGGCAATGTTGTAAGCAAGATCTGTTTTATCAAAAAAGTAACAGAATGTGGCAATCAGCGAAACCAGGCAGCCACCGGCATCATTACTGCCTAACCCGAACAACTTATCGTCTTCAAAAATCGCCTTGAACGGGTCTAACGTCCAGGATTTATTAGGCTTAACCGTATCATGGTGAGAGTTCAAAAGCAATGTTGGCTTATGCTTGTCAAAATGGCGGTTATAGGCCCACAGATTGTTCTTTTTTTGTTGAAACGGAATGTTTTTTGATTCAAAATATGCTGCAATCAGTTGCGCAGTTTTGTCTTCTTCCTTACTGAATGAAGATGTTTCGATCAGGCTTTTCAGCAGCGCAATCGCCTCATTTGTCAATGTTTGTATGTTTTCCAATGCGCTTACCATCTTACTTGCCCGTCACCTTTAACAATCCATTTTTCGGTTACGAGCTTTTCCAATGCGAAAGGTCCGCGTGCATGCAGTTTTTGTGTTGATATGCCTATTTCTGCGCCTAATGCGAAAACAGCGCCGTCCGTAAAACGGGTTGAAGCATTGGCATAAACAGCAGCCGCATCCACTTCTCTTAAAAACCGTTCAATTTTAACTTCGTCCTTTGAAATGATCGCCTCGGAATGCCTGGAAGAATGTGCCCTGATATGCTCCAAAGCCTGATCTAAACCATTTACAACCTTAACCGAACATTTGTAATCCAAAAATTCCCTCCCAAAATCTTCTTCCTCCGCATGCTGGAGCAATGGATAACCATCTTCTTTAAATATCGCATAAGAAGTGTCATCGGCAAAAATCTCGACATTCCACTTGATAAAATCAGCTTTCAGCTTCGGTAACAGTTCAGCTGCCACTTCCCTGTCCACTAAAATCGTATCCAGCGAATTGCAAACCGATGGCCGGGAAACCTTTGCATTCACCACAATCGCAGCTGCTTTGTCCAGATCACCCGTCTTTTCAATATATGTGTGACAAACGCCTGCGCCCGTTTCAATAGTCGGAACGAGCGAGTTCTCACGCACAAATTTGATAAGACTTTCCGATCCTCTTGGGATGATAATGTCTACAAATCGCGTTGCAGTAAGCAGCTCGGTTACAAACTTTCTATCCGTGGGAAGTAACATTACCGCCGCAGCATCAATATCAAATTCTATTAATGCGCGGTGGATCAAACCCACCAGAAACAAGTTCGAGTAATGCGCTTCCTTGCCTCCTTTTAACACACACGCATTGCCCGAACGCAGGCATAGCGACGCCACGTCCAGCGTAACATTGGGCCGCGATTCGTAAATAACCCCCACTACACCCAGCGGAACTGCTATTTTACGTAGCGACAAACCCTGCTCGATTGTACGCTCCAAAAGCACTTCGCCGCTCGGATCCGGCAAAGCCGCCACATCACGCAGACTTTGCGCCAGTGCCTGAATCCTTTGTTCGTTCAACAACAGCCGGTCCTTTTTCGGGTCGGCGTCGTCCATCACATCAAGGTCTTTCTGATTAGCGGCGATAATGTTGGCAACATTGGCCTGCACCTGAGTAGCAATGTTCAGCAAAAGGTCCGACCGCTGCTGTCCTGTCAGGTTCCTGACCGACGCGGCTGCCTTTTGGGTTTGTTCTAAAAGAGGTAAAATGGATTCCATTATAATAGTACGATGTCGTTGGCATGCGCCACTTCAAAATTCATTGTCTTCAAATTGGCCCGGATAGCGGCCGAATTTTCCCTGGCGCGCGCAACAGCGACCATTTCGCCGGCTGCTGTGTAAATTTCGATGATTTCACCGGCCTCAAATTCGCCCGTTACTTCCATCACGCCCACGGCCAGTAAGCTTTTTCTTTTTAATAACGCTTTCGACGCGCCTTCGTCGATCTGCAATGTTCCGGAAACGAGCCCGCCGCTTCCTAACCACCTGTTTCGGGCAGAAAGTGTGCTTTTGCCGGGATTTATCAATGTTCCCGCGTTTCCTCTCAATGCTTCGAGCAACTCATTTTCCTGCTTCATTCCAAAAATAACGACCTTAATCGCCATTCTTGCGGCCAGTTTGGCGAATGTTAGCTTTGAAGCCATTCCGCCTAAACCGAGGAATGATTTATCAGTCCTTACGAATTTGAAAACCTCGTTCACATTCGATACGTTCCTGAGAATGTTGCCGTGCTCGTCCAGCAACCCGCCTACCGACGTGCAGAACATCAGCGATTCAGCTCCAAAACCCACGGCCAGCAATGTGGCCAGCTCATCATTATCCGAAAATTTCAATTCACGGTCGCTCACAACGTCGTTCTCATTCACGATGGGAATGATGTTGTTTTCCCACAATTCCTCGAACGTTTCTTTCAATTGCAAAAACTTGGCGCGGTTCGCAAAATGCTGTCTTTCGCACAGACTTTGGGCAATATAAATTTTATTTGGCGCGAAATAAGATGCGTACAAACCCACCAGAAGCGGATTTCCAACAGACGCGGCTGCTTTCCGCTGCGTCATCGTGCCTTTGTAATCCTGTATATAAGCCTTCCCCGCACCCACAGCGCCCGAAGAAACAATGATAATCCTGTATTGCGAATGGATCTCCGAGACCTGCCGCGCTATTTCCGAAATGATCCTGACGTCAGGTTCACCTGAGGGAAGGGTTATGGAGGCAGTCCCGAATTTGATTACGAGTATTGGTTTTGACACTTTAAATAGGGCTTGAACGGGACGCAGGCCAAAGGGCGGTCCCAAGTCTGAAATCTGAGCCTAAAAGTAGAAAATTATTCAAAGAATGTCTTCCAGCACTTTACCGTTGAAACGTCTTTTCAGCTTTAAAGCATTTTCCAGTTGGTGCAGATAGTGCTCACGCGGAATTTCAATAGCCCCATAACGCAGCACATTGTCATTGATAAACTGCGTATCGAGCAACACAAAGCGGTTCATTCGCAGGATTTGGATCAGATAATGAAACGCCACCTTCGAAGCATTGCTTTCATACGAAAACATCGATTCGCCAAAGAAAACACCATTGATCGAAACGCCATAAAGCCCTCCTACGAGCTTGTTTTCGCGATAAGTCTCCACGCTGTGCGCATAACCGAGCTCGTGCAGCGCGGTGTAGGACGCAATGATCTCCTCAGAAATCCAGGTTCCCGGCTCCGTAGCCCGTGGCGCTGAACAGCCGCGCATCACGCCTCCAAAATCCCAGTTAACCCTGATATCAAAGTACTTTTTATTCAAAACAGGCCGAAGGGATTTGGAAGGTTTATAGGTCTCAATGGGAATAATAGCCCGTGGGTTTGGCGAATACCAATAAATGGTCCCGTCCGCCTCGGCCATTGGGAAAATCCCATTTATATATCCGTTTAAAAGGTCATCTGTACTGATTGCTGACATGAAAGTCATATTTTAAAAATGGGTATGCCTCGGTTTTGTACAAAACACAAGCGGGTAAGTAATAAAAACTTTTATTCAAAATCGAACCATAAAAATATATCTTCTGTTTCTTTGGAGTGACAATTTTTTTTTCAAAATTTGCAGCCTCTTAGACGCATTAGCAAGTCAATGAACGACAACGGCATACATACTGTTCTTCATACTACGCCTTTTCGATTCAGGTCCCCCCGGACCGCATAATTTCTTTTTACCTACGTGGTAAAACTTTTATACCCACCAACTTTTCCAATTTTCAAAACGTCCCATCGTTTTCTCTGGGTGTAATAATTATTGTTTCGAACATTTTTGTCAGAATCGCCATCAATGAAAAATACCGAAGTAGTGGGCAGTAAGTTTATAGTGCAGACTGCCAATGAAAATCATCTTCACTTTGCGGATACAATTTGCGCAGAGATGGAAGAGAGCGCCAAAAAGCGTGGTACTGGTATCGCCAAACGTTCTCCTGTATATATAATGGAAAAAATGGTGGAAGGGAAAGCGATCATCGCAACTACCGACACCGGCGAATGGGTAGGTTTTTGTTACATTGAAACGTGGGAACACGGCAAATTTGTGGCAAACTCAGGCTTAATCGTACATCCTGACTTCCGTAACAGCGGAATGGCAAAGGCTATCAAGCAAAAAGCTTTTGAATTATCGCGCCAAAAATATCCTGATGCAAAGATCATTGGCATTACAACCAGTTTGCCCGTGATGAAAATCAATTCCGACCTGGGCTATGAGCCTGTGACTTTCAGTGAATTACCTGCTGATGACGCTTTCTGGAAAGGATGTGCGAGCTGTGTTAATTACGATGTATTGACCCGGACCGGCAGAAAGCACTGCTTATGCACAGGAATGATGTATAATCCTGAGGATAAAAAGAAAGAGGAAGTGGCAGTTACGGTTGGCGTGGAGCCAGAAAAACATTCCTGGGATTTCCTGAAAGAATCGAGCTTGTACGAGCGCTGGATGCGCATTAAGCAACGCATTTTGTTGCGAAGGGAAGAACGCGCTAAAAAGAAAAACGCCGGCACATTGCTCGTACATTAAAGTACAGCCTTTATTTACAGATTTATATATCTCTTAAATACCTCGCCCGGCAGCCGTTTTTTGGCCCGAAGCGAGGTATTTTTTTGTTACTTTTGTACTCCAATTTAAGCATTTAGTCAGAATCAGATTTTAATATAATGTCACAACCCAAAGTAGTATTAGCGTTCAGCGGTGGATTAGACACCTCTTTTTGTGTAAAATATTTAGCCGAAGACAAAGGTTACGAAGTCCATTCGGTTTTGGTTGATACAGGCGGTTTTTCGGATGAAGAACTGAAAACAATCGAGGCCAATGCGTATGCTTTGGGTGTGAAACAGCATGCAACGATCACAAAGACAAGTGATTACTACAATGACTGCATTAAATATCTGATTTTCGGGAATATCCTTAAAAACAACACTTATCCGCTTTCGGTAAGCGCTGAGCGCGTTTTTCAAGCTGTTGCCGTTGCTGAATATGCTAAGGAGATTGGCGCAAATGCCATCGCGCATGGCAGCACAGGTGCTGGAAATGATCAGGTTCGTTTTGATATGGCTTTTCGCATTATCATTCCTGAGGCTGAGATCATTACACCGATCCGCGACCTGAAACTTTCGCGTGAGGCAGAAATTGAATATTTAACAAATAAAGGCGTTGGCCGTGAATGGGCCAAGGCTGCATATAGCATTAACAAAGGCCTTTGGGGCACTTCGGTTGGTGGAAAAGAGACATTAACCTCTGATCAATATCTTCCGGAATCCGCCTGGCCAACACAAATTTCTAAAACAGAGCCTGAGACAATCACGCTTGAATTTGTAAAAGGTGAATTGAAAGGCGTTGCGGGCGAAAGTTTTGAAAATCCGGTTCAGGCCATTCAGAAATTAGCAGCCATTGCACAGCCTTTCGGAATTGGTCGTGACATTCACGTGGGAGATACGATTATCGGGATTAAGGGGCGTGTTGGTTTCGAAGCTGCGGCTCCTTTGATCATCATTAAGGCGCACCATACATTAGAAAAACACGTGCTGAGCGAGCAGCAGCTTTATTGGAAAGAACAACTTTCTAACTGGTATGGCAGCTTGCTTCACAAAGGTCAGTTTGTAGAGCCGGTGATGCGTAACATTGAAACGTTCCTTACTGATACACAGTCACATGTAACCGGAAAAGTGCACGTCCACCTGGCGCCTTACCGCTTCCACGTAGAAGGAATCGAATCACCATTTGACTTGATGTCATCGAAATTCGGCAGCTACGGTGAAATGAACAACGCCTGGACCGGCGACGACGTAAGAGGATTTTCAAAAGTGGCTTCCAACCAGGTGATGATTTATCAGAAGGTGAGTGAGTCAGCTGGAATTTAAATGGTGCACACCAAATCATTGTGTTATGACTAAAATAGAATTGCAAAGTCAAATTCAGCGAAAAGCGCAGGAATTACCCTTGGATTTACGTCAAGACGTGTATGACTATATGGAATTCATTTTAGAAAAACGAAAAAGAAAGCCTTATTCAACAACCGAGGACTTAGAAAACTGGTGGCAGAACATCTCTAATTTTTCAGGGGATTTTATGGAGAAAAGCATTCAGCCGCAGGTTGAAAATTTGAGAATTGAAAATTGGGTTACGGAATGAACAATATTAATATAGGAATAATAGGCGCGGCAGGTTACACAGGCGGGGAATTGATCAGAATATTGCTGAATCATCCGAATGTTGTTATTGCTTTCGCGCATAGTAAAAGCCAGGCTGGGAAACCGATTTATGCGACGCATACAGATTTGCTTGGAGATACAGATCTGGCTTTTTCGGGAGACGAGATCCAGACGCTGTTAGAGCAGGACAATTTGCATGCAATCTTTCTTTGCTCTGGTCATGGTGAATCCCAGAAATTTCTGAACGAGTACAATGTTCCGGAATCTGTTAAGATCATTGACCTGAGCACTGATTTCCGTGACGAGTCGAACGGGTTTGTTTACGGATTGCCAGAGTTGCAACGTGAAAGAATTAAGACAGCAACGAAAGTCGCCAACCCGGGTTGCTTTGCAACAAGCATTGAACTCGCGATTTTACCATTGGCTGAGGCTCGATTGATCAAAGATGACATTCACGTGAGCGCGGTTACGGGCAGCACAGGCGCAGGTCAGGCATTGAGTGCGACGACGCATTTTAGCTGGCGGAGCAATAATATCTCGATTTACAAAGCCTTCACCCATCAGCATTTGACCGAGATCAAAATGAGTTTAGGCAAGCTGCAGGATGGTTTTGATAAAGCAATCAACTTCGTTCCTTACCGCGGCGATTACACACGCGGCATCATGGCGAATGTCTATACAGCCTATGAAGGAACATTAGAAGAAGCCAAAAGCATTTACAAAAGCTTCTACGCCTCACACCCATTCACGCACGTAACCGACGCACCGATTGATTTGAAACAAGTTGTAAACACCAACAAGTGCTTCATCAATCTGGAAGTGCATGACGGACAGCTATTAATAAGCAGCATTATCGATAACCTCACAAAAGGCGCTTCCGGCCAGGCGGTTCAGAATATGAATCTGCTCTTTGATTTGCCGGAGGATGCTGGATTGAGGTTGAAAGCGCCGGCGTTTTAACATTATCTTTTGTAAATCGTAAACTCCATTGCCATGAACGATTTGATGCAAACATTCAATCAACTTAGCGAGTCGCAGCAAAAACAGCTGTTGGCATACGCGGATGGACTTTTGCTGCAACAAAAGGCAAAGAAGGTTGACGGAGATCTCGCGATTTGGAAAGAAAAAATTCTGAATGTGTCAACTTGGAGCGAAGGTGACATTACAGCATTGGAAGAAAATATAAAAGGCATGGACAATTGGAAAGCCCCACAATGGTAATCGATACAGGCATATTCATCGAGCATCTACGGAAGCCAGACAAGTCAAGAACAATCTTGGCGTCTCTACCAAATGACATTTCGATCTTTGTATCGGCGGTGACCGTTTATGAGCTAATGATGGGCGCCACAGACAATCAGAAAAAGACGGATGTCGAAACGCTATTAAATGGGTTGCCTATTTTGCCTTTCAATGAGGAAGTTTCGTTAAAAGCAGCTGAGATTTACCATAACCTGCGAAGGCGGAACTCACTGATAGAATTCCGGGATATTTTCATAGCTGCAACGGCGCTAACATTTCAATTACCAATCAAAACATTAAACCAGGGACATTTTCAGCGGATTGAAAATCTTGAACTTGCCTGATAAACGATATCTAAAATGTCACACTTATTCGATGTTTACCCCATCTACGATATAGAGCCGGTGAAGGCGCAGGGGAGTTATTTGTGGGACCAGAATGGGACCAAGTATCTCGACCTTTATGGCGGGCATGCGGTGATCTCGGTTGGGCATTGCCATCCTTATTATGTGGATATGCTTACGAAACAGCTGAACGCAATTAGTTTTTATTCCAATTCGGTGAAAATTTCTTTGCAGGAAGAGCTGGCGGAAAAACTGGGCGAACTTTCGGGTTATCCCGATTATAAGCTGTTTTTATGCAACTCCGGCGCGGAGGCGAATGAGAATGCGTTGAAACTGGCTTCGTTCCATAACGGTCGCAAGAAGGTTATTTCGTTTATAAAATCGTTTCACGGCCGGACGGCTGGTGCGGTCGCGGCGACGGATAATGCTTCGATTGTTGCGCCGGTTAACTATAAAGAACACGTAACATTCCTGCCATTTAATGATGTTGCAGCTGCGGAAAACGGCATTACGGATGAAGTTTGCGCAGTGATCGTTGAGGGAATTCAAGGTGTTGGCGGGATTAATGTGAGCTCGCATGAATTCTTGCAGACATTAAGACGCAAATGTGACGAAACCGGCGCTGTGCTGATTTTGGATAGCGTTCAATGCGGTTACGGACGGACTGGAAAGTTCTTCTCGCACCAGTTTAGCGGCATTGATCCGGATATAATCTCCATGGCCAAAGGCATGGGCAACGGCTTCCCGATCGGGGGAATCCTGATTTCTCCGAAGTTCAAAGCGAGTTATGGCATGCTGGGAACAACATTTGGTGGGAACCATTTGGCTTGTGCGGCTGGCGTCGCGGTCCTGGATATCATGAAGGATGAAAACTTGCTGGATAACGCCGCGGAAATCGGCGATTATCTTTTGAAAGGAATCGAAGAAATCGGCGGATATAAAGAGCTGAGAGGACGTGGGTTAATGATCGGGATTGAGTATGATTTCCCGGTGAAGGACCTTCGCAACAAACTTTTGTTCGACTATAAAATGTTCACAGGAGTGGCGGGCGCCAACACCATTCGTTTGCTGCCTTCGCTTGCTTTGGGCAAGGACGAGGCGGATCAATTTTTGGAAGTATTGAAAAAAGAGACGTCCGTCACCATTTGATTTAACCTAAACCGCCGCAGAAATTACCAAACTGAATGAAACACTTTCTTTCCATTAACGACGTAACCGACCTGAATCAATTGATCACAAATGGCATCGCTGCCAAGCGTAACCCATTTGCTGAAATTGAGTTAGGAAAAAATAAAACCATCGGACTGCTATTTTTCAATTCAAGTTTGAGAACGAGGATCAGCACGCAGAAAGCCGCGCAAAATCTTGGGCTTAATGTGATTACGATGAATGTTGGCCAGGATGGATGGGGTTTGGAAATGGAGGAAGGCGTGATCATGAACGGTGATAAGGCCGAGCACGTGAAGGAAGCTGCGGCTGTCATCGGCAGTTATTGCGATATCATCGGCATCCGGTCGTTTGCTGGATTGCAGGATCGGGAAAAGGATTATGCCGAGATCGTTTTTCAGCAATTTAAAAAATACGCTGACGTTCCGATCATTAATCTGGAATCGGCCACAAGGCATCCTTTACAATCCCTTGCAGACTGCATTACGATTGAAGAATTTAAGATCAAACAGCGCCCTAAGGTCGTTTTGACGTGGTTACCCCATTTCAAAGCATTGCCGCAGGCCGTTGCCAATTCGTTTTGTGAATGGATGAACCCGATGGACGTGGAACTTGTGATCACGCATCCCGAAGGTTATGATCTTGCGCCGGAATTTGTTGGAAAAGGTCAGGTGATTTATGATCAGGATAAGGCTTTGGAAGGTGCTGATTTTGTTTATGGCAAAAACTGGTCGTCCTACCAGCATTATGGACAGGTTTTGACGAGCAATCCTTCCTGGATGATTACGGAAGCAAAAATGTCCCGGACGGATAATGGTAAATTCATGCATTGCCTGCCATTGCGCCGGAATATGAAGGTGGCGGATGAGGTTTTGGATGGACCAAGATCATTGGTGATTGAACAAGCGGCAAACCGCGAATGGTCTGCGCAGGCGGCGTTACGCGAGGTTTTGCTACATATTTGAAATGATTTAAAGAATGACTACGGAAACATTGGCACAGCCAGACAGCTCAATAAACATGAAATCGGTCCGCAAAACGGGCGTCCTGATCGTAAACCTGGGAACGCCGGATAGCCCGTCCGTGCCGGATGTGCGCAAGTATCTGCGTGAGTTCCTGATGGACGAGCGCGTGATCGACATTCCATACATTAACCGCTGGATGCTGATTAACCTCATAATCGCACCATTCAGGGCTCCGAAATCGGCCAAGGTTTACAAGCAGCTTTGGAGACCGGACGGATCTCCTTTGAAGATTTACGGCTTTTCGGTTAAGGAAAAATTGCAGCGCGTGCTCGGCGATGATTATGTTGTAGAACTTGCGATGCGTTACCAAAGCCCGAGCATTGAAAACGGTTTGAAAGAACTAAGGAAGCAAACACTTTCTGAAATCATTGTCGTTCCGTTTTTCCCTCAATATGCCTCAGCTTCAACGGGTTCTGTATACAAAGAAGTGATGCGCGTGGTGCAGGACTGGGAAGTTTTGCCTGAGATTAAATTCATCAACCGCTTTCTGGATCATCCTAAATTCATTGAAGGTTTTGTGAATCTGGGAAAAAAATACATGGCGCAGCAGCATTATGACCATGTTGTTTTCAGTTACCACGGATTGCCTGAAAGACAGATTACAAAAGGCGATGTAACAGGCAGTTTCTGCCAATTTGGCTCTTGCTGCGATCATTTGGATGCAAGAAACCAACATTGCTATCGTGCGCAATGCTTTGAAACGACTCGTTTGCTGGTGGAAGGCTTAGGCTTGAAAGAAGGCACTTATACAACTTGCTTTCAATCCAGATTGGGCAAAA
This sequence comes from Dyadobacter sp. CY327, assembly GCF_021390415.1. Taxonomy (NCBI): domain Bacteria; kingdom Pseudomonadati; phylum Bacteroidota; class Cytophagia; order Cytophagales; family Spirosomataceae; genus Dyadobacter; species Dyadobacter sp. CY327. The sequence continues at coordinate 776,643 of NZ_JAJUXJ010000001.1, read as the reverse complement.
ATCCCTGGATAAAGCCTTATACAGATGAAGTGATTCCTGAATTGACCAAAAAAGGTGTAAAAAGCGTCCTTGCATTTTCGCCCGCATTTGTTGCCGATTGTCTGGAAACGACCATTGAAGTTGGTGAAGAATATAAAGAGATTTTTGAGAAAGAAGGCGGTCAGCACTGGCAGCTGGTGGAGAGCTTGAATGACAGTGACATCTGGATCGAAACTTTGGAAGACATCATAAAAAAAGCGGTTTGATAACCGCTTTTTTGCTTTATAAAACTACACTTTCCTTTTTATATAATTCCGCCAGCGTATGCACGGCATAATCAATCTCCTCTTCCGTATTATATTTTCCAAAAGAGAAACGAACATTAGCGCGGTTCTCATCAATTTTCAGCTCCGTCAGCACGTGTGAGCCGATTTCCGTTCCACTGGCACAAGCGCTTCCTCCTGAGACTGCGACGCCTGCAATATCCAGGTTAAAAAGTAGCATATCACTAATATCAGAAGGCGGCAAGCTGACATTCAGCACAGTGTAAAGACTTTTGTCCAAATCCGCCGAATTGCCGTTGAATGTAATGCCATCAATGCTGTTCGTCAATTTGCCTATCATGCGCAGTTTCAGGCTTTCAATGTGCCTGCGGTGCGCATCCATGTCGCGGTAGGCGATTTCCAATGCTTTCGCTAAGCCCACAATGCCGTAAATGTTTTCCGTTCCGCCACGCATGTTACGCTCCTGCGCGCCTCCGTGTACGAAGGGAGCAATTTTAATTCCCGGACGCATGTAAAGGAAACCAACGCCTTTCGGACCATTGAATTTATGGGCTGCACCGACGATGAAATGGGTTTTCAACTTCTGAAGATCATGGTTATAATGACCCATCGTCTGCACCGTGTCACTGTGAAAAACAGCATTGTATTTTTCGCAAATGTCGCCTACTGCTTCCAGATCGAGCAAATTACCTATTTCGTTGTTGCCATGCATTAACGAAACCAGTGAGCGGGAATTGGATTGCAGCAATGTTTCCAGATGCTGTAAATCAACCTCTCCTTTTTCGTTAAGATTAACGAAACTCAGCTGAATTTGTCCCGACTTTTGAAGATGTTCGAGCGTGTGCAAAACGGCATGATGCTCGATGCGGGACGTGATAGCATGTTTTAATCCAAGTGTTTCAATGCTGGAACGGATTGCTGTGTTATCTGCTTCCGTGCCGCCTGATGTAAAGAATATTTCCGCAGGAGCTGCATTTAAAATCCCTGCAATGCTTTTTCTGGCTTTTTCTATAGATGACCTGACTGCCCTCCCAAAGGAATGTATGGAAGAAGGATTGCCGAATTGCTCGGTCATAAGCGGCAACATAACCTCCAACACTTCCGGATCAAGGCGCGTAGTGGCGGCGTTGTCCAAATAAACTTTCATTGTTGCCTGTTTTTTGGCTCAGAGATGATCTCCTTAATGTCTGAAATGATCTTGTTCGCAAGGTTAATGGCAGTCGTTTGCGTTTCCGACTCTGAGTAAATGCGAATAATCGGCTCAGTATTAGACTTGCGCAAATGCACCCATTCTCTGTCAAATTCAATGCGCACACCATCAATTGTGTTCAATGGCTGCTTGGAATAACGCGTTTGAATGCGGCTCAGAATGTTGTCCACATTGATATCCGGCGTCAGCTCGATCTTATTTTTTGAAATATAATAGCTTGGGTATGAGCGGCGCAGCACAGAAGCAGTTTTGCCAAACTTGGCCAGATGCGTCAGAAATAAAGCAATTCCAACCAAAGCATCACGTCCGTAATGGCTTTCAGGATAGATCACCCCGCCATTTCCTTCACCACCAATAATCGCCTGGTTCGCTTTCATCATATTTACAACATTCACCTCGCCTACTGCCGAAGCGAAATATTTTCCTCCTGCCTTAATCGTCACATCACGCAATGCGGCCGTGGACGACAAGTTGGAAACCGTGTTACCAGGTGTGTTTTTAAGCACATAATCTGCAACGGCCACCAATGTATATTCTTCACCAAACGGCGTTCCGTCTTCGCACATCAGCGCCAGACGATCCACATCCGGATCCACGACAATGCCGAGATTGAAAGAACCATCATTCAGTTCCTTGCTGATTTCACGCAAATGTTCAGGAAGTGGCTCCGGATTGTGTGCGAAATTGCCCGTAGGCTCGCAATTTAACTTCTTAATGTTCTTTGTAGAAACACCTAACGCTTCCAGGAGCATCGGAACAACGATCCCGCCCGTAGAATTGACAGCATCAACAACGATCCTGAAATTTGCATTCGTAATGGCTTCCACATCCACCAATGGAAGTGCAAGAACCTGATCTATATGCTTTTGTAAATATGTATCATCCGCAGTGTAGCTTCCCAATTTTTTAACGTCAACAAAAACAAAATCTTCCTCATCGGCAATCCGCAAAACTTCTGCACCTTCTTCTTCGGAAATAAATTCTCCGTCGTGGTTCAGCAGTTTCAGCGCATTCCATTGAATCGGGTTGTGGCTTGCTGTTAAAATAATCCCTCCTGCTGCTCCTTCGGCCGTAACGGCAATCTCAACAGTAGGCGTAGTGGATAGGCCAAGATCAGTTACATGAAGCCCGACTCCCTGCAATGTCCCGGCAACAAGGCGGCTCACCATTTCACCGGATAAGCGTGCGTCCCTGCCAATAATAACCTTTAAATTTTGTGGATTTGTACGCCTCAGCCATGTCCCGTAAGCCGCTGCAAACTTAACAACATCAATCGGAGTCAGCGCCTCACCCGATTTTCCACCCACGATACCTCTGATTCCTGAGATAGATTTAATTAACGTCACGATCTAGAATTCCTCTTTTTGTTTGGTTGCAAAAATACTAAATTTCCCTCTCTACTGTCCGATTTTTCTTGAAACAAAAGTAACATTTGACTTAGCGTTGGTGCTAGCCTTATAGTAACTCAATGTCTACATTGGTCGTAAGCCAGGAGCTTGTATAGCCTAAAAATGAACCCATCACGGGCGCCAGCTGGTCGTAATCCGCGGATGTTCCCATACTGATATGATTGTTTATCACAGCTTTACCTTCCGTGGGGTCAAATCCCCGCCATCCTGCGCCGGGCAGAAAGACTTCCGCCCATGCATGCAATTCGTGTGCCTGCTGAGGGTTTCCGTATAAATATCCGCTCACGAATCTTGCCGCAATTCCCAGGCTCCTGCAAGCGCCAATGAACAAACGGGCGTATTCACGGCATGACCCGCTCCTGTCCCGCAAGGTATCATCAGGAGGATAAGCATTGCCATATTCACGTTGCTGATACACAAAGTTTTGGCTGATATATTGGCTCATTTCCACCAGGAAAGGAATGGTTGCGTAGTTAACATGCGCAGCGATTTTCCGGGCAAACTGCTCCACTTGCTGCGTTGCGTCAGTTTTGTCCAGATAGGGGATCAGGTATTTGTAAATCCGGTTATCGTATAAAAAAGGGATTTTGCTGGTCTCGAAAGGATAAAACACAAAGTCGAAAACATTGACAGGCTCCGAACTCACGGTTATGGATGCTTCTACAAAAAGCCTGCTGTAAGGTTGATTATAGAAGTAAATCAAATGCTGAACATTGCCTTCGACATCTACGTTTTTAACGATTTTAGATGGTTGCGGATCAATGGACAGGTTATATTCCAGCAATCGCTGGTGCGGATAAGATCTTGGATACAAATACAAGGTGTGCATTTCCAAGACCACCGGAGCATTATACTGATATTCCAGAGCGTGCCGGACTTTTAAATTCATAAACTTTCCGGTCAGTTAGTTGTGATGATTTGGTCAATTCATCCACTGGGTTTTGAATTGCCCGGATGATTGGCTTTGCGTCTGACTCTGTGAATTCCCCTGGGACTGGCTTTGAGACTGACCTTTTTCCAGACCGAAATACATGTCGAAAATCGCGTTGTCTACTTCGTTGTTCTTAGTCTGAAATTTATCCAGATATTCATGAAGGCCCATTTTAAAAACGTCTTCCACGTCTGTAAATTCCAGTTCTGTCCGGATTTTACTTAATACACGTTCAGCAGGATTGGTGTGGCCGCGTTCGGGAATCGACCCGGCAATCGCGTACAAGGAAAGCTCGGCCTGCCGCACGCAGTAAGCAATGGATCTCGGGAAGAGCTTATCGAGAATAAGAAAAGCCACAATGTTCATCGGCGTGAGCGCACGGTGCGTCTGCCTGTACATATTATATGCGCTTACCGATTTTAGAACCGCCGTCCAGAGCATCAAATCAAGCGTAGAGCCCGAGGTTCCTGAATCTTGTAGTAATGTAAAATACTTCACATCAAGAAAACGCGAGCATTTATCTGCGCGCTCTATATGCCTGCCCAGGCGACCAAAATGCCATGCCTCATTGCGCGTGATGGACGAATCCACAACTCCGTGAAAAAGCTGGCAGCTTTTACGGATATCCGTGAAATAGGACTGCATATGGTCCATATTCCGGAAATTGTCCGGGTTTGTGCTGCGGATCGAGAGATAAAAAGTATTGATACTCTCCCACATTTCCTTAGAAATCGTTTCCCTTATCGTACGCGCATTTTCACGCGCTTCGTATAAGCAGCTGATGATGGAATTAGGATTTCTCTTATCAAACGTCATAAAATGTATAACGTCCTCTTTTGTAGGCTTTTCGTAATATTTATAAAACAAATAATGATCAGCAGTTGCAATCAGAAGCGGTTCCCATTGCTCATCCACGTCGGGCGGCAGGTCCAATGCCAGATTAAAATTAACTCCCACAAACCGAGCGTAGTTTTCAACCCGTTCTATGTAACGATTCATCCAGTATATTGAATTGGCAACTCGGCTAAGCATAAATTGAAATTGTTGTCTTTAAAATGTTTAATCAGAATAATTGCTAAGTAATTATACCAAAATACCTAATAAAATTTTGCAAATACAAGAACCTACGAAAAGTAATATAAGTTCTCGAAAGATTATTATTGGCAGAAAAGAGAGAGTGATCCTGTGAAAACTTCCTGAAAAGGTTAATTTTTGTAAATTAACAATCCATAAACATAACCTTTATTCCCGTGTCAAAAAAAGAACAATTTGTTGCAGCCATCCAAAAATCCTATCGTACCGATAAACCTGTGATCCATTTAGGTTCCGCTATTCTAGAAGGCGAAATCATTGGAGATGCAAGGGTAAATCTGCCTTTGCGCATGATGAACCGGCATGGATTGGTGGCTGGGGCAACGGGATCAGGAAAAACACGGACTTTGCAAGTGCTTGCAGAACAGCTTTCTGCGGCGGGTGTGCCAGTTTTTATGTCGGATATAAAAGGGGATCTTTCAGGCATTGCGCAGCCCGGGCAAACCAATGCGGCATTGCAGGAAAGGTCGGCGGCACTGGGAACGGTGTTCGAACCCAAAGGTTATCCTGTTGAACTTTATTCATTAAGCGGCCAGAAAGGTGCCCAAATGCGTGCTACGGTCCTGGAATTCGGGCCGATATTGCTTTCCAAAATCTTTGAACTGAATGACACGCAGTCAGGCGTTTTAGCCATTCTATTCAAATATGCCGATGACAAAGATCTCCCTATGGTGGATCTTAATGATTTAAAAAAAGTGCTGAACTATCTTTCCGAAGGACCCGGAGCGGCAGAAATTAAAGCTGATTATGGCAGCATTTCGACTTCTACGGCCGGGACTATCCTGCGCAAGATCGTTGCCCTGGAACAACAGGGTGTAGGGACGATTTTTGGCGAAAAATCTTTTGACATTACCGATCTGATTAATCGCGTGGACGGACAGGGCGTGATCAGCTTGCTGAACATTTCAGACGTTCAGGACAAGCCAGCATTGTTTTCAACATTTATGCTTAGCTTGTTGGCAGAGCTTTACACGAAACTGCCCGAAGCCGGCGACCTTGATAAACCCAAGCTTGTCTTTTTCCTGGACGAAGCGCATTTGCTGTTTAAAGATGCACCAAAGGCGTTTCTGGATCAGATTGAGCAGGTTGTGCGACTGATTCGTTCCAAAGGTGTTGGGATTTTCTTTTGTACACAAATGGCGCAGGACGTTCCGGTGTCGGTTTTGTCTCAATTGGGAAACCGCGTGCAGCACGTGCTCAGGGCATTTACGCCGCAGGATGCAGATGCATTGAAACAGACCGTTAAAACTTACCCGAAATCTGATTTTTACGCTATCGATCAGATCCTAACTACACTAGGGATCGGACAGGCATTGATTACGGTTTTGAATGAAAAAGGTATCCCGACTGAGGTTGCGGCAACCCATTTGCTTCCGCCGAACTCGGTAATGGGGCCAATGGTGCAGGCCGATTACGATAACCATGTCAGACAATCAGACGTTTACCTGAAATACAAAGATCCAATCGATCCAGAAAGTGCTTACGAAATGCTTACCAAGCGCATGGAAGCGCATGCACAGGTCGAAGCAAAAGCCCAAGAAGAAGTTGCGGAAGTAAAAAAAGGAAAGGAAGAAAAAGGAATGCTTTCCGAGGCGCTAAACTCACCACTCGCCAAGCAAATTGGCCGGGAAGTGGTAAGGGGCGTTTTCGGAATGTTATTTGGTAAAAAAACGACGAGTACCCGCAAGAAAAGCGGCGGATTCTTTGGTTTCTAGTCTGATAGTTTCACACTGATTTTCTGTCCCGGATCTTTGAAAACAAACTCACAGTCTTCAAATTTCGGGGCAGAGAATTTAGGCCTGAAATTCTTGCTGAAACCATATGGTTCTTTGGGAATGCCGACTAAGTTTTTATCCAGCACCCCATTACTGTTCAGGTCGTGGTAAACGGCCAGGGCATAGCGCCCGGGAGCGAGGTCAAATGCAACATACTGAGGAGCAGCGCCTTTCACATCAACGATCCTGTAAATTTTAGGCTTTTCTTTGCCGGCAAATTTCTCCTCCGGCTTATATAGGGCGATCCAGAGCTTTCCCTGGTTCTTTTTGATGTTGGTAAACTCAATATTCAATGTCATTGCAGGCTCTGTATACCAGCCTAACAAACAACTCACAATCCATACAAGCATAATCATTCTTGTTTTTCTGTATCCCAACCAATTACGCAACGCTGTTTTGACAGCTTATGCAAGTTATCCTGCACATCCATTCGTGTTTTCGCATTATCAAATGCATCCTTATAATTCTCCTTCAACTCGCGGCGTTTGATCGCTTCCAGAAACCTGCGCGCATCATCCTCATTTTCAAGCAGTAATTCGGGCACAACAGTGGGCTTATCATCATCTCCCTTGGCAACCATGGTTACGTAAGAAGTATTTGTATGCCTTTGCGTCCCGTTCCTCACATTCTCGGCAATCACCCGGATTCCAATGACCAGCGAAGTCCTCCCCACAAAATTTACGGACGCATGCAGCGAAACGAGGTCCCCGACTTCCACCGGCTCTAAAAAATCTACGCCATCCACAGAAACCGTCACACAATAGGTGCCGGCATGTCTCGCGGCACACGCATAGGCGACCTTGTCAATCAACGACAATAAGATGCCTCCATGTATTTTTCCGCCAAAATTAGCGTAAGACGGAATCATGAGTTCCGTTAAAGTGGTCTGTGAAAATCGAACTGAGCGAGGTTCCAAATGCTTGATGTTTGGTTTATTTTTTCAAATAAACGCTTTTTCCTGATTTAGCCGACTCCTTTGCCGCTTCTAATATTTCCACAACCGTCACATTCACCGGCAATCCGTACAAATCATTCTTTTCAAGCTTTAATCTGCCCTGGACTACATCGGCCAAAACCGAGAAAGGATCTGTAAATGGTGCAGGACGCGGATCGAGCTTAATCGTTTCTTCGGGTGTCTTTTCTGCCAGGCGTTGCCGGACAGTGGTGGGATTCACGGCAACCGCATAACCCTTATTTCCAAACACTTCCATGTCTTTCCGTGCGAAAGACCAGTTCCAGGAACCCTGAATGATACATTGTGCCTTAGGATATTGCAGAATGATGGATGCTTCATCATCCACTTCTTTGTAAATCTCCGGTTTATTCTGGTGCGTAACCGCCGTGACCGACAATGGCCGTTCGCCTTTCAAAAGCCATGTCATCAGATTGGCACCATAGCAGCCAAAATCAATTAATGCACCTGCTCCATTTTTCACAGGATCCGTCAGAATAGCCAGGAACTCTTTGCTGACACCAATTTCCTTCGGTCCCTGGTGACCATCGTTTACCATTACTTTCCTGATTTCGCCTAGTTTTCCCTGCTCCACCAAATCCCGGACGTGCTGGTTGCTCGCATACCAGGATGTTTCATAGTTTGTAAGCACCTGAATGCCATTCTGATCCGCCAGTTTCTGGATTTCTTTTGCGTCGGCAAATGTGGTTGCCAGCGGCTTTTCCACCATTACGTGGATTTTTTTCGGCGCACAGGCACGTACAACGGTAATGTGTTCATTTATTGCCCCAAATGCCGAAACCGCTTCCGGTTTGGCCTCGGCCAGCATTTTATTTAAATCCGTAAAGAAGAGCTTTTTGTCCAGCTTGTATTTGGTCATGAACAAGTTAACGAGGTCGGGATTGGTTTCATAAATGCCCACAATTTCAATATCCTTCTTATCCGAACGGTTGAAAACCCAGCCGACGTGGCCGTGACTCAGCCCGGCGACCGCGATTTTTAAAGGTGCTTGTGCCATGGATTGAATGCTAAAAAGTGCTAATAAACAAAGCAGCAATGTTTTCATATTCGATTTGGTTTAGGATAACTTATCAATAATGTCTTTGATCACCTCTTGCAGATAAGCACCATTATAAGGGCCATACCAGCTCATGGTTTTGGTTTCGTAAAGGTCTTTATCAAAATGCTTGTCGTGCGTAATGTAGCCGATATAACCTCCGTTAAAGCTGGTAACCATTAAGTTAAGCCCTTTTGTCTTTGCATAGGCATCCAATCCCGCGACCAATTCGCCCGAAAAATCACACGGCATGCCAACCATGAGAATGTTGCCGATCCGTAATGCTTTTACAAACACCGGATAATCGCCAAAAGCCTTTTTAAAAACCCAGGACCTCAGGTTAATGTTCATCGTTAGCCTGGGCGACGGGTCGCGCAATGGTAATGGCAATGTGATCGCCTGCAACATTGCGCCACTTGATTTTTCCTTAATTGCTGAATCAGATAACAATGCTTTTTGCACACCATATGCCTGATTTTTAAGCTCATCAAAATCGTCTGAGCCCTTCTCGATCGGCCCCATGCTGCCCACTGCACCGGCCATGTACATGGCAAAGTCATATCTTCCCTTTTCAAGAGAATCTACCAGCACCCCAGGATAATCTCTGGACAAAACAATGTTGCCCGAATTCAAAATCGTCGAATGTGCTGCATAGGAGCTCAAAATTGCCTTTTTTCCGCTTTTTGTAACAAATGCGGCCGAACGGATCTCAGGATCGACCTCTCCATCCTCTCCTACCAGCCTGTTTCGGATATCAATGTTATCAACCGACTCCATATAAGTCAGTGAAACCGGTTCAAGCTTGGCTTTTGCTTGCACAATGGCCTGGAAAATAGCATCCGCAAGGCGCTCAACCGTGGCCGGGTTATATTCTCCCGAAAAAAACAGAGAAGAAATCCCCGTTCCCCATCCGCCTACACTATTATGGCTATGTGTTGCGCCAAAAAAGACCTGATTAAAGGGAATTTCCTTCTCAGTAAGCCTCGATTGCAATAGCTTGATCACAGTAGGAGGCATAATAAGGAGGTCGGCGGCGATAATTGCGGCCTGGGTTCCACCATTGTCAATAACCATTGCCCGGACATAAACGGAGTCATGAACGGCAGTGTATAATTTGCCCCGACGTTTGCCGTAACCCGCTGTGGGTGTGGGCAATGGAGGTGTAATATTCACCTTTGCCCAGCCTGCCTGCAACTGCCCCGAGGAACCCAATGTATCTATTTTAACATTACTAATCTGTTTTTTCCATTGACCATAATACGGCATTTCTTTATACGGCGTGTTGTCCATTGTCGTGATCATGGTGGCAATTGTCAGTATCAATAGTAATACGATCACCCCGATGATGCGCAGGAAAATTCGAAGGAATCTCATTAATTGAATGTGGGAGGTTAGGTTACCAATATGCAAAAGGAGCAAACATTTGTTTTATCCTCATTATAAAAAAACCCGACATTCCGTGACGGCTGATGTCGGGCATTGTCCCGGACTAACCGGGTAAACTGTATGATTTAAGATTGTTTAACCAATTGAATGTTGGCAATCAGTTTTACATCTTCTCCGATGACCAATCCTCCGGAATCGGTCAATTGCATGTAATTAAGGCCGAATTCCTGACGGCTGATCCTGCCTTCCACTTCAAAACCAATCCTGAGTTTCCCATCCGCATCACGCTCGGCACCGCCATATTCTGCATCCAGCTCGATAGGCTTTGTAATGCCTTTTAATGTAAGCAACCCGGAGAGCTTGTAATTATCGCCTTTCACCTTATGAAAGTAATTGGACTGAAAAGTGATATGCGGGAATTGTTCTGCATCAAAAAAATCTGCCGACCTTAAATGCGCATCGCGCAAATCGACCTTCGTGTCGATACTGCTTACATCCAGCGAGAAGTGAATTTCAGCGTTTTCGAAGTTATTCAGGTCCGAAGTTGCGCCGCCTTCGAAGTTGTTAAAGGAGCCTGTAATGGTGGAAATGACGAGGTGTTTAATCTTAAACTGTACTTCCGAATGTACCGGGTCTACGATCCATTTTGTAACTGACATAGATAAAGAATTTAGATTCTACAAAAACTGCAGACGGGAACGTCCCGATGCTGTTATTAATCCTAAAATTAGCATTCCTGACGTATAAACGTCCATTAAAATGTTTTAATTCGGTCCGTAATGCATGTTTAAACGAAAATAATGGCACGTAATTTTTAACTCACTCGTTGTCATAACATTTACCAAATATATTAAATCGACTCATACATGAAAATGAAGGGAAGAAGCATATTCACGTATGACGTGTATGCGCCCACAACCGTAACGACCATGTTACGCCCCCGCAGACAAGAAGGCCAGTCTATCATTCAGGAAGGTTTCAACATTGAGCCGTCCGTTCCTTTTTCAGAATACACCGATATATACGGCAATCCGTGCCAGCGTACAATCCTGCCGGTAGGCAGGGTGACAATTACGACCGAAGTTCAGGCGCAGGTGAGCGCAACGAAGTCCATTCCAAGTCCGCCGCCAACATTCATGCTGGTTGGCGATTTGCCTGACGAAGTGATGCATTACATCCTGCCAAGCCGTTATTGCGAGTCGGACCTGCACGAAATCAATATGCTTGTAATGAACATCGCAGGCAATCTGGCACCTGGTTATGAGCAAGTTGAAGCGATCCGGACCTGGATTCATCAGAATGTAAAATATCAGTACGGCGTAACCGATTCCAGCACGACAGCACTGGATGTGGCGCGCAATCGTATAGGCGTATGCCGTGATTTCACCCACCTGGCCATCGCCTTGTGCCGTAACCTATGCATCCCGGCCAGAATGACCGTTGGCTATCTGGACAGGCTTAAAGTAATGGATTTGCACGCCTGGTTCGACGTATACATCGGTGGACAATGGTATACATTCGACGCGGTGCAGGAAAAAACAGATGGATACAGAATCGAAATCGCCCACGGCCGCGACGCCGCGGATGTAGCGATGGTAACGCAGTACGGCAATGCTACATTGCAATCGCTGCATGTGGAAACGGAGCTTTTGGAGCCGGAGACTGGCAACTGATATTTATCAATTGACTTGTCACCCTGAGCGGAGTCGAAGTGCGTTGCTGCTAGCAGTAGCGCCCTTCGGCTCCGCTCAGGGTGACAGGGGATGTTATCTTTAAATAACCCCCAACCCCTTCCCTACCTTCGTAAACGCCGCGACAGCCTTTTCCAGATGTTCTTGCTCGTGCCCGGCGGAAATCTGAACGCGGATGCGGGCTTTGCCCTGCGGGACGACGGGATAGAAGAAACCGATCACGTAGATACCTTCTTCCAATAATTGCGAAGCGAATTCCTGCGCAAGTTTCGCATCGTAAAGCATGATTGGTACGATCGGATGTTCCCCTGGTAAGATATCGAAACCGGCCTCTGTCATGGCTTTGCGGAAATAGGCTGTGTTTTTTTCCAGCTTATCGCGCAGTGCCGTTGATGAAGAAAGCAGATCCAGCACTTTGATGGATGCGCCAACAATGGATGGTGCAAGTGTATTGGAGAATAAATAAGGCCTTGAACGCTGGCGCAGAATCTCGACAATTTCCTTTTTAGCGGCTGTAAAACCACCCGACGCACCGCCCAACGCTTTTCCGTATGTGCCGGTAATGATGTCAATCCGGCCCATAACATTGCGGAATTCGTGCGAGCCGCGGCCCGTTTTACCCATAAAACCCGATGCGTGACATTCGTCGATCATGACCATGGCATTGTTTGCCTCGGCCAGGTCGCAGATCTTGTCGAGCTGCGCGATGGTTCCGTCCATGGAGAATACGCCGTCAGTTACGATCAGGATTCTGCGGCTTCCGGCTGCGTCTTTAAGTTGCTGTTCCAAATCGGCCATATCATTGTGCTTGTAGCGAAAACGTTTCGCTTTACACAGCCTGATGCCGTCAATTAAGGAAGCGTGATTCAGTTCGTCGGAGATAATAGCGTCTTTTTCGTTTAGTAATGGTTCAAAAACGCCGCCATTGGCGTCGAATGCTGCTGCGTAGAGAATGCAGTCTTCCATGCCTAAAAAAGCAGCGGTTTTGCTTTCCAACTCTTTATGAATGTCCTGCGTTCCGCAAATAAAACGAACCGATGACATACCAAATCCGTGTGTGTTAATGGCTTCTATACCAGCCTTAATTACCTCAGGATGAGAAGAAAGTCCCAGGTAATTGTTTGCACAAAAATTTAGCACATCCTTTCCATCGGTTGCGATCTTAGCGGCCTGTGGCGTAGTGATAACCCTTTCTTTTTTGTATAAACCGGCTGCCTTAATGGCTTCCAGCTCCTGATGCAGTTCTTCCTGAATGCTAGCGTTCATAAATCTGATTTTTTAATGTTGATATGTAATCGCTTTTCAGCTTTTAACGGATTGATATTTTTTCTTCAATTCAAAAATCATTTCCTCCGTCATTTTATCCAAATTATAAGCCGGACGCCAGCCCCAGTCTTTCCTGGCTTGCGAATCGTCAATTTGTGCAGGCCATGATTCGGCAATCTTCTGGCGGAAATCAGGCTTATAGGAAATTTTAAAATCTGGGATAATCTTGCCAATGCTTGCTGCTACTTCTTCCGGGGAAAAACTGATTCCAGCGAGATTGTAACTCGTTCGTACCGTGATTTTATCCTTAGGTGCTTCCATTAAACGCACGGTTGCGTCCATTGCATCACTAATGTATATCATCGGAAGTGTTGTTTTGGCTTCCAGAAAACATTCAAACGCTTCTCCCTGAACGGCCTTGTGGTAAATGTCAACGGCATAATCCGTGGTCCCGCCGCCCGGCATAGACTGGTAACCGATGATGCCCGGATATCTCAGCGACCGGATATCCATTCCATATCTTTGAAAATAATAATTCGACCAGTTTTCACCGGCTGCTTTGCTAATTCCGTAAACCGTCGCCGGATCCAGATAGGACCATTGCTCTGCCTTCGTATCCACATTATCCCCAAAAACCGCGATAGAACTTGGGTAAAAAACCTTTGCAACATTATTTTCCCGAGCTGCTTCCAGAACATTAAAATAGGTTTGCATGTTGATATGCCACGTTTTCAATGGCTCCTGCTCACCCTTCGCAGACAGGATTGCAGCCAGGTGATAGATCTGGGTGACCTTGTATTTTTTTACCAATGCAGCCAGGGCATTGCCATCTGTTGCATCCAGTTTTTCGAAAAGCCCGGTTTTATACTCGGGCAGCCTGATGTCTGAGGCAACTACTTTTTCAACTCCGTAAATCTCTCTTAAATATTCTACAAGCACCGAACCAATTTGTCCGTTCGCACCAATCACTAATATGCATTCTGATTTCATGACAAGCCTGTTTTGATAAAGCATTAATCACTTGCAATTTCCCGAATTCGGATAATAAACTCAATGTTTGACCCTATTGACAGGAAATGTTCCTGCACTATCATAGATTCAAAGAAAATATTACTTTTAAACTTCACTAAGCTTTCGGCTCACAGTAAATATTCTTGCACCATGGAACAGTTGGACAAAATTGATACCAAGATCCTGCGCATCTTGCAAAAAGACGCGAAAAAGACGACCAAAGAAATCGCTACAATGCTAAATCTGACGGTGTCGCCGATCTATGAAAGGATAAGAAGATTGGAAAGCCTGGGATATATCAAACATTACGTGGCGATCCTGGACAAGAAGCTGATCAACCGGCAGGTAACGACTATCTGCCAGGTTTCCATGCGTTACCATAATGAGGCTTTTATCGAAAAATTCGAGCAGGAAATCCAGAATTTGCAGGAAGTTCAGGAATGTTATCATATGGCCGGACAAGTTGACTTTTTGTTAAAAATCAACGTCGCCAGTCTGGACGACTACCACGACTTCGTCAAATACAAACTTTCCAAAATCGACAACATTGGCGTGCTCAACAGCACATTTGTACTCAAAGAAATCAAGCATACATCAGAATTTTACATCTGATCAAAGGCTGCTTTTGCCAACGTTGAAAGAAAGCGTTTTGCTTCCGGAGACTCCGGAAGGCGTAATGCCCTGGATTACAACCTGATAACGCCCAGTCTGATCGGAAGTGTAGAAATCTAGCTTTGCCTTTCCGGAAGCGTCAGTGGTAATGTTCGGTGCCCAATGTAAAAGGTTTCTGAAATCCGGAATGCGGCTGTCGGCATTGCCTTTGTCGTACCGGGGCGAATAAAATTCGCGTTGCACCTGCACGCCTTCATAGGGGATAACCGTCACCTTTGGATCCAGCTCAAAGCCCGCCAGATCATTGCGATAAGTCGAAAAGCTGGCAATTCCGGTAAAAGTCATCGGCCCAAGGAAGTAGCGGGAGTTCAAAACTTCTATTTTTTTGATCTTCAAAGGATCCATTTCCATGATCTTGTCTGTGTCGAAGATCGGAATGCCGTCCAGCAACACCAGCGGATCGGTGGTGTAAAATGTGTTCGGAAGCAGCTTATCCACCATGCGGAAATGGAATTCCTTTTGTCTCTTTCTAACAAGCACACCACGCACATATTCCCTCAAAACCTCCTCCATAGTAGGAAAACGGGTGAAATCATCGAGGAAATACTTTTCATCCGGCACGCCAAAAAACGCAACAGAATCGGCTAATGTAGCTTTTTGTTCCACCACCACAGGCGGCAGGAACACATTGGCCGTCTGCATGTTAATGGCCCGGGTAAGCAGCTGGTTTTCCCAGGTTTTGCTAAAAACGAACGGCGCCAGCGGCCTGGTGGCATATTGTTTGAAAAATGGACTCGCTATCTCGATACGATGCGTGGAATCCATGTTCAGGTTGGTCTGCAGAGTAATTTCTTTTGGCCCTGTGAATTTCCTGACTTCATACATAACATTGCCTTTCTGATCACTTTGGGCAACATATAACCGCGCCGGAAAGTCGAGCGCTGCGAGATATGTGTCAACGCCTTTGGCTGGAGTGCTGTCAATTTTGTTGATAACCCTGCCCTGGATCAAATGACCATCAAACTCCGGCAGGAATTCGAACGGAACGGCCTGGCCTACGAACACATTTTCCCACTTAAACCGGCGCCAGCCGTGTGTGAGCATTAAGTTGTCCAGCTGCCTGTCCGTATCGGCATTGTTGTTTGAAAAATAATATTCGGGAGATTCGACACTGCCTTTTAGGTCCGAAGAAAGCCACAAATGGCTTGTAATGTCCGATTGCGGCTGGCTAACGATGGAATCTGCCAAATAAACGGCGACAGAGACATTGGCCAGTTCCGATGCTCTGGCGGAAGAGACGGCCGCAGAGATGTCCATATTCACTTTTTCCCTTGTTACAAAGGCATTTTTAATCGTTGCTTCAATGGCCAGCTCTTTCGCCGGTCTTTTGAAATACAACCTTTCACAAAGTGGTTTCAGTTTTTCATTGAAGATCGTAATGTGCGAAATCCCTTCTCCGAGTTTGGATTTGTCCAGAACAAAAACTGCCTTGTTATTTTTCAGATATTTCCGGTCCGCAGATGCATTAAGCTGCCGCGTGTGGCTCATGAGATAAACCGGCACGGGCTCATCGCTTACAACCGTTGCCGTTACAGTGACTTTCAGCAGGTTATTGGTAGAATCTTTCAGCTGCATAACATATCCCCTTTCCTCCGCTTTGGGCAGCGGGAAAGTGAACTGCTGTCCCTTACCATCTTTTATGACTGCATTGTAGGTGGTGCCGGATTCGGGTTTTAATGTAAAAAACCCAATCCCATTCTTTTCAGGCTGAAACTTGGTAATGCTTTCGTTCTGGCTGTTGACAATGTCGCCTGTAAAGCTGATGCCAGTGCCCTCCTTTCCAATGGCCCTGAATGCGACTTTACTTTCAATTCCCTGGACTAAATATCCGCCTTCGGGAAAAAACTGCACGTCATATTTTTCGGCTTCTTTTGCCAACCTGTCCGGATCGAAGCGCACAAATGGATTCACGATGGAGATGGAAGATTCAAAGAAATATTCAGGACCGTAATTCTTCATCCAGTTGGTATAGCAACGCACTTTATATTTTCCGCTCGCGATTGTAGACGGGATGAGGATAGAGCCATCTCCTTTGCCCTCTGCTAATGAGAATTTCGTTTGTATCAATGCATTGTTTTCAGCATCAAGTACTTCCAGATATGCGACTTTGCTCACATCCACAAACTGATGCGAGGATGCATTTAAATTATAAGCCTTAAACCAGATCGTTTCCCCGATGAGATACAAAGGGCGATCGAGATGGACATACATTTTTTCCTGCAACGCCTTTTCGGCATATAAGCCAAACCTATACTGAATCGACTTGACCATAGCGTCGTCCTGCGCCTTCGCGGATAAAGCGGCACAGAGCAGCACATAGCAATAGAATAAAATCCGTTTCATAAAATTATATGATCATTAAAATATCATTTCCAGAAAGATGGTCTTGTGGTTGTTCCGCCTTGTGCCCGGCAATCGGCACAATCTTCGGAAGAACTCAAAATAAAAGTGCTTCCCCCTGCATCTATATATGAATTCAGCAGCACACCGTAGGATTTGTAAGCATCGTCTGGCGTGAGCGTATCTGGCGCAAGGCACATCGGCGAACGACCGAGTGCGGGCGTCATAAAAATGCGCTGTTTTTGTTCTGTAACCGCGCTGAAATAACCAAAAACAAGCTCCTTGGGATCTCCTGTATTCTTAATGTTGCCTGTAACCTGCGAAGGTTGTGGGTCAAAAAGACTTCCGGTTCCCTGCGTTGTCTTTGAAAGATCTGTCCAATATTCAAATGCCTCCCGTGACAATGCATACTGCCTGACCAGAATGCTGTATTTAATAAAGAGCTTATTTGTAGAGATATCAATGATATTGATCGGCAGATCTTTGATTATATCCTGATTCAACTTTATTGTTGAACCCAACTTAATGTCCCTGGATTCCAATGTGTTCCAGCATGTACTGATATCGTCCCGCCGCGGAATAATTTCGCCTGCCTCCGTATCACGCACCAAACCTGAAAAATAAGCACTCTTGTACTCAAAAGTTTCTTCAAATTTCCACCGGTAAAACCGCGTGTTGTTTGCAGGATCGTGTGTGTTTACATAAATGATCATTGCATTTCTTCTCAAATCCAGCTTGTAGGTCAAACTGTCAATAGGAGGTGTTTGCGTCACAACCACATAATCGGATAAATATTCCCTGCCGTTCGACCGGCGAATGTGCAGGCGATATTTGGTGGTCATGTTAAAATTTACCGGCGGCAAAAGATAAACACCTTGCCCTTTTTCTTCAAATTCATATTTTTCCCCACTTTCCGCATCCACTGAAATCCGCGCGCCGCCTTCCACGACAGGCCGTGTATCATCATTTGTATTCTGCGTGTTCCGTAATGTGATCCTGCTGGTGTCACTTCCCACATTAAGAAATCCGTCGACAACCAGAAAACTCTCTGTATTAGTCACTTCCGGCGGAGAAAACGGCTCAATGCAGCCGTATATGATCAGGATTAGTGCAAGAAAAACCGCAGACTGATAACACCAATGCATTTTTTTAACAGAAAACCATTTCCGTGTGACCATGTTAAAATCTGAAATTATAAGTGATGGTCGGGATAGGTTGTCCAAAAATAGAAAGCTGGTAACCGCTTACCTTGCCGCCTACGGTCTGAAAATAAACGGAAGTTGGATTTTTGCGGCCCAGTACATTGTATACGGCCAGCGTCCAGGAACTGTGTGCCAGCTTTTTAATCCTGTGATTGCCTTCCAGGTTCAGCGAGACGTCTGTACGGTAATAATCCGGGATCCGGAACTGGTTTCTGTCTGCATAATAAACGCGTTGCGATCCATCGATCAGGTATTTCCCGATCGGCGGCGTGTACGGCCTTCCTGTGCTGTATGTAAAATTGAATGAAAAGCTTACGCGGTGCGAGAACCTGTAATTGGAAATCAATGTAAAATCGTGCGGCTTATCATAGTTACTTGGATAGAAATTGCCATCATTAGGCGCGTCCGGGGAATCGCGGTCAATGGCCCGCAGCAATGTCCGGGCGTATGTATAGCCCAGCCAGCCATTGAGCTTACCGGTCATTTTCTTGATCATAAATTCAACCCCATATGCCTTGGCTTTGGTATTCAGCACGGCGGCTTCAATGTTGTGATTCATAATCAGCGAATCTCCGCCTTTGTAATCCAGGAAGTTTTGAATGTTTTTATAATAACCTTCCAGTGAAACCTCGATCTTATTCCCCCTGAAATTCCGATATAACCCCACCGAGATCTGATCGCCGATTTGTGGCTTTACATAATTATCGCTGAGCTTCCAGATGTCCGTCGGCGAAACCGTCATGGTGTTGGTCAGCAAGTGGATATACTGGCGCAATGTATTGTAACTCACTTTCAGCGAAAGATTGTCAAAGACGCTGTAACGCACCGACGCACGATATTCCGGGCCGCCGTAGGACTTGATTTTCTTACCCGAGCCATATTGCTTTACACCATTTTGATAAATATATTCAATCGGAAGGCCTGGCACATAAGTATTTACATTTCTTGGCCCCAAATATTGGTAAAATGAATAACGGATCCCGGCAGTGATCGACAGCCTTGGGTTAACCTCAAATTTATCTTCAATGTAAATGGCGCTTTCGGTGCCTTGCTCAGCTTCCAGCACATCCGGAACGATCAGTGATTCAGTTCCTTTCGGCTGAAATGAGCCGGGATGCAGCTTGTAGTAAATGGTGCTCAGTCCAAAATCCAATGTATGTTTGGGATGCAGGACATAGCTCAGATCGGCCTTGAAATTGGATTGGTTAATGTCAAATTTGAGATCAAAAGAATTAAGCGGCAGACCCGCAGCCCCCATCGCATACTGGTATTTTGTGTGGGCAGCCGTGAAAACACTGTATAACCTGTTATTAAATGTATGTTTCCATTTCAATGATCCCAGCTGGTTCTGATACGTGTAAAGTGTATCGCCATACAGCCTGAACCGGTCGTCGCTAATGTATCCGGTCAGAAATAAGCTGTTCTTTTCATTGATTTCGTGGCTTATATGGAGGTTTACATCATAAAAAGAAGCCGAGCTCTTATTATAATTCTCATTATCCAACCTCTTGATCAGCCAGCTACTATAAGTGGACCGGCCGCCGAGTAAGAAGGAGGTTTTGTCTTTAACCAATGGCCCTTCCAATGTTAACCGGCCTGTTACCAAGCCAATTCCACCCGATGCCATAAACTTTTTCTTATTCCCATCCCGGCTGCTGATATCCAGAACCGACGCCAGCCTTCCCCCGAACTTGGCAGGGATCGTGCTTTTGTAAAGCTCCACGTCTTTTAATACATCCGGGTTAAATGCGGAGAAAAACCCGAAAAGGTGGGACGGATTATAGATAACGGCATCATTATACTGGATCAGATTCTGGTCGGTTGAGCCACCGCGAACATTCAGTCCTGTGCTGTTTTCACCCACCGACTTGATACCCGGCAATGTCAGCACTGTACGCAGCAGATCCGTTTCCCCAAACACGGTTGGCACTTGTTTCAGGTTTTTAATGGTCAGCTTAACCGTTCCCATTTGTGTCCCTACTACATTCTTATCCATCCCCGCTTTTACCGAAACTTCCTTCAACGCGATCACACTTTCACGCATCTCCACGTCCAGCTTTCCATCGGAATACAGCATTACCTGGCGTTGTGTTTCGCGCATTCCGGTGCTCTTAATGTGTACAATCTGCTTTCCACGCGGGATGGTGAGCGCGTACAGGCCGAGCGCATCCGTAGTAACGCCAATGGAAGGTGATGTGATGAACACCGCCGCACCGATCACCGGCTCGCCGGTAACCGCATTCCGCACGTAGCCGGTTATGGTTGAGTTTCCAGGGATTATGCGGTGTTTTTTGATGCCTATTTCGTGTAATTTGCTTTCAGCGGTTGAGAGCAGTCGTTCTTTCGCATCGTTTTCCGGACCGGAATAAGCGATGGTTCCGTTGTCACCAGCCAGATCCGGCTCAAAAAGCCCGGGCGTGAGTTGCGTAATGATCCGCTGGCCCTGGGTAATGTAAATGCGTTTTTGCGCATCAATGGAATATTCAAATTCCGAGCCCTTAAAAACCTGGTCGAGCACTTCGCGGATGGCGAGATCTTTAACGTTGAGATCCAGCGTAAGGCTGTCAAATTTGGAGGCGTCGTAGTAAAAATAGTAGCCCGTTTGGCTCTCGACCTGTTTTACGAAGTCATTGAAGCGCGCTGAATCCAGGCGCATGGTGATTTTCTTTTCCGGTGCCGACTGTGCGTAAGCATCTCTGGAAAACAACCCGACACTGAATAAGATCATTAAGGGTAAAAGTATTTTCATTGTTTGGCTAGTTTGTCGTAAGTGTCGACAATGGTGACGATGGCAGTTTCCCTGTTTTTCCTGAACTTAATTCTTTGATCTTTAAGCACTTTACGCAACTCCCTTTTGTATTCAGGAAACAGATTCAGCGCCGACTTTTTGGAACTGACGCCATAGTAACGGTCGCCTTTCATGATGAAGAAGTTATTTTTCTGGGGATATAATGCGATCACCATTTTATCCACGATCTTTTCCTGGCGCTGTTTTACCCGGCGGACGATTGTACGCGATTTACCTTCGTACAAGACATCATAAAACCCGGTGCGCATTTGTTCATTAATGTCCTTACCGGCCTCATATCGCACGAAATTGTGGTTGTCCACTTTGAAATAGTCAACCTTTTCGGATTGCAGAAGGATGTGATCGCCGTTGAAATGTTTGATTATGAGCTCATCTTTAAAGATGTCGTAAAGCATGGGGATGCTGTCAAAGCGCTGGCCGTCGTACATGATGACGCCGTTGTGCCATTTTCTGAACTCAAAAAACTGATGTTCTTCCGACCGGTTGTCGTAAACGTAATATTGCCGGCCATTATATAGGTTCTGAGACTGGCTGGTGGCCTCCTTGTACATGGCGATCGGATATGCGGTCTCTTTGGCCTCGGCTACGCCACCATTTTGCCCGAAAGACTGGAATGCGAGACAGGAAAGAAGAAAAATAGTAAAGGTACAAATGCGCATGTATGGCCGGTTTGTTATGCTTAGTACGAAGTAGAGCTAACGAATTGTTGCAGTGGAGTATGCTGAAAAGGATGTGAACATAAGTTACATACTACATTCCAAATTTATTCAAATTAATTAGATTTCGATGTTATACATAACAAGTTTTAAATATAAATATTCCTGGCAAATTTATCCGTTCTTATGGAATCTCCTAACTTTGGAAACAGTTTACTTCCACACTTTCTGCTTACACATAAAATCGCTTTATGAAAATTTTAATTACCGGAGGAGCCGGTTTCGTAGGTTCCGCATTAGCCATATCCCTGAAAGTTAATTATCCTGATTACCAGGTTTATGCACTGGATAACCTTAAACGCAGGGGTTCCGAGCTCAATTTGAGCCGACTGAAAGCGCAGGGCGTTGAATTCGTGCATGGCGATATCAGGAATAAAGAAGATTTTGACTCGGTCCCGGCGGTTGACGTGGTGATCGAAGCTTCTGCCGAACCTTCGGTTCTGGCTGGCCTGGACGGCACACCCGATTATCTGATTAATACCAACCTGGTTGGGACCATTAACTGCCTTAATTATGCATTGAAGCATAAAGCTGGCTTTATTTTCCTTTCCACGAGCCGGGTTTATCCGATCAAAACCATTGAAACATTAAACTTCGTTGAAGAGCCTACGCGTTTTGCGTTGTCGGACGACCAGCCTGTTGCCGGTGTTTCGTCCAAAGGGATTGCGGAAGATTTCCCATTGAATGGTGCGCGCTCTTTATATGGTACGACCAAACTGGCTTCTGAGCTTATTATCCAGGAATACAACGAGTTTTATAATCTTAAAACAGTTATTAACCGCTGCGGCGTGATCACAGGTCCCTGGCAGATGGGCAAAGTGGATCAGGGCGTGATGGTGCTTTGGATTGCAAAACATTATTTTGAACAACAACTGGGCTACTTTGGCTACGGCGGAACTGGTAAGCAAATCCGTGACATGTTGCACGTGGCAGACCTTTACCGCCTGATCGACTGGCAGTTGCACAACCTTGATAAAGTTAACGGAGAGATCCTGAATGCAGGCGGCGGACTGGAAAGCAGTGCATCCTTGCAGGAGTTAACGAAAGTCTGTCAGGAAGTTACCGGCAAAACGATCCCTATTAAAGTAGTGCCCGAAAACCGCACCGCCGACATCCGGCTTTACGTAACGGATAACACGAAAGTAACAGCACTTACAGGCTGGAAACCCGAAATCGGCATCCGCCAGATCGTCGAGGACATTGCAGCGTGGCTCGCGGAGAATGAGAAAGATTTGGCACCAATATTGAAATAATTTTGAATGATTGAATGAGTGAATGACTGAATGTTTTAAAAAACGAGTATTCACTCATTCACTCATTCACTCATTCACTCACTCACTCATTGAATCTTGAAAATCATCGAATGTCCGCGGGATGCCTGGCAGGGAGTTCATCGCTTTATTCCTACTGAGAAAAAGGCGTATTACATTAACCAGCTGCTTCGCGTTGGGTTTGATACCATTGACTTTGGGAGTTTCGTTTCTCCCAAAGCCATGCCTCAGGTGAGCGATACTGCGGAATTAATAAGCCAGCTGAATACAGCTGTTTCCACTACCAGGCTGCTTGCCATCGTTGCTAACGAGCGCGGCGCCATGGATGCATGCCAGTTTCCTCAGATCACAGACATTGGTTTTCCATTTTCCATTTCCGAAACTTTTCAGATCCGTAATGCCAATTCCACGATTGCAGAATCGTTGGAAAGAGTGAAGCGCATTGCAGCTTTGGCTGAGGACAATGGGAAAACTCTTGTTATTTATATTTCAATGGGTTTTGGAAATCCGTACGGAGACGCCTGGAATGCTGAAATTGTATTTGAGAATATTGAAACGCTGGCCCAATTCGGCATCCGTACATTTTCACTGGCCGATACTGTGGGCGTAGCGCAGGAAAGCGACATTAAGAATGTATTTTCACAAATGCTGGCGCTCCGGCCTGATCTGGAATTTGGGGCACATTTTCATACAACACCTGGTCAATGGCGGGAGAAAGTTGCAGCAGCATATGAAGCAGGCTGCCGGCGTTTTGATGGCGCAATGCTGGGTTACGGCGGTTGTCCCATGGCGCAGGACGAGCTCGTAGGAAATATGCCGACCGAAAATCTGGTGGAATTTGCAAAAGAAAAAAAAGAACTGCTCAGTCTGGATTTGCAGGCTTTGCAAAACGCTCGTGAGCAGTTCCTTCAATTGGTATAAATGTCTATTGACCTGAAAATTTACGTTTTACAATCGCCAACAGCGCTGTAACCGCCTCTCCATTCACATCCCAGGCATATTTGGACGCATAACGATGCCAGATCAGGTTTTGCGCTTCTTCAAAACTTTTCACCATATCCAATTCATAAATGGCTTTGTCGAAATGCTCACTGTTTTTGTCAAAAAGCTGATTAACAAACATGAAGCGCTGTCCCAAGGGAATAGAACCCGCAATGCTTTCCACCTTCACAGGAACGCTTCCGTATGACTTGTCTTCATCATGTTTAGGAAGCTCCACTTTGTAGCGGCTGTTGAGGCTGTCTTTTTCGGTAGAATTTGTTTTAGCGATAATTTCACCGATCACTGCCGAAGCAGGTTCTGCGCGTGGCGGCGCAGGCTTAGCAGGTGCGTCCAGCTCATTGAATGCTGAATCGAAGAATGATCTCGATTCATTTCTTCCGCTCGTTGATGTATTTCTACCACTTTCAGAAATGCGAAGATCTGATAGATTGAGCGGGAAAACATCTGAGAATTGCAGCAAATAAGGATCCAAATCGTCGATCAGGTCCGGATTGCCTTTTAATTCGTATAACCAGCTAACGGCTTGGGTCTGATAAACCGAATTTGAGCCACTGTCTGTCAGGCGGGCTAACATCGCTTCTGCCAGTCCACGGTGAATGTGGGTATATTTAACAAGATGCTCTGCCTTTTCATGCGTAAACTCCGCATCCTGCTTTTCCCTGATTTTATCCTCGAAATAACTTTCCGGAGCCAGTAATAACCTGAGCGCGTCCTTCACAGAGTCCGATAATATGGGTTCCAGGTCGGCCCGTTTCACAGCGATATGTTGCGAAGCCGTGTTCATAAAATCTTCCAGTGCCTTTTTTACCTCTTCATTGGTAAAATCAAAATAAGGGCTCCGAAACTGTTCTGCGTTACTTCTCCAGGCGTCAAATAACCGGTTCAAAATTCCAAGGTTTACTTGTCTTACGGGCGTGAGTTTCAGTAATCCGGCTCCTGAGATCGTATCCTGGTCCCGGTACATCTCATTTAAGATCGTTGTGGTGAACCTGGCAGCGTATTGGTTGAGTGCAATTAAATTCAAATTATCCGGCATAACGAATAAGAGCTTTTGATAACGTCTGTGTTTAAAAAAAATGTGCTTGATTTGTAAAGATAAAGAAATTTGCCTGTTCGGCAGCCCCGTATCCCGTCAAACATGTTCATAGAACCATCGCATAGGAAAGAAAACGAGAGTCCGCGAACCGGCTGGATCGAAGTGATCTGTGGATCAATGTTTTCCGGAAAAACGGAGGAATTGATCCGCAGACTGAACCGCGCCAAAATAGCCCGGCAACGGATACAAATTTTCAAGCCTGCGTTGGATAAACGCTATCACGAGGAGAACATTGTTTCTCATAATGACAATTCGATCCGCTCTATTCCTGTCCAGACATCCCTTGAAATCCTGGGCCGGGCCGAAAACTGTGAGGTGGTCGGCCTGGATGAAGCGCAATTTTTTGATGAGAAAATTGTGGAGGTATGCACCTTGCTGGCGGACTCCGGCAAGCGGGTGATCGTGGCGGGGCTGGATATGGATTATATGGGAAAACCATTCGGATGCATGCCCCAGCTGATGGCTGTCGCGGAATATGTAACCAAAGTGCACGCCATTTGCATGGTCTGCGGGGAAGTTGCCTCCCATTCCTACCGGCTTTCCCCGTCTAACGAACGCGTTTTATTAGGCGAAACCGATCTTTATGAAGCACGGTGCCGCCGCTGCTTTAATTTGGGTGAACGAGTATGAAGACCAGGAAATGGCTTATTGCTTCTCTGGCGCTGAATGCACTTCTGATCGTGTCAATTTGCGTTTTCTCATACATTTATCGTGATAAGATTATGCAAAGATTTGTTGCCATGAAAGGAAATCCGACCATTGTCATGTACGGAAATTCGATCACCGCACAGGGAAAATGGACCGCATTACTGGACCGAACGGATGTCCTGAACAACGGACTGCCCGGCATGAGCACTTATCATTTCCTGCAATTGCTTCCCACACATGTTGTTAACCTGCATCCGAAGATATGTTTTGTAAAAGGCGGCATTAATGACATTACAGTCGGCGTTTCGCAGGAGCGAATGCAAGGTTACTATAAGGCTATTCTTGACAAAATAAAAGAAAGCAAAATCATCCCCGTTGTCACGCTTACTGTCTATGAGCAAAATGATCCCGTTAGCAAAAAGGAAGTAGATACATTAAACGACTTCCTGATTAAATATTGCGAGAAAAACGAAGTGGATTACATTGACCTCAATCAGTTTATTTCAGATTCAAAGGGGTTGAAAGCTGAGTATGCTGTTGATAAAACACATTTGAACGAGAAGGCTTATGAGATCTGGGCACGGGAGATTAGGAAGGTTTTGAAGGAAAAGGGAATTTGATCAAACATATAAATAAAAACGGCCGCTTCTTTCGAAACGGCCGTTTTTGGTATGCTATCTTAAATCCTAAACATTAACCTGGTTCATCACCTCGGTTTGCTTGCGGATTGATTCCATGTGAACAAGTTTGAAAAGCTCGTCAACAAGGTTTGGATACAAATTCATGCTTTTACCCCATCCTGCGCGTGTTTCCAAAACTTCACGGAAACGGTCAACCTGGTAAGCTGCAACATTGTTATCGCGTTTGTATTCAGCCAATTTCTCAACCAAAGCCATGCGGTTTGCCAATGTTTCAAGCATTTCGCGGTCCAGGTTGTCAATTTTGCCACGAATGATCTCTAATTGAGATTGGTAATCGCTGCCGTAAGACTCTTTACGAACGTGCAGGTCATGCAACATTTGACCAAGGGCAGCTGGCGTCAACTGCTGAGCAGCATCAGACCAAGCTTTGTCCGGCTCGCGGTGTGATTCGATGATCAGACCTTCATAGTTCAAATCAAGCGCACGTTGTGCCAATTCATACAAGTAAGCACGTTTTCCGGCCATGTGGCTTGGATCACCGATAACAGGCAATTCAGGGAAAAGTGTTTTCAATTCGATTGCAATGTTCCACATTGGGGAGTTACGGAACTTCGTTTCCTGAGCGTTCGAGAAACCACGGTGGATTGCACCCAATTTCCTTACGCCAGCCTGGTTCAAACGCTCCAAAGCACCGATCCACAATTGCAGGTCAGGATTCACAGGGTTTTTCACCAAAACAGGAACATCAATGCCTTTCAAAGCATCCGCAAGTTCCTGAACATTGAATGGGTTCACGGTTGTACGAGCACCGATCCAAAGTATATCCACACCATATTTCAATGCTAATTCAATGTGCTGAGGATTTGCAACTTCAACAGCAACAGGCATTCCGGTTTGTTTCTTTACTTCCTGTAACCAGGGTAAAGCAGCTTCTCCCATGCCTTCAAAACTTCCTGGACGAGTCCTCGGTTTCCAAATTCCCGCACGGATTACGTGCGCAAATCCTTCCTCTTTGATCTGGATTGCGGTTTCTAACATTTGTTCCTCGGTCTCTGCGCTGCAAGGTCCGGCGATTACCAAAGGCTTACCTTCGGTATTGATCCAACTGCTTAACGGAAGGATATCTAAAGAAGCATTCATATTCAAAAACTTGTCCTTAATAAAAAATGATAATTGTAATATTTTGATCCGGTGTTATGCGTATTTCTGGGATTGACGTACATTTGATATAACAAAAGTCAATCAACTTCTTAATGCGTACTACTTTCTTCCAGTGATTTTAAGCAAAAACACTAAACTTTCACTTAGGAAAAACGTATAATTAAAAAATGGCATATCCTTCTCCAAAAGACGAAATACCTGTATTTTTTGAAGATACTTCCGTCGCATTTGCATCAAAATCAGACGCTCAACTACGGAAAACTTACTGGTTATTCAGCCTCATGAATCAGGCTCGAGTGGTAAATTTAGGCACTTTTTTTATAAAGCTTGCACTAAAACTTCACTTACCGATAAAAAATGTTATCCGTCTTACCATTTTTGAACAATTCTGTGGCGGTGAGACGATTAGGGACTGCGATCCAACCATTTCATTGCTCGGCCGGTCGGGCATTGGCACCATCCTGGATTACTCGGTGGAAGGTGAGGACGACGAAGCAAGCTTTGATGCTACAACGAATGAAATCCTGAAAACGATCGATAAGGCGGCTTCCTCGGAAACGATCCCTTTTTCCGTGTTCAAGATTACGGGTGTTGCTTCCGCGGATCTGCTGGAAAAAATCCAGCGTAATGAGGAGCTTACAAGCGAGGAAGAGGCCGCATATGCCCGCATTCAGGAGCGTGTGGAGACATTATGCCGCCATGCACATGATAAGAACGTCCGCATTTTTGTGGATGCGGAAGAAAGCTGGATCCAGGGCATCATCGACGACCTGACCTACCGAATGATGCAAAAATTCAACCGCGAAAAAGCCATCGTTTACAACACATACCAACTTTACAGGCATGATACGCTGGAAGGATTAAAAAGTGCTTATCTCGCGGCACGGCAGAAAGGCTATTTCCTTGGCGGAAAGCTCGTTAGGGGTGCATATATGGAAAAAGAGCGGCTCAGGGCGAGAGAAAACGAATATTTTAATCCTATCCATGTTTCGAAGGAAGCAACGGACAGCGACTACAACGCAGCCATCGATTTCAGTTTGGACCACATTGAACACATTTCGATCTGCCTGGGCACACATAATGAATACAGCTCGCAATACTGCGCTGCCAAGATGAAAAAGCAGGACATCAGCCGGAATGATGACCGGATCTGGTTTGCACAATTGCTGGGCATGAGCGATAACATTTCCTTTAATTTGTCGAAGGCGGGATATAATGTTGCCAAGTATGTTCCTTACGGCCCAATTGACGCTGTTTTGCCTTATCTGATCCGTCGTGCAGAGGAAAACACCTCTATTGCGGGCCAGAGCAGCAGGGAGTATCTGCTGGTTAAAAGTGAATTGAAGAGAAGGGGAATCGGTTCTTTATAAGTAACTTATTACTTTCGCATTCTTGAAATTGTCAATTGTTTGAAAAACGAATGAATCAATCCCGAAATCCAACGCCATATTTAGTTTTCAGTTTGCTGCTTATCGTGCTGGATCAGCTTTCTAAATTCCTGGTTTATAAATACATGGAACCTGGATTTTCCGGCCAGATCCCACTGATCGGCAATTGGCTGAAACTACATTATGTCCTTAATCCGGGGATGGCGTTCGGCATGCAGCTGGGGCACGAATATGGCAAGCTTTTTCTGACATTGTTCCGCCTTGTGGCCATGTGCGCCATTGGCTGGTATTTGATCCATTTGGCCCGTTCAGGTGCTTCAAAGGGATTGCTTTGGGCATTGTCAATGATACTTGCCGGCGCTGTGGGTAATGTGATCGACAGCACATTCTATGGCGTTTTGCTTAAAAATGCGCCTTACGGCTCTCCTACTCCCTGGTTTCATGGACAGGTTATTGACATGATTTTTGTTGATTTTTGGGAAGGGTTTATTCCGGAATGGATTCCTGTCTGGGGTGGACAATATTACTCTACACCAATCTTCAACATTGCCGATTCATGCATTTTCATCGGCGTATGCAGCATTCTAATATTCCAGGGAAGCTTTCACTCGGATCATTCAGATGATTCAGATCATAAAGATGAGGATGAAACGCCCGTTGAAACGTCAGTAAGCGCAACGGATGAGCCCACAGACATTCCTCCTTCCACTCCTGTTAAACTGGAAGATGACGAAACGAAAAAAGAGAGCTAAGGCTCTCTTTTTTCGTTTGATATGATCTTGATTTTAATTCTCTTCTTTGGTCAGCGGCACGAAATCCTTGAAGGACTTTTTCAGTGCAGCATCTGTGGCTTCCTTCTTGCTTTCCCAATTCGCATCCAGTTCCAATGCTACCAAACCACTCAGGTTCATAAGCGCTTTGAATTCGTCGAGTTTACGGATAAAATCAGGTGTCCTCCGCGCAGATTTCTGAGCATATTCACGGGCAAAAACATCTCCCTTATTTTGCAGCTCATTTTTCTTTTGCAATACGTAATTGAAACGATCTAACAGTCCGTTCGTGGACTTACCGATCACCTCAGTTGCCTCCAATGTTCCAACCGTCGCAACCGTCGTCCCGCCAATGGTTGTAATGTAACCCCGGGCTTTTCCCTTATCGTCTGTAAACTGTGGCGCCAGCCCGGTCGTTGCTCCTAGCGAAGCATTTAGCAAGGATCTGCTCCTCTTCCCGCGTTTCGCTTTGGAATATGCTTTTTTCAGGTAAATTTCCTTCTCCTGCATTTGCTCCAGAAGCCCCCATGCATTCACGAGTGCGCCCTTGTATAAGCCGTACACATACGCGTCACGAAGACTTTCATCCACAGTGTTTTTGATCACAAAGCGGATCGTCTTCTCCTTTTTGTTCTGCGCCTTGTCCATCACGTAAAAAATGATGTTAAAGGAAAGAGTATCAAACGGATCTTTTACAAAATCATAACCCGGCTCCCATATGAACTCGTAACTGGTAGGCGCGTTTTTTACCAAAGCTTCCTTGGGAACATTCTTATTTTCAGAAATGAATGCGAATGTGGAAATGTCGTCTTCTCCGTTTGGATCCGACAATGCGAACCGCAGGTTAATGCGGTTGTTTTCCGCGCTCCTGATCGTGGAAACCTGTGGCACAATCGTAAAGTCCGGTGCCAGGTCCATTTGCGTAATGTTCAATCGCAACCTCCCTTTTGTCCGCTCCTTGGACGGCTGATCTTCTACATAAAACTCAACATACTTAGGAGATTCCTTCAAGATGTTAAACTGCTTGGTAGAAGGCTCCCAGACAATTTCACCTGCTGCCGAAAGCTTCATTCCCTCAGGCATTTCTTCCAGAATGGGAACAAAAACAACGGGATCACCATCCGGATCACGGACAGAGTTCATATCGATCTGATAGGTGTTCTGAGTTCTGTATTGAATGTAGAAAGGCTTTAATTCGTCAACTTGCGGAGGCCGGTTCACGTGCATGACTTTAAAAACCACCTCGCGGGAAGCACTTTCACCCGATGTGCTCTGTGCTTCAAACACAACCGGAAAGGATTTCGAAGTATTGATACGGTCAGCAATGTCGTAACCCGGAGTCCAGATGAAATGCCCGAGCGAGTCAAACTTCATCTCTTTAAGATAACCGGTAGAAATACTATATCGCACAGAATCGCTTTTTCCACCTTTGGTCTGAAGATGAAAATTGATCTCCTTCCCTTCACTCAGCACATTCCATTCGGATTCATTCGGGAAAACAATCTGCAAGGGGCCTGTTGCAGAACTCTTCATATTATCCTGCCCCTGCGCCTTTGAGAATAAGAAAACGGCCGTCAGAAGTATCAGTATTTTATGAATATGCTTTGTAATCATAACTTCCAAAATATAATTAATTCCATGTGTCGAGAAACCCTTTGAGTCTAACGCAAAACTAGCAAATACTATATAGAAAAGCGTTTTGAATAATTTTTAAATTGATATTTGAAAACGGAAGCCCGGCTAATCAGATTGATTTTGGACATTTCAAATAATAGTGCAGTGTAAAAACGTCGGCCTTGCTAAATACAAATACCGGAGGGAGCCATTTTAAAGACTACCCTCCGGTATTTTAAGTTCAATGAAGCTGCTACTATTTTTTCTTTGGCGTCGTAGCCGCAGGTGTTGTAGCTGGTGCTGCTGCGCCTGTTTTTGCAGGTGCTGCTACTGGTGCAGCTGTTCCTGGCTTCGCTGCCGCAGGAGCTGCTGCTTCGATTTTGTCAGGATCCACACCCAATTTTCTAAGGATAAGATTGGTTGCATTGTTGTCTTCAGAAGCTGCAAACAAGATGATCGGTGTTGTTCCAGCACCTGCATCCATGTTCAGGATGTAAAGGAATCCGCTTTCTTTTCCAACTTCCTGGATAGCGTTGTTAACCTTCGTCAAGATCGGCTCAAGCAATTGTTGCTGCTTAGTCTGCAAAGACGTCTGAGCATTGTTTTGCATTTCCTGAATTCTTGTTTGCAGGTTTTGCAATTCCTTTTCTTTATCTGCACGGATGACATCAGTCATGTTAGCGCCATTTTTCTGATAGGCTTCATACTTCTCCTGTGCTTCCTTGTATGTTTCTCCTAATGCTTTATCCAACTGAGCCTTTGTAACTTCAAGCTGGTTCTGCATTACTTTACTTTCTGGTAACTTGCCAATTATATAATCAACATTAGTATAACCGATTTTAGTAAGTCCGCTTGCAGGAGTTGTTTGTGCTAACAGAGGGGTTGTAATAATGGTCATTACGACCAAAAAAGCTATCAATTTTTGTTTCATTGCTTTGTTACTTAAGTTTACTGTTTGTACTTTTTTGTTTTGGTGAGTTTTGTGTCGGGGCCTGTACGGGTGGCTGCTCTGCCTTTCCTACTTTCTCTTCCGCAGCTGCTTTTGTTGCCTTTGGATTAATACCAAGCTCCTCCATCACATAATCCGAGTAATCGTGCTTGGGATTTGTATAAAGCATGCCTACATCGCTGGACTTATCAAACATAAAATCGAGCCGGCGCTGGCTGCAAACTTTGGTAACTGCTCGCTGCACTTTTTCAAGGACGGGCTTCATCAATTCTTTCTTCTTCTGAAACAGAAGTCCTTCCATGCCGAAGATCTTACTATTGTATTCTCCGGCTTCGAGTTCTTTTTCCTTAATCTCGCTCTGTCTTTTCCGTTTTAAGTCTTCGGTGAGCAGGATCTCCTCAGCCATATAAGCACGCTGCATGCGATCGACTTCTAGAAATTTATCCTGGATCTCTTTGGCCCACTTGTCAGAGAACTTCTTCATCTCTGTTTGTGCCAATTGGTACTCAGGCATTTTACTGGTGATGAATTCCATGTCTGTGTAACCTATCTTTTGCGCCCAGGACGCTGATCCACATAGAATTGACAAAACTAGTAAAATAAAAAACTTCTTCATGCCAGGGAGCTAATAATTTGCAAACTTCTTAACGAAACTACAATCAGAAATATTATCTGATCTGCTGACCAATCGTAAAATGGAATTGTGGTCCGCTTCGTTTCTGTTCTCCCTGAATTTTATCAAAACCGTAACCCCAGTCAATTCCCAGAAGTCCGAATGCAGGCATAAATATACGTGCTCCTACCCCTGCTGAACGTTTCAAGTCGAATGGGTTGAACTCTTTATATGTTCCCCAGTTATTTCCACCTTCTGCGAAACCTAATATAAAGATCGTCGCTTGCGGGTTGAGTGAAACCGGGTAACGAAGCTCCATTACATATTTGTTATACACAATTCCACCTCCTGATGCCGGGAAGCCCTGCTCGTTCTGTGGTCCTACTTTCTGATCCTGGTAACCGCGCAAACCGATAATGTCCTGGTCAGCAAGTGAGAATGAACCTTGACCTGCCAGACCGGATCCACCCACGATAAAGCGGCCGAACGGGCTGTAACCAACTTTGTCTCCGTAAGCTCCGAGGAAACCCATGTGCGTACGAGCGCTCAATACAAGCTTTCCTGTGATAGTTGCATAATAGCTGGCGTCAAACATCCATTTGTGATATTCTACCCAACGATATGTGTCGGTCTTGTCTGTGAAAGTCTTCTTCCTGAATGCTGAATAAGGCGGCGTGAATGTTCCGCTCAAAGAAATGTTGCTTCCGTTTCTTGGGAATTGGAAATCACTAAGGGTATTTCTGGATATCGTTGTGTTGAACGAAATATTGTTTGATACACCATTGCTATACCCAATCCGGAATATATCAAGATCATCCAGTCTGTATCGCTGATAGGACAGCGAATGGGTCATAACAAGATTGCGATCCGGTTCCTTAAGACGGCGACCAAGCGATAAAGTAATTCCATTATTGAAATACCCGCCGCGGTAGCTCAGACCTCCGTTACCTTGGCCCAAATTGTTATAAAAAGAACGTGGATCTGTCATCCGGTAAACTGTGCGCTGTAAGGACACACCAAAGTTGATAGGTTTCTTGCCGCCAAGCCATGGTTCACTGAATGATAGCGAGTAGGTCTGATACTGCTTCCCGTTCGCCTGGAAACGCAACGATAGTTTCTGACCGTCACCAGAAGGCAATGGCCGCCAGGTTTCACGGTTAGGGATGTTTTTCAGTGAGAAGTTATTAAAAACCAATCCAAGCGTTCCAACGAAACCAATGTATCCACCCCATCCACCGGATAACTCGATCTGGTCAGAAGGTTTTTCTTCCACAGTGTATTCGATATCCACCGTTCCGTCCTGCTGGTTGGGGATCGGGTTGATCTGGATTTTTTCGGGGTCGAAATAGCCCATTTGGGATAATTGACGCTGCGTGTTGATAATCTCTGTTTTACTGAATTTCTGTCCTGGCAATGTAAAGAGTTCCCTTAACACCACGCGGTCGCTGGTTTTGGTGTTACCATTCAGCAAAATGCGATTGATCGTGGCTTGCTTTCCTTCGAACATTCTTAATTCAACGTCGATAGAATCGCCTTCAACAGCCTTTTCAGTAGGCTCGATGCGGAAATACAGGTAACCGTCGTCCATATAAATGGAGCTAACGTCGGCACCAGGGATACCATTGATTTTTTTGTCTAGTTCTTCGGGATTGTAAACGTCGCCCTTCTTCACACCCAGACGCTCACCCAGGTAAGCCGATGTATAAAGGTAATTTCCTGACCAGGTGATGTCGCGATAGAAATACTTGGTTCCCTCGTCAATTTTCATGACAATGCTGATCGTTTCATCACCATTTTTAATGGAGTCGAATTCAATCGTTGCATCGCGGTAACCGTTTTTACGATAATAGGCAATGAGTTTTTCCTTGTCTTCGTCGTATTTTTTAGGAATATATTTGGATGGGTTGAAAAGACGGCCAATTCTTTTCTGCTTGGTGCCTTTCATTTTGCGTTTGAGGATTTTATCGCTCACCGCCGTATTTCCCTGAATGTCGATCTCCTCGATCTTAACCTTCTTTCCTTTTGTAATGGTGAAGTTAAGCGTAGCCTGTCCGCGCGTTGAATCAGGGATTTGCAACACCTTTACTTTCGTGTTGTAAAACCCTTTATCCATGTAATACTTTTTAATAACAAGCTGGGTGTTCTTGATTACGGTTGGCGTAATAACGCGCCCTTTGATCAATTTCACCTTATCATTCAGTGTTTCGCGCTCGCCTTTGCGGATGCCTGAGAAGGAAACTTTGTAGAGTCTTGGACGCTCTTTAATGTGAATGTTCAGCCAGATCTTTTCGCCTTCCACTTTCGTAGCAATGATCTCAACATCATTCAATGTTCCGAAGTCCATCATTCTTCTGATCGACGACGGGATTGCTGGTCCAGGAACGCGGATTTTATCGCCAGGTTTCAAGCCTGAGATGGAAACCATGGAATTAGGGTCCAGGAACTGGGTTCCTGAAACAGTCACTTCTGCAATTGTAAATTCTTTTGGATTAGCCGGGTCAATGCCCAAATTGGCGGCAGCAGAAGCAGGTTTTGATCCCGCAGCTCCCAGCCCGACCTTTTGTGCATTTGCTGAAAAACACCAGCAAAGCAGGATCAATGCTAAAATACTTTTGAGGTGTGCTAATGATCTATTCAAATTTTTCACAAGGTTCATATTATTACTTAGCACTATTCGCTTTGATTTGTTCACCAGTTTTGCCAAAACGACGCTCTCTGTTTTGAAAGGCGGCAATCGCTTCATATAAATGTTCCCGCCTGAAATCCGGCCAGAAAAGGTTTTCGTAAAAATACAGCTCGGCGTAAGCAAGCTGCCATAAAAGGAAATTGCTGATCCTGTGATCACCGCCTGTGCGCAGCATCAGGTCCACTTCCGGACGGTTTTGGGTTGCCAGTTTCGCAGCCAGCATTTCTTCGTTGATCTCATCCGGTGCAATCACACCATTCTTTACATCCTCCGCAATCTTCCTCGCAGCCTGGGTAATGTCCCATTTTCCGCTGTAACCCAGCGCCAGGATCAGGTTAAGGCCTGTATTTGCCTTTGTAGCCTCAACAGCTTCCGCCAATGTTCTGCGGCAGCTCTTTGGCAGACTTTCCGTGTCACCGATCGTGTCCAGCTTTACATTGTTCTTGAGCATAGTAGGCAGCTCATTTCCAATAGACTGAACCAGTAATTCCATCAAAGCCCTTACTTCAAACTCGGGACGGGCCCAGTTTTCGGTGGAAAATGCATAAAGTGTCAAAAACCCGACACCTAATTCCGCACAACCTTCGGTTACTTCCCTAACGGCCTTTATCGCGTTGCGATGGCCGAAAATGCGCGCTGCTCCCTGGTTTTGGGCCCATCTTCCGTTACCGTCCATGATAACGGCGATGTGCTTTGGCAGATTGCCCGTATCAATGAGCTCCTTCATTATTCCTGACCCCTTTAACCTTTTTTAACAAAAACAAAATGAACTACAGCGAGGATCTTTTCAAGTAAGATCAAAATTTAAAACTTCCCGCTTTTTTAAAGGGATCACTTTGTACATCATGATACGCAGGAATGCAGCATTCTGTGTCGAAAACTAAAAAAATATTAGTCTTAGCTTCGTCTCAAATTGCTATAAACCTTCTGATGAACAGTTGATTAACCTCAAAAATAGTAATGGAATTTAAAATCAGGGCGCAATTTAGGAATAAGTATGCCCTCTTCAAAATCATTATTTTGTGTCCGGGGACGTAGTAACCCGATTAATTATCAAGAAGATGGCGGATTGCTTCTCCGTATGTGCTGCCGCTTGTGAGCTGGGATGCCTTGCGGTCGCGCATGATAATGACATACTTGCTGTTGAAATGTTTTTGGATTTCTTTGATGTGGTGGGAATTAACGATCCCGGCGCGGCTAATGCGCAGATATTGCTTGGGAAGCTTCTCTTCCAGGGATGTCAGCGTATAATTGAGCAGATATTTTTGTCCGTCTAATGTGTTTAAAAAAACATACTTTTCCTCTGCTTCGAAATGGGTGATCTCGGTCAGCGGAATGAGCAAGATCCGGTCGCCTGATTTCACCGACAATGAGAAGATCTCTCTTTTCGGTTTCATTTCCTCTAACAGCCTGAGCAGGTTTTCGGAATAGGGATTTACCGTGGCGAGATTGTTGGCGCCTGCTTTGGTAATGTTGCGGATCTTCTCAATGGTCTTAATCAGCCGGTCATTCTCGACCGGTTTCAGCAAATAGTCAACAGAATTTTCCTCAAAAGCACGGATCGCATACTGATCGTAGGCCGTTGAAAATATCACCAGCGGCATCTTGGTCAGCTTAGCGAGCATTTCGAAACCATTTAAAAGGGGCATTTCAATGTCCAGGAAGATGATATCAGGACTATGCTTGTCAATCTCGACCAACCCTTCTGCGCCGTTCTTTGCTTCGGATACAATGGTGAAAACATCATTGTGCTTTTCCAAAAGCCTTCGAAGCCGGCTTAATGCCAGCGGCTCGTCATCTATGAGGATCGTTTTCAGCGGGAATTGGGTCATGGCCTTGATGTTGATTTTGTATAATAGCAGATTTTTGAATCGAAATGTTGACCGATTTGCGCGGCTCATTATGCAGTTCCAGACGCGCCGCATCGCCATAAAGCAATTTTAATTTGTCCTGAATGCTCCTCATTCCATATCCGGCGCCCATGGTCTCGGAAAACGGCGGGCCATTGTCGTGCACACATAAATGCAGCCACTCGTCTTCTTCGTAAATGCGGACCACAATTGCGCCTTGTTCGGCCAGCTTGGCAACGCCGTGCTTGATTGCGTTTTCCACGATGGGCTGTAAAATGAATTTGGGCACATGCAATTCTTTTAATGTGGGATCGGTCACCTCGACGGTAAATCTGAGGCGCTCCCCAAACCGAACTTTCTCCACCTGCAAATAAGTGGCAACCATTTCCAGTTCATTCTCGATTGTATCAAAGTAATCGTTCGTTTTTCTTCCGGTCGTGTATCTGAACAGTTTGGAAAGCAAAAGTGTCATTTCCTCGGCCTTATCAGGATCCTCATGGACGAGGCTGGCAATGCTGTTTAAGGAGTTGTATAAAAAATGAGGGTTAATGCGTGCCTGCAATGCGTCCAGTTCGGCGCGGGTTTTCAGCTTTTCCAGGTTTAGTAGTTGAAATTCCTGATCGGAAATCTTCCTGGAAATCTGTTTGCCTTCGCGGCTCAGAAAGTAGAAAATATTAGCAACAATGATCGGGCCCCACATATACCAATACCAGGGCGCATTCTGTGCTGCTTCATTGGGATAAAGATTCCTGTAATTGTCTACCAGCGTTACGCCAAAAAGAAAATAGACGGCTATTGCAAGCAAATTGTTCATTATGAGCACGATTACGGACAAAATTACGTGCCTAAGAATGGTTCGGGTGATGAAAACGTCGAGCCATATTGTGATTCCCTGGGTTAGCAGAATGGTAAAAACCCCCGCTATAACATTTTGGGAAACCAGATATTGATACAGCTTGATCCGGACGGGCTCATTGGTGAAGTAGATTTCAGCAGTAAAATAAGAGATCGCATTTATCCCGTATAACACTGTGGCACCCAGGATAACAGCGACCACTGTCCCTATCCAACCCTGGTTTTGAATGATGCCAATGAGGTTAAGATCACGCCAGTTAAATGATTTTTCTTGTGAGGTAAAACTGAAATTGGCCCCCTCCACCCTGGCGCCTGTGAGGTCAACATCGGTTAAGCTGCTGAAACTCAAATCGGCATTGCGCAGGTCGGAGTTCCGGAATGTGGTGCGGTCCAATGCAGCGAAACGAAGCTTTGCATTGCGCAGGTTAGCGCCATCGAAATTGATG
The DNA here is from genome assembly GCF_021390415.1 of Dyadobacter sp. CY327. Classification (NCBI taxonomy): domain Bacteria; kingdom Pseudomonadati; phylum Bacteroidota; class Cytophagia; order Cytophagales; family Spirosomataceae; genus Dyadobacter; species Dyadobacter sp. CY327. The sequence goes on along the minus strand of NZ_JAJUXJ010000001.1, from coordinate 737,871 downwards.
TCTTTAAGACTTGAAAAGCTAAAATCCGCATTTTCAAGGTCCATATTACTAAAATCCCTTCCATCGAGTGATGATGCCGTCATTCGCAGACGCTTCGTTCCTTTTTCGTTCATAATTTAAGTGAAACGCAATGTTACTGATTAGTCCGGGCTAGCATCCATTCTGTTCCTGATTCGTCAATCGATCCAGCATCCTTTAATAAGGCGCTGGTTTTCTCCGGATACTTAAAATAAAAAAGCTTCATGGCTAATAGACTTGTGTTACTTGTTTACACAAATCTATCAGCCATGAAGCCCTATGGTAAGCGTTTTCCGACGAACTGCTCATTTCGAATGTATGAACGCCGTTGCGGCCGGAATGAAGAAGGAAGCTTAAAGCTCTTCCACAGTAATATTTTTCCAACGCACTTTAATGCCGCCGCCATCGTGGATCTGCAATGCTATTGAACCGTCTCCGGCGCCAATTTTAGCATCGGTAAAATCAACCATTTGATTACCATTAAGATAGGTTTTAACATTATCCCCTACCGCGCGGATTCTTAATGTGTTCCACTCGCCCATTTTCAGGAAACCTTCTTTTTCATCCGGGATCTGCACCAGCCAGTTACGACCGTAAGATTCGTAAATGCCGCCAGTGTCATGATTTGGTGGCGCCACTTCAACCTGCCAGCCCGAAACTTTCGTTCCTGTAACCGTAGAGCGGAAAAACACGCCGCTATTGCCATTTGCTTCTTGCTTGAATTGCAGGGAGAGGTCAAAATTCTTGTAAAACTTGTCGGTGGTGAGGTAGCCATATTGTTTATCCGGCCCGCTTTCGCAGATCAGTTCACCATTTTCTACATACCATTTTTCGGTCCCGTTAACTTTCCAGCCGCTCAGATCTTTCCCGTTAAATAACTTAACAGGCTTTTTCAGGGGCGCGGGAACGGGTGCTGTGAATACAAAAAATGCGGAGTTCAGTAACAATATAGTCGCACAGAGCACTATAAGTTGTCGAAGTTTTAACATAATAAATTGGGGGTTAGGATTAAAAAAAATTCAATTAGAATTCCGTCAAAATACATTTTCCATTAGTTTTACGGAAATTAACCAATTGGAAAGCTATGAAAAAAAACCGTTTTGTAGGGCGTTGTCTGGCATTTTTTTTACTTGCAGTGCTGCCATCAGGAGTAATTATTTCCTGCACTGAGAAGAGTGAAGACATAGTAAAGGGCAAAACGATTACAGAAGTCATCATGGAGAATGAGCGTTTCAGTATTCTGAAAGATCTTATGCTCTATGCCAAGATGAGCGACGGATTGCGGACCGGTGAAGTAACTTTTTTTGCACCTGACAATGCTGCCTTTGGCCGTGCCAATATTTTCTCTTCCTCTGTGTTGACCGCGATGCCGGAAGATTCGGTTCGAAAACTTATCAATAACCACATTCTTGGAAAACAGCGGCTTGATTATAAGAGTCTTAAAGAAGAAAAGAAGAAGGCGATTGGAGGCAAAGAACTGAGCATTACCAAAAGGGACAGCATTTTTTCTGTAAACAGAGCGGACATTGTCGTTTCTGATATCAGCGCTGCAAACGGGGTGATCCACATTATCGACAGCCTTGCCGTAAAATGATATAAAAGAAGAAGCTTAAAAAAGATCGGCCCGGTTGAATGTTCAACCGGGCCGATCTTTTTTGCAACCATGATGTTTAGAATTGCTCGATATGGGCAAAGAAGAAGTTTCCTTCGATGGCAGCGTTCTCGTCGGAATCCGAACCGTGGATGGCGTTGGCTTCCATGGATTTTGCAAACAATTTGCGAATGGTGCCTTCGTCTGCATTGGCAGGATTGGTAGCACCGATCAAAGTACGGAAGTCCGCCACGCCGTTTTCCTTTTCGAGGATCATCGGAATGATCGGGCCGGAAGACATATATTTACATAAATCATTGTAAAAAGGACGCTCTTTGTGCACTGCATAAAATTCTCCGGCACGTTCCGCGCTAAGCTGAGTTTTTTTAACAGCTACAATCCGGAACCCGGCCTCTTCAATCATTTTGATAATGGCTCCGGAATGTCCGTCCTTAACGGCATCCGGCTTAATCATTGTGAATGTTCTATTTGTTGGCATACTGTTGGCTGGAATTTATTTGCTGCAAAACTATGCATTTTTTCATTTTATATCCTCGCGCTTCGGTTTGCGCGGTGGCGCGCATGTTAAAACATAGCCTGATAACCAGCCTTTAGGGCACAACATTGAGCAAATCCCAACAGTTTTATTAATTTTGTGGGCTGAATACGAACCGAATTTTCTTCCTTCCGAATTAAGTAACTGTGAATCAAACCGTTGAAGAGCTTAGCTCTTTTTTATCCCACCCCCAAAAAATCATCATTACGATGCATCGTGACCCTGACGCTGACGCGCTGGGATCGTCATTGGGCTGGGCAAGTTATTTAATTAAAAAAGGACATGAAGTTACAGTCATCAGTCCGACGGATTACACGGCTAATTTACGTTGGTTGTCTGGCATTGAGCATGTTCTGGTTTACGAAAAGCAGGCGGATCAGGTTAAATGCAAGGAGAAAATTGCAAATGCTACATTAATATGCTGCCTGGACTTCTCAGCGCTTTCCAGACTTAAAGATTTGGGACGGATTGTGGAAGAAGCCACTGCGCCGAAATTAATGGTAGACCATCACCTTGAACCCGAGCATTTTGCAAAATGGATGGTTTGGGATACTTATGCTGCTGCTACGGCACAGCTTATTTACAAACTGATCAAAGAACTGGAAAATAATGCGCCGGTTACTGAGATCTTCGACATCCCCATGGCTGAATGCTTGTACGCCGGAATAATGACGGATACAGGCTCATTCAGACACGGAAATGTTACGCCCGAGGTTCATCTGGCCGTTGCTGACCTGATGCTCACGGGATTTGATTCCAGCCGTGTGCACCGACTTATTTACGACAATGCGCCACTCTCGCGTTTGCAATTTCTAGGTTACGTGCTCTCCCAGAAATTAGTGGTTTTACCCGAATACAGAACCGCCTACATGGTTTTGACGGAAGCGGAACTGCAAAAATTCAATTCCAGCACGGGAGAAACCGAGGGAATCGTTAATTACGGTTTGCAGGTTGAAAACGTAGTAATGTCTGCTATGTTCATTGAAAGAAAAGGTGAAGTGAAAATTTCATTCCGTTCGGTAGGCACATTCTCGGTGAGAGACCTGGCGAGCACCTATTTCAATGGCGGCGGACACAAAAATGCATCTGGCGGAAGATCGGAACAATCAGTGCATGATACAGTTGCCACTTTTTTAAATATTCTTCCGGAATACCAACAAGAACTTTTAAACGTTGACTAAGCTTAAATTTTACTTCAAAAATCACATCATAATCTTTCCAATTAACACAATCCAATGAATTTAAAATCAATAGGTTACGCAATGGGCGTAACTATTCTAGCAGCGGCTTGCAACCAACATAAGACGCAGGTTACTGAATCCGGACTGAAATACCAGATTTTCGAGCACGAAGATGAAGCGAGAAAAGCCAAATTGGGAGACATTATGACATTCCACTTTGTGTTGAAAAACGGCAGCGATTCTACGCTTCGTGATACATATAAAGAAGGTACACCGCAAAAAATGGTTTTGCAGGCTCCTCAGTACAAAGGCAGTTTTGAAGAAGGACTTGCTTTGCTTGCAGCGGGAGACAGTGCTAAAATATCGATCAATGCAGATTCAATGTTTGCAAAAATCGGCCAGCCTATGCCTCCTATGATCAAAAAAGGATCTGATCTGAGCTTCACCGTGAAAGTGGTTAGTGTGCTTACGCCTGAGGAATTCCAGAAACAACTTGCCGAAGCCGGTTCCAAGCAAAAAGCGATCGATACGAAAATAATTGACGATTATATCGCAAAAAATAACCTGAAAGGAAAAGCGCAGAAGACAGCATCTGGCCTGGCTTATGTGGATGCCGTTCCAGGAACGGGCGACAGCCCAAAAGCAGGTGACAATGTAAAAGTGCATTACACAGGAAAATTGCTCGACGGCAAAGTATTTGACAGCTCACAGACTGGCGGCCGCGGTCCTATCGACTTCCAGGTTGGTGTGGGAATGGTTATTCCAGGTTGGGAAGAAGGCATTATGATGATGAAAAAAGGCGGAAAACGCACATTGATCATTCCATCTGGCCTTGCTTACGGAGCTGAGGGATCGCCGGGAGCCATTCCTGCAAACTCAGTTCTGCTATTTGACGTGGAATTGGTTGATTTCGGAAAGGCGCCAGCACAGCAACAGCCTGGCCTGCCAACAAGGTAATTACCAGATATGAATTAAAACGGCTGCTTCACAAGAGTAGCCGTTTTTTTGTGTAAAATGCATTTAGAACATAACATTATAGCATGAAACTTTGCTTTGCCACCAATAATTTGAATAAGTTAAAAGAGATACAAGCATTGCTCGGTGGCCAGTTTGAGCTTGTTACACTGAGCGACATTGGCTGTGAAGTAGACATTCCCGAGCCATTTGAAACAATCGCTGAAAATTCCGCTGCTAAGGCGCGATACGTCTGGGAACATTACGGCATCAATTGCTTTGCTGACGATACAGGACTGGAAGTCGCGGCGCTTAATGGCGAGCCCGGCGTTCATTCGGCCTATTATGCAGGGCCGCAGCGCGATGCTAATGATAACATGGATTTGCTGCTCAGCAAACTGGCTGCGCACAGTGACCGCAGCGCCCGGTTCCTGACTGTGATCACACTTGTGATGAACGGCGTCTATCAGCAGTTCGCAGGAACGGTTGAAGGTAACATTATCACCGAAAAGAGAGGCAGCAATGGCTTTGGTTATGATCCTGTATTTATGCCTGCTGATCTGGAGAGAACATTTGCCGAAATGACATTGGAAGAAAAATCACAGTTAAGCCACCGGGCACGCGCATTTGCCGGGCTGGTCAGCTTTTTGAAGCAACTATAATGTAACGAGTAAACATCATTTCTAAACAGCATTCAAATGGCGGACTTCAATGCAAGCGATTATCGCGTCGACGGGACCGAGAAATTCAGTATCAAAAAGGCCAAGACGCGCTTCAAGGACATTTACAAGGATAAGGAAGAATATGAATCCATGCAGGCGGAGTCGGCTAAGGAGCTGGATGTGCTGCAGAGTATGATGTACGCACATAATCGCTATGGCTTACTGGTCATATTTCAGGCGATGGACGCTGCCGGCAAAGATGGGACGATCAAACATGTGCTTGCAGGGGTGAATCCGGTGGGCGTGAAAATACATTCATTTAAAAGGCCTACGGAAACAGAACTGGAACATGATTATCTGTGGCGGAGTAATCTTGTGCTTCCTCAACGCGGAACGATCACGATCTTCAACCGCAGTTATTACGAGGAAGTGCTCGTTGCCAAAGTGAATCCCGAGATCATCACGCAATCGCAACGGCTGCCTGTTGAATTGACGGAGGACATGGAAAAGCTTTGGAAACACAGATATTCGGATATCCGGAACCTCGAAAAATATCTTTACAGAAACGGCATCCGGGTAATCAAGTTTTTCCTGAATGTGTCGAAGGAAGAACAAGCTTCGCGCCTTATTGAGCGGATAGAAGACCCTTCAAAAAACTGGAAATTTGAGGAGCAGGATGTGAAAGTGCGCGGGCAGTGGAATGAATATATGCAGGCTTACGAAGATTGCATTAATAACACTGCTACAAAGAAATCGCCTTGGTATGTCGTTCCGGCAGATGACAAAAAGAATCTGAGGCTGACAGTGGCCAACATTATCGTGGAAGAACTTAAAAAGATGGATATGTCTTATCCGGAATCAGGCCCTGAGCGGTCAGAAGAGCTGCATCACTTTATCGATGTGATTAATGCGCAGAACACTGAGGATTAAGCACAAAAAAGGCGGCTGAATAATCAGCCGCCTTTGATAGTTATGCATGGTGTGAATTCTAATTCTTATTTCTTGATAGTGAAGTTTCCACCACCAATTTTATAACCTTCTGCATACAATTCAACATTGTATTTCCCTGGACGGAATTGTGAGCTGTTGTCATACAACAATTCAACTTTCTGGTTATTGTTTTGGTAAGCAATAGACTCACGAGTTGTGAACTTAGATGGAGCTCCATCAACTTCAAACTCTCCTGATCCAGTTGCGTCATCTGCTACAACCGCTCCTTCTGGGTCAAGCACACGCACATAGATGTCTTTCGATTCTTGTGCTGTCAACTCATTTTCAGGAAGCGTGAATACCATTTTGATTTTGTCAACACGGCTTGCTTTGTACTCTTCTTTATCTTTCACTTTACCTCTTGAATTAACAGTAAGGATTTTCAGATTTGCAGCTTTCAGTGCAGCAGCCTTTGTTACTTTGTCGCTAAGCTCTTTGTTAGCAGCTGTAAAAGTTACTACTGAATCAGTAAGTTCAGCCTGACGTTGTACCAATTTCTCACGCTCGCTGGTCAAACTTCCAACGTGTGTGCTCAAAGAGTCGTTCGATGCAACCAATTTCTCGTTTTCAAGCTTCAATTGAGCGATCACCTCATCTTTCTCTACCAGGAATTTCTCGTATTCCTTGATTTTGCCAAGATACTTATTGGTCTCAACTCTCTTGCTTCTGCTGAAAGCTAATTTGTCTGCTTCCAGTTTTTCTTTAACCTTAGTCAACTCTGATACGTCACCACCTAGTTTTTCAATTTCAGCGATTTTCGCATCCAACACTGTCGAAATAGAATCTAATTTAGTTTTGGTCACAGCCAATTCTCTGGCTTTTTCAACAACCATTGTTTCCTGCTGAGTCAACTCATTTTTTTGAGTCGTAAACAAGTAGCCAAACATGGCCGTCGCAAGCCCAAGGACAACAACCATTGCCCAGGCGATACTTTGCTTATTCTTTTGTTCTTGTTCCATCGATTTAGAAAATTTATTAATGTGATTTAGTTGACATGTTGACAGGTTAAAAATTCACCTAGGGTCTACATGGATTTGATCTTAAAATCTCTATTTCTGTGCCGAATTGCCGATTCGGACCTATTACAGGCTATTATAACATTCAATTTTTATATAAATAATACTAAAAAAGAGGCTCAGTATCTTACTGAGCCTCTTTTTAAATTATGATTTTAAACTTAGAAAATTAGGGCTGAACGGCTGTATGGGGGCCGGTTAATTAGAAAATTGGGTAATGTTTACCCAAAGTATGGAGTTACAGTACAAACAAACATCATTTTAAAACCCGCTATAATCCTATTTTTGCTGTAATATCAAAAGACTTGCGGTCCATGAACAAAAGCTTTTGATAACCTTTAACCGAATAACCGGAAACTTCAAGGAGATTATTCCGTCTGCTAGATGTTAGTTCAATAAGCTTTTCTGAACTGTATATTCGGTTTTCAGAACGCAACAGTGCTTTTACCAACACAGGTTGCTGCGTCGCGCTATCCACTTTGATCATCAGATAACGCACTGGTAAGTTCTCTCCTTCCCTGATTTTATATTCGTAAACAGACGAATCACTTCGGGTCACCGAATAGCTTTTATTATATGCTGGCTTATTAATGTCGGCTTGCGCGAACAGTTCCAGCTCCTTTTTCCAGTTCGTCTCGATTTCAGCGCGCAGCTCTTTTTTCCCGTCCAGCTGAACAGTCTTGGCCACCTTAGGCTTCTTCTCGTTCAGATAAACGATTTGGTTTTCTACGAAGCCTTTGAGGTCATAGTATGCCTTCTTTTCGTTCGGATCCGTGACAGATTCCCGGCAAGCGCTTAACATTGTCAGGCATACCAAGATATAGAGGAAGCTGCTTTTAAGGAACACCGGGCGGCTAGAAGAGTGTATTGATATGAAATGCATTGGTAATGTTGACTTTATCACGCAGAAGATCTAAAAAAACAGAGAGCCCAATGGACTCTCCGGTAAACAACATCATTATAGCTGGTTTAGTTTAGAGGATACTAACCCCTGTCATCTCAGCCGGCTTTGGAATTCCCATTAAGTCAAGAATTGTAGGTGCAATGTCGGCCAGCTTGCCATCTTTTATCGGATTCTGATAATTATTATCGACTAATACGCAAGGCACCAGGTTCAAGGAGTGGGCAGTATTGGGAGAGCCGTCGTCATTCAGCATATAGTCCGAATTTCCGTGATCGGCAATGATAATGGATGAATAACCATGGTTTAAACCAGTGGTAACAACAGCCTGCACACATTGATCAACGGTTTCACATGCCTTAACCGCAGCTTCAAACACACCCGTATGTCCAACCATATCCGGGTTTGCAAAGTTGAGGCAAACAAAATCCACCTCTCTTTTTTCCAACTCAGGCACTATCGAGTCCCTGATGCCGAACGCCGACATTTCAGGTTGAAGGTCATAAGTCGCAACTTTTGGCGACTGGCAAAGTAAGCGGCTTTCACCCTCAAACGGCTTTTCGCGTCCGCCAGAGAAAAAGAATGTTACGTGCGGATATTTTTCCGTTTCAGCAATGCGGATCTGTTTTTTCCCCGCTGCTTCAAGCACTTCGCCTAATGTATTGTTGAGATTATCTTTATCAAAAATCACATCTACACCTGTGTATGTATCATCATAATTGGTCATTGTGATGTATCTCAGGTTCAGCTTGTGCATATTCTGCTCATGAAAATCCTGTTGCGTCAGCACTTCTGTGATTTCGCGTCCGCGGTCGGTCCGGAAATTGAAACATAATACAACATCTCCATCTTCGATAACACCGATTGGCGTCCCGTCCGGATTTGTTGCAACGATAGGCATGATAAATTCGTCAGTAACGCCTGTCTCGTAGGAATCTTTGATTGCTTTCAATACGTCACCGGATGCTACATGCGCACCTTCGCCGTGCACCATTGCGTCATAAGCAAGCTTCACACGCTCCCAACGCTTGTCGCGGTCCATTGCATAATAACGACCGGTTACGCTTGCTATGCGGCCTGTTGTCTGATCCAATGTTTGTTGAAGCTCTGTTAAAAAGCCTAAACCACTCTTCGGATCGCAGTCACGGCCGTCTGTAAATGCATGCACAAAGACGTTTGTCAAACCCCTGTCGGCAGCGATTTTGACAAGTCCTTTTAAATGATCGATGTGTGAGTGAACGCCTCCATCGGAAACCAAACCGATGAAATGCACTTTTTTGTTATTTGTTTTGGCAAAATCCAAAGCATTGGTAAGGACAGGTTCCTGACCTAATGTTCCTTCGGTAACAGCAAGATTAATTTTTACCAGATCCTGATAAACGACACGTCCTGCTCCAAGATTGGTATGTCCTACTTCTGAATTTCCCATCTGTCCGTCGGGAAGCCCCACAGCCAGTCCGCTTGCAGCAAGTCTGCTATGCGGATATTTCTGCATAATGCTGTCGTAAAAAGGAGTGTTGGCAGCTAAAACAGCGGAACGGCTCTCTTCGCCAGGTTGGGCAATTCCCCAGCCGTCCATGATTATAAGAATTACTTTTTTGCTCAATGTCTTAGAAATTAAATATTAACACGCAATGGCCAATGGCGGGCTTACTCGCTTTTTTTGCCTTCGACCGGCTGATTTTTCTCGTCAACGATTACATATACTTCCTCGTTGGGCTTGCGCATCATGAAATTTTCGCGCGCCCATTTTTCAAGCATTTTGGGATTACCAAAAACCTCATTCCGCTCCTTCTTAACTTCTTTGATCTTTCCCAACAAAATACCTTTTTCGTGTTCCAGTTCCTTCATTTTCATCCGGTTGGAGATCACAATCCGCATATTGTTATTGTCAAGGAAAAGGATCCAGACGAACCATGCCAGAAATGTGGCTATATAAAAGTTTTTGAGCGTTTGGAGCGACCAGAATGATCCTTTTTTCATAACGAAAAGCGAGTGTATATACAAAAACCGGAGCATTAAGCTCCGGTTTTGATTAATGATATCAGAATTTCAATCCTGGGAAGTAAGCGTTTTCACCAAGCTCTTCTTCAATGCGAAGCAGCTGGTTGTATTTCGCCATGCGGTCAGAGCGGGAAGCAGATCCCGTTTTGATCTGTCCTGTGTTCAATGCAACTGCAAGGTCAGCAATTGTTGAATCTTCCGTTTCACCTGAGCGGTGGGACATTATGCTCTTATAGCTGTTGCGTTTTGCAAGGTTAACCGTGTCAATCGTCTCAGTCAATGAACCGATCTGGTTTACCTTCACAAGGACTGCATTTGCAATTTGTGATTCGATTCCTTGTTGCAGACGGGTTACGTTTGTCACGAACAAATCGTCACCTACCAACTGGATTTTCTTGCCAACCGATTGTGTAAGTGTTGCCCAGCCAGCCCAGTCGTCTTCGTCCATTCCATCTTCAATTGAAATGATCGGATATTTAGCAACCCACTGTGTCCAGTAGTCAGCCATTTCGTCAGAGCTCAGTTTCCGACCATCTGATTTTTTGAAGTGGTACAATCCATCTTCGTAGAATTCAGAAACAGCAGCATCCATTGCGATGAAGATGTCTTCACCTGGCTTGTAACCTGCTTTCTCGATCGCCTGAATTACGATTTCGATCGCTTCTTCATTTGATTTAATGTTTGGAGCAAATCCACCTTCGTCACCTACGTTGGTAGAATATCCTTTGCTTTTCAAAACTGTTTTAAGCGTATGGAAAACCTCAACGCCCATTCTCAATGATTGCGAGAATGTATCTGCTTTCGCAGGCATGATCATGAATTCCTGGAAATCGATAGAATTATCCGCGTGGCTTCCACCATTCAGGATATTCATCATCGGAACTGGCAATGTGTTCGCGTTCGTTCCGCCCACGTAACGATATAATGGAAGGTTTGCTTCTTGTGCAGCAGCCTTGGCAGCAGCCAGAGAAACACCCAGAATTGCGTTTGCGCCCAATTTCGCTTTGTTAGGCGTTCCGTCCAATTCCAGCATGATTTTATCAATCAGATTTTGCTCAAAAACTGAACAACCGATCAACTCAGGGAAAATAATATCGTTGACATTCTCAACGGCTTTCAAAACTCCTTTTCCTACGTAAACGCTTTTATCGTCATCACGAAGTTCAACGGCCTCATGCTTTCCGGTAGAAGCTCCAGACGGAACAGCAGCACGTCCTAAATAGCCATTTTCAGTACGAATATCTACTTCTATTGTTGGGTTTCCTCTTGAATCCAGAATTTGTCTTGCATGTACTGATTGAATCGTACTCATTTGCAGCTTGTGGTTTTGATTTAAAATAGAATTTTTTAACGGTACAAAATAACACAAAAAATCCTCTGCATTACAGAGGATTTCGATATTTTCAGCTCGCTCTTAACAATTTGATAAATTCGTCAAACAGATAGCGCGAATCATGCGGACCTGGCGATGCCTCAGGGTGATATTGAACTGAGAACGCAGGATAATCCTTTCTGCGAATTCCTTCAATTGTTTTATCATTCAAATTCACGTGCGTGATTTCAATATCAGGATGGTTTTCAATCTCATCCGGATTAACCGCGAAACCATGATTTTGCGAAGTGATTTCGCATAATCCGGTGATCAGGTTTTTCACCGGGTGGTTCAACCCGCGGTGGCCGTGGTGCATTTTATATGTGTTAATCCCGCTTGACAATGCAAGCAGCTGATGTCCCAGACAAATTCCGAAAAGAGGCTTGCTGGTTTTGATCATCTGGTTGACACTTTCCACTGCGTAAAGCATTGCAGCCGGGTCGCCAGGGCCGTTGGATATGAAGAATCCGTCGGGCTGCCAAGCCATTACTTCCTCAAAAGGCGTCTTTGCAGGAAAAACTTTACAGTAACATCCGCGTGAGGTCAAGTTTTGCAGAATGCTTTTCTTGATTCCGTAATCCATAACCGCAATCCTGAACTGGCTGCCAGTTTCCTCTCCTACATAGTAAGCGCTTTCTGTCGTTACTTCGGATGACAATTCGAGGCCATCCATTGAAGGGATTTTTTTCAATTCGGCCATCAATTCCTTTTCATCCAGGACTTCGGAAGAAATGATCGCATTCATTACGCCTCTTTGTCTCACGTGGCGCACAATGTGTCTTGTGTCTACGTTACTTACGCCCACGATGTTGGCCCGCTCAAAATATTCCTGCAATGAGAAATCAGCTGTGTCTCGGGAATAGATCGGGGAGAATGTGTTACAAACCATCCCGCGGATCTTCACCGAAGCCGATTCTTCCTCGTCTTCCAGCTGAACCCCGTAGTTGCCGATGTGCGAGTTGGTGTTAACAATGATTTGACCATAGTAGGAAGGATCGGTATAAATTTCCTGATATCCTGTCATACCTGTATTAAAACAAATTTCCCCGCCGGTGGTCCCGCTTATTCCCAAAGCAAGTCCTCTATAAGCTGTCCCGTCTTCAAGTAATAACAGAGCTTCCTTTTTTTGACCCATTTTATTGCTAAATCTATTGTTTGTCAAATGTTGTTGAGCGAATTGCCCGGGTATTTTTAAACTGCGGTGCAAAATTATAAAATTTTACCCATAAAAAAGGGTTAAACGAAACGTTCAACCCTTTTCCATATATTCTTAATGACTATCCAAAACTATTCCTTTTCAGTAGTAGGTGCTGGCGAATCATTGTTTTCAGCTGTTTCGTCAGCAGCAGGCTCGTCATTTACGGGTTCTGCTTCTGCAACCACAGGATGATCTTCTTTTTTAACAGGAGCAGCTGCTGCTACTTCTGAACCTTCTTTCTTCGCTCCACCTCTTCTGCTACGTCTTGTTTTTGCAGGTTTGTCAGCATTAGCAAGAAGCAATGCATCGTTGAAATCTACAAGTTCAATCAGTGCCGTTTCGGCAGCATCACCAAGTCTGTTTCCAAGCTTAATGATCCTTGTGTAACCACCTGGGCGAGATGCAATTTTGTCAGAAACAACACCGAAAAGTTCTTTTGTTGATTCTTTATCATTCAGATAAGAGAAAACAACCCTTCTGTTGTGGGTAGAATCTTCTTTGGCGCGGGTTAGCAAAGGCTCAACGTATTTACGAAGTTCTTTTGCTTTCGCTAATGTTGTTTCAATTCTCTTGTGGATAATCAATGAAGAAGCCATGTTTGAAAGCATCGCCTTGCGGTGAGATGCTGTTCTTCCCAAATGATTATCTTTCTTACCGTGTCTCATTGTTTTGTTGTTTAGTTGCTTCGAGCGGCGGCTAGCGCGCTACAGAATACAGACTTATTATGGAATTATTTATCAATCTTCGTCCAAACGGTATTTGGCAACATCCATTCCAAATGTGAGTTGTTTATCAGCAACAAGCTGTTCCAACTCAGTAAGAGATTTTTTACCAAAATTGCGGAATTTCATCATGTCTGAAATTTCAAGTCTAACCAGATCACCCAGTGATTTAACGTCAGCTGATTTCAAACAGTTGTAAGCACGTACGGAAAGGTCCAGCTCAGACAATGAAGTCTTAAGCAGTTTTCTCATACGCAACATTTCTTCATCCACCTGATTGTCTTCTTCTGCTTTCTGCTTCTCAAACGTCATTGTTTGATCAGAGAATAGCATGAAATGTTGAATCAAAATGTTTGCAGCACCTTTCAATGCATCCTCAGGGTGGATAGAACCATCTGTCTGGATGTCGATCAAAAGACGCTCGTAATCTGTACGTTGTTCTACACGTGTATTTTCAACACTGTATTTAACGTTTTTAATTGGCGTATAAATAGAATCCACTGCGATGTATCCGAACGGCAACTCGTTTGCACGTGGTTCATCAGCAGGAACGTATCCTCTTCCTTTGTCCAAAAGCAGTTCCATTTCGAACTCTTTCTGGTCATCAATATGGCAAATAACCTGATCCGGGTTTAAAACTTCAAATGCGTTGGTAAACTTGCCAATGTCGCCGGCTGTGATAACGGATACATTTTTAAGGTTTACAACGATTCTGCTTTCGTTCAGATCAGAAACTTTTTTAAAACGAACCATTTTAAGGTTCAGGATGATTTCTGTTACATCCTCAACTATACCTTCGATAGAAGAAAATTCATGAAGAACACCAGGGAACTTCACGCTCGTAATGGCATAACCCTCCAAAGATGAAAGAAGTATTCTACGTAATGCATTACCAATGGTTACGCCGTACCCTTTCTCTAAAGGCTTAAACTCAAACAACCCGTGAAAGTCGTCTGCTTTTTCCATGACGACCTTATCAGGCATTTGGAAAGCTAATATTGACATAGTCCTTGCTCCTTTTATAGTAGTAAATGATAGTTGATCACGCTACCGTTACCTTTGCGATCGCAAAATTGCCGTTACCGGCTAAAAGCACGCCTGGTAAACTAGGCGTGCTGTAATATGAAGATTATTTAGAATACAATTCAACGATAAGCTGCTCGTTGATGTTTTCCGGGATTTGCTCGCGTTCCGGGAAGGTTACAAACTTACCTGTCAATTGCTGACCATCCCACTCCAACCAGTTGAATCCTTTTGAGCTGTGGCCAGCAAGGCTTTCTGAAACTGATTCAAGAGACTTGGATTTCTCACGAACTGTAACGATTTGTCCAGGACGAAGAGAATAAGAAGGGATGTTTACAATTTCACCATCAACAAGGATATGTTTGTGGGAAACCAGCTGGCGTGCAGCACGTCTGGTTGGAGCGATGCCCAAGCGGTAAACTGTGTTATCAAGACGAGCTTCGCAGTATTTCAACAGGTTTTCACCAGTGATACCTTCTTTAACCGAAGCTTTTTCAAATAGGTTACGGAATTGTCTTTCAAGAATACCGTAGATGAATTTCACCTTCTGCTTTTCCATCAATTGCAAAGCATACTCTGATTTCTTAGAGCGGCGACCCTTTCCATGAACTCCTGGAGGGTAATTTTTCTTAGCAAGCGCTTTGCTCGGGCCCATGATGGGTTCTCCGTAACGTCTTGCAATCTTAGATTTGGGACCTGTATAACGTGCCATTAAAAACTTGTTGTTTTACTTAATTGATTAAAAACCATTCTGTAACCCCAGTGTCCAAATTACGAATGGGCATTCTAATTGAATACTATACTCTCCGACGTTTTGGAGGACGGCAACCATTGTGTGGAAGCGGAGTAATATCTCTGATCGTGGTTACCTCTATTCCAGCATTCTGGATGGTACGGATTGCAGACTCGCGGCCTGATCCCGGTCCTTTAACAAACACCTCAGCTTTACGCATTCCCAGGTCGAAAGCAACCTGAGCACAGCTTTGAGCAGCTGTTTGCGCAGCATACGGAGTGTTCTTTTTAGAACCACGGAAGCCCATCTTACCGGCAGATCCCCAGGAAATTACCTGGCCGTTGTTATTTGTGATAGAGATGATAATGTTGTTGAAAGAAGCCTTGATGTGTACCTGACCCACTGACTCTACAACTACAACTCTCTTTTTAGCTTTATCTTTTCTTTTATTTTGTGCCATTGCTTATGGATAGAAATGTGGTTTTACCCACTGCTCACTGATTATTTAGTAGCCTTTTTCTTGTTCGCGATTGTTTTGCGTTTACCCTTACGAGTACGAGAGTTGTTCTTTGTCCTTTGTCCGCGCAATGGTAAACCTTTACGGTGACGAAGACCTCTGTAACAAGCGATATCCATTAAGCGCTTAATGCTCAGTTGAACTTCTGACTTAAGTGCACCTTCTACTTTATATTCACCTGCTATAACCGCGCGAACTGCACCTGACTCATCATCATTCCAGTCAATCACCTTTTTATTGATGTCAACTCCTGCTTTTTCCAGAATTTTTTTCGCTGAACTGCGTCCAATTCCGAAGATATAAGTTAGTGAGATTTCGCCCCTTTTACGGTCGGGAATATCAACTCCTGAAATACGTGCCATAATGATTAACCTTGTCTTTGTTTATACCGTGGGTTCTTCTTGTTAATAACATACACTTTACCCTTTCGGCGTATAACCTTGCAGTCCTCACTGCGTTTCTTTACTGATGCTTTGACTTTCATCTCGAATGTTACTTGTTGTTAATAATGAGGTGATCTTCTCCTTATTTGTACCGGTAAGTAATTCTTGCCTTTGATAAGTCGTAAGGAGACATTTCCAACTTAACACGGTCGCCCGGTAATATCTTTATATAGTGCATTCTCATCTTTCCTGAAATGTGTGCAATAACTTCATGCTTATTCTCTAAAATTACACGAAACATTGCATTGGAAAGCGCTTCTAAAATTACTCCGTCTTGTTCGATTGATGCTTGTTTTGCCATTCGTAGCGTTAATTACATTACTTCAACCATAAGGCTGGTGTTGGCCGTCACTTTTTCTATATAATCGAATGTTGTCAGAATTTCGGCTTTGCCTTTACGGACAACAACCGTATGCTCAAAATGAGCTGAATATTTTCTGTCACTTGTTCTGATTGTCCATCCATCCCGCTCTTGCATTACCGTCTTTACGCCCAAATTAATCATAGGCTCAATCGCAAGAACCATTCCTTCTTTCAATCTGATACCTTTGCCTCGTTTTCCATAGTTAGGCACTTCCGGACTTTCGTGAAGATCTCTTCCCACACCGTGCCCTACTAATTCCCGGACAACCGTATATCCTCTTTCCTCCACATAATTTTGCACTGCAAAACCTACATCACCTATCCTAAGTCCGTCGACCGCTTGCTCAATGCCTTTGTATAACGACTTTTTAGTAGCAGTCAATAATTTCATAACTTCCGACCTTACCTCACCAACAGGGTAAGTATAAGCGCTATCACTATGAAATCCATTTAATTTAACTCCGCAATCGATCGAAACGATATCTCCTTCTTTCAATGCGTAGTTCCCCGGTATACCGTGAACAACGACTTCATTAACCGATATGCAAAGTGACGCTGGAAACTTATTAAATCCCTTAAAAGAAGGGATGCCACCATTATCCCTAATATATTCTTCTGCTACCCCATCGAGTTTATTTGTTGTTACACCCGGCTTAACCCATAATGCAACCTCAGCATGCGCTTTACCTAAAACCTGCGCACTCTGTTTAATTAACTCAATCTCCTCCTCCGTTTTTAAATAAATCATTGCAATATCAGATGGCGACGCTCTCAGTTCTGCCAGTTACACGACCAGACTTCATCAATCCTTCGTATCTGCGCATCAAAAGATAACTTTCAATTTGTTGAAGCGTATCCAAAACAACTCCAACCATAATAAGCAATGATGTTCCTCCGAAGAAGTGGGCAAAGTCAGTCGAAACTCCTAACAAACTTGCAAATGCCGGCAATATCGCAACAAGAGCAAGCATTAAAGAGCCTGGAAATGTAATCCTATCGAGTATCGAACTAATGTATTCGGATGTCTGCTGACCCGGTTTTACCCCAGGAATAAATCCACCACCTCTCTTCATATCATCAGCAATCTGCTGCGGATTTACCGATATAGCGGTATAGAAGAATGTAAATACAATGATCAAAAACGCAAACAGCAAGTTGTATTGCCAAGTCGTATAGTTTGCAAAAATCGTAGCAACATTACTGGCGAAATCACTCTTCTCAGCAAAGTAGGACGCTCCTAGCGAAGGAATAAACATCAACGCTTGTGCAAAAATAATCGGCATTACACCAGCTGCGTTCAATTTCAAAGGCAAATACTGACGTTGTCCACCCATTACACGGCTACCAACGACTTGCTTTGCATACTGAATAGGTATTCTGCGAACCGCCTGTGTAAGCATTACGGCACCCATGATCACAAAATAAAGCGCAACAATTTCAAGTACAGTGATCAAAATTCCACCGCTACCACGAGATACAAACTCTTTGTAGATCGCGCCTGGGAATCTCGAAACTATCCCGATCATAATCAGCATAGATATACCATTACCGATTCCTTTATCCGTAATTCTCTCGCCCAGCCACATGCAGAACATTGTCCCCGCAGTCAAAACGAATACAGATGAAATAGAAAAAAGGCTTCTTGAAACCAATAAAGCCTCATCAGGAACAGTAGTATTCAGATAAGCAGTCCCCTGAACCAATGTAACCACAATTGTCAGCACTCTGGTAATCTGGTTCAGCTTCTTACGACCAGATTCTCCCTCCTTTTGCATCTTTTGAAAATATGGCAAAGCCATTGTCAAAAGTTGAATTGCAATAGAAGCCGAGATATAGGGCATAATACCCAATGCAAAAATCGAGGCCTTACTGAACGCACCTCCTAAAAAGGTATCCAGAAGGCCTAAAAGTCCCTGAGTGGAAACATTCATTTGATCCGGTTCAACGCCGGGCAAAGCCACGTAAGACCCCAAACGGAAAATCGTTATAAACAAAAGAGTGTTGAGAATTCGCGTTCTCAACTCTTCAATTGCAAATATGTGTTTTATAGTCTCTAAAAATCGTTTCATGTCGTGGGCTTACAATAGCTATTTGTTATAAACAACTTGTGCTTAATGCAAACAGCAAAATTATAGTTTAACCGCTTTGCCTCCTGCCTTTTCAATCGACTCAATTGCAGCCGCAGAAAAACCATTTGCCTGAACTTCGACAGCCGCTGAAATTTCGCCTCTATTCAAAATCTTCACAAGGTCTTTCTTTGCACACAAACCGTTTTCACGAATAAGATCTAAAGTGATTACAGAAGCATTCGTTTTTTCTGCAAGAGCCTGAATTGCGTCCAGATTAAGCGCTTTGAATTCAACTCTGTTAATGTTGTTGAACCCGAATTTAGGCAGACGTCTTTGAAGAGGCATTTGCCCTCCTTCAAAACCTACCTTACGGCTATATCCAGAACGTGATTGTGCTCCTTTATGTCCACGTGCAGCTGTTCCACCTTTTCCAGATCCCTGACCACGTCCAACACGCTTTCCTGTTTTTACAGATCCAGCAGCTGGTTTTAATGAACTAAGATTCATACTTGAAATATATGTTAGATTTCCTCTACTTTAATTAGATGGCTTACCTTACGGATCATACCCGCTATGGCGTCGCTATTTTCCTTCTCAACCGTTCTGTTCAACTTACCAAGACCTAAGGCCTTGATGGTAAGCTTTTGTCTTTCGGGACGATCGATTGTGCTTTTTACTTGTGTAATACGTACTTTTGACATGATCACTCAGAGATAAGGGAATAATCCGGAGGACTATCCGTTGAATACTTTGTCCAATTTAACACCGCGCTGAAAAGCAACCTGATGAGGAGCTCTCATTTTCAATAAAGCATCGATTGTTGCCTTAATTACGTTGTGAGGATTTGAAGATCCTTTAGACTTAGCAAGTACATCTTTGATCCCGGCACTTTCAAGTACCGCACGCATTGGTCCACCAGCAAGAACTCCTGTTCCAGGTGCAGCTGGCTTGATCAATACAAAACCTCCGCTGAATTTACCTTCCATCTGGTGAGGAACAGTATGCTTAAGCATTGGAACTTGAATTAGATTCTTCTTAGCGTCATCAATGCCCTTGGCGATTGCATCCGTAACTTCGTTTGCTTTGCCAAGTCCGTATCCTACAACACCGTTTCCATCACCTACAACGACGATAGCCGAAAAGCTGAAACGACGACCACCCTTTACTACTTTTGCTACCCGATTGATTGCAACTACGCGCTCTTTCAAGTCCGATTCGTTAACCTTTGAAGGTTTTGTATTTGTAGACATAGTCTTTGTTATACTTAGAATTTCAGGCCACCCTCACGAGCTCCTTCGGCCAATGCTTTTACTTTACCATGATACAAATATCCGTTTCTGTCAAAAACAACAGTCTGGACACCTGCTTCTTGTGCCTTTTCAGCAATCTTCTTACCAACCTGGAGAGCAGTGTCAACGTTAGCGTTTTCTTTTCTTCCACCCAGGTCTACTGATGAAGCGCTTGCAAGCGTTACACCATTTATATCATCTATAATTTGCGCATAAATGCTGGTGTTAGAGCGGAAGACTGATAATCTCGGACGCTCAGAACTACCTTTCACCTTCTTACGAATGTGATATTTAAGGCGTTGTCTTCTATCTGCTTTTGCGGTAGCCATTTTCAAACTTGTCTTACTTGTTTATAAACTAATTCCGTGACTTACTACTTTTTAGAAGCAGATTTTCCAGCCTTACGACGAACAACCTCACCGACAAAACGAATACCTTTTCCTTTGTAAGGTTCAACCTTACGCAATGATTTGATTTTCGCTGCAACCGATCCAATCAGTTCCTTGTCAATTCCTTCTAAAATAACCTTGGGATTTTGTCCCTTTTCGGAAGTCGTTGTAAGCTTGATCTCTTCCGGAATAGCCATAAAAATATTGTGAGAATAACCCAATTGCAATTCCAGCACATTGTTTGCTGCACTTGCCTTGTAACCCACACCAATAATCTCTAACTCTTTCTTATATCCGGCATCTACTCCGATCACCATGTTGTTGATCAAAGATCTGTACAAGCCGTGCAGTGCTTTGTGACGCTTCTGCTCAGTCGGCCGACTTACTTTAAGTTCACTACCTTCAATCTCAACGCTGATATCGCTATCAACTGTCTGATGCAGTGTACCCTTTGGTCCTTTTACTGATACTACATTACCTTCTGCAACTGATACAGAAACACCTGCCGGCAAAACGATAATTTTATTTCCTATACGTGACATTTCCTGAATAACTTTTAAATATTAATACACGAAACATAACACTTCCCCGCCAACATTAAGCGTTTTAGCCTCCTTGTCAGTCATTACACCCTTAGATGTTGAAATGATGACAGTTCCTAAACCACCCAATACGCGTGGTAATGTTGATGAACCTGAATATTTACGAAGTCCAGGCTTACTAACCCTCTCCAATTTCACAATTGCAGATTGCTTTGTCACAGGATTGTATTTCAAAGCTATTTTGATTACACCCTGAGGGCCTACTTCGTCAAATTTATAACTCTGAATATACCCTTTATCAAAAAGTACCTTAGTTATTTCTTTTTTAATGTTGGATGCAGGTATCTCAACAACCCTGTGCTTCGCTTTGATAGCGTTTCTGAGTCTCGTCAGATAATCTGCTATGGGATCCGTTAACATTTTTATGCCTAGTTTAAACACCCCCTTTGAAACGGGAGTGCAAAGTTAAGTAATTGAAATCAGAATTGAAAGTATTCTTACCAACTTGATTTTGTAACACCCGGAATCTTGCCGTCAGAAGCCATATCCCGGAAACAAACTCTGGAAATTCCGAATTTCCGCATATAACCCCGAGGCCTTCCCGTGATTTTGCACCTGTTATGCAAACGTACAGGAGAAGAGTTACGTGGTAATTTATCTAAACCAACCCAATCACCAGCAGCTTTCAATTTCGTCCGCTTTTCAGCAAACCTAGCTACTAAGGCTTCTCTTTTTCTCTCCCGTGCTTTAACTGATTCTTTTGCCATTGTCGGTAAATATCTTATATTAAGAATTATCCTTGTTTGTTCGCATTTGTAAATGGCATACCCAATGCCTTCAACAACTCATAACTTTCTTCGTCAGAATTGGTAGAAGTGACAAATGTGATATCCATCCCGGTAATTTTATTTACCTTTTCTATACTAATCTCAGGGAAAATGATTTGCTCTTTAACACCGAACGTATAATTTCCGCGTCCGTCAAATCCTTTGTCACTGATACCTTTGAAGTCTCTAACCCGAGGCATTGCAATTGCTGTCAAACGGTCAAGAAACTCATACATACGATCGCCGCGAAGTGTAACCTTAGCTCCGATCGGCATGTTTTCACGCAACTTAAAGTTCGAAACCGCTTTCTTGGAAATTGTTGCAATTGCTTTTTGACCAGTGATCTGGCTCAATTCCTCAACACCAGTGTCAACCAGCTTTTTATCTGCTACTGCTGCTCCAATTCCTTTATTAATAACAATCTTAGTCAAACGAGGAACTTGCATCACTGACTTATACTGAAACTTATCTTTCAGTTGCGAAACAACTTCGCTTACATACTTTTCTTTTAATCTCGGCTGTGCCATCTTTTTGAAGATATTATTGTGGATTACCGACCCACCGTTTATATTCTATTCCAAGTTCAACATGAACAAAGAATTACAAAATATTTCCTGTCTTTTTCGAAAAACGCTGCAGCTTTCCTTTATCATCTGCTTTGCGACCGGTTCTGGTTGCTTCGCCAGTTTTAGGATCAACTACCATTAGGTTACTAATGTGTATAGCACCTTCACGCTTCTCAATGCTTCCTTGTGGAGTTTGTGCATTAGGCTTAACATGCTTTGTAATCATGTTTACGCCTTCCACAACAGCTCTAAGCTTTTCAATATCCACCTTCTTGATAACACCAGTCTCGCCTTTTGCATTGCCTGAGATCACCTTTACAGTATCTCCGGTGCGAATGTGCAACTTAGCTGGCGCCTTTTTATTTTTGCTTTCCATTTTAGATATTCTCTTATCAGTTCAAAGAAATACTAGAGTTTTGATTTCTTACAACACCTCAGGTGCCAATGAAACGATCTTCATGAATTGCTTTTCACGCAATTCACGTGCAACCGGTCCAAAGATACGAGTACCACGTGGCTCGTCGTTGTTGTTTAACAAAACAGCTGCGTTATCTTCAAATCTGATGTAGGTTCCATCCTTACGGCGTACTTCTTTTTTTGTACGAACCACAACGGCTTTTGAAACCGTTCCTTTTTTCATATTGCTCGAAGAAAGAGCTGATTTTACTGTTACGACGATTTTATCGCCTACTGAGGCATAGCGTTTGCCAGTTCCGCCAAGTACACGAATTACGAGTACTTCCTTCGCTCCACTGTTGTCTGCTACCGACAGTCTTGATTCTTGCTGTACCATTGTTACTTAGCTCTTTCAAGGATTTCTACTAATCTCCAACGCTTACTTTTACTAAGCGGACGTGTTTCCATCACGCGGATCGTATCACCGATTCCAACCTGATTGGTTTCATCATGCACCATAAGCTTGGTAGTTTTAGTCATAAACTTACCATACTTGGCATGCTTCACTTTACGCTCCACAGTGATCACGCAGGATTTCTCCATTTTGTTGCTCACTACTTTGCCAACTCTTTCTTTACGTAAATTTCTTTCTGTTGCCTCCATAATTTCTAAACTGATTTACTGTTGGTTACTTTTAGCCGACAGCTCGGTTAAGAGTTTTGCAATTTCCTTACGCGAGGTACGAATACGCAAAGGGTTTTCAATTGGTGAAATCGCATGTGCGAACTTCAACCGTAACAAGCGCTCCCGCTCCTGGGCGATCTGCTCTTTAAGTTGATCCTGCGACAGATCCTTTATTTCTTTACTAGTCATTGCTTTAAATAATTAGCGTTCTTAATAACATTCGGGTTAATTCGCTTCTTGATAATCCCGACGTACCACGAACTTGGTTTTGATTGGCAACTTTTGTGCAGCCAAACGCAATGCTTCGTTAGCGGTATCTAATGTAACACCAGTGGCTTCGAAGATGATTGTTCCCGGCTTAACTGGCGCAACCCAATATTCAGGAGCTCCTTTACCTTTACCCATACGAACTTCCGCTGGCTTCTTAGTAATCGGCTTGTCAGGGAATACACGAATCCAAACCTGCCCTTCGCGTTTCATCGCACGGGTTACTGAAATACGTGCTGCCTCAATTTGACGTGCGGTTAACCAACCTGGTTCAAGCGCTTTGATAGCAAAAGAACCAAATGCGATTTCATGTCCGCGAGTAGCCAAACCATTGTATGAGCCCTTGCCTTTTTGTTGCTTGCGAAATTTTGTCCTTTTCGGCTGTAACATGATTTTAATCTATTTGACCCGATACGAAATCGGAAAATGTCTGATTACTTCTTCTTATTTCTATTGTTGGTGTTGCCGCCAGCATTGCGTTTGCGACGATCTGCTTCGCTTCCGCCGCCACCGCCTTCACCACGAGGTGCTCCACCATCACGGCCACCGCCTCTGCGATCTCTTCCGCCACGGTCATTGCCGCCACGATCATTACCGCCAGATGCACTTCTTTCTGCTCTGTCAGATGCTGCTGTTGCCGCGCTTGGTGTCAAATCTCTCTTGCCGTAAAGCTCTCCTTTGAAGATCCATACTTTAATACCGATTTTTCCGTAGATCGTTTGTGCTTCTGAGATTGCATAATCGATATCAGCTCTCAAAGTGTGAAGAGGAATTCTTCCTTCTTTGTATTCCTCAGTACGAGCCATTTCAGCTCCACCAAGACGTCCAGCAAGACGGATTTTAATTCCCTGTGTTCCAACCCGCATAGCAGAAGCGATTGATTGCTTCATTGCTCTACGATAAGAGATACGAGCCTGAAGTTGTTGAGCGATTGCCTCGCCGACCAATTTCGCATCGATCTCAGGACGTTTGATCTCATAAATGTTGATCTGAACGTCTTTTCCTGTGATCTTTTTAAGCTCTTCTTTGATTTTATCAACCTCGCTACCACCTTTTCCGATTACAATACCCGGACGGGCAGTGTGGATGGTCAATGTGATACGTTTCAATGTTCTTTCAATAACTACTTTTGAGATCGACCCTTTTGGGATACGTGCTTTGATGTAGTTACGGATTTTTTCGTCTTCAACTAATTTATCAGAGAAGTCTTTTCCTCCATACCAACTTGACTCCCATCCTCTAACAATTCCTAGTCTCAGACCTATAGGATTAACCTTTTGTCCCATTCGATATAGATCGTTTTACTTATGATTCGGTGATTACTGATTCTTTGTCTGCGCTTGCGATAGAAGCAGAAGCATCGTCAATCACGATTGTGATGTGGTTTGAACGCTTACGGATTCTATGTGCTCTTCCTTGCGGTGCAGGGCGCAAACGCTTTAACATACGTCCACCGTCAATAAATACGGTTTTGACAATAAGATCAGCGTCTTCCAGCTTCGCATCTTCATTCAGTTGTTGCCAGTTAGCAACTGCAGAAAGTAAAACTTTATGCAAAACCGGTGAAGAAGCTCTCGGTTGAAACTTTAATAGTGCCAACGCCTTGCTGACCTTTTGTCCGCGAATCATGTCGGCTACTAACCTCATCTTGCGAGGAGAAGTAGGCACATCTTTTAATATAGCTCTTGCTTCCATGTTCTTTCAGATATAGGCTCGTTCCTGTGACAGAACCAGCTATCGTCGACTAATTATTTTCTACCTTTATCTTTTTTTGCAGTATGGCCACGGAAGTTACGTGTAGGAGAAAACTCTCCCAGTTTGTGACCAACCATATTTTCAGTTACATACACAGGAATGAACTTGTTTCCGTTATGCACTGCGAATGTATGCCCGATAAAATCCGGCGATATCATAGAGCGTCGTGACCAGGTTTTGATTACTGATTTCCGAGAAGCGCTGTTCATCACAGTCACTTTGTTCTCAAGACGAAAATCGATATATGGTCCTTTTTTTAATGAGCGTGCCATGTTATACTATTATTTTTTACGACGGCTGATAATCAATTTCTCAGAATGCTTGTTGCGATCACGAGTCTTAAGTCCTTTAGAGAACTGTCCGTTTCTAGATCTAGGCTGGCCCCCTGATGAGCGACCTTCACCACCACCCATTGGGTGATCGACTGGGTTCATTGCAACACCACGAACGCGTGGGCGACGACCTAACCAACGACGACGACCTGCTTTTCCTAATGCCACATTCATGTGACTTGCATTAGAAACGGTTCCAACTGTTGCGATACAAGTAGAAAGTATCATACGCATTTCGCCAGATGGCATTTTCAATACTGCATATTTTCCTTCTCTCGCTACAAGCTGAGCATAAGCTCCTGCGCTACGTGCAAACTGACCACCTTTACCAGGAGTCAACTCGATATTATGAACAATTGTACCAATTGGCATAGAACCTAATGGAAGCGCATTACCAACTTCCGGTGCTACTGAACTGCCTGAAACAATTACTTGTCCCACTTTCAGTCCGTTTGGTGCAATCACATATCTCTTTTCTTCATCTTCAAACTGCACCAACGCAATACGCGCTGAACGGTTTGGATCGTATTCGATTGATATTACTGTGGCTGGCGCATCGAAACGATTTCTTTTGAAATCAATTACACGATACTTTCTTTTATGTCCGCCACCTATATGGCGCATGGTTCTGTGTCCCTGGCTATTACGACCACCTGTTCTTTTGATGGTTTCCAGAAGACTCTTTTCAGGTTTCGCCGTTGTGATCTCCTCGAATGTAGGAGCGGAGCGGAAACGCTGACCAGCACTTGTCGGTTTTAATTTTTTAACTGCCATTTGCTATTAACTCGTCAAAGATTTGAATCGCTCAACTATTCTTATGCTTCACCGTAGATATCGATGATTTCACCTTCAGCTACTGTTACGATAGCCTTTTTGATAGTCGAAGTTTTTCCACTTACAAACTTACCACCCGATGTACGGGATTTGCTTTTTCCAATGCTGCGCATTGTATGAACGCTTTCTACGGTAACCCCGAACAGTTTCTCAATAGCCTTTTTTATCTCTACTTTATTAGAAGTAAGGGACACTTCGAAGGCATATTTTCCTTGACCACCCTGAGCCGTTACCTTTTCGGTTATAATCGGACGTTTCAGTACACTCATGATTATTTGTTCAATTGGGTTTCCAAAATAGACAGAGCAGATTCACTTATCAAAAGACGGTCTGCATACATCAGGTCATACGTGTTGACCGCGTCCACTGTCGTAACTCTTGCTTTTGGAATGTTACGGCTTGACAGATATACATTGCTGTCAACAGATGGAAGAATAAGAAGTGTTTTGGTGTTCACCAATGCAAGTGAGTTCAAAACATTCAAATAAGATTTAGTTTTTGGCGCATCAAATGAGAATGCTTCAAGAACTGAAATCGAATCAGATTTCGCTTTTGCAGAGAAAGCTGACTTACGAGCCAAAACTTTAACTTTTCTATTGATCTTGAAACCGTAGTCACGAGGTCTTGGTCCGAATATACGCCCACCACCTACAAACACCGGAGATTTAATACTACCAGCACGAGCTCCACCAGTTCCTTTTTGTTTCTTGATCTTACGTGTAGAGTGATTAATCTCTGCACGTTCTTTTGATTTGTGTGTTCCCTGACGTTGGTTAGCCAAGTATAACTTCACATCGAGATAGATCGCGTGCGTATTAGGTTCGATGCCAAAAATTTCTTCAGACACACTTACCTTCTTGCCGGTATCTTCTCCTTTTATATTTAATACGGACAGTTCCATCGGTGCTATTTCTCAATGATTAGAAATGAATTCTTTGAACCAGGTACTGAGCCACTAACAACCAGAAGGTTCTGCTCAGGGATCACTTTCAGAATACGTAAATTCTGAATTTTTACACGATTGTTACCCATGCGTCCACCCATGCGAATGCCTTTAAATACACGTGATGGGAATGAACAAGCACCAATCGAACCTGGGTGACGCGCTCTGTTATGCTGACCGTGTGTCTGACCACCTACCCCTGCGAAACCATGGCGCTTTACAACACCCTGGAAACCGCGGCCTTTGGCAGAACCAACTACGTCAACAAACTCGCCTTCTTCAAAGATATCCGTAACAGATAATGAAGTTCCAAGTTCATGTTCCACCTCAAATTCCTTAAACTCAACCACTTTTTGTTTGGGAGTTGTACCGGCTTTCTTGAAGTGGCCAATCATAGGCTGGGAAGAACTTTTCTCTTTCTTTTCACCAAAACCTAACTGAATAGCTTTATAGCCATCCTTTTCTTCGGACCTAACTTGTGTAACAACACAAGGACCAGCTTGAATTACAGTACATGCCAGAGCCTGCCCGTCAGCATTGTACAAACTAGTCATTCCGATTTTCTTACCAATTAAACCAGACATGTTTTGAAATTAAAATTAGCAGGTAAAGACCCTTATTCTTTAAAACGGACTGCAAAGGTATGAAATCAAATTCACGCATCCTAGCAGCTTTAAAATATTTCTCGCTGATAATCAGCAAAAAAGGTCAGATGAATTGAACCATCTGACCTCATTTTTTGAGAACTGGCGAATGGTGCATTAAATGCACGAACATTCGGCTGTTTTCTGAGCTCAGATGTGGTTTCCGGAAACGGACCTTCATCCAATTTATGTCTTTGGCTTAACTGAATAAGCCCTTATTCCTATACTTTAATCTCTACGTCAACACCGCTCGGCAATTCAAGCTTCATCAGTGCGTCAACAGTTTTTGCACTTGTAGAGAAAATGTCTACCAAACGTTTGTAAGTACAAAGCTGGAATTGCTCACGTGACTTCTTATTAACGTGTGGAGAACGAAGAACAGTGAATTTCTCAGTCTTAGTTGGCAAAGGAATTGGACCGCTAACGATAGCACCAGTTGCCTTTACAGCTTTAACAATTTTCTCAGCTGACTTATCAACCAGATTGTGGTCGAAAGAGCGAAGTTTGATACGGATTTTTTGATTCATCTTATTTTATTATTTCCGGTTCTGAGAACACTTGAACGAAACGAGTTTCGACAATCCACAGGCGAAAGAACCATTTACTTCGCCAGCTTCTATATAAAAATGATCCGTTACCAGCTGCTGCTGATAGCGGATCAGATCAATTTATGCTTTAACTAAACCTTTTGCTTTTTCAATTACGCTTTCTGCGATGTTGTTAGGAACGATCTCATAGTAAGCGAATGTCAGAGATGCTGTTGCACGCCCGGAAGACATTGTACGAAGATCAGTAACATAACCAAACAATTCAGAAAGAGGCACATCACATTTGATAACCTGAGCACCATTACGTGAATCCATTCCTCTCATCACACCACGACGACGGTTAAGGTCACCAGTGATTGGTCCTGTGTATTCATCAGGTGTAAGAACTTCAACGTGCATAATCGGCTCCATCAATTTCGAACCTGCATGACGCGCAGCTTCTTTGAAACCAATTTTTGCTGCAAGTTCAAATGACAGCGCATCTGAATCGACATCGTGGAAAGATCCGTGGAAAATACGCACTTTCATCGAATCCAATGGATATCCTGCAAGTGCACCATTTGACATGGATGCTTCAAAACCTTTCTGGATCGGAGCGATAAATTCACGAGGAATAGTACCACCAACAATCTGATTCACAAACTGCAAACCTGTTTTTGGTTCTTTGCCTTCTTCATTATCATCGCGTGGTCCGATTTCGAATACGATATCGGCAAACTTACCACGACCACCTGTTTGTTTCTTGTAAACTTCACGGTGCTCATAGTTCTTAGTAAGAATCTCTTTGTAAGCAACCTGTGGAGCTCCTTGATTTACTTCAACTTTGAACTCACGACGCATACGGTCGATAATGATTTCAAGGTGAAGCTCACCCATTCCTTTGATGATCGTTTGACCTGTTTCTTCGTTACTTTCAACTTGCAACGTAGGATCTTCTTCGATCAATTTAGTAATTGCTTTTGAGAAGTTATCGCTGTCAGCAGCTTTCTTAGGCTCGATAGCATAACCAATTACCGGCTCAGGGAACACCATTGATTCAAGAACGATTGGGTTCTTTTCGTCAGATAATGTATCTCCTGTTTTGATATCCTTGAAACCTACAACTGCACCAATATCACCCGCTTCAAGACGATCAATTTGATTTTGCTTGTTAGCGTGCATTTGGAAAATACGAGAAATACGCTCTTTGTTTCCTGAACGGTTGTTCAAAACATAAGAACCTGAATCAAGATATCCTGAGTAAGAACGGATAAAGCAAAGACGTCCTACATAAGGGTCAGTTGCAATTTTAAACGCTAGTGCGCAGAATGGATCTGAATCCGTTGGCTGACGTGAAATCTCATTTCCAGTGCGAGGATCTGTTCCAACAATGCTTTCGCGATCTTGTGGTGAAGGCAAGATAGCCATCACGTAATCAAGCATCGTTTGAACACCTTTATTTTTGAATGAAGAACCGCAAACCATAGGAACGATTTTCATGCTGATCGTTGCTGCACGCAAAGCTGCAAGAATTTCGTCTTCTGAAATTGAAGTGGGATCTTCAAAATATTTTTCCATCAAAGTGTCATCGAATTCGGCAACAGCTTCAAGCAATTTTTCTCTCCACTCCGTTGCTTCTTCAAGCATATCGTCAGGAATAGGAACTTCTCTGAAAGTCATTCCTTTATCTTCTTCATTCCATTCAATACCACGGAAGTTAACCAAGTCAACTACGCCACGGAAAGTATCTTCAGCACCGATAGGCAATTGAAGAGGAACTGCGTAGCTTCCAAGCATTTCTTTAACCTGCGTACAAACTTTCAAGAAGTCTGCACCTGAACGGTCCATTTTATTTACGAAACCGATACGGGCAACATTATAGTTGTTAGCCAGACGCCAGTTTGTTTCAGATTGAGGTTCAACACCGTCAACTGCACTAAAAAGGAATACAAGACCATCCAATACACGAAGAGAACGGTTTACTTCAACTGTGAAGTCAACGTGTCCCGGTGTATCGATAATGTTGATATGATATTTTTCACCACGGTAATTCCAGTCAACAGTTGTTGCTGCTGATGTAATAGTGATACCACGCTCCTGCTCCTGCTCCATCCAGTCCATTGTAGCTGCACCATCATGCACTTCTCCAATTTTGTGGCTTACCCCTGCGTAATAAAGGATACGCTCCGTTGTGGTTGTCTTACCCGCATCAATGTGCGCAGCAATACCAATGTTTCTTGTTAATCTTAGATCACGTGCCATGACAAATGGTGATGTGTTATTTTATATTCGATGTGCAATTCACTCAGAAGCAATTTGAACTCAAAGAGGATGGCGAAAACGCACTACTTCCAAAAATTCAGAGCGCAAAAGTATAAATTGTTGATTATAAAAACAATTATGTAAAGGTTAAATTTCAGAAAAATCTTAAATAAAAATCGGAAGCCCGGGTAAACCGAACTTCCGACTGTATTCAATATTCTGCAACTACTAGAATCTAAAGTGCGAGAACGCTTTGTTGGCATCTGCCATACGGTGCGTGTCATCTTTCTTTTTAACAGCAGCTCCTTCACCCTTTGCAGCGGCAATGATCTCACCAGCAAGACGGTCAACCATTGTTTTTTCTCCGCGCTTACGGGAATAGTTGATCAACCATTTCATTCCCAAAGACTGCTTACGCTCAGGACGAACTTCGGTTGGAACCTGGAAAGTAGCACCACCTACACGACGGCTTTTTACTTCCACAGATGGAGTTACATTGTTCAATGCTTTTCTCCAGGTTTCAAGACCGCTTTCGCTAGTCTTCTTCTCAACTATTTCCAATGCATCATAGAAAATAGTGAATGCAATGCTTTTCTTACCTTCGAACATCAGGTTGTTAACAAACTTGGTAACCTGAACGTCCCTGAACTTTGGATCAGGAAGGATATATCTTTTCTTTGGTTTCGACTTTCTCATTTTAACTTAAAATTTTACACGAGGTTTCGTTTTGCAACTTATTCACCCAGGCCATGAGCTTGGATTACTTCCCTTTTATCAGATTAATTCCTTAATAAAAGCAGAGAGAGTTACTTTTTATTTCTTTTTACCTTTTGTTGGTGCTGCTGCAACTTGTCCTGGTTTTGGACGCTTAGCACCATATTTCGAACGACGTTGCTTACGGCCGTTCACACCAGCTGTATCCAATGCACCACGGATAATGTGGTAACGCACACCTGGTAAATCTTTAACACGACCACCGCGGATCAAAACGATCGAGTGCTCTTGCAAGTTGTGGCCTTCACCCGGGATGTAAGCATTCACCTCCTTGTTGTTTGAAAGACGAACACGGGCAACTTTACGAAGCGCTGAGTTCGGTTTTTTAGGCGTTGTCGTGTACACCCTGGTGCACACACCCCTACGCTGAGGGCAAGAATCCAAAGCCGGTGACTTTGATTTCCATGTAATGGTCTCTCTACCTTTACGGACTAATTGTGAAATAGTTGGCATTTAACAAATTGATTTTGATCTGGTTAATGCACCAGTCTATTGTTTTGAAAACAGTTTTCCCGAAAAATCGGACTGCAAAAGTAACAGTCTCACATTGATTTACAAAACGTTACTTTCTTTTTTTCCAAAATCCATTTGAACAAATAAGCATTGTAATGCCAAAATGCAGGACGAACATGCTTATATTGCTCAGCGCATCCCTGCCAAACGATTAACAGGCTTGATTTTAGCCTAAAGAAGAATAAATAAAAATCTTAGCCTCTCATATCCGGAATTTTATTTCCAAACGTTGTTTATTAGTATTGTTTATCAAAAACCCAGTGTGCGCGTCAAATCATTTGATTTTATACTTTACATTATGAAACTTTCCCGGCGTTACTTTACCCTCATAGTTAGCCTCTTTACTATATGCGCTTATTTATCCGGCTGTAACTCAGCCATGCAGGCCTACAAAGACGGGCAAAAGAAATTTGAAAACGGTGAATATGATCTGGCCATAAAAGCATTCGAAAAGGCTGCCGCCGCGAATATAGAGCCCGTACAAACCGATTACCTGATTGCCGAATCCTATCGCTTGTCCAACCGTTTCAAAGAATCTATTCCTTTTTACAAAAAAGCCATTGACGCCGGTATCAATAAGCCTGATGCCCGGTTTCAGTATGCCTATGCATTGAAAACGGCTGGCCAGTATGAAGAAGCGTCCAACCAGTTTGCTTCCTATGCCAAGGACACTGCCGGCATTCAAAGTTTGCAGGACAGAGCATTGCGCGAAGTTGAGATCCTTAAAATTGCGGATCGCTTGCGTACAACAAAGATGGAGGTTGAAGCCAAAGCAATCCCGCTCAACACGCCCGGATCTGAATTTTCACCGACCATATTAGGTAACGAACTTGTTTTTTCTTCATCCAAAAAAGAAAAGGTTTACAAAAATAATGGCCAGCCTATGCTGGGCCTTTACAAAGTTTCAGTTTCAGAAGATGCTGGTGCTACACAAGGCACTCCGGTTTTGCTGAGCAATGATATTTTTGATGCAGACGCTAATGAGGCTTCACCCGCATTTTCTCCGGACGGAAAGACATTGGTGTTTGCACGCGGCAACACAGGTAAGAAAAACGGCGCTGTGGATGTAGACCTGTATTTAAGCCGCAATGTGAACGGACAGTGGACTACGCCCGCCATTTTACCTATCAATGATTCACTAGCCTGGGACGGTTCGCCTGCTTTTTCCCGCGACGGCAAAACATTGTATTTTGCTTCAAACCGTGCTGGCGGCTCAGGTGGCATTGACCTTTACCGCACCAATATGGATGCATCGGGCCGGTTCAGCAAGCCTGTAAATATGGGTAAGGACATTAATACAGCTGGTGACGAAATGTTCCCTTATGTAGCCGAAGGCGGAAAGCTCTATTTTGCTTCTGACGGCCATCCGGGGCTCGGAAAGCTGGATCTTTTCTCAGCGACGCGCACGCAGGGCGTTATTTCGATTGAAAATTTAGGTTTGCCCTTTAATAGTCCTCAAGATGATTTTGGGCTTGTGTTTTATAAAGACTTGAACAAAGGTTTCTTCTCGTCCAACCGCGAGGGTGGCAAAGGAGACGACGACATTTATTATTTCTCCGGCCCGGAAGAAGAGGATAGCACTACGGTGGCTAAAAACAACGATCCGAACGATCCTTCAAATCCTAATAACCCGAAATACATCAATGGCAAGCCAAAGGTTGTAAGATACTTCCTGGCTGGAAATGTGATCGCCAACGGAACATCGACGCCGATCGATTCTGCAGTCATTCGCATTCTGCCAGACACCTCTGATACTGAAATTGCGCAATTGCCTTCCAATTCAGAAGGAAAATTTGGCAAACAGCCTGTTGAAGAAGGCAAGTCGTACAGCCTTTTGGTTCAGCGCAAAGGATATATCAGCAGACGCGAGCCATTTTCGATGGACGGTCGTTCGATCCCTCCAATCTTCCTGACAAAAGAATTAACCGACACCACATTCAATGTGACAATTAAGCTCGATAAGCTGGAATTGAACAAGACATTTGTTCTCGAGAACATTTATTACGATTTGAACAAATACAACATTCGCCCGGATGCGGCCATTGAGCTGGATAAGCTTGTGCAGATCCTGAAAGATAATCCTACGATGAAAATCGAGCTGAGCTCTCATACGGATGCGCGTGCAACGGACGCCTATAACATGACGCTTTCACAAAACAGGGCAGAATCAGCCGTGACTTATCTCAATACAAAGGGAATAGATGCCGACCGGATGGTTGCCAAAGGTTATGGCGAGCGCGAACTCATCATTCCGAATGCCAAAACCGAGGAAGAACACCAGCGCAACCGGAGAACGGAATTCACGATCCTGAGTTACTAACATTTGGCAAATATTATAGAAGCCCGGTCCCGGCAATGCCCTGGACCGGGCTTCTTTGGTTATGCCCAGGTTCAAATTTTGTATGTTTGTATTTTTAAAATTCGATTTTCAGATTATTTAGTTAGTATTAATGGCTCAGCGAATCATCTATTGGTTTAGAAATGACCTGCGTTTACGCGACAATGAAGCACTTTTTTCTGCTGTCGCATCAGCAAATGAAATTGTACCCGTTTACGTTTTCGATCCCCGGCAATTCGATAAGACAAGATTAGGCTTCCGCCGAACAGGCGCTATGCGGGGACAATTTTTAATCCAGTCCATCGTCGACCTTAGGAACCGTTTAAGACAAAAGGGAGGCGATCTCTTGATACGCATAGGCGAACCCGAAAAGATCATCGCGCGTCTTGCAGAAGAATACAATGCCGAATATGTTTATACGAGCAAAGAAATCGCCCCCGAAGAAACGCGCATCG
Organism: Dyadobacter sp. CY327; assembly: GCF_021390415.1. Lineage (NCBI taxonomy): Bacteria > Pseudomonadati > Bacteroidota > Cytophagia > Cytophagales > Spirosomataceae > Dyadobacter > Dyadobacter sp. CY327. The sequence goes on along the minus strand of NZ_JAJUXJ010000001.1, from coordinate 703,221 downwards.
AATCTTCCCTGAGCAAAAATCTCAAAACGGTTAACATTGACATTAAGCTCTTCTGGATGGATACGCTGATGCATGCCACGGCATTGCCGTTCCCAATTGCAAAGCTTCCAGCCAACTTCGTTTCTTTCGCAACGCGAATTGAAAATGCCCTAAAAGTAAAAGAACCGCTTCCGGAACCCGGCAAAGTAACATTACCGTCTGATTATGACGCCGGCCCCATCCCGATACTGGCACAAATAGGCGTTGATCCCAATGAAATGGAAAATGCCGATGAACAAAATATCAGCCTGGGAGGTGAATCTGTCGCATTAACAGTCTTAGAAAAATATCTGGCCGACTATATAAAGGAAGGAAAGAGCTACGAAAGTGTCGATCCGCTTACCGATACGCGTCTGTCGGACTGGCTTTCGTTGGGCTGCATTTCCGCCAGATACATTTACTCTCAGGTAAAAAAAGTGCAACCAGCTAACGCGGAAGATGTTGCTATGCTCGAAAACCTGCTTTCACGCGACTATTTCCACTGGACTTTGCTGCGTTTTGGGCCGAGAATGTTCAAGCCGAGCGGTGTACAGCACCAGTTTCTCCGCCGCTGGCAAAATGACAATGCATTATATGAAACCTGGACAAACGGGCAGACAGCTGATTCTCAAGTAAACACATTGATGAAAAAGCTTAAACAAACCGGCTTCTTGACCTCCGACGAGCGCACCCTATGCGCCGATTATCTGGTGAATGTGCTGAATGTTAACTGGACCTGGGGGGCGATGTATTTCGAAAGTCACCTCATGGATTATGAAGGTTCCGTCAACTGGGGACGCTGGAATAATATTGCTGGTGTAGGAGAAAACTAATGCCAAAGGGTCAAAATTGTGGAAAAAACCTATTATCCGGTAATAAGTGTGTACAAAATCCACCTCGACCCGGTCATGTAGTTTTTCTAAAGGATTTTGCTAGCTTTGGGCAACTTTGAAGTAAATTCATTAACTCTAAACTGAATATAAAATGTCAAAAGGACTCATTGCCGTTATTGTCGTAATTCTTATTTTCGGATTCGTTGGCTGCGGTAAATATAATGGCCTGGTAAGTAAAGACGAGGTTGTAAAAGAATCATGGGCGAAGGTGGAAAGCCAGTATCAGCGTCGCGCGGACCTTATTCCGAACCTGGTAAGCACTGTTAAGGGAGCCGCGGATTTCGAGAAAGGAACATTAACAGCCGTAATCGAGGCGCGTAGCAAGGCAACACAAACTACTATTAATGCAGGAGATCTTACGCCGGAAAACATCGCGAAATTCCAGGGCGCACAAGATCAGTTGAGTGGAGCACTGTCCCGACTGCTTGTAACGGTTGAGCAATATCCGCAACTAAAAGCAAATCAAAACTTTCTTGATCTTCAGGCGCAGTTGGAAGGCACTGAAAACCGCATCACGGTAGCCAGAAACGATTTCAATACGGTTGTGAAGGATTACAACCAGGAAGTGCGCACATTCCCTAACAATCTTTTTGCGGGCATCTTCGGGTTCTCTCAAAAGGGTTATTTCACAGCGGCAGCTGGTTCGGACAAAGCTCCAACCGTGCAATTTTAGAAAAAGCACATTGGTTCTTAAGTAATAAACCAGATCATCATGGCCACAGATCCACTCTTTTTTAATGAAAAGGAGCAGCAGCTTATCATTGAAGCAATTCAGCAAGCTGAAAAACAAACATCCGGCGAAGTAAAGGTGCATATCGAAAAGAAATGCCCTGATCCGGATGTGATGGAGCGGGCCAAGGAAGTCTTCCTTTTTCTGAACCTTGATAAAACAGCAGAACAAAACGGGGTGCTTTTTTACCTGGCATATGAAGACCGTAAGTTCGCTGTTTTAGGAGATAAAGGAATTGATGCGAAGGTTACCGCTGATTTCTGGAATAGTACAAAAGATCTTCTCCGGCAATATTTTTTAAACGGGCAGTATTCGGAAGGGCTTGCAAAAGGAATCGCAGAAGCCGGTTTTCAATTGAAAAAGCATTTCCCCTACCAATCTGGCGACATCAACGAACTACCGGACGATATTTCGTTCGGGCACTGATCTATGAAGAAAGCCCTCATTATTTTTTGTCTGATCTGCTTCACATTCCTACGTGTGGCAGCGCAGGATATACCTAAAAGGCCCAATCCTCCGCGGTTGGTGAATGATCTTGCCAATCAGCTTAGTGCAAGCGAAGAGGCACAGCTGGAACAGAAACTCGTCGCCTACAATGACTCCACTTCCTCGCAGATTGTGATCGTTATTGTGCCCACAACCGGCGATTACCCACTGGCCGATTATGCACTGAAGCTCGGCCGGGAATGGGGTGTCGGACAAAAAGACAAAGACAACGGAATCGTGTTGCTATGGGCGCCCACAGACCGGAAAGTATACATTAGCACTGGTTATGGTCTAGAAGGTGCCATTCCCGATGCCATTGCCAAAAGGATCATTTCACAGGTGATCACGCCCAAATTCAAAAACAATCAGTTTTATGAAGGTTTGGATGAAGGCGTGGACATGATTTTCAAATACGCGACCGGCGAATACAAAGCCGATCCCAAACAGGCTAATGACGACGAATCATCCTCACCATTGCTGATCTTCGTAATCATATTTGTCGTGATTATGATCTTCATGTTCCGAAACCGTAATAATGGTGGCGGCAGAGGCGGACGCGGCGGTTTGGGCGGATTTGGCGGACCGATCATTTGGCCATATACTACCCATTCCGGGGGAGGAAGCTTTTCCGGGAACTGGGGCGGAGGTGGCGGAGGCGGAGGTGGTTTTGGAGGATTCGGAGGGGGAAGCTTTGGTGGCGGAGGCGCAGGAGGAGACTACTAAGTCGCTATTTACGAGTTGGTTATAAAGCAATTGATATTTAAAAGGAAGGCCTTATGCAAATTTGCATAAGGCCTTCCTTTTTTGCATTTAATGCTTATCCGATAACGTATAGTATTGGCATAGTTTTTTGACATCATCCATTAATTATTTTATTTAACCTAAACAAAATTATATGGAAAGGAAGAATAATACCGGTCTATTGGTCGGGTTGATCCTTATGACAATTCTTGCGGCAGTATTTGGTTATCTATACTACAATGAGCGCAATATCACCAATAAGCAGGAAACAGATTTGCAATCTCGTGTAAACGAACTCGCATCAGCAGAAATCAAGCTTGATTCTATTTCGAAACAACTCGACGCACGGATCCAGGAAGTTCAGGGATTGGGTGGCGACATTGAGGAGTTGCAGAAAGTGAAAGCAGCCCTCGAAAATGACCGTATAGCATTGCGTAAAGGCAATGTTACCATGGGCAAAAAAGTGAAAGAGTATGAAGCGTTTCTGAACAAAAAAGACGAAGAAATTGCGCAGCTCAGAGAAGAGAATCAGCAGCTGATAAGCCAAAACGAAACATTGGTTCAGGAGAAAACAACACTGGAAACGACCAAACAGGCCATCAGTGATTCCCTTTCAGGTGTAGTTTCCAAAAACACCGAGCTGGAATCCAAAGTTACAATGGCTGCAGCATTGCGCGCACGGAACGTGAAGGTTTATGCTGTTTCGTCCAAGGGAAAAGTGAGAGAAGGCGAAAATGTGAAAGCCAAAAGAGTGGATAAGGTCCGGGTTGATTTCATTCTTGAAAAAAATCCATTGACTGCGGCAGATAACAAGACCATCTATCTGCGTATCATTGATCCATCAGGAGCAACAATCTCGGATACGAAAACCGGATCCGGCGTATTTGACTATAATGGCCAGGAACAAGGATATACCATTAGTAAGGATGTATCTTATACCAATAATAACCAGGACGTAAGTATTCTTTATGACAGGGATGCGTCATTTGCGTCCGGAAAATACACGATCGAACTTTACTCAGAAGGTTTCTCCATTGGAGAAGGCTCGTTCTCAGTGAAGTAAGGATTTGAACAACCTAATTTTATGTAAATGCGGTAACTGGCCCGATGTGGCTGGTTACCGCATTTATTTTATCCGTTTATTTATATTTATCGTTATTTCATATCTTGTGCTATCATTTTTTCAAAAAACAGCCCGCTAAACCAAATAAAACACTTCTCTTCTATGTCTGCACAGATTTCCCAAAAGCACCCCACAGGCTTATATGTCCTTTTTTTCGCGGAAATGTGGGAGCGGTTCAGCTACTACGGGATGCGTGCAATCCTCTTACTTTTTCTCCTCGACGCCGTACGTGGCGGGATGGGCATGAACGCAGGCGAAGCAGCCGCGATTTATGGCTTATATACTGCATCTGTATACTTGCTGACACTGCCTGGTGGGTGGCTTGCAGATAATATTTTGGGGCAGAAAAAAGCCATTTGGTATGGCGGGATCGTGATCATGCTGGGCCACATTATCCTGGCAATTCCAGGCGGCAGTACGCTATTCTTTTTAGGGCTCACGACAGTGGCGGTTGGAACCGGCTTATTGAAACCAAACATCAGCTCGATCGTAGGCGAGCTTTATCCCGAGGGCGGTGCGCGGCGTGATGCAGCATTCTCCATTTTTTATATGGGCATTAACCTCGGCTCGTTCCTTGGAATTGCCATTGTAGGTTATCTCGGAGAGCGGGTAAGCTGGCATATGGGCTTTGGAGCAGCCGCCATTGGAATGCTTCTTGGATTGATCGTTTTCCGCTACGGAAGCGCCCGCTATTTAAAAGGAATGGGTGATGTGCCGCCGGCCAGGATCGCTACGGCCGAATCCGATGCGCAAAACGGAGCCAACAAAAGGCTCGGTTACCTTTTCATTGGCGCACTCGTCGTGCTGTTGATCGTCTTGCAAACTTCCGGCGTGCTGGATATGACCACCGCGCAAGGACTGGCAAAAGGTGCCGGTGTGATCATTGTCATTATTTCTGCTTCCTACTTCCTCTTTATATTATTTGCCGGAGGCCTTACCCGCGTAGAGCAGTATCGCGTTGTGGTGTTAATTATCCTGTTCCTGGCCATAGCGCTTTTTTGGGCGGGTTACGAACAGGCCGGAACATCGCTTCAGATCTTTGCCGAGCGTCATACCCAGCGTGTTATTGGCGGATGGGAAGTGCCGTCCAGCTGGTTCCAGAACTTCCAGCCTACTTTCGTGCTTCTTTTCGCGCCTGTCCTGGCAAGTCTGTGGATATATCTGTCATCAAAGAACCTTAACCCATCCATTCCCGTCAAATTTGCGGCTGGATTGATCTTGTTGGGTTTGAGCTTCTTTGTAATGGTGGCCGCTTCCAACATTGCGGTAACCGGCCAGCTCGCATCTCCTTTGTTCCTCACATTGACTTACTTCCTGCACACGATCGGAGAATTGTGCGTAAGCCCGGTCGGACTGAGCTCTTATACGAAACTGGCCCCCAAGCGATATGTAAGCCAGCTAATGGGCATCTGGTTCGTGGGCGCGTCGCTGGGTAACCTCATTGCCGGGATCTTCGCCGGAGGGTTTGATGAAGAAAACATTATGCAAATGCCTGCCTTGTTCAACCAGGTCGCTATTATTACAACCGTATTCGGCTTTATCCTGCTTATTTTCTGGAAGCCTATCAAAGGCTGGATGGGCGGAATCTCGTAATCAAAAAATTAACATTCAATACACTACAAATGAAATTAGCCAATTTATGTTATTCGGCACTGGCATTCTCGCTTGCGATGACGGCCTGCAAAAAAGAGAATGATCAGGAATCGACCCGTGAAAAAGTGCCTGGTTTTGATATCAGCTCGCTTGATTCGATGGTGAAAGCTTGCGATGATTTTGACACTTATGTTAATGGCGGCTGGAAAAAAGCGAACCCGATTCCCGGAACAGAAAGCCGCTGGGGCGCTTTCAATGTGTTGGATAAGGAAAACAAAGAGGTAAGGTTAAGAGGCATTATAAACGAAATTGTCAAGCTCGAAGATCGCAAGAAAGGAAGCGAGGAACAGCAAATTGCGGATTATTACCAATCCTATCTGGACACCGTCACCATTGAAAAACGTGCTATAACACCATTAAAGCCGTATTTGGATAAAATAAATGGCGTGCAGTCCCTTAAAGACCTTTCGTCGGTTTCGGGAGAATTGCAAAAGGTTGGTGTTTCTTCGGTTGTGGGCTTAGGCGTGGATGCGGATCTGAAAAACAGTAAAATCAATGTCCTGTATCAAGGGCAGGACGGCCTGAGCCTGGGCGAGAGAAGTTACTACGAACGGACAGATTCGAGCACAGTGAAAGTACGCGAGGAGTTTGTGAAACATGTGGATAAAATGTTCTCGCTGGGAGCATTTGCGGATCCTAAACCAGGGCAAACGATCCTGGATTTTGAGACGAAACTGGCGAAGCTTCAATTAACAAATGTTGAGCTGCGTGATCCCGTGAAGACATATAACAAGATGTCCTTCAAAGGTTTCCAGGCACTCGTTCCAGATTTTGATGTCGAAACATTTGCCGGCAAGCAAGACATCAAGACGGACAGCATTGTTGTCCAGAACAAAGCTTACCTGGAAAACGTAAACAAACTGCTCAAAGCCACGCCGATTGCCACATTAAAGCTTTATACCAAATGGCAGCTTCTGTCACGGTTCGCGGGATATCTCCCCAAAAGCTTTGACCAGGAGAATTTCCGCTTTTTCAGCACCGTTATGCGCGGCACAAAGCAGCAGAAAGCAAGAGTGGAACGCGCTATCCGTTCAACGGATGGCCTGTTAGGAATGCCTTTGGGAAAATTGTTCTCTAAAAAATACTTCCCGGAGGAAGATAAGAAGAAGGTTTCGGAAATGATCGAAAACGTCCGCACGGTGTACGGCGAGCGTATCGACAAACTTTCCTGGATGGGCGATTCTACCAAGGCGAAGGCCCACAAAAAATTGAAAGCATTCACCTACAAAATCGGCTATCCCGATAAATGGAAGGATTACTCGTCCATTGATGTGGTAAAAGATAAGCTTTTTGAAAATGTGATTGCAGCGTCGCTTTACGCGCATAAGGAGGAGATCGACAAAATAGGAAAGCCGGTGGATAAGGCCGAATGGCTGATGACGCCGCAAACAGTGAATGCCTATTACAATCCGCTCAATAACGAAATCGTGTTCCCTGCCGGGATTTTGCAGCCGCCATTTTACAACCGCGATGCCGACGATGCCATTAACTACGGCGGCATCATTGCCGTTATCGGTCACGAATTCACGCACGGTTTCGACGATCAGGGATCGCAGTTTGACGATGAGGGAAATCTTAAAAACTGGTGGACACCTTCTGATAGGGCTAACTTTGACAAGCTGACAAAAAAATACATCGACTATTTCAGCGGCATTGAAGCATTACCCGGATTTAAAATCAACGGTGCTTTAACGATCGGCGAGAATGTTGCCGACCTCGGTGGATTAACATTGGCTTACTATGCATTGGAAAAATCCCTGAAAGGCAAAGCGGAGCCCGCTCCTATCGACGGTTTCAACTGGAAACAACGCTTCTTCCTGGGCTGGGCGCAGGTTTGGCATATGAACACGACCAACGAAGCATTGCGAAACCAGGTGCAAACCGACCCGCATTCACCCGCAAAAGATCGTATCAATGGCCCTATGCCGCATTTAAAAGAATTTGAAGCTGCATGGAACTGCGCACCAAATAGCAAAATGATCCTGCCCGATTCAGCCCGGATTGTGATCTGGTAAGCTATTTGCCTGCAACGTACCTGTTACGATAAACACTTGGACTACACCCCTTAGCCTGCCTGAATTGGCGGGCTATATTTTTGCTGTCTGTAAGCCCCATATCCAGCGCAATTTCAAACACCGACATATCCGTATCGAGCAGTTTTTGGGTAAATTTCTCAATGCGCAGGTTGAAAATGTATTTGTAAATGGGATAACCGGTAATTTCAAGAAAGCGCTTTTCCAGCGCACGGCGGGACAACGGGACCTGCTTGACAACCTCATCTACGTGCAGGTTTTTATCAATGTTCTGATGGATGTATTTTAATGACGACGCGATATGGTCATCATTGGTAGCATAAATATCCGTGGAATGCCTCGTAATAACCTGAACCGGCTTTACAATGATGTCATAATAATGGGCCGTGCCATGCTTGATCATGTGATCGAGCAATTTGGCGGCGTCGTAACCGCCTTTTTCTGCATCCAATGCAATGCTTGACAGTGGCGGATCTGATAAATCGCAGATCATTTCGTCATTATCCACACCCAAAACAGCAACTTCTTCGGGAATGCGGATTCCCAATTGCCGACAGGCCTCGGTAATGTGCTGCCCCTGGTTATCGTCGCAGGTCATGAGGCCGATGGGCTTCGGCAGCGATTTCAGCCAGCGGCTCAGCGAGCTGGGCTTATAATACCAAAGCTCTGTGGAACGCGCCTTTTTGTGCTCAAAATAATGAACCTCATGCCCGCGCTTTTTCAACCTCTCCTCAAATCCCTCAGCCCTCTCTCTCGACCACACAATGTCGTTGAATCCGTAAAAAGCGAAATTTGTAAAACCCTTTTTGAGAAAATAATCGGCGCCGAGTTGCCCGGCTTCGTGATAGCCACCGGTAATGTTGGGAATTTCGGCAAAACGCTCTTTGAAATCCTGCGCTATAACGGGAATCCCCGCCTGCACTATTTTTTCAATGTCCTTATTGTAAAGCTGTCCCACGATGCCATCGGCTTTCCATTCCAGCGCCCATTTCAAAATCCCGTCGATCCCCACTGTTTCCCTATGGAAAAGAGGCATCCGGCAAAAGATCCAGGGCCCGAATTCCTTCGAATACGTGTTGATCCCCTTCATCAGGCTCTTGCTGTATTCTTCGGCGAAGTCAAGGAGAAGGATTATTTTATACATCAGGCATGATCAGAAGATGTCCTTAATGCTCGAAATCGTATCATTATTAACGAGTGGTTTGGCCCAGATGCCAATGCTGAAAATGTAAGCCAGCGGCACAAAAAGGAATAGCATCGCCATTTGTAATCCAAACAACTCCCCCAGCCCCCCAACGATTAAAGGCACAACCGCCCCGCCCGCAATGCCGGCACATAAAATGCCCGAGAACGTTCCATGATGCCTCGGAACGGAATTCATCGCAAGCGAGAAAATCACCGAATACATGACCGAGGCAAAGAAACCGGTGATAGGAAATGCATTCATAGCAACCGCTTTTGAACCAAATAATGCGAAAGCCAATGATAAAATAGCCCCGGAAGTGAAGAAAACGAGCACTTTACGGCTATCGAATATTTTTAATAAAATCAATCCCAGAAAACACCCGATGGTAAGCAATCCCCAGAAATAGGAAATCACCGCCGCGCCGTTAGTGGCGGGATCAACATTGTGATAGGTTTGTAAAAATTGAGAGATCCAGTTGGCAATGCCCTGCTCGGTTCCTACATACGCAAAAATGCCCAAAAAGAACAGCCAGACTGATTTGTTCGCCACCAGTTCTTTAAATGAATGTCCCACATCCATACGCTCGTCTTCCAGCAGGTCCACTTTGGGAAATTTCACCAACGAAATCACCACCACCATTAACAATGCTATAACGGCAAAAACCCAATACAGGGAAACCCATTTCAGGTTTTCAGGGACAAGATTATTTAATGTATCAATTAAAAACCCGGAATTGCCTGAATGCACATTGAGCACCAGATAGCTGTAAAGCATGGGGCTCAGGAATGATGCCCCGCCGAAGAAAAGCTGCGCCAGAACCGAAAAGAATGCAAATTTCTCTTCACCGCCTGCAACCCGCAACAAGGGGTTAATGACAACTTGCAGCATGGCCATGCCAATCCCGATCAGAAAAAGAGAGCCTAGTGCAATGGCAAAGCTTGGAATAATGGCAAATAGCAGCGCTCCTAAAAAAGCAAGAAAAAAAGCCAGCAGTAACACTGGCTTTTCTCCGTATTTCTCAACCATCAGGCCCGCCGGGATTGACATGACCCCATAGGCGACAAAAAACGCAAAAGGAAGAAATCCCGCAAGGCCAATGCTCAGGCTGAAACTTTTGACGATATCCGGAATAATGGGTCCCAGGATATTGGTCAAAAAAGAGATGACAAAAAATATCAGCAGGATCAGGATAACAATAAAAATATTCCTTTGCATGAGGGTTCGGGCTTACTATCCACTATTTGTGACGTGCTTACTGGGCGGCAACTACGCTCGTGCGGCTCGCTCTACCAGCCATATCAAAGCTTTTCAGCTTGATCGTTCCGGCAGCTTTTACCGGCGCTTCGTAAACCGGCGATTTTGCAGTTGGCTCCGAACCGTCCGTGGTGTAGCGTATAGCAAGTCCGGGAAGTTCCACATTGGCTTTCAGCATGCCGCCTTCCACCACAGCGCCCGGCATAGGAAGCCTGTAATTATAACCTCCGTTCACAAAACTCATTCTTGGCATGTGCCGCTGCGCAATGCTGTTGGCAAAAACATTCCAGCCTTCATCGATCATTTTTTTCCGCGCTGCGTCGTCGGCCACATTCTCCCACTTGCGTTCCGCTGCCCAGGCGCTTTCTGCAAAACCCATCAATTTTGGTAAAATAGAGTATTCCATCATATCACGGCCTTTCACCGTCTCGCACCAAAGCTGCGCTTCTATTCCGATGATATTTTTCCGCGCCTCCGGTTTCAGCTGCTGCTTACCTACGAATTCCTCTTTCATAGGCTTGCCCAAAGCCGTCTGCTCCGTTGTGCGGAACATATTGAATGGTGCAAATGCCCAGTTATCGCGCGTATCCACAAATCCTCCCCAATACAAGCCTGGCTCTTTCGGGTCGTTGTTGTAAGACATATCGAAGTAAAAATTCGTCACATTGCAAAGTACAACCTGATATCCGGCATTGGCGAGGCGGTTACCCAAATCCACATCATATACATTGTTCCAAACATAAGGAACCACAGGATGGCCCACGAATTCAGGGTTAGCATTGTAAATGCCTGCATTGGTTTTGGTAAGGGCAACTTCCTCCCAGCCATGCACTTTGAGATTGCGCTTTTCCAGTCTTGGCAGCAGTTTTCTGAAAAAGTAAGTTTGTAGGTCGCGGAATTCTTTGATCTCCGGATTTTCAGCCTTTAATTTAATGGCCATAGGCGACTTGGTCCAGGCGCCTTCGGCCACCTCATCTCCGCCCGTATGGAAAGTATCCATCGTCAAACCTGCCTCTTTGTACATTTTGGCAAATTCATCCACCACCTTTTCAAAGAAATGATAAGTGGATTCCCGGGCTACACTTACAGTATTGTTCTTATAAGCCTGCGCCGAAAGGTAAACGGACTTGTCTTCCGGGTCAATCAACCGGTATTCGTTCGCTTCTTTCTCTTTTCCTTCCTTCATCAAGCGTTCATAGCGCGCTTCCATTGACTTGATCGCTGCCAGTGCGTGGCCAGGGAAATTCACTTCCGGGATAACCTTAATGTGCCTGTCGTTTGCATATTTAAGTATTTCAATAAAATCGGCACGGGTGTAATAACCACTTCCATATTTACCCTCATCATTTGCCACCGGCCCTGATCCGTAACTTGGATGTAATGCAGGAGCGCTGATTCCTGACATATGCGCACGGTGCGCGCCTACCTTCGTAAGTTCGGGTAACCCATCGATTTCAACGCGCCAGCCTTCATCCTCGGTGGTATAAAACAAAAAGTGATTGACTTTATATGACGCCAGGAGATCCAGCACGCGCTTTATAGATTCTTTTGTCTGGAAATTCCTGCCCACGTCCAAATGCATGCTCCTGAAATGAAAACGTGGTGCATCCTCAACCTGAATATGCCCTAACAATATAGATGGAGCCGGTTTTTGGTAAGATTCCGTTGGTACAAGCTGTAAAAGACTTTGAATGCCATAGAAAACGCCTGCCGCATCACTGCCCGTAATATTCACCCCGCTTGCATTAACGCCTAGCTTATACGCTTCCTTCGCAATGCCGTTTACAGATACAGTTCCTGTGTTCAAAACAATAGACGGAGCCTCGGCCGCCGTTGTGGTCGGCAGTCCCTCGCGGATCGGGAAATCTGTTCCGGTAACTGTTTTTAGTTTTTCAATCAGATATTTGGCTTCCTTTTCAAGACCTTTCTGGTAGAATACATTGGCCTTACTATCTAATGTAAATGTCTCCGTGCCGGCACTCATTTTTACCGGAGACGGAATGATCTTCAAAAGCTGCTCTGCGCCAAGCTTAGTGAATTTGAGATTGTCTTTATAACGCTGCTCCGCCGTTGGAAGCGGCACAAGATCATCTTTTCCTCTCAGGATCTGCTCTTTGGCAACAAATGGTTCAACCTTGAAATCTGCAACCTGCACGATCTCCTTCTCTTTGCCTTCTTTGTCATAAAAAACAAAATACAAGCCCATCGGCGCATCCGTTTCCTTAATGACGCCTTCTGTTCCGGTATAATTTACAATGATAGAGTCACCCGGGGCAAGCTTGAAATCCTTACCCGGCACCATTTTGTACCAATCCCCATTCAAATGCTCAATGATAGCCGGCTGCGGTGTTTTATTGCGCTGGATCGGCCGAGGCGACATATTGAAAAACAATGCCCAGTTGGTGCCGTCGAGGGTAAAATCGCTGCCATTTCTAAGGGTGAATTTGGCATCGAAACTATGCGCTGGCTCTATAAAATTGGTAATGAGCTTCCACGAAATACCGATTTTTTGCGCCTGCTCTTTGGTAACGTCACCGCTGCGCGAGCAACCGGCCAGAACAAGAAAACATAATGCAACAAGCTGATAAAGGAATATTCTCTTCATTGGGTCAGAAATACAAAGATTTTATGAGTTTAACGGTTGCTATGCAGGCAAGCCGGATTACAGCATTAATATTACTGATAACTTAGGAAAATATACTAGTATTTCTTTCAGCAATTGCCGCAATGATCCTGGTCCGCCAACGAACCTTATTTTTTACCTTCCCACATCATTAATCCTTCGATCAATGCAGTGAGCTGGGCAGTTGGCATGCCGGGTGTGAGGTAAGCGTGCGGGCCCATGGGGTCGTCCTGCCAGGTGTTATTCCCGTCTGTAATGACGATTTTCCCACGTTTTAGTCCAAAATAAGGCTGTACACCACGTACGCCGACGAGCACTGCAGTCTGGTCCCAGCTCTGGCGGCCATTGGCATCCTCCTTGCTTTTGGACATGGCCATTTGGTAAGCATCTTTAACGGGGCCTTTTAATCTTTCATTTGCAATCACATGCACACCGGTCCGGATCTCCTGCCCTATTTCAAAACCGCTGAAAATGATTTCCGTGGGCCATTCCGTGAAAACCTTCTGAGAGGCGAGTGAGTCTGCATATACATTGTATTCACGTCCTGCCGGAAATTTACCGGCCATGCTCACAAGGCCGCTTACTTTCTTCTTCACCAGGCCCAGCCCCGACAAGGGAGAATGTGCATCAGGTTTCGAATCAAGCAGATTTGCCAGGTTTGTTAAAAAACCAATAGTGACGATAGTGACGCTCTGATCCGGTTGTTTGGCTAAAATTTTACGATAAACCGTTACCGCATCTTCTGCGTCGGCGGTATTTTTGATCTTGTGCGGATACTTTTCGACCAGCATTTCGGGCCATTTTTGCGTAGCGCCAAAGGCTGGCGCTCCCGCTCCTTTCGGCGCTCCTGTTGGCAGCTCGGGTCGTCCGAAATATGTGTTGATCAGGTCGATCGTAGGCACTACATATTCATTTTTATTGGAAGCGATCACCGCCAAAGGCCTTACTTCCCCCTTGTCTGCCAAGGCATGCATGACCGCCATGGCGCCCACATCGTCATAATCCGGGCCAATGTCCGTATCCAGAATTAATGTTTTGGGGAGCCGGCTTCCTGTTTGAGAATACACGTGGGAACAAGTTAAAAGACAAAATATCAGTATTATTTTATGCATGGCAATCATTAAGAAAAACACTTTTGCGCAAATTTAACCGCTTTAATGCTTCAAAACATGAAAGACCTGCTTTTCCTTTCCACTCACCACTTCCAGTAAATAAGTCCCGGAACCATATTCCGCGCCGGTAAGGTCCATTTTATGCTTTTGGACAAAACCCGTTGCTGCCGATTTTGAGCTTTGGTATATACGGCCGCCGTTGTCATATACATTCACGGTCACCTCCGCACCCGTATTGGCCTGATAAGTGACATAAAACATGCCTGTGGAAGGATTTGGATAAACCTGCCAGGATGGTTTATCATCAAAAAACACAGGTTTAACGCTCGAATACCGGTAACTTTTATCCGTGTCCAACATTTTTAACCGATAATAAAGCACACCCGTTTGCGATGAACGCTTGTCCGTAAATGCATAACCCTGTGTCACGTTCAGACCGCCTCGGGATATCATTTCACCCAATTTCACGAATTGATTCTGGCGGTAGGCGTCATTTCCAGCTGCTACTTCAATCTCGAAATGGTCAAAGTTTTCTTCGGAAGTAGTCTGCCATTCGAGCAAAACCGATTTATCACCATCGGCATCTTTTTTCCTGGCCGAGAAGCTGATCAGCGAAACAGGCAACGCTTCACCGGAACCGATGAAGTTTTTGGCAAGCCAGAATTCAGAGAATGTTTTTACCTTCAACTCAGCATAATAACCTCTGTCATAAGGCACTTTCTTAACATTGGCCGATGGGTGAAAAGTCCATCCGATACCCAAACTGTTATCAATGTTACCATCCTCTTTCGATAGGTCCGTGCTCTTAAATTGCGAAATTCCCAGCTCATAAGCATTGGCCGGCTTGTCACAAGTGTTACAGCCCGTTGCATTTACCAAGGCCAGCGCCTCACTTTCCAGGAAATAAAGCCTTACCACGGCCGAATCGGCCAGATAGGAATTTTGCGGTTTGATTGTAAAATTTTTATCCAGATAATAATTACTGTTAGCCTGTCTGACGCCCGAAGTGTTGACATAAGCCTGCACATCCGTATTGCCGATATTTTGCCCATTGGCATTAACCGACGCCACAAGCTTATTGTTTTTCAGAAAATGCACCCAATTATTGGAGGCAGGAACATTTTGCGTAATGGGTGAACCCGTGCTTGCTTCGTCATAAATCCCATTGGCCTGGTCATAAATATGGATGTCGTCCAAAGCGATGCCTTCCCTGTTATTGAAATTATCGGCACTGAAAACAAAGCGTATCTTCAAACTGGCAAACCCCGTGGGCAACGGAATAGTAGCCACGTGCCATCTTACAAAATCCTGGATGCTCCAGGACCCTTTTCCGGAGTATGTTTTGTTGTACCAACTTGTGCCCTGCCCCTGAATCCCCAGCCTCGTCCATGCGCCGCCATCACCCGAATATTCCAGGTAGGCAATGTCGCACGGCACGGGGTCACAAACTTCCATATCGAGTGCTACGCTGAAACTCAATGTGGGTGCATTCAGCCCGGTAACATTGAAGCAGGGTGATATCAGATAAGATTCTTCCCGGTCGTTGTTTGTGCCTGCAAGATTGGTTTTCCAAATATTCTTCCCGCTGGGAGCGGTATTTATTTGCGTAGAAACGGGCTTTCCGTGCTGCCAGGAGCTGTTTGTTCCTTTGGTATACCAATGGCCGTCATTGCTTTCAAAGTTTTCGAGATAAGGATAAGCGCTGATCACCGGCGCGTTATGGATTTTTACCGTCAGCGTATCATTCAACCGGTAACTATCCGTATCCAAACCAGCCCAAACCTTTATCACATGCCAGCCGTAAGCTGACAAATCCACTTTGTCATTGAATGTATAATCGATTGTCGTCCGCTTGGCCAGCGAAGCAATGGTGTCGGTGATAATGGAACCATCGTTCAGTTGCAGATAAACCGGAATGTTGGTAATGGTCCTCGCTGAGCTGTTGCGAATTTGTGCTATAACAGGTTCAGCATTGCCTAAACCGCAATTTTCGGCTGCCGGCTGCGTCACGGCCAATGTTTGAATGTCATCCCTAACCACATAAAGCATAATGTCATCAAATGAATAACCCGCCCCGGTCATGTAATCGGCGGCGATAATCTTGCCCCACTGGCCCCAGCGGACCTGAAAACTGGATGAGAAATTTTTGTTATTCAAAGCCAACAGTTTGCTGAGCTCGATTCCCTGCGGCATTTTATAGCCGTCCTGAGCAGAATTTTGATTTGCAAACAGGTCATAAGCTTCAATCCAGGGATCGGTGTCTGCTCCACGGATCCAGACGCGGTTGTTGGCATTGGTCTTTTGTCCATGATTTTTGTATTTAAAATTCAACCTTACATCCACATCTTCTACATCAAAAGCGGCCATATTGAATGTTCCGTCCAGATAGCTGATGTTTCCTGCTGAAAAATAACGGTTCGCGTCGAGCGTCAACGCCCTTTGGCCCGAGGCGGCCATGCCGGTGTTCAGAAACGTCCTCAAACGTCCGGCCGTAGTGGAAGAGCTGAAATCATATCTGCCGTCACCGATGAGCCCCGTCTGACTTTTCACCCAGGTCTGAATAGGCAGGTTTTCAATGTCATCCAAAAAAGGCAGAGCGATCTGGTCATTGGGCAGCTGCCTGAAACTTTTGGTAAGGGTGTCGTTGGCTGAAATCAGATCAGGCTGACTGTGGATAAAAACCTGCAAATTATAATCACGCACCTGGCTCATATCAGCGCCGACGCTGAATGTATGGTCATATGTTTTCCCTTTTTCGATAAAAGGCGATATAGTCTGCGGCGGGATGGCTTGCCCATCCAGAACATAACCTACCTCAACAGGCCCGTTGAAGTCCACATCATCCAGGTTTTTGATCCTGATCTTGACAAAAATCGCATTACCAAGCTCCGAAGAGGTGTTTTTTCGGCCGGAACCAGCTGGTGTCAGTATGGATTCAATTTTTAAATCATTGTCGGAAATGGTACCGGCACAGGTCCCGCTGTCCGGCCTTCTCGAAATGGCAAGCCCTCTTCTGCCCGGATGCCCGTTGATGCGCGCCCGGACCGACATGGTATAAGTAGAATCTTTCAACATGCCGCTCAGCACATACTTGTTTTGCGTCGTGGTGCCCACAGGCATCATCTCTTCGCCTTTCAAAAGCATTATTTCATAGTCCGTTGCGCCCGGGACGGCGGCCCAGTCAAGGGAGATGTAACCCTCACATTGCAGGTTGGATAAAGTCAGGGCCGGGATGCCGACAATGGTAAAGGCTTCGCTGCTGCTTTCGCCAACCACATTGTTATTCTTCTTGTGAATGACCTTGATTTTCGCTTGATCCGTGGTCGTCCCGGCCGGGATGGTCCAGGTTGTCTGCCTTATTGCAGCAGCCAGGTTCGCGGCAATATTTGTCCATGAGCCACCATTATTGGTTGAAAACTGAACTGTATAAGTGCTCTGCAGATCCGTAGGAGCATTCCAGCTGATGATCAAGGCATCCCCATCTTTCAATCGTTCATTACCAAGCGGGTAAGTGATGGTGGCTGCGGCAGGAATGAAATCATAAACGACGAAATACTCCTGGGAAGGGTTCTGCGGAACGGCGTGGCCATTGACCGAGATTGTGTAATTCCCCGCAGCAGGATTATTGATGGTAACCTGCTCCACATTATTGATACGGTCCGCGCCGGTCGTGGCTGTCGCATTTACTTTCGACGGCGTAGGATCGAGCAGCCTGGGAAGTGTCGGATTGTTCGATGGATCTAATACTTTCAAATCCAGGTCGTTGACCAGATTCTGTGTGGAGAGCACTGCTGCTGCCGGATCATTATAATACAGCATTACTTTCAACTGCGCCGTTCCTGCCGGAACCTGAATGTTATGCGTTAATGTTTGCTGATGTTCAACCGACCCGCTTACGTAGTTTTTATCTTCCAGCATTTTCACAGACCGTGAAAGATCCATCCAGCCAAAGCCAAACTTATAATCCGGGCCTTCATTTCCTCTGTCAGTTGCGCCATTGCAGATCAGCGCTTTCATCAATGCATTTTTAGGATTGGCGCCGCCGTTGACCTGACGAAACCGCTCGTAAAGCAACGCCAGACCACCCGAAATCGCCGGGCTCGACATACTCGTTCCACTTCCATTGGTATAAAGGTTAGTGGGAATCGTCGACCGGACCGATGAGCCTAATGCCACAATTTCCGGCTTGATGCGCCCGTCACGCACGGGCCCGACGCTTGAATTGCTTGCGATCGCTCCTCCATCGGTCGTATTGCCTACACTGATCACGTTTTTGGCAGTCTGATAACCGCTGATTACATTGCCAAAACCCAGTGGATACGGAGAACAGGTGCCTCCACCGCTGTTACCCGCCGAAAAAACGTGTTGGAGATTGGGCAATTGAAATGCCTGTTCGTCCAGAATGCGTGAATAGAGATCGTAAATGCCATATGTTTCGCAGTTGTTTATCTCGCCACCGTAAGAGTTATTGGTCACAACCATCCCGAAATCATTCACATACTGAGGAGAATAGGCAATGATATTGGAAAAACTTTGTGAAACAATGGTCGCTTTGGGCGCATAACCTGCATAAAGCTCGTTCATAATGCCTGCCCCGGCCATGGTCCCCATGGTATGCATGCCATGCTGCCCGGCTTCAATGGCAGCCCGGTTAATAATGCGGTTATTGAAATCAATGTGCAGCATAGGATTGGCATCATCGCCATGCCCAAGGACAACACCCTTTCCTGTCAGCTTACGTCCATTGGGTAATGTTGAATGCAGCAAACCGGCACGCCCATTTACAAGGCTCCGGTTGTTAAATGCTTTATCCTGCGCTGGTGCGGCTTGCACATACTGGACAAATGGCTGCCCGGCAAGCTCCTTAATGCGGTTATCCGCAATGCGCAATGCAACAACCTGATAATCTTTATATTGATCCGAAATAATCTCAAAACCCTTTGCCTTCAACTGGGTGTTAATTTCCTGGTAAGTAAAAGATCGGGGATAATTAATCCAGACGTCTACCGTGCCCGGCAACTTGACTGCATGAACAGGAAGCTGACCTTTGGCAAGTCCCGGCTGCATTTTTTGTTCAGGAGTTAATTCAAAAATAGCCCGTCCGTGCATCCGGGCCAACGCACTTTTATCCGAATTGCCGGCGACTGTTGCCGTGTAAGCATTGTTCGGAATGTAATCCAGCAACTCAACGCCCTGCTCTTTGAGCTCATCCCGCTCCGCATTGTTCGGGATGGATTCAAACTGGATCACAACGAAAGTACGCGAACCGTCTGCCGCTGTTCTGAGATTGGCACCTTGCTTGCTGGCGCTGATATTTTTTTCGGGAGTGAATGACCCGCTGTTTAAAAGGACCTTAAAATCCTTGCCGTTCTGGGCGGTAACTGATAGGGAGGTTAGTGCGAAAAACGATAGTGTGTGGTAAAGTTTCTTCCATTCCATAACATTTTAATAATAAGTACGACAGGTAATTCTAGTGTAAATATGCTCGATTTACAAATTAATTCTAGCATTGTTTAACTAGTTACCAATACCATAAGTCAACTAATTGATATTTAGATTAATAACTCCTTCAATCGACCCTATTTGAGCGTCTTATTTTTTGTGAATCCTCAGCTCACATTTTGCAGGTAACATTAATTTTGTATTTGCCTGACCACTGGGTTAACTTCGCAATTTATTTTCCACGTTACTTTTGCGTTGCCAGCAGCGCGCACAGACTCTATGAACCTATACGGCCTGATCGGATTTCCCCTGACCCACTCTTTTTCAAAGCGCTATTTCACCGACAAGTTTCTCCGTGAGAAAATCAGGGAAAGCAGCTACGAACTGTTTGAAATGAGCTCACTGGAAGGATTGCCGGCTTTATTAAAAAAGAAGACGGATCTGAAAGGTTTGAATGTGACTATTCCCTTTAAAACAGAGGTAATATCCTATCTGGATGATCTGGACGATGCTTCTGCGGAGCGTATCGGAGCGGTTAATACCATCAAAATATATGCCGACGGCAGCACAAAAGGATTCAATACAGACTATTATGGCTTCCGCCAGTCGCTGGAAGAATGGATGGACAAGCGGGGCGAAAAGTGCAGCAATTTCAGTGCATTGGTGCTAGGAAATGGCGGCGCTGCCAAAGCGGTCCAGGTTGCTTTGCAGGATATGCATATGGATTATAAGCTGGTTTCCCGCCAGAAAAGTGATGACTCCATCATGTATGAGGAATTGACGGAAGAAGTCATGAATTCATTTTTACTGATCATCAATACAACGCCGCTGGGCATGTATCCCAAAATTGAGGAGTGCCCTAATATTCCTTACCAGTTCGTTACCAAAAAGCATTATCTGTACGACCTGGTCTACAATCCTGCGGAAACATTGTTCCTGAAAAAAGGAGCTGAAAAGGGCGCAGCTGTTCAGAATGGCCTGAAAATGCTTGAACTGCAAGCAGAAAAAGCCTGGGAGATCTGGACGCAGGAAGAAAACTTATGGAGTGTTTAAATGCGGGAATAATAGGTCCAGAGATCGTTCTCTACTTTTTCGGACGATGTAAGAATGCCGGTTGCAACAGGGGCTTTTACACCATTACCAATAACCGCCGGTCCCTGGCAACGACGGATCTCGTCCCATAAGCCGGTCTGCAAAAACGCATTGATCACTGCGGCACCGCCTTCAACAAAAACGGACTGGATTTTACGGGCTAACAGGCTTGTGAGCATTTGTCCGATCTCGTCTGCACCCGGGTTAACTTTTAAATAACTGATATTCAAACTGGACGAATAACGCTCTGGCGAATCCGGCAAGCTGCTCTCCTGCAAATAATTAACAACAATGGTCGGCTGTATTTTGCTGAATAAATTCAATGTCTGCGGAAGCTGCAAATGTCTGTCCAGGACAACGCGCACCGGATCACGGCCTTCCCAATTGCGCACATTCAGCCTGGGATTGTCAATTAATGCGGTTTTGTAACCAACCAAAATTGCGTCTTCCTCCGTCCGCCATTGATGCACGCGCATGTTTGAAAGCGTTCCGCTGATCCGCAGCGGCCCGCCCGTTTCCGGTCCCAGAAATCCGTCCGCCGTTTCGGCCCATTTCAGAATTACATAAGGCCTTTTCAGCTCCATAGCAGTGAAAAACCGCTTGTTAAGCGCCAAACCTTCCGACGCCAGCACGCCGATTTCAACCTCAATCCCAGCGTCCAGCATACGCGAAATGCCTCTTCCTGACACCAGTGGGTTGGGATCATTGTTGCAAATGACCACTTTTTTGAGTTGCTTACTAATGATCAGATCCGCGCAGGGAGGCGTCTTGCCCGTATGTGAGCAAGGTTCCAATGTAACATAGGCAGTGGATGCCGGCAGCAAATGCGCATTTCCTTTTAATTCGGCATCCTTAACAGCCCAAACTTCCGCGTGCGGACCGCCATACTGCCGGTGCCAGCCCTCTCCTATGATTTCGCCTTTATGGACGATCACGCACCCCACCATCGGGTTAGGACTTACACTTCCCCGACCGTTGCCGGCAAGCTGCAAAGCCCGTCTCATCCATTGAATATCTGCGTCCATGCGGCAAAAATACAAACCTCCTTTTAAACTCAACTTTCGTGAGTTCCTATTATTTGCTAACTTTCCGACATTGGAATAAAAAACACCAGAAAATGACTTCGGCACGTCAGTTATATCAATATATACTAAAAGGCATTACAGTTTATCCCGAAAAAGAAGCGCAGGCAATCGCTTTTATGTTACTAGAACATTATATGCGGCTTCGCAATATTGATGTACTTGTGGACAGACCGGTTCCTGAAAACACGGCCCAGCCGGATTGGGATACGATTATCGCGCGGTTGAATGACAATGAACCCGTTCAGCATATCATCGGATCCACCGAGTTTTGCGGACTCGAATTCCGCGTTTCATCCTCCGTACTGATCCCGCGCCCCGAAACGGAAGAGCTGGTGAGAATGGTGACCCGCGATTACGCAGAACCGGACAAAAATATTTCTATTCTCGACATTGGAACCGGCAGTGGCTGCATTGCCATTGTGCTTGCACGTTTCCTGCCACACGTTTCGGTACACGCCTGGGATGTTTCGGATGAAGCCCTGGAAGTTGCCCGCGAAAATGCGCGTCAGCTCATTGCCGACGTAACTTTTGCCAAGCAGGATATGCTTAATGTCACGTTCCCGCTCCCCGGCAACATTATCCAGTTTGACTGCCTCGTGAGTAACCCGCCATATGTAACTTACTCAGAGCAGGAACATATGCGCCCGAATGTCCTTCGTTTTGAACCCCACGAAGCATTATTTGTGGAAGACAGCGACCCATTGCTGTTTTACAAAGCCATCGCAGATTTTGGCATACACCATTTAAAACCCGAAGGAAAGTGTTACGTAGAAATCAACGAGCACTTCGGAGCCGGGACTAAGCAGGTTTTTGAGGAAAGAAATTATAAGAACGTTGAGATTCTAAGGGATATCCACGGAAAAGACCGCTTCGTAAGAGCGATCTGGAAGTAAACATCCGCCGGGGGCCAAAGGAAACCGCCAACATATAGACCAATCATCAATGTATATAGAGAAAATAAAGGATGTGCTGAATGAGATGGGCAAGGTGGTTGTGGGGCAGGACAAACTGCTCAACAGGCTCCTGATAGGTCTTTTCACCGGCGGCCATATCCTGCTGGAAGGTGTACCCGGACTAGCGAAAACACTGACGATCAATGTGATGGCAAAAGTGCTGCACCTTGATTTCAAAAGGATCCAGTTTACGCCCGACCTGCTGCCCGCCGATTTGATCGGGACGATGATCTATAAGCCTAAGATTGGGGATTATGAGGTAAAAAAGGGGCCTATTTTTTCAAATATTATTCTTGCCGATGAGGTGAACCGCTCCCCTGCCAAGGTGCAGTCGGCTTTGCTGGAAGCGATGCAGGAAAAACAGGTAACGATCGGGGATGAAACTTACTTGCTTGACCGGCCATTTGTGGTGCTTGCAACGCAGAACCCGGTGGAGCAGGAAGGAACATATCCGCTTCCGGAAGCGCAGATCGACCGTTTTATGATGAAAGTCTACGTCGATTATCTTGAAAAGGACAAAGAACTGGAAGTAATGCGCCGCATGTCGGACATTAACTATGACTACCAGATCAAACCGATCCTGAACAAAGAGGACATTTTCGCAATCCGGAACAATGTCAATAAAGTGAACATTTCGGAAACGCTTGAAAAGTATATTATCGAGCTGGTCTTTGCCACCCGCCGCCCGCTGGATTACGGGCTTCGTGATGAGGCGCGTTACATTCAGTTTGGCGTTTCCCCCCGCGCAACCATTTACCTGAACCGAGCGGCAAAAGCATTAGCATACCTGGAAGGACGCGATTATGTGTTGCCGGAAGACATTAAGGAGCTTGCACCGGACATTATGAACCACCGGATTTTACTCAACTACGAAGCAGAAGCAGACGGCGTGAGAACAATGGCAATCATTGATTCCATTTTGCGGAAGGTGGCGATTGGTTAAGGGACCGGATCATGTCCGTGACCTCCCCACGGATGACATCTTGAAAACCGCTTTAAGCCCAGCCAGGTGCCTTTTACAACGCCATGCTTACTGATTGCCTCGATCATATACTGTGAACAGGTAGGCGTATAACGACAAGAATTTGGCAGGTAAGGAGACAGCACACCCTGGTAAATCCGAACCAGCCCTATGAGTAAAAATTTCATTTCGCTTCTTGTGTCAAAGTAGTATATTTGGCAATTAACATCATAAAAGCATGATTTCGTATATAATATGGAATGTCAGTCCTGAAATTTTCACTATTCCTCAAATTGGTGATTTTGGACCATTTCCTGTACGCTGGTATGGCCTCCTCTTCGCCGCCGGTTTCCTCGTTGGACAACAAGTAATGATCCATGTTTTCAAGAAAGAAGGAAAACCGCTGGAAGATATTGATTCGCTCACATTGTATATGGTGCTGTCCACGGTCATCGGAGCGCGCCTCGGCCATTTCATATTTTATGAGCCGGAAGTTCTTTTCAAAAAACCGCTTGAAGTAATCCTGCCTCCCTATGCAGGTCTGGCGAGCCATGGAGCCATCATCGGGATCATAACAGGTCTCTGGCTTTATTCGCGTTCAAGAACCGCAACCGGGCAAACATTTTTATGGGTTGCCGACAGGATGGTGATCGTTATCGCACTGGCTGGCGCATTCATCCGTTTTGGAAATTTAATGAACTCCGAAATCGTGGGTAAGCCTACCGACGTTCCTTGGAGTTTTGTTTTTGTTCAAAACACCGAGTTCCGTCAGATTCCCCGCCATGCCGCCCAGCTTTATGAGTCCATTTCGTGTTTTATACTCTTCTTTATCCTGCTGTGGATCTGGAACAAATACAAGTCAGCAACGCCGCGTGGCTTAATGGTCGGGATTTTCTTCGTTTGGGTCTTCACCTTACGTTTCCTCTACGAATTCCTGAAAGAAAACCAGGAAGCCTTCGAAGCCAATTATCTGCTGAATATGGGTCAGATTCTGAGTATACCAGCCGTATTACTTGGTTTATATTTTATTTACCAGTCCAGAAAATCAACGCATCAACTGGCCGGATAATTTAATATTGAATCTAAAAACCCGTCAAGATGAAAACATCGTTTATGCTGTCGTTGGTGCTTGCGTCTGCCATGCTTTTGAGCAGCTGCGGAGGGAAGCAGGAAGAGAAAGAAGGGGCTGAGCAGGAAGGAGCTGAGCAGGAGGCTGATAAATCTGCTGTCGATGCATTGGAGGCATTCGCCGATAAAGCAAAAGAAATGGGAAGCCGCGAAGCCGTTGACCCGATTGATTTTCGGAAACTGAAAGAGCTCATGCCTGAAAAAATTGCCGGCATGTCCCGCACCGAAGCCACCGGCGAAAAATCTGGCGCGATGGGTTTCACTGTTTCCACGGCCAGCGCCAAATACAAAGGTGAAGGCGAGGAAAGTCTGAACATTGAAATCGTAGATACAGGAGGCATTGCCGGTGTATCGACCATGGCACTTGCAGGCTGGTCGATGGCGGAAATTGATAAAGAAACGACCACCGGATACGAAAAAACGACAAAAATAGAGGGTTATAAAGCATTTGAAAAATACGACAACGAAGGCAAATCAGGGGAAGTGAATGTGCTGGTAGCCGACCGTTTCGTCGTCAATGTGCAGGGTGACCACATTACGGTGGATCAGCTTAAAAACGCACTGAAAGATCTGGATCTCGCCAAATTAGGCAATTTGAAATAAAAAAAGCAGAAGCAATCACGCTTCTGCTTTTTTTAAGACTGTTTGAAAAGCTTTAATACGCTGTCGCAAAATCCACCTTTTCTCTCAGGATCTGCTTCGCCTTTACCAGCTGGTTTTTCACTGTATTTTTAGAGATCCTCAGAAACTCTGCGATCTCCTGGTAAGATTTCCCTTCTTCAATATTCAGCTTTAAAATTTGCCTTCTTTTCACCGAAAGCGAATCCACAGCCGCTACAACCAGGCTGATCCTTCTTTCTCCTTCTTCCTTTTCATCTTCATCCGCCATTCTGATGGCTTCCATGTAATTCTTACGTAACAGTTCGCTTTTTTCGATCTTCTTGAAATGATCGAAAGCCATATTCCGCAGGCAGGTAAACAGGTAAGAATTGAAGTTATACTCGGGCTTAATGTGATCTCTTTTCACCCAAATTTTAATAAAAACATCCTGAACCATGTTTTCCGCCTCTTCTTCATCTTTCAGCAAAGACGTGGTAAAACGCAAAGCAGGAGCTTTATAGTAATTGTAAAGTTCAGCAAAAGCCTGTTCGTCGCCTTGCGTTACTTTTCTCAGGATATTTTCGTCAGGGTAGGCCACGGTCGTAGAGGTTTATCGAATTATATATAGGGTTAGCACGTACATTCAACAGAGAAAATGTTTCTTTTACAACTTTATTTCTTGATATAGTAACATTGCACCATTATCAAAGATTACATCGTTTCAAAATCGATATAAAATTGACTATCAGGACCTTTTCTAAAATTTCATTGGTCAAAACATTACCAAAGCAATTGCAAATTTTGCTTTTCTTCGATGCGGCAAAGTTTTATGTTGAGCGGCTTATTCGTAATTCTTTCATAAATCTACGCTTAGATTTTGAAATCCAAATCGCAAAATGCGTAAAAATATCTTCAATTTGCGCAATCCAGTTTTATTAATATTTAGTTAAACAAACAGCGATCAGCCGTTATATATACTCATTATCAATCATTTCTTAGCAGAATCTACTATTGAAAACAAATTTTTTCCGCAGGGGCCAACAGAGCCTGTTAACAATTTTATAACATTTCAGGAAAATGCCGTGAGCGCGGATAGCCTGTCATTTGTGATCAGGAGTATTATATTTCAAAAGCCGAATCGTTATCCATGGACCAAAGCCGCATTCAACATATCATCGAAACAATATCCTCAGTGAAAATCGCCGTCTATGGCGACTTCTGCCTCGATTCCTATTGGATTATGGATGAACGCGGATCGGAAGTTTCGATTGAAACCGGCCTGCAGGCCCAGGCTGTTACCAGACATTACTATACGCCGGGCGGCGCTGCCAATGTTGTAGCCAATTTATCCGCATTGAAACCCGCCGGTATCCGGGTGATCGGGACCATAGGAGACGATATGCAGGGAAGGGAATTGAGGTCACAGCTGGAAAATTTGGGAGCCGAAACAACTGCGCTTTTTATCCAGAAGGAACATTTCAATACATATAGTTACCTGAAAAGGATCATTGACGGAAAGGAGGAACCCCGCATTGATTTCGGTGTATATAATGAACGCAGCGACGAAACGGATCAAAAGCTCCTTGCAGCGATCGAACAGGCTTTACAAGAATCGGATGCACTGATTTTCAATCAGCAAGTCACGGGAAGCATTAATAATGAACACTTTATAGATCAGGCTAATGCACTCTTCGCGAGATACAGCGACAACATCGTGATGCTCGATTCCAGGCATTTTAATGATCGTTTTGAAAATACGTATCTCAAATGCAACGACCGGGAAATAGCGTCGTTGAATGGCGAACTTGTAAATCCCGGTGATAATGTTCCAATTACTGAGGTGAAAAAATATGGTCGCGCGGTTTACGAAAAATACAAAAAGCCTGTGTTTGTGACTTGCGGCGAACGCGGAATAATCGCATTTGATCAAACGGGTGCCCGGGAAGTCCATGGAATCCAGCTCAAAAGCAAGCTGGACACGGTTGGCGCAGGCGATACGGCCATAAGCGCCATCACGCTTTGCCTTGCGGCCGGTTTCCCTCCCGTTGAAGCCGCCACATTCGGCAATTTCGCGGCAGCCGTCACGGTTCAGAAATTGTACACCACCGGCACAGCCAATGCCCGGGAAATTCTCTCAGTAAGCCAGGATCCTGATTTTATCTACAATGCTGATCTGGCAGAAAACGAACGAAGTGCCGTGTTTTTACAGGATACGGAGGTTGAATTATGCGAACCGGGCGTGCTGGAAAAGCTGGGTCAGATCCGCTATGCTGTTTTCGATCACGACGGAACGATCAGTTCTCTGCGGCAGGGCTGGGAAGAAATTATGGAACCGGTCATGATGAAGGCCATTCTGGGCGACCATTACGATACAGTCGACGCTAATGCTTTTCATAAGGTTTTGGGCCAGGTAAAAGAGTTCATCCATAAAACGACTGGCATTCAAACGATTTACCAGATGGAAGGTTTGGTGAACCTTGTTCGGGAAGCAGGATATGTGCCTGAGCAGGAGATTCTGGACAAATTCCAGTACAAAGCATTATATAATGATGGCTTGATGGAAATGGTCAACAAGCGGATGGAGAAGTTGGCTGCGGGAGAACTCGGACAGGAAGATTACACCATGAAAGGCGCCGTTGCCTTCTTGCAGGAGCTGAAAGAACGAGGTGTAACCATGTATCTCGCCAGCGGAACAGACGCCGAAGATGTTAAGCATGAAGCTGAAATGCTTGGCTATGCACATCTTTTCGACGGCGGTATTTATGGCGCATTGAAGGATTACACCAAGTTTTCCAAAAAAATGATCATCGAAAAGATCATTAAGGACAACAACCTGAACGGAAATGAACTGGCCGTTTTTGGCGACGGGCCTGACGAAATCCGTGAAGGCAGGCGCGCCGGCGGCATTGCGGTGGGCATTACCAGCAATGAGGTTCAGCGTTTTGGTCACAATCCGGCAAAACGGCCGCGTCTGGTCAAAGCAGGTGCACATTTGCTCATTCCCGATTTTTCCCAATACAAGAAACTCATAACCCTCCTCTTTCAGGAAAATGTAAAATACGCGGACGCATGAGCTGCTACGCGGAAAGATTTTTAAAAAACTGCCTTTTGCTGGTCTCCTTCGTACTGGCTGTTTCCTGTAAAAAGGAGCAGCCTGACAGATCCGCAAATGTCAGTTATCAAGACAAACCTTTTATCCAGGAATTCCATGAAGCATTTCGCGTAGGAAGCGGAAATGCCGAAAACGAGGTAAGGAGCATTGCGGTCGATCAGGAATCTGCGATCTGGATAGCAACAGCAGCCGGCATTTTTCAAAAAAAGAAGGATAGTCGCGACTGGTCCAGCATCATAAGCGGAAGCGACAACGGTCCCGCTTATGACGTAGAATCAGATGCCAAGGGCATAATGTGGCTCGGAACCTGGAACGGACTACTCTCTTATAAAGCGGGGAGACTGGAAAGAGTAAGCGGACCAGAAGGCCCTGTCTCGGCCATTTGTGCAGCAAA
The DNA here is from genome assembly GCF_021390415.1 of Dyadobacter sp. CY327. Taxonomy (NCBI): domain Bacteria; kingdom Pseudomonadati; phylum Bacteroidota; class Cytophagia; order Cytophagales; family Spirosomataceae; genus Dyadobacter; species Dyadobacter sp. CY327. Next base: position 674,602 of record NZ_JAJUXJ010000001.1, on the reverse strand, counting down.
AGAAGGCATATACGCATTGGGGCCGAGAGGTTTTTGGCTCAACGAAGGAAAAGGTTTCCATAAAATGGACGGCAACATTTCCAGGTCTGTCCGGGATGTGATTTCAGATCAAAACAAAGGCCTATGGCTTGCTACGGATGTAGGATTGTATCATTGGACAAAAACCGGTTTAACCCATTACTATAAAACCGACGCATTGATCAGCGGTTATGCCAAGGGCCTGGCGCTGGATGGGAACAATAAACTTTGGGTCGGTGGACTGGGTGGTGTAACAATCCGTGGTTTGGATAAAAAAGAAAAAGAACTTAAACCTGAAAATGGCATCCCATCCGTCTACGTTACATCCGTCCGTTATGCGCCTGACAGCTCCATGTGGGTAGGCACGCAGGCAGGCATTGTACGTTTCAGGCCTGGTGGCAGCCATTCGTTATTGTTTTCCAGGCGCTGGTTAATGGATGACCAGGTTAATAAAATCGCATTTGACAAGGAAGGAACGGCATGGATCGCAACGCCAAAGGGTGTGAGCGCGATCCGGAAGAGAACGATGACATTGGCACAAAAAAGTGACTCTTTCTACGATATATTAATGAAAAGGCACATGCGTGCCCCCTGGATTGCCGGTCAGGCACATTTGCGGATTCCCGGCGATACAACTTCGTGGCAGCCCGAAGATGATGATAATGACGGCGAATACACAGGAAATTACCTCGCCATGGAAAGTTTCAGATACGCTGCCACAAAAAGCCCGGAAGCAAAAGCTAATGCTGAGAAGGCATTTGGTTTCCTGAAATTATTGCAGGAAGTGACGGATACGGATGGCTTTTTCGCCAGAACTATCGTCCCATCGGATTGGAAAAACGTGCACGACGCCAACCGGACTTTCACTGAAAGAGAAAAAGCGGATGAACTCGTGAAAGAGCCGCGTTTCAAGCCTGTGGAAGTACGCTGGCACAAATCCAGAGATGGAAAGTGGCTCTGGAAAGGTGATACAAGCAGCGATGAAATGTGCGGACATATGTTTGGCTACTATTTCTACTACACATTGGTGGCGGATCCGAACGAGAAAAAGGTCATAGCAACGCATATTGCAAGGATTGTGGATCATTTAATGAAAAATAACCTGAATCTGACAGACGTCGACGGCACACATACACGCTGGTCCGTCTGGTCACCCGACAAGCTCAACCGGGATCCCGAATGGCTTCCCGACCGCAACCAGAATTCGATGGAGTTGCTCGCTTTCATAAAGCTGGCCTATCACGTAACTGGCAATAAAAAGTATGAAAATGAGTACATAAGGCTCATAAAGGATGAGAAATATCTTGAAAATATGGGAGAAGTCACGAACCAGAACCCTGCCTGGTTCATTTACTTCGACGTGGTTTTGCAAGCTTACCTTTATCCGATCTTGCTCAAATGCGAGAAAGATCCTGAGCGCCTGAATTTTTACAAAGCACATTTGAACAAATGGTTTGAAAAACGAAAAGCAGACCATAACCCGCTCATTAACTTCATATATAGCTATTCGTCAAGCCAGAAAGCAGAGCTGGATAACTCCATCAATTTCCTCGTCGACACGCCACTGGATTTAATCGACTGGCCAATTGACCATAGCAAAAGAGAAGACCTGAAAATTGTAAGAACGCCGGTTCTGGAAGATCAGCAGGTGGATGCATTGCAGCCCGCCAGTATCCGTATGACCGTACGTTGGGATAAAAATCCCTGGACAATGGCTGGTGGCAACCCGCAAGTGGAACGGGAGCCGGTATTTTGGCTGCTACCTTACTGGATGGGCCGTTATATGAACATGATCAAATGATTAGTATGAAAATATTCTTTCCGTTTTTGTTATTGCTGCTGTATGTAACAGCCACTTTTGCTCAGAACAGTGCCGTAAAACAGGAAATGCTCATTTTTCCACAACAAGAACAGCACGTTCATGGGAGCAGCATTGTGAGCTTACCGAACGGCGACTTCCTCGTTGCCTGGTTCCAGGGAAGCGGCGAGCGCACGGCGGACGATGTGCGCATTATGGGTTCAAGATTAAAAAAGGGAGCAAAAAATTGGAGCGAGCCATTCCTGTTCGCCGATACGCCGCACATTCCCGATTGCAACCCGGTTCTATTCCTGAATGCACAGGGTAAGCTGTTTCTGGTTTGGATTGCCGTGCAGGCTAACCTGTGGGAACAGTCTATTTTAAGAACAAAAACGACAACCGATTATAACGGCGACGGCGCACCGAACTGGACCTGGCAGGACAATATTCTGCTAAAACCCGATGACAAATTTGCCGCCGAAGTCGCAAAAAAGTTTAAAGATCTTCCTGCAAATCACGCAGGATGGGCCGGGTACGCACCCAGATACGACGGCATGATCCAGGAGGCTGCAAAAGATCCTGTAAAACGGAGCATTGGCTGGATGACCCGGCTCAAACCATTGTTAATGGAAAACGGAAGAATCGTACTGCCGCTCTACTCCGACGGCTATAACCTTTCCTTAACAGCCATTTCGGAAGATCACGGCGCAACCTGGCGCCCAGGGCTGCCCATTGTAGGCCGCGGCCCCATCCAGCCGGCATTGGGATTGAAAAAGAATGGTAATCTGGTTGCCTTCATGCGCGACAGTGGTGACCCGCCTACACGCGTACATTACAGCGAATCCTCAGACAATGGCGAAAGCTGGACAGCAACGCGAAAAACAGACATCCCTAACACCGCCAGTGTAGAATTTCTGGTTTTGAATGATGGTAAATGGGCTTTTCTGGGAAACGACATCGATGACGGACGTTATGAACTGACCCTCCGGATTTCCGCAGATGAAGGCAAAACCTGGAAACGCGGCTGGATCGAAAACGACAAATCCAAAAAAGGCGGCTACTCCTACCCTTCGCTCATTCAGACTGCCGATGGCCTGTTGCACATGACCTATTCCTACCATCCGGAAAAAGGCAAAAAATCAATCAAATATGTCATCGTAGATCCGAAGTTATTATAGAGATCACGCGGAAGGGGAAAGTCCGCTTCATGCCAACACAAAAAATAATATACTAAACCTATAAATAGTTAATGCTTAAAACCCCCAACCTCCGTTTCCTGTCCCTGATTTTTCTCTTGATGACACTATCCGTCGGCAAGAATTCCGCACAGACCGTCCATCAGGATAAGCCATTCAAACAGGATTACAGCATCAAATTCTACGCTAATGAGGGCATGAATTTGCAGCAGATCATTGCCGACCGGAATGAGAATATGCAGATCCTGGGCAAGGATGGCTTGCTGCATCCCGAAAATGGACAGTTTTTACATCCGGGAAGCATTCGCGCAGATAATTCCTATCGGTTTATGAAGGACAAAAAGATCGCCGCAATCGCAAGCTACCAGGACCAGCATGTATATCTGACCGAATCCGTCATCCTCAGCAACGCCTGGGCCGGAACACTCCTTTCGAAACATACACTGCCCAAAGCCAGCATTTTTGCCGGCGGCAACAACTTTGCATTCCTGATATCGGATGGTAAGTCGATGCAATTGGTTCAGGATTCAAAGAACATCTGGAGTGGAAATCTGCCCGATGACGAGGTTTTGGACATTGTTTTTCAAAGTACAGGAAATCAGTTCTGGATACTGGGAAGGAAGTCGCTTTATAATCTTCCGGTTGGAAATAATGTGTTGACCAAGGCTTTTTCAGGGAACAATTTCACGGCTTTCGACCTCGCTAATAAAGAAAAGAGCATTATAATCGGAACCAGCGATGGCTATCACGTTTTTGATATAACCTCAAAAAAACAAACCGGGACTATCCACAACAAGCTTCCCGTCAATAAGATAACAGCCGTAAAAGAGGTGAATAACCGCATTTGGTTTGGATCAGACGAGGGCGCATTTGCACTCCGGGCTGATAATAAGTTCGATTACTATTATGGTGAGCGCTGGCTGCCGGGCAATAAGGTCGTTGACATTGCAAAAGGGCCTCAAAATTCAGTTTTGATATTGACGAACAAAGGGTTAGGCCAGATTAATTTCAAATCCATGTCGCTTGAGGAAAAAGCTTTGCTGTTTGAAAAACAAGTAAGGCAGCGGCACATCAGAAACGGGTTTAATGCCTCACTGGTTAACATGGACCACGGAAATGTTGCAACGGGTTTTATGGAAGATTCTGATAATGACGGACTTTGGACTTCCATGTATCTGGGCGGCGAAATTTTCCGCTACGCCGTGACAAAAGATCCAGAAGCACTGAAAAATTGCCGGGAATCCCTGGACGCTTTGGAAAGATTGTACTCAGTAACCGGCATTCCCGGCTTTCCGGCGCGCTCTTTTGAGCGATCGGGGCACATTAAGGAGCTGAGCGACAGCGAGCGTTGGCAGCATTCCGATGAAAAAGAATGGGATTGGAAATCGACCACCAGCAGCGATGAAGTGATCGGGCATGTGTTCGCATTCGGCGCTATGGCAGAGCTTGTCGATGATCCGTCTATGAAAAAACGGGCGGTTGCGCTGATCGACACATTGATGTCTCACATTGTTAAAAATAACCTATATCTAATAGATTTTGATGGAAAACCGACCATGTGGGGCAAATGGAACCCTGAATATGTGAATGCTTTTCCAATCAATGTTGGAGACCGGAAACTGAATTCTTCCAATATTGTCTCCATGTTGCAGACGGCTTATCATTTTACAAAAAAAGAAAAATACAAAGCCAAAGCTTTTGAACTCATGAACAAGCATGGCTATTTCGAGAACATGATGCGTTCCATGAAAGTGATCGGACAAGCCCCGGCAGACGCGGATGAGCATAGTAAGCACATGTCCGACGGCTGGAACCATTCTGATGATGAAATGTATTTTGTGGGTTACTGGGGGCTTTATCGCTACGCACTGAATGATACGCTGAAAGCAAGATACAAGCAGCAGATCCTGGATCACTGGCAGGTTGAGCGTCCTGAAAAAGAGGGCGCCTGGAACATTTTCACAGCAATGACCGGAGCAAAAGATTTTGATCTGAAAGAAGCGGTCTGGTATTTACAGGAACATCCGCTCGACCTGATCGACTGGAACATCAAAAACAGCCATCGGAAAGACATTGAGTTGATTGAACCCAACTTCCGCAGGCAAACCACCAGGGAAGTGCTCCCGCCCGACGAGCGCCAGGTTCAGCGCCACAATGCCAATATGTTCAGCCTGGACCGGGAAGGACGAAACGGTGACGGCGAGTATAGCGCGGGGGATATCTGGCTTTTGCCCTACTGGATGGGGCGTTATCTCGGGGTCATCAGCGCACCACAAAAATAGCTTCATGCAATTTCAACGTTATTTTCTAATCACAATAATGCTATTCTCAATGCTGTCTTGCCAAACAGAATCCTATCTGCAGGAGAAACAGGTTACCCAGGATTACGGTTATCATCACGATCTGGACAATAACGACAACTTTTCACCCGATGGGAAATGGCTGGTTTATGACACACGGACAGACAGCGGCGGCATTGCGGAATCAGCTAAGATTGAGAAAGTAAACATTGAAACAGGTGAGAAAAAGGTTTTGTTTGAAATAAAAAACAATCAAATGTGGGGGCCGGGAGCTGGCGCAGTCAGTTATAGCCCGGTCCGGCAAGCCGTTGTTTTTATTCATGGGCTGGCTAATAGCACAAAGGAAAATCCATATCAGCAATGGCGCAGAACAGGCGTGATCATTGAAGACGCAAACCCGAACGTTCCGATTTATATGGACGCCCGGGATGTAACTTTTCCATTCACGCCCGGCGCATTACGCGGCGGCACGCACCGGCACGAATGGAGCGGCGACGGAAAATGGATCGGTTTTACTTATAATGATGCCATCCTGAAAGCCCTTGAAGATGCTACGGGACAAAAGCGAAACCTGCGCACAATTGGCGTTTCCACAAAAATAAAGCCCGTAAACGTCGACAAAAATGAAGAAAACGTCTCCGGTGAGTGGTTCAGCGCATTAGTCGTTCGTGTTGTTCCAAATCCCGAACCAGGAAGCGATCAGATCAGCCATGCAGCAGGTGACAGCTGGGTTGGGAGGAATGGTTATTTGTTAAAAAACGGCGAGAAGCAGCTTGCAAGAGCGTTTATTGGTGTTGTAAAAAATAAAAACGGCCAGGATGTGAGCGAAGTATTTATCGTCGATATCCCCAACGACATTACGCAGCCCGGCGAACTTGGGCCATTGGAAGGAACAAAAGATGATTTCCCGATGCCTCCCAAAGGAGCAAGCCAAACGAGACTGACATTCACTGCTGAAACTCAATTTCCAGGATGCACCGGCATTGTGCGGTCGTCACCGGACGGAACTTCGCTTGCCTATTTGGCAAAAGATAAAAATGGTGTTGAGCAGATCTTCCTGATCTCACCATTGGGCGAGGAGCCGCGTCAGCTTACTGCACACGAATCTAATGTTTCGGGGAACGTAAGATGGCGTCCGGACGGGAAAGCGGTGGGTTACATTCACGAGGGAAGCATTACAATTTGCAAGATTGGCGACGCGCCTTTTCAACAAAGATTCGTAAAAATCACGCAGCCTACCAATCCCGCGGCGTCTAATTTGGTATGGTCTCCCGACGGTAAGACATTAGCATTCAATCGTTTGATACAAAAAGAAGGCAAGCCTGCTTCTCAGCAGATATTTGTCATTGAAGTGAAGATGTAGGGGAAAGCGCAAACAATCGCGTCTGCATATTTATAACTTAATATGCAATTTATCCTATGATTCATACCATGCGCTGGTTCGGGCCTAATGATCCCGTTTCACTGATGGACATACGCCAGGCCGGATGCGCCGGAATTGTCAGCGCGCTGCACCAGATACCCGTAGGCGATGTGTGGTCGCCCGAAGCGATCGCAGAACGAAAATCGCTTATCGAAGCTGGTAATGAACGATTTACGAAGCTTGAATGGCTGGTTGTTGAAAGTCTTCCCGTTCACGAACACATTAAAAAAGGCCTTCCTACCCGGGAACTTTACATTGAAAACTATAAGGAATCATTAAAAAACCTGGCCGCCAGCGGAATCAGGACCGTTTGCTACAACTTCATGCCGGTGCTGGACTGGTCGCGTACGCAGCTGGACTATACAATGCCCGAAGGCCATAAAACCCTTCGCTTCGTTTGGGAAGATTTCGCATTATTTGACCTTTACATTCTTCGCAGGCCCAACGCCTCAGCCAATTACGAGCCCGAAATTCAGCAATCAGCATCGGAAAAATTCGAGCGCATGTCGCCCGAAGAAATTTCTCATCTCACAAACACCGTTTTATTAGGATTACCCGGCTCGGAAGAGGCATTTGATCTTGTAAATTTCCAAAGTCTGCTGGACGCTTATGCGCACATTGGAGATCAGCAGCTGCGCGAAAATCTGTATTATTTCATCAAAGAGGTTGCGCCCCTGGCGCAGGAACTGGGCGTAAATCTCTGCATTCACCCCGATGACCCGCCGAGGTCGTTATTGGGTTTGCCGAGGGTTGTCAGTACAGAAGCTGACCTCGAAGAGCTCATGCAAGCCAGTGATGTGAGGGCTAATGGGATCACATTTTGCACCGGTTCTCTGGGTGTAAGAGCTGATAATAACCTTGTTAAAATCATTGAACGCTTCGGTGACCGCATTCATTTCGTGCATTTGAGAACCACGAAGCGTGAAGATGGCACCCGGAATTTCCACGAAGCACCGCATCTGTACGGCGATGTAGATATGTACGCTGTCATCAAAGCGCTATTAGCCGAAGAGCAAAAACGTAAGGAAGCTGGCTATCAGGACATTGAGCTCCCTATGCGTCCCGATCACGGTTTCCAGATGCTCGATGATCTGCACAAAAGAACATATCCCGGCTATTCCGGCATCGGACGATTGAAAGCATTGGCAGAGCTCCGCGGATTGGAAGTGGGCATTAAGCGTGCTTTTCATTATTAAAATGCCAAATCAAGAACATTAATCACCCACGATTTTTATAGAAATGCCTGAAATTGAAGATTCTAACATAGCCGCTTTAAATGTATTTTCACTCGCCGGAAAACTGGCGCTTATCACGGGCGGCGGAAGCGGCATTGGCTTTTACATTGCCCAAAGCATGGTTCAGGCCGGAGCCAAAGTGGTTATAACCGGTCGGCGCGAAGGTGTTTTGCAAGAAGCGGTCGCCACGCTTGGGCCTAATGTCCATTACTTTACCAATGACGTCACGCAACTCAGCACCATTCCCGCATTGATCGAAAGCATTGAGGCGAAGCACGGCCCGATTGATATTTTGGTCAATAATGCAGGCATTAATATGAAAAAACACGCCATTGAAGTCACAGATGAAGATTTCGACCGTGTTATTCAAACCAATTTACATGCGGTTTTTGCCGTAACAAGAGAAGTGGGCAAGCGAATGATCGTGCGTAAGCAAGGCTCTATCATTATGATCACCTCCATGGCCGCATTATACGGAATTGACCGTGTAGTGGCTTATACAGCTTCCAAATCCGCGGTTGGCGGCATGGTGAAAGCGCTGGCCACCGAATTTTCCCCTTATAATGTAAGGATAAATGCAGTGGCTCCGGGTTTTATAGAAACGCCCATGATGCTCACTGCCATGAACGGCGACCCATCGCGGCGCGACAAAGCGATGGACCGCACGCCCATGGGAACCTGGGGCAAACCCGACGACATCGGCTGGGCCGCAGTATTTCTCGCCTCCCGCGCCGCCAAATTCATCACCGGCGTCTCGTTGCCCGTGGACGGTGGCAATTCGATAGGGTTTTAACATTGAAAGAGCTTTTATACACTATAATCATAAACATTTCCTTAATCCAAGATCCATGAGAAGCACGAGTTTAATGAAATCAACAGGTCTGTTTTTGTTTTTTGTCATCTTTTCAATGGCAGCAAGCAACGCCCAAAAAGTCAAATGGAATAAAGTCAAAGTCCTGGTTTATACTAAAAATGGCAAGGGTTATGTGCATGATAACATTGCGGCTTCGGTGGTGGCGATCCAGGCTCTGGGGAAGCAGCATGGTTTCGGGGTGGATGTGAGCGATGATCCTGCGAAGTTTACGGAAGAGAATCTGAAACAGTATGACGCGCTTATTTTTTCCAATACAAATAATGATGTGTTCGATACGGACGCACAGCGCGTTGCATTGATGCGCTATATCCAGGCGGGCGGCAATTTTGTTGGCCTGCACTCGGCCTCCGGGACTGAGCGGAAGTGGCGCTGGTTCAAGGATATGCTGGGCGGAACATTCTTCTGGCATGAACCCGGACAGAGCTTCACAGTGAACGTTCTGGACTCCAAAAATCCTTCCCTGGCGCACCTACCCGCGAAATGGGAGCGCAAAACGGATGAATTTTATTTTATCAAGGAGCTGGGCGTGAACCTGAACGTGCTGGCAGTAAATGATCATACAACCATTCAAAAACCTGCCGGAAAGGCACTGGACACATTTGGGACCGTTTTCCCATCGGTTTGGTGGCATGAGTACGACGGTGGCCGCGCCTTTTATACTTCGCTTGGGCACCAGAAAGAAGATTATGAGCAGGAAGATTTGAGAAAACATATTCTGGGAGCCATCGAATGGGCCATAGGACCTCAAAAAGCAAGAAATTATAGCAAGGCTTATGCAACAAGCCCCACCGACGAAGTGCGTAAAAAGTAATATCAAAAACATTAATCCTGAATCCAATGAAAAATTTAACAGAAGAAAACGGCCAGGACAGAAGGTCGTTCCTGAAAAGCGCCGCCACTGGAACGGCCGGCATCATTGCCGCTTCCATGTTCCCGACGATCGTCCCGGCAAGTGTTTTTGGCAAATACGCGCCTAGTAACCGCATCAACATCGGCCAGATCGGCATCGGACGCATTGCAACCGGTCATGATTTGCCCGAGATCCTGAAAAATGAGGTGGCTCATGTGATGGCTGTGGCAGATGTGGATAAAAACCGGCTTGCACAGGGCAAACAGTGGATTGAAAAGAAATATGCAGATAAGACCGGCAAAGCGAATTACGTGGATGTGAAAGCATATGACGACTATAAGGAGCTTTTGGCCAATAAAGAAATTGACGCGGTGATCATCAGCACGCCCGATCACTGGCATGCACAGCCTGCGATGGAGGCGGCTGTTGCGGGCAAGCACATTTACATGCAAAAACCTACTTCGCTGACGATCAAGGAAGGCCGTATGATGGCGGACATGATCAAGAAAAAGAAAGTGGTTTTCCAGTTGGGAAGTCAGCAGCGATCCATGAACCCATGGCCGCAATTCAAGAGAACTTGTGAGCTGGTTCGCAATGGCCGCATTGGCAAGCTGAAAAAAGTTTACGTAGGCTTACCGGGTGATCCGGCAGGGGGTAACACAGAAAAGATGCCGGTTCCCTCCAATTTGAACTACGATATGTGGCTGGGCTCAACGCCCGAAGTATACTATACGTTGGACCGCGTGCATTCACAAACAGATATTAATGACCGTCCGGGGTGGCTGCGTTTAGAGCAATTCGGTGCGGGTATGATCACCGGCTGGGGTTCTCACCACATTGACATTGCGCATTGGGGCATGGATACCGAGCTAACCGGCCCGATTGAAATCGATGGAAAAGCCACATTCCCGCCTGCCGGTTCCGGCTTATGGAATGTGCACGGCGACTTCCTGGTGACTGCTAAATATGCCAATGGCGTTGAAATGGAAATCGGCGGCACCAATCCCAACGGGGTCAAATTCGAAGGAACGGACGGCTGGATCTTCGTTTCGCGTGGCAATGTGGGCGTGACGGCTTCCGATCCGGGCGCAGCTGCCGCAGCAAAGGAAAATAAGGCGTTTTATGCAAGTGATCCTAAAATCCTGGGTTCGGTAATCCAGGCGAATGAAATCCACCTCTACGAAAGCCCCGAACAACACCAGAACTGGCTCGAATGCATTCAGAATGGCAAACAAACCGTGAGCCACGCAGAAATTGCACAACGTTCGTGCTCAGCGTGCCTGATCGCGCATACGGCGATGAAGCTGGGTCGTAAACTGAAATGGGACCCGAAAAAAGAAGAATATATTGGTGATAAAGAAGCAAATGCAACATTATCCCGGCCGCAACGAGGACCTTATGGGACCAATTATGTCAAGGGCTGACAATGACAATTCTAGCAAAGAAAGACTTTCCGGAATCAAAATTCGGGGAGTCTTTTTCATATCAAATTAGCCTAATAATTGCCCTTATATTCCCTTGGCGTGTGGCCAATATATCTTTTGAAGTTTCTGTTAAAATTAGATAAAGAATCAAATCCGCTGTCGTAAGCAATCTGAGCGATGGTCCATTTATCTTCTAGCAACAATTTGCAGGCATGCCCGATTCGAATCTCATTGACGAAATCAATAAATGTCTTGTTTGACCTGGCTTTGAAATATCTGCAAAAAGCGGCCTCAGTCATCCCTGCCAGCGACGCCACATCACCCAGCCTGATTTCCTGCGAAAAGTGTTGCAGCACATAATTGTGCACCTTATGCATGCGCTCGGTCTCGGAAACTTTGTAAGTATTTACATAACCATAACTGGAAATCGGAGAACCGCCAGCTTCGTGCGCAAGCTTATCCAGCAATGTGAGCAACTGAATAATGGTTTGAAATCCTTCTGAATGCATGATCGACATCAATTCCGAACGGATATGGCTTCTTAACTCCCCCTTATATTCAATGCCGCGTTTTGAATCCAGAAGCAACTGTTTCAACGCCAGCATCTCTGGTTTCTCCAAAAAATCCTTCCCCAGAAAATCCTCCTGAAAGTACAAAACAACGCCATGTGTCGCCAGTGAAGAACCGGCGTCGAAATAAGCCGCGTCGCTGCGCCACAGGTGGGGAACATCAGGTCCGAGGAAAACCGTATCACCAGGACCGAACGTTTGCACAGAATCGCCGATCAACCGCTTGCCAGTCCCTTCCAAAACAGTGAACAACTGGTAGTGCGGATGAAAATGCCAGTTAGGATCGAAATGAGGTGCTTTCAACTCCTGGATCGTCACCGTCCTGACCTGGCTTTCAATATTTTTATGGATTGGCGCCTTCATAAACCTGCTTTATTTTACCTTAATGCAATACAAAAGTAGCACATTGCCATCAAAATACGGCCAGTATGGATTTCTACTGATCCGTTTATCCAAAAAATCAATTATGCAACGGCAAAAGAAATTTCCGTGAATCGCGTTGTAATTAACGTAGTACAGCACTGCGGGATTTATGCGACAGACCTTTTATGGCATAGTTTTTTAATTATTGAACGCTCGTAAATCCAATTCCAACGTTTTGAGTTACGTTGTATTCTATAACTTCAAATAGCAGTAATTAAGCAGTCATGAACAAAAATATTACCTTCCTGGCGTTCCTGTTTGGCGTTTTCGCCTTATCCAGCTGTGGAAAAACAACCACAATTAATACAAATATGGAGCTCACCGGAAAGTGGGAGCTGCAAAGTATAGTACAAAATTCAGACACGATAAAAAAACCTGCATTAGCCAAAGGTCAGATGCCCGTAAGCCTGCATTTTAAAGAGAAAGGTGAGCTGGAAGGAACATCCTCAACCAACATTCTGACAGGCTTCTATGAAACAGCGCAACAGAACACCATTCAGATGGGCGGTGGCGGCACCGAGCGGGCCGAAACGCAGTGGGGTAATTTGTTTGTAAATGCAATTCCAAACGTAAATCTGTACGATCTGAAAATGAATAAGCTGGTGCTTTATTATGAAAATAACAATCAGTTAATTTTCAGTAGGGTGCAATAATTTTTATACAAATATGAAAAAGGCAGCCTTGGTCGGATGATCAGGCTGCCTTTTTCTTGTCTCACATCTTAGCTTATTTTGCCCTAAGCCAAACGGCAGGCTTGCTAAAAGATCAATATGCGGTTGATATTTGTCAAATCAGGTAAAATTTGAAGCGGTTTTTTATTGTAAAATTGTGTGCATCTTAGCAGGACATTTCCTGACCAAAAACCTTTTTTGATGAAGTACAGCATGAATCTCCTCCTCTGGGGGCCACAAATTGACGATAGCCTTTTCCCTACCCTCGAACTGATCAAAGAAATTGGCTTTGACGGCGTAGAAGTCCCGATTTTCAACACCAACCCTGCACATTGGTTTAACTTCCGTAAAAAGCTCGACGAGCTCGGCCTGGCTTGTGAAACCGACACGATCTGCGGCCCATCGGAACATTTGATCAGCCCTGATCCAGCCATGCGCAGGCATACAATCGACCACTTGAAAAGCGCATTGGATTGCTCGCTTGTGCTGGGCGCAACCAAATTAATGGGCCCTTACCATTCTGCATTGGGCGTTTTCACAGGCCAGCCAGCCACGCCGGAAGAATGGCAATGGGCAATAGAAGGCATCCGCGAAGTGGCTGATTATGCTGAATCCCTGGACATTACATTAGGCCTCGAGTATCTCAACCGCTTCGAGCTATATCTTACATCCTGCGGCGACGAGTTGATCCGCTTCGTAGACGAGGTGAGCCACCCGCATTGCAAGATCATGTTCGACACTTTCCACGCCAACATTGAAGAAAAGAACATCGGCGACACGATGCGCAAAGCAGGCGACCGCATTTCATTCATACAACTCTCTGAAAATGACCGCTCTACACCCGGAAAAGGAAATGTAGATTGGGAGGGCGTTTTTAAAGCCATCAAAGACATTAAATACGACGGCTGGATCAGCATTGAAGCATTCAGCCAAAAACTGCCAGTCGCCAACATCTGGCGCAAAATGTTCGAATCCGAAGAGCAGCTCATGCGTGACGGACTGGCCTTCATCAAATCGAATTTGTCCTAATCCATCCAAAAATCGACCTTGTCATACAATCACCCCGGGTTGAAACCCGGTCTAGGAAATTGGTCGAGCCTACGGCTCTTTTTCGTTGATGGTGCACTTACCTCGCAAGAGCCAGAGGCTCGGAACATTTTTTACCAGCGGGTTTCAACCCGCTGGCTCCTGACAAAGCCCGGGTTGAAACCCGGGCTAGAAAATCGGTCGAGCCTACGGCTCTTTCTCGTCGATGGTTCGCTTACTTCACAAGAGCCAGAGGTTCGGACCATTTTTAACAGCGGGTTTCAACCCGCTGGTCGCTCAATAAACCTTCGCCAGCAAATGTGGCCGCTCCTTCTCCAACTTCAAAATCAACTCCCCAAACAAAGTATTCACCCAAGCAAACCACTTTCTCGTAAACTTGCTTTGATCATCTTTATCAAAGGATTCATGCATAAAACCAGTATTATTATGCGTGGTTTTAAGCAATTTCAACTGCGCTTCAATTTCTTTTTCGTCGGTTGAAGTAATGGCTCTTGCGATGATGCCCATGGGCCAAATCTGGTTTACCAATGTGTGCGGGCTGCCTAGGCCTTCGCCCGCTTTTCCTTTGAAGAAATAGGGATTTGAATCGCTCAGGACGAATTTTCTTGTGTTAATGTAGATCGGATCTTTCACGAACATAGCGCCTAGGTAGGGCATGCTGATCAAGCCGGGAATGCCTGCGTCGTCCATTAACAAATAGTTGCCGAAACCATCCACTTCAAATGCATAGATCTTGCCGAATTCCGGATGCGGATAGACGGCGTATTTTTTCAATGCAGTTTCAACTTCTGTTGCCAGCGCTTTAAAATCACCTGCCATTTTCGCACCTTCGCCGCCTACTTTCTCTAACATTTCTGCAACTTCCCGAAAGGAAACGACGGCGAAGAAATTGGAAGGAACGAAGAATGGATACATCGCTGCGTCGTCAGAAGGACGGAATGTGCTTGCTATCAGACCATTTGGCTTGATGGGATTGCCATAACCGTTGCCGGGAACCGTATCCGTAGACCACGAAGTGACGCGACCGAATTTGTATGGGCCGGGGCCGTCTTTGCGTTGCTGCTCTTTGCAGGTTTTGAGGATTAACCCCATGGCCTTCGTCCAATCGGCGTCGAATGGCTTGGTGTCGCCGGTTATTTTCCAATAATTATAAGCGAGGCGAATGGTGTAGCAGAGCGAATCCAGCTCCCATTTGCGTTCGTGGAGCATAGGTTTCATGTCCGTTACGTCCTTGGTCCATTCGCTTTCCTTCGGGCGATCGTAAAATGCGTTGGCGTAAGGGTCAATGATGATGCATTTGGTCTGGCGGTTGATGAGGCCGGCGACCATATCTTTCAACTTTGTGTCTTCTTTGAGCAAGGGCAAATACGGCCAAACCTGCGCTGTGCTGTCACGGAGCCACATCGCGTCAATGTCGCCGGTAATGACGAACGTGTCGGGCTTGCCGTCGATGGGTTTGTAATGAACGGTTGTATCAATGGTGTTAGGAAAGCAATTTTCGAAAAGCCACGCCAGTTCCGGGTCTTTAATCACCTTTTTCATGCGGGTAATCGTCGCTTCCACGGCTGGACTGGTAAAGCTGCGCTTGTCGGCAGGAGTACGAACGACTGGAAAATCAGCAGCTTTTTTGGCAAATGACCAGTTTGAAACGGCCATTCCAGCCACAGCCATCGCGCTGGCTTTTATAAATGTTCTCCGATGAGAACTGCTCGGTTGAGACATGGATTCAGGAAAAATGATTTATTAAAATATTTTAAACAAGCAATTTAGGCAAAAATCTCCTTTTACACCTCCCGCACCATATGATCATACGTGTGCCCCAGAAAATCCTTTTCGCCAGCCACCTGAAAACCCACTTTTTCATAGATCTTCCTGGCATCCGGATTCACCTTATCCACGATCAGTCCAACGCGATTGAAATGCTTTGCAGCGGCCAGCTCACAGAAGGCGTTCAGCAGCTTTTTACCAATCCCCTTTCCTTGATGCGCCGGATTTACATTCACGCAATCGACATAATACTCGCCGGCTTCGGTTTCATCGCCGGGTGAAAAATCGGGATCAGATTCACGCAGAGCTTTCAAAACAGGCGCGCGAAGTTCATGCAAACAGGCGCCGTTGTAGCCAACAATTGAGCCGATTACGCCGTTTTCATCTTCGTAAACCAATGTATTTTCATAACTATATTGATTGCCTTTATTTGCAATAAATCTTTCCATCAGTGGAATTGCATCATTGGGATCATCGGATTTTGCGAAGAGGCAGGCAATGTGGCCCAGGGCAAGAATAATGAGGGGAGCGAGCTTTGGAGCGTCGTCTGACGTGGCTGGTCGGATCATAAAATTTAATAATTTCTATCTATATTTTGCAAGAATTTGTCGCTGCGCCGAAAAGCAGGTCAAAATCGAGTCAGTACTAATCAAAAGACGTAAAGTTTTTAGCACTATTTTGTTTTAAAATTGTATTGCCTAAAACCGGATCATTAACCTACCAAAATAAATATGTCTCAAAAAATTAATGTTGCAATCGTTGGTCTTGGCTTCGGAGCCGAATTTATCCCCATTTACCAGCAACATCCCAATGCAAATATGTACGCAATTTGCCAGCGTACAGAGTCCAAACTGAATGAAATTGGTGACCAATATGGCATCGACGTGCGCTACACAAGTTACGACGACCTTTTGAATGATCCGAATGTAGATGCCGTACACATTAACTCCCCTATCCCGAACCACGCTGAGCAAACTTTGAAGGCATTGCGCGCCGGCAAGCACGTGGCCTGCACCGTGCCGATGGCGACGAGCGTGGAGGATTGCATCGAGATCGTGAAAGCGACCAAAGAATCGGGCAAAAAATACATGATGATGGAAACCGTGGTTTATGCGCGGGAATTCCTTTTCGTGAAAGAACTATATGAAAAAGGTGAATTGGGAAAAGTGCAGTTCCTGAAAGCAAGTCACCAGCAGGATATGGAAGGCTGGCCTGATTACTGGCCTGGATTGCCTCCTATGCATTACGCAACGCACTGCGTAGGCCCGGTTGCGGGACTTTTGAAGCTTGAAGCGGAGTATGTTTCCTGCTTCGGTTCAGGCACGATCAGCGAAGATCTGGCCAAAATTCACAATTCTCCTTTTGCCGTTGAATCCGCGCATATTAAATTTAAGGACAGCGACTTATCAGCTTATGTATATCGCTCGTTATTTGACGTGGCGCGTCAGTACAGAGAAAGTTTTGAGGTTTACGGAAGCAAAAAATCTTTCGAATGGCCATTGATCGAAGGCGAAGATCCTGTGATCCACACGGCTAAAAAACCGGAACACGAAATCGCTGAAAAAGTGGCTACGCCGGATTACGCACATTATTTGCCAGAAGAAATCCGTCATTTCACCGGAAAAGGCGTTTACAACCTGGACGAAAACGCGCATTTGTCATTTGTACAAGGGGGCGGCCACGGCGGCTCACACCCGCATTTGGCCCACGAGTTCATCAGCGCATTAATCGAAGACCGCGAGCCTTTCCCAAATGCATGGCAATCGGCCAACTGGACGAGCGTTGGGATCCTGGCGCATGAGTCGGCATTACAAGGCGGGGCGTTGATTCAGCTGCCTGATTTTAAGGAGCTGGCATAACTCTTCGACTCCGCTCAAAGTGACAAAGCAATGGCTGCCTGAGGGAACGGCCTATCAGTCAGAGCCAACCTTGTCAGCCTGAGCGTAAGCCCTGTCAGCCTGAGCGGAGTCGAAGGCACGTGCACGATGCCGTTGACAAGCGGGTTACCAAGCCAGTAACGCGCCTTCGACTCCGCTCAGGCTGACAAGGCGTGCTACTAGCAGCAACATACAACAAAGCATAAAACAAAAAAGAGAACATAGAACTCAATGAAAACCAAAGCGTTATCCTTTATCCTTGGTATTGTCCTGCTGGGCTGTGCCTCTCAGCCTTCATCGCAGAACGCGTCGGTGAAGAGCTCCTCGGCCAAGAGCGAGGCCGGAAAGGCGCGGCGTCTGGAAATCCTGTTTTTGGGAGACAACGGACACCATAAGCCTGCTGAACGCGTGCCGCAGATCATGGCTGCATTAGGCCCGAAAGGTTTCAACTTTACCTACACGGATAACCTGAACGACCTTAATCCTGAGACACTTAACAAATACGACGCCCTGATGCTTTATGCAAACTGGGATTCCATCGCGCCGCAGCAAGCGAAAGCATTGCTGGATTACGTGGCGAGTGGCAAAGGCTTTATCCCCATTCACTGCGCTTCGTATTGTTTCCGCAACAATCCGGAAGTGGTGAAGCTGATCGGTGGCCAGTTCTGGAGACATACTTGGGACACGATCCAGCCTGTGTGGACAAAACCTTCACACCCTGCAATCGCTGGTGTGAAGGAGTTCAAAACAGTGGATGAAACCTATTTGCACGAAAAACTACAACCTGATAACATTGTCCTGACGGAACGTTTGATCCAAAAAGATCAGGAAAAAGACAGACCGGGTCAGCAAAAAGAGCCTTACACATGGGTTAGAACGCATGGAAAAGGCCGCATTTTCTACACGGCTTATGGCCACGACGAACGCACCTGGTCGGTTCCAGGATTTCAGGATATGCTGGAAAAAGGAATTCTTTGGGCGGTTAATGATGATGCAAGAAAATCATTGGCAGCTTTGGCCCCAAAACCATTTGAATACCGCGAAGCCAAACTTCCAAACTACGAGCAGCGCCCTGGCCCGCAAATGCAGCAATTGCCTTTGTCGCCCGAGGAATCTGTAAAGCACATTCAAATCCCGGTTGACTTTACATTGGACGTTTTTGCACACGAGCCGGATGTAATGCACCCGATCGCAATGACCTGGGATGAGCGCGGCAGATTGTTTGTTTTGATCACAAAAGATTATCCAAACGAGCGCAAAGACACAGGTGGAAGCGACTACATTCTAATTTGTGAAGACACGAATAAAGATGGTAAGGCCGATAAATTCACGAAATTCTCGGATGATCTGAGCATTCCAACAGGACTTGTTTTTGCTAATGGCGGGATTATCGTTTCGCAGGCGCCGCATATGCTGTTTTTGCAAGACACCAATGGGGATGATAAAGCGGATGTAAAAAAAATCCTGTTCTCAGGCTTTGGAACGGGTGATACGCATGCCGGACCTTCCAACCTGCATTATGGATTTGACAACTGGATTTACGGATCGGTTGGTTATTCGGGCTTCAAAGGCAAATTCGGAAACGCCGATTCTTTGAACTTCGGACAAGCACTTTTCCGCTTCAAACCGGACGGAACGGATATGGAAATTGTGGCCAAAACCTCTAATAACACATGGGGGCTTGGTTTTAACGAAGCGGGCGATCTTTTTGGCTCAACGGCTAACAACTCGCACGGCTGGTATAGCGCCATTCCAAACCGTTATTTTGGTCAAAGCAAAGTAGACAACGGGAGCCGCAGCACGGATACGCATAAAGACATGCAGCCGATCACGCCGAAAGTGCGTCAAGTGGACGTTTTTGGCGGATTTACTGCCGCAGCCGGACATAATTTTTACACGGCAAGAGCATTTCCAAAGAAATATTGGAACAATGTCGCCTTCGTTTCTGAGCCTACGGGGCACATTTTGCACCAAAACATCATGAAGCCGAAAGGAACTGATTTTGAGGATGCATTAGGCTTCAATTTGCTGGCAGGTGCCGACGAATGGGTTGCACCTGTGTTTGCAGAAGTTGGCCCGGATGGCGCTGTTTGGGTGGCTGACTGGTATAGCTACATCATCCAGCATAACCCGACGCCAAAAGGATCTGAAAACGGAAAAGGAAATGCTTATGAGACTGATTTGCGCGATTTTACACACGGTCGTTTGTATCGCATTGCCTGGAAAGATGCACCAAAATATACGCCGATCGTTTTGAGCAAAGACCGCCCGGACGAGCTGGTTGCGACATTGAAAAACACCAATATGCTATGGCGCCGTCACGCGCAACGCCTTTTGGTGGAACGCGGAAACAAAGATGTTGCGCCTAAATTGGTTGAGCTGGTTAAAGACAAAAGCGTTGACGAAGTTGGCCTTAACACGGCTGCTATCCACGCATTATGGACATTGCACGGTCTGAAAGCGATTGAAGATCCGGCGGTTTTGGCTGCCGTAACCGAAGCTTTGAAACATCCATCTGCTGACGTGCGCAAAACAGCCGTTCAGGTGTTGCCACGCAATCCTGCCACTGCGCAGACATTGCTGACAGCCGATGCATTGCACGATAAAGCGCCGCTTGTGGTCTTAAATTCGTTGCTTGCATTCTCTGAAATTCCTTACACGCCGGAAGTTGAAACCGCGGTTTTGGGATTGATGGACACTTATGCTATGCCGGAAGATCGCTGGATGCCGGATGCTTTTGCAGCCGTATTGAATGCTCAAAATGGCAAATTGCGTGAGAAATATCTCGCACAACGCGTAAGCAAATCGTCTGCAACTGCCGCTTCAACGCAGAAAGCAAGTGCAGATAAAGGGATGGATCACAGCAACATGGATCACAGCGCGCACACCGCCGCTGCGAAACCAACTGTGGAAGGCTCGGCCGAATTGGCGATTACGAACATTACGATTGAGCCAAAAACACCTTACGTTCGTGAATATGCGCGTGTGGTGATTGAGATTACAAACCAAGGTTCGGTTGCTGTTCCAAAAGAGCTTGTTCCAGTTGTGAATGTGGGCATCAGAAGTCGTTCATTGAATACGAATTACATCAGTCGCCAACTTAACAGCGGCATAGCGCCGGGTGAAACTGTGAAACTGACTGAGGGAAATAATGGTCCCTGGAAATCAGGTTTCGGCTTTACTTCGGATGAATCGGGTAAAGTGAACATCACAGCGACGGTGGACGTGGACAATGTTGTTCCTGAAAAAGACGAGAACAAAAACAACACGATGACCAAAAGCTTCGAAGTGAAGCGCATGGACAAGCTGTCTGACTTTGCTTTGGAGCGTGCAACACGCGGTTACACGTCTTATGCAAGCGGTGACGATGTTTTGAAAATGATCAAAACAGCACAAACGCTTGATCCGCAGGGACGCAACGCCATCATGAAAGGAATCGTAGGCGCATGGAATCCAAAACGCAAGGAAACGGCAAACGAAGAAGGCAAAACATTGCTGACATCGATTAAAGGCGACTTGCCGGATGATTTGAGCACACGTTTCACAACATTAATGGAATCTTACGGCATTAAGGAAGATGTCGCAGTTGACCCGAATGTGCAGGTGGTTCAGATCAAGGCAATCCGCGAGGAAATGAAATTTAGCTTAACAGAATTCACTGCCATTGCAGGGAAAACAATTGAGCTGGTTTTCGAAAACCCGGATGCAATGCAGCATAATGTGGTCGTTGGAAAACCAAAATCGACTGAAATAATCGGTGCAGCTGCTGACAAAATGATCACTGCCAAAGACGGCGCTGAGAAAAACTACGTTCCGAACATTCCGCAAGTTCTGGCTGCAACGCCGCTCGTGAATCCGGGACAAACTTTCCGCCTGAAATTCGTCGTGCCTGACGTGGTTGGCGACTATCCCTACGTCTGCACATTCCCAGGTCACTGGCGATTGATGAAAGGCAACATGAAGGTCATCAAAGAGCAGGCGGTTTTGAGTAAATAATTCAAGAATGTGAGGCATAATGCCTTTAAATACGATCCTGGGTGCAACTTTTCCCGCACCCAGGATTCTTTGTTTTAAACAAAACACCTATCATTACATTGCAGGCTGCGCCCGCACCTTACTTCAATGAAAGTCGTTCAATTTACCATTCCCGTTTCCAAGGAGCACACCATTGTGGTGCAGGAAGACGTGTTGCCGCATTATTACAATCATTTGCACCGGCATCGGGAGGTTCAGATTGAGTGGGTTGTAGAAGGTTCGGGGATTCTCATCGCCGGGAATTATATGCAGCGTTTTGAGTCGGGCGAAGTTTACATTATAGGTGCCAATCAGTCGCATATTTTCAAAAACGACGAAGCCTATTTCAATCCCGAAGAAAAAAAGCAAGTCCATTCCGTTTCCATTTTCTTCAACCCAACGCAGCTTCATCAAAACATTTTAAGTTTGCCTGAAATGGTGAGTATTCGGAAATTTGTGGATGGCCTTCACAATGGTTACCAAATTCCCGAATCAGCATTACCAATCGTCCAGAAAACCATTGCTGAATTAAAACAAAACAAAGACAGCCTGCGCGTAGCATCCTTCATCTCGCTCCTGCATTTGTTTTCCACCATCCGTGACATCAAGCCGCTGGCAACCAACAACAGCGAGCAGATCATTTCCGAAGTCGAAGGAATCCGCATGGACCAGATTTTCCAATATCTGGTCAGCAATTACAAAAGGCACATTTCACTGGCCGAAATTTCAGAAATCTCCAACCTCACCCCGCAGGCATTCTGCCGTTATTTCAAAAAACACACCGACAAAACCTTCATCAGCTTCCTAAACGAAGTCCGCGTAAACGAAGCCTGCAAAATCATCATTTCCGGCAAATTCGACAGTTTCTCAGACGTCAGTTACCAGACTGGATTTGATAATGTGACGAATTTCAATCGGGTTTTTAAGAAGATCATGGGGAAAAGCCCGAGGGAATTTCATAAGGACTTTCGCGAGCGGGTTGGGTGAAATAGTGAAAAGGGCTAGGCAGCCACTTTCCCAATTTCTATCCCATGTTTCATGATTTCCTGGGCGACCGGATCGGAGCTTTGAAAATCCTGAACAATAAATGGATGCGGTTGGATGCGCAAATCAATGTTTCTACGGAGTTTCATCATATCTGTCTGCGTCTCAATGATATCTGCTGAACGGTCCAGCCCCAACGCAATATCAATGTCGCTATCCAAATGACTATTGCCCTTCGCAAATGATCCAAAAAGAAAAGCTTGTTTCAACGGGTAAGTCTGATTCATCAAGTCAACATATTGCTGCGCGATTATAATTGCCTCTCTTTGATCCATGATCTTAATGTTTGAAGAGGGATTTAATATTGGTAGCAAATTTGAAATCAGTGCAAAAACAATCCCGGAGGGATGTAATATCGGTAACAAAAACCGTTCGCAATCGCATCAAATCCCGGAGGGATGTAATAATGTACATGACGTTGCATCCCTCCGGGATTTGCGTTTTACGTTGATTTCCTCTTTTTCTACCAATCTTGCATCCCTCTGGGATTTGCATTTTTGCGCGCATGTTGACTTTGCTACTGATATTAAATCCCTTTGGGATTTTCCCTTGCTTACTTCATTTTCTCAAACCATTCACTCGTGTATTCCTCCTCCAAACTTACATAAAAATCAAAGCGAAGCCATTTTTCTGGTAACCATAGGTTTTATTTCAAATCTCCCCTATTTTGGAGCTTTACATTACTTTTTTGGTTTGGCTGGATTGGGAAAAATGGATGGTTCTTTTTGGAAGATTTGGGTGGATACGGGCGGGACTTTTACGGATTGTCTGGCTGTGGATCTGGCAGGGAATAAAACGAGGTTGAAAGTGCTAAGCTCTGGCTGTGTGCGGGGACGGATCGTTAGCAAGTTGGCCGATAACACTTTTCAATATACAGCTTCCTGGGCGTTTGATGCGGGTTTGCTGGAAGATTATACATTGCGCTTGTTGGAAAATGGGTTGGTTAGCAAAGTCATTTCTTTTAATTCTTCCAATCAAACATTCACACTTGAAAATGAACTTCCATTTGCGCAAAATACTGATTTTGAAATATTCAGTGGCGAAGAAGCGCCTGTTCTGGCGGCGCGATTACTAACCCAAACCAAACTGACCGAAACATTGCCTCCACTCGAAATGCGCCTCGGCACCACGAGAGGAACCAATGCATTACTCGAAAGAAAAGGAGCGAAAACGCTTTTAGTGGTCACAAAAGGCTTTAAAGATCTGCTTTACATTGGCAACCAGCAACGCCCTTCCTTATTTCAACTCGACATTCCCGAGCCGAGATTACTTTATTCCGAAGTTCTGGAAATTGACGAGCGATTGGACGCTTCGGGAAATGTGATCCAAGATTTGAACGCGGCAGATTTAACAATATTAGCATCTGCTGCAAACGCCGATTCCATTGCCATTTCGCTGCTGCATTCGTACCAAAACAATGCGCACGAGCTCCTGGCTGAAAAAGCATTCTTGGAAAATGGAGCCAAATACATTTCCGTTTCCTCCAAGCTTTTCCCATTCTCCCATTATCTCCGCCGCACGCAAACGGCCGTGGTAAATGCTTATCTCGATCCGGTTTTAGATCAATATTTGACTAACATTAAAAACTCGTTGGGCGGCAATCCGCTGGGCGGCAACCCACTCGGCGCTGGTAGCCTAAAAGTCATGACCAGCACTGGCAGCCTTTCCCAAGTGAGCGGATTCAGAGCCAAAGACAGCTTGCTAAGCGGCCCGGCTGGCGGCATGGTGGCGGCGGCCAATGCTGGAAAACGCCTTGGATTCCTCAAATTGATCACATTCGATATGGGCGGAACGAGCACGGATACGGCGCTGATCGATGGGCGGCCGGAGCTAAAATACATTACCGAAATTGACGGCATTGAATTTCATAACCCGACATTGGCGATCGAAACGGTCGCCGCTGGCGGCGGTTCTGTTTGCTGGTTTGATGGATTTTCGCTGCAAGTCGGGCCGGAAAGTGCGGGGGCTTCACCGGGGCCGGCGTGTTATGGCGCGGGCGGTCCGCTGACAGTTACCGATGTGAATTTGCTTTTGGGCAAACTGGATGCTTCGAAATTTGGCATTCCCGTTCGGGCGGATGCAGCGTTGGCGGCGCTTCATGATTTGCAAAAAAGCATTGAATCGCAAACAGGCAATGTGCTTTCGTTTTCGGAGCTCTTAACCGGCCTCGAAAGGATTGCGAATGAGAAAATGGCTGATGCGATCCGTAAAATCTCGGTTGAAAAAGGCATTAATCCTGCTGATTTTGCGCTGATCACTTTTGGCGGCGCAGGCGGATTGCACAGTTGTCAGCTGGCCGAATTGCTGGATATTCAAACGGTTATCATTCCTTACGACGCCGGACTTTTCAGCGCGGTGGGCATGGGCGAGGCGCTGATCAGCACCATTGTTTCAAAACAAATCCTACTTCCCTGGCGCGAATCGGAAGACAAAATTGAAGATTGGAAAAATGATCTCTTGGGTGAAGGTGCCAAAAAACTGCAAGATCAGGGCGTTAATGCATTCGAAACAGCCTTTTGCTACGTTTATTTCCGTTTTGCAGGACAGGAAAATACGATTGAAGTCAATTATAAAGGCGCTGAAACATTAAATGCTTTTGAAAAACTTTACACGGCTCAGTTCGGCTATTTCCCAGCAAACCTAACCATTGAATTGGAAAGTTTGAAACTAATGATTCGGGAGAAAACGGCTCCTATTGCGCTGGAAACGATCATTAAGGAAGGAAATTCAGCGGATGCAATAAGAACTGTAACGCCTTTATTTGAAACAAAATCATTTGAAACGGGAAAACCTGGTGCTTATCATGCTGCTTACCTCTTCGAATGGGACAAACTTGCGGCGGGCGATCAACTCATTGGCCCAGCGATTTTATTAAATAACACTTCCACAGCCTACATTCCCAAAAACTGGAAACTGATCATTCAGAACAGCAAAGATGCGATCGCTTTCAAAACTTCGGAAACCAACATCACAGCCGAAAAGCAAAGCGAGGAAGTTGCTTTGCAGCTTTTTACGAATCGTTTCAAATCTATTGCGGACGAAATGGGCGTGCAATTGCAACGGACTGCATTTTCGGTGAATGTGAAAGAACGGCTCGATTTTTCGTGTGCTTTGCTGGACCAGGATGGCGAGCTGCTGGTGAATGCACAGCACATTCCGGTGCATTTGGGCAGCATGGGCATTTGCGGAAGATTGGTGAAAGATGCGATTGAGATCGGTCCCGGGGATGTGATTATTACGAATCATCCGAAATATGGCGGCTCGCATTTGCCTGATATTACATTGATTTCGGGCATTTTTACGGTAGACAAAACTTGTATTGGTTATGTTATCAACCGCGCACATCATGCCGAAGTCGGAGGGAAAACCCCTGGTTCGATGCCGCCGGATGCAACTTGTCTGGCTGAGGAAGGCGTCGTTATTTTGCCTCAATATCTGATCAAAAACAATGTATTTCAATGGGAAGCCATTCGCGCACTTTTTACGGAACGCCCGTATCCTACGCGGCATTTCCTGTCCAATGAAGCCGACATTATGGCCTCATTGTCTGCATTGAGGAAAGGCAGCGAGCAAATGTTGCGGCTGGTGGACTTGCACGGACTCGAAACCGTCCGGAAATACATGCGGCTACTGAAAGAAAATGCCGTGGCACAGCTGCAAACCGCATTAATTCCATTGCAAGGCAAAACTTTCGAAGCAACCGAATTTCTCGATGACGGCCATCGCATTCAGGTGAAAGTCTCCATAACCGCCAGAAAGCAGGTTTTCGATTTTACCGGCACTTCTGATGTGCATCCCAATAACCTGAATGCAAACATTTCGATCCTGTACAGCGCGATTTTATATGTGTTAAGGCTTTTGGTAAACAAAGAAATTCCGCTGAATGATGGCCTGATGAAGCATGTGGACATTATTTTGCCTGATAACAGCTTCCTGCATCCCAAGTTTTCCGATGATTCCTTCCAATGTCCGGCCGTGGTCGGCGGGAACACGGAAGTGAGCCAGCGTTTGGTAGATACATTGCTTAAAGCGTTCGGATTGGCGGCGTGTAGCCAGGGAACGATGAATAATTTTCTTTTTGGCGACGAGCAATTTGGCTATTACGAGACCATAGGAGGCGGAACTGGCGCAGGGCCTGGCTTCCACGGTCGCTCTGCCGTGCACCAGCACATGACCAACACCCGCATTACCGACCCCGAGCAGCTCGAACGCAATTATCCGGTGCGTTTGCTGGAATTTGGCATTCGCAAAAATTCCGGTGGAAAAGGAACATTCCACGGAGGCAATGGCATCGTGCGAAAATTCGAATTTCTCAAACCATTGCAGCTCACATTATTGGGACAACACAGAAAATACCCACCTTACGGACTGAATGGCGGCGAGGACGGGAAATGCGGCATGCACACATTGATCAGCAATGGTGAAACCACATCATTACCCGGAATATGCAGCTTGGAAGGGCAGAAGGGCGATATTTTAATAATTGAAACGCCGGGTGGCGGAGGATTCGGTTAAAAATTAGTGTAAAAATGGCGAGTTCAAAATCCTCCAAAGCGCTCTTAGGCGCAGCATTCCTGATGGCGACTTCCGCAGTCGGCCCGGGTTTTCTGACGCAAACGACCGTTTTCACACAGCAGCTCGCCACGAGTTTCGGCTTCATCATTCTCCTCACGGTCATTATTGACCTTTGCGCGCAGTTCAATATCTGGCAAATCATCACCGTTTCGGGCAAGCGCGCGCAGGAATTGGCCAATGCATTATTTCCCGGATTAGGCTTCCTGTTAGCGTTTCTGATCGTCCTTGGCGGATTTGCATTCAACATTGGCAATGTCGCCGGTGCCGGTTTAGGTCTTGAAGCAATGACAGGTTTGAATGTGAAAACTGGCGCTGTGCTGAGTGCGGGCATGGCGATCGGGATTTTCCTGTTTAAAGAAGCGGGAAAAGCGATGGATATTTTCAGCCGCGTCCTCGGCACATTAATGATCGTTTTGATCTTATATGTTGCTTTTACGTCGCATCCGCCGCTGGTTGCGGCTCTGCACCACACGATCTTGCCCGAAAAATTTAATGCGATGGCCACTGTAACGTTAGTAGGCGGGACGGTCGGCGGATACATTTCGTTTGCAGGTGCGCACCGGTTGCTTGACAGCGGGATTAGCGGCGAAGCATCGCTGCCGGAGGTGAACCGAAGCGCCGCAACGGGCATTCTGATCACAACTGTGATTCGTTATCTGCTCTTTCTGGCGTCTTTGGGCGTGGTCATGTCCGGCGCAACCATTAATCCCGACAATCCCACCGCTTCCATCTTCGAACAAGCCGCCGGATCAGCCGGACGGCAGATTTTCGGTCTCGTGATTTGGAGCGCCGCCGTCACTTCTGTGGTTGGCGCTGCTTACACTTCCATTTCTTTTGTCCGTTCGTTCCATCCATTTTTGGAAAAACACCACGCCGCGCTGACCATTATTTTCATCGCCATGTCCACTGCCGTATTTACAATTATTGGCAAACCGGTGAAAGTGCTTGTTTTTGTCGGCACGCTGAATGGCTTTGTGCTGCCTATTGCGCTGGCTATCCTGCTGATTGCAAGCGGAAAATCGCGCCTGATGGGGACGTATAAACATTCGCGCGCACTGCTGATTATGGGCTGGTTGGTGGTTGCGGCCATGACGGCCTTAGCAATCGGGATTTATTAACCTAGCGAGCCGGTGGGCTTACCGTCGTTTATTCTACACATCTGCACATATCCCGAATTAAATCTGCTGTTTTAACCCAAAAGCAAAATCTAACATTGAAATAAGTTAATATCGGTAAAAAAGGGGCTAAATACCACGAAGTTTATTGCTTGCCATAAAGGTAATTTTACCCATACGAAATTGAAGATAATCATTCCTAGTATGGCGCATTTTACCAGTCAAAAGCTTCAACTGCTGACCGTCTTTGCCGGCTCCCTGCTTTCCTTACTTTCTCATAAAAGTATGGCTCAGCAGCCTGCATTGGCACCTTATCATCCTGACGCTTCTGAAATCAGTGCTTCGTACAAGCACATGGAGCGCATGGACTCGGTGACGAAAGGAACAGTTTTGAAAGCCTCGATCCAGCCAACCTGGCAGCCCGACGGACATTCATTTTGGTATAGAAATGTGTTAAAAGACAGCCTTACCGAGTACATTTTTGTCAATACCGCAACGGGTAAAAAGACGAGTCCGCTAGATAAAAAAGAACTTGCAGGCGCACTTTCGAAAGCACTGGATTCGACATTATTGGCTGAAAAGTTGCTGATCAGCGAAATTTATTCAGACCCAAAAAGCCAGACGCTTTTCGTACAGACAACGGGCAAATGGTTTGCATTTAATACCAAAACAAAAACCGCAAAAAAGCTTGAAAAACTGCCCCTCGAACATCCCAAAGAAATAGGCTGGACGCGGGCGAGAAGCCGGTGGAGACCATTCCGGGCAGACAGCACTTCGCCGGATAAAAAGTTGACCGCTATCATTAGAAACGGGAATATTTATTTAACCAAAAAAGAAGAAAAAGACGCTCAGCAGCTCACATTCGAGGGAAATCCGCTGAAACCTTTTGGTGAACTGAGCTGGTCTCCGGATGGAAAATACATTGTTGCTTACCGCATTACGCCACATGAAGAAAGGCAGATCAGCATCATTATGTCGTCCTTGCCAAACACGACGCGGGGCGAGGTGAAAACGCGTGGTTATGCGCAGCCGGGTGATGAATTTACGTCTTACGAAATGTTTGTGGTGAATGTTGAGAACAAGCAGGTTACCAAAGTTAAATCAGACATTATCGACTTTTTCGAAGCGCCGGTCATTCGCTGGCGACATGGCGATAACACGCATTTTACTTACGAAAAAGTGGATCGCGGGCACCAGCGTTTCCGGGTGATCGATGTAGATGCGACGACGGGCGACACGCGGAATGTGATTGATGAAAAAATGGAGACATTTATTTACCAAAACCTGATTTACACACATTACCAACCCGAAAAACACGAAATTATCTGGTCATCGGAAAAAGACGGCTGGCGGCATTTGTATCTGGTGGATGAGCTTTCGGGCAAGATCAAAAATCCGATTACAAAGGGCAACTGGGTGGTTCGTGACATTGACAGCATTGATACACAGAAACGCGAAGTGTGGTTTCGGGCGAGCGGCATGAATGCAGATGAAGATCCTTATCACATTCATTATTACAGAATCAAATTCGACGGCAGCGGCCTCGTAAAATTGACCGATCATGCCAAAGCAACGCATCAGCTCACTTTTTCGCCCGACCGCACTTATTACATTGACACTTACTCAACGATGATGAGCCCGCCGGTTTCCGAGCTGCGGAAAACGGCGGACGGCTCATTGGTTACCAAATTGGAAGAGGCCGACGTTTCGCAATATCTGTCGCTGGGCTTTAAGTTACCGGAGATTTTTAAGGCAAAAGGACGAGATGGCCAAACCGATATCTGGGGCATTGTGTATCGTCCGAGCAAGTTCGATCCGACGAAGAAATATCCGATCATCGAAAACATTTATGCGGGTCCGCAAGATTCGTTCGTGCCCAAAGCATTCCGTTATTATGGTGAAATGCAGAGCCTTGCCGAGCTTGGATTTATCGTCGTGCAAATGGACGGCATGGGCACAGCCAACCGCTCGAAAGCATTCCACGATATGTGCTGGAAAAATCTGGCAGACGCCGGTTTTCCTGACCGGATCGCCTGGATGAAGGCATTGGCGGCCCAATATGCTTACGTAGATTCGTCTCGCGTGGGCGTTTACGGCACATCTGCGGGTGGCCAGAATTCGCTTGGTGCATTGCTTTTCCACCCCAGTTTTTATGATGCTGCGGTTTCGGCATGCGGCTGTCACGATAACCGCGTGGACAAGCAATGGTGGAATGAGCAATGGATGGGTTACCCGGTTGGCAAGCATTACGACGAACAATCCAACATTACCAATGCCGCCAAATTGCAGGGCGACTTGCTGCTGATCGTCGGTGAAGCGGACACCAATGTGCCGCCGGAATCGACTTACCGGGTTGCAGATGCATTAATAAAAGCCAATAAAGATTTTGAATTGCTGGTGGTGCCGGGCATGGGCCACAGCGACGGCGGGACTTACGGAAGAAGGAAAAAGAGGGACTTTTTTGTAAACAAATTATTGGGGGTAACGCCTCCGAGCAGGAATAAAACAGACCTAACGCCACAGTAACACATAACAGACGTCAGCCCGGAAACGGTGTAATGGATTGCAAAAATTGCAATAATCCAAACAGGAAACCTTTGCCCTTTTATAATGAAAAAATTACTGCTTTTACTAGCCTGCTTCATCTTCATCAACAGCTGTACACGGAAATCTGGAACGGCCGTTCAAGTAAAGTCCAGCGAAGGGCGGCGCATTGAAATCCTTTTTCTGGGTTATGACAGCAAGCACCATTATTCGGAAAAATTCTTCCCGATGCTAGCACATCCGTTGTTCCAAAAAGGCATTAACCTGACTTATACTTCGGATTTGAATGTTTTGAATGCAGAGAACCTGGCAAAATATGATGGCTTAATGATCTATGCAAATCATAATGTGATCTCCCCTGCGCAGGAAACTGCGATGAAATATTTTGTGGAAGGCGGGAAAGCATTGATCCCTTTGCATGCGGCCTCTTTTTGTTTTCAAAATTCTGATTGGTATATCAAAACCGTCGGTGCGCAGTTCAGCACGCATAAATATGGCACATTCACAGCGCCGATCACGCAGCCAAACCATCCGGTGATGGCGGGTTTGAAGGAGTTTGAAACCTGGGATGAAACTTATGTCCATGCGAAAATCAATCCGGACATTAACATATTGCAGGAACGTGTAGAAGGGACGCATCGCGAGCCTTGGACCTGGGTGCGGACGCAGGGAAAAGGCCGCGTGTTTTACACCGCATATGGCCACGACGAGCGCACCTGGAAGCAAAAAGGATTTCACGATCTGGTGCTGAACGGTGTGTTATGGGCCGTAAATGATGATGCAAAAGCCGCCTATGCGAGCCTGAAACTGCCGACGCCCGAATTCAAAGACGCCGACGTTCCTAACTACGAAAAACGCGATCCGGCCCCCAAATTCCAGCTTCCGCTTTCACCTGCTGAATCGGCAAAACTGATCCAGGTTCCGGTTAATTTTGATTTACAGTTATTCGCTTCCGAGCCCGACATTGTGAAACCCATCGCGATGGCCTGGGACGAAAAAGGTCGCTTATGGATCATTGAAACGGAAGATTACCCCAACGAGATCAGAACGGAAGATGGAACCGGAAAGGACCGGATCAAGATTTGCGAAGACACCAACGGCGACGGCAAGGCCGATAAGTTTACCGTTTTTGCAGACGGCCTGAACATTCCGACCAGCATTACATTTGCAAACGGCGGCGTGATCGTAGCCCAAGCCCCACATTTCATTTTCCTCAAAGACACCAACGGCGACGACAAAGCGGACATTCGCGAAAACATCATCAGCGGCTGGGGCAAAAGCGATACGCACGCCGGGCCCTCCAATTTGAAATATGGCCTCGATAACAAGATCTGGGGCGTGCTGGGTTATGCGGGTTATCGCGGGACGGTGAATGACAAGCCGGTGAATTTCAGTCAGGGCATTTATACATTTGATGTGGATGGCAAAAACCTGGAATACATTGGCCGGACGTCGAATAACACCTGGGGATTGGGGTTTTCGGAAGATTTTGAAGTGTTTATTTCCACAGCCAACGGCAATTACAGCGGACATTTCGCGATGCCATTGGAATATGTAAAACGCTCCGTCGCGGATGGCTCGGGCAACACGGTTTACAAGCTCGATTCGCATTATGATATGAACTATATGACGCCTGCATTGCGCCAGGTGGACTTTCACGGCGGCTTCACGGCGGCGGCTGGTCATAATCTTTACACAGCCAGAAATTTCCCAAAACAATATTGGAATGCAACGGCATTTGTTTGTGAACCAACGGGCCGCTTGCTTTATCAGGCCATGCTGAAACCGAATGGCGCAGGTTATAAAGAGAAAAATGGCTTCAATTTGCTGGCGAGCTCGGACGAATGGTTCTCGCCGGTTCATGCGGAAGTGGGGCCGGATGGCGCCGTTTGGGTTGCGGATTGGTATAGTTTCATCATTCAGCATAATCCCACGCCGCGTGGTTTTGAAAATGGAAAAGGCAATGCATACATCAACCCGCTGCGTGATAATAAGCACGGACGTATATACAGGGTCGTTTATAAAAATGCAAAACCTTATCAACCGGTAAAACTAGATAAAAATGATCCCGCCGGACTTTTGGCTGCATTGAAAAATGACAACATGTTCTGGCGCACCACGGCGCAAAGATTGATTGTGGAAGCGCAGCACAAAACATTGGTTCCTGAGCTGATTAAGCTGGTTAATGACCAATCTGTTGATGAAATTGGGTTGAACAGTCCTGCCGTGCATGCGCTCTGGACATTGCAGGGATTGGGTGCGCTGGATGGTTCCAATGAAGAGGCATATCACACGCTGGTTCGTGCGGTGCGGCATCCGGCTGCGGGCGTTCGCAAGAATGCAGTGAAGCTTTTGCCAAGAAATGATAAAACGCTTTCTGCATTGAAATGGACGAATTCTTTGAACGATCCGGATCTGAAAGTGCGACTTGCCGCGATTCAAGCATTAACGGATTTGCCGGCTTCCGAGGAAATTGGGAAAATGCTTTATCTGGCCGGTCAGGATTCGGAAAATGCGGCGGATGAATATTTGCAGCAGGCCATTTTCTCAGGTGTCATTAAGCATGAAGCAGGTTTTAAAAATGCAGCTGCAAAGCTGAAAGATTCCACATTAACCGCCCGCATTGAGCGCGGATTGGTGCAGGAAACTTATGTGCTCAATCTCTGGTCCCCACCGATTTTCCCGCCGGACATTACCAACAAAGAAATCACCATTAAAGCCATTATTACCAAAGCCGACGAAGCATTATCGGGCGTGGTTGCTTCGCAAGGCAACAAGGAGAACGGTTATAGTCTTTATATGAATGAGGGAAGATTGCATTGGCTGATCAAGCAGGACGGCAAAGCTTATGACATTCATTCCAACCAGACATTGCCTGCCGAACGCCTCAATGTCGTTGCAACATTGTCCGAAGGCGGTGAAATGACATTGGCCATTGAAGACGAAACACCCATTAAGGGCAAAGCAGCATCGCTTTTCACCAAACCATTCAACCCCGACGACATCCGCCTCGGCCGCGACTTGCGCGACGAAAACCGGGTGGGCGATTATCCTGAAAATTTCAGGCTAAGAGGCTGGCTGGATGTGAAAAGCACAATGCAGCTGAACCAGGTTTCAAAAGATAAATCAGAGAAAAAAGTGGCCGCAGCAGCGCCGGTTAGCAAGCCGGAAGCAATAGGAAAAGGCAAAGGAACGCCGGTGACGATCAACCTGAAAGTGATTGAGCATGAAATGAAATTTGATAAAAAGACATTTACCGTAAGACCGGGCCAAAAAGTCTCGATACGCTTTACTAATCCTGATTTTATGCAGCATAACCTGCTTATTGCTGCTCCGGGAAGTCTGGAAAAAGTGGGCTCCGCTGCGGATCTGCTGGCGCGCGAAAGCAATGCCATTGAACTGAATTACATTCCAAAAATGCCCGAAATCCTTCATTCGACTGAATTGATCAGCCCGGAAGGAAGCACCACGCTTGTTTTTATTGCCCCCGAAAAACCCGGCGACTATCCTTTCCTGTGCACTGTGCCAGGCCACTGGCGGATTATGAATGGGATCATGAAAGTCGAATTGAACACATCTAATAAAGAAGCGAAATAACCCAGCGAACTAAAATCTTATCACCATCTAACTTTTGACACATGAATAAACAATTATCCAGACTTATTCAGGAAGTGGCCTGTTACCTGCTTTGCAGCGTAGCGATGCTGCTAGTCCTACCGGCCCAGGCACAGGCAGCCGATCGCCAGATTACCGGAAAAGTGGTTTCAGCGGAAGACAAAAATCCGTTGCCGGGTGTGACCATTATTGTAAAGGGAAATAATACGATAGGAACTGCAACGGATGCCGAAGGAAAATTCAAAATGACCGTTCCGGAGGATGCAACGCTGATTTTGAGCTACATTGGTTACACAAGCCAGGAATTTGTGGTGGGCACCCAAAACGATTTCAACATTGAAATGGCGTCGGACCAGAAGCAGCTTACGGAAGTGGTCGTGATCGGTTACGGAACACAGAAAAAGGGCGACATTACGAGTTCGGTTGCGAGCATTAAGCGCGAGGATTTTATCAAAGGAACGGTTCGCGATGCTGCGCAATTGATCCAGGGAAAAGTGGCTGGCTTGCGCATTACAACGCCGAGCGGCTCGCCAACTTCCAACACGCAGATCAACCTGAGAGGAATCAACTCAATCAACGGAACTTCAAACCCATTGATTTTAATCGACGGAATTCCCGGCGGTCTGAACACGGTTGCGCCCGAAGACATTGAATCTGTGGACGTTTTGAAAGATGGATCTGCGGCTGCGATTTACGGAACACGCGCAACCGGCGGTGTAATCCTGATCACAACCCGCAAGAACCGCGGCAACAACACGCGCTCGACGGTGGAATATTCCAATTACGTGAACATTCAGACCATTGCGCGCAGGCCAAAACTGCTGACTGGCGATGATTACCGTCAAAAAATCGGCGAAGGCATTGACTACACAGATTACGGCGGCAACACCGACTGGCTCGACGAGATCATGCAAAATCCCGTCAGCCACAACCATAACCTGACTTTCTTCGGCGGAAACAGCACAACCAATTTTACAGGATCTGTGAATTACAGAAACTGGGAAGGGATCTTTTTGAGATCAGGGCAGAGTCGCTTCACCGGCCGCGCCGACTTGAACCATGCGATGTTTAACAACAAATTGAAAACAAACATCCAGATCATCAACCGCATCACTTCATCCAATGGCGCGGTTTCGCCTGCCAACAATGATGCCGCTTATGGCTACGCTTACCGCCAGGCCATGATCCGCAACCCGACAGACCGTGTGCGCACAGAAACGGGCGCATGGCAGGAAAGGGACGGTTATTTTTACGAAAATCCTGTTTCGCTATTAAACGAATCAAACTACGAAGCCAAGTTTAAAGAAATGAGGATGAGCGGAAGTCTGGACTATGCGCCGATCGCCGATTTGAATTTCAAATTATTGGTTTCTAATGTTCAAAATAGCAACCTTGAAGGCGGTTCCACAACATTTAACCACACCGCAACGCGCCTTAGCAACCAGAATGCAACCGCATTCAGAGGCACGCAGGCCAACAACGAAAACCTGCTTGAACTTACAGGAAATTATGCCAAATCATTTGGAAAGCATCGCTTTACATTGTTGGGCGGATACAGCTGGCAGGACGCAACTTACGAGGCATTTGATGCCAGCAACTGGGATTTTCCGACAGATGCTTACGATTGGAACAACCTTGGCGCGGGCGGCGCTTTGCAAAAAGGGCAAGCCGGCATGTCGAGTACGAAGAACAAATGGCAGCTTGCCGGTTTCTTTGGCCGTTTGACTTATAGTATGGATGAAAAATATCTGTTCATGGCCAGCGTGCGTCGTGAAGGTTCTTCCAGATTTGGGATTAACAACCAATGGGGAACATTTCCTGCCGCTTCGGTTGGTTGGAGAATCAGCAAGGAGCGCTTTATGGAAGGACTTCCGGGCGTCTCTGAGATTAAGGTCAGGGCCGGGATTGGTGTGACGGGAACCATTGCAAGTGATCCTTATCTATCACAGATCAGCTATAATTTCAGTCGGGAAGATGGGGCCTTTATTGGTGGGAAATGGGTTCCAGGATTTATCCCGGCGCGTAACTTCAACCCGGATCTGCGTTGGGAGAAAAAAGAAGAGGTGAATGCGGGCGTTGACTTCGGTTTTCTAAAAAACAGGATCAATGGTTCGATTGATTTTTACAGCCGCAAGGTGAAAGATCTGCTTTATGATTTCCCTGTTCCCGTGCCTCCTTACCTGATCGGTTCCATGCTGATCAACGCAGGAACCATGAAAAACGAGGGTATGGAAGTGCTTTTGAACATTGTGCCTGTTCAGACTGCTAATTTCCAATGGAACACCGGCTTCACCTATTCTACCAACCGTAACAAACTTGTAAGTCTTTCAAATGACCAATTCCAAGCTGCTAACGACTTTTTCGATGACGGTTACACAGGCGAGCCGATCCAGGTTTCTACACACCGCGTGAAAGTGGGCGAGCCGATCGGACGGTTTTTTGTTTGGAAAAGTGTAGGTGTTGATGAAAAAGGCGCCTGGCTGGTTGAAAACAAAGACGGCGAAGTGATTCCCATCGCCAATGCGACGCCGGAAGACCGTCAGTATTACGGAAATGGAATTCCAAAACACAATGTAGGCTGGAACAACTCGGTTCGTTACAAAAACTTTGATTTGGCTGTAAACATGCGCGGCGCTTTTGGATTCGACATTCTGAACTTTCAGAGCATGTTTTATAACAACCCAAGAAACAAGGCTTATAACATGCTGAAAACGGCTTACGATCCGATCGACGGCAAAGTGCTGAACAATGAGCTTGTTTATGTTTCCAATTACATTGAAAAAGGTGATTACTGGAAAATCGACAACGTCACATTTGGCTACACGCTGCCTACTCTGAAAGGCTTGAAAAACGCCCGCATCTTCGTTTCCGGCCTTAACCTGGCGACGATCACCGGCTACACCGGCGTTGACCCGGAAGGCGTAGACATGACGGGTTTTGCCCCGGGAAGTGACCAGCGCGACAAATATCCGACAACGCGGACATTCACAGCAGGCCTTAGTGTAACATTCTGATCCACAGCAAACTTTTTGAAACAATGATTAATAAAAGTAAAATATACATCGTCCTCGCATCCATAATGGGTGCGGCTACGCTCTACTCCTGCACCGACCTCGAAGAACAGGTTTATTCAGAAGTGTTATCGAGCACTTACCAACCCACTGAAAAAGACCTTCCAGCGATTGTAGCGCCGGTTTATTCATCCCTTCGCGGGTTAATGCTGGGCTGGCAGGGCTATTTTGACTTGCAGGAAGAAGCAGCCGACGCTATCGTGACGCCCGTTCGCCCAAATGGCTGGGACGACGGTGGAACTTATCGCCGGATGCACCAGCACACCTGGACTTCCCTGCAATGGCAACCCGAAAACGCATGGCAAAGCTCATTCCGCAGCATTACCACGGCAAACCGCGTTTTGTCCCAAATTGCAGAAGGCGAAATTCCTTTGACAACGGGCAAAGTGGAAGTGGAAGCCGAGTTAAGAGCTGTGCGTGCACTGGCTTACTATCTTTTGCTCGATAACCACGGCAATGTGCCGATTGTGACTGATTTCAAGGACATTAATTTACCAAAACAAAACACCCGCAAGGAAGTGTATGATTTTGTGGTAAAAGAATTGCTTGAAGTGATGCCTAACCTGAGCGAAAATGCTTCGACAACGTACGGTCAGCTGAACCGCTGGGGTGCAAAAACGCTTTTGGCAAAAATATATTTGAACGCGCAGGTTTACACCGGCACGCCGGAATGGGAAAAGGCCAGTGCGCAGGCTGATGATGTGATAAAAAGCGGCAAATATGTGCTGGATGCCAATTATTCGGATGTTTTCACCTGGACCAATTTCAATTCCAAAGAGATCATTTTCGCGATTCCTTACGATGAAATTTACGGAACCGGCAACCAGATCCACATGAAAACGCTCGACCCATTGAGTCGCACCGTGTATCCGATGAATGCTGGTCCATGGGGCGGAAACTGCGCCGTGCCACAATTTATCGACACTTACGACGCCGAAGACAGCCGCCTCGCCGACACCTGGGTAATGGGTCCGCAAAAGAACGCAACCACCGGCGCAGTCGTTATCACATATTCCAAAACTGTCCCCAGCATTGAAAAAACGGCTTCGACAGACGGTTACCGCATTGGAAAATACAAAATCAAACCTAATGCAACCGGCAGTCTGGACAACGACTTCCCATTGCTCCGCTATGCAGATGTGATGATGATCAAAGCGGAAGCGCTTTTGCGCACCGGCAAAGCCGCCGAAGCAGCGACCATCGTAACCGAAGTCCGCAAACGCGCATTCAAAGCCAACCCTGCAAAAGCAACCGTAACCGCGGCAGATCTGGCAAAAGGCAGTCGCTATAATTACGGTTACCAGGCCACGGACGGCACCATTACCGAGCGCCAGGGCGGAGACGATGTGAAATTCGGACGCTTTTTGGATGAGCTCGGATGGGAATTCGCAGCAGAAGCGCACCGCCGCCAGGATTTGATACGGTTTGGTATATACGAAACCAAAAAGTGGTTCAATCACCGCCCGCAAGCGCAGCAACGTGCATTGTTCCCAATTCCACAAACGGAGCTGGACAAGAACACAAACCTGAAACAAAACCCAGGCTATTAACAAAAACTTTAAACAAGGTTAGGTAATAAGCTCCTGCTCCCGACACTGTTGGTGAGCAGGATTTTTTTGTTTAACATTATGACCATGTTCTCAAAAGAAACCTACATACAACGCCGCCAGACTTTAAAAAAGAAAGTGGGGAGCGGCCTTATTCTTCTGCTCGGCAATGATGAGTCGGGAATGAATTACAAGGATAATGTTTATCCATTTCGCCAGGATAGCACTTTTCTATATTATTTCGGACTGGATACGGCTTCGATTCATGCGGTTATAGACATTGATAATGATCAGGAAATCATATTCGGCGATGAGCTGACGATCGATGACATTGTCTGGACCGGTTACCAGGAGCCGCTTGTTGAAAAGGCTGCCAAGATTGGCGTGACGCAAGTGAAACCACTTTCGTCGATTTCGGGCTATTTGCGTGATGTTCAGAACCGGAAACAGGAAGTGCATTTTCTGCCACCTTACCGCGGCGAGCACACATTGCAGTTGCAGGAATGGCTGCAAATTGCCCCTGCCGAAGCGTCGCAACGTGCTTCCGTAAAGCTTATCAAAGCCATTGTTTCAATGCGTTCGTACAAATCGGCCGAAGAAATTGCCGAGATCGAAAAAGCCGTCAACACGTCCATTGACATGCACCTGGAATTCATCCGCACCACGCGCCCGGGCATGACTGAAAAAGCCATTGCAGGAAAATTGCAAAGCATAGCCATCTCCCAAGGCGGCGACATCTCCTACCCGATCATCCTGACCGTGAACGGAGAAACACTGCACACACACGCACGCGACCGCATTATCAACGACGGCCAAATGGCATTATGCGACGCCGGTGCCGAAACCGCCATGCATTACTGCGGCGACCTTACCCGCACCATTCCGGCGGGAAAGCAATTCAGCAGCATTCAAAAAGAAATGTACGAAATCGTGCTCAATGCACAGGTTTCGGCAATTGAAGCCTGCAAACCAGGCGTTTTGTTCAAAGACGTCCACGCATTAGCATCCACCAAATTGCTGGAAGGCCTGAAATCAGTAGGCATCATCAAGGGCGACCCGCAAGAAGCCCTTGCCAACGACGTCCACACACTCTTCTTCCAATGCGGCCTCGGCCACATGATGGGCCTCGACGTCCACGACATGGAAAACCTCGGCGAACAATACGTAGGCTACACCGAAGACCTCATCAAAGGCACCACCTTCGGCTGGAAATCCCTCCGCCTAGGCCGCGCCCTGGAACCGGGTTTTGTAATTACCGTCGAGCCCGGGCTTTACTTTATTCCAACTTTAATTGATCGCTGGAAAGCTGAGAATAAGCTTTCGCAGTTTATTGACTATGGGAGGTTGGAGCAGTTTAGAGATTTTACGGGGATTCGGGTGGAGGATAATTTGGTGATTACGGAGGACGGGAATCGGGTGTTGGGGAAGGAATTGGTGAAGGATATTGGGGGGATTGAGGCTTTGCGGGGGTAAGGTTAACGTTAATTACTGTTACAATTGTTGAATATTTATCACACACATTATGCTATCAAATGAATTGGCTAAGAGGCTGATCAAACTACCAAAAGCAATAGAAGGTGGCACGCAGACCATCAGCATGCTCGATGAAAAGAGCAGATTTATACTGAGTAATCATGACGAACCGGAATTCGAATTTTTATTTGAAATAACCTCGCACCGAAAAATTACCTTCAAGATTTCTCTTCATCACCAGGAACATAATTTACGAGAGGGGTTGATAAGAATAGATTACAAGGGAGGTCATAAAAACCCGGAAAACATTACAGATGATGTTCCAGAATTTGTCAGGCCATATACGGGTTACTTCTTTGTAAATGAACCGCATATCCACATTTATGTGTTCGGCTTTAAGGATCTTGCATGGGCTGTGCCGCTCGCTGCTTACAATTTTCCTGTCTTAACGATTGAAAATTCTGACGACCTTAGCAAGGCGATAAACGCGTTTGCTCGTGAGATTAATATCATCACACCATTTTACATTCAGAACTCGCTATTATGAATTGGGTAAATACACTAATTGACGATTACTACACCTGGCTAAAAAACAAAACGGTCGTAATTCCTGATGCGAAAAGTGAATGGGTATCAATTCAAACACCTTTTATCGGGCTTTTTAATGATACAATTGAAATGTATGCGCAGAGAAAAAATGATAAAATAACATTGTCTGATAATGGAGAGACATTTCAAAATCTTGAATTAGTCGGGTCTCCCATTAGTCGGACAGGAGAAAGAAAGAATCTGGCTGAGCGCATTCTTTTAAATTATGGCATTCAATTGCAGAACGATGAGTTGGTAACAGAGACGACTGAAAAAAACTTTGCTCAGAAGAAGCACAATTTCCTTTCCGCTATAATGGAGTTGAATGATCTCTATGTTTTATCAAAGTCTAACGTGACGTCAATTTTCAAAGAAGATGTGAGGGCATATTTGGAAGAACAAAACGTCATCTACACTCCGGATTTCATCTCCAAAGGGTCTACCGGATTGGAGTTTATGTTTGATTTTCAAATTGCAGGAAAAAACCGTGAAATCGTTATCAAGTCCTTCAATACAATTAATAAGCAGTCTCTCAGCAGTTTTTTGTTCAGTTGGGATGACATCAGACCTGTGCGGGAGAAGGTTAGCAAGAAAGATGTCGTAGCGATTGCATTGATCAATGATGAGGAGAAAACAGTCAAAACAGAATTTCTAGATGCATTTCGCGCTAAAAGTGCAAACTACATTATATGGAGCGAGCGTAACCATCCGGAAAATACTATAAAACTTGTCGCTTGAATCATTTTTTAAAAGCCTGCCGCTGCCATACGAGCAGCGACAGGCTTTTAACTAATTCCTCTTCCCATAATCCCCAATTTCCTTCAACAAACGCGTAAGCACCTCACTCGTATCCAACGCCAGCAGCGCATATTTACGACTAAGATTCCATTCATCAGTTGGGCGGAGATAATGTCGGAGCATTTCGTTGTGCATCCGTTCGATTTCGATCAGGTCGACATCTTGATTTAGATAGTTGCTCAGCAACTCCTCGGCTGCGCTTTGGCGGGA
Source organism: Dyadobacter sp. CY327 (assembly GCF_021390415.1). Classification (NCBI taxonomy): domain Bacteria; kingdom Pseudomonadati; phylum Bacteroidota; class Cytophagia; order Cytophagales; family Spirosomataceae; genus Dyadobacter; species Dyadobacter sp. CY327. The sequence continues at coordinate 632,536 of NZ_JAJUXJ010000001.1, read as the reverse complement.
TTCTTGGATTTTTGATGTGTGCATTTTTGGATGATTTGGACATTTTGTGAAGCAAAACACGGTGCCGCACTTGCCGTTGTCCAAACCTTCCCAGGCTAATGGTGTTCAAACCATTACGGTAGTTACGACACCGTACTTTATGTATGGCGCGCAATACGATATCGAAGCAAAATAATGCCGTCAAAATGATTTGGCGACAACATTGCCTGGGAAAACTTGGACGCTGTAAACTTACTGGGTTTGATGGAAAAAGCAAAAGTGAATACAACTTCAAGGAATATTCATTGTAATTCTTAGCTTTGCAAAAAAGAAACACACTATTAATGAATCATGCAAAATACCTGACTCTTACAGAAGAGTCATTGCTAGTATATCGTTTTACCAGTGAAGGGCCCAAGGGTCTTGTGAAAAAAAGTGCCACTTATTCTATTACTGAGATTGAGAATGTTTACAATTTAGGATTCGGAGACTATGATTCGACTACTGATCAGGTGAATGATCTTGCAGTCACCAATAATGGTGATAGCAAAAAAATATTGGCAACAGTTGCTTCAACTTTGTACGCTTTCACAGACAAATTCCCGAATGCCTGGATTGGGGCGACTGGAAGTACACCTGCTCGGACGCGACTATATCGAATGGGCATCACTAATAATCTGCGCGAAATCTTGAAGGATTTCGTTATATTTGGGTATAGCCTCGATGAAGACTGGGAGAAATTTAGAGTCGGAAAAGAATACAAGGCATTTTTAATAACTAAAAAAGAAAACGTGCACACATCATGGAGACAAAAGATCTAAAAGAATCAAAAACTTCAAATATTATTGTTGACAAGAGCCTAAATAAGCTTAGAGGCAAAGAATATTTTCCAGAGAAATTAAAAAAAATGAATGAGATCTTAGCTAAATCTGGATTGCCTGATCTTGATAAGTTGAAATAACATTTATCAAGTAGAGCTGGTGAATGATCGATCACAACAATGCCCACCCAAACCCACCGCTACTCCGGCCCGCCTACGCGTCTCTACGCCTACATGACCCACTTCTCAGTGGAATGTCCTAAGTGCAGTAAAGAAGCGCTAGTCATTAACCAAAAGAACGGAACAGAAATCATTAGAAAATTAGTTTGCAGCAACTGCAGCCATACGGAGCAAGAAGTCTCTGGAAAAACTTATCAGAATGCTTCCGTTTGCGATCCGGTTTTCAATCTTCCCTTATGGCTGCAAGGTGAGTTTAAGGGTGATGTGCTTTGGGCTTGTAATCGGGAGCATCTTGGGGATATACGGAGTTATGTTGCTTCGAAATTGAGAGAAAGACAGACTTTGACGCATACGACGATGGTTGAGAAGCTGCCGCAATTCATTAAGGCTGCTAAGAACCGGGATGGGATTTTGAAGCTGATTGACAAGATTTTAAGGAAGTAAACTCTGCGATTTCTCTCCATGTGGCTTCTGTGTGAGTCCAGCAAAACCCAGAATTTTCATTCGTACAATCTTGAAGGGTTATTTTCTTACTTCAGCTGCGGTTTTGGGCTTAGGGAGCTCTTTTCTTGGGATTTTTTGATCGAGTTGGGCTGTGTTGTAAACGAAGCTCGCAACGACGACCGCCATTTGTTTCAGATCGTCCATAACCAGCCGCTCATAAGTGTCTGCATTCGTGTGGTGCGTGCGGGTTCCGTACTCGATTCCATCTTGAATGAACTGGAAACCAGGCAATCCCAACACATCAAACGCAAGGTGATCGGTTCCTCCCGTGTTTCTGGAAGTGATCGTAGGATGGTCTACAATGTCAGTAAATGGCGCAAACCATTTTTCAAAAAGCGCACGCGGGCCTTCGTTTCCCTGCAAATAAATGCCGCGGATGCGTCCTGTGCCATTATCAATGTTATAATAAGCGGAAAGTTTCGCATGCGCCGGCAGCAATTTCATTGTTTGCGGATCACCAAACGTGTTTTTGACATAAGCACGTGAGCCATGCAACCCCTGCTCCTCACCCGACCAAAGCGCAATGCGAATGGTTCTTTTGAGTTTCAGGCCGGATGCTTGCAAAATCCGCACCGCTTCAAGCATGACCGTGCAACCAGCGGCATTGTCCGTCGCGCCAGTCGCTGAATGCCATGAATCCAGGTGACCGCCGAGCATCACCACTTCGTCTTTCAGTTTAGGATCGGTGCCGGGAATTTCGGCGATTACATTGCCGGTTGTGAGTTTTTTGTCGAAAAATGAGGTTTGTGATTCGGCTTCTAATGTTACGGGAATGCCGCTTTCTATCAATCGGGCGACTAGTCCTGCGTGCTCGGGCGCCATTTCAAATGCCGGGCGGGCTAATGGTGCATCGCTTTGTAGGATGCGCCGTTGCTGGTGAAAAATGTGCCGTGCTTTCCTGATCTCCCTGCGAGTTCTAGGCTAATATTTTGGGCTTTCATGGTGCTGTCTACCCGGCTGCGGAAGCTGCGCATGGTGCGCATCCGCTCGGCTTGCTCGGGGGTGAAGTTGCTTTGGCCGAATGGCTGCGAATTGGTCATTTTGTCCAGATCCTCCGTTGTATAACGCAATGCATCGGGCTTGAATGTCGGGTCGGTGTCGGCGGGTCCTTTTACCAAAACGATTTTCCCATTTAGCTTTCCATCTGCATATTTTGCGAGGTCTTCTTCATTCTGGATATTTACAACCACAACCTCCCCTGTCATGGGCCCTTTCGTGCCGGAAGTCCAGGCTTTTGGAATGGCTATAAATGGCATATAATATGGCTTAGTCATCGCCAGATAGCTTTTTTCGACCTGCCAACCTTTTCCAAATTCTCCCCATTCTTCGATGCGCGAGTTCTGCAAACCCCACTTTTTCAATTCACTTACCGACCATTCCGCGGCTCTCTGGAAGCCGGGAGAATTTGTAAGACGCGGACCGGAAACATCTGTTAGCTGATGAGCAATTTCTTTCACTTTGGAATTTTCCATGCCTTCCTTCCGGATTTTGGCAATGGCAGCTTGATCGACTTCCTGAGCAAAAAGAAGGCCCGGACAGAACAGCAATGAACAAAAGATCTTTTTCATAGGAGCTGATATGAGAATTCTAAGCTTTAATCTCTTTTCTGGCAATCATATAATAAACCGGAATGCCCAGCAGCACAATGATCAATCCTGGCCAGGTGTATTCTGGTTTATAAATGATGAGCAAAATGCAGAATGCGAGGCCCATAATAATGTAAATGATAGGCAAAAACGGGTAACCAAATGCTTTGTAAGGCCTATCGGCATCAGGACGTTTTTTTCTTAATATAAATATCCCAACGATAGTCAACATATAAAACACAACCACCACAAACGAGATCATATCCAGCAGGTTACCATATTTCCCACTCAACGCCCAGAGCGATGCAATGACGCATTGAATCCAAAGTCCAAATTCAGGAACAGAATTCTTATTCAGCTGTCCTACTTTGCTGAAAAACAGTCCGTCTTTGGCCATCGAATAATAAACCCGAGCGCCGGACATGATCAATCCGTTGTTGCAGCCGAATGTTGAAATCATGATCATTACGGCAATAATGATCGTTCCGGATGTTCCGAAAATAACGTGTGAAGCGCTTACAGCAACGCGATCTTTATCAGCAGCTGCGATTTCCTGCAAGGATAAAACGCCGGTGTACATGACATTGGTTAGCAAATAAATCACTGTTACAATGATGGTTCCTAAGGCAAGGCTTAGCCCAATGTTACGCTGCGGATTCTTGATTTCTCCCGCTATGAAAGTTACATTATTCCAGGAATCGCTGCTGAAAATGGAGCCAACCATGGATGCGGCGATGGCACCGAAAGCGGCGATCGTTGTATAGGAGGCAATGCTTCCGTCTACATTCAATTTATGCATATCCCACATGTTATGCATATCCCACATGGTGGCTGAATCCCAGTTAGCCGCCCAGATCTCAGGTTTCATAAATAGTAAGCCGAAAACGATCAATCCCAATAAGCTCAAAAGCTTCGTTAATGTGAATGTAGTCTGGATAATTTTTCCGCTGTTGACGCCGCGTGTATTGATGAACGTTAACAGCACAATGACGACAATGGACAGTAACTGCGCGGGTGTTATTTGTAAAAATCCCAGATCGACGGCCACAATGTCTTCACTGAATTGAGGCAATAAATAAGCTGTGAATTTGGCAAAAGCCACGGCAACGGCGGCAATGGTGGCGGTTTGGATTACGGTGAAAAAGCTCCAACCATACAGGAAGCTAATCAGCGGGTTATAGGCTTCTTTGAGGTAAATATATTGGCCGCCGGCTTTGGGAAACATGGCGCTTAATTCGCCGTAACTCAATGCTGCCGTAAGCGTCATAAAACCGGTGATCAGCCACACAAACATGAGCCAGCCCACGCTCCCGGTGTTGCGCGTAATGTCCGCGCTTACGATGAAAATTCCCGATCCGATCATACTGCCGGCAACGAGCATGGTTGCGTCTACGAGACCTAATGAGTGTTTAAATGCGGTTTTTTCCGGGACGGATTCTACTGACATAAAAGTTTTTTGGGTTAGATAAGGCAGGTTTCAACTCTTAAAGTACGCTTTTATTTGAAACTATAAAATTTCCACTTTGTTTTAAAATCGCGCGTTACCGGCTGATTGATTAATGTGGCCCTTACCATCTCAATGGGCATATTATTTTCCTTCATAATGGCGTCGTGGAAATCTTTGTATGTCATTTTTCCGCTGTCGACCAGTTCGTTTTTGAGGCTCAGGATCTGCAAGCCGCCGATGAGATAAGCGACCTGGTAAAGCGGACTGTAACTGCCTTCGAATGAGCGGCGCACTTCACCCTCCGCATTCGCACGTTCGTGACCTACCCGATCCACCAGAAAATCAATGCATTGCTGCGGGCCCCATTTGCCTAAATGATAATTGAGCGAGAAAATAATCCGTGCGCAACGGTGCATCCGCCAGAACAACATCCCGATCCGCTCCTCGGGCGTTTTGGCAAAACCCTTGTCATACAGCAGCAATTCCCAGTAAAGCGACCAGCCTTCCGTCCAGAACGGCGTCCGGAATTCGCTGCGGTAAGCCTTGTAACGGCTGTTCATATAATATTGCAAATGATGCCCCGGCACAAGCTCGTGATGCACCGTCGCCCGCGAAAAATACGGATTATTGCCGCGCATACTCATGAGCTTATCCTCGTGCTGCATGGTGTTGGTGGGATAGGAAATGATAATATCGCGCCCGCCCAGGAAAAACGGGTTAATAAGCTGTCGCTCAGGCGTCATCATTTGCATGCCCCAGGTTTCGTCTGCGATTTCGGGATAGTCGATCAGGTTGTTGGCGGTGATGAATGTTTTGGCGTCGTCGTAGAGTTTCAGGATCAGTTCGGGCTGGGTTCCGGCTTTTACGTAGCTGTTTTTGACCTTTTCCTGCGCCTTTTTCCAATCGTTCCCGAAACCCATTTCCTGCGATGCTTTCAGCAATTCCTTGTCACACCAGGCAAATTCTTTGTTGGCCAAATCGATCAATTCATCCGGCGTATAACTGATCATTTCTGCATTCAGCTGGCGGATCAGCTCGTCGCGGCCGATGGGAACGCCCTTTATGCCGCTGTTGTCGTCCTTTTGCGTTGTGGTAAGTTTGCCTTTGCTTTTGATTGTTTTGGCATAAGCATTCAAAGCGCTGTCCAATGCCTCGTAAGGCTCTGGAACCCACCATGAAAACATCGGATCATAACCTTTGTAAAAATCACAAGTGCTCTTTAACCTGGATTTTAATCCAATTACCGCCTCTTCGCCGCGTTCTGCAAGAGGCATTTCAATGCTTTCTGTTTTTTTGAATGCGTCGGACGCTGTTTTAACTTCTTTTAAAATATCATTCAGCTGACCTGCAACTGCTTGTCCGTCAACGGTTGCGCCGCGTCTTCGGCCTTTTTCCAATGTGTATATTTTATCCGCAAAAGGGAAATAGGTTTTTACTGCATTGTATTCTTTTTCCTCTTTGGATAATGTTAGCAAATCATCCTCAATGCTTCTTTTGAGCAAAATATAATCCACTTTTCCATAAATGCTCATGGCATTGAAATCGAGCTTGGCGAGCTTATCCAAATAATTTTGATCCACTTCGCGAAGTCGATTCCGCTGTTCGGGCGAATTAAGGACATTGCTTGGCGCGCCGAAACCGCCTCGTCCGCGCTCCATAGGCGAGTAAAAAGAGCGGATTGCGCGGGTGTCCTGGCCATATTGAATGATGAGCCCGGCTATTTCGCTGGTTTGTTCGTAGAGGTTAAATTTGCTTTGGGCAAAAGCTTTTGGAATAAAAATCGCTGCGCTTATCAGGAAAATAAGGCACAAGAAAGTTCTGTGGTTGAAAAGTTTCATCCAGGTCTGATTAAGGTTTATACTTCGGCTCCGCTCAGTATGACACTGCTTCTCAGTATGACAATCCTGGATGAAGCTTGATATTGGTTAAATCAATTATATCGTTCAGGATCGTAAATTTTGATGTCGGCCGACAATGCAGACTCGTTGGCCAGCTCCGCCACCATTTTGCCAGTTGCCGGTCCGAGACTGATGCCCATCATGCCATGACCACCGGCGACGATGAGGTTTTTCAGTTTTTTGCTGTAACCCAGATAAGGCAGCCCATCCGGAGAACACGGCCGGAAACCATACCAGATTCTTTCCTTGCCCGGAACAGCCACATTCAGCTCGGGATAATATTGCGGAATGGAGTTTACGATCCCTTCCACGCGGTTCATATTAATGTTGTCATTCACCGCCGCAAGCTCCATCGTGCCGCCAAATCGCACTTGTCCGTTCATAGGCGTAACCGCAACGCGTGCTTCGATCAGCAATGCGGGATGTTCGATTTTATGCTCAGCATTAGGCTCCATGAAAGAGTAACCCTTTCCAGGCATTACAGGAATGGATAAACCAGCTAACTTGGAAAGCTCGGGAAGCCAGGTTCCGCCTGTCATGATAACGAGGTCGCCTTCGACGGTTTTGGTTTCGGTTTGAACACCTTTTATTTCTCCGTTTTTTATATCAAAACCTTTAACCTTCGCATTCAAAATCACTTCCGCGCCTTGGGATTTTATGTATTTCAAAAGCTGCGAAAACAATGCGGTTGGATATAAATGTGCGTCACAATGATAATGCACTGCTCCTATCACGTCCAGCTGAATGTTGGGTTCAATGGCCTGAACTTGCTCCTTAGTAAGCATTTCAATGTCCAAACCGAGCTTTTGACCGTCCTTAGCCACGTGGATTTCTTCTTCTCCGGCTTTCTCGGTTTTGTAAAGCATCAGAATGCCTTTTTCTTCCAGACCAAAATCAAAACCTTCTTCTTTGGCCAGATCTTCGTAAAGCTGCTTGCTCAGCAAATGATAATCGCGCAAATAAGGCGCGGCGCGTTCCACATTGGCAGGCGTGGCGCTTTTCATGAATTTCAAACCCCATGAAACCAGCGACCAGTCGAGTGAAGGTTTTACATAAAACGGACTGCGGCTGTCGAACATCCATTTAATGCCTTTGGAGATCATGCCGGGAGCAGCCAGCGGAATAAAATGACTTGGAACGATCATTCCAGCATTGCCCTGCGAGCAATTATCTGCCAGATCGCCCTTATCGATCAACGTCACATTCCAGCCACTTTTTAACAAATAGTAAGCCGAAGTCAACCCCATAATCCCGCCGCCAATAATGGTGGCTTTTCCCTTATTCGTCACGTTCATATTGCTATTACAAAACCTGGAATCCAAATGCGTATGGATCTTCCTCGTCGTCGATGATGATTGTATTGTAACCCGTCACAACCGCCCAGCCTTCAATGCCTGGGATGATCGCGGGTTTGTCTCCTATGGTCACTTCGTCCTCGACGGTCCCGGTGAATTTGGAACCGATGATGCTTTCGTGAATGAATTTGTCGCCTTTTTTAAGTTTTCCTTTGGCATGCCATTGTGCCATCCGCGCCGAAGTCCCGGTTCCGCAGGGTGATCTGTCAATGGCTTTATCGCCGTAGAAAACTGCATTGCGCGCAGTGGAAGTCTCGTCCAGAACAGCCCCTGCCCATAGGAAATGGCTTAATCCATTGATATGCTCGTTTTCGGGATGGACGAATTTGTATTTTTCATTCATCCGCTGACGGCAAACGCGGCTCCAACTGATTAGCTGATCTGCCGTGTAATTTTCGATGCCTTTGAAGTTTTCCTGCGGATCCACGATGGCGTAAAAGTTGCCGCCGTAAGACACATCCACATTCAATGTGCCCAGTTCAGGACATTCCACTTCCAGGTTTTCGGCTGCTAAAAATGATTTTATATTGATCAGTTTAACAGATTTCACCCTTTTGCCTTCCTGCACATATTCCACCAAAACCAAACCGGCAGGCGTTTCCAGGCGCAGCTTACCGGGCACTTTTGGCGTTACCAAACCTTCCTGAATGGCAATGGTGACGGTTCCAATGGTTCCATGGCCGCACATCGGAAGGCAGCCGCTGGTTTCAATGTAAAGCACACCAATGTCATTTTCGGGATCAACGGGCGGATATAAAATGCTTCCGCTCATCATGTCGTGGCCGCGTGGCTCGAACATTAATCCTTTCCTGATCCAGTCAAATTCTTTCAAAAAGTGAAGTCTGCGCTCCATCATGCTATTGCCCTGCAAAAGCGGGCCGCCACCGGCCACCACCCGAACGGGATTCCCGCAAGTGTGCGCGTCGATGCAGAAAAACGTTTTTCTCATTACAAAGCCTCCTTCGTTAGCTCATTATTAACCGTCCGCCAGATTCCGAGCGGGTTGGCATTTTTTAATTCTTCGGGCAAAAATTCATCTGGCCAGTTCTGGAAGCTCATTGGGCGAACGAAACGCTTGATCGCGTCCGAGCCAACGGATGTAAACTGGCTGTTGCTTGACGATGGGAATGGTCCGCCGTGGTGCATGGATTTGCAAACTTCGACGCCGGTTGGGAAGTTGTTGAACAGGATCCGGCCGCATTTGTCGGTTACCAATCCGATCAGTTCTTCATTTTCAGCCAAATCTTCGTTCGTTGCCAGCAATGTGGCTGTTAACTGTCCGTGCAGCTTTCCTCCGACAGAAATCACTTCATCGATGTCCTCACATTTAATGATCAATGCAAACGGGCCGAAAACTTCTTCCTGCAATGCATCATTGTTCAGGAATGTTTGCGCGCTTACCGTGGCAACCGTCGCGCCGCCTTGTCCTTCTAAAACTTCCGTTTCAGTGACAGCAAGGATTTCAACACCGGGTTGTGTGGTTAACTTTTGGCGACCTTTCTCATAGCTTTCCGCAATGCCTGCATGCAGCATATGTGAAGGGGCAATTTTTATGATTTCTTCCTCCAATGCATTTTCAAATGTTTCCAATGCAGGACTTTCAATGGCGATCACGATGCCCGGATTGGTACAAAACTGACCTACGCCCAATGTTAAAGAACCGGCATATTGTTTTGCCAATTCAGCAGCCGAAGCTTCCAATTTATTTGGCAATAAAAACACAGGGTTAACACTGCCCATTTCCGCAAAAACTGGAATTGGATCAGGCCTTTTTGCTGAAATCTCAGCCAATGCAGTTCCAGCACGATAAGAACCTGTAAATCCAACCGCCTTAATGATCGGGTGGCTTACCAGGAACTGCGATTCTTCATTGGTTTCGAAATACACATGTGAAAAAGTGCCTTCCGGAAAACCGCTTTTCTTAACGCCTCTCGCGATGGCCTCGGCCATGATCCACGAAGTTTCGGGATGGCCGGGATGGGCTTTCACCACAACCGGACAACCGGCCGCAATGGCGCTGGCCGTGTCACCGCCCGCCGTTGAAAATGCGAATGGGAAATTACTCGCACCAAAAACAGCAACGGGGCCTAATGCAATGCTTGTTTTGCGAATATCAGGTTTTGGAGGCGTTCTTTCTGCGTTTGCTGTGTCAATGCTCGCATCAAGCGGAACGCCTTTTTCTAATGCATCGGCATAGCTTCTCCATTGGAAAATAGTCCTTGCTTTTTCACCTGTTAAGCGTGCTTCGGGCAGGTTGGATTCTGCTTTGGCGGTTGCAATGAGTTCAGGGCCAATGGCTTCAATCTCGTCTGCAATTGTCCGCATCAATGCCACGCGCTGCTGGATCGAATGTTTTTTTATGATCACAAAAGCCTCGAGAGACTTTTGCAAAATGGCTTCCAGTTGTTCTTTTGAAGTTGTCATGGGCTGGTTAGGATAATTTCTGTTTGTAAAAGTCGAAAAAACGAATGCGAATCCAGCTCTAAATTAAAGCCGGATTGCGCAACGCGACAATGTTATGCAACAGAAACTTCCGAAGACAAATTCAAATAATCGGGCAAAGCAGGCTGAGTTGCAATGGCTTGATCAATGATCGCAAGCACTTTTTCGCGCTCTGCACCTTCGAGAACCAATCTTGGTGCACGAACGAATTCTGAGCCTATGCCTGCTTTTGTAGCGGCAAGTTTGATGTTTTGAACCAGTTTTGGATGAATGTCCAGTTCAAGCAAAGGCAGATACCAGCGGTAAACGGCCAATGCTTCTTTGTATAATCCCGCTTTTACGAGGTTGAAAATCGCAACGGTTTCTTTCGGGAATGCATCTACCAAACCACCTACGACGCCGTCGCAGCCCAGCATTACTTCTTCCATGATCAATGTATCCACACCGCAGAAAACCTTGAAACGGTCGCCGAAACGGTTATACAGGCGGGTAACATTGCTTACGTCGCGCGTTGATTCTTTGATGGCATGCACATTAGGAACCTTTGCAAGTTCTTCGAACATTGCCAGCGTTACTTCAATTTTGTAATCCACCGGATTGTTGTAGATCATCAATGGCAATGATGTGCTTTGCGCGATGGTTTTGAAATACACAACCGTTTCATGGTCGTCTGCTTTGTAACGCATCGGAGGCAACACCATCAGACCGTCTGCACCCGCAGCTTCGGCTTCTTTGGCAAGGCTTACCGCTTCGGCAGTCGATTGCTCGGCAATGCAAACAACGATCGGGAAATCCTGGGCAACAATGCTTTTTGCATATTTTACCAATTCCACTTTTTCCGTTTTGGTCAATGTGCTTGCTTCGCCCAATGAGCCTGAAACGATCGCGCCGGTCACACCTGCTTCGATCTGCACTTCCAGATTTTTACGGAAAAGATCAAAATCAATGCTGTCGTCTGATTTGAAAGGCGTTAGCAACGCCGGAAATACACCTTGCCAGGATTCCTTGTTCATATATTGATTGTGTTAACTATGAAAGATCTGATTTTTTGTCAAAGTTAATTGTTGGTTACCCGCCAAACATTTCAGGTATTAATCAATAATATACGAATTTTAACATAAAACCGAATCCGGCTTCAAGGTTTGTTTTCTACGAATACGACTTGCGCGCGGTCGGCTTTTCTCACCTTTTTCAGGAAGTCGATCCAGGCAGGAAAATCCTTGGCATTGTAGCGCCCGCCGTTCATAACGACCTTCCGGGAGCACAGGAGCTTGTTGTTTTCCAAAATCGTTTTGGATTCATAAGTCCCGAAAACCGAATTAATCTGAAAAGAAGGCAATGTGGTTTCCAGTTTATAATTCGCCGGAATGACGTAAGACACCGTGTCAGAATCGGTAAAGTCATAGACAGAGCCGGGCAGATAAAAGTCTGTTGTGCGCTCCGAAGTTGCCGGTAATTCAAATCCGCGACTTAGTAATGTAGGTTTAATAAAAAGGCGTGAGCCCGTTTTGGTTGCGCAGTTGCGCACATTCAGAGATAATTTCTCCGTAATGGTCGGTTCTGCTTCCCTGCCTTCGAGAAGCTCGAAACGCTGTAAATCCAGACTTGGTAAATTAATCTGGTTCATCAGCCATTTCTTCTGCTCTTCTTTATTACCATTGTGAAAAACACTGTTTCGAGATTCCTGCTGTAAGCCTGCATATAATGTATGCACTTCCACTTGTCCGTTTCCGCCTTGATCCAGGTTCACATTCGCGCGACTTTTCCGTGTGTTTTGATGTGATTTATAAACGGGCGTCTGCACCAGCTTTCCGCCTTCGGGCGTGACGAGTAATGCATAGCGGCTGCCCGTGAATGTGCCCATGAAGTTGGGCGTCGTGGTCTGGCTGGTGCATTCGAGCCACATCGTGTCTTTTGCGACTACGGCGCAGGCGATGACGTGGTTGAACTGGCTGCTTGGGAAGTCAGGTTTCATCATCGCTTCACTGCCTGCTTTGATCAAGGCAACATAAGCAGGAATTCCCGCCTGGCGCAATGCAGCGACAGTAAAATTGCTCAGCGCCTTGCAATCGCCATAACCTTTGCTGGCAACAGTCATGGCATCAATCGTCTGCCAGCCGCCGATTCCCAGCTGAATGCTGACATAACGTGAGCGGGTTTGCATCCATTTATATAGTTTTTCAACTTTTTCGCGATCTGTTTTTGCATCCTTAATAACCGATTTTATTTCGGTAACCGTTGCAGGCGGAAGCACGTCACGGCCTGCATTCAATGTGTGATAAAATTTGCCAAAATCTGCCCAGGTGTTGAAATTTCCCTGATAATCCTGCACTTCAAAATCAGAAGGCGCGGCCATCACGAGCGGCAAATAGTCGATCACGGGAAGCGGGTAAAAATCGGTTGTTTTGGAAACGGGTTGGTTTCTGACAACCCAGGTGTAAATATCCGATCCGCCCTCCCCTTTGGTTTTCATCACCGGATTTACACCATTATATTCTTTGTAACGAAACTTGAAATCGGCTGGCGTTTTAATGGTGAACTGCGCGCGCTCAACGGCCGTCTTTTCATCAGAAAGAGGCATCCAGCGCGGATAGAACATCATATTTTTCTCCTTAGTCTCGTAATTGAACTCAATCGTGTAAGGATAAGCATAGCTCTTTTTACCAAAATCCGCCAGTTTAACCCTTGCGTCGGTGATATTATCTCCGCCGCCGCCATAACCATAGTCCGTAATGTCTGCGTTTTTTAGCTTTTTCTGGACTTTCCCGCCTGCATCGTAAAGGATGCCGCTGATATCGGTGATCTTGGTGAATTTATCATAACCCACAAGGAGCTGGCCATACTCATTTTCACCCTTTTCATTCAGAATCGTAACAACTGTGCGCTTCTTGTGCCGCGCTTCGGCTTTTGAAATAATCTCAAAAAAATCTTCATCCAACCGCACAACCGCATTGGCACCGGCATTGAGTTCCGGACTTATTTTCGTGACGTCGAATTCATCTTGCGCCTGAACCTGACATAGTATTGTGCAGACTAAAAAAAGAATAGAGAATAAAAATCGCATCTTGGAGGGTTAGTTAGCCTTTTTCTTGATTACCAAAGGTTGCGCATGTTTTTGGACCACGCGTTCAAAGAACTCTTTTACGTCGTGGTATTCTTCTGCGTGAAAATTCGTTTTGGAAAGGACAATGACGCTGCTCACCTGGATCATATCACCTGACTGCCGAACCTGGTAAACAAATTTTCCGGCTTTTTCAGGAAGGCTTACGATTTCTGCCTTTGGCATTTCTTCCAAAACATAACCTGCCGGAAGCTTATAATTACCAATGAATGATTCCGACATTCCGCTGGTGAAATCGAGCGGATAGATCCTTTCTTTCGATTTCAACGGATTGCTTTCCCAGCGACCGGCCAAAATGGGATTGAAGTAAAACAAATCGGGTGAAGCATTCTCGTCTTCCAGTTCAAAATCGCAGGCGACATTGACAGCTGCTTTCAAATCTTCATTTTTATTCTTCACGGCAATGTTGCTGATCTTCCACTCCGGCGACCGTTTTTTGAGCACTTCGTGATAAATGTCGTCAGCCTCTTTTACATATTTGTCACGCCAGCGTAACGCTTCATAACCTGCATAGGAGATGCTGTAATTGCCCTTAATGCTGCCATCTTCGGGTAAAATGTTTGCATTTACCATTTCCAGTTTGGTCTGGGAGTCCAGCGGTTTTATATCCAAGAACCGCCCCGATCCTTTTTTGGGAATAAGCCTGCCATAACCGTTCAATGTGTGCTCTGGAAGAAGGCCAAGCTTGGCATAGGGCTGTGTGGCGTCCAAAAAGTATTCTTTCCCGGCAACCTCAACATGGCTGATCACATAATTGCAGCTTTCCAGAAGCGGGATTTCTTTTAAAAACCGGCCATTGGAACGTGTGCTGAGAATGACCGGATCCGCATTAAGATCCAGCTCGCGAAGGAGTGACGTCAGAATCAGATTCACCTCAGTTGCATTGCCGGCTTTGTTTTCATAAGCTTTCCTGACGCCATCTCTGGAACCCAGATAGGACGAACCGTCCCATTTCATGTGGCTTTGCAAATGCCGGTAAGCCAGCTCCATTTTTTCCTCCGGCGTCTTGGCGGTTTGCATAATTTCGTCGCGCTTTGCTTTCAGGAAAGAAGATTTGCGCAACTCTACACCAAACCAGTTCGCCTCGTTCAATGTCTTTTCAACATCGTCCCAGGTGTTTGAAAAATGCCTCGATATTTCACCAGGGACCTGAATGACGGACAGCTCGAAATTCACTTTTGACAGATAATCGCTTTCGGTCGTTATAAAAGGTTCGTTGACAAATGCAGGTGCATCCTTCACGACAAAACGATACGCGACGCCGCGCCCGTTCAGCTTGGACGAGCCTACATGCACATCCGTAGGCTCCTGTTCGCTGATATAGAGGGGCAGGTAACCGCTCATGGTTGTTTTATATTCCAGAAAAAACGGGATCGTAATGCGGAACTCACTCCACTTACTCGGCACAGACGCCTGAAAAGACCAGGGACTTGGCTTATCTCGAACGGTCAATGGTGTTGTCCGCCTGTAAGAATATTCGATCACGGAACCCTTCCGTGCATTGGCGAGGTTGAATTTGTAAGTATAATATTTGCCCGTGGCCTTTTCCCGCTTGATCGACTTCCGGTCCATGGCCGTTCGTACAAGCTGTCCGTTCTCCATATTATAGGTGAAGCCCTGAATGTCGTCCATCAATTCCTGGTTTTCGGGCCCGCTGCCCTCGTAAGTAGTGATCGCAACTGAAGCTCTGTCAAGGGCTGACTCTTTGAGGATTTTGATCCTTATCCAGGATTCCATCACCATTACCAGTCCGCGGATGTCGTCGTAGCGATAGGTCACTTCGCCAAAATCATAGAGGTAAACGGCAGCGGCAGAGCTATCGCCCGGAAGTGCTGCCATTTCCACATCAGCACGATCCACAACCCCAAACCTGGGTTTGAAATCATCCTGGGCAGCAACATTAAAAGATAGAAAAGTGAGCATGGATAGGACGCAAACCTTCCACAAGACAACGCAGGAAAGCCTGCACTGAAGTAAAAAATGAGTCATGCAACGAATAGAGAAAGAGGTAGAATTAATATGCATAATTGCAGCATTAATTTGATTTTAGCAAAAAATTTGTAACTGTTCGTAGATTTTTTTTCACTGAAATCTGCCCAAATGCGAAAACAGATTTTAATACCTACTTTTGCACCAAAATGAAGCTTTGCTTTGTTCAATAATTACCTATTCCTGCTAACCCGGAACATTAACATTTAACATTATTATGTCATCTTTCGAAAATGGAAGTCCACTTCGCGTACTCGTAGTCGGTTGTGGCAATATGGGCGCTTCCCATGCATTTGCGTATCATTCGCTGGACGGTTTTGAAATCTGCGGAATCGTTTCAACCGGTAAAAGCAAAGAGGTTTTGAATGAAAAACTTGGTGGCGGAAATGCCCTTTTCAGCGATTATGAAACGGCATTGAAGGAAACCAAACCGGATGCGGTCTGCATATCAACTTACCCTGACACGCATGAGGACTTTGCTGTAAAAGCATTGGAGCACGGCGCGCATGTTTTCATTGAAAAACCACTTGCTGACACCGTTGCAGGTGCTAAGCGCGTTGTAGAAGCTGCGAAAACGGCTGGCAAAAAAGTGGTTGTTGGCTACATTCTGCGCGTGCATCCTTCCTGGGAGCGTTTCGTAGCAGAAGCGCAAAACCTGGGCAAGCCGCTCGTGATGCGTATGAACCTGAACCAGCAAAGCCACGGTTACATGTGGGGCGTTCACCGGAATTTGATGAAAAGCCTGAGCCCGATTGTGGATTGCGGCGTACATTATATAGATGTAATGTGCCAGATGACGCGTTCGAAACCTTTGCGTGTGAATGCCATCGGTGCGCGATTGACGGAAGACATTCCTACTGGAAACTATAATTATGGTCAGCTTCAAATTTGGTTTGAGGACGGTTCTGTGGGCTGGTATGAAGCGGGCTGGGGACCGATGATCAGTGAAACTGCATTCTTCGTGAAAGACGTGATCGGACCGAAAGGAAGCGTTTCTATTGTTGCGAAAGATGCGGGCGGCACTGGAAAGTCGTCTTCCGTGGAAGCACATACGAAGACGGAATCCATTCGCGTGCACCATGCGGAGCTTAATGATAAAGATGAATTTGTGAACGAAGATTCCTGGATCAACCTCGAAGACGAGCCGGATCACCAGGAGCTTTGCAACCGTGAGCAGCGTTATTTCCTGAATGCGATCAAAGACGATTTCGACCTGACTGATCACCTACAAGACGCAGTAACAAGCTTGCAGATTGCCTTCGCTTGTGATGAATCTGTGAAGACCGGCCGGACGGTGGATCTGGTTTAAAACACATTATCTTAAATATAGCCCTGTTGGTTTTCGGTGACTTATCCGAAAATTAACAGGGCTATATTTTTTGTAAACATGCGGTTAACTAATTGATTCCGAGCAAAAATTGATCAAATGTGAGTGAATTTATGCAAACGTTTGCACAGATAATTTAATTTTTTCTCTGCTGGTCATTCGAAATTTATTGTTATTTATTATAATATTGCAACGTCTTTTTAAGACTTTTAAAAATCTCAACCGACCCTTTATAATCGTATTGCATCTTTTTTCACTTTGAAGATCACGCAAATTCCTGGCATAACTTACTTGTCTGGCACCTCTCACAAATAAATTTTCGTTGCACCCATTAATGGCAACCAGAAATTTCTGAACAGTAAACACCCAAAAAACCGAACATAGCCAGGAGCCAAAAGTTCGCGCTTTTAAAAATTGAACGAATTAAATAAATACCATAACTTTTAAAACATAACACAAATAATTTTCCTCACCTTAAATAACTAATTAATGATGCAGAAAACACCCGATTGCCAGAATTCACTATGAAACAGTTAATTACCATTTGCCAACATTGCATGAAAAACGTTTAACCAATACTAACCTACATGAAAAATACCGATACCTATCAATGGTTGTTCCGAATGCGGAATATCCGGAATGCATTATTTCTAATACCCGCTCTTTCAGGTCCCTTCGTGGCATCAGCCAACATGAACATCGCTTCGGGAACTGCTGCTCACGCTAAGATTGATAAAACATTAAAAGGAAAAGTTACCGATAAGGAAAACGGGGAAGGCTTACCTGGCGTGAACGTTGTTATAAAAGGTTCCAGCACAGGTACAACCACCGACGGAAGCGGTAATTACACATTGCAAGTGCCAGAAACCGGTGCAACGCTTGTGTTTAGCTTTGTAGGTTATACAGGCCAGGAAGTGGAAGTGGGAAACCGCACTACGCTTGACCTCGCTTTGGAGTCAGATTCAAAAGCACTTAGTGAAGTAGTCGTTATCGGTTACGGTACCGCTAAAAAATCAGACTTAACCGGTTCCGTAGGTTCGGTTAAGGAAGATCAGCTGAAAGAACGTCCTGCTCCGTCTTTGAACCAGGCTCTTCAGGGTAAGGTTTCGGGTGTACAGGTGAACGTGAACTCGGGACGTCCGGGTGGTCGTGCTAACGTGCGTATCCGTGGATTTAGCTCTATTAACTCTTCAAACAACCCATTATATGTGGTGGATGGTGTAATGCTTCCGCAAGGAAACCAAAATCAGCAAAGCCAGGCCATCGACTTCATTAACCCTAACGACATCGTGTCTGTTGAGGTTTTGAAAGATGCATCTTCAACAGCCATTTATGGTGCAAGAGGTGCGAATGGTGTTATTTTGGTTACGACTAAAAAAGGAAAATCAGGTGAAGGTGTGATTACTTACAACCTGGACCTGAGCGTTCCGACAGCGGGACCAAAAAGAGCAAAAGTTTTGAACGCGAAGGAATATCTTGCGGTTGAAGACCTTGCTTACGCCAACATTGCGAAATATGACCCTGCGGGATGGGCTGCCGGAAAATATGCTCCGCAAAACCCGAAAGTGCGTCGTGCTGAATTGAATGCTAAACATCCTGATATCTTCACAGTGGATGGCAGCGGTAATTTCATACCAAACTATGATACCGACTGGTTCAAAGAAGCTACGCAACACAAGGTTTCTCAAAACCACCAATTGGGTTTCAGCGGCGGTAACAACAAAACAACTTACTCTTTGTCACTAAACTATCGTGATGATCAGGGTTTGATCAAAACATCTTACCTGAAACGTTATTCAACTCGTTTCAGCATTGATGACCAGGTTAAAAAATGGTTGAGAATCGGTGCTACATTGAGCTATAACAACCAGGCTGAAAACCTTGTCGATATCAATGATGCTGTTCCACGTCAGATGGTGGAGGATTTCCCTTTCCTTCCTGTTAAATACCCAGACGGAACTTATGCAAACAACCGTGATTATCCACAGGCAGAAGGTGCATTCAGCTCGGTACACCGTCTGATGGGCCGTAAATACAACCAGAACACACAAACTACATTGGGTAGCTTGTACTCGAACATTACCCTGGCTCCTGGCCTGGAAATGCGTTCTGTTCTGGGTGTGAACATCCTGACTCAGGAATTCAACGAATCACAAACACGTACACTGGCAATCGGTGAATCTGGTACGGCTGGTAAAGCAAGCAGAAAAGAGACGTTCTGGTCATTTGAAAATTATTTGACCTACAACAAAACTTTCAATGGTATCCACGCAATCAATGCACTTTTGGGTATCTCGTGGCAGGAAACGAACCTGACTTCAACAGGAGCAAGCGTTCGTAACTTCTCAACAGATTACTTCGGTTTCAACAACCTTGGAGCAGGTGCTACATTGCCGGGTGTTGGTTCAGGTGCTGCACGTTTTGCGTTCAACTCTTACTTTGGACGTGTGAACTATACATTGAAAGAGAAATATCTGTTGACAGTAACAGGTCGTATCGATGGGTCATCTAAATTCGGTGATAACCACAAATACGCTGTGTTCCCATCTGCTGCTTTGGCATGGAAAGTGTCTGACGAAGAGTTCCTGAAAGGAAATACATTGATTTCCAACCTGAAAATCAGAACAAGCTACGGTTTGACTGGTAACTCCGAAATTCCTTCTTATTCTTCATTGTCATTGCTTAGCTCAAACTATGCAACCATCTACAACGATGCAAGATTTAACGGAACGGGTATCAACAGACTTGCTAACCCTGATTTGAAATGGGAGAAAACAGCACAAACTGACGCAGGTCTTGAAATTAGCTTCCTGAAAGGCAGAATCTCTGTTGAAGCGGATTACTATTACAGAAAAACCACTGACATGCTTTTGGATGCTCCGGTTCCACGCACAAGCGGATACGCAGTTATCAGAAAGAACATTGGTTCAATGGAAAACAAAGGAGTTGAACTTGCTTTGAATACGACTAACATCGAAAGAGCAAACTTCTCATGGAACACGAACTTCAATATCTCATTCAACAGAAGCAAAGTATTGTCATTGGCAACACCTTCTGACATCTTCGGAGTGGGTGGTCCTGGTATTACAAACCAAACGAGCATTATCCGTATCGGAGAGCCTGTTGGTGCATTCTGGGGACTTACACGTCTGGGTGTTTGGAGCGAGGCTGAAAGAGACGAGGCTGCTAAATTTACCAGCTATCGTAACAACCTTAAAATGCTGCCTGGTGACATCAAATACAAAGATTTCAACGGTGATGGCGCTATCACAGATGCGGACCGCAGAATCATTGGAAATGGTAGCCCAAAAGGCTGGGGAACTTTGGCGAACTCAGTTCGTTACGGAAACTTTGACCTGACATTTGATATGCAGTTCTCTTACGGAAATGACCTGATGGACATGAACCTGCACGCTAGCGAAGACCGCGTTTCTATCGCAAACAGCTACGCTACTGTATTGGGTGCATGGACTCCTCAAAACCAAAATTCACAAATCGCTGAGATTCGTGAAACGCGTGCGGGTTACGTAACAAACGTAGATACACGCTGGATCTTTGACGGTTCATTCCTTCGTGGCAGAAACTTGCTTTTGGGTTACAGCTTCCCATCGGATATGATCAGCAAAATCAAACTGAGCAAACTGAGAATTTACGTTTCAGCTCAAAACTTCTTCTTGCTGACTAAATACCCACATGGTGACCCTGAGCAAACGCCGATCCGTGGTGGAGATGCTGACAACGTATTCTCACAAGGTATGATCTGGCATAGCTATCCAAAACCAACCACTTACATGGCTGGTCTGCAGATCGCATTTTAATGAACAGGTTAAGTTATTTTAAAAACAGATATTCATTATGAAGTTATATAATTTGAAAAACCTAGGGACAGCACTTCTTTTCGGCGCTATTTTGCTGGGACCGACGAGCTGTTCAGACTTCCTTGACGAACAGGATCCGTCCAACCTAACACCGGAAAGTTTTTACACAATCCCTGATCACGCGGAAGCTGCCGTTGCAGCAACCTATGCTGGTCTTAGATTCTATGGAGACGGCGCTGGTATTTTCTCTGCAAACTGGCAATTGCTGGAAGCAGTAACAGGAACTGCAACCACTGAAACGGGACAAAATTCCGATTTGAACAACCTTTACTCGTTGACTTACGATGGTAACACAGCGCATATCAACAACTGGTGGAACGGATTGTACCGCCTTATTGCTAATGCAAACCTTGCTATCGAGAAAATCCCGACCATTCCTTTTTTAGCTCCTGCAACACCTGCACAGCAAACAAAATTGCTTGGTGAAGCACGTTTTCTTAGAGCATGGGCTTACTTCAATGCAGTTCGTCTTTGGGGAGATGTTCCTTTGGTGACAAAACCACAAACGGCAACATCAGAAGATTTCTTTGCGAAGAGAGCTCCGCAGGAAGAAGTTTATAAACTGATCGTAGAAGACTTGCTTGCAGCAGAATCTGCCGGACTTCCTGTTTTCGAAACAAGCGGCCGTGCTACACAAATGTCGGTGAAAGCATTGCTTTCAAAAGTATATCTGACAATGGCTGGTTTCCCGCTAGGCAAAGGTGCTTCGCACTACAAGCTTGCGGCTGATAAAGCTTTTGAAGTAATTACTTATTCAAAAGCAAACCCAAATGTTGTAAACCTGTTTCCTACTTACAAGGAAATTCATACGGAATCGCTGAAAAACAGATTGGAGCATTTGTTCCAGATCCAGTATAATGCATTGGTTGCATCATTCCCATTGAATGACTATCTGCCTAACTTCAAGGCTGTAACTTTTGCAGGTCCTGGTGGAACAGGAAGCACTATTCCAACGCTTTCATTCTACAACTCATACGAAAAAGGCGACTTGCGTACAGTTGATCAGGAAGGCTGGTTCTATACAACGTATTATACCAATGGCGACGGAGCTAAGTTTAATCTTGGCGCACCTTATGTATTCAAGCATTTCAATCAAACTGCGCTTGGTGCTCCTGGTGTTACTGCCACCAAGAACAACAACCTGAATGTGAACCTGATCCGCTACGCAGAAGTGTTGCTGATCTATGCAGAAGCACAAAACGAAGTAGGCGGCCCAACTGCCGAAGCTTATGCGGCTTACAAAAGAATCCGTGACCGTGCCAAGTTGACAACGCCTGCCATCGGAACATTCACTGCTGCAACATTCCGCGAAGCGGTTTGGAGAGAGCGCTGGTATGAATTCGCTTACGAAGGCATTACCTGGTTTGACATGGTTCGTCTTCGCAAAGTGTTCAACGAGAAAACAAAAGGATTTGACAATTTCGTTGGTCACCTTAACCTGAATGTTGGAGCTGGTGTTGCTTTACAGGAAAAACACCTGCTGTTCCCATTGGGAATCCAGGAAATGAAAAACAACCCTGGCCTGACACCTCAAAACCCAGGTTACGGTCAATAGTTAGCGTAATGTTTGAAGAGCCGGTCCGGATTTGGACCGGCTCTTTTTTTATGCCAAAACCATAAGCGCCTCAATGTAATTTAAGCTAAATTGAAGCCGAAACAGATGTGAAGAGCAGGCTAATGATGAGAACGATACGAACATACTGCGCACCTTTCTGCAAAAGATATAAAGCGGTGTTGTGTTTTCAGTGCATTGCCTTTTTCCAAATGCTTGCCGTTTCTGCAAACGGACAGATCATCTTAACAGCTCCTGCCAATAACCAGATCGTCCAGCGCAACCTTTCGGGTTTTGCCTCGATAGCGATTACTGCGTATGCTTACCGGCCTTATACAAGCATTGAAGGTCGTTTGGTCCCGATCAAAGGAAATGTACATCGGGAGAAAGTCTGGGAGTTTGATGAAGAGCAAGTTCGGCAGGGATTTCTGACGGCTTCTGTTCAGGCAGAAACGGGCTGGTATCAGCTGAAAATTTCGGCTGTGACCGAAAATGGGGATATTGATTCTATTTCTGTAGATCGTGTTGGTGTAGGTGAGGTTTTCCTTGTGGCAGGAAATTCCAATGCAATGGGTTTACCCGGGCTTGGTGCTAAAAGTACTTCCGACCAGGTTGTTTCCTTCAACGCAGTCAATAAGCAGTTGAATGCAGAAAATATCACCGTTGCGCCAAACGAACCCATGCGAAAGCCGACTTTTGAGGTTTTAAAAAAAGACAATTTCATTTTTCCTTCCGGAGAAACGGCCTGGTACTGGGGTGAATTGGGCGATTCTATTTCAAAGAGATTCAAAACGCCGGTGCTCTTTTTGAATGCTGCATGGGCCGCAGCAAATTCCGACAGTTACTACGATGCGGCAACCGGGAAAGATGCGTTTAATCCTTATGTTGGAAAAAATTGGCCAAACAGACAGCCCTACTCGAACATTGTCAACACCATCCGCCATCTGAACTCATGGCTCGGAATGCGTGCAGTGCTCTGGTCGCACGGAGAGAATGATGCGCAACTGAAATTCACCGAACAGACTTACTTCAACAACATCCAGACATTAATTACAAATGCCCGTGCGGATGCTGGTTACAATGTGCCCTGGGTTAT
Organism: Dyadobacter sp. CY327; assembly: GCF_021390415.1. Taxonomy (NCBI): domain Bacteria; kingdom Pseudomonadati; phylum Bacteroidota; class Cytophagia; order Cytophagales; family Spirosomataceae; genus Dyadobacter; species Dyadobacter sp. CY327. Next base: position 609,362 of record NZ_JAJUXJ010000001.1, on the reverse strand, counting down.
TGCGCGAAATTCGGCCAGTAACATTATAAAAGATCCTTACCTGCCCGTTATTAATGCACAAAACAGACTCTCGACATTAAAAAATTTCAACACATTTCCTGGTCCTAACCTCGACACTATTCAAATTCCCAGGCCCGTTTCCGAGCATTTTGAGAATGTGCCGGGCGGGATTCAGGGCTTGACATTAGCAGCGTCTGCCTGGAACAGGGCACTAACGGATTCGCTGTTCAAAAAGATCGTCCCTATACAACCTACAAATTCCATTCATACGGGCGTTGTGCCTTCCACGGCGTTTCCGGGTGCGTCTTTTTATTTGGGTTACAACATTCATGGGCAACAAGTCGGGCCACTTTCCTTACGCGCAGAGTTGTTTGATGAAGGTGGGAAATTTGTAGATACAGTTGGCATAGGGAGCGCAAACCCAATGCTGGTTAAGCTTCCGGCCAATCTGGCTAATGGAAATTACAGCATCCGCCTGGCAGGAACCACGCCGAATCTCGCTGGCAGCACTTCAACATTATTCTATGTAAACAATGCTTACCGATCCGTACAGGTCGTCAACACGATCAGCGCTGTAAAAACGAATCAGGTCATCAATCTCAAATGGTTAGTGGCCGCAAATCCTGGTATGCAACGAATGGTTCTGGAAAAAACAACCAACGGCGACACCTACACCGATTTACAGCAATACAATGTGCCTGACAATGGAACAGCATCAGGCGTATATGCTTACACCGATACCAATACGGATTCAAAGATCATTTTTTACAGGGTAAGAATGGAATATACAGATGGCAGAACCTCCTATTCGCCCGTCGTGACCATTCTGGAACCCGGTGCATTGCCACGACTTGTTGCATTTCCGAATCCGGTTACCAGGCAGGCATTTTACCTGGAAACTGACGACATTGACGCCATCCCGCAACTTTCGCTGTACGATGTTGGCGGACGCGCGCATCCTTTGTTTGTCTCGGATCGGGAGATTATTGGTTTGCTGGCTGTTCGCCCGCTTTACCCTTTGCCCGCGGGCATCTACATATTGCACATAAAAAGCGGGACAGGAACCCAGGCTCAGAGAATGGTTTTTGTTGATTAAAAGAATGAATATCAGTAGCTTCCAACGAATTTCACAGCAATGGTGTCAATTCCAAAACAACCTAAACCTCGAACGCTATGAAAAATGCTGTACTGATCTTTGCTATCCTCTTGCTTTTCGGCTCCTGCAAAAACGATTCGAAAGAAGTAATTCCCGAAGGCCGCGTGCTTGACGATATTACATTAAAAGACTATTTCATCACCAGCATTGCTTTTGACAAAAAAGGCAACGCATGGCTTGGAACGCTCAGGCACGGACTAATCAAATTCGATGGTCAAACATTCAAAATCTTCGATGCCTCCAATTCTTTGTTGAGTAATGCGGCCATAATGGACATTGAAGTAGATAAAGCCGGTCACATCTGGATTGGCAGCAATGACCTGATGGAATACGACGGAGCAAAATTTATCAGATATGAATCGAAGCAGTTTGGCCTCCCTGCCAATCATGTCCGGTCCGTTGCTATCGACGCAAGTGACAACATCTGGTTTTCGTGCGGCAGTAATCAGTCAGGTGGATTGGTAAAATATGACCGGTCAACATTCAACACCTTCACCCCGGCAAATTCCAAACTACCAGGAAATATGGTGCAAAGCATTGCGGCTGACAAGTCGAATAACGTTTGGGTCGCGCTTAATGATGGCATTGACGAAGTGTCCCTTGCTAAAATAAATCCTGACAATGCGATTTCCGTGACCGGCTCCAAAGAACTGGGTTTTAAACCTTATTATTTCGGCAACATTGTTGTCAATGAAAACAACGAACTTTTAGGATCAATCGATTACGGCTTGTCGAGTCTGATAGCAACCGGAAGGCCTCAGATTTTCAAATTCACCGGCAAAAAAGCGCAGATAGTGAGCTTGCCCGACGAAGAATCAACCGTTTACACAACAAATCGGATATTTTCAGACAGCAAGAATAATTTGTGGGTGTCGTTCTCCGGTTCGGACAAAGAATGCGGCGTTTTTAATGGCACAGATTGGACATTTCCTAAGTTAGGAACAAGCGGGATTTTTGCATTCGCCGAAAGCCCTGACGGTGAAATATGGCTGGGAACCGGCGAAGGTCTTTTTATTTTGAAATAAAAAAGCAAGCACATTGTGCTTGCCCAAATTTTAGCTTACTAGTTATAGCTTACTTACAGCATTAATCTTCAAACAACCGCCCTAACCCACCAATCACCGACCCGCTTTCCTTATTAGCATTTGGGCCGCCAACTGACAAGCGTTGAATCAGTTTAGAAATAGGCATCGACTGGATCCAGCAACGGCCCGTGCCCCGTAATGTGGCCAGGAACATGCCTTCGCCACCGAAAACCATGGATTTCAAGCCGCCGGAACGCTGAATATCGAAGCTTAATGATTGCTCGAATGCGACTACGCAGCCTGTATCTACGCGCAAAGTTTCGTTATTTAAATTCCGCTCTATCACCACGCCGCCTGCGTGCACGAACGCCATTCCGTCTCCTTTAATTTTTTGTAAAATAAACCCTTCACCACCAAATAAGCCTGAGCCGAAACGCTGGTTAAAATGGATTTTCATGCTTGTGCCCATGGCAGCGCACAGGAAACCGTCTTTTTGAACGATGAGCTCGTTGCCGTAGATTTTGGAAAGATCAATGGGCATCACGGTTCCCGGGTAAGGGGCTGCAAATGCTACTTTTTTCTTGCCATATCCCCGGTTTGTAAAGTGCGTCATGAAAAGCGATTCGCCCGTAATCAGGCGTGTTCCGGCCTGGAAGATCTTGCCCATAATGCTCTGGTTCGCTTCCGATCCATCGCCCATTTTAGTCTGGAATTCAATGCCATCTTCCATGAAAAGCATGGCACCGGCTTCCGCGATCACGGTTTCGTTAGGGTCCAGCTCAATTTCTACGACCTGGATATCGTCGCCAATAATTTTGTAATCGATTTCGTGAGAGATCATTTGTGCGTAAAAGGTTTAATTTGATAGTAAGCTGAACTGCAATGACCACTTGCTACTCTTCTTCTTCCTCCTCTTCCTCGCTTGTTTTCTTCTTTTTGCGGGTTTTCCGGCCAGGAATGTCTTCCCGGTCGCGGAGCTTTTTGTCGTCCACATTTTTATTCAAAAATTCGTTGATACGGTCCATATCGAAGCTGGTCGTAATCTCGCCAAATGAATTGATCTGAATGTCAAATCCGTCCAGGTCCTTATGTACACGGGGTTTTTCGGCAGCTGGTTTGGTCGTATCGGTTGGTTTTTTCTTAGCCATGTGTCTGAAAATTCGCCGCAAAGCGGTCATTTCGAATGATTACTAAATTAAGGAGCCCTTTTCCGGAACCCAAGTCAATTTGATCCAACGGTCATATCACAATTATGCCAGGCGAATTTGGGCTGGTAAGCGGGTTAAGGCATTATCCAGACGTTTTACGACTTCGTCTTTTCCCAAAATTTCCATGGTCACCATCAGGTCAGGTCCGTGGCCTTCGCCCGTGAGCGCGAGACGGAGCGCCTGCATGATTTTGCCCATTTTTATACCAAGGGATTCCATCGTTGCCGACAGGCTTTCTTTAATGTTATGCGCCGTAAATTCAACGTCAAAAGCGATCAGAGCATCTTTAAATCCGGAAATCGCATTCACTGCCTGCTCATCCCATTTTTTCAAAACCAATTCCTGATCGTAAGTTTCGGGCGTATGGAATAAAAAGCTGGATTCGCTCACAATCTCCTTCACGAAGTGCACGCGGTCTTTCAGCAAGAAGACTATCTGCGCGATTTGATGGTCATCAACATTAATGTTTTGAGCCGCAAAAAGCGGTTTCGCCTGCGCTATGAGCGTTGCGTCGTCCAGATTTTTGAGATATTGCTGGTTGAACCAGTTTGCTTTTTGAATGTCAAATCTTGCCCCGGCCTTATGCACGCGCTCAAAACTGAATGCGGCAATTAGCTCCTCCATGTTGAAAAGCTCCTGCTCGGTTCCTGCATTCCAGCCTAGTAAGGCAAGGAAATTGGCCGTTGCGTCAGCGAAGTAACCTTCTTCACGGAAACCTTTGGCTATGTCGCCTGTGTTCGGATCGGTCCATTCGAGGGGGAAAATCGGGAAACCGCCCAGATCTGCATCACGCTTGGATAACTTGCCGTTTCCGTCTGGTTTCAGCAAAAGCGGAAGGTGCGCAAACTGCGGCATGGTGCTTTCCCAGCCTAAATATCTGTAAAGCAAAACGTGCAACGGGGCCGATGGGAGCCATTCCTCACCGCGGATCACGTGCGTAATGCCCATCAAATGGTCGTCCACAATGTTGGCCAAATGATAGGTCGGCATGCCGTCGGATTTCAAAAGCACTTTATCGTCGATCTGCGAGGAATGCACCACGACCCAGCCGCGGATCAGGTCATTGAAACGAATATCTTCCTTTGGGCTGATCTTCATCCGGATCACATACGCTTCACCGCCTTCCAGTCTCGATTTTGTTTCTTCCGCCGATAATGTCAGCGAATTGGTCATTTCCATCCGCGTGATCGCATTGTATTGTGCCGCTGCGACTTTTGCTGCTTCGAGGCGTTTGCGCATCGCGTCCAGTTCGTCAGCTGTGTCAAAAGCATAATAAGCCTTTCCCTCTGCAACAAGCCTTTCCGCATATTCGCGATACATTTCTTTTCTTTCCGACTGGCGGTAAGGCGCGTGCGGACCGCCTTGCTGCGGGCCTTCGTCGATGGTGACGCCTAGCCATTCCAATGCTTCCAATATATATTCTTCAGCACCGGGAACGTAGCGGTTCTGGTCTGTATCTTCAATGCGAAGCAACATTTGGCCACCCTGCTGGCGTGCAAACAGATAGTTGTACAAGGCAGTGCGGACGCCGCCTGCGTGCAGCGGGCCGGTCGGGCTGGGGGCAAATCTTACCCGGACAGGTTTATTATTCATTATCTTAATCTAAAATTTACTGGATGATTTTGCCTCCTATTCGACGGCAATAACGGATATTTCAACATTCACGTCTTTTGGCAGACGCGCAACCTGCACGGTTTCACGGGCAGGTGGTTCTTTGGTAAAAAAGCTGCCATAAACCTCATTTACGGCCGCAAAGTCGTTCATATCTTTCAGGAAAATAGTTGATTTCACCACATTCTGGAAACCTAGCTTGGCTGCGCCGAGAATGTGACCAATGTTCTGCATAACGATTCCTGCCTCGGCCTTAATATCACCCGATTGGGCAAGCTCGGCGGCAATTTGTCCTGAAACGTAAAGGGTCCCCTTTATTTTGACGGCCTGGCTGTAAGGTCCGATCGGAGCAGGCGCTTTATCTGAAAATATGATCTCTTTTGGCATAAGTTGAATGGATTTATGCCGTAAAAATACCAAAAATATGGGAGTAAGCCCGACTTATGTTACCTGAAAAAGCGCTTTCAATTCGGTGGCATCCGCAGGATTCATGCGACCGGCCAGGACGAGGCGCAGCTGGCGCCGGCGAAGTGCGCTTAAATACAAATCATGTTCTTCGGGCGTTTCAGGTTCGAGCGGCGGCACTTCGATAGGACGGCCGTTTTGGTCCACAGCAACGAATGTGTAAAAAGCGCGGTTTGTGCTCACACGGTGCCCGGCAGGAATATCCTCGGCCCAAACTTCCAGAAAAACTTCCATAGAAGAGTTAAATGCGCGGGTTACTTTGGCCTGCATGGTCACAATGTTACCCAGCTTAATCGGCTCAGTAAAAGACACATTATCCACCGAAGCGGTTACTACAATGCGGTTGGAATGTTTCTGCGCGGCAATGGCGGCACAAATGTCCATCCAATGCAAAAGCCTGCCTCCCATCAGATTATTTAATGTATTCGTATCATTGGGAAGCACCATTTCGGTCATGGTAACCTCCGACTGATGAGGGTGTTTAGGCTTTAACATATGTAACAATGGATGATTTATTAAAATTTGGGACAACGGGTTTTCCTGCGCTCCTTGGCCTGCATTCTATTGCCAATGGAATAAGTGCCGCGCACCTGTAAGAATAAATAGCTGTCTTTATTTTTGGCACTTCCGCGGTTCCAGCCCGGTTGACGTGGATCTAGGCCGATTTCCGGCGAGCGGTCGGACAATCTTCTGGCTAAGTCGCTCGGTAACTGATCGGGATTGGGATAAACTGTGCTCACGTCGTCGAGATAATCGGAATTAACGAAGTTGTTGCAAAGCTCCATGCCAAGGCTCAACCGCTCCGTCGTTTTGATAGAAACACCGATTCCGGCTGTAAAAACCAATGGTAAGCGCTTGTATTTTACGCCTTCGGTAGTGAGCGGCGCGAGATTCACCCACTCGCCGTCAATTTTGGCTTTTGGATTTAATAATGTAAAACCTAAGCCGCCGAAAAGATAAGGATTAACCCGCGGCTGGCTGTTGAATGAGAACAATTCCGCCTGTATGCCCAGGTTAATGTCTGGGTTGAATGTCTTGAACGATAAATTATTTTGCGCGTTTTTAGAATATTTCTGATCGGCTGAAACCTTATAAAACCTCAGTTCTCCGCGCGCGCTGACGTGCTCTGTCAGCCTGTAAAGTCCTCCAAATGAGATGGATGGCCCCAATCCCAAATGCTCCATGTTCACACCATCCGACAAATCTCCCATGTAATATGCAACGCCCACACCCGCCGTTACACTCATGACGCCGAATGGATTAATGTATTTGCCTGATCGATTCTGCGCCGCTGCTTCCTGTGCGGTCTGGAATGAAAAGACCAGGATTAACGCATTTAAAACAACATATTTCAGGTAAAGCTCACTTCTCATTTTACTCAGGTAAAAGTTTTTGATCGTTGATTGCAGAGAAGGTTAAGTCCGTAAATATATTACTCTTAACCTAATTTGTTGCTTTTTTCACTGATCTTACAAAAACAAAAGGCCGGACAATGCCGGCCTTCTGTTCAAATGATATCGAGGTATTTATACTAATCTCTTTTTACCGAACTCGCGCCGGAAGAGCTGGAATGAATGTCTTTCGCCGATCCGGAATAACGGATGCTGCTCGCGCCACTCGCATCTGCATGCACCGCATTGCTGGCCATAACCGCCGCGCTGCTGGCTCCGGATGCATCAATATTCACCGTTCTGGCAGCAAAATCACGGCCTTTGAACGACGAAGCGCCCGAAACTTCTCCGCTTAAAACATCACCTTTTCCAACCAGAACAAGGGAAGAAGCACCGGATAAATCGAACGTTAACTTCGGCGCCGACATCTCCATATTAACTTGTGACGCACCGGAAACCTCTACATCCATATTTCCTACACCCGTAAAAGGAGCCACATGAGCCTTACAAGCACCTGAAAAATCAACCCCTTCTAAAGCAGGCATTGTAATGTTTACATTGACCGTCTTCCTGTTTTTATTCCAATTATTGCCTTTGTAACCCAAATGAAGCACATCTCCTTTCACCGTTGCTTCCAGATCTTGCAGATCCTCGGAGCGGCCGGTAGTGGAAATACTGTATTTGCTTCCTTGTTTTAGCTCAATCCGGAATGCACTGCCCATAGAAACCTTATCAAAACCGGATAAGTTGAAATTACGTGTTTCCTGTGCGCTGGCGGTTAATGTTAAGAAGAGCATTAATAATGCTGCAACTGAAAATAAAGGGATCTTTTTCATGGTATAAACTAATTAGATGACTTTTCGAAAAGATGTGTAGTCAAGATCAAAAGTTGCATCGGGCCAACTATTCCTGAACATTAATCTTGCTGGCGCCACTCGTGTGACGTCTGATACTTGGAATTCTTCCCAACTCCACTTTGGAGGCGCCCGAAGCGTCCACATCGGCTGTCTGAATGTTCAGTCCCACGGCATCCAACTTGCAGGCGCCGGATGCATCCAGATTTACCGACCGCGCAGATCCTTTTAATGTTGCTTTGGAAGCACCTGAAATACTCACTTCCAATTGATCCGCCTCAACATTAATTTCCGATTTTGAAGCGCCGGATATGTCCACTGCCAATTTGCCCAGACCTGTAAAGCCGCTTACCAACGTTTTGTTAGCACCTGAAAGAGACAGATTTTCGATCTTCGGCATCGTGATCACCAAGCCGATCCTTTTCCATTTATCAGAATCAAAAAGACTGAATTCCTTATTTCTGGTGACACGTAATGTGCCATTTTCCACATACACTTTAAGGTCATCCACGTCTGCCGGTTCTTCGCTGTCTGCTGTTACATTGTACTCATTTCCCTGACGGATAATGATCGAATAAGCGCCGCCTATGTCTATTTTATTAAAATCCCCTACTGGAAACTGCTTGCTGTAATTGCCACGCTCGCCGAGTTCAAGATCGCTGTTGTCCTCATAATCAAATGAGTAGCCGGCATTTTCATTATTCTCCTCCGTATCGCTTTTCAGGAACTTAGCAGGCAAATTCACACAAATCAAGCCTGAATCCTGACGCATTTCCCATTTCAATGTGTTGAAATCAACTTCATCGTTATCAAGGTCATAGCGGTCTGTCGTTTTCTGATCCCAGCGATTCATGGTAAAGTAGAAATCGCGCTTCATAACAAATGGTTTGTTAAATGGAATATGCAGCGCAAGATCGATCCGCTGATCCCGAAACGGGCCATGTCCTGCCAATATGGGGCCTTCTTTAAAAATAAAAACGGAATCCTTCACATCTATATCATACGCTAACTCGCTTGCATTCTTCTCCGCATCCTGGCGGCTGCGCCCCCTTGCATATAATGTTTTATCCAACCTGATACTGTCCGAAGTTGCCATATATCCAACCAGACGGATACCAACATCCACATTTTCCTCATCATTAATATAGTTGTAATCAAGTGTAAGCGTTCCGGAGGGTGCTGGATAAGATACGGATTGAACCACTTCACCTCTTTTTGCAAAATTTCTTTGGTAAGAAATTCCACCAATCGTAGCCCCGATAATTCCAACAATCCAAAGGCCGAGCAATGTCAGCCAAACTGAGCCTCCAACAATTCTTTTGTTAGAAATAAGCGTCAGACCTAGTAAAAGGAACGTAACCAATGGAATGGCTGACACAAGAAATCCTGACAAAATCAGAACGCTTGGTAATTCTTGAAAAATCAGGAAGGGAAGCGGCAAATTGTCAAATGCTGCGGAACTTGTCACGCCCAAAGCTACACCGCCAGCAATGATCAGCCCCAATAGCCCCATAACCGCCGTTGCCACCAGGAATGCACCGATCAGAATCCGGATAATAGGCCCCAATCCTTTCAACATCCTTCCCAACGCACCGATTACCAATGCGATTGCACGAAAGGGAAAGAGGAAAATCTTTGTTACGATATGTTCCTCACCTGTTTTTTCGTCGAGGTTTAAGCCATGTTTAATGTTGGATTCAATGTTGGATAACGTGATAGGCTCGCCTTGCATTTCCATTTTCTCGGTTAGTGTATTCGCAACCGGGGCAATGACCCAAAGGATGATGTAAACCAGCACACCAGTTCCGAAAAGCAGGATCGACAACACCCAAAGAAACCGCACAACGCCCAGATCCACACCAAAATAAGATGCTACACCGGCCGCAACACCACCCACCACTTTGCGGTCCGGATCGCGGTAGAACTTTTTGATTTTTGTATCTTCTTCCAAAGTTGTAGAACCCGGAAAAGCAACCCACATCGCAATGTAAACCAGCACCATAAAGCCAGAAAACGGTCCGAATTCATCTTCCATATTCAGATTCATCATTCCCGAACCTGCCGGTAAGCCAATGACAAAGAACAAAAATGCAAGCCTTACCCAAAGCGGATCAATCGTAAAGTAATGTGCAAGCCCGGCCGCAACACCGCCCAAAAGCTTGCGTTTCAAATCGCGGTAAAGTTTTTTAGGGGCAGCGAATGGTGCAGGTTCTGTTTTAGGCGCGCTATATGACGACGATGAGGAAGATGAAGCAGATGAATATGTTTCTTCCCTTGGTGCATAACCTTTGGAAGCGGCAGATTCCAATGGATCGGCAAGGATGTCTTCCGCCTGTTCGATGGCTTCGAAATCAGCAACCGTTCCCATGGCAGCGATCAGCTCGTCTACGTCGGAAAGGGAGATAACCTGCTTAGCTTCTGCTTTTTGTTTGTTCAAAAACCGCTCTGCGATCCTTCCTTCAATGTCCGATAAAATCTCTTTGCTGTCTGCAAAAGACGAGAAGTATTTCTGGATGGAAGATAGGTAGCCTTTCAGTTTTTCATACCCATCTTCCTCGATATGGAAGATGATGCCGCCTATATTTATGCTGATTGTCTTTTTCATGATTGTAATAATCGAATGTCTCTAAATGATCAGTTAGGTTCGGGAAGATTGGAAGAGGCCGTTTTGCTCAATTCCTCTGTGCGGTGAATAACAGTTTGCACAGACTCCGCCAGTTCAAACCAGGTGGCTTGCATTGCATCCAGGAATATTTTCCCCTCATCAGTCAAAACATAATATTTTCTTGGCGGGCCCGAGGAGGACTCCACCCATTTATAATCCAGCCAGCCAGAATTTTTTAACCTGGTAAGAAGCGGATAAAGCGTGCCTTCCACCACCATAATGCGTGCAGAAGTCAGCTCATCCAACATATCCGAAGCGTATACTTCGCCCCGGGATATGATGTGCAGGATGCAGAATTCCAAAATTCCCTTCCGCATCTGCACTTGGGCATTTTCAATATTCATGTGGTTTCATGTGTTAATTATATGTAACAGTTCATGGCTAACAGATAGGATTGGCCTTCTGATTTAACAAAGGTATACACAGGTACTTTGTGATGCAAGGTACCATGTTAAAAAGATTTAGCTGTTAGGATGAATGGTCATTTTGAATGCTGACCGGCGCAAAATATATTTAATATATCTGGCCTTATTATTTTAGAATATATTTTATAAATAATTGAATTCAAATCTAACTGCATTGGCAACACAAACTCAGCTTTATATCATCGCCGCCATGAGCGAAAACCGGGTCATCGGAAAGAACAACAGCTTACCCTGGCACCTGCCGGACGAGTGGAAACACTTCCGGAAAGTGACGGATGGGAAAGCTTTTATAACGGGCCGTAAAAGTTTTGAAGCACCTGACGCGCTGCATTCGACTTATAAAAACGTGATCCTTTCTTCCAGCCAGCCAGATACAAGTGCGCCTGATAAGGTGTATGCAAAAGATATTTCTTCTGCACTGGCGTTACTTTCTGGCGAAGACGCCGTATTTGTATTGGGCGGAGCTTCTGTTTTTTTGGAAATGCTGCCGCTCGCGCAAAAACTATATCTAACCATTGTACACGCACAGGTTGAGGGCGACGCATTTTTTCCGGTTGTGAACCAGGATGATTGGGATCTGATCAGTTCTGAATTTCATGAAAAAGACGAGCAGCATGCTTACTCCTTTTCGATGAATGTTTATGAAAGAAAAAACACCGGTTAAGGACGTACGCAGCCTGTTCATCTGTTTTCAGTATGGACAAATTTTTCGAACACACGCTATTTCTTATGTTCTGGATAGTGCAACCGGCATCACTATTAGCTCAAAAATCGTTCGGCAACGAATGGATGGTTGCTTCACAGACTTATCTGCGCATTCCGGTTGTCGAAAACGGTTTTCACAAAATTACCAATGCAGAGCTCCGGCAGGCCGGCTTTCCCTTGGATAGCAGACAGTCCGCTTCATTTCAAATGTTTCGGCGCGGAAAAGAAGTTCCTATTCAAATAAGCACCGACGAGCAGAATAATATTGAGATCATTTTTCAAGGACAAAGGAACGATGGCGCATTGGATAGTGCGCTTTACATTAAACCCAATTCAATTCCCCATCCACATTACAGCCTCTATTCCGACACCAGCGCATTTTTCTTAACACATAATGCTGTCGGCATTCCGGGTAAGCGAGTGAATTTCAATGTTCCAACCCAGGATTCGCTTGATTATCGCCTTGCAGAAGTGGAGAAACTCTTCGTATCCCATTATGCGCCCGGAAAGTTTTATCCGCCGGAAAGCGGCTTTAATGATGGCTCAGCGCTTTCTGGCTACGACGTGGGTGAAGGCTGGACAGGCCCTGAGATTAAAAATAATGCCGCCTATCCCTTTTCATTCAATATTAACAATGCCTGTCTTGACAAATTCTCAAAAGCTAAAATAGAGCTCGTTCTGGTTGGAAGATCGGCTGGCAACCATGCTTTTTCGCTTTGGTCGTCTGATCAGTCAGGTTTGAAGAGAAAAATCAGCACATTCAATTTTACAGATTTTGAATCCATAATATGCAAAGCGTTTCTGGATTCAGCGGACGTTATGAGTAAAAGTGAATTTAGGCTCACGTTGGTCCCAGCCGAAAACGAGGGCTCTTTTTCTTTGTCTTATGCTAAGCTGCACTATCCGCAAAGGATCTTAAATGATGATTTCGCACCAATCAAGCCAATGAACATTCCCAAACCGCGGCTGGTCAAATTTACAGACATTGACCCGCAAAGATTTAACTATTTAATCATTACACATCCGGCTGTTCGGATCTCTGTTGCCGATGCTGATCCTGTTGCGGCTTACGCTGCTTATCGCGCTTCTAAGCAGGGCGGCGGGTTCAAACCGCTGATTTTGCATAGCGAGGACATTTATGATCAGTTTAATTACGGTGAGCCAGGGCCGGCGGGGATCAGGAATTTGATTTCCTGGATTGCAGAAGCCGGAAATTTGAAATTCGTGTTCTTAATCGGCCGATCTGTTGACCCGCAAGCTGTGAGAAAATCAGTTGATGCGCGGACATTGGATATGGTTCCTAATGCTGGCTGGCCGGGATCGGACATTGCGCTGGTGATGGGAACGGACTCTGCATCCGGCTTGAACCCGATTGTGCCTATTGGACGGCTGAATGCATTGAATTCGCACCATGTCTATGATTATTTGCTGAAAGTTAAGGCCGTAGAATCGGAACCGCTAACGGCAAAGTGGCGGAAAAATATTCTTCATCTGAGCGGAGGACGAACCACTGGTGAGATCGCCGTTTTCTTGGATTATGTAAAATCTTTTGAGCAAAAATTGGCGCATTCAACATTAGCAGCCCATTTTGAAACAATATCAAAGCAGACCACTGATCCGGTTGAAAAGATTCCGGCGCACATTCCCGTTAACAAGGGTGTCGGACTGATTACATTGTTTGGGCATTCGAGCCTGGACGTGACGGACATGGATATCGGGTTAGCCAGCGATTCCAAAGCCAACATTGCCAATCATCCGCGTTATCCGGCGATCATTGTCAATGGCTGTGCGGCGGGAAGCATTTTCTACTCTACCAAAACGCTGAGCAGCGACTGGATCCTTACGCCGAACAAAGGCGCTGTGCTGTTTCTGGCACATACATTCAATGGCTTATCAACTGATTTAAAACATTATACAGATAGCTTTTACGAAGTTCTGGGCGATTCTAATTTTACTCATCAGGCATTTGGTCTCATACAAAATGAAGCCATCCGCAGGAATTTAATTAAACAAAAAAACATAACGGCCATCATCACCGCACAGCAAATGGTGCTCCATGGCGATCCTGCAATCCGTATTTTCCCAAAAGATTCAGCATCAATTTCAGACACAACATCAGCCACATTACCGGACATTGCAGCCATACATGTTTCACCAAACCCTTCCAATGAATGGTTCCGGTTCTCTGTCGAATTTGAACCATTGCCATCTCCCGAAAAAGTGAGTTTGCTGGTTTATGATTTGTGGGGAAGAAAAGTGGACGAAATGTTGTTTTCAGCACATTATGGAGAAAACGAATGGTTTTGGCATCCCAAAAACCTGCCATCCGGCGTTTATATATACAAACTGAAATTGGATCTTGGAAACAGAACAATTTCACCGGCAGCTCAAAACGCCCTGCAAGGAAAATTGATTTGGCTCCATTAACCGCAGTCATCCTTTTCTTTCCGTAAAAACTTCTTATTTTTGTTGATTATAAAAATGACTTATCCACTTGAAAGAATACGGTAGTAACGTACAAAAACTTGCTGATCACATCGTTAAGATGGAAGATCGGACAAAACGCAACCTTTATGCGCACATTCTGGTTGAGCTCATGCGTCAGATCCATCCGAACATGAGGGATAACCAGGATTACACCAATAAACTGTGGGATGACCTGTACATTATTTCCGGATTTGAATTGGACGTTGATAGTCCGTTCCCGCCGCCTTCACCAGAAGCATTAGGTAAAAAACCTTTGACAGTTGGTTATAACCAGCAAAATCTAATGTATCGCCATTACGGCCGAAACATTGACCTGCTGCTTGAAAAAGCTATAAATACGGAGAGTAAAGAAGATAAACTGGCTTTTGTCTCGTATATTTTCCGCCTCATGCGCTCCTTTTTCAACACCTGGAATAAGGACAATCCGGAAGATCACGTTTTATTGGGCCAGCTGGAACAACTTAGCAAAGGCCAGCTAAAAGAAGAAATCGACTATATCCGTGCTAACGGGCCTATTGAGGCAGCACCGAAAGATCGCAATAATAGCAGTCAGGAGCGCAACCGCGGAAACAGCCATCAAGGCCAGGGCAACGGCGCCGGAGGCTTCAAAGCCCAGTCGGGCCACAATGCGGAACGGCAGGGAGGGAACAACAACCAGGGCAACTCCAACCGAAACAGGCCCAATAACAAGTTCTCGGGCCGGAACAACAGCGGTAACAACAACAATAATAACAACCGGAATAACCGTAAAAAACCTGGAATCTAACATCCAGGTTTCATTTTATCCAGTCAATTGCCCCACATTCAAATATGGCTTCATTTAAAATAACCGGAGATAGACGGCTTAAAGGATCTATTGTTCCCCAAGGCGCAAAAAACGAGGCATTGCAGATTATCTGCGCAGTGCTTTTGACCAAAGAACCGGTAACAATTCATAACATTCCTAACATTCGGGATGTAAATCAGCTTATCAATCTCCTTAGAGACCTGGGTGTCCGTCAAACAAGACTGAGTGAGTCGTCGATTCGCTTTGAAGCAGCTGATATCAATCTGGATCACCTGGAATCGGAGTCTTATAAGCAAAAAGCAGCCGCCTTGCGTGGATCGGTCATGTTGCTTGGCCCTATGCTGGCACGTTTCCGCAAAGGCAGAATCCCGCGCCCGGGCGGCGATAAAATAGGCCGTCGCAGGTTAGATACGCACTTTTTAGGTTTTGAAAAATTAGGTGCGCAATTCAGTTACGACGAAGAAGATGGTGGTTTTTATAAAGTTGATGCGACCAATTTGAAAGGCGCTTATATGCTGCTTGACGAAGCGTCTGTTACCGGAACAGCCAATGTTCTGATGGCAGCCGTGATGGCGGAAGGCACAACCACCATTTACAATGCCGCGTGCGAACCTTACTTGCAGCAGTTATGTAAAATGCTGAACAGAATGGGCGCCAAAATTTCAGGAATTGCTTCTAATCTGCTTGTCGTAGAAGGCGTTAGCCAGCTCAGCGGAACAGAACATACAATGCTTCCTGATATGATTGAAATTGGCAGCTTTATTGGATTAGCTGCTATGACACAATCCGAAATAACGATCAAGGATTGCCAGATCGCGCAATTGGGCATCATTCCCGATGTTTTTCAAAGACTCGGGATCAAAATGGAATTCCAGGGCGATGATATTTTTATTCCCGCACAGGAACATTACCGCATTGAAAACTTTCTGGATGGCTCAACCATGTCTGTTGCCGATGCACCGTGGCCAGGTTTTACACCGGACTTGCTGAGCATTATCCTGGTAACAGCCACACAGGCACAGGGAACAGTGCTCATCCATCAGAAGATGTTTGAAAGCCGTCTGTTTTTCGTAGATAAATTAATTGAAATGGGCGCACAAATAATTCTCTGCGACCCGCATCGTGCAACCGTAATCGGACATAACCGGGAAACACAACTCCGCGGCATCCGCATGACCTCTCCCGACATTCGCGCCGGAGTAGCGCTACTCATCGCAGCACTATCCGCAAAAGGCATCAGCATTATCGATAACATCGAGCAAATCGACCGTGGTTATCAGAACATTGATGGTAGGTTGAATGCTATTGGAGCTGAGATCATTAGGTTGTAAGGCTCTTGTCCTGTCAGCCTGAGCGGAGACGAAGGCGCGTTACTCCTTGGTACCGCGCCTTCGACTCCGCTCAGGCTGACAGGGCTATTAACGGCTCAGGCAGACAGGCTCCTTTGCCAGGCGGCCGACCGCTGGGCCCTGCTACAACACCCTACTTCTTCCCGTAACTACACTTACTATTATCTGCCTTCACATAGTAAGACTTATAATTGACCGCCTTAGGGTCCATGCAGCCTTTCAAATCCAGGATTTCAACCTTCCTGAATTCCACAGGATGGCTTTCGCTTTGTAGTGAGATGGAACCGTGATCCAGTAATTTTCCGGCAATCATCAGCGACGGATCATGGCCGCTTACATTGCCTCCGCCAATTTGTGGTTTGTTGTATTCCAAAACCATTTCTCCATTTGCAAAATGCTGGATTAGCGAATCGCCCAGTACAAGCACTTCTGCTTTTACCCATTGATCGCCATTGTAGGTTTGTGATTTGGAATTCACGCAATGTTGTGTGATCAGTTTCCCGTCCATCACCACATTGGTTCCTGGCGTGCAAAGGTTGCAGGTCGTGCGGGTTTTGTCATTTCCACCCAACAGCTGCACTTCAATGGAGGCCGGGAAATCCTGGTCTTTTCCCATCGTTGCAGCCGGCTGGCCGTGCACCATGATTCCGCTGTTGCGCCATGCCCAGCCTTCGCCCTTAGGTGCTTGCTCGCCTACGAAGCGATATTCCACGGAAATACGATAGTATGAAAAGTCTCCTTTATAGAAAATGTGACCATATTTTTGCTTGAAGTCGTCATACTTGTCATAACGCACAACCATTTTGCCATCTTCCACCCGGAATGTGTTCAGGTAGTTGTCGTTCAGTTCATATCCACGTATTTTAATGTCCCAGCCGTCGAGGTTCTTGCCGTTAAAAAGCTGCTTCCATTCCTGTTTATCGGCATTTTTCTGACCGAAAACGATAAAGCTTATCATGCTGAAAAGTAATGTAAGTTGTAATTTCATGGATCAAGGATTAATGAGACCACAAAGTAAACAGACGATTGTTACAAATCCGGGGCATCCAAAAAATTCTTTCCTCCGTATTTATCACAAGCCTTTATCCGTTTGGCATACTATTCTTGCAATTGTAAAACATGAGCTTAAAAACAAAAGAAAAGATCACAATATTTTGGTTTCGCCGGGATTTAAGGCTGCATGATAATGCAGGTTTATACTATGCATTGCGCAGTGAGCATCCGGTTGTTCCTTTGTTTATATTTGACAAAACAATCCTGGATGATCTTGAAAATAAGCAAGATAAGCGCCTAATGTTCATTCATCAGACGGTTCTAGAATTACAAAAACAATTGCGTGATCTTGGCTCTGACATTCTGGTATTTTATGGTCATCCAACCGATGTCTGGAAAGAATTAAGTGAAAAATATGACATTGCCGAGGCCGTTACCAACACAGATTATGAGCCTTATGCCACCGAACGGGACACAGCGGTAAACAAAATTCTTCAAGCAAAAAATGCGCAGCTGAAAGCCTACAAGGATCAGGTGATTTTTGAAAAAAAAGAGATCTTAACCGGCCAAAACACGCCTTACACTGTTTTCACGCCTTATAGCCGCATGTGGAAGCAAAAATGCAATGACTTTTATTTGTCTTCTTACCCTAACAAAAAGTATTTCAAAAACTTTTTACAATGGAAAGGCGACGCAATTCCAAAGCTGGAAGAAATGGGCTTTCAGCCCACGGACACAGATTTCCCATCTAGCCAAATCCCAGCCGAATTGCTCGAAAACTATGAAAAAGGAAGGGATTTCCCTGCCATGGAGGCCACAAGCCGAATCGGCATACATTTAAGATTTGGAACAGTGAGCATTCGCCAGCTGGCGCGATTTGCCAAAGACCATAGTAGCCTTTATCTTAACGAACTGATCTGGCGGGAATTCTATCAGCAAATTCTCTATAATTTCCCGCATGTAGGAAAAGGCAAAGCGTTCCGTGCTGCATATGACGACATTAACTGGGGTTATGATAAAGAAGCTTTCCAGAAATGGTGTGACGGTAAGACGGGTTATCCGCTGGTGGATGCGGGTATGCGGCAGATGAATGCCATTGGCTTTATGCACAACCGCGTCAGAATGGTTACAGCAAGTTTTCTTGCCAAACATTTACTGTTGAACTGGCGCTTAGGGGAAGCTTATTTCGCAGAAAAACTGCTGGATTACGACCTGGCAGCAAACAATGGCGGATGGCAATGGGCGGTTGGCTCAGGCACAGATGCGGCCCCTTACTTCCGGATTTTCAACCCGGAAGCACAGGCAAAAAAGTTTGACCCGGATGAAGAATACATTAAAAAATGGGTCCCGGAATTTGGCACTGATGCATATCCGGAACCCATGGTAGACCACAAAATGGCGCGGGAAAGATGTCTCAAAGCCTATAAAAAGGCATTGGACAAGTCTTAATCACCTTCCGCCGGCAATTACAGTAAGCATATCCTCAGGTTTCAGATACTGTGTTGCCATAGCAAGCACATCTTCGCTTGTGGTTGCGTGGATCTGGTCAATGTAATGTTTGAAAAAATCTGTTGGCAATCCGTCGAGAAGCAGGATTTTCTGACGGTCCGCTACTTCAAACGCGGTGTTCAAAGATCCGGCGAATTCTCCTGCCATAAAATTCTTTACAGTTTGCAACTCCTCCTCGCCTACCGGCTCGGTTTGCAGTTTGTATATCTCTTTCTTGATTTCGTCAATGGTTTGTTGGGTAAATTCCTTTTTCACATCCGTCCCGATCATATAGTAACCTTCTTTGCGCAATGTTACCAGATGCGAAGAAATGCCGTACGTCAAACCTTTTTCTTCCCTGATGTTTTTCATTAACCTGGATCCGAAATAACCACCTAGTATTTCATTGGTTACCAGCATTTTAAAATAATCAGCATGATGACGGTTGAACAGTTTCCTTCCCATTCGGATGGATGACTGCACGCTCTCAGGCTTCTCTACAAGCACTTCTGTATCGATATAATGAGATTGTACAAAATTCTTTAATGGCGCAACAGATGCCTCAGTCTGGCTTTTCCCGAGCTGCTCGTTGACCACTTTTATATCCTCCTCGCCAACCTGCCCAGCTAGAACGACCGTAAATTTTCCGTTTTTAATGAAGTTATGATAATGCTCTTTGACCGTTTCGATGGAAAGTGCAGAAATCGTTTCTTCTTCCTGGCTCTGGCCATAAGGATGATTGCTGCCAAACAGCTTTGCACGGAATGCAGTCGTTGCCAGGTAAGCATTTTTCTCCTTATTAACCCGCAGATTTTGAATATTAATATTTCGAAGGTCTTCAAACTCCTTTTCTGGGAAAACGGCATCATGGATCAGCTCGCTTACC
Source organism: Dyadobacter sp. CY327 (assembly GCF_021390415.1). NCBI lineage: Bacteria > Pseudomonadati > Bacteroidota > Cytophagia > Cytophagales > Spirosomataceae > Dyadobacter > Dyadobacter sp. CY327. The sequence continues at coordinate 589,867 of NZ_JAJUXJ010000001.1, read as the reverse complement.
AGGGGCAAAACCTCCGGTAAAAAACGGGAAAGTGCATAAACGACGATTCCTATACGGTCGGCAGTATGCGTCATTTCCGTAAATGCGCCGATCCGGTCAAAGGCCTCGCTGATTTCCGCAGATGCTTTCGAACGCGTTCCCTCCGAAAGCATTTTGATCGCAAAGAATGACGCACCGATTCCACTTTCATACCAATTCCCCGCTTCAAAAATAACTTCAAGCCTGATCACCGGCTGATCTCCGATATTGATTACATGCAGGGAAGTCCCGTTATCAAGTGTATAAGTTTGCGGATCTGGCAGGTTTACAGCATTTATAACTCTGAATTCGGGGGCGATAGTACGGTCAATGGTCATGTGAAATGGTTGAGTAATAAAAAACGAATGACGTTACAATTACGCCATTCGTTCTGAAAAAACTAAATTCTGAATTCTGTTAGTTCTCTGTATCGCTTACGTCCAGTTTCTCCGACTTGTTAAGGCCAAGTGAAAGTGTGATTCTAAGTGTCTGAGCCAACGGGCTTCCTTGTGTAACTGGGAAAAGATAAGCAAAATCAACTGAATATCTGTCCATAAAATGAGCTCCTGCGCCTGCTGTGAAATATTTCAGGTCGCCTTTGTTCTTATGTTCTGAGTTATAACCGGCGCGAAGTGCGAAGATGTTATTATACCAATATTCAGCACCAACTGCCAATCCGATTTCCTGCAATTCTTCTTTAAACCCATCAGGAGCATCCGAGAATGATCCGAACACGCCATTAAGCAGCGGACGGGAATTGATGTTGGTTCCGTCCGGAGTTGGCACCATTAGTTTTCTTGCGTCAGCAACGAAATTGAAACGGTTGCGTCCGTCTGCTGAGAAAGAAATTCCACCACCCAGTTTAAGATTAGTAGGGATAAAGTTCTCAGTATCAGTTCCTGCACCGTAATTCACTTTACCACCCAGGTTGGAAAGTACCGCCCCAAGCGACCATGTGAAGTCACCGCCTGTCTCTTCGTTTCTCATTTGCTTGCGGTAATATGCGCTGATATCACCCGCTGCTACACGAGCAGGATTCAGTGAAATTTGGTCAATAACCGCTTTTCCTGCAAGGTTTGAAGAAATGTATTTCAATGTTAAGCCCAGCGAGAAATTTTTACCTAGCTGGCGTGCATAAGTTCCGCTGATTGCAAGTTCTCTCGAAGTAAAATATCCGTTTTGAGCACCAGTGGAAGTTCTCAAATCCAGCTCGCCATTGTTGAAATAGTTAACCGAAAGTGCAACAGCCTGCTTGTCACCCAATTTCTTATATCCTGTGAGGTAACCCAGCCACATATCGTCTACAAGGTTCCTGAGCCAAGGCGTATATGATGCAGATACACCTATGTCTTTCGTATTGTAAGGAAGCTTGGCGGCATTCCAGTAAGTAGCATTGGCATCGGGACTAAGTGCGACCCCGGCTTCCCCCATCGCAGCGCTTCTTGCGTCCGGGGCAAATGTTAAGAATGAAAGCGGGGAATGAGGAATCCTTTGTGTGCTTGATGGTGTGGTTTGGGCCAAAATTGCACCCGTTGATAGAATAAAGAGAGAAGATAAACTAACAAAAAATAGTCTCATAGAAATTGGATTTGCGATAGGAAGTGCTTTGAATCAGCTTCTTTAAAGGGTCAAAAATACAATGAAAGATAGTTATTACTAAAAAAATGATAAGTTTTATTAAACTAAGGAGAACGGACCAACTTACCGGACCGCTGGTCGCTGGAATTATCTTTTAAGGACCTGATGCTTAACTGGTAAATAAGAGAAGTAAGCTTCGGTATCCAATATCCTGATTGAGTAGCGTCAAATGTTTCTTTAACGGTTGACTCAATGTTGAAATATTGTCTGCGGAAATGTCCCAGAGACTGCCCATTGTTTGATAATATATTAAAAACTATTTCGACATCATCATTTTCCCTGTTATGTGTCAGTTCAAATGACAAATCTTTTTCAAATGGGTTTGGATATACTTTCAGCGTGTTGAGTTTGATGCCCTTGAATGCACCTATCTGAAAACCGAACGCAATTTCTGAGAAGTTAGTATAAGTATCCCAGACTTTTACTCTAATTACATATTTACCGGTTGGTAAGTTTTCAAACGGATAATTGATGACGCCCTTGCGGTAATCACCCGTATCTGCTGTGTAGTATTCGTTCAGGTTAACCGACATCGTGTCATTGACAACCATCGTGATATCATGCCCGATCCCCGCATTTGAAATACTGATCCCATTTTCGTCGCTGGCAGAAATGTATAAGTTGCCCGACGGCTCAATAACGTCGCCATCCCTGAACGACGGATCGTTCACATAGGCCGTAAGTTGCGGCGGCGTGTTGTCGATTTCGGGGATAGCGCTGCCGCCAATGGTAACACTCAGCTGTGCACTGGCGTCACCAAGACTGTCTGACTGAACAGCATAGACGTTGACCCTGCCTATTCCCATGCGATAATCGATATCCTTTGGCATGACAAACTCACAAATAAATTCCCCTCCTATCACCTTTACACTGCCATCGAACAATTTGCTGCGAAACTCTGAATAAGTTTCCGGCTTGCCTTCATTACCCAGCGTTTTGAATGTGGTTTGCTTATCATATATTACAATGCGTGCAATGCCTTCGAACTTGCTGTCCTTTAATGTTGTAACTGCGTCAAACACCTGCCCTTTCAGCTTCACTTTTTGCAATGCACGCAATGTATCCGGCTTTTCTGCCCATCGGATTGCTTTCTGAGCCCGGGCGAGCTTCATCGACGGATCCGCAAGCAATGTAAAATTGCGGTTCAGGCTTCCTACCAGCGCTTTGTTTTTGGTTTCTTTGAAAAGATCGCCTAATCTCCGGCTCGGATCTTTATTAACCAAAGCTTCATAAAATGCTTTGCTAAGCGTGAAATTGGTGCTGGAATAAACCGGCCGCGTCGTGCTGATGGCGCCAATGGCCGCGCCTCTCGGACTTAAAACCATCAATTCTGCGCCCGAAACCAGCCCGGGATCATCGTAACGACCAAAATCGCAAGTCGCTGTAAAAAGCAGTGGTAAATTATCTATCCCGCGCGCCGATTGCATATCTGCCAGCGTCAGCACCTGTTCCTCCGCCCAGCCGCTCACGCCCCCGTGACCCGTGTAGTTCAGGATTAATGTGCCCTCGTTAATCTTTTTGTTGATAACCTGATTTACCGCTGGCGCCTTTTGTCCTTCTGCACCTGTATTTTGCGGAAATGCATCAATGAACACCCGTGAAGGCATAAAATCGTTTTGAAGCAATGTCGCCAGCTCGTCCGCGTGACGCTGGTGAATGTTACCATCGCCGTCGTCAGCAACAAACTGAACGGTGTTCCGCCAATTCCCAAAACCACGGCCCGACGAACCATAGCGGATCAATTTGTCCACACTGAGCTCCGCCTCAGCCAATGTTTTGACCGGAAGTCTTCCTACCCCGATGTCAATCGTATGATCACCAGAAGCTGATTCCTGCCATGCGCCCTCGCCATCCTTCATGAAACCAAAATAGTCATCGGAAGAATACGTGTAAACCGGATTTAAAGACTCTCTGCTTTCGTAAACCGGCACCCAAAGCCGCTGCTGCGACTCCGATTGATTTTGTAAAAGATTTTTGTAATCAAATGTCGCATCACCGAACAAAAGCAGATATTTCAGCTTCTCAGGCTTTTTATCATAAAGGTGTTTTACAAAGTCCCTTATCGCGGTCAGATCGGGCTTTCCTCCTCCAAATTCATTGTAAATCTCGTCCGTAGTCACAACCAGCGTTTCCAGCTCATCATTACTTTCGCGGAATGCAGCCAGCCTTTCAGCAGCTTGCCTGAATGCCGGGGGTGTAACAATCAGGAAGTCTGGCGTAGCATTGCTGATAATGTTCTGCGGATCAATTTTTTGCAAAAAGACCGGCTCAATCGCCTGGCTTGCAAGAAAGCCTATATATTGCCTGCTACGCTTCCCGCCTCTTGTTGTAAATGAATATGTGCTGTTCCGGATATTTTGATTCACGACTGATGAAACCTGCGGATTGGTCACATCCCAGAGCTGCCATTCTGGAATTGCATTTGCGAATTCATAAGTAACCGTGTCAGCAATTTCCGGTAAAAACCTGTAAACCTGCTGATTATCGTAGCGGCGCAATTGTCGTTTCAAATGCAACGCCATGTAATTCAGATATCCCTGTGCGGAATTCTGCCCGTTTCGTTCGTAGGTTACAGCGATATTAAACACAGCCGCCGGCGCATTGTCTGCATTTACTGTAAATGTTGCATCGGACCGTAATGCTTTGATGTCATAAGTTCCGGCGCTTACGGTTCCAATGGCAGACTCTCCTACTTGCTTGCCATTCAGTTGCCAAAGAAATTTGGTGGCGATCTGTGCTGCACCAATCGCAGAAGTACGCAGCTGTATTTTCGACGCCGGAACAATGCCGGGAATGTTCGCCGTGACGGCAAGCGGCGTATTATTCAAATATTCGCCCCACCATTCCCTGCCTGATTTAAGCAGGTTGTATTTTTCAGTTTCATGAAACCAATAGTCATCAAACTGATTAATCACTTCGCCATTCAAAGAAGCAAGTGCCGCCAAAGGCTTCACCCTGAGGCCATTTTGCTGTCCATAGGTCAGGAAATAATAGTTGGAATCGGTGTATGTGTTAATCTGATGCTTCAACTCTGCCTTTGCAGAATCGTATAAGATTTCGTGCGGGCTTTCGGCAAAGAAGTAAACCGCGTCGTTTCCATCAAACTTGCCATCGGCCTCTCCTGCAACCCAAACCGCACTTTCCAGCAATGCATTGGATTTTAATGCATTATTAGCCTGCGGCAGCATTCCTGCTTGCTGGCTGTAAATTTGGATTTGCCTGGGATCAATTTCTGATGCATTAATGCCGAGCTTTTTAAAAAAAGCTGCGTCCATACGGTGAATGCCCGTTTCCGTAACTGCCAACTTGAACCAATTACCGCTTGAAAGAATAGATTTTTCCTGTGCTTTTGAAGAAAAAGAAATGAGTAATCCCAAACAGCATAACACTGAATGGATCAGGCGATCACGCACATTAACATGCTTCAACCAATGCATGGGCTGGAATGGTGTAAAGACGCTGGGAAGCTTTGTCCGTGCAAAGCACACGTGTCCTTCTGAGCGATCCACGGACGAATAACCTGTTCTGAAACACGAAATTACTTCCTTCATGAAGCTGAAACAATGCTATCCTTGATGCATTCAGCTCCTGACTGTCGTATTTGCGGATTGCACTATACAGAATCAGGTCACCGCCAGTTGACGCCTTCGGGTTCTTAGCATAACGTATTAATGCATCAAGAATATCTGCCGGAAAATGATTTTCGTTCAGGACAGGCTGCAACAATTTACTAAACTCCTGCTTCCATTCCACTCCATGCGGCGCAACACGCTTTCTCAGCCGGACTTTATAATTCAAATGCACCACGCAATGTGCCACTTCGTGTAGATACGTGATCAGAAAATTGTAGGGATTGAGATTAACATTAACCGTTATTCTGGGAGTGCAGCGCGGACGAACTGTAAAATCGCCCAATCTGGTGCGGCGTGGCCGGGAGAGAAAGAAATCAAACTTATAAACCTGGTGTAACTCCTCGCAATATGCGATTGCCGCCTGGGGAACATGGAGGCCGAAGGATATGTTTTTCATTCCTTAAATAAAAAAAGAAAAGCGCTATTTTCATAGCGCTTTTCACGAATTTCGACTTGTACGTCTAATTACTTAACTGAATCAGCAGCAACTGAATCTGTTGCCATTGTATCAACCATTGCAGTATCAACAGCAGGAGTTTCAACAGTTACAGCAGTAGTATCAGCAGATTCGTCAGCTGGTTTGCTAGTACAAGCAGCGAAAGTTACCATCCCGGCAACGAACGCAAGTGCAAATATTTTTTTCATTTCTTGGGTGTAATTAAGGTTCGATACAAATGTAGCAGGATTAAATCGAATGTTCCTAACGTTTGCTATTGTATTTTTCCAAGAACTTAAAATTTCCTTAGAAAACACCCAAATCCCTTTATTTTGTACAATAAAATCTCCTATTGTTTCCTTAAACGCTTTCTGTTTTCCTATTGAAAGCCTTTACGCAGGCTGCAACTTCGGGAAGCAGGTCCGGGTTTTGTTCTATTCCGTTACCGACTACAATTACGTCGGCTCCCGCGCCCAGTGCGGCATCCGCTTTTTCATACGAATCGATGCCGCCGCCTACGATGATGGGTGTGTCCACGGTTTCGCGGACAGCTCTGATGGTTTCGGATGTAACCGGGAATTGTGCGCCGCTGCCTGCGTCCAGGAACATGAGTTTGAGGCCCAAAAATTCTCCCGCTAATGCTGTACAAGCTACAATGCCAGGCTTGTCCCTTGGTAAGGGTGTAGTATTACTGATATATGAAACGGTTGTGAGCTTTCCGCTTTCGATTAATAGATAACCGGTAGGCAAAACTTCAATTCCGCTTCTCTTCAACAACGGCGCCGCTATAACATGCTGACCAATAAGAAGTTCCGGATTGCGCCCTGAAATCAGGGAAAGGAAAAGGACCGCGTCGGCGGAAGGATCGATGTGAAGGCTGCTTCCGGGGAAAAGGATAGCAGGAATGTTCGTGTGCTCGTGTATAGCGGCAATAAGCTGGTCAATCGCGTAATTGGTAATGAGGCTGCCTCCTACGAAAAAAAAGTCAACGCCATGCTCAACCGCGAATTCCAGGAATTTCGGAAATGTTGAAAAATTAATTTTGTCAGGATCCAAGAGAACAGCAAACGATTTCCTTTTCTCTATTTTTCTTGCTGAAAGGAGGTCTGCGATTTTATGATTCGCTGTTTTCATTCGATTTTTCTATCATCTGCAATTAAATGTTTAAGCTTCTGGCGCGCCCACCCTACTGCCAACGTCCAGGCTAAACTTTGAACGGCTGCTCCAACCGCAAATTTGCTTTTCTGTTTCGCCTCTCCTGCCTTGAATGCCTGAGCTCGCTCATATGCCTCAGCCTCTTCCTCTGCCGCCCTTTCGTCTTTCTTATTTTTTGGTAAAATCGCATTCATTACAACATATGTGGTTGCCACCACACCGCCGATAATCAATGCTTTCTTTCCATATTCGGTAGCGTTCGTTTTCAAACCGCTCCACTGTAATTCAAGCTTGTCCTTATATAAATCCGCGTCGAGCAGTAGGTCTTGCTTATCCTTATCCGTATCAGATGAGAATGGTTTGGTGATCTTTACGGAAGAATCTATTGAAGCACTCATTTCATTTTTAGTTTAATGATGAACCTGAGAAATTTTCAAAAGGAACCCAAAAATAGCAATTTGAGTGAATTTTTCCCCAAAATATTATTTCAAAAGTGTTAATCCTCTTTTATTTTGACAAAACGAACGATAATTCCACGGATAAACTGAATCAGCTTTTCTCTGAAGACAATCCAGATTACCAGTTTTAAAATGAACACGCCCAACAGAATCAGATAGCCCAGATAATCGCTGTCGAGCCATTTGTTCAGGAACGTCCCGAGTAGAATTACCATCAATATAAGCACTGTAAGCGCGATACAAAGCAGAATGGCGCTATAAAGCCCCATTACAACCGCACGTTCGATCTTGTCCCTTGTTTCGATTTTAAAAAGATCGATACGGGTCTCGAAGTACTTAAAAAGCGTGTCCTTAATTTCCTCTAGTTGACTAAGCATAAGCAGTAGTTTTCAATCATGTGTATCAATTTAAGGCTCTTACGGAGCTGGACTTGACACTAATCCAAAAACATACCAAGAATACCTGAAATGATAGAAACGACGAAACCGAAAAGCAGTGCGGGAATGAACCCGTCTATAGAAAACCCGGAAACAAGATAGGTGGCAAGGTAAATGATGAAAACGTTCACAACAAAATAGAATAGTCCCAATGTCATGATCGTGATCGGCAGTGCGAGAATCTGCAATACGGGTTTCAAAAATGTGTTTAAAATCCCCAGCACAATAGCCACAATAATGGCGGTGGTTGTGCTCGCCACAACAACTCCCGGAATTAACTTGGCAGCAAGTAAAATTGCTAATGTACTGATTAACAGACGTATTATTAATTTCATAAGCAGGTTATTTTTATTGATGACGGCTACGAAGTACGCCAATTACCTCATCTAAGTCAATGTTTTTCTGCTCCAAAAGGACGAGCAGGTGAAAAAGCAAATCGGATACTTCATTTTTGAAAAGATCCGCATCGTCATCCTTGGATTCTATCACAACTTCCACTGCCTCTTCTCCCACCTTCTGCGCTATTTTATTGATCCCCTTACGAAACAGGCTGCTGGTGTATGACTCGTCCAGGGGGTTTAATTTTCTTTCCCGGATCACTTCCTTTTGAAGGTAATTGAGAAAAGATGCTTCCCCGATTCGGGTATCCTGACTATTTTTTTCCCCAAAGCATGTATCTGCTCCGGTGTGGCAGGTTGGGCCAGCGGGAGTCGCCTTAATAAGGATGGTATCCCCGTCGCAATCAGCAGCTATCTCGTTCACAAAAAGGAAGTTGCCGGAAGTTTCGCCTTTCGTCCAGAGCCTCTGCTTGCTGCGGCTGAAAAACGTCACGGTCCCCAGTTCCTTCGTTCTTTCAAGTGCTTCCTGGCTCATGTAACCGAGCATCAGCACTTTGTTGGTGTTGATATCCTGAATAATAGCCGGTATAAGCCCGTCCGGGGATTTATTAAAGTCAATAGTTGAAAAAGTCTCGCTCATTGTAGTTTAGTCATTTGGACAAAGTTGCATTCTTTCCGGCTATTTTAAAGAATGTTGCCGGTAATAGTTGACAAACCTCCCGCCTCAGCGCGTCATACGCATAGGCAGGTTTTTATCATGGAGGTATTTTTTCAGATCCGGAATATCAATCTCCCGAAAGTGGAAAATGCTTGCCGCCAGGCCCGCATCGGCTTTTCCGGCAGTAAAAACATCGTAAAAGTGCTCCATATTTCCCGCCCCACCGGAAGCGATCACCGGAATGTTCGCATTTCCGCTGATGGTTGCAGTAAGCTCCAAAGCGAAACCAGCCTTGGTTCCGTCCGTGTCCATAGAAGTCAGTAAAATTTCGCCGGCACCACGGTCTTCCACTTCTTTTGCCCAGGGAATGGTCCGGAGTTCGGTTGGTTTACGCCCGCCATGCGTGTGGACAATGTGCTCCTGCCCGTTTTCCGTTTCAATGTAACGCGTGTCAATCGCAACCACAATGCACTGGCTTCCGAATTCCAGCGAAAGCTCGTTGATGAGATCCGGATTTTTTACCGCCGCCGAATTGATCGAAACCTTATCCGCACCCGCATGCAGCAATGCAGAAACGTCCGCAATAGAGGAAATCCCGCCGCCTACCGTAAATGGAATGTTAATGGTGTGCGCCACTTTCCGCACAAGGTCAATGAATGTGGAACGGCCGTCAACCGTGGCCGTAATGTCCAGGTAAACAAGCTCGTCCGCGCCGTGGGCCGCGTATAATGCTCCCAATTCCACCGCGTCGCCCGCATCGCGAAGATTGACGAAATTAACGCCCTTCACTGTTCGCCCGTCCTTTACATCCAGACATGGGATTATTCGTTTTGTTAGCATAATTTTAATTCAAAAAACGCTGTAACTCGCTCAGCTTGATCCGGTTTTCGTAAATTGCTTTCCCGATGATCACACCGTAAATGTTCATTTCGGCCAGCTTTTCCACATCTGCCAACCCACTTATTCCTCCGCTAGCAATAATTTTCAGGTCGGGACATTTGTCCTGCAAATTTTTATATAGGTCAAACGATGGGCCTTGCAGCAAACCATCCTTCGCCACATCCGTGCTGATCGTGTATTTAACACCTTTATCAACATAATTCTCCACAAAATCGTAAACCCAGATCTCCGTCCCCTCTTCCCAGCCGCTTACTGCCACTTTCTCTTTCTTCGCATCGGCTCCGAGAATGATCTTTTCGCCCCCGTAAACCGAAATCCAATTCATAAAAAGCTCCGGATTTTTCACCGCAATGCTTCCGCCGGTAACTTGTTTGGCACCACTTTCAAAAACCGCTTTCAAATCATCATCCGACTGAACACCTCCGCCAAAATCAACGTGCAGCGTAGTTTTAGAAGCAATTTTTTCCAAAACCTTCCAATTAACCACTTTCTTGGCTTTTGCTCCGTCCAGGTCCACCAGGTGTAAACGTTTCAATCCGGCATCCTGAAATTGCATCGCTACTTCGAGCGGGTTTTCATTGTAAATGGTTTTTTGTCCATAATCTCCCTGGGTAAGGCGCACGCATTTTCCTTCGATCAGGTCAATGGCTGGTATTATTTCAATCATTTCAAAGGGTTTAAACAATGTCTAAAAAGTTTTTCAGGATCTGCTGCCCCGCGTCGCCGCTGATTTCGCAGTGAAATTGCGCTGCATAAAAGTTGTCCCTATGCAGCATAGCACTGAACGGAAGCACATATTCGCAGCTGGCAACCGTGTACTCGCAAACCGGCGCGGCATAACTATGCACGAAGTAAACATAAGCATTGTCGGGCAAACCCGTGGTAAGCGGAGTTTTATAGCCTGTAATGTTGTTCCATCCCATATGCGGCACCTTTAAGTCCGGTGTTGCAGGGAACCGGTTTACGTCCACATCGAAAATCCCCATGCATTCCGTGTTATTTTCCTCCGAAAACCGGCACATGAGCTGCATGCCGATACAAGTTCCGAAAAAAGGCTGCTTCAATGTCGGGATGACTTTATCCAAGCCCACTTTGCGCAAGTAGTTCATCGTTGTGCTGGCCTCGCCCACACCCGGGAAAATGACCTTATCCGCCGACCGGATTTCTTCCACGTCGTCCGTATACAGGTAACTTGCGCCAATGCGGTCGAGGGCGTACATGACCGACTGCACATTGCCTGCATTGTATTTAATAATGACTGTTTTCATCCAATGTGATTTGAGGCAAAACAAAAAAAGCCCGATTTTGAAAATCGGGCTTCTGGGATACTATGTATTCAACCTTATTACAACACTACTTGCAAAAACACATCACCCAAGACGTCCGAAAGCCAGATGGCCTTGATGAAAATGATGATTTGTTTCAGCTTTAAACATGCACAAATGTAAGTAATATTTGCTAAAAGTAGAAAGCATACGAACAAATATTACATTAAAATTTGCTTAGAAAATTCTTGTACATTGCGATTACAAAACGGCTTTGTACGATCATGCGCATTATCATTTCACAACTATTTTTCTTTCTAATTACCTTGACCACCGTTACATCCCAGGCACAGTCTGACGAGCTGCCGAACCGGCTTTTTAAAGTGCACGACACTTACCGCGAGACTACATTAACACAGCGCCGCTTCAAACAAAAAGACATTCTTCCGCTCATCGCCAAGCGCCAGGGTAACCCGCTTTACAAGATCGAAACTGTCGGCCAGTCGTTTGAAGGCAGGACGTTACAAATGATCAAAGTCGGCACGGGCAAGAAAAAAGTGCTCCTATGGACTCAAATGCATGGCGATGAACCTACTGCAACCATGGCGAGCTTTGATATATTTAATTTTTTAGAAGGCAAAAACGATGGTTTCGACGATTTCCGGAAAGAGTTGCTCGAAAAAACAACATTGTATTTTGTCCCCATGCTCAACCCCGACGGCGCCGAACGTTACCAGCGCCGCACCATGCAGGGCATCGACATGAACCGGGATGCCGCTTCCCGGCAAACGCCCGAAGCAGTGGTGCTGAAAGGTTTGGTGGATCAACTGAAACCCGATTACGGCTTCAACCTCCACGACCAGAGCCCACGCTATTCGGCTGGCAGAAGCGCCAAGGTTGCGACGATTTCGTTCCTGGCTACTTCCTATGATTACGAGCTGAATATCAACCCCGTCCGCGAGCGTTCCATGCAGCTGATCGTGGGCATGAATAAGGTTTTGCAAAAATACATTCCCGGTCAGGTTGCACGCTATTCCGACGATCATGAACCTCGTGGCTTTGGTGATAATGTTCAGAAATGGGGAACCACATTGGTCCTGATCGAATCCGGTGGCTATGTAGGCGATCCTGAAAAACAATACATAAGGAAGCTCAATTTCATGGCGATCCTTTCGGCATTGGACAAAATCGCTGACAACTCCCTTACCAAAGAAAAACGCGACGATTATTACAAAATCCCTGAAAACGGAAGATGGGTTTATGATCTCGTGGTGCGCAATGCGACAGTTAAGCAATCCGGGAAGTCGTTTCTGGCGGATCTGGGCATTAACAGGAATGAAGTAAGCTATTCCAATGCAACCAAGTTTTTTTATTACAGCAAAATCGAAGACTTCGGCGACCTGCACCCACAATTCGGCAGTGAAGAAATTGATGCAAAAGGATTAACCATTGAAAAAGGCAAGGTCTATCCCACGACATACAAGAATGTAAGCGAAGTCAGCAAACTGAATGCATTAAGCCTCCTCAAACAAGGTTACACCTACGTCCGTCTTGCATCCGACAGCAACACCCGCGCCCTCGGTCTTTACTTTACAACAACACCATTGCATGTCCTCAGAAGCGGGCAAGCTGCTCCTTCCGGAACGCCTGGATTAGGCAATACGGCAACATTTATCCTCAAAAAAGGCGCCGTAGTGAAGTATGCGGTCATCAATGGCTTCGTTTACGACCTGGAAGACTATGAAGCCGGAAAAGGAAACGGGATTATTGAGTAAGTGCTTGATTTTAAACGAAAAACCACATTCCGAAATAACTGAGCCATAACATGGGGGTAACATTGAGGTAATATTGACAGTCTACTTTTGTATCAGAAAATAATTCTGACACAAGACATGAACTTAAAAATTACCTCTCTCTTATTTTTCCTCTTCACTACCACGTTGGTATATGCCCAAACGGGTTCGATTAAGGGGAACATTGTTGATTACAAGACCAAAGAAGCTGTCATCGGAGCCAGCGTTGTTTTAAAAGGTTCCACTCCACCCATCGGAACAGCAACAGATGTTGAAGGAAATTTCGACATTCAGAATATCCCCACAGGAAAGCAAACGGTTATCGTAAGCTACGTTTCTTACAAGCCGAAAGAAATTGCGATTGAAGTTTACCCAAATCAGGCTGTCCTCATCAACACAACCATTGAGGAAGATGTGGCGAACCTGGAAGAGGTTAAGATCGTAGGACAACGTCAATCCTTCACTGACGTTTCCGTTATCACAGAGATCAAGCAGGCTGAGCAAATTGCCGTTGGTATTTCTGCCCAGCAAATCCAGAAATCACAAGACCGTGACGCTTCCCAAGTGGTTCGCCGCGTGCCGGGCGTTTCTATCCAGGACGACCGCTTCGTCATTATCCGCGGTTTGAACGAGCGTTACAACACCGTAATGTTGAATGATGCGATCACGCCTTCAACAGAGGTTGACGTTAAATCTTTCTCATTTGACCTGATTCCAAGCACGGCCATTGACCGGATGATGATCTACAAATCTGGCGCTCCTGAATTGCCAGGCGAATTTGCAGGTGGGATCATCAAAATTTATACAAAAACAATCCCCGACGACAACGGATTTACATTCAGCTTAACAGGCGGTTACCGCGGAAATACAACATTCCAAAATGTGCTTGATTACAAAGGCTCATCATTGGACTGGACGGGTTTTGGTGCCCCTGACAGAGCACTTCCAAACGGTTTCCCTTCGACAAAAAGATTGCAGAATGAAAACGGCCCTTCGGATGCAACATTGAATGCATTCCGCAACTTGCCGGAGTTTTATGATCTGAAATCAAAGTCGGTTACGCCTGACCTTCGCGCTTCGCTGGGTTACAACCACAAGTTCGAGCTTGGGAATATGAAGCTGACCACATTTAATAACGTCAACTATTCATCTACACACCAGTTTTTACCAACAACGCAATTCCGTTACCTAAGCTTCGACAAGGAAAAGCAAAAATCAGACATTCAAAGCTCTTATCAGGATGAGTTGTATCAAAACAATGTCCGTCTGGGCGTCATGTCCAACTGGGCTTTGATCATCAACCCTAATAACAAGATCGAATTCAGAAACCTGTTCAACCAGCTTTCTAACAAAGAGACCAACTTCCGTCAGGGTTACAATACAGACAATGATGTTGAAGTGCAGAACTACGCATTCCGTTACGAGTCGAAAAGCATTTACTCGGGCCAATTAGGCGGAACGCACGAGCTGGGCGCACATACAACATTCAAATGGCTTGGCGCGTTGGGAACAACATTCCGCAGCGAACCCGATTACCGCCGCTTTATTTCAACCCGTTCCATTGGTAGCACTGGCCCTTTCCAGGTGGAACTTGTTCCGGGAAGCAACGCCAGCTTAACAAGAGGAGCGAGATTTTATTCTGAACTAACCGAATACACCAGCTCTTTCCGCGCCGATCTTGAACACCGTTTCGAACGCAGCGCTTATGAAGATGACGAAAGCATGCAGATCAAACTTCGTGCGGGTGCTTACGGTGAAATGAAGGACAGAGCATTCAAAGCAAGATGGTTCAACCTGACAAACTCTGGCAATGCTTCGCAAGAATTGCTCGGGCAGGCACCAGCACAGCTTTTTGACTCACAAAATATTGGAAGAGATCTGCTTTACTACGCAGAAAGAACCAACACAGATGATAAGTATACTGCTCAAAATACATTAATGGCAGGTTACGTAGGTTCTTACATTCCTTTTACCAAAAAATTCAATGTTTCGGTTGGCCTGCGTGTTGAGAACAACATTCAGAAACTGCAAAGCAGACAGCGTGGTAGCGGCGAACGTATCCGCGTGAACAACCCAATTTTCCGCTTCTTGCCTTCGGCTAACCTGGCTTACAACTTCACAGAAAAATCATTAGTAAGAGTGGCTTACTCGGTTTCTGTGAACCGTCCTGAGTTCCGTGAGCTTGCACCATTTACTTACTATGACTTTAACTTCGACGTGTCCCGCGTGGGTAACCCAAATTTGAAAACCCCTTCGATCCAGAACGTCGACCTTCGTTATGAGTTTTATCCAAAAGATGGTGAAATGATATCGGTTGCGGCATTCTACAAGCACTTTGTTAACCCGATCGAAACACGTATCCGCTATGCAGGTTCAGGCGTCTCGTTCTACGTGGATAATGCTAAGTCTGCTTACACTTATGGTGCTGAAATCGAACTGCGCAAATCCCTTAAAAACCTGACCGTTTCCCCATTCGTAGATAACCTGAGCGTATTGCTGAATGCATCGGTGATCAACAGTAATGTATTGACAGGCTTTGCAGGACAAGAAAATGACCGCCAGCTTCAAGGACAATCGCCTTACCTGATCAATGCAGGAGTTTATTACAACGATGTGAACCGCGGCTGGCAGGTGAATGCCCTTTACAACGTGGTAGGACGCAGGATCTTCCTGGTGGGTGACCGCGATTTGCAGCCAACCGTTTATGAAATGGCAAGAAACGTGATCGATCTGAACATCGTGAAGGCTTTGGGAGAACATCTTGAAATCAAATTGGGGATCCAGGATCTGCTTAACCAGCGCTTCCGCCTGATCCAGGATAGCAACCAGGATCAGAAAATCAGCAGCGTGGATGAGTCGTACCAGAGTTACCGCAGAGGCAGCTATTCAACAATCGGAATCACTTACAAATTTTAATAACCACAAGTCGTAAACCGGCTCTTTTTATCACCAGAATACTTTAAAACAGAAAACAAACAATTGAATTATGAAAAACACAGGTAAACTTTTAAGCTTGCTGATGTTGGGGCTTACCATTTTCGGATCTATCTCTTGCACAAATGATGACGATGATGACGAGGAGCCGATTGTAACACCGGTGGGTGAAATAAAAACCGTTACAGGCAAAATCACTGCCAATACTACATGGTCTGCTTCGAACCAATATTTGCTTTCAGGATTTGTATATGTTGAATCTGGCGCAATACTGACTATTGAGCCGGGAACGATCATTAAGGGTGATGGAAACCAGAAAGGCTCTCTTATCATTAAGCCAGGCGGAAAAATTGTTGCCGTAGGAACTGCTGATAAGCCTATCATTTTTACATCAAGCAAGCCAGCAGGTCAGCGTAAAGCGGGTGACTGGGGAGGTTTGATCTTACTTGGAAAAGCTCCGGTTAACAAGCCAGACGCAGTAATCGAAGGTGAAAACCAATCGACGTTCGGCGGAACGGATGCAGCTGACAATTCAGGACAACTGAAATATGTTCGTATTGAGTTTGCTGGTATTGCTTACGAAACGGATAAAGAGATCAACGGTCTTACATTTGGTGGCGTTGGTTCAGGAACTGAGATCGATTACGTACAGGTTTCTTACTCGGGTGATGATTCATATGAATGGTTTGGTGGAGCAGTAAATGCGAAACACCTTATTGCTTACCGTGGTCTGGATGATGATTTTGATACGGATAACGGTTTTTCAGGAAACGTACAATACGGTTTTATCCTGCGTGACCCGGCAGTAGCTGACTTGGCAGGTGATTCAAATGGTTTTGAGTCAGATAATGATAATGCCGGATCTGAAAAAACACCTCAGACTTCTGCGAAATTTGCTAACATAACAATCGCAATGGCAGAAGGAACGCCTAACGCGAAATTCGCCTCAGCTGTACGGATCAGAAAAAATTCTGCTATCTCGGTTTTCAATACATTGGTGACTGGTGCCTGGCCACGTTCAGCTGTGAGAATAGAAGGCGCACCTTCTGTTGCAAACTTCACAACTGGCAAGATTAAAATGGACGGCAATGCGGTAGCAATCACCGGCACTCCAAAGGAAGGTGTTATCGAAGGCATCACAGAGGCGCTTTTCGCTCCTGCTGCTAGCAAAAACAAAGTAGCTGCTGTTGCTGATCTTAAATTGGCAGCTGGTTACAATTCAATCACTGCTAAGCCGGGTCTTCTTCCAACAACAGGTTCTGCTCTATTGACTGGCGGTGCAACATTGCCAGCAGGATTTGAGGCAAACACAGTAGTTGGTGCATTCGGAACAACCGACTGGACTGACAAATGGGCTAACTGGGATCCACAGAATGCCAACTACGAAATCGTAAAATAATTAATAGTCTTATATAATTGGTGTCAGAATTTCGAAAGGCCGGGGGCAGATGCTTCCGGTCTTTTTTTTGTGACACGAATAGAATATATTCGAATTCTTTTTTTGTCTTGACAAGTATCTATGTCCGAATTCCAGGCTTACCTACAACTAGGTTTCACCCACATTACCGATTCCCTTGGCTACGACCATATCCTTTTCATTATGGCGCTTTGTACAGTATACACGCTTATCGACTGGAAAAAAGTGATCGTTTTGGTTACTGCTTTTACCATCGGCCATTCCATTACGCTCGCGCTTTCCACATTGGGTTTTGTGAATGTGAACCCGGACTGGATTGAGCTGCTCATTCCGGTTACCATTGTCATTACGGCTGTTCTCAATTTCTTTTATGTTGTTCCAAAGGCTTCTTTCAGCCATCATGAAAAAGCTTCAAAGGTCCGATATCCGCTCGCATTGTTTTTTGGATTGATCCACGGACTGGGCTTTTCCAATTATCTGAGGTCGTTATTAGGCAAAGAAGCAGACATTGTAAGTCCGTTGCTGGGTTTTAATGTTGGACTGGAACTGGGTCAGCTGATCATTGTTTTTGTCATTTTGTCCATTGCATTTTTCATGATCGAGATCCTTCGTGTACAGCGACTGAGCTGGATCCATATTTTATCCGGCATTATCGTCGGCATGTCGCTTTCACTGATCATTAATAACGAATTCCTGCACAGCCTTTTAGCCTAAATAACCTGCATTATTCTCAATAACCAACTAATATGAAAAGAGCACTTCTCCCGTTACTGATTTTGCTTATTACGGTTTCTGCCATGGCGCAGCAACTTCCTCCAAATCCCAATTACAAAGCAAATGACCGTTTTGAACAATTGGGCACAATGCTTCCGACACCCAATTCAACCCGCGCGGCATCTGGTGCGCCGGGACGTGAATACTGGCAGAACCGCGCTGATTACGACATTAAAGTGGAATTGGACGATGACAAAAGAAAGATCATAGGCTCCGAAACCATTACATTTTTCAATAATTCCCCGGACGATCTGAAATACATCTGGCTGCAACTGGACCAAAACCTTTTCAAAAAAGACGGGATCGGTGCCACTTCCAGAACAGGCTCGGTAAGCGAAAAAGGAATGTCAACAGCGCATCTCGCAGCATTGAACAACGGCCGCGGCTCATCCCTTGATCCGAATGTTGAATATGGTTATAAAATAGGTTCGGTGAAGGACAAAGCTGGAAAAGTATTGCCTTACACGATCAACGGAACCATGATGCGCATTGATTTACCCATGACATTGAAATCGGGGACAAGCTATGTTTTTGGTGTGGACTGGACTTATAATGTTACTGAATATTACGGACGTAGCGGTTACGAGTTTTTCCCGAAAGACGGCAATGCCAATTATTTCATCGCCCACTGGTTTCCACGCCTGGCGCCTTACGACGACATCAATGGCTGGAACCACAAGCAATTTTTAGGACAAGGTGAGTTTGCATTGATTTTTGGAAATTATAAAGTGGCCATCACCGCTCCCG
The DNA here is from genome assembly GCF_021390415.1 of Dyadobacter sp. CY327. NCBI lineage: Bacteria > Pseudomonadati > Bacteroidota > Cytophagia > Cytophagales > Spirosomataceae > Dyadobacter > Dyadobacter sp. CY327. The sequence goes on along the minus strand of NZ_JAJUXJ010000001.1, from coordinate 571,267 downwards.
CCGACCACGTGGTGGCAGCCAGCGGCGAATGCCAGAATTATGCACAAGTGCTTACGGCAACCCAAAAGCAACGTTTGAAGCAAGCCGAAACTTCCAAAACACCCGTTTTAATCGTCACACAGGCCGAAGCAGAAAAAGCGGAGAAACGCGAGAATAAAAACCCAGGCAAGAAAACGTGGATTTACAAAGCAGATAATGTACGTGATTTTGCATTTGCTAGCAGCCGTAAATTCATCTGGGATGCCATGCAAACCGATGTTTACAAAAGCGGCCGTAAAATCTGGTGTATGTCTATTTATCCAAAAGAAGGGAATCCGCTTTGGGAGCAATATTCAACCCGCGCTGTTGCCCACACATTGAAATCTTACGGCGCACGCACATTTGAATACCCTTACCCGGTTGCAATCTCATGCCATGGCGTTGCAGGCGGCGGGATGGAATATCCGATGATCAGCTTCAACGGCGGCCGTCCGGAGGAAGATGGGACTTACAGCGAGGCTGTAAAATATGGCATGATCGGGGTGATTATCCATGAAGTAGGGCACAACTTCTTCCCTATGATCGTGAATTCCGATGAACGTCAATGGGCTTGGATGGACGAAGGCTTAAATACATTCTGCCAATATCTGGCTGAGAAAGAGTGGGATTACAACTTCCCTACCCGCCGCGGCGAGCCCAACCAGATCACAGATTATATGTCGTCTGACAAATCTGTGCTGACACCCATTATGGCCTCCGCAGAAAACGTAATAGGCTTGGGACCAAATGCTTACGCGAAACCAGCAACTGCGCTGAACATTCTCCGCGAAACCGTTATGGGTCGTGAATTGTTCGACCATGCATTCAAAGAATACGCAACAAGATGGAGATTCAAAAGCCCATCACCAGCTGACTTTTTCCGCACCATGGAAGATGCCTCAGGCGTGGATCTGGACTGGTTCTGGAAAGGCTGGTTTTATGGAACCGAAGCTGTGGATCAGGACCTTGTAAGCGTGGATTGGTTCAGCATCGATACCCAGAATCCGGAAATTGAAAAGGAAATCGCGCGCAAAGAAGCAGCCCGCAAGCAGCAGACAATGAGTAAACTGCAGGATGCCAAAACCAAGGGCGAAACCGTAGTTGCACAGGATTCCACCATGGCCGACTTCTACAACCGCTATGATCCATTCAAGGTTACGGAAGCGGACAAACAGAAATACAACCAATATCTGGCGACACTTTCGGACAACGAAAAGGCGCTGATCCAGGAAAACAGCAATTTTTACACCCTTTCTATCAAAAACAAAGGCGGATTGCCCATGCCGGTGATCGTGAAAATGGGTTTTGAGGACGGCACTGATTCTGTGGCCGTATTCCCCGCAGAAATCTGGCGCTTCAACGACGCACAGGTTAATAAGGTGATTTCGACCAAAAAGAAAGTCGTGCAATGGACATTGGACCCATATCAGCAAATCGCAGACATTGATACAGAAAACAACGCCTTCCCGCGCGTAGCTGCGCCCACAAGGTTCCAGATCTTCAAGCAGCAGCAACTCAAAAAGACGCCTAACCCCATGCAAATGCAAGGAACTGGCGCCGGAAAAGTCACGACTGATCCGAAGAACTAGAGCTTTTTTAATAAAAAACGAAACCTCCCCGAGCCTTGTTTCGGGGAGGTTTTTTTATGTTATTTCAAAATTAATTCTGTATAATTTCAAAATAGAAGTTATGTAATTTCAAATTCGTCAATTGAGTATTTTTAAATCAATAAGTTAATGAACATCGTAATTCTAGACGGCTACACCCTGAACCCAGGCGACCTGGACTGGGCGCCAATTCATAAACTGGGGCATGCGAACATATTTGACCGCTCAAATCCAGCGGAAATCGTTGAACGGGCGAAGGATGCGGAAATGCTTTTGGTGAATAAAGTGGTGTTAACTGAGGCTATTTTGGATCAATTGCCAAAGTTGCAATACATTGGCGTAATGGCAACGGGCTTCAACAACATTGACATTAATGCTGCCCGAAAACACAACATTACAGTTACCAATGTGAAGGCATATGGCCCTGCTTCCGTGGCGCAGCAGACATTTGCATTGCTCCTGGCGGTTGTGAACCATGCCGAGCTGCATAGTCAGAGTGTGTTTGCAGGTGATTGGGTGGCCTCACCGGATTTTTGTTATTGGAAAACACCGTTAACCGAGCTGGCAGGGAAAACAATGGGACTGATCGGCCTTGGGGACATTGGGTCGCAGGTGGCAAAGATTGCGCTGGCCTTCGGAATGAAAGTGATTGCTTATAGAAAGCATCCAACGCCAACCGAGGGAGTTGAAATGGTTTCACTGGAGGAAGTTTTTGAAAAAAGCGATGTTGTAAGCCTGCATTGCCCCTTAACCGACGAAACCAAAGAGATCGTCAACAAAGAGCGGCTCGCCCGCATGAAGCGTAACGCTATCATTCTCAACACCGGCCGCGGCCCACTTATCCAGGAGCACGACCTTGCAGAAGCACTAAAAAACGGCATAATTGCCGGAGCCGGACTCGACGTATTGTCAACAGAACCACCAAAAGCCGACAATCCCCTCCTATCCGCCCCCAACTGCATCATCACCCCTCACGTAGCATGGGCTACCTTCGAAGCCAGAAAGCGACTCTTGCAAATGGTCGCCAACAACCTCGAAAGCTACATGCACGAAGAACCGGAGAATGTGGTTTCGTAAAACCATTTAGAGGAACATTTGTTACCCGAAATGTTTATATTTGATTATAAAACTAAAAGATTATGCTTACCGCAGTTGAAGGGATTTATGAAAACGGACAGATCATCCTGAAAGAGAAACCGGCCGTTAAACAGCGTGTTAAAGTTTTTGTAACTTTTACAGATGAGGTCGCGGAAGAAGAAAAAAAATCAATGGCTCGCCCTTCTACGCAATTGAGAGGTGCCTGGAAAGATGCCGACAAAAAAGAAATCCAAAGCTACTTCGACAATATCAGGAATGAATGGGAAAGAGATATCTGATTGACACGAATGTTGTTACAAAATATTTAACCGAAGAACTTTCCGAGAATGGTCTTGATCTGATCGATTCGATAATAGATGCAGGCGACGCCCAAATCTCCGTTATATCCCGGATTGAATTATTAGGCTTTGCCCCCAAAAGCGATCATCTCGCCCAGTTTATAAAGCAGTTCCTACAAATTTCCAATGAATTTGGCATTGCCGAGGATATCGTGCAAAAGACGATTGAAATACGAAAAGCTTATAGGATCAAAATTCCCGATGCAATCATTGCTGCGACCGCATTAACAAGCGACCTGATCCTGCTTTCGGATAATGATTCGGATTTCGGAAAAGTGTCTGGGTTAAAATACATTAACCCAAGAAAATACACTTTATAACTCTACTTCCGAGTCTTCTTCCCCTTACCCCAGTTCTTTTTCATCTTGGTATAGGACTTCTTGCTGACTGTTTTTTTGCTTTTCGGGCGGGAGGTTCCTTTTTTCTTTCGGGCGTTGATGTTGTTGACGAGGGAGTTTTTAACGCCTAGTTTGTTCTTTTTCTTGCCGCTGGTCTTCGCTTTTGTGCCGCCTTTTTTCTTTGCTTTCTTAGCCATAATCGATGCCGTGTTAAGTGTTTCGGCAAGACGTTAAATATCCGTGCCCGCGCGCCGGGAAACGAAAAAGCCCCGGACCTTTGCAGATCCGGGGCTTGCTTCTATATAATCCTTATGCTGCCAGGAATTCACCCGCAAGCATTTCATGGATTTCACGCATCCTTCTTCTTGCAATGGGCACCTTCCGTCCGCAGCTTAGCAACAGCGTGTCAGGTTCGATTTGCGCCGTAATGTACATTGGATTAACAATGTATGATTTGTGGATCCGGATAAAATCGACATTCAAAATCTCCACCACTACTTTCAGCGTTTTGGACACCAGGTATTTCTTGCCCTGACGCGTATGAATGTAAGTGTAGTTCCCTTCCCCTTCCAGAAATGTGATCTCTTGTGCAGAAACCCACAAGATCTTGCCGTGCATGTGCACTGCAATGAGGTGAGCATTGTCAACGTCGGCGGGTTCGGCTGTCCAGGAGAATGGATTCATTAAAGTTGTTTTCATGGCTTAATAGATAAAAGTTAAATTGATTTTAGGGTAATGCCCTGGCTATTAGAATGACACAAAATTCGCTCGCAATTGTTGCGGTGGGAAACAGATATTATCCGTACTGTAAGATTTGGTATCTGTATTACACTTTTTGGTGGATGATCTGTATGTATCGCCATTTTCACCAATAGTTTACATGAATGCCGGGGGTAAGCAGTTTGGAAGGAGATTAGTGACATTTCAGCACTTTTTTTATACAATTGACAGCCGTTCCGTTTCTGCCGGATTCCCCGCGTTCCTATTTTTGCTGTTCTTGTTTTTACTATGATGCGAATCCGGTTCAGGTATTTCGATAAGTATTTTGATACGCTTCGAAAAAACCGTCTAAACTTCTTCATTCTTGTATTGGTGATCCCCTGGCTGGTTCCGGTGGTAGGTTACCTGATGTGGGGAAGCATTTACTTTTCGGACCTGCGGGTTTTCCTTGGCGGGAGCTTTATTAACCTTATACTCTGCCTGATAGCCAATCACATCAATCAGATCATCGCTATTATCATTGCCAAAATATATCCCGACACACACCAGTCCGTTTTCCGCGTGGTGTTCTGGTTTGTGCTTTATTCGATTGTTAATGTTTGTATTCTGATGGCGGTGCTGCTGGCCTATGATCAGATTCATTTATTTGGCTTTTCGATCCAGCGTGAACGGGCCATGTGGTCTGTATTCCTGCTTCTTGCGGCTTCGCTGATCGGTGCAGGGCTTACGGAACTGGCTTATACATTCATGCAGTGGAAAACCAACCAGGACGAATTGCAGCAGATGGAACAGCGGCAATTGCTTTCCGAGCTGGAAGTGGTCAAACAGCAGGTTAACCCTCATTTTTTATTCAATTGCCTTAACTCCCTGTCTGTACTGATCTCAGAATCGCCTGCTACGGCTGAGAAATTCGTGGACGAGATGTCCAAAGTTTACCGCTATCTGCTGAGTGTCAACGGCCCCGACCGCGAAACAAGCATGGTTACACTCGATGCCGAGCTTCGTTACATCCGCTCGTACATTTACTTACTGGAGACGCGTTTTGAAAACGGCATAAGCATTTCCATTCAGGCCGCTGATCTGTATCTGAATGGTCAGATGGCGCCATTAACATTGCAAACATTGATCGATAATGCGATCCGGCACAACATTGTTTCCGCCGACCATCCGCTGCGGATTGCTATCCGGACCACCGCCACCGGCCAGCTGGAAGTGGTCAATAATTTGCAAAAAAGGACCGTGCGCACGCCATTCAGCAATGCCGGCCTGGCCACATTGATATCACGCTATAAAATGCTTTTCAACCAGGCCGGAACCATTCAGATCAAGGAAGAAGGATCAGAATTCACAGTGCTTTTGCCCCTGATCTATACATGATAAAACATTACAGATTTCAGCACATTGGCCAGCTGATATGGCTGAGCCTCTTCGGCAGGTGGATGTTTGTCCTGCTTGTGCCCTGGTTTGTGCCCACGATCAGTTATTTGCTCATCGGTGATCCTTATTTTGCGAGCATTCCGAACTTTATTTTGGGTACATTAATGGTCTTGGCTATGACCATTCTGGCATTTATTCCGCATGATTGGGCGGCGCAATATATTGCTCAGAAATATCCATCCATCCATTCGTCACTGAAAAGGGCAGTGTACACCGCGCTCTCATTTTGCGTCCTTACTGGCGTCTATGTGACGGCATATGGCTTATTCATCATTCATTTCCGGCCATTGAATGCACAATTGGATTTCGGGAAAATGATAAATGTGTATTTGTTTGAAATGCTGGCGATCCTGCTTTTGACCTGTTTGTACGAAGTAAATTATTCGCTGCGGAAATGGAAAGAGATCAAGATCAATAAAGAAGCCATCAAAAAGGCCGGATTACAGGGACAGCTCCAAAGTCTGAAAAGCCAGGTTAACCCGCATTTTTTGTTTAATAGTTTGAACACATTGTCCGCACTAATCCATGACGAGCCTGCCCGGGCAGAGCAGTTTGTGGATGAAATGGCAAAGGTTTACCGCTATCTGCTGCAAACCAACCAGCACGAGCTCACGACGCTGGCCACCGAAATCCGTTTTATCAAATCCTATTATCACCTCCTGCGGACCAGATACGATACGGGGCTGGAACTCGTCATTAATGTGAGCGACAGCGCTTTAAACAAATACATTCCGCCTTTAACATTGCAGTTACTGGTTGAGAATGCCGTAAAGCACAATACGATTCTGGAAAAAAATCCGCTTCTGATAGCCATTACTTCGATCGACAATGACCAGCTGGAAGTGCGTAATAATCTTTTGGAAAAATCAACCCGCGTAAAATCAACCCGGCTGGGCCTTGCCAATATTGAGGCTAAATACAGGCTGCTATCCGACAGGCAGCCCGTGATCGACCTGAGCACCGACCACTTTGTCGTACTGTTGCCCTTGCTTATGCAAAATCCTGATAACCAATGAATATCTTAATTGTTGAAGACGAGAAGCTTGCCGTGCGCAAACTCACAAAACTGCTGGAAGAGACCGCTCCGGAGTTTGTAATCAAAGGCATTACACCCAGCATTGAGGCCACGGTGGAATGGATTTCGGAAAACCGCGAAACCGGCAGCGCCGAGCCAGACATTATCTTTTTGGACATTGAGCTGGCAGATGGGCAAAGCTTTGAAATATTTAACCGCATAGAAATCAGGAGCACCGTGATTTTCACAACATCCTATGACGAATATGCATTACAGGCATTCAAAGTCAACAGCATTGATTATCTGCTGAAACCCGTGCAGCAGGAAGATCTGCAACGCAGCATCAGGAAGTTCTACGACCTCACCGGAAACCAGCGGAAACCAGAAATGCCAACATTGCCTGCTAACCTCGAAAACATCCTCAAAAACCTGCAATTACAACAGCCAGCCGCGGATTACCGCAAACGTTTTCTGGTGAAGCAGGGTGCAAGGATGCTGTCGGTTGAGATTTCGGAAATCGCTTACTTTTATATTGAAGACGGGGTGAGTTTCTTCAAAAACCAGCAGGGTCAGAAGTTCGTCGTGGATTATCGCATGGATGAATTGGAGCTGTTTCTTGATCCCGACCGATTTTTCCGCATCAACCGCGGCCTCATCGTCACGCACCAGTCCGTAACCCAGATCCAACCCTACTACAACAACCGCCTGGCCCTGACATTAAAACCAACCTTCGAAAAAGAATCCATCGTAAGCCGCGAAAAAACGAACGATTTTAAGAAATGGATGGGGAAGTAAAGTGGTTATCTAAGCTGGATATAATTGTTTTTGAACCGGACCTTAAAATGGAGTTCTGCTTGCAACGCGCGAAAAACCTTTAATATCGTGTCAATGGTCGCACTGTTGCTGCTGCTTTCAATTTTGGATATTTGGGCTTTTTGAACACCAACCAACTTGCCCAATTGTTCCTGGGTCAGGTTTTGTTCCTGGCGTGCAGCCTTTATCATTCGTCCTAAAACATCCATACTCAGCTCATACTCATACGCCTCCCGCTCTGCACTGCCGACCTCTCCAACATATTTGTCCTTCATTTCGGCAAGCGTGTAAGACTTTATTGTCGGCTTTTCCATGTTTTTTTAAGATTTTCCCTGAAAATATCTGGCCCTGATTCTTTTAGCTTTATCAATTTCGCTGCCTGAAACTTTGTTTGTTTTTTTGATGAAACCATTAGTTGCGACAACCAAAGTATTTCTACCATCGGTTTTATCCCAAAACGCGAGCAACCTGACGCACTCACCGCTATAATTCGTCCTGAATTCCCAAATGTCATCCCTCAACTTCTTGAACAGTCTGGGATCATTGGTTTTTTCGGCGAGGTCAACATTATAAATCACCTTCCTGGCCACTTTGGGAGAAAGCGTTGCAAGGAATTTTTCTGCTTCCTCTAAAAATAGTGTGTGAAAATATTGCACTTTAAATGCTTTTCACAAACTTAAACAAAGTTTCTAAATTTAGAAACTTTCAGGAGGCTCTAATGCGTTCCAGTATCATAAGTAACCATCCGATGATAAATTTTGCGCTATTGTTTCTCGTTTTACTGACAATTTCAGAACTTAGTAAGAAAAGTGACTATGACGTATCGTTTACTTAAGTTTGTTTCTTTTGCCCTGCTGTTCTTTATGGACAGCTGCATTGAGCCGTTCTCTCCGCCTGAGGTCAATTCTGTTGAAAATCATTTGGTTGTGGATGGATTTCTGAATGTAGGGAAAGACACTAGCCGGATAGAACTTAGGAGAACGCAAAATGTAAATCAAACGGCCGGCCCGACGATCGAATCCAATGCAACTGTCTCGGTTGAATCGGAATCGGGAGAAGTGAATGCGTTTACTGAGTCACGTGCAGGCTTATATGAGCTTCCACCCCGGCCATACAATACCGCCGACAAATACCGGATCCGGATCAAGACGCAGGATGGCAATGAATATTTATCTGATTACGTGACGGTTAGCGTTACACCTGCCATCGACAGCCTGACCACCAAGTTTGACAGCTTCCAGGATGCAATGATATTTTACGTAAACGCCCACGATGCGCAGGGAAAGACACAGTTCTACCGCTGGAAATTTGAAGAAACCTGGGAATATCGCGCCGCCTACCAAACGGGCATCGAAGTGATTGACAAGAAATATGTTTCCCGGACGAAAGACATTAATCAATGTTGGGGAAATATGCGCTCCGGAAGCATTCTGCTGGGGACAACAGTGAAACTTTCCAGTGACATTATCAAAGATCTGCCACTTTTCAAAGTCCCTGTTTCGACTAATAAACTTTACATTAAATACAGCGTACTGGTGCGGCAATATGGCCTTTCCAGGCCTGCGTTCGAATATTGGACGGCACTTTCCAAAACCACACAGGGAACAGGAAGCCTTTTTGATCCCCAACCTTCGCAGGTTACAGGCAATATCAAAAATACCAAGGACGGAAAAGAACTCGTGTTTGGCTATTTCAGCGCATCAACCGAAGAAACAAAAAGGCTTACGATCACCCCGAAGCTTGGAAGATTCCCGACCTGCATGATGCCCGATACATTTGACGTAGTATGCAACCCCATGAGCAGCAGGCAATGCGGGCTCGAAACTACCTCATTATTAATGTCATACACAGGCCTGAGGGGAGAATTCCTCCTGGGCGCCCCGCCTAGCTGCACCGACTGCAGGGAGCAGGGCGGGACATTGGAAAAACCCAAATTCTGGTAACCGATGCACCGGAAAGGATAAGGTAAATGAGGAGATAGCATTGACAAAAAAGCCGATCTGCTTTATATTTGCGCTTTAACCACAAACTGATATTCATGTAAGAGCAATTTCTTTCACAAAAAAATAACCGGGGCCACTTCAATCGGCTCTTGATTTATTCACTTTTTAAAGAAAGAAATTATGCTTTTTCTCCAAGGTGTCGCGTATGCGCACCCTAACAGGGATTTATTGCTTTCCAATATAAATCTCTCCATCAATCGACATGAAAAAATTGCCCTGATCGGCAATAATGGCTCGGGAAAATCCACGCTGCTGAAAATGCTTGCGGGCCAACTGCTCCCTTCCGAAGGACTTGTCAAAGCTGAATCCGAACCCTATTATGTTCCGCAGATCTTCGGTCAGTTCAATGATCATTCCGTTGCGAAAGCGTTGGGTGTTGAGGGAAAAATCAATGCTTTAAGGGCCATTCTGGATGGAAATGTCACCGAAGAAAATCTCGCGTTGCTAAACGATGACTGGGCCATTGAGGAACGTTGTTTCGAAGCATTTGCACATTGGCAGCTGGGTGCATTGGATCTCACGCAAAAAATGGAAACGCTCAGCGGCGGACAAAAGACAAAGGTTTTTCTGGCCGGAATCATGGTTAACCAGCCAGAAATAGTACTTCTGGACGAGCCCAGCAATCATTTGGATGCTGCGGGCAGGGCTATTCTTTCTGATTATATCAAAACAACATCAAACACCCTTGTAGTGGTAAGCCACGATCGCACGCTGCTTAATCTGCTCCAAGCTGTGTATGAGTTATCCAAACACGGCATAACGGTGTATGGCGGCGATTATGATTTTTATGCAGAACAAAAAAGCATTGAAAAAGATGCATGCAGATCACCAGCGGAGAACGCATTGCCATCAAAGGCCATAACGGGTCAGGCAAGACAACATTGATCAACCTCATGCTGGGAAAGCTGGAACCACGCTCGGGGAACATTTACCGTGCTGTTGATCAGTGTATTTACATTGATCAGGACTATTCTTTAATTCATAATCATCTGAGCATTTATGAACAGGCGCAGCGCTACAATTCCGGGCATTTGCAGGAACATGAGGTAAAAATTCGGCTTAACCGGTTTTTATTCACGAAAAATGAATGGGAAAAGCGATGCGAAAACCTTAGCGGAGGAGAAAAAATGCGCCTCATTCTCTGCTGCCTGACGATCAGCAACCAATCGCCGGACATGATTATCCTTGACGAGCCGACCAATAATCTGGACATAAAGAACATTGAAATCCTGACCACAGCAGTGAATGAGTATCGCGGCACATTGCTCGTCATCTCGCACGACGCTTATTTTCTATCCCAAATCAACATTGAAAGGACAATTGAGCTGACATGAAAACCTCGCGCAACGGCCATAATCAGGCCGTTGCGTTTTTTAGATATAAGCTGGTAATGGATCCTTCTGCACTCAATAAATCGACAGGTGTGCCTTCAAAAACGACTTTTCCGCCTTTTGTGCCGCCATCCGGGCCCATATCAATGATCCAGTCCGCGTTTTTGATCACATCCAGATTATGCTCGATGGCGATCATGGTGTTTCCGGCGTCTACAAGGCGGTTCATGATAGAAAGCAAATGCGTTATATCCGACATATGCAGCCCTGTGGTAGGCTCGTCAAGGACATAAATGCTGCCTTTTTTATGAAGTTCGCTGGCGAGCTTGATGCGCTGACATTCCCCGCCGGACAATGTGCTGAGCGGCTGGCCGAGCGTGAGATAATCAAGCCCTACATCGCTCATAGCTTGCAACTTATGCAGAATGTCTTTTTGTGTAAAATAATCCAATGCTTGTAAAACGGTCATTTCGAGGATATCGGAAATGGACTTTCCATCCAGCTTATGAGCCAGCACTTCCTCCTTGAAACGCTTCCCTTCGCAAATTTCGCAAGGTGTTTTTATCCCGTCCATGAAGGCCAGATCGGTGTAAATCACGCCCAGCCCCTGGCAATTGGGGCAAGCGCCCTGCGAATTGAAGCTGAACAACGATGCGCTCACGCCATTTTCCTTCGCAAACGCCTTACGGACATCGTCCATAACACCCGTATATGTGGCAGGGTTCGAGCGCGTGGATGTGCCCACGGCCGACTGGTCAATGACGATCGCCTTGGGATGTTGTTTTAAAAACACATGATTAATGAGTGAGCTTTTGCCCGAACCGGCTACGCCCGTAACCACTGTCAGCACGCCGCCTGGAATGTCCACACTTACATTATGCAGGTTATTAACCTTTGCATTTTTCACAGAAAGTTTGCCCGCAGCTTTGCGGGATTTTTCTTTGAGCGGCAACGATTGCTTGATATGGCGACCAGTAAGCGTATCCGCCTTGACAAGCTCAGCATAGGTTCCCTCAAAGACAATGTTTCCGCCCTTGCTTCCCGCGTGCGGGCCTACATCTACGATATGATCAGCCACTTTAATCACATCCGGATCATGCTCAACCACAATCACCGTATTTCCTTTGTCGCGCAACTTTCCGAGCAGTTCGTTCAACCTATGGACATCGCGCGGATGCAAACCCACACTCGGCTCATCGAAAATATACATCACATCGATCAAGCTGCTGCTCAGATGCTTAACCATCTTTACCCGTTGCGATTCTCCTCCCGACAATGTGGTCGTTTCCCGGTCCAGGCTCAGATATTCCAGGCCAATGTCCACCAAATGCTGCAACCTTTCGGATAATGTAGCCACCATGGATGCGACCAGCGGATCTTTGATTTTACTGATCAATGACACCAGCTCCGACACTTCCATCGCCGACATTTCGGCTATATTCCTGCCATCAATTTTACAGTTCAATGCAGCCTGGCTCAGCCGCGCGCCGTGGCAGGATGGACAAGGTTTGAGGGCAATGTAAGGCGCAACACTCTTTTGCGTCCGCTCCGATAATGTCTTAATGTCCCTTTTAATATATGACTTTTCAAATTTCTCGATCACACCCAGGTAAGTCGCATTCATCGTTCCGCCTCCGACCTGCAACTTGTATTTCAGGTCCTTACCATAGAGCAGCAGCTTCATTTCCTCATCCGTGAAATCTGAAAGTTTTTTATCATTGTCAAAAAACCCCGAACTCGCGTAACTGCTTTTTTCCCAGGTCGCAAACACCGGAACCTGCACGGCGCCTTCGTTGAGGGACTTGGACATGTCCAGAAACGAGTCCGCCACAACGCCCATTTTTTTTCCTATCCCATTACATTCCGGGCACATTCCCTGCGGATCGTTGAATGAAAACACATTGGAATTCCCGATATGCGGCTTCCCGATCCTGGAAAACAGCAAGCGTAACACCGGCGAAATGTCCGTAATCGTGCCCAATGTTGAATGTGAATTCCCGCCTAACCTCCTCTGGTCGACCACAATGGCCATGCTGAGATTTTCAATCGCATCGGCGTGTGGCTGGGCGTATTTGGGAAGAAAATTCCGGATAAACATGCTGAAATTCTCATTCAGCTGGCGTTGCGCCTCCGTGGCAATCGTATCGAACACGATGGAAGATTTTCCCGATCCCGACACGCCTGTGAAGATGGTGATCTTGCGTTTTGGAATGCGCAGTGAAACGTTTTTCAGATTGTTTTCACGCGCACCCCGGATTTCAATAAATTCCTGATACATGGCTTTTTGTTTATAATTCATGGCTTGCCACAGAACAAGGTAATTCTGTGCTATTCTTCCGCTCAAATGAGCTATTTATCCGCCGGCATGTACGCCAACTTTGTGTCATCAAAATAAACATTAAAAACACAAAAAAATAAGATCATGTCAAAAACCATTTTTATTACCGGCGCATCCAGAGGATTTGGAAAATTATGGGCGGAAGCACTCCTGAAACGCGGAGATAAAGTTGCCGCCAGCGCTCGCAACATTGCGGCCCTGGACGATTTGGTTGCCACGTACGGCGACAACATTCTGCCCGTTCAGCTCGATGTGAACGACAGAAATGCAGTAAACAAAGCCGTAGCACAGGTAAAAGAGCATTTCGGAAGCATTGATATCCTGATCAATAATGCGGGATATGGGGTGTTTGGGACAGTGGAAGAAACGACCGAAGCGCAGGCCAGGGCGCAAATGGAAACCAACTTCTTTGGTTTGCTGTGGGTTACACAAGCAGTGCTTCCGGTTATGAGAGCGCAAAAATCAGGTCATATCATACAGGTTTCAAGCTTTTTGGGACTAACAACATTGCCTATGCTGGGCTTATATAACGCATCCAAATTCGCAGTGGAAGGCCTAAGCGAAACCATTGCCAGCGAAGTGGCCCATCTCGGAATTAAATTCACACTCATTGAACCCAACGGATATGCAACAGAATGGGCTGGAAATTCCGCAGTTCAGACCACATCGGACATTGCGGATTATGCGCCCGTACGCGCTGCATTTGCCGAATCAGGCGAGAATCCCGATGGCTGGGGCAAGCCGGAAGCGACCGTGGACGCTATCCTGAAAGTGATAGACAGTGAAAATCCTCCGCTGAGATTATTGCTGGGAAAAGTGGCCTATCATGGTATGAATCAGGTTTATACAGAACGCCTAAAAGACATTCAGGCCTGGAAGGACGTCAGCATTGCGGCACACGGACATTGAGTAGGCCGAATTATAAAAACAGCTAAATTGTTAACTCTGAACAATTCGTTTTTAGCAATACAAATGAAACATTATAAAACGATAAGCGAGATCCATAAGGGCAATGGCTGGGCGCCACCCGAAAATCCGCTGTTCAGCATCAATGCTTGTAACAATGCCTGCACGCTCGGCAACCGCGAGTTCACCAGCGATGCTTACATGATCGGTTTCAAAAAGTTGAAGTCCGGCATAATTCGCTATGGCAGAACAGAATATGACCACAGCGAAGGTTCGATGATGTTTGTCAAACCCCGGCAGATCATTGAAATAAAGGACATTGAATTTGAAGAAAAGGGATTTATGATCCTTATTCACGAAGATTTCCTGGCCGGCCACGAACTCCACCACGCCATTCAGAAATACGGTTATTTTGACTACGAAGTCAATGAAGCACTGCACCTTTCCCCAAAAGAAGAAATGGTGATCTGGGAGCTTCACGACAAAGTAAAAGCCGAGTATCAAAATAACCCCGATGAATACAGCCGGGAGATCATCCTGAGCCACATTGCCTCGATTTTGATGTATGCGCAGCGGTTTTACAAAAGGCAGTTCCTTAACCGAACTGACATGTCGGGCAAAACCGTCACCAGGTTCAACGATGTGCTGGGGGCTTATTATGGCCAGGGATATTTGCAAACAAAGGGGTTACCCAGTGTAAATTCAATCGCCGAGCAGCTCAATGTTTCCTCGCGTTACCTCAGTGACCTGCTCCGTCAGGAAACAGGCAAAACCGCCATGGACCTCATTCATATATCATTGATTTCGGAAGCGAAAAACATGTTAAGAGAAGGCAGTCAGGGCGTTGCAGAAATTGCGTACGGACTCGGGTTTGAAAACAGCTCCTACTTCACGCGGTTATTCAAAAAGCAAACCGGCATGAAACCGCTGGAATTCAAGAAGATGAGTTTGAATTAGATAATTATAGATTAAGCTTGAATTAGCAAACCAAGCGAAACCAAAAATAAAAAGGCCTGGCTAGTTGATATGTATCTCAACTTCCAGGCCATATTTTTATAGTGTGTCTAGTGCTGCTTATGGTGTGCTTAATACCGCTTTCCACTTTTAAGACAGGCGAACCGAATAAAGCGGCTTCATAATCCTCGGTCTTTTACCCGATTTCTGCATGCCGGCCGAAGCACTCTCACGCTGGAAAGGATTGGTGTTTTCAAATATGCTTTGGTCTTCGAATAACTCCTGATTTTTTGCTGACGATTTCATGTTTTTTAGCTTGTTGATGAATTGTAATAAGGGTAGATAAAAATCTGTGCCAGAAGATTAAATGTAAAAAGCCAGGCAATCGTGATGAGGTTAGCCTGACTTAGTTTGTCTTTGCGTACACCAATTCATATTAGATAGATAGTGTGATTCTAGGCTGGTATTTTGATAAAATCAAGCCGCTCACAATGTAAAGGGGTGCATTTCCTACCCATTCGCAAACCTCTCCAACGCCTCAGAAACGCCACCTAAAAAATTAACCCTACCACCGCGGTTACTTTCCCTAATAAAGTCCTGAATGCTCTTTCCGGGATATTTGTCAAAGTCGCCGATGATAGCCAGACGCATTCGGTAGTTGGAGAATTTTTGAAGGATTTCTCCGGCGATGCCGGTTTTTAGGTCGAAGAAGGAGGATGTGATGTTTGCTTCGTGAAGGATAATGCTGTCAAAGCCTTGGTAATAAAGGTTTCCAAGCAAGTCCAGCCCATCTTCGGCTGTTTCGATAATCAGCTTGTCAGAAGTGACTTCTGCGATCTGGACTTCGCCCGCAGTATGAGATATAATGTTCATTGTAATGTAAGATTGGAGTAATTGGGTCAAGCAAATTTTCGTCTTTTTGACCCAATTAACAAAACGTTTACACATTTAGGGATGCCTGTTTGTAAGGGCAACGGCCTAAAACACCACCTTCACCTGCGCTGCGTTGTAAGCCGCAAAACATCCCAACCCGCCATTAACATTGGAATACAGCGGCGCGGGTTCGGCGAAGGGGGTTTCGGAGTTGCTTTTGACTTCTAGTGAGCGTTGGTATTTGTGATAGTTTGTGTCCAGGTTGAGGACTTCAATGATAATTTCGGGAATTTTGATTTTGGGATAAACTGTTACCTTTTTGCCATTCGCCAGAATGTTGTCGCTTGGACGTGGAAGTGTAATTTTAGCCAAAGGCGAATTCATTATCGCTCCATCCAGATTATGGTCAATGAAATATTCGTTCTTGCCCTTTTGCCAGTCCCAGTGGAAATAAAAATGATTCGAGACCCGGGATTCTTTTACTTGCTTATCCTTGACAAATCCTATTGAATATTCGATATCGAATCCGGCGCTCAGCTTATAATAATTGGTGTCGGAAGGAATGTCCCGCCAGTTCATCCGCAATGTCAGGATGGTGTCCTTCGTGGTGATGTCGTCAACCACTACTGTATCCAACTCATACGATTTGATCACCGGCGTCTTGCCCGGAACTGAACATTGTGCAGTAACATTCCGGCTTTTGTCTGAGACGGTTAAATAATAGGTTTTTGAACCGCTGATGGGGAATTTTGACTGCGGAATACTGTAAAGCTTCTTCTCAGCATCGAACGGAATCAAAATCTCATTCGCACCATCCGACAGCCGGACGGTGGCGTCTTCCACGCGGCTGCCACTCGATTCGGTGTCTGTAAATAGAGGGATCGACTCCGTTACTACCACGTTGATAAAAGGCAACTGGGGTGAAATGATGGAGCTAACGACCAGTTTGGATTCTGCCTGCGGTAACTCGGAGCGCGGAATGTCGGTCATCGGTGTTTCGCAAGCGCCGCATATGATGGATAACAGCGCAATGCTGCATATGAATTTCAATGTCTTCATGGCTCAAAATTTAAAGTTGTAACTGAATGAGGGCACCACGGGGAACAGAGAGTATTTTTTCAAAACCGTTTTCCATTCGCCGTCACTCATTTTCTCTTCCGAGCGATCGTAGAAGAAGGGATTTTTGCGGTTGTAGGCGTTGTAAACGCTGAATTCCCATGTCCGTTCGTGGCGTTTCTTTTTCTTATGAAATTGAATGGCAAGGTCCAAACGGTGAAATGCCTCTGCGCGGAAACTGTTTTTAGCAGGAAACTCTGATGCCGCATATCGTCTGTCGTTGCTGTTTTGATTCAGATATAGGTCATTCAAAGCCTTGTCCGATGGATCATATCGTGTGAAGAAATTATCACTCATTGGATAGTAGATCGCAGACGGAACGGTGAGCGCATTTCCGGTTCCGTAAACCCAGCTTGCCGACATGGTAATGCGCTTATTCAGCTCATAAATCCCTACCACAGAAACGTCATGCCTTCGATCGTAACGTGGATGGAATGTCTGGCCGTTGTTCAATTCGGGGAATTTCCAGTAAATCCAGGATAATGTATAACCTATCCAGCCCGAGAACTTTCCGCTTTTTTTCTGGATTAAAAACTCAGAGCCATACGACCAGCCTTTCCCGGACGTGACATTGTCCTGCCAGCTTACATCATTGGCATTTTCTCCGTTAACACCCAGGAAGCTGGCCCCTTCCCGGTAACTGAGAATGCGTTGCATATCCTTATAAAACCCTTCCAATGTAATGGTTAAGCCTTTATTTTGAAGATCCTTCGCCAATCCGAACGCCACCTGGCTCGATTGCTGCGGAGCAATGCGGTCTGTGCTGGTCACCCATAAGTCGGTGGGCAAACCTAAGCCTGTGTTGGAAAGCAAATGCACATACTGGTTCATGCGCGCATAGGAGGCTTTGGCAGAAAAGTCAGGAGCAAGCTTTAATGCTGCCGAAAAGCGGGGCTCAGGGTTCAGATATGTTTTTTTATCCGCCTTAAAATAGCTCATGCGAAAGCCCAGGTTCATTTTTAAAGCATCGAACGGTTGCCAGGTGTCCTCAACATAAGCTCCGCCTTCCAGGGAATACATTGGCTTCTCCAGCGGGTCAATTGTTCCCTCGGCATCCGTGCCCGACATAGCCAATGCCGACGGCGTGGATTTATGGCGTGTGGCCTGAACGCCAAATTTGATCGCGTGCGATGCATTGGGATAAAAATCAAAATCGCTTTTGAAACTCAGATCCTGGATCCGGGAATCATACCGCAATCTCGACTCTGTCGTAGCATTGCTTTCATCGACAATGGGTTCTCGGATATAGCTTGTCGTGGTGAAGTTGAAATTGGTAAAAACCAATGCAGTATTTGCAAAAAGTTTTCGGTTAAATACGTGGTTCCAGCGCATGGTAGCTGTTGTATTGCCCCAATTTAGCCCCGCTTTCATTTTGAAGGATCCGCTCTCTTCCTTGACGTAGAATTTGTCCTGCCCTAGATAACCACTCACATAAAGCTTGTCTTTGGCTCCGAGGTCGTAATTGATTTTCGCATTGAGGTCATAGAAATAGTAGCCCGGGCGAAACCCTTTCTGTTCTTTTTTCTTTTGCATAACATTCAGTACAGGCGCAGCCAGAACATCAATGTAAGTCCTTCTTCCGGAAACCAGGAACGAGGATTTGCCTTTCTTTATAGGCCCTTCCAATGTCAATCTGGATGAAATTAACCCGATCCCGCCTTCTCCGTGCAGCTTTTCCTTATTCCCTTCCTTCATATCCATTTCCACCACCGAGGACAGTCGCCCGCCATAGCGAGCGGGGAATCCGCCTTTTGTCAACTCTACACGCTTGATGGCATCGCTGTTGAACACCGAAAAGAAGCCGAACAAGTGGCTTGCATTGTAAACCACGGCATCATCCAGGATGATCAGATTTTGATCCGGGCCGCCACCGCGCACATACAATCCGGTCTGGCCTTCGGTGCCTTTCTGAACGCCGGGCATAAGTTGCAAACCCTTTAAAACGTCCTTTTCTCCAAGTAATGAGGGTATTTTCTTAATCTGGTCGATTGGAATTTCGACCACACTCATCTGAGCCGAACCGCTGACATTGTCGTCCTGCTTACGTGCCGAAATAGTGACTTCATCCAGTTGACGGATCGAAGACAACGCCAGACTTAACTCAACATCTGTTCGTGCTGAAATAGTCTCGGTTATTGTCTCATAACCTACCAGAGAACAAGTAATTGTAACCGAATCCGACGCAGGGATTGTAAGTGAATAGAACCCATAATTATTGGTTGCAGCTCCGGTGGCTGAGCGGGTAATGTACACATTAGCACCCGTCAGTAATTCCTGGCTTCCCTTCTCTTTTACAAAACCGCTTATGGTTATACGTTTCTGCCCGAATACATGCATGGATGCAAGGCATAGGGCGATTATGATGTTTATTTTCATAAAAATTTAAGCTTTTTGCATTCAGGGACACAGCACTTTTCAAGTCCGGGCAATCCGGATCCGTTGCTCCGGATTGCCCGAACATGACATTATTGGCCCGCTTGAATGCGTGGTGAAAAAATGACGATTAACTGGTTCGCGTTGTTTGCAATGCGTTAATCAGGAAAATCAGACTCTGGAAGTTTAAATATGCGTGTCAATCATTTTGAAAGGAACTTCTTCCTCAGTGCTGGTGCCGTCTTCAAAGAATACCAATATCCGCAACAATACATCCGTTGATTGATTTGCATCATATTCAATAGATTCTTTAATATTGATTCGCTTTTCACCTTTGCAATCGCACTTGATCTCTTTGTTGAAAATCTTACGTCTTTCAGGGTCCAGCAGCATTACATAATAACTCATTACCGACTTATCTTTCGGTTCAATGATCGCCTCGACATCGAAAGCGGTAATGTCCTTGACATCCTGATCGCGCGTCGGAGAGACCACAGTAATCAAAGGTGAGTTTGCCGTAATGTCCTTCTGCTTACAAGCGCCCAGCATAGTTGTCAAGGCTGCTATGACGAAAATCATTCTGTTCGTTTTCATGTCTTTTCAAGTTTTGTGAAAGGATAAATGAATTTGGCTTAGTTCTGGTGAAGTGCTTTTTCACCTTCTATTTTTTTACATCCACCAGTTTGAATGGGATCTCTTCCCGGATGTTGCTGCCATCACTAAGTACGGCATCTACATGGAGGAGCAGTTCAGACGTTTTCTTAATGTCGTATTTGAACGACGCTTCAACCTGGACTTCGTCTTTGTCCTTACAATCACATTCTGTCTTTTTGTTATATATCTCTTTTTTCTCATTATCGATAAGATAGATATAGTAACTAACGACGGACTTTTCCTGAGGCTTGATTACTGCCTTGACGACGATCTCCTCGGTGTCATTAATCTCCTGCTTCCAGCTCGGAGAGGTCACCGTGATATATGAAGAATCGGCTCTCGGAACTTCCTTTTCCTTACATGCTGATAGTGCAGCCAAAGCAGATAAAACTATCATTGATCTGTTCGTCTTCATGTTTGATTTTAATTTAAGTGAAAAAATGATAATTAAACTTTCAAACCCACCATCGAAACCCATGCCCTGAGCCGCGATTTACGCAATAGGGTTTCCTTCCGGCAGGGATGAATGATTGAACGGTAAAGTGTTTGTGTAAACCTTGGTTTGAAAATGTTCCAAGGCTGGGAACTGGGGATATTGTTCGCAAATCAGCTTTTAAAAGGAGGCTATTCTCCTTTGGAAAGGTTGTGAGCCCCTCCCCCCTGGCGTGATAATTTACACACTCCTTTCTCACGCTCACAAAATAACAAATGCCCAGAAAGAACCCTGAACATGCGCGGATTGAGGATTATGGATTGATTGGAAACTTGAAAACTGTTGCCCTTGTATCCGTGGAAGGCTCTATCGATTTCATGTGTTATCCCGCCTTCGATTCCCCAACTGTTTTTGCCAAATTACTGGATAATAAAAGTGGCGGCAGCTTCGGTATTTATCCGCAAATGGATGGTTATAATACCAAGCAGCTTTACCTCCCGGCAACGGCTGTGCTGCTTACCCGCTTTTTCTCGGAATACGGGATCGCGGAAGTGACTGATTATATGCCGGTTAACGACCAGATGGACAAGTCAAATGCAATCGTTCGGCAGGTGAAAACAGTTCGTGGCAACATTACTTTTCAGGCGAAATGTGAGCCTGCTTTTGATTACGCAGGCGCTTCGCATACTTGCGAAATGCATGATGAAGGTGTTTATTTCAAAGCAAATGATAAAGACGGGACGATCATGCGCCTGATAGCGGACGTTCCGTTACAGATCAGGAAAAATGCAGGTTACGCGGAATTTACGCTTGAACAGGGAAACACGGCTTATCTGGTGCTGGAATGTGGCAAAACGCAGGTGGAGGATGAAAATCCAATTGATGTTTATAAAAAAGATACTTACCAGGATACGGTTGATTTCTGGCGGAACTGGTCCAAAAAATCTACTTATAAAGGTCGCTGGACGGGTGCTGTGAACCGTTCGGCTATTACGCTCAAACTGCTCACTTCCCGCGAGCAGGGTTCCATGGTGGCTGCCCCGACGTTCAGCTTGCCGGAAGTGATCGGCGGCGGGCGAAATTGGGATTACCGCTTTATGTGGATCAGGGACGCGGCATTTACGATGTACGCATTCCTCCGGCTGGGTTATACCGATGAGGCCACGGCTTTTCTGGAATGGATTCACGATCGTGCCCAGGAAGATAAGCTTTACCTCATGTATACGATCGATGGCGGCCATGATATGGAAGAAAAGGAGCTGGAACACCTGAGCGGTTACCAGGATTCAAAACCCGTAAGGATCGGCAACGGGGCGCAGGACCAGTATCAGCTGGATATTTACGGGGAACTGATAGATACCATCTACATTTATAACAAACAGCATACGGCGATCACGTTTGAATTTTGGGAAACCATTGTGAAGCAGGTTAATGTGGTTACCAAGCAGTGGAAAACGGCCGATCACGGAATCTGGGAGATCAGGAACACCGAAAAACATTTTCTGCACAGCAGGCTTATGTGTTGGGTAGCGATGGACCGCGCAATAAAGATCGGCCAGCACCGCTCATTCCCTTTCCCGGAACAGGAGTGGAAAAAAGTGCGTGACGACATTTATACAGACATTTATGAAAATTTCTGGAATGATGAAATCGGCGCATGGGTCCAGCATAAGGGCGCGAAAACCGTGGACGCCAGCGTGTTGCTCATGTCGCTGATGCATTTTATCTCCCCTTACGAGCCGCGCTGGTTGTCTACATTAAAGGTCGTGGAAGAACAGCTGGGTGTTGACGTACTTCTATATCGATACAAAAACGGCGAAACATCATTCGATGGCCTTGAAGGTGAAGAAGGCACATTTAACATGTGCTCCTTCTGGTATATTGAATCCCTCGCTAAAAGTGGGGAAGTCGCAAAAGCGCTTGATAGTTTTGAAAAAATGATAGGTTATGCCAATCACCTGGGACTGTTTAGCGAACAAATCGGCCACAAAGCCGAGCACCTGGGCAATTTCCCACAAGCATTCACGCACCTGGCTTTAATCAGTGCGGCATTGGAGATTGATAAAAAGTTGGATAGATAGCTGGCTTGAAGAAAAGGGGCTTGTGAAGTCCGAAATGGGTGGTGCCACAGGTGAGCGGGGCGGAAGGAGCAAGCGGCTTTATGTGGTAACAGCAACCGGCCGGCGCGCATTGGAAGAAATCAGGCAGCTTCGCAACCAAATGTGGGACACCATTCCAAAAATAGCCTGGTCATGAGCGCTTCCAAACCTGCCGGTAAAGTCCCGCCACGCTAGGCAACATGGCTGCTGCAATTGTTCTGCCCTGCGCACCTGGCCAATGAAATGGAAGGCGACTTATACTTATTCCGGCATCAACATTGTTGGCCTGTCCATCGGGATGACAACGGCCATCCTGATCGGCCTTTGGATGTGGGATGAGCTTTCCTACAATAAATATCATCAGCATTATGACCGCATTGCCCGCGTGATGCAGCATCAGACTTATAACGGGATTACCAATACTTTTCCTGCCACTCCCCTGCCCATGCGAGCTGCTTTACACAGTGAGCATGCTAGCGATTTCACGTATATCGCATCTTCGTCATGGACTGAGGACCATATTTTAGCATCTGGCGAAAAGAAAATTTCCAGAAAGGGCAATTGCGTTGAGCCCGATTTTCCGTTTATGATGTCGCTGCGAATGATCAAAGGCACAGCCAGCGGTCTTGATAACCCGGCTTCGGCATTACTCTCCGAATCAGTTGCCGAAGCTTTGTTTGGCGAGGAAGACCCAATTAACAAAACAATAAAGGTTGACAACAAAGATTACTTCAAAGTTACCGGCATTTATGAAGACCTTCCTTACGGGACGGAATTCCATGATGTGACATTCCTGCTGCCCTGGAAGCACTTTCTGGAGGAAACACTCTGGGTAAAACGCTCGGAAACCAATTGGGGAAATAATTCTTTCCTCTTGCTGGCACAAATCGCGCCGAACACAAGCTTCGACCAGATCAACGCAAAAATTGAAAATATCAAAGCCCGTCATGCAAAAGAAGAAGCCAGGTTTAGTCCAAAAGCATTTCTTCACCCAATGAGCCGCTGGCATTTGTATTCCGAGTGGGAAAATGGCGTGCCGGTCCGCGGACGGATACAATTTGTATGGCTGTTTGGAATCATTGGCGCATTTGTGCTGATGCTGGCCTGTATCAACTTCATGAACCTGTCCACTGCCCGGTCGCAAAAGCGGGCCAAGGAAGTCGGCAAATCGGCACTTTGGTTGTGCTTCGCCAGATCCAGTATGCCAAAGACAGACCGGTGGGTTTCGATCGTTCGGGATTACTGTCCGTTGAAATAAACACCCCGGATCTGCAAGCACATTCACAGCCGCTCCGAGACGATTTACTCCAAACCGGTGCTGCTATTGATATTTCTAAATCTTCGAGTCCGACTTCGGAGGTCTGGAGCAGCGATGCAAGTTTCAACTGGACCGGCAAAGATCCCGACCAGCTTGGTGATCTGGGAACTGTTGGTGTCACCCACGATTGCGGAAGAGCGAATCGGGCAGCTCTCGACAACTTTTGCGTCTTTGGCAATATTTATTAGTTGCCTCGGTCTTTTTGGCTTAGCTACGTTCTTTGCCGAACAGCGCCAGAAAGAGATCGGTATCCGAAAAGTCCTTGGCGCTTCCGTGGCTAACTTATGGCAACTGCTTTCCAAAGATTTCCTGACCCTGGTAATGATATCCTGCCTGCTGGCGACACCCATCGCATATTATCTCATGCACGACTGGCTGCAACAATACACTTATCAAACAGCATTATCCTGGTGGATTTTTGCAGCAGCCATTGCAGGCGCTTTTGTCATCACCCTCGCCACAGTCAGTTTTCAGGCGGTGAAGGCAGCCATTTTGAATCCGGTGAATAGTTTGAAGAATGAATAACAGTTAAATGTGCGTTGCGAATAATTTTATGACCATTAGAACAAAAACTTGTATTTCAATAAGAAATATCTTTACTTCATGCCGTATGTCACCGTTTGCCTATTCCTCTATCTTTTATGAAAAAGTTGCTTTACGTGTTCATCATGTCGGTTTGCCTGCTCATAGGCTGTAAGAAGGATTCCCCGGTTCTTGAAATTGCACCACAACCTGGTCCGACTGCCGAAGGAAAAATGATAGCAGCGACTGAGCTGTTGAAAGGGCTCAGGGTTAAAGGGTCCGAAAAAATCACCTTTGATTCGCTGCATAATGCTTACCTGGTAAGTTTTCCGCAAACATATAATGCTTCACAGGCTGAGGTTACGTTTTCTATGAAACCAGGGGTTCGGTTAAGGTATGAGACGAACGACCTGACAACGGACAGCGTCATCAACTATAATTTTCAACGTACGTCCCCGCTGTATTTGAGTTTGCAGGATCTGGCGGACAACGATTTTTCTAATCCGTATATTTATTTTAATTTTTCCGGAACCCCTGATATTGAGTTACTTCAAAAAGAAATTGCCGTTAATGCGGATGCGATCAAGCTGCCTTTTAAATTCAATGTTAAGGAAGGAAGTTCGCCTGCTGCGCCCGATTTCAATGGCCCCTTTGTTAAAGTTACTGATAAAAAAACCGGCCTTTCGGAGGAAGCAACCTTTTATGTGGAAGACCCGAGCATTTATCTGGCAAATACACTGGAACTAACGACCAACGCCCCACTGACTTTTGAAATCAAATTCTTCAATCAAAACCCTGTTGTTTTCGAGGGGATCCGATTTAAACGCGCCTTGCCAACCGTCCGTGCTTTTACTTATTTTCCATTCCAATACACGCGCCAGGATACCATTGAGGCAATGGGCGGCTTCTTTTTACCGACTGAAAAATACACGATGACCATCTCCGGCGTTTCCTTGCCAGCCCCGGTTACGCTGCCTGTCCGCATGCATGACGTACACACATTAATGCGCGACAAAATCCCCGCTAACTTGCCCGACGGCTCTTACCTGCTCTCTTTTTATGAGAAAGACCAATTGCTGGGAAAGGGGGCCGTTCATCTGGGCAAGGCGGATGAAAAATCTCTCGAATCCATTTGGAAAGGCGATCTGAATCAAAGTCTTGACAGGAATGTGGAGCAGCTTTCTTTTAGCAAGGGCGACGTTTTCTATGCCAAGCCGTCACCGTTGATGTTCACATATCCCCGGGTTAATTTTGATGTAAACCACCTTCCGCGTCTTCGCCTCAAATCTTCCGAAAAGACAATAGACCTAGTTCCCGAACTGGCTTTGTATTACTGGGCAATGGCCGGTTTCAATTTTGCGGTTGGGAAATATACGATCCCTGCAAACATGCCCTCGGGCAACTATATTGTGACTGGCATTTATCCGGACAAAACAGTTTCAAAACCCTATTGGTCCAGCATTGAAGTCAAATAGCTCAGAGAGCCGACTCAAATCAGCTTGTCGGGCGTGATAGGCAGCTCCCGGATTCGTTTTCCGGTTGCATTGAAGACTGCATTCGCAATTGCCGGCGCTACGCCTATGATTGCAATCTCGCCTAGTCCTTTACTCCCCACGGGATCAGCCAGTAAGTCGGGTTTGTTTACAAAATACACATCAATGTCAGGCACATCGGCATGAACCGGCATGTGGTAATCCGCCAGGTCTTTGGTGACGTATCGTCCATAACGGTGGTCCATTACCGCATCTTCTGTCAATGCCATTCCAATGCCACCCGTAGCGCCGCCGATCATCTGGCTTGCCGCGGTTTTGGGGCTTACGATGGTGCCCGCATCTGCGCAGCAAACGATTTTTTTCACGCGCACCTGGCCTGTGAACGGATGCACGTGGACTTTGGCAAAGTGCATGGAAAATGCATACATTGAATATTTAGTGCGGTTTTCGTCGGGTTTGGACTCGTTGGTGGTCTCTATTTTTTCAATGTTATTTTGTTTAAATAAATCGGCGAGCGTCGTTTTTGCAGACTTGCCACCGAGCTGCAATTCATTTTTATCAAACATCAGATCATCAGCCTTTGCAGAAGTGAATGCTGCATTTCCCTTGGCCGCTGCCATGGTTATGAGCTGTTCTTTTAGTGCATTACAGGCAGCAAGCACTGCCGGCCCCACGCTATTCACAGTCGAAGAACCTCCCTGCAATCCTGCATTCGGAAATTCGGAACTTCCGAGGTGAAATGTTATTTTTTCGGTTGGAATGCCCGTAGCATTTGATGCGATCTGCACCATTGCCGTTCCGGTACCCGGGCCGATATCGGTAATTGCGCAGTGCATAATGAGGTTGCCTTCCTTGTTCAGCTCTGCATGTACGGTGGCCGGACTGCGGTTTGCGCCAAATGTGCCCGTGCCCATTCCATAGCCTACAAGCCATTCTCCCTCACGCACTTCGCCTGGTTTCAGTTTCCGCTTTTCCCACCCAATGCGCTTTTTACCTTCTTCATAACATTCCCGCATATATTTGGTAGACCACGGCATTTTCTTGTCCGGATCGGACTCCGTATAGTTTGCAAGCCTAAAATCGATCGGGTCCATTCCGATGGCGTGCGCCATTTCGTCCATGGCAGATTCCAGCCCAAAAGCACCCGTCGCTTCACCCGGCCCACGCATCCAGATGGGTGTAGCAAGGTTGAGTGGTAAGATCCGGTAGCGTGTGCTTATGCTGGGCGAAGCATACATCATTCGCGTTTGCTGCAAGGTGGATTCGGTGAATTCTTCGTAGCTCGACGTCTGCCCGATGGATTCGTGGTTGATAGCAACCAGTTTCCCGTCTTTGGTCGCGCCCATTTGTATTTTCTGCCAGGTGCGCGGGCGGTAACCTACCATCGTGAACATTTGCTCGCGTGTCAAAACCAGCTTTACAGGCCTCTTCACCTGTTTTGCTGCAATAATAGCAGCCGTTTCGTGCGGCCAGTTATGCAATCCATTCCCGAATGCGCCGCCTACGAATGTGGTAATGCATTTCACATTTTCTTCGGGCAAATCCCACTCTTTGGAAAAATTTTTCTGCGTCATTTTTGTGCCCTGCACTTTGTCGTAAACCGTCAGCTTGTTGTCGGCTTCCCAATGTGCAATGATTGCCTGCAACTCCATCGGATTATGCATTTCGGTAGGCAACACATATTCCGCCTCAATTTTTACAGCGGCATTTTGGAATGCGTCTTTCTGTCCCCGGTCGTAATCCGCAGTCGGTGATTTCGGGTTTTTCTTGGCAGATTCAGGCAGCTTTGCATTTTTAGCGTTTGCTTCCAGGTCGGTCTGATGTTGCTCCTTATTGTACTGGACCTTGACCAGCGACGCGGCATGCTGCGCCTTTTCCAGGCTCACTGCAACCACCGCTACAATGGGCTGATCATTGGAATAAATCTTATTGTCAAAAAACACGCGCAGCGGCTGGCCACTGGTCGATGGCTCCGAGGGATGCTCGCCTTTGGGCTGGTATCCAGGCACTTTGATCGCATTCACATGCGAAATCACCGCCAGCACACCCGGTGCGCGCTCGGCGGCTTTGGAATCAATGCTTTTAATGGTGCCTTTGGCGATCCGGCTGCCAACCAGTACGGCGTACGCCATATCAGGCAATGGATATTCGGCTGAGTATTTGGCTGCGCCGGTCACTTTAAGGCGTCCGTCCACCCGGTCGAGTGGCTTATATTCTTTTTTATCGAAAAATGCTTCGTTCATGATCTTGGAATTCAGGGTTAGGATTACACCAGGTTAGCGGCATTTTTCAATGCTTCTACAATCACATTCGGGCCGAGTTTCAGCTTGAATGCATTGTATTTAAAAGCCTTAGCACCTTGCATGGCAATTTCGGCAGCCTGCCTGAAAGTCTCTTCGGTGGCTGGTTTGCCGATCAACGCTTTTTCTGCCTCTTTCAAACGCCACGGCTTATGCGCCACACCGCCCATTGCGAGCCTTGCTTCCTTAATCACCTTTCCATCCAAATTCAAAGCTGCCGCCACCGACACCAATGCAAAAGCATAAGAAGCACGGTCGCGAACCTTCATATAATGGCTGTTTTTACCAAATGCATTATCCGGAATTTCAACTGAAACGATCATTTCGTTGTTCTGAAGTGTGTTATCTTTTTCAGGCTGGTTGCCCGGAAGCCGGTGGAATTCTTCAAACGGGATCCGCCTTTCTCCTTTCGGGCCTGCTATCAGCACGGTCGCATCCAATGCTACCAGCGCTACGCACATGTCGCTCGGATGCACGGCAATGCATTGTTCACTCGTCCCGAAAACCGCGTGCATACGGTTCAATCCTTCTAATGCGCCGCAGCCTGAACCGGGCTCGCGTTTATTGCAGGGCAGTGCTGTGTCATAAAAATAGTGGCAGCGCGTTCGCTGCATCATATTTCCGCCAACAGTGGCCATATTCCTGATCTGCGGCGATGCGCCAGCATTTAGTGCTTGTGATAGCAGGGGATGTTTTTCAATGATCAGTTTGTGTTCAGCCACGCGGCTGTTTAGTGCCAGGGCGCCGATGCTGATCTTGCCATTCTGCTGTTGTATATCTTTGAGGGGAATCTGGTTAATGTCCACCAGCTTGGTTGGTGCGGTAATGTTCCGCTTCATCAGATCCACCAGGTTCGTACCTCCGGCAATGAACTTCGCATTGCTGCTGTTGGCCAATGCATTCACAGCTGCTTTCGTGGTTGCCGCGCGTTCGTATTGAAATTGTATCATGATTTCTGCCCCCCGTTTTTAACTTCCTGAATCGCCTTTACAATGTTGGGATAAGCTCCGCAACGGCAGATATTCCCACTCATGAATTCCCTGATGTCTTCTTCGTTATTCGCGTGCCCTTCGTTAATACAGGCCACTGCCGACATGATCTGTCCCGGCGTGCAGTAACCGCACTGGAAACCGTCGTGCTTGATAAAAGCTTGCTGCATCGGATGCAGCTGTTCGCCCTTTGCCAATCCTTCAATGGTTGTCACTTCCTGGCCTTCATGCATAATGGCCAGGCTCAGACACGATAACACGCGCTCCCCGTTCACATGGACCGTACAAGCGCCACATTGACCATAGTCACAGCCTTTTTTGGTTCCGGTCAAATTCAGCTGTTCACGGAGCACGTCCAGCAGTGTGGAGCGTGGTTCCAGGTTAAGCTGTTGTTTTACACCATTCACCTTGAAACTTACAGGCGTAGTTTCCAACGCAAGGCTGATCTTTTCTCCTAAATCATGCTTTGCTGCTTTCGCAACTGTTGCGGGTGCAACAGCAATGGCGGTGAGGATGGAAGTTGTTTTAAGAAAGTCGCGCCGGGAATCGCTGCTATGCAGCTTTTCCGGCTTTTCTGATGCGTTGTCTTGGTTCATGGTGAATGTTGATTGGTGCAATACTTACTTCTTGATGGAAGCCAGGTCAATAACGAAACGATATTTCACGTCGCCTTTGATCATGCGTTCATAAGCTTCATTAATTTCCTGAATGTCGATCATTTCAATGTCTGCGACAATGTTATGCTCGCCGCAGAAATCCAGCATTTCCTGTGTTTCTGCAATACCACCGATCATGGATCCGGCAAAGCTTTTACGTCCCTGGATCAGGCTGAAAGCTGCAACCGGCAGCGGATTTTCAGGCGCTCCTACCAATGCAAGCGAACCATCCACGCGAAGCAAACTAATGAATGCGTTAATATCGTGCTCCGCCGAAACAGCGTCGAGAATGAAGTTCAGCTTGCCTGTGTAAGCAGCCATTTGATCTTTGTCTTTTGATAAAACCACTTCATCGGCTCCCAGTCGTTTCGCCTCCGCGAATTTTGATTCGGAAGTCGTGAATGCAACCACATGCGCGCCCATTGCTTTGGCAATCTTGATCCCCATATGGCCTAAACCGCCGATCCCTACGATCCCAACCTTCTGACCAGGCCCCACATTCCAATGTCTTAATGGAGAATATGTTGTTATCCCGGCACATAATAATGGCGCTGTTGCCGCCAGATTAAGGTTTTCGGGAATGCGTAAAACGTAATTTTCATCCACCACAACACTTTCAGAATAGCCGCCAAAGGTGGGTGTGTCCAGATATTTATCCGGCGAATTGTAGGTGCCCGTCATGCCTGGTTCGCAATATTGTTCCAGACCTTCCTGACAATACTGGCACTCGCGACAAGAATCCACAATGCAGCCTACACCCACCGTATCGCCTACTTTGAATTTGCTCACATGATCACCTACACTAATGATTTTACCAACAATCTCATGGCCCGGAACGCAAGGATAAATTGTGCCGCGCCATTCGTTTCTGGCCGTATGAATGTCGGAATGGCAAACTCCGCAATATTGAATTTCGATTTGAACGTCGTGCGGAGTTGGAACTCTGCGGCTGATGTCCATTGCATTTAAAGGTGCCTGTGCTGCTGTGGTGCCGTATGCTTTGATATTTGTTGTGTCTGTCATGATATTTGATACTTGTAGTTAAATCTGTTTTACAACTTTTGCAGGAATGCCTGCGACAACCGTGTTCGCAGGAACGTCGCGGCTTACCACCGCGCCTGCTGCCACTACTGCATTTTCCCCTACCGTTACACCCGGCAGAATCGTTGCTCCTGCCCCTATCCAAGCATTTCGTTTGATAATGACTGGTTTGGGGATCAATGTCGTGCGGTCATCGGGATCAAGCGGATGATTTTCAGAAGTAAGGTTCACCCGCGGGCCGATCTGCACATTATCTTCAATGGTTATCCCACCAATGTCCAGGAACGAGCAGGCGTGATTGATAAAAACGTTTTTACCCAGCTTAACAGACTTTCCGAAATTGGTGTAGAAAGGAGGAAAAATCGTCGTTGATTCGTCGATTTCCGTGCCTATAATTTCACTCAATTGCGTTCGGACCTGATCCAATTCTGTTGCGGTCGCATTCATTTGCACACATAACCGGATTGTCCGGGCAACTACTTCCGCGAATTTCCCATATTCAGGATCATCTTTCTGAAGCAGTTCACCGGCCTGTAACCGCGTGAAAATGTCTTTTTCTGTACTCATTGACTGTTATTTCAATTTTTTAAAGATTTCCGGCATCGTCTGCGAATCAATTGCATTCATATCTATCAATTTCAATGCCTTCACCATTTTCAATGTTGTTGTTTTGTAATGCTGGAAATGTGGGGTTTTCAAATGCGATTGGTACGCTGCGCTGTCGGCATAGATCTCCACGATCCGGATCTGGTTGGGCTGCTCTTTGATATACATTGGAAAAATAGCCACCACACCCGGCTCCTTTTTGACAGACGCTGCGGCTTCTTCCTTCAAAATCGCATTATACTCCGCCAGAAATTCCGGCACGATCTCGATTTCAGAAATTCGCACCATCGGCTGGTTTTGAGCAACCTGTGCACTTACTACGGTTGCGCTCAGCATGAGAACGAGAAGCGGGATAAATTTATAAAGGCCCATGATAATGATTTTGGTGTTTGAAGTTGTTATTACAAAGCTCGCGAATACTGCCTGCGCTATTTTATACAGGTTACTGGAATATTTACCACTTTTACTGATTACGTCTGTAAGATAGAATCGGTTTTGCGGCAGGTGTTATATTTGATCTGGAAAATTCTCAGATTATGGAGCAGGTAGAAAGAATAGATACGGTAAAGCAATATAACAACTGGATCGGTGTGGAGACGCTGCATCCGCTGGTGAGTGTGATCAATTTCAGTGAGATACCGACCGTGCAGCACTTCCGGCGCTATATGGGCATTTACGCCGTTTTTTTCAAGAATATCAAATGTGGCGACATGATCTACGGTTGCCAGCCTTATGATTACGAGGACGGAACATTGGTTTTCATATCGCCCGGACAAGTTTACGGGATCGATAGCAAAGGAGTTGCAACCAAACCGTCCGGTTATGCACTGGTTTTCCACCCCGACCTGATCGCCGGAACGCATTTGGGAAGGGTTATTAAGGATTATTCCTTCTTTTCCTATGAGGTGAATGAAGCATTGCATTTATCAAAAAAAGAGAAGGAAACGATTGTGGATTGTTTGGAAAAGATCAATGTTGAAATAGACCAGAATATCGACAAGCATAGCAAAACCCTCATTGTTTCCAACATTGAGCTGTTCCTCAATTACTGCATGCGCTTTTATGATCGTCAGTTTATCACAAGAAGCAATGTTAATAAGGATATCCTGGTGCGGTTTGAGCAATTATTGAATGATTATTTCAAATCAGGAAAATCGCAAACGTCAGGCTTGCCAAGCGTGGCTTACTGCGCCGAGGAGCTGAATTTGTCTCCTAACTATTTTGGTGATTTAATTAAAAAAGAGACCGGCCATACTGCGTTGGAATTTATTCAGTCCAGGTTAATTGATCAGGCCAAAGTGAAGATGTTTGAAGGCAGTCAATCACTGAGTGAAATTGCTTACCAGCTCGGGTTTAAATATCAGCAGCATTTTACAAGGCTTTTCAAGCAAAAAACCGGCGTTACGCCAAATGAATACCGGAATTTGAACTAAAATTATCGCCATTCACTCGGCCATTCTTCTCGCCTGGCCCGCAGCACTGCGGAAACTTACATTGAATATATTCAGAGTGATGTATTGAAATGATACTTCGTTTTGAGCTTTATCTACAACCTTCGAAAATCTGGGATTTGATAGAACAAATTACCATCCCATCACGAATTGATGATACGGCTAAAATTTGCACCTTTCTGGCTGTTATGTCTGAATAAGGTCAAAATATAGTCAGTAGTCGTCAAAAACCGTAATTTGTTTAGCATTATTTAAGCTTAAAATTGTATTGTAATTTGATGCACTGCATAATGCGGCGCGGGGTTTGGCAGACCGCTTTGTGCCATGCTGATCGCGGGATCCATCTTTACCGGCCAGGTGAGGGCGGCTATACACCCGCCAACCACGGCTGGTATGGAGCTTCCGGTAAAGGCAGAAAAAGTACTGAAGGGAAAAGTGCTGGACAACAACAATGCAGCATTGCCCGGCGTAAGTGTCGTGGTTAAAGGAACTTCTACCGGAACTATTACGGATCCTGACGGAAATTTTGAATTGAGAGCAGAAGATCAGGCTGCCACGCTTGTCTTTTCGTTTATTGGTTATGTTACCCAGGAAGTCGCCATTGGCAGTCGGTCAAATTTCGATGTTGTGCTGGCTGTTGACAGCAAGGAACTTACGGAAGTGGTTGTGGTTGGATACGGAAGTCAGCGTAAAGCAGACATTACCAGCTCAGTAGTGCGTGTTACGCAAGAGAATTTTGTAAAAACCCCTGCCGTGGATGCGGGACAGCTTTTGCAGGGAAAAGTAGCCGGTCTTACCATTTCAGCCCCAAGCGGTGATCCTACCCAAGGCTCTCAGATCCTGCTACGGGGAAATACAACATTGCTGGGTGCTAACTCAAATCCCCTTGTACTTATTGATGGTGTTCCCGGCGACCTTAAAACCGTAGCGCCTGAGGATATTGAGTCAATAGACGTTCTTAAGGACGGTTCTGCGGCTGCGATCTATGGAACCAGGGGCACCAATGGCGTAATCATTGTCACTACAAAAAGAGCCAGCGGCAATTACAACAGCACGGTTGAGTACAACACCTCTTTCAGCACACAAACAGTTGCCCGGAAGCTTGACCTCCTTACAGCAGCGGATTATCGCGCGCACATTGAGCAGGGCATCCGCGAGCCTTCGTGGGACCTGGGCGCGGATACAGATTGGATGAAAGAAATTTCTAAAAAAGCATTGAGCCAGGTCCATAATCTTACGTTCAGAGGCGGAAGCCACCGTACCAACTATCTTGTGAACCTTAACTACCGATATCTGGACGGTATTTTTATCAAATCTGAAAACAAAACCTTTAATGGACGCGCCGATGTAAACCATACCATGTTGAATGATAAACTCAACATTAATCTTGGTTTCATCAACTCATACAACAGCTATCCGACCACCGGCGATGGGGTAAGTTTCAACGGATATACCTATCGCCAGGCAATCATCCAGAATCCTACTGCACCATTACGAAACCCGGATGGAACCTGGTTTCAGCAAACGGGGATCTTTAATTATGATAACCCTGTGGCGCGTTTGCAGGAAAGTGATGGAAAACACAACTCTCAGAATACCAGGATAACATCCAATATCAGCTATAGTCCCATTGAAGACCTTAAACTGTCGGCCCTGTTTTCCTACAATCAATACAATCAGAACCGTGGGTATTCAGAAACGAAGAGCCATGTATCTGCACTGCGGGACGGGCGTAATGGTTACGCCTCGATTGGTTCGGTGCGGTCGGTGGATAAGCTTATGGAGCTTACCGCACAATATTCCAAAAACCTGAACCGTCACAAGTTCTCCCTGCTGGGCGGTTACAGCTATCAGGACAACTCGTTCTCGGATTCTTTCATGCAGAACTGGGATTTCCCGACTGATAAGTTTTCCTATAATAATATCGGCATCGGAGACGCATTGAAAACCGGACTTGCGCCGATTGGCAGTTCCAAAAGGGAAACCAACCTGATCGGCTTTTTTGCAAGGGCCACTTACAACTTCGACGACCGTTACCTGTTGCTGGCAAGTATCAGACACGAAGGTGCGAGCCAGCTATATGGCGCGAAAAACCCTTGGGGAACATTCCCGGCCGTTTCGCTGGGATGGCGTATCAGCAACGAAGCATTCATGAAAGGCCAGACGATCTTCGACGACCTGAAACTCAGGGCCGGCTATGGTGTTACGGGAACGCAGCCTAATAACCTGTTCCTCGGCGTGGCGATCCTGAATTATCAGAAGTTCTTTTACAGCAATGGCAAGTGGGTGCAGACATTGGTTCCTGCCCAAAACCCGAATCCCGACCTGAGATGGGAGGAAAAGCATGAATCGAATATAGGTCTTGACTTTGCCATCCTCAAAAACAGGATCAATGGTAGCATTGATTTTTATAACAGGAAGATCAAAGGGCTTTTGTATGATTTCCAGGTGCCCAGCCCGCCCAACTTGTACACATCTACCCGCGCTAATGTGGGCGTGATGGAGAACCGGGGACTGGAACTGCTGGTGAACTTCGTGCCGGTGCAGACCAACAATTTTACCTGGAATTCAAGTGTAAACTATTCGACCAATACCAACAAGCTGGTGAGTCTTTCAAATGACATTTATAAGACAACCAACGACTTTTTTACCACGGGTGCAACCGGCGACCCGGTTCAGACTTTTACGCACATTGTGCGGATTGGTGACCAGGTGGGGGATTTTTATGGCTTCAAGGTGGTGGACATATCCGACGACGGTAAGTGGATTTACGAAGGCCGCGACGGTCAGCCGCAAAATTACGATGAGTTCCAGCATGCCTTTGAGGACAAACGCGTGCTTGGAAATGGTTTGCCTAAGTTCTATCTCAACTTCAACAATAACCTGCGTTACAAAAATCTGGACCTGGGCGTAACCATGCGTGGGGCATTCAAATACCAGATCCTGAATTACCAGCGGATGTTCTTTGAAAGCACTGGCCTTCAACAGTATAACAACCTGAAATCGTCCTATGACAAGGTTTTTGACAAAGCTGTACTCAGCCCAACTATGCCACAGGAATTCAACAGTTACTACATTGAAGATGTTGATTTCTGGAAAATCGACAACATCACAATTGGTTACAACATCCCGAAGCTGAAAACAAAACACATTAAGGCCATCCGGGTTTACGGCTCTACGCTTAACACATTCACTTTTACCAAATACAAAGGCGTAGACCCTGAGGTGGACAGGCTGGGACTTTCTCCTGGAAATGACAGCCGCGATAAATATCCAATGACCAGGACATTCACACTCGGGCTAAACTTGTCATTGTAAAACTCTAAACTTGATTATGAAAAATATACACTTTGGTTTAAAAAGTAAAATTGCTGTTGTAGCGCTGTTGCTGGGCAGCTCGTGTACTGATCTGAAAGACGAAAGCTTCGACCGTATTATAGCCAACCAGTTCACACCAGCTTCCGGTGACGTGGCCTCGCTGGTGGGCGCTGCCTATACCAATTGGCGCGATGTGATGCAGCAATGGAATGGGCTTTTCCGCACCCAGGAGATATCGGGGGATCAGCTTGTTATCCCTTCCCGCCCGAATGGCTGGGTGGATGGCGGCGTTTACCGCAGGATCCACGATCACAAATGGACCGCCGACGACGAGATCGCGATCAATAACTGGAACAGGTCTTATGCTGGGATTGCCAATTGTAACCGGCTTATTTTCCAGATCGAATCGGGAAGTATTCCGTTTACAGAAGGGAAAGAGGCGGTAATTGCCGAGCTCAAAGTCCTTCGTGCATCCTATTACTATGTGCTTTGCGACCTGTTCGGGAATGTGCCGATTATCACGCAATTTGATGTGCCCGCAGGTTTTATTCCAAAGCAAAGCACACGGAAAGAGGTTTTCGATTTTATTGTCAAGGATATTCAGGACAATCTGCCGCTGCTATCAGAAAAGAACGATCCGACAACCTACGGACGTTTTAATAAATGGGGCGCACATACGCTTCTTGCCAAAATGTATCTCAATGCAGAAGTTTACACAGGCACACCTGCCTGGGAAAAGTGTATCGAGCAATGCAACCTGGTGATCAACTCCAAGGCCGGATATGCATTGGAAGCTACTCAGAAAGAGGTGTTTAAAACAAATAATGAATCTTCTAAGGAGATCATTTTTGCCATACCTTTTGATATAAAATACGTAACCGACTGGAACGGATTTTCTATTCACATGGAAACATTGCAGCCAGCCAATCAGGCGACTTACAACCTGCTGAACACGCCCTGGGGTGGCATTTGCGCCATTCCGCAGTTTATTGATTCGTTCGACAAGGACGACGAGCGCCTGGTAAGCAACTGGATACAAGGTCCGCAGTATTCGGCAGGCGGAACACCGCTTACGAGTACGCTGGGGGCATATGCGGGCAAACCGTTGAGCTACATTAATCAGCTGCCCGGCGTGGATCAGTCGGAAGAAGTCCATGGTTTCAGGCTTGGGAAATTTGAAATTGAAAAAGGAACCACGGTAAACCTGAGCAACGACTGGCCCTTGCTGCGCTATGCAGATGTATTACTGATGAAAGCAGAATCGTTGCTGAGAAGCGGAAAAGCCGCAGAAGCAGCAACCATAGTGACGACTGTAAGAGCACGTAATTTCAAAGCAAACCCTGCGAAAGCCGTTGTTACTGCTGCGGATCTTCAAAAAGGAAGCACTTATGCTTACGGGTTGAAAAACCACAATACAACTACAAACGAGGGCGGAGCGGATATCAAATTTGGCCGCTTCCTCGATGAATTAGGTTGGGAATTTGCACAGGAAGGGCGACGTCGGCAAGATCTGATCCGGTTTGGTGTGTTTACAACCAAATCCTGGTTATCCCACGTGCCTAACGGCGCCTACCGAACGCTTCTTCCAATCCCGAGGCCGGAGCTTAACAAAAATGCAAACTTGAAGCAGAACAACGGATACTGATCCTATCTTCTCATTGTCAGCACATTCCCCGACCGGTCGCCTTTTCTGCGACCGGTCGTTTGCTTTTAGCAAAGCGCCTTTGCAAGGAAAATCACAGCAAAAAATGTTTCAATCTTCTTTATATGTAACCTTTATTTAATTATATTAAGGATCAAATCATATCGTTGTAACAATGGGCACGCTGCTGGTATTTCTGATCGTCTTCATTCCGATGGGTTGGGTATTCTGGCGACTGCTGCGATTCACGCGCAATACAATCGGCACGAACTCTCCGCTTAAAGTGCAACGGATTTACCAGACTACATTCCGCTCGTTCTTTGTCAGATTGGAATCAGTGTTTCTTTTGATTTGCCTCTTTATGGGCTTCGTAATTCTAAAAGCTTCGCTCTTCGCAACCTTTTCAGGGCCGGACCCCATGATTGGACGGACGATTCTCATCATCTTTGGCTTTGCCCTTCTTTGTATGGGGATGTTCACTTTAGTGATTGACTTAAATCACTGGCCTTATGCCCGCGGCGTCGTGATTACGACATTACCGGATGAACATGAACTTGATATACAACTCCCCGACACAACCTTACGCATCAAGGAGGGTGACATCCGCAAAATAATGCTGTATCATAACGAAGGCAAATTGCAACACGGATTTGCACAATTCCAGCTTAACAACGGCAACAGCTTTCTGCTCCCCTTTAAAACAGAAGGCATATGGGTCATCAATGAATATTTCAAAGGCATACCAATGGAAAACCACATACAGCATGTCCCGCTGATCCGCACAACTTTCAAAAGCGAGGCAACCTATGAACGAGGTTCTGATCGTTGAAAACCGGCGATACGGATGGATAGTCCCTTTCGTCACGTTTCTTCTGGGTATTTGCCTCCTCGTGATAATCTACATGATGTACACCAGTGCAAAATGGGAAGATGAAATGTCGGCCCATTTACCAGTTGTCTGCATGAAAATCACTTACGGGTCAGAGGGCCTAGGAACCGTTAAATATCCCGATCGCATTTACGCAGAATATCTGGGCAAAACCTACAATTTCTCGATGGGAAGAAAGTACTACCGAAGCTTATCAGGCGTAGATACCATCGCAGTCCACTTCGACCCGGCAAGCGGCAAAGCATTCCTGCCAACAACATCCGCACGAGTCAAACATTACACCGGCCTCTACATCCTTTTCGCGGCTGGCGGTTTGTTGCTGATAGGTGGAGGCGTGTCGGAGTTTATTAAGATTTTTAAGAAGCGGGTTTGAGGGGGGGGGGGTGAGAAAGATGTTCCGGTACTTGAAACGGCAGAGAATATCAGTTTAGAAATTCTTTCGGGACAGGATTTCTCTTCAGAAACGCCTTCATTTCCTCCGCTTTACGATCGAAAGTCGACTTTTCAGAATTGTTAAAATCATCATAATGGGATGGCGACGTAGGTTGCACAGATGGTATAGCCGAAGAATTTTTCATAAGAAGTAACCCAGTGGACGTTTTGGGATATACTGAGCCTTTTGTACCAGTTATTGCCAAATGCCTCAAACCTTTCAGGCTCTTCTCTTTGGCTGTCTTTGAATGTTGGTTAGCCATATTTTGTTTTTTTATATTCGACTAGTGTTCGGACCTTTTCAAATTTAACAAAAAAGCATCGTAGTTGGTGCCTAGCTCAAAAGGAACCCACGATCCGTCCCAATCTGGCCAACTACCCATTATTTTTCCATCCACTTTATCCGCTTTGAACCCATAGATATTACAATACGCGATTAACTCATGATAATATGCATTGATACCCATCTGATATTTGCGGGTCCTCAAAGCCAACTCTCCGGGCAAAACCGATCCTGTAGCTGCAATATTAGCGCGCGGATTGCTCCTTAGGAATTCCAGGGCCCTTTGCCCAACCGTCGCCAGTATACGATCTGTGTCACCATTTCTGATTGTAACTTTATCATCAATGTCACCTTTCAGGGTGTTCCAAACTCCAAAACCGACATTATAGAATCTTGTTTCAGCGTCCATCAGTGTAATCCGAATCCGCAATTCAACCATCCCTAACTCCCCAATACTAAAAAAGCAAAACTCCTGACTTCCAATTTGATGTGTTGGATATGGGATAATGTCCATATAAATGTGTGTTACCAATAAGGCACAAATCTATGTAAAAATCTGTGCAGTTAGCTTTCGCTTGCTGAGGTATGAAACAACTTCTAAATCTTAGCAATCGCTTTGCTGATTAACTCAAAACCTAAACTTACTACTCTAATGAAAACCATTGCACCGACCATAGGACCTGTGTAATCATGGTGTTGATCCGGCTTCCCCACATGCATATAACCCGCAGCCATTGACATCTGCCGCTTTTCAGAAACCAGAAAAAGTATATTGGGCCGCCAGCTTGGAAACTTTCAGCACGGTTTCGAGTAAGCGCCGGCGACTGTGACATTCGAACCAACGCGAGTTTCTTTTTAACGAAACTTTATATACATTTGCCGTCTTAAACACACTAAACATTGGTAGTAGCCACGCATGGATTTATAAAAAAGAGAAGTAAAGTCCCGGAAAATGAAATTGAAAAGGCAATCAACATTAGGCTCAAATATTTTTCGGCCCAAGCATCAGAACAAAAGAAAAAATGAAAACACATACATTGGATGAGGTCCAGGATAGACTTCTTGGGAAAATCGGGACACCGGATCGTGACAGATTTGAATTTGAACTTCAATTAGACCTGATTGGCAAGGCAATAAAGGAAACCCGAAAAGAAAGAAAGCTGACGCAGGAAGAGCTGGGAAAACTAATCGGCGTGCAAAAAGCACAAATTTCGAGGCTTGAAAGCAATGCAAGCAATGTGACAATGGACACATTATTGCGGGTATTTACTGCTCTGAAAGCCAAGGTAAAGCTGCAAGTTGAGTTACCAAACCTCAAAATAAGTATCGGAGAATAAGTGCCAATGACGGCCAGGCGCAATGCGGTCGTTTAGGAATTTTTGAAGCGTTTCTCCTTTTATGCCTGTTTTTAGGTTCAAGGTTGTTGGCGTAAGGTTTTCTTTAATAGGTTATCTCCGCTGAGCCAAATTCTTCTTAATCCTGCTCAGCGTTTCCGGGGCGATGCCCAGGTAGGAGGCGATCAGGTTTTGGGGGACGCGTTCGATCATTTTGGGGTTTGACTCTGCCAGTTTTACGTATTTTTCTTCGGCCGAATGCGTGATGGAGCTCATCAACCGCCGCTCCTTGGTGACGATGCTGTTTTGGTATAGGATGCGGAAATAGCGGTCCATGACCGGGACGGCTAGCGTTAGCGCTTCATAATTTTCCCGGGAGATCAGCAGCAACTCCGAATCTTCAATGGCATCAATGTTGAATACGGCCGGCTCGCCCGACAAAAAGCTGTTGAAATCGGATAACCACCACCCTTCCCACCCAAAAACGCTCATGTGTTCGTCACCCTTGTCATCCACATTGTAAGTCCTTAGCAGTCCTTTCGCTATAAAAGTCAGATGCTTGCAAACATCGCCTTCCTGCAATAAATACTGGCGTTTTCTCAGTTTTTTGGGAATAAAAAAGGTCTCGATGGCCTCCTTATCAAGGTCCGAAAGCGAAACCTTTTCCTGAATGTGCTGAAAAAGTACTTCAATCATAGCTAATCACATTTACACCGGCAAAGATAGGAATGCTTGATTTAGATCAACTGCATTACTTGATGCAGGTCAATGGGCATCGCCTTGGCGTGCGGTAATTTTGTAACATTAAATCAAGTGTTGAAAATCCCAAGCAAATGACAAATATTGCACTAGTAGTAGGCGCAACCGGCATCACCGGAAGTAACCTCGCAGAAAAACTGATTGAAAAAGGCTGGATCACTTATGGCCTTTCCCGTCATTCGAACACAGAAATTGCAGGCTTAAAACCTATCGCCGCTGACTTGCTTAATCCGGCTGATCTGACAGTGAATCTGGCGAATGTGACGCCTACCCACGTTTTCTTTACAAGCTGGATGCGCAATGATACGGAGGCCGTAAATATCCGCGTCAACAGCGCAATGGTCCGGAACTTACTAGACAGCCTTTCTGCACGAAAGTCGGTCCGGCATGTTGCGCTGGTAACGGGGCTTAAACATTACCTGGGACCGTTTGAAGCATATGCAAAGGCAGGCACATTGCCCGAAACACCCGTCCGGGAAGAGCACCCCAGGCTCGATCTGGAAAACTTTTACTATGCCCAGGAAGATGAAGTTTATGCTGGCGCTGAGCGTGATGGTTTTACCTGGAGCATTCACAGACCGCATTCTGTGGTGGGCAAAGCAGTTGGTAATCTTATGAATATGGGCACCACGCTGGCCATTTACGCAAGCATTTGTAAAGAGACCGGCAGGCCTTTTCAATTTCCCGGCTCAGCCGAGCAATGGAACGGGTTATCCGATGTCACAGATGCAAAACTGCTGGCTGAACACATGATCTGGGCTGCCACCACGGAAGCGGCTCACAATGAAGCATTTAATGTTGCGAATGGCGACCTCTTCCGCTGGAAATGGCTTTGGAAACAAATAGCAGACTGGTTTGGCGTTGAGTCAGCCGGATTTGGCGGGCAAATTCGCCCTTTGGAACAAGAAATGGCAAACGACGCCCCGGCCTGGCAGCAGATTGCTTCCAAATACAATTTGAAAGAACCCGATATTAATCGTCTAGCCTCCGCCTGGCATACGGATCTCGATTTGGGCCGCCCTTTGGAGGTTATGACGGACATGTCCAAAAGCCGCAAACTCGGTTTTACGGGTTATCAGGACACGCGCGACTCGTTTTTTGATTTGTTCAAAAGGCTGAGATCGGAAAATTTGATCCCGTAATAGCTGAAATATATTGCTACCAAACCAGAATGGCCGGGCGGAAAAATTCCCACCCGGCCATTCTAATGCTCCTGACGACGATAAAGCGCCAGTTACTAGTATTCCTGAATGAATGCCAGGATATCCTTATTGATTGTTTCGGCTTCCGTAGTCGGCATTCCGTGTGGAAAACCTGGGTAGGTGATCAGTTTGCCATTTTTCAACATTTTAGCTGCCTTCAATGCAGTGATCTCATAAGGCACGATCTGATCGTCTTCCCCATGCAGCACCAATACCGGGACATCAACGCTTTGCAGATCTTCGGTAAAATCAGTTGCAGAAAATGCCTTTATACATTCATAATGGGCAAGAATGCTACCCATCATGCCCTGACGCCACCAGTTGTCACGAATGCCCTGCTTTTCAACAGCGCCTTCGCGGTTGTAACCGTAAAATGCCTCCGAAAAGTCTTTAAAATACTGCGGTCTTTGCGTAGCGGTCATCTCGCGGATCTCATCAAAAACTTCCATCGGCACACCATCCGGATTAGTTTCGGATTGCACCATAAGCGGCGTTACAGCACTCACCAGCACCGCTTTTGCCACCCTGCCATGGCCATGTTTGTTCACATAGCGTATCACTTCACCGCCACCTGTCGAGTGACCGACATGTATGGCATCTTTAAGGTCCAGATGGGCAACCAGTTCGGCTACATCCGCAGCGTAAGTATCCATTTCATGACCTTCAAAAGTTTGGGAAGAACGTCCGTGTCCGCGACGATCGTGAGCTATGACGCGGAAGCCTTTTTGAAGAAAAAACATCATCTGATTATCCCAGTCATCGCCGGAAAGTGGCCATCCGTGGTGAAATACGATAGGTTGCCCGGTGCCCCAATCTTTGTAAAACATTGTTGCCCCATCTCTTAGCTGCAAAGTGCTCATGATTTTGTTTTTTGAGAGTGAAAATTGACGCGACAATAACGTAACATTCGGATCACTTTTCAAGCAACGAGCGTGAATGTTGTGTTAATTTGGTTTATTAGACTACTTTCACCTTCCTTCTCGTATTCATCTTCGTTTTGATCCACTCAGGATAATGTGTTGCATCCTCGGCTGCATACACGTGAAGTTGCTGGGACGGATCTGGTTTCAGCAGTGCTGCCTGGGATGTGCCGAGGATCTTTGCGGCTGTTTGCACACCCGAATAACTTGCTCCCGCAACGCCGTTGGCCAGAATGCTGGCGCCGCACAAATACAGATTTTCGATCTCACTTTGCGCTTTAAAAGCAAATGCACCAATCTGCCAGAAACTTTTTTCGGTGCCATACACACAGCCGTCCGTGGAACCAATGTAATGCTTGTTGGTAAGCGGAGTGCCCATTTCTTTCTGGACAATGCTTTGGCTGATCCCCGGCAGAACTTTTTCTAGGCTTTTGATCATTTTCATGCTCAACCGCTCTTTAAAATCCAGATATGCCTGCGAATGTATGCCGGTTTCGCCGTCAAACTGGCTGAAAGCATGATTGTTAATGAGCGTAATCACCTCAAGCGTATGGTGAATGCCGTCAAAACTTGTCGGATCTTTTAATGTGCTTGAACTGATAAAAAGTGCTGGAAAGGCGTTTTCTGAGGCAATATCTGCATCT
Organism: Dyadobacter sp. CY327; assembly: GCF_021390415.1. NCBI lineage: Bacteria > Pseudomonadati > Bacteroidota > Cytophagia > Cytophagales > Spirosomataceae > Dyadobacter > Dyadobacter sp. CY327. The sequence goes on along the minus strand of NZ_JAJUXJ010000001.1, from coordinate 527,004 downwards.
TCATCCTGACCATACGATTCTTCCGCCGCTTCATCAGGCACCAGCCAGACATTTCCTGAGTCCAAACCCGCTTTGCGGAGATCCATATCAACCGTCAAAAACAGGATCAGCGAGGTGCAAGAATATTTAGTATTTTTTAATTGATTCAGAAGCTGCTTGCTGAGGTTTTGCTCGCCTATCAGACTTTTATAAGTCGTTCCCGGATCCGCATTGGAAATAACCCTTTTTGCATAAATAAGCGCACCGTTTTCAAGTTCGACACCCACCGCACGCTTCACTTTCTCACCTCGTATCAAAATGCGCTTCACCTTCTGCCCCGTCCTGCACTGGCCGCCGTGTTTTTTAATCACATTGGCCATCGCTTTGACGATCGCCGCACCGCCGCCCATCGGATAAAAGCCACCTTTTGCATAATGTGCCATCACCGCAGCATGGTAGGGAAAGCTGGCTTGGGCAGGCGGAAGGCCGTGGTTACCCCACTGGATATTCAATATTTTTTTCAAAAGCGAGTCCTTGATATGCCAGTCAATAACCCGTTTTACGCTGAATAAGCCATATTTTCCAAGATGTCGCGTACGCCAGGGAATGGTCAGGTGATCACGGAAACCATTCATTTCTGAAATCAGATCCAGCTGGCTGCTGACATTTTTAACCGCAGTCAGATACTTTTTAATCCCCTTTTTTTCCGCAGGAAATTGTGCAGAAAGTGTTTTGCAAAGTGCGTCGAAATGGGCTGGAATATTAACGCGCTTTTCGCCAATCCAGCAATGTTCATAGGCAGCCGGGTTCATTTCAAAAAAGGTGAGTTCATTGGCAATTCCCAAACCTTCGTACAACATTCGGGTGGACTGCCCCTCGCCCAGCTGACCTATATAATGTACCCCGGGAGAAAAACGCTGGCTGCCGATCCGGAAGCTGTGGCACCAGCCGCCGAGCACATTATGCTGTTCCAAAATGAGCACCGTTTGCCCCTCACGCAGCAGGCAAATCGCCGCCGAAAGCGCACCCATACCCGAGCCGATAATGACATTATCGAATTCATACATTAAATCCTGCGGTTCAGACGACACAATATGGGCTGGCTATTTAAGAAACTGGGAGTGATTGGAATGAATATAAAAATATTGTTCCCTGACAAATGCAGAAAAATGAATGTTATTAAATTTTAACTGAATCTATCGCCGCCTGCTTTGCGCCTAACCAGCCGCTATTGCATCACTTCTGACGGAGTCCTGCCGAATTCTTTTTTAAATACAAATGAAAAATGAGACAGGTCTTCAAAGCCAACTTCCAGATAGACTTCACTGGGTCTGTGTTTTTGCTGACTGATTTGAAAATAGGCTTCGTCGAGCCGTTTCTTTTTAAGCCAATTTCCGGGGTTTGTGCCGAAAACCTTTTGAAAATCCCTTTTAAATGAGGACAAGCTTCTGCCAGTAAGGAAGGCGAAACGTTCCAGGCTAATATTAAAGCGGAAGTTGCGGTTCATATATGCTTCGAGGTCAATCTTGGCAGGAATTGCGAAGTTGAAAAACACATTAGCCATCGCAGGATCAGACTTTAAAATGATCATCAGCAGCTCTTCGCGTTTTATATCCGCAAAAGTTTCGTCAATCTCCAAATCTCCGGAGTAGTAAGGTTCCAGCGACTGGATATAGTTTTTAATCAGTTTGTTATCTTGTATAAAAAGAAAAGAATCATTGTTGCTGTCAGCCTGGGCTTGAAGCGGATGCCGCTCCAAAAACTTCCTTAGGAATGGCTCGTCCAATGTGATGATGATCTTTTCAAATTCGTCCTTATCCTTATATTTTGTATAGCGCACCAAATGGTTTTTCCTGGCGATGCAGTAATCCCCGGGAACCATCTGATAATGCTTGTGACCGTCAAAAGCCTTTATTGAACCTTTCAGTAAATACAGAAAGAAATGTTCTGATATAAATTGCTCCGGCGAAATTTCCGGCCCCAAATGACAGGATTGCAGGTTATTAACTTTCACTTTTCACATTTGATTTTATGAATCCAAATTTACTCATTTATACAAACTGTCGACACTTTCCAGAATAGCGGATTGTCTGCTTTTCGGATCCCAACTTAATATTTCCACTGCTTTCCTGTTCGACATTTGAATATAAAATGCTTCATCCGTCTGCTGCATATCCGCAATATTCGCGGCCAGTTCAGGCCGTTCGGTTTTGATTAGTTGCGCCACATCGTAGACGCTCATTACGCCCTCAGATGTAGCCAGAAAGCGCTGTCCGTTTGCTTTGGGATGCAGCATTGCTTTTAAATGGATGTCGGCAACATCACGTACATCAACAACGCCGAATGTAAATGCCGGGCTTTCGGTCGTAGTGCCGCTGATGATCCCCTTCACGATCGTATCCAGCGAAGCCGACGAAATATCTCCCAAAACCGGCCCGAAAATCCCAACCGGATTGATAACAGTAAGCTCCATGCTACCACCTTCTGTTTTTATAAAATCCCACGCCGCTTTTTCTGCAATGGTTTTAGATTTAATGTATGCCATGATCGGCGCATGCTCATCCGTCCAGTCTGTTTCGGTGAATACGTGATCCTTTGCATTATTACTGTAACCAATGGCAGCAAACGACGAGGTAAGTACAACGCGCTTAACACCTGCATTGCTCGCTGCTTTCAAAACACGCAGCGCACCGTCACGAGCAGGAATGATGAGCTCGTTCTCATCTTTGGGCGCCTGGGCTGGAAATGGCGATGCAATGTGCAGCACATATTCGCAGTCCCTTACCGCTTCCTCCCAGCCTTCATCTGACGTTAACTCAGCCTGATAGAAAGAAAGATCAGTAAAATCGTCAATTCCGCCATCTTTCAATGCATCAATTATTTTGTCTTTTTTAGACAAAGAACGGAGCGTGGTTTTCACCTGATAACCTTGTTGTAACAGTTGCAAGATGGTATGGATGGCTACGAATCCGGTTCCGCCTGTAACTAATATGATACGTTTCATTTCGATTGGTTTTAAAAGTGAAATTTGATTTGGGTTGTTGCTTGGCGTGGCCGCGCCATTCATTTTCGGATTTTCAAGTCCTCATGTTGTCTTTGTTTTTCCAATACAAATTTCAGCAATCCCAGATCAGGCTGCTTTGTTGTGAAGTTCAATTTTTCTTTGTTGTGGGGGTCAATGGGACCCTTTCAATGGCTGACCAGTCTATTTTTAGTTGTCGCTTTTCAGGCACATTCTCAAAATATACAGGCGTATACACCTACATCAAGTGAGGTGTTGACGATTCACTCCAAGCTATTAAACGAAGACCGAAAGGTGTATGTGCATTGCCCTAAAGCAGACTCCGCGGATAGAAACAAACATTATCCAGTCATATACGTAATGGACGGCGATAATCATTTTGAATTGCTTGTTCAGTATGTCGATTATCTGAGTAGGCCCGACGTTTTGGCAATGCCGAAGACAATTGTCATTGGCATCCCAAATACAAAACGGACCAGAGACCTTACCCCAACCAACAGCATACTTAACTACGAGGGAAAACCAGACAGCAGTTCGTATACAGGCAGCGGCGGGAACGAGAAATTTTTACAATTCATCGAGAATGAATTGATCCCAATGATTGACAAAAATTATAAAACAACACCCTATAAAATATTTGCCGGGCATTCCTTTGGAGGCCTTTCAGCACTTAATTGTCTGCTGACTCATCCGGATCTGTTTGATGCGTATATTGCCGTAAGCCCATCTCTTTGGTGGGACAGGGAGTATATGTTGAAAATGACTGATGAAAAATTAAAAAGTGGCTCAGCCCTAGACAAAATATTTTTTTACAGTGACGGAAACGAAGGGGGGCCTAATTCGTTTTTCCATAAACATCTGTTGAAGCTGGATGCAACAATTGCTAAGAAAAAGCTAAAAGGATTCAATTATCTCTACAAACATTACCCCACTGAAACCCACATGACCGAACCCGTTGTGGCTTATTACGATGCCCTGCGTTTCATTTTTGAAGACTGGGAGAAGCGTCGCTAGGGACTATTACTTTCAAAAATCTTACAGCGAAATCTATTGCAACTTTTATTGCAACAAAAACAAAAAAGACCTAGCGGAATTTGCTAAGTCTTTCATTTCATGTGGTCACGTAGGGATTCGAACCTGCGCTATACCTAAGATATATTAACCTTTCGTGCAAGCTAATCTCGTTTAAGCATGCGATATGGTTTTCTATTTTTACCATCAAAGTCTGCTTTATATAGCTGCCAGCTATCAACGCTCAATTCTTCCAGGTGATATTGATTGACAGGATCGGCAAGTTCTTTTCTAAGCCAGCGTGGAAAAGCATTCGCAGCACGTGCGTTTTCCCATGTACGGATCGCTTTGAAAATAGCATCCTTTTGTGGGCAGCTTTCGACTTCTTTCTGATCAAGTTTTAAACTGTAAGTAGAGCCGATTCCTACTGAAATTGCTTGAATGTGCTCATATTCAGCGACAGTGGATTTTGCATTGATCGGGAAGTTTGCGCCCATTCCGACTGGAAAAAAGTTGGCGTAGGTTACATCTCTCAGGTCTTTCCCCTGGCTGGTGGCACTGCCCCATTCCCTGGTTTCAACGTCATAAAGATTTTTACCGCCCCCCACATTCCAAATGCTTTGATAGTGCCAGGAACCTTCTGACAAGGTAGATCCCGTGAAACGAATATAGGGGACTCCAAGCTCGTTGGCCCTCGTAAACATTTTACGAAAAAACCGCTTGACGGAATAATATCCGTGGCCGTTGTTAAACAGAAACTCCTGGCCGTCAAAATCATAGTATTGCAGCCCATTGACCTTACATACGTCGGCATAGTATTCGGCTATTTTGTCCTGTAATTGCATGTTGGGAATCAGTCCGTCGTAGCCATAGTTGATCGTCACCTGCAACTTGTAAATGGTATCTCCGGCTGCGTGACTGGATTCGGTGGTTTTCCAGTAGCCGCGTTTCACATTGAGCAGCCGGAATGGTGCCTCATCAGAAACCCCCATATAATAAATTAGCTCCTTGCCGATTTTGATCATATTCAGGTCTTTGGCGTGACCTTCCCAACTGGCTATTTCGTCCAGATATTTGGGATCATTGACAAGAATAATTGTATCTCCGGGTGCGATACTTTTGACAAGCAGGCGTTTTTGCTGGTAACACAAACTATCGCTCGGAACCGGGCTGGCGTCTTTGGTACCCGGTGCCAATGCGGTTGTAATCGGCGTCCGGCCAATGATCAATCCGGATTTGGCAGCCAGCTCGGAAAATTCTTTGTGCGACTTATCACCAGACGCCATTTTTAATGGTTTCTTTTCAAAGTTTTTCCCGTCCAGATAACCTTGATTTCCTCGGTCGGCCCTTACAAAACCCAGATCATACAAGCTGATTGCTTTAAAACCCAAATGCTGGGCATAGGGTACAATGCTATCATATACCCCGCCGACGGTCAGCGCGTCCGGCACAAATGCAGCCGGGTCTTTTACCCATTTTCCATTGATCGTAGGATAGGGGAGGCCTTCCGATAGCACAATGTTTTGCATCACGTCCAGCAAAGCCGTACTGTCCGGACTTCCCCAAAACGCAACCGAAGATCCGTGATAATCTACCCCAGGTAATGGCTGCACTTCCTGATGGTTTGGTTTGTTCACCGCCATATTTGGAATCAGCGAAAAGTAAACCTCCCGCTTCGGTGCCCGGTCCCTCGAACTGTACGCAATGGAAATTCTACCCTTGATGTCGATCTGGGCAGCATTGCCGTATAAAATCCGGTAATAAGGTTCTTTGTGCGCATAAAAGGCAACGTCATTGATTCCATCGCCTCCAATTGGAAAAATCTGACCTTCGTGCAGGTGTGAAGGGAGCGGAAACCGTTTTTTATCAGGACTATGGATGATATATTGGAAAGGCGCCGCGTCGGCTATGGTTTCGGAAGTGCCGCCGAGGGTGTTATCGTTCAACGCCAGCATACCGATCGCATAGTTGACGGCATCGCTGGTATCACGGGCTACGCCGATTATTTCGCCAAAAAGATTGGTGATATTGGTATGATACGCGCCCCACTGAACGTTGTCGATACCATTTCGGGGACTAAGCGATTCCAAAGTCAGTTTGAAATACTTCTTGTTAGAAACCAATGCTACGGTAGCGACCGAACCATTGGGATATTGCAGCGCGAAAGTGTTTTTTGACTTATTATATATTGCCTTCGTTGGTTGGTAATATTTCCCTTTTTTACTATCGTAGAGAGAAAGCAATGGCGATGGTTTGTCAGCCGGGCTAAATTCCCGCTGAGCTGTTTTCCCTGTTGCATTCTTCATACTCGTAATCCATCCCTTACTGTTGATATGGATTTTAAAATAGTCGGTAGTAAAGTCATGCTGGGCATAACAGTACGGAGCAACTATTAATATGAATAGATTTAAAGTAAGGGTTTTAAGGATCGAAAATCGCATGTCAGTCATCTCATGTAAATAAAAATAAACGCATTAAGGTGTCAGCAAAAACCATTTCTGGCTTTTGGCAGGAATCGACACTCTCAAAGTCATTTTGGTGCCGTTCAGTGCCATTTTTCTGGTTGGTCCATTATTTTCCGCAATACTAACCTGCTTTTGCAATCCCGTATAATAAAGGTCGACATCAATTTCCCTGGTGATAGGCTGGTCGAGCGGGTTATAAACCATGAGCAAACCCTTTTCTTTTCCAAGCGGGTCCACGTGCATGATCGCGTCATAATCCCTGCCGTCTGGCCTGCGGATATGGATAATGTCCGAGTCAAGTATTCTTCTGTGATTTTTGTAAAAGTCGACCCACTTTTTGACCATGGCTTTTGTTTGAGGGGCATCATACAATTGCGGGCCGCGGTAACAAGCCTGCACGCCCGCGCCAAACAAATTGGCTAGTCGTTGTTCGTAATGTGGCAGGTGTTCTTTGAGGGGTTCAATGGTTGCAGCTGCGCCGCCGCCGTGGTATTGCACAAGCGGAACAAACATCCAGCCCATCGACGGCGTTTTCTCCCAGGTACCGTCATAAATATTCTGACGTTCTATGATTTCCTGGAATTCGCGCGGAAGCGACCAGTTGGTTTCCCGGTAGCCCATAGCGCCTTTGGTACTGCCGTTCAAATAATACCAATCAGGCACATTCAGATAAATGCCTCTGCTTCTACACCAGCGGTAAAACTTCTGGATTTCGCCGAACTGTTTCCAGCGCGAATCTTCCAGCCCGCGGTGGCCGGGGTGCGTGGTGGAGGCACATACATCGCCGGGATAAGAGCCGTCATGTTCGAGCAGATCGTGCCCGGTTGTTTCGTAGAAATTGTATAGCTTTTTGAAATAATCCTTCCCCCATTCACTTTCCAGACAGGGAGAATTCCCGAATGCAGGTTTCTTTCCAGCTGGCATTACCACATCATCTTCTTTACTAATAGCCCGGCTCGCCAGCAGAGAATAGCCACCGAGCGCAATACCTTTCGATTTGGCATAATCCTTCAACTCCTTCATGCGCTGCAAGTTTTCAGGCGAAGTATTCTCGATATCAAACCCGCTGCCGAATGTCATGATCACCATTTCGAAACCTACCTCGGCACATTGATCGATCGCGGCTTTCACCGGCTGATCTTTTACGCTGCTTACATGCATGATCACCGGATTTTCGGTAACCCAGGGTGATATCGTGCGGTACATTTTCCTTTCGCTCATGCCTCTCCGTTCCCGGTTGTAACTATCATAAATCAGCTCCCAGAGCCGCATGCTTTCAAATGAAGCTCCGGCGGCAACTTCCTGGCCCATGCCCGTTTTCGGCATACATACCAGCAGCGAGGGCGTTTGCAACAGATAGTTAACCTGCGTCGTGTAGGTCGAATCTACCTTCCACTCCACACACGCATTTTGTGCGGCATTGGGCGACATAGAGCCGAATGCAAAATCACTTTCAGCAAATATGGGCGGCATTTCCCAGCGCTGTTTGTGTTCCACGGCACTTTCTGCCTCGGTCACGGCCAGGTGCTCGCTTTTAATATTATTGACAATAAATTCTGCTTTACCTTGATTCTCCACACTCACCCATTTGCTGATCATGGGCAGTCCGTCATACAACTCGTAGTGTACCGTCACTTTCAGGTTTTTGAGAAAGTCGAAATCAGTATCCGATCCTTTATTTTCTCCCAGTAAAAGCAGCTGTTCTATTTTGCCTCTTCCCACAACTCCTTCTGCGCCATTGCTTTTCACTTTACCGCCACGAGGATCGGTTTTTCCCAGCCGGATATGCGTCGGAAAGCTGCTGGTCGGCAATTCTGTAAGTATCTGGTAAGTTTTACCATCCTCTGACACCGAGCAGATCATCTTTTTTTCAGCCAGCAGTATTTTCAGAAAATAGGATCTACCAGTATCAAAACCTTCAAAATCCTGACTTTTACCATCGTGATAGACACGGAATCGCTTGTTACTCGCCGACAGATGAAATTTAGAAGATTTGTCGCCCTCAAACTGCAATGCAATGCCCGGACCGTACCCGCTGCTTTCATCTGTTCCCGAATTGAGCTTGCAGATGATCACTTTGGTTTGCGGCGGCAGCGCACGTTCTCCAAAAACCACCGCATTGGCCGGAGCGAGGATTTCCCCTGCTTTCCCTTCATTATTAAATGCATTGGCCAAGGTTTGGGACGAAACAATGTTCCAGTCCGGCGATAATTTGATAAAATCATCTTTTAGCAAAATCTCCCTTTTCGAATCCTGCGCATTTAGATTTTTAAAATTTCTGATTACGGCTTCGTCGGCTTTGTACGTGAATGCGACTTCTATTCCTTTGGGGGGCCAGGGCAATTGCTTCGACGACCATTCAGTACGGCGGTTCCATTCGAAACGTTCTTTGATCGGGGAGGACGTGTACGACATTAATTTCAAGCTATATGGGTCCGCCTTCATGCCCGGGATCCACTCTGGCAGCAGGTAATTCCCAATCGGCTGGCCGGTAAGTCCGCCCACATTGATCTCATGCCCGTTAACCCAGATCACGGCTTCCGGCGACACTGCTCTTACCAGTGCCTCATTGGTAGTCAGGTTGTCTAGTCCGATCGTTGCACCATTTGGATTCATGGTGAATGTTCTAGAAATCAGTCCGTTACTTAAAACCATGTAGCCTTCTTGGGTTTTATAAACAGCTGATTTCTGCGCATTACCGGTAATGAGCCAGTCTGTTTTGCTCCGCAATCTTTGCTTGTCATAAACAGGCAGGTTACCTATCTCAATTCGCTGTGCTTGCGCACCGACGAGATGACACGTGGCCATGATAAATGCCGCAATGGCAAGGATATTTTTTTTCATTTCAACCATTCTAGAAAGCCTGTCATTTATTTTCTGTTACTACAATCATGAACCCTTTGCCTCCGGGCACATTGACGGAACTCAGCGATTGCAGAGGTTGCTCGTCCTGGAAATCTTTTACAAATGGCATCGAGATCATGCATTTGGAAGCGTCGTAACCCAGCGCATTCCAGTCGATTAAAACCGATGTACTTTGCGCTTCTTTGTCCCAATTGGCAATAGCGATGACACTTTCATTTTTGCCCTTGAAAATAGAGCTAATAACGTGCTTATTATTTGTCTTAACCGGACAATCTTTGTCCCAGTAGCCGAGCAGTTCTTTGTCTTTAAAGTTGTGTTCATCCCAAAACTTCCATAGCTCGTCAGGCACATTGCCGGTCCATCCAGAGCGGTTGGTAATGCCGTAAACCATTCCACGCCACGGGTTACCTCCACCTTCCAGCATTTGTCCCGGCAACCCAAACGGAATGCCTGATACTTCCACCAGCCAATGATCCGGTGCGCGGTTGTAATCTCTTGCTTCTCCGATCCAGACCAGATCAAGATAGGGAAGTAGCTCCATGTAGAGATTCAGGCAGCTCGCAAATCCAGCCCAGCTATTGAAATGGTTCCAGCTATGCAGGTCGATCCGGCCTTCGGGGCGGTTTTGGTCGATGACTTTCCTGGCTCGCTGCAAGGTAAAGCGGTCGAGCGCGGCGTCGTCGATGTAGATACCATCAATCTTTAAGTTTTGAACCATCCAGTCGAGACCAGCGATGTAGAAATTGTTGAGCCTACTGTTGGGCGTGGTGATCACCGACAGATCAATCGATCCCTTGAATTTGCCTTCGCTCACCGGATTATACCATGCCGGAACATACTTTTCTCTCAGATTCCTGACCAGCCATTCATTTGGGCCTTTTGGATGTAATGCCTCCGTCCGGCTTGCATTGCCTGGTCCCGGAAAAAGTATTTCCCCGTCCAGGCTGTAAAAAGCCTGAAATTCTGGAATGTTCTTGGTAAGCTCGCGGGTTGTATAATACAGTTTAAGCCGCTTTTTATGGTCGTGGGCTTTGTCCGCCAGTGTTTTGAGTTCAGCTGTATTTTCGTCTAAATAAGGATAATTGATGAAAGGGTAAATGTCTTCTGCGTGGTGGATATTGATGATATTGGCACCTGCTTTTTCGGCTTTGTCCACCTTGCTGATCGCATTCGTGCCTCCTCCATGAAAGTAGCGGTCGCCATATTTTTTTTCATTGCTAATAGATTTAAATGGTGTTATCAGGATTTCAAAATCGTAATTCAGTACGCTTCCTGCGGACATTTCCCGGCTGCCGGAATAGGCGTTCACCAAAACTGAATTACCTTTTTCCTCCACATTCACACCTCCTTTATTTTCATTTCCCCACGACGGAGGAAGACGAAGGGGTTCGAATTTGTAGTAAATATTAACCAGCGGGAGCTTGTAATTTTCAGCTTTCCATTTCAAACGCAGCCCGCCATTTACCGCGCCCAGCCATAGCGCATCCTGATTTTTGGTCGTATCCCACTGCCACTTCCAGGAATCGGGTCGCAAGCCGCCTTCGCGATTCAGGCCCATCATATAGGTTGATTTTTCCTTAGTTACGGGCACTTCAAGACGGACATCTTTGATCTTTAATGGCTTCAATGCCTTCAACGAAACCTTATACTCCACAAATCCGTCGAAATTCAGGGTTCCTAGATAGGTCAGCTCACATTCTGCCGAGGAGTTCTTTACCTGCCAGCTGATATGTCCTTGTTTTTCCTCAATAAACTTTACAGGGCCTGGCGTTAGCCTGATGATCTCTCCATTTGCTTTTTCAATTACAAAACGAAATGCGCCGCCTGTGATAGGTTCGCCTTTTTCAGAGATACTTTGATTGGAGCTGGTAAAAAAAGTATTGATTTCCGCAGGCATGCCATCGTTCCCTATTACAAAGGATCTTCCCAGGATATGCAGGGTTTTGTCTTTTCGGGTCACGGGCTGGTAACCTTTTGTGATTTCTGCATCAATGCCGACAGTACTATTCAGCCAGTTCATGCGGGACAGCCCTTTACCCTCGTTATAGCCGTGATTTTCAACAGCATTCCCGTCAACCGCGAGCTGTATTTTCAGGGATTGCTTTTTACTATTAACTGAAACCGTAACGGTGCCATCATAAATTCCTTTGGCCACGCCGGTAAGATCCGTTCCGACCCATAATGCCTGCACCTTACCATTCGGAATACCGATCTTTTTAGAAAAAGGTTTGCCCGTGTAATCAATTCCGCCGGCATTGAAACAGCTCATCTGTCTGGAAGGGATAAGCTTTCCATCATTTCTTTTGAAATCTGAAAATTTGATTTCTAAGTTTTGAATGGCGCTGCTGCCAGCCCCAACTCCAATCTGGTACACAAAGTATTCGCCAGGCCTGGCTTTTAACTCCAAAGGGTTTCTGGTAAAATCGCTAGTTAACCAGGATATTTTCAGTGAATCGCTCCATTGGATAGGGTTTTCCCTGGTCTCTGCAAAAACATAATGAGACTGTTTTGCCAGCTTTTCGTACTTCTTTTTGGCGGTTTCAACAGCGATATATTGCTCGCCGCTGCCCTGCCCGGTTACTACAGCCGCTAAAAATAGCAGCATACTTAAAAGAATGTATTTCATTAAGGTTTAGGATTAATGATAGGCTACGCATTAATAAAAGAGTCCTCTCAGCGTATTCTCAGGTCAATGGAAGGAGCGCACCGAAGTGCGCTCCGGACTTATTGAGGGTTTAGGAATTTTCTATTGTAATGGGTCAAATGTGCCTCCCCAGCTTTTGTTCTGCTCTATTTTACTGCTGCGGTCAAGAATCGCTTTTGGAATACCGAAAAAAGAATATTTGTCTTCTTCAAGCATGACGATGGGCTGGTAATCCCGGACTTCTGTTATTGTGAATTTATTCGCGATGGTGTTGATGTCAACGAGACCTTTTGGCCGGTCTGCTGCCGTACCATTCCATTCAACTCTTAATCCATGAAAATATTTATCCTTGAAACTGTTGAATGTCGAAGTGTATACCCTCCATCTGCGCAGGTCCCAGAAGCGCTGTCCTTCGAAAGCAAATTCGACCAATCGCTCGTCCATAATCGCCTTTCTGATGTCAGGAAGTGTTGCTGCGGTAATGCCATAGTTTGCCTTGGCTCCCGGCTCTATGCCCGCCCGATTTCGGATTTTATACATCGCAGCCAGTGCTTCACTGGTTTTACCAATCTCGTTTGCCGCCTCTGCCATGTTCATGAGCACTTCTGCATACCGGATCTCGATCCAGTCAACCTGCCCGTCTTCGACGGTGGTTCGGGTAATGTTGCGGTCCAGCATTTTGGCGGGGTAAAAACTCGAATGTGAAAACAGGTTTTCGCTGTTATCTGCCCGGGCTTCTTTTCCATTAATCCCGGTAGCCGCGTTGCCATCTGCGTCATAGAAATATGTCCACATATTTTCCTTTCCAAACATTTCCGCCAGATAAGGTTCAGCGCCATTGTAAGCAATCGAAGCATAAAAACGTTTGTCCCTGTCTTTAAATAGCGTTTTGTAGTCCATTGTAGCCGGATTGTACTTCGATCCGTCTTTCATCGGATACGCATTGACCAGTTCGAGAGAAGGAACATTATCCCCCACAGCGCCGCGGGAGTAAAGTAACGGGCGCATGCCTGCTTGAGAATAGCCGTTTGAAAAACCGGGATACTGGAATCTTTTAACCATGATTACCTCTTTGTTCATCTCATTCGTCCACAGGTCTTTATAATTAGCGTAAAGTCCTTTTCCATTTGCATCCAGAAACGTGAGCGCATCTTTGCTTGCATTGTAAGCAGCGGTCCAGCGTGCAAGGTCATTCGAACGGTTGAATTGTGGGCTGGCCCAATACAGCAGAACGCGTCCTTTGAAAGACATTGCAGCGCCTTTATCAATCCGCCCGATCGTGCTGAGCGGTTCTACCAGCGGGATTGCTTCGTCCAGGTCTTTAACAATCTGGGCAATGCACTCGGAGGTTTTGCTTCTGGGAACAAAAATAGCCTCCTTGTTAGCCGGTGATTCAGGCTTTAAGATCAGCTCGACCCCTCCATAAGCCTTAACCATTCTGAAATAGGCGAATGCACGCCAAAACAGCGCTTCGCCTTTCAGTGATTTTTTAATGTTTTCATCGAAGGTTGCATTATCCACCTGGGCAAGGAAAATGTTGATTTTCCGGATGTTTTCGTAAGGGAAATCATTGTAAGTGTCAGCCGTGAGGGTGCCTTTCAGATAGTCACTCAGTCCTGCTGCATTCTCTCCGTTGATCACCATGGTTTCATCCGTAAGTCGCCCAACTGAAAACGAGGACGGCATAAAGTTGGCGTACATGTCATTCACATAAGCCTCAGCCACCTTGGGATTGGTGAGAACATCCTCGCTGCTGAGCGCTGCAAGGTTGGTCTTGTCCAAAGGATCGCAGCCGGCCAGCATCATCAAGGAAAACAAGCTCGACAAATATATATATGCTTTTTTCATATCTGTATTTCTATAAGAAAGTTGCAAACTGATTAAAATGAAAGGTTTACGCCCATCGTGTAGGTTTTCATCGTCGGATATGAATTCATATTGGCGACACTTGGGTCATGAAAATCATATTTTGAAAGCGTAAGCAGGTTGGCTCCGGATAAATAAAAACTGACTGCTGACATGCCGATCTTTTTAGTCAAAGTTTTGGGCAGGGAGTAGTTAAGGTTTATGTTCTGAAAGCGCAGGAAACTACCATTCTTCAGCCAAAAAGTGGATGGCAAATGGTCATTGGATGCGTCCCAGGTGACCGGCTGCGGATAGGCCGCATTTACATTTTCAGGCGACCATGAATCAAGCCAGAATGAAGGTGGTCTTGCGCCGTCGAAAAACCTTCTGCTATATCCATCGTCATACAGCTTCGAACCGCCTGTCACACCCTGCACAAATACGTCGATTCCGATACCCTTCCAGCTGGCCCTAAGGTTCAGTCCAAATGTGTACGGGTTAAGTGAATGCTTGCCTTTCAGGACCTGCCTGTCATAGTCATCGATCTTACCATCGGGAACTCCCTGTGCACCATTGACATCCTCAAAATTGATGATACCCAAAACCGCTGGCTTTCCATAAATTGTATAGCCGGATGGCAGAGCGTCCAATTGTTCGCTTGTCCGGATGATGCCAGAGGAGACGAGCATTCTGATGTAATCTGTCGGGCGTCCGTTCGGGTCATCCACATCCTGAGCATTCTGAGCCACATCCCTTACTTTCACCTTATTATTAGAATATGAGAAGCTCCCTTTAACCCCATACGTTACATCACCCGCATTCCCACTGTAGCCCAGCTCGATTTCGTAGCCGTGACCATCAACAATACCATAGTTTTCTGGCGGCATACTTCCTCCGAAAGAGTTAGGCAGCGAGGCGATCCGGGTATCGAGGATATCGTAATTATGTCTTTTGAAATATTCCCCCGAAAGTGAAAAACGGTCGAATATTTGTGCATCAAAACCTACATTAAGCTCACTGGTTTTCTCCCAGGTAAGTTTTTCGTTGACAATTCCATTGTAACCTACGCGCGGCTGCGGCGTGGTCCCAAACAGATAGTCGCCGCTCACCCCATAAGATTCGCTCCATTTCCAACCACCGACAGCATCGTTACCCGCCAAGCCCCATGAACCACGCAGTTTCAGGAATTCAATGTGTTTTACTTTGAAGAAGTTTTCTTTTGACAATACCCAGCCAGCCGAAACAGAAGGAAATAAACCCCAGCGGTACTCAGGTCCGAAAAGCATTGATCCATCACGCCGAGCGGTTACATTCAGGAAATATTTGTCGTCATAACTGTATATGGCCCGGCCGATATAGGATGCGCGGCCGGTTTCCGATTCGGTGCCGTCTACATAAGAGTCAGCCCTGGCCGATGATGTTGCCCATAACTGGTCGTTTTGTACAAGCGGGAAATTTTCTCTTACTCCGTAGAAATAATCGTATTTGCCTTCACTCTGCTCATAAACAGCGATTGCGTCGATATTATGCTTACCGAACTGTTTGGTAAAATTGGCGCTGAAGTTCAGCTGGTAATTGTTGGTTGCTTCCTGGGTTTTCACCAGTCTCTCTTTATTAGGATAAGAGGATTTTATGCTACCGGTAATCTCGTCTGTGAAAATGGCGCCATTGGTTCCCTTTTTCACAACATCATACAATGTTGTTTTCAGCTCATGAAGCTTCATGGTCCTGGCCTCATAATTCGGGCTGAACTTACCCGACACGGATAACCCTGGCACAAATGGAACATTGTAGGTTAATCCTAAGACCATTGCAATGTTTCGTTCTGTGCGCGTCACTGAGCCGCCTTCTTCAACAAAGGCTAATGGGTTGCCTATCCACCCCGGATTAATGAATTTGCCGTCTGAGGTTTTTGGCCCCGTGTTAGGCAGGTAATAAAGCAGCCTGCCCCACAAACTACCAAAAGTCGGATTTGTGTCAAAGCCATCCAGGTCTTCCTGCATGGCAAACCGCGTCTTTTTACCCTCATTGTAAGCTACATTAAACGTGCCCGTCAAGTTCTTGGTAAGATTTATATCGATATTGGAGCGGAAATTATACTTCTTAAAATCTGCATTTTTAATGAATGCCGACTGGTCAAAGTAAGAGCCAGCTACAAAGTACTTCACCTTATCACTTCCCCCACTCGCAGAAAGCGAATGTCTTTGTAATACAGGATCTATGTAAGCTTGTTTATACCATCCCCGTCCCGGATCATTATTTTCAAAGAAGGCAGCTTCTTCAGCATCATACGCAGGTGCAATGCCCCTGCTTGTCCGTGCGTAATTGTTGAGCCTGACCATATCGCGGGCATCCACGTAGCTGGGTATTTGGGAGGGGTTATCAATACTGTACGAATAATTATAATTGAGCTGAAACTTACCTGATGTGCCTCTTTTTGTGGTTACAAGCACCACTCCATTGGCAGCTCTTGCACCGTATATCGCCCCGGACGCCGCATCTTTCAGCACAGTAATATTTTCCACTTCGGAGTAATCCAGGGCGTCAAACATTCTTTTATCCATGATTACACCGTCAATCACATATAGCGGATCGTTCCCGGTCGTTTTCCAGGTGTTAATAGACCGTATCCGGATGGGCGGCGCATACCCCGGCGCGCCAGATGCCTGACTTACATACACCCCGCTTAATCTTCCCGCCAGCGAGCTGGACAGATTAGGTACGGGATTGTTTTTAACGTCATCGGATTTCATCGTAGCAATGGCTCCTGTAACGGAAGTTTTTTTCTGCGTACCGTAGCCCACCACGACTACTTCCTCGAGGGCTTTGTCGTCTTCCGCCAGCCTGATATCAAAAACAGTCCTTGCACCGACAGCAACTTCCTGGGACACGTATCCCACGTAACTGAAAACCAATCTTGCATTCTGATCTGGCACATCCAGCTGAAATTTCCCGTTCTCATCCGAGGTTGTCCCCAGTTGCGCGCCTTTCAGCAGGATGCTTACTCCCGGAAGGACTTCCCCAGCTAAATTCGTAATGGTGCCCCGCACTGCAATGTCCTTTTGCTGAGCACGGTTCAGCTTGTCTATGAGCATTCCCTGCATTCTTTTTTCCATATCCTGCTGGGCGCCCGGATAGGTACTTTCTGTGGGTGCCGAGAGATCCGGGGATAAGCTCGATTGAGGAGCAGGCAACTTTTCCTCTTTTCTCTTGATCACAATGGTTTTATCCACAACGCTATAAGTAAGCGGCTGATCCTTCAATACCTCGTCCATGATCTCCTTGACTGAGCTGCTCTGAAGAGACGCGGTTACGTTCCTTGCTTTTTTTACCACTCTGTTGTCATAAAAAAACTTATAACCACTTTGTTGTTCAATCCGGGTGAATACATTTGAGAGCGTTGCATTCTTAACAGAAAGGACAATTTTCTGGGAGACGCTGTCGGCTGATACATGAACACAAGCGATTGCTATTAAAAACGCTATCAGTTTCATTATCAAAATCGATTTAATAAAGTAACGGATGTTTATACACGTTACTTTCCTGTGTAAAAAAATTTGCATATTTTTGTTTGGGTTTGGATTGTAAAAATTGTTTTTCCATCAAAAAAGGGCAGTTCTCTCCTGATCCGCTTTGCGGCTGGGAGCATTCCGGACATCAACCGTTTCAGGTCAGATCTGAGACGGTTTTTTTGTTCCTGGAACTTCGTAGTTAGTTTCTCTTTTTTATTAATCCATAATGCGCAGGTTTAGGTTTGGTTCAGAGGGTTAGTTAGTCACTACTATTTTCTTATTTTCAATCCGGAAGTGCACATCGCCCAGTTCGAGTATCTGCAGTACCTTCGATAAATTGGTATTCCGTTCGATTTGACCTACAAACTCGTATTCTTTTATGGGTCCTTCATAAACTACCTCCATGTCATACCAGCGAGAAAGTTGCCTCATCAATTCTGGTAAGCCTACGTTGTTAAAGCGGAAATATCCTTCCTTCCATGCAATTACGGATTGAGTATCCACCTGTTTGACTTTAAATGACCCGGCAGCCACGTCAGTAGTTTTTCTCAGGTCTCGTGCTAACAAAGCCTGTTCTCCTGGCCTCAACAATACTCCTTGATTTCCCTTTCCTGTTAATTCCAGTTTTATACTTCCTTCCACTAAAGTTGTTTGAATGATAGCTTCGTCGGCATAGCTATTCACATTAAAGCGTGTGCCGAGCACCTTTACAACCTGCTCGCCCGCTTTCACTTTAAATGGCACGCGCTTTAAATTTCTGGTTACTTTGGCCACTTCAAAATATGCTTCGCCAGTAATTTCAACCACCCGTTCTGTTGTCGGGAAAACAGTAGGGAAATGTATAGACGAGGCAGCATTAAGCCAGACCCGTGTTCCGTCGGGCAGCTTTACCTGATATTGGCCTGCCTTTGGGGTAGAAATCGTATTGTAAGTCAGTTTCCATGCCCCGCCATCCGCTTCCTGCATATCAAATTCATATACAATTTCTCCCTGCTTTGTTTTGATCACCGCAGTTTGTCCCTGCTGGGCCAGTTTACCGTTGCCAGCTTCGTGCAGCATAATACTGTGTCCGTTTGACAATGTAAGCTTCGCTCTGTTATCCCCCGGCGCTGCATCCTGAGCCATGGCAACAGTTTTGATCTTGGGCGCATTTTTCTGTTTAATAAAAACATTCACGCCGATCGTAGCAACGATGGCAATGGAAGCGGCAACTGCAAGCCATTTTCTCAGAGGTTTAACCCGGCTGCTATAAGATGCTGTCTCATTCTTGTGTATCGGGAGAGATTCCCAAACCTGATCCAGGTGCTTCTCAATCTCATTGGTAGTAATGGTTACTGTTGAGGATTTTCCGTGAGCAGTATACCAGCTTTCCAGCAGCGCCATTTCCTGCTCGGTCAATGTCCCGTCCTTATATTTTTGAAATAACTCCTTAGCCAGAGATTCGTCCATTATACATGTTTTCTGCGTCTGTATATAAGACGGGCTGCGCAGATGGAAGTAGTAGACCAGCGCGAAAAAAATTTAACTTTTCTAAAGATCTTTCGAAATAAACATGAGAACGAAAGCTAGATCCAGCTTCTGCCTGAGAATGTGAAGGGCATTACTGACCTGTTTTTTTACTGTCTTGTCTGATATATGGAGCTCCTGAGCAATTTCCTTGTATGATAGGTCTGTATTTCTGCTCATTTCAAACACTTCACGCATTTTGGGAGGCAGGAGGGAAACTTCCTGCTCAATGAGTACGGTGAGTTCTTTTTCTCTAACCTGCTGGTCTGTAACACATTCACCTTGTTCAATAAATGCAGCCAGCGAACTAATGTACTTTTGCTCCACTTTCTTGTGGGAAATGACATCAAAGATACGATTTCGGAGCGCCTTGTATAAGTATGATGAAAAGGAGGTGTGCGGTTTGATTCCTTTCCTATTGGCCCAGAGTGTAGTGAAAAGCTCTTGCAAAATGTCCTTGGCCTCTTCCTGATCCCCCAGCATCCTGTGAGCATGCAAAAAGAGCACGCCTTTATAACGACGATAGATTTCGGCAAATGCCTGGTCATCGTCATTTGCTATGAGAGCTGCTAACTCGAGATCACTACTTAGGTAATAAGAAGCCATATCATTAGAAAGGCTAAAGATAACTTAAATATAATGCAAGAAATGGCGCATAATCGAAACCAATTGTTATTAGTTGACTTAACGATGCTTATGACGGCATTCAAATAAATTGAGTTAGACAAATTTTGATCAAGAGCATTTTTTTGAAACAATAAATGCTCCTATTATCTAGCATAATATCCTTATTCATTCTTGCAACAATGCCTGCAAACTATTACATCTTCGCACCAAGTGCAGCTATGCATCGAGATAATAAGCTTTTAGAGAATCAGGAAAATTTTCAAACAAAGACAAACAAACTCAAGCATTCTTGGGACTACCGCTTCTTGATCCGCGAGGCTGTTCGGGTTTCTGACTTGCAGTTGACTATTATTGAAGCACACACGGGATTAGATTTTATTAAAAAATCTCCTGTTAATCCTGAAAACACTATTGTGCTATTGGACATGAACATGCCTCAGATGGATGGAATTGAAACAATAAAGGCAGGAACAGCACAGGGGAAGCTCCATACTACCCCTGTCTTTATGATTTCAACATCTGATAATAAAAAACTTAGGAGCAATGCGCTTAAGAACGGAATTAAACGCTTTTACAGCAAGCCTGACTCTTTTAATGGATACCTGCGCATGATGAAAGACATTTGCAGATACTTTGATCATGTTTAGGCCTTATACTCCTTTCAAAATCTTATAGCCAAATCTATTGCAACTGTTATTGCAATAAAAACAAAAAAGACTTAGCAGAATTTGCTAAGTCTTTGATTATCTCGTGGTCACGTAGGGATTCGAACCTACGCTATAACCTATTGATTTTCAATGCCTAAATGTAGCTCAAAAGGGCTGCTCACCGACTGCTCACCTGATTTTGGGGTTGGTGCAATCGTAAGTCAAATATAAATATAATCAGCTTGCTGACAAGATATTAGGTCAAAAATCACATGAAAAGGTTCAGGGTTCGGGTCGTTTTGGGGTTCGCTTAAAGTTATTTTTTCGACCTATAAATATGCCTAACTCTTGTATTTGCCTATGATTTCTTGAATTATCCATCCGCGTGAACCTCGATACATATAAATTCCTGATCGAGGGCATTTTGGTCTTATTTGTTTGTTATCTCGCGAATGTAAGCGCAAACCGTAGATAGCGAAATGTGCATGACTACTCGAATTTTGTCCATTCTCTCCCGCATTTCAGTCTGCCAATTTTGCATTCAGTTTAAGGGAGGCGGTTCGATGCCGTCCCCGTCATCTTAACTCAATGTAAAATGAAAAGAAAACAGAATCGCACATTAGGTGCGTTCGAAAAAGCATTTTGGCTGCTCGACCAAATCGATTCCAAGGATTTCGCCCTGGCCGCAGACATCAAGGGAACCGAGCCTGTTGAAAAATGGCAGAATGCAATTAAGCAGGTGCAAAAACGCCATCCTAACCTTTCGGTAAGAATTGTGCTGGACGAATTGGCAAGACCCACATTGCGGCATGTTGAAAACATGACTATTCCGTTCCGGGTGGTGCATGTGGAGCAAGATTACCGCTGGGAACAGGAACTTGAAAAGGAGCTTTCCGAAAGGTTTGACACAGAAAATGGTCCGTTATTAAGGGTTGTTTTAGTTCAAAAACCGAACAGCACGGTTCTGATCGTGGCAGCAAACCATACCGTCTCAGACGGAACATCATTGAACTTTCTGGTTCGGGATATACTGCTCGCTGTGACTGGGAAAGAGCTTGCATTAATGTACCCGCAAGTGTCCAATGACGAAACACTCGATCTTCCAGGAGATCTGCCTGCTCAGACTGTCGAAAATGTGCTCGAACTGAAAATGAAGACAGATATCGTTAACCCATTGGTTTCGTCGCACCGCTTTTCCGAAAATTTAACGCAGAATATTCTTGAAAGAGCCCGACAGGAAAATACAACCGTTCATGGGGCAATCTGTGCGGCAGTGCTTATGGCTTCCAGGAAATTGCGTCCGGAATGGGATGAAACCAGAATGGAATTAGTCTCGCCGATTTGCACCAGAGGAGCGCTCGAATTGGATGATAATTTCGGCCTGAATATCACCACACAATCCGTGTTTTTCGAACACCAGAGACATTTATCTTTCTGGAATCTGGCAAGAATGGCGAAAGCTGGGCTTGACGGGACCAACTCACCTGAATATGTGACGGGCTATCTGTCGTTTTTCAGGGACATTGTCTTTGGTCACAATGATATGCAACTGATGATCGATGCATTGAAACAAGCATTCAACCATCATATTATGGTTACCAACCTGGTCAAAGTCAGATATAAAACTGATTTTGGAACATTAAAACTGGAATCGGTATATGGTCCGATGGTGCGGTCAGGGAAAGGAATGGAACAAACGATCGGCGCATTGACGACCAATGGATCGCTTGGATTGACCAACACGAGCGATAACCCGATTCCCGGTCTGCTTATGGAAATAGAGAAAATCCTGATAGAAGCTTGTCAGGGATGTGCTGATTCCAGCAATATCTCCGATGTCGAAGGCCGAACTACCAAATCGTGCTTTCTTGCTTAACTTAATAAATCCGAAACTGTCGTGGGGAGACTCACGGCGGTTTTTGTTTATATAAAAAATTACTACTCGTCATTGATAATATTCGAGTCAGCTTGCCTGGCAAATGTTCTTTCAATGAGCGACCGCAAACGCTGGTCATGCTGGTCGCCCCATTCGCCGATCGCGCCGATTACGGGAATCAATGATTTTCCAAAATCGGTGAGATAGTATTCGACTTTTGGCGGAACAACCGGGTAGATCACTTTGCCAATCAGCTCGTGGCTTTCCAATTCTTTCAATTGCACATTCAGGACGCGCCGGGATGCGCCGGGGATCTTTCTTTGCAGTTCGCTGGGACGTTGGAAGCCTTGGTTGATGAACCACAAAAGCCTCATTTTCCATTTGCCGTAAAGCACTTCTCCGATCAGGTCGAGCCCGCAGTTGAGGTCGGGCAATGTTTTTCTTTCGTACATGCTGCAAATATAACCATGTGCATTTGGCAGTTCAATAGGGATAAATTTATCCCTATCTGAATCGTAAGTCCCTACTTGTCAGCAATAAGCATTGTGCTGAAATTTGTCCTAAACAAATCAACAAGGTCATGGACTTTAATTTTGAAGACGAAATAGCAGGTAAAGTTGCACTGGTAATCGGGGGCACGAAGGGGGCTGGCAAGGCCATCGCAGACCTCCTTTTGAAAGCCGGCGCAACAGTGATAATTACAGCCAGAAACAAGCCGGAAGAAGAAAATAACGGCACTCATTTCATACGGCAAATTTAAGCAAAGCGGACGGAACACAGAAAGTGGTTGAAGAAATTACAAACAAATTCGGTCGCCTGGACATTCTCATCAACAATATGGGAGGCTCAGAAACGCCCGGCGGGGTTTTGCGGTGCTTTCGGACGATGATTGGGAAACCTCATTTCAAACCAATCTGCTCGCTCCCGTGCGGCTGGATCGCGGCTTTTTGCCCGGAATGATCCAGCGGCGCGAGGGAGTAATTATTCACATTGCATCCATTCAGGCGAAATTGCCCTTACGATTCCACCCTCCCTTATGCGGCGGCGAAGGCAGCATTGGTTAATTATAGCAAAAGTCTATCGAATGAAGTGGCGCCGAAAGGCGTTCGCGTGCTCACCGTGTCACCGGGCTGGATTATGACCATTGCATCCAGCAGAATGATGGATCGCATTGCAGAAAGCTCCGGCGGCACAAAAGAAGAAGCCGAAAGCAGCGTCATGAACGCGCTTGGCGGGATTCCTTTTGGCAGAGCGGCCTGGCCGGAAGAAGTGGCCGAGCTGGTTGGCTTCCTGGTTTCACCCAGAGCGGCTTACCTCACCGGCACAGAATACGTGATTGACGGCGGCACAATACCGACGATATAGGCAGGCACTGACCAAAACAATTCTTGAATCAAAAACCATTTTAATCAAACTCAAACTTACGTAATCATGAAACTTCCAAACAACATTGAAGGCCTTATTCAGGCACAAAACAACCAGGACAGCACAACATTTGCTGAATATTTCACTGCAGACGCAACCGTGGCAGACGAAGGCTCGTCCTATTCTGGAAGAGACGAAATTAAGGTTTGGAATCGGCAGACGACTAAAAAGTATCAAATGCATTTAAAACCGATCGATTTCAATCAAACCGGCTCAAAAGGCGAGCTCACCGTGGAAGTAACTGGCACATTTCCCGGCAGTCCTGCCGTAATGCAATATCACCTGGAGTTGGATGGCACATTGATCAGCTCGTTAAAGATTACCGCGTAATAGTGATTTGTTATAAATATTAAATGTAAATATGATTGTAAAATCAGGATTGACATTGACAATCTTAATATTGTTAGTATGGTCATCCACAACAATAATCTTCGCCCAGAAGAAGGACTCACAGAGCAATTCTGACCCGTCCAAACGGATCAGAATTGCACCTGAAAGTGTTTTCAAAAGTTTTCGCGAGGCGGGCATGAAGCCTGTTAATCACAAACTAACACCAGCTGAAAATAAAAAAGTGAGCAATGCTTTTGCCCTTTTGCCACCATTACATCAGCGGATTTTAAAACAGCATTTACAAAGCATCAGCTTCATGGATAACATGCCGAACACGGCATTGACTTCACCGGTTGATATGGGCGGCGCGACAAAAATGTTCAACATTACTTTTCGGGCAAGCTTGCTGGACGAAAACATTTCTGAGTGGGCGACATGGAAAGAAAGAACTTGTTTTAAGCAGGAAACTGATTCTAATTATAACGTGCGCGTTGACGGAGGGAAAATGGATGCCATTATTTATGTGCTGATGCATGAAGCCACGCACATTGTCGATGCGGTAATGGACATTAACCCGCATCCAGCAGAAGCAAATGCAGTCGTCGACCCGACGACATTTACAAAAAATGTTTGGCGCTTAATGAATGTGCCTGCGGATCCATACATTGATTCGCTGCTAGAACAAACGCGTTTCCGAAGCGGAAAGCCGGTGCCGATCAGTCTGGCACCGGAAGTTTATGCTAAGCTAGCGAAAACGCCATTTCCTTCTTTATATGGAATGGCGGCATGGTTTGAGGATATCGCCGAGCTTGCAACCATTTATCACCTTACTGCCAAACTGAATCAGCCATTTTATATAGTGGTCACCAAAGACAATGTTGAGCTGGCCAGGTTCGAGCCGATGAAAAATGTGCTGGTTAAGCCGAGATAGAAGCAACTTTCGATCTTCTACACGAAATAATTTCTCAGGTCGGGAAAAATGTACAAGCCGCATTGACTTTTATCCATTCTTCTGCGCTGCTTTCCGTGCCAACTTTGCAATGTCAAAACACAACGACAATCAGCTAGCTGTTAGCTGATTACTCAAAAAATCTAAACTTACTACGCTAATGAAAACCATTGCACTGACCATCGGATTGATCTTCACACTTATCCAAAGCCAACTCCTATTTGCACAAACGCGCAAACCGGCATCCGCAGGAAGAGAAGAATACATTGAAGTTGAAAAAAATGTAAAACTGCACGTTATTGACCTTGGCGAAGGTCAGCCCGTTGTCCTCATTCACGGATGGCCGCTGAACAATGAAATGTATGAATATCAATACCAATATCTGGTTGAAAAGGGATTCAGGGTTATAGGCATCTCGCTTCGCGGTTTCGGAAAATCGGACAGGCCTTACGGAAAATATGATTTTGACACTTTCTCAGACGACATTAAAGTGGTTTTGGAAAAACTGAAAATTGAGAATGCAACGCTAGGTGGCTTTTCAATGGGCAGTGCCGTGGTGCTTCACTACGTGACTAAATACAATGGGGCGCATATCAGTAAACTGGCCGTCTTCGGTGCAACCGGCCCATCATGGAAACAACGCGATGGCTATCCTTACGGCATCACCGACCAGGGCGCAGCTGATCTGATAAAACAGACGAAAACGAACCGGGAACAATTAGTAGCAGGTTTCGGGAAAGCATTTCAGGGACAAGAAGGCGGACTTTCACCAGAATCGATCAAATGGCTGGAAAACATTAACCTGAATGCTTCACCTTATGCTACGACACAAGCAATCTCAGCATTGCGAGATCTGGATCTGCGTCCTGAGTTGGCGAAAATCAAAATGCCTGTCGCAATATTCCACGGCGTAAATGATAAGTTATGTGACTTTTCGCAGGCTGAACAGTTGAACAAAGCGATTAAGGGTTCATATATCGTCAAATTTGAGAAAGGCGGACACGGGTTATTCATTGAAGAAATGGATAAATTTAACTCCGAGCTCGAAAAATTTGCAAGAAAGTAATTACCCTATCGTCCCTGTGCAGCGGCTAACGCTTCACAGGGACTTTTCCCGATTTAAACCAAAGATATTACCAACATTCAGCGTATATAGCCATGAGTACGACGGTTTTCAACAATAATTTAAAGACATTGGGATTACTGCATGTAAGTCAAGCGCAAACCGACGCCATCAATGGACCCGATTACAAGCAATACATCAAGATCCTTTACTTACCCGCAGGCTACAAGCTCAGAGTGGATTTTGCCTGTTACGACACACAGCAACCAACCCTCTTCTTTATCAGTCCAAATCAATATCTGGAACTGGAAAAAGCGGGCGAAGAAAGCGGTTACTTTATATTTTACAACCGTGATTTTTATTGTATTCAAATTCACGATCAGGAAGTTGCGTGCGATGGGCTGCTTTTTAACAACATTCGCAATATGCCCAAAGTAGAGGCTTCGGAAGAAGAAATTGCTTTTTTGGGAGGCTTATTTAAAGAAATGATTCAGGAGTTTCAGCTTAAAGACAGCTCGCTGGAAGAAATGGTGAGGACTTACCTCAAACAACTTTTGATACGCGCTACACGCTCCCTGGAAAAGGCAGCATTTGGATAATTCAGTAACGGAGCAACAGAGCGATCTGGAATTTTTCCGCAAGTTTACGCGGTTGGTAGAAGAGCATTATAAATCAAAACACACCGTCGCCGATTACGCGGACTTTTTATGTATGGCGCCGAAAACGATTACCCATAAGTTTAACCGTCTTCGGCTGCCACAACCCAACGAAGTGATCAAAAACCGGATTGTTTTAGAAGCAAAACGATTGCTCGTTCACACATCGCTTACGGCAAAAGAAATCGCCTACGACCTTGGTTATAATGACCCGGCTTATTTCAGCAGGCTGTTTCAAACTAAAACGGGTGAGTCTCCGTCGGGCTTCCGAGCGAGCTTTTTGGGGCAGGGCATTTTGTAATTTACATAACAATGCCCGTAAATTATCCGGAAACTGCCCGCCGGATTTATTCAGCCTCCGAGAGAAAATTCGCGTCCTGCGTACACTCCCTGACAGACTCCGCCACTACAAGCAAACCCTTCTAGAAGTCAATTCAAATTTTTAAACAAAGACAAACAAATTCAAATTTTTTCGAGAATCACGGTGATTTTTCCACAGCCAGCTATCGCCGGTACGTCGCAAAAAGCGACTCCCCGGCGGCTGGCCATGGGAAAACCCCTGGACCCCTGCTATTCGCCTTGCGGCTCATAGCTTATTTTGGAAGACATAGGGAAACAAAAGGAATAGCAGACCATACGCTGGTGATTCAATGGTTGCAGTGTTAAACATCACTATGGGATCACCTGCATAGTTTACCGAACGAAATGTACTTTTAACGAAAGCGTTGGGCAAACAGTATAGCGCGAAAAGGATTACCGAGCGTTGGGCTGACGATCATTTTCTCTTCATCAGCAGAAGTCTCAAATGAATAGAATGAATGTGGGTGACCGCTAACCTTGGCAACACTCATCAAGCTAGTATTGATGTTCAGCAGGGAAACGACAAGTCGCATGTAGATGCATTGTTGTCTCCCGTTAAGGATGGCAAAACCATGCCGCACCAGCCGAAAAAACCGAAACGGAAAAAGCAGAAGGGTTTTCTATTGGGTTGTAAGAAATAAGTACGCTTGCAACCCAGCGCAACGAAAGCTACAAAGCAAAAAGCGACGACTGCAAATCCGTCGACTATTTACCGCGGCTAGGCGCCCCCGGCTCTCGCCGCTCCTTAAACCGCCTCATGGATTTGCAGCCAAGGGGTAAACCCCCGTCACTTTCTGCTTTGAATGAATTGCTTATGCCCTGACTTCCAAGGAAAATTAATGTGATAATTTCTCCCTAAGGGACCTCATATCCTCACTAATCTTTCGATCCACGATCTTGGCGTAAATCTGAGTCGTCCGAATATTCGAATGCCCCAGCATCTTTGACACGCTCTCCATCGGAACTCCATTTGAGAGCGTAACCGTAGTCGCAAATGTGTGCCGGGCAATGTGAAACGAGATATTCCGGTCAATCCCACAAACCGCAGCGATTTCTTTCAAATAAGCATTCATTTTTTGATTGCTCGATACAGGGAGTAGCTTGCCACTAATCTCGCATTGCGGTTCATCCTCGTATTTGGCGATAATCTGCAAAGGCACGGGCAAGAGTAATACTCTGGACTGAGAATCTGTTTTTTGCCGGTTGATGATCAGCCATTGCTCGCCATCCTGCCCGATCGTAATTTCCGAACGGGTGAGTTTCTGCACATCCACATACGACAATCCGGTGTAGCAGCTAAAAAGAAAAATATCCCGCACTTGTGAGAGCCTGGCAGATGGGAATATTTTATTGGCTATCACTTTAAGTTCCTTTTCTGTGAGGGCTGCACGGTTCGTTTCCTTCTTATGCACCTTGTACCCAAAGAATGGATCTCTGGGCAACGATCCCGTTTTGATCAGGCCGAGAACAATTTTCTTGCAGTATCCCAGATAGCGCATGGTGGTGTTATGCCCGCACTTCTTTTGGGTTTTAAGCCAGAATTCAAAGTCAGTGATGAATTCGTAATTCAGTTTTTCAATCTCAATGTCCTCTGACTTGAATTTCCATTTGATATATTCCTTGGTGTGCTGGTACGAAGTATTGTACCGCAAGATAGTACCATGCGCATAGTCGGTGCCTTTCAATTCGACAAGCCGGGCGTTATGCTTTGCGAACTGTTCGAGAAACATGATCTTCTTTTCAGCAACTCCCGTGACCGATGCTTTCAAGGCTTCAATCGTAATTTCGTTACCTGTGGCCATTAATTGCCGGTGCGCCTCATAAACTTTTGCCTGGAAGGTATCAAGGTAGGCATTGAGCAACCTTGTGTCTTCCCGCGTTCCGTTCTTCCTGCCAGCAGCTGCATTCCACTTTTCCGGCTCGCATTCCCGCTTTGTAGCCAGCTCAAATCTTTCACTTCCAATCGAAACCCGAATGTAAATGGGCAGCGAGCCGGATACGAAGTTGCTTCTTTTCTTAAGATAAAAAAGCATCGAAAACCTGTTTGTCAACATAGCAATCTGTTTTAATGGTTGATAAAACTACGATTGCAACCACCCAAAAATCAAGATGTTTACGCCGTAAACAGGTATGATACAGTCATTTACGACGATTCTGGTGAGCACTTTTTCTGTCCCTTTTGCTTGCTCACCAAATGCTCACCAAAACACTGCGAAAACCTGTATTTTTTGGTGTTTTTTGACAAAAAAAAAGGCCCGTAAATCATTGATTTACAGGCCTTTTGATGCTTTTTAGTATTGAACTAAGTGGTCACGTAGGGATTCGAACCCCAAACCTCCTGATCCGTAGTCAGGTGCTCTATCCAATTGAGCTACGCAACCAATTCCTTAATTGGAGTGCAAAGATAGGAAATGGAGGCGCTTGGAGCAATAGTAGATTGCAAAAAATGCTGAAAAAAATTTTGCAGAATTTTATTTACCCTGAAAATCAGGCTTTTTCTTTTGCAAAAATGAAGAAATTCCTTCCTGGGCATCGTGGGTTTTGAATAATCCTTCCTGGTTTTCGAGCTCGTGTTGCTGCATTTGAGCCAGATTGGAATGAAAAGATTCGTTCATGACGAGCTTCATGGCGCCGATGGCTTGCGTGGGTGCATTGCGGTAGTAAGCAGCGGTCCTCTCGATTTCTGCGTCAAGCTCGTCTGCCGGCACGCATCTGCTGATGAGGCCGATGCTGGCGGCTTCCGGGGCGTAGACTTTTCTGCCGGTGGATGCGATGTCGAAAGCGCGTGCGGCGCCGACCAATCGAGGCAGGAAGAATGTGGCGCCGGCGTCGGGTATGAGGCCGATTTGCACAAATAATAAGCTTAAATAAGTGTCTTCACGCGCGATGACGACGTCGCAGGCCAGCGCGAGCGAGCACCCCGCTCCTACTGCCAGACCGTTGAGTCTGCAAATCACGGGCTTTGGAATGTTGCGGATGGCCTGGATCATAGGGTTGTAATATTCCCGCAAAATCTCATCGGCACCCTGCCCTGAGCCTGCGGTTTCTTTCAAATCTGCGCCGGAACAAAATGCCTTGTCGCCCTCGCCGGTGATGATGATGACGCGAACGGATTCATCGCTTTCGGCTGCTTTAACGGCAATGGTAATTTCGTTGATCAATGCAGGGCTTAATGCATGGTAAACCTGCGGCCGGTTCAGCGTGATCCTGGCGATGCCATGTGCGTTTTCGAAAATAATGTGCTGGTACATGGCTGTGAAGTGTTTTTTGTCAAAAGAAAAAATAGACGGTGAGGCTACTCACAAAAACACCGCAAATAACGCCGACCAGAATCTGAGCGGGTGTGTGTGCATTCAAATGCAGCCTCGCACTGAGCAGCCAGCCGGCGATCAGGACTGTGCATATCAGTGGAATAAGCAGTTGCGCTTCGTCGTGGCGGATGAGCAGGCCGGTAAGCATGCCCAGGGAACCGCCTATGCCGGTTGCGTGGGCGCTGATTTTCCAAAACAGACTAACAACAGTAACAATAAGCAACGAAATCGTGGCCGCACCAAGAATGATCGCAATTTGCGGGGCGAGTTCGGCGATGGGTTGCAATTTCCAGCCGAAAAGATAAGTGGCAATGCCATAGATAATGATGCAGGCCAGATACGGCAGCCTGCGCTCTGCGAGGTCATCGACGTGCATGGTGCTGATAATGCCCATTTTTTGGAAATAATAAACGACCAATGCAGGCGCAATGAAGGTGTTCAGGAACAAAAGCAACAGCAAGCTACCCAATGCCGGCAGCTCAAAAGCACTCACGCCGACCAGATCAGGGGTAATGATAAACAAGAGGGCGAACAAATAAGTAGTGAGGATCAGCGGGTGAAATACTACAGATAATATGAGTGCGATTCGATTATTCAAGGCAGAGTGTCTTTAATCCGGATGTAACTGACAAAATTACGCTGAAAACCAGTCTGCACAAGAGTCAGTTCCCGCAGAAAAGTAAGTTAGGCGCGCGGAATAGGTTTTCGTAGGGTAATTTGTAATTTTGCGCCTCATTCGGAAAGCCGGATTCACAAGCATTCAGTAAATATAAGATTGAACCAAAAAGAAAATGGGACCGCTGCAGATTAAAGACATTTTACAGACTTCTCCTGAAAACCAGTCCGTTACAGTAAAAGGATGGGTCAGGACAAAACGTGAGAGCAAAAACGCGATTTTCATTGCGTTGAATGACGGTTCCACCATTCATAATATTCAGGCCGTGGCTGAGCCCGGCCAGTTTTCTGCTGAACTGCTGAGCACGGTTACCACCGGTTCTTGCCTTAAAATCACTGGTCAACTTGTTGAATCACAAGGTTCTGGTCAGGCTGTCGAGGTGAAGATCGACGACATTCTGGTTTACGGGACGGCTGATCCGGAGTCTTTTCCATTGCAGCCTAAAAAGCATTCACTCGAATTTTTACGCGAAATAGCGCATTTGCGCCCTCGTACCAACACTTTCAGCGCAATCCTGCGCATTCGCCATGCATTGGCTTTTGCGGTGCATCAGTATTTCAATGATGGTGGATTTTTCTATCTGCACACGCCCGTTATTACGGCTTCGGATGCGGAAGGTGCAGGTGAAATGTTCCGGGTTACGACATTGGATCTCAATAAGTTGCCAAGAACCGAAGAAGGAGCAATCAATTTTAAGGAGGATTTCTTCGGAAGAGAGGCCAACCTGACGGTTTCGGGCCAGCTTGAAGGCGAGCTGGGTGCGATGGCGCTTTCCAAAATTTATACATTCGGGCCAACATTCCGTGCTGAGAATTCCAATACGACTCGCCATTTGGCCGAATTTTGGATGATTGAGCCTGAAATGGCGTTTTTCGAGCTGGAAGATAATATGAACCTGGCGGAGGATTTCGTAAAAAAAGTGATCACTTATGCATTGATCCATTGCAAGGACGATCTGAATTTCTTGCAAAACAGGCTTGCAGAAGAAGATAAGAACAAGCCGCAAAACGAGCGCTCGATCCCGCTGCTTGAAAAACTAAGTTTCGTGGTGGATAATCCTTTCGAGCGCCTTACTTACACAGAGGCCATTGAGATTTTATTAAAATCAAAACCACATAAAGAAAAAAAATTCCAATATCCAGTCGGCTGGGGAATCGACCTTTCCAGCGAGCACGAGCGTTATTTGGTGGAAAAACACTTCAAAAAACCCGTTATTCTTACCAACTATCCGAAGGAAATCAAGTCGTTCTACATGAAACTGGACGAGGATGGAAAAACGGTGCGTGCGATGGACGTTTTATTCCCGGGCATCGGCGAAATCATCGGCGGAAGTCAGCGTGAAGAGGATTACGATAAACTGCTGGGTCGCGTGAAAGAAGTGGGCATTGATCCTGAAAACCTGTGGTGGTATCTCGAAACACGTAAATTCGGAACCGCACCGCACTCCGGTTTCGGACTTGGATTCGAGCGTCTGGTGCTGTTTGTGACGGGCATGAGCAACATTAGGGATGTGATCCCATTCCCGCGTTACCCGAAGAGCGCAGAGTTTTAATAATATTTTGAAGGTTTTTGGTAATCTATCCTATAAAGACGATGAAAGTAAGGAGGGGGTAAGATCAGATAACTATTCGGCCAAACTCAATTTTGTAGCTAACGCTATTGAGTTTGGCCGATGTTCGAGGATAGGTTACTGTTTAAAATTATTAATTAACCACGATTTTATAGGTGGTTTCCGACCCATTCGTGTTTGTCAATTGTACCACATAAACTCCCTTCGGCATACCCTTCACATTCACTTTTGACGAGGGCTTACCAGCTGAACGATAAACTTCTTTTCCATCAGAACCGACAATCTTCACTTTCGAAATCTTGCTCCAATCAGCAGCTTGAATTGTCAATTCCTCCGAAACAGGATTAGGGTACGTGTAGGTAGCAACACCCTCAAACTTAACATTACGAATCCGGCTATAAGCGCTTGTTCCATCTTTGTCAATCATATGCAAACGATAAAAGTTATCACCCTCTAGTGGATCATTATCAACCGCAGCATAGTCGACCTGCGCTTTACTTTCACCCGTTGCAGCCACTGTCTGAATTGTTTTCCATTCTTTTCCATCAAAACTACGCTGCACATCGAAGCGGTCGCTGTTGGTTTCTTCGGTTGTGGCCCAGGTCAATGATGCAGTTTTCCCTTCGCTTGAAGCATTGAATTCTTTTAGCGTTACCGGGAGGTTTACCTCGACAGGTGTGGTTGTTGTGCTATTGTCATTACCAGTGTCGTTTCCCGGAGTTTGGCCTGGATCTGCAAAACCAAGGTTTGCCACTATAATCCCGTTACCGACCTTATTTCCAGTAAACCGAATATGAAAACTAATACAAGTTGCATTTTCAAGGGTAGGGTTGTACAGTAAACGAACCGAATGGCTGCCCGGAATATTCTCCAGTGAGAGGATTGTAAAATCGCTTACGGGAGTTCCATCAGTATTTACGACCTCAGTAATTGTTAGATTCTCTGAAAAGCTTATTAGTGGTCGTATTCTATTAGCAGGAGCAGTTATCGGATCCGGATCATCATTGCATATCGTCACGTCAATTGCGCCTGTCTCGTAGTTGAGAATTGATGATTGTAAAGGCGTAATATTTATGCCGATATCCTGTGCATGTGCAAAATTGAAAATGCAGGTGCAAGAGGCTATTAGACTACCAAGTAAAAGTGTTTTGATTTTCATTGTTCATTTTGAATTAAAGGATAGACCTAAAAATTGAATATTACTACATTGACCTACACATTAACCCATTGTTATTCAATGAATTAACATATGAAGTGGATCTTTTTATAGACAGGCCTTAATTTGTGGAAATAGAGGTTACTACCGCGTTGTTGCGCGAATCTTTATCACCACCTGTCTTACCAATAAGTGTTGCTTTTATGTTCTGGCCAGTACCGGGTGTGACTTCTTCATTTGGCTTTATCTTGAAACCAACAACCGCTTTTCCTTTTGCAGGAATGGGTGTTGTGGAAGACGCGGTGATATAACTGGCACTTTCTGAAAATGTCCAGTTACTATTTTGGTTAGGTGTACCTCCTTGAAATACATCAGAGACACCACTCACAGTTGGATAAGTTATTTTAAATCCTCCAACTTTGTTTATACGAAATGTGACAGTTCCAGAAGTAGGTACGCCACTGTTTTCAAAAAGGTTAACCACAAAATCCTTGCTTGCCTCAGTAACAACTATTGCATTGATATCCAGAGAAGGACTCAGGTCGGGGCAATCGCTTATTTGAACGGTAACCAATGAGGTAGAGAGGTCCGTATTAAAGCACGAATTGTGCTTATCATACCAAAAAGCAAAATACTGCCCATCCCCCGCAGCAGCAATATGCGCATCAGTTAAATTTAGAGGTTCGCTATGATACTGGGATTGCTGCCAAACCACAACACATGACGGACATGGCGGAGTACCAGCAACAACAAAATCATTCAGATTGACAGTGGCCTGAGGACACTTATTCGTTCCCTTATTAATGGGTTGTATTAACGCTACTTGGGATAAACCGGCGTCACATGCGTTAATTGCACTTTGTCCGATATCCAGGCCCAGGTAACCCGTCAGTTGTCCGCCTTCTCCCGAAAAGGCTACGACTGCACTGGTTCCTGTTGCTGTAAACTCCAGAACCTGGGGAATCCAAGTGCTGACATTACTAAATCCTGGCCCACCGCCTGGTTGAAACTTGGTTACGTTTATTCCCGAACCTCCAGAGACAAGACCTAGCTTCGCTTGCGTACCAAAGCCTAGATTGCCGACTCTTAATGAGATCACATTGTAGTGTATTTTATACTTCCGCCCGGGTGTCAGATTACTGATTGTTGTTTGAGCCACCGCGGTGCCCAAGTAGTTAGCCATAATTGTAAGAAACCCATTTGCCAAAGGGTCAAGACAAGCATCAAAAGTTGGTGGAGGTAAGATAGCGGGATTCCAGGTAGTGCCTGCCGAAGTGTTTCCCCCCAAGTACTTGATATTAGAAATGCTAGGTTGGTATGCTGATATTGTCCATCCGGAAGGAACGCAGTTTGCGCAGGGATCCCCATGAGAATCCTGTAGAAGCTGGGCATTGGAATCTCCTAATGCAAGAAGATAAATAGCGATAGCTGATAGAAAAATCTTTTTCATAATATTATAGTGTTTAAATGTTCATAAGCATCTTAAAAATTGTTTGTGTTCATTGTTTCAGCTAGGTCCGAGCAATCCGGATTACGGGTTGTAATTTGGAGTGGCGAATTAGACTTTGGATGATGTAATGAATGAAGGGTTAGTCTGAGTGAACCAACGGTATTCCTATTATATTTACTTGTCTTTCAGCGTCGAAAGCAATTTGTTCTTGATTATTGGGGAGGTATTTGCAGTAATTGCAACTACAATTTTTTGACAGGCTTTTAAATTCACATCGA
The DNA here is from genome assembly GCF_021390415.1 of Dyadobacter sp. CY327. Classification (NCBI taxonomy): domain Bacteria; kingdom Pseudomonadati; phylum Bacteroidota; class Cytophagia; order Cytophagales; family Spirosomataceae; genus Dyadobacter; species Dyadobacter sp. CY327. The sequence continues at coordinate 491,781 of NZ_JAJUXJ010000001.1, read as the reverse complement.
AAAAATCTCTGCCCCCGCGTGACCTTTTCAAGATTTACCGTATCAATAAAGTAAATACTGTAAATCTTAAATTTCACGCACTTGAAAACGGACTTCAATTCTTTTCGAAACAGCATCATTTTGACCTGGTCAATGATGCTGTTTTTTGTTTCAAACGGCTCTGCCCAGGAAGCATTCAAAATCAAATGGTCGATGGATAATACCCAGAGCGGCGTTTCCAACCATGCCAACTTCGTGCCTATTGATGCCGTGCTGGCGGGTGGCGGGAACACCAATGCGCTCAATGGCGGTTACGGGCTTGGCGGCGCGATGGTAGCGGCTTATGTAGTGCGGCCCTGGCCTAATTCCTTCTCGGCTGGCCGCTATATGGAGTTTGCATTTATTGCCAAATCATTTAAATACAATATTAACAGCATTTCCCTGAGGTTAAGGCGCTCGCCCGACGGTCCAAAACAATTCAAGATTCGAACGAGCATGGATGGCTTCTCCTCCGACCTTACGGCGTCTACATTGGTTAATCCGAGCCAATTCTACACATTTACGGTCCCAGCGGGGTTTAATAACCTTTCGGAGAACATATTTACCTTCCGCGTTTACAGTTACGGCCCAACGAGCATTTACGGCACATTATGGTTCGATGAGATCATTGTGAACGGAGATGTGCTGGCAATTATCCTGCCGGTTTATCTCACATTTTTTAGAGCAACCGTAAAAGAAGGCAAAGCGCTACTTTCCTGGGAAACAACCCGGGAAAAGAACAGCAAGGAATTCCGCATCGAGCGCAGCAACGACTTTAACACATTCACAGAAATCGCACGGCTGGCTGCAAGTGGCGAGACGCAGGGCAGGACGCGTTACGAATTTTTGGATGAAATGCCTGCCGCCGGAACCAACTATTACAGGCTTTGCATGACGGACACGGATGGCAGCATTGTGTTTTCGGCTCAGGCGGATGTTAATGTTCAATCAGAAACCGCCTCCTTTTATGTTGCTCCTAACCCGGCCTCTGCTTTGAAAATCTGCGTTTTTGGGCAAAACATAGATCCGGAATCATTAGAACTCACCAGTTTCGCTGGTTTACGTATAGTCACCAAACATGAATTTAATACGCCGGGATCCGTTGATTTAATTCCGGCTCAGGCACTTTCGCCGGGTTTGTATTTATTATGTTATCAAAAAAATGGCATTAAAGAACATGCGAAAGTATTAGTTCCGTAAAATATTGTGCGCTTAATTTGTGTTGCTTAAGTATAAAAATTGCCTGCGATTCATCGTTAGGAAAGCGACGTTCTGATGAAAATAAATGGCTTGAAGCCTATGTTGAAAAAAGTGCAGCCGAAAGTGTGGTGGGCGGCATTAGCTGTCCTGGTTATCCTCGTCATTTCTTGGGGATTGGTGCGGAAAAAGAAGTCGGGACCGGAAGAAATTTTGGTCGATGGCAAGATGGTCTCCAAACTGGACCCTGTTCCTGTAAAAAATCCGGATGCAGCCACGGCGGCAAAAATTGCCAAAATTGAAGATATTTTCAGGCGTAAAAAAAGGGCTGGATTCAATGGTAATGTGCTCATTGTTCAGAAAGGGAAAGTGCTTTATCAGGATTCCTTTGGTTTTGCCCATCTAAAAAAGAAGGATACATTGACCAGCGATTCGAGGTTTCAGCTTGCCTCGCTTTCGAAGCCATTTACGGCCATTGCCGTCCTTAAACTTGTGCAGGAAGGACGTGTTAGCCTGGATGATTCGGTGCAGCGGTTTTTTCCTGATTTCCCTTATCACGGCGTGAAAGTGGATATGCTTCTAAGCCACCGCAGCGGACTTCCCAATTACATTTATTCTTTTGATGATAGCGTGCGCCATGGCAAAAAGTATCCTGATAATCTGGATATTATGGACTGGTATGCCAAAGTCGTCCCTACTCCTACGCCTTACAACCGCCCGGGAAGATCATTTAATTATTGCAACACAAATTACTGCGTGCTGGCCGCCATTGTTGAAAAAGTATCAGGCGAAAATTTCGGCACTTATCTGTACGACCAGATTTTTGCGCCCCTCGGCATGATGAACACATTCCTGGTAACCGACACCTCCAGTGCGGCTGTGCAATTCAGGACGGATGGACACCAGTTCGGGCGCAAACTGGAAAAGGATTATTACGACGATGTGGTCGGGGATAAAGGGCTGTATTCCACAACGGGTGACATTTATAGATTTTATAATGGGCTGACCCAAGGCTTATTATTAGACAAAAAACTCCTTGACGAAGCATTCAAACCTCGCAGTTTCGAGCGCGCCGGCATCCGGAATTATGGTTATGGCTTCCGTATGCATACGAAAGAGGACAACACACCGCGCTTCATTTACCATGGCGGCTGGTGGAAAGGTTATAACACCATGCTGTGGGTTTGCCCGGAAGACGAGGCGGTGATTATTGTGCTTGGTAACTCCTACAACCGCTCCACTTACGACCTCAAAGAACTGCTCGAAGTGATCCACGGACCAGGCAAAGTTGAGGAGATTGAGAAAGACATCTAGCATTGTTTGAATTCGGCCGCGAATTCAGGATATTTGCCGAAACAAACGAATTCCCGCATCTATGCCCGATTCTGCATACTTTTTACCTGCTTGTCTGCTGTTGGGATTGCCATTTTTGGGTTTTCTTTTGCTCTGGCTAGCTGGAAAAAGTTTTAATAAAGCAGCAGGTTTCGCGGGAGCATGCATAACCGCTGCCGGACTGATAATCAGTTTTTTATACGCAGATCCGCAATCATTACACGTCGTCAGTTTTCACTGGCTCACAATTGGCAGCACTTCCATTGACATTCCATTCCGTTTTGATGCATTAACCTGCATAATGCTCGTGATCGTGCACTTTGTCGCATTGCTTGTGCAGCTATATTCCACGGCTTACCTCCACGGTGACAATAATTTACATCGCTATTTCGCATTCATTCAGCTCTTTCTGTTTTCCATGATCGGCATTGTGCTTTCGGGCAGTTTGCTGGTGATGTACATTTTCTGGGAATTGGTGGGGCTTTCTTCTTATCTGCTCATTGGTTTTTGGTATTTCAAACCCAGGGCCGTTTGGGCTGCGCAAAAGGCGTTTGTGCTCAACCGGATCGGTGACGCAGCATTCCTGACGGGCATTTTAATGCTGTTTTACTATATTGGTTCTACCGACTTTGAGGTGCTCTCCCTGAAAATTGACTCGCTAAACCCTGGAATCCTGACCGCCATCGGCCTTTGCCTTTTCGGCGGCTGCATGGGAAAATCGGCGCAATTTCCGCTTTCGGGCTGGCTACCGGATGCAATGGAAGGTCCTACGCCTGTTTCCGCTCTTATCCACGCGGCCACAATGGTTGCTGCGGGGATTTTTTTATTGGCAAGAATTTCTTTCCTGCTCACATTCGATGCAAAGCTGGTTATCACGATCATTGGCACCATAACCATGCTTATCGGGGCTGTTAAGGCCACTCAGGTTTGGGATATCAAGCGCGTTTTGGCTTATTCCACGATGTCACAACTTGGATTAATGGTCATTGCAGTGGGTTTCGGGAGCTGGCAAACTGCCCTGTTCCATCTGGCCACGCATGCATTTTTCAAAGCTGGATTATTCCTTTCAGCCGGTTCAGTCATTCACGCCGTAACACCGGCCGACCTTGGTTCTGATTTTGATTTGCAGGATATGCGCACAATGGGCGGCTTGAGCAAAGCATTACCGGTTACATTCATTTGTTTTTCGGTATGTGCCGCAGCATTGGCCGGTTTGCCGTTTTTTTCAGGTTTTTTATCCAAAGACGCGATCATTACCGAAGGTTTTTTGTGGGCAGGAGAATTGGGCGCACTGTTTTATATTTTCCCCATTGTTGTGATCCTTTCCGCGGGCCTGACAGCATATTATATGACAAGGCAGATCTGGCTGGTGTTTTTTGGTCAAAACAGATTTGATGCCATACGCATTCACCCGCATGAATCGCCAGCCATTATGTGGCTTCCGATGGCGGTTTTGGCAATTCTATCCGTTTTCATCTGGTTCTCCTGGAATCCTTTTGACGCGGCTGGCTGGTTTTTATCATTCATAGGACAACACTCAGAAGCGCATTTAGTCTGGGTTCCGATTGTGGCCAGTTTGACAACTTTCGTTTCCATTTTCTTGGCTTACAGAGAAATTAAATCAGAAAACCCATTCAGTATCAATACGGTAAATGCTGTTAATGCTCCGAATGCGCTGCAAAAACTAGTTTGGCTAAGGGACTATTCCAACACCCAATATTTCATCATTCCGTTTGCATTCATTACCAAATATTTGAAAATATTCGAAAAGCGCGTCATCGACTCGTTTGTTGACCGGCTCGCCAAAGTAAGCGTTGTCCTGGGTCACCTCATCGGCTGGTTCGATCGGTTTTTTGTGGATGGCGGGGTGAATCTGCTGGTCTTTTCGATTAAATCCGGCGGGCAGGCAGTCCGTAATTTACAAAATGGCAAGATCCAGTCTTATTTCATTGTGACTGCCATGGGCGTGTTTTTATTGATATTGTGGCTGGTAATCCTGTAAAGCAACGCACCGGCCATGATTTTTAACTTAATGCTGAATGATTGATCATATACTGACATTACTAATTGCCATTCCATTGCTGGGCGCAGCCGCTGTGGCTGTATGGCCGGCCAAAAAACCCGAAAACTTCCGGATCATCGCATCGATTGCGCTGGCTTTGGAAGTCATCATTTCGGTGCTGTTATATATTTCTTTTGACAATCAAAATCCCGGTCACCAGCTCAGCGAAGTTACCGACTGGATCACCTTGCCGATCGGCGCATTGGGTGTGGTTTCGATTGATTATGCGCTTGCCGTGGACGGCATCAGCTTTCCGCTTGTGCTGCTGGCCGTGATCGTGCTTTTTGTAGGGGTGATCAGTTCGTGGAATGTTATTCAAAAATCAAGGGCATATTTTGCATTGTATTTATTACTCACAGGCAGCGTAATCGGCTGTTTTCTGGCGCAGGACTTCTTCCTTTTTTACCTGTTTTTCGAATTCATGCTGCTGCCCATGTATTTTCTCATTGGCTTATGGGGCGGTCCGAGGCGTGAATATGCTGCATTGAAATTCTTTATTTACACATTCTTCGGCTCATTACTCATTCTGATTGTAATGATCGCGCTGTACTTGTCGGTGATCGATCCGCTGGAAACGGCCAGAGTCGTGGGCATTTTAGGCCTGGAAGATCCCATTCATCCCGACCTTATTTTACAGGTGCAGCAATGGCTTATCGACGGCAAAATCGCGCCTGAGCAGCTTGTCCACACTTTCCGGTTCGCCTATCTCGCCGATCCCAACAACTACATTCCCGGCTCACTGCTCAGCACCGCTTCCGAATATCTGATCGGCAACATTCCGTTGCGTCTGCTCGCATTCTGGTTCCTGTTCATTGGATTTGCGGTGAAATTGCCTGTCGTTCCCGTCCACACCTGGCTGCCCGATGCTCACGTGGAAGCGCCAACGCCTATTTCGGTCGTGCTGGCTGGGATTCTTTTGAAAATCGGCGGTTACGGTTTTATCCGGATCGTGGATGGATTCTTCCCGTTCGAGGCACAGTATAGTGCCGTTCCGTTGGCCACATTGGGCATGATTTCCATCATTTACGGTGGATTCAATGCGTTAGGACAAACCGATTTGAAGAAAATGATCGCCTATTCCTCGGTCTCTCACATGGGATTTGTATTGCTCGGCATTGCCGCATTCACGGCCGAAGGCATTAATGGCGCCATTTACCAGATGGTCAGTCACGGCGTTCTTTCCGCGATGCTCTTTATACTTACCGGCGTGGTTTACGACCGCACCCACGACCGCCGCATCGACCATTACCGCGGCCTCATCGCCGTCATGCCGCAATACACCATTATCACCGGCATCGCGTTTTTCGCATCATTGGGGCTTCCCGGGTTCTCAGGTTTTGTAGGAGAACTTTTCACCTTGATGGGCGCCTTCCAGTCCGAAGCATTGCCCGTCTGGATCCCCGCATTATCCACATTAGGCATTGTATTGGCCGCCGCCTATTTCCTTTGGACCTACCAGCGCATGTTCTTCGGCGCATTCTGGTACAAAAACGGCAGCCTCCACGTCCTCTCCGACCTAACAAAAAGGGAAACAGCGATGCTGCTTCCCCTGGTTTTATTGACTATTCTTTTGGGCCTTTTGCCCGGAATCTTGTTCGATATGACCGGTCCTACGGTTGAGGCCTGGCTGGAGGGGTTGCGATAACCAAATCCTTAAAACCATAATATTTTGGGATTCAAATCCCTAAAAACTATAATAATTACGGATTCAAATCCCCAAAAACCATAATAATTAAGGATTTGAGTATTATTTCCCGAAAATCTGATCCAAGCTGAACCTCCCCTTCTTGGCCAAAGCCTGCAATGTTTGCTGTTGCTCGGGGGTGAGGACTTCTATGATTTCTTGTCTTTTTTCTTCGGCTAGGCGTTTGTGATCGCGGCGTTTGGCTTCGTCGTTTCTGGACAGTTTGCGGTCCATGCGGGCGTAGCGGCGGTCGATTTTCTTTAATTGTTTTTGCTGGCGTTTGCTGAGATTGAGCTCTTCGGCGAAGCGGTCGAGGTTCTTTTCGAGGCGACGGTTGTTGAGTTTGCTGTTGGTAACGGGTTCTTCACTGCGGTAATCTTCGTCGTTATCGTTGTTATTTCCGGTGTTGGAAGTGGCACAGCCGGTGAAAAACAGCGTTACGGCCACAAGGCCCAGCATTAATATTTTTTTCATGGGGTGAATGAATGGGTTGAAAATATTGATGCTTATAACGCAAGGCCGGAGCTTTGATATATAATCCTGCACAAGACTTATATGTATTTTCAAATAAATGTAGTTTTGCCCGAAAGTATAAATAGTATTTTTTGCAATCTTTACAGTAAGTACCAGTACATTTTATTCCAAACTATGCCCTTTTTACCAAATTTTATTTCTCCTTACCCTTCTTTATCAAATGAAAGATAGTCCTGCGCCGCAGAGGTTGTTATCCCTGGATACATTGCGTGGTTTTGACATGTTTTGGATCTCAGGAGGCGAAGAAATCTTCGCAGTGCTCGCAAAAGTAACCGGCTGGTCCTGGGCGATTTTTATGGCGCATCAATTCACCCACCCCGACTGGAACGGTTTCCGCGCCTATGACCTGATCTTTCCAACATTTCTTTTCATGGCTGGCGTTTCCGCCCCATTTTCTCTGGGCAGCCGGCTGGAAAAAGGCGTCCCGCCTTCCGAACTGATCAAAAAAGTTGTTCAGCGCGGACTGACACTGGCTTTACTGGGCGTCATTTACAACAATGGTTTATTCCAAACCGAATGGGAAAACATGCGGTACCCAAGCGTCCTGGCGCGGATCGGGCTTGCGGGAATGTTTGCTCAGATCATTTATTTATACACCGAAAAAAGGACGCGCTGGATCTGGTTCGCAGCTATTTTGATCGGTTACTATCTGTTTATGAAATTTTATCCGGTCCCGGGCTGCGGCGCCGGCTTGCTCACTATTGAATGCAATCCGGCCAGCTACATTGATAAAATGATCATTCCGGGACGGTTGCACTTGACGATACACGATCCTGAGGGCCTGGTTTCTACCATTCCCGCCATTGCGACTGGGTTAATGGGGATTTTTGCGGGTGAGCTTTTGCGGACAAGTGAAGAAATTATTTCAAAAAACACGAAAGTCATTTACCTGGTTTTTGCGGGCATTATCAGCCTGCTCGTATGCGTCGTTTGGGATTACTTTTTCCCGATTAACAAGAATCTGTGGACGAGTTCGTTCGTGCTTTGTGCCGGCGGGTTCAGTACATTGCTGCTGGCCTTGTTTTACTGGATCGTGGACGTGCTGAATTACCGTAAATGGACATTGTTCTTTGTCGTCATCGGGATGAATTCGATCGTGATTTACATGGTAGGAAGCTTTATCAACTTCAATTACACAGCCCAGGCACTTTTTGGCGGCATACTCAGTTACTTCCCCCACACCATCGAAGCCGTAGGAGAAGTCATCGCTTATATCATGGTTCAATGGGCATTTATGTATCTTTTGTTCCGGAATAAGCTATTTTTGAAGGTATAGGAATTAATTTTGAATGAGTGAATGACTGAATAAAATCACATTCAGTCATTCACTCATTCACTCATTCAACATTAAAAAATGTCCATCCAAGTCACCAACCTAACCAAACTCTACGGGACGCAGCGTGCGATTGATGGGATATCTTTTAGTTTGAAGAAAGGAGAGATCGTGGGGTTCCTGGGACCGAACGGGGCGGGGAAATCGACGACGATGAAGATATTGACGGGCTACCTGAAAGCTTCGGAAGGATCGGCGAAAGTGTCTGATTATGACGTGTCTGAGGAGCCAATGCCAGCGCGCAGGACAATAGGATATTTGCCAGAGCACAACCCGCTTTACCTTGATATGTATGTGAGCGAGTTCCTGCTATTTTCAGGAAAATTGTATGGCATGAAGTCCGCCGAATTGCGGACGCGGGTAGACGAGGTCATTGCCTTGTGCGGCCTCGAAGCAGAGAAGCGCAAGAAGATCGGGCAGCTTTCCAAAGGTTACCGGCAACGTGTGGGACTTGCGCAGTCATTTTTGCATAATCCATCCGTGCTGATCCTCGACGAACCGACTACGGGCCTGGATCCCAATCAGATACAGGAAATTCGCGAAGTGATCCGTAATGCCGGGAAGGACAAAACGGTGCTTTTTTCAACCCACATTATGCAGGAAGTTGAAGCATTATGTGATCGCGTGATCATTATTAATAAGGGAAAAGTGGTGAGCGACAGCACATTAGATGAGCTTCGAAAAACGGGCGATTCGCTCGAAGAAATTTTCAGGAGCCTGACGCGGTGATGTTTGCTTTGACGTGAAATCGAAAGTCAGAATCCGCACGCATTAAATATTAGAATTGCATTAAAACAACTTTTTTTCGGATTTATTCCGACCGCAATTTGTTATAATTGTAACCTTTGATAAATTCAATTGAGCAGTGCAAAATTCAGGTAACCTAACATTCCCTCTTTAAAATCAGTAGTTCGGAGTATGAAAAATTGGTTGTTAAGCCGGTTTCGTTTAGTTGTAAGTGTGGTCGTTCTGGTCATTTTAACCTCAATGGTTTCCGTTGCCTGGAAGCGCATACGCGTTTTTACAGAACCCGTTACCGCATTGCCGGAAACTGTGAAGCAACCTGCGAAAAAAGCCAGGAAAAGGCTTGACCCGGTGCTCGTTCTGCCTGAAAACGAGTGGGTTGACAGCACATTAAACTCTTTGACGATTGAACAGAAAATCGGCCAGCTTCTCATGGTGGCCACATTCTCGAATCGCGACGAATCACATTATAAATACATTGACAGGCTGATCAGCGACTTCCATATCGGTGGACTGATCTTCTTCCAGGGCGGCCCGGTAGGACAAGCGCAGCTCACAAACCGCTATCAATCGCATTCCAACATTCCGTTATTTATCGGCATCGACGGTGAATGGGGCCTGGGTATGCGCCTCGACAGCACGATTTCTTTTCCAAAACAAATGGTGCTTGGCTCGATCCAGGACGACGCACTCGTTTACAGAATGGGGAGCGACATTGCCCGTCAATGCAGCCGTTTGGGTATACAGATCAACTTTGCGCCCGTTTCGGACATTAACAGCAATCCGGGCAACCCTGTGATCGGCATTCGTTCCTTTGGCGAGGACCGCGATAATGTGACGCGCAAGGCGATCGCTTATATGAAAGGTTTGCAGCATAACAAGATCATTGCCACTGCCAAGCATTTCCCCGGCCACGGCGATACGGATGCGGATTCACATTTTACGTTGCCCGTTCTCACGCATTCCATAGACCAGCTTACCGAAACGGATCTCTATCCTTACCGCGCGATGATCGCCGACAGTCTGATGGGCGTTTTGAATGGTCATTTGTTCATTCCGGCATTGGACAGCACCCCAAATCTGGCCAGCTCACTGTCTGACAAAGTGGTTACCGGTCTTTTGCGCAAGGATCTGGGCTTCCGCGGGTTGGTTTTTACGGACGCCATGAACATGCGAGGCGTTTTGAAAACCGGAAAGGCAGCAGAAGTGAATCTAAAAGCATTGATCGCCGGAAACGACATTCTCCTTTATCCAGAAAGCATTGCCGAAACCGTTGCCAAGATTAAAGACGCCATTGATTCCAAAAGGATCAGCGAAAAGATCATTGATGATAAGGTAAAACGCATTTTGCAGGCCAAATACTGGTCAGGATTGAGCCAGTACAAGCCCATTGACACCAATAATCTTTACGCTGACCTGAACACCGAAAAGAGCAAAGAACTCTATCGCGAACTTTGCGAGGCGTCGGTGACGGTTGTTAAAAATAACAATGATCTGCTGCCGATCGGCTCGGTAATGGATGATAAAATGGCTTCTGTAAGCATCGGGGATGGAAGCAGCGTGGCGTTCCAGAAAATGCTTTCGACTTACAAACCGATGCGTTCCTACACATTCTACGAAGGACCGACTTCACAGGCGCAGATCGCTGAAATGATTGGCTATTTGTCTAATTATAACACAGTAATCGTAGATGTGCACGGCATAACGTCTAATCCCAAAAGCAATTACGGCGTTACGACGGGGATGGTGGATTTTGTAAATCAATTGAAATTACAAAACAAAAAAGTGATCCTGTGCTTGTTCGGCACGCCTTACAGCATTCAGTTTTTCCCTGAAACCGATGCGCTGATCTGCGCAAGCCAGGATGGGAAGGATCAGCAGGAAATTGTGCCGCAAATCATTTTCGGCGCCTTAAAATCACAAGGCCGCCTTCCTGTTTCTGTACTTTCATACAAAGCGGGAAGCGGCGTTACCACGACTACCATCAACCGGATCGCCTTCGGAACGCCTGAAAGCGTGGGTATGGACGGCAGTTCGCTGAAACGGATCGATGAGCTGGCAACAGCGGCCGTGAATGACCATGTTTTTCCGGGGTGTGAGGTTTTGGTGTCAAGAAAAGGAAAGATCATTTATGACAAACAATTCGGCGCCCTAAGTTACCGCACACCAGACCGTGTGACTTCGGAGACCATTTACGACCTTGCCTCACTGACCAAAGTGTCGGCCACATTGCAGGCTGTTATGCTGCTTTACGACCGCAAACAAATCGATCTGGACCAAAAAGCATCCACTTATTTGCCTGAATTGATGGGCACCAACAAGCAGAATTTCACGGTCAGGGATTTGCTTTTGCACAGATCGGGCCTGGTTTCGTTTTATCCGCCGCTTTGGGACAGGACCAAAACCAGTGCAGGCGGCCTGCTTCCCGAATATTATAGTTCCAAAGCGGACACATCCTATTATCTGCAAGTTGCCCCAAAGCTTTTTGCCAAAGGCGCAATGCGTGATTCGGTTTGGAAATGGGTGGTGGAATCGCCGATGAACAATCGCAAAGACAGGTCGGGAAGTTACGGTTATCTGTACAGCGATCTTGGCTTCCTTACATTGCAGAAGATCGTTGAAAAAGTGACCGGTCAGCCGCTCGACATTTTTGTTTCGGCCAACATTTATGAACCGTTGGGCCTGGCTTATCTGGGTTTCAATCCGCTGCGCCGTTTTTCTGAAAAACAAATTGCGCCTACCGAGCAGGATTACCGTTTTCGTAACCAGCTTTTGCAGGGAACTGTGCACGACCAGATGTCGGCCATTGTGGGCGGCGTTGCGGGACATGCGGGACTTTTCGGCACGGCGCGCGACCTTGCTATTTTGTTCCAGATGAACCTTTGGAAAGGAAATTATGCGGGACGCAGATATTTCGAGAATGCGACCGTTCCGCTCTTTTCGAGGGTTTATGACGAATCCCACCACCGCGGCCTGGGCTGGGACAAAGCACCGAATGATGGAAACAGTTCTTACGTATCTCCACAGGCGTCTGTGAATTCATTCGGTCATACGGGCTTTACGGGAACTATGGTCTGGATCGATCCGGAAGAAGATCTGGTATTTATTTTTCTTTCCAACCGCGTGAATCCGGACCCTGAAAACACAGCTATTACTACGCAGCGCACGCGTCGGAAAATCCAAGATGTAGTCTATAGTTCACTTATTGAAAGGAAAAGCGAGCTTCCTTAATCGAGTCGAAAGTGTATTTGAAAAATATCTCTAACTTTACCAGACAAACAGGTTAGCGGAAAGATATTAAGACAGATACATGAACAGAACATTTATTAAAAAGAGTATTTTTACAATTCTGGCTGCGGTTTTATGCGTAGCAAATTCATTTGGCCAGACAATCAAAACGGATGCTGTAGACCCAGTTGAGGTCTGTGCCGGCGGAAGCGTTTCGGTCAAGTTTACTGCAAAAGACATTCTTTTAGCTCCGACAAATTACACCGCTCAATTATCTGACGCTTCCGGCTCGTTTGCCGCGCCCACAGATCTGGGCTCGTCCGCTACTTCCCCGATTTCGGTAACCATTCCAAACGGAACCGCTAGTGGTGACGGATATAAAATACGCGTCATAGGTTTCGTATCACTGGTGCCAGCCATAGCAACTTCTGAAAGCGCTTCAATCAAAATAAATGCGATTCCGGCAAAGCCAACCGTAACATCACCCGTGGCTTACGAAGTGGGCGACAAATCCGTAGCATTAATCGCAACCGGCACAGGCCTGAAATGGTACGACACCGTAACCAGCGCCGCCGGATCAGCAACCATCCCCGTCCCCGATACCAAAGCCGAAGGAACCCAAAACTATTTCGTAAGCCAAACCGTAAGCGGCTGCGAAAGCGACCGGGCCCAAATCGTTGTTAATGTTACAAAAACGGCATGTACACCGCCTGCTAAGCCAGTTGTGACCGATAGAAATTTCACTATCGGAGATCCGGAAGAAGCGCTCACCGCCACTGGAACTGGTCTGAAATGGTATGCCGCGGCAACAGGCGGTTCACCTTTGGCTTCTGCCCCAAAACCTTCTACCGCCACAGCCGGAAAAACCAGTTATTTCGTAAGTCAAACTTTCAACGAATGCGAAAGTGAGCGTGCCGAAATTGTAGTTACGGTAAGTGCTTGTACGCCACCAGCGAAGCCAGGAGTTGCTAATAAATCATACACAATAGGCGATCCTGAGGAGGTTTTGACTGCAACAGGAACCGCTTTAAAATGGTATACAGCCGCATCTGGCGGTTCACCATTGGCTTCCGCACCGAAACCATCTACCAAAACTGCCGGAACAACAAGTTATTTCGTAAGTCAAACTGTTGGTGGCTGCGAAAGTGAAAGAGCCGAGATTGTTGTGACAGTAAGTGCTTGTACGCCACCTACAAAGCCAGGAGTTGCTAACAAAACATACACAATTGGCGATCCGGAGGAAGTTTTGACTGCAACAGGAACGGCTTTGAAATGGTATACAGCTGCATCAGGCGGTTCACCATTGGCTTCCGCACCGAAACCATCTACTAAAACTGCCGGAACAACGAGTTATTTCGTAAGTCAAACTGTTGGCGGCTGCGAAAGTGAGAGAGCCGAGATTGTTGTGACAGTAAGTGCTTGCACACCACCAGCGAAGCCAGCAGTTGCTAACAAAACATACACGATTGGCGATCCGGAGGAAGTTTTGACTGCAACAGGAACCGCTTTAAAATGGTATACAGCCGCATCTAGCGGTTCACCACTGGCTTCCGCTCCAAAACCATCTACCAAAACAGCCGGAAAAACAAGCTACTTTGTAAGTCAGACTGTTGGCGGCTGCGAAAGTGAACGCGCCGAGATTGTCGTAACCGTAAGTGCTTGTACACCACCTCCAAAGCCAGTAGTTTTAGATAAAACTTACACAGTTGGAGACCCCGAAGAAGTACTCACTGCAACAGGAACGAACTTAAAGTGGTACGCACTTGCTAACGGTGGATCCCCATTAGCTTCGGCCCCTAAGCCCTCGACCGCTACTGTTGGAACAAGCGTTTATTTTGTTACTCAGACAGTTGGTGGATGCGAAAGCGAAAGAGCCAGCATCACAGTTATCGTAAAAGCATGTTCTCCTCCTGCTAAGCCGACAGTATCCGCAATTGACCCGGTTTGTATGAACACCACAGTTCCATCATCCCTATTATCAAGCGCTGTTGCTCAGAAAACGGGTTTAAAATGGTATGAAAGTGCAACGGGTGGCGTTGGTTCAACGACCGTTCCTACGCCGACAACTTCAACTGCCGGAACCAAGACATATTATGTTACACAAACTGTTAAAACTTGTGAAAGTGAAAGGGCAGCTGTAAGTTTTGAGGTTAGGGCTCTACCAAACAAACCAACTGTTGAAACCGTTGAATACTGCAAAGACGTAACGACCGCAGTAGCATTGACGGCCACAGGCACTGGCGTAATAAAATGGTATGCTGCTGAAACAGGCGGGAATCCATTGGCAGCGGCTCCAAAACCATCGACTACCACGGTGGGAACAGTTTCTTACTTCGTAAGCCAGACCGTTGCAAGTGCAGGCCTTTCGTGCGAAAGTCCCCGTGCAGAACTGAAAGTTGTTACCAATGCGCTGCCAGCTGCTTTGCCGACCATTTCAGTAGCGGTATGCCAGGAGCGTTCAGACAAAACCTATACGCTTGAACCGCAACCATCCAACGGAAATACAGTGAATTGGTATACTGCCCTGACGGGTGGAACTGCTTCTAAAACGGCTCCTTCTGTAAACCTTAAAAATGCCGGCGAAACGACATTTTATGCCACTCAGGTTTCAGCAAAAGGTTGTGAAAGTCCATCACCAAGAATTGCCCAGAAAATCCGCGTAAAACCACTTCCAGGCCTACCAACAATCGCCAACCAAACCGTTGAAATCTGCCAGTTTGTTGTCGCGCAGCCGCTAACTGCTACGCCTGTAAAAGATGGAATTTTGAAATGGTACGGAACCAATGCAACAGGCGGCGACGCCAGCGATGCGGCTCCGATCCCTTCTACGGCAGAAGGCGGTACAACCTCTTATTTTGTTGGCCAATCCCTGGAAGGCTGCATCAGCGACCGTGCGAAAATTGATGTGAAAATCAATACAACACCAAAACCACAAACTACCACGCAACTGGCTTACTGCCAGAATGAAGTGGCTCCAAGACTGGATGCAACGGGCTCCATCCTGAAATGGTATCGCAATTCAAATGATACTGATTTTCAAGGCGTTCCGTTTACGCCGTTTACAGAAAAAGTACAGGATTATTCTTTCTATGTAACACAAACCGGCACAAACGGCTGCGAAAGCCCGAAAGAAGAGATCAAGATTCATATCAAAGCATTGCCATCGGCAACGATCTCCGGCAACACTACAATTGATCTGGGACAAACCGCTACGATCAGGGTCAAATTTACAGGCGATGGCCCATGGATGTATGCACTTTCAGACGGCAAAACCGACACAACTGATCAGATTAACCACGAGATTATGGTTAAGCCGGTCACGACTACGACTTATTTGCTAACCGAAGTTGCCAACGCTTGTGGTAAAGGTTTACCAATTGGCAGCGCATTGGTAACGGTAAAAGTCCCTACCATTAATTCAGGGAATCCGTCGGTGGCAGAAGCTTGTGCAGGAAAAACGTTCAGTGTTCCATTCCAGCAGTCAGGCGATTTCCCTTCCGAAAACACGTTTAAAGTACAGATCGCTACGGAGAATACAGATGCCAAATTTATCAGCATTCCATCCGTTGCCTCGTCCAATATTATCACTGCCACATTCCCGGATACGACGCTGGCAGGAAGCTATTACGTTCGCGTAGTGAGCTCTGGCAAAAACCCCGACTTTACCGTTAAAGGCAGCGTAAGCGCGATCACCATTACGGCAAGTCCGCTCCCGGTTGCTACAATTACCGGCACCCAAACGATCCTGATGGGCGATAAAGCGGATATGAAAATTGAAACCACAGGAAAAGCACCGTGGACGTTTACATTAAGCAATGGCACAAAAGACTCGCTGATCACTGCATCCGTGACTCCCTATACATTCAAACTAGCGCCAAAAGCTACGACCATTTATACTATTTCGAAGGTGACCAATGGCTGTGGAACCGGCAAAGGGGCTGGCAGCGCAAGAGTCCAGGTTGACCCGATCCTGGGCGTTGAGCCGCCTGCATCTGCTGATTGGGTGAAGGTTTATCCAACGCTTGTGACAACACAATGCACCGTGGAAATTGACGGCATTATTGCGCCAAGAGAAGCCCGCGCAGAGGTTATTGACCTTACCGGCCGCTCCCGCGCAGTGAAAAACATCAACCAGAAAGTAACAGACGTAGACTTCTCCTCCTACCCTTCCGGACTTTACCTGCTGAGGGTTACGAACGGAAACAAGAGCACCGTTTGGCGCGTTATGAAGCCATAATTAGGACACAAGAAGCTACAAACGGGACATTTATTGCTTGGCAATGAATGTCCCGTTTTCATTCATAAACGAACCATACATTGAATATTCAGGCAGACATTCTTGACAATTACTTCATGACTGAAGCCATGCGGCAAGCTGAAAAAGCGTACGAAGAAGGTGAAATTCCCGTCGGCGCGGTCGTTGTGATTGGCGAGCGGATTATTGGGAAGGGTTATAATCAAACTGAAAAATTACATGACGTAACTGCTCACGCAGAGATGATTGCGATCACCGCCGCGTCAGATAATCTGGGATCTAAATATCTTCAGGATTGTACATTGTACGTAACACTCGAACCTTGTGTCATGTGCGCGGGCGCGCTCTATTGGACGCAAATGAACCGCGTGGTGTTTGGTGCTGCTGATGAAAAGCGTGGATTTTCGAGGCTCGGTAAGGCAATTTTACACCCCAAAACGACGCTCACAACCGGAATTTTGGCAACCGAATCGCAGGAACTGCTGCTCAAATTTTTTAAGAGATTAAGAACATAAAGCCTTTTTCTGCTGTTAGCCTAGTGATACAGCATATTTTTTAAACATTAAACTACACTGAAAATGGCGTTTACACTAGATCCCTTACCTTACGCAAACAATGCATTGGAACCACATTTCGACGCATTGACCATGGAGATACATCACGACCGTCACCATCAGGCATATGTTACCAATTTGAATGCAGCGGTAGCAGGCACTGAGCTGGAAGGCAAAAGCATAGAAGAAATCGTTGCAAACATCAGTAAAGCACCGGCACCCGTTCGTAACAATGGCGGTGGTCACTGGAACCACGCATTTTTCTGGAAATCCCTTTCTCCAAACGGAGGCGGCGAACCAACAGGCGAACTGGGCAAAGCGATTACAGCGAAATTCGGATCATTCCAGGCTTTCAAAGACGAATTCAAAAAAGCAGCCACAGGCCGTTTCGGTTCAGGCTGGGCATGGTTGATTAAATCCGGCGACGGCGTAGCCATCACTTCTACCCCAAACCAGGACAACCCGTTGATGGACATTGCGGAAGCAAAAGGAACGCCGATCATCGGTTTGGACGTGTGGGAACACGCATATTACCTGAAATATCAAAACAAGCGCCCGGATTACATCGACGCATATTGGAACGTAGTGGACTGGAAAGCTGCTGACGCTCTTTACGTTGGCGCGTAATCAGGGTTGAAAATATAGATTTAGGTTTGAAGGTTGAAAAAAAAGTGCACCATTCGCCTTGCAACCTTCAAACCTTTTCCTAATTTTGTGTCCTCGAAAGGGGTTTTCCCCTCAGAACGGAGGTTGTAGCTCAGTCGGTTAGAGCGCTAGATTGTGGTTCTAGAGGTCGCGGGTTCGAGACCCGTCTCCCTCCCTTGAAATAAGTTCAAAGTCAAACAAAATGCCTGTAAATCAATGATTTGCGGGCATTTTTGTTTTTCAGATCATATCAAAAAATGCAAAAATTCCCATGTTTCCAGTGAGTCTTTCGTGTAGTTCACTCACTTTGAGAAAAAGACTCACTGGAAACGGCATAACAAATTGATAACAAGATGTTTACGGCGTAAACATCTTGATTGGCAAGCGTGGTAATTCGATATTTAACCACTTTTAAATGCTTGTGTTATGTTGGAGAAAACATTTGGCCTGCTTTTCTATTTAAAGCCCGCCAGAAATCAAAAAGGAACAGTTCGCTACATCTATCTGCGAATCACAGTCGACGGCAAGGTCGCCGAGCTATCCACCAAGAAGTTATGGAATACTGAAAGGTGGAATTCCTCAGTTGGACGTCCCGCCGGAAACAAGGAAGACGCCAAGACGCTTAATGCGTATTTGGACATGCTCACGTCAAAAGTTTACCAGGCCAAGAAAATTCTTACCGAAGATGACAAAGAAATTTCTGCGGAAGGATTGAAAAACATATTGCTCGGTAAGAGCAATGAAACCCGTACAATCCTTGAAGTCTTTTCGCACCATAATGAGCAGATGGAAGCTCTGGTCGGACAAGAGTTCGCGCCGCTGACTTTGAAGCGCTACAAGACCGCTAAGGAGCACACTGCCTCCTTCATCAAATGGAAGTACAAGAAGGATGACATGGCTATCAAAGACCTGAATTTTGAATTTATCACGGAGTTCAACTTTTGGCTGCGAAGTGCGCGAGGCTGCAACCATAACTCTGCGATTAAATACATGAGTAACCTCAAAAAGGTTGTGCTGATCTGCGTCAATAATAAGTGGTTGAAGAAAGATCCGTTTCAAGGATTCAAGCTGACGAAGAAAGAGGTTGTCAAAAACCCTTTATCTCGGGACGAACTAAAAAGACTCACTGAAAAAGTATTTGATGTTGAAAGAATAAGTCAGGTGCGGGATATCTTTTTATTCTGCTGCTATACTGGCCTTGCATACGTGGATGTGAAGCAATTGAAGACGACGGACATTGTCATCGGTATGGACGGCGAGCCATGGATTGATACCACTCGCCAGAAAACTGATGCGCCTACACGTATTCCGCTGCTGGATACGGCCCTGGAAATTATTGAGAAGTATAAGGATCATCCGCAGTGCTGCGCTGCTGGTGTTGTGCTGCCGGTTCTGAGTAATCAGAAGATGAATGCTTACT
This sequence comes from Dyadobacter sp. CY327, assembly GCF_021390415.1. Classification (NCBI taxonomy): domain Bacteria; kingdom Pseudomonadati; phylum Bacteroidota; class Cytophagia; order Cytophagales; family Spirosomataceae; genus Dyadobacter; species Dyadobacter sp. CY327. The sequence continues at coordinate 472,775 of NZ_JAJUXJ010000001.1, read as the reverse complement.
TGAAGGAGATTGCTAACCTGTGCGGGATTTCTAAGACGCTAACTTTTCATATTGCGCGGCATACATTCGCTACTACGGTGACGCTGAGTAATAAGGTGCCGATTGAGACGGTTTCGAAGATGCTTGGGCATCGGTCTTTGAAGCAGACTATGATTTATGCTAAAATACTGGATGTGAAGATTAGTGAGGATATGAAGGGTTTGCGGGAGAGGTTGAAGGGGTTGTAGAGTGGGGGCGAAACGTCAAGTTGGCAAGCCTGGCGTTTCGCTCACTAAAACTACAGTCTAGTTAACATATCATTTGTTGCTTGATAATGTCGCGCAAATGACGTGGGAATGTCGTCTAGAAGTTAATATATAAATCCTGTTTTAGACTACCGTGCAAAAAAGATGAGCAGCTATGCAAATAGGAGAAAGATAAGAAAATACAGGATTAGGCAGGACTTACCCGGGGTTAAACTTATTCCCTGAATACGCCCACGTTGCTTCACAAGATGCGTCATCTTCATATGGAACAAAGGTCCCATTTCTCAATAAGGAAAATCATCGATTCATAATGGTAAGCTTCAATATCCAGCAATCAAAGTGGTATCCATTCAGAGTATTCCAAAGGAATTCGTCCACTTGATTTTAAGTAGTTAACCCAACTGAACTCTTTACGCATACCTACTCTGAACTTCTTGTAAGTAGGGTCAATTGTGAGGGAAAATGCTGACGCGCGACCAACAGAAGCTTTCTTTTCAACATAAATACTATGTCCTGCTAATGGTATTGTGGAATCATTATATTTTACTGCAAAAAACTCACGTCTTTGTGTCCCACTGTATCGAAAATCTTTAAAAGTAAATTCACTATTTACATTCTCTTCCGTCTCGACAATAAGTGCCATCTTAAACTGGAAGGAAGTGACTTCTGAGTTCTTAATTAACTTAACTTGAAAATCCGAGTTACTTGCATATACTGACGGGATAGCAAAAAATTTCACTACCCGGTCACCGGGAGGAATTATTGTCTCATTAGCCATATTAAACCGTTGTAGGTTTTTCATTTTCTCCACAAACTGAGATGTCGCATATATCTTTTCGTAATATTCGCTTTTAAGCGGGCTAATCTGATTATATCCGATTACAACTAATATGCTATCTAAGCTTATTTTTTGGATCTTGTTACTGTTATTTTCCAGTGAGATCATAAAAACATTTAGATATCGGTCTTCAATTTTATATGGATTATATGCACTTGAGTATTTTGTTTTGGAATGCGAGACTTCTTCACCACTAGACCCTACTCCGTCTCCAAAGCTTGCTCGCCTTTTGAGAGCTTTCACTATGTCGCTTGGTAATTCACCACTTTTGGCAAGAGCATCTAAATGCCTATACGCATTCGAAAGGCTCAATTTTCCTTTATTTTTTCCATTATCTTCAGATAATGGGTCAACCATGACCGTACTGTAACTGGATGTTTCGCGACTGTAACTACCGTCTGTGTTAGTTGCAGCTGTGCTGATTGAGTCCATCATCCTGGCATCTAGGGGAGAAAGTTGAATAGTCATGCCATTATCTAATTTTTTAGCTAGGACAGATGGGGTGAATTTCATCGTCTCAATTCGACTTTGAAACACCTTTGTCGTCTGTTGAGGTTGTCTAGCACAGCCGATAGCCAAAAGAAACGTCGCAGCAAAGTAGAGGGATAGGCGAAACGAAATGTAAAAAGTATGCATAAATAACTCTGGGTCAAGAAAAAATGGTGATGGGAAAACTCAATTTTTAAAAGTCGTGAAAATAGATAGAATTTGCTTAAGAGTGATCTAAACCAGCAATTCTAATGACGGTTTTCCAGTAAAACCTGTGTTATCTCTCATTATCAGCGAATCTAACACCGTATGCTCGGAGCATAACTTCGCTGCCTCAACCACCAAGCTCTAACTAAAAAGATGTCACCTCCATGCATAAGACTCAACATAAGGTCTGTTTGATAACAAAATTATTTTGTGAACAAACCAAAATAATAAGCTTGCGACATATTTGGCATTTTTCAATAATTGGCAGCCGCCTGTGCTAAAGGGTTTGAAATATGGCAGATGCATTAAGTTTATAAACCAGGCATCCGTGAGCATTATTGGCAAAGACTTCTGTCAACATACGTCTTATTCCCATTACTATTTATATAATAACACCCACCACGTGGTCCAGTTATGTAGGATGTTCGAGGAGCGCGGTACGACCTTCTGACTACTGGTACAGCCTCTGACTCACGTTCAGGCAACACATAGTTATCAAGGGAATATTGAGGTGTTGCCATTTTCAAGTCAGCGACTTGATTAGCAAGTATTTCAACCAGCTTTTGTGATTGTTGCATTGCGACCTGTGCGCTTTCCTTTTCCTGGGTCCGTTCTTTTAATTCCATCTCCTTAGAACGCAATTCAATCCGAAGATTCTCTAGGGATTTGTTGGACTCGAGTCTATATTCTTCTCTTTTATTATCAGCTGCAATCTTACCTTCTTCCAATGAGCTTTTCAACTTGGAATTCTCATCCTTCAGCTGTTGAATTTCAACCATCTGCTGACGTACTATCGTTTTTAAGTATTTCCTGGTATAATCAAGTGTTTGAGAGTAACTATTTAAGCTAACGAGTAGAAATAATGCAGCAAAAAATGCTTTCATAAAGAGAAATAGTTAAGTACAATTTGGCAAAATTACTAGGGTTATTCGTAATAGGCGTAACCGATTAATCATTTCTTTTCAATTTGCGGATTGCCTGAATTACCTGATTAATAAGTTTGAAGCTTAGGGTCCTAGTAACTATGTTTCGTATACACAATTAGGGTGTCGAATTCATACATTTAACCATTGAAGACCTCCGTGAAGTGAATTTGAAGGAGTAAAAACGTCTTTAACCAAACGACAAATCGTTGAGTTGCTCCGCACAAAAATTAGCTTGGAACGACAAATCTTGGCTGCAATTCGGAATTCGCGTTATCAAGGCGCTGAAACTGTTACTATCAAAGAAGCAATTCAATGACGCCAAAACAAACCGAACGGCTCCAATTAAAAATTGTAAACATCAAAAAAGCCCTGGTTGATGAAGCAATAAAGTATCGCGATTCCACTGCAACATGGCTTTGTTACTGAAACGAGGATAAAATAGGGCATGAATGACCCTAACGCATACGCCCCTCGTCCGAAAACTTTTAGCATCGTCGTTATCAAGATTTCCTGCAAAATCAGAATTGCAAAAAGGAAGATTGCGAAATGGTAAAATTGTCTGGCCATGTGCTATGGGAAAGCGTTTTACCAAACTTATAGAAAACATTCTCGGTGGGTTACTTTCAGAACTGTTAAAGTAATTTAAATGCCTGTTTGAACAAACTCGGGTATTTTCAAGAATTCTCGAACAAACGCAGACATTTTCGACCATTCGCGAGTAAACCCGACCCATTTTCGAACAGACTAATATAGACCTTTAAACGACCATTGATCCAAATGAGACATTCTCCATCGGCCTTGGTTAACACAGCCGGAATGCCAGCGATCGAGGGCTATTGGTGAAAATTTCCCACTTTTACAGCATTATACCCAAACACCAGACTGACATTCAAATGAAGAAATACCTGTTAGCTTCCATCATTTTTCTAGCATCGCTAAATATCTCATTCGGGCAAGTAAACGAAAACGCTTATGAAAAAGCAGAGAAAGAGATCAATTCGGTTTATCAAAAAATCTTACAGGAATATGCCACGGATAAGGAATTCATAAAAAACCTTAGAGCGTCTCAACGCCTGTGGATTCAGTTTCGCGATGCTGAGGTAAAAGCCAAATACCCTGACAGGGAACCTCGCTATTATGGTAGCGTTCATTCTATGTGTCTGGCAATTTTGAAGACTGAGCTTACCAATGAAAGAATTAAGACATTGAGAGTTTGGCTGGTAGGCATAGAGGAAGGCGATGTATGCGCCAGCTCAGTCAAGCGAAAAAACTGATGGTATCAGACTTTTCTTAGATGTCAGTTATCGCTCCAACTCATACACCTTGTCTGTCGGCTTTAAATCAGCATAAGTCTGCAAACGCCAGGTTATGAACGATAAAAGGTCCTTAGCAACTCTGGGCGTAAAAGTGGATTTCAGATATTTTCGTTTTCCATTAAAGTAAAAGATGAGTGTAATTTCCGGAGAATCCTTAACCTCAATATCTCCGAATCTCAGAGTTCTTATACTGCTGTTTTGCAGTATAGTAATACACTGTGTATAAGTACTATCATCCAGTACTGCCATGTATTGACCGGTTGCCAGGTCTTTGTTATGGCCGTAGAAACCATTGTCGATTTCCAGGTAAAGATTTTTGTGATTATCAAGCTGCAATGAAACAGTTGAGCTGAACCAGGCCTGTGTAGCGTGATAAACCAATTTTTCAAAGACGAATGTCGTATCAATAACTTGTTCCTTTCTTCTGAGTTTCAACAAAGGTCGGTTCTGGAAATAGGCTTTCGACAATTCAGATACAGGCTTTACAATTAGGCTTGATTTATCATAGCTGACCACTTTTAGGTCGTACCGATCTACATATTCGATTTTAAATTGCGTCCGTGAGCTTGTATAAATATGTTGAAAGCTCAGCGTGTCCCCTAGCATGAATAGGTGAAAATAATCTTCTTGCATTAACTTATTAGCTAGTACATTACTTGAATCCCGGCCGAGGTTTCGAATTTCAATCAGGTCTTGCTCAGGTGTAATCCAAGAGCCCTTCAGCAAGGCAGGCTGTGCAAGCATATAATGTCCCAGAAGAAATGTCAAAGCCATGATAATGGCAGCAGTTCTTTTTCTCATAGCCGTCAAATTCAATTCAAATATATAAGAAAATTATATACTTAGCCGAATGTTGGAGATGTGTTTCCATATATTCAGTTCTTACTTGGACAAAACCGACGGGAGCATCACCTTTCGAACAAACTCAAACATTTTCAACAATTCTCGAACAAACACAAACATTCTCGACTTTTTTCGACCAAACACGAATATCTGCGTCCAGATTATCATTAGCCTAAAACAATTCCTGATCCTAAGGCAAATTTACACAGGATAGGTAAATCCCATTTCAATAAAGTAGATTCACAAATCGGCTCAGCACCTGGTTCAAAGACTATGAAATCCAAATGAGCCGCCTGCTTTGTGCGTCTGGCCAGATGTACGATTGTAATACAATCGCCGGTTGCTGCGCACCCGATCTGGCCTTCCCCTCCAAAGTCGGTCCAGGTTTGTGAAGGAGTTTTTAATGTTTGAAAGTGTAGATAGGATCGTGATGAAAGAAGAAAAATCGAACAAGACAAAGCTTGTAATCTTCCGGTTAACCCCCAAAGAGTACGCCACATTGGAAGCCAAACGCGGCCGTACCACATGCCGGAAATTAAGTGAATTTTTAAGGCTCTTGATCTTCAACCGACCAGTAACCGTGATCGAAAGGAACGGTTCGCAAGATCAGATGATTGGCGAATTGTCGGAGCTTCGGGAAGAACTTAACCGGCTTGGTAACAACTTCAACCAGGCGACCAGACGCCTCAATGCAGTTAACCAAATCTCAGAATTCAGAAACTGGATCGCCAGCTACGAAGCTGAAAAGACATTCCTGTTTTCAATCCTGGACAAGATCAAATCGCAAACCGATAAACTGGCAGACCGATGGTTGCAGTGATCCACACCAGCAGCCGGCTTCGGGCTGTGCTTCAATACAATGAGAACAAGCTGGAACAGGGTCATGCGGAATGCATTTCGGCTATCAACTATCCCAAGGATGCGGATGCCCTGAGTTTTGATCAAAAGCTGAACCGGATTCAGCGGCAGCTGGCTTTGAACAAAAGGACGAAGGTCAATACGGTTCACGTGTCTCTGAACTTTGATCCGTCGGAAAAGCTGAGCAAAGAACAGCTTGCGGAGATTTCGAAAGCCTATCTAAAAGGTATTGGATTTGAGAAACAACCCGCCTTGGTGTATGAACATCGGGATGCCGGTCACCCACACGTGCATATCGTGACGACCAACATCAAAGCTGATGGCAGCCGGATCTCGCTGCACAACCTGGGCAAAAATCAATCGGAGAAAACCAGGAAGGAGATTGAGATAGATTTTGGATTGGTGAAGGCACAAGATCGAAAAGCGCAGGAGTTTAATTTGAAGCCGGTTAGCATCAAAGCAGAGTATGGAAAGTCAGAAACCAAGAAGGCCATTGCCAATGTGCTCGACAAAGTTCTGAACGAATACAAGTTCACTACGATGGGAGAATTGAATGCGGTGCTCAACCAATATAATGTTGCGGCAGACATTGGCTCAGAGGGTTCGAGGATCAGAAAGAACAATGGCATCTTATACCGCGTGCTGGATAAAGATGGCAACCGGGTTGGGGTGCCCATCAAAGCAAGCGACTTTCATTTTAAACCAACACATAGAAATCTGAAAGTGCGTTTTCTGTACAATGAGATGAATCCGAACCGTACGAAGGATTCGTTACGGATTAGGAATAGTATAGATTTTACTTTGTATGGCAAACAAAACGTGTCATTGCCCAGGCTTATCAATATTCTTGAAAAAGACGGGATCGATACGGTAATCCGAAAAAATGAAGAAGGCCAGTTGTACGGGATCACATACTGTGATCATCGTACGAGATCCGTCTTCAACGGAAGTGCATTGGGCAAGCAGTATAGCGCGAAGGGAATTGCCGAGCGATGCATCGAGGACCCTTTTTATCTTCATCAGCAAAAGTCTCAAAGGATAGGGATGGAGATTGGGCAGGCGGGTAATGCTTACCATGCCGGAAATGGTAGTTCGTTGGAGAATGATAAGTCTCTTGATTCTTTATTGTCTCCTGTTAAGGATGGGGAGAACATGCCGCATCAGTTGAAGAAGCCGAAACGGAAGAAGCAGAAAGGGTTTTCGATGGGGTTTTGACTTATTCAAGAATTGCACTTGCACCTCAGCGCAACGAAAGGTACAAAGCAAAAAGTGACGACTGCAAATCCATGAGGCTATTTACCGCGGCTGTCGCCGCTCCTTAAACCGCCTCATGGATTTGCAGCCAAAGGGGTGAACCCCGTCACTTTTCGCTTTGTGTAAGAATGGGCGATTGTGCTGAGGTGAAAAATAATAGTATGAAATCAAACGACAATTCAAAGTAACAAAGGCACTGCTTTTCTATTCCCAGAGCTTTGCGTCGGGCGACGGGTTGCTCGGCAGATATTTTTCTGAGCTACAACAAAAAAGGACTGTCGCCAACAGTCCTCCCAACCTCTAAGCTTTCGCCCCCATTTGTTCGAGCCCTTCCCAAAGTACTTTCAGATCGAAAAGAGCTGACTTTTCTTTCTGATCAAACGGGATATCCGAGTGATAAAGAGCCAGATCGTGGATCATTTTTAACGATTGGGATAATTCCCGACAGCCCTGGCAATCGACGATATACAGAAAATCTGCCTGCCGTTGCGTCAGCGGAGCGCCGACATCTAATGCGTGACGTGCATCATTCGTTGCGTTGACTGAACTTGCATTCGAGTCGACACCTAGACCATTTGATGTTTGCATTGAAAATGGATTTGGGTGAAATGAAAAGGAGAGGTCACCGCAAACATCAACGAAAGAACATCTCGTCCAGGTCTCGGGACTTACACCCGTGTGCCTCTCCAAGGCCATTTTGGCCTGGATTTGTTTAAAAATTTCATAGATGTTCTTAAAATGTTTGCGGGGCAAATATAGGGGAATATTCTGAACTGGAACAGGTACTTTGGCAAGTGCTGTCAAAGCCCCAATTCGGCCAGCGGGCTAGTTGCGTAGCAGCCTAAATTTCTAGAATTGGGAAATTGGGAAACTATTATAGACTCAAAATCTAGCCGCGTTGGAAGTTGCCAAGAACTCTCAGAGGATCACTACGCCGCAATGCCACTGGTACGCTGACTAGCTCTTGGCAATCAGAAAACCATACTGATTTAAAGGCGATTACACAGCCGCGTAGGACTTTTTAATGCTCACTTCAGTTGCAAGGCGGAGTATTTACCCGATTTGCTTAACAATACGCCTTGAAGATGAAGCCGTCAATTGTTTTATTAACTTATTCATACAGTTATAATTGCAGCAATTATAAGTAAAGAATAATCTCGAAGTCCTTAGATGAATAATACACCAGGGTTTACGTTGGGAATACAAACAGATCTTTTCGATAGCTCGTCATAGATTGTCAGTACATTTGTATAAAAAATTATTTTCTCTATGCACCAAGACCTGCTTGTACGACTCTTCCGATCAATTGATGGAGAGCGCTCTGACGATATCGTCAAAGTCGCTCAGTCTATCATTGAAGATGAGCGAAAAAAAGGACACGAAAAACTTGCTGATCGTCTAAACATCATCCTAACTAAGAATATCAAAACCAGTCAATCATTGAAAGGGGAATTGCGAAATATCTTCGGCAATTCCATTTTGATTCCAACAGATAAACGGAGCAATATTCCTCTTGCGACAGAAGTCAAAAGAGATATGTTGCGACATGAAATGATTTTATCAGAAGAGGTTGAAGAAAAAATCGGACGAATAGAAAAGGAATTCTTGGCCCGCGAGAGATTAGCTCATTTCGGCTTGCAGCCACGGAGACGTATTTTGTTTCATGGCTATCCAGGTTGCGGCAAGAGCATGAGTGCCGAGCGAATAGCATGGAATATAGGATTGCCATTTCTTAAGGTAAAATTTGAGGCAGTGGTTTCATCTTACCTTGGTGAATCGGCAAGTAATTTGTCTAAGCTCTTTGAATCGATAAAAACGTACCCTTGCGTGCTGCTATTGGATGAGTTCGATTTCATCGCTAAATCAAGGGATGGCAAGCAAGATGTAGGTGAAATGCATCGAGTAGTCAATATTTTGCTGAACGTCCTGGAAGATTTTAACGGCCCAGGATTGATTATCGCCACGACAAATCTTGAAGGAGCCATTGATAAAGCCATTTTTAGAAGATTCGACGATATCATCGAACTTCCAAAACCAGAAAGCGCGCAAATCTTGCGCATCTTAAAGTCGACTTTGGAATCAATGAAAACTGACAAAGACGTAAATTGGATTAGGGTAGCAGAACGGTTGAAAGGTTTTTCATCTGCATTGATTGTTAAGGTAGCAATGGATGCAGCTAAATTAAGTGTTATTCAAGGCGATGGGGTAATCAAAAACACCTATTTTGAGCAATCTATCGCTGAAAACGAAAAGTATAACAAGTAATCAATGGCCGAGTTTCCCCACCTAAACCTTAAACAAAAACTACAAGGTCGTTACCAATTTGCTGGAAGACGGATTGAAAAAAAGACCGATCCACAAACCGAAGCAAATCTAAAGAATCGTGAGGCTCATGGCAATCAACTTAGAGAAGCCGCTCAGTTATTGGCTCGCGATCACGCTACTTTCCTCAGGGAACGGGAAGAACAGCGCCTGCCAGATTTATTCGATGATGATATTCTGCCTATTTTTTTGCAGGTAGATCCCAAAGATTTTGACATTGAGGCTCTTAAAGGATTTGGAATAGAAATTGTTTCCGAAGAGGAAGACGGATTTATCATCGGAGCTAACACGGACAGTTTTCGTTCTCTGACCCTTAAAATTGACTCGTTTTTAAGAGAGGAAGGTCGTTCCAAAGATCAAGCAGGAAGGCTATGGCAGATTATTCATGGAACTCAGTGGCGAGTTGACTATATTTTATCAGAAGAACTTAGAGCAAAATACAATTTAGGTATCTCTGACACTGATCAGTTTACGGTCGATATTTCTGTCGCTTGTTATCTAAAAATGCCAGAGCGCCCAGTACGTGTGGAGGCGGAAACGGACGATGAATATGCCGCAGCACTAGCGCGACATACTGAGAAACACCGCCAATTGGTAGGGAAAAAAAAGTTTCGAGAAAGGAAGGAGGAGGAAAGTGATGAGCAATTTGAGGAACGTCTAGACCGGTGGAGGAAAAATTATTCGAACTTGGAAGACGCGCGAGACGCCATCGCAAGTGAAAGGCAGAATTACTTGACAAACTTTGTGATAAATATCTATGGCGGAGAACTGCTTAGCAGCTTTATAGACTTGGAGGATAGTTTCGGTTTCAAAGCGAAGATGTCTGGACGGGCTTTGAAAGACTTAATTCGTGGTTACGCCTATGTGTTCGAAATTAGTGAAAGCGAACAGGTTGAAATAGAACAATCTTCTAGTGAACTAGCCAATCTGAATGATATTGAGATTCTAGAACCAAGTGAAGATTCCCCTACATTTTGTGTTATTGACAGTGGAATGCAAGAACAGCACATTTTACTGTCAGCGGCTATTAAAACGGCTTCTTCAAAAAATTACGTCCCATATGAAGACACAACTGCCGATTCGGTTCCCAATGGGGGACACGGTACAAAAGTAGCCGGAGCTATATTATACGGGAACAACATACCAATTAGTGGGGTATATCAGCCACCTTGTTTTTTGCTTAATGCACGAATACTAGACTCTTCGAATTATTTGCCTACGGAGCTCTATCCTCCGCAACTTATGGAGCAAATACTATCCGACTTTGATGAGGTAAGATTATTTAACATGTCAGTGGCATCTAGGGGACCATGCAGACTAACACATATGTCGACTTGGGCAGCTGTTATCGATCAATTAATTCATGAACGCCAAGTTTTGTTTGTTTTAGCTGCGGGTAATATCATGAGCCGTACGGGACGTAATGATCGACCCGGAATATCCGAACATTTACAGGCGGGACGTGCTTATCCCGACTTTTTATTGACCCCATCCTCACGAATCGCCAATCCTGCCCAAAGTTTATTGGCATTAACTGTCGGCTCAGTCAGTATAGCTGAGTTTAATGATGCTGATAGAATTTCGTTTGGCAAACGCGATTATGCGTCGGCATTCTCACGCAGTGGACCAGGTATGTGGGGCTGTGTAAAACCAGACGTTGTGGAATATGGGGGTGATTTTTTAAGGGAAAAGAATGGCTTTTTAATAACTCAACATAACGATATCTCAGCGCAAGTTGTCCATACTGGGGCAAACCGGCAAGGGTTTGATGTTGGAACATCCTTCGCAGCTCCCAAGGTGGCACATATTGTTGCTCAATTGGCGAAAAAATTTCCTAATGACAGTACCTTGCTCTATAAGGCTTTAATAATACAGTCGGCACGTTTGCCAGAACATGTGTTTCACAATCCAGGAACGGAGGCGTTACGACATCTTGGCTATGGTATTCCAGATCCACAAAGGGCCTTAGAGAACAACCCTTACCGTGTGACGTTTGTTGCGGAGGGTTCGGTTGCAGCACAGCAGGCAAACTTGTATTCGGTGACTATTCCGGCGGAAATCAATCGTGCTGGTACCGACTTTGACATTCTAGTAGAAGTTACCCTTACATTCACCGCCGCCCCACGTCGGACAAGAAAAAAAATCAAATCTTACCTCAGTTCATGGTTGAGCTGGGAATCTTCCAAATTAAGCGAAAATTTCGAGGACTTTTCCGCCAGAATTTTAAGAGATTTGAATAGTCCCGAAGAAGAAATTGTCGACAATAGATCTATTAGATGGACAATCTGGTCGTCGCCAACTTGGGGACGAGTAGCCGAATTTAAACGACAGGATAGCGCCACACAGAAGGATTGGGTAGTTTTAAAATCGAATGCCCTCCCTCGTGAACTATCATTTGCGATCGTAGGCCATAAAGGATGGTCCAAGGATATAACAGAGGAACTACCATTCGCTTTGGCAATAAGTTTTGAGGCCATTAGTAGAGAAACTGAGATTTACAACCTAATTGAAGTGAACAATCGCATCGAGATAGAAGAAGAGGTAGCTGTACAGATCGTTAAATAGTGAATAATCCAATTTATTATAAGCCTTACTTTTGCAGCGAAAGTCATTTCATTTCAAAATCCACACATTGCTTTTTGCAAACAGAAGTTGCTTCTCAGGGAGACACTCTGCACTAGCCAGCGTGATAACCGCACTGGTTAAGGTGAAATAACCTCACCCAACCGCCATCTTCGCCATTTCCTTCCAGATATAATGCGGAGCTGACTCGCGCAATGCCCAATTGATACTCATCGGCTTCGCTCCATAATGGTCGATATAATCAGCCAGGCCAAGGAAGACATAGGCAATCGTATTATTGAATTCATCATTGTTCTTCTCCCGCACAAAAAGAAGTATCGATTTTTCCGTTTGCTTTTGCTTTACATATGACAGCCCCTTGCCAGTTTCGGGCCGGGCGGTGTTCTGAGATTGCCAGTGAAATATCTTTTCACTGACTGCGTAATCGTTGTACAATGTGGTCGGAGAATAATTTGCTTCTGTCTTTTCAAGCGTTATGAGCAGCAGCTCGGCATTTTTCGCTTCCAGGTTTACGACCCCTTCGCGGTTGCTGGATTTCCTTTCAAATGTGCTTTCTCCGAAAGCGGCCAAGATCTGTTCTCTCGAATATCGGCTATGTACTTTGAGTGGTTGAACGAAAGGTAAATCAGCGTCCGTTTCGATGTGTGCAATTCTATCGATAACAAGTTCGAGCAGCTCGACCATTTCATTCACTAGCTGTTCATTCCTTCCAATTTTTGCAATACTTGCCGATAGGTCTTCTGCTCCGCCCGGGCTTTGCCAAAAGTCGTAGTGAAGCATGGTCAGCATTAATTTTTCATGATCGGGCAACGCATTTACATCTACCTGAAACTTCTGCTTCGCCATCCTTAGAATGAATGACAAATAGCTGAATGAATTACAGCAGAGCCATTTTTTCAGGATCGTGCGCTTCGTCTCTTCCTCATTGATTGGCAATAGATCGTCCAACCGATTCGCCAACTGACAGAGTTTGCTCCAAGTCGCTCGCTTGTAAATCGCTTGCAGCGGAATGTTATGGAAAGTGACAAAGTTTTTAAGCGATAAAGGCAATGTGGTTTGATGCCGGAAATTGGCGATTTTGGTGACTAGCTGATTTGTATTGAGCTGGGTTGCTGATCGAATATTTCTTAGGATGATTTCCTTTGCCTTCCTTTCCAAAACAATGGAGCATCCCAATGGCAAATGTGGAAAATCGCGTTCGAGCTCTTCCAACGTGGAAGTACTGGTTTTCCCTATGAGCGCCCGGAACTTACCTTCAAAATCGTATTCCGGCCGGGCATTGCCAACAAAGTCAAGAACAGTCAGGCACTCCTTACCTTCTGACAGTCGCAAACCCCTACCAAGTTGTTGAAGAAACACAGTCAAACTTTCGGTAGGTCGTAAAAACAGCACAGTATCAATTTCCGGGATATCGACACCTTCATTGAAAATATCAACCACAAAGAGGTAGTTGATATCCTTTCGCAACAATTTAGATTTAATGGTGGATCTCAATTCGTCACGGTCGCCTCCGCTGATAAGGTAATCCGCTTTTAGCCCAGCCAATGAAAACTTTTCCGCCATGTAAATGGCGTGTTCCCGCGTTACACAAAAACCCAATGTCCTGACATCCTCATAGTCTGTGAGATAGTTTCTGCAATGATTAATTATTTCTCCCACCCGAAGATCATTGTGCGTGTAAATTCTCGTCAGCTCGCTTGGAAGATAGCGTCCATTCTGCCAGGTTGCATTGGATAAATCTGTAGTGTCGCTAATACCAAAATATTGAAATGGACAAAGCAGTTTCCTGTTCATCGCCTCAGGCAATCTGATTTCGGCTGCAATTGTATCACAAAAATCCGCTAGAATATCAGCCCCGTCAGTACGCTCGGGAGTCGCGGTTAAGCCAAGAAGCACCTTCGGCTTAAATTTGTTTAGAATTGGGCGGTAGCTATTTGCAGCAATGTGGTGCACTTCATCGACGATAATGAAGTCATAATAGCTCTCCGAAAGCGGTAGCTCCTCCATGCGATTTGCAAGAGTCATCACGGACGCAAACACAACATCGTAATTGTCTGGCTCGATGCCGTCAACCCAAAGATCACCAAAGTTGTTGTCACGTAGAATGCCCGCAAAGGTTGCCCTTGCCTGCATCAGTATCTCCTTTCTGTGTGCGACGAAAAGCAGTCTCGCGTGAGGCTGAATTTTTAGAAAGTTTTTGAAATCAAATGCAGAGACTACCGTTTTGCCTGTACCGGTCGCAGCGACAATCAAGTTTCTATACCTATTATGAATTTGCCTCTCCGCTAAAAGCTTTTCTAAAATTTCCTCCTGGAACGGTAAAGGCTTTATATCAAAAAAAGAAGTCCCTTCGACCTGGCCTTTGTTCTTCTCTCTTCCGAGGGCCACTTTTAGTTTCTCCGAATGTTCCCCCAATCGAAAATATTCGAATTCTCCGTCTTGCCAATACGTTTCGAAAGTCTTCGCAAATTTGTCTATGATGTGACTAACTTCCTGAGTAGTCACTTTCAGGTTCCATTCCAATCCGCTGGTTAGCGCGCTTCTTGAAATATTGGATGAGCCAATGTAGCCTGTATTGAAGCCAGTATTTCGGAAGAACAGATAAGATTTAGCGTGCAGCCGCTCGTTTTCCGTATTGTATGAGACCTTCACTTCACAGTTAGGCAGTCCGGCTAAAAACTCTACCGCTTTCAGATCAGTCGCACCCATGTAAGAAGTCGTGATAATTTTAAGGGAATTACCTCGACGCGTGAATTCTTCCAGTTCTTTCTGAAAAATTCTAATGCCAGACCATTTGATGAAGGAGACCAGGAAGTATATCTTATCAGAAGACAGGATTTCCTTTTTCAACTCACTTTCCAGCGAAAGCCCGGCATTAGACCCTGTGAATAACTCGCTTTGTCCTAGGCCCGTAAATGGGGATATTTCCTTGATATGTTTTTCAAAATCGGAGAAAGGTGCATCCATTTTCGCGAATACAGCATTCAGGATTTTCCCATTTATCGAAACCAAATCGTCATCGAAATCTGTGTGATCCAACTCGGTTCGAAGTACCCTGATGATTTTGTTTGACAATTCGATTTGATGTTCAATACTATCATCTCCCGAGATCAAACTTAGACCGTAGTTCAGAAGGCGACTTACATGGTGACTAAGCACGCGAGCGACTTCGCTCTTTTCGACGGGTGTTTCCTTTACAAAGAATTGTTGTTTATCGAGGGAGCTTATCTTTGAAGCGATCAGTTTGGTAATCAAATTCTCGTAAAGGCCTTGCTGCATGGGGCGGGTTTAGTAATGGTATTTAGATAAAGTTGTAGAAAGGAATTTGTTACCCAAATATTAGTTATGTTAGTCATTCTTCAATACTCACTGTATGTCGATAAAAATCCTAACCATTCTAACTCTACTGGTACCCACGCTCTCCGCTTTCTCTCAGGAAAAAATGGTAAGTGTAAACGGCGTTAATTATCACGTTCTTACGACAAGCTTAGAGCAAAGAAAGCCAAGTCAGCCAGTTTTGGTTTTTGAAAATGGCATGGGTATGGGGCTTGGAAATTGGAATACCATAACGGATTCGCTTGCTAATGATGCTCCTGTTTTTCTTTATGACAGGCAAGGCGTGGAGAAATCAGAAATGGTTTACCAGCAGCCTACTCCTCAGAAGATAGCAGCGAACCTCAAATTACTTTTGAAGGAATTAAAAATTGAACCGCCGTATATATTAGTCGGTCATTCTATGGGTGGTATATATGTGAGGGCTTTCGCAGGATATTATCCCAATGATATTGCGGGGCTCGTGTTTGTTGATCCAGCAGATTTTACAGAAACAAAAGCCGATTGGAATCAGATATTCAGAACGATCGGCGTTTCTGAAAAGCAAATTGACGAAATGCTTATAAAGCGACTATACACTCCTTTGAAAGTAGATTCGTCGCGCTACGCTGCATGGAGCGAGGGACAGGTTCTGACGGATCTCCGAAAAACCGACTTCGCTGAGCTTAGCAGCTTACCCATTCCTCAGGTGCCCATCTTGTTTTTTGTCGGCGGAAAGCTGGAAGTTCCAATGGAACGCCGAAGTAAGGATTATGATCATGAGCGATTCTTTGAAGTAAAAAATAGCTCCAATATGCTAAGATGGAGGCGCTTTATTCACGCTTCCAGTAAGGGTGGCGCACTGATCTATTTAAGCAACAGCGGGCATTTTGTGCATCGGGACGACGCGGCAATAGTGATTGGGAATATCAGAATGATGTTAAAAGCAATGGAAAAATAATCCGAAAGACTTTAATGACGAAGTAATCCGAAGACTTAGATTAAAGAAAAGTGTAAGCAAAAATGTTTATATTTGAAATATGGAAAAGCAGTTTGAAAAATATAAAGGCATACATCCTGGAATCATTCTTGATCGTGAGCTAAAAAAGCGATCACTCAAACAGCGCCCTTTTGCCCTATCTATTGCTGAACATCCACAAAGCTTCAACGCTATTGTTAAGGGAAAACGGAACCTCAGTACTGCGCTGGCGCTTAGAATTGAAAAGGGGTTAGATCTTGACGAAGGCACATTTGTAATGCTCCAAGCCTACTATGACATCAAGAAGGAGAAGGAGAAACAAGCTAACAAGACTCCTGATTTGACGATATTGAGAAAGTCACTGTTCTGGGATACTGACATCAGCCGCATTGATTGGGAAAAGCAAGCAAAGGCTGTTATCGAGAGAGTCTTTGAACGCGGGAATGAGGATGAGAAAGCGGAAATTGCAAGGTTTTATGGACAAACAAAGATTGAGCATATAGTATCAATGTAGACTAGATACTTTTCAGCATACTCACATCCAGATAAGAATAGCAGCTAATTACCTCTAAAACCATCATTTTATACCGATTTTTCTCCATAACGATAGTAATAGGTATCATGACAACCGTCTAATTAACACATATTTACGACTAGTACACATGACTAATTCCGAAGAGCTAAATAGTTTTCTAACGAATTATGGTTTTCAGCCAAAAGAAACTTGGGATGAAATTCGTGAACTACCATCACTTATTCATACGGGAGAAGTCTATTTGGCCATAATTGAAGGCCAGCTTGTCAAGATTCATAATCGCCCGCGAAGTGGCATAGGAATCTTGGTTTTGACTGATAGGCGAACGGTTTTTTATAGGAAGAGCATAATGGGCACTGTCACTATGGAGGAAATACCTCTTTCTAAAATCTCTTCGACTTCATATCGGAAAGGACTAGTATTCAGTTCTATTTGCATAACTGCATCAAATAACGAAGCAATCATCGACTATTGTCAACCTGCCTTAGCGAAAACCTTTACTGATATCTTGCAACGAAAATTAAATGAGCCGAGTTTACCACAAATTACGACACAAACAAAAGAATTTGGTCAGCTTGATGAAATTGAAAAGCTTTTTAGCTTAAAGGAACGAGGCGCACTAACTGATGAGGAGTTTGCACATCTAAAAAGAAAACTTCTGGGCATTTAATTACTATAATAGCGCTTAAAGAGTTTTTAAAATTTTCGTATTTTTACCACAGAAAAATCGCACTTACCACCGCCAAAAACACAGGCATTTTCCAACCTTTGAACACCAAAAACCACCCGAAAACTTACTCAAAAACCAGCGAAAATCACCACAAAACACCGCAATTTTCGCCAAAAGAATTATACATAACAAATATACTGTTGTACTATATGTATAAAAAATAGTGAGTCTTTCGTGTAGTTCATCTCAAATACAGGAGGCAAAACCTTGATTACGAGCTGATTAACGGCAAAGTTCGAGACCCGTCTCCCTCCAAGTTGTTGGCAGCCTTTCTTTCCAGGACATTTCTTAAGCCTTTCTAGAAAACCTGCATTTATTATATTTACGTTCAATCCTTCCCAAAATGCAGATAACATTCCCATGCCCATTCATGTAGCTATTACCCGTAAAGTACTTCCTGGAAAAGAGGATGAGTTTAAAGAGGCTTTGCGGCATTTTTTGGGGGATTCTTTTTTGCATGGAGGGGTTCATGGTGCGGCAATGATGACGGCTTTGCCAGGCAGCGAGAGTCGGGAAATTGGCATATTAAGAACGTTCGCCAACCAGGCAGAGCGTGACGCTTTTTATAATTCAAAGCTCTTTAAAGACTGGGAAGCCTATGCATCCACGCTGACGGAAGAGCCGGTTTATCGGGAGCTTACCGGCCTCGAAGCCTGGTTCCGTTCACCTGTTCCGCCTCCAAGATGGAAAATGGCAGCGGCAACGCTTTGCGGTGTATACCCAACGAGCTTGTTTCTGACTTATGTTCTGGGTCCGTTTATCCAGGAACTTCATCCTGCATTAAAGACATTGATTGTAGCGGGATGTATGGTGGGACTGCTTACCTGGGTTGTAATGCCGCAGGTTACAAAGATTTTGAGACCGTGGCTACAAAGCTCAGACACACAAAGTGCCCAAAAGTAGAAGAAAAGGACTGTCACCAACAGGCCTCCAATCACTGGCATTTAATGCGTGACGGCCATCGACCGCGGAGAACAATAAACACTATTATTCGTAGACGCAAAAATCCTACCTCTCTCACCAGCCGCACGGCCCACCACCGATCGTAATGCTACTTCGCAAGCTGCAAGTCTGCAATGCTCTTAATCCGATTCCGCTCCAAAAAAGCATCAATTGTCTCGAAATGTTCGATAACCCGCTTGTCCTTGAATTCGAAAACTTTTTGAGATAAGCCTTGTAAAAAGTCCCGGTCGTGGGAAACGAGCACCAATGTGCCGTCAAAGTTCCGGAGCGCTTCTTTTAAAACATCCTTTGATTTCAAATCCAGGTGGTTCGTAGGCTCATCGAGGATCAATAAGTTGACAGGCTCCAAAAGCAGCTTCACCATGGCAAGCCGCGTTTTTTCGCCTCCCGATAATACACTTACTTTTTTATCAATGTCCTCTCCCTGAAACATAAACGCACCCAAAATGTTCTTGATCTGCGTTCTTACATCACCTTCTGCAACTTCGTCCACAGTTTGGAAAATAGTCAGACTTGGGTCGAGTAGCGAGGCCTGGTTTTGCGCAAAATAGCCGACTTTGACATTATGCCCCAGCTGGCAGGTTCCTTCCACATCAAGTTGCCCCATGATGGCTTTAATCATGGTCGATTTTCCTTCTCCGTTCCGGCCTACAAACGAGACTTTTTCGCCTCTGGAAATGGTCATGCTCGCATTTTTGAACACCACCTGGTCGCCGTAGGATTTGGAAACGTCTTTCACCGTCACCGGGTAATCGCCCGAGCGGGGCGAAGGCGGGAAACGAAGTTTCAGGGCTGAATTGTCGATTTCGTCAATTTCGATGATTTCCAGTTTCTCCAGCATCCGCTCGCGAGAAGAAACCTGGTTGGTTTTTGAATACGTTCCGCGGAAGCGCTCGATGAATTGCATGTTGTCTGCAATCATTTTCTGCTGTTCCTGATAAGCCTTGATCTGGTGCGAGCGGCGCTCTTCGCGCAGCACCAGATAATGCGAATAATTGGCTTTATAATCAAAAATACGTCCCATTGTCACTTCAATGGTGCGATTGGTAATGTTGTCGATGAAGGCCCGGTCGTGGGAAATCACCATGACTGCATTGGCCTTATTTACCAAAAAATCTTCCAGCCAGATCACCGATTCAATGTCAATGTGGTTGGTAGGCTCATCGAGCAAAATAAGGTCAGGCTTTTGCAAAAGGATTTTGGCCAGCTCTATGCGCATACGCCAGCCGCCGCTGAATTCCTTGGTCTGCCGATGAAAATCTTCGGGCCGGAATCCCAGTCCTTTCAATGCTTTTTCTACTTCGGCGTCGTAATTGACTTCTTCGAGCTGGTAATATTTCTCACCAATTTCAGTCACCTGCTCGATGATGGCCATATATTCATCGCTCTCGTAATCCGTGCGGGTTTCGAGGGCGTGGTTCAGCTTTTCCATTTCGGCGCGCATTTCAAAAACCTGCTTGAATGCTTTGGCCGCTTCCTCGAATACGGTGCAGTTGTCTTCCGTCAGCAAATGTTGCGGCAAATAAGCGATCACCGCATCCTTAGGCGCACGCACGTGGCCGCGATTGGCTTTTTGCTCACCAGCAATGATCTTCATCATGGTGGACTTTCCGGCCCCGTTTTTACCCATGAGGGCAATTTTGTCGGTTGGGTTAATCACGAAGGACACTTCGCTAAAAAGGACAGAACCGCTAAATTCAACGGCCAAATTCTCAACTGTAATCATTGTCTCATTTTTTGAAGCCGCAAAGGTACGAGGATAGCATCATTGACCAATAACATTGAATTAATTGTTCGGACCGAACGTTTTTAAGTTGAGACATTATGGCTGATTCAGCTAATTTAAAAACAGAAAATCAACTCAAAATATGGACGTTCGCACAACATTATCGGTAAATGAAAGCTTTATGGAAATGCTGACCGATATCAAAAACCGCGGGGCAAAAGCAGAAATGATCCTGGACATCAACGGACTGGAACGCGCTCAGGGAGTCATTCAGGAAATTCACGCCGACGATCCAAACCCTTACATTGAACTAACAGACGGGACCAAAATCGTAGAAAAGACAATCGCCGCCCTCAACGGCATTTTCCGGCCGGAATATGCGGGGTGTTAATGGCTTCAAATGTTTGTTCTGCTTCTTAGTAATGATACAACGCACGGCCAAAGCAAGATTAGGCGGCCTTAAAAAATGAACCGCCGCCGTTCAAAGCAGGAGAAGCGTTGTGAATGTGACTTCTAGTATCCATATTCATGACGCGAATTCAAACGCAGGCCAATGAGCGATATTAGCACAAGGAAAATAAAATGTCTGATTATTGATGATGAGGAACCTGCGCATGAGGTGCTCAAATTTCTGATCGCAAAAGTGCCGTGGCTGGCCTTTGAGGGCAGTTGTTATAATGGCATTGAAGCGATCGAGGTTGTCCCGGCCCGAAAGCCCGACATTATATTCCTCGACGTAAATATGCCTGAGCTTTCAGGCCTCGATCTGCTGAACATCATCCAGTCGCCCGAGCTGCACGTGATCATGACCACCGCTTATCCCGAATACGCGGTCGACGGATTTACATTTGACGTGACCGCTTTCCTGCTGAAACCCATCGGATTCGACCGGTTTTTAAAAGCCGTCACCAAAGTGAGAAAGCTCATCACAGGCGGCCAAATCCCTGAGCCAACGTCCGCATTGTCCGAAATGAAACCAGAAAGTCCTGCCAATGACGAATATGTCTGGATCCGGGCTGACCGTAAAATGTATTGTGTTTGGTTTAAAGATATTTTCCTGATCGAGGGCTTAAAGGACTATGTTAAAGTGCATTATACCGGCGGCGTGCTCGTCACATTAATGTCGATGTCGGCGATGATGGAAAAGCTGCCGTTCCCACCATTTGTGCGCACGCACCGCTCCTACATTGTCAACCGGAATGCAATCCGCATGATCGAGGGCAACACCATTACACTGCAAAATGGCAAGGAAGTTGCCATCGCCGTCTCGTCTACCCGCGATGAGATATTCAGACAGCTGACAGCGAAATAGGGCATGGGAAATAGCATCAGGACTGAACATTCGTTTTTCGAATCTCTCATTTTCCCACCAACGCCCGCCGTACGGATCGCTCATCACGTTTGTTTTTGGATAGGCTTCGTTGTGCTGCATTTTGCCTATTCACTCCCTACCCTTTCCAACGTCGTCGCCGATCCGCGCTTCACACTGGTGGGTGTGATTTATTTTTTAAAGTTTATCCCAAACTACTATTTCTGTGTAGCATTATACAACTTTCTTAGCAGGTATTTAAAGGGATTTTTGCTGGGATTGGCCGTTTTTTTCGGCACCATTCTATCTCTGCATATTTGCAACACACTGATTTTCATGTTTGTTGATATGGCTTATGGCCTGGAAACGATGCCGGAACGCTTTCGCATGATCGGGGAATTGCATTTAAAACTGCTTCGGCTCGAAGATCCCCTGACCTGGACCGTACTTGCCTACGATCTTTCAGAACTAGAATTGTTACTGTTCACGGCGTCGGTTAAAGTTGGGCTATATGCAGCCCGGCAAACCATTCTGCGGCAAAAACTGCAAACCGAAGCATTGGGCATGGAGCTGAAAGTTTTGAAGACACAGATCAATCCGCATTTTGTATTTAATGTGCTGAATGCCGCTTATGCCAAGATCCTGCCCATTTCGGAAGAGGCTGCCGAGTATTTACAAAAGTCTTCGGAAATCATTCGTTTCGCTTTGTATGAAGCCAATGAAGAATTTATCAAGCTGGAAAAAGAAATGGCCTATCTGAATCAATATGTGCAGCTGGAATCGATCCGGAATACGCATCGCTGCAAAGTGAGCCTGGTTCAGGAAGGAAGTATCCTGGAATCGCACGAAATCCCGACGCTATTGCTGATTACACTCGTGGAAAACGCATTCAAGCACGGTGTACATGCTTCAAGGCATCCTTCTTTTGTTGATATAAAAATATTTATCCATCCCGATAAGCTGGAATGCAACATTATCAACAGCGTTCCCCAAAGATCTGCCGAAGCGCAACCAGCACCTGAACAACCCACTGGCCTGGGCCTCGCCAACCTGAAAAAACGACTGGAAATCTACTATCCGGATCGTTACCATTTTGAGACGATTGCAAAGGACCATACATTCAAAGTAATTCTCTCAATGCCACTCACAGCCGCCTAGCGGATCGACGAAACGGCTTCTGAAATCGACGAAATACCGGCACCCTATTTCGTCTAGTTTTTAACATACTTGATCTAAGAAGATTTCAAATCCGCTGTATTCCGGATTGATTTGTACAATCTAAAAACCAGTACAATTCAATCCTCAGCTCCATGAAAAAATTCTCCGCTCTGCTGATCTGCATGCTTCTCATAACAAGCATGCTACGCGCGCAATACATTGTAAAAGGAAAGGTTGCTGATAAAAATAACGCGGGAGCAGCTTACGCAACGGTGGCTCTTCTGGCAGCTGCCGATTCAAGCATTGTAAAAGGCGGATTGACCAACGAAAACGGTGATTTTCAAATAGATCACCCTTTGAAAGGTGCGTATAGGATCAGTGTTCAATACGTAGGTTTTGCAAAAGCATTTACCAATCAATTTATATTAAACGACACAAATAAAATCCAGGAATTCCGTCAGATCACATTGGCTGACGAAGCTGCTAACCTGGAAGAAGTTACTGTGAAGGGCCAGCGTAGTTTGGTAGAAAATAAGGGCGACCGGATGGTCCTGAATGTGGCTAACAGCGTCATAGCCAAGGGAAATAAAGTAGAGGATCTTTTGAAATACGCTCCTCTGGTCCAATCCTCGCCGATGGGAATCAAGGTTGGCAACAAAAGCAATGTTCTGATATTGGTAGATGGCCGGCAAACCAGCCAGACTTCCCTCACCAACTTCCTGCAAAGTTTCTCTGCGGAAGACATCCTGAAAATCGAAGTCATTCCAAATCCATCTGCCAAATACGATGCAAGTTTCGGGGCTGTCATTAATATTATTACAAAAAAGAGTCTGGAAAGAGGCTTTAACGGTCGGTTAAGCTTGATTTATTCCAAAGGTGAATACGGGCGTTTTTATCCCGATGCCTCGGTGAATTTCAGATCGGAGAAATGGAATGTCTTCACTTCTGTCAATGGCACGCTGGAAAATATTGGCTCGGAAGACGAATTGATCCGCAAATTTCCCGGCGGATTTATGGACACCAAAGCATTGACCAATTACAAAACCGACGGACTTTCCACATTCAGCGGCATTGACTATACGCCAAACAAAAACAACACCATGGGCATCCGGCTCAATAGCGGCTCACGGAACAGCGACTATACAACCAACATGAACACCGGCTTTAAATCTTACCCAGCAAGGCTGGACTCGCTGCTGGACGTCAGCCGGTTGACTACAGATAAAACCCGGAACTATGACATTAACTTCAACTACACCGGAAAGCTGGACAGTGCAGGCAAAGAGCTAACTTTTAATGTCACGAAAAGTTATTTTGACAAAAAGAACACGCAACACCTCATTTACCAGGAACGAAGCCTCGAAGGCGTTTCTTCCGGCGACCCGACCAGGGCCAGGATCCGCAATCCAAAAGACGAAAATAACCTCATTGCGCAGGCTGATTTAACATTACCCACAAAACGCTGACGTTGGGAATCGGGATTGAAATACATCGTGATCGGAAACAACAATACGCTCACGCAGGAAAACGAAATCGAGGGCCAATACGCGATCGACCCGGATTTTAGCGTTTCCGGCATTTATAAGGAACATTCCTATGCAGCCTATGCGGGTTACAACAATGCATTCAAAAGCGGCTGGACTGTACAATCGGGATTGCGTTACGAAAATACCAGTCAGGAACTCACCAGGTCCGACGTGAGCCGGCAATATGCAGGATTATTTCCAAGTTTAGGCCTGAACAAAAGCTTGAAAAATGGCGATATGGTCAATATTTCGTACGCCCGCAAAATTTCCAGACCATCACTCACTTACCTGATTCCTTATCGCTGGCTTTCAGACCCTTACCTTGTTTCAGTAGGAAATCCCAATCTTCGTCCGTCTTACGAGCATACCATTGATGCCGGGTTTTCCAAAGGCGGACTTTCGCTTTTCATCAATTACACGCGAACAAAGGATTACATTTCGGATGTCATTTACACAGATCCGGAAACCAGGTCATTTGTAAGTATTCCCGAGAATTTGAAGCATGTAAACAGCGCCTACGCAGGCCTTTCGTGGAACCAGGAGCTGTTCAAATGGTGGTATACCAACTGCTCCGTCGTCTTAAATGCCTCCCGGACCAAAACACCGATCGCCAACATTCCCGGCGTAAATTTCAGCGGATTTGGCATGAATTCTTACACCAATAACACATTCACTTTGCCAAAAGGATACAAAATCGAATTGCTCTTCATTTATAATTCGCCTTATCGGTTTGCGATTATGCAAAACAAGCAAGTGTATTTTATGTGGCTCAGTTTCAATAAAGCAGTCCTCAAAAATGGCAATGTAAAAATCTCCATCCAGGATGTATTCCGGACGCAGGCATACCGCTACGTCACCTCGTACGGGCCTGTCTACACGTCCACGCGCTCCTACGCCGACAATCAGCGGATAAGGCTTTCATTCAATTACAATTTCGGAAAAAAGACTGTAAAGCAAGCCAAAAACAGGAGCTTAGGCAACGAAGCCGAAAAAAGCCGGATGGGCGGAGGGGTTATGTGAGGTTTTGGCGGCGCCCCGCCACCGCCACCCGCCAACCTGACTAAACTTTCGCTCCCATTCTTTCGAAGCCTTCCCAAAGTACCTTCACATCGAAAAGCGCCGATTTTTCAGCCGTATCAAACGGAACGTCTGAATGATAAAGCGCCAGGTCATGAACCATTTTAAGCGACCGCGCCAACTCCTCGGAACCCTGACATTCCACGAGATACAAAAAATCGGCTTGTGATTGCGTCAGCGGCGTGCTAACATTTGATACGTTACGTGCATCAACCGTTGTGTTGACTGAATGTTGGTTCGAGCCAACACCTTTTCCATTTGACGCTTGCATAGTTAAAATGGATTTGGTTAAAGAAAGGAGAAGTCACTGCAAACGTCAACAAAGCGAACTTTGGTAGGTCCAGGGACTTTCACCCTTCTGCTTCTCCAGTGCCATTTTTGGCCTACATCTCAATTTTCTGTTCATAATGAGTATTGTTAAACGTTTGCAGGGCAAATATAGGAGAAAGTTTTGATGGGTCGGAGATGAATGAATTAACGGTAAAAATCCCGCAATCAATGCCGTTTGATAAATGCTTTGAGTAAAATAGAGCAGTGGCAAACTTGAAAGACCAAATAAGAAATAAAATACTACAGAGATTAATCAATCCGATAAGTGAATCGCGATCGAAAAACTCGAGAATCACAACCATTTTCCTGACGTCAGGAAAATGGTTAGTATAGGCTCAGAATCCGAGAGACCTGTTCAAGATATCGCACTCACGAGATATGCTTGTTACCTGGTAGCCCAGAATGGTGATACACGGATTTCGGAAATTGCTTTTGCGCATATTTTGCAGTGCAAACACGACGTGCAGAGATCATTGAGCAACGAAGGCTGGACCGTGAAGGAAAGAAGGTTTTGATAGAAACGAAAAAGAATAAGAAATAGACTCTCAAAGCATCTTCCTCATCATAATATCCGTCTGCTCGTCTGCTCCGAATTTGAAGATGTGTTTGTCGAAGGCGGTGAAGCCGTTCTTTTCGTAAAATCGGATGGCTTTTGGGTTTTCTTCCCATACGCCCAGCCAGAGATATGCTTTTTGTTCGAGTTGGGCGGTTTCGAGCGCTTTGTCGTATAATAACTGGCCTACCTTTTTGCCGTGAAATTCACTTTTGACATAAATTCGCTCGATTTCGAGAGAGGTCGGATCTTGCAGCTCGGTCTGTGCTTTTCCCGTATTTAATTTCATGTACCCGACGGGACTATCACCGAGCCAGGCTATGAAAAAGTGTGATTCGGGATTGTCGAGTTCGGCGGCCATTTTAGCATCACTGAAATTTTCGGTCAGATAATGCTTCATATCCGCCTCGGTGTTGGCTGCTGCGAATGTTTCGAAAAATGTTTCCCTGCCAATCTGCTGAACCGTAGTCAAATCGTCAGCGCCAGCCTTAACTATCGTAATTTGATCCATTTCGTTTCTTATTTTTTCATGAAAGTTTCATTAATACCAGCCCTGCCGTGATGAACAATGCAGCGGTGATCCGCATTGCGTTGGCTGGCTCGCCCAGCAGAAAAGTGCCGACGATAAATGCCCCAACAGCGCCTATCCCCGTCCAAACGGTGTAGGCGGTGCTCAATGGCAATGTCCGCATAGCCATGGCCAGCAAGGCGAAACTCGCGATCATTGCGACGAGGGTAATTGAGGTAGGAATAAGCCGGGTGAAACCTTCCGACTGCTTCATGAAGTAAGCCCAGACAACTTCCAGAAGCCCGGCTGCAATCAAATAAATCCAAGACATGACTTTGACCTTTTTAGGCCGGGCCGTCCCGATTCGGTTCCCAATACGGGGGAGGTCGTCCTCCTGCATGGCCGCTGTGCAAAGGCTGAGCGGCGGGACAAAAATACCGTTTTGTCAAAAATTTTACAAACCTTCCCGCTATAACGCTGCCTCAAAACAATATACATTGTAATTCGTGGATGCAAAGATTTTGCCCTTCTTCCCATTTTTTCCAGGGGAACCCGTAACGAAGCCGGCAAACCACGAGTCGTGCCGCCTTTCGAGTTTAATGTCTGGGGAGGGCATATCCCAAAGCAGCTTTCCTGTGTTAACGTCCACAGCAAGCAGCGACTTGGTGTAAATGTAATACACCACGCCATCCTGGTGGTAAAGGTCACTGGTTAATGCGCTTGCCTTCTGGGTCCAGCGCGGTGATCCGGTGTTGGCATCCACACAATAGAGTGTCGCATTGTCTCCGTTGAGCAAAAGTTTGTCTTCGACAAGGATAAAATCATTGAAACCTGTGAACATGTCCGACAGGCTTCGCCTCCATATTTCTTTGCCGGTCATCAGATCAAAACATCCAACCGTCGTCAGCGAGGTTACATACACTTTATCACCATTCACAATGGGCTTCAGACAAGCCGAAGCACCACCATTATCGGGACGGATGGCTATTCTTTCGTAAACCCATTTCTTCGCGCTGAGATTATACAGGCCAAAATAACCACGCGTGTGATTGTACTGATCCTTCGGGCCCGGCTCCGTGAAAGGCACCACCAGATAATCACTACCATTCCGGCTAAACGCTTCCATATTCAGCATTGAGCCCCGGTAATACAGGGAATCTGAGTCGATATAAGCGTATTCATCACGCATAACAGGTTTCACGATTTCTTTAAGCGCACCGGTCCTTACATCGCCTGCAAAAATCGTTGGTTCTATCCGGCGTTTTTTCTGCGATTCCAAGCTCCTGCCAGGCATAAAATACCGCTCTCCTAAAAATGCCGGGTAAGGTCTTAATGATAATTCCGGGTTTCTGGTTTTCCAGATTGTTTTGCCTGTCAGGGTGTTAATACAATAGGTTGTACTGGCGTCATGTAGCAGCATACTTCCGGGATAAAGTCCGATGCTTTGCCGCAGCGTGCCAATGGATTTATTTTCAAATTCGTCCCAGACCCACAAGTTTTCACCCGTTTCCAGGTCTTTCAACTGCAAGAATCGCTCTCCAACCACTTTCTGGGCTGATTCACGAACACCCACAGCTAACACGCCGCGATCTTCTACAATGTATCCCCTATGCAGGCCGGAAGAACGCGGACCATTGGAAGTCGATGATTTCCAAATGTGAGGTTGCTGGGTTATCACACCATCCTTGTCGATTTGGGTTGTGATCTTTTCGGGAGCGCAGGCGACCAGTCCAATGAGAAGAAAAATAGCTAATAACCGGCCCTTCGTGATAGCGGGCACCCGTTTTCTGGCTAATGCGATCCTGTTCATAGCTCCCATGATTGATTGTTCAATGCAAAGGAACGATATGCAGAAAATTAGCTTCTTGTCCCCCGACATAGTTTCACGTTGTCGTACAACAAGATTTTTTCACACTAAAACAATATCATTTGCCGCTCACTGACCCAGCATTCACCTTTACACCCTTAAACATAAACGCATTATCACTGATCCTGAGCTTTTTACCGCTGGAAGTCGTTACATTTTTTAGCACAACCTGTTTGGTTTTGATAAATGGAAATTTTTCCTGGTAGGAATCACTTGTCATCTCCGGATTGAAATTGGCAAAAATGGCTGGCCCTTCGTAAGCTTCGGGGTGTGCGGAATCTTCGATGCGCAGATTCTCAATCGTAATTTTTTCGGGCATGTAACAGATGTAGCCGAAATCGTGCTGCCCTGAATTGGACCCGCCTATCAGGCTGGCACTGACAGGCTTGCCATTTACCGGCACAAAAACGCAGTTCCGGATCACCAACTCACCTTGCCAGGTGCTGCCATAATCCGAACGCAGGTTGACAATGTTTTTGCCACGGATACACGAATTTTCCACCAATAACAGTCCGGTTCCAATAGCATTGATGCCCATGTGACCGAGCGTGGAATTACGGATGGTGGCGTTGGCAACGCCCTGGTGTGCATCGAAGCGGGAGAGCGTGCAATGGTCATAAAGCAGGTTTTTGCAGAAATTAGAGCCTAATATGCCCCAGTATTTACTGTCATTGATGTCATTGGTCTGGCTGCAATTGACAAAAGAGACATTAAGCGCCCGGTTCACCGAAA
This sequence comes from Dyadobacter sp. CY327, assembly GCF_021390415.1. Classification (NCBI taxonomy): domain Bacteria; kingdom Pseudomonadati; phylum Bacteroidota; class Cytophagia; order Cytophagales; family Spirosomataceae; genus Dyadobacter; species Dyadobacter sp. CY327. Next base: position 443,589 of record NZ_JAJUXJ010000001.1, on the reverse strand, counting down.
GATCATAGCTGCCCATAGACACAGGTTTATCAGCTGTTCCAATCGTTCTGTAAGTTTTGTGTCCGGTCAGGATGGTATTTTTTACGGTAACATAGGAGCAGTCGCCAATGCTGATAAAACCATTGTAAGGCGCGCCTTGCTCGCCTTCGCCTTTAATATGATGTTCCAATCCTTCCAATGTCACATTGGAGCGTCGAACGGCAATGTTCCGGCTGTAATAGTTGTATTTGGATTCCGCTTTGTTGGCAATTGTAGTAAAGCGTCCGCCACTGATTTTCAGTGGTTTTTCATCAATCGGGAGCGCGGTAATCTCGGTTATTTTATCAAAATCCCAGATAATAGGTGCGTTCATATCCACGTTGCCATTTTTATCGACAACAAAAATATCCGTCTGCGAAGAGCCATTGTTTTGGTTGAGCCCGTAACGAATGTAGTGCTTCACATTTGCATTCGTAACCGTGATAAGGCAGGGGCCGGGCAGTGTGGCATTGATCTTTTTCTGGTTTCTTTTTAGTGACCTGATCATTTCCAGTTTAAAGGGTTTAAGCGCTGAGCTAACCATAAATACGGAGGCATCACGTTTTTCCGCCTCGGTATCATCAATAATGAAAGCCGCTTTGCCAAAATCAGTTTCCGTCCGGATAATGGCAGTGAGGTGTTTTCCGCCAATGTAGTAAGTCGCGCCATCGTCGGCTTTCACGCGCAAACCGTGCAAATTGGCAAATGCATGCGTCGCGGCAATGGCGTCGATGTCGTCCGTCTTACCATCACCTTTGGCGCCGAAATCACTGTAATGCACCACTCCGGTGGCTTTAAACCTGGCCGCCTCATCCTGCGCCCTGGCCGTCCATGCACCCAGGATGAGCATTAATAATAGTGTGTATTTCATGTTAAAAATCAATGATTGTTATGAATAGGAAAGAAAATTTGAAAGCAACCTTACCCTTGTCCTGCTTCTGAATTTCGTGTCCATAGCTCCGTTAAAAATCCTTCATCGATTTTTGAATGTCGTTCATCGATTATAAAAAGAACAGCGGCAGGTGCGCAGATACCTTTCGGGAAAATCGGTCAGGTCGAGACTGGTTTTAATTCAACCCCAAAACTGTTCTGCAAATGCGACGCTCAGGTTTGTTACTGATTTGCCTCTGTTTCTGCTCCTGCTCCCTTCTGCGGGCGCAGGATGGCGCGCCTAAAAACAAGCAGGTTCAGCTTTCGGGAGGGCTTAATGCTTATGCTGGCCTGTACACGTCCAGCGGCATCGCCGGGCGCAACCAACCCAATCCGTTTGGACTGAGCGGGGCCGTTACATTAACCCTTCCCGGCGGCATTTCTTTGCCATTTTCTGCTGTGCTGGGCAACCAGGGCGCCAGTTTCCGTCAGCCGTTCAACCAGTTCGGCGTGAGCCCCACATACAAATGGGCCACTGCGCATGCAGGTTACCGCAATGTATCTTTCTCGCCATTCACGCTTGCAGGTCATACATTTCTGGGCGGAGGCATTGAGCTGAATCCCGGCATGCTGCGGATAGGCGCTGTATACGGACGTTTTAACAAAGCCATTTCTTCCACACTTTCCGATCCTAATGTTATCCCGTCTTTCAAACGCACCGGTTATGCGGTGAAAGTAGGTTATGGCAAGCCTAACAATTACGTGGACCTGGTTATGCTCCGGGCCCGTGATGATACCAACTCCATCGACCGGGTGCAGATGTCTCCCGAGAAATACACCACCCCAGCCGAAAACATGGTTATCGGTCTCACTTCACGACTGCTTTTGATCAAACACATCCTGGTTGAAGCAGACCTTGCGGCGAGTTCCTATACGCGGGACATTTCTGCATCTGAGGTGGCGGCTGAGGGTAAAAATCCGATGTTCCGGCTCGTAGGCAAGCTGATCACGCCGAGGCTTTCCACCCAGCTAACCCAGGCGACGCAGGCGGCATTGGGTTACCAAAGCAAATGGGGGTCTGTCAAATTTCAGTACAAACGCATTGATCCTAATTTCCAGACCATGGGCGCCTATTATTTTCAGAGTGATATTCAGAGCTATACGGGCAATGTCACATTGAATTTACTCAAAGGAAAAGCGCGGCTGGCTGGCAGTTACGGAAAGCAGTTTGATAATCTGGCCCAAAATAAAATCGCGCGCACAGGCCGCTCCATAGGTTCTATGATGGTTTCTTTAAACCCCGGCCCTACCCTCGGATTCGACGTTTCGCTCTCCAATTACGGGCTGAGCCAGCGCGCGGGAATCCGGCCATTGATCGATACGCTCCGCATTGCCCAAAACAATTTATCAGCAACTGCCAACGTCCGTTATTCCATTTTTGACAAAGATTTTTCCCACATTTTCACCCTTACCGGCGCACATCAGCAACTGTCCGACATGAATGATAACACGTCCGTACAAACCGAAAATAACAGTCAGAATGCCAACCTGGGCTATTTTCTGCAAGCCAGTCAAAGTGGGTTCGGAGCGAACTTAATGCTCTCCTACACGCAGACGAGCCTTCCGCAAACCTTGCCCGGGACCACGGATCAGAAAGTAAAATTCTACGGCCCTACACTGGGGACGAATTATAGTTTTTTAAAAAAGAAACTGAACACTTCACTCAACTTCTCCTATCTGTTCAATAAGCAGTTTGGGGAAACAGGAAAAGTGTTAACAGCCTCCATGAATGCAGGTTACCAGCTTGCAAAAAGGCAAAGCCTGAACATTATGTTCAATTATCTCAATTCGAACACGGGCATTCAAACAGAAAAATTCAACGAACTCAGAGGAAATATCGGCTATGGAATTTCATTCTAAAAAATATAGCGCTTTCACAAAACGGTGCATTGGCTTCGGGATGATGCTATTTCTGTGTCTGGGATTTTATGCGGGTTTTGCCCAAAATCAAATCCGCATCACCACCAATGTTTTGCCGCCTTACAGTCCTTATATCCAGGATTATCCCGGCACTGGCAACCGCGTTCAGGTTTTTATTTCCAATCTTTCGGGCCGGGCATTGTCGGTGCGGCTTTTGGGGAAACTGGAAGGCGATAATGGTGTCGTCATTCGTACTTCGCAGCATTACCGTCCATTGCGCCCGCTGGAATTGCGGCCAACGGATGTGAACAGAATGATTACGCGGGCTGAACTGGAAGGGCTTTTCGACCTGAATCAAATTGAAGTCGAAGGGTTGAATAAAGACCAGCTTTACCGCGGCTTACCCCTTCCCGAAGGCAACTATCAATTGTGCGTCCAGGCATTTGATAATGCCACCACCCGCCCGTTATCCGCCGAATTCCCCATGGGCTGCAGCGGATTGATCCCTGTCCGCATCATTGAGCCGCCTATCCTGATTTCACCGATGGCCGATGAGGAAATCGCCGTCAAAATACCGCAAACTCAGCTTTTCACCTGGTCGGCGCCTGTGGGCATATTGCCTAATCAGGTGGAATACAGCATCCGGATCGTGGAGCTGCCCGAAACCAATGTTGATCCTAACGTATATATAGATGCGATGGTGTTGCCAAGGTCCGGCGTGGAAGTGAACAATCTCCGAACAACGACATTTTTATACGGCCTACAGCAGCCACCTTTGCAAAAAGGAAAACGTTACGCATGGCGCGTACAAGCGAAGCCCATCGGACAAAGGCTCAATTTCCTGAACGACGGAAAGAGCCCTGTTCAATCATTCATATATGGCCAGCAAATGCCGCTTGGGGTTGATCTGGAATACATTACCATTACCAGTCCTGCGGCAAAACGCAATGCAAGTATCGAAGTAGGCAGTAACAATCCGTTTCTAGTAACCTGGAAGCTGGATGAAGAATTTGAAAAAACATTACGAAAAGCATTTGAAGCGCAACCAAAAAAATCAATTGTAGAGCAGTTTGCTGAACTCAGTTATCGCGTAGTGATTAAAACGGACGAAAAAAGAGGCCAGGGCACCGTGGTGCTGGACCGGCTGGTCCGGGGAGAGCAGCTGAGCATGGAAAAATCGGAGCTGCCAGCAAACATGCCGACCGGGCAAAATTATGAGGTCCTGATTGAGTTACAGGGGATGTCGGAAGCGAGAAGAAACCGCGCGCAGCTGGGCGAAGCGCTTTTAGTCTCAAAACCAAGATCTTTTACACTGATTGAAAGAAACAAAGGAAATGAGGCAGATAGCCTGACGATCCGGGGTGTGCTGGCTTATCGTTTCCCGGGCGAAAGCGGCACACCGCACATTCTTCCGAACACGCAGGTTGTTCTTATGAAAATTTTCCCGAACAGGTTCCGGGCAACCGTTGCTTATGGCAAATCCGACGGTTCGGGTAACTATACCATTAAAATTCTCAAAACCTCAATCCAGGGGCTGGGCGATTCGACGGCTTACACCCGTTTTATGGTCGATCCGGTGAATCCGTTTATCCAGCGCCTGGCCGAGCCGGGCTACTACCAAACCAAGGATGACAACACTTTCCAGGTGTCCAGCGCCGAGCAAAAAGGCTATGAGGTTCAGAACATTACCTGGCTGGCGGCCGGCTATAACCTGGACGTAACAGCCAGGATTTCATATAAAAACTGGCCAGGCACGCCGGGCATCAACCTGGAAGGAAAACACCTCGTCATTTACCGGAAACCAGGCATTGCCAAAGATTTTGACAAATACAGGCTTCCGTTTGAAGGTTCAGTAAACCAATCGTCCGGGCCCGTAACTGCAACCGTGCAAGCCGGAATAAACAGCGGTTACCAGCCAGTTGGCGGCATCGGTAATAAGGTAAATGTGAATGTAAATGCATCGTCGGATGAGCCCGGCAGTTCCGGAAGCGGCAAATCCGGTGAAGCTGCGCTGCGTATGCAGGTGATCGCAGAGCTCGAAAAAAAGGGTTATCAGTTCATCAGCATGGTGGCCTTGAACAAGAAGGATACTGAATACGGCGCGATGATCAATAACCTCGTTTATGGCGGCGTATCTTACGATGCTTACCAGATTTATTGCCCGGATTGTGGTCTTGCGCCGGATGACGCCGACCCAATTATCAAGACAAAACCTTCCGAAAAGCTGCCTGAAACGCCCGCACGCATTGAAAAATACACCTATAACATTCAAACCGACGAAGCTCCTACCATGACTTTTACCGGCAAGCTCACATACAAGTTTGCGGACGCGGGCAAGGAAGGCGCGCAAGTGAAAGCATTGCCCAACACGCAGGTGCGTTTGCAAGTGGTTTACAAAGCAGCCGGTTCAGATAAAACCACATTCGGCACCAGCTACGGCAATTATGCCGAGTTTTCGGAATTCCATCATGATTTCAGCCAGACTCTCGATACCAAAGTAACGGGCTCCGACGGCTCTTTTACATTCACTGTAAAGATGACCAAACCTATGGAACTGGGAATGCTTGCGCCTACCAAAGAAACTGGCCAGGGAGAATTCAAGATGCCGTCCGTAGCCTACATCCGCGGCATCCGCGTCGTGGTGGACAATCCCTATTATGCAAGCCCGACGGAAACATTCGGCATTCAACAAGACCAGGTGATGAAACCGCAGGGCTCCTACGACTTCGGCCCGGTTACCGCAGTAGCCAAAAGCTATACGCTCATTACGCAATCCAAATCGGACACAACCGGAATTTCTTTGGTGAATGAACAAAAGGCCGGGATCAGAAACGACCTTTCCGGGATAAGGGTGTCTGTGCTGCGCCGGATCAAAAGCAAGGACAAACCCACAGGTCCTGACCGCAGACCGCCCGCAGACGAAGGCGTTGGTGCAAAACAGACCATGACATTCCATATGAAACAATTCACCGTGATTTCGACCGCAGAAACGGACGCTAGCGGAATTGCTAAATTCCCAAGAATGGTTATGGCCAATGGTGAGGACGATGCGTATTACCTTTCAACCGAATCATCAGTGGACGGTTTGAATAACTATAAGCTTGTTTCGCTCAAACGGATCACCGTCAGCGAAACCTGGGGGTCAACATTCTCGCCGTATGCAACGCAGGAGGAAATACAGCGTTCGGAACAGGCACAAAAAACACAGTACGACGCCTCTAAAATTGATTGCAAAACAGTTTGGGAGCTATTCCACCTGGACAACCCCAATTTCCCCACAGTCTGGACCCCTTCTGGCACTTTCAGTAATGAAGAGTATGAAAAAAAGGTTGTGACACAGCATGCACCTGACTACCGCTGGGCAAGTCATTTGGTTGACTGCAAAACGGTGAATAATTACTGGCTTGGCGAGAAATTGCATGACGTGAAAGTGAACCAAAAGGTAATGATCCCGCAGTCAGCCTTGTATGAGCCGGTCTTCGCAGATCAATATAAAACATTTGAATCGGACCCTGTCATCCGTCACCTGAAACCAGGCAATCCAACTGTGAATGTGCGGGTTGTAGATAAATCAAATCCAACACAGGGCATCAAAAATGCGATAGTTACCCTCAATTATATTCCAAACGAATCGCCTGCCGGCCAGATCACAAGCCTGATGATGATAACGGATGATGAAGGCTGGATTTTGCAACCATTCCAACTCAAACCCGGCACCAAAACAACTGTACGCATTAAGGCGGAGGGCTATGTCTATGTTTCCTGGATGAACCAGGCCAAGAATGAAGGCCATATCAATATCGGCGACGTGTTATTAGGCCAGAACAGTTACTACGACCGCGTTTTAATGGAGCCTAACACGGTCATCACCGGTAGGGCGATAGACATTGATGCCATTCAGAAATCGACTGTTGACGTGTCCGGCAATAATGCAACTATGGATGTGAAAGATGCTGCCACCAAAACAACAACACCAAAAACGACAGTTGGTAAAAATGCAGCAAGCGGCAATGTTAGTTCCGTACCGGTACAAACGCAGCCTTACAATCAAATGGTCGTCAGCTCGGAACCGTCGCTTGAAGCCTATGCCCAGGCCGACGATGGCAATATGGTGAAGACCAAATTTGAGAACGGGACCTGGAAATATGCCCTTAAAACACCTTCTACGGCATCCCAGCTTAAAATTTTCCCTGTCAACATCAGCTATTTTGGTGAAGAAAGAAACATTAAAACGCAACTTCCAAAACCTGTCTTACAAGCAAACAGGTATACCATCGATGCGGGCGACATTAATATTTACGAACGGGACCACCGCATTATATTCAAATTGCAAGATGAAATAACCAAAAAGGGAGTTCCCAATGCATATGTGCGGCTTTTTGGCAAGAAATCGAAAGGTTTTGAGTTTGGGGCAAGTGAAACCGATGGCATCGTGGAAACGCGCTTCAAGAATGTTTCCATTGACAACCTGTATGTCGAAATCGCGGCGCCGGGTTATGTGACCAGGACAGTAGCTGTGAATAATAGTGAAACGAAAACAGCCGAAACCAAAGTCGTAGTGCTTCAACCGGCCAGGACGGTCAAAGGAGTTGTAGTAGTCAACACGGGAAAAGGAACAGAAATCCCGCTCGAAGGAGCCGAAGTGTATGTGGCTTCTGGTGGCAATGCGCCCGTGAAATACAGCGCGGTAACGGGCAAGGATGGCTCTTTTTCAATGGATGTAGCCAAAACCCTGGATGGCAGCACGATCAATATTGAGGCCATTTTTGACCCGAAAAATGTTTCCAATCCACCATTGCCTGCGGGCACTACATACGTGGGAGCGGGCAGCAAATTGCTTATGCCGCAGCAATCCGGCCAATCATTAAAATTGACATTAACGGCTTTTGATAAATTCAAAATCGCGTCGCTATGGGGCTTTCCAGTCACTATCGAAAAAATAGACCCGAAAACGATGGGGGTTACGGGCGAAATCGACTTGTCGGACAGCGGATTAGGGCCATTCGCGATTGTAGATAAGAGTATAAGGGTGCGTTTTGAGAATGTGGCTTTCAAAGCAGATCTCCAGAATCCGGGTTTCGGCATTCCGGTTGAAGAATCCGTAGCACTTGAAACGAATGTTCTGAATAACCTCCTTTACCACGCTACCCCGGAAGTTGACATTAAAAAGACCAGGTATAACATCAAACTTTCCTCCCCGGAAGGGCTGCTTTTCAAACTCAAAATTGTAAGAACGCCCGGCACTTCCACCGGCAAGATCATGGCCAAAGCGCAGGTGCTCGATAACTCGTTCAACTTTTCGTCCAACCTGCTGTATTACGACAAAGGCCAGTTCTTCCTGTACGACCCCGAGGTTTCCGGGCAGCCAGCGAATAAACCAATGGTTACCGCATTCGACGCGGCGAAAAGTAACATTAAATGGACCAATTTCGGGATCTGCCAGTCAAACGGAAAACCCATGACATTGAGGCTGCTTGACTTTGAAGCGGTCAGCAAGCTGGAAGGCTCGCGTCTGATCGGCGACGAAATCCACCTTAATCCCGTCATGACCTGTCCTGTTAAAAACGCCCAACCGGAAAAACTGGAAGTGACGATCGGCGACCTGGTTTTGAAAAACAACACCGTGGATGTAAAAACGGGCGAAACGCCGCTCACTTTCCCGCTGGCCGGCAAATGGAGCGTAGAGATCCGTGACTGGAAGCTGGATTACAAAAAGGGTGGGTTTTATTCCAAATCAGGCGTTGTAAAAACCGGAAAGGTGGATATTCCTGTCACAGAATTCAACTTACGCAGCGATTTTTATCACCTGCTTGTCAATCCAAATGGCAATTTCGACCTGGCGGGCGTGGCCAAAATGAACCTGATAGGCGAGCCGTATTTTGCATTTGATCCGCAAACAGGGTCAGATATGAAGGGGCATTGGGCTATGGTAGTGGTGCCAAAGGACGGTAAGCCAGCCGCTCAGCTTCCTGCGGGTGCTGTTCCGGGCCTTTCAAAGGAAATGGATTTTGAAACATTATCCCTCCTGGATAATGGTGAAGATGTGGTATCATTTGGCTCAGGCAGCAAGGCGTTCCGGTTTTTTAACATCATCGACGTGCGCCCAACCACCATTGAAACCGGCGCCGATTACTTTGCATTCGATGCGGGGATGTCCAATGCTATTCCCAATGCGCCGCAGGATGTTTCAATGCGATTTATTTATTCCAAACCACAGGGTACCGTGAAGCTCAAAACCGTTGTCCCTGGCGGATACAAGCTGCAAACCAAAGGTTACCTCAATTTCGAGGCTGGCCAGCATGTTGCTGCGGACAAAAGCCAGTCCACTGCCATCTTCTTCGGAGAAGGTGTGATCGCCATGCGGGGTAAGGTAGAGGAACCCGATAAGCTAAAACTGGATAATGTTCTTTTGGTTCATAATAAAAATGAAACGCACATCACCCACGGCCGCAACATAGATCTGACCGATCCGACCACATTGACAAAATGGAGCGAAAACCTCTCCGACCTCACGGATCCGGCAAAAGATGAAGTGAATTATAATGAAGGTGGTGATTTCAAAAGGCTCAGTGTAGGGCTTGGCGGCAATGGTCTTAGTAAGGTGTTTGTTCACCAATCTGTAACCAACAAGCAATGGGAGCTGCTCAAATTTTCCGGATTGCCGCAGGGTTTTTCCAAAATGCTGGGAGAAGATGAGAAAAACCGGCTTGCGTTTACTGCCTATGGTGAGATCAAAGCCGAAGGCCAGAAGATCAAGCTCGATGGGATTGATACGGGCCTCGGCGGGCTGAGCCTGGTGTATGATCACGAGAAAAAACGGTTAACAGGCTCTATGCAGCTTTCGAACATTCCGGTTCCGCCTACCATGACTTTCATGAATGGCATGGCGCAGGTAAGGCTGGACGGCAACGGATTTTACCTGGTTGCAACCGGCGAATTGCAGAATGTGCCGCTCATCGTGCCGGTTACCATGCGTGCCGGGTTAATGCTGGGCGTGTACAACAGCAATGATCTTGGGGAAGCGCAGCAGGTGCTTTTCACAAACAGCCACCGCAAAGCGTTACCCTGCTCGTTCGATGGTTTCAAAGGGATTTACGCGATCGGCGAAGTGCCTGTTCCTTTGATCAAATCCTTCAATTATGAGATGTCCTTACCAGGCGTGGGCGGTTACAAAGTGGGAATGGATGCCTTCGTGGACGGTTATGTGTTTAGTAATTACAGCAATGGCGCATTCACAACAGGCACAGGATTGGGCATTGGCGCACATGCTTATGCATATGGAAGCATACTTTCCCTGAGCGCGGGCGGTGAAATCCACGTCAGTGGCGGTGTGGACGGCACATTAACCGTCGACCCGGGAGCGAAAAGTGTTTCGGTTGAAATGAATTCAAGAATCGGTGCCGGATTTTCAGTGACATTAACGGAAGACCTGACCGGTGCTACAACCGGCACATCCGCTGATTTCTGTCTGACATTGGCGGGCAAGGCTCAATATAAAATTGGAAGCAGTCCCGATCTCTCCATCACACCCGGCTGCATGTTTACAGCGTGCACAGGCGGCTGCACAGTAACAGAACAATAATCAATTTCTGATATGAAAAATATATTATACAAAGCGCTGATAATGATTTGCTTGTACCCAGTTGCATTGCAAGCGCAAAAACCGCAAGCCGCTGCTGGTCCGTACGGAGTGTTTATCCAGATCGACAAATTATTACACGGCCCGCAATATGTGGTGGAGCGGCTGGAAACCGGCAAAGCAACGTCCAAACCGGATTGGCAACCCGTATGCACCACCGACAAAGGCCCGATCAGCGCAAGAGACCTTGTTGCCCGGCTTACATTGCTTTCTGCTAAAAACTCCATGTATGAAATTCCGGACGATTCACTTACCGCATTGCTATATACGCGCTATCGGAATGCCTCACATGTAGATTCTTTGGGTGCATATGGCGAAAATCCGCAGTATCTGGAAGCATTAGGACTTGGTTTCCTGGATACGGATGTACTCCAGGGCAAGCGTTATGATTACCGGGTCCGCGCATTGGAATCGCGTGAGGGGGTTTTTTATAATCCAGGGACAGTTTCAGTGCCTGGTTCAAAACTCGCTACAACTGCCATGGCTGTCAGTCAAAATGCGAATGGGCAGGTTGTTAACATTCAATATTTACTAAAAAAACCCAATCCTTACATTGCCGGCGCGCGCGTTTTGCGGGCAACTTACGGTCAGACCGATTTTGCGGAATGCGGTGCGGAATGGGGTTTTAGAAAAGGGAAAAAAGATTCGCTTTTCCTCGTTGTTACAGATCCGAATGTGCGCCGGAAGATGCTTTATTCGTATGTCGTTTATCTCAAAGATTTTTTGGGGAACGAAAGCGGCGCGGCGGACACGGTTACCATTGCCAATCTTCGCCCGCAAGAACAAATCCCTGTTATTCATTACATTAACACAGTTTCCCATGAGGCCGAAAATGCCATTGCCGTTTCCTGGCAGCTTTCTTCGACCAAAGACCTTCGTTCGGTTGAGATCTGGCGCAGCGAAAAATTTGATGTGGGTTTTCAAAAAATCGGCATAGCAACTCCTAATGATACGGTTTATTACGACAACCGCGTGGAGCCGGTGCAGGGATATTATTACCAAATCCGGCTGAATGGGACTTACGAAACTTCCGGAGAGTCGGTCAAAGTTTCGGGAATGCTGAAAGCCAGTCGGCCGGCATTAATACCGCCTACCCATTTTCAGCTGAAAACATCCAGTGACACGCTCACATTCCGCTGGCAACCGGCTGATTTTGATACACATGGCTATTACATTTATTTCGCCGCCGGTCAAACAGACTCCCTGCAACGCTATTCCGACATTATCCTGGCTGGTAAGGAGTTAAAATATCAGGTTCCGGCCAAAAAGCTGGCTTTGGGCACAGGTTACCGGTGGGCTGTGGTGGCTGTAAATACAAGCTACAATATGGGACCGATGAGCGAGATCCTTTATTCGCAACCGCGGTTTCCCGAGCGGCTGGCAACACCCATTAACCCTGAAATGATTCCCCAGAATGACCGCGCATTGCTGGTTTGGGAGAATATGAGATCCATTGACCCCTACATTTTAGGTTATATCATTGAAAGAAAGGCGGCTAATGAAAAAGCGTTCAAGGCGATTTACCGGCAAAAGGATGAAGATAACAACCGGAACAATTTCGCGGACAGCACCGTGAAACAAGGCGTCCGGTACACCTATCGCATTAAGGCTTATGGTTTGAATGAAATGTGCTCCTTTTCCCAAAAACCAGCCTTGCACAGCGCGCCATGTTACGGGCCAATGTGGTTTCGTACCAGCAAGTGGACCTGTCCTGGGACCGGCTTCCTTCTTCGGTGGAAGTGTTTGTGGTTGAGCGCAAAGAAGACGGTTTTGGCCAGCGTTTTACTGCGATTTCAGGTAATTTATCTGGCACCACATTTTCGTATCAGGACAAAACCGTGCAGGAAAACCGGACCTACATTTACCGGGTAACGGCCTCTTGCGACAAATCCTGCGGCGGTGAGCTGAATGAAGTCCGTGTTACCACGCCTTTGGCCCCGCCTGCAAATCCCAGCAACCTGGAAGCATTTTACATTTCCGGCCGCGGCATGGCCATAACCTGGGTGGGAAACAACAGCGATGGCACTACTTTCCTGCTGGAACGCTCGGAAAACGGCGGCGGCTTCAATTTACTTACACGAGTTCCTTATGCCAGGTCGCTCAGCTATAATGACGGAACGACGACGGCTGGCAACAGCTATTGTTACCGCGTAAAAGCAGTCAGTGCAGGAGGAGAATCGGGTTACTCGAATGAAAGCTGCGTGAGCCGCGCGCTTCCCAAACCAGCAGCGCCGTCGGGCCTTTCCGCAACGGTTGTCAGTTCCAGCCAGATCGATCTCACGTGGTCGGATAATGCTGATAATGAGACAGGATTTGAGTTAGAGAGGTCTTCGGATGGAAATAATTTCAGCAAACTGGCAGACATACCAGCAAACGCGACAAGCTATTCCAACACAAGCCTTCCCACATTAACCAAATTTTGGTACAGGATTCTGGCCAAAAATGCGATCGGGACTTCGGGATTTTCGAATGTAGCTGAAGCAACTACATTTGATGTTCCGCCCGGCGCTCCGACAAGCCTTACGGCCAAAACCATTAGCAGCAGCCAGGTTAATCTTTCCTGGAAAGACCAGGCCACGAATGAAGCCAGGTTCGAACTGGAGCGCTCCACAGACGGCACCAGCTTTTCCAAAATTGCGGACATTGAGGCAAATAAAACGACTTACGAAAATACGGGACTGCAACCGGCCACTAAATACTGGTATCGCGTGCGGTCGGTCAATGATTCAGGGCCGTCGGGTTTTTCCAACATTGCCGACGCTACAACATTGGACGTTGAACCAAATGCGCCGGGAAGGCTCAGCGCCACAGCGGTAAGCCATGACCAGATCAATCTGGAATGGGAAGATGTCTCAGGCAATGAAACGGGTTTTCAGATCGAGCGGTCAACCAACGGGACCACATTTACAAAAATCGCTGACCTCGCGGCCAATGTGAAAAGTTATCAGAATAAAGACCTGAGCTCTGAGACAAAGTACTATTACCGGATTCGGGCTGTGAATGCAATCGGCCCGTCGGCATACAGCAACGTCGCAGATGCGACCACACGCAAAGCGCCAATTCCCGATAAGCCCAAAAACCTGACCGCGACGCCGGTAGACTATGATCTCGTACAGCTGAAATGGGCTACATTATCGTCCAATGCAACGACGGTGATCATCGAGCGTTCCCGCAAGCCGGACGCAGATTTCAAGCAGATCGGAAGCCAGGCGGCAAACACAACGCAATTCCCCGACCGTGAGATTTTGGATGTGTACGATTATTATTATCGGATTAAAGCAGTCAACAGTGCAGGCGCCTCACCGTATAGTGACGTCGTGAAAGTCGCTGCCAGTCAAATCATTACTGGCACCGAGCCGCAAGCGCAGGAAAGCCTGGTTTATGTACACGAAAAGACATTGCACGTAACATTAAAGCACCCGGTTTCAGGCGAGATGACATTGTATAACACCCGCGGCGCAATAGTAAAAAAAACAAGTTTGACCCAAAACATGACCCTCGACCTATCCCTGCTCCCCGTGGGCATTTACATTGCCGTCCTGAACGGTGAAAAGACATTGGTAAAACAAAAAGTACTTCTTTATTAAATCATGAAAAAGAACCTGTATCTGATAGCATTATTGCTGCTTGCTGCCTGTCAGCCCAAAAAAGTAGAGCCTGCCGACATTGGGCAGATCTGGAAAGCAACGTCCGTAAAGGAAAATGGCGTGGTGGTGTTTACCGAAGGAAATGCAGGGAACACCAAACCCGGCTACGCCCGCTTCCGCCTAGACCTGACAAGTAAGGAACAGGTCCGTTTCACAGACGTCGACGGCCGCACATTATCGGGTCAATGGTCCCTTTCGCCCGACAACAACCGCCTCATCCTCGAAAACCTGTCTCCCCCACCCACCGGATCAGCCGGCAACATTGAATTTTACATTACCGACAAACCCACGCAGGAGAGGCTGTTGCTGAAACGGACGAATGAGAGCAGGAAGACGGGGAATACGGTGAATGAATATGAGCTTGTGCCGGAGTGAGTTTTGCGTATTAAAAATTCTATCTTCTGAATGAATAAAATATCTACAATCCCCTCCTTACCAAAATAGTACAATTTGCTTGGAAGTGAACTTTGGGAAGAATACATTTGCAGCGTCATTTAAATTTTAAATAGTCTAAATAAGCAAATGAGAACCTTTCTACCATTTTTATTATTTTTACTCATAACATGCCTTTCCTATGGTCAGTCAGGGAAATTGAAGGGAGTTGTGCAGGATAACTCCAAAAAGAGCATCCCGGGCGTCACCGTTTTGATCAAAGACACTAAAATCGGGACGCAATCCAACAACGACGGCGTCTTTGAATTATCCAATTTGAACGACGGAAACTATACTTTATCGATTTCTTCTATTGGGTTTAAAACCAAAGAGTTGCCGGTTACTATCGCGCAAAACGAAGTTGACCTGAATACCATCACATTGTATGAGGGCGACGAAATATTGCGGGAAGTGCTCGTGCAAGGTGAAAGTGAAAACAAATTTTCAAGAAATCAGACGGCCTATGTTGCCAAATTGCCATTGCGCGATTTCGAAAACACGCAGGTTTACAGCACCATTACCAACTACCTGCTTAAATCACAGATCGTTACAAACTTTGACGATGCATTGAAAAACGCAGCTGGAGTGGAAAACCTCTGGACGTCCACGGGCCGTGGCGGTGACGGAGCAGGATATTACTCGCTGCGCGGATTTTCAGTCCAGCCTAAACTGGTCAACGGCTTACCCGGACTAACCAACGGAACCATTAACCCGGCCAACATTGAGCGCATTGAGGTTTTGAAAGGACCTTCTGCAACGCTTTTTGGCAATGCGGTCAGTTCTTACGGCGGGCTTATTAATGTAGTAACCAAAAAGCCTTACGTAGGAACGGGCGGCGAGCTTTCATTCACAACCGGTTCTTTCGGACTGAACCAGGTAACGGGTGATTTTAATACAGCATTAAGCAAAGAAAAAGGAATTTATTTTAGATTAAACACCTCATATGCAGCAGAGCGCAGCTTCCAGGATGCTGGTTTTCGGAAGTCTTTCTTCGTAGCCCCTTCCCTATCTTATAAGGTGAACAATAACCTGTCGTTTTCTTTCTATGGCGAGATTACACAGGCGGAACAAACAAACCCCATGTTCCTTTTCCTGAACCGCACCGCGCCTACGGAGTCCAAAAATATGAAGGAGCTGAATTATAACTACAAGCTCTCTTTCACCAGCAACGACCTGACATTGCAAAACCCAACGCAGAATTACAGGGTCGAAATGGATTACAAACTTTCGGACACATGGCAGTCGCAAACATTGATTTCCAAAAGCGCCACTTCTACGAAAGGCTATTATTCCTATTTGTTTGACTACGGCATATTGGGAAATGATACTTTCTCGCGCTTCCTGAACAAACAAAATGAATACACCGGAACATCCGATATCCAGCAAAATTTCATTGGTGATTTCAAGCTCGGCTCATTGCGGAACCGGGTTGTGCTTGGGCTGGATTATTTCACAGCCACGTCCACAAGCAACGGCACGGGTTATGCATTTTACGGTAATGTAACGCCGGAAGGTGGTTCGAGCGGCGATGATCCGTTTACGCCAAAAGTGGTCGAAACCACTGCTTACCCGCTTTCAACGGCTGCTGTGGATGCCGTGCTGGCGCGTCAGGGCGTGAGTAATGCAAAATCGAAATATAACATTTACAGCGCTTACGCGTCTGATGTGCTGAATCTTACCAATAACTTGTCTGTAATGGTGGGCCTGCGTCTGGATCATTTTGATAATCAAGGCGATATAGCAACGGGAGAAGACAATTACAATCAAACTACATTGTCTCCGAAATTGGGACTTTTGTTTGAGCCGGTTACGGATAAGGTCTCTATTTTTGCCAATTTCCAGAACGGCTTTACCAACGTGGCGCCTGCACTTGTGGGCAACCCGGAAGCCGGCCCGCAAACTATCAAGACTTTCAGACCTGAGCAGGCCAACCAGATTGAGTTTGGTATCAAGACGAACATTATCAGAAACAAGCTGAACGCAACGATCAGCTATTACGATATCCGTGTGAAAGACCAGGTGATGACAGATCCTACGTCGCCGTTCAACAAAATCCAGGATGGTGAAATTTACAGCAAAGGGTTTGAAATAGAAGTAAATGCTAACCCTGTGCGAGGCCTGAACGTGCGCGCCGGATATAGCAACAACGACAGCAAAACCACCAAAACGGATTATACCGACATTCTGGACAAGCGTCCACTGGGAGCCGGGCCAAAGACACTTTACAATTTCTGGGCTAATTACGAAGCTCCGGGCGGTAAGCTGAAAGGGTTTGGCCTTGGGCTGGGCTTCAACGGCGCTAGCGAGCGTTATGCGATAAACTATGTTTCGACAGGAGATTTCATGCTGCCCGCTTACACCGTTGCCAACGCCTCCCTCTTTTTCCAGGCAGAAAATTACCGCATAGGCCTCAAACTGAACAACGCTTTTAACAAAGAATACTATAAAGGATGGTCAACCATTGCCCCACAAACTCCGCGGGCCTTGCTGGCAAACTTTACTTATACTTTTTAAGGTTTGGTTTAATATAAAAAAAGCCTGTGAATCGATTGATTTGCAGGCTTTTCTTGTTTAGAGACTAAAATCAAAACATTATTTTTTTGCTTCCTTAACCGCCTTGATCGGGAAATCTCCGTATTGTGATGAGATCATTCCGGTGAGTGTATCGCCTTTTAGTGCCAAATTATATTTGAAAACACCCTGGTCAGATTCTGTCGAGAATGTGACTTTATCCGCGGCAACGGTCAATTCCTTCATTTCCTGCTTTTGCGTGTCACCTACGTAGCCAACCGTTTTGTTGTCTTTTTGCTCAAAAGTGAAAAATCCGGATTCGTATTCGGGCGGAACATCGCTGATCTGATATTTCCAGGTGCCCAATATATCGTCCGCCGTGACCGATTTTTGCGCTGCAATTGAGAAAATCCCAAGTGCGATAACCATCATGAAGTACAACTTTGTTTTCATCCTGACCAAAAGTTTAAAATTTGAAAACTAATATTTGGTCACCAATTAACACAATTCCGGATACAGTTCAAAATTTAGATCAGCTCAACATATCCATCCGTCCCATTCACCCGGATCCGCTGTCCATCCTTGATGAGCTTTGTTGCATTTTCTACGCCTACAACGGCTGGTAAGCCATATTCGCGTGCAATAACGGCTCCATGGGTCATTAACCCGCCTACTTCTGTGACGAGACCTTTGATGGAGACAAACAAGGGCGTCCAGCTCGGATCAGTGAAAGCGGTAATCAGAATGTCGCCATCTTCCAGCCCGGCGTCTTCCATGTTCAATATCACGCGCGCGCGACCTTCAATGATCCCCGACGAAACGGCCAGACCGGCAATGGCGCCATCGGGCAGATTTTCTTTTTTATAAGAACCGGTAATCACTTCACCATCAGACGTCATAACCCGCGGAGGCGTTAGTTTTTCATAACTTTTAAATGCTTCCTTCCGTTGGTGGATAAGTTCGTTTTCCAGCTTTTTTGTTTTGACAACTTCACATAGTTCGTCGAACGTGAGATAATAGATCGCTTCTTTGTCAGCTATGACATTTGCCTGCACAAGCCGTTCGGCTTCCCCTAATAACGCTTGCTTATATACGAAGAAGCGGCTTACCATTCCATATTTTGGATATTCACGATAACCCGTAAAATTGCGGATCAGGTTGATCACCTGTTTGGCCTCCTTTGCTTTTGACTCACCATCAGGAAGTTGTCTTAACCGGCTCAGTAATTCCTTTTCTTTTTCCAATGCTTCCCGCCGCCCCTGCTCAAATTTTCTTTGACTGGCACCAGGTTCAAAATTTCTGATATTACCAAGAATAACCGGGATAAGCGTGGCAGGTTTTTCTATCCAGCGCGGACGCGTAATGTCAATTTCGCCAGCACATCGTACACCGTATTTTTGTAGAAAAGCATGCATTGCAGCCTGGGCTTCTTTTCCACCTTCCAATTGGTCCAGATGGTCCAGAAAATGATCATCTTTTACATTTTGAAGATAATGGATGACTTCCGGAAAAGGGCGGATCACATCTGCAACGTCCAGTAGCGCCAATCCCATTTCGGAAGTCACGTTGTTGGGGACAGATTGAGAAAGTGTGTCTGCTGCATTTTTCTCACCCAGCCATTCATTCATTTTGTCATTAACCCACGCCAAGGCATTAAAAGTGGACATAATTGTCTTCGTACTCAGCGAATCAAACATGCTTTTCCTCCACTGTTGAATGTCCTGGCGGATGAAATCGAGCAGATCCGAGCCTAATTTGGACTGGATATCTGATTTCAGTGCGGCAAGCGATGTTTCGCTCTTGCTGATCAAATCCGTTATGACCTTTGGATCGTCGATGAACGGCGGAGTGGCAGGCGGCGGTGCGGGGTTGTTTAAAACCGATTGTTCTTCCGGCAAAAATTTAATAAAATCTTCCCGGCCCAAAATATTCAGCAGCGCGTCTTTGATCAGCGGATCCGACTTTCCCAATGTCGTATTCAGGAGAATATCCCGCATGGCCGGAGAAGCCAGGTTGGGCGCGACGTCCACGAATAATCTCCCGCCAGCGGTGCGCATTTTGGCAGGGGTTAGCAACAGGAAAACGGAAAGCCCCAGCGGCTTCATAGCATCCGTCATCATTTGCTGGTGGCCCACAGACACATAAACGGCCGGAAGGCCCTCAGCATGAACCGGATCGCTTGTCTGAGGAATGGGGAACAAAGTAGTAATCGGGCGGCTTTGAACAATATAAAACGTGTTACCAGACAGGCACCATTCGATATCCTGAGGAGCGCCGAAATGGGCTTCAATTTTTCTTCCAATGTGGGAAAGCTGTAAAATTTGCGCATCTGTCAGCGTTTGCATTTCCTGTTTTTCGGGATCAATCTTCTCTTCGTGCGTGCCGCCATTTGCTGATGCACGAATAGCCAGCTTCTTTCCTCCTATCTGCTTGTCGACGATAGCCTCGTTACGGACTTTATAATGATCCGCATTGACAATGCCCGAAACCAGCGCCTCGCCTAGGCCGAAGCTGGCATCGATGGATGTGACATTCCGGTTGCCATTAACCGGATCAGCAGTGAACAAAATGCCGGCCGCATCAGGAAAAACCATCTTCTGGACCACCACCGACAGCTGGACTTTGCGATGATCAAATCCGTTTTGAATGCGATAAATCACTGCACGATCCGTGAACAAGGAAGCCCAGCATTTGCTGATATATCCGAGGACAGCCTCCTTTCCTATGACATTCAGGTAAGTATCCTGCTGGCCTGCGAACGATGCCGTCGGCAGATCCTCCGCCGTGGCGCTGGAACGGACCGCATGTGCATTGCTTTCACCCAAATGATGAAGATGAATGCCAATTTCTTCACTGATCTTCGCCGGAATCGTTGTTGCTTCAATCAACCCTCGGATTTCCGCACTGATTGCACAGATCGCTTTTCGATCCTCAGCATGCAGCAGCGCCAGCCGATCCAGCAACATATCGATATCCGGGCTGTTCGCAATAATTTCCTTAAAAGCATTGGTAGTCACGCAAAAACCATCCGGCACCTGCACGCCCGGAATCCGCAGCAACTCGCCCAGATTAGCACCTTTGCCACCGACCAAGTGTATTTGCGTTTTATCAATGTTCTTAAATTCTATTACGAATTGACTTTTATTTTCCATGGCTAATAGGAATGCATTATTGTTTGTCGAGCTGTTCCGTCGTTTCTTTTGCTATTTCTATCGCTTTGTTAAAATAGGCTTCAATGATTTTGCTGTCCGCATCGGAAAATGACGCCAGCATTTCCTCCGTTTTGCTCCTGAAATCCTTGTATAGCGGCGCAAGGAGCGCCATAATGTTTTCGGTGTTGGCTACAATGATCACTTTCCGCCTGTCTTCCGGCGCAAAGCGCCTCTTCACCAGATCTCTCTTTTCGAATCTATCAATCAAACCGGTTACGGCCCCCGTAGTGAGACCCGTCAGGTTCGAAAGTTCACCAGCCGTCATTTCGCCTTTTTCGAGGAAAAATCCCAAATACTTATGATCAGTCCCGGCAAGTCCGGCCTTTCGGGCAACGGTTTCATGCATTTGCAGTGAAACATATGCGTATTGCTGGCCCAGTCGCCGGACCGTTTTTACAGCCTCATCATTCATATTTTATCTTGTTGAATAATTATCTTAGTAACAAAGATAAATATAGAAAAGTGAGACGTCCAAATTATCAGGTAAAAATAAAGTCGATCCTTTTGCGTCACTAGCGCTGTTTCCCTCGTATTCCCTAGCAACATCGTTCAGGAAATTCTTGAAATGATTAAATTATTTTTTTGACATACCATAAAATGTAACCGAACGTTAACGAATTTTAACGCGATGCTAAGTATGCCCAAACCACTCTACCAGTTACTAATTTTTGTTTTCGTTTCTTTTCAGGCTTATGCTCAGGAGCAGATTACCATCAGTGGTTTTGTGCGTGAAAAAGGAAGCCTGGAATTGTTGCCAGGTGTGAATGTGTACCTCGAAAATTCTACGGTCGGGACGGTTACCAACACCTACGGCTTCTATTCACTCACCATTCCGAAATCAGATTCCGTCAGGATTTCCTATTCCTTTGTAGGCTATGAAAGGCAGGAAGTTCGCGTTGAAAAGGTGGTTAGCCAGCAGATTGACATTGCATTATCAACAGCTAACCAGCTGAACGAAGTCATCATTTCGGGAAGGCGACAGGATGAAAAAGTTAGCGAATCGGTGCAGATGAGCCAGATTGAGATCCCCATTTCTCAAATCAAAAAAATCCCGGCGTTTTTTGGTGAAAAGGATGTGATACGCGTGTTGCAGCTTATGCCGGGCGTCCAAAAAGGGACCGAAGGACAAACGGGCTTATACGTCCGCGGCGGCGGGCCAGACCAGAATCTGATTATCCTCGACGACGCGGTGGTGTACAATGCAAGCCATCTTTTCGGCTTTTTCTCCGTTTTCAACAGCGATGCCCTCAAAAGTGTTGAACTCACAAAAGGTGGGTTTCCGGCGCGATACGGTGGGCGGCTTTCCTCGGTTGTTGAAATGAATATGAAGGAAGGAAGCAAAGAAAAACTCCACGGCGAAGGCGGCATTGGCCTTATCTCATCCCGGTTGACGCTGGAAGGGCCATTGGCTAAAAAGAAATCCTCTTTCCTGATTTCCGCACGACGTACATACATTGACGTGCTCGCTCAGCCGCTGATCGCCCAGCAGCAAGCGGGGTCCGACAGCAAGGTGAAGCCAGGCTATTTCTTTTACGACCTCAATGCAAAAGTGAATTACGACTTCGGCGCGAAAAACAAGCTGTATGTTAGTGGATATTTCGGGCGTGATAAATTCAACATCCGGGAAAAGAGCACCGATAGTGAAAACAGGTCGGGGCTGAGCTGGGGGAATGCTACGGCGACATTGCGGTGGAATCATTTGATCAACCAAAAGCTGTTTGTAAATACTTCGCTGATTTACAGCCATTTCAATTTTAATATTTTTGCCAACGACAAGCGGTATGAAAAGGGCGTATTGCAGGATGAGTTTAGTTTGAAATACAACAGCCTGATCCGGGATTATAGCCTGAAAACGGATTTTGATTATTTCCTCAGTGCAAAACACAGCGTAAAATTCGGGGCGCAGCTTACGTCGCATCGCTTTGTCCCTTCGGCCCTGGCGCTGGAAGGCGACTTTTCTGACGATGAGATTGACCTGCAAGCCAAACCCATCAACACCCTGGAAGCGGGCGCTTATGTGGAGGATACCTGGCAGCCCTTTACCGCTTTAAAGGTGAACGGAGGCTTCAGATTGAGCTTTTTTCAAACAAAAACAAAGTTATATGTGCGACCGGAGCCCAGGATTTCCGCAGCATTGAAATTGGCAAAGGATTTTTCCGTCAAAGCCTCATTTGCCAAAATGAACCAATATGTGCATTTGCTGAGCAACACCGGACTAGGTTTGCCCACGGATCTTTGGGTTCCTACCACCGACCGGGTGGCGCCGCAACAGTCCAGCCAGGTTGCATTCGGCTTTGCAAAAGATCTTGAAAAGCCCGGCCTGGCGCTTACTTTGGAAGGTTACTATAAGAAAATGAACAACATTATCAGTTACAAGGAAGGCTCCTCCTTTATCAGTCTGGACGGTGAAAATGCCAACGAACTCGACTGGGAAGATAACATTACCACGGGAAAAGGCTGGTCTTATGGCGCCGAGTTCATGGTGCAGAAGAAAACCGGAAAACTCTCGGGCTGGGTAGGTTATACATTATCGTGGACACAGTGGAAATTTCCGGAGCTCAATTTTGGCAAAACATTCTATCCCCGCTACGACCGCCGCAACGACATTTCGGTGGTGGGAATTTACGAACTGAGCAAGCGCATTACATTATCAGCAACATGGGTTTACGGAACGGGCAATGCACTTACGATCCCCATTTCGAAGTTCTCTACGTATCCAAACCGCTTCGTCCCGAACCCCTGGGGATCACCTGCATATGGCGGGAATGTCACCAACGAATATGGAGACAAAAACGGCTTCCGGGCAGAGCCTTACCACCGTATGGATGTTGCGATCCAGTTTCATAAGAAGAAAAAGCGGCACGAACGCACCTGGGAATTCGGGCTTTACAATGCATACAACCGCAGAAATCCGTTTTTCTATAACATTGATAATAAAAAAGATCCAGGCGATCCTGACAGAAGGATCAATGTCCTGACACGCTATTCGTTGTTCCCGGTGCTGCCGTCTTTTAGTTATAATTTTAAATTCTGATCAAAAATGCGTGTTATAACGGCTTTACACATGAATAAGACCTTGCTTTTCCTCATGCTGATGTGCATCGGTTTGCTGTGCGGCTGTGAGAATCTTGTCAATGATCTGGATCAGGACAAGCTTCCGAAAGTAGAGGCTAAACTGGCTGTTTCCTGCTACATTTCTCCACAAAGCCCGCGGTTGGAAGCCATTATTACAGAGTCACAACCGATCTTCGGACCGGCGTACTACAATCCGGTGATTGTTACCAACGCCGAAGTAATCCTGTCCGACGATGTAAATCAGGTACGGCTGGTCTTCGATGATTCACTCCAGAACTACGTTGCGGACAGCAGTGCGTTTAAGATCGTGGCGGGCAAGACCTACACATTGACTGTTAACGATGGAAAAAGGTTTGTGAAAGCGCAATGCACAGTGCCGTTTAACCGGGTGAAAGAAATGGAAGTGTCCATTGATAAAGAATGGGCCGGCTATGAAACCGATTCGACTGCATGGTTCTGGTTTTCGTGGGAAGATGTGAAAGGGGAAAGCAACTATTATGCACTTCGCGGTTCCTATACGCATGAACAAACTATGCCCCGGCCCGACCCAAAAACAGGCAAGACCGAACCTTTTCGATATATCTTCACCACGGAAATGATTGCTTTTGAGAGAGGCGTTTACAATGATGTAAATCTGGACGGGATCAAGTTTATCAGCCCCAAAAACGGAGCTCATATCAGTTCAAACAGGACCATTACCTATCTGGACGAAAAAGGTGCGGAAAAATCACTGGAAACAAAGCCCCTCATTAGGGACGTGAGAATAGAAGTAATGGGCATTGACGAGCATTATTACAAGTTCAGGCGCTCGTTGGAAAACAATAATGATAACCCGTTTGTAGAACCCACTTTGGTTTATACGAAT
Organism: Dyadobacter sp. CY327; assembly: GCF_021390415.1. Taxonomy (NCBI): domain Bacteria; kingdom Pseudomonadati; phylum Bacteroidota; class Cytophagia; order Cytophagales; family Spirosomataceae; genus Dyadobacter; species Dyadobacter sp. CY327. The sequence continues at coordinate 419,400 of NZ_JAJUXJ010000001.1, read as the reverse complement.
GTGGAAGGTGGCTTGGGCTGTTTTGCATCGTTTAATGCGGTGGGAAAAACCATTAATCCCTGAACTGCACCGCTATCAAAAGAAACGGTGACCAGGTTTTTGTCTGGCCACCGTTCAAAATCTTTAAGGCTGCAAATCAGTATTTAAGCTCTTTGATTTTTGCTATGACCCTGTTTGCAATGATTTGGTAACCCTTATCATTCAAATGGATTTCGTCCGTACTGACGTCAGCCCGCAGACCTCTCGGGAAATTGAGATTTTCAAGGTCTGTCAAGTCATCCTGTGAAGGACTATAACTGATTTCGGCCAGTTCTGCATCCGTTGGCGGCGTCATTGGAACAAATGATTTTCCATATTTCGCTGCCAGCTTCTCATTAATCGAGGCAACCTGCTCGAAGTTTTCTGTTCCCTTCCGATCCGATTGCGCCAGCAGAACGCCGAGAACAATGTAACGCGCTGGCGCTGTGATATAAGCAATGGAACTGTCGAGGGCGGCAAGGATTTCCTCTTCCGCATTCGGTTTCCCAATGTTATTCCGGCCATACCATAAGATCTGCGTGGCCGTTTTCAGCCTCGAAGCGTCGTCCAGCAAAAATTCCGAGTTTTCGGGGACATCAATTACGCTTACAGCCGTAGGTGTGATTGTATAATTTTCGCCCAGTTCCGCGTTAGCTGTTCGCCTGATGGTGCACCTGACACCGCCTACGGAGCCGGTTCTGCTGTATTCGTCGTTATTCGTGGGTGTTGATAAAAATTGATTGCTCAGTTTTGTGATCCGCACAGGCTTGATGCCATTCAGCTTATTGCCTTCAATGGATATTGTCAGCGGCGTTCCACCTTGTCGCACGGCAATGCGCGATGCAACCTGCCCTACGATGCCGTCGCTGAGTACCGGTCTGCTTGCCAGTGCAGCTGCAACAATGTTCCCGTAAGGAGCGGTGCCACCTGCGCCGATGGTGAGACTATCGCCAAAAAAAGCCAGCGTTTTGTCCCGGTCGGGCTGTTTTTCTTCTTCCTCTTTGTCGCTTTTGGGGAAAATATCTTCGATAATCCCGCTACACGACGATAGCAATGTTGTTGTAAAAATGGCCGCCCCAGATTGTAGGAAAAAACGCCTGCGGCTTAGTGAACTGTCTGGATTCTTAATGTGCGAGTCAGTATTCTGATCTTCATTCATTTTTTTGGAAGATATATGGGGTTATGCTTACATCGTTCCAACAATAATCATTCCAACCGCAGACTCATTACTTTGCCGCTGAATCACTAATATTTGTTGCATTTTTCCACGCTATGTTCCTTTGTGAAAAATCACATAGCCATGGAACAACTATTCTTACAACTTGCAGGTTTAATTGAAGCAGGATTAGTTATATTGATGCTTTTCATTGGATTCAAGATCATCCAATCCCTGGAAGTAACATCACCTAAAAAGTAGAACAATTCTCATATGGCAATTCAAGCCATAAGTAAAGCATTACCAAACCCGAAATCTCAAAAACAACTGCCCGTTCACTTTTCGAATGGGGTATTTCGGTGAAGCAGAAAGATTGCTCAGGGGCGCCAAAATATTGATTCCTGCTTGGAAACGCCCCACCTTATACGAGAGGCCTGCTTTGAAGTAAAAAATATCTTGATTCAAATAGCGCCCGGTCTGTTCCGAACCTTTTAATGTAACCAGTTCCGGAGCTAACAGTTCGCCTCTTCCGTTCACAACCTGCTCCTGCACCAGCGCTCCTGAAACGCGGCTATAAGCAACGCCTGCCCCGATCGTAAAGTGATTTACCAACTCATACTGATATTGTAAAGCCAGGTTAATGCTGGTTTTTTGGTGCTGTCGATACTCGTGAAAAGGAAATCAGTATGCTTCAACGGCGAAATCAAGTTCCATTCAAGTCCTGCTTCGAAGGACTTTTTGCGAGGTTCTTTCGGAATGTTCATTGTAATGACTTTACTGGCTTGCGCGCCTCCTTTTACTTTGGCTGAAAAACCCGGGTCATAGGAAGAAGGTCTAAAGGGCAAAGATTTGATTTGAAATAACGCAGCAATTTCCCAACGTCTATCGCCTTCCGTCGTGGCGTTAATGTTGCCGGAATCCCCCCCCGGATACTTGGCTATTGTTTCCCGCCTCTCTGTTTTATAAGCTCTTTGATCAACTTTTTTTGTTTTTACAATTGTTCCCGTTGTTTCAACTTTTCCACGTTCATTGCTTTCTCGAGTCTTAGCACCTGTTTCAGTATCAACATCTCTTTCGGTTTTAACACCTGTTTGAGTTTCAACGCCTGTTTCCGTTTCAACAGCTCTTCCTGTTTCAACACCTCTTTCCGTTTGAATGCCTTCCAGACTTATGTCACCTTTACCAACTTTTTCTATTCCCCTATTGTGCTGACCCGCAGAAATGTCCTTGCTGGCTAGCTTTTCATTTTTAATAGAAACCTCTTTTTTATCATTTTTTAAAAACAAAACCACTCCAACGCTTACAATCCCAACCAGGATCAGCACTGAAAGCAGCTTGAATGTGTTTCCCTCGAAGATTTGCTGCAATTTTCCAGCAGCCGGAGTTGCATTAAGCATATCGTTCATCTTTCCCCACGCGTCGTCGGCCGGAATTTCCGGATCGGGCAATTTCCCGGAGAAAAATTTGTCGATATTTTTGTTTTTGTTTTTCACATCAAAAGATCTTTTCAAAAATTATTTTCAGCTTTTTGCGGCCTTCGCTCAAATGCCATTTCACCGTGCCATCAGAGATATCCAGCGACTCCCCGATTTCCTTAATGCTAAAACCATCCAGATAAAATAATCCGCAAACGCGCCGGGTTGCCACAGGTAATGCAGATAAATAGACGATCACATCCGACGCGGTCAGCTTGTCAAATGGATTCTCTGCGGATTCGAAACCCATCTTATCGTCAAGCTCGTCGTAATCAAACTGCTGCGTTTTCTGATCCCTGAGCTGGGTAAGGGCCGCATTTCTCACTGTTGTGTAAAGCCAATTAAAAAATGCTCCTTTTTGATCGTCGAACTGGTCAATATTTTTGAAAACCTTCAACATTCCATTATTAATGGCTGTCAGGATCTCATGTTTGTCGTCAAAAAATTTACGGCATAACGCAAAAAGCACAGGATAAAACTGGCGATACAGCTTCTCCTGGGCTTGGGTTGTTCACAAGGTTGGGTAACTAATTAAAAAAGTCGAACATTAATACACCGCGGCGGGCTTACCGAATGTTAAAACCTGATACTAACTCCACCATTAACCAACCCTTTGAAGCCATAACCCAACTCGACAAAACCGCCGACGTCTTTTCCGACCCGCACGCCAATGGGTGAATAATGCAGCGTGGGTGCCATATAGGATGTGTCAGAAATACCGTCATACTCATTGGTCCAGGAGCCAAAAAAACCTGCGCCCACAGAAGAATACAAATTAACCCTTGGCCTTTTCAAATAAAAGAAACTGGTTTCGACAGCAATTGCTAATGTTCTGGGACGAGGACCGTTATCTATCCATTTAAAAAAGCGGGTTTCATACGCAGCTGCATTATAGGCACCGCTCGCACCCAGTGAAAATCTTTCGGAAAGATGATATTTGTAACTTAATGAAAATGCAAAATCATTCACCTCCTTGTCAGGCAGCCGGCCGGATAGCGCTATAAAGAACACTGTAAAAATTTCGGCGGCGACATCTTCTGTGGGCATAATGCCGAAACCTATTGCGAGCTCACTTTTTCCTTTGTCCTGCGCAAGGCACGGAATAATGGTGCAGCTCAAAAATGCGATTTGTAAAAGTAGCGTTCTCATGGTCAGGTTTGATTAAGGATGGAAAGGGCAATAGGATCATCGTTTATGTCCTGATCAAAGTAACTCGAATGATATTAATTTATATCTTGTCCTGCGACATAGATATACGTTGTTCTACGACAAGATTTTGATGAAAGCCAAAGAAGAAATAAAGCCCCTGGACCGCATACTCGAGGCCTCGCAATTCATGGTGTCCCAGGAAGTAAAGGAGCGTTTCACTAAAAACCTGAAACGTTTCATGATCCCCAAAGGGCGGATCCTGGTCGATCTCGGGCAGGTGAGCCCTAATCTTTATTTGATCGAAAAAGGAGTGATGCGCACTTACTATTTGCGCGGTTCGGAGGACATTACTTCACTGCTGGTTGCGGACGGAGACATTGTCTGCATTGCCGAAAGTTTTCTGTTGCAACAATTATCAAACGAAGTGCTGGAAACGCTCGAAGATACGATCGTATATGCCATAGGGTACGATGCTTACAGGAAGCTCGTGGAAGAGGACGCGTACATGGCCGGACTGGCTGTCAAACTGCTCGAACAGCATCTGATTAATTTCACAGACCGTGTTAAAGTTTTTAAATATCTATCTGTTGAACAGCGTATTGAACATTATGTAAATCAACCTTCGTCACTATTCCGCCGCATTCCAGATCATTATATTGCCACTTATCTCGGCACAACTCCGGCAACATTCAGCCGCTGTCTTAAAAGTATTCAATTTGATAAAAACCGCTGATCTATTTTGTAATTACCAGTGACATTTAAAGTAGAAATACACTAAAAAAGCCGTAATCAATCCTGCGATTCATTACGGCTTTTTTTCAGTAATAACTTGAAAAACTGCAAGGCTATTAACCTTCCTGCTCAACAGCTTTTGGCTTACGGCCACGTGGCTTTCCGGTGTAAGCTGGCTTTGGTTCAGAACTTGCCAATGCTAATTCGTAACCTACAACGCCATCTTCGTAATGGAATGGTGTTGCCGTAAATGTGTATTTTGTAGTGTCAAAAGCGACGCCGCCTTGTTTCAAAATAATAGCCAGCGGAATCACATATCCTCGGCCACTTTTTACCAATTCAAATGTATCTGTATCATCAGAAGAAGGAATCAGATATACCGTATTGATCTTTCTTTTCCCCTGATCCGTTCCGATTTTGAATCGTGTTGCATCCGCTTCAATTCCTAATTCTTCAAGAGCAGCAACGGGAAGAACAATTTTACCTGTTGCGGAAATGTAGCCGGCAGGTTTAGCCTTTGATTTGATTACCTCACTTTTTGGAAGGTTTTCCTGAGGTGAAAAAAACTTAATTGATTTAGCTTTCATAAAATATGAATTAAAAATTAGCGGTTATGTCCGGTGAAATTAATCATTATAATTTCTATAAAAAATTCAGGCTAAATAAACATCCCGAATTCACCGGAATCAACATTAACCCAACTAATTAAATCCGAGGTATAAATAACCGGAAATATCAACTAAGTAAACTATAATTACATAAACGATTTACTTTCTTCTTTTGAATTTGGGAGGCTGAACATAAAGTTCAATGGTGCCCGCAAATCCCGAAGTCTGCACGGGAACTGCGCCTTCAATTAAACGGTTGGAGACATTCTGACGATAACCCGCGAATAGCTCAACACCAGCATAATTGCCGATCTTACGGTTATACGACATGCCCAAATCAATGTCTACCCGACGGCAAACGCCGAGCGCATCGCTGTTGAATTGGTGAAGATAATAGGTCCGGCTCACTGCCTCGGATTTCAGGTAAATGATATCAGAAGGCGAAAGGTTTTTCCTGAAAGCGATCTTCTTGGGAAGCATCATTTCCAGTCCGGAATTTTCAGAAAAATTGTAGTTGAAAATCAGAACAGGAAGCACCGTAACCCTGAAACTCTTGTTCATCATTACACCAAAACCCACTTCTTTATTAGCGCTTTTCCTGCGCAGGAAAGAAGCAGATAATGTATAGTTAATAGGAATCTCCGACCAGAACAACCGCCCGAAATCGCCGCTTTTATTAATATGTGAAGTAAATACAAGCCACGAACTGCTATCTAATTTAACCACCGAATTAAGGTCCAGCGCAAATGTCCGCAAATTCCAGCCTTCCATATGGCTTACCGGATTTTCACCCGTGCTTTTAAATTCAAGCTGTTCTGCGCGATAATTGGGACCGAGCAGCACAGCCATTTTTTTATTATGAACAAGCGGGACCCATGCACGCATGAAATATTCTTCCTGCGTAAATCTTTTGGTATCCGTCCCATTAAAGCGGTATGTTTTACCGGGCGCATGCGTGTGACGGAACGTTAACCATTTTGATGGTGCCATTCCTTCAAGTCCGGGTTTAAGCGATTGGCACACAGCGTGCGCGCTCAGCAATGTGAGTATAATAAAAAATGGCCCGGGACCGCGAAACTGCATAAATTACTAGTTATGAGCTGGTAACGAAAATGGATTTCCAATAAGTTCCGGGCGGGAAAGTTGGGCACACTTATAAATTTTGTATTTTCGGATTCAGTTACATCCCCACTCAGCTTTCCTTCAAGTCATCACTTCAAAATGGACGAAAATCGGCCATTTCATAATTCCTGTTTGCACATTAAAGTCGAGAAGAATGATTAAGATCTGTACACTACTATTAACGCTTGTAATCAGTCCGACTTGTTTTGGACAATGGAGCCCGTACCACGATGTAAATAATGCGATTTGCATTACGCCTTTGATCCAGGGTGGAATTAGTCAATCGGACCCTGAAATGACGAGTGATGGTGACGGCGGGGCAATTATTGCGTGGATGGATAGTCGGGATACATCTTCGCACATATACGCGCAACGAATTGACAAAAATGGTTTTGTTAAATGGCAGACCAACGGAGTGCCCATTTGTATCCCCGGGATGCCATCACCGGTATTTATGCGCAACATGTTAATTCCTCGGGAACAACGTTGTGGCCAACCAACGGTAAGCTAATTATTCCGTCGCCGAAATACTATATGTCACATAAGATGGTCGATGATGGAAGCGGGGGTTTTATCACTCCCTGGTCTGAATTTGGCATTGACTTCCATCAGAACTTCGTCTTCGCCCAACGGGTAGATTTCTCGGGGAATATTTTATGGCCATCCGGTGGCGTTCAGATTGTATCCCCCACATACTATCCGGTACAACCAGCGTTTGTAAGTGATGGCTCTGGTGGCGCTTTCCTGACTTGGTATCATACAAAGAATCAATCTTTTGTTACCCGTATATTTGCCCAGCATCTCTTGGGGAATGGCACGCTTGTAAAACCAGATGCAACGATCATCTGTGATGCACCAGTGGGGTCCAGAGATCCACAACTTGTGAGTGATGACAACGGAGGTGCCATCATCACTTGGACGGATTTGCGCTTCGGTGATGGATCTAGCAATGAAAGTATCTATGCGCAGCGCATCAATGCCGGAGTAGATGCATTATGGGCAGTGAATGGAATAAATGTTTCGGTACACAAGGGATATTACGCTCTTCCAAAAATTGTGCATGACGGTAAGGGAGGTGCTATCATTATTTATAATGAAAAAGACCCTTATGGGATTCGCGGTGAACAAATGCAAAATATATCCAGTACAGGGAAACTTTTATGGAATACACTTCCCATAGCACAGTATAAAAGAAATCCCCAATCATTGAGGATAATCAGTAACGATGACAAAGGAGCTATTGTAGCCTGGCTGGATGATCGTAAGAACGCTGCGGGAATATACGCCTCGAAAATTTTTGAAAATGGCTCTCTTCCTGTTTCGCTTGTAACGTTTGAAGGTAAAGCTGAAAACAGCCAATCCAACCTTACCTGGTCGACTTCTTCTGAAACGGATAATAAAGGATTTGAGATAGAAAGAAGTATGGATGGCCGGGCCTTCACGAAAATCGGTTACGTTGAAGGACGTGGCACTTCTGCGGAAATGCAATCGTATCGTTTTGTGGATTATGCACCCTTGAATGATAAAAATTATTACAGATTAAAGCAGTTGGACCGGGACGGAAAATTTGAATATTCTTCAATCATATTTATTCAACATTCAGTTCAGGAAACGTCCAAACTATACCCTAATCCTGCTACAAACACATTGTTAGTAAATACGTTGGATTTCCGGGGTGAGATTTCAATTCTCGATATCATGGGTCAAATTGTGAATAAAGTGAGTGCAACAGCAGACGAAACAAGCCTGAATGTAAGCCATCTTTTGCCTGGTTTGTATCTGTGTAGATTTGGGAATACAACACAGCAGTTTGTTAAAACAAAATGAGTTGGATAATGCTCCGATTATTCCAACTCATTTCAAATTCCTATTTATTACAATTTTATCTGATATCCTCGTATTTCCCCTGGTTCAAATCGCCGGTTTCAAACCCTTTCTTGAACCAATACATTCTTTGTTGTGAACTTCCATGCGTAAACGCATCAGGGACAACGTAACCTTGCGATTCCTTTTGGAGCTTATCGTCACCGATGGCGTTGGCCGCGGTTAATGCTGCTTCCAGGTCACCCGGTTCGAGGATATTTTCCATTTGCTGCGCATGGTTAGCCCAAACGCCTGCAAAAAAATCTGCCTGAAGTTCGAGCTTTACGGACAGCTTGTTGTATTCTTCCTTACTGATCCGGCCACGCTGCTCTTGCAGCTGCCCCGAAATTCCCATTAAATTCTGCACGTGGTGCCCTACTTCGTGTGCCACAACATACGCCACCGCGAAATCGCCCGGCGCTTTGAACCTGTCGCGTAATTCATTACAAAAGTCAAGATCGATGTATACTTTCTGATCGGCCGGGCAGTAAAACGGCCCCATTGCAGAAGATGCGCCGCCGCAGGCGCTTTGCGTTGCGTCTTCGAACATTTGCAAGGTTGGCTGCTCGTACTGTGCGTCATTGGCCTTGTAAATCTCGCCCCAGACATCCTCTGTGCTACCCAAAACAGCAGAAACGAAATCGGCCGTTTTATCATCGGGAAGCGGTCCTGGCGCGCGCGTCTGAGCAGGCTGCTGGGTTTCCGTCCCTTGCAGATTCCCTAAAATCTCGCTGGGATCCTGACCGGTTAAGAGTCCAATTGCCAGCACGATGATCATTCCGATCCCGCCGATCGCTACTTTACCGCCTCCGGACATTCCCCGGCGGTCTTCCACATTGCCGCTTCTTCGTAAATCTTGCCAACGCATATTTTCTGATGTTTGAGATGCATGGAAATCAATAAAAACCATGCCAATATACGTCGGTGATAATTATTGCATAAGTTTAGGATGTAAAACAAATATGCCGAAAATGAACCAGGAAATTAACCATCCATTACCCAAGGCTTATGTTTCCATCGACAATGCTACAAAAGCATCCGGCTTTACCATGGCATCCGACATTAAGACCTGTTCTTTGCTTAAAACATTAGCCGCTTCAAAACCAGCTGGCAAATTCCTGGAACTCGGAACAGGCACGGGACTATCCACAGCCTGGATCCTCGACGGCATGGACAGCGATTCGACATTGGTTTCGATTGACAATGAGGCTCAGTTCCTGGCCATTGCAGAGGACCATTTGGGCCAGGACCCCAGGCTAACATTAGCATTGACCGACGGCGAAGACTGGGTCAAAAATAACCTCAACCAAAAATACGACTACATTTTCGCCGACACCTGGCACGGCAAATACCTGATGTTAGAAGAAGTGCTGGCCATGCTAAACAAAGGCGGCTATTACATCATCGACGATATGCTCCCCCAACCCAACTGGCCCGAAGGCCACGATCTAAAAGCCATTAAGCTAATCGAAGATCTTGAAAAAAGAACAGACCTGGTTCTCACGAAACAAGTCTGGGCAACGGGCATTGTGATTGCGGTAAAAGTCTAAATAAAGATCCCGGTTCCAAAAAGTTTCGGAACCGGGATCAGCATCGTAAACGCTGCTTTTATTTTTTAATCATGTGAAAGGATTTATTCCCAAGCTTGATCAGATAGCCACCCGGAATCAAGCGACTCACATCAACGCTTTTAATGCCCTTTTCATTTTTCTGAGACAATATTTCTTTTCCTGAAACATCGTAGATTACAATTTCTGTATTAGGCACTTCTGAATCAATGTTCAATGTGTTCGACACCGGATTAGGAAATAAACTTGTCTCTTTTCCTTCCAATGTAACTGCTTTGATCGAGCTGTACGCAAAGGTTTTGTCCCGGTCCACCATTTTCAAACGATAATAGTTTAAACCAAGTTGAGGCTTGAAATCCACGAAGCTGTATGCATTCGGCTTTTTGCTGTCACCAGCAGAATAGACCATTCCTATTTGCTCCCATTTTTTACCATCTTCGCTACGTTGCAGCTCGAAATAATCACTGTTCACTTCTGTCGCTGTTTCCCAGGTTAAATCAACCTGCTTTTCGACTGCTTTTGCATCAAACCGGACTAGTTCAACAGGCAGAATGCCTGGATCCGCAAGATTGGAAGAACTCGCATATCGCCAGGGCCCGTACACCTGGCCTGTGATGGCCAATACCGGACTAAATCGAACGCGCGCCCTGACTCTATTCAAGAAATCTGTTTTCGTAACGAGACTTTTCAGTTCCGTTTCCGTTGTTTGCAGATCGGTAAGGTTACCCTGGCCTGAAAACTGCGTACTGTTTGTGATCGGACTGGCCTGTGAAAAACTCTCCCCCTGCCCGATAATCTCCCAGACCAACTTCCCTTTATTTCTTCCCAAAAATGATTTCGCAAATAACCCTATTCCAAAATCGTCTATCCCGAGATTGTCTTTATTAAGATTAGTGCTCAGGTCGCTGTTGTATAGGTTGAGGTTTGCTCTTATGGCCGGATCGAAGCTGATGCCAATGTTAGACCCATTTCCATGATAGATAAATCCGAGACCCGTTCCATTATATTTCGGAGCTCCTGCAATTACATCTTCAAACCCGTCGCCGTTAACATCGCCTGCTGCGGACACCGAGTAGCCCATTTCAGAATTAATTTGATTCCCGCCAATGACCGTGGCCACATTGGTAATTATTCCTGTTTCAGAACCGTGGTAAACAAGTATTGCTCCCTCTTTACCCTGATCATCCGTGTATGCGGGTGAACCCACAAGCACATCTTTATATCCGTCACCATTCACGTCTGCAGCACTTACCGATGCGCCCATTAATGCGTCGGTCTGATTGCTTTCCAGAATGGTTGGAGTTAAATATTGTATCCCAGTTTGTGCTCCATAAAATACCGCCGCAGCACCTTCATTACTTTGTCCACTATCGTAATATAAAGAGCCGATCACTACATCCGAAAAACCGTCCCCATTGATATCTCCCGCACCAGCAACATCCCAACCCGTCCAAGCTTTAGTTTGATTGAGTTCTAATAAAGTACCAATATTTTTAAGGCCAGTTAAACCGCCATAGAAAACAAATGCACCACCTTCTTCTTCAGTTAGGGGATTGCTAGTGTATTTATATGCACCTATAACTACATCATCATAACCGTCGCCATCAATGTCACCTGCCGAAGAAACCGAGTTACCCATTTCTGCTCCTGTTTGATTTCCTTCGAACACAACCCCAGGCCCATTTGCAATTCCATCTTTTGATCCATAAGAGATTAGGAAGGCTCCCTCATTGAACTGAACGCCGTCATCATAGAATGGAACACCTACGATCACATCATCGAAACCATCAGCATTTACATCTCCCGCACCAGCAACTGATTTGCCTGCGTGAGCGCTTGCTTTTGGAAGATAGACAATGCTAGGAATTGCTACAGACAATCCCGCTGGCGAGCCATAATATACAAATCCAGCTCCGGTGTCACTGATCCCTGACATATTATACTGATGTGCACCGATGATTACATCATCATATCCATCGGCATTTACATCTCCCGCAGCAGCAACGGAATGTCCAAAATGTGCCAAGGCCTGCCCCATGGAAATAATTAATATTGTCCCTAAATCGACGCCCTTTTGATCACAGCGATAAAGGAAAGCAGCACCTTCATTATTTGCTCCATTATCATAAAATGGAGCGCCAACAATGACATCATCAAATCCATCGCCATTCACGTCACCGGCTTTGGAAACGGAAAATCCCATTTCTGCGTCCACCTGACTATTGAGTATCACCTTACTGGCATTCATTTCTACACTCGCAGCTGAGCCATGAAACACCAATGCGATGCCCTCGTCAATCGCAGATTTATCATAAGATGGTGCACCCACAATTACATCACTGAACCCGTCACCATTCACATCACCTGCGCTTGCAACAGAAATCCCTAACTCAGCTTCTGCTTGCCCACTCGTTATAAACGATTTCGCTTTTAAAGTTTCATCTGCCGAACCGAAATAGATATGTGCCCAACCTTCCTGCACATTCGCACCATTGTCCCTATACGGCTCTCCCACAATTACATCGCTGAATCCATCACCATTTACATCTCCCGCACACGCAACGGATCTACCAAATGCCGCACCTGCCTGGCCGCCCTCAATAATTACCTTTGCTTGGTTTTCAATTCCTTTTCCTTCCCAGGAAGCAAGGTATACACTTACAGCTCCTTCGCCGATCTGCCCATTTGTGTAATTAGGTGTTCCAACCAGGATATCGCTGTAACCATCACCATTCAAATCACCTGCGCTACTGACGGCATATCCGAATTGTGAGCCATCTTGCGTACCCAAAAGAGTCATCGACGGGGTCGTCTGAACTCCGGACGGTGCACCTGAATAAATAAAAACAGCGCCGTTGTCTGTTGCAAACAGGTTATCATACATATACGCTCCAATGGCAATATCACTAAAACCGTCACCATTCACGTCACCTGCGCTGGCGACCGACGATCCATAATACGAAATGCCCTGATTGGATTCGAGAGTGGTTGCCGGGGTTGTTGAAATCCCTGCTTGTGATCCCATATATATGAACACTCCTCCCTCATCATCCTCACCATTACTATACCCTGGCGCTCCGACGAGCACATCACTAAAACCATCTCCATTGACATCTCCCGCACTGGCAACCGATTTACCAAATTCAGCAGTAGGAAGATTTGATTCAATCTTGACACCTGTAAGGTTTATGCCCGCTGCCGAACCGTAGAAAATATACGCAGCACCCTCACCTGCCTCGCCATTTGCATATGCATAAGAACCAGCAATGACATCGCTAAATCCATCCCCATTTACATCACCTGCACCTGAAAGCGATTGTGCGAAGTAAGCATCGCCTACTTTATTGTCACCTATACATAAGATACCATTCGGATTAACCCCTATTGAGGAACCAAAATAAATAAAGAACGCACCCTGGTCTTTTTTACCAGAGTCAAAGAATGGTGCACCAACTATTACATCACTATATCCGTCGCCATTTACATCCCCTGCACTGGCAACGGATTCCCCTGCCTGTGCCCCTTGCTGCTTTCCAGCCAATTGCACATTCGCATTACCCGGATTGCCATAGCTAACAATCGGGTCAATGGTTATTGGGAATGCTGCGGATGAGGTGTTTACGGCTATTTGTACAAAGCCTCCTTTGTAGGATAATTTCGCGGGCAGGTCCTTTCCGTTTGCGTCCCAGCATTTCAGTCCGTCATACGTGAGCTTATCGTTCGCGTCCACGTTTCCAGAATAGAACGCCAGCTTGTTGTTCTGCAAATCTTGCACAGTCAGCCCCTCCGCCATCATTCTTACTTCCAGTTGCTTTGTGCTTTTCGGAGCGTTTTGAATGATGAAGTTCTGCCTTATACCAGCTTCGCTGTTGATGTATTCCTCGGTCAGAATGCCTTGTTTTAACTGGATCTTATTTTCGGAAATAATGGCTGCGGTATCGCTTTTCGAGACTGGCAGCTTTTGATTATCGGCGTAAACGCCCTCGGTCATTAATGTCAGATGGAAGTTATGGCCTGCTGAATCGACACGGTTCTTAACTGTAAATGTTCCCGGTTTAAAATAAGCCCGCAGGTTTTGTTTCCGGTTTGGACTTTGCGGAATGCCTGTTGCAGGGTCTTTGGTAACATGATATTCCCTGGCTGCAATGCTGCTGTAAATCGTTTCCAGCGCGCTATCCGGAATGCCTGCAGATTCAGAAGGTTTGTCATTTTTGAAATCAACATTACTGAAAGGCTTTTCCTGTAATGTTGATTTCTCAGACAAATTTTCCCTGGTAAATTCATGCTGCAGCGTGACGCCGCAAGCTATCGATAACAGCATTAAAGTGCCGCACAAGTAATTTTTCTTCATTCCACCTGACATTAAAAGTGTTAGCAAATCTGTTTTCCACCTTGGCCCGAAGACCTTGATTTGTCACAATTTTAAGATTTGCATCACGCTTTTAACATTACATTGAATAACCGGTGGAAGCTGGTTTTTTAGTGGTAAAACAATATCACATTTATCGCAAAACCAACACTTTTTGTTGTAACATCCTATCCCGTCCGGTAAGCCTTACTATGTAAATTCCAGTGTTTGTGCTTTGAAGCGGGATGCTTAATGGGCCGCTTTTGCCGGTGATTTCCTGGGACATGAAGATGGTTCCGTTCGTGCTGACCAATTCCATTTTATCAAAGGGATCGCTGAGCACCATATCGATGGTGGCATTGCTGATAAGTGAGGGTCTTACGAAGTTGGCAGGGGAATCGTTTTCGGTATTCACAACGATGATTTTGGAATAGGCGAAACTTTCGTCCTTGTCAACCATTTTCAGTCTGTAATAAAGATTGCCACCAAAATTGATGTTGTGTGAAAATGCATATTGAGAGCCGGAAACGGCATTTTGTCCGCTTACTGTTCCTACTTTTACAAATTGAGCTGTGTTGAAGCCTTGTTCTATGTCGAATTGCCTGAAATCTGTTTCACTGGATGTTGACCAGGATAATTTTGCACCTTCATTTCCGCGTGTGCCTGAAAAATCAACCAATGTTACGGGTAATGCAGTACCCGCAGAAATTCGGTAAACCGCACTGCCGGTTACTGCGTAAATTTCACCGCGCTGATCCTCTCCGATATCCGTGATGTTGATCACCGTGGAAGTCTGATATGTTTTAGTGGCTTCATTGGCGGAAATTTTATGAATATCGCCGGAGTAGTAATCGGTCCCAATGTACCAGCCGTACATTTGAGGGTAAAGTAATCCTCTGTAAACCACACCTCCGATGACTGATTGCCCTCTTTCACCATTGACATAAGCGTAAGCAGGAGACACATAAGGCCCGCCTGTGTCGCAGCCGGTTCTGTTCACCCCTGGCGTTGCAATGTCGCCCTCAAAACAGCGCCACCCGAAATTGGCATTGGCAAGCTGAGCCGGCGTTCTGTGGTTGATTTCTTCCCTGGCTCCCTGCCCTACGTCGCCTATCCACGCATCGCCGGTAAGCCTATCGAAGCTCCATCGATATGGATTTCGTAAACCCAATGCATAAACCGCATTGCCATAGGGATTACCGGTTGGGACCGCGTATTTCACAGTATTAGTATCGGGCACATTTACATCCATTCGTAGAATTTTACCCAGAAATACGTTTGGATTTTTAGCATTCTGATTCGGATCGTTGCCGCCGCCGCCATCGCCGACTGATAAATACAGAAACCCGTCCTTACCAAAATGCATTTCGCCTCCATTGTGGTTTGCGTTGGTTGGATGCGGGATTTTCAGGACTTCCAGCCTAGTGTTGGGGTTAACCGCATTATTGCTGGCCGGGCTCGCAGCCGTGTACCGGGCCACCACCAGATCACCCTGGGTGTCGGAATAATAAGTATAAAAATATCCGTTGGTTTCGAAGCTCGGATGAAAAGCAATGCTTAGCAAACCATCCTCACCGCCCGTACGCACAACCTGAGCATTCTGGTTCATATTCAGAAAGGTCGTAGGCGTCGCGGACGGGCTCGGTGCCAGCACTTTGATTGTTCCGCCACGTTCAGCAATGAAAATGCGGTTGGAATTATCGTCTGCATGCACCAGTTGCATGGCAGAACTTAGTCCGGTGATCACAGGGTTCTCCGTATCAATGCTGACCTCAGGAGTTTGAGCAAAAGCTAGCCCTGTGCACAAAAGCATGCCCGAGGCGCTGAGAAAGATTTTAAGAAAGAAGTTGAAGTGTTTCATATAATTAGCAGATTATTAATAATATTTCTATAATATGTGTCATGTTTTTACTACAACATCTATGCCTTAGTTTTTCCTAATGAGCATTAATGGCAAAAGGCCGCCTGATGTTTAAATCAGACGGCCTTTCTATTTGAATGCTTTGTAAAATGCTAGCTGTAATAGAATTCCCCGAATTCGCTTTTTATAGTCAGTTTTTTGGTATCCGAAGCTTCTACCCTACCGACAATCTGCGCATCGATCCCGAACGATTTTGAGATCTCAATTACCCGCTCCGCATGCTGCTGAGAAAGGTAAATTTCAAGCCTATGGCCCATATTGAACACTTTATACATTTCCTGCCAGTCTGTTCCGCTTTCTTCCTGGATCATTTGAAACAATGGAGGCACCGGCAGCAGATTATCCTTGATAATGTGAAGGTTATCAACAAAATGTAGAATTTTTGTCTGAGCGCCGCCGCTGCAATGCACCATGCCATGGATTTCCGAACGCATCTCGTCCAGCAACGCTTTGGCAACCGGCGCGTAAGTCCTTGTGGGTGAGAGCACAAGTTGGCCTACATTCAATGGTGTTCCTGCAACGGGATCTGTCAATTTTTTGGTTCCGCTATAAATCAGGTCTGCATTTACTTCCGGATCAAAGCTTTCCGGATATTTTTCTGCGAGATATTTACCTAAAACATCATGACGTGCAGAAGTAAGTCCGTTACTGCCCATTCCACCATTATAAACTTCCTCATACGTTGCTTGTCCGCAGGATGCCAACCCAACGATTACATCACCAGCGACAATGTTGGCATTATCAACCACTTCCGAACGCTTCATTCGCGCAATGACCGTACTATTGACCGTAACAGTTCTTACCAGATCCCCTACATCAGCGGTTTCGCCGCCGGTGCTGTAAATTTCAACGCCATAGCTGCGCAGCATTTCCAGAACCTCCTCAGCACCATTGATCACCTCAGCGATCACCTCGCCAGGGATGCGGTTTTTATTCCGGTCAATGGTTGAAGAATAGAGCATTGGGCCCGTTGCGCCTACGCACAAAAGATCGTCCGTATTCATCACAATCGCATCCTGCGCAATGCCTTTCCAAACCGAAATATCGCCCGTTTCTTTCCAATACAAATAGGCAAGAGAGGTTTTCGTACCAGCGCCATCGGCATGCATAATGGTGCAATATTCGGGATCACCAGCCAATGTATCCGGAACGATTTTGCAAAAAGCTTTTGGAAAAAGCCCCTTATCTATCTTTTCAATGGCCTTATGTACATCTTCTTTTGAAGCCGAGACACCGCGTTGCAGATAACGGTCGGTAGTTTTCATTTGAGCGTAATTTCATGAATATGGCACAAAAGTAAGAAAAAAATCCCCTCGGCGGGATTAATGCGCATTATGCCCATAATCGTGTAAATTTGCTCTGTCAATATCATCTTCTACTTCAATTTACAAGTGCATTGAAACTCTGGCAAAAAGAAAATACGGTTACTTCTGAAAAAATAGAAAAATTCACCGTTGGTCGGGACCGGGAAATGGACCTTAACCTGGCGGAATATGATGTATTAGGCAATCTGGCGCATGCTAAAATGCTTAAAACCATCGGGCTTTTGACTTCTGATGATCTTGTAGCATTGGAGCAGGAACTCAAATTAATCCATTCCCAGATTCAGCAAGGCGAGTTCTTAATTGAAGAAGGCGTGGAAGATGTGCATTCACAAGTGGAATTGCAGCTAACACGCAAACTGGGCGATACAGGCAAGAAAATCCATAGCGGACGCTCACGCAATGATCAGGTGCTGGTAGACATGAAGTTGTATACGCGTGCCCGTTTGTTTGAAGTGGTGCAGGCTACGGAAAAGCTTTTTGATGTGCTGGTAAGCCGCTCGGAGGAGCATAAAAATGACCTTTTGCCCGGTTATACGCATTTGCAGATCGCCATGCCCTCGTCGTTTGGCTTATGGTTCGGCGCTTATGCGGAAGGGTTAATCGATGATGTTATTCAATTAAATGCTGCCTATCGCCTGGCTAACCGCAACCCACTGGGATCGGGGGCGGGATATGGCTCTTCATTTCCTTTGAACAGAACATTGACCACTGAACTTCTAGGTTTCGAGGGCATGCACCATAATGTCGTGTATGCACAAATGAGCCGCGGACGCACGGAACAGGCTGCATTAACGGCGATTGCATCATTGGCTGCAACCGTTTCCAGGTTAGCGATGGATGTATGCCTTTATAACAGCCAAAATTTCAGCTTTATCGTTTTGCCCGACGACCTTACAACCGGAAGCAGCATAATGCCGCATAAAAAAAATCCGGACGTGGCGGAATTGCTTCGCGCAAAGACAAACCGGATGAAAGCGTTGCCGATGGAGGTGACGATGGTTTTGAGCAATCTGCCGTCGGGTTACCATCGGGATATGCAGTTGTTGAAAGAGATTTTAATGCCTGCTTTTGATGAAATCCTGGATTGCCTGGACATTGCTGCGTTCATGCTTGAAAACATGAAAGTGAAGCAAAACCTATTGGATGACGCCAAATATGACTTGCTTTTCAGCGTGGAACGTGTGAATGCGCTCGTGATTAACGGCGTGCCTTTCCGGGATGCTTACCGACAGGTTGGGGTGGAGATAGGTGATGGAAGCTACATGGCTCCGCGCGAATTGAAGCACACGCACGAAGGTAGCATTGGAAACCTGCAAACTGCTGAAATCCAGCAGCGCATGAAGCAGGAGATCGCGGCTTTTGGTTACGATAAGGTAACTGCAGCATTGGAAAAACTATTGCAGAACGGTTAACAAAATAAAGGAATGTGGCGAAAGATAAATGTGTTGATCCTTATTTGCCTGCTGGTTTCTTTTGATAAAACCGAAGGAGGGCCCATTCGTGAAAAATTACCCGCAAGACCACTAAAAGTGATCCTTTTTCTGGATCCCGAATGCCCTGTTACCAATGCGTATATGAGGGAGATCAAAAGCATTTATGCCGATTATAGTGCAAAAGGCGTGAGCTTTGAAGCCTACTTCCCGATGGAAACGGTTACAGAACGGGACATTCAGGGATTTTTGAAAAAATACAATGCTACATTCCCTGGCTTTCCGGATCCTGGCATGCGGAAGGCAATGCGTTACAAAGCGACCGTTATGCCGGAAGTTGTTTTGCTCAATGCAAATGGCCTTGTTGTCTATCAGGGCGCGATTGATAACTGGTTTTACGCGTTGGGAAAAAGTCGTCCGAAAGCGACTGAGCTTTACCTGAGAAATGCACTGGAAGCGACATTGAATGACAATCCGATCATGCATAGTAAGACGCAGGCCATTGGTTGCCTGATTAATATGAAGCTGGATTGATAACGGGCGGGATGTTGTTTCATCCCTCCGGGATTTGCGTTTCACAATCCTTTTTATTTGCTACCAATGATGCGTCGCGCTGCGACTTTGTTAAGTCATAATTGAATGGGACATTTACAAAAAAAGGAAGGCCAGGCGGCCTTCCTTTTTCAATTATAACTAAATATAAAAATCAAGGCTTATCCCACCAAACACGTCCTGCTGCGCTAGTCAGGTCACCGAAGCCTGGCATGGCTGCCATAGCGTCGTAAGCTGCTTTTTTGTTTGCGTAGTTAGGGTCAGACTGTGAAGGCAATGTAATTGGCGCACGACGTGGGACTGTCAAAGGCACGTTCAAATAAGTTACTCTTGGCAAAGGAACAACTGAGGTTGGATTTGGGTAACCTGTACGTTTGTACAATGCCCAGCCTTCCTGCGGCTGCTTCATAAAGTTTAAATAGCTCTGGCTACCGATCTGATCCATTGCTTTTGCAGGATTGAAAGCGATATCTGGTTGTGCCATGTAAGCAGTGATTTCAGCTGCTGTTGTCGGCGTGTAGTTAGTCAATTGTGATTTTTGACCTACTTCATTATACCAATCCAATGAGCTTTTCACACCTGCTTCGTACCAGGTTTTGGCAGCTGCCGCACCTGTTGTTTTTAGAGCGATTTCAGCACGCATGAAGCAATACTCAGCGTAAGTGATTACTGGCAGATAAGATTGTCCCGTTCCAGCATTTCCTGCGGCATCAGCCCTTCCCGTATTAAATAAACGAGGCTGAATTAGAGATAATGTATCAACTGTTTGCTTGTTGGAGCTGATTAGCTTCGGCGTGTAATATCTCTGAACATTTGCTGTTGTTCTGGCATCGTCAGGGCTTGTAAAGCTTCCCACATAACGTCTGCCTTCTTTTGTTCCGGCAGGCAGTTTTTTGTCAGCAATAAGCAAGTCAATGTTCGCCTGAGAGTATTGGTTTGGCGTGAAAAACGCATCAATACGTGGATCCATTTTTGTCCACATAAAATCAACCATTGGCTTAGGAGCACGGAGCCCTTCCGTATTCCAGTTACCACCATCGGCTGGCCCTGTGAACGTAGCATTTCCGATAAAGATCCATGCATCTGCGTTGCTGCTCATCATGTCTGTTGCAGGCTGCGCCAAAACATCTGTGATAATTGCGTTTCCTGCAGCTGCATCCGCCTTTTGAACGCGTAAAGCCATTCTCAAACGCAATGCGTTTGCTGCTTTAATCCATTTCAAAGGATCGCCTCTGTAATATTGATCATAGTTTCCCAACGAATATTGGGGAGCAGCCGGAGTTGCTTTCAACGCAGTTACTGCTGCTTTAATTTCACCGTCCAGCTTTGCAAAAAGCTCTTGCTGCGTGTCATATTTCGGCTGTAATGTTCCGCCATAACGTCCCTGGAAAGCCTCAGAATAAGGAATGCTTCCATAAATGTCTGATACGTAGAAAGCATAATAGGCCCTCAGGATTCGGGAAATCTGGATCATTTGATCGTAGCGAGGCTGTTCAGCTGCATCAAGCTTCAAAACAAGTTGCTCTACATCATACAGCCTGTCACCGATTCCGTTGTAAAGACGTCCGTAACGGTTTGCAAAGTTGCTGTAATTCTGCGTAAACGAACCTTGGTTACCAGTTACCGGTGTATTGTACTGCATCCAGGGCATAATCCGACGGTAATTGTCATAATATGCTTCGAAATCCTGACTGTGGATGCCATTGGTTGCTTGCAAGAACTGATTCTGAGGCGGTATTTCAGTAAGGGCATCGGGATTTTTATTGATATCCACGAATGCTTCCTTTTCGCACGAGGAGAGGAATCCTAATGCGGCAAGTAACAATATTTTACTTTTTATCAATTTCATAACAATGTTTAATTTGAATGGGTTGTAACAAATCAGGATTACAATCCTACACTAACTGATACACCAAGGTTACGCGAGAAAGGCAGACCACCATATTCCATGAACTCACCTGCTTTGTTACTGTATAAACCTTCTGGATTAATACCGTCTTTGGCAGTTTTGTACAAGTAGCCCAAGTTCCGACCTACAAGGCTCACACGCAGCGATTGAATCTTGGCTTTACCAAGCACTGATGCCGGAACATTGTATCCGACCGACACTTCGCGAAGTGAAACCCATGAGTTTTCGAAGGTTGAGTATTCACGGATACCGGATGACCATTGTGTAAGGTTCAAATAGTAAGCGTAAGCAGGAATTGGCTTAACATAACCAGCTTCAACAGCATCTGCATAGCTCATACCGCCCAAATCCTTCGGCGCACCATCAACTACAACCTGGAAACCATTAGCAAGCACACCTTGTGGAATGATACCGTCATTTCTAACATTTCCTTCCGCATCTGTAAACGTTACACCGCCCAGTTCCGTATTACGCCCTGGCAGCGTAAATTTGAATGCGCCATAAGAAGAACCGTACTGATGCGTACCAGATGACATAAGCCCTCCAATCTTAGCATCAGCCTGAACTGTTGCAGTAAAGTTTTTATAACGGATTGTGTTCACATTGCTGGCAAGGAATTTCTCCATTACTGTTCCCAATTCTTTATCCGCCTTAGATCCGTAAGAACCGTTACGTACATAACCGATTCCACCTTCACCATCGATTGATCCGATTACTTTTTGTCCGTTTGCAGGATTGTTTGCATCGTCCGATGTGTAAGTTGCAAAACCGTATCCTGTAATCAGCGTTCCGTAATCTTTACCAACTCTTGCAACTGATTTGATATCAGCACCAAAACCAAGGTTCAACTCATAAGTATCAGTTCCCTGAACCAGTTCAAGTACTTTATTACGGTTGCGCGAGAAGTTAATGCTTGTATTCCATTCAAAGTTAGCCTTCTTGATTGGCGTAGCAGTCAATAAAATTTCAATCCCTTTGTTCTGGATTCTACCTGCGTTCACAATTCTCTTATCAACCCCAGATTCAGAAGTTGTTGTCAAACTGAGAATTTCGTTCTTGGTGATTTTATTATATACCGTCGCATCAATTCCCAAACGGTTGTTGAAGAAACGAATGTCAGCTCCAAATTCAACTTCTCTTGCCAAACGGTTTTTCAAAGCGTAGTTAGGAAGTGTGTTGTCCCGGTAACCCGACCAGTTTACAGTTGATCCGTCAGCTTGCAGATAAGGAGATTTTGGCTCGTAAACACCTGTCTGGTTGGTAGACCATGCATCCGTGTCACCACCTGTGTAACCAAGGCTGGCTCTTAATTTACCGAAAGAAAGCCATGATGGGAGATTTTTCAATGACTCAGTCGCCATCCAGGAAAGACCAACAGATGGGTAAGAATAAATATAGTCACCGCTTCCGTTTGCATAAGTCAATGTCGAAGACCAGTCTGTACGATAGCTGGCGCTCAATGTTAACGCGTCCTTGTAAGTCACATCACCATAAGCATAAAGCGCATCAATCCTTTTTGAAGGTGTAAGTGCAATGCTTTCTTGCTTCAAAACATTGATACTGTTTGACAATGAGAAAACATCAGGGACACGAAGTCCGCCATCAGTTTTATAGTCAAACTTGCGACCACCAATTAAACGGTTTGTTTCTCCACCCACGGACAAACTAAAATTGAAGTCTTCTCCAATTTGCTTTGTTGCGGTTATCAATCCTTGAAAACGGGTTTGGCTTTTGTTTTCAGAATACTCACGGTATTCACCTCCTGCAAAGTTTACACCATCTCCTCTGTTTTGATTATTTCCAGTATAAAGCTCATTCTGAACGTTACCACGAACCAGGAAGCTCAGCCAATCTGTAATTGTTCCGCTCAAATCAATGTTCCCTCTGAAAACCTTCTCATTACGGAATTGCTTGAACTGGAAGGTTTCAAACATAAATTGTGACATTCCATAAGGATCAGCTGTTCCTTGACGACGGCCACCGGCAACAGGATCAAGATAATTGTTTTTCCAGTAATCGATATCTACGTTACGTGGACGACCATATACAAAACGGAAAACCGGGTTATATGTTCCACCTTGACGGATCGGGTTCACCATGTCATTGTCCGTGTAATCTGCACTTACGTCCAAATTCAAGATCTTTCCAATTTTTTGTGTTCCGCGGATGTTGAAGTTATTTCTTTTCAACTCTGTTCCAGCAACCATGATCGAAGTGTTTTTCAAAGTAGAGAACGATGCACGGAATGAGCTGCGTTCGTTACCACCTTCGATAGCAAGGTTATGGTTGATGTATTTTCCAGTCTGGAAAAAGCTTAAAGGGTCATTGGCTTTCCACTCCACCATACGGCCATCCAGGTCGCGAACTTGCTGACCTTCAAATTTGGGTCCGTAAGAAAAGTTGTAGTTAGCACGGTCAACTTCCGAAACACCGTCAGCACCCTTTGCAAATGTCGGATTTAAACCTGCTCCATATTCATTTTGCAGATCCAAAAACTTGTACGCTGTTTCAAATGTAGAAGTATGGTTGTAAGTAACACCCAAACCTTTATCCTGACGTCCTTTTTTGGTTTGCACAACAACAACACCATTCAAAGCCTCAGAACCGTAAAGCGAACTGGCAGCAGAACCTTTCAACACCGTCATAGACTCAATGTTGTCCGGGTTGATGTTTTTCATAATGTTACCAAAATCCTGATTAGCTCCCCAAGAGTCAGCTCCTGACGTTCCAGGGCGGATAAGCACACCGTCCACAACGAAAAGTGGCTGTGTATTAGGGCTTAAAGAAGCATTACCACGGATACGGATACGCGAAGAGGACATTGGACCACCTGTTCCCTGGTTGATCATCACCCCTGCCACTTTGCCCTGAAGGGCGTTTACCATGTTCGCATTAGCCGTCCTGGTAATGTCGTTTCCTTGCACAGATTGCACGGAGTAAGCAAGCTTTCTCGCTTCCGTAGACATACCGAAACCTGTAACCACAAATTCGTCCAGCGTTTTGTTGTCTTCTTCAAGGTTTATTGTCAGTTGGCTTGCATTGCCAACCGGAACTTCCTTGCTTACAAAGCCGATTGATGAAATTACAAGTACGGATGAACTTGAAGGCACACTGACTGTAAATTTTCCGTTCGCATCTGTTGCGCCTCCGGTATTCGTTCCTTTCACTAGGTAGGAAGCACCAGGCAACGGATTTTGATCCTTGTCCAGCACCGTTCCATTAACGGTTTTTCTGTCCTGGGCCATGCTCCATGTGCTCCCTATAAGCAGGAGAAGCAAGGTTACCAGACGGGTTAAAGTCGTAAACTTTTGTCTCATAGTAAACTTTAGTGGTTAAATAAAGGTGGCTTGATTCCCATACGTATGCCCTGCCCTAAAAAGATTTTCAAAGTTGAATAGCCTATTCGTTAACAGCATAAGTATTGATGGATCAAAATAAATATAAATATTAACAAAAACATAACATTTATTAAAAAATATTAATAATAAGCATACAAAGTAAGTAGAGTGTTTGGCCGATCGACTATTTGACCTTTATTTTCGACAGCAAATGACGGCCTACCAGCTCTCCCTGGTGCTGGCCATTGGTGATGGAAGACCGGTAATGTATCCCGCCATACAACCGGCTGATCCCCGCCTCGGCCGCTGCCGCATTAAATGACCTGAAAGTGCGGACCGGCAGCCCATAGTCAGTTTCTGTATGGTCATTGAATGAAAAATCTTCTCCCAGAAGGTCGGTTAACACGACTGCTGCCGCGGCAGAAATGACGCTATGCCCGCTGGTATATTCCGGGAAAGGCGGTGTTTGGAGCATAGGACGCCATTTTTCGTCTATATAAGCATTAATGACAGTTTCGGGCCGGATAAACTGGCTCCTGTATTTTTCATCCCAGCAACTGATAAATCCGTCGAATAACGCCATGGAAGTCAGAACATAAATGGCAGCTGTTTCCTGCCAGTTTTTGCCTTTACTTTCCGTAGCCTGTCCTGCAATGGATATCCAATGACCGCCGGGTGAGAGCTTTTTGGTTGCAAAATTAAGATGGCCTTGTGTATTAAGATAAAATGGATTACAGTCCCAAAAGCTGGCAATCAACACCTCTTCTTTGCTTAACTTTTGGGTAAGATGGTAAACCTCCCGCACCTCTTTCATAAAAACGCTGCCCGTATCTGTGCTGTATCCCGGTGGCGGAACGGGTTTGAATTGCCCGGCAGAATCCAGGCTAACCGGCCTGATCTGAGACCAGTAAGGTTCCACAGCGTCAATGAACCCGGGCGGCGTTGGCGTCCATTTGCCTTTTTGCTTACTGTAAGCGTACCGCCGCTTTGCCCTCGTTATCGCATAATTGTCTTTCGCAGACCAGGTTAATATGCTATCCGCCACGGCCTGCCCGAGTCGCAGGGAGTTATTGTAGACCAATGTATCTTTCTCCCGGAAGTCATTCAGGATTACGCGGATACTGTCGGTTAGCAAATGCTCTGAAAACACCAGTCTGCCCCCGGTTTTGAAAAACGCATAGACAGCGGCAAGCTCATAGTTGACCTTCTTTTCACTTTTTAACCCTTTCATGTCAGGAAAACCGAGGATTTGTCCCTGCATGGTCCGATAGCTTTTATCCTGCATAGCAAGCGTTTCATAAGCAGCAACATTGGCATACAAATAAATCCTGCTGGCGGCCGGAGGGGAAAAAATATCATATACGATCACACGCGTTAAGTTTTTTTCAGCCCGGTGCAAAAGCCTGGGTGAGGGCCCTGCAACGGCAGCAATGCTATCCCCATAATTCGCAAATAGCAATATCAGCAGCAAATGCAAAGTGAATCTTCCCCTCATTTCTCTATGGTTTGTTCAAAGATCACAGGCTCACCATTATTAACGGACAGCACTATACGCGTGTTTCCTATTACGGTTCCATTCCGGATTTCACCGCCCGCCCAGAAACCGGATTGTGCAGGGTTTATGGTTTCGTACTGAAACGGCGCAACTTGTCGCAATGCCACTCCTACGGACGCATCGCAAGGGCCCAGCTGAACACGATAGGGCGAAAAGTTTCCTGCCAACAGCAAATCAGTCTTTTTATCGCTGTTTATATCCATCGGAATGATTGCGCTTACCCGTGAGATCTGTGCTTCCTGCGGCAGTTCGTGTTTTTGGAATTGAAAGTTGCCTTTGTTTTCCAGGATAATGCTGGACAATTGTTTGCAGTGGGCTTTGCTGCTTTTACTAATGGCCTCTGCGCCGAATATATCCGTTAATGTTGCATCCGCATAGAGCGCATAGCTGGTGTATTTTCGCTTCAAAGCCGGTATTTGATCCAGCATTTCGTCGCGGGAAAACATGGGGTAACTTTTGTCACCGATAAAATAAGTGCACACGGGATCCACGACGCCATTTTTGTCAAAATCATCATAATAAATCGTTACAGGCTGCTCCGCAGATGCTTTGTATTGATTATTGAGTCCACCGTTGCCTAAAACGAAATCCATATCGCCGTCATTATCAAGGTCAACGGGCGTTATAGCGGCCCACATGCCGTCGCTGTTTTGCAGCTCTGACGGGGATTTTTCGGTAAATGTATTTCCTGTGTTTTTATATACTATAATCGGCATCCAATCGCCTGCCAGCATCAGATCCGGTTTTTTATCATTATCAAAATCACTGAAAACTGCAGCGGTAACCATGCCCGGATTTAGCAGGTCTTTGGACCAATCGGCAGTGACATCTGTAAACCTTACATTGCTTCCCTGACTGTCATTTCTTAAAACATAACTTCTTGCAGCCATTGGAAACGAGCCCGGAATGGCGCGTCCGCCCACAAAAAGGTCCATATCACCGTCACCGTCAATGTCTGAATGAACAACACATTGCTTGGGATTTTTCATTGACGGCAATGCCAGGACTTCTTCATGGAAATTGCCCTTTCCATCATTGATATACAAATGGTCCCGGTATTCCGGCGACTGTTCTTCGAACTCATTGCCACCGCTTACAACATATAAATCCGAATCCCCATCTTTATCCACATCAAAAAACAATGCATTCACTTCCTCACAAGCCGCATTCTGCCGCCATGGCTGGGCCGCTGCTCCTTCGAACTTTCCGTCCGGTTTTTGCAGATATAACACGCCAAACTGATTGGAAGCACCGCCAAAGAACAGATCTTCCAGACCGTCGCCGTTTACATCCGCTTTCGCAAGCGCAGGACCAAATTTTGACAATTGATAAGGCAGTAGCACCTCCACTTTGAAATCCACGAATTCATTTTCATTGTGAATAAAGTCAATACCAATGCTTAGAGCACTAACTTTTTGCAATGCTGTCTTCAAAATAGTCTTTTCCTGATCTGTCACTTCTGCATTTGCATCCGATTCTTTTAGGGTCAAAACTTTGGCGGGCAGATCCCTCAGCATAGTTATTTTTCCGGTAGGCCAAAACACTTTCAGGGAATCGATCTTTGAAACTTTACCCAAACCAAAATGCAAATCCGAAGTCACGGTTGCCTGATAACCCCGCACCGAATAAAGCTCTGCATATTGCGTAATCCCGCCGGCATAAACCCAAACCTTGCTTCCCAGAGCCCGTGTATTCTGCCCGGCCCCGGAAAGCTTAATCGTCAGCCCTTTTTGATCACTATTATTCTGATAGATCGAAACGGGCTCGTTCACATTGGAGATCACAATGTCCAGGTCGCCGTCACCATCAAAATCTACATAAGCCGCTGCATTGGAAACCGCATCCTCATTGAAGCCCCATTTTCTGGAAACATCTTCAAAGGCGAATCGATTGGAAACGTCCGCTGTGTTGCGGAAAAGATAATTTTTCAGCTTGTTGGAGGGCATCTTCTGGACCAAACTGTATGTCTTGAAATTCAAATTCCCCTTCCCTACTTCCTTCATTTGCTCGTCGGCAACGGTGTACTTCAGGAAATCCATATTCGTGAAATCGCGGAGATAGCCATTGGTAATGAGCAGATCCTTCCAGCCGTCATTATCCAGGTCGGCCATTAACCCTGCCCAGCTCCAATCTGTGTTGGAGACGCCCGCCATTTGCCCTATTTCACTGAATCTGACATTGCCTTCTGCATCCGTGCCCTGGTTTAAATGCAGCATATTACGCATATTCTGGTGGTAATAACCGCTGTCGAGCAGCAAATGATACTGGTCGTAAACGTCGGGACCTTTGAGCAGCTTCTGGCGATGATTGTCTTCCGGAAGCATGTCTAATGTGAGCACATCGGGTTTTCCATCGTTGTTAAAATCACTCACATCCGCGCCCATGGAAAATTTGGAGACGTGGGTAAATGACTTTTTCAGGGATTCCGTGAATGTTCCGTTTTTGTTGTTGAAATAATAACAATCCACTTCCGTGTAATCGCTCGTCGTATAAAGGTCCGGCCAGCCGTCCTGGTTCATGTCGGCCACAATCACGCTCAGACCGAAATTCAATGCATTGTTAATGATGCCTGCGTTTTTTGTAACGTCTTTGAATTTCAGCTTTCCTGGCTCACTAATGTTCTCAAAAAGCCTGTTTCCGTAATAAGGATTCGGCGTTGCACGCATGGCGCGCGTGTTCAGGAAGGGATTAACTGTGTGATTGGAGTGGTTCAAAAGGAACATATCCAGGTCACCATCTTTGTCATAATCAAAAAAAGCAGCTTGCGTCGATTGCGAACCAATGGCATTCAAACCAGCCTCAACCGCCATTTCCTTGAAAACAGGAACGCCGTTTTTGACGCCCTGATTGATAAAAAGCTCATTATTACGGTCGGAAAGTTTGCGGAAGAAGCCGGAATGGCAAACGTAAATATCCAGCAGCCCATCGCCATTTACATCCGCGACGCTCACGCCCGTAGACCAGGTTCCGTTGCCTTCTATTTTCGCCTTTTTGGAAATGTCTTCAAATGTGATTTTCCCGGCGGCGGATTTATTGAGATACAACTTGTTAGCAACTGTATTTCCCGAAACAAAAAGGTCCGGCGCGCCATCATTATTGAAATCGCCTATGCCGATCCCATTGCCGTTATAGAGATATTCATAGCGGAAAATGTGCAGCGAATCATTCTCCTCGATCTTGTTGATAAAAGTGACCTTTGTGTCTTTGGGTGACAAAAGTGTGAAGAGGCTTTGTGTGTGGCCCGGCCAGGAGATGCCGAGAATGGTAAACAAGGAAATGAGACGAAAGTAAAGTTTACCCATTCGTAATGCTGTTACCAGATATATGCTAACTCATGAACACTCCTAATTCCATTTAAAAACCAGATTTTCATCACCGGCCTCGCGCTCCACATACATTAAAATCAAGGTCATCATTTCCTGGTCGCTCCGCATATTTCCCGTGGACATTACCAGTTCGGGAGGGCTATGCGGGTTGGCAGGATTGGCCGCAGTGTTGTCATAAGTGCCTTCTACGTGCACAACGGCTCCTTTTGGCAGCAATAGTGGCTTTTTATATTTGTAAATTTCCTGCCAGCGAAAGTCCCACGCAGGCACATGCACCAGCTTCACCGTGTCGCCCGCAGCCGTGGTCGCATAGGCTTTGAACTCCTTACCTAGATAATGCATATGCGGCCAGGCGTAGAGCAACGAAACATCCGGCTGGTTATTGGCAATCCGCAAACGGAAACTTTTGACCTCATCTGCAAAAATCATGAACGGCGGACTAATGTCCTTCTCCCCGATCCCGCCGGAACCCAGGCTGATCACTTTCACCTTCCGCTTAATGGGCGTTTTCTTGAAGAAAATATTCACCCCATCGATGCTTTCGGCATCCACAGAAGACGGTCCGAAATGTACAGTTACCAGCACGACGCCGCGTTTTGGCATGATCCAACCCATATCTTCGGGATAAGTTTCAACGGTTGTTCCGGGAATCCAGCCGCCATAGTAAGTCATTTCCTTTTTGTATTTGACCCACTCATAATATTTATCGCCAGAAGGCCCGCTGAGGTCCACAAAATCGACTGTGTTGTTCAGATCAATGGCAGGATCTGCAACCGGATGGATCGCAAAATTGGCGTGGTGAATGAGTTTTTTATTATTGGAAGTAAATTCAATGGCCTCCACATTAGCCTCTTGTCCAAGTTCAAAAGGGATTTTGAACATCACAAAACGCTCTGCTGCGTCACCTTTCACCATAAATGGCTCCTTCATTTTTAAAGTGAGGTCTGGCTTACGCTTATAAGCCGTCCCGGCATTCACCCGCGCCTGCAACTCCTGCTCGGCTTTCAGGTTTTGCTTTCCCTTCGGCGTGCCGCCATCGATCCAGCCTACAATTGTCTTGATATCCTCATCGCTCAGTGAGCGGTCGTTGGCAAAGGAATTATAGTGATTGTCCGCTTTCCAGGGCGGCATATAGCGCGAGCTTACGACCTGTTTGATAAACTTGGAACGCTTGGTAACATCTTCAAAAGTGATGAGAGCAAACGGCGCCGCTTCGCCCGTCCGGTGACAAGGCACACAATTGGCATGAATGATGGGCTGGACATCCTTATAAAACTCCGGAACCTGGCCTGCGCACAAATCACACAACAACAAAAGCACAAACAAAAGGCCTGTTCGGAACGGCATGGTAATGAGTGGGTTTATCTCATGCAATTTAATAATAGAAAATTGATTTTAAAATAATTTAAGAAATGGCATCCAACTTGATCACCGTTCCCGCTGCCGACTTCGTTGCTGCCAGCAAATCATCTGCGTGGCAGATTGTGACTTGCTTCACGCCGTCGTTTAATGCTTCAAATGCGCTGTCTAGCTTGGGGATCATTCCTTTGTTGATGACGCCTGTTGATTTATAATCGGCATAGGAGGCTGGGTTGAGGGAAGAAATGACTGCATTATCATCGTCAGGGTCAGATAAAACGCCTTTTTTCTCGAAGCAGAAAATGAGGTTTACTTCGAAAATTCCGGCCATGGCGATGGCTGTTGCGGAAGCCATGGTGTCGGCGTTGGTGTTGAGCAGCAGCCCTTCCGAGCTGTAAGTGAGCGGGGCGATGACCGGGATAAGACCGCTGGCCAGTAATGCATTCACTTGCTTGGCATTAACCGCTTCAATGTCTCCAACGAAGCCGTAATCAATACTTTTAACCGGTCTTTTGACCGAACGTATGATGCCGCCGTCAGCGCCGGTGAGGCCGATGGCATTGCAGCTCAATGCTTGCAGTTGTGCAACAAGATTTTTATTGACCAATCCCCCGTAAACCATCGTTACAACGTCCAGCATAGCTTTATCTGTAATCCTGCGACCTTCCACCATCTGCGTTTCGATCTGCAATTTGGCTGCCATTTGCGTGGCAACTTTCCCGCCGCCGTGGACGAGGATTTTAGGAGCATCGAGTTTGGCGAAGTCTTTCAGGAAACGTGCGCAGGCTTCGGGGTTGTCGATTACGTTGCCGCCGATTTTTACGACATAAAGGGTCTGGGACATTGTAGTGGGTTTTTATGCTGTGTTCGAGCCGCAAAGTTAGCAGAAACGTACAGCGTTGGAAGTGTAATTTCAATTGATGAATTTTTTTGCCAAAATTACGTTGACTAAGCAAAGCAGAATTAAAACATTATGAAACGCCGCCTTCTCATCTCCCTTGTTCTTTGCCTATTTTTTTCGCAATCCGTTTTTTCCCAGCTTCAAAAGGCAAAAGCACATTGGACTTATTCGTTTTCAAAGCCAGAGGTTAAAAAGGGCGAGACTGTCGATCTGATTTTCACGGCTGTTGTGGACAAGGACTGGTACATTTATTCCAGTGATTTCGATCCGGATCTGGGTCCGATGCTGACGACTTTTAATTTTGAAAAGAACAATACATTTGAGGTTGTTGGCAAGCTGAAACCGCAGAATCCCAAGGAGAAATTTGAGGAAGTCTGGGGCGGAAAAGTTCGCTATTTTGAAGGAAAAGGGGTTTTTAAACAAACTATAAAAGTACTCGCAGATAACCCGGTCATCAAAGGGGCATCTGAATATCAGACTTGCAGCCACGTAACAGGGCTTTGCATTCCGGGCAATGATGATTTTGAATTTAAAGGTCTCAAAGTCGTAGCAGGCGCCGCAACGAGCGACCCACAGCCGACCGTCGGGGCCGCAGCACCTGAAACGGGAACAGCTGCTTCCACAAGCCAGGCCACCGCAGCCACTGCAAATGTTGATTCGGCCTCACAAACAGCTCCGAATACGACTGTAACAACTGCCGAAGCGCCGGAAGCCAACACCGCTGTGGAGCAAGCATTAACCGCAGAAGATCCTGAAAAAGATACTTCGCTCTGGGGCTTCGCCTTAGCCGCATTTTTATCCGGATTGGTCGCGTTGCTTACCCCCTGCGTATTCCCGATCATCCCGATGACGGTGAGTTATTTCACCAATCAGGAAAAAGGGAAGTTCAAGGCACTCTTGTATGGCATTTCCATCGTTTTGATATATACATTAATAGGAACCGTCGTTTCGCGCTTGAATGGTCCGGCATTTGCCAATTTCCTAAGCACGCATTGGATTCCTAACCTGTTGTTTTTTGCCATTTTCTTCGTTTTCGGATTGTCGTTTTTAGGGCTTTTCGAGATCGTTTTGCCAAGTGGTTTTGTAAATAAAATGGATCAGAAAGCCGATCAGGGCGGATATGCGGGCGTTTTCTTTATGGCGTTCACATTGGTGCTCGTTTCGTTTTCCTGCACAGGTCCTATTGTTGGGAGCTTGCTGGTGGCTTCTGCGGGCGGCGAAGTCGTGAAACCAATCATTGGTATGGCATCTTTTTCCGCTGCATTTGCGATTCCGTTCACACTATTCGCCCTTTTCCCCCAATGGCTCAAATCGCTGCCTAAATCCGGCGGCTGGCTGAACACTGTAAAAGTCGTTTTGGGCTTCCTGGAACTGGCACTAGCATTGAAGTTTTTAAGCATCGCCGATCAGGTTTACCACTGGCGCTTGCTGGATCGCGAAATCTATCTCGCATTCTGGATCGTGATTTTTGGATTGCTCGGTTTCTATTTATTAGGCAAAATCAGAACGCCTCACGATTCCCCGCTTGAAAAAGTGAGTGTACCCAGATTGCTTTTATCCATTATCACCTTCACATTCGTCGTATACATGATCCCCGGCATGTGGGGCGCGCCATTGAAAGCATTGGCAGGTTACCTTCCGCCGCAATCGACATTGGATTTTGATTTAAACAAAAGAACAGCAGGCGTCGCCGCAACGATTGCCCCCGGTGAAACCCGCAAATACGCCGATCTTTTCCACTTACCGCACGAACTCGAAGGCTTCTTCGATTATAAAGATGCCTTAGCTTACGCCAAGAAAGTCAATAAGCCCGTTTTTATAGATTTCACTGGCCACGGCTGCGTAAACTGCCGGGAAATGGAAGCGAGAGTCTGGGTAGATCCAGCTGTACAGCAACGACTTAGAGACGATTACGTCATCGTAGCACTTTACGTGGATGACAAGACAGAATTGCCTGAGTCCGCCTGGTACACTTCCAAGTACGATAACAAAGTCAAAAAAACCATCGGCGCCCAAAACGCCGACCTCCAAATCGTAAAATACAACAACAACGCCCAGCCACATTACTGTTTGGTGGATCACGAAGGAAATCTGCTGGTTAAGCCAAAGAATTACGATTTAAATCCTGCAAATTTTGCAGCGTTTTTGGATAGTGGGAAGGCAGCGTTTGGGAAATAGTATCCTGTTTGCGTTGATTAAAATCAACGCAAAATCTGTTCGCTTTTCTCAAATTTGTTATCTTTCACCAAATGTTGAGGTTATGAAAGAGATAGCAGAGATTGCCGCCAATTACTTCAAAGATAAGCCCGTTAAAAAAGCATATCTGTTTGGTTCTGCGGCAAAAAATGAACAAAACAAAGAAAGTGACGTAGACATTCTAGTGGATCTTGACTACGAAAAAGGCGCCGATTTCTTTACTTTTCTCGACATGCAGGAGCAGCTCACGACTTTGCTGGGCACAACGGTCGACCTTGTCAGTTCCAATGGTCTTTCGCCACACATCAAGCCTCACATTGATCAGGAAAAGAAATTGATCTATGAAAGAGTTTGACAAAGCACGACTCTTTCACATCATCGAGGCCATTCATTACATTGAAACTTTTATTGAGGGCAAAGTAAAAGATGACCTTTACAATGATCCAATGCTGCGCTTTGCGATAGAACGGCAATTGGAGATAATCGGCGAAGCGGCCAATCATTTGTCTGACGAACTTAAACTAACAAATCCTGAAATAGAATGGCGTAAAGTGATTGCGTTCCGAAACTTCATAGTTCATGAATACTTTGGTATTGACCTTGAATTGGTTTGGGATATTATTGCTAACAAAATTCCGCTTTTGAAAATGGTTGTAGAGAGAATGAATGCAACATTATAGCATAAGAATGGCTTTTATAAATTTTGCAAGCTTATTTTAGGGGATCAATTTGATCCCTTTTTTATTTCCTAACAAGCCTGATATCCCAATGTCTAAACCCTGGCTGCTGATTTTAATTCTGTTTGCTGCGTTTTCTGGTTTTGCCCAAACCTTCCGGCCGCCTGCCGTTCCGCTAATTACTATTGATCCTTATACCAGCGTTTGGTCGTTTGGGAATGAGCTGAATGGCTCTGTAACGAAGCATTGGACGGGTAAGCCGCATCCGATGGACGGGCTGATCCGGGTGGATGGAAAGACTTACCGCTTCATGGGCGCACCCACGCCGGAGATGAAAACGATATTGCCAACAGCCAAACAAGCACCCTATACAGCTAAATTTACAACCATAAAACCGGATCCAAACTGGTGGTATAAAGAAGGTTATAACGTCAGCACCTGGAAACAAGGCCCTGCGCCATTCGGGACGAAAGATCGTAACGATGCCATGCTTCGGGGAGGCACCGAGTTTCCTCAGGAGATCTGGTATCGCCGCGAATTCACATTAACAGCCGCTGATTTCGAAAAACCAACCCTGAACATTTTCCACGACGACGATGTCCAGGTTTTCATCAACGGCGTTCCCGCTTTTGACTGCGCCCCTTGCTACACAGGCGATTATGAATTTAAACCAATGAGTGTCTCAGCAAGAAAGTCCCTCAAAAAAGGCAAAAATATCCTGGCCGCCTACTGCAAAAACGGCGCCGGCCCTGGCTATATCGACATTGGCCTGGCAGACGAAATCGCGCCAAAAGGCGCAGATGTGATCCAGCTTGCAAAACAAACCGGTTTTAATATGACGGCAACCCAAACGATTTATGATTTCGTGGCTGGGCCGATTCAATTAAAAGCGCGTTTTGTGGCTCCATTGATCCTGAAAGACCTGAACCTCATTTCCCGGCCTTTAAATTATGTGGTTTATGATGTTGCGTCTACGGATGGAAAGACGCATGAAGTGGAAATTTTAAATGCGGTTTCGGGACTATGGGCGGTAAATGATGCAAGCCAGCAGGTCGCAGGAAAGCGGGGAGCCCCGGATGGCTTATTAATGTTGTCTCTTGCGAATACCGAACCGAAATTGCTCGGCCGCAAAGGTGACGACGTCCGCATTGACTGGGGCCGCGCCTTTTTATCCGCGCCGCACCGGTTTGTTAAAAGCTCCGGTTTTGGTCCGTCGGAAGAAGTGATTAAAATGTTTGCAAAAAGCGGTTTTGTCACGGGAAACCAGCGAGAGGCGGCGAATGCAGATACGAGATCGATGGCTTACGTGCTTGCTTTTGATAGTAAAATTGGCTCGCAAAGTCAATCCGTACACGCTATTATCGGTTACGACGATGAATATTCTGTCCAGTATTTTGGACAAAATCTCCGGCCATGGTGGAACAAAGAAGGGAATAAAACCATCGAAAATGAGCTGCAAAACGCAGAAACAGATTTTGCCAAAATCATGAAAGAATGTGAGGCAACGGACGAAATGATTTATCAGGATGCACTGAAAGCAGGCGGAAAGCAATATGCCGATCTTTGCGTGCTGGCTTACCGCCAAGCTATTTCCGCACATAAGCTGGTCGCTGATCCTTCGGGCGCGCCGTTGTTTTTATCCAAAGAAAATTTTAGCAATGGCTCCATTGGAACGGTTGACATCACGTATCCATCCGCGCCATTGTTCCTGCTTTACAACCCAACCTTGCTAAAAGGCATGATGGAACCCATTTTCTATTATTCCGAAAGCGGCAAATGGACCAAACCGTTCGCGGCGCACGACGTTGGCACTTACCCACTTGCAAACGGCCAGACTTACGGCGAAGACATGCCCGTAGAAGAATCTGGCAACATGCTCACGCTCACTTACGCCATTTCCAAAGCCGAAAACAACATTGATTTCGCCAAAAAGCATTGGAAAGTCCTCACAACCTGGGCCAATTATCTCAAAAAAGAAGGCTTCGACCCTGCAAACCAGCTCTGCACCGATGACTTCGCCGGCCATCTCGCCCGCAATGCCAACTTATCGATCAAGGCCATTATGGGCTTGGCCTCCTACGCAAAAATGGCCGAGCAACTGGGCGACATAAAAGAAGCCACCGAAGTGAATGCCTTAGTAAAAGAATTTGCCCAAAAATGGATGCAACTAGCCGACAGCGGCGATCATTATGCATTAACCTTCGACAACAAAAACTCGTGGAGCCAAAAATACAACCTCGTCTGGGATGACCTCCTGAACCTCAATGTATTCCCAAAAACCGTCGCCGAAAAAGAAATCAAATATTACCTCACCAAACAAAAACCCTTCGGCCTCCCTCTTGACAGCCGCAAAACCTATACCAAATCCGACTGGATCATCTGGACCGCCACATTAGCCACCAACCAGCAAGATTTCGAAGCGCTGGTAAAGCCGGTTTACAAATATGCAATGGAAACCCCCGATCGTATTCCACTTTCAGACTGGCATGAGACGGTGGATGGCAAGTCGGTTGGATTTAGAGCAAGGTCGGTTGTGGGTGGGTATTGGATGAAGGTTTTGGGGGATAGGTGGAAGTGAGGGTTAAAATTCGCTAGTGCTAATTATATAAATCCTGTCATCCTTTAACGTATAATTTTTGTTATACAGAATTTTATGAAGCCTCGTTTCTAAATCAATTCTTGCGCCTTGAGGTATGGATTGATAAAGAAGCAAGCCGAACGCTATCTCTATTTTAAACCCAACAATGTTAATATTATAACTATTGACTGATGTCAATGAAAGCTTTAGAGCCCGCGGTAGTTTGGTTGAAGATTCAACGATATACTCCCACTTACGCTGGATATCTTCAATAGAAGGTATCAAGATTGGACGCTCGGAGAAAATATCCTTGATACAATCTAAAAGATTGCTTCCAACCTCAGAAACAAATGATGCTACCTCATCCTTGTTTATATTTTGGTGGTAATATTTGTCTATGGTACTTGATTTGTTTCCCCATTGACCTAACGGAATTCTATTAACCGACTGTAAGATACTTCCTTCGAGAATGCTATATCCAATTCTATATCGATAATCCTGTAAACTAATAATAATTAATAAATCGATAGAAAAAGGATTTTCTGCAACCTTAAAGTCGCTAAACCTCAATTGATATATTTCAATGGATTCGTTATGCTCATCTTTATTAAATAATCTTTCAATCTCCTGCAGCACATTAACCGACATGTAAATCCACTCATTTCCTTTGTGGTCGAAAGTTTTAATATTTTCCGAATAAGAAATGAAAAGATCCTTGAAATCAGACAGTGAAGTTAATAGTTCGTTTAGAAAAGGAAGAACAGATTCCTTATAAACTTTTTGTTGAACTTCCAAGGAGCGTTTAGTCTCGATTTTGTCTCTTCGGGCCTCAACCTCTTTCTTGAACAACACAATTTTTTTCCGTAAGTCAGACGGATCATCTAGATTCTCTCCATTTGCCCCTTTTACATAAACATTCATGGATGAAACCAAAGCCGCCCCAATATAATCAACAAAAGGCTCATAGTTTCCTATGTCAGCTTGGCTTAAAGCCGCAAAATATTCATCCTTTTCGTTATTTTTTACGACAGCTGGAGGGTAGCCGTGTCGCATTAGAATTAGATTCATTAATAGACGACTCATTCTTCCGTTCCCATCATCGAATGGATGAATTGCCGTAAACCGGTGGTGAAATATCGACGCAATAACAACAGGATGAAGCTCTGAAGTTGACGTTACATTCCTATACCAACTTACCAGGTCGTGCATTAAAATAGGTGTTTCTTCCGGAGTAGCATAGTAATGAATTTCACCAGTCCTTGTTTCCACGTGGTTTGGCATTCGCTTATATTCACCAAGATGAATCTTCCTTTGAACAGTTCGCCCATCTTCGGTTTTTGATAGATTCTCGTATGGCCTTACTAACATCATTTCGTGCATTCCTCGGATTTCTTTTTCGGTCAAATCCTCCCCATGCTGGACAAAATGTGTTAAATAATCAATGACTTGGTTATGCCCTTCAATATCAAAATAATCCTTGAGGGGCTTACCTTTTGCTGTAACTCCGTGCATAAGTAGTGCAACCGTCTCGCCATAGTCAAGTGAATTACCTTCAATCGCATTGGAATTGTAGTTCCATTCTAATCGTAACTTCTGCATA
This sequence comes from Dyadobacter sp. CY327, assembly GCF_021390415.1. Lineage (NCBI taxonomy): Bacteria > Pseudomonadati > Bacteroidota > Cytophagia > Cytophagales > Spirosomataceae > Dyadobacter > Dyadobacter sp. CY327. The sequence goes on along the minus strand of NZ_JAJUXJ010000001.1, from coordinate 380,694 downwards.
ATACGACCCTCAATATCCTTTGCCAAGGGTCTAAGAGCATCAATTTTTTCTCTTAGTATATCAATGTCCTTAATAATGTCTAAGTCATTAAGTGCTGAAAAGGTCTCGCTACTAATCAATTCCATTTAATTGCAGATAAGATGAATTTTGGGCTTGAGCAAGTTATAAATTATAACCCGAAATTGGAATCCCCTTTATTGACGCTGCCTTTAGATTTACCCGGGCGACCGATAGAAAAGTCACAAGCGCAAGACTTGCATAACTACCAACAAAATCTCCATATTCGCATTCCCAATAAAACTCATACAAAATGAAAGAGCTAGTAAGTATTGCCCTGTTATGGTGTGGATCAAGTGAAAACTCCAGGGCGCCTGTGTATGGGCGCGGGACACCTAAGACAGGGCATTTTTAATTTTTTTATCCCAAAAACATACACATGAAGACAAAGACACACTCTACCGAGTCTACGGATTCGATGTGCTTGGCCTATGGCCAGCAAGTTCAGCAATTATTCGAACTCAACACGCCTGGCGAAATGGCGGAGCATCTTTGGGAGATTTATAGCGGTTTCCAAAGTTTTGATCAGGAAACCGGTTTCAATCCCCGCAAACTCAACATCTTTTATACTTTTCGTGACTTACTGCTTTTCTGCCAGAGGATCGAGGCGATGGAGGCGGCTTAATAAATAATGTGTTTTCATTTGAAATGGCCAGGGCATTTTGCTTTTGGCCATTTTTTGTGACTTTAAATCAGAACCAGCGTCTAAGATGTAAATCTAAACACGCTGGAAATATGAGAATTTACTATGTCTATATTTTGAAATGCTCAGATGGGAGTTATTACACCGGGGTTACGAATTGCCTGGAACGACGATATACGGAGCATGTTGATGGACGTAATGTGACTTGCTATACGTTCTCAAGGCGGCCGGTTGAGCTGGTATTTTTTCGGGAGTTTGGGTATGTAAATGATGCAATTGCTTTTGAGAAGCAGGTGAAAAAGTGGAGTAGAAAGAAGAAGGAGGCGGCGATAAAGGCGTGCTGGGAGGAATTAAAGCTGTTGGCAGCATGTCGCAATTTAACACACTGCAAAAATAAGTAGCTGGACCGATCTTGGAGTTGTTTGAGAGATGTTCTATGCCCTGTCACCCTGAGCGGAGCCGAAGGGCGCTACTACTTGGCAGTAACGCCCTTCGGCTCCGCTCAGGGTGACAGGGGGAGTGGCGTTGTGCAGGGGCGTTGTGCCTAACCAGCAGCACCCTACCCCTCCAAAACCAACTCCTCCCTCCTCTGCTTCTTAGCCTTCCGGTTCGCGAACCGCTCCTTTACTTTATCCACAACATAATAAACACTAGGAACCAAGAAAATAGTTAGCAGCAACGAGCTCGTCAAACCTCCGATAATTACCCAGGCCATGCCGTTTTTTACTTCGGCGCCGTCGCCGGAGGCTAGGGCGATGGGGAGCATACCAGCTATCATGGCGATGGTGGTCATCAGGATCGGGCGGAGACGTTCTTTGCCGGCTTCGATTAGTGCGTCTTTTAAGGCGTGGCCTTCTTCTTTTAATTGGTTGGTGAAATCGACGATCAGGATGGCGTTTTTGGCTACCAGACCCAGGAGCATGATCATACCGACGATGGAGAATATGGTTAGGCTTTCCATGGTTAATGCTAATGCTGTCAATGCGCCTACCAGTGCCACCGGGATCGAGAACAGAACCACGAATGGGTAAATCGTGCTTTCGTAAAGGGCTACCATGATCAGATAAATAAGCACGATGCCGAGTACGAGTGCCAGGCCCAGGCTGCCGAATGCGTCGGCCTGGTTTTTCAGGTCACCGCGGTATTCGATGAATACGCCTTCGGGGAGTTTTACAGTAGCCATTTTGGCTTGAATGTCGGCTCCGATGGAACCGGATGGACGGCCGATTACCTGTGAGTTAATGCTGATAGAACCCAGACGATCAATGCGTTGCAGGACGCTTTCGCCCATTCCTTCTTTGATGGTGGCGAATTGAGAAAGTTCGAATGCTTGTCCTGCGCTGTTTACGAAACTCAAATGACGAATGTCGTCGGCGCTGGAACGGTTGAACTGGTCTAATGTGACCATAATGTCGTATTCCTTGCCATTTTCTTTGAATTTCGAACGGTCGTCGCCGCGGAATGCAGTTTGCAATGCTGCGCCTACTTCGGCTGCGTTGATGCCTAGTTGCGACATTTTCTCACGGTCCAATGACACGCCTACTTCGGGTTTCGGATCATCAACGGAGTAATCCACGTTCGCGGTCCCCGGTATCGATGCTACCACTTCTTTCACTTGCGCGGCAACTTTACGGATCGTAGGCATATCGGTCCCTTTTACCGCTACCTGGATCGGCGCCTGGTTGGCGTTACCCGTGATGGAAGTAGGTGCAACCGTAACTTTTACACCCGGGATTTGCAGGATCTCTTTTTGAATTTGTGTACCAAAATCTTCTGAGGATAATGTACGGTCCTTTTTATCAACCAATTGAACAGTTAAGTCGGCAATGTTGCTATTGGAAGTTGTTCCCAAACCTGTGCTGCTGTAACCGACATTGGTAAACACTTTGGTCACTTCTTTTCTGCCTAACAATAACTTTTCAACTTTCTGAGCAACCTGATTGGTTTGGTAAACCGATGCTGTTGGCGCAAGCTCAATGGACACATTCAACTCGCCGCGATCACTTTGCTGCATGAATGCTGCTCCGATGAAACCGCCCGGAACCAAAGCAATGGAGCCAACGATCAACACCAGGGCAAGAATGAAAACATATCTTTTGTGACCCAAAGCCCAGGTCAGCATGCGGCCATATTCGTCTTTGATCCGATCCAAAAACCTTTCAAAACCAAGGTTAAGGCGTCCCCAAAGTGTGTTTTTATCTAAAATTTCTATTTTACCAAAACGCGAAGCCAAAAGCGGTGTCAATGTAAAGGAAACGAACAAGCTCATTAATGTCGAGAATACGACCACAAGCGAGAACTCTCTCAGAATGTTACCGATCAAACCGGAAGTTAATGCAAGCGGCACGAATACCACAACGTCCACTAATGTGATCGCGAGGGCTGTGAAACCGATTTCTGCACGTCCGTCCAATGCGGCCTGCCATCTGCTTTTGCCCATTTCCATGTGGCGGTTGATGTTTTCCAAAACCACAATCGAGTCATCGACGAGAATACCAACCACCAGCGAAAGCGCCATTAAGGTCATTAAATTGAGTGAGAAACCTAAAAGGCTCATCAAAATGAAGGTCGGGATCATCGACGAAGGCAATGCTACCAGGATAAACATCGAGCTCCGGAAGCTATGCAGGAACATTAACATTACGATCGACACGATCAAAACGGCCAGGCCAAGGTCAAAAACCACGGCATCCGCGGAGGCCAATGTGTAAATGGATTGGTCGGATGCAATGTTGAATTTCAAACCGGACGAAGCATATTGTTTTTCCAAAGTCGTCAAACGCTCGCGGGTCAGCTTACTCACATCCACTGCATTGGCATCGGATTGTTTCTGGATTTGCAAGGCAACTGAGGGCGCTCCATTAATGTGGTTTACCGCAGTTGCATCGGCTGTGCCATCGTACACTTCGGCTATGTCTTTCAAAAAGACCTGCCCGCCAGTGCTGTTCCGGCCAACTATCACATTTCTCAGGTTTTCAACAGTGGTCAGTTTCGCATCAAAACGGATCGAAAGCTGATCTTCCTGCGTTTTTACCTGACCAGCTGGGTATGAAGTGTTTGCATTATTAATCGCAGCAGAAACCTGCGCGATCGACAGGCGATATGCTTTTAATTTATCCTGACTGATATTGACCTGAATCTGACGCTCCGTTCCCCCAATAATGGTCACCTGGCCTACACCGGTTACGTTGGAAAGCTGCGGTTTCAGTTTGTCATCAATCAAATCGTAAAGTGCTGATGGCGACATATTGGCCGTTACACCCATTCTCAAAACCGGGATTTCGTCGGTTGAAAATTTGTTGATCACAGGGCGGTCGGCATCGTCGGGAAGCAAGGAAATAACCTGCTCTACTTTACGCTGCGCTTCCTGTTGTGCCAGATCGACGCTGATGCCTTGTTTCAACTGGATAATTACAGAGGAAACGCCTTCCTGAGAAGTGGAATTGATCTGATCCAAACCCTCGATCGCCGAAACGGCGTCTTCGATGTGCTTGGTAACATTGGTTTCGACTTCGTCCGCAGCGGCTCCGCGGTAAGTCGTCATAACGCTTACAACATTAGCCTCGAATTTGGGCAACAAGTTGTAAGACAATTGTTTATAGCTGATCACACCAAATAGTATCAACACCGTGAATACTACTATGATGAAGAGCGGTCTTTTTACTGCTACTTCGGTGATTGACATTTCTTGATTCGTTTACTGATGAAAACTATTTGGTAACATTTACCGCCGCACCTTCGCTGAGGTTGATCTGGCCGGTTGTGATCACCGTTTCGCCCGATTTAAGACCCGACAAAACTTCAATATTATCGCCCAATTCGCGTCCTACCTGGATTTTGCGTTGTTTGGCAACCCCATTTTCAACCGTGTATACATACGGATTGCGAACGCTTTCTACCAATGCACTTCTCGGGATAAGCAATGCCTGCTGGCTGCTTTTTTGACTAAATTCAACACTTACAAATGTTCCTGCACGCAACTGACTTGAATTTTTAATCACAATCTCCACCGGATAATTGTGCGATTCGTCGCCCTGAGGCGCAATGTAAGAGATCACCCCATCGATTTTTTTATCGGGAAAAATGCTCGATCCAACTTTCACGTGCTGACCTTCTTTCAATTTATAAACATCATTTTCGGAGATCATTACCTGCACTTTCAGGCGCGACACGTCCAGGATCGTTCCCAATGAAGTTCCTACATTCACAAATTCACCCGGCTCAATGTTCTTCTTGATCACGCGGCCGCTGATCGGCGCTGCGATGGATGCATCATTGATCTGCTGCTTGATTTGCTCGGCCTGGTTCAAGGCATTTTCGTAGTTGTATTTGGTGTCATTCAATTGCACTTCCGTTGCTGCATTTCCTGCCAGAAGCTTGTTATAGCGATCCGTATCCTTTTTCAATTTGTTGATATTGAGCTCGGTGGCTTGCAATGAGAGCTCTTTTAATTTGCTATCCACCTTCACGAGCGTTGCGCCTTGTGACACAAATGTTCCAAGATCGTATTTCACCGCCAGGACCTTACCCGCCGAAGTGGCCATAATTTCTGCCTGTTTGAACGGGATAAGACTTCCCGTGCGGACCAACTGCTGGTCGGTGCTGCCTTCTTTTACTGAAACAGCGGTCACCGGAATGGTCACATTTTTGTTATCCGGCATTACTTTCTTGGCGTCCATCTTGGATTTATTGGCTACCAGGCGGAAGCCGATCAGGATCCCGATGATTGCAATGGAGCCGATGATGATGAGTTTTCTTTTCATGGTAAGCTTATGGCAGTGTTGAATAAAAGTTGTTAAGCGTGCCTTGCGACTGTTCAATGCCTAATTTGGCCTGATAATAGCTCAGCATGGAATTGATATAATTGCTTTGGGCCTCTTTGTAAGATGTTTCCGCGTTCAGCAGATCCGACAACGGCACCGTTCCCTCTCTGTATTGCAATGTGGTAACGTCGTAAACTTCTTTGGCCAGCGTCACATTACTTTCGTCATTGCCGAGGTTTAATTTGGCTTTTTGAAGTTGTGTGGTAGCATTATGGTTTTGAAGTTCGTAGTTCTGAACATTCAATTTCAGCTGTTCATTTTGTGTCAAAAGATTCAAATCAGCCTGCTTGTATTGTGCATCTCTTCTGAAACTGTCAAAAATCGGGATAGACAATTTTACGCCTATGGCACCGAAACTGAACCAGTTGCCCCAGGATTCGCCCAGATTCTGGCCCAGGGATTGCATTCCATAACGGCCGTAAACAGACAATTTGGGAAGATAACCTGCCTTAATCCGTTCTTTTTCCAATGATTGCAGCTGCATGTTCACATTCTGGATTTTGAAATCCGTCAGACTCGCCACGTCAAATTTCTCGGGCTCTACCAATTTGAAAGGCTGGCTTAATGGGTTGTCGGTCAATTCAAGTTGCTCGGCCAGCGGCATGCCCATTTGAAATTTCAGCTGGTTCTGGGAAAGGATTAAATTGCTTTCTGCTAATGTCAGCTGCGATTTAATGTTATTCAAACTCACCTGCGTGCGATCGAAATCCACTTTTTTGATGACGCCGTTATCCAGTTGCAACTGCAATGTGCCCAGGATCTGCTGCGTTTTTTCAAGGTTATCTTTCAAAAGGTCGATCTGCGCCTGCGTTACAAAAACCTGATAATAAGCATCGGTAACATTAAAAATGATCGTCTCTTTGGTCTTCTGCGCATTCAGGGCAGCATTTTCGAGGTTAGGCTTGTTTGCCTTGATTCCAACCAGCAATGCCTGGTCAAAAATTACCTGATCTGCCTGTGCGGAAACGTTGGTCGAGTATTTCGTTCCCAGCGCAACGCGGCGGTCTTCACCTCCAAAAAGCGCTCCCGGTAAAACCGTCGATTGCAGCTTAATGTTGTCGTCCAGCGCGCCATTTCCCGCCACTTGCGGCAGGTAACCTGCCAATGCCTCGCGCCCTTGTTGCACGGCAATGCTTTCTTTATACTGCGCAATTTTCACATTGCCGTTGTTCTTGATCCCGTAAGCAATGCAGTCTTTCAGGCTCAGGCGGGTTTGCGCCCAGCTAGGCCCGGCCGTGGCAACGAATGCCAGCATTGCTATGATCCATTTACTTTTCATCTTTTCTGGTTATTAATTATTTAAGGCTAATTCTGTATCTCGTTGATATGTCTACTGGTGATATATCAACTATTTATTTAAAAAATTTTATTCTCCTGCCACGGCCGCTACCCTATCCAGGTAACCTATGAATGTTTTGCGTTCCTCGTCCGTGAAATGCTCCATCACGCGATTGTCAAAAGCAATAACCATGGCCTGAATACGCTCGCAAACAAACTTTCCGCTTGGCGTCAGTGTGACCAGATTCTTTCTTTTGTCCTCAATATCGCTTTCTATCTTTAAAAAGCCATCCTTATGCAATGTTTGCACAGAACGCTGAATTCCTGCTTTATCCTTTTGAAGCAGATTCGCAATTTCCTGCTGTGTCATAGCGTGCTCCTGGAAATATACAACCATTAATATAGGCAACTGTTCGGCCAGGACCGGGATGCCTTCCTGCACCAGTTGTGCATTCATTTTCTTAAAAACAATTTTCGTCACGACCCCCAGCTTGAATTGCAGGGAGTTTTTCATGTCCTCTTTTATGTTCGCAAAGAATTTAGGCTGTATTGTGTTCATGGTGCAAATGTATATTACGTTGACATATCAACCAAATGAATAACAGAAAAGTTTTCTGATGTGCGAATAGTTTATGCATTAAAGTAAGCCCGACTTACCTGCAAATAATTGATACGCGCCAGATGCTCACCGGATTCTCTATTGCTAGCCTTTTGAATGAAATTCCTTTCCCCGATTGCGGCATAATTAAACGGGGATCGTATCATGATTTTATTAAAAACCAATCACGGAAGGGTAACACGAATGGTCTGGTTATTCCTGATACTAGTTCCTGTTACATGCTATACCATTGTAATAAGCTTCCTGCACTGGAATCTGCCGGTTCATGACGACTACATTATCCAGTTTGAAATCGAGCAAATGCTGGATAAAACTTCTTTACCCGCATTTCTCGACATTCTTTTTAGCCAGCTTAATGAACACAGGCTGTTTTATACCAGGATTATCTTCCTGCTTAACTATCTGATTCAAAATAAGCTTTCTTACACCCTTTTAATTTTTCTGGGAAATTTGCCTCTGATCGGGATTTGGTTCATTGTCGCGGCTTGGCAGCGCCAGGCTTCTATGTCTATATGGACCAGCGTCTTTGCAAGCTGGATGCTGTTTCAATTTCAGTATCATGAAAATTCGCTGTGGGCAATGGCGGCACTTCAGAATATAACCATCCACTTTTTATATCTGCTGCTATTTTCGATGCTTGTCAGCAAGTCCAGGAAGGTTTGGTGGGTTGCCCTTGCAGTAGGCGGGCTGATGTGCTATACTTCGGGAAATGGATTTATCGCCCTTGGGATTGGAGGAATTTCGTTGTTTCTTCAAAGGAGATGGCAGGACCTTTCAATCTGGATTCTGCTATTTCTCGCCACCATTTTGACATATTTCTATCAGTATCAGGCTGTTGCTGAATCTCATGCCATGAATGCCAGCACGAATAGATTACTTGAAATATTACTTGGCCTGACGACTTTCATTGGACAAGGACTTGTTATTCACCAGTCACTTTCAGATGTAAGCATCGTAATGGTGCTTGGTTTCGCCGCTATTGTGGCGTCCGCCTTATTATCACTACATGCCCTGCGCCATTTGCTGCCAGTTTTTTGCTATAACGAGTTATTAACTGCAAAAGATTGTCTAATGATTGTGCTGGTTGAGGTGAACATTTTTATTATGCTCTCAGGCTTAGCGCTAGCCTGTAACCGAATGCATGCTGGCGACTATTCCGCAATGATTTCCAGTCGTTACCAACTGTATCCAACAATGTTGATTTTGGCTAATGTCTGCTTATTTCAACTCCTGTTCCCCAAAGTATTTCAGCGCTTTTCCACAATCATGTTGGCTGCAAGCATCCTTGCCTGGCTGCTGATATTTCAGAAAAATCTGTCCAGCATGTATTTGTTCAGTGACCAGACGCTGGCCTACTATTTTAATACACAACAACTTTCCCAAACTGCGCCGGCACCGCATAGGACGATATTTCAGCCTGATACTGAAACCAAACTGTCACTTTTGAAGATAGGTCAGGCCCTAAAAAAAGCAACTGTTGATCAACGTGCCAGTAAAGCGATAAAGATTTTGGATCTCGACTATGTACATTGTATGAGCTGCGCTAACTCCCTGCATCCCGGCGACTTTAATTTTGTCGTTTTAAAAAATGCCCGCTTTCAGTTGTTATTTCCTTTACTGAGAAATGCGAATAAAGGTCTGCGATCCTTTTGGCTGAAAGGGAAGTTGTTTGACGTCGGCAATACAGCGCAGCTATATTCTTTCTTTTTGAATGTTGGAAGTTTAAAAAAGCCCTATACGATCAGTCTCCTTGAAAAAAGAGATGAAGACATAACGCATTATTCCACCAACATTCAAATCGATTTGACAACAAATAAATGATTACTTACTCAGCGTTTTGATCAGCGTCCCTTTCGTTACTTTATCTGAAAGCGACATGCCGTTGATGATCGCGAGGTCGTCCATTTGCTTGTCTTGCTGATTGAAATCTCTTAATGCATCCTTTAAAGAACCATCACGTTGCACTGTTTTGATCCTGATGCGGTCTGGCTGACGGTTCAGAATACTTCCGTCCGTAACAGATTTAAAGCCACCCGCAACCGACTTGAACTGTCCCATGCTTCCTGCAAAGTTCGCAGCTTGCGATACGCCGTGAATGGCATAAATATTACCGCCATACTGGATCAGCCACGTTGCCACCTGGATGGAATTTGCCGTCGGTGCTGCCTGCTGGCCAGTTTGGGTTTGAGCAGCTTGTGTTGCAATCATGACAAGCGCAGGATTGCCGTTAATGGTCGTTTTTTCATTTTCAGTAACCTGCAACCCATAATTTTTAATTACTGCTGCACTGGCTTCTTCCAGCGATTTTCCGGGAGCGAGCATAAACAGCATCATTGATTTGCCATCTTTGGCAGCCATCTGGAACTGTGCTGGTGAATTTTCGTATTGCCAGCCACTTGGAACCGGTAACTGGAACTTCAATTCAGGATGGTAAAACATATTGTTTTCTACAAATCCCTGCTTTGGGTCCGTTCCGTAAATGATGCCCTCGATTTTGCGCAGATACGCGTCGCGGTTCACATTATACTTAGCCGGATGTTCTTTCTGGTATTCTGTCGCCAGCTTTTCCACTTTCGATTGTCTGCCGCCCGGATCCGGGTGAGTCGATTGGAAGGTTGGGATCGTTTGTCCGCTCTTCTCGCTGATTTTTTTCAATGTGCCAAAGAAATCGGCCATCTGGTGTGCATCGTAACCAATCTTGCTGGAATATTCAACGCCAATTTTGTCCGATTCCGACTCGTGCTCCCGGCTGTAACTGAGCAGCAATAAACCCAAAGCTTGCTGCGTCTGGTCTGCAAGCCCGCGAACGGTTTCTGAAAGCACCATTCCGGCCATTAATCCTACCTGACCAAAAATCTGTGACGTTTGCTGGCGAGCCGAATGTCGTGCGGTAATGTGCCCGATTTCGTGACCCAAAACACCTGCAAACTCGGCCTCATTATTGAAATGTGCCATGATACCCCTTGTAAAGTATACGTAACCGCCAGGCACAGCAAATGCATTCACAACCGGCGAGTCCACGATGAAAAATTGGTACGGCAAATCGGGGCGGTGAGAGATATTAGCCATTGCTTTTCCCTTCTCATTGATAAAGGATTGCAGGTTCTTATCGTCATAAATGCCCATTGTAGCCACGATCGACGGGTGGGATTCGGCGCCAAGCGCTATTTCCTTTTCCTTCGACATAAAGATGATTTCCTTTTTGCCGGTAACCGGATTTTTGGAACAGCCCGACAGGAAACCTGCACCTATGAGGCACACAAGAATGTGAAATTGAAATTTCATTTTCATACAAATTAAAAAAGAAGCTTTACGAGAGAGTTATTCAAAAATTAACGTCTGTGGAATATTCGAAAGAATCATGCCAATGTTTTACGGCAAAAAAACCGGATGCAGTGCAAACTAAATATATTTTATATTAACTGTGCTAATTATCTAAATTACGCCAAATTGGTACAAAATTTTCATTGAGGCAGACGCCGGTTCAGCAAGGACAACTGAAATTACATTTACACTATGCATCCGAAAAAAAGTACTTTCAGCCTGTTGCCTGCCTGGTTGGTGCGATTTGACTTTATGGGTATTTTCGAGCAGGATCCTTTTGGCAACTATCTGATTTTCAAGCGTATCATTATCTTCATCATCGGATGGTTTACCTATTACAGATATACGGCTGTCAATAAAATAGAAATAACCGGCAGCGACCAGCTTATCGAACTTCCGGATAACGGGGTGCTTTTCCTATCCAACCACCAAACTTACTTTGCAGACGTAATTGCTTTTTACCATATTTTTTGTGCAACCAAGTGGGGCTACAAAGACACCATTTCACCTCCGTTCTATTTGTTTTCTCCTCGTGCAAGATGCTATTATGTAGCCGCTTCGGAGACCATGAAAGAAGGGATTTTACCCAAATTATTCAGCATAGGCGGAGCAATCACCATTGAACGTTCCTGGCGTGCCAATGGTGAGAATGTAAAACGGCAGCTGGATAATGATGCTCAGGATAAGATTGGAATGGGACTGAAGCACGGCTGGGTCGTGAGTTTTCCGCAGGGAACCACGAAGCCTTATGCACCTGTTCGCAAAGGAACGGCACATTTGATCAAAGACCATCAACCCATCGTAATTCCCGTGGTTATCAACGGTTTCAGAAGGGCTTTTGATAAAAAAGGACTGAGATTTAAGAAAAGAAACACGAAGCTAACCGTACATTTCAAAGCACCGATGCACTTTTTGCCCGACGAATCGCTTGAAAGCATGATTGAGCGTGTCACGAAAGCCATCGAGCAGGAAGCGCCAAAGGAGGGACCGGCAGCAATTCCCGCAGCCTGACATCCGAAAACGAATTCACCACGTAAGTAAAGTTTCCACATTCATATTAGCTTAATGAAAGGCAAAAAAGTACTGATTACCGGAGGAACGGGCCTGATTGGCAAAAGGCTGACCCAGCTTCTGCTCGCTAAGGGTTACGAAGTAGCGTATTTGAGCAGGAAGAAGACTAATATTCCTTCGGTGCAGGTTTATGAATGGGATGTGGACAAAGGTTATATAGAAGAAAATGCGCTTGAAAACACGGATTACCTCATCCACCTCGCAGGTGCGGGCGTAGCGGACGAGCGCTGGACAGAAGAGCGAAAAAAAGTGATCGTTACCAGCCGCACGGAAACGATTGGATTGATTCACAAGAAGCTAAAAGAAAAGAACATTCGCCCTACTGCATTCATTTCGGCTTCTGGAAGCAGCTATTATGGTGAAGATACGGGCGACGTCCGAAACACCGAAAACACGCCTCCTAACAATGATTTCCTCTCACATGTGACCATTGTTTGGGAAAAAGCAGCCGACGAAATTGCGGCGTTAGGCATCAGGACCGTAAAACTCCGGACGGGAATTGTGCTAAGCAACGAAGGCGGCGCGATCCCAAGAATGGCTGCTCCGGCCAAATTAGGCTTCGGTGCGCCATTAGGCTCCGGAAAACAATGGGTTTCGTGGATCCATATCGATGACATTTGCCAAATGTATATCGACGCAATGGAAAAAGAATCCTGGGAAGGCGCTTACAATGCGATTGCCAGCCATCCTGTTACTAATGAGGAGCTTACCAAACAGATATGCATAGCCTTAGGCAAGCCTCAGTGGCTGCCCAATGTACCCGCATTTGGTTTAAAGCTCGCTTTCGGCGAAATGGCGAGCGTTGTGCTGGGAAGCAGTTACCTTGTCAATGAACGAATTGCAAAGGAAACAGACTTCCAATATCAATACGATGACCTCGGAGAGGCGCTCAGAGAGATTTTAAAATGACATTCGGCAGACGAGATTATTCTTCCTCCTCTTCGAGCTCATCCTGCGTTAATGGCTCTACGGTTTCAAGCCATTTGTCGCGCTGCAATTTGGCTTTAAAGTTGTCCATAACATTTAACTGAATGTTGCCATTACTGAATGTGGACATTTGTAAACCTACAAAAGCAAGCGCTTCGTTTAACCTCGTTTCGAGCGGCGTGCTGGTGAAAATGCAGTCATTCCAATACCATTCAAGCGATTCGCCCGCAACCTCTTCCACTATGTCAATGTAATCTTGCAGGGTATATCCGATAAAAGGTTTACCAAAACGCGTCCATAGCAGCTGCATAACAGTATCAAGCGATTGTTCGTGATTGGTTTTTTTCCTTAAATAAAGATCCAGGATAAGCGCCGCCAGGGCCCCTTTGTGGTAAACGGATACTTTCCGGTTCGGGATTCCTTTCTCATAGCCGTCCAGCCAAAGGTCAAAAGACGAGTCTGCCAGTGACTGCGTGGCGTGCGCGCTGCTTTCGAAATGCCTTTTCATGTAAACCTGCAACTCCTTAATGTAAGTTTCTTCCGTAAACACGTCAGCGCGTTTCAGAAAAAGATCTCCATAGTAAGTGGTGCAGCCTTCTGCTACAAAACAAGTCCTGAAATAGTTTTCTTTGGTAAAATCATAAGGCAGCAATTCCGCCGGGCGGATGCGTATAATGTTCCAGGCGTGAAACAACTCATGCGAACTCACTCCCAACAGATCCGAATAAAGCCCTTCACCCTCATCGTCCGGCCCGAGCACGATCATGGTTGAGTTATGATGCTCCACGCCGTGGTAAAATGCGTTAGGCAGGATCAGGTTCAGGAAATGATAGTCGTTTTCGGGAAACTCACCCATTGTAATAATTTGCTCGCGGGAAAAGCGACGAAAGTCGCGGACAATTCTCCGCCAGTTTGGCTGCAAGTTCCCATGCATCCAGATATTGAATTCCACGCCGCGGGCCTGGTAATGCCGTTTTTGCAAACTTTCGGAAGCCAGCAACGGGCTGTCAACCAATTGATAAAAATCCTTTGCCTTTAAAACATTTCCCTCCGCCGGTAATCCGCACGCGATCTGGTAACCTTCCGGCAAATCCAGATGAACTGTGTAAGCTTCACCAATGCGGCCTTCGGTATACATGCAGAAATTGATGAAATTGAGATACCACAATTCCTCGTCCACATAACTGCTGCCCGCATTTTGGATGACTGCATAGAATGTATAGCGGATCCTGACCTCTTTTTCACCAGTCGTTGCAACCTGCCAGCGGTCTTTCGTTACTTTATGGATAGGGAGTTTCTGATCGGCGGTTGAGATCGCTTCAATAAATTGAATATTTTTGGCGAAATTCTGTATTTCGTACCGTCCGGGTCTCCACGCAGGCAACTGAATTTCGATGGTATCGGCATCTATTTCAGGAATTGTGTAAATAATGTTGATTAAATGAGACTGCGGGTCAGATACGTAAATATTATAATGCATAGATACAGAAAGGTAATTTGAGGAGTGGGTAGCACTAGTTTAGGCGTAAACCAAAATCCAGGATTTCTACGTTACCAGTTACAATGTTATAAAATAAACGATTTTAAGATGAAAAGTAAAATCCTCCTCCTATGCACGGTCCTGATTGGTATTTTAATCAGTCCGGCATTAATGGCTCAAGATGACGAATACTACCGCCCAGACTCGCTGCGGAAAGACAATGTTGAAGAAGCAGAAAAACCTCCCGTTGAACGAAGGGAATTGGTTGAGAAAAAGCCGTTGGCTGAATTCAAAGACCGTCCGTTTGTAGACAGGCTAAGATTAGGCGGAAGTTTCGGCCTGAGCCTGGGAACGGTAACCAACATTAACCTCTCTCCCATGGCCGGTTATGAACTTACAGAAAAGCTGGTTGGCGGCGTCGGGGTTACGGGGATGTATTATAAATCACGTTACTTTGGTTTTAATGAATTCTATTATGGAGGACGGGGATTCTTAATGTATTCTATCTTTCCAATGGTCAATGTGATTGCGGAGCTTGAAGGAATGAATGTAGAAGTTGATACTTTCAAAAAATACGATGCGCGTAAGTGGATCGCTTCGCCAATGTTGGGAGCGTCATATTCGCAGCCATTGGGAGCTCGATTCATCAAAGCGGTTCATTTTACAGCCCTTTATAATTTTAATTATAACAATCAACTGGATGACTTCGGCAATAATATATCGCCTTATGGCAGTCCATTTGTGTTTCGGATCACTTTCCTTTAATGATTTAGATTCTTATTATATATAATGTATACGGAACCACTGTGTCACCGCAGTGGTTTGATTTTTTACCACCAGAAGAAAGCTTGCTATTAAGCATGCCACATTTAATAACCTATACTATGGAAAATCCAGTTTTGATTTTTGGTGCCGGCGACTTGGGCGTTCAGGCATTGGATATATTTAAAAGAAATAATGTGCTCGTTTACGGATTGCTGGACGATCATAAGGAGCTGCACGGCAAGGAATTTGGCGATGTGAGTGTGCTGGGGAATACGGACGACTCCGGGTTTCTGAGCATTCTCGGCAGTAAATGCGAAGCATTTGTAGCCATTGGTGAGCGCTCCGTGCGCGAACGGCTCGTGGAAACGCTAACAGAAGAATACAAAACAATGCCCATCAATGCAATCCACGACAGCGCATTGATCTCCGAAATGGCCACAATCGGCCATGGTAACCTCATCGGCGCCCGCGTTACGGTTGGTGCAAAGTCAAAAATCGGGCAGCATTGCCTGGTGCAGACGGCTGCCGTGGTGGACACCTGGGTGCAGGTTGGTGATTACGTAACGATCGGTGCAGGCGCTATCATTAATGACCGCGTGAAAATCGGGGATGGCGTTTTTATCGGTTCGGGAGCAATTATTGTGGCTGGGATAGAGATAGGCAAGAATGCGCGGATCGGTGCAGGCTCAGTTGTAGTTGAAAATGTGCCGGCAAAAGCCACTTATTTCGGCAATCCGGCACGCAAGATCTGAGGCCAATAAAATGCGGCCATAGTTTTTTTATTAAATCGAATACATTACCTTTGCAGTCCTTTTGACAGAAAAAGTGAAAGAGCTAAGTAAATACAACATAGACATTTACGGTTTGGAAGACAAACAGTATGCCTATGAAATGGAGTCGGGAGATGCATTTTTCCAGGAACTGGAACAGGATCTGATCGAGTTTGGCCATTTCAAAACGCATGTTGTGCTTAACAAATCGGCCACTATGATCCAGCTTAATTTTCACACAGTAGGAAGCGTAACGCTTACTTGTGACAGAAGCCTGGAACCGTTTGAAGAGCCCATTGACCAGGATGATCGCATTATTTTAAAGTTTGGCGATCATAACGAGGAACTGACGGACGAGATCGAGATCATCAACCGCAATACGACCAGGATCAATGTAGCACGCTACATTTTTGACTTCATCGCATTAGCGCTCCCTGTCAAAAAGATCCATCCGGACCTGCGCGGCGAGGAAGAGGAAATTGATCCGTTAGATGAAGCCGAAGGTATTCTGGTCTATTCATCGGGAGATGCAGAAAGTGAAGAAACAGAAGAAGAAGAAAAAATAGACCCCCGCTGGGAAGCATTAAAAAAGCTAAAAGGCGAATAACGATATCCGAATACCCAATACCCGTCGGTTGAAACCGCCGGAAATTTATAATGACCGACGGTTTCAACCGACGGATAATAAACCAAAAACAAAACATACAGAAAATAAAGCATCATGGCACATCCTAAGCGGAGACATTCCACAAGCCGTCGCGATTCGCGCAGAGCACATGATTTCCTTACAGGAAAACAATTAGGCACTGATTCTTCGACAGGAGAAATTCACCAATTCCACCGTGCACACGTTCACGAAGGCAACTTGGTTTATAGAGGTAAAGTTGTAGTTGAGAACTATTCTAAAACAGTCTAGTTTCAGTCGATGAGTATATCAATTTCGCAGCAGCCGTATAAAAGTTGTTGCGAAATTCTTTTTTACTACGGCACATCTGCTAAATTTACACCTTCGATTTCTAACTTATTAGTCTAAAATAACAGCGTGTAAATGAAAATTGCGGTAGATGCCATGGGGGGAGATTTAGCTCCACAGGCAATTGTTGAAGGGGTTATTCAGGCCGCTTCTGAACTACCATCCGAGGCGAGAATCGTTTTAATTGGCCGTGAAAGTGCAATCTGGGACATATTCAACCAGCACAATTTCACTCCTGATAATGTTGACGTCGTTCACGCAGAAGATGTTATTGAGATGGGGGAACATCCAACAAAAGCCCTTTCTCAAAAACCGAATTCCAGCATCGGGATCGGTTTCAAGCTTCTGAAGGAAAAAGAAGTCGACATATTCTGTAGTGCCGGTAACACGGGGGCTATGCACGTAGGAGCGCTTTTTAGCATTAAGGCGATCGAAGGAATTATAAGACCAGCTATTGCAGGATTTGTGCCACAGGTTGACGGCAGCTATTCGATTATGCTGGATATTGGCGCTAATGCCGACTGCAAGCCAGAAGTGCTTGCGCAATTTGGAGAGATAGGCTCTATTTTTGCCCAATATACTTTTCAGATAGACAAGCCAAGAGTAGCCCTGATGAACATTGGGGAGGAAGAACAAAAAGGTTCTCTTACAACTCAGGCCACTTATCCCCTGCTCAAACAAAACAAGCGAATCAATTTTATAGGAAATATTGAGGGTAAAGATCTCTTTACCAATAAAGCCGATGTAATCGTAACGGATGGCTTTACAGGCAATGTCTTATTTAAATTGGGCGAATCATTCTATGAAATTTCCAAGCAACGGGGTTTCAGCGATGAATTCGTAGATCAAACAAATTACGAATCCATTGGCGGAAGCTCGATCATTGGTGTGAATGGCAATGTCATGATCGCTCATGGCATATCATCGCCAATAGCAATAAAAAATATGCTCGGCTGGGCATATAAACAGGTCAAGTCAAAAGCATATTTGCATATTGCGCAGGCATTGAATTAATTTCCATTGCTGACAACCACGAAATGAATAAATTGATTCTGTTCTTTTTTACAAAAACCTATTCGGATTTTGAATAGTTAAATTTATCATGACCCATATAAAAGCCTCTATAACAGGAATACAAGGGTATGTGCCTGATTATATTTTGACAAATGCCGAACTTGAAACCATGGTGGCGACAAATGACGAGTGGATCGTCAGCCGCACCGGCATCAAAGAAAGGCATATCCTCAAAGGCGAAGGTTTAGGAAGTTCTCATATGGGTGCCGAAGCTGTAAAAGGATTGCTTGCTAAAACCAACACCCTTCCCAGCGAAATTGACCTCCTGATCTGCGCCACAACAACCCCCGACTTCATTTTTCCCTGCACGGCCAATCTTATTTGTGATATGGTAGGGATTAAAAACGTCGGAAGCTTTGACATTCAGGCGGCTTGTTCAGGCTTTGTTTATGCACTTACCCTTGGCTCACAGTTCATTGAGACAGGAAAATATAAAAAGATCATTATCGTAGGCGCAGATAAAATGTCTGCGATCGTAGATTACACCGACCGGAAAACTTGTATTCTTTTCGGAGACGGCGCAGGCGCTGTTTTGCTTGAACCGGATACAGAAGGAAACGGTATCATTGATTCTATTATCAAATCCGACGGCGCAGGTTATCCTTACCTGAACCAAAAAGCAGGAGGAAGCCGCTATCCGCCCACGCATGAAACCGTAGATGCGCGTTTGCATCACGTATATCAGGATGGTGCTCAGGTATTTAAGTTTGCTGTGACCAATATGGCTGATATTTCGGCTGAGATCATGGAGAAAAATGGCCTTAGCGGGGATGATGTAGCCTGGCTGGTTCCGCATCAGGCAAACAGGCGCATTATTGAAGCAACGGCGCACCGCATGGGTGTGGGAATGGATAAAGTAATGGTGAACATCCAGAAATATGGAAATACCACCTCCGCAACCATTCCACTATGTCTTTGGGATTATGAATCGCAATTGAAAAAGGGTGATAATCTCGTTCTGGCTGCCTTCGGAGGCGGATTTACGTGGGGTTCCATTTATCTGAAGTGGGCCTACGGCGAATAAAATATTAATACTAATTTTTGAATTAAAATGGCAACTACCGCAGATTTGCGTAACGGATTAGTGATCAACTTCAATCACGATCTTTTTCAAGTAATTGAATTTCAGCATGTAAAACCTGGAAAGGGCAATGCATTTGTTCGTACCAAGCTGAAAAGCCTTACTTCGGGCAAAGTTTTGGATAACACATTCTCCTCCGGCGCAGGCATAATTCCGGTTCGTGTGGAGAGACATAAATTTCAGTTTCTGTACAAGGATGAAATGGGTTTCAATTTCATGAATGCAGAAACATTCGATCAGCTCTCGATCGATGAAAAACTGATCACCAATGCTGATTTAATGAAAGAAGGTCAGGAAGTTGAGATCCTGATCAACACGGAGACTGACGCTGCGCTGCTTTGCGAATTGCCTCCGTTTGTCGAGCTTCTGGTAACTTATTCTGAGCCAGGCTTAAAAGGTGATACGGCGAACTCTCCCAAGAAAGCGATTGAGGTGGAAACCGGTGCAAGGATCATGGTTCCTTTATTCATTGAAGAAGGCCAAAAAATTAAAGTTGACACGCGCACGTACGATTACGTAGAAAGAGTAAAAGCATAGCTCAACGATCATCACCCACAGTTTTAATTTTGACTAAATGGAAACCAAAGAAATCCAAAAATTGATTGACTTCATTGCCCAGTCGGGACTTGATGAAGTGAACATTGAAACGACCGATTTGAAAATAAAGGTGAAGCGCTACGGTTCTGCACCAACGGCATCATTATCTTCGTCACAAGCGGCACCAGCGCCCTCTTATGCACCGGTTACGCCTACTACGGCCGTTACGCATTCCGCACCTGCTGAGCCAACGGTTTCCTCAGAATCAGCATCTTCCAATCTGATCACTATAAAATCGCCAATGATTGGCACATTCTATCGTGCTTCAAGCCCTGAAACACCTGCTTTCGCTAACATCGGCGACGAAATTAAGCCGGGTAAAGTGGTTTGTGTGATCGAAGCAATGAAGCTTTTCAACGAAATAGAATCTGAGATCTCAGGAAAAATTGTAAAAGTACTGGTTGAAAATGCCACTCCGGTTGAATTTGACCAGCCTTTATTCCTAGTTGAGCCTATTTAAGGCAATGGACGATCTGTAAAACTTAATTGATTTTCATGTTTAAAAAGATACTCATTGCCAACCGGGGCGAGATCGCCTTGCGTGTTATCAGGACCTGTCGTGAAATGGGCATCAAAACGGTTGCTGTGTATTCAACAGCCGACCGCGATAGTCTTCACGTTCGCTTTGCAGATGAAGCCGTTTGTATCGGTCCGCCGCCAAGCCGTCAGTCTTATCTGAGCATTCAAAATATCATTTCAGCCGCCGAAGTTACGGGCGCAGACGCCATCCATCCTGGTTATGGATTTTTGTCTGAAAATGCTGAATTCTCTCAAATATGTGCCGATTACGGCATTAAATTCATTGGTGCAACTGCCGCCCAGATCAACGGAATGGGTGATAAAGCCACTGCGAAAGCAACCATGATCGCTGCCGGTGTTCCGGTTGTTCCGGGCTCGGAAGGACTTTTGGAATCGGTGGAACAGGGTAAAATGCTGGCAGAAGGCATTGGTTATCCGGTAATCGTGAAGGCAACTGCCGGTGGCGGTGGCCGCGGCATGCGGATCATTAACAAGCCCGATGAATTTGAAAAGGCATGGAATGATGCCCGCACAGAGTCAGCAGCAGCATTTGGTAACGACGGTTTATATCTCGAAAAATTTGTAGAAGAGCCACGCCACATTGAAATCCAGATCATCGGAGATCAGTTTGGTAAAGTGTGCCACTTGTCGGAACGCGATTGCTCTATCCAGCGTCGTCACCAGAAATTGGTTGAAGAAACGCCTTCCCCGATCATTACTGACGAATTACGCGAAAGAATGGGTGCAGCCGCTATCAAAGGCGCGCAAGCCATTGGTTACGAAGGGGCAGGGACCATTGAATTCCTGGTAGACAAACACGGTGAGTTCTTCTTCATGGAAATGAACACCCGAATCCAGGTTGAGCATCCTATTACTGAGGAAGTTACTGATTTTGACCTGATTAAGGAGCAAATAAAAGTTGCAGCAGGCGAGCCAATCTCAGGCGTCAACTACACGCCAAAGCTTTTCGCTATGGAATGCCGCATTAATGCAGAAGATCCCGCGAACAATTTCCGCCCTGCACCAGGCAAGATCACCAATCTGCATTTCCCAGGCGGTCACGGTGTTCGGATCGACAGCCACGTTTACAGCGGCTACACCATTCCCCCAAATTATGATTCCATGATCGCCAAGCTTATCGTCAGCGGTCAGTCGCGCGAGGAAGTAATCACCCGAATGAAGCGCGCATTGCAAGAGTTCGTCATCGAAGGAATCAAAACCACGATCCCCTTCCATATCAAACTCATGGACGATCCCGGCTTCAAATCCGGAAACTTCACAACGAAATATTTGGAAACGTTTGATTTTTCGACTTTGTAAGGAGAAAATCTAAAACGGAAAATGGCTGCTAGTTCGCACTGGCAGCCATTTTTGTTTTCAGAATAATCTTAATGCAGGATTGTTTAATGTAAAATAGCAAGCATCTTCCTCGTAGCGTCCAGCCCTTCCTTAATCGTCCTTACCGAAGGCGTTCCGTGATAGTAACCTGCCAGGTGAAGCGTGTCGTACGCCTCATTCAAATAGGAAAGCAATGTCTTGTTATACTTTCTAAGCCTGTTGCGGTAATCTTCAATGCTTTTGGGTTTCACAAATTTTGCACCCTCTCGTTTCTTCAAATACTCATCGGCAATCATCAGTGCAGCGTTATAAGCCGTCCCGGATGCCATTTGAACATATTTAATGTCTTTATACTCACTCCCATCCTTTTGAGCCTTCGTGCTAAGGATCTCTTTTGCATTGTTTAGATACCTGTCAATTTCTGGATAATCCATGTGCGTGTATTTGATTACTTAATTGGTTACTGTTTGATTTTAATGTTGGTGAAACCAGATCGTAGGGCCGGTTGAATGCTTTTTGATTTACTTTGAATCGGTCTGCGAGCTTTCTGATTATTTCCTTTGACATGCCTTTTCTATAATGCAAAATGTCAGAGACATAGCCTTTGCTGACTTTGAGCAGTACGACCAGATCTTTGGCTTTTACTTGGTGTTCCTGCATTAATGACTGCAAAAGCATAACCGGGTCCGATTCTTCAAAAGTATTCGTTTCCGAATCGTACTGCTCTATTAAGACTGTCAGCAATTCAATTTCATCCTCGTTAATGGCATTTGGATTATTGCCAAGCAGGTTTTCCAGCTCCTGACAATAATCGTCATACTGCTTTTTGTCTTTGATGACTTTATATTTAAGTATCTCTGTCATCTTAATATACATTTACATGATACTGTTTTTGCGCTTTACACAAAGTCGTATAAGCCGCGTGCGTTCCAATCCAGCAAACGAATAAATGGATTTGCTTCTCTCCAAAAACATATTTGCAGATCATTCGATAGTTATTTCCGCCGACATTAAACACGACCCTGTTTGAACCCTTACCAAGCGGATCGACCGAATTGAATGTAGACTTCATATCTTCCGGCTGCTGCCAATCCGCATACTTGATTTTGTTAAGCCAATCGCCAAATGACTGTCTGGCAGGCGCATTTATATTCACAAAATCTTCTATACTCCTCCTTTTGATCAAATGTACTTTCACTATATAGTGTGTATAAAGATAAATAAAGTTCTGCAAAAGAGAACTTTATTACTTAATGAAAAACCCGGTTTCCCGGGTCATAAAATATTTAAAACCCATCAAACCCCCGCAGGCAACGAATAAGGTGCCCGATACTTCCTGGTCAAATACTTATTCGCATCATCGTCATTTATAAACTTTTCCGTCTTGGGGTCGAAGGTTAATGCTCTTCCGGTTCGGTAGGCGATGTTGCCCAGGTGGGCCAGGCCGGAGGAGAGGTGGGCGGTTTCTACGGGGCCATTCAGGATCTTTGGGTCTTTGGCTACGACGGCGTCGATGAAGTTTTTGTAGTGGTCGCCGCCGGCTTTCCGCGTTGGGCCGGGTTTCTTTTCTTTGCCTAAGAATGTTTCATAGAAATCGTAACCTTTTACGACCATATAACCTTCGGAACCATAGAAAATGTTGCCGATCCCTGTGCCGCCTTCGTCGTTGGTCATCCAGGGCCGGACTTCAAATTCAATGATCTTTTTCTCTTTGGGATATACAAATGATGAGGTCAGCACTTCGGGCGTTTCCTTGGCATCGTTCCACAGGAATTTGCCGCCGGACGAGGTGATTTTCTCAGGAAAACTGTCCACGCCCAGCCCCCACATACACATGTCCGTTTCGTGAATGCCTTGATTTCCAATGTCTCCGTTGCCATAGTTCCAATGCCAGTGCCAATCGTAATGCACGTAATTTTTGGAGAATGGCTTCATTTCCGCTGGCCCGGTCCAGAGGTCGTAATTGAGGCCTGCGGGAACGGGTTCGGTTCCTTTGTCACCAATATCTGGGCGCCATTTGTATACCAAACCTCTTGCCATGTAAACATTGCCTATTAATCCGTCGCGCAAATGTTTCACAGCTTCCTGCAATGCTTCGGAACTACGTAATTGAACGCCGTGCTGCACAACCCGTTTGTATTTATGCGCAGCCTCAACCAGCTTCCGTCCTTCGGCAAGATTATGAGAACCGGGCTTTTCCACATACACATCCTTGCCTGCCTGACAAGCCCATATCGCTGCCAGTGCATGCCAGTGATTGGGTGTTGCAATGCTGACGGCGTCAATGGTTTTGTCCTCAAAAACTTTACGGAGATCATTTTCCATCTTCACCTTCTTCCCTGTCTTTTCCTCAAATTCCTTTGCTCTTTTTTGAAGAATGTTGTTATCCGGATCACATAATGTGGCTACTTCTACATTGCTAAGGTTATTAAAACCGCTGATATGGCTTTGGCCACGCCCGTTCACGCCCAGGACTGCCACCCGCACGCGGTCGTTGGCGCCAAAAGCGCTGGCCGGAATGATGGACGGAATCGAAAGCGCAACGGCGGCTCCGGTGGAATTTTTGATAAAATCTCTGCGTGAAACTTCATTTTCTTTACTCATATTCGGGAGATCAGGATAGTAATGGGACGAAACTGAATGGTAAGATTATATAAATGAGACGATTATTCGCAAACGCTCCCTTAGCAACATTTGCTAAATAATACTATAATTTTGTCATTTCGTACTATTCACAAAATCTTGATAACGCCATATGCGCTCACCGTTAATATGGAAATGACGCTTATCCAGAAGAAAATGTCATAGGTTAATGTGGGTTTCAGCGAGGCAGGCAGCTCTTTAAAGCGAAAAACGAGCGATACATAGACGATTAAAAGCAACAGGATCGAAGTGGCGATTCCGCCCAGGATGACCATGAGAACCGGCGATTGAATAAACAAAAAAAGTATGCACCACACCGCAGGTAAAATCCAGGATAGGATCGCAATGCTTTTTCGCTGGTTCTCAGCAGAATCAAATTTCATCCAGCCTAATGCGCCGAACGCATCGCCCCAAACACGCGCCCAGCTCGCCGTAGCCGTGAAAAGTGTCGAGTATAGCACAAAAAATGCACCGACCAAAAAGAGGTTTTTAGCCCATGGACCGAGCGTTTCAGTAAAAATGCGTGATAGCACTTCAATCATTTCATAACCTTCCGGAACAGCCCCGCCGCTGTGCAAAACCGCTGCGCCCAACAAATAGAATGCTGCCGTCACCACTGTGTAAACGACCATCGACAGCACCGCATCCATATACATGACATTAAACCAGCCTTTTGCACGCTCGGTCCACTCCGGGGTTCCGTCATTAGGGCCGGTGTAAGCGGCGTAACCTTTTTCGATACACCAATAATTATAATACATGATCTCATCGCCACCTACGCCCGTGATGCCGAATGCCCCAAATGCGATCGCTACCAAACTGGTTGGTAAGGAAAATTGAAGTCCGGATTTGACCTGTTCCCAGTGAATGGCATATTTAGTGCCCTGCAACAAGATCAGCGACACCAGAATGACGGCCGTAAAAAGAATGATCATCACCAATGAGCCCTTTTCAACAAGTCCGTACTGGCCGCGATAAACGAGAAAAGAAGTGATTAATACAGAAACTATTGCCCAGACATTGACAGGAATAGCAGGCCACGCCATGTTCAAAACAATAGCAACCCCGCCGACGATCCCGCCGACCTGCAACAATTTCAATCCCTGCAAAGAAAGCCATAACCAGATGCTCCAATGTGCTCTCCCCCACTTCCGGCCAGGCAGCTGATTGAAATTATGCATCATGAACGTGCCTGTATAAATGGCATTTTTGCCAAATTCCAGCTGCAACGCAACTTTCACCAAACAGCTTACAATAATGACCCAGAAAGTGATAAAACCTGCCTTAGCGCCCAGGGCAGTGGTGGCAATGAGCTCGCCCGAGCCGACAATTGCAGCGGAAAGGATGAAACCGGGGCCCAGGTATTTGAGTCTTCCCGTAAATGTGGAAGGAGGAGAAAGAATCCTGCTCATCTTGAAGCTTTCTTCTGAAAAGCAACACGATGCGCAGGACTACTTTTATTTTGTTTATTGAATGATTAATACGATAAATCAAAGATTACCGACGGCCTGATGGATCTGTTTGACAGTGTCCTCATAATTATCCTCATTAGGCAATCCGAATAAGGATTTCTCCTTAATGATCTTGGCAACATTCTCAGGCACAAGCTTTTCCCAGCCCGGCTCGCCTCTTTTGATCTTTTCAAGCACACTATCGGTCGTAATGTGCATATGCTCCTTGTTGTAGTTCACAATGTCCTCGATCTTGTCATTAATGACCAGATATTGAAATAATGGCCTTAAATGATCCGGAACAACGAAATTGGCACAGCTGTAAACCGAGCCGTCGGGCTGTAATGTGGGATAAATGAAAAGCTTCACCTTCCTGCTGAACAGCGTTGCGAAGGATTCCAGAATGCCTCCGGGAAGCGATTGATAATGTTTTTCTTCAAAAATATCCTGCAAACTCGGGCTTCCCAGCAAAAGGCCGGCTTTGAGCTTGGTAAGGCGGGAAAGATAAGCGACCAACCGATAATATTCGTGGTGATTGGAGATCATTACCATGTGCCCCAGAGAACAAAGAATGTCCACACGGTCCAGAAAATCCTTTTCGTCAATGTCGCGGTCGCCGCTTTTGAGGTTATGCAATGTTAGCTCAGAAATGAGGACAACTTTTGATTCATCCACATCCTCCTCATCCAGAAACTGCTTCTGACCATTGCTGATCAGGTCGACGTGCACATTGGTAATGGGCCTTAACCGGCCGCGCATCATCAGAATGTGCTTTTTATACAATGCTTCCGAAGGCTGCAAAACACCGCCGTCGCTGCCAAACAATGCTGCATCTGTAAAACCGTTTTTAACAAGCCTGAGACTCATTAACCGGTTGTCCACTTTCGAAAAATCCGGCCCGCTGAAACGCACCATATCGATCTCAATGCGATCCGTTGTCAGATCGTCCATTAAGGATAGTAAAAGCGTTTCCGGAGATTTGTAATAGAAAAAACAGCCATACATGAGATTAACGCCAATAATCCCTAAAGCCTGCTGTTGCAGGACATTCTCGTCATCGCGCATCCGCACGTGGATCACCACATAATTTGTCGGGCCCATGGGCGAGAGTTGAAACTGCAACCCGATCCAGCCGTGCGACTCATTGGTTTTCTGAAAATTAAGGGCAACAACGGTGTTGGCGAATGCAAAAAACTGGCTTTCCTCACCGCGTTTTTCTGAAAGACGTTTCTCAACAAGATTGTATTCACGGTTCAGCATCTTCATCAGGCGGGATTCCACCACATACCGGCCGCCTTCCTCTGTTCCATATATTGCATCACTGAAAGTCATATCGTAAGCAGACATGGTCTTTGCCACTGTTCCCGATGCCCCGCCTGCCTTAAAAAAGTAAGCAGCTGTTTCCTGACCTGCCCCAATTTCTGCAAAAGACCCATAAATCCTGCGATCCAGGTTGATCCTTAACGCTTTTTGTTTTGTACCAAGGTTCTTTTCGTACATAAACGTATATTAGTAAGTTGAAAAGCAATATGTGTAAATATAAGAAAAATACAGTTAACAGTCGATTATGGCTAACTGACTTGACTTACTAAAAAGGAAAAGTTCTATAATTTATTGTACTTGCCGCTGGCTAATGTTAATGCATCGCTATGGATCCGCACGCTACTTATCTGTTCACATATGGCACCCTGATGCAGGGTTTTGACAATCCGTTTGCCGGACGGCTTCGCGAAAATGCGGTGTATGAAGGCAGGGGATATTTTTCAGGATTACTCTATCTCATTTCCTGGTATCCGGGAGCTGTTTTTGATAAAAATGCTTCCTCAAAAGTGCACGGAGAAATATACAGGCTAACTGCGCCGGAAGCATTGTTTGTGGAACTGGATGATTATGAGGATGTTTTTGAAGATGAAAAAAACAGTCTGTATCTGCGAAAAACTATTTCAATCACCACAAAAAATGAAGCAAGCCTTGATTGCTGGGTATATCTTTACAACCAATCCGTAGCTGGATTGCCTTTAATTGAAGAAGGCCGCTTCAAGCGCTCGGTCTGAGGCGCTCGCCAATGATCCGAAGTCCGTCCAATGTTAAGTTACTGTCAATTTCTACGAACTCTTCTTGCAAAGTCTCAATAATAGACGAAAGTCCACCTGTGGCAACGGCAATGCATTCACCGCCCATTTCCTGCCTGATCCTTTGCAGAAGCGACTTTACAAGTCCTTCATAACCCAGTAATATGCCCGCCTGAATGGCTTCTGTTGTATTTTTTCCAATGGCCGTTTTGGGTAAAACCAGTGGTACTTCCGGTAATTGTGCGGTGTTGGCAAAAAGCGCTTTCACCGCTGTCATAAGCCCTGGCAGGATTGCTACACCCAGTATTTTCCGGTCTTTCGACACCGTCGTGAATGTTAATGCTGTCCCAAAATCGACAACCACGCAATTTTCCTGGTAACGCGTCATTACGGCCACTGAATTGGCGATCAGGTCAGCGCCAATTTCGTGCGGATGGTTGATGGCAATGGACAGGTCGGGATAAATGTCCGGGCCGACGACAATGACGTCATCACCGAACATGGAGCGCAGCACTTTCTGGATAATGGGCGTCATAGCAGGCACAACGCTGCTAAGCACCACCGTATCCACATCACCGAACCATAGCCCCGCTTCAAGGAAATGCAGCCTTAACCTGGATTCGTAATGGGATTCATTTTCATTCACCAGCGAACGCATCCGCCAGATATATTCCCAGTCATCCGATTGGTAAAGCCCAAAAACAGTGTCGGTGTTACCAACGTCAACGGCTAGAAGCATAGCAAAGAATTTACAATTGCAGACAAATTAAAGGCATTAATCTATAATTTTAGCAAAAAATATATACCACACCCTACCAAAGTTATATGCACCGCTTCTATCGTTACTGGCTTGGCTTACTGACTGCTTTTCTGCTTTTCAATACATTCCAATCCCACGCACAAGCCGTCCCGGAATGGCAGGACGCGCAGGTTTTCGGCGTCAATACGGAAAAACCACGTGCTGATTTCATTCCTTACCCTGACGAAAAGAGTGCGCTGCTGATGGATAAAAAAGCGTCATCGGCACGCTCGCTGAACGGCACCTGGAAATTCAGATGGGCATCGCATCCTTCCAAAGCCATTCCCAATTTTTTTGATCCCAATATGCAGGATGCGGGCTGGGACAATATTTCCGTCCCGTCCAACTGGCAGGTTACGGGAGCGCGCGAAGGCCGCAAATACGATGCTCCGGTTTCGAATAACAAACTAGCTTTTAAATCCACGCCGCCGCGGATCAATGCAGACACGAACGCAGTAGGCATGTACAGGACAACATTTACGGTTTCGGACGACATTAAAAGCAAGGAAATATTTTTACAATTCGCCGGCGTGCAGTCTGCATGCTACGTATGGCTGAATGGTGTTGCCATTGGTTACCACGAGGACGGCATGACGCCTTTTGAATTCGATATCACCGAAGATGTGAAATCAGGACTCAATCATTTGGCGGTCCAGATAATCAATTGGTCGGACGGGAGTTATCTCGAAAAACAGGACCAATGGCGGTTAGCGGGCATTTTCAGGGATGTGAATTTGCTTGTGCGCCCAAAAGTGATCCTGAGCGATTTTTCTGTCAGAACGCTGTTGGACGCGAATCAGGAACATGCAACATTGAAACTCAGCGCTTTTGTAAAAAATTACACGGAACAGGCCGTTCACGCACACCAGGTTTTATTCACTTTATACGATGCAAACAAATCAGTAGTAGTAACACCGGTCAGTCAAATGGTGGGCACGCTCGATCCGGCAAAGGAAGGCGCAGTGCGGGTTGATATTCCTATTCCAAATCCTGTAAAATGGACTGCAGAAACGCCTTATTTGTACACATTGTCGGTTCAGCTGATGAATTCTGACGGAAAAGTGATTGAAGCCACAAGCCAGCCTGTGGGTTTCAGGGAAGTGAAGATTAAGAATGGGCAGCTGGTGGTGAATGGGAAAGTAATTACGGTGAAGGGTGTCAACAGGCAGGAATTTGATGCAGAAAGCGGCCAGGCGATCACGCGCGAAACGATGATCAAGGACATTACCTTAATGAAACAACACAACATCAATGCAGTTAGGACTTCACATTATCCCAATGCTTCCCAGTGGTACGAACTCTGCGACCAATACGGGCTTTATGTCATTGACGAAGCTAACTTGGATGGCCAAGGCATTTCGGGTGCCAACATAATCCTGGCCGATATGCCGCAATGGCGTTCGGCATTTCTGGCGCGGGGGAAAGCAATGATCGAGCGGGACAAAAACCATCCTTCGGTGATCGTATGGTCGCTGGGAAATGAATCTGAAAAGGGCAAGAATTTCAAAGATATGGCCGATTACATTCATCTCGCCGACCCTACGCGGCCCATCGACAGGCATCCTGTGAAGCAAATCCACTTCGCTTCCAATTGGGTCAGCAAGGCCTTAGCGCTCAAAAAACCTGACGGAACGTCCTACTGGGAATTTGCCATTGGGAGCGACAGCACCCAAGCAGGCGACGGCCTCATCAACCCGGACCGTGTGCCGCAACCTCAGCTAAATGAGATCAAAAAGGTTTATCAATACGTAAAATTTGAGTCGCCCGACAGCATGCGCGCGGGCGAAAAAACGGTCAGTCTTCTTAATAACTACGATTTTCTGCCATTAAATGTCTTGGAACTGGCCTGGTCTGTTCAGGAAAATGGTAAGATTATCGGAAAGCCCGGCGTGATCAGCAATCTTAACGCAGCTTCAAAACAGCGCCAGCAGGTTTCAATCCCTTACGAGTTGCCGGCAGTGCAGAAACCTGGCGCCGAGTATTTTCTTAACATTAGCATACGCCTCAAAGATGGCACTTTCTGGGCGCCAAAAGGACACGAAGTTGCGTGGCATCAGATCGCGCTCATCAAATCCCAGGAGGCTGCACCTGTCTTAAGTCTTTACAATGAAAGGCCTTTGCGCGTAGCACAGATCAGCTCGGCGCGCGTTGCGATTACGGGACAGGATTTTGCTGTGACTTTTGATAAAAAAGAAGGAATTATTTCTTTTAAAAATAAGCGGGAAGAAATGCTGCAAGCTGGCCCAAATGCCAGTTTCTGGCGTGTCCCCACGCATCAGGACGAAATGGGTGGCGCAAAAAGTTACGCTGCACAATGGCGGGAAGCCGGGCTCGATACGCTGGAAGTTTCCGATTCTGAAATCAAAACACAGCGCCTGACTTCAACAGTTTACAGGGTAACCATAACAAGAACATTCAAAAGCAAAACGGGCGACGTGGATATGACCAACGAGTTTATCGTTTATGCAACGGGTGATATTTATGTCAAAAATACATTCAGCCCAACCGGCCAGTGGCCGTCCATGGCGAAAGTAGGAACGCAGTTCCGGATGCCAGCCACATTTAACAAAACGCAATGGTATGGCAATGGCCCGCACGCAACATATGCAGACCAGAAAACGAGCGGCAGGATCGGGATTTATAGCGGGAGCGTTGCTGATCAGCATTTCGCGCATTTAACCCCTCAGGAGAATGGAAACAAAACCAATGTTCGCTGGGCCGCGGTTACCAATGCGGAGGGAATCGGATTACTGGCGGTTAGTGATTCTGTTTTTAATTTTAACGTACATGACTATACGGATCAGCAGTTACTGGCATCGAAAAAGCGGGGCGCAACACTTACACGGGGTTTGGAAACAGTCGTAAACATTGACCTAGCACAAATGGGCCTTGGCGGAGGCGACAGCTCTTCACAACTGCATTCACCCTATCTACTTCCTGCGAAAAGTTACAGTTATGCTTTTCGGTTAAAGCCCATTGACAACACGTCCAACATTGAGCAGATCGCTTCTTACACATTACCTTATACAGGCCAGGAGTCCGGTTCAAATCTCGCCACTAACACGGTAAGTGATTCCGATGTGGGAGAAGAAGTTGCAGAGGAGGAAGCCACTGAGCCTGTTGCCAAGCCCGTTGTACGAAAAGCTCCGGTCAGGAAAAAGCCTGCTTATAAACGTAAATCTTCTCGGAGACGCCGTAGATAGCCTTTCATTTCGCAGTCAGCACATATTGCGCCTTCACACTGATTACCTGGGCTATTTTTACAAAAACGACTTGTGGAACTTCAATTTTGTGATCGGTTAGCGGCACTTCAAAATCAGAATTGATGGTAATTTTGCCGCTTTCGATCTTCATTTTTCCTTTGATCGTGCGTTCTTTGGTGACGCCATGCACGGTGAATTTTCCTGTCGCCGAAACGTCATATTGGCCATCTTTGGCGTAGTCAGGCGCATTATCCACTTTTCCGCTGAATGTTGCCGTCGGATATTTTTCCGATTCGATGTAGTTCTCGTTGAAATGCTCCTGCATGAGTTTATTGGGAAAAACAAATTCCCGCATGTTCATGCGTATCGCAATTTCACTGTTGGCCGTGTTGAGGATAACCTGGCTTTTCTTATTCTCCGCATTCACATTTTCGAGCGGAGTTACCGAAGAGAATTTCGTATTTCCGGTCGAGGTTGCAAACTTCCCTTGCGCCAGAAGCGGCCGGGAAGGCAAAGCGGAGGCGAGCACGGTTACGAAAACCATGGCTAATAGATGCATTTTCATAGGTTGTTTTCGGTCAGTTGGCTACCTTCTTGTTCTTCTTGTCAAAACTGAATGTACGGGAAATGTTGAACCCATAATGAATCTCGCCCTTGCCCCAGGTGCCGGTTGTTTCCCCGATAAACTGCTTCTCGATCATACCCAGCGAATTGGTAAAGTGCAATTGAAAAACGTGCCCGCCGGTCTCGATGTCAACCCCGAACGACATGGAATCATAATAGGGAGCAGTAACCGTGTTTTTCTCCCTTGCTGTGTAAAAATACTCGCCGTTCAATGAAACACGTTTGGACAGCTTGAACCTTCCCCCGATGCCAAGCGCCAGCAGCACTTTTTCATCACCAAAAACCTCTGGCTTGTTCCGGTGCAGGAATGTGGGCGAAAGCTGCAAGGAAAGCCTTTCTCCAAATTTACGCGCTATAAGCACCTGGGCTGAATAATATAGTTTGTCCTGAAATTCAAGTTCCTTGTTAACCGTAGCAATTCCGGTTCCACCAAAAAGCGTTACGGAAACCGGAATATTGCGGGCACCATCGCTTTGTTTCAGCACTTTTAGTTTACCAAAAAAATCATAGACTTTCTGCGAAGTGCTCCTCCCTACACCGATCATGAAATCGTCGGTCACGCCGTATTCAAAACCCATCCGCATCGTTGCCTGGTCCAGTCCGAAAAACTGGTAAGCACCCGAATTGAGTCGCCCGAAACGGTGCGAGATACGAAAGTCCAGATGCTTCTTTTTCATTGTTTCAATGGAATGTCCATTGACGACACGCGTGGATTTGAATGTGGCAGAAACGGGCACGGTAACCATGCTATCCTGCTTGGATAGTTCACTGAGCAGGTCATCCTGGGCATAGAGAACCGTTGTTGAACAAGTCAACATCATCATTAGGCGGAGTAATTTCATTGTTTTGGGGCAGTTAGGCTGTAACTGTTAATGTATTTCCGTCCGAGGAAAGAGAAGTTTTGTAAGCTTGCAACGGAGTAGTGGCCGGGCCTTGTTCCACTGCGCCTGTAAGCGAGAATTCTGATTGGTGCGTAGGACATCTGATGTCGTTCTGCTCTTTTCGGTATCCTACTGTGCTTCCCTCATGCGTGCAGATCCTGGACAAGGCTACATACTGATTCGCAGTGGTAAAGGCAACCAGGACATCCCCAAAAACCTTTCCTGTTCCTGCCGTTTTAAGTTCTTTTGCATTGCTATGGGTAAGATCCAGTGTAAAGTTGATCGCATTGCCGGTTGTCGTTCCGGTTACGCCATTTACCGAGCCGCCGCCTGGATTTGGTTCCGGCTCATCGTCGCTGGATCCGCAGGCCGTCATGGTTGTTCCTATGCAATAGAATGCCATGAGTGTAGAAGTGCTTAGTCCGAGACTTCTCAGGAATTCACCTCTTTTCATTTTGTCTGCTTTAACATTTTCCATAGTGAAGAATTAAATTAGTAGATACAATTTGGGTATGCGGGTTATTTGAAAGCGGGTGTATAGCGCAGTGATATCCACATTCCCACTGTCGTGAGATTTACTTTTCCGTAACCTACCCCTTTTACCGGGATTCGGATGTAGGGCTCTGCTACAAGAGAAATTTTGTTTGTGATCGTGCGTTCGTAGCCTACGGATGCATTGATATGACTCAGTAAGAACCATCCTGTTTTTCCATCCCAACCTTCTTTCTGCTTAGGGACATATTTGGCATAATGGTACTTGTACTGCTCTTTTTGAGCATAATAAGATGAAACGCCAGTTCCTATGAACAACTTCGACTGTGCTTTATGGATGAAATTATAACGGAGCCCGAGCGGAACTTCAATCATAGTACATTCTCCATCAACTCCATATGGCGTATTATAATAAGTCACATAATCTTTCAGCTCATAGTCCTTCGCGTAAGCGTAATAATCTTTTCGGCTCCATATCACTCCGCTCTGCAGATAAAGCCTTGACGATAAGCCGTATTCAATTAAAAGAGAAAAAGCGGTCCCTGGTTTTGTATAATTTTTAAAACCAACCGTTGTCAAATCCGGTGAATAACCAAGCCGAACGGCCCATTTGGCATAATCTTCCACCACTTTTTCAGTTTCTGCCGGTTCAACAACATTTTCCGGTGCATCGAATGTTACAGCCGGGATTTCCGGCTGATTTTCCCAGTTCAATGTCCTGCTCGCTAACCTCGTGACGGAAATCAATGTTCTTGCTTGCTCCTCCGATATAGGTTGCTCCTTAACTTGTTCATTTGCAGCGCTGTTCGTCACAATTCGCTCCGGTAATCCGTCGTTGGCAATGCCGTTAACGAAAAAAGCCCCGTCGCCTCCCTCCTGCTTTGAGCGGTTAGGCTCTAAGTACACTCCGCCTGTCTTAGACTGGCTCCGGGGCAATTTTTTCCTGCGTTGGTAATCGGTAATATTCAAATTTGCGACAGAGGAAGATTTCGCAATGTCTGCTTCCTTATTACGTAAAGGTTTGGTGGACAGAATGACCTTTTCCGGCAGCTTTTCGGGCGATTCCGGATTCTTTTCACCAGTCCGTACTTCTTTTTTAGCTAGATCAGTTTTATCAAAATTGCTTGTTGCTACATCGTCACTTGCCTTACCAGCCACAATTTCGCTCTTCGCCTGGCGGTTAGTGATGGGCAGGGTCGCTGATTCCTGCGTTTTGTTCGTGAAATACAGTGCGAAGCCGATCGGGATCAGCAGCGCAAGTAAGCCCAAAGGCCACCATTTCCTCAACCAGCCGCCCGGAACTTTGCCGTCGTTGGCATCCAGCCGTTTTCTTAACCTATTCCAATCCTCCGGATCAAATTGTGGATCAAGCTCTTCTGATGACTTTCTGAAGAGCTTATCCAGTTCGTCATCTGGTAACTCTGTCATAATCGCCAATATTTATCTTTGATAACATTTCTCTCAATTTTTCTCTTGCACGCGACAAATTTGACTTCGACGCCCCTACTGAAATATTCAGCTGGTCTGCAATCTCTTCGTGTGTATAGCCGTCTATAACTGATAAACTAAATACAAGTCTGTAAGAAGGGGTCAGTTTCTGGATCAGCTCCATCAATTCTTCGTGTGCAAGTTTGCTGATGACCGTTTCATCAATGGCCACATTGTCCGCAACTTCCACATCATCAAAAACATCCCGGCGTATTTCCTGTCTGTAATGATCGAGGGCTGTATTAATCATAATTCTGCTCAACCAGGTTTTAAATGAACGGCTGGAATCGAATGTATCCAGCTTGGTAAAAACCTTAAAAAATCCATCGTTGAGTATCTCTTTCGCTTCTTCCCTGCTGCGTGTATAGCGCAAACAAATGCTCATAGCATAGCCGTAAAACTGTTTATACAACAGCTCCTGACTGCGGCGGTTTTTCTTTAAACAGCCGTCGAGTAGTTCAAGAAGAACTGCGGAGGTATACTCGGGCATGCTATTTGCTCTTTTAACACTAGTACGGCAAACCGAAAGTCAGGGTTGCGTACAAGTTTGCAATTTTTTGGTGATTTTTTATAACCATTTGAGAATGTTACTATTAAGTCACCGTTTGACAAGAATTTTTGCCTTATCAAATGTGAGAACTGTGGATTTTTCTCCAAATTTGGCAGCATAGTATTATTACTCAACGTTAATTTTTCCTGTCCGGTCAGGAGCCATTGAATGACTGAAAAACGTCCTCATCTTAACATTATCGATTCCCGCTTTCTTGAACTGGACGCATTACGCGGTCTGGCGGCAGTGCTGGTTGTCCTTTTTCATTTCACGATCAATTCCAACAGCTTATTGCTGGGATGGGAATTCCGATATGGCGTCACGGGCGTTGACATATTTTTCATCATCAGCGGATTTGTCATTTTTCTTACCATTTCAAGAGTAAAAAAATGGCCTGATTTCGTCGTTTCCAGGTTCGCGAGGCTGTATCCCGCATTCTGGTGTTGCCTTTTGATAACAACAATGGCCATGATGCTTATTGAACCAGAGGCAGTTTCCCTTCAAAAGCTTCTGGCAAATACGACAATGATGCCGATCTTTTTCAATCAGGAGAATATGGACCAGTCTTACTGGACATTATTGGTTGAGCTTATATTCTATTTCTGGATCCTGGTGCTACTGGTTACCGGGAATATCAAAAACATTGTGAGTGCGGGCTTTATTTTTACCGTTTTCATTATCCTTTTTCATGCTTTTTCGCCGCTATATACAGGTTTTCATGAGTTTGCAACCCGGAAGATCGAACTGCTCAACCACTTCCCGCTATTCTTTTCCGGCATTCTTTTTTACCTCATCAGAAATGGAAACCATGTAAAGAAAAACTCGCTGTTAATTGGGTTTTGTCTCTTCGCCGCGTGTTATCTGCACAATCAGGGCGGCCGTTCACAGTATCATGTGACTCCTTATGAACATTATGCGATCCTGACTTTTTTCCACATTGTTTTTGCGCTGGCGATATTTGGCAAGCTGAAATTTCTAAACACAGCGCCCCTTCTCTTTTTGGGTAAAATCTCCTATTGCCTGTATCTGATCCATCAGTATGTGGGTTTGCGTTTGCTGGCAATGCTTACCGATGTCTGGCAGGTGAACATTTACCCAGCCCTTCTCATGACCATGGCCCTGGTTACCTTAGCCGCCTGGCTGATCAACAAATTCGTTGAAATTCCGGCCAATCATTTAATACGCAACTGGTACAAAAACCGGAATCAGAAAGGTTCACATGCCCGCTCCCGGGAAATTGCCATACAATAGTTTCCTGTTCTTACTTACTTTTGCAGCCTAACCACGCATATTTGAATATTATTTTCAAATCATGTGTTATCATGTGCACTATACTGATTTTTAATGGCCAAAAGTGAACCCACTCCTGAACAACCATCGCCATTCGCGGTGCGAAAAATAAGCTGGCAAGGGCTTAAAACGACGCTTGACCTGCTCAGATATTTAAGGCCGTACCGGCTCACATTCTTTATCGGGCTCATTTTTCTTGTGCTGTCCACCGCCACTTCACTGGCTTTCCCGAAGCTGGTAGGAAGCATTATTGAAGTGATTGAGGGCAAATCGCCCTACACCATTAACCAGATCACGCTTTTCCTGTTCTTTATACTAATATGCCAGGCGGTTTTTTCATTCTTCCGGGTGTATTTGTTTACAAAAGTGAGTGAACTGGCCATGACCAATATCCGGTCGGATGTTTTTACCAAAATTATCACATTACCCATCGCTTTTCTCGAACAGCGTCGCGTTGGCGAGCTTACTAGCCGCATTACTTCGGATGTTTCGCAGTTACAGGGGTTACTTTCCTTCACGTTAGCAGAGATTTTCAGACAAGTCGCCACGTTAATCGTGGGTGTTTCCATCCTTTTTTATACTTCGTGGAAACTCACGCTTTTCATGCTGGCAACATTTCCGGTTTTGGTTATCGCTTCGGTGTTTTTCGGCAGGCATCAGCGCCGGCTTGCGAGGAAAGTGCAGGACGAGCTTGCGGCGGCCAATGTGGTTGTAGAGGAAACATTGCAGTCTGTGAATGTGGTCAAAGCATTTACTAACGAACCGCTAGAAGTAATCCGTTACCAGCTGATTTTGAAGCGGGTGGTGGATTTATCGCTTTATGCGGCAGCATTCCGGGGTGGATTTGTTTCGTTTATTATTTTCGCCCTTTTTGGTGGCATTGTCGGGGTGATCTGGTATGGCGCGGGACTGGTGCAGGCAGGTGAGTTTGGGCTTTCGGATTTGTTTACATTCATTCTCTACACCACATTCATAGGCGCTTCCATCAGCGGAATGGGCGATTTGTATGCGCAGATAAACCGGGTCATCGGCGCTTCCGAAAGAATATTTGAAATATTGGAAGAAGAACCCGAGCTGGATCTGGAAAATGCAAAAAATGCGCTTGCCAGCCCTATTGAAGGCCACATTGCGTATCAGGATGTGCATTTCTCTTATCCTTCACGGGCCGATCTGCCGGTTTTGAAAGGAATTTCGTTTGAGATAAAAGCAGGAGAGAAAATTGCCCTGGTCGGTTACAGCGGCGCTGGAAAGTCAACGATCGTGCAGTTGCTCATGCGATTCTACGATCATCAGACGGGCGACATTCTTATTGACGGCCAGCCTGTTGAATCTTATGGCCTTACCGAACTGCGTAAAAACATTGCCATTGTGCCGCAGGAAGTAATGTTGTTTGGCGGAACAATTTACGAGAACATCGCCTACGGAAAACCCAATGCAACCCGGGAAGAAATCTACGATGCTGCCCGGCGCGCGCATGCCAGGGAATTCATCGATACATTTCCTGAAAAATTTGACACAGTCGTTGGCGAACGCGGTATCAAGCTCTCCGGAGGTCAGCGCCAGCGCATCGCTATTGCCCGCGCGATTTTGAAAGATCCTAAAATTCTGATCCTCGACGAAGCAACAAGTTCGCTTGATGCGGAATCGGAAAAGCTGGTGCAGATTGCATTGGATGAATTGATGAAAAACCGCACTACGATCGTTATAGCGCACCGTTTGGCGACTATCAGGAAGGTGGATATGATTTACGTTATCCGGGAAGGCCGCATTGCGGAATCGGGAACGCACCAGCAATTAACACTTATGGACAATGGTTTGTACGCAAATCTGATCAAATTGCAATTTGAAACCGCAGATAGCAATTGATGGAAACAAGCAGCACAACCCAGAAATCCTCCAAAGCATTTTTTGAAACAGAAAAAAACAAAGCAGCTATTGCCGAGGCAGCCGCATTGCAAAACTTTAATCAGCTAGCCATTGCCAGGTTACTCGTGTTTTTTGCCATGATCTTCTTCCTATGGCTGTGGAGTAACCAAAGTCAGCCTGTGTGGGGATTAGTAGCATTCGGATTGCTCGTGATTTTCTTGATTTCGATGCGCCGCCAGCAAGCTGCCCGTAGATTACGCGATTTTCAGCGCAACCTCGTTACGATCAACACCGACGAGCTTAACCGGCTTTCATTCCGTTTCAGCAGAGCAGATTCCGGCGTGCAGTTTCAGGAAAAAGAACATGCATTCGGAAGTGATCTGGACATTTTTGGAGAATATTCATTGTATAAGCTCCTTAACAGGACGCGGACCGCGGAAGGCAGCCAGCGTTTCGCAAACTGGCTCAAAAACCATGCGGATGTCAAGGAAATAAGGCTTCGGCAGGAAGCTGCGGCGGAATTCAGCAACCATCCCGAAATGATCCAGGCGCTGGAAGCAACTGCCTTACTGCACGAACACGCCGCACAGCAACTCGGCGATTTCAGAAAATGGTCTACGGAATTTATGGACAAAGACATGGCACGCCTGCTGAATTTCCGCTGGTTCAGTGTCATTACCGTGATTGTAGCCGTTCTGTTTTTATTTTCGATCCTGCCTGCGTGGCCATTATTGTTATGCATTGCCGTGAATGCCGTATTAATTGCGCGGTTCAAAGCATATGTTGATGCTGTTACAAACCGCACAACTGAGCTGGGGAAAACACTGGTTTCTTATGGAGAAATTCTCGAAGTCGCCCAATCGTTTCCATACCAGGCACAGTGGTGGCTTACCCGCAAAGACCGCATTGCAGGTTCAGGACAATCATTGAAGCAAGTCGGAGCACTCTTCGAAAAACTGGATTACCGCAACAATATATTTTTCTCACTATTTGTGGGCATTCCAACGCTTTGGGACCTCTTTTGCATTGCAGGACTTGAAAATTGGAAACGGGACAATCACGACAAATTAGCCGACTGGCTGGAAGTCCTGGCCGACGCCGAAGCAATGAATAGTTTGGCTGGTCACGCATTTGCCAATCCCACGTACATTACTCCCGAAATCGTCGATTCTTCTGAATTCCAGATTGATACCAAGGAAATGGGCCATCTGCTCATTCCGCTGGAACGCCGGATCAGCAATGATTTCAGTGTATCGGGAACAGGGCATACGATCCTGGTAACAGGCTCGAATATGTCCGGCAAAAGTACGTTTCTCCGTACGATCGGGTTAAATTTTGTATTGGCCCAAATAGGCGCCGTAGTAAGTGCAAAAGCATTCAAATGTGCACCTGTACGCGTTTTCAGCAGCATGCGCACGCAGGATTCGCTTGAAGAAAGCACTTCATCTTTTTATGCTGAATTAAAAAGGCTGAAAAAGCTGCTGGAACTGTCCGACCAGAACAATGTTGCCCCGGTATTTTATTTACTGGACGAAATCCTGAAAGGCACCAACTCTTCCGACCGCCACCGCGGAGCCGAAGCATTGATCAGACAGTTGCATATGAAAAAAGCTTCCGGGCTGGTTTCGACCCACGATCTTGAACTCGGCGAATGGGGAGCCACTGAAAGTTACGTTCACAATTTCCATTTCAGGTCCGATGTCGAAAACGGTGAATTACTATTCGACTACAAGCTGCACGATGGAATTTGTAAGAGCTTCAATGCTTCGGAATTGATGCGAATGATGGGTATTCAGATAGAAAAATAATGTTGTGCCCGGATTTGCGTAACTTTACAGGGCACAATTACGTTTCTTAATTCTGAGCGTGGATTGAGGATTTTAAGCATTAGATTTAGTACATTAATTAATAACAAATAACGATTACCGAAACCTGAATGGAAGTATTAATAATGGCAGGGCAGCTCATTCTGGGCTTATCAATTTTGGTAGGGCTGCATGAATGGGGGCATATGTTTGCTGCGAAAATGTTTGGAATGCGAGTTGAAAAATACTTCATTGGTTTTCCTCCGAAGATATTCAGCTTTAAAAAAGGAGAAACAGAATATGGAATTGGCGCAATCCCGTTGGGAGGTTTCGTCAAAATATCGGGAATGATCGACGAGTCCATGGATACTGAGACGATGAACAAGGAACCTCAGCCCTATGAATTCCGTTCGAAACCAGCCTGGCAGCGTTTGATCGTCATGCTTGGCGGAATTATCGTCAATGTAATCGTCGGGATATTCATATTCATTGTCATTGCGTATAATAATGGGGATAAATATCTTTCCAGCACCGAGGTCAATAAATACGGCATTGTAGCCGGCGACCTGGCCAAGGAAATCGGCCTGCAAACGGGCGACAAAATTGTAAAGGTGAATGGTAAGCCGTTCACTAGTTTTGATGAACTGGGAAGTTCCGAAGTGTTGCTGGGAAGCAACAGCTCGTACACGGTGAACCGTGCCGGAAAAGAGGTTGAGATCGACATTCCAAATGACTTTATCGAAAAATTATCTGATCCGGAAGAAAAAAGAAGCTTTATCCGTCCTTTGGAACCATTCAAGATCGGTGAAGTTGTACCGGCGTCTCCTGCACAAAAAGCAGGTCTGTTAACGGGGGATAAGGTCATTTCTATCAATGGTCAGCCTATCCAGTTCTTCCATGAGCTGCAAGGGCAGCTGCAAAATCTGAAAGGCAAAAAAGCTGAACTGCTCGTTCAACGCGGTGCGGAAAGCAAAACGCTTAATGCTACTGTGGACGAAGACGGAACGCTGGGTTTCTATCCCGAAAGTCTGTTGAACTACACGGCTGTAAAATATACATTGGCACAAGCCATTTCGGTGGGCACAAATGATGCTTTTGCCGTCGTTTATAACAACATTAAAGGTTTTGGTAAAATATTCAGAGGTGAAGTTTCAGCTTCCAAAGCACTAAGCGGACCGATCGGCATTGCCCGTATGTTTGGGGGCGTTTGGGATTGGAGCCGTTTCTGGTATTTAACCGGTTTGCTTTCAATGGTGCTTGCGTTCATGAATGCATTACCTATTCCGGCATTGGATGGCGGCCACGCGGTGATACTATCTTACGAGATCATTTCGGGACGTAAACCATCCGATCGCTTTTTGGAAAATGCACAGAAAGTAGGCATGGTGCTTTTACTTGGCCTGATGGCTTTTGCAATATTCAATGATGTCTGGAAAGCAGTATTTTAAAATATTTTTGGTTGAAAATAAGGAAAGGACAAAGCGCTTAATCCGCTTTCCTTTCCTTATTTTTTTCGTTTTGACCCTGTCGTCGTCAGTGCATGATTATCATGTTAGCGTCACACAGATGCAGTATAACCCTGCGCTCAGAACATTCGAAGTGAGTATACGTATGTTCACGGACGATCTTGAACGTGCGCTATCACAGCCAGGGCTGACCCAGGGAAATGATAAGCAGCGCGTTGTGATAAAGAACAATGACAAAAATGATCCCTTGGTCGAGCGATATGTTTTGAAATCGTTTGTACTGATGGACAGTCAGAAGAAACCGGTTGCTGCAAAGTATGTAGGGAAGGAACAGGAGGAGGATGCAACGTGGGTTTATCTCGAAATTCCATTCAATGGTCCTCTGAATGGCTTCAAGCTACAAAACAGCACGCTGATGGAGGTTTTTGATGATCAGGTCAATATGACGAACATTAAAAGCGCTTCCGAAAAACGCACATTCTTGTTTAAAAAGGGACAATCTGTACACATTCTTTAACCGCATTCCGGTTACTAAAAAGCCTGACACAGCCGTTGGTGGCATGGCTATTTTGTTTTATTATTCCCTTTCTTTTGAAAGTCATTATTTATATATTGGGAAAAGATTATCTGTCATTTTGACAGAATGCCTATGAAATTTGAACCTTCTGACTTATATAGTCGGCTGCTAATGTCCGATTCGGATATGGATAGCCTTGAAATTGTTCCTCTTGGTGGCCCTGATGGCTCCGATGAGCCTTTTGAACTCCCCGAAGAACTTGCGATACTGCCGATCAGGCAAACAGTACTTTTCCCAGGAATGGTTATTCCCGTGACCGTAGTGCGCCAGAAGGCCATTCGTTTAGTCAAAAAAATATACAGGAATTCGGATATAAATCAACGCATACTCGGAGCAGTAACGCAAGCCATTCCCAACAAGGAAGACCCTACTGCTGAGGACCTATACAATGTCGGAACAGTTGCCCAGATCCTGAAAATGATCACGTTACCAGATGGAAATGTGACCATTATTGTGCAGGGAAGACAACGTTTTGAGATTAAAACCATTCTGCACGAAGAACCTTATTTGACTGCCCAGGTAAAAGCGATTGACGATTCGTTTGTTGGCCCGACCAAGAAGGAATCGAAAGCACTTTTGCAATCCCTGCGTGATGGCGCGCATAAGATCATGCGCCTGAACCCTGAAATCCCTCAGGAAGCCAGGATCGCGCTGGATAACATTGAAAGCCCTATTTTCCTGATCCATTTCCTTTCCTCCAACATTAATGTAGAGGTTGCAGACAAGCAAAAGCTGCTCGAAGAAAGGAACGGTCATAAGCAGGCTACATTGCTGCTTCAGTATATGATGCGGGAAATTGAAATGCTGGAATTGAAACGGGAAATCCAAACCAAAGCCAGCTCCGACATTGACCAGCAGCAACGCGATTATTTCCTGAGACAACAAATAAAAGTCCTGCACGACGAACTCGGTATGGACAGCCCGGAGCGCGATCTGGACGAGATCCGTTTGAAAGCAAGCCAGAAAAAATGGTCGGACGCGGTGCGCCTGCACTTTGAAAAAGAACTGGCGAAGCTGCAACGCATTAACCCAATGGCACCCGAATATCCGGTGACGATGAATTACCTGGAAACGCTGGTTGACCTGCCGTGGGGACAATATACCAAAGACAATTTCGACCTGGTCCGTGCGCAGAAAGTGCTGGACGCAGACCATTTTGGTTTAGAGAAAGTAAAGGAGCGTATCATTGAATATCTGGCTGTTTTGAAGCTGAAAGGCAATTTGAAAGCGCCTATCCTTTGTTTATACGGCCCTCCGGGAGTTGGTAAAACTTCACTGGGAAGATCCATTGCCAAAGCATTAAACCGCGAATACATCAGAATGGCCCTGGGCGGCGTGCATGATGAGGCTGAAATCCGTGGCCAC
This sequence comes from Dyadobacter sp. CY327, assembly GCF_021390415.1. Taxonomy (NCBI): domain Bacteria; kingdom Pseudomonadati; phylum Bacteroidota; class Cytophagia; order Cytophagales; family Spirosomataceae; genus Dyadobacter; species Dyadobacter sp. CY327. Next base: position 336,783 of record NZ_JAJUXJ010000001.1, on the reverse strand, counting down.
AGAAAGACATATATCGGCGCAATGCCGGGAAAAATCATTCAGAACATTAAAAAAGCAGGTTATGCCAATCCTGTGTTCATTCTGGATGAAATTGATAAAGTAAGCTCCGATTATCGCGGGGATCCTTCTTCCGCATTATTGGAAGTGCTCGATCCGGAACAAAACTCTTCATTTACAGACAATTACCTGGAAGTTGAATACGATCTTTCCAAGGTTCTGTTCGTAGCAACCGCCAATGCACTGGACACCATCCATCCCGCATTGCGCGACCGGATGGAGATCATTGAAATGACGGGTTATACCATCGAAGAGAAATTGCAGATCGCGAAACGTTACCTCGTTCCCAAACAACGCAAAGATCACGGCTTGAAATCGACTGATATCAAGATCGACGATGTTGCATTGACTAAAATTATAGAAGGTTATACAAGGGAATCCGGTGTCCGGAACCTGGAACAGAAAATAGGATCTGTTGTCCGCAAAATCGCGAAATCGGTTGCAATGGAGCAGGAATATCCTAAAACCATTAAGGCTGAGCATATTGAAAAATACCTTGGCGCAGAGATTTTTGACAAGGATCTGTATCAGGATAATGATTTCGCAGGCGTAGTAACAGGCCTGGCCTGGACCTCTGTCGGCGGTGAAATCTTGTTCATTGAAACCAGCCTGAGCCGCGGAAAAGGAAACCTTACATTGTCTGGCCAGCTGGGCGATGTGATGAAAGAATCGGCGGTGGCCGCATTATCTTATCTGAAAGCAAATGCAGACCGGTTAGGCATCGATTACAGGATCTTTAACCATTATGACCTTCATGTACATGTGCCTGCGGGTGCCGTGCCCAAGGACGGGCCTTCTGCGGGTGTGACCATGGTAACTTCTATGGCTTCGATCTTTACGCAGCGCCGGGTAAAACCGTTCATCGCGATGACGGGCGAGATCACATTAAGGGGAAAAGTATTGCCTGTGGGCGGTGTGAAGGAAAAAATCCTTGCTGCACGCCGTGCAGGTGTGAAGGAAATTATTCTTTGTGTAAAAAACCGCAAGGATGTGGAGGAGGTGCCTGCGAATTATATCAAAGATCTGTCATTCCATTATGTGGATCAGATTGATGAGGTGCTGGAATATGCATTGCTGCCTGAGAAGGTAAAAAATGCCACCAATTTTATTTTCCCGGAAGAGAAGAAAGAAAAAGAAGAAAGCGGATACGCGACTCTGGACGTTTAAAGGCCGTTTTTAAAAAAATAATATATTTTAAGTTCAAAAAAGACGCTTCCGGGCGTCTTTTTTGCTTAGGGGTTTGTAATTCGAAAACACGTCCTGATATCAACAACTATTCATTATTAAAATGTCCTTACCGCAGCTTTCCCCCGAATTGCTGGACCAGCGTCCAGACTTGTTGCCAAACCATCAAAACCTGCTTGCACTGCCTGAAAAGATCATTCAGTTCGGTACAGGCGTGCTGCTGCGCGGCTTGCCCGATTATTTTGTAAACAAGGCCAATCAGCAAGGGATTTTCAATGGCAGGATCGTGGTCGTGAAGTCTACAAACAGCGGCGGAACGGATGCATTTGCTACGCAGCAAAACGTATTCTCACACAGCATCCGCGGCATTGAGGATGGAAATCAGGTTGATAAGCTGGTAATTAATAGTGCCATTAGCCGGACCATTTCAGCAAACAGTCATTGGGCTGAGATCCTGGAATGTGCTCATAACCCTGAATTAAAAATTGTTATTTCAAATACGACAGAAGTTGGGATACAACTGACTGACGACGATATTTTTGCCACTCCCCCAGCTTCCTACCCCGGAAAACTGACGGCTTACTTACATGAGCGTTTCAAAGCATTTAACGGAAGTGCAGAGTCCGGAATGGTGATCGTTCCTACTGAGCTGATCGTTAACAGCGGGCAAAAATTGCGCGACATTGTTCTTGAACAAGCCAAACGTCACAACCTGGAAGAAGCATTCAATCAATGGCTGGAAGAACATAATCATTTTTGCAGCTCGCTCGTGGATCGCATTGTTCCCGGCAAACCGGACGCTGAAACCGTGGCGCTAATTTCTGCTCAACAAGGCTATAAGGATGACTTACTGATCGTTTCGGAAGTTTACAGATTGTGGGCCATTGAAGGGAGCGAACATGTGAAATCCGTTTTAAGCTTTGCTGAGGCGGACAAGGGCGTTGTGATAGAACCCAACATTGATCTGTACAGAGAGCTGAAATTACGCCTCCTTAACGGCACGCATACGCTTGCCTGCGGTCTTTGCTTCCTGAATGGCCTGGATACGGTCCGGGAAAGCATGGAAAACCCCGAAACCGCATCTTTTATTGCGGATTTAATGTTGACAGAACTCGCTCCGGCCATTCCTTATGATGTGGATGCGGCGCGTGCGCAGGAATTTGGCAACCAGGTTCTGGACCGTTTCCGCAATCCGTTCATCCGCCACCAGCTGGTCGACATTACTGTGCAATACACAGCCAAAATGAGAATGCGGAATATCCCCACATTGCTGAGCCATTACAAAAAGTCCGATCAGGCACCAGCGCTTTTTGCCGAGGGTTTCGCTGCATTCCTGAAATTTATGAAGCCGGTTGTCCACAAAGACGGCGCTTACTACGGCGATCGCGATGGCCAGCCTTATTCGATCCGCTGCGATGCCGCCCCGTATTTTGATGAAATGTGGAAAACGGCCGCTTCACCGCTTGATCTTGCAGAGAAAGTTTTAGCCGATGTATCACTTTGGGATACGGATCTGACGCAGCTTCCTGGATTTCTGGACGCTGTGAAGTCGCATATGGCTGAGGCAGCAGCGATGGATACGTTACGCATTGTCCCCGGTGCCGATGCGCCCAAAATTGATGTTGATTAATGCTGTATAGCGCAATTTGTAATAAAAATAAGGTAAGGCGACCTGCTGGAAGCCTTCACACATACAGTCCGCTTTTGTTGAAACAGACAGAAGCGGACTTTTTATTTACAATCAGTTTGATTCATCATTGCCTCTTTGGATACTAAAAATCCCTTTGGCATCATTTTTGACTTTATGACACCCTGAAACTCAAAAAATGATCATCACGATTTTTGATTTAAAACTGTGAAAAAATCTATAAAAATACTGATAGGAATAGTGGTTATTGTTATAATCGCACGCTTGCTGCTTCCCTATTTCGTGGTAAAGTATGTGAATAAAGTCCTCGCCGATATGGATGGTTATACAGGGCACATTGATGACGTTGACATTCATCTCATCCGCGGCGCTTACCAGATAGACGGCATGAATATCCGCAAGGTGAATGGCAAAATAAAGGAGCCGTTTATCCTTATCCCTAAGATGGACCTCTCGGTGCAGTGGGAATCGTTGCTGAAAGGAAAGCTGGTGAGCGAGGTGGAATGTCATAACCCGGAGATCAACTTCGCGTTTAGCAGTAGCGAGGAAGCCAGCCAGACTGGTGCAGAAAACGATTGGACCAAAGTAATCAAAGACCTTTTGCCGATTGAAATAAACCGTTTCCAGATCATCAACGGCAAAGTGGACCTTACCAGCATTGTAAGCCAGCCCAAAACCGACCTGACGCTGAAAAACTTCAACCTCGAAATCGAGAACATCCGGAACGTTGAAGAAAAAGGCAAGAGTTTTCCTTCCCCCGTAAAAGCGACTGGTGATATGCCTGGTTTTGGCGGGACCATGCTCTTTACGGCCAATATGATGCTGTTAAAGAAAATTCCGGACTTTGATTACAATCTTAGTTTGAAAGACCTTCAATTGGTGAAACTCAACAGTCTGGCGCGGCAGTATGGCAACCTGGACTTTGAGCAGGGCACAATGAGTCTTCTGAGCGAGATGAAAATGGTCGACGGGAAGCTTGAGGGCTATTTAAAGCCGCTTACCAAGGACATGAAAATATTTAAAATGAAGGAAGAAAACCGCAATGCGAGCCAGTTCTTTCGCGAACTCCTGGCAGAAGGCGGTGCTTTCATTTTGGAAAATAAAAAGAAGGATCAGGTGGCCACACGCATTCCATTAAAAGGGACTGTGGGCGAAATTTCAACTGACTTCTGGCCCATCATTATCAATGTGCTCCGGAATGCTTATGTGGAAGCCTTTAAGGCTGAGTACGACTCTTCTATGAGCGTAAAAGACACCATTAAGGAAGTGCGGAAGGAGAGAAAAGAGAAGCGTAAAGAGCGACGTGCGGAAAGAAAGGCCAAGCGTGAACGCAAAAAAGCGGAACGTAAAAAAGATTAAGTTCCGCTTTCAGTAATATTGAAAATTGAATGATCAGCTCGCTTTCCGGAACTGAGCAACCAGTGCTATGCTTTCAGCAACTTTCTGCTCGATCCAGGAATAGTTACCAGCTTCGATAATGTCTTTTGGAAATAAATTGGATCCCAAGCCAACCGCATAGGCGCCTGCTCCAAACCATTCGTTAATGCTGTCAGCAGTTGGCTGTACGCCGCCGGTTACCATGATTTTAACATTCGGCATAGGCCCGCGGATCGCTTTAATAAATTTGGATCCTACAACATCACCCGGAAAAAGTTTAACCACTTCGGCTCCTGCCTGCTGTGCGTTGTAAATTTCCGTTAATGTAGAAACGCCCGGAATCCAGGGAATGTTGGCTTTCGCGCAAGCATATCCGACGGCAGGGTTAAGGCAAGGTGTTACAATGAAATCGGTTCCTGCATCGATGAATTTCTGTGCAGTTTCGGCATCATAAATGGTCCCTATGCCCATGGATAAGCCTGGCAAGCTCTCTTTTGTATAGGCAACCAGCTCAGTAAATACAGTAAATGCGTTTTCACCGCGGTTTGTAAACTCAAACGCACGGGCACCGCCCCTGTAACTGGCATTAATAACCTCTTTCGCAATTTCTATATCACCATGATAAAACAGCGGCAGCACGCCGACCTGATTCAATAGTGTTAATGTTGTTTCTTTGTCCATATCATTCTTTTTTTGGAACGGTAATCAGCGCTTGATCCTGCCTGACGTCTCTCCCTGCCGGATCGCCTCAACCTCCTGAATTGTGGAAATCAATGCGTCCCCTTCGATCGTATGTTTCAACGCAGAGGCCGCAACGCCAAATTCAAGTGCTTTTTGCTGATCATTAAATGTAATCAATCCGTGTATCAAACCGGCAATGAATGCGTCTCCGCCGCCCACTCTATCGATAATGGGGTTGATTTCAATATCAGCCGTTTCCAACAATTCTTTTCCGTTCCATAGATAAGCCCGTAAAAGGTTGTGTGACGCGCTGATGGAAGTCCGTTTTGTATCAACAACCGTCTTCACTTGCGGATAAGCCTTTTGTAAATTGACACAGGACTCTACAAAATCGTTTCCGCCGATGCCAAAAATCTCCTTTATATTTTCGCTGTTTGCGATCACAATGTCCGTTCCGGCAGTCAGTTCGGGGAGAATGTCGGATGGCTTTTTACCATATTTCCACAGATTTGCCCTGTAAAAAATATCGCCTGAGACGGTTATTCCGTATTTCCGTGCTGTTTTAATTCCATCCAGGAGCGCGTCTGCTGCTCCCTGGGAAAGTGCCGGCGTAATGCCTGCCCAGTGAAACCATTTGGCATCTTTCAAAATGCTGTCCCAATCTATTTCCTTTGGGTCTATCTCGGCCAATGATGAGTTAGCACGGTCATAAACGATCTGGCTGCCGCGCAGGGCCGCACCCATTTCAAGAAAATAAACGGCCATTCTGGGGCCTCCGTAAATGATGTAGGAGATGTCAACCCCGTGAAATTGAAGATATTGCGCTGCTGCCCGACCTATTGGCGAGTCAGGAAAACGCGTTACATGTGCCGTATGATGTCCCCAATATGCCAAAGCCGTAGAAACATTCGCTTCTCCGCCGGCATAAGTAACATTCAGTTGACGTGCTTGTTCAAAACGGGAAAAACCTGGTGTAGAAAGTCGCATGAGGACTTCTCCAAAAGAAACTATTTGAGCCATAGTTGCAAACCTACCTAAAATCCGAAATAATTACTTGCATTGCGATAAGAAATGTCCTGAACCACTTTTCCAAGCCATTGCATATCATTAGGAAGCTCACCATTTTCCACATCGCTGCCAATCATGTTGCAAAGGATTCTGCGGAAATATTCATGACGCGGGTAAGACAGAAAGCTCCTTGAATCGGTCAGCATTCCTACGAAACGGCTCAATAGCCCCATGTTGGAAAGTGCATTCATCTGGCGTTCCATGCCGTCTTTCTGATCAAGATACCACCAACCGGAGCCAAATTGCATTTTGCCCGCAATAGTGCCGTCATTATAATTACCGGTCATCGTCGCCAACACTTCATTATCGGCCGGATTGAGGTTATAGAGAATGGTTTTGGTCAGCTGATTTGTGGAATCCAGTTTATTAAAAAACTTGGACATTGAAGAGGCCTGGCTGTAATCGCCAATAGAATCCCAGCCTGTATCCGGGCCGAGCTCCCGCAGCATACGCGCATTGTTGTTACGCAATGCTCCTAAGTGAAATTGTTGTGTCCACGATTTTGCATGATCCATTTTCGCCGTTTCAAAAAGCACCATAGATTTGAATGCTTCACGTTGTGCATCGCCTGGAAGCTGTCCGTTGCGTGCTGCTGCAAACGCCGCTTTCGCAGCTTCCTCATCAAATGAGGCATAAATATGCTCCAACCCATGATCCGAAAGCTTGCCGCCCATGGATGCAAAAAAGTCGTGGCGATTCTGCAAAGCTGCAAGGAGTTCTTCGTAAGAATTAATTTCTCCCGCCCCCGAAGCCGCTGCCAGCTTGGTAAGATATTGATTGAATTCTTCCGGCGAATCGATCAGCAGCATTGCTTTATCAGGACGGAAAGTAGGCAGCACTTTAAGGTCAAAACCACTGTCTTTGATCGCCTGATGGTCAGAAAGGGAATCCGTAGGATCATCTGTTGTACAAACGATCTTCACATTCATTCGTTTCAAAAGATTTCTGACCGAAAAATCCGGCTGCTTCAATTTAGCCGAACATTCGTCATAGATCTCTCTTGCAGAATCTTTGTTTAGTAAAATATCAATGTCAAAATAACGCAGCAATTCCAAATGCGTCCAGTGATACAGCGGGTTACGCATGGTGTAAGGCACCGTGATCGCCCATTGTTCAAACTTTTCCCAGTCGCTCGCATCACCCGTACAATAGCGCTCATTAATGCCATTCGCACGCATCGCCCGCCACTTATAATGGTCCCCATATAACCAGATCTGCGTGATATTCTCAAACTGCTTATCCGCCGCGATCTGATCGGGAGGAAGGTGGCAGTGATAGTCGATAATGGGCATTTCTTTGGCATAATCATGATAAAGAATGCGCGCAGTCTCCGAACGAAGCAGAAAGTCGTCGGATATGAATGTTTTTTGTGCAGTAGCGAATGTTGTCATACCCCCAACCCCCTAAGAGGGGGCTATTTTTTTAGTTATTTAAGATCAATACAAAGCAAAACGCAAGTCCCCTTTAGGGGATTTAGGGGCCAAACCCCAGCAGAAACGCAAAGTCCCCTTTAGGGGATTTAGGGGCCAATCCGCTCAATAGCATACTCCAACCCCCGTAATTCTGCCAAACCACGTAACCTTCCGATGGCAGTGTAACCCGGATTCGTCCTTTTAGTCCCTGAAAGATCGTCGAGCATTCTGTGACCGTGGTCCGGGCGGAACGGCATTCTTAAATCTGTCCTTCCGGCTTCGATCCGGCGTCTTTGCTCTGATAGCAATGCTTTCATAACGCTATACATGTCCACATCGCCATCGAGGTGATCTGCTTCGTAGAAACTGCCGTCGTGTTCTCTTTTTGTGGCCCGCAAATGGATAAAATGGATCCGGTTACCCAACCTGTCGACCATTCCGCTGAGGTCATTATCAGGTCTTACACCATATGAACCTGTACAAAAGCAAATGCCATTTGCCTCATGATCAAATGCTTCCAATAATAACAATGCATCGTTTTCCGTGCTTACCACGCGTGGCAGTCCTAAAATAGGATATGGTGGATCATCCGGATGGATCGCAAGCCTTATGCCTGCCTCGGCTGCAACCGGCGCAATGGCCTGGATAAACTGATATAAATGGGTCCGCAATTCCAGGTCACCCACATGCGCATATGCACTCAATGCCGTCCGGAATTCCGCAATGGTAAAGCTTTCCTCGGAGCCCGGCAAGCCTGCTATAATGTTCCTTACGAGCTTGTTAACTTCTGCTTCCCCCGCATGATCCAGCCAGCTTTTTGCTTTTTGCTTTTGCTCGGCGGTGTAGTCGTCTTCCGCCTCAGGTCTTTTCAAAAGATAAAGATCAAAAGTGGCAAACTGGGCTGCGTCAAACCGCAAACCTGTTGAACCATCCTTCATAGGGGCATCCAGATCGGTTCTTGTCCAGTCCAGAATAGGCATGAAGTTGTAGCAAACGGTGTCTATGCCGCATGCGCCCAGGTTTACCAATGTTTGCTGGTAATTTATAATGTATCGTTCAAAATCTCCGGTCCGGGTCTTGATCGCTTCGTGGACCGGAACACTTTCCACCACCGACCAGGTGAGGCCGGCTTGCTCGATCATTTCTTTGCGTGCTTGTATTTCAGCGACTTCCCACACTTCCCCGTTACGGATGTGGTGCAATGCGGTTACGATGCCTGTTGCCCCGGCTTGACGGACGTCCTGCAATGTGACAGGATCACTGGGGCCAAACCAACGCCATGTTTGTTCTAATGCCATATCTGAATTTATGCTACTAACCTATGTTCGGGAACGCGTTCGCGTAAGACTTTCAACGCCCGGCTCATCTGCGTTTCCACTGTTTTAACCGAAATTTCAAGCTTTTCAGCAATGTCACGGTAACGAAGGCCCTCTTCGCGGCTGAGCCGGAAAATCAGCTGACATTGCCTTGGCAAAGCCTTGATGCAACCTTCTACATGATCAAAAAACTCGTTGAATGTAAGTTCTTCGGCAGGCGAGAAATGATCCGCGTGTGTCAGGTTCCATTGTACGGAATCCAGTGATTCACGCTCATTCTGCCGGTGTATCCTCAGTTTAAGATAATCCAGCGCCTGATTTCTTACTGCTCTGTAAATGTAAGCCTGAAACGAAGTATGCACTTGAATCTGCTCGCGATTTTTCCAAAGTTTCACAAACACATCTGAAACCACTTCCTCCGCGATTTCCCGCGTAACCACCACACGCATTGCATAATTACAAAGCGACCGGTAATGATGCGTGAACAATTCACGGAAAGCATGATAATCTCCGGTTGCCACCACTTTGCCAAATAAACTTTCCAGCGCGCTTTTCTGGGAATGGGCGGGTGATAGGGTGTTGGTAAATGATTTTGCTTCCATTAATGAGCTAGGTTAATTATAGAAAATTTCCTGGATTCGTAGTGGTAAAAGGCATACTTGCCTCGTCAACAGTGAACCTAGTTTAACGATTGGTTCGTTGATACACAAAATTTAATCTTGAAAAAAATCAATAAATCTACGCAACCGTTCCCGGAACCGTTCCCGTTTCCGTAATTTTTCCCGGAACTTGGTGCACTCTTTGTAATTTGTGCAACAAATGCCGGTTAGCGCATTTTTTATACAAATTGTTGCAATTGTATTATTCCCATACATTCCATGAAGAAGGTCTCTATCACCATTAAGGAAATTGCCAGGCAGCTTAACATTTCCAAATCGACGGTTTCTCGGGCTTTGCGGGATAGCAGTGAAATCAGTGAGGAGACAAAAAATAAAGTCATTGAGCTGGCCGAAAAACTCAATTACTATCCCAACCCAATTGCTATTAGTTTACTCAAAAACCGCACGCAAACGATTGGCGTCATTGTGCCTGACATTGCCAATCGGTTTTACTCGTCGGCCATCGGCGGCGTGGAGGACATTGCATATAGCCGGGGCTATCACACGATGATTTACCAAAGCCATGAACAGCTCGAACGCGAGCGTTCCGCATCACGGCACATTGCTTCGCGGCGTGTCGATGGGCTTGTTGTAGCCATTTCAAGCCAGTCGGAGAACATTGATCATTTTGTTTCTTTGCAGGAACAAGGCATTCCGGTGGTATTTTTTGACCGTGTGAGTGATGCGATGCAAACGCATAAGGTGCGCGTGGATGACTACAAGGGCGCATTTGAAGCAACAGAACATTTGATTAAACGCGGTTGCAAGCGCATTGCACACATTGCCGGACCAAAACCAGTTTCCATCACGCGTTTCCGCTTGGAGGGTTATAAGGACGCATTAAGGAAACACAACATTGATTTTAAGGAAGAATGGGTGTTGCATAGTGAAATCACTCAGGCAGGCGGGACGGAGCGCACGTATCAGTTGATGGCGCTTCGGGAACGTCCTGATGCCATTTTCGGAGCAAGCGACCGGATCACCATGGGCATCCATTGGGCACTGCGGCAGCTGGGTTACCGCATGCCGGACGACGTGGCGGTGGTTGGTTTTTGTGATCTGGCTATGTCGTCATTGCTCGATCCGCCGGTAAGCTCGGTTACGCAGCCGTCATTTGAAATGGGCCAGCAAGCCACATCATTGCTTCTGGACCTGATAGAAAGCAAAAATACCCCGGCCGAATATGAGACCAGGGTATTGCCTTCCAATCTTGTTATTAATCAGTCCTCAATGCGGGTTGCTAAATAAGCGCTAGCCCGTATTTGACTAACCCGTAATCGTTTTCAATTTTCTTTCGAATTCTGAAAGGATCTTTTCTTTCATCTGAACCTTCCGCTTCTGAATATTGATGCGGCCGGCTGCCTGCTTGTCTTGCTCTGGATCGCCGGTGGCAGTCCTGTCAAATTCAAGTATGGCAAATTCCAGGTCACTTTTCTCGCGTTTGGCAAGCCATTCAAGTTCTCTGTATTTTGTCCTGAGCTGCTCTTCGGGGCTTTTCAGTTCAAATGCAGGATATTTGCGGCTGATCACACGGGCCAGATAGCTAAGCTCAAATATCTTGTCGCAAACCATCCTGAAACGCTCTGCAAGTTCCTTATCTGCCATTTTGAAAGGGATTTTGATCTCCTTCCATTTGCTCAAAAGGACTTTTGCTTCCTGCGATGCCTCAATAATGTCTGGTGCACGAAGCAATGTTTCTGCTTGTTGCAGCAATTTCTGCTGTTCTACAATTCTTGGGTCAACGCGCACTTTGGGCTCGATGCCTTTGGCAAGATTATATTTATCATAGAACAATTTCAAAAAGTGCCTGTAAGCCTTATTCACCTTGAAAAAGCGCTTTGGCGGCACTTCACCAATGTTGTTCCAGGCATTCCGCACTTCCCTGGCTTTCTGATAAGCGTCGTCCAGATCGCGTGAATAACTCAGCGTTTTCGTGATCTTGATCAGCTTTTCATACTCTTCGATACGGAACTGGTTAATTTTATTCTGCTCGTCGAAATAATCCCTCCGGCGTTGGAAGAAATCGTCCAGGATTTGCTGGAAAGTCGTTTCCACTTCTTCCTGATATTCCTTCTCCACAGGTCCGGTGCGAATCCACTTGGCTTTGATTTCCTGAATCTGGTCCGTTGCCGCCGTATAATCTTCGATAGCCGCCGCAACCTTCACATCTTCGATCAAAGCACGTTTGATTTCCAGGTTTTTAAGCTGGTTAACCTCGATCAAACCTTTCAGATATTCCTCTTTCTCTTCCAGTCTCTGCAACAATGGAACAAAGTCCCCGAGTGCATCAAAACCTTTAAGCTTACGTTGAAGCTGGATCAGCTTGGTAAGATAAGAACCCTTGTTAAGTGCCTCATCTATTTCTTGTTCCAACTGCTCCACTTTGTTCAGAACGATGTTAAAACGATTTTTAAAGTAGTCAATCGCTTCCTGCTCAGTTCTCTTTACTTCTCCAATTTGCCGGTCGGGGAATTCCAAATACCCCTTTAAAAATACTTTGCTGTCTTTAACATAGCCGTATTCATCATTCAATGTGGCATTTTCCATTCTTTCAATTTTTTATCTGCTAAGTGTAGGGATAATAACGATATTTGTTATCGCACAAATTAAACAAAAAATGAGTAACGAAACCATTATTTTCTCAATGTCGGGGGTTAACAAAATCATTCCTCCAAACCGGCATATCATTAAAAACATCTATTTATCCTTTTTTTATGGTGCTAAAATCGGGGTTTTAGGTTTAAACGGATCAGGTAAATCAACGCTTTTGCGCGTTATAGCAGGAATTGATAAGGACATACAGGGAGACGTGGTTTTCTCTCCCGGTTATTCCGTTGGAATGCTTGAACAAGAGCCCAAACTGGATCCCACAAAGACTGTAAGAGAAGTTGTAGAAGAAGGAGTTCAGGAAATAGTTGACCTGTTAAAGGAATTTGAGCAGATCAATGAGGCATTCGGAGAAGAAGATGCGGACTTCGATAAGCTGCTTGAACGCCAGGGTGAAGTCCAGGAAAAGCTGGATTCAACAGACGCGTGGAACCTGGATAACCGACTCGAAATAGCGATGGACGCCCTGCGCTGCCCGCCTTCGGATACATTGGTTGCAACGCTTTCGGGTGGTGAAAAACGCCGGGTTGCATTATGCCGCCTGCTGCTTCGCCAGCCTGATGTATTGCTGCTGGATGAGCCTACCAACCACTTGGATGCGGAGTCGGTTTTATGGCTGGAAGAGCATTTGAGACAATATAAAGGAACGGTTATCGCCGTAACCCACGATCGTTACTTCCTGGATAATGTGGCAGGCTGGATCCTGGAACTGGACCGCGGCGAAGGCATTCCATGGAAAGGAAATTACACTTCCTGGCTTGAACAAAAGCAGGAACGTTTGAAGAAAGAAGAGAAAACAGAGTCAAAGCGTCAGAAAACATTGCAACGCGAGCTGGAATGGGTGCGCATGGGTGCGAAAGGACGCCAGGCCAAATCCAAAGCCCGTTTGGGTGCTTACGAGCGCTTATTGGGTGAGGAAGGGCGCGAGAAAGAAGAAAAATTGGAGATCTTTATCCCGGCGGGACCCCGTCTCGGGAACAAGGTTATCGAAGCGCACAATGTCTCCATGGGTTTTGGGGACAGGCTTTTGTATGAAAACCTAAGTTTCGCATTGCCTCCCAACGGGATCGTTGGCATTATCGGGCCGAATGGTGCGGGTAAAACCACACTTTTCAAACTCATAACAGGGCAATTGAAACCATTGAGCGGACATTTCGATGTGGGCGACACGGTGGAACTGGCCTATGTGGACCAGGAACATGATAATCTGGATCCTGCCAAAACGGTTTACCAAAGCATTGCAGACGGCAACGACTGGATCATGATCGCAGGCAAGCAATCGAATGCACGGGCCTACGTAAGCCGTTTTAATTTTGGCGGCGGCGATCAGGAAAAGAAAGTCGGTAACCTGTCCGGCGGAGAAAGGAACCGCGTGCACTTAGCCATGACATTGAAGGAAGGTGGCAATTTACTTTTGCTCGATGAGCCTACCAACGATTTGGATATCAATACATTGCGCGCACTGGAAGAAGGTTTGGAAAACTTTGCAGGCTGCGCAGTAATCATCTCCCACGACCGGTGGTTCCTGGATCGCGTAGCAACGCATATCCTTGCTTTTGAAGGTGATTCGCAGGTGTATTGGTTTGAAGGTAATTTCTCTGAATATGAGGAAAACCGTAAGAAGCGACTGGGCTCCGACCTGACGCCGAAGCGGATTAAATACAAAAAACTAGCTTAGTTAGAAACAGTTAATCATTATCAATGAGTCAGATTTCATCTCTGGATAAAATACATTTTATATCGATCGGCGGCAGCGTAATGCATAATCTTGCGATTGCCCTGCATTTAAAAGGTTTTGTAGTAACGGGGTCCGATGACGAAATATATGAACCCTCGGCAAGCCGCCTTTCTAAACATGAATTGCTTCCGGCGGTTACTGGCTGGTTTCCTGAAAAAATAACAGCCGATCTTTCGGCTGTTATTTTGGGTATGCATGCCAGGCAGGACAATCCGGAGCTGGCAAAAGCAAAGGAACTGGGCATTAAGGTGTATTCATATCCCGAATATATTTTTGAACAAAGCGTAAACAAACAACGCGTGGTAATCGCAGGAAGCCATGGTAAAACGACCATTACTTCCATGATTTTACACGTTTTGAATCATAATAAGCGTGTTTTCAACTATTTGGTAGGTGCCCAGATCGAAGGGTTTGACAACATGGTGAAGCTTTCGGAAGAAGCACCGCTGATCGTGATCGAAGGCGACGAATATTTCACTTCGCCCCTCGATCCTACCCCGAAATTCATGCATTACCAGCCGCACATTGCTTTGATCAGCGGCATTGCCTGGGATCATTTCAACGTTTTCCCAACCTGGGAATCCTACGTGAAGCAATTTGAACTACTGGCCGACTCGTTGCCAAAAGCAGGCGGAATTATCTTCGATGAAACCGACGATATGCTGAATGTTATCGGGCAAAAAGAGCGTGCAGATGTTGTGAGCACACCCTATCATGCCCATCCCTACAAGATTGAAGATGGCAAAACAATCCTGATCACGCCTGACAATAAGGAAGTTCCTGTGCTGGTTTTTGGTAATCACAACATGAAAAATATCAGCGGAGCTTATGCAGTTTGTGAACGCCTGGGCATTACCGACGATGAATTTTATGAAGCCATTCAAAGTTTCAAAGGTGCTTCCAAACGCCTGGAACTGTTGGGTAAAAGCGAAACCGTCAACATTTACCGCGATTTCGCGCATGCGCCGTCAAAAGTAGAGGCTACGACAGCTGCATTGAAAGAACAATATCCGGAGCGCACATTGGTTGCCTGCGCAGAGCTGCACACATTCAGCAGCCTTAACAAAGCGTTTTTGAGCCAATATCGCAGAAAATTAAAGGCAGCAGACATTGCAGTGGTTTATTACAATCCGCAAACAGTTGAACACAAGCGCCTTGAACCGATCTCGGAAGAAGACATTCGCACAGCTTTCAAGCGCGACGATCTGAAAGTTTTTACCGATTCCGCGGAAATGGTGGCGTTCTTAAAAACATTAACTTGGGAAAATGCCAATCTCCTTTTAATGAGCTCAGGCACTTACGGCGACCTCGACTTAAAAGCGTTGGCAACAGAATTGCTTGATTAACAGAACCATACATTAACACTATATTTTAAATTATGCAATCAATCGTAGTCTATTGCGGTTCCAATCCCGGTAAAAAAACGATCTATGCGGAAACTGCGTACACGTTAGGCGCGGAGTTGGCAAAACGAAACATCAGACTCATTTACGGCGGCGGCAACATGGGCTTAATGGGCCGCGTGGCGGACGGAGCCATGGAAAACAATGGTTCTGTGACCGGGATCATTCCCAACTTTCTTGCCAAACTTGAAGTAGCGCACAAAACGCTGACTGAAATCCACTTTACCGAAACCATGCATGAGCGTAAGGCTAAAATGGTTTCCCTTACGGACGGCGTTATCGCGCTTCCGGGCGGTTATGGCACATTTGATGAGCTTTTTGAAATACTAACCTGGTCGCAGCTGAAAATTTTCAAAGGGCCAGTCGGGCTCTTGAATGTTAGCGGATTTTACGATCTGTTGCTTTTGCAACTTGATAAAATGGTGGAGGAAGGATTTTTACATCCTGATAATCAAAAGCTTTTGGTGGTAGCTGACAATGCTGCTGACCTTTTGGGAAAAATGGAGGCATTTCGTGTACAAAACATAGAAAATAAGCCTCTGGATAAGTCGTTATATGTAGATAATAACTAAGTCACCCTTCCAAAAAACGATGCGCATTTCGACACTGGCCGTGCTGTTTCTTTCCGTTTCCCTTTGCGCCCATGCGCAGCTGGAAAATCTCGGAAAAACGGTAAACACCGAATACAATGAAATTAACCCCATTATTTCGCCTGATGGCAAGACCATCTACTTTTCAAGGGTAAGCCATCCGCAAAATACGCATGGCGCAAAAGGCAGTCAGGACATCTGGTTTTCGGAATTAAAAAACGACAAGTGGACGCAAGCCCGCCGCCTTCCCCAGCCGCTAAATAAGGAAGATTACAACAGTCTTTACAGCATTACACCCGATGGTAACACATTACTGATCAAGGGCTCATACAAAAACGGCGTGTATGAAACGCGGGGATTTTCGACCAGCAAAAAAACGGCACGCGGGTGGGCTGCTCCCAATAAGATTGATATTCCGGGTTATGCCAAAATCAGCAAAGGGCAGTTTGACTGCGGCTATCTTTCAACGGATGGTAAAACACTGGTGATGTCATTCAGCGAGAAAAAGAACAGCAAGGTGGACGACATTTATGTGAGTTTCAAGGCCAAAGATGGTTCCTGGTCCAAACCTATGAACCTGGGCAATGAGATCAATTCAGAAGAATTTACCGAAACAACACCTTTTCTCGCTCCCGACGGGGTAACATTGTATTTTTCGAGCGACCGCAAAGGCGGCCAGGGAAGCAACGACATTTATTACAGCAAACGCATTGACAAAACCTGGAAACGGTGGAGCCGGCCCGTAAACCTGGGCCCGGCCATTAATTCCGACGGTTATGACGCATACTACACCATTTCGGCTGTGGGCGATTACTCCTATATGGTCTCGTTCAAAGACACGGAGGGCAAAGGGGATGTGGTTCGTTATAATCTGAAACCAAAAGAGGTTCCCGGCGACACGTCCGAAGCCCCGATTGCCAGCGTTCCTGTCTCCGACCCTGTTGTCATGATCAGTGGTAAGGTAATCGACTCCAAAACGGGGAAACCTGTGGAGGCGACGATCATTTATGAAAGCCTGGCCGACGGTGAGGAAGTCGGAACCGCGACGACCAATCCAACCACCGGTGAATACAAAATCGTCCTTCCGTATGGTCAGAAATACAGCATGCGTGCCGTAGCGCCGGACTTTATTGCCGAAGGCGAGAACATTGACCTGAGTGATTCCACCGCTACCAAGGGTTTTAAAGAAATCACCAACAAATCTTTGAAGCTGATCCCGATCGAAGAAGGCCAGATTGTGCGGCTTAACAACATTTTCTTCGCCACAGGCAAGTCAACATTAAGCCCGGAGTCCTTTCCAGAACTGAACAGGATCGCCATTTCAATGACGGAAAATAAGACGCTGGCCATTGAATTGGGTGGGCACACAGACAACACCGGCAGCGCAGAATTCAACATTAAGCTATCCCAGGACCGGGCCGATTCTGTCCGGGAATATCTGATCGGAAAAGGAATCGAGCCGGACCGGGTAGGCAGCAAAGGTTATGGTGAGACGGTTCCGGTTGCCAAAAACGACACGCCCGAGGGCCAGCAGCAAAACCGCCGTGTTGAGTTCAAGATCCTGAAGAAATAACATCTCTCACATGAATGACAAACGTTCTCCCGCACTTGGTTTTATTTTTGTCACTCTGTTAATAGATGTAATCGGCCTCGGCATTATCATTCCGGTAATGCCCAAACTGATCAGCGAGCTCACCGGCGACAGCATTAGTGCTGCGTCCCGTGATGGCGGCTGGCTTTTATTTGCTTACGCATCCATGCAATTTCTTTGCGCGCCCATTATTGGCGGGATCAGTGACCGGTTTGGCCGCCGGCCTGTCTTGCTTGCCTCGTTGTTTGGTTTCGGAATTGACTACATTTTTCTTGCTTTTGCCCCTACACTCGCATGGCTGTATGTTGGGCGCATCATCGCGGGTATTATGGGCGCGAGCTTCACAACAGGCGCCGCGTACATTGCGGACATCAGCACACCCGAAAAACGGGCGCAGAACTTCGGCTTGCTTGGCGCTGCGTTTGGCCTGGGCTTCATTATTGGTCCGGTTGTCGGCGGTTTGCTCGGTCAATATGGAACCCGCGTTCCGTTCATCGCTGCTGCTGCATTCTCCTTGTTAAACTGCCTTTATGGCTATTTTATCTTACCTGAATCACTTTCAGTAGAGCATCGCAGGAAATTTGAATGGTCACGGGCAAACCCGATTGGCTCCTTAAAAAACCTGAAACGTTACCCGGTTATTTACGGATTGATATTCTCGCTTGGGCTGCTTTATGTAGCATTGCATGCGGTGCAAAGCAACTGGTCGTTTTATGTTATTGAAAAATTTGGCTGGGACGAGGCGCATATTGGCTATTCATTGGGCGCTGTGGGTGTGTTGAGTGCATTTGTACAAGGTTATTTGATACGGCTAATTTTACCGAAACTTGGGCAGAAGCGAGGTGTTTACATTGGTTTACTCCTGTATGCCGTTGGATTTATTTTATATGCATTTGCCACGCAGGGCTGGATGATGTACGCCTTTATGGTTCCTTACATTTTGGGCAGCATTGCCGGGCCGGCGTTACAAGGCATCATTTCTACGCAGGTGCAACCCAATGAGCAAGGCGAAATTCAGGGTGCATTAACCAGCCTGCAAAGCCTGACATCCATCATTGGCCCACCATTAATGACCAATCTATTTTCCTTTTTCACGCAGCCTGCCGCGCCTGTCTACTTGCCGGGCGCACCCATGATCATGGCGGCTGTTCTCACATTACTGAGCACATTCCTTGCCAGAAGGAGCCTCAAACGTAATTTCTCAGGAAGCGTTAATAAAGAAGGATCGAACTAGTAAAGAACGATAAGGAAGAGAAATACAACGAGCCAGAGCGCACCGGTAAAGTGCCAGTATCTGGTCAACAACTTAATTTTTAACTTATTAGGTGCATTCACACTGTAAATGAACGAATCTATATAAGTCCGGTTTTTAATCGCTTTCTGGAAAAGAATGCTTAGATAAATCACACCGGCAACGATATGCACCAGGTGTAATCCGGTGAGGAGATAAACTAGCCCGCTGGAAGTTGTTACTCCTTCGAATACTCCTGCATTAAGCATTTCAGCCCATCCGCCAACTTGTAGTAAGATAAATGTGATTCCCAGAACTAGCGTTGCGCCAAGGAATACGCGGTAATGCAAAAAACGCTCACTCGCAAAAGCCAGGTTGGCTTCGTGTAATGTAATACTACTGAACAAGATCACTAATGTGCTGAGCCAGAACATATCTGGCAGAACCATCATATGCCCGGTTTCCCTTTGCACCCTCACCAGGAAAATAATGAAGATGGAAGTAAATAGTAACGAGCTTCCGACCACGCCCAGCCAAAGCATAAACCCGAGAGGTTCCCGCCGTTTGGTGAAAGGGTTTTCCTTTAATTTGGTCGTTGGTTTGGCGCTCATTTACAACTCTTTCTCTAATGGTTTGCAAGCGGGAGGTGAATATAACTACTATTTCCCGCGTTTTGTAGCCTGCTAATATTTTTTAATCCAATGGCCCCTGCCAGACTTTGTAATCGGCAAAATGCTTCTGTAAATCCTTTTCCAGCTCAAATATTCCAAACAAGGTTGACCCCGAACCGCTCATAGCAGCATACAGCGCTCCTTGCTGATACAATGCTTCTTTTATTTCTCCTAAGAGAGGATATTTAGGGAAAAGCGTTGCTTCAAAATCATTTTTTACTTTAAACTTCCAATTTTCAATCGGCTCTTTCAACACATTACGCAGATCATGCTCACTCCGTTTCGGGACAATGCCTGAATATGCTTCAACAGTTGAAATATGCAAACCGGGATTTACCAGAACAATCCACTTTCCCTTCAAATTCAAGTCGATATCCTCAAATTCATCCCCTTTCTGAAAACAATAAGCAGGCTTGTTCGAAATAAAAAAAGCGCAATCACTCCCTAATCTACGTGCGTAATCAAGCTGTTTTTCAAAAGATATTTTAAGGTCAAACTGCTCATTCAATGCCTTGATCGCAAATGCGGCATCCGCCGAACCACCACCGAGCCCCGCTCCGATCGGAATGCTTTTTAATAAATGCATTTTCACTGCCGGCAAAGCATAATCTGCTGCGATCATTTGATAAGCCTTTGTACAAAGGTTATCAGATGAATTTCCCGGGATCACTATTCCGTCACTCCGGAAGGAAAATTCGTCTGCCAACGTTATTTCCAGCGCGTCGGACCAGCCAACGGGATAGAAGCAAGATCCAATATTATGGTAACCGTCAGCACGTTTTTCAACGATATTGAGGCCTATGTTAATTTTTGCGTTCGGAAATACAAGCATTACTAGGTTTTATTGTTCCCACCGCCACTCCTGCCCAATGACCAATTCTTCCTTCAACCCCTGTGAGATCAGAAAATCCCTCGTTTTGGTATCGGAAAGCTTGGAAACGGCTATGGTTTCGGTGTTTGCCAGCGCATATAAATACATGGACGCAATGCGAACGGTATTTTCAAACTGATCTTTGTTTACAAGACTAAAATCATCACAATCCGCGTGGTAACATTGCAAAACATTCGGATCCAGATGACCGGATAATCCTGCTATGGGAACGCCTTCAAGCATAAATGGCTGATGGTCGCTGTGCAAGCCAGCACGGTTCGACGATTCGTTCTTAAAGCTTTGGTCTACATGCTGAATGGCACTGCCTACCCCTGCAAAGAACTCGTTCATTTCGTCCCTTCCAAAAGCATTAACGCCTTTCGGATCGTTTGTCATATCCAGGTTCATCATATAACTCACCTTATTAATCTCTCCCGATTTCTTCAGTTCGCCCACGAAGTGCTTTGATCCCAAAAGGCCCTGCTCTTCGCCCATGAATAATACAAACTGAATCGTGCGCTCGGGCTTCAGTTTCAACGCTTTGAAGGTCCTGGCAATATCCATTACTGCAAATGATCCTATGCCATTGTCGATTGCGCCGGTGGCCAGGTCCCAAGAATCCAGGTGGCCGCCGATGATCACTTTCTCATCTGTTTTTCCTCTTAATGTCGCAATCACATTCCTTGCTTTGATCGGTTTCGAAATGTTGTGCATATCAATGTGCGCTTCCAGCGGGCCCTCCTCTTTCAGCCATTTGCGAAGCTCACCGCCGCTTTCGTTTGAAATACAAACCGCCGGAATCGAAATGATAGCACCAGTTACAGAAGCTGTTCCCGTAAGCAAGATCTTGCCCGGCGCTCCATTAACCATGATCACACCAGTTGCGCCATATTTGATTGCCAAAGCCGTTTTCTCCGAGCGGTGCAGGTTTTTCTTACCAGGAGATCCTACTAAGTTAATGTTCGCAAGGGCTACTTTGCCTTTTATTCGCTCTTTAATCGCCTCAAAGTCTTCTTCAAGACCATTGCCTACATCTACGATTTCTCCCTGAAGTTTGGATTCTACAGGTGAGTGGGCGAGTGAAACAACCGGGACTTCTCTGAAATTATCGCTGCTGCTTGGTGCAATAGACAATGTTACCGTATCGCGCATCCACGCTTCAACCTCAAATGCCTGAAAGGCAACATCTGTAAACCCGTAACTTTTCAGGAGCTGAAATGCATATTCTTCGGCTTTTTCTCCATTCACACTGCCGGTAAGCCTATGCCCGATCGTCTTTGTTGCTTCACCAAGCGTCTGGTACGCTTTGCTGTTCTTTCTTACCTCACTATCCAGCCGGGAGAAGGGTTTTTCCCACTTTTTTTCGATGGGACGGAATCCGGCGAACATCACAATAAAGCCACCAATCAAAACCACTTGTACAATTTTTTTCATAATACCCATTGACGGATGCTCCGTTTTCTTAAAATTTACACCTTGAAATTAACAATCAGCTATTTGGTGCTTTGCTTCGATAACACAAATAAGACTACAAATAGATTCAAATTGTTTCAATATCTTCATTAAAATAGTGAATTTTTCCGGCACTGGATATCTTTTTCGTTTTTCGTGGTAAAAGCGGTTAGACAGTAAGAAAATAAATAAGTGTAATATTTACACTTAACAGTTTGCTTTTTCAAAACCGAGGGAACATTTTTGTATTTTTTTCGGCTTATATTTAAATATTACAGCAATTTTAATCATAATAGCACAATGTATTTCCTGGGATTCGATTTAGGCAGTTCGTCCGTAAAAGCATGTTTGATCCACGCAGACTCGGGAGCAGTGGCTGCCGCTGCATTTTATCCTGAACGGGAAATGACGATCGCCGCACCCAAGCCGGGCTTTGCGGAGCAACAGCCTGAAATGTGGTGGCAGAATGCCTGCCTGGCTTCGAAGGCAGTGATCCAGAAAGCTGGCATTTCACCGGACGAGGTTGGCGCGATCGGGATCTCATATCAAATGCATGGTTTGGTGGTTGTAGACAAGGACATGAATGTGTTGCGTCCATCCATCATCTGGTGCGATAGCCGTGCAGTGGAGGTTGGAAATAAGGCAATGGAAGCATTGGGCGAAGAATACGTGCTTCCGCACCTGCTTAATTCTCCTGGCAATTTCACGGCATCCAAATTAGGTTGGGTTAAGGAAAATGAACCTGATGTTTATGCAAAGGTTTATAAATTCATGCTTCCGGGCGATTACCTGGCGGCACGTATGACCGGCGACATTGTTACCACGCCATCGGGGCTATCCGAAGGCATTTTCTGGGATTTTGTCAATGACCGGCCGGCAGATTTCCTTTTCGATTACTTTGGTTTCAATCACGAGATTATGCCGGAGATTTTACCCACATTCTCGGAACAAGGGAAAGTTACGGCATCCGCAGCCGAAGCATTGGGACTTCGCGCTGGCATTCCTGTCACTTATCGCGCGGGCGACCAGCCCAACAATGCATTCTCGCTGAATGTCCTCGAACCGGGCGAAGTTGCGGCAACTGCCGGCACTTCCGGCGTGGTTTATGGCGTGAGCGATCAGGTGAAATTTGACGCAAAATCCCGTGTAAACACATTCCTGCACGTAAATCCCATATCAAAAGCATCACGTTATGGCGTATTGCTTTGCGTGAACGGCACCGGAAGTCTGAACGGCTGGCTGCGCAATTCGTTGTTCCAAGGCAATGTTTCCTATCCCGAAATGAATGCACTTGCTTCACAGGCCCCTGTCGGCGCTGATGGGTTGTTCTGTCTTCCTTTCGGAAATGGTGCAGAACGGATGCTTGAAAACCAGGATCCCGGAAGCACATTCAAAGGCTTACAATTCAGCCGCCACGGTCTGAACCACTACACACGCGCTGCACAGGAAGGCATTGTTTTCGCCTTGTACTACGGCATGGAAATCATGGAAACCGTTGGCGTATCCCTGAAAAATATCCGTGCAGGTGAGGCAAACATGTTCCTGAGCCCCGTTTTCCGAGAAACATTTGCCAATGTATCGGGGGCAACTGTGGAACTCTACAACACAGATGGCGCCCAGGGCGCTGCCCGTGCAGCAGGATTCGGACTCGGTTATTACAAAAACCGGTCTGAGGCATTTGTAGGCCTGTCTGCATTAAGCACGATTGAACCTGACCAAGCATTAACAGAAGCCACCATGGAAGCTTATGGCAACTGGAAAGCAGCTTTGGAAAACAGCCTGTAACATCATTCCTGGTCTTAATAACTTCACTGCTGTTAAGACCAGGCTGTTTCTGTCTCATCCCTGCTAGATCATTGCAGCCAGCATTTATTTAAGCATTCGCCTCCTGCGGCTCTTTTCTGACAATCTCCTCCACTTTAAAAGCCACAATTTCCACCGCCCGCACCGGTTGATTATCCTTATTCATATATTGGCGATAACTAAGTTTTCCTTCCACAGACACCATTTTTCCTTTTTCAAGCATAGCTTCGCAACGCTGCGCAAGCGGTCCCCACGCAATAATTGAATGCCATGAAGTCGATTTGACCTCCTCTTTGTTCTTATTGATATAATTTTCATCCGTTGCCAGCGAAAAAATTACCGCTCTTCCGCCTTCAAACTCCTTCACATTAATTTCCCGCCCTACATTTCCGATTAGCTTTACTGAATTCATGATTTCCGTTTGTTTAAAAATGAATACTTAACCTTACAAATCGATCGTGATCAATCGACAATGCAAATGTGCTGGATCGGTGGGATACGATTCGGTTATTAACTATTTACAGTCAGGTACAAGCATTTGCAGCCGTTTGCAAACGGGTAAATCCGTTAGTTTATCGCTGAAAAAGTAATTTTGCTATATTGCACTAAGAGATCACATATGCACACTTACCGGATTCCGTAAAGCGGATCTGAATAAACGTTGACAAAATGAAGAATTGCCTGGAATGCGGGAAACCACTGATGGGGAGGGTAGATAAAAAATTCTGCTCGGATATGTGCCGGAACAGCTACAATAACCGGTTAAATTCAGATTCTTATAACATCGTCAGGACCATGAACAACCAGCTTCGGAAAAATCGCCGGATACTGGAAGAAATCTGCCCCGAAGACAAAATCAAAACAACAAAAAGCCTGCTGACAGGCAAAGGATTCGACTTTAATCTCATCACCAGCATTCGCCCAACACTCAAAGGGAACATTTACCATTTTGTGTATGATTACGGTTATCTCGAACTGGAAAACGATATTTATCTGATCGTAAAAGATAAACGTTTGGATAAATAGATATTTTTGCACCAGCATTCAAACATCCGCCTTATGAAAAAAGTTAGTTTAAGCGACTCTGGCCCCAAAGTTTCCGAAGCAATTTACGGCTTCTGGAGGTGGACAGACGAAGGTGCCCAAACCACGTCTCAAATTGAAAAAACTGTCAATCTCTGTCTGGAACTGGGTATCAACACTTTTGATCATGCCGATGTTTATGGAGATACTGCGATTGAAGAGCATTTCGGGAAAGTAGTTCAGAATAAATCTTTTAAAAGAGACGAAATCGTCTTGTTTGGCAAATGCGGGATCAGAAAATCTGCTGATAAAAACCTGACTTATTATGACACATCCCGTGACCACATTGTCAACAGCATTAACGGATCACTGAAACGCCTCAAGACGGATTATCTCGACATTTTTTTACTGCATCAAAGTGATTTTCTGGCCGATCCGGAAGAAACAGCGACAGCGCTTGCAGAAATTGTAAAGTCAGGAAAAACGAAACATATCGGCGTTGCCAACTTTACCGTTTTCCAGCATCAATTACTAGCTTCCTATTTGAGGATCCCGATCGTTACCAATCACATTGAGTTGAATTTGATGAATACGACGGCTATTGAAGATGGTCGTATCGATTTTATCAAGCAAAATTTCAGTAAGCCACTCGCATGGGCACCGCTCGCGGGTGGAAAAATTCTGAACGGAACAGAAGAAAAAGCTGTGCGCCTTAGGGCCAAACTTGATGAGATCGGTAAAAAATACGATGCAAATATCGAGCAAACTGCCGTTGCCTGGCTGATGAGACTGGGGACTCTGCCCATTATCGGCTCACTTTCGGAAACACGCATCAGAAATGGCGCAAGCGCATCGGATATAAAACTAAGCCACGAAGACTGGTACGAAATTTACCATGTTGTAAGCAAATAATGATTTTGGTCAATTAAAAGCACAACTAAGCATGGCGGTAATCGGAGAACTGATAAAAAAGGCAATTGATTTTACAGGAATGATTACCAGTGATCCTGATCCTGTCAAAGCTCAGGAAAAAGTTTTACGAAACCTGCTTGAAACTGCTAGATTGACCGCTTTTGGTAAAGCTTATGACTTTTCGGAGCTTCTGAAAGCTGATGATATTGTTGCTGCTTTTCAGGACAAAGTGCCCGTTCACGATTATGACAAAATGTTCGGTGAATGGTGGCACTATTTGCTTGAAGGCCACCAGAATGTGACCTGGCCGGGCGGACAGCGGTATTTTGCGCTGAGCAGCGGGACCACAAGTGCCAGCAAATACATTCCTGTCACTGA
This sequence comes from Dyadobacter sp. CY327, assembly GCF_021390415.1. Classification (NCBI taxonomy): domain Bacteria; kingdom Pseudomonadati; phylum Bacteroidota; class Cytophagia; order Cytophagales; family Spirosomataceae; genus Dyadobacter; species Dyadobacter sp. CY327. The sequence goes on along the minus strand of NZ_JAJUXJ010000001.1, from coordinate 311,110 downwards.
TGATATGTTAACTGCAATCAGGAAAGCAGGCATTTCAGAAATTACGAACATTCATGCATTCAATTTACCAGGTGATTTTTTTACCAAACAAATTTTAATGCTGGGCAGCAGCACTTCCTTAATTCAGAAAGACGACCACCAGGAAGGTGAGATCAGCGGGATCAGTGCCAGTAACCTGCCGACCTGGTTTGGCGGATTTTACAAGCCGGGGAGAGAAATTGCAGATATTGCTGATTGGGACGAGCGCGTGAAAAGAATTGCAGAAGAAGCCCCAAAATGGGATATCGGATGCATTTCAGGAATTCCGGCATGGGTTGAGTTAATGCTGAAAGAGATTATCAGCCATAATAAGTTGAACAACATTCACGAAATATGGCCGAATCTGATGGTTTATACAACCGGTGGAGTCGCATTTGAGCCTTATCGGAAGAGCCTTGAACAATTATTTGCTCATCCGCTTATTTACATTGACACCTATCTGGCTTCCGAAGGGTTTATCGCTATTCAAAAAAGCCCTGATACAAGCTCCATGGCGCTTTTTCCTGATAATGGCATCTTTTATGAATTTGTGCCCTTCAATGGCGACCATGTGGATGAAAACGGTTTGGTGAAACCCGGAGCGCCTGTTTTTTCTCTGGAAAAGGCAGAGGAAAATGTCGACTATGTATTGTTATTGTCCACAGTATCAGGTGCATGGCGCTATATGATCGGCGATACGGTACAAATTACAGACAAGGCAAAAGCAGAAATAAAAATCACCGGTCGCACCAAGCATTTTCTGAATGTAGTAGGTTCGCAACTTTCAGTGAATCAGATGAATGATGCATTACGGGTTCTCGAACAAGAATATGATGTGGTGATCAAAGAATTTATCGTTGCAGCTGTCCACAGAGGAGAGGATTATATTCACAAATGGTTTTTAAGTTGTGATAAGTCACCGGATCCTATTAAAGTTGCTGAATCACTGGATAAAACGCTTCGGGAAAATAATAAGAACTATAATGTAGCGCGTGGACGTGCTTTGAAAGGGATCGAAACGGAACTGATCCCGGAAGAGATTTTCTATAAATGGAGCGAAGAGACTAAAAAACTCGGTGGGCAGGTAAAAATCCCGCGCGTGATGAAAGAAGAAGACTTTCTTGAATTTGAATCCTTTGTCAGGAATTACTCCTGATCTTCCTTTTTTTGAGCATTGAGCTGAGCAGCTTCCAGCTTTCTGACTTGCTCCATAATGTCGTCCGGTGAAAGATACAGCCGGGCGATTTTGCTTTTATATTTCTCCGACAAACTCGCGTGATTGAGTATAAAATGCTTTGTCTTAACGATATAGCTTCCTAGTCCATGATTCACTGCATAGGTGTCGGCGACTCTTTCCGCTTGCTGGATATATTTGGTTGAAAATAAATAACCAATCCCAAACCGCATCATTCCTATAACATCCCTGTTTTCATAATCCATCACATGACCCAGTTCGTGGCCTATCCAGCCAACCATAATGTCCGGCGGGATCTGGTGAATCGGGATCGCGGAAGTAGTTAACCGGAAAAGCGCACTAATATTAATGTTATAGCCCCGTTTTGTCCCAAACATCGTCCCAATTTTGGGTTGCGCCTGCATAACGGATCGCTTAATGTTGCGCTTGAAAACAAAATCAATCTGCGTTTCCCGTAACTCAGGATAAAAAGACAAAGCCTTTAAAACCTCATTCTCAATAACTTTCGGAATTGTCTTATTAATAAAAGCTTGCATGGAGAAAAGGAACAGCGATTTTTACTTTAATTCTTTAAAAAAGCATTCCGGACATAAATCAATCCTTCAACTGCTTCGCATCCAGCTTTCTGATGATGTCTTTTTTGTTGAACAATAGTCGCCATACTGCGAATGGTGTTTCGTCTTTTGGGAGGCATGATTTGCAGATGATGCTTTCTACGGGGACGGGCACATTGTAGACCAGTAATGTGTCGCTGAGTTGCTGGAGATTATCGCTGGCGACGGATTTGCTTTTGGCGCTGTAAAGATATGCGTCCAGCAATTCCCGCTCTTTTGGCGCGAGGTCCGGATTTTTAAGATCGGTCATATCCAGAAGCTCAACTTTAACACCATATTCTTTCTGCAATGCGGCAACAACCGGAATTTCGGCTAATTTCTGGCAGATTTCTCCGGCTCTTTCCGGATGCTTTTCCAATTCGTTGGCCAGCGCCTTTTCAGCGATCTTAGCGATTTTTTTACCCCAGGCATCGGCCGAATAAATAAGCTGCGTGTTGGTCACACGTTTTATTTTTGACGCATTTATTTCGTTAGACAACTCCTTCGTATTCTCAACGCGGTTTCCCGTATCGCAGCCCGTCATAAATATGATCAGCGCCACAACAACCAATATTTTTTTCATTTCCATGCACATTATAAATGGGTAACAGTATTCCAAAGCATCTAATTCACACGCCCGCCGATATCTCAGAAAACCTTCATTTATCTAAAATGCGTATCTTTGTGCCCCGAATGCGTGGTGCCAAAGATATTCAATAAAGATGATCGATAAATTAGAAGCCATAAAAGAACGTTTCGAAGAAGTTTCGCAACAAATTATACAACCGGAAATCGTTTCGGACTCTGCCCGATATTCCAAAATAAGCAAAGAATATAAGGATCTGGGAAAGATCGTGGAGCAGTATGCCCTTTATTTGAAATTACAAAAAGATATAGCCGGAACCAAAGAGCTGATCTCGACCGAAAAGGATGAAGAGCTTCGGGAAATGGCAAAAGAAGAACTGGACGACCTGACCCCAAAATTGGAGCAGCTCGAACAGGCGATCAAAGAGCTGCTTATTCCAAAAGATCCTAATGATAGCCGCAACATTATTCTCGAAGTCCGCGGCGGAACCGGTGGTGACGAAGCTGCGATATTTGCGGGCGATATGTTCAGAATGTATCAGCGATTTTTTGAAAAAATGGGCTGGCGTTCTTCTATCATGGATTTTACCGAAGGCACCAACGGCGGATATAAAGAGATTATCTGTAAAGTTGAAGGTGAGGACGTTTACGGGAAAATGAAGTTTGAATCGGGCGTACACCGCGTTCAGCGCGTTCCGCAAACTGAATCGCAGGGTCGCATCCATACATCAGCGGCCTCCGTGGCTGTGCTGCCAGAAGCAGAGGAAGTGGATGTCCAGATTAATATGAATGATGTCCGCGTAGATACATTTCAATCGTCAGGTGCTGGTGGACAGTCGGTTAACACCACTTATTCCGCGGTCCGTCTGACACACATTCCATCCGGATTAGTTGTAAGCTGCCAGGATGAGCGTTCACAGTTGAAAAATAAGGACCGCGCATTGAGTGTTTTGCGTTCGAGGCTGTACGAGATCAAACTAAAAGAGCATAACGACGCCATCAGCTCGCAAAGAAAATCAATGGTGGGAAGCGGCGACCGCTCGGATAAGATCCGCACCTACAACTACCCGCAAAGCCGCATTACCGATCACCGCATTGGCTACACAGTTTACAATCTTCCCGCAGTTATGGAAGGTGACATCGGAGAATTTATCGAAAGACTACGCATCGCAGAGAACGCAGAGCGCATGCAGGAGGGAGAGACGGTTTAGGATTTCTACCAATATAGCATCGCTCCGCGATTTTGGTTCTGCATAAATAAGAACTTACCTTCCCGTAAAAAGCAAATTGTAAGTCTTCGATTTATAAGTATCGAAGGCTTCTTTTTTGTGGTAATCTTCTCCTATGAATGTGATTACCTGATGGAATTCTTTGGGTTTCATGTAGCCGGGTAAGGGCTGGATCATGTTGAATTTATCGTCCAGGAAAACGGTGGTGGGGTAACTGGGTTGGTTGTTGGTAAGAGCTAATGCGAGTTGATGTACACCTCGCCCGCCTTCGGAGAGAAATTCGAATTTTTTGTCTCCTAATGTGATGGCTTTTTTCTGTTCTGCATCGAGCTTGACGGCGTAGTATTTGCGGTTGACGTACTCGACAACTGCTTTATTTTTGAACGTCTCGCGGTCCATCACTTTGCACCATCCGCACCAATCAGTATATACATCGATCAAAACCTTGCGGGGCTCTTGCTGAATTTTAGCGTAGGCTTCTTCAATTGTTAACCATTGAATGCCTTCCGCGGGCCTGTTTTTGTCGGATCTGAAACCCGAGGCCACTGTTAGGATGGCCAAAAACAGAAAAAATGATGCAGCTGATCTTTTCATAACTTCATTTGATTTCAATGAATGAACAAATTTCACGGTGGAATAATTGTGCTTAATGGCTGACTTTATTCCGGATCGGCTGCCATAGCGGGCTTTCTTTTTGCCAGCGAAACCATAACTCCTCCTCCTACGATCAGCAACATGCCTGCGAACATAGAGAATGAAGGAATGGCCTCTCCCATGAAAAAACCGATCAGAACTGAGAACAGAATATTGGAATAACCAATGGCAGCAACGCGCCCGGCTTTGTCAAATGTGAAGGATTGCGTCAGCATTCTCTGACCCACTAGCGCCGTCAGTCCGAGCGCCAGAAAGCCAAGCCATTGCGAAATTTGAGATGGCCAGGTGAATGTGCCAATCAGGAAATCCAGATTTTCCATAGGATAGTAAGTCCCGACGAGCATGGAAATAATGGGCATCACAATGCCGCTCAACATAAAAGAAAGGATGATGGCGCGTGAGTCATAAACAACACCTAACTGCCTGATTGACAAATAAGAAATTGCTGTTAACAATGCGTTGCCGAGCCCTAAGGCATTGTCCCGCAGCGAAATGGAAAGATCGGGCCGGAAAACGAACAGGATGCCGGTAAAGCCAACAAAAATAGCTGCCCACTCACGGGAATTGAGCGTTTCGCCGATCAGCAGCCAGGATAGCAATGCGAGGAAAATGGGATAAGTGTATTGGTATGTGGAGGCGCGGCCAAGCCCCAGTGTTTGTATCGCATAAAAAAGCATATACAACGACAATGTGCCCACAACGCCGCGGAAAATAAGCAGCCCCAGCTTGCCTCCCTGCTGCCTTACAGGACGTCGCCAAATGCTGGTGACTACAAACACAACCCCAACAATGTTCCGGAAAAATACAAGCTGTACAATGTGGAAATCACGGCCGAGCCACTTGGAAATTGCGGAGGTGAGGGAAAAGAAAAATGCCGCGCCGAGCATCAGATAAATGCCTTTTTGCGAAGAAGTTACAGTCAGATTTTGAGCAGGAGCAGCCAACAATGATCAGGATTTTGGCCAAAGATAAAGCATATCGTACAGAAGATAAAGGATATGTTACCGCGTCGGAAATCCGGCCAATTCACTACCTTTGCACCTTTGGCGCCGAAAGCTGCTTCAATGCGGCATGAAGGCTTAATAGGGAATTCCGTTGAACCGGAAGCTGTCCCCGCAACTGTGAGTCTGTTTATATTGATCCAATCCCCTATGCCACTGTTCCTCGAACGGGAAGGCCACGGACCAAAAAGACGAGCCAGGAGACCTGCCAGAAGTTGATCTATCAAATTTTGTTTTCGGAGGAAAAACAAAGCTGATAACGCTACATATTTGACACCAGGTGATTATTGACCGGAAGTTTTTTTTGGCTTTGACCATTGCAACATGGCTTTTCCGTCCGGAAATGCTCGTTGCACAGTCGGATAGCATTCGCCTGGAACCTGTTACCGTAAAGGGTTTTGTTCCTGAAAAATTCATGAGCGGGCTCAAAATCCAAAAGTTCGATTCAGCGTCTCTGAATCTTTTCCGCTTCCAGAATATCAGCGAGCTGCTTTCGCTTTACACGCCGATTGCATTCAAAAATTACGGCCCCGGTCAGCTTAATACGGCCTCTTTCCGCGGAACGTCGGCTAACCATACCGCTGTGTTATGGAATGGTTTGAACATTAATTCTCCTATCCTTGGCCAGACAGATTATTCAACCATCCCAGTTACCGGTTTTGATCAGCTTTCTGTCCAATATGGATCTGCTGCCAGCATTGTCGGCAGTGATGCCGTGGGAGGGAGTATTTTGCTGGGAAGCGCTCCATCGACCCAGCCTTTGCAGCTTTCAATCGGCCGGCAGCAGGAAAGTTTCAACAACCACCAGACCCAGGTTACAGCACGCTATGCGGCGGTGATCAGTGATCAGTGGAGCTTTTCAGGCAAGACAAATGTGTATGACGGCCGTATGAACAACGATTTTCCATACACCGAGCGAAATCAATATACTGTTTTGCCATCCACTTCTTTCCAGCGAGGTCTGGTGCAGGATTTGTTTTTCAATTCAAAAAATGATCATCAGATTTCGGCGCATGTATGGCTAACCCGTAACCGGCTCACGTTAACACCGGAAGACAAAGCTGGGCGCGAACTGACTTTAACGGAGGCTTACAGGACGATGTTACGCTATCAATTTAAAGACTTCACGATCCGCACTTCGTGGGTGAGAGACATTATTGATTATGCCAAAGGTGATTATAGTCAGCTGGACCATGCGGTAACAGACAAGTTTTCAAACCGTGTTGAACGCGATTTTCAATTCAATGCAATTCAAATTAAAGCAGGAGGCGAATGGGCACATTACCGCGCCCAGGTCGCTGGCTATGATAAAGCATTGGTGACAGAAAACAGAGGTGACATTTTTCTGTTAACGCGCTGGCAGGCCACCGCCCGACTGGTCATTTCCGGGAATTTAAGGCAGGCATTTGTAACTAAATTTGATCCGCCATTCACGCCTTCATTAGGAGCAGACTATTTTATAGTCCAAAAAGAAACCCATAATCTGAAATTAAAAGGCTCAATAGGAAGAAGTTACCGCGTGCCTACATTGAATGAACGCTTCTGGAAAGAACTCGGAAACCCGGATATCAGGCCGGAAAACGGGTGGAACAAAGAAGTTAGCCTCGAACAAAACATTGTTATCGATGCTAACCAAACATTTTCAGCTTCCCTGACGGCATATCACAACCGCATTAAGGACTGGACTTATTGGAATCCTACGCAAAGTTACCGTGTAGAAAACTTGCAGCAGGTGCTGGCGCGTGGCATTGAAGCGCAGGCTGGGTGGCGACATCAGATAAATGACTGGAAATCAGGCATCAACCTGGGTTATGCGCTCAATAAAAGCGCTCAGGAAAAAGCTTATGATGCCTATTCCTCGGATATTATCGGCAAGCAGCTTGTATTTGTGCCGATGCATTCAGGAAATTTGAATGCATTTATCCAATATAAAAATACGAGGCTCACAGGTCAGGCGCAGACGATCAGCAAGCGTTTCAGCACATTTGATAATACGCAATTTTTAGAAGGATATTCGCTCGCAAATTTGCTGGCAGAACATACTTTTGTCTGGGATAAAATAAAAATGCGGTTGCAGGGACAGATCAATAATCTGGCAAACACGTTTTATCTAAATGTAAGAAACAATGCAATGCCTGGCAGAAGCTTTGCATTAAGTTTAATTTTAATTTATGACCCGCCACATTCCGCAAAGTAATGTTTTACAAGAGGTTATGTGGCAAAAACTTTACAACTAATAAAGCAAAAAATGAAAAAACAGTTATTCAGATTAGCATCTCTTACCTCTTTGTCTCTTTTCGCATGGTCGTGTAACCAAAGCGACCCGGCTCCGAAGGGTGATTATATCCAGGGTGTTTTTGTGGTGAATGAAGGGAATTTCTCTCAAAATAACGGAGCGATCTCGTTCTTTACGAGAGAACAAACCACTGCGGAGATTGACATTTTCAACACGGCAAACGGGACTACATTGAAAGGCGGCGTGCAGGATTATGTGGCCCTGGACGCAACCGGGATCATTCTTGTGGACAATATGTCTGCCGGCCAGGATAAGGTTGAGATTGTCAACAGCAACACTTTCCAGAGAATTGCGACCATTGGCGCTCCGGAAATTGAGAATCCACGGGAAGTGGTTTTTGGGACCAACAACAAAGCATATGTGTCTTGCTGGGGAACCAATGCCGATTTCAAATTCACGACGGGTTATGTAGCTGTCGTTGATTTAGTTACCAATAAAGTGGTTGACCAAATCGAGATCACATCGGGCGGGCCGGAAAATCTGGTTTTGAATAACGGCAAGTTGTTTGTGGGAACGGTTTCCTATGGCGGCGGCACAACGTTGACGGTGATCAATACGACCACAAACGCAATTGATAAATCAATTTCATTTGAAAACGCACCAAACCCAATCGGGATTGATGCGGATGGAAAACTTTGGGTAAATGATGGCATTAAGGTCATTAAAATGAACCCTGATTCTTACAATGCAGACGCTACATTGTCATTGGGAAGCGATGCGACCAAATCTGCATCCAACTTTGCTTTCAGCCCGGATAAGAGAACGGTTTTCTTTGTTCTGTCATACTTTGATGCTGCCGGCGAACATGGAGGAACTTATAAATTCGGCATCAGCGACGCGCAGGTGAATGTTACGACGCCATTAATCAAGAGAATTTTCACAGGTTTGGCAGTTGACCCTACGCAAGGGCTTTTGTATGCAGGTGTAACGCCTTCGTTCGCGCAGGCAGGTTATGCGCTCCGTTACCGCGCAGACGGATCACTTGTTGATTCAGTAAAAGTGAATGTTGCGCCAACAGGCTTCTTCTTCAAATAAAAGAAAGCATATTCATCACAAACGAAAAAAGTCTCCTTCGCGGGAGACTTTTTTTATGTATATCACATTGAAATCCTATTTGAAGAAACCTTGCGGATCTGGCTTCCTGGCTTTTAAAAGCTCCACAAAATCAAGGTTCATCTGGTTAAAATCGAGCGATCTTCCTTTATGCAAATGCTCCCACGATTTATCAAGATCATTGAGATTATAATGTAACAAAGCCAGGTTGTATTGGCCTAATGCATAAGTAGAATCTATTGCAGTGGCCCTGTTAAGCAGTTCGGCTGCTTCATCCAGCTCTTCCTTTCGGCTTGTTATCGCGTATAATTTCAGATCAACGGTTGACAAATCGACAAGCAGCGGCACATTTTCACCCTGCAAACCAATTCCCCGGCTTAGCATTCTCTTGGCCTCCACCCAGTTTTCGCGCTGGTAGGAAATAACGCCGAGGCCCCAATATGCTTCCACATTTTTATCATTGAGCAAATGTGCGAGATTGAAGCGATAGCAAGCGGTATCCAATGCTCCTTCCTGCAAATATTCCCAAGCACGTGCGGTAAAAAAGCTGCTCGCCTCAGCGCGAGTTGTAAATGACTTGTCGCATTCACTCAAAAAACGAATTTCCTCGTCAATCTGATCAGAGGTTTTGCTGACTTCCCCAAAAAGCGGGAGTACGCGTCTTTCTTTTAAATCTAAGGGCTTTTTTTGGGCAAGGTTCGTATCTGTATTCGGTCCGGCACTCGCGAGATGGGTGTTTTGTGCAAGGCCAAATACTGGGATAAGAATAGCAAGCCAAATAACAACGGACTCTTTCATAGGTGACTTTAATAGAGAAACAGGTTTTCTATTGTCCAAGTTAAACGGTTTTATCTAAATAGTATTGCATTATTTCCGTTTACTTCTTCCGGACGAATTACGACGGTTTGACCCTCCTTTATTAGGTTGTTTCTGCGCCGGGCGATACGTTTTTTTCTTCTCGTGAAAGGCTCCCAAAAACGTCGGATCTTCCTTTCTTTTTTGGTTATCTATCTCCCTCAGCATGTCCTGGCGTTCTGTAACGGGCGTTGAAGCGACTTCCAGATCCTCAGGCAACTCCATCCGCGGGATTTCCATGCGGATCATTTTTTCGATTTTCCGTATGTGATATTCGTCGGCCATGGTCATGAATGTAATGGCCTGTCCAATGCGGTTTGCACGGCCCGTTCTGCCGATCCGGTGCACGTAATCTTCGTAAATCAGCGGAACGTCGAAATTGATGACGTGGCTTACTTCCGTGATGTCAATGCCCCGGGCTACCACGTCCGTTGCCACCATTACGCGCACGGAACCTTCTTTAAATGCTTCCATTGCATTGGTTCTCGTGTTCTGTCCTTTGTTGGCATGGATTACTTTCAATTCATCCTCACGCACCACCCTATCTAGCAGATTCTGATGGACCAATCCGGCAACTTCCCGGCTCCTCGTAAAAATCAAGACGCGGTTGAATGCTTCCCGATCTTTCAGTAAATGAGTCAAAAGATTAATTTTCGTTCGGAAATTGGGCAATTCGTAAATGGACTGGGAAACCATTTCGGCCGTTGTGGCCTGAGGTGTTACTTCAATGCGCGTTGGGAATTCGAGAAATTCGAAGGACAGCCTTTCCACTTTATCCGAGAATGTGGCTGAGAAAAGCATATTCTGCCTTTTTGTGGGAATGATTTCGAGCAATTTCCGGATCTGCGGCATGAAGCCCATGTCCATCATTTTGTCGGCTTCGTCCAGGATCATCACATTCAGATGCTTGACAATGACCTCTTCCTGAAAATAAAGATCCATGAACCTGCCGGGCGTGGCCACAATGATGTCAACGCCTTTCCGTATCGCCTCGATCTGTGCCTTTGCTCCTACTCCACCGAAAAGCACAACTGTACGGATGTCGGTGTATTTGCTCAGCTGCGCGATGGCTTCTGAAATTTGCATGGCCAGCTCGCGCGTAGGAGCCATAATTAATGCCCGGGCGTGCTCGCCCTGGGCATATTTGATCCGCATTAAGAGCGGCAATGTATAAGCGGCGGTTTTGCCTGTGCCTGTTTGGGCTATGCCCAGAATGTCCTGTCCGGATAAAGCAAGCGGAATAGCCTGTTCCTGGATGGGCGTTGGCTCGGTGTATCCCGCTTCTTCAATGGCATTGAGTAATTGACGATTAAGCTTGAATTGCTCAAATTTGTTTTGCGTAGTCTGCATCGCGCAAAGGTACGAAAACTACCACTAACCCAACCTTGCAAGCGCTTCTTTCAATGTTTCCAGCTTGGCTTCGGCATCCGCCTGCTTCTGCCGTTCCTTCTCCACAATGTCGCCTTTTGCATTTTGGACAAAGCGTTCGTTGGATAATTTCTTGATCACCGAATCCAGAAACCCTTGCGTGTATTCCAATTCGCGTTGCAGGTTTTCACGCTCCGTTTCCACATCGAGCTCATCCGCCAGGTTTACAAAAAACTCATCCGATTTCACCCGGAATGCAGTTCCTTCACCTTCGTCGGTCACATAGCCAATGTTCTCAACATTCGCCAGTTTTAGTATTAATGGCTCCAATCCCGAGTAACGCGCCTGGTTATCCGTGCGTATAGCCAGTGGAAGCGCAATTTTTGGACTAATATTCTTTGCATTCCTTAAATTCCGGATCGAAGATATCACTTCAAAAAGCACTTCAAAATCATTCAGCAGTGACTGATCAATGTTGCCGGCTTGCGGGAATGGAGCAATGCAAATGGAATCCTTTTCTTTTCTTTCAATAATATTCTGCCAGATTTCTTCTGAAATAAATGGCATGAACGGATGCAAAAGGCGCATTAACCGGTCGAAAAATTCCAATGTTGCATCGTAAGTCTGCTTATCGATCGGCTGCTCGAAGCCAGGCTTGATCATTTCCAGATATTGCGCGCAGAAATCATCCCAGATCAGTTTATAAACCGAGTTAAGGGCATCCGAAATGCGGAATTTGGAGAAATGATCCTGCACTTCCAGAATGGTCTGGTTCAGTTTACTTTCAAACCACCGGATCGCCAATTGCGAACCCGCGGGCGCTGATATGCTGTCGGAAACCTGGAAACCTTCAACCAAACGGAATGCATTCCATATTTTATTACCAAAATTCCTTCCTTGCTCAACCAACTTATCATCATAAGGAAGGTCATTGCCTGCCTGTGAGCTGAAAAGCATGCCCGTACGAATGCTATCGGCACCATACTGGTTGATCAGATCGATCGGATCGGGCGAGTTGCCGAGTGATTTCGACATTTTTCGCCCTTGCTTATCCCGTACAATTCCCGTGAGATAAACATTCTTAAACGGATACTGTCCTTTGTATTCATATCCCGCAATGATCATCCGCGCCACCCAGAAAAAGAGAATTTCGGGTGCAGTAACCAAGTCGTTGGTAGGATAATAATAGTTAATGTCCGCATTATCCGGCTCCTTAATGCCGTTGAAAACAGTAATCGGCCACAGCCAGGCTGAAAACCAGGTGTCCAAAACATCCGGGTCCTGCTCAATGTCCTCTTCTGTCAATGCGAATAGCTGATATTCATGCTGCGCTTTATGCAATGCATCGCGCTTGGATTTTGCTATAATGGTCGTTCCGTCTTTCAAATAATAAGCCGGAATGCGGTGGCCCCACCAAAGCTGACGGCTGATATTCCAATCATGAACATTCTCCATCCAGTGCCGATACGTGTTCTTGAACTTGGCAGGAATCAGCTGCACCGTGTCATTCATGACATTTTCCAGTGCAGGCTTGCTGATTTTATCCATTTTTAAAAACCACTGCTCCGAAAGCCGCGGCTCGATCACCGAATTGGTCCGCTCGGAATGGCCTACATTGGATTTATATTCTTCTGTTTTAACCAGATTACCCGATTCTTCGAGCAGCTTAATGATCTTTTTACGCGCTACGAAGCGATCTTCACCAACCAAAATCTGAGCCTTCTCATTCAATGTGCCATCTTCATTGAGCAGATCGATAACCGGCAGATCGTGTCTTTTGCCCAACACATAATCGTTCGCATCGTGCGCAGGCGTCACTTTCAAACAGCCAGTTCCGAATTCCATCTCCACATATTCGTCGGCAATGATCGGAATGGTGCGGTTGATCAGCGGGATAGCAACTTGCTTACCGATCAAATGCTTGTAACGCTCGTCGTGCGGGTTTACGCAAATGGCGACGTCAGCCATAATGGTTTCCGGACGCGTGGTGGCAATAATGATCGCTTCGTCCGTAAGCGCTTCGCCGATTTCATCTACAAGGGGATATTTCAGGTAAACCAATTTTTGATTCACCTCCTTCATGATCACTTCTTCATCCGAGACCGTCGTCCGTGCCTGCGGGTCCCAGTTCACCATGCGGTGACCGCGGTAAATGTCTCCTTTATTATAGAGGTCAATAAAAACGTCGATAACCGAATCGTACAAATCAGGCTCCATCGTGAAGCGCGTGCGATCCCAGTCGCAGGAAGCGCCCAGCTTACGCAATTGTTGGAGGATAATGCCGCCATACTTATGCGTCCATTCCCAGCAATATTCTAAAAACTCGTCGCGGGTAAGGTCACGTTTGTTGATACCGCGTTCTTTGAGCATCGCAACCACTTTGGCTTCCGTGGCAATAGAAGCATGGTCGGTTCCAGGCACCCAGCAGGCTTCTTTGCCTTCCATACGGGCTTTCCGGATCAGAATATCCTGTATCGTATTATTGAGCATATGCCCCATATGCAGCACGCCCGTTACATTTGGGGGAGGAATTACGATTGAGTAAGGTTCCTTATCAGGATTTGGTTTTGAATTGAAGAACTTGTTTTCAATCCAGTAGGAATACCATTTATCCTCTATTTCCTGGGGGGCATATGTTTTGGAAATCATTGTATAATCTGAAATTTCCCGCAAACCGCGGTTGGTCATCTAAAAAGATGGCAAGTTAGGCGTTGCCGACGAAATTTCTAAACTAATTGTTCCTCTTTGCTAATGGGCAGCCAGACTGTAAATGTGCTGCCTTCGCCTGGTTTGCTTTGCACGTGAACGGTTCCATCATGCGCTTCCACCATTTTTTTAACATAGCTCAATCCCAGCCCGAAACCCTTCACATCATGCACATTACCGGTGGGAATGCGGTAAAATGTATCAAAAATGCGGTGCTGCTGTTCCCGGCCCATGCCAATTCCGCTGTCGGAAATGGCAATGTTAATGCCATCATTCTCATTCCAGGTCCTGATGCGGATGTGCAGTTTCTCAGGCGAGTATTTGATAGCATTGTCAATCAGGTTATTAAGGACATTTGAAATGTGAATTTCATCGCCTGAAACCACTTCATGCGTCGCTTCGAAATCCAGATCGATCTCACCGTCGCGCTGCTCTATCTGGACACTCTGCGCATTTAAAGCTTTACCGATCAGGTCGTGCACATCCGCCTGGCTGATCTTTAATTTAACATGTCCTTTATCAAGAAGCGCCATTTGCAACACTTTTTCGACATGCGTTCCCAGTCTTTTATTTTCTTCCTTAATGATGCCCAGATACCGGTCGAGCCTCGAACCGATTGCGGCCTGCTGGATCGCCGACGAGTTTTCCTGCGCCATTTCCGCTGCCAATGCAATGGTTGAAATCGGCGTTTTGAACTCGTGGGTCATGTTATTGATAAAGTCATTTTTAATGTCGGAAAGCTTCTTCTGACGCAAGATTGTAGTAACCGCCATGTAAAAGCAGGCCATAATGACGATTATCAAGATCCCAGAACCACCAAACATTACTCCCATATTGCTCAGAATGTACTTTTGCTGATCAGGGAAGTATACATATAAAGAATTAGGTGCATTAATAGTCTCACTGGGAAAAAGATCCGCTTTGTAAGACTTTTCTTCCCATTCCCTCGGCCTGAGGCTTGCCGTGGAAAAGATCAGGCTGTTGTCTGACCGGCCCCTCACGGCAAATTCGTAGGGTAGCGTGATGCCGCTTTCAACAAATTCCTTTTTTAATAATGTATCCAGCAAGAAACGGTTAACGCGCTGCTCAATAGGTCTTTTGGTATAAATAAAATCCTTCATTACCTCTTTCAGCAATGATGCCCGATCGGGTTCTGCATCGCTGATCACAGCATTAGTGGTTTTGCCGTTTTTTCTTGACTCGGGAATAGCCACCTGGCGGTTTGCGATCCTTCTCTGAGATGAATCGGGATACATTCCATTGCCTGTCTGATATTTCTTGGCATCACTATCCTGCATTCCCCTGAATGCATTGCCCAGGCGCCTTTCGTCGTCTAATCTTCTGCGCATGAATTCGTCAATTCCGGCTGCGCCGTATTGCTGAGCCTGGAAAAATTCTTCCATAATCTGCTGCTGGTGCTCCACCATCACCCGGAAATTGGGGCTGAGCACATCCGTAGGAACGGCTTCGGTAATGATCTGATAATGAATTTCCTCGCCATTGGGCCCGATTGCGATCTCCATGCGGGGCTGCGTTCGCTGAGCGAGCTCACGGGCAGGTTTGGTTTTGACCGCCGGCGTCTTTTTGATGGGCGTATGCCGCAGCTGGGTAATACGGTTCAGCTTGCTTTTCTGTTGTTCGGTTTCAATCCTACGTTGCAGCAGATACATCATTTCCTGCTTTTCGAGACGATGCACCACTTGCTGTACAGACTCTGAAACCTTTTGGTTGAACTGCTCATTGCGGATTGCAATCGCCTCACGGATCCAATACCATTGAAATCCAATAAGGCCTATGAGCGCAATGCACATTAAGCCGACTATTATCTGAATTTTCCTCTTCGTCATAAATTTAGATTCTCCGGTGCAACGCGCACGCCATATCCACCGACATTCTTGCTGAAAACAAATTTAACGTATCCGCCCCGGTCAATCTTGTTTTTAACAAAATTTAACACCCACTGAAAATCGCTTCTGATAATTTTGTAATTCATTCATACACATAACCTAATCTCACTTATGAGGACTTCTTTTTTAAACAAAATCATGTTGTCATTGCTGCTTACCGGCGCAACTGCAATGTTAGCACAGGCACAGGAAGATAAACCGGAAAAACCCGGAAAGGAGGAAAAGGCAACCATTCGAATCAAGGTTACCGGGGAAAAGGATGGCAAAACGGAGAGCAAGGAGCGGAGTTATCGCGTGGGCGCTATGACGGACGACGAACGGGATAAGTTTGTGGACAAAGTCCTGGACTCATTAGGTGTTGATAAAAAGAAAAATAACCAGATGGTTTCGGTGACCATTGATGACGGCGATGAGGATATGGTCGCAAAAAAACGGCGCAAGGTGATCATTGACCACCGCGATGACCGGGAGCCGCTGGCTTACCATTGGAAAGGCGATTTTTCCAATGATTTTGAATTCAATACCGAGAATCTCAAAAAGCATATGCGGACTTTTGAAAACGAATGGAAACCAAAGACCAAAATGCTTATGCGTGATATGGAGCATTTTGGAAATGAAATGGGTGAATTCTGGAATAAGGAAGTCGTGAAACCGGCAAGCGTGCGTTCGCTGACTGCTTATACAAATAATCCTGATAATGGTGTCCTGAACCTTAAATTCGGCGTTCCGCAAAAAGGCGATGTGAGTGTAATTGTTACAGATACAAAAGGAAAAGAAGTCGGAAAGAAAGAAATCAAGGACTTTGAGGGTGAGTTTGTGGGGCAGGTTGAATTAAAGAAAAATACAAAAGGAACCGTTTTCGTAACCGTTGTCCAAAATGAAGACGGAGCCGTCAAACGGGTCGTTATTCCCTGATTTATTCTAAAAAATATTCCATGTCCTCCTGATTTTAAGCCATCAGGAGGATTTTTTATTGTAAAAATACTACTAACTATTAGGCTAGCATTTATTTAGAATTGTAAATTTGCCGAAAAACACCATTCCACCGCGACATCAATTTTTTTTGCAACTATGCTGAATCTTATACTGTTTGGCCCTCCGGGTGCAGGTAAAGGCACTCAAAGTGAAAATATTATTGCTAAATACAAACTGATACACCTTTCGACAGGTGATCTGCTGCGTTCAGAAATCCAGGCAGGATCAGAATTGGGCCTTCAAGCAAAAACATTGATGGATCAGGGCATTTTGGTTCCTGACGAGGTGGTGATCGGCATGATCGACAATAAGCTGAAAGAGCACCGGGATGCTGCCGGCTTTATCTTCGACGGATTCCCGCGGACTGTAAAGCAATCGGAGGCGCTTGACCAGCTTCTGGCCAGCTACAATGAAAGTATTTCTGTAATGATTGCACTGGTTGTAGACGATAATGAGCTGCTTGCTCGTTTGCTTAACCGTGGAAAGACTTCCGGCCGTCCTGATGACCAGAATGAAGAACTGATCAGCAAACGCATTCAGGAATATAACAGCAAAACCAAACCGGTTGCTGACTATTACCAGGAACAAGGCAAATTTGTCGCGATCGACGGAATTGGTGAGATTGATTTCATTTTTGGAGAAATTACCAAAGCAATTTCGACGGTTACCATTAAATAATTTACTCATTCACTATACACATGGCTTCCTCCAACTTTATTGATTACGTCAAAATTAATGTGCGCTCCGGTTCTGGTGGTGCGGGTTCACTGCATTTCAGAAGGGAAAAACACGTTGAAAAAGGCGGGCCGGACGGCGGCGACGGCGGACGCGGCGGTCACGTAATCCTGAAAGGGAATAGCCAGCTATGGACATTGCTCCACCTGAAATACACCAAGCACATCAAAGCCTTTGACGGAAAAGGCGGCGAAGGCGGAAGACGTTCAGGCTCGATCGGTAAGGACATTATCCTCGAAGTGCCGCTAGGCACCATCGCCAAAAATGCCGAAACCGGTGAACAACTTTTTGAAATTACGGAAGACGGTCAGGAAGTGATCTTGCTGAAAGGCGGTCGCGGTGGAATGGGTAACGACCATTTCAAATCAGCCACGAATCAGACTCCGCAACATGCGCAGACAGGAGAAGCTGGCCTCGAAGCCTGGATTATCCTGGAATTGAAGGTGTTAGCAGATGTTGGCCTTGTTGGTTTCCCAAATGCAGGCAAGTCCACATTGCTTTCCGTTGTTTCGGCTGCACGGCCGGAAATCGCTGATTATCCTTTCACTACATTGGTGCCCAACCTGGGCGTAGTTTCTTACCGGGACTACAAATCCTTCGTGATGGCCGACATTCCCGGCATTATCGAAGGCGCATCACAAGGAAAAGGCCTTGGGTTGCGTTTTTTACGACACATAGAAAGAAATTCCATCTTACTGTTCATGGTTCCGGCTGACAGTGAAGACATTAACGCCGAATACGAAACATTGCTCCAAGAGTTAAGAATATACAATCCTTCCCTTCTCGATAAGAGTCGCATTCTCGCGATCTCAAAAACTGACGTTCTTTCCGAAGAGGAACGCGCCGATTTAAAATCACAAATTCCAGCATCCATACCCAGTATTTTCATTTCTGCAATTACCCAAGAAGGAATTGAACAATTGAAAGATCAGATATGGAACCTCATCAATTTGCCGTTGTCCGTAAAATAATATTTTCTTGAAACAGGCAACCAATTGATGCAATTTGTGTGTCTAAGGAGTTATTCTAATGAATTATATTACTCATGAAGCACTATCTACCATACTTGTTCTGGGTAGGATTAATCTTTCTTTCGTTCACCTCTTCTGCACAAGTAAACATTGACTTTCCAACAGATCGAGCTGTCTTTCAACGGGATAAGGGCAATCGCGCCAACATTTACATTTCAGGCACATACACAAAAATCACTACACGCATTGACGCGCGGCTAGAAGCCATCAACGGGCAAGGGATCTCCACTGACTGGAAAGAAATTTCGAACAATCCGCAGGGTGGCTTGTACACAGGCGCCATCGAAGGGACAGGAGGCTGGTATACACTTTATGTACGCGCTTTCAATGGCGACCAGCAGCTCGGTGAACCTGCCCGGATAGACCATGTAGGCATAGGCGAAGTGTTTATTATTGCCGGCCAGTCCAATGCAGAAGGTTTCGAACATTTCGGTTCACAAGGTGCGCAGGACGACCGTGTAAGCACCGTAAACAGACTCTATAATCAGCCTTTTCCTGAGACTTATGACCGTCATCCACAATTTTCTCACCTAGATGCGGAGACAAAGATCAGCCCTCGTGGACAGTCTGCATGGAGCTGGGGACGGCTTGGCGATCAGCTTGTTAACAAACTCCAGGTGCCCGTTTTATTCTTCAATGTAGCCTGGACAGGAACTGCGGTCCGGAACTGGAAAGAGAGTATAGATGGACCGACACAATCCGTATATGCGGCAGTCAATTATGAACCATTCGGAATGCCATATGGAAATCTTCGGAATGTTATTCAGCGCCTGACGCCCATCACTGGGTTAAGAGGGATTCTCTGGCAACAAGGCGAGTCTGATAACTATGCACCATCAACAACTACCGATTCCTATTTCAACGATCTAAAAAAAGTGATTGAAACCAGCAGAAACGATGCTGGTGAAAACATTTCGTGGGTTGTCTCAATTACTTCTTATGATAACCGGCTCGGGGCAACTTCCCGTGTTACGGACGGACAGCAACGGGTTATCAATAATGTCCCTAACGTATTCCAGGGACCGAACACAGATTTGCTCCAAATCCCACGTCCGGCAGAAGGTGAAGGCGTTCACTTCAAGGATGACGGGCTGAGGCAGCTGGGCGATGCCTGGGCGCAGCAACTGAACGATAACTTTTTTGCAAACTCAAACCCATACCAAGGCGTTAGGCCGTTAAGGGTAAGCGCATCCTGCGCTGGCAATGGTAACCTCAACCTGGAGGCCGACAATGTTGGTCTTTCCCAATTCAGCTGGAGCAATGGTTCGAATTCAAGCAATACCCAGGTTGGAAACGGCACGCATAGCGTGAGCGCCCGCGATGGAAAAGGACGTTATATCTTCTCTCCGAATATCAGGATCAATGACAACATTCAACCTAATAAGCCGATTATACAGCTTGAAGGAAGCAATCCGGTTTGCCTTGGAAACACCGCGACATTGATATCCAACACTTCTGAAAACATCAGATGGAGCAACGGCTCCACCAGCGATCGCGTGCCTGTGACCACAGGTGGAGAATATTTTGTTACAACCAGAAATTTTTATGGCTGCGAATCGACGTCCGACAAGATTACAATGACGGTTTCCACTTCGCCCCTGCCACCAAAACCAAAGATCGCGGCCTCGGGCGTGCTCGAATTCTGCGATGGTGGCGAAGTAAGCCTTACTTCCGACTCAAAGTTGAAAAATGCCTGGTCAAACGGCGGAAACACATCGACCATTGTCGTAAAATCTTCCGGTGAATATCGGGTAAGAGCATTGGATGAAGTTGGGTGTTATTCCCCTGATTCTGATCCTGTTAATATTAAGGTTAATGCATTACCGCAAAAGCCTGTGGTTGCTTTGAGCGGCAACACTACTTTTTGCCAGGGTGAGAATTTGATCATGACTTCCAACTATGATAGCGGGAACATATGGAGCACAGCCGCAACTTCAAAAGCGATTACGGTGACTGCCTCAGGCACATTCTCTTTGAAACAGCGTGATTCCAATGGCTGTGAATCAACTTCGGACGAGATAGCGGTGAAAGTAAATGCTCTTCCTGCAACACCAGCCATCACTGCACTTCGCCCAACCACATTCTGCCTCCGGGATTATACGACATTAAGAAGCAGCGAAGCGTTCTCTTATGTGTGGAGCAACGGCGAAACCGGCAGGGAAATCGAGATCCGCAATTCCGGTAATTTTACAATTGCTGCGAAAGATGAAAACGGTTGTGTTTCTCCGGTGTCACCCGTGGTAAGGGTTGTGGCGAATGTTCTTCCTGAAACGCCAACAATCCGCGCTGACGGCCCTACGGTTTTCTGCGCAGACCTTAGCGTTAATCTGCAATCGTCACCGGCGGCGGCGTTCCTATGGAGCAATGGCGCTTCGACACAATCATTGAAAGTGACCACGCCCGGAACATTCTCCGTGCAAACGATCAACGAGTTCCAATGCTTTTCTGATCCCAGTAACCAGATCACAACAGAAACACTTGCCCTGCCGCCAGCTCCGAATATTGCTGCGGAAGGCGCCACTACTTTCTGCGACGGTGACTTTGTGGTGTTGAAGGCAACATTAGGAAATACTTTCTTTTGGAACACCCTGGAAGAAGGCGAAAGCATTCAGGCAGATACAACGGGCAACTATGCCGCCAGGGTCCGGGATGAAAAAGGCTGTTACTCACCATTCTCAAGATCAATCCAGGTGGATGTAAAGCCTACGCCTACGCGGCCGACCATTAAGCAGATCGGTGTGTTTACGTTGCTGGCAGAAAACAATTTAAATTCAGGAGATCACGTCTGGAAGCTTAACGGACAGGAACTGACCGAAAACGGAACAACATTGAAAGCGATCCAGTCGGGAAGTTATGTAGTTAATAATACGGTAATTTACAGCCCGACGTTAACTTGTTTTTCAGATTTTTCTGATCCCTTCAGTTTTATTGCAGATACCCGGAATCCAGGTTTCGTTACTTATCCAAACCCGGTTGTCGACGGCAAGATCACTATTGAAACATTACAAAACCTGAATAACGCCGAAGTTCAGATCATCGACAGCCGCGGGGTTATTCACAGAACCTTCACAGTAAAGAAATTTGACAGTCAGCAATTCTTTAATATCCAGGGCTTATCAAGTGGTTTGTACGTGGTGCGGATTGTTTCAGTGGCGTTTACTGCATCCCAGAAGCTGATAATCGTTCAGTAAACGGTCGTAGCGCCAGTGATGTAATCAAAAAAACGGAATAGTGATATTTTAGCAAAAATAATCATTTACATTTGTGACCGTTTTGTAATGGCGCACACGCCGAAGTTGAATAAATCCAACATCCATCAGATATACAAATTTTTACCCTGTTTAAGAATTCCAATGCGTTATAGAATTATTCTCCCGGTTGTGGCAAAGGCATTGCTGTTAATCAGTATTATATCTTCAACAGCTTTCTCGCAAATCCGAATCACTTCACCGGCTTTCCAGGCTGTATATCAGCAAAGTGTTAGGGGGCAGAGAGAGATAACCGTTACAGGAACATTTACTGTCCCGATGGACAAAGTTGAAGCCCGCGCCGTGCCCGTAGTGGAAGGTCAGGGCTTTCCGACACCTTGGGAAACTTTGCAGCAAGCTCCGAAGGGCGGCGTTTTTAAAGGAAATATTACATTAATGGGTGGCTGGTATTCGCTCGAAGTCCGTGGACTTTCAGATGGAAAAGTTGTTGGCCGCGACATTCTTTCCAGGTTAGGCGTAGGCGAAGTTTTTATCATCGCAGGACAGTCTAATGCACAAGGATTAAAGAAATATCCGGGACCATCCGCTCAGGATGACCGCGTTATGTATATTTCAAACTATAACAATGACGATGTCGATCGTTTGACCGATCCTGTCCCACCCGCTTTTTCTAAAATATCAAGAGACCTTGGAATAATGTCTCCGAGAGGCCAGTCGGCATGGTGCTGGGGCGTATTGGGTGATTTGCTGGTTGCGAAACTGAATGTTCCGATATTGTTCATCAATGCAGCCTGGGAAGGAACTTCCATCGAGAACTGGGCGAGCAGCGCAAAGGGTTTAACTACAAAAAATAAATACGGCGGTTTCGTCTATCCTCCCCAAATGCCATTTGCCAACCTGAGAATTGCTGCAAGAAATTATGGCAATCAATATGGTGTGAGAGCGGTGTTGTGGATGCAGGGAGAAACGGATGCTTTGTTTAAAACTCCTGCGGCGTCTTACCGTGAAGATCTTCAATTCATTATGAACAGGTTGGGTGCTGAAACGGGGGACAAGCGCATTACCTGGGTTATTGCCCGGACTTCCAGAACGTCGGCGGGTGACAGGATCCCTTCTACAATAAATCCTGAGATCATTGCTGCTCAGAATGCCGTTTTAGATACACGTTTTAATCCTACATATCCTGGACCTGAAACGGACCCACTAGTTCCCAACCGCGGTGATAACACGCACTTTGTTGGAGAAAGCCCATCGGATTTTGAGGGTACTAACCGGGCGCTTACGATCCTGGCAAATGCCTGGAATGAAAGCCTTGATGCTAACTTTTTCTCAACGGCTACGCCAACGAACCCTGCTCCAATCCCTGATATCGAAGCAGCTTGTGTAACTGAAAATAATGCTGTTACCATCACTTTACCAACCGGTTTCGCTTCGTACCAATGGACGAACGGCGCCACCGGCAACAGCATTACGGTTTCTGATGCAGGAACTTACCGCGCAACCGTAAAGGATAATGCTGGCAATTCAATTTTAACTTCTGTTGTTGTGCTGGATAATGGTGCAAAACCAGTTCAGCCGACGATTCAGCAACAGGGCGATCAGCAGGCTTGTTTTGACTCTCCTTTCCAATTCTCCGTGGCTGATGGAACGGACATTTACAGCTGGTACAAACAAGGATCAAACACAGTGGTGGCAACCGGCGCAACTGCACAGATTGCGGAAAGCGGTAATTACTATGTGAAGGGAAGAAATATCTTCGGCTGTGTTTCTGAAAATTCAGCCGCTTCTTCGCTCGTCATCAGACCTGAAATTCCTAAACCGGTTATTGAACCGTCAGGCCCTTTCAGCATTATGGCTTCCATACCGGCAGATCTGGATGCGAAATTCCTGTGGCGCAGGCCGGGAACAGAGTCGGATACGACTGCTAACCTGATCAAAATTCTGAAAACCGGCGAGTACTCGGCAAGAGCACAAGTGGTTTTCCAGCTTGGCGATGATTTGCTGACTTGCTATTCAGACACGGCTTCCCGCGAGTTCAAAACGAATGAGCAAAACGAAGTTGTGATCTACCCGAATCCAAGCGAAGGCAATTATGTTTATATCGAGTCAAGAGACAACATCCGCAATGCAGCCGTAACGATCTTTGACATTTATGGAAGGGTGATCAGAACAACGACACCAAGACTTCTGGACAGCCGCATTGAAATTGATACAAGATATCTGCCGACAGGTAAATACATTCTGAGAGTAACCGGCGAGGGTCAAAGCCTTACCAAGCAGATTGTGATCCGATAAGGTTCAAACCTCCTATTTTTTGTTCATAAGCCCCGGCCATCCGGGGCTTATTTAGTATCATACTAATTAGGCAAAAGATAAAGTAAAGAATTTGATTGATAAATTTGCAAAGGCTAATTTTGAGAAACCAGAAAGAAAGTAACCGCAGACAACATTTTCGCGTTGATTTCGTAGATAGTAACTGAATAACTGACTCAATGAACAATTCATATTTCCCTTCTGATTACCTGCCGATATTGGTACAATTCATCCTCGCTGCCGGCTTCATTGGTGGCACAATGATTGTAACGCACTTAATTGGCCCAAGCAGGAAAAGCAAGCTAAAAGACGATCCGTTTGAATGTGGTATCGAATCCGTGGGCGATGCGCGCACGCCGATATCCGTAAAATATTTTCTTGTTGCCATCCTATTCGTTCTTTTTGATGTTGAGGTGATATTTATGTATCCCTGGGCGGTAAATTTTAAGGGTTTAGGAATGTTTGGGTTTGTAGAAATGTTATTGTTCATGGCATTGCTGCTTTCCGGATTCTATTATGTGATCCGCAAAGGAGTTTTGAACTGGGAAGAGTAATCAACAAACTTGAATAACTGGAAATTATGAAAGAAGTAACGATTGTGGAGGCTCCGCAAGGACATAGCGGATCTGGTTTTTTTGCAACTTCATTTGATGAAGCCATAGGTTTGGCAAGAAGTTATTCCCTCTGGCCACTTCCTTTTGCAACTTCTTGCTGCGGAATTGAATTCATGGCAACGATGGGTGCACATTACGATATATCCCGGTTTGGATCGGAAAGACCTAGTTTTTCACCTCGCCAGGCAGACTTGCTGATGGTTATGGGAACGATCGCCAAGAAAATGGCACCCGTGGTGAAGCAGGTTTATTTACAAATGTCTGAACCCCGCTGGGTGATGGCCGTTGGTGCGTGTGCTTCAAGTGGCGGTATCTTCGACACTTACAGCGTTTTGCAGGGAATTGACCGGATCATCCCGGTTGACGTGTATGTTCCCGGCTGTCCGCCCCGTCCTGAGCAGATCATTGATGGCTTGATGCATATTCAGCATTTGGCACAAAATGAAAAGCTTCGCCGCAGAAATACAGACGAGTATTCTGAATTATTAGCATCATATAATATTCAATAATCCCCTATGCTAAGTAACCAGGAGGTAGCCGAAGCGCTTTTGGAAAAATTTGGTGATCAGGTTTTTGACTTTGAAGAGCCTTACGGATTGCTGACGCTTTCAACCTCTCGTGAGGAAATAATGCCGCTATTAGAATTTTTGCACAAGCATAAGACCTACCAGTTTATCTTTTTAACAGATATTACCGGAATTCACTATCCTGACAATGCAGGGCAGGAGTTTATGGTTGTGTATCATATGCACAGTTTTGTGCACAACTTCCGTGTTCGCATCAAGGTTAGCCTTGCCGAAGCGGACATTCACATTCCAACGGCAACAGGCTTGTTTGCTTCCGCCAACTGGATGGAGCGGGAGACGTACGATTTCTTTGGGATCATGTTCGACGGACACCCCAATTTAAAGCGCATTCTGAATATTGAGGAGATGGATTACTTCCCGATGAGACGGGAGTTTCCGATGGAAGACGCGACGCGCGAAGACAAAACAGATGCCCTTTTTGGCCGATGACCCTATACTGAGTAAGATATGGCAGATATTGAATTATTACCACATAATGTTCCCGCAAACGCCGATCTACCTGAGCTGGTTGAAGAACTGACCACGCTTAACCTCGGTCCTACTCACCCTGCAACCCACGGTATTTTCCAAAATATCCTGAAAATGGATGGTGAAAAGATCGTTTCCGGTGAACAAACCATTGGATATATACACCGTGCATTTGAGAAAATAGCCGAAAGAAGGCCATTTTACCAAATCACGACCCTTACCGACCGCATGAATTACTGCTCCTCCCCGATCAACAATCTGGGATGGCATATGACGGTTGAAAAGTTGCTGAGCGTGGAAGTGCCGAAAAGAGCCCAGTACATCAGGGTGATTATGATGGAGCTTGCTCGGATTACCGACCACCTGATCTGTAATAGTATTTTGGGTGTGGATACCGGCGCTTTTACCGGGTTCCTGTATGTAATGCAGAAGCGTGAGGAAGTTTACGAAATATACGAGGAAGTTTGCGGTGCGCGTCTTACGACCAATATGGGCCGTGTAGGCGGAATGGAAAGAGATCTTTCTACCACAGCGATCCGCAAGATCCATGAGTTTATCAAATCATTCCCGCCTGTTCTGAAAGAGTTTGAAAAATTGCTCAACCGTAACAGGATTTTCATGGACAGGACCATTAATGTAGGTGGTATCTCCCTGGAAAGGGCATTATCGTATGGTTTCACAGGCCCTAATCTTCGTGCAGCCGGTTTGGATTATGATGTAAGGGTGATGAATCCTTACTCTTCTTATCAGGATTTTGAATTTGATATTCCTGTTGGCCAGCATGGCGATACTTATGACCGTTATATGGTCCGGAATGAAGAAATGTGGCAGAGTCTTAAAATTATAGAGCAAGCCATTAATAACCTTCCCGAAGGCCCTTATTATGCCGATGCGCCTGAATATTATCTGCCTCCCAAAAATGAGGTTTACAGGAGCATGGAAGCCCTTATTTATCATTTTAAAATTGTGATGGGAGAAATTGACGCTCCTATCGGCGAAGTTTACCATGCAGTGGAAGGCGGCAATGGCGAGTTAGGTTTTTACCTGATCAGCGATGGCGGCCGGACTCCTTACAGACTGCATTTCCGTAGACCAAGCTTTATTTATTACCAGGCATATCCCGAAATGTGCAAAGGAAGCACGCTTTCTGACGCCATCCTGACCATGAGTAGCCTGAATGTAATTGCAGGTGAGCTGGACGCCTAAAAATATTCAAGAAATGACTGAATCATTAAATCCGGTTGCATTTACACCGGAAAGACAGGAAAAAGTAAAAGAGATCATAGCACGTTATCCTGAGGGCCGTCAAAAATCGGCTCTTTTGCCTGTTTTACACGTAGCCCAGGAGCAATGGGGCTGGTTGAGCAGCGAAGTAATGGATCATGTCGCCAGCTTATTAAGCCTGGAACCCGTTGAGGTTTACGAAGTTGCGACTTTTTACACCATGTATCACCTGGATCCTGTCGGGAAGCATGTCATTGAATATTGCCGCACAGGCCCTTGCTGCTTAATGGGCGGAGAAGACGTATATGGACATTTGAAACAAAAACTAGGCATCGAGGCCGGACAAACAACTGCGGACGGCAACTTCACATTGAAAGAAGTGGAATGTCTGGCAGCATGTGGCTGGGGACCTGTTTTTCAGATTCGTGAGAAATATTACATGAATTTGACGAATGAAAAAGTGGACGGAATTATTGAAGAGTTGAGTAAATAGCGTAAGCTGAAATTGATCCTCTAATGGCTATAAAGATCTTAACGGAACATATTAATACACCGGGTATTGAAACTTTCGACGTTTATCGTCAAAAGGGAGGATATACGGCCGTTGAAAAAGCAATAAAATCCATGACTCCGGAAGAAGTTGTGGAAGAAGCAAAGAAGTCGGGTGTGCGTGGAAGAGGCGGTGCAGGTTTTCCAATGGGCATGAAATGGGGCTTTTTGGCTAAACCAGAAGGCGTTCCGCGTTATCTGGTGTGTAATGCGGATGAATCCGAGCCGGGAACATTCAAAGATCACTATTTGATGAAATGCATTCCGCATTTACTGATCGAAGGAATGATCATATCCAGCTTTGCATTGGGCGCCAACAAATCGTTTATATACGTGCGTGGCGAGCTGATGTATGTGATCCGGATTTTGGAGAAGGCCATTGAAGAAGCAAAAGCACAGGGTTTTCTTGGTAAAAATATATTAGGAAGCGGTTACGATCTCGAACTGATCGTTCAGCCGGGAGGAGGCGCATACATTTGCGGTGAAGAAACGGCGCTTTTGGAATCATTAGAAGGTAAAAGAGGAAACCCAAGAAACAAGCCGCCATTCCCGGCAGTAAAAGGTTTATATCAAAGCCCTACTGTGGTGAATAATGTGGAGTCTATCTCCAATATGCCTTGGATCATTAACAATGGCGGAGATGCTTATGCAGCCATTGGTGTAGGCCGCAGCACAGGAACGAAGCTGATTTCTGCTTCGGGACACATTAATAAGCCCGGGGTTTACGAAATTGAATTGGGTGTCAGTGTTGAAGAATTCCTGAATTCCGACGAATACTGCGGTGGTGTCAGAAAAGGACATCATTTGAAAGCACTAGTTGCGGGAGGATCGTCTGTCCCCATTCTGCCAGCCCATCTGATCATGAAAACGGCCAATGGTGAAGATCGCCTGATGAGCTATGAATCATTGTCGGATGGTGGATTTGCGACGGGAACCATGTTAGGTTCGGGTGGTTTCATTGTTTTTGATGAAACAGCTTGTATCGTTCGCAACACCTGGAATTTCTCCCGTTTTTATCACCACGAATCCTGCGGACAATGCAGCCCGTGCCGCGAAGGAACTGGCTGGATGGAAAAAGTGCTTCACCGTATTGAGCATGGCCACGGAAGTATGCATGACATTGATTTGTTGGTTGATATATCTAAAAAAATAGAAGGTAACACCATTTGTCCATTGGGAGACGCCGCTGCCTGGCCGGTTGCCAGCGCAATCCGGCATTTCAGGGATGAGTTCATGTGGCACATTACCCATCCACACGAAGCATCGCAGCCCGGCGCAGTATACCAGGGCGAAATGGCATTAGTATAATGGAAATCAATAAATCGCTGATTTGGGTCCGGGATAAGTCCTTCATGATCGCTTTGTTCTTCGGGCTCATCAGCGCATTGATATTACTGATAATCAAATTCCAGGCATCCATCAGCTACCATCCCGATATTTCAGGAAGCGAGGGCAGCACGATTGTCCCTATCCAGCTTCTTGTATCGGGCAGCCCGATTTACCTGGATCCGGAGGATGCACCATTCAGGTTATCCCAATACGCACCGATTTACTCGACCATCGTTGCCACCTTTTGTAAGGTCGTGGGTTGGTCGGCGCTTGAAGTGCATAAGATATACCTTGCAAGCCGATTATGGTCAAATATTTTCGTTTTGTCTACGGTTGGACTGGCCGGGCTATTTCTGAACCGGGTTACCAAAAAGCCCTTCATTGCCATCATTGCAGCTTTATATATTTTTCACGTCCTGAGCTTCTGGCTTTTAACCACTTCACGACCAGATAGTTTACTGATCCTGCTAACCACTGTCTTTATATTTTTCTGCTACAATGCATTGAAGGAAGATGGCAACCCATTTTGGTTCTATGCCGCCATTTTCATTGCAGTAACGGCATTTTTTGTAAAGCAAAGCGGAGCGATCCTGGCTATTTCAGTCGGGGTTTACTGGATATTAAAGCGGGAGTGGAAAACGCTGGTGAGCCTGACTGCGTTTGGTATTTTGATAATGGGCTTTTACCTCGCGATCCTCCCTATTAATACAATTGAGCTGTTTTTTACCAATATTATCGGAGGTGTTGCCAATTCAGCAAGCTGGGAATGGTTTTACGACTGGACGTTTCAACACTGGCTTTTGCAATTTGCGCCCCTGATCATTGCCAACGTTATTGTAAGCGGTTATATCGTTTATCATAAGTATTCCAATTTCCTTCTGTTTCTGACACTTTGCTGCTTTTTGTCTTTTGTTTTCTCGACTTCAACAGCATTCAAAATTGGTGCGGGCGTTGGCTATTATCAGGATTATCTGTTACTAGCAGTGATCCAGGTTACACTTTTCATTGCGCATCCGGCTAATGCATATCGTTTTGATCAGAGTCTTTTGAAAATGGGAGCGTCGTTCTATATGGTCCTCGCATTTTTGCATTGTACACTGTTTGTTTTTATGAAATACAAATCGGTGATCCATTCAAACTTTGAGCGCAATTATATAGATGAGCGTAATGTCTCGGAATATTTATATAAAGAGAAAAACTTGAAACCGAAGGAGTGGGTTTATATTTGCGGCGGGAATCAAATGGAAGGGTATTTCCTGAATCATTTTTTAGTCAATAATGCGTTAATCCCATTTCCGGACCTTGTTTATCTGGCAGATCTGAACGGAACCTTTAGCTTTGACAAATTTAAGAGCATGGTTAGGAGAAAGGATATTAAATATGTAATTTCATTGAAAGGGATTGTGCCTGTTAACATTCTCAATGTTGATTTTACAAACACTTTAAAATATAGCTCAACCGTGGGCCCGTACGATATTTACGAGGCCGACAAATAGCATAATGATATAATTTTTGGCATGGAAGAGACCAAACCTCAGTTAGTAAAAATTACATTCGACGGCATTGAAGTCGAGGTGGAACCGGGAACAACGATCATGCAGGCTGCGCGGAAGATTGCGGAAGCGGATGAAAGTCAGGCTGCGCTCGTGCCTCCTGCAATGTGTTTCTATAAGCCTTTGACTGCCTCCGGTGGCAAGTGCCGGGCGTGCCTTGTGCGCGTAGCGGAAGGTTCAGCAAAAGATCCGAGGCCAATGCCGAAGCTGGTCCCATCTTGCATTACCCAGGTTCAGGAAGGAATGGTTGTTGAAAACACAACAAATCCGGCCGTACTTGACACGCGAAAAAGCATTGTTGAATTCCTGCTGATCAACCACCCGCTCGACTGCCCTATTTGCGATCAGGCGGGAGAATGTCATTTGCAGGATTTTGCATTCGAGCACGGCTCTGTAAAAACGCGTTACGAGGAAGATAGAAGGACTTTTGATAAAATCGATATTGGTCCGTATGTGCAGCTGCACATGACGCGCTGCATTCTTTGCTATCGCTGCGTTTACACGGCCGACCAGATCACAAACAAGCGTGTACACGGTGTAATGAACCGCGGAGATGCTTCTGAAATCAGCACTTACATTGAAAAAGCGATTGATAATGATTTCTCCGGAAATGTGATCGACGTTTGTCCCGTAGGTGCTTTGACCGACAAAACATTCCGTTTCAAAAACCGCGTTTGGTTTACCAAACCTGAGGATGCGCACCGCGATTGCGACAAATGCTGCGGTAAAACGACAGTTTGGTACAGAGGAGACGAAATTATCAGGGTTACTGCCCGCAAAAATACATGGGGAGAAGTCAACGATTTCATTTGCAACACCTGCCGTTTTGAAAAGAAAAAAACCAGCGACTGGGTGCTTGAAGGTCCTACCAAAGTAAAACGCAGTTCTGTTATTTCAGCCAACAAATACCGCGCTGATCTTGTGAAGAAACCTGATTTCGCTATAAAACTGGCGGACAGTTCTTACAAAAAAATTGACGATACACGTCCTTTCGTTACGGATGAAGAAACGATTCGTCACCAAAGCATCGAAAACAACGACAAAGCAAATCACCGCTCGTTGTTGGCCAAAAATAACTAGTTCAACGGCCTGACAGCCTGTTTTTAACCTTGTTTACAAAAAATGGATTTAACGGAGTTTCTCATTAAAACCGCAACAATATTCGTTGTTTTTGTTCTTACCCTGGTCATTGCCATGTATTCAACCTGGGGCGAACGCAAAGTTGCCGGCTTTATCCAGGACAGGATGGGCCCGAACCGTGCAGGACCGGGTGGTTTGTTGCAGCCGCTTGCTGATGCCGGTAAAATGTTTTTCAAAGAAGATTTTATTCCTGCGCTTGCTAACAAATGGCTTTTTATCGCCGGGCCAAGTTTGGCGATGCTTACGGCTTTGCTTGCGAGCGCTGTCATTCCTTTTGGAAGCACTTTCCGGATCAATGGTCATGAAGTTGCTTTGCAAGGCGTGGAATCTAACATTGGTATCCTTTACGTTTTTGGCGTTGTAGCACTGGGCGTTTACGGCATTATGGTCGGCGGCTGGGCTTCCAACAATAAGTTTTCGCTGCTGGGCGCCATTCGTGCGGCCTCGCAGAACATTAGTTATGAAGTGGCTATGGGCCTTTCGCTGATTGCTCTCCTGATGATGAGCAGCTCGCTTTCGTTGGGAGAGATTGTAGCGCAGCAGCATGGCGGTAACTGGAATATTTTTTACCAGCCATTAGGCTTTATTATCTTCATCACCTGCTCGTTCGCTGAATGTAACCGTGTGCCTTTTGACCTTCCGGAATGTGAAACTGAGCTTGTAGGCGGTTATCACACAGAGTATGGAAGTATGAAACTTGGCTTCTATCTCTTTGCCGAGTACATTAACATGTTCATTTCGTCGGCCATTATCTCGGTTCTTTATTTTGGCGGATACAATTATCCTGGAATGGACTGGGTTTATACGCAACTGACGCAAGCATTCGGTCCGGAAACGGGACATAATGCAGCTACATTGATCGGAACCGCGGTATTTTTCGGAAAAGCGTTGTTTTTCATCTTCTTCTACATGTGGGTGCGCTGGACTATTCCACGTTTCCGCTACGATCAGCTGATGAACCTGGGCTGGAAGAAACTGATCCCGCTTGCTATTTTTAATATTATTATCACCGGTGCTGCCGTGCTTTTCCTTAAGCCGCTGGTAACTGCGTGGTTGAATTAATAAAAACACATTGCCATGCAACTGACAAATCGCTCTAAGCAAGTAAGCAATAAAGAAATGACGCTGATGGAACGCGCCTACTTGCCTGCTATTGCAACAGGACTAGCGATCACCATTAAGCACTTTTTTGCGAAAAAGGTAACCATTCAATATCCTGAGGTGAAGCGTTACCTGGGCCCGGTTTTCCGGGGAAGGCACATTTTGAAAAGGGATGAAGATGGCCGGGAACGTTGCACAGCCTGCGGGTTATGCGCCGTTGCTTGTCCGGCAGAAGCCATTCAAATTGTGGCTGCTGAGCGTGAAAAAGGAGAAGAAAAGCTGTATCGCGAAGAAAAATATGCGGCTGTTTACGAAGTGAATATGCTGAGATGCATTTTCTGCGGACTTTGCGAAGAAGCCTGTCCGAAACAAGCCGTTTATTTACGCCACGATGAGTTCGTGCCAGTATTCGCGGAGCGCGACCAGGTGATCTGGGGTAAAGATCTGTTGGTTGAAGACATGACCAACAGATATACCCGCGAGGCCTGGACCAAAGAAGAAGCCCGCGCATTGGACTTGAAAAAGGCCAGCGGTGAAGTTACCAATGTTGTTCCGAGAGCCATTCCCTGAACACATTCATTGAGCATATCAGCTATCTAATTTTATGAATTCAGTTATTTCGTTTTTCTATTTCCTGTCGTTCCTGACTGTCCTCAGCGCAGTAATGGTGGTTGTTTCGCGCAACCCGATCCACAGCGTCCTGTATCTGATCCTGACGTTCTTTACGCTCTCAGGACATTACATCCTGCTTAATGCACAGTTTCTGGCGGCTGTTAACATTATCGTCTACGCGGGAGCAATCATGGTTCTCTTCCTCTTCGTGATCATGTTCTTGAATATGAAACAGGACAATGAAGAGTCTAAGACCAACCTAACCAAAATTGCGGCCACAATCGTAGGCGGAACTGTATTTGTGATCCTTTTCGGGGCATATCGCAAAAGCATTATCCCAGGATTTGATCCGCAGCAGTTTGATTCACAAATCGGGATGATCGAAAACCTTGGACATTTACTTTTCAGGGATTATCTGCTTCCATTTGAGTTGGTTTCAATTCTCCTTTTAGTAGCAATGGTAGGTGCGGTTATGCTGGGTAAAAGAGAAATTGGCGAAAGACATTTCTAAGCAATATTTGCTTCATTAATAAAAGAAAAAAGGAAATGCTCGGTCGAGCATTTCCTTTTTTCTTTTATGATCAAAAATAAATCTTTTGATCTCCAGGATAAATCTTTTGTTATCCCCAGGATAAATCCTGGGGCAAAGTATAGATTGCCGCTATGCGGCTTGTAAGATGCCAGCCGGGTCACCGGCGACCCATATTTCGCCCAGGATTTTAATCCTGGGAAAAAGGGCTAGCTATTAATATTTATCGCTTCTCAATTGGCTTCAACTTCTGCATATGCTTCAACAGGGATGCAAGAGCAGATCAAGTTTCTATCGCCATAAGCGCTGTCAACGCGGCTTACACTTGGCCAGAACTTATTAAAACGCAGATGCGGCAATGGGAATGCTGCTTTTTCGCGGCTATAAGATCTGTTCCAATTTTCACTTAGCAGGATCCGGGAAGTATGCGGCGCATTTTTAAGCACATTATCCGTGCGATCTGCGACACCATCCTGAATCTCCCGAATTTCATTTCTGATCGCAATCATTGTGTCACAAAAACGATCGAGTTCAGCCTTCGATTCAGATTCCGTCGGTTCAATCATCAATGTTCCTGCAACAGGGAATGACAATGTTGGCGCGTGAAACCCGTAATCCATCAAACGTTTCGCCAGATCCTCCGCTTCCACACCAGCCGCTTTGAACGACCGGCAATCCAGGATCATTTCATGTGCGCAGCGACCGTTTGTGCCTGTATAAAGCACATCGTAATGTCCGCTCAGGCGCTCTTTGATATAATTGGCATTCAGAATGGCATATTTGGTTGCATTCGTTAGTCCCGCCTCTCCCATCATAGCAATGTATGCGTAGGAAATGGTCAGAATGCTTGCGCTTCCGTAAGGTGCTGCTGAAACGGCTCCTGCTTCTCCTGCTGGCAAATGCTCAGGCTGCGTGCTGAAATTAACGTGGCTTGGAAGGAAAGGCATCAAATGCTCAGCCACACCAATCGGGCCAACCCCTGGTCCGCCACCTCCGTGAGGGATACAGAATGTCTTATGCAGATTCAAATGGCAAACATCAGCGCCAATGGTTGCCGGACTGGTAAGTCCAACCTGCGCATTCATATTGGCACCATCCATATAAACCTGACCGCCAAACGAATGGATCATTTCGCAAATTTCAATGATACTCTCCTCATATACACCGTGTGTTGAAGGATAAGTGACCATTAAGCAAGAAAGCTCGTCTTTGTATTGCTCCGCTTTCGCTCTTAAATCGGCTACATCAATGTTTCCTCTTTCGTCACATTTGGTAACCACCACTTTCATTCCCGCCATTACAGCCGATGCAGGGTTGGTGCCGTGAGCCGAAGAAGGGATCAATGCAACATTCCGGTGCACGTCGCCACGACTTTCATGATAAGCACGAATCGCCATTAAGCCGGCATACTCGCCTTGTGCGCCCGAATTAGGCTGGAATGACATTGCTGCAAATCCGGTGATCTCGCAAAGCCAGATATTCAGCTCGCTTACCAGCTGCGCATAACCGCCAACCTGATTGGTAGGAGCGAACGGGTGGATCGCACCAAATTCCGGCCAGGTCAACGGGATCATTTCGGCCGTTGCATTCAGTTTCATGGTACAGCTGCCCAACGAAATCATGGAATGCACCAGTGATAAATCTTTATTTTCAAGTGATTTCAAGTAACGCAGCATTTCGTGCTCGGTATGGTGCGTATTGAAAACAGGATGCGTCAGATATTCGGATGTGCGGGCAAGATTTGCTGGCAGATCGAGTTCAAGTTCTTCATCAATTACCATTTCACCCTGGAAGCCAGAAACTTCGGCAAACACATTCAATAGCGAAATGACATCGTCAAAGGTTTTGGCCTCATCAAATGAAACCGAAACGCTTTCCTCACCATTGTATTTGAGGTTAATGCCCCACTTCACCGCGGTTTCACGCAGTTTTCTGGTCAAACCAGTCTTAACCGTGACAGTATCAAAGTAATGTTCGGTTACGACTTCATAATGGAACTGCTTGATGGTGTCAACAAAAAGCTTCGTGAGTCCGTGAACGCGGGCGGCAATGTTCTTGATGCCTTCCGGTCCGTGATAAACGGAGTAAGCACCTGCAATCACTGCCAAAAGAACTTGTGCAGTACAAATGTTGGAAGTTGCCTTTTCCCGACGGATATGTTGTTCCCTGGTCTGCAAGGCCATGCGCAACGCACGATTCCCTTCCGTATCCACAGAAACACCGATAATCCGGCCTGGTATATGTCTTTTGAATGAATCTTTCGTTGCGAAATAAGCCGCGTGCGGGCCGCCGTAACCCATAGGAACGCCAAATCGCTGCGAGGAACCCACAACCACATCCGCTCCCATTTCGCCTGGTGATTTCAGCAATGTTAATGCAAGCAAATCAGCAGCCACAGCAACCGAAAGTCCTTGCTCGTGCGCAGAGGCTATAAAGTCTGTGTAGTCAATGACTTCACCATTGGTTGCCGGATATTGAACCAGCACACCGTATAAATTCTCGTCTGTAAGATCCACGGTTGCATGATTTCCTACGATAACGTCAATGCCAATGGGCTTCGCTCTCGTATGAATCAGGTCAATGGTTTGCGGATGGCAAAGTTCCGACACGAAAAATGTGTTTGCTTTTTTACGTGATGCCGGACGCAGGCTGTGCAGCATGGTCATTGCCTCCGCAGCCGCCGTCGCTTCATCCAGAAGTGAAGCATTCGCTATTTCCATTCCTGTCAAATCCGTAATCACGGTCTGGAAATTCAATAGCATTTCGAGCCTGCCTTGTGCGATTTCGGCTTGGTAAGGCGTGTAAGCCGTGTACCAGGCTGGATTTTCCAGAATGTTCCGCAGAATTACATTAGGCGTAATGGTGTCGTAATAACCTGTTCCGATGTATGATTTCAAAACAGCATTTTTGCTTGCGATCTTCCGGATACCCTGCAAAAATTCCTGCTCGGTTTTC
The DNA here is from genome assembly GCF_021390415.1 of Dyadobacter sp. CY327. NCBI lineage: Bacteria > Pseudomonadati > Bacteroidota > Cytophagia > Cytophagales > Spirosomataceae > Dyadobacter > Dyadobacter sp. CY327. The sequence continues at coordinate 274,726 of NZ_JAJUXJ010000001.1, read as the reverse complement.
GGTCTTGGCAAGTTCAACGGCTTTTGCAATCTGATGGCCGGAGGAAGTGTCTGGTCAATCAATTCATCCAGAGATGCGGCCCCAATCGTGCTCAGCATTTCCTGCAACTCCTGCGCATCTTTACCGTGGTGACGGTTTTCGAATTTATCCTGGTTCCGAAGATTAATTTTCATTCAACTTGGGCTGACAACGTCAATATTAGATGGTTTTTAAAAGACAAAAGTAAGCAAATCCAATCGAATCTTTTAGAGAATGATGGCCCTGCTTACTCTTGATTATATGCAATTTTTGATGCGATTCGAATGTCAATGATTGGGACAGCCGCAATCCGTTTTCCGCTTGAATATTCCCAGGAATTTCTTGGATTTCGGCTTTTTATAACCCTTATACTTTTTCTTTTTGCCTAAAAGCTCTGTCTTCGCACTGGCTGGCTTTGCATTAACTGTGCTGACACCAGATATTCCGCAGATCAATGCGAGTACGAGAAATAAGGAAGCAAATTTTGTCATCATATTCATTTTTAGAATTACAGAACCTCATATACTCAACGCATTTAGGCTGTTATCCTATATAACTGATCCAACCCAATTACAAGTTCCCTTAATCTTACGCCCTAACCAACTCAATGATAGCGATTTCAGGCAAAATACCCACACGGCCTGGATAACCCAAATAGCCAAAACCACGATTTACATACAAATGCTGGTCGTTTTCGGTGTATAACCCTGCCCATTGTTTGTACCTGTATTGTACCGGACTCCATTTTAATCCAGCGATCTCTACCCCAAACTGCATGCCGTGCGTATGACCGGCCAGTGCAAGATCAATGTCCTTGTATTTTGGTAAAACCTGCGCTTGCCAATGGCTCGGATCATGTGAAAGCAATATTTTGACAGGAAAATCCTCCGTATGCTGATACGCCTTTTGCAGGTTACCATATTTGGCAAAATTCCCCGCACCCCAGTTTTGAATGCCTATCAAGCCGATTTCCTCTCCATCGACGCGGATAGCACGGTTTTCGTCCAACATTAAATTCCAGCCCAGCAATTGATGTGCTTTTCTCAAGTCCGCCAGATTGCTCGTTTTGGCTTCCACGCTCGGCCATTGGAAATAATCGCCATAGTCGTGGTTGCCCAAAACCGAATGCACACCCAGCGGAGCCTTTATCTTATTAAAAATATCAATGTATTCCCGCACTTCCACCGCGCGGTCATTCACAAGATCGCCGGTGAAAAATGCGATATCCGGCTTCTCCTTCATCAACATTTCCACGCCTCCTTTTACAGCTGTTCTGTTAAAAAAGCTTCCTGAATGAATGTCCGATAATTGGGCGATCTTAATGCCATCAAATGCTTTGGGAAGATTTTTAAGCGGAATACGGACGCGGCGAATGCGGTAATCATGCGCCCCGGAGATAATCCCGTAAGCAAATGTGCCCATCAGGCCGGCTCCTGCAACCATCGCCGTAGTCGCCAAAAATTGGGAACGCGGAATTGCCGGCTCACCGGTTGCAGGCGGAACAGGTGCCGCCGATGGAAAGAAAAAGCTGGCTATCCATTGTAAAAAACGACGGATGTCGTCCAGGAACAAAAGGAGAACGGCGAGCAGTTTGGATAAATAAGGAATGGCAATAAATGCGACAACAAATGTTCGCGTAGTGCTTTTGAAATAGTCCGGCGGAAGAAGCTGCATCGAGATGTAGGCTCCTAATGTGGCTGCGGTGAAAATCCAGTAAGTTCCTCCTATCCAGCGTTGTGTAAGCGGCGTTAGATTCCGGATCGCAAAGCGCAATCCCTGCCAAACGTACCAATCAATTGCAAAAAGAATGAATGTTAAAAATATAAAAAAGAATGTCCGGTTCATTTGGGGTGATTATTATCATATTTCTCGTAACACCGCGCAGGATTTTCTCGTTCGGCGACATTTCGTAATTTTGAAACCACTAAATGAAACAAAATATGCCGGAATTCGATTTTAAGCGATTTCACATCCGTTCGATGAATGCAGGCTCGGACGAGGATCGCGCGCAGATCAACCAGGAACTAAAAGATCTTTACGCTTCTCTGAATGAAGAAGATAAGACGGCTTTTAATGAGCAATTACAAAAATTCCTGACTAAGGAAGTAAGCAGGATCAAATCCGATTACGAATCTGTCAACGGGCTGGACCGGCCTAACTAACCGGATTTCGGCTTAATTGAGCCGCGGATCGATGGGATAATGGGCAATAGACCGGTATTCGCCGCCCATATTGCGCAGGATTTCCCGCCAGAAATTTTCTGGTGGAGTTGTAAAAAGAAATTCAGAATCGGTGCTTGAAACAATCCAGGAATCCTGCTTCAATTCCTCATCCAGCTGGCCGCCGCTCCATCCGGAGTAGCCGATAAAGAAACGGATATCGTCAGCGTGAAAGGTGTTCAGGTTCAAAAGCATTTTTACCTTATTAAAGTCTCCTCCCCAAAAAACATTCGGCATAATTTCCGCCCCACCAGCAACCAGGTCGGGACGTCTGTGAATGAAATGCAGTGTGTTTTTCTCTACGGGTCCGCCCAGATGCAAAGCAATGTCCTGATAAATGGTTTCGTCCAAAACATCCCCCAGGAAAAGGTCGGTAATCTGGTTCAGTACAAAGCCGAAGCTGCCTTGCTCGTTGTGTTCGCACATCAGAATAACACCTCTTTCAAAATTGGGATCTCCCAGAAACGGTTTGGCAATTAACAGACTTCCTTTTGAAATTTTCATGGTTGATGGCATAGTGGGCATGACTTAAAGATCAAAAACGTAATATATTTAATTTTTGGCAACAATTTTGTCCAGATTCAACAAAAGGAAGATTCGTTTACCTATTTTACACAAATCGAAAAAAGAAAAATATGCCATATATAAAATCTGTGCGAGGCTTTAATCCCACTTTCGGGGAAGCGTGCTGGCTTGCTGAAAACGCAACTGTTGTAGGAGATGTGGTGATGGGCAGCCATTGCACGGTTTGGTTTAATGCTGTGGTGCGCGGCGATGTGAACAGCATTCGGATTGGTGACTATTCCAATATTCAGGATGGCGCTGTGATTCACTGTACTTATCAGCGTTTTGCGACCACTATTGGCAGTTATGTGTCGGTTGCGCATAATGCAATTGTACACGGATGCACGATTGAGGATCACGTGCTGATCGGGATGGGCGCCATTGTAATGGATGGGGCTGTGATCGGCACCGGGTCCATTGTTGCTGCCGGCGCCATTGTCACACAGGGAACAAAAGTCCCACCGGGGACAATTTACGCGGGCAATCCGGCAAAATATCTGAAAGATGTATCCACGGAGCTGAATGCTGCCATTGACCGGACGGCCAATAATTACATTACCTATTCAGGCTGGTTTAGCGAAGAAGAAGGGAAGTGAGCATTAACCCATTTCCTTTCTTGCATTCAGATATCCTTTGATTACGGTGAATGTAGTGATCGCGAGGAAGAAAATGATAATGTACTGCACATAATCAACGATCCACGGAAAGCGCTCGCCGAAAAGGTAACCGCCACCCGTTAACGTCCCGATCCAGATTGCGCCGCCGGCAACATTGTTGATCATAAACGCAGGAACCGTCATTTTTACCAGGCCTGCCAAAATCGGTGCGAAAGTGCGGACGATTGGAAGGAAACGGCTGATAATCAATGTCCTGCTTCCATATTTATCAAAATATTTCCGCGTTGTTTCAATGTGTTTTTTCTTAAAAAAGAAAGAATCCGGCCGGTTTTCGAACATATCACCGAAGTATTTTCCGAAAATATATCCAACCAACGAACCTATTACCGCGGCTCCAAACAAACACAGCAGCAAAATTCCAATCGGAACACTCAGTATGCCTGTCCCGCAAAAAACGCCAGCCAGAAAAACCAGGTAGTCGCCAGGGAGGAAGAAGGCGAAGAACAATCCGTTTTCGGCAAAAACGATGAAAGTTATGACCAGCAGGCCGCCTGTGCGGATTAACTCTTCGGAATTAAGGATATATTGAAAAAACTCGGTGATTGAATTCATAATGCGGATTTAAACGGCTAATCGGAACAGAGGATCACAATGCTGCCAAATTTAAGCATTTTCAGATAGTTCAAGCCAGCGCATCTCCTTATCAGCCTGACTTTCGGTTAATTCCTCGATTTGCTTAGACCATTGTGCTAATTCTGCGTGTGATCCACCAGCGTGCAATTTGGCAACTAAACCCGTTTTCTGCTCTTCCATTTTGGCTATATCAGCTTCCAGCTGCTCCATTTCCTTCTGCTCTTTGTAGCTCAGCTTGCGCTTTGGCGTTGCAGCTGCAACGGGTGTTGGCGCTACGGCCGCTGCCGTTTCCTTCACGGGTTGAATTACGTGGGTTGTATTGCTTTTGCCTGCATTTGCATTGCCTCCCGAAGCTTTTTTCTCAGCTTCCTGTTCGTCCTGATATTCACGCAGCTCCGTATAATTTCCCGGAAAATCACTAATCTTCCCTTCTCCTTCAAAAACAAAAATGTGCTGTACAAGCCTGTCGAGGAAATATCTGTCGTGGGAAACGATTACCAGGCAGCCTGGGAAGTTTAATAAGAACTCCTCTAAAACATTCAAACTCGCAATGTCCAGATCATTCGTCGGCTCATCCAGGATCAGGAAGTTGGGTTGTTTGATCAATATTAAAAGCAGCTGCAACCTGCGTTTCTCACCGCCGCTGAGTTTTGAGATAAAATCATATTGTTTGGAAGGCGAAAAGAGGAAAGCCTGTAACAAATGTCCGACCGTAACCGTCTCACCGGTTCCCAGCTGCACCACCTCCGCAACATCTTTAACAATGTCGATCACCCGCTGATTTTCGTTAAAAACGAGATCAGACTGCTTGTAGTAACCAAACTGAACCGTTTCCCCTTTAACAATCTGACCTTTATCCGGCATTAATTCGCCCGTGATCATGTTCAGGAGCGTCGACTTGCCCATCCCGTTCTGGCCTACAATACCAATGCGGTCGCCTTTCCTGAATGTGTATTCGAAGTTTTTGATCAATTGTCTTTCACCAAATCCTTTGCTCACATTTTCGAGCTCGATGATCTTGCTACCCAGTCTCGAAGTGCGGACATTCAGTTCCATTTGTGTATCAAACTTCTTCTGGCTTGCCTTCTCCTTTAATTCCTCAAATGCATCCACACGATATTTTGCCTTCGTCCCGCGTGCTTTGGGCTGACGGCGGATCCAGTCGAGTTCCTTCCGCATTAAGTTGCGCGCCTTATCGATGCCAGCAGCCTCCATTTCTTCTCTTTCCGCCTTTTTTTCGAGAAAGTAAGTGTAGTTTCCTTTATATGGATATGCTGAGCCGTGATCCAGTTCTAGCATTTGATTGCAAACTGTGTCCAGGAAATACCGGTCGTGGGTTACCACCAAAAGCGTTGTATTGGACGTATTAAGGTAATTTTCCAACCATTCCACCGTATCCAGGTCCAAATGGTTGGTAGGCTCATCCAGGATAAGTAAATCAGGATCTTCCAGCAAGACTTTCGCCATAGCCACACGCTTGCGCTGCCCGCCGGATAATGTTCCGAAAAGATTCTCCGTGTGGTGAATGCCAAGACGACCCAGGATTTCCTTGGTCCGGTATTCAAAATCCCATGCATTAAACTTGTCCATATCCTCCATCACTTCGGCAAGTTCGTCGTGGTTGTCGGTTTCAATGGCATGCTCGTAGCGCTTAACAACTTGCGCCACAGGATTGTTTGAAGAAAAAATCACATCAATCACCGAAAGGCTCTCATCAAAAGCCGGACTTTGATCCAGGTAGCCCACCCGAATATCTTTCCTAATGCTCACTTCTCCCTCATCCGCCGGGATTTTGCCCGTCAGAATGTTCAGGAAAGTGGTCTTGCCCGTTCCGTTCGTTCCGATGAGCGCAACCTTGTCGCCCCTGCTGATTCCAAAATTGATGTTTTTAAAAAGCCACTGATCGCCAAATGACTTTGCTATATTTTCTGCTGAAAGGTAATTCATGATCCAAAGTAAAATTCAATTCCTACAAAGGTAGGACAGATCTCAAACAACAAAGAAAAAATTCGTTTTGAAAGGGTAAATAGCATAATATTGCTCTTTATATTTAGTTATATGGTTCCATAGAACACATTTTAAATCATGTCCAAGCAATTTTTATTCCTATTCTCAACCGTTTTCATTTGTTTCACCGCAGCAGCACAAGACCCCAATTTTAAGAATTATACGCAAAAAATAGGAGGTAGCCCGCAAGTCTACGATATGGTCGCGATTCCCGGCGGCGAGTTTATGATGGGAAGTCCTGATTCCGAAAAAGGTCGCAGACCGGACGAAGGCCCGCAGCACAAAGTAAAGATCGAGCCCTTCTGGATGGGCAAAACCGAAGTGAACTGGGACATATATGACCTTTACGCTTTCAAAAACATGGAAAAGGAAATGGCAGCACGTCACCCTGATCCCGACAAAAGTGTTCAGAAGACCGATGCCAGCACTCGCCCAAGTCCTCCCTATGTAGATATGTCGTTCGGTATGGGAAGATCCGGATATCCGGCGATTAACATGACCCAATATGCAGCCATTCATTTTTGCAAATGGCTATATGAAAAAACAGGTGTTTTTTACAGATTACCGACTGAGGCTGAATGGGAATACGCGTGCCGCGCAGGTTCAAAAACAGCTTACTCATTTGGAGCCGACGAATCTAAATTAGACGAATATGCATGGCATCGTAAAAACAGTGATGCCGCTTACAAGAAAATCGGGTTAAAGAAACCCAATGCTTTCGGCTTGCATGATATGCATGGCAATGTGATGGAGTGGACATTGGATCAGTACATTCCTGATTATTATGCAAAACAACCTGCGGGCGAAAAATACGCTCCGGTTACCGAGCTTTATCCAACAGCCGTTCGCGGTGGTTCTTGGGACGATGAGCCTGCTGACTTGCGCAGCGCGGCCCGCACGGCTTCAAAACCGGAATGGAAGATCCTGGATCCGCAGCTTCCAAAAAGCGAATGGTGGATGACAAGTGCATCATTTGTTGGTTTCAGGGTAGTTAGGCCACTGAAACAACCGTCTCAGGAAGAGATAAATGCTTATTACAGCCCAAAATTGATTGAAGATTATTGAGATCATATTAAACTCTTAACATAATGGAACAAAATAGACGTGATTTTCTAAAAGCAACCGGCCTGTTTGCAGCGGGCGGTGCAATGTTGAATCCGGTTCGCGGATATGGCTTTAACAGTGCGGTGGATGAGACGATCAAAGTTGCTTTGATCGGTTGCGGAGGAAGAGGAACAGGTGCGGCTGCGCAGGCATTGAGCACAACGCAAAATGTGCAGATCGTTGCCATGGCAGATGCTTTTAAGGACCGTCTGGACGAATCATATAAGAACCTGACTGCGAAAAAATACAAAAATGCAGCAGGAACGGTTGTGGATACAAAATTGAAAGTTGATGTTCCTGACGACCGTAAGTTTGTAGGTTTCGATGCATTCAAGAAAGCCATTGCTTTAAAAGACGTAGATGTTGTCATCCTGGCAACTCCTCCGGGCTTCCGTCCTTCGCATTTTGAAGAAGCGGTGAAGAACAACAAGCACATTTTCATGGAAAAGCCGGTTGCTACGGATGCTCCCGGAATTCGTAAAGTGCTTGAAATCGCCGAAGAAGCGAAGAAAAAGAAATTGAATGTTGTGGTTGGTCTGCAACGCCATTACCAGGCTAATTATCTGGCTGCGATCAAACGCATTCATGACGGTGCAATTGGTGATATCGTAGGCGGGCAGGTTTACTGGGTTGGCAGCAGCCCGTGGATGAAAGAACGCCAGCCAAACCAAACTGAAATGGAATACCAAATGAGAAACTGGTATTATTTCAACTGGCTTTGCGGTGACCACATTTCGGAGCAGCACGTGCACAACATTGACGTCGCTAACTGGGTGAAAAAAGGTTACCCTGTTTCAATTCAAGGAACTGGCGGTCGCGAAGTAAGGACTGGAAAAGCATATGGCGAGATCTTCGATCACCATACACTTGACCTTGTTTACGCCGACGGAACCGTTATTTCCAGCCAATGCCGTCAGTTTGAAGGCACATGGAACAAGGTTGATGAGGCTTTCGTAGGAACAAAAGGCCGTATTGACAGCTTTGACGGTAAGAAAACCATTTTGAAAGATTACAAAGGCGGCGTGATTTATCAGCACGACGATAAAGGTGATAAAAACCCATATCAGGTTGAACACGACGAATTGTTTGCGGCCATTGCAAAAGGTGAATACAAATTTGCTGACGCAGAAAATGGCGCAAAAAGCACAATGACAGCCATTATGGGCCGTATGGCTACATATTCGGGCAAAATGATCAAATGGGATGAGGCATTCAACTCAGACATTAACCTATTCCCGGACAAACTGGCCTGGGATGCTTCGCCAAAAATCCTTCCGGGTCCTGACGGACTTTATCCGGTTGCAGTTCCTGGTAAGACGCAGGTTATTTAAGTTAATATGCAGTAAAAAAGGGCTCCAAGGAGCCCTTTTTTGTTTGTAAGTTGTGATAGAATTTCTAAATTGGAGTAGGAATGTCCATATGATGGAATTCTAATGTTGTACCAACGATATCATCAGTGAAACTTAGCCTGAGAAACGCTGTGCTCATTCTGCTAACCGGCATGCTTTTGCTTGCGGTCGGTGCCTCACTAAGATCGGATCAAAACAAATTCAGCAATCCTGTTATCCTCACCGCCCTGGCCATTGAATTCCTGGGAACAATCTGGCTCGTTCTGAGCCTGAACCAAAGGCGCAAACGCAACAAGATTTAAACTTTGCTGGACCGGTTACGAAGGTAAAAATCGGCTAGTACCAATGCTGCCATCGCCTCTACAATCGGAACGGCGCGCGGCACCACACAAGGGTCATGACGTCCCTTTCCCTGCACAATAGCCACATCCCCATGCTGATCAATGCTTTCCTGATCCTGCATAATGGTTGCCACCGGCTTAAACGCTACGCGGAAATAAATGTCTTCACCATTTGAAATCCCACCTTGCACACCTCCTGAATGATTGGTGCGGGTGTGGACTTTGTCTTCATCATCAATAAAAAACGCATCGTTATGCTGAGAACCCAGCAATGTTACGCCTTCAAAGCCGCTGCCGTACTCAAATCCCTTCACTGCATTAATGCTCAGCATGGCCTTTCCCATTTCCGCATGCAGCTTGTCAAACACAGGCTCTCCCCAGCCAGCCGGAACGCCTGTAATCACGCAATTCACAACGCCCCCCACAGAATCTCCCTGCTTTCTTACCGAGTCAATGTAATCGAACATTTGCTGCGCCATTTCAGGATCAGGACAACGGACGGCATTTGTTTCTGTTATTGAAAGATCGAGATCCTGATACGATTTTTCGAGTTTTAATGCCCCGACCTGTGACACGTAGGATTGAATATTTACGCCCAGATCAGCCAGGAGCAGCTTTGCCAGTGCGCCAGCCGCAACTCTTGCAGCAGTCTCCCTCGCAGAGCTCCTGCCGCCGCCTCTGTAATCGCGGACGCCATACTTCACCTGATACGTGTAATCCGCATGTGACGGACGGAACTGGGCAGCAATGTGCGAATAGTCTTTGCTGCGCTGATCTTCATTCCGGATGATCAGAGCAATGGGTGTGCCGGTTGTTTTGCCCTCAAACACTCCCGATAGCACTTCAAATTCGTCTGCTTCCTTCCGCTGCGTGGTAATTCTCGACTGTCCTGGCTTGCGCCTGGTCAGCTCGCTTTGTATAAAGTCCGAGTCGAAATTGACGCCTGCCGGGCATCCTTCTATGATCACACCAATGCCTGCTCCGTGCGACTCGCCGAATGTGGCTATTTTGAATATCTTACCGTACGTACTTCCCATTAAAAATTTACTTTCTGAATACCCAAACCATTGCGATCAATAGCAGAATTACTATGCCGTTGGTGGTGTCTTTTAAAATCTTTTTATAATCTATTGAATCTTTGCTGCTATCAAGGCTTTCCAGGTTGTCGTACAGCCCGGAAGAGCCGCTCAGTGATAAGTTAGCAAGCTTATAGTCCTCGCCCTTTACAGAAAGCATCTTTGCGGACCGCAATGTATCATACTTTGCTTTTGACAAATTGAAATACACCCATTGAAAATACCGTCCTAGCGGAAATTCCCCGTCCTTTCTGGGAACAACAAAGTAATCGAAAGTTTTCTCCCCTACCACACTTTGGTAGCTTCTTTTAATGATTTGACTTACTTCCGGCGGATAAATATCAAATGTAGAGTTGGATTGGATCGTCGGTGCCGGAATAGCGGCAATGTTCCCAACGCCTTCCACCTTGAACATGTAACGCACGCTCTCGCCGGGATAAACGAGCGTGCTGGACAGATTTTCCTTTAATGCATACTGCCCCACCGCAACCTGATCCCTTAACGGATGATCCGGCAACTGGCGCACGACAATAGCCGCCTTGTTGGACCTGAACGACCTTACCACTTTCCGCTCCACATTTACTGCCTTGCTGTTATCGATAACAAGCATTTGCAGCGCGATGGAAGGAAAAACAATGTCTTCGGTCGTGATGGGGAAAAGCCGGGCCTGGTACATGTTATATTCCGTATACCGGCGACCTCTGATTGTTATGCGACGTTTAACAATTTCCTCAATGCCCACGTTCTCTTCCCAGCAATTTGCCGGCCGTAATTGTTTGAGGATAGATTGCAATTGTTCATTGAAGCGGTAAAATTCCATTTGTACCGGCGCATTCTCAGCAATGTATAGAGAAATGCGCAACGCAAATCCTTCCCTAATAAAAACCGCCTTTTTATCCGTCTGGACGGATAGGAAAATCCCGTCGCCTGTATCTTCCACATCCGCCTCAAAAGTAGGGCTTACGCCTACGGAAACAGCGTCTCCCGGGCTTGCTTGCTGAGAAAAGACAACCATTGTCTCTTCTGATTTTAATTTGAGGCTGTTGATCGTGATCACGAACGCGGGAATGAGGTAGTTCCCTGGCTTAGCTGCGAAGTATTCCTGTGTGATGGTTTGTATCACCACTTTCTTGCCATCCACCGTGCTGATGGCACTGGTTGCTGACTTGCTTCTTTTTTCCAACCCATTTATTTCAGGAAAAATAACCGCCGGCCGCGTTTCTGCATCGCGTAACACAACCGATATGAGGAAAGGCTGATCCAATGATAAGTTTTTGGATCCTAATTCAATGGTAGAGGCATCATTAATAGTCTGGGCCAGAAGCGTACCAGAAAAACACAAAATAATATTTAATAACGCATATAATTTCATTAAATATTTTCGTTAGCTTTATTAGGAATTGCCGCTCTCAGACGTTTTTAATTTAATTCTGATGCATATTATTCACTTCCCTAAACCACAAAATTACATAATACTATGGCCTCCATGCTTGAATACATAAAAATTATTCTGCAGAAAGTTAGTTTCGACCGCAGATTGTTTGAAAAAGAACTTAGAAAAGCAATCCGTATGTTGATGCCAGCCGAGGTAAAAAGATTACGACAATGGTGTTACGATAATTACGGAACGGTACATCTACCAGTACTCAATACTTGTTTTGCGCGCCTGTCTTCATTAGGCTAGCATTTTTTACATTTTTATAATGAAAGAAGCCGCTTGGATATCCAAGCGGCTTCTTTCGTTATAACCTAACCGAATTATTTTTTCTTCGGTGTTGCTGCTGCTTTTGTTTTCGCACCAGCTTTTGCGCCTGCTGCTGGCTGCGTTTCAGCTGTTGGCGTAGCTAATCCTAATGCTTCTTTTGCAGATATGTTATCCGGATCCACTTTTAGAAGTTTCTCCCAATATTCCTTCGCCTTTGCTTCATCTTTCAATGTAGTTTGAGCGTGGAATGCAAGATAGCCATATGCCAATTTCAAATAAGACTTGTATTTGCTTGGATCTGGATCTTTTTCAGCCAGTTCAGTCAATTTCAAATAGTAAGGCTGAGAAATTCCCTTGTCAACGTTTTCTTGTCTGTCATATGCATTGTAAAGCGTACTTGCTCTCCAATAGTATCCATATGGCCAGTCAGGAAGTTTCTGAGTAACAGTCGCGAAGATCGAATCTGCTTTCAGGAATAATGTACGTCTTTCCATAGAAATCTTCGCGCTGTCTGCATAGTTTGAATCTGCAGCAGTTGGAAGCACTTTTGCAGTAGCCATCTGGAAGTTAGATAAACCAGTGTAGTAATAGTCATTCGCGCTTGCTTTTGCAGTATCCAATGCGATACCTTTTTCAAAGGTTGCAGCAGCGTTCGGGAAATCTTTTGCAGCATAATACAGTGCAGCAACTTCTTTGTATGCAGTTGCAGCTTCTGCTTTGCTCGTATCCATATCAGCACCTTTCAAAATGTAAGCAACACCGGTCGAGTCATATCCTTTTCCGTCTGTTACTTTCTGGTTGTATGCACGACCCAGATATTTGTAGTCATCACCAATTACTTTATCAGGAGCGATTTTGATGAATTCAGTCAAGTTCTGGATAGCCTCGTCCGGCTTGTTAGTCTTGAAGTTAGACCAGCCATACATACGCAATGTGATCGGGTTGTTGATTTTCCCTTTGATCTCTTCAAGCAGTTGCAATGATTTTGCATAATCGTCAGCTGTAAATGCAAACTGAGCAGCACGCAATTTCATTTCAGGATCAGTAGTTCCGCTTTTCTGGATATACAAATCGAAGTTTTCAGCAGCTTGTTTGTATTTCTGAGCCAAGAAGTACAACTCCGCAAGGTCTTTGTATGCCGGTGCAAAGTTAGGATCTGCTTCAATTGCCTTTTTATAGTTTTCTAGCGCCAGGTTGTAGTTTTTACCACGAAGGTAAATCTGACCAATCGCGTTGTGAGCAGTTGCGTAGTTCGGTTTCGCTGTCAAAGCATATTCGTAGGCCGTTACAGCAGCACCACCTTCATTACGTAACATTAATGCATCACCTTTTGCAAGATAGGCGTCAGCAAGATTTTTATCTCTTTTAACAGCTTCATCTAGCAATCTGATCGCCTCAGCTGGATCGTTGTTTTTTTCGAAAAGCGTGTAAGCCTCACCTATTCTGAAAAGAATCTCAGCATCTTTTTTCTTCTTCTTCTCTGCTTCGTCGAAAAGCTCTTTCGCCTTTGCTTTTTCTCCTTTGGCAAGAGCAACTGTTCCCTGACCTACTTTATTCAAATAGGATTTATCATCAATCGTAAGACCTTTATCAAAGGCTTTTTGCGCCTCGTCCAGTTGATTGGTTTTTATATAGTAATAACCAAGGTAATATTGGTTATCAGCAGAAGGCGTTGTTTCTGCGAGTTTTTTGAATAAATCGCCTGCTTCATTGTAACGTTCTCCGTTGATCAATGCTAAGCCGTCCTGCGTCGTTTGTGCGTGTAAATTAACAAACGCTAATAAACCAATTACCAGTGCTACTAATTTCATTCTCATGTTTCTGTTCATTTTTTACCCGGTTAAAATAATGATAAAAAATTTGGCTTTCCAATAACAAGTCCCAAATCTTAAATTGTATTACACTTCTTAAAAATTCTTCCCCGTGGTTATTTCAAGCTCCCTGGGGTAAGGTACAGTTGGCAATAAGCCCATTTTTTGAATTATTAAACCTCCTACATCCCGTGCGATATAGGTCATTAGTCCGCCTCCCAATCCCGAATATCCTTCACGGCTGATGATATATAAATCCCGGTGGAGGGGATATCTTTTAAATTCAAGTCCGCTTTGAAAGGGCTGAATATAGTTCGACAAAGAATCTGGATTAGCCTTTTGAGCAACACCCAATACGTTGATTCCTTTTGACAATTCTCTTGTTGCTAATGAATGCCCTTCGCTGATCCAGCTTACGCCTATAAAACCCAAATGAAGTGGGTTAGACCTGATATCTTTGATTACATTCTCGTTAGAACCAGCTGATGTAATACGCAAACGTTGAATGTCCTTGATCCCAAATTTATTAAGAATGAAATTCAAGTTGCTTGCATTGGCATTGTCAAACACCAATGTTATAGGCCCTTTTTGATTTCCTTCCTTCAACTGAGACCAATCCGTAATTTTCCCTTCCAGTATTGCCTTGATCTCGGGCATTGTTATTAAGCTGTCCGTATTGGATTTGCTTACTACCAACGCCAGCCCATCAGTTGCAATGTGCTGAAACTTATGGGATCCTTTCTGCTTCTTAATGAGCTCTGTCTCCTTCTCACTTAACTGCCTGGTCGAGAAAATGATCCGGGCACTATCGTTAAGCAATTGACGAATCGCTTCCTGCTCTGGCTTATACTCTAGCTTAAAATGCGTATTCGGGTAAATTCCTTCGTATGCATTGGTTAGCGCATTAACAATCGGCTTGAATGATTCGTCTGAGGCAACGGTAATGGTTCCCTGCCTCGGGTTATCAAGATCACCATTAGAACCACCGCAACCTTGCAAGCTCAGAAACGCTACTGATGTGCCGAGCAATATTCCGGCTGACCAAAATTTCATAGTTCTTTTTGATTTCTTCTTCTCCAAACCCTGTAACCTCTATAAGCTCCGTACAAAATAAGTGTGCCAGCGAAAGCATTCCTTGCCAGACTGCCAACAGGTAACAACCTAAATGACAAGGAGGAGAGGACTAAAAAGACCCCTCCTCCTATGTATGTCAGAGCCATTAACACAGAGGTTAGATCACCGATCTTCTCATGCAATGGTTTTTCCCTCATGAGTTACTCCAGCTGGAAATTGATTGGCAAGTTGTACTTAACACGAACTGCACGTCCTGATTGCTTACCTGGTTTCCACTTCGGCATTGCTTTCACAACACGGATAGCTTCTTCATCGCAACCAAAACCAAGTCCTTTCAATACAGCCACATCTTGGATACTACCATCCGTATTTACTACGAATGACATAAACACCCTTCCTGAAACGTTGGCACGTGAAGCTGCACTTGGGTATTTGATATTTTTACCTAAATACTTGTACATTTCAGCAGTACCACCTGGAAACTCGGGCTGCTGCTCAACAACGGTAAAAACCTTTTCCGGTTCTGGCGCTGCTTCTACAACTGTTCCTTTGCTTGGTGCCGCAACTGCTTCGGGAGCAACAATGATCTCGTTCGCGTTGGGATCTCCTTCAACTGTTTTATCTGCAACAACAGCTTCCTTAATTTCTTCTACTGTTGGTGGCGGCACCTCTTCAGGCACTTCTTCATCCTTTTTAACCTCAGGAGGCAAGAACTTCACCGTGTTCACCTTAGGTTGTTCAACCGGCGGTGGTGGCGGTGGTGGCGGTTCTGCCGGATCAATTGGCGGCGGTGGTATTTTCATTAAATCCACCTCAACCATTGCTACTTCTTCTTCCTCGCCAGCCGACAGTTTATTAATAATTGACGGTGTAAACATTGCAAGAACAAAGAGAGCTGCTCCGATTATGGTAGCCTTCGTCACATCGGCACGATAGCCCTGACGAAGTGAAAATGCTCCGTACGCCTTATTTCGATCAGCAAACACTATATCATCCAGTGTAGCATTCGGGCCTATTTCTGCCATGGCGCTTTGAATTTGATTTGATTAAATTGTTATTTTTCTACGATTTTGTCACCCAAGAGCTTTTTCTCCGAATCTGTCAGAGTCTCTACAAGTGCATATCTCTTTGATTTGGTAATGGCCATTTCGTCCAATACGTCAACCATGTTTTTATAGGTTGAAACCGGCGTTGGCTTGATTACCACAACAAAAGGATCGTTTCCTTTTTCATCCTTTGGATTTGCAGCATTGATACGCTTAGCAGAGTTGAAAATCACACTTCTCAAATCGAACCCGTAGCGGGTTGTTTTCAAAGATGCTTCTGCTTTATCGTCATCCGCAGCTACTCCATCCAGATAATATACATCGTCGTTGGCTCCCATGAACAGGGTCAACACTTTTGACGCTTTTAGCGGTTCGGTTTTTTCCTGGTCTTTTTCATCCGTCTTATCAGGAACAGCCAGCGTCATAGATGTCGGTTTCGACATAGTTGTTGCTAGCATGAAAAACGTGATAAGCAAGAATCCCAAGTCCACCATTGGCGTCATGTCTACACGGGTAGACATCTTTTTGCCCCGAACCTTACCGTCACCTTTGCCATGCCCACCACCACCGGATTCTTCAATTGCTGCCATTTTCTCTTCTTATTAAAATGATCTCTTTAATTAAAATTAATCGTTCGTGTAGCCGGCAGGCGCTTGTTCGCTACCTGTGATCAGGTTGAACTTGTTAATGTTCTGCGACTGTAAGTTAGACAACACGTCCTTGAAAACCGGGAACTTGGAAAGATTGTCACCTTTCAAAGCGATCCTCAATTGACTGTTAGCTTTACGAGCTGCATAAACCCAGTCAGCCAGTTCACTTGCCCCCGTAGAGTCAACCGGGATACCTGGTTGCTTCACATTCGGCATTTGCTCCTTCGACATATTCAACCAAGGTTTCAATTGGTTCAATGGAAATCCAAAGCTTGATTGCAATGCAAATTTTGCCTTCTCAGTCTCAGTGAACGTGATCCCTTTTGATTGACCAATGTTTTCAAGCATTGCTGCTCTTACCGGTTTTGCATCCACTCCAAAGAACACTTTGCCCGCTTTGTCAATACTAATGACCATAATGTCATCATCAGGAACTTTAATCTGCGAAATGGAAGAGGGTGTTGTAATCTCCGCTTCATTCGACTTAAAAGTTGCCGTCATGATAAAGAACGTCAGTAGTAAGAACGCTACGTCAGTCATCGCTGTCATATCTGTATGCGGCGCATGCTTCTTAGGTCTTACCTTTCCCATAGCAAATATATAAGTTTTTTGTATATTAACGAAACTTTCATATTAATAGTTCAAAAAACTATTAATAATGTGTAGCAAAGTTTGATTGAAGGCTTAGGCCAATTTCATCAATGCTATAAGTAAGGTCGTCAACACGGCTGTTCAGGTAAGCGTATGAGATCGTTGCGATCGCAGAAGTACCGATACCAAGTGCCGTATTAATAAGGGCCTCAGAGATACCTGTTGCAAGAGCAGCGGAGTCAGGAGAACCTGATGTACCAAGAGCCGCAAAGGCTTTGATCATACCGATTACCGTTCCAAGAAGTGCCAAAAGTGTAGATGCACCTGCAAGTGTTGCGATAATCGTAAGGTTTTTCTGAAGCATTGGAAGTTCAAGCGTAGTTGCTTCTTCGATTTCTTTCTGAAGCGCTGCCAGTTTCTGCTCTTTGTCAAGTGCAGTCTCCGTAGTCAGTTGCTTATATTTCAAAAGACCTGCTTTGATAACGTTACCAACAGAACCTTTTTGTCTGTCACATTCTTTAATTGCTTCTTCGATTTGGTTTTTGTCAAGAAGACCTCTCAGCTTCACAACGAATGCATCGATGCTTCCAGAACCCTGAGCCTTGTTCAAAGTGATCAAACGCTCGATTGTAAATGTTAACACGATCAGGAAACAAGTCATCAAAATTGGTACGATAGGACCTCCTTTGTAAACGATTCCGTAGTAATCACCATCGATTGGGCCTTTTGCGTGATCGCCATCTTTAAAGTGTTCGGGAGCTCCCAGAACAAAAATGTAAACTGCCAATGCAATCGCAAATAGTAGAGGGATTACCAATGCCGGGTTCAAACCGCCTTTGCCTTTTGTTGCTGCCGCAGCAGGCTTTGGAGCTGGTGCCGGACTTGTAGCTTTCTTTTCCATCAGACTTACTTTTAAAGGTTAAATTGAGATTTTGGTTGTGAATTAAATAAAACTTTTGGTTAAAACTGGATTTGGTAAAATAAAATTTTGATTGCGTTTTAGATATTAGCCTTCTACAAAAGTATGAGTTTTCCTTTTAAAAAAAAGCAAGCATTTCGTCAGTTTTTTTCCCGAAATTTTTGACATAGCACTTACAAATTGCATAATTTAAAGAAACCCGCACGTTTAATTTTCTTAGTTATTCTCGAATTTGTACTGATTCAGAACTAAATGCAATCTAAATTCAAACTTATACATAATTGTACTCTTTACAATGATCGCTGCGAACATGTTTTTCAAAGCTGCCAATTGTATTTCAAAATATTTCAACAATCTCGTAGAAAAGCAAATATTATTTTTCTCCTACTATTAGTTAAACAACAATTTTAAATTTCGGATAACCCCTATTTTATGTGCTAGGGCAAATTTTACTAAAACAACAGAAGCAAGACACCGGTTTCCATCGTCAATGCTTACAGTTCCCGAATAATTTGTCACCATGGAAAACAGAATCGCAAAAATCAGGTAATTTTGACATCCGTTTCAGTCCCCGACGGTAACTTAACAAATTCATAACATCATGAAAATTGACAAGGAGTCTCTTAAAAAAATAGCCCACCTGGCCCGTTTGGAGATAAAACCAGAGGAAGAAGAAGGCATTTTAAAGAGTATGGACTCGGTATTGACGTGGATGGAGCAGCTGGATGAGGTAGATACTGATGGCGTTGAACCTCTGACTCATATCCTTAGCGAAGTGAACAACTGGCGCGAAGATGTGGGCGTGAACACAATGACGAGGGAAGATGCACTCGCAAATGCACCGGCAAAAAATGCTTCCTATATAATGGTCCCGAAGGTGATTGAGTAACTTATAGGACACTTTGTCCGTGTGCTCACCAATTTATCTGAAAATCGTCGGCATCATTCAATGCTGGGAAAGCGACCCGGTACGCATCAAGATCACCTTTATGGAAAGTGACGATCTTTTCCGTTTCTGCATTGGCCAGCATACTCAGCGGCTCCCCAAGATAATCGAGCGCAACCGAATCTCCCTGGTAAGTTAGCCCATTCGCATCCGAGCCAACGCGGTTCACGCCTACCACATAGCTTTGGTTTTCAATAGCGCGGGCTTTTAACAAAGTATTCCAGGCATGCGCACGCCTGGCCGGCCAATTCGCTATATATATAAGGATGTCGTAAGGATCGGAAGCACTATTACGGCTCCAAACGGGAAACCGGAGATCGTAGCAAACCAATGGGCAAACCTTCCAGCTCTTGTAATTAATGATTAGCCTGGATTTCCCGGGTGTATAGGTAAGGTGCTCATTTCCAAAACTGAAAAGATGCTTCTTATCATTAAATACATAGGAACCATCGGGAGCAACGCACATTAACCGATTGTAGAACCTCCCTTCTTCCTTTACAGCAAAGCTCCCGATGACCAGCGCGTTCGCTTGTGCAGCCATTTGCTTCATCCAGCGCGTGGTGGTGAAATTCATGGGTTCGGCAGCTGCGGTGTTCATCGTGAAACCCGAGTTGAACATTTCCGGAAGCACAATAATATCCACCGGACCCGACAGTGTCGCTATTTTTTCTTCAAGCGTTGCCAGGTTAGCAGTCGTGTTTTCCCAAAACAGGTCGGTTTGAATTAAAGCGACCGACAATGTTTCCGTAGACTGTTCTGCTATCATGGTGGATGCTTTAATGAGTGAATGAGTAAGTGAGTAAGTGAGTGGGCAATGACTTCATTGCTATTGTTTTATTCAGTCATTCACTCATTCACTCCTTCACTCATTAAAAATTATCTCCTTCCCGGAAACCGCATGCGGTAATCTGAGTCTACATTTCCTTTTGTAATGTCGGCGAGTTTCCTTTTGATCAATTGCTTTTTCAATGTTGGCAGGTAATCGACGAAAAGTTTACCTAACAAATGATCATATTCGTGCTGAATGATCCTGGCGGCCATTCCGGTATATTCTTCGGTATACTCATTCCAATCCGTATCGCGGTAACGGATTTTCACGCGCTCGGGGCGGTATACATCGCCACGGATCCCCGGAATGCTCAGACAGCCTTCTTCAAATGCCCATTCTTTACCATCTTCTTCCAGGATTTCAGGATTGATGAATGTTTTTTTGAAATCAGCCAATGAAAGATCCGGTTCATCGTCGTCGTCATCGTCCTTTTCACTGAACGGCGTAGCGTCCACCACAAAAACACGGATATTCATGCCGATCTGCGGCGCTGCCAGCCCTACCCCATTTGCACCATGCATGGTCTCAAACATATCTTCTGAAAGTTTTTTCAGATCAAGCTGGTCTTTTTCAATGAATTGGGTTGGTTTTCTCAGGATCGGATCTCCGTATGCTACGATGGGATAAATCATTGTAATGCGACTTTATTCGTTGTAATATAATGTAACCTGTAAATGCCCGCTCACCTTTTACTTTCCATATAAGACTGGAGAATGATCGTGGCGCTTATTTTATCAATGTTGCCCTTTTCCCGTCGGTCGCTCTTTTTCGAGCCCGACGCGATCATGGATTGCAGGGCCATCGACGACGTGAACCTTTCGTCGTGTGTGTGTACAGGAATGTCCGGAAATGTTTTTTTCAGAATCTTGATAAATGCGGTTACTCTTGCCGCATTCTCACTTTCCGTATTATCAAGCCTTTTCGGCATTCCTACTATAAATGCTTCGATTGGCTCACTGGCTGCGTATTTCTTTAAAAACTCCGTTAAGTCATGCGTCCTGACCGTATCAAGGGCAGTGGCAATGATCTGCAAAGGATCTGTAACAGCAATACCGGTGCGCTTGGCACCATAATCAATCGCCAGAAGACGCGGCATTTATCTTAAAGAATGTTAATTGCTTGCAAAGATAAGACCTTTCAATTAGCTTTTCCTGATAGTGCGGGCTCAATATAGATTTTGATACACGCATCACAGAATCCGATTATCTTTGTTTCATGATTGAAAAGCGCTGGATACACAACCCTGAATTTACTTCTGAACAAACACACATTGTCCTGGAACTGGCCGAATCGTTAAAAGTAAGCCCGTCGCTGGCTACTCTTTTGGTACAACGCGGCATCCTTGATTTTGAGCAATCCCGAAACTTTTTCCGCCCCGACCTTGCGCATTTGCATGATCCGTTTTTAATGCAGGACATGTACGCGGCCGTCAGCAGGCTGAATGATGCGATCAGAAATGGTGAAAAAATATTGGTTTACGGAGATTATGATGTGGACGGCACCACTTCCGTCGCATTGTTCTACGGTTTTTTAAAGAAAATTTACCCAAATCTCGATTATTACATTCCCGACCGTTACGAAGAAGGCTACGGCGTTTCCTGGCAAAGCATTGACTGGGCGCACGAAAACGGCTTTTCACTCATTGTAACATTGGATTGCGGTGTAAAATCGGTTGATAAAGTTACTGCTGCCAAAGAAAGAGGCATCGACTTCATTATATGTGATCACCACCGCCCCGGTTCTGAGCTGCCGCCGGCAGTTGCTGTCCTCGACCCAAAAAGAGATGATTGCGCATATCCTTATAAAGAACTCACAGGCTGCGGCGTTGGATTTAAACTACTGCAAGCCTTCTGTATAGACAATGAAATAGACCCGGCGGGTTTGTTCGATCATCTGGACCTGCTGGTGATCAGCATTGCTTCGGACATTGTGCCTATTACGGGTGAAAACCGGATTTTGGCATATTATGGTTTGCAAAGATTAAATGCTGCACCAAGATGTGGCGTTAAAGCATTGATCCAAATCGCCGGATTGAATGGTGTGCTGGACATTACCAATGTGGTTTTTGGTCTCGGGCCAAGAATTAATGCGGCTGGACGCATCAAGCATGCCAAGGAAGCAGTAAGACTTTTACTATGTGAGGAACACGAAGAAGCAGCTGATTTTGCACACGAGATTAACAAGCACAACAGCGAGCGACGAACCTTTGACACCAGCATCACGGAACAGGCGCTTTTCATGATTGAAAACGACGAGTGGTTTACGACTGCAAAAAGTACCGTATTATATAAGGAAGACTGGCACAAAGGCGTGATCGGAATTGTGGCGAGCCGGTGCATTGAAAAATACCATCGCCCTACCATTATATTAACGCAATCACATGGAAAAGCCGCAGGTTCCGCACGGTCGGTTCCGGGATTTGATGTATATGAAGCCATTGAGGAATGTGCGGACCTTTTGGAACAATATGGCGGGCATACTTTCGCAGCAGGGCTTACATTGCCTTTGCAAAATGTGGAAGCATTCAAAACGCGTTTCAATGACATTGTAAGCAGCCGTATCTTACCCGATCAACTCATCCCGATGATCAATATCGATATGTTGCTCGAACTGGATGTGATCACGCCGAAATTTTATAATATTCTCCGTCAAATGGGCCCATTCGGTCCCGGAAACATGACGCCGATTTTTGAATCCCGCAATGTTTCACTGGCGGGAAGGCCAACGATCATGAAGGAAAAGCATCTTAAATTCGATGTGAAGCAGAATGAGTCCGGAATATTCACGGCGATCGGCTTCGGCATGGCGCACTTTTATCCTGATTTAATTAACGGAAGGCGGTTTTCGATCGCCTATTGCCTGGAAGAGAATAACTTTCGGGACAAAAAAACGTTACAACTGTCTTTAAAAGACATCAAGTTTCTTTAAGCCCTCAGCATGCGCTCTGGGCCAGCAAACAGATAAAAAACAATGATATTAAGAACCGAAAACCTTGTAAAAAAATACGGGGTTCGTCTTGTCAACAATAATGTAAGCTATCAGGTTGAACAGGGCGAAATTGTAGGTTTGCTTGGGCCGAATGGTGCTGGTAAAACAACCTCTTTTTACATGGCCGTAGGATTGGTTAAGCCCAACAGCGGAAAAGTTTACCTGGACGATAAGGACATTACGAGCCTTCCTATGTACAAGCGTGCGCGCCTGGGCCTGGGCTATCTGGCGCAGGAAGCCTCTGTTTTCCGATCATTGACGGTTGAGGAAAACATTCGTGCTGTGCTGGAAATGACAGACCTCTCCCGCGCCGATCAAAGACAGAAAGTGGAAGAACTGCTGGAAGAGTTTCACCTGACGCACGTGCGGAAAAGTAAGGGAATGGTGCTTTCGGGAGGAGAACGCCGCCGGACCGAAATCGCCCGCGCACTGGCAGTGGACCCTAAATTTATCCTGCTCGACGAACCGTTCGCAGGCGTTGACCCCATTGCGGTGGAGGATATCCAAAGCATTGTGGCCAAACTGAAACACAAAAACATCGGCATCCTTATCACCGATCACAATGTAAATGAGACGCTGTCGATCACCGACCGGGCTTATTTATTATTTGAGGGAAAAATATTGAAGCAAGGAAGTGCCGAGGAACTGGCAGAGGACGAAGTGGTAAGGCGCGTTTACCTGGGACAGAACTTCGAGTTGAAGCGCAAAATCTAGCAAGCATTACACATAGAAAAGGGAACGCTTCGCGGCATTCCCTCTCTTATAATTATTCACCATGAACTGTTTGGGCTCTTTTCAGATCCCGCAGTTATTATTTTTTAGGACACTTTTTACAGTGCTTCCCTTTCTTTTTATATTTCTCGCAGCACTTCTTGAATACACATTCCGTATTCTCGCCGAATGATTTCATCCAGGTCACCTCTCCAACTGCACAGTCCGCAGGATCATTCAATGTAAAAGCGCTCATCGTTTGCTATTAATGTGTAGCAAATGTAGTCGCTATTTAGAATCATTCAAACAAAAGCCGAAAATTATTTTGAACAGATCTAAATTATAGCTTTTCGGAGTGGCTTACTGGATCTTTTCCCAAATCTCATGAATAGGCTTCCCATCGCTGCTTTTGCCACTATGGTCCCAGCGGCCGTTTTCAAGCTTGTGATCAAATGTCAGAGACGAGCCGACCCGATTGTTGTCTTTGGAGAAAAACTGGATTTTTTCAGTGTATTTACCATTCTTAACCGTATAAGTGCCTCCGCCTGTTGCGTAAAAGCCTTTCACACCCGGATCAATGGCGAACCATTGAAAACGGGTTGCTGACAACAATTTCAATGTTTTCCGTGTGCCTTCCTGATGAATTTTCACCAATGCACCCTGATCGCCTGCCTTCTCTGTAATGTGCCATGCGCCGGCCATCGGTGCAGATTTTGCATCATCCACGCGCATCCAAACCATGGCCTCTTCATATTTCAAAGTGAGAATATCGTCTTTTACAGTCACCGTAAAAACAATCGGAATGCCAATTTTCAGGGAATCCGCAGAATTGAACTCAGGTGTATAAGTCATCTGGTCGCCACTCATTGTGAACGGGCCGCCTTCTGTTCTTTCAAAGTATTTATTACCAGTACTATAGGAAGCAATTGCGAGGTAATTATCAGCGACAATGAGCGTAGATGCGCTCCCCGTCGGTTCCTGGGACTTCCATGCGCCTTTCGGAACTTGCGGCAGGCGCTCCTGGGCAAATCCGATGAGGGAAGCTAGAACAAATGTGGCTGTCAGTAAATGTTTCATGGGTTGTTTAGATTTTTGATATGCAATATACGTTATCAAAATTATGCCACCCGGCCCGGCGCCTTGCCCTACTTCAAAACCTCCCGCAAAACTTCAAGCGATTTGATTTCCCCCAGTGCTTCCATATGTATTTTGAAGAAAAAGATAAGCTTTTCCAATATCATGATCCGTCGCTTCCGGTCTAATGGGACATTTGCGCCGTACGCACCGATTACCAAACGCAATGTTGCATCTCGCTCGACGGCGTCGGGCATGTGTGGGAAATGGTTGTTTTTCAACTCACTTTCGAGATCTTCCACGGTTTCTATCCCAAATCCCAGAAATGAAGCAAACTGGATCAAAAACTGTATGTGAAAATTTTCAAATGTATTTTCGGCTTCGTCCAGAAACAGGACAGATTCCTCAATAAAATGGAAAAGCATGGGGTTGCTTTCCTCCTCTTTCAATGTTTTGCTCAACATTTCCGTGACAAAAAGCGCCAGGCTTGACTTCACAACATCATAAGGCAGCGTCTGAAACGGCATGTAACATTTCATCTCCGAAATGCGATGCATGGTATCCTCCTTATTTTTATGATAAACCACCATATCCAGCAATGTCAGCGGCTGAAACAGGGCAATACGGTTGTTACGCGATTTACTGCTTCTGACTCCGTTCACTATATATGTCTGAATGCCAAAGCCTTCCGTATAAATCTTCGCAATGATGGAAGATTCGCGGTAACGGATATAACTCAGGGCGACACCTCGCGTTTTATGTAACATATAAATTAGCTGGCCTTTTGGTCAAAAATAGTTATCTTTCCATTAAAGAATTGCACACAAAAACCGGCTTGTAAAATTCGGAGAAATTTGAAGTTTTTTAAGCCAAAGGATTTGTACCTTTGCGACGCATAACGAACTATTTTAGATTATTAATTCGTTAAGTTATTATTCAGGGAATACAATTTGCATACAGCAAATAATAATATTTCTAACGCATAACTCTTCATATGAGCGACGCCATTAAGCATGAGTGCGGCATAGCACTTATCCGTCTTAGAAAGCCTTATCAATACTACATCGACAAGTACGAGACACCGCTATACGCAGTCCACAAGCTTTCGGTAATGATGGAAAAACAGGTAAACCGGGGACAGGATGGAGCCGGAGTAGCCAATATCAAGATAGATGTCCCGCCAGGGAAACGATACATCAGCAGATACAGATCCGTAGAGCCTCAACCACTTACGGATATTTTTTCCAAAATCCACAAGAAATTCCGCAAGGGTTTAAAGAACCACAGAGACCGCGCCAATGATGGCAAATGGTTACAGGAAAACCTGGCTTTTACGGGCGAGGTTTGGCTGGGTCATTTGCGTTACGGAACGCACGGATCCAATGAAGTTGAGAACTGCCACCCTATGCTACGCCAGAGCAACTGGAGAAGCCGCAACCTGGTCATGGCGGGGAATTTCAACATGACTAATGTGGACGAGCTCTTTGGAAAACTTGTTTCACTCGGACAGCATCCAAAAGAAAAAGTGGATACTGTGACGGTGATGGAGAAAATAGGACATTTCCTGGATGAAGAGAACCAGAGAGTGTTCGAACGCTTCAAAGGAATTTACGAAAATCCGACACTTTCCGACGTTATAGAAGAGAATATCGACCTGCCGCGTCTGCTTTACAGATCGTGCAGGGACTTTGACGGAGGTTATGCCATGTGCGGATTAACTGGCTATGGTGCTTCATTCGTGATCCGTGATCCAGCTGGAATTCGTCCTGCATTCTACTATGCAGATGATGAAGTGGTTGTCGTTGCCTCTGAAAAACAAGCAATTAAGGCTGCTTTCAATGTTGATTATAATCAGATTCAGGAAATCACGCCAGGCTCAGCATTGATCGTTGATAAAAACGGTGAATACAATGAGTTCCCGATCTTGCCACAGCTTGAAAAACGCTCTTGCAGCTTCGAAAGGATTTATTTCTCCCGTGGAACTGATCCGGATATTTACAACGAGCGCAAGCAATTGGGCAAGCTGTTAATCCCGCAAATACTAAAAGAGGTCAATTACGACCTTGAAAATACAATCTTCTCTTACATCCCGAACACGGCTGAAACGGCGTTTTTGGGAATGATAGAAGGTTTGGAAGAATATCTTTCGAAAAAGCGCAAGCAGGCCATTATGGAAGGCATTCTTTTCGAAGCCGACCTGGAAAAACTGCTTTCTTTCAGACCCAGAATTGAAAAACTAGTTACCAAAGACGTAAAATCGCGCACGTTCATTACTGCTGACGCTTTGCGTGACGATATGGTTTCCAGCGTTTATGACACCACATTTGAAGTGGTTCGCAAGAATGTGGATACGGTTGTGATTATCGACGACTCCATTGTTCGCGGAACAACGCTTGAAAAGAGCATTCTGACAATGCTGGACCGGTTAAGTCCTAAGAAAATCGTTGTGGCATCATCCGCTCCGCAAATCCGTTTCCCGGATTGCTACGGAATAGATATGTCCAAAATGAAGGATTTCGTTGCTTTCAGGGCGGTGCTCAAATTGCTTGAAGAACGTGATCTGGAATATTTGCTGGAAGATACTTACATGCACAGTGTGACTTCTATCGCAACCAAAAATCCATATCATACCAACTTTGTGAAGGCACTTTACGAGCCTTTTACAGATCAGGAGATTTCAAACAAAATTGCTGAGATCATCCGTCCGAAAGATCTGAATGCTGAGCTTTCCGTTGTGTTCCAGACTGTTGAGAATTTACATAAGGCTTGTCCGCAACATTTGGGAGACTGGTATTTTACCGGAAATTATCCAACATTAGGCGGAAATAAAGTGGTTAACAAAGCATTCGCCAATTCGCATGAAGGAAAATTGGAAAGAGCTTATTAAGTATAAAATATAGAAGTAGGAAGAGCCGCTGCACATTTGCAACGGCTCTTTTTTTGTATTTCAGCTATTTTTATAGAAATTGGAACCTCCGGAGAATGTCTGATCCGAAATTTATTTAAACCTAAATCCTAATGATGCAATCTACTAAAGTGACATTGCTGAAAGCGTGTTCCCTACTTTTTGCCCTTTGCGTGCTTACAAATTTTGCAAACGCACAAACAACCACCGGCAGCCTTAATGACCTCAGTTTTCTGGAAGGACATTGGAAAGGCACTTACAACGGCGGCCCTATTGAAGCTGGCTGGACAGCTCCCGAGGGAAACAACATTATGGGTTACATTCGCATGATTAAGGATGATAAACCTGCTCTGTATGAAGTATTTGCATTCGAACCAGGTGAGAAAGGGCCGATCGCACGCGTAAAACATTTCAAGCCAGGGCTCATTGCATTGGAGGAAAAAAACGTTTCGGACACTTACAATTTCATCGAAGCCAAGAAGAATCAGGCATTATTTGAGAAAGATGACGTTTCTGTGCGGATTATTTACGAAAGACGCTCGCAGAACCAGCTGGTTATTCAGCGCGGAAAAATGGAGGATAACAAATGGGTTTTTATGGACCTCTTCGTGTTTACAAGAGTCCCCTAACTAGTTGATTTACAACATTTGTAAAAGCGATTCGAAAACGGATCGCTTTTTTAGTTTTTCAGAATCAGGTAAACGCCAGCAACTAACAGAATAGCCCCGGCAATGCGCGGCAATGTGATCGGATGCACGGCAAATCCTTGCAAACCGTAATGATCAATAGCGATGGCGGCGATCATCTGGCCGGCTACAACCAGGCAGATCATATTAGCTGGACCAATATTTCGGACAATAAAAATTACGGTTAGCACATAAAAAGCGCCCAAAACGCCTCCCATAAACCTTGTCCAGGAAACCTGCTTAATATCTGAAATGCTGGGAATGGGGTTTTGATTAAAACAGGCGAATGCAATCAACAGCACTACGAAACCCACGAAAAAGGATGTCAATGCCGCTAAAATCGGATTGTTGAATGACTCACGCAATTGCACATTCACGCCGGACTGAACCGCGTTGCTGATGCCAATCAAGAAAGCTAAAAAGAGGAAAATCCAGTGCATGCAACAAATGTTTCAATACAAATTTACTTCTTCAGTTCATCCACTTCGTCCGGATCAACCGTCTGATAATGACCATATACACGTAGGATTATCGCCAGCGCAATAGCCACTTCGGCCGCGGCAACTACAATGACAAAAAGCGCAAAAAGCTGCCCGCTCAACCGTTCCGGATCATACTGACTGAATGCTACCAGATTGATATTCACTGCATTCAGCATTAACTCGATCCCCAGCAATATGCCGATAAAATGTCGTTTAGTGACGGCAATAGCAAGACCAATGCAAAACAATGCGGCAGCAACGATAAGAAAATGTTGTAACGGAATGGAGGTCATGGCGAAGGATTACGGTTCATAGCGAGATAGGCAGCGCCAACCAAGGCAACCAGTAATAAAATAGCAGCGATTTCGAACGGGAGCAGATGGCTGGTCATGAGTTCTACACCAATCGTCTTAATGGTGGACCGGCTGCTGATCAGATCGCCAGTCATCTTGAAATTTGCGGACGAAATGATTTTCACGAGCATCACAAAGACGCCTGCACCGAGCAAAAACCCCCATACTTCACGACTCAGCAGGATTTCAACACGATTATGATGCTGCGAATCGTCGCTTTTCTTTTTCTGCGTAAGCATGATCCCGAAGATCAATAGAACCAGGATCCCGCCAACGTAAATCATGATCTGCGTTACCCCAAGAAAGTCTGCGCCGGCCAGAATGTATAATGCTGCAACGCCTAAAAAAGCCAGGAACAGTGCAAATGCACCATAAATGAGGTTTTTGGAAAATAATATGAAAAGCGCAGCAATGATTGCGAGAAGTGAAAACCCATAAAATGCTGCAATTTCCATGTAGATCAATGCTATTCTTTAGACTTCGGTTTCATCGTTGGCTTGAAAACTGGCCGTGCTGCTGGTTTGGGAGCTTCCGCTGGGCTAACTTCCTCACCAGGAACAACATCCGTAGGAACAACATCGGTCTTTTCTTGTGAGGCAACCTTCGGTTTCATGGATGGCCTGAAAGGCAGTTTAGGTGCCGGCTTAGGCGCCTCCTCAACTTTCGCTTCGAATGTTTCTTCCTTAATTACCGGATCGGCATTAACCGGATTAACATTAACCGGCTCTGCATTAACCGGGTCAACACTAACAGGATCCGTCTTTTCCGCAGCAGGGGCTGGTTTCTTTGGTAAGAAAGCCGGGCGTGGTGGTTTTGCAACCGGCGCTTCCTCTTTCGCCTCGGGTTCAGTATCCTGGACTTTCGGCTTCATACCCGGCTTAAACACAGGCCTTGCCGGAGTTGCCGCTGGTTTTTCAGCCGTCACAGCCGGTTTCGGAGCTGCTTTTAATGCTTCTTTTTCTTTCTGGAATTGTTCAAGCAGGCGGCGTTTCTCATCTGCTTCTTCGGGCGTCAGATTGGTATAATTGTAAACCATATCCCGAACGTCCAACTCACTGTAATCGAACGTCTTGGTCATGGTGAGACATTCTGTCGGGCAAACTGTCGTGCATAGTCCGCAGTAACAGCATTTCGCCATATCAATGTCGAACTTCGCGGCATACAACCGGATCGACGATCCGTCAGATGCTTTTCCAATTTCCTCTATTGCCTTAATCGGCTCAATATCAATACAATCAACCGGGCAAACTTTCACACATTTATCGCAGACAATGCAATCGTCGATTTCATTGTGCAGACGATAGCGGCCATTGTCGGGGATCGGAATGGTTTCCTGCGGATACTGGATCGTAACCATCCCCTCCTGCCCTCCAAAAAAATCATCTGAACGGATATCCACCATTTTACGGCGCTTCCGTGCATTCCACAAATGCCTCAGCGTCAACCGCATTCCGGTCACTGTGGTGCTGATTCCTTCCGATATGTTTTTAAAATACGTCGACAAACCCCTTTGTATAATTTTACTAAGCTTATTCTGCCTATCGCAAATATAGACTAAACTGATTTTTAAAACTCATTTTTCAACCAAACACCTTCCAATAGCACCCGTAATTCCCGCTGCAAACTCAGCGACTTGTCTGCGATATACCAGCGCTGCATTTCTTCCGAAAATTCCTGATAACTTTTTACCGGATTGGCCTTATAAGCCCTCATCATTTCCTGTCCTTCTTCCGGCCGGGGTCCCCAGGTGAAAAGCTCATTAAAATCCTCGTCTACAGCAATCAATTTAGGAATCGATTTTCCGCCGTTGGTCAGATAAGCGTCCATGATCGTCGGATTTTCATCACGCAATAAAATTTTGACTGTGATCAGCGGATTAGTTAATGTCGCCGCAACAATGGGCGGGATATTTTGTGAAGCATCACCACACCACGCTTCCGTCAGAATATACCAGGTCTGCGGGATCGTAACGTTGGCAATGGTTTCTTTCAACTCTTCCGTCACCACCACTGTCTTGTTCAGGCGCTGCATCCGGGCCAGGTTCAGCCTGGTATAATGGTTAAGATCTTCGGATTGTTTCTCGCCGGTTGTCCTTTTTTCCAAGACAACTTTTTCCATTAAGCGCATATAATCAGCGTAGGAATATGCATTTTCAGTGACGGCCAATGGAAAGAGATCTGCTACGTTTTTCATTTGATTTCTTTATTAAAAAACCCTTTGAAAGCGCTTTCGGTTCCTGTTATGGCGCGGTTTGAGACTGCGTTTCCTGCATATTTTCAATGTATTGCAAGTATTTCTGAGCCAAATGCGCACGGTCAAAAAATTGGCGTGCATACACATAGCCATTGCGACCGTGAAGCTCCGCGAGAGCGGGATCTTCGAGATATAGTAAAACCTTTTTTGCAAAATCACCCGGATTCTCGGGTTCAATGTAAAGTCCCGCTTGCGCATCCTCAATCAGCTGTCTCGATATCCCATCGATAGCAAGCAAAACGGGTTTTTGGCAGGCGAAATAATCGAAAGTCTTGTTGCTGTAAATGGTTTTAAAAATTTCGGTTCGTTTCAAAACAGAAGTGCCTGCGTCGGCCGCGAGGATGTATTTGAAAATGTCCGACTTTGAAACTGTATTGATAAATGTAACATTGCCCAGTTTTTTGTGCCTTGCCTGGGCCACCAGCTTCTTTTTATCCGGACCGTCGCCAATGAGCAGAAAATGCGTGGCAGTCTCCTTCAAAATTTCAGCCGCGTCGATGAGTTGCATCAAATGATTGGCTATGCCGTGCGCACCAACGTAAATAATGATGAAACAATGGTCCAACCCAAGCGACTTTCGGAATGCAACCCTGTCAAAATCTGTATCCAGATTATCTGAAAAGGTAAAATCAGCCGCATTGGGAATGAGCCAGATTTTTTCGGGCTGAACATTCTTTTGATGTATCAGAATGGTTTTGAATGCCGGCGTCACCCCAGTAACGGCTTCTGCATGGTGATACAGAAACTTTTCAAGCCTAAATGCTGCCTTTATCAATGGCTTACTTTGCAAAACACCCGTCTCCACGGCTGACTCTGGCCATAAGTCCCTGATTTCCAAAATGAACTTAGCTTTTTTAATCCAGGAAATCACCAAACCAGCAATGCCCACAAACAAAGGCGGCGACGTAGAAAGCACCACATCATATTCTCCCTTTAAATAAAAAGCTCCACCCCAAATTGCCGAAAAAACAAACGAAAACTGCGCCAAAAGCCTTGCTATGAAGCCATTACCAGTAGACGTAGGAACATAACAGCGAACAACTTTCACTCCATTTCGATTTGTCTGCATTACAAAACTTTTCTGACCCGGAGAGGACAAATTGCCTTTCATATAATGCGTTGTTCCAGCCAGAACTGTCACCCTATGTCCCGCTTCGACCCAAATCCGGCTCATCTCGTTCCACCGCGACCCGCCGCCATCATTGTCTTCAAGAAAATATTGGTGGATCAAAAGAATGTGCATTTGTCTCATAAAGTCCTTTTTCTGAAATCACCGTCCTGATGAATCCGCTAAACGTCGAAAACACCAATCTTCGACAAAACTCCTTACTTCCGTAAGTGCCGGAATACCAGCCTTCTGTTTCCTCAAATTCAATGATAGATCCCTCTTTATCAGAGGAAATCATATCATAATGTTCAAAGAAATCCGGGCAAGGATGCCAGATTTGATGCATAGGAAGGTGTTTTGGAGCATTTTCCATCCGGTCTTCAATGATCCATTGATGCCATTTTTTTGACTTTGTAACGCGGCGGTGATGTTTGATGCCTTTGCCCAAATGATAAAAGCCCTCAAATTCCGCCTCAATTTCGAATGCATTAACCCGTTCAGTTACAAACCCTGACGTTTTCTTGATCCAGCCAAACCAAATAAAACGCGGGCCTTTTTTCATCTGATCAAAATCTCCCAGCATGACCGTATTGTGCGAGGCGCTCCCATTGAAATATTTTGTCCATTTACCTTCTGTGTTGTAAGAAAATGAACCGGCGTCGCGCATGATGTTTTTACCATTTGCCCAAATGTCCAAATGCAGGTGATCGGCCTGAAAAGGCCGGTTTGTGTACGTGCCGCAGCGTAGGAAGGTCAATGCGTTTTGATCGCGGACTATATAATATCCGCCGTTTTCAAAAGCTGTTATGGACGTAGGTTTGAAATCAGGATCATCTCCTATAACCTTGCTAAGCGCAGTTAATTGCGGGCGAAAATCCCGAAAATGGGTGTCTGCGAGCGGGAAAAACAATGCGCCATCGTTATTGCCATAATTAGGAAGCCATCCGCTCACATCATCCTGACAGGTCTGCAAAAACCGAAGCGATTTTCGCGCACGATCGTAAATCACATCATCGAATTTTTCCCCGTCCGACTCAGCCACTTGTATGGCCAAAGTCAGCAATTGCACGGCCACGCGGTGGTAGTTCATTGAGAATTGGAGAAATGTCCCGTCCGGGTAAATCTGGTAAGCGATTTCTTTTTCAAACCATTTTTTACCGTTGATTTTCCATTTCAAGCTTTCCGGAAACTGCGGAAAAGCGTATCCTATCACATACAAGGCCAACGTCTCGGTCAATGCGTGATTATTTCTGACCACATTCCTTGAAAAATGAATGTGGTCTGCCACATGCCTCATCTGGTCGTAAATGCTTTGCGTAATCTTTTTGAAAATCTCGGCCGAAAGTGTTTCTGAATTTTTATAATAATGTAAAGCAGCAGTCCAGTTGAAAACGCGTAATGAAATTTCCTGGCTGCAAATCCAGTTCGGGCCACGGTTGACAGGATTTTGATCGATCCAGTCTAAAATCAATGCAAAGACGAGTTCAGATTGATCTTTTTGAAAATGATAATCATAGCGCAAAAGATCAAAAAGGAAGCAGAAACGCGATTTTTCCCAGACATATTTAATGTCTCCTGCCTCTTTTGGAAGCGTTGGAATTGCGCTCCAATGGGTATTTTTATTGTATTTAAATCCATTTTCAGGATTTGTATGCCAATCGGGAACTGTGTACCACCGGTTGTGGAAAAAAAGAAAGCGGTTTCGCCGGATGTGCTCAACCCTTTCCTGCAAGCTGGACGACGCTGTGTTTTGTATTAAATCTGTTCTGGCGGGATCAAGTGGAAAGTGAATGTTTTGATCGAGCCAATCTTCCTTTGAAAAATGCGGCAAAGGCCTTCTGTGAACCGGAAAGCGAAGCATTAGCAATCCTGTGCCGCGCTGGAATTCGTGCCAAATGCGGCAAAGAACATATCGAAAGCCCATATTTTTGAAAATCTGGATCATATGTTAATCCAGGTTTTCAGTTTCAGACTTTCCAATGCTGCTAATGTGGCTTCCGTTGTATTTATGATATCTTCAAACGGAATCGGTGCGTTTCCTCCATTTCTGATAAAGTCCAGCAGCGTTTTGAATGCCTCCCTATGCCCCTTGTTCTGGCTGGTTTTCAACCTGGAAAAGTGCTTGAAACCGTAACCATGCAAGGTTTTGAAATTATCCAGGATCAAGGTGCGTCCGGATGCATGGACCTCAATGCGTTCTTTGGGATAATGGGAATGCCCGTTTGAAAAATAATTGACGACCCCTGTTGAGCCATTTTCGCATTTGAGCAAAATCGAAGCATTATCAGTCGTTGCAGCCGGGTTTGGCATCATCGCATTCGTGCAAACCGACTCAATTCTGCTTCCCGCCAGAAATGCAATCAAATCAATAAAATGGCAAGCTTCTCCCAGGATCCGGCCACCCCCGGTTTGTCGATCATGTATCCATGCATTTTGCGGGACAAAACCCGCATTAACATTGATAACAATATTCATCACAGCATCTCCCAGCAAGCTTTTCATCTGCTGTACATGTGGTGAGAAGCGTCGGTTAAACCCGACTGTAACCGATACATTCGCTGGGTTTTCGTGTTGAAAAACGTTGGTAAACGCACTTAGTTCGTCTTGGCAAATAGCCAGAGGCTTTTCGACAAAAACATGCTTTCCGGCCTTTACAGCATCACAAGCCATTTGCGCATGCAGGTTATGCCGCGTTGTAATCATCACCAGATCAACTTCCGGATCACCGAGCACATCCTGATAATCCGTTCCGCAAAATGCAATGTTGTATTTACGGGCCAGATTGGCCGCCGATAATCCGTTTGCGCTGACAATGTGCTTGATCGACGCATTTTTCAATAGCGGAAGCAACGTTGCCGAGGTGTAATGCCCGGCCCCTATGATGCCGATTACCCCATCATTTCCCGAAAAACTTTGCCTGAATAACTGAATTGATCTTTTTGACGAGCATGTTTCAGGATAATCCAGGATCACCGCGATGCTTTTTTGAGCATCCAGATTGGCATAGGCAGCCTTAAAATCATTTAGCGGGAAATTTCCACCAATCAAATAGGAAGGATCGAACGAGCCGTTCGACATCAAATGAAGCACTGCCTGAAAGTTGCGGTTCTCTGTCCAGCGGACATAAGCATGCGGATAGTCATTACCATTTTGCTCATATTCAGCATCATAGCGACCCGGGCCGTAGGAGCAAGAAACCTGGAATGTCAATTCTTTTTCATAAAAATCCGAGCGGTTGATCCGAAGATCAACCGTTCCGATCAATACAATTTTACCTCGTTTTCGCGTAAGCCGTGCTGCTTGCGATAAAATATGATCAGATTGAGAAGCAGTGGCAATGATGACGGCGTCGGCACCAAAGCCGTTTGTGAGGCTTTTGATGCAATGTTCAGGGGTTAGTGAATTTGGGTTAATAGCTGCAAAACCTCTCGAAACGGCCACTTTAAGCCTTTCCTCGTTCGTCTCAATGCCAATTACATTACATCCGCTGATTTTCAGCATTTCGGCAGTCAGCAAGCCAATAAGTCCCAGCCCGATCACAACGACAGTCTCTCCGAGGGAAGGCGACACGAGCCGGACCGCATTCAGTCCAATGGACGTCAGTACAGTAAAAACTGCCTGATCATCAGCAACATTCGCAGGAATTTTTGCCAGTAGATTTCTTGGAATGCAAACCATTTCTGCATGCGGCCCGTTGCTCACAATCCGGTCTCCGACTTGAATGTCCTGCACGCCTTCGCCTATTTCTAAAACGTGTCCCACATTGCAGTAACCTAATGGAATGGGCTGAGCGAGCCTGTTAGATATGCTTTTGATTGCAGAGATCAAGCCATCGGATCTTATTATCCGGATGGCGAGCAGGAATTTGTCAGGCTGTAATTTTGCCTTTTGAAATGGATTTGCTTTTGAGAAACGGATCAATGCGCGCTCGGTTCCTGCTGAGATCAGGCTTTTGTGCGTCTGGATCAGCACATAACCCGGCTGAACAATCGGAGGTGGGACTTCCTGCAACGAAGTTTCCCCCGTTCGCAGGTTTTGCGTAAGCTGCTTCATGAAATATAGTGTGTTATTGAGTGCCGGAAATTACAATGTTAAATGCAATAACAAAATTTTAATATTTTTGATAATTACAATTCAAGTAAAAAAAGCAAATCCAGCTTAATTAAAGCATGAAAAAACTGAATATTGGAATCGTAGGTTATAAGTTTATGGGCCGCGCGCACAGCAACGCCTGGAAGAAAGCACCGCAATTTTTTGACATGCCCGCAACGCCCGTGTTGAAAGCAGCATGCGGCAGACATGAAGGTTCACTGAAAGAATTTGCCGAAAAATGGGGCTGGGAAGAAACCGAAACCGACTGGAAAAAGCTCGTTTCCAGACCAGATATTGACATTATCGACATTGCACTGCCTCAACAACTCCATTATGAAGTTGCCCTGGCTGCTGCTAAGGAAGGCAAGCATATATTTTGTGAAAAACCGCTTTCCATGAACAGCAAGCAAGCAGAGGAAATGCTGAAAGCCTGTGAGGATAACAATGTCAAGCATTATCTCAACCATAATTACAGAAGAACACCGGCGGTTTCTTTTGCCAAAAAGATGATTGAAGACGGCAAAATCGGCCGCATCTTCCACTGGCGCTGTGCCTATCAGCAAGACTGGATCATTGACCCCAACTTCCCATTAACCTGGCAGTTACAAAAAGAATATGCACAGGCCGGCCCGCAATGGGACTTGAATTCCCACGCTGTTGATCTCGCACATTATCTTGTGGGCGACATTGCAAGCGTTTCCTCATTAACCACAAATTTCATTAAGAGTCGCCCGATTGTGGAAGGTGGCGGAACAACTGGAAATCTGACGGCAGGCGAAGTAGGCACCGAAATGGGCGAAGTAACCGTGGAAGACGCTGCATTGATGATGGTGATGTTTAAAAACGGCGCAATAGGCTCATTTGAAGCCACACGTTTTGCCGCAGGCCGCAAAAACAGGCTGACTTTCGAGATCTACGGAAGCAAGGGCAGTCTCTGTTTCGATCTGGAAAGGATGAACGAGCTGCAATATTTTTCGCGGGAAGATGAAAGCGGACAGCAAGGTTTCAGGACCATTCTAGCAACCGAGGCAGCGCATCCTTATGCCGGAAACTGGTGGCCAGCCGGGCACATTATAGGCTACGAACATTCATTTGTGCATGCTGTTGTGGATTTTGTAGCGGCCATTGAAAACGATACGGCGATTAAGCCCGATTTTTCAGACGGCTTAAAGATCATCCAGGTTCTGGAAGCTGGCCTAGAATCCGCGGCATCCAAGCGCCAGGTTGATCTGTAAAATATCTTCAAGCCACCTTTGACAAACTTCAACAATAAAAT
Source organism: Dyadobacter sp. CY327 (assembly GCF_021390415.1). Lineage (NCBI taxonomy): Bacteria > Pseudomonadati > Bacteroidota > Cytophagia > Cytophagales > Spirosomataceae > Dyadobacter > Dyadobacter sp. CY327. The sequence goes on along the minus strand of NZ_JAJUXJ010000001.1, from coordinate 237,299 downwards.
GATGACACGTATATGCATATTCGTTTGTTAAAGGTGGCTTTAAATGCTGGTTTCAAGGCATTTGAGATAATTACGGTTACAAACTATTTACCGTTAATTTACTGATCCTAACCGGAGAATCATCGCTTATTCCAAGCGATGCAATTATTTCTACCTTCCGTTCTATTAAATGCTAAATGATGGCATTCACCATGAAACGGAATTGCGTATGAAACAACACTACTTTTTATCTCATTTTAAATCTTCTCTTATACCAGCCTTGCTGCTGCTAGTAACATGCTCATTAAGCAGCTGCTTCCTCAAACAAGACCGCACAACCACGGTTTACGGGACGATTACGGATCAGAATGGGAAGCCGGTTGATAGTATTATGGTGATTGCGCAAGGCACACGTTACCTTACTTTTGAAACATTAAATCATACATATTCCGACCGGAATGGCTATTTCGAAATGGTTATGGATGTACCCAAAAAATTTGGCACTCTTGATCTGGTCATACCGTTTTACCCAACTAAAAATCCCAAGTATCAGAATAATTATAAGGGAAAACACACTACAAAGAATGATGTTAGAACAAATAACTGCTGCACAGCATCAATCGGCGAAAAAACAAAATATGATTTTCAATTAATTCCTAAATAACACGCTATGAAGCACATACAGCGAGATTTATCAATTTTATCTAAACACGTACTATACATTTTCATGCATTTACTAGCCATTATTCACCTCCAAAGCTGTTTTCTCAAACAAGACCGCACGACGACGGTTTATGGGACGATTACGGATCAGAATGGAGAGCCGGTGGATAGTATTTTGGTAATGTTAACAGGTCTCAAATTGAATAGTGGGACCGTTCTGAAAGAAGTCTATTCTGAGAGGGATGGGAATTTTGAGGTAGTTGCTGACGTCCCGAAAAAATTTAGTGCTATTAATGTAGAAGTGCCTTTTCTTCCCCACAAGAATTCAAAATTCCAGAAAAATTATAATGGCTTTGAGATCGAAAGAGACGGAGTTTCTACGAACAATTGCTGCACTGCTTCCATTGGTACAAAAACCAGATACGACTTTCAATTAATCCCCAAGTAACCTATTTTTAACTTAATCATACACTAAAATGTATCACTTTGCAGCTGCTGCAAGGAAAGGACGCTATTGTCTTCTTCCAGCCCTCCTTTTTGTCTTTTCTATCACTTTTGCTCAGGATTACGAGCAGCTCCGGCAACAAAAACTCAACAGTCTAGAGCTCTCCGGCCTTGGGCAAATGCTATTTCTTAATGCTGGCCTAACTAATCAAAATGAAATTGATTACTTCAAAAATTTAAACAGACAACAAGGAAAAACTCCTGAGCCGGTGTCTTCCGAGGAATGGCAGAATTTATATGAGAGACTGGTCGATACAGACCTGAGGCCCGCTCAGGATCGGCTTCCGGAACTTGCAAAACTTGTTGAAACGGATGCCGCAAAACTTACAAAAAGCAATATCATCCCGATTGCATTTATCAATCTCGAAGGCATTTATCTATCTGATGGTGCGCTTAATAAAAACGAAGCACTTAAAAAAGCCGGAAAATCGGTAGATTTTGCGAAATATGAAAAGGTAAGAATCGTATCTGCAGCGGTAATGCAGGAAGATTTGTACCAGTCCGATGTTTCTTTTCTACTGGACGAAGCTCTAAACATTGACAACCATGCTGACAAAATCGATTCTGTGGAGATTGATTTCAATGACGGGCGAGGCTTTACCGCTTATCCGGTAACAAAGAAGTTAATTCCCCATCGTTTTAATTCGATCGGCGAGCATAGCCTAAGAATTCGTTTTGCCATTGGTAATACTAATTATCTCTTTGAAACGAAAGTGAATGTAAGGCAAATGGAACGCCTAAAACCTTACATGGAAATGGAAGTGACTGCAAAGCCGTTTCAATCTGTCGCTTCGGATTCATCTGCCAGAACAGCATTGGCAGGAGGCACCATTCGCATTATTAAAGGATGTGATCAAATATTTGACAAACCCATCATTATTGCAGAAGGTTTTGACATGGGGCAGGATGTAAATCTCGATGCCATTGAAACAAATTATAAAGATCCGCTCAACCAGTTTTTGATTGAAGGTTACGATCTGGTACTGCTCGATTACAGCGACGGGCGAGCTGCTATTCAGGATAATGCACAGGTCTTAAAAGCGGTCATCGAACTTGTAAACGCGCAAAAGACCGGCAATGTAGAATCTATCATTATCGGTGAAAGCATGAGCGGGTTGGTTGCCAGGTGGGCATTGCGGGAAATGGAAAATGCAGGACAAGCACACCACGTAAAGCTGATGCTCTGTTACGATACGCCGCATCAGGGTGCGAATGTGCCAGTTGGGCTGACGCAGCTGGCATATGAGGCGCACCCAACAATGCTTACCAACTTCATTCTCAAATTTTTTGCCAAACGCTGGCGAAATTATTACAAAGCATTGGGGACACCTGCTGCAAAGCAACTATTGCTACATCAGGCAGCGCATCCAAATACGGGCATGAAGCACGCCGACTTTGATAGTTTCCGCACGCAACTCACCGCACTCGGAAATGGCGGTTATCCTGAGAATTGCCGCAACATCGCCGTAATTCATGGCAGTATGGATGCGGGCGACCGTGCATTGTTTAATAACTATAACTATGGCAGCAGATTGCTACTAAGCTGGACACCACTAGGACTGCAAAACACAAATATCGACATCCATACCAATGATATCAATAAAGCTAGCAGTGTGTTCAAATTCGCTTCGTGGGGACATCTATGGAATAGAAAAGCTGTTAACAGGACTTACCTAAGTGCTTTAAACGATGATTTTCTTCCTGGTGGACGCACACAATCCGGCGTTCCCAATAAGTTGATTGGTAAGAAGACCCATTTTGAGTTTTGTTTCGTGCCAACATTTAGTTCAATAGATTATCAGGGGCCTAGGTCTACACAAACAGAGAGAGAATTATTAAATGTTTGGAACATTAGTTCAGCGCAATCACCTTTTGCAGACATTTATGGTGATGATGAAAATACGGCGCATGTGGCAGTGGCATCAGCCAATTTCACGGCAATCGGCCTCGCCGAAGGCCTGCTATCCGGCAATGCAGCCTGCCCGGCGCTTCCTGTTCCGCCAATTCCTGTAATCGTCCCTTTCAACACATGCTATCCATTCGGCAAGAAGCGTACGACCGAGGACAACACAGCAAACATTTCGGTTTCCTTGAAGAATGCTTCCAATGGGCAGTATGTGCATAACTGGACGGTTTTGCCATCCAATCAATATTTTACAACCACCGGTGACCAGATTACATTTCAGGCTGAAAAAGCGGACCATTATGAAGTTACCTGTGTTCGCACTTATCCAAACCGCAGGGATTTGAGCGCGACATCAACAGCAACGATCTGGGTTTATGATTGCGATAATGTTCCTGCGAAGCCGGATGAAGACCAATTGGTGTTTGCAGATGCGGCTGATGTTTGGGAAGGTGATTTCTTACTGACCACGGCTGTGGATTCACTTGCCGTCTTTGCACACTATCACCAAGCGTCCAAGGTTTTATACGCGTCACTCCAAAACGGTACATTCATTCCAAGCAGCAAGCTCAAAGCCAGTGGCATGTTTGATGAATTTGCAGCGCTTTTCGCAGAAGAAGATCCTGGCAATCCTCTTCCCGTACGGTTGGTTTTGTTTGATGCTGCGGCCGAAGGCATGAATGCATTACTGACATGGGCGACAGCAGCAGAGATCAACAGCGATAAATTCATCATAGAGCGAAGTACGTCCGGTAAAGACTGGATCGAAATTGGTCAGGTGAAGGCGCGAAGTCTGAGCGTAGCAGGGGAAGCATATGAATTTTATGATCGGGATGTAGATCTTAAAATGGGCTACTATCGCTTGAAAATGATAGATACGGATGGCACATTCGCTTACAGCAAGATCAAAACGCTGAGATTCGACGGTATGGAACCCGCCATATTTCCAAATCCGATCGGCAATGATGGATTAATACATTTGGCAGACGGTGCCAATGCTGCAAACATCGCCATTTTCGATATTTCCGGACTGAAAGTATTTGAAAAGAGTGGTGCAGCAACGCAGATTAATGTTGAGAAACTTCCACCGGGAAATTATATCGTTCGTATCCGATTGAAAGATGGAACTGAGACGAGCCGGTTAGTTGTGAAGAAATAGGTAATAATATTGAAAAATCCTGATCACGTATATCCAATTTCGTTCGTTAAAGGCATCTTTTCAAACTCCCGTAAATTGTTGACGTTTAGGGCATAAGTAAAAAAGTATTGACTTATGCCTTAACTATTTGATAGCGATTTCTTTATGAAACATTAACATGCCCTTGAACAACTTAAATAGATACACTATAACATTAACACGTCTGGCCATGAGAAAACATTATCTAATATTCTTTATCTGTCTGTCGACAGTAACATCCTCCGCTCAGTGGGTTGACGATCCAAAAGTCAACAATACCATACATGTTCCACTGGCTTCTGACTATATAAATCAACATCATTTGATGGAGGATGGATTAGGTGGGGCGGTGTTTGTTTGGGACACTAAAAGCGATGATGCATCTCAAAGTAAAAGCTTCGGGCAAAAAGTGGATGCAAACGGAGTGTTGAAGTTTCCCCCAGCTGGGCAGTATTATGGATTAGGGGACATTGTAAATGCTATTCGAGATCCAAAAACAAATGGAACTTTCATTTGCCGAAGGTCATCAGCACATCCAGGAAGCTCCAACTTTTATATCCAATTAAACGATGCAGCCGGAAATTTGGTTTGGCAAGCTGACATTGGGACTGTTTCATATTCCGGACAACCTGTTTTCCACCATCAGGTTATAAGCGACGGCCTTGGTGGCGCATTCATTGTCTGGAGAAAGTATATTAACACATCATTTTGGTCCGAAATGAGCGACTTATACATCCAACGTGTGAACTCCGCAGGAGTGGTGCAATGGCAAGAAGGCAGCGTCCCTTTATGCACGGCAGAAGGCATTCAGGATAGAATGCAAATTGCAACGGATAACATGGGAAACGCAATTATAACCTGGGTTGATCTCCGGACACCATACAACAGAAACATTTACGCTCAAAAAATCAACGCCGCTGGTGAGATACAATGGCAAAAGGATGGAATATTGGTATGCGGGGCAACAGGCCATCAAATAAATCCTTCCTTAATAAGCAACGGTGAAGGAGGCGCGATCATCGCCTGGGAAGATAGCAGAGGGGCAAGAACCAACACTTACATACAGTCGGTGAATGGGGATGGTTCAATGAAATGGGCAGTTAACGGGATAAGAGTTATTGATGACGTTAGTATTCAGACATCTCCCCGCCTTGTTAGCGATGAAAGAAATGGGGCTATATTGACGTGGCAGGATAATCGCAAGAACGAGTACAACGTCTATGTCCAGCGAATCAACGGTGATGGGCAAATGATGTGGGAAACAGCAGGCAAGGTTGCTTGTATTGCACCTGGATACAAAGAACCTCCCAAAATAGTAAAGGATGGTTCCGGTGGAGCAATATTGGTATGGGGTGACTGGCGTATCCCCGAAAACACTAACATATTTGCCCAGTTGATTGACGGCGACGGTCATGTAAAATGGACTTTGAATGGTGCCGAAGTCGCCACAAATGAATCTTACCAGGCAGGCCCGCAGATTATCTCTGATATGAAAGGTGGTGCCATCATTTCCTGGATAGAGGGCAGAGACACGGACGACGGGTTAAAATACCTCCTTCAGGCCTCCCGCATCAAAAACGATGGCAAGCTCCCTGTTACACTGACCTATTTTGCAGTCAATAAACAAGATGGAGGAAACTTGCTGACTTGGGAAACTTCTCAGGAAACAAATAGTGAAAGCTTCTCCATTGAACGCGGTGCCGATGGTAAGACATTCGAAATTATAGGCACCGTCCAAGCCATTGGAACTTCAAACCAAAATAAATCATATCGCTTTTTGGATGTAAATCCCAATCCCGGCAACAACTACTATCGGTTGAAGCAAACAGATTTGGATGGCAAGTTTGCTCACAGCAAAATGATTAATGTTCGACATGACAGTGTCGGCGATGACCTCACTGTGTCGCCGAGCCCTGGAACTGGCTTGTTTATCGTGCACCTGAAAAGTATTAATACAGGAACTATTAAGGTTGTATCTTCGAATGGAAAAGAATTGTACCGCAAAGAATTCAATAACCAAAACGAGATTCTTATTGACATTCAAAATGTACAAGCCGGCTCCTATGTCCTGCAAGTCGTTTCGGAAGGAAACATTTCAAGTAAAAAAATATTAAAATTTTAGACCGTCCCCGACCCTCTGCTTGCGAGCGGACGCCGCACGGGCAGTTATAAATGAAAAAAGAGCACCGATTGCTCGATGCTCTTTTAATCGTGGGAGTTGAGGGATTCGAACCCCCGACCCTCTGCTTGTAAGGCAGATGCTCTGAACCAACTGAGCTAAACTCCCTTTTTCCCCGTCGTTTGGGAGTGCAAATATGTAGGACGAAAATCTTCTCTGCAACTTTTTTGATAAAAAAAATTTAAAAAAATTGCAATTCATTGAAGATCAAGGCACATTTTATTCAAAATTTAAATACAATGTAACCGTGTGCGTGGACAATTTATTGATCCCGGTCCCTAATGAATTTTTAGAAGGGTTGAAAACATTGGTTAACCCATGAGAAAACCGCAGTTCTGGCGCGAATTTGAAAAATTCGAAAAACTGCTCGTAGCCAATGCCGTAGTCAAGCGAGAAATCACTCGATTTTGTATCCAGCTGGCCGCCGCCCCGGTTTCGTTTTACATTGGTTTCCAAACCCAAAGTAAAGCCGGCAAGCATATACATTCTGGAATTTACCCTGCGTAAGGATTTGTATTTCAACAACAAAGGAATCTCAATCCAGGTCGATTCACGCTTTTCAATCTTTTCGATGCCATTAGGGTAACTGTACTTGACATTCCGGTCGTATAGGGAGACCGAAGGCGTGGTGCGGATGTCGAAATGGTCCGTCAGAAATGCATTGACGATAAAGCCCATGCGGAATGCCGCGTTGGTTGGGGATTGGATTACGAAAGCGGAGTCTTTGGAGACAAAATCGTTGCTGTGCTTGATATTGAAGCGGGTGAATGGCACGCCGAAAAGGATACCGTAATGGATAGGCTTGTCATCGTAAAATTCCAAATGACGGCGCCTATACCCTATTCCCTGTGATTTCACTTCCTGAGCCGCCATCAGCAGCAAAAGAATGCCTAATATTATTTTTGCCCTATGTAAATCGAACAAATCCCGAAGGTAAGTGTAATGCATTTGGTATTGATAAAACCTGCTTTTTTATAGATTTCAAGAAAAGCTTCCCCATCCGGAAACGCCTGAACAGACTCGGGCAGATATGTATACGCCGAACTGTCTTTGGAAACGCTTTTACCGATCAATGGCAATATATATTTGAAATAAAAATTATAAAACTGCTTGAAAGGAAAGGCGCGCGGCTTGGAAAATTCAACCACCACACAAGTTCCGTTTGGCTTCATCACGCGGTTCATCTCGCTCAGTCCGACCAGCAAATTCTGGAAATTGCGTACTCCAAACGAAACGATGATTGCATCGAAATAATTGCTCTCGAAAGACAAGTTTTCGGAATCGCCGCTTTGTAATGTAATGATGTCCTGCTTCCCGAGTTTGGCGATTTTTTCCCGGCCAACAGCCAGCATTCCTTCCGAAATATCAACGCCTATGATCTTTTCGGGCTTTAATGCCAATGCTTCTATTGCGAAATCACCGGTGCCCGTTGCAATGTCCAAAATCACTTTCGGCGCCTGTTTTTTGAGCAGCTTAATGGCCCTTTTACGCCAATAAATGTCCACTCCCGCGCTAAGCAGATGGTTCAGCAGATCGTATTTTGGTGAAATATTGTCAAACATTTCGGCCACTTGCTCCCTCTTGCTGCCCTCTTTGTCCTTATATGGTACTACACTCATTTCGCTCTGCTGTTGATATAACAATTAAACAAAACTAACAGATAAATGTTGTTATTCTGACTGCCTGAATGAGGTTATTCAAATGCCATAGTGACCGAAACCAAAAACCTGCGTCTAAACGGAGAATCAACTCAGGACTAATAGTTAATCGGTTGTCAATCATGCATCAATATTTACTCGCTGCCCTGCTGGTAACGGCCACATTAGCGGCAGAAGCGCAAACGCGGCGCGTGGCTTCGTCCAATGGCATCAGCCAGAAAAAAACTTACGACAGGAATGATTATCAACCCTTTACATTAAGTTGTAATGCCGGATTAACACAGTTTTTTGGGGAAATGAATGAGCAGGATATGCGCAGCATTTCGGGATTTGGTATTGGCAGGGCTTATAACAAACAGGTTTCCCTGCATCTCGATTACCATTCAGGCAAACTGGGCGGTCAGAACACGTATTTTTTTAATTCCTGGTTTGTCAATGCTTTTAATAGCGTGGAAGTGTTTGTAAAATGGAATCTGACGGAACAATTCAGCCATTTTGAGCCGGGTAATGCTGATTTCAGCGTTTATGGAGGGTTGGGTCTTATTCATTTTAATGCCAATGCTTTTGATCTTGACAACAATCAATTGCTCCGTTTTACCAATAGCAAACTGAGCGCACGCAATCCGCATTTCCTGAGATGGGGAAGGCCCAAAAGCCTTCGTAACATTAAAAAAACACGTGAAGGGATGTTGCCATTAGGCACTTCCCTCGATTACAAATTGTTTCAACATTGGAAGATCGGCATTGATTATCGTTTTTATTTTGTGAGGACAGATAAGCTCGATGCAACTTCCGGCGTGCGGCTGATCAATGCGGAGGAAAGTGAATCATATAGTGATACACCCAATGACAAATTCAGTTTTATTGCCGTAACATTGGCCTATCGTTTTAAATTATCCCACTAGCAGAAGTCCATAATGTTCTCAAACGCTGTCAAATACAAACTTTATCCAACATTACTTAACCGTTTCGACCGATTCGAAAAGGGCTATATCACTGAAACGGAGCTTCTTAATAGTGTGAACCGCCTGCCAGTCCCGCAAACGGAAGCGCAGCGGAAAGGTGTTTCATTCGAGGAAGCGGTGATCAAAGGCATTGACGAAGAGGAATTTGACCCTGAAATCCTTTCTCGCGTACGCGCACTCCTGCCCCGGCCGATGCTGAAAACGCAGGTGTATTGCGAATATCAGGTTGAGGATGTGCTGCTTTATGGCTATGTGGATGTGCTTGGCAAGATGGTTGCTGTCGACATTAAAACAACAAGTAACTATCAGCCAGGGTGTTATGCAGCAAGCCATCAGAATTTTTACCTTCCTGCATTACGCGGCAAAGGAATCCGCAGCCTGAAATATGTAATTACGGATTTTAAAGATGTTTATCAGGAAGAATATGATCATTCAATGGATTTTTCCGCTCAAATGCTGCAAATCAAGTCCTTCTGCGAGTTTTTGGAAACTCACCGGGGTGAAATTACGGATTTGAGGATTTTTGGAAATTGAATTTTCTTATTCTTACAAGTTTTCCTGGTCAAAGATGAGGCAATACGCCCACTATGCTTGATCCTGGGAGAATGTAAGGGTAACCGTTGTTACCTGCTCCACGGATTCCATCAACAGTCTGATTTTCAGAAGCGACGTAATTTCCTTCACAAGAATCAGTCCGATTCCCAGTCTCTCGGCCATACCCAGCGGCGGGTATGCACCATCTGAACCTGCATTAGAATTCAGCCATTGCATAATGTTATCGGGGACAGTATTACCGGTGTTTTGAAGCATGACCAGGGCTTCGTTCCCTTTTACCGAAGCGGCAACCGTTATTTTCCCGTTTAGCGTGTGTTTGTTTGCATTGTCAATCAAATTATGCAACACAATCCCCAAAAGATTCGGGTTACTGGATATGTGAATGGATGGGTCAACATCTATATCAAGCCCATTGCCATGTGTCCTGATAATTCCCTCGAACAAATCCGCCTTATCCTTTACAAGCTGTGCAAGATTTACCTGTTCGGTTATAGCCAGCTTCTGATGAACTGGAAGCTTGGTAAAGTCCAGCAGGTTTTCCACAAAACCCATCATCGTTTCCAGTGATTTGTGCAGTTCGGTGCTATATTCATGTATAGGCGCGTAATCTTTCGCGTCCGCCAAACGGGAAATTTCTTTGGAAACAACTATCAGAAAGCCAAATGGCCCGCGAATGTCATGGGTAATGGAGGCGACCAGGCGTGATTGGATATATAACTGATGTTCAAGATCTTCCTGCGATTTTTCCAACGAGATTAATGCTTGCTGAAGAGCCTGGGTGCGTTCCATAACGGCCTGCTCGAGAAGGCGGTTTTCAATTTTAACTTTTTCAATAGCGAGCCGCTCAAGTTCCTTCCGCTGAAAGCGCGTTTCCGCGTCTCTTTTAAGAAAATAGGCCGCCGGGATCAGGATAACGCTCATAAGAATGCCACGGCTGCAAAGCATGAGGATTTTGATCCCTAATGGGTTTGGCGCTGTCCTGAATGGAAAATCTTTGAAAATGGGGTTGAATGTAAAATAAAACACATTCGAAAGCACACAGCAGCATAGCAATGAAAGAACTAACCCTGCCCAGCGCCCTTGTTTTTGTTGGATATAATTGATGCAATACCAGCAAGCGAGGCTCATAAAGAAGATGACAATTTCCGAGCCGATCAGGTTTACCGGGTCATTCCACTGCCCTTCTGACAGGCGGGCAGGCAAAATAAAAACAGGGATTGAAGCCGCAACGATTATGCCTGCCTTGTGAAGATTTTTATGCATTCAAAAATGACTAATTTACTTACGCCAACTTTGACCGTGTTCTACGATCGGGACCAAAGTTAGCAATTACACCCAGCGGTTGTACGATTCCGGCTGGATGCGGAGCGGCTTACGTAAATCGGAGAGGGATTCCTTATGGGCGGCTACCGTCTGGCGGCTGCTCATAAGGCTTCCCTCTCCGATAATTAATGTTTAAAAAACAATCAGTTATAACCTGGATTCTGTTTGAACTCGTCTTTATTCGTAATCGCATCCAATTGCACTTGCGGAATCGGGCGGAGATTATGGGTTTCTTTAATGTTCGCTTTGGCGTCCATGTTGTATTTCTGAACATAGCTTACCAGTTTACCAGTCCGTTTCAAGTCGTACCAGCGGAGCAGTTCGCCTGCCAGCTCGCGGGCGCGTTCGTCGAGGATGAAATCAATGTTCAGGTCTTTGGCTGCGACCGTCATACTCGCTTCTTTACCCGGAATCGCACGTTTTTTGCGCAGATCGTTAATGTAAGTCAGCGCTTCGGCAGGATTTGTCTTCATCAACGCTTCCGCGGCAATCAGATATAGTTCGGCGATCCGGATCACAAACCCGTCGCGTGCGCTCCATTCCTGGTTGGCCGTCAGGCGGGTTGGGTCCATTAATTTGCTCATTTGAATAAACTGAGACCTTAACAGCAGCGATCCGTCTTCCTTATACATGGTGTTGCGGTCGAAGATTTTGTAACGACCTGCCGCGTTTGCAATTTGTGCGGGCGTAGCCACCGTTTTCATGAAAACCATGGATGTGTCGCCAAAAGCCATCTTAGGATAACCATTCACCGTTCCGGCTTTCAGATTGGCCATATTAGCAAGCCAAACCGTCTGAAAAGTGCCTGCATAGCGCTGATCGACCTTTTCGTCAAACAAATCGAGCAAATGCAATGTGGGCACATAGCGCTGGTAAGGACGCCCGTACGCAACCGACCGCTCCATCCCGGGCTGCTTATCGTACACCATAATGTAATGCAAATGGCTGTTATTGCCCTTGCCCGCGGCCGCATCATAATCCCCGTTCATGGTGTCGTCATTGGTGTAATTCACGTAGTAAACGACCTCGGAATTAGTGCCGCCTTCGGAATTTTTCATATCCCAAAGCGATTTAAAATCAGAAAATAAGGCATAGCGACCCGATGCAATCACTTCCTTGGCCAATGTGGCCGCCAACGCATACATCTCAGCATTGTTGGTCGAACTCGCACGGGTAAGGGCCATTCTGGCTTTGAATGCTTTTGCCACGTCCTGCGTAACGCGGCCGTTTGTCGATTTCGCGGGCGCCAGATTTGCGATTGCAATGTCCAGATCAGCAAAAATCACCTTATAAAAATCCTCTACACTCGACCTCTTTGCAGTAGTAACGGCACCTGCAGTTGGCTCTGTTTGCAGCACTACATCGCCCCAGGTTTCGGTGATGAGCCACAAGTAATGTGCCCGCAAAAAGCGCACTTCGCCTTCATATTGCTTGTTCATCGCTTCCGACAAAATCGGCGCGGGGAGCAGCTTCAATGCTGTGTTACAAGTGTTTAAGGCTTTATATAAATGTCCCCAGTAATCCTTCAAATTCGTTTGAGCACCATTCAGATCGACAGTATAATCCGAAATCTGATTGGCCTTGTTATCACCGCCGCGCAGGAAGAGATCGGTGCCGGTTTCGGCAAATGCGGATGGAAATTCTTTGCCATACCAGAGTCTTGTACCTGAATAAGAAGCATTTACGGCTGCTGTTATCCCCAGTTCCGTCTGGAAAAAAGGGTCTTCGGTCAGGCCGCTTTTATTGGTTTCGGAAAGATAGTCTTCGCAGGAAGTGAGCCCCACGAGCGAAAAAGCCACGAGTAAGGCCGTTAATTTTATTTTCATTGGAATGTCTGTTTTTGAATTAAAAATCAATGTTTACACCAAAGATCATCTGCTTCACCAGCGGGAAATCCAAATTGCCGCCGCGCTCCGGATCGTAATCCTTGATCTTGCTGAAAGTGAAATAGTTTTGCAGCGTTCCATAAACCCGAACCCGGCCCACTCCGATCTTTTTGGTCAAAGCCGAAGGAATGTTGTAGCCCAACGACACATCCCGGATTTTCACGAACGAGCCTTTGACATAACCCAAAGTGGACTGATACAAATAATTTGTGGTTGAGTATGAGCTGTTTGGCCTTGGAAAAGCATTGGTCGGATTTTCCGGCGTCCAGTAATCTACATTCGAAGAGTTTTCCAGTGCACTCGGCTTGTAAGCGCCAGCATTATATTCGTAATTGATATAATGTCCGATGCGGCCGTAGACGAACACGCTGAGGTCAAAGTTTTTGTATTCAAAATGGTTATTGACCCCGAAAGAGAATTTTGGCACATTCGAGAATGTCGTGCGGTCACCCGGATCCACCACGCCGTTGCCGTTCATATCGGCCACTTTTACATCGCCCGGCTTATTTTGTCCAAAATCCAAGGCAGCTTCCTCCTCCCCTAACTGCCAGATGCCGATCTTTTTATAATCGAAAAACACCTTCGTAGGCTCGCCCACAAACCACTTATTAGCTTCATTGCGTGTTACGCCATTATTTAAGGCAATGATCTTTTCGCGGTTCAGCGTGAACGTCCAGTCCGTAGACCAGTTGAATGCGTTGCCGGCAATATTTTGCGTCGTTATTGCAAGCTCAATCCCCTTATTTTCAACCTGACCAATGTTTTCGAGGATTTCGCTGTAACCCGTGTGCGTCGGCAGCAAGCTGGGCAGCAGCAGATCACGCGTCCGTGAGCGGTAAACGTCGATCGTTCCCGAAATCCTGTTTCCGGCCAACCCAAAGTCCAGACCGGCATTCCAGGTGCCCGTTGTTTCCCAGGTTAATGCTGGATTCGGGATCACGCTTGGCCAGTAACCAAATGCCGCGCTCGTCCCGAAAGCATACGCAGAAAGTCCCAAACCGCCTTTTGTAGCATAAGGATCAATGGTCGAATTCCCCGATCTTCCCCAGCTGACGCGCAATTTAAGGTCATTGAAAACCTTGCTATCCTGTAAAAACGGCTCCTCGATCACGCGCCAAGCTCCCGACACGGAAGGAAAATAGCCCCATTTGTTCCCTGCGGCCAAAACCGAAGATCCATCCGCACGCAGCGACGCCTGGAAAATATATTTGTTGCTTAACTTGTAATTAACCCTTCCGAAAAACGATGCAATGGTCGTTTCCCGCAACCGGCTGCCGATGGCTTTGGAAATGGTGTTGGAATTGAGGTCGTGGTAAGAAGTGATCGGCGACGCCTGGTTGTTGCCGGAAGATGTGTATTCCTCATATTTGGTCCCCAGCGAACTCGTTCCTAACAGGCCCTGGATCTGATGATTACCAATGGTTTTGTTGTAATTTAATGTGTTCTCCCAGGTGTAATTGAAGTAATTATTGATCTCAACCCCCGAGTTCGAGTTACGGCCCGCATTCGCAACCGTGTTATAACCTTTGTAATATCCGCGACGGAAGTCCCTGAAATCCAGACCGATCGTTGATTTCAAAAACAGATCATTCGTAATTTTCACATCCAGGTAAGCCGAAGAAAACAGGCGTTTGTCCACAATGTTGTTTACAAAAACGCCCGGCTGCTCGTCGGCCAGCGGCGTAAATTGCGCGCTGTAACCAGGCGCAGGGTTCAGGATCAACGTGCCGTCATCATTAAAAGCCTTCGCAATAGGAAGAATTTTGTTGGCCATATTCAGCGGATTATCGCGCTTATCCTGATTTTTGTAAGAATAAATCGCGCTTAACCCCACCCGAAAACGGTCATTCAAGCGATGATCCACGCTGATCTTACCATTCAATCTGCGATATACATCATTGAGCAGCAGGCCCTTATCTTTTTGATAACCAAATGACGTCGAGAATGTCGTTTTTTCGCTGCCGCCAGTGAGGTTGATCTCATAATTCTGCATTAAGCCGTTGTGGAAAATGTAGCTTTGCCAATCTTCAAACTGCTTATCCTTAATGTATTGCAATTCGGTAACCTGGAAAATATCTTCATCCTTCCGGTAAACATCGCCGTTTGTGGTCCGGTAAGCCTCCCGTTTTTGCTGCGCATATTCCTCCCCGTTCATCATCCGCGGATACAGCGCCTTTTTGTTCATCGACACATAGGAATTAAACGACAGCGTCGACTTGCCCGACGAGCCCTTTTTCGTGGTAATAATGATGACCCCATTCGCACCGCGCGTTCCATAAATCGCAGTTGAAGCCACATCTTTCAAAACCTCGATCGACGCAATGTCCGTGGGGTTAATGTCAATAAAAGAACCGTAAGGAATCCCATCCACCAGCACAAGCGGCTTATTATCAGCCCGTAACGACCTATTTCCGCGTAAAACAATGTTAATATCCGCACCCGGCTGACCAGAGCTCTGCGTAATGTCGATCCCTGAAACCTTCCCCTGCAACGACCTCAGCGCATTTGTAGTCGGAATCGCCGTAATATCCTTCGCCTTCACCGACGTAATCGCCCCCGTCACATCACTTTTCTTCATCGTTCCGTAACCCACGACCACAATTTCTTCCAGCGCCTTCGTATCCGCCAGCAGTTTCACATCGATCACCGAGCGGTTACTCACCTCAATTTCCTGACTGATATAACCCACATAAGAAAAAACGAGCGTCGCGTTTCCGGCTGGGATCGTGATTTTGTACAAACCATTTGCATCCGTCGTAGCGCCCGTCGTCGTTCCTTTCAGCAAAATACTGACGCCAGGAAGCTCTTCTCCATTATCCCCCGTCACTTTGCCCGAAATGTCCAAAACAGCATTCGGCCCTTCCTTCCCAACTGTCAAAACCACCGGATTTGCCGCGATATGGGCATGGCTTCCCGCATAAACCTGCTGACTACCAACCGGTAAGACTCCATACATGAGCACCAGCCCCAGGGCCGATACGCTTTGTAGTTTTCTAAACATACATCATAACAGTTTATATTATTCTATTTATTAATGCAAAAGTGACATTCAAAAACGGGTACAATTCTGCCGAAAAAAGCGGTTCGAAGCGTGTGTCTGGAAATGAATTTTCAGGTGAATGACGAAGCGGATCGGAATATTAATAATCGAAGAAATTATTGATTATCTTTTTCACGGACGCCGCCTTCGCTAAAAGGAAGGTTAGCGTTTAGCAAGAAATGCCAAAGGTTTTGGACAAATATATTTATGCAAACGATGTCGGGAACGATGCCAAAATAGAATCGAACCGTTTTTTTGTTGGACAATTCACGATTTTTTAATCAATTTTTAATGAAGGCAGGCAGTTTGTGTCCGGAGGTAAATTGGATTAAATTGATAATAGCCGAGCAAAATGGAAATCCCAGAGGGATGCAATATTGGTAGTAACAAAAATAATGGCGATGCAAAGTCAAATCCCGGAGGGATGCGACGGCTTGCACGATGTTGCATCCCTCCGGGATTTCTTTATTGTTTATGAACACGTTTGGCTACCGCACTGCGGCTACCAATATTGCATCGCTCCGCGATTTGCTTTATACCAGATATACGAATTAGGCAATGTTCAACGGATAATTACGATTCCATCTTCATTCAGACATTCTTCCAAAAATATTCTCCCAGATTCTATCGAAAAATCAAACACAAACCGCCTCGCCAATCCCGCATCCGCAAATTGCACCACCGTTTCCAACATTAACTCCTGACTCGCGGAGTCGACGACGAATGCTGTAATGCGAACGATTTCCTGGTTTTCGTCGCTGCGATCACGGTGCAGGCAGATTTGAGTTTCTGGTTTGGGAAGAGTTAGAATTTTGAAGTTCATGTGTGCTGCTGAATAAAATGCTTGTCTATTATTGGACTACAAAACTAAGTTGGATAAATGAAGCATTGCACAACCGATATGTTGTATAGTCAAAGTGGATAACAACTTTTGCGGCGAATAAGTCTCATTATCTCCGCAAAAGATGCGGTGATTAGTTTGCTATGCGGGCAGAATTGCCCGGTCGATCGCCGACATGCAACTGGCGCGCTCGGATGAAAGCGCGCAGCGTTTTTATAGCATGTCGGCTCAAATCCAGCAGAAACGCAAACATTATTACGACATCCTCGAAAAAACGCAAAAAGGCGATCTGGACATTACGGAATGGCTCGAATGGTTTTTGCATTGCCTGGATGGAGCATTAGAAGCGACGGAAACGACTCTGAATGCGGTGCTTAACAAAGCAAAATACTGGAAGCTATTTGCAGAAAAGAATTTAAATGATCGCCAAAAATTAATGCTCAATAAACTTTTGGACAGGTTTGAAGGAAAGCTCAACACGTCCAAATGGGCAAAAATCGCGAAGACCTCCCCGGACACCGCGCTCAGAGACATTCAAAATCTGGTTGAACAGGGCGTTTTAGAAAAGGAAGATTCTGGCGGACGAAGCACGAGTTACCGGTTGTTGGAGTTATAAAAGCTAAGAATAATCTGTACTATTAATGGTTATGATTTAAATAAGATAGATTTGACAAGTTGTACCAACAAAAAAGCCGCTGCGATTGCTCGTAGCGGCTTTAAGTTGTGGTGATGGACGGAATCGAACCGCCGACACAAGGATTTTCAGTCCTTTGCTCTACCGACTGAGCTACATCACCAGGCTCAATTGGTTCCCTTTGGGACTGCAAAACTAGAAGTTTGGTTTTGCTTTGCAAACTATTTGCTGAAAAATTTCTCAATTTGTTTGTCGCAACAACCTACTCCCTTGATAATCTTTGTTTTACGGGCATAGCCGCATATTTTATCTTAAAAACATTTGCACCGACTTACATTTTTACCATATTTGTTAAGGTATGCTTGCATACTAATGATGTGTTTAAATGATTCGAAATGGCGATATTTCAGCAAATCTTATTTATAGCCGTCTTGGCAACAGTCGCATTGCTGGCTTATCGGCGGGTTACGCTGATCCGGTCTACGATTCTGCTGGGCAAGCCGGAGGACCGCTCAGATAGTCCCGGAGAAAGGCTTTCTACAATGCTGCGCATTGCTTTCGGGCAAAAGAAAATGTTTGATCGGCCGCTGATCGGCTTCCTTCATTTCGCGGTTTATATTGGTTTTATCCTGATTAATGTTGAAGTCCTGGAAATTGTCCTGGATGGCGTTCTGGGGCAACATCGCGTGTTTGCGCCGTTTCTGGGTGGGTTTTATCCGGTGCTGATCGGTTTTTTTGAGGTGCTTGCTGTGGGCGTGCTGGTTGCTTGTGTTATTTTCCTGCTCAGGCGTACGGCGGTTAAAGTGGAAAGATTACAACCTGTCCGCCACCGCGAAATGAACGGCTGGCCTGCGCTGGATGGCAAGCTGATTTTGGTTTTTGAAATTGTGCTCATGATCGCGATCCTGACCATGAATGCTGCCGACCTGGCACTTCAAGACAGGGGAAATCTGCATTATCCGCAAACGGGCGACTTTCTGTTCAGCCAGTTCCTCAAACCGCTTTTTGAAAATTGGAATGAAAATACGCTTGTGATTTACGAGCGGTTTGCCTGGTGGTTTCACATTATCGGCATTTTCGTTTTTGCTGTCTATCTGACTTATTCCAAGCATTTGCACATTGTGCTGGCATTTCCCAACACATATTTTGCAAAGTTGGCGCCGAAGGGAAAAATGGACAACATGCCGGAAATTACAGCTGAGGTGAGGACTATGCTGGGAATTGAAACAGCCCAAACGAGCGAAGCAGCTGTGATTCCTGACCGGTTTGGAGCAAAGGATGTGCCGGATCTTTCCTGGAAAAACCTTATGGACGCGTATTCCTGCACGGAATGCGGGCGCTGTACGGCTGCTTGTCCGGCTAACATAACAGGTAAGAAATTGTCCCCGCGTAAGATTATGATGGACACGCGGGACAGACTGGAAGACGTTGGCAGAAACATGCAGAAAAACGGCGGACAGTTTGTGGATGACGGCAAAAGCCTGATCGGGGATTATATTTTGGTAGAAGAAATAAATGCCTGCACTACTTGCAATGCGTGCGTGCAGGAATGCCCGGTGCTCATTAATCCGCTGGACATTATTTTGCAACTGCGCCGACATAAGGTGATGGATGAATCGCAGGCGCCCGCAAGCTGGAATATGATGTTCCAAAACCTGGATACGAATCAGGCGCCATGGAAATTTTCACCGGGTGACCGTTTTAATTGGGCCGCAGCCCTTGAACCGAAAGAATAAATGAGCGATCTCACATATAAAGTGCCTACAATGGCCGAAATGGCGGCAAATAATGAAGCTCCCGAGGTTCTGTTTTGGGTAGGGTGTGCCGGCTCGTTCGACGACCGCTACAAGAAAGTGACGGTCGCTTTTGTAAAAATATTGAACAAGGCTGGCGTAAAATTTGCTGTGTTAGGCACGGAGGAAAGCTGCACAGGTGATCCGGCGCGGCGGGCGGGCAATGAATTTACATTTCAAATGCTTGCTATGTCCAACATTCAGGTGCTGGATATGTATGGAATTAAGAAGATCGTGACGGCTTGTCCGCATTGTTTTAATACATTAAAAAACGAGTATCCGGAGCTGGGCGGCAATTATGAGGTGATCCATCATTCGACGTTTTTGCAGCAACTTATCGATGAAGGCCGGGTGCGGATCGAAGGCGGGGAAACATTCAAAGGCAAGAAGATCACATTTCACGATTCCTGCTATCTGGGTCGTGCGAATAACATTTACGAGGCGCCAAGGCATGTTTTGGAAGCATTGGATGCCGATCTGGTCGAAATGAAAAGATGCCGGACCAAGGGACTTTGCTGCGGCGCGGGCGGCGGACAAATGTTTAAAGAACCGGAACCTGGCAAAAAGGACATTAACATTGAAAGGATTGAAGAGGCACTGGCAACAGGCGCCGATACCATTGCGGTTGCATGCCCGTTTTGTATGGTTATGATGACGGATGGTGTTAAAAATAAAGAGAAGGAAAGCGCAGTTAAAGTTTATGACCTCGCGGAACTGATCGCTCAGGCCGAAGGGTTATAATGTTGCCCTGCGCACTATCAATTAGTTTTTATTTAAAAATATTGAATCATGTACATTCCATTTAGCGATATCGATTTTCAATCCCGTGTCTGGATCTATCAGGCTGATCGTCAGCTTACTGACACAGAAGTTGGCATTTTGACCGAAACTTTGAAAGCATCACTGGATGGCTGGGAAGCACACGGAAAACCGCTGACAGCCTCGGGGAAGGTGTTCGAACATCGGTTTGTGGTTATTGCGGTGGATGAAAACGATGAGCTTCCAAGCGGCTGCTCTATTGACAAGTCAGTACATTGGATGCAAGCTGTGGGCGGATCGATGAACATTAATTTCTTTGATCGCTCTATCGCTTACTTAGGGGCTGATGATCAGATTCATACCGTGCCGGTTCCGAGCATTAAGCAGGCTGTTACAGATGAAATCCTTTTGCCTTCGACCATTATTTTTGATAATCAGGTAACGACAAAAGCGCAGTGGATGAACCATTGGAAAACGCCAGCGTCAAACTCCTGGCTTAACCGCTACTTTTCCGCGCAATCCAGCGTTTAGGTTTAAATGATTAGTTTTGTCAATTAAACGATAACGGTCCGGAATGAAGTTTTTTTGGTTTGTCTCAATTTTTACGCTCTGCCTTACATTGTCGGGCTGTGATGAAAACGTGGTTTACAAAGCGCACGAGGATATTGATGACGGACTTTGGTATATCAAAAACAAGCCGACCTTTAAAGTTGAGATAACGGATACTACGGCGACTTATAATCTCTATTATCTGCTTCGTAACACGCTGCAGTATCCTTATTATAACATGTATCTGACCAGGAATTTCACCGGTCCGGATCAAAAAGTGATTTCTAATACATTGGAAGAGGTTTATCTTTCCAACGAAACCACAGGAAAACCTTACGGCCACGGGTTAGGAGATCTTTTTGACCACAAAATCCCTTTCCTCAAAAATCATAAATTCCAAAGATCCGGAACTTATACATTCACGCTGACCCAATCCATGCGCCAAAACCCTCTCCCGTTTGTGATGAGCGTGGGTATCAGTGTTGAAAAAGTGGCGGTGAAATAAAGCTTAGATTTCCGGTTTGCTGGCAGGCGGCGTATTCCCGTCAGGGCGGTTGCGGGGTTTGTTGCGATATCTGCGATAAGGTTTTTTCTTAAATTCCTTTTCAACAGTCTGCTCTATAACCGCTTCTTTTTGATCTTCTTTCACTTCATGGACGGGTTCGCCGAGCAAAAATCCGTAAGGTTCCATACTTGGGATCGTATCAAAAATCACTTTTAGAATTGCAGTTACCGGCAAGGCCAGGATTAATCCGGACAAACCCCATAATTGGCCGCCTAAAAACAGCGCGACAATGGCAGCCAGCGGGTTGACACTCACTTTGGAACCCACAATGTTTGGCGTAATAAAATTCCCTTCCAAAAATTGAACAAAGCTCATAATCCCGATCACACCCACCGCATACCAAGGCGAATCCATGGTAACAACGGCTAACAGCGCAGGCAGTACGGACCCGATAAGGATCCCAATGTATGGAATGAGAATCAAGAACCCGGCCAGAAAACCGAAGAAAATCGCGTGCGGAATGCCTAATAGCAGCAATCCAATGCTGTTTAAAACACCCACAATCAGAATCACCAGGAACAATCCCGACAGGTAACTCTGAATCACTTCATATATTTTTTTCAAAAGCGCATTCAGCGATTCGTTAGGCACATTGGTAATGGCTTTATGAACAAAACGTCTGAAAAAATCGCGATAAAGGAGAAAGAAGAATATGTATAGCGGGATTAAAATGAATGTTGAAATAGCGCCGGTGGTGGTAACCAAGGTATTTAACAAAACAGCCCTACCCTCACTCAACGCATTGATCAAATATTTTTTGCCTTCGCTGACCTGCTGGCTGCGGCTAATGTTGAGATAGCGCTCGCCCATTGTAAGTGTTTGATCCAAAATGGTCTCCGCTTTCTCTGTGATCCTGGGAAGTTCTTCTGCGAAACTGCCGATTTGCAAAGACACAACATACACAAGCACGATGATCACCAGAAAAAGGGCAAGAATACTTAGTAGAATGGACCCGATCCGGGGTACGCGATGCCTTTCCAGCCAAGCGCAAACTGGGTGCAGGAGGATAGCGAGCAAAATAGAAAACGCAATGGGAATGATCGTTTCCCGAAGAATAAAGAGGATATAGACAAACGCAATAAGTGCGACCAGTATGCTCGCCAGTTTCAGGTAAAGAGGGGTTTCTTTATCTTTGTTTGGAAGAGGACGTAACGATGAATTCATGAATAAATTAATGTATCTGTGGTTTGCTGTCAAAACTGTGTTCTGTACTTGCCAGCCTGATCATAAGATCAACGATTTCAAGAAAGTACGTTCTCAATACAAAATTAGCAAAATAGGCAAGCTTCCCGCTGTTGCCTCCGAAAGTTCGGGTTTGGCAAATGGCTCGGCGCCTGGCTTTTTCACTACACATAATGATAGCGGCGGCAATGCGGAGCTTTACGAATTCGACCTTTCCGGCAAGCTTATTTCAACAAAAAAAGTCCCTGACTCAAAGAATGTAGACTGGGAAGATGTGACGAAAGATGCGGAAGGCAATTTCTATATTGGTGATTTTGGAAATAACGGGACGCCAAGGGACCAGTTCGAGGTCTATAAATTTGACGAAAAACAGCATACTACCGAAAAAATTTCATTTCGATATGCGGATCAGAAATCGACGGGAAGGATCAACAACAGACCCGCATTCGATTGTGAATCTGTATTTTATTATCAAAAAAATCTTTATCTCCTTTCAAAAAATTGGGATAAAAACAAATATGTCAAACTTTACCGTCTTCCTGCAACACCTGGAAATTACACCCTAACTGCTGTTGACAGCATTGCCATTGATTCGCAGGTTACAGCGGCCGATATCAGCCCGGACGGTAAGACTTTCGCTTTGCTGACTTATGGTAAGATCCTGCTGTTCGGCGTGGAAGGCAACCGCATTGATTTCAGTAAACCACGTGGCTGTTTTCGGTTGGTGAAAAAACAAAATGAGGCGCTCCTGTTTTTGAATAATACCGATATGCTCGTCACAAATGAGCAGGGCGATATTTACCGGATTACTTATAAATGATATTATGTTTCTGTTAACAATGTTGTAATGCATGTAATCTGAATATAACATCTGCTAATTTCGAACTGCGTTTTAATAGAAAAAACATGAGCATTGCTAAATCTGCCGCGTCAGCCCCAAAAGTCCTAGTTGTCGACGACGACTCCGATATCGTTGAACTTCTGGAATATAATTTAATTAAGGAAGGCTATTCGGTGGTTACCGCTTCCAACGGCAAGAAAGCGATCGAAATCGCCAAGACATTTATTCCTGATCTGATCCTGCTCGACATTATGATGCCGCAGCTCGACGGCATCGAAACCGGCCGCATTTTGCGCAGCAACCCGGAAATCAAAAATACTTACATTCTTTTTTTAACGGCCAGGTCGGAAGAGTATTCGGAGGTTGCAGCATTTGATGTGGGCGCTGATGACTACATTACGAAGCCTATCAAGCCGCGGGCTCTGATGAGCCGCATTAATGCATTGTTCCGTAGGGAAGCTCAGAAAGCAGAATCCGGTGATCAGATCGACATTCTGGATTTGACCATTAACCGGAAAAATTATACGGTTACGCAAGGTTCCGAAAAGTCTGTTGTACTGCCTAAAAAGGAATTTGAATTGCTGTTTTTTCTCGCGCAGACGCCCAACAAAGTGTTTAACCGCGACGAATTATTGCAGAAAATCTGGGGTGCGGACATTTACGTTCTCGAAAGGACTGTGGACGTCCATATCAGAAAACTACGTGAAAAATTGGGCGACCGTTACATTAAAACCCTGAAAGGTGTGGGTTATATGTTCAGCAACGAGCAGGAATAACCTTATTTTTCTATAAGATCGGGGTCAATCTCCGGTTCGTCCTTTTTGTCCTTTTCCTTGTCTTTTTTCTTCCTGAATGCGAGCTTAATATTTACTTCACCATTTTCGTCGATCGCCCTCAGGAAGATTTTCGAGCCCTGCTTTTTCTCTTCATTGTTCGGGTCGAGCACGTAGGTTGAATCGCGCTTTTTGAGATTGCTCAGCGGAATTTGAATGTTTATATCCGTTTTCTTACCAAAGCTGTAAATGCCATCAATGTAAAGCGTCACCACATTCGACTCAATTTCCATTGGCGCAATTTCGATCTCCTGCCCACTCAGCTTGAAATCGCTGCGGATGGGCGCGAACTTCACTCGCTCAAAGTTTCTTCGTTTGAAAATGAGTTTTTTCATCTTCATAAAAGGCTCAAAATTGAGAATGTAGGCATTGGTAAGGTCGATGCGCAACAAACCTTTCATCGTGGAGGGAACCAGCCGGACATTGTTATTGAGCCTTGACTCAAAACTGAAATCGGTGTTCAAAATTCCCTTCAGATTTTCATGGGTAAAGGTCTTTTGTCCAAAATTATCAAACGAGTAAAACACGGAATGTACATCCGCATTGGAAATTTTGCCGCGCATGGCCATATGAGGCAGCTGGCTTGCTCCTGAATTGTCCATTTCCCCGGAAACACGCACATTACCGCCTCCAAATGCTTTCATGACAAAATACTCAATGCTGACAGCATTGTTTTTGATCGTAAATTGCCCTTTTACATCCTTGGCATTAAAATTCCTGTAATTCAGCTTCTTAGCATCCAGCTTGGCAACGATCTGCATCTGGTCGATGGCATCGTCGAGCAATTCCACCAGTTTCAGCTTCTTCTTTTTCTTCGTTACCACTTGCCGGGGCGCCAGCAGCGTTTCCAGCCAGTTCATTTTCCAGTTGGGAATGTTAATGTCCACATTAGCCCGTAACGGTTTAGGCGAGCCAAATAAATAAGGGATCAGATCGAGCACTTTTCCCCTGATATAGAGCATATTCTGGCCATCGGAAAAGCTCAGATCGGGGAATACAAATGCCTGTTCGTTGAATGTAACGTCGCCTTTTATTTTTTTCAAATGCACCTGCCGGGGCAGATAATCCATCGAAATGTTGTTGATGGAAACCTTGCCGCTCAGTTTGCCATTAAACCGGTCGCGGTCAGGGTCGTAAAAGTTTTTCAGACTGCCGTCAAAATTGAAATCTATCTTCGCCGTACCGTTTTTGAATCGATAGCGCTTTGGATCCAGAAGCTGGTCCAGGTTCGTGGAATCAGCATCAACGTTTCCAGTGATCCTTGCAACTGGATTCCGGAAATTGGTAATGGCAATGGCCAGCCGGAAAGGGATGCTTTCAAATTTTCCTTTGACATCCGGTGCTGTCACCCGTGAATTGAGCGGTCCGGGTATTTGTGTCGTATCGGCCTGATTGGTGAAGGTGCCTTCTGCCTGCATATCCCTTAAGACGCCCACAGGCAGGCTGTACTGAAAGGTATCCGTCTTGAAATATACGTCAACGTGCGGCTGTACCGTACTGGCTATCCCACCATTTACATGCACCTTTGTATCCACCTCCGTTTGGATGCCGATGGAGTCAAGCTGCTCCTTAATCCTTCTATTCAATAACGGAAGCGCATTTTTGATCGCAATTTTCTTGGCTTCAAAATTGAGCGTAAATTGTTTCGAGGAATCGGCAAAATCAAATATCCCGTTAATCCCGATTTTATCATTGGTAGCACTTTCCAATACAGAAGGATAGATTTTAAGCAGCTTATTTTCGGCGTCATAGGCCAGCGCAACGCCAATCCTCGTTTCCTGATTGATCAGAAAACCACCTTTCTTTGGCTTGAAAGTCAGTTGATTAAATAACACAGACCCGTTCAGGCTGGCATTTGTCGTGGAATCCGTTGTGGTTAAGATATTGGTTACATCATGAAGCAATGCTCCGTAATATTTTTGTTTTAAAGAGTCGGAATAGCTGACGGAAAAGTTAACAAAACGCATGTTGCCCAGCTTTTTCAAGAGCCCGTCGTTTCCGTCTGAGCCTTTTTTCTTCTTTTTCCCAGAATCGCTTTTAAAAATGCTCAAATTGGAATAGCCGTCCTTTTGGACAAATAATCTCATCTTCCCGTTTTCCAGGATCAGGTTTTTAATCTTGATATTCCCTTTATAAAAACCCGCAAGATCAAGCGCAATGTGCATTTGCTCCGCTTCTAAAAAAGGCTTCTGGTGACGCTGGTAAAGGCTGTCGGTAAGCTTAATGTTGGTTAATGTGAAATTCAGACCGAAAGATCCGCTGAAAGGCCTGAACTTGAAGTCTTCAATTTCCAGATTTCCATTCAGGTTCTCGTTTGCAAACTCTTTGGTTTTCTTGAAGATATTATCCCTGTTTCTGTAAACCCATATCTCGACTGCACCGAAAAGGAAGAATGCACAGAGGGCAATTATTCCAAAGATTTTTAAAATTCTTGCAAACATGAAAAGAGGGATTTAACGCAATTAATGTCCGACTTGCCTGATAATAAAAGCGGCATTCGGCATTAAACAAATTATTAATAACGTGCCAGCACATATACGTTTACAACGAACGAATGCAGGTTAATGGTTTCATCCTCGTTATTCAAGCAAAATATAGTACTTTTGCGGACTCTTTTCGAACATTGAGGTTGTCGTTTTCAAACCATTACTGTCAAAAATGCTATTAAGCGAACAGGAAATATTGCGCAGACAAAAGCGCGAAGAATTAATGCGGATGGGCATAGAACCATATCCTGCCGAAGAATTTGTGGTGAATACATATGCCGCAGACATTGCCAAGAATTACGAAAACAATAAGATAGATTATAAGCACGTCACAATGGCAGGCAGGCTTATGGGTTTCCGGATTATGGGAAGCGCTGCATTTGCCGAGTTTCAGGACAGCACCGGACGTGTCCAATTATATTTCCGCCGGGACGATCTTTGCCCGGGAGAAGACAAAACACTTTACAACACCGTATTCAAAAAACTGCTGGACATCGGGGATATCATTGGTATTCAAGGGTTTGTATTTACTACGCAAACCGGAGAGATATCAGTCCATGTACAGGAATTTAAGCTGTTAAATAAATCATTGCGCCCGCTTCCCGTGGTAAAACGCGATGAAGAAGGCAACATTTACGACGGTTTTACCGATCCGGAATTGCGTTACCGCCAGCGTTACGTGGATTTGATCGTGAATCCGGAAGTGCGTGATATTTTTATCAAAAGAGCCCGGATCATTACAACGATGCGATCATTTTTTGATTCAAAAAGCTGGCTTGAAGTGGAAACGCCTGTTTTGCAAAGCATTCATGGAGGCGCTGCGGCGAGGCCGTTTGAAACGCATCACAACTCGCTGGATATGGATCTCTTCCTTCGCATTGCGACGGAATTGCATTTAAAACGGCTTATAGTAGGCGGGTTTGAAGGTGTCTATGAATTTGGAAAACTGTTCCGCAACGAAGGAATGGACCGGACGCACAATCCTGAGTTTACGACGGTTGAACTATACGTTGCCTACAAGGATTACCTTTGGATGATGCAGATGACGGAGCAACTGCTAGAACAGGTTGCCCTGGCAGTGAACGGGAAAACGACCGTTGTATTCGGCGAAACAGAGCTGGATTTTGCCGGCCCTTACCCAAGATTGAGCATTACAGACGCTATCAAGCAATACACGGGCCTGGATGTTGAAGCGCTCGACGAGGATAGCATCCGACAGCAATGCCGCGCGTGGGGAATGGAAGTGACCGAAAGCATGGGTAAAGGAAAGCTGATTGACGAGATCTTCGGCGAAAAAGTAGAAGCGAACATTATCCAGCCTACATTCATTACCGACCATCCCGTTGAAATGTCCCCACTGACTAAAAAGCACCGCACAAAACCAGGCATGGTGGAGCGTTTTGAGCTTTTTGTCAATGGCAGGGAAATCGCCAATGCATATTCCGAGCTGAATGATCCTTTGGAACAGCGCGAGCGCTTTGAAGACCAGCTGAAACTGAAAGAACGTGGTGACGACGAGGCGATGGAAATGGATGATGATTTTCTAAGGGCTCTTGAATATGGGATGCCGCCAAGTTCAGGCATAGGCATCGGGATTGACAGGCTTACTATGCTGCTTACCAATAATTCCAGCATTCAGGAAGTGATTTTCTTCCCGCAAATGCGTCCGGAACGCAGGGTTGAAATGGCGAAGGAGCTGGATTATATCAATGCCGGAGTGCCTGCTGCATGGGTCCCTGCATTACAGAAAATGAACATTCTTACCATCGAACAGCTGAAAGCTGCTAACCCCAACAAGATTTTCAATGATCTGGGCGGGATGCGGAAAAAGCTTAAAATAGATGAAAAAATGCCTTTACTAGATGATGTAAAGGCTTGGATAGCTTAAAGAACAAATGAAAAATGCCACTCTGACCGAGTGGCATTTTTCATTCCTGCAAAAAAAATACGATTATATCTTTTTTACCTGGACAGCGTTTAGTCCTTTTTTCCCTTCAACGACTTCGTATTCCACTTGGTCATTTTCACGGATAGTAAGTCCTCCCAATCCTGTCACATGGACAAAGATGTCTCTGTTTGTGTCGTCTTCAACGATGAAGCCGTATCCCTTAGCTTCATTGAAAAATTTTACAGTACCTGTTGGCATAATGGTTGAATAAAAAAAATTGAAATAAGGTGAAAATACAAGACAATTGTAACCGTTTCAATCAAAAACCCAAAACGCTTAACCAAATAATTGAGGGAGGCTCACTGCATTGGTAAAAGAAACTTTGGATTTTTTCATCAAGACATCTCGATTATAATGAACAAATTACAAAATCTTGAATCACAAAGAAACAAAAATTGTTTGGAAAACAATTTATTTGATTAAAGAATTTGAAAATTTACGACTTAGCGGTATTTTGCCAATTCGCCCTGTTTTTTTGGGTAATTTGAATACCGAATTGTATATGCGGGTAAAAATCCTTAATTATGATGTAATTATTGGAAAATAGGTATGAGCAGACTTCGGTATTACGTTGAGGACCAAATATTTGGTGTATGCGCAAAGTTGGGCGAAAAGCTCAATTTCCCGGCTAGCAGCGTCCGGTTATACTTTATTTATGCCACCTTCATGACCTTCGGTTCGCCGATTATCCTTTATCTGGTGCTTGCTTTCTGGATGGAGCTGCAAAAACACTGGCGCCGTCACAACAGTCCTACGATCTGGGAACTATAATTTTATTGATAGTAATCCCCGTCAACTGACTGAAACGGTGCTTTCCCAGCACAAAATACTCCCAGACAATGCTTCTGTAATAAAGTGGTGCGCGATATGACGTTCTTTTCGTCGTTTTGATAAGCGCAGGAATCATTATATAAAATGCAATGTGCGCCCTTAAAATCGCAACAACGTCGGGCCAGGCACCGGTAGCCATAAACCGCACGCTTGAAATTCCATCAAGTATCAACCGGATAAAAACGGTTTTCCATCTCCTGCCTTTTGGCAAGTTCTTAAAAAGCATGATCAGGTTGTTCCGGTAATTCAGGAATGTTTTGCGCGGGTTGGATTTGTGCAAAGTGCCGCCTCCCACATGGTAAACCACTGATTTGCCGCAATACGTAATGCGATACTGCATATTCAGCAACCGCCAGCAAAGGTCAATTTCCTCCATATGCGCGAAAAACGACTCGTCAAAACCACCAGCGCGGTGGAAAGCTGAGGCACGCACAAAAAGACAAGCACCCGTTGCCCAGAACACATCCTGCTCGTCGTCGAACTGACCCAGATCTTCTTCCCTGGTGTCAAAAATGCGCCCTCTGCAAAAGGGGTAACCCAGGTAATCCATGTATCCGCCGGCCGCACCTGCGTATTCAAAGTGCGTTGGAAGATCGTAGGCGCGTATTTTCGGTTGGCAGGCAGCAATCCTTTCGTCCGAATCCATGAAGGAGATCACCGGTTGTATCCAGTTTTCGGTAACCTCAATGTCGGAGTTCAGCAGGATGTAATAGTCAGCTTCAATGCGTCCTAATGCATCATTATACCCGCCCGCATAACCTTTGTTCTCGGAAATGGTGAGCGTATTTAATGTTGGATATGTGGCATTTAACCAGTCGAGCGACTGGTCTGTAGATGCATTATCAGCTATCCAGACTGAATAGCCTGCTGAATATTTTAAAACGTTGGGAAGGAATTGTTCGAGATGGTGTCTGCCGTTATAATTCAGGATGACAATCGCAACAGTGGGAGCCATTGATGAGGTGGTTATTTCATAAACCCTCCTAAATCAAGCCCCGGAATGTTGGGAAGTACACCATCCGTAGCTTTTTGCAAATGCTCTTTTATTTTTGGTTCAATGTTATCCAATGCTTTATTGACTGCGGCAACAATCAGATCCTGCAACATTTCCTTATCGTCCGGATTGACAAGGTCTTTATCAATATCGAGTCCTATTAATGCTTTTTGTCCGTTTACAGTCGCTTTCACCATTCCGCCGCCTGACTCAGCAACCTGGGTCAGCGTTACCAATGAATCCTGCGCGTCTTTCATGCGAGACTGAAGGTCTTTCATTTTGCCCATGAGCCCCATCATATCCGCCATATTACCAAACATAGTCGTACTAATTAAGTGATGCTTTTATAAAACCTTTTTACCGGAAATGGTTCCTATCGTAAAAGCATAAATGTACCACTTTTTTCAACAGTTTGATTGATATCGTCCACGAAAGTCATTTTGTAAACATACGATCCTTCCGGCGCATTTGCCCCGTTTATAGTCCCGTCCCAGCCGCTTGCAATGTCGTTGGAATGGAAAACAACCTGTCCCCAGCGGTTCATCACCGAGAAGTTAAAGGATTGAAGCTGATTGGATTTAGCTTCCAGAACGTCATTGTAGCCATCACCATTTGGACTGAAAGCCTGCGGCACAAAAACGCCTGCACTCCTTTTGTAATTGGCTACATTGGACAAGCTCTCAAAACCACCCTGCGTGGAATTTGCCCGGACTTTGAAATTGTATTCAAGATCGCTTTGGGCATTCACCTTGACCGTGTAGCTTGAATTCATCTGAACCGGAATCGCCTCTTCCGGCGCGCTCGAACCGACACGGATAACATCATAACCGGAAACGCCTGCAAGAATTGGCGACTCAGTACTCCAGTTGAGCGTGGTTAAGTTCTTTTTGAGTAAAATCGTGCAAATGGGCTGCGAAGCAGGGACTTTTTGACCGCAGGAATTGGTATAGCTGATGCGGTAACAATAAGAAAGCTCGTCAGTCTTAACTTCCGGATCGGAATATTCACTTTGATTAAAAAGCGTAATGATTTTCTTGAACAATGTTGCACCAGCCTCCGCTTTCTCGATGGTCAGGTCGTAAGTGCTGTTGGGACCGGATCCCGGAACACTTGCTTTAATCGTTACAAGATGATCTCCGTCAACAGTTACGGCTGCATCCTTGATCGGTTTGGGAGAAGCAATTTCCGCTTTCACACCAACTGGCGCCGATGTGGAAGTTACGTCATTGATCTTGGCAACAACCTGATATTCAGAATAGCTGCCGCATTCCACGTCTTCATCCGTGTAAGTAATGTCATTAATGGAGGTGAAAGTTTTTACAATGGTCCCATCGCGTAAAAGATCATACGATGTAAAATCAGTCGCATCCGGATATTTGCTCCATGTCAGGATGTTTTTCCCATCTTCCGATTTTCCTGAAAGCGTCATGCTGCTGTAAACACGGCTGTCATTTTTACCCGAACAAAGATCCTCAGAAGAGAGCTTCACCTGATAGGCCTGTGTCGTAACCATATTTTTCACATCAAAAGGCTGTACGCCGCCGGATGACCGTCTTCCTGCTGATGTATAGGTTGAATTATTTGTACTATAATTGATATCTGTATAAACACCGCTCAAACCCTGGTAAACGATCCGTAGCGTGCCGTCCCCCCGCATTTCAACCGATTTGATGGCGATATCATTAAGCTGAGCCTGCTGAAAAGTGATAGGAAGTGACGTCGCACGGCCGGCAGCGCATCCTTTTCCTACATATAGTCCTGTAATCAATGCTGTCGGATTACTGCTTACATCGGCATAACTGTGTTCTATCACGAGTGGGCTTCCTTTTTTCCAGATGTCCGTCTTTCCATCTCCCCATTCTATTTTTACCTCGTCATAGGCGCTCAGGATGACATCGTCGGTGAGGCTTAGAAATATCTTTCCACCACCGCACGAGGAATATTGCGGTGTGACAACGCGGGTCTCGAAGACTTTAACACTTTGACAAGCGTAGAACTGTCCGGAGGATACGGCCCCCTGCTGTAACATAGTGTAAGTGCCTGGAAGAGAATATGTAAAACTGGGGCCATTCTGTATTTTTGGAGATTTTCCGTCATAAGAAGCGTCATAACCAACCAAAATTGGGTTCGGGACCGTATTTGTCACCCTAACTACGAGCGGCGCACAGCCTTCCGACTTGTCCATTGTGAAACCGCCCCCTCCGCGGTCGCAAAGTCCCTGGGCTTGCAGTGTATTACCAACTAAAATGAAGAGGAAGAAAAGTGATAGTAGTATTAATCTCATAAGTGTGCAATGTTATAACATGACTTTTTTAGAGACTCCATATTAATAATGGAGTGTTATCAAGAAGTGATGGTTGTAAAGGGTCTGCAAAAATAATCTATTTCGGGCGAGAATGCCGCTTACTATTTTAACGGGATTGCATCCAAAGTATTATTCTGATTTACAAGCCAATAAAAAAATCCTATCGGATCAATAAAAAGCTCCCATTTCTGGAAATTTGATTCCCTAATGCATCGGTCATCTCGATTTTGTACAAATAATAACCTCCCGGCGCTTTCCCGGTTTTAATGTTCCCATCCCAACCGTCTGCAATGTCATCTGTTTGAAACACAACCTCACCCCAACGCGAAAAAACAGACATACTGAATTTGGATACAAAATAAGCTTTCACTTCAAACCGTTCGTTGTGGGCGTCACCATTCGGTGTGAATGCGTCCGGGATAAGCACAATAGGGTCTCTCCGCAGCGAGAGGACGTTTGAGTAACTTTCCATATTTCCGTCTGCGGACCGGGCCTTTACCTGAAACGAAAATGCCGACTGGGAGCCGATGTCAAGCATATGACTGGTTTCCAATTGCTTCGGAATCTCATCCTTAACAACCCCTGCATTGTCGGTTTGAATCAAATCATAAGATCCTATGCTGGCAGTAAACGGAGCGTCAGCATTCCAATACACATCAGAAATGCGGTTTTGAAGTAAAATTGAGCAGATCGGCACGCTGGGTGCAGGCGATTTCAGGTTGCAGGCATTTTCGTAAGTAAACCGATAACAATACGAATTCTCATTTGGATTGACGTCGATGTCGTCAAACAACAGACTTTGGTTGTCCGGTTGGGAAACTTGCTGAAAATCCTGGCTTCCTAATGCAGTACGTTCGATAATGAGGTTGTAGCTGCTGGTGAGGCCTTCACCGACCAGTGCGACCTGGGTGGAAATCGTCTTTTCGTCTTTGACTGTTACACTGCCGTTTGTTATCGTCTCAGGCAATGCACTTTTAGGGGCAATGCTGAAAGGTGTGGAGTATGAACGGACGTCATTTTCAATGATGGCAACAATCTCATACTGATAATTAGTCCCGCATTTTACATCCGTATCGAGATAAGAAAGCTGTTCTGCTGATGAAAAAATCACAGAACCGTCGCGTTTTAACTGATATTGAATTAAATTATCCGTGTTGGGATAATGCTCCCACGCCACAGAAATGATCTCATCCAATGACACCAAACCTTCCTTAACCACCATGCTGCTGACAATCGGGCTGTCTATCAGGTTATCACAAAAATTCTTGGACGACAATTTAAAACGGTAAATCTGCCTGGCGTTCAAACCCGAAATGGTTGCCGATTGCGCGCCGTCCGACTGACCGCCTTT
Source organism: Dyadobacter sp. CY327 (assembly GCF_021390415.1). NCBI lineage: Bacteria > Pseudomonadati > Bacteroidota > Cytophagia > Cytophagales > Spirosomataceae > Dyadobacter > Dyadobacter sp. CY327. Next base: position 203,555 of record NZ_JAJUXJ010000001.1, on the reverse strand, counting down.
GCCAGTTGATACGAATTGCCCGTCGCCCTTATCAATCCAGATCTCTGTCGCTATGCCTTCCATGCCATCATAAAGGATCTTTGCCTCGCCGGAAGCAAGCATTTCCACACTTCTGATCCTGATTTTAGCAAGTGCCTGCGGTGCGGTTTCTTTGGTTAATGTGGTTTTTAATGTCTGGCTGCAATTCCCCGAAGTATGTTTTCCTTGCACAGTGATAGCAGGAATGTTCCCGGCAGATGCATATTGATGATCATAAAAAAGCCTCCCGCCATTCTTGATATTTACGGACTGACTTTTACCATCGCCCCAATTGATCTCGATGGCGTCATAAGCCTGTGCAATTGCATCATCAACCAGCGTAAGCCGCACCCGTCCGCTGTTACAAGTCATCAGATCCGCCTTGGGAGCGCGATTTTCCTTGACTATAACTTCTTTGCAAAGACTGAATCCCGCCACATCTTTTATACTGCCGTATTGCAGAATGGTGTAATTCCCGGGCAGATCATAAACATGGGAAAGCTCAAAGGACCAGTCCTTTTCCTCTGGCGGTGAAGTACTGTTTTTGTCGAAGTTATAGGCGTAGGTTACGTTTTCTGCATTAACCATCTGATTGGTAATGTTCACTGTCAGTGGCGCGCAGCCTTCGGCAGGCGTGACGAGAAATTTACCGCTTGAACCACAGAAGCTTTGTCCGGATACGTTTTTATTAATAAACAAACATGCGCTTAACAGGAACAATATCAGTAGATTAATCTTCATAGGTGAGTAAATTTATTTCAAAATGACGGACGGGACAGTTCCTGCGCATCATTGAAACGGATAAGCCAAAAGCTTTGTTAGCATGCAATGGAGGTTCAAAAATAGAACTTTTCAACATTAAGCATGTACCTTTGCTGAGTAAAAACGAGTTTTTGTCTAAAACTATTTTTCGTCAACCTGATTAATGAATAATAATAGCATTCCAATAGTTCTGGATTCCATAGATGAGGCCATAGAGGCTATAAGAAGAGGAGAAATGATCATTGTCGTTGATGATGAAGATCGTGAAAATGAAGGCGATTTTATCTGTGCCGCCGAACTCATAACCCCCGAAATTGTCAATTTTATGGCCCGTGAAGGCCGTGGATTGATCTGCGTTCCTATCACCGAAGAGCGCTGCGCCGAGCTGAACCTCGAAATGATGGTCGGCACGAACACGGCATTGCACGAAACCGCATTTACTGTGTCAGTGGATTTGCTTGGGCATGGCTGCACCACAGGAATTTCTGCCAGCGACCGTTCCAAAACGATCAAAGCATTGGTTGATGCGGATACATTGCCCGAAGATCTGGGTCGTCCGGGACATATTTTTCCATTAAAGGCCAAACAAGGCGGTGTTTTGAGAAGAACAGGCCACACCGAAGCTGCGATTGACTTTCCAAGGCTTGCGGGTTTGGCACCAGCCGGGGTTTTGGTGGAGATATTGAATGAGGACGGCTCCATGGCCCGTTTGCCTCAGCTCAGGGAAATTGCCAACCGTTTTAACCTTAAACTGGTTAGTATCAAGGACCTTATTGAATACCGACTTCAAAAAGAGTCTTTAATAAAAAGAGAAATCGGCGTGGATATGCCTACCAAATGGGGCCATTTCGATCTGATCGCTTACCGCCAGATCAACACCGGCGATTTGCATCTGGCATTGGTAAAAGGAACCTGGGAAAAAGATGAGCCTGTGCTTGTCCGCGTACATTCATCCTGCGTTACTGGCGATATTTTTGGCTCGTGCCGCTGCGACTGCGGTCCCCAGCTGCATGCTGCTATGGAAATGGTGGACCGAGAAGGCAAGGGCGTGATCGTATACATGAACCAGGAAGGACGTGGGATCGGGCTTTTGAATAAATTGAGGGCATATAAACTGCAAGAAATGGGCAGAGATACGGTTGAGGCCAATCTGGAACTCGGTTTTCCTATGGACGACCGCGATTACGGCGTTGGAGCCCAAATCCTCCGCGACCTGGAAGTGACAAAATTGAAACTGATTACCAACAATCCTAAAAAGCGCGCCGGCCTGATTGGTTACGGGCTTGAAATTGTGGATTCGGTGACCGTTGAAATCCCTTCTAACCCGCACAATGAAAAATATCTTTTGACAAAAAGAGATAAAATGGGTCACAATTTGAGCAACCTTACCATTCCGGTTAATAAGGGGTAAGGAATGATGTTTCAGTCAAGTCATATCTAATATTTGTACTAATAGCGGCAGAATTTTAAATGGATATCAATCAGGTTTTTGAAGCATTTAACACCTTGCGTGTACTGGTTATCGGAGATGTAATGCTGGACTCTTATGTCTGGGGAAAAGTAGAAAGGATTTCCCCCGAAGCCCCGGTTCCGGTTGTTAATGTTCAAAAGCGCGAGTATCGCCTCGGCGGTGCCGGCAATGTCCTTTTAAATGTACAATCGCTTGGTGCGGAAGCTATTATATGCACCGTAATCGGCACGGACAGCTCAGGCGATCTGCTAAAAAACAGTTTGAAGGAAAAAGGCCTGAATTGTGAAGGCTTAATTCGCAGCGAAAGCCGGATCACGACCATTAAGGAGCGCATTATTGCAGGTTCTCAACAGGTTGTCCGCATTGATACGGAAACCGACAGACCCATTTCCGCCATTGAAACCGAAAAACTTATTGCCAAAGCCAAAGAGCTGATTCCGAGCAGTAATGTGATCATTTTTGAAGATTATGACAAAGGCGTGCTAACCCCTGAGTCCATTTCCGAGATCACTGCATTTGCCAACGAGCACAATGTTCCTACCGTTGTTGATCCCAAAAAACGGAACTTCCTGGCTTATAACAATACGACGCTGTTTAAGCCAAATCTCAAAGAACTGCGGGAAGGCCTGAAAATCGAATTTGACGTTGATAATCCTGAGGAACTTCGTGATGCCGTACGGCATTTGAAAGAAGCATTGCATGTGAAAGGTGCATTAATAACCCTTTCAGAACGAGGCGTAATCATTGATTATCAGGATGAAGTCCACAAACTGCCCGCGCATATCCGGCAAATTGCGGATGTTTCCGGGGCTGGCGACACGGTGATCAGCATTGCGGCATGCTGCGTTGCATTAGGACTGCCATCAAAAACCATTGCTGCGATTTCTAATCTGGGCGGAGGCTTGGTTTGCGAATTGGTGGGCGTGGTGCCCATTGACAAGGAATTGCTCAAAACAGAAGCAATCAACCTCATTATTCCACCCGCTTTTGCATAAGCAACAACCGAGTTGATGAAGTTTTAAATTACCAGTTGATCCCGGACTGTCCTAACCCCATTCTTCTCGTAAATTTAGAAGAAAGCTTCGACCGGCTCGTGATATAGCGAACACTTGCGCCAATGTAAGGAGTCGTTGCGGGTGTGTAAGAAGTAAGATTTTCCCGGGCACTATTGAATGTTTTGATCTGCCGGAAGGTGCTTACACCAGCTTCAACTGACACATTGATGGCCGTAAACAAGTGCGCATTGGCAGAAATCCCGGTTTTGATCTGACGATAATTCTCTCTCCTAAGCATCTTTTCCTCAGGCATCTGTATTTGGAACCCGCCGCTATAACCGCTTAATCCTGCAAGCAAATCCACATTAAACCATTTGGTGGCCTTATAATTGGCATTCGCCATAAAAGGCAGCAACGCGGAAACGCGCCAATGTCTACCCAAACCCTTATTAACCCCAAAAACAGGCACAAAACGCAGCTTTTGGTTATATGCTAAAACAGATCCATACATGATCTGAGTCCGCAAACCCAGAATGTGCATCCGCGCCGCGCCGCCCCAGAAAAAAGGCTGCGGACTGAAAAAAGTCTCATTGGTCTCCGTCATGCCCAACCCGCCCCCATACACCCAAAGCCGGTCCTTAATGCTGGCTTGCAGCCTTATTACACCCAGCGAGAGCGTTTTATACCCATGTTCAGGATTATTTTTTCCATCAACGGTTGGCTGGATCTGGTTGTATTGCGCCAGCATAACTGTGTGCACAGCGCGCAGATCAAACTTTTTCCTCAAACTATAACCCAACTGCACTTCGCTGTGGATGGGAATTATGCCTAAAAAACCGGTTCTCGTCACGCCGTAATCCTGCGTCCCGTTCATGCTGGAAGGCACTGCATAATCTGCTTTTAATGTCAAATTGGGATAAAAAAGGCGGCTTAGCGAGAAATGCTGCGCTTGCGCGGCGCCGAAAAGTAAAAGAAATGAGCAGGTTAGCAGACTTCGGGAATGGATCATGCGGAAAAGTCGGGGTGGCTGATTTTGGCAAATAACGTGAAAAACCGGGGGCTATTGTATTTGAAAGCAGATCCGGCTTGCACGGTGATAGTACAATCAGCGCCAAAGCGGGTAATAACAAGCGCAAATTGCCTTAACTTAAAAACAATGTGAATGAATCCTCATATGAAAACAACATTACTTTTCTTATTCATTCTGCTATCCAATGTTGCCATGGCGCAAACTGCTGAAACTTACGCTGAAAAACTGGGTTACCCGAAAGGGAAAAAAGTGCTGATCATTCATGTGGATGATGTCGGTATGTCTTATGAATCTAACCAGGGCGCGATCAAGGCGATCCGTAATGGTGTTGCCAATTCCCTGAGCGTAATGATGCCTTGCGGCTGGGTGCCGGGTTTTGTAAATTATTGGAAAGAAAACAAAGATCTCGATGCGGGACTTCACCTTACTATGACGTCTGAGTGGAAGGATTACCGTTGGGGACCGCTTGCCGGGAAGCCGAATGTGAAAGGGCTGGTCGATCCCGAAGGTGCAATGTGGCGGAGTGTGGCCGATGTTGTAAAAAATGCTTCCGCCGATGAAGTGGAAATGGAGATCCGGGCGCAGCTGGACCGTGCGCGGGCGATGGGTTTCGAACCCACGCATATGGATTCACACATGGGCACGCTTTTCGCAAAAAATGAATTTCTGGAGCGTTACCTGAAAGTAGGCATGCAGGAAAAAATCCCGGTCATGTTCCCGGGAGGGCATAACACGTCTATCCAGGCCGACGAAAGAATGAGTGCGGAGCGTTTTCAAATGACACAAGCCATTGGAAAGCAACTCTGGGATGCCGGACTTCCTGTGCTGGACGATCTGGAAAACACCAGTTACGGCTGGAAAGGGCCGGAAAACGGCGACAAATCTGAAAAAGCGCTGCAAAAATACAAGACCGACAAATACATCAATGCCATTAAAGCGCTTAAACCAGGCCTGACGATGGTCATTATGCACTGCACAATCCACTCCGACATCTTCCCGCACATTTCGGATTCATGGCCTACTCGTGAAGGCGATTACCTGGCGATGGTAGATCCCGAATTGAAAAAATACATTGAAAAAGAAGGCATCATTCTCACCACCTGGCGCGAGGCCATGCAGCGGAGACAGAAAGTGAAGTGATGAGGGAATCAAATCATTGATTTTCAACCCCAATGTGTGCATACACGATCTTATAGAAGTCGGGTGGCAGGAATGGTTTTACGAGATAATCGGTGAAACCATTCGCTAATGCACGTTCGCGCTCGTCTTCGAATGCAGATGCGGTAAGCGCCACAATGGGAATCTGAGGATCGCGTTTGCGGATCATACTTGTGGCTTCGAAACCATCCATGACAGGCATCCGCAGATCCATGAATATGAGGTCAAAGCGGTCGGAGAAATATTTATCGACCGCTTGCTTTCCGTCCGATGCGAGATCAAAGGGAATGTTCTTTCTTTTTAAAAGACTGGTGGCAAAAATCAAATTCGTGGCATTGTCGTCCACGACCAGCACTTTGGAGCCTTTGTTTAATGCGGGTGTAGGCACCTTTTCTGATTTTGCCGGATTTTCCACGGTAACGGAATAGGGAAGCGCAATTTGAAATGAAAATACAGAACCATCTCCAAGCTTACTCTTAAGCCTCAGCTCTCCGCCAAACAAACGGACCAACTCCCTGGAAATGGCCAACCCGAGCCCCGTCCCGCCATCCTGCCTTTTCACCAGGCTTCTTACCTGTGTAAATATTTCAAAAACATTGGATTGCTGATCTTCCGAAATACCAATCCCTGTATCGGAAACGGCAAATTCCAGCTTGATAATGCCATCGTTCGTACGCTCCAACTCCTTAACCGAGAACTTTACAAACCCCGAATCCGTGAATTTAATGGCATTATGGATCAGATTGTTTATCACCTGGCTCAACCGGACCTGGTCGCCGCGAAGTTGGGGAAGGTTAGGTGAAAGATCTGCTGACAATTCAAGGCCTTTTTCCCGTGCGCGAGGCAGAAAACTGTTATAAAGGTTTTTGAAAAGCTCTTCAATGTCGAACGTAACGGGATGAAGCTTGACGTGATTGGAATTGATTTTATTAAAGTCTAAAATATCATTCACAACCGCCATTAAGTGAATAGAGGAGAATTTCAGCGTTTCTATCAGCTCCATTTCCTCCTCGCTCCGCGATTTATTCTCTTCCAAAAGATGCACTATACCCACAATGCCATTCAGCGGCGTGCGGATCTCATGGCTCATCGTGGACAGGAACTCCGACTTGGCCAATGTTGCATCTTCGGCAATCTGCTTTTGCTTTTCCAGCAGGTCATTTTGCTCGGCAAGCGAAAAAAGATAGAAAAATTCATGTTTGTTACGGCTCTCATGAAAATACATCATGAAGGGAAACAGCATTTGCCCAAGAAAGAAAAACAACCCGCCCTGACTGAAAAAATTGTACAGATAGCCCGGATGGCGGTAATACAATGCCGGGGGGAAGATCGTCATAACGCACACGGTCAGGATAATGCTGTAATGCACGGGCCACCGGAGTACAAAGAACGAGAACATTAAGCCAAGCGTCATGTTCAGGCTGGCACGGTCGTAGGAGGCATGCGGCACTTCGGCCAGGATATACGCATGCACCGGCACCAATGCGAGGTTTGTATAGAAAGATGCTTTCTGAGCGCTTAACCTGCCCGTAAAATGAAGTGTGAGCAAAAAGATGATAACGCCGCTCAGGACCAGTTCTGCCGCCAAAACCTCCGGGAACGCCGGATCTTTTCGCAAAAAATAGAGGATGGATGTAGCAGGATAACCAACCAGATAAGCAACACAAAAGATAATGTTGCCCCACCGCGACTTCAACTCACTTTCTTTTTTCCACAGTTCGTTGAACTCGTTCGTATATGTAGATTTATTCAAGAAAGAGCAATTTAAATGCGCTGATAATAAGGTTGAGACTGTCGGTCGGACAATGATCCAAATTTACATAAATAGCAAAAAATAAGGGCATCCAAATGAATGAATACCCTTATTTCAAGCAATAACTTATTTAATGTTACAAATCAATCGCTTCACCGTAAGCCGCTTCCGTTGCTCCTTTCAGTGCTTCGGACATTGTTGGGTGCGGATGGATTGCACGCATAATCTCATGAGAAGTAGTTTCCAATTTACGGGCTACAACCACCTCAGCGATCATTTCCGTAACATTGGCACCAATCATGTGAGCACCAAGGAACTCACCATATTTTGCGTCAAAGATCACTTTCACAAAACCGTCGGTAACACCTGCTCCAACCGCCTTACCCGACGCCTTGAATGGGAATTTACCTACTTTAATGTCGTAACCAGCTTCTTTTGCTTTTTTCTCTGTAAATCCAACAGACGCAATTTCAGGCTGGCAGTAAGTACAACCCGGAATATTTCCGTAGTCCAATGCTTCCGTTTTGTGCCCTGCAATTTTTTCAGCACAGATAATTCCCTCAGCCGTAGCAACGTGTGCCAAAGCAGGGCCAGGCGTGCAGTCACCAATCGCATAAAACCCTGGAACGCTGGTTTCATACCATTCGTTTACCGTGATTTTGCCTTTATCCGTTTTAATGCCTGTTTCTTCCAGACCAATATTTTCAAGATTAGCAACGATTCCGGCAGCCGAAAGCACGATATCTACTTCAAATGATTTCTGTCCGTCCGGCGTCTTCACAGAAACTTTACAACCGTTTCCGGATGTATCCACGGTCTCAACCGTTGAGTTTACGTAAGTTTCGATGCCCAGCTTTTTGTATTGCTTTGCAATTTCTTTTGATATATCCTCGTCCTCAACCGGAACAAGGTTTGGCAGGAATTCAACCACAGTCACTTTCGTGCCCATGGAAGCATATACATAAGCGAATTCCATTCCAATCGCACCTGATCCAACCACCAACATAGAAGCTGGCTGTTTTTCAAGGCTCATTGCTTTGCGGTATTCGATAACTTTCTGACCGTCGATCTTAATATTCGGCAACTCACGAGCACGCGCGCCGGTGGCGATAATAACGCCTTTACCAGCTGTGTAGTCCGTTGTTTTACCGTCTTTGTCTGTAACTGCAACTGTTTTCTGGCCTTTCACCTTGCCTGTTCCCATAAGGACATCGATCTTGTTCTTTTTCATCAAAAAAGAAACGCCCTTGCTCATGGTATCGGCAACGCCGCGGCTACGCTGGATCACTGCACCGAAATCAGCAGCATACTCACCAACATTGATCCCGTAATCTTTTGCATGCTTAATGTATTCAAAAACCTGCGCACTTTTCAGAAGTGCTTTGGTAGGAATGCAGCCCCAGTTAAGGCATATTCCACCTAAACTTTCTTTTTCAACAATTGCTACTTTAAGTCCTAATTGGGAAGCGCGAATGGCTGCGGGATAACCTCCCGGGCCGCTGCCAATTACTATCACATCATATGCTTGAGCCATTTTCCGGTATTTTTATTGTACGAAATGGGTTGACAAAAATTTCCTGCAAAGTTAAGACGATTTGCCGGAAAGACTACATCTACAACGCCTCGTATTTGCCGTGAAACTGAGGGATATTGCTAATTGTTGTAGCTTTGTTGCCCGCGGCCGGGCCTTGTCAGTCTGAGCGGAGCCGAAGACGCGTTACCAAGGAGTAGCGTGCCTTCGTCTCCGCTCAGGCTGACAGAGAGACTCATAGGCGACGGCCAACAAGACTATTTTCAAACTTAAATTCAAAAAATTCAAATGACTGCAGAGCAATTGAAAGACTTGAAGGCCCGTGTAGAGGCTTTGGGGAGGTATCTTTGACTACGATAACCGAAAAAAACAACTAGAAGATCTTGAACAGCAAACTGTTCAACCGGAGTTCTGGAACGATTCAGAACGTGCCGAAAAAACAATGCGGGAAATCCGCGGATTGAAATTCTGGACCAATGGATACGAAGAATTGTCGCGCCTGCGGGACGATCTGGACACGATTTGGGAATTTTATGAAGCCGACGAAGCAACAGAAGAAGAAGTGGATGAAGAAGGCGTGAAACTTTCCAACAAGCTGGAAGAAGTGGAATTCCGGAAAATGATGGGGGAAGAAGGCGACGAACTGCCGGCTGTGATTGAGATCAATGCAGGCGCAGGCGGAACGGAGTCGCAGGACTGGGCATCCATGCTCATGCGCATGTACATTATGTGGGCTGAGAAAAATGGTTACAAGGTCCGGGAAGTGGATTTGCAGGATGGCGATGTGGCTGGTGTTAAGTCCGTTACATTGGAAATTGATGGTGAATACGCTTACGGAAATTTGAAATCAGAAAACGGCGTGCACAGGCTTGTCCGCATTTCTCCCTTCGATTCCAACGCCAGAAGGCATACTTCGTTCACATCCGTTTACGTGTATCCGCTGGCCGATGACAACATTGAAATTGATGTTAACCTCGCCGACATTACCTGGGACACCTATCGTTCCGGTGGAGCAGGTGGCCAGAATGTGAACAAAGTGGAAACCGCGGTGCGTTTGCATCACAAGCCTTCCGGGATCATCATTGCCTGTCAGCAGGAACGTTCTCAGTTGATGAATAAAGAAGTGGCTATCAGGCTTTTGAAGTCACGACTTTACCAGATCGAGCTCGAAAAACGGAATTCCGCGCGTGCAGAAGTGGAAGCATCCAAGCGAAAAATCGAATGGGGCTCCCAGATCCGCAGCTACGTCCTCGACGACCGCCGCGTAAAAGACCACCGAACCGATCACCAGACATCGAACACAGATGCTGTATTGAATGGTGAGATCAATGATTTTATCAAGGCATATCTGATGGAATCGTAAGATTTCTGAAAACAAAACCTCCTTGCAAGTCCAGGTCGATGGATATGCTTGGAGGTTTTTTTAATCCGCAATCCAAATCTATGTATGGCCTCTGACGTCCCACTCCCCTTCCACAAACTAGGCCGCGGAAACCGCATTCTCCTTGCATTTCACGGCATCGGGCAGGATGGGGCGAGTTGCTTTCGACCTTTTGAGAAGATGCTAGGCGAACGTTATACCATTTATGCTTTTGATCTCTATTTTCATGGGCTGAGTTTGGGGGTTCAGTCAGGGGTTGTTACCAAGCAGTTTTGGGTGGAGCAGGTTCGGCATTTTCTTGAAACGGAGAAGATTGGCAGGTTCGACATTGCCGGTTTCAGCATGGGTGGGCGGTTTGCTTTGGCTACTTTGGAAGGTTTTCCGGAGCGTGTTGATGATGTATTTCTGATTGCTCCCGATGGGGTTTCGGAGCATCCGCTTTATTCGCTGGCGAGCCGCTTTGCTCCTGCACGGGGGCTTTTTCGCTGGTCTATGAAGCGTCCGGAGGCCTTTTTTAAGGTTGCGAATGTGCTTCAACAAGCTGGCTTGGTGAATGCGAGTTTGTATCGTTTTACGCAGCAAGTGCTTAATACACCTGAAAAACGGCAAACCGTTTACAATTCCTGGGTTCATTTCCGGGATTTGCGATTTGACATTTCTGCGCTTTACGAGAAGGCTTCAATCAATAATGTTTCGATTTATTTGTTCGTAGGCCAATTTGATAAACTATTGAAACCCGCAGCCGTCAGGCGACTTGCGGATTTGATTCCTAAAAACCAATATATTCAACTCAAAAGCGGTCATACGCAGCTGGTTGAGCAGGCGGCCTCATGGATTTTTGCTTTATTTAAGTAAATTGAGGAAACTAAACCCGCCGCATGCAGCAAACTTTACCGAAGAATGATACAAACTGGCGCCTGAAAGCCATTATGGGCGGCTCCGCCGGAAACTTGGTTGAATGGTACGACTGGTACGCATATTCCGCTTTTTCCCTCTATTTTGCCAACAGCTTTTTCCCCGATTCCAATCCTACTGTCCAGCTTCTCAACACCGCCGGAATCTTCGCCGTGGGCTTTCTCATGCGCCCGATCGGTGGCTATATTTTTGGTAAACTGGCTGATACGAAAGGGAGAAAAGAGGCTATGACATTGTCGGTTCTGCTGATGTCGTTTGGCTCATTGCTGATTGCATTTCTGCCGGGTTATAACAGCATTGGCATAGCAGCGCCTATTTTATTGCTGGTTGCCAGGCTTTTGCAAGGGTTAAGCGTGGGAGGTGAATATGGAACTTCCGCCACGTATCTGAGCGAAGTCGCTACCAAAGAGCGGCGTGGATTCTATTCCAGCTTTCAATATGTGACATTAATAGGCGGCCAGTTGCTGGCATTGGGCTTACAGCTTATTCTTCAAAATGTATTTCTGGATGATAAGCAAATGCACGAATGGGGCTGGCGCATTCCTTTTGTGGTTGGCGCTGCACTTTCGCTGGTTGCACTTTATTTGCGAACGCATTTAAATGAAACTGAGGCATTCATTGCCAAAGAGGAAACGATCAGGAAAAAAGGCTCTCTGAAAGAGCTTTTGAAGCATCCTAAGGCCATTCTGGTTGTGGTTGGACTTACATTAGGCGGCACACTTGCCTTTTATACATACACCACTTACATGCAGAAGTTTCTGGTTAACACCGTTGGCCTGACCAAATATCAATCGACGATCCTGACATTCTGCTCTTTGTTGATCTTTGCGCTTTTGCAGCCCGTTTTCGGAGCATTGAGCGATAAAATAGGCCGTCGTCCGCTGCTGATTTCGTTTGGTGTGCTGGGGACGATCTTCACTTATCCGTTGCTAAGCACATTAAGCCACACGACGGATATGTGGTCGGCATTTGGCCTGCTTATGGCGGCGCTCATCATTGTGAGCGGCTATACTTCCATTAACGCAGTTGTAAAGGCAGAGCTTTTTCCCGTGGAAGTGCGGGCGCTGGGCGTAGGGCTCCCCTACTCGATTACGGTTGCAGTTTTCGGCGGGACGGCAGAATATCTGGCGCTCTGGGCGAAGAACTTAGGTCATGAAAGTTACTATTACTGGTATGTTACGGGGTGCATATTTATCTCGCTCATCATTTATTTCAAAATGAAGGATACCAAACACACTTCGCTCATCGATTAGAGCCTTGGAAAAGATAAATTATCTCTTGACATAATCCTTTCGAATGTATAACTTTCTGAAAACCAAAACTTTTAGAAGTTATGAACATGATGAACCGAATCGAGCATTGGGGCGATACGCATCATCCGGCATGGCTGGATATAGTTCGTATTGCTTTGGGAGTATTTCTGTTTGTGAAAGGCATCAGCTTTATCAGCGACACCACGCGCTTATCGAAGCTGGTAACAGGACTTGATCTTCATTTGTATACGGTTGCATCTGTGCATTACGTAGCGTTCGCACATATTTTTGGTGGATTTCTGATCGCGCTTGGTTGCCTTACACGCATTTCTGCGATCATTCAAATTCCAATCTTACTCGTCGCGGTATTTTTCGTCAACTTTCGCTCAGGATTTTCTTACCTGAACTCCGAACTCTGGCTTTCCATGATCACATTGATTCTGGTAGTCACTTTCGCCGTTGTCGGTTCCGGCAAGCTTTCGATGGATGAATGGATGAAAATGCACGACCGGTAGCCGTTAGATCAGCTCGGGTGCGGTTTTATACAAATATTTTCTTTTGTATTCCAATGGCGTCATATCCGTCACTTTCTTGAAATGCCGGTAGAAATTGGAAACATTATTAAAGCCGCACTCAAAGCAAATCACTTCTGTCGCCAATTTATCCTCAATCAAAAACCGGCAAGCCTGGCTGATGCGGATTTCTACCAGAAAATCATTGTAAGTCTTCTTGGTCATTAATTTGAAATAACGGCAAAAGGAAGTTATCCCAAGGTTCGCAATGGACGCGACGTCCTGCAAGGAAATGTCGTTTCGGTAGTTTGAGAGCGTATAGGCGTATATTTTGTTAAGCCGCAACGTTTCCGAATCATTGGATTTGTAAAAGGCGTGTGCCGATGCGATGGTTTCTAAATCGGTTGCTTCCGCAAGAATCTTTAATATAGAAAGCAATGCAATCAGCCTGTCCAGGTTTTGCGCATTAACGGCCGCTTTCATCAATGGAATAATCCCCTCCTTTGCTTTGCCTTTAATCAAAAGTCCGCGCCGCGCTTTTTCGTAAAGTTTGGGGATTTGATACGCTTCCGGCAATTGCAGCAATTCACTTCCCAGGCAATTAGGCAAAAAGTGAACAATGATCACCTCCACAGCTGTATTGCTCGAACCCTCTTCAACACGCCAGGTGTGCGGCAGGTTTTCGCCCAGCAGAATGAGCTCTCCGTCTGAAAAATTGCTGATATTATCTCCGATGAACCGCACGCCGGTTCCCTTAATCAGGTAATGAAGCTCCAATTCAGGATGGTAATGCCATACTGTGCCGAAGCCGGAATCTTTGTCGTGGCGGATGCTGAAAGAAGTCCGGGACGCAATCGGAACTTTATGAAAGTGCGGTTTCATTTTTAAATATCTTCTTGACAACATAATGTTGCCAACATTCAATCTAAAAAGAAATTTTTTGGAATATCTATCTACGTTTATCGTAAAAAGTTTAAAATAGTTATATCAAATCCGGCAATTATTTTAATTTACTAAGGTTACTTCTTATGGCTGGTCGAAAATGGCTGATTGACGCTGAAAGAGTGGATCTTGTTCAAAAATCTTTCCTTAGCCGCCGGATTGTTGTAGCGGTTCATCTGGCAAAAGATTTCACTTTTTAAATTTAAAAAAAGATAAGCCTGAAAATTTTCCTCTGCTTTAATGTCAACACGCTGATCCCAAATTCTCGCAAAAACGCTTTCCGTAATCGTTTCAGCCTCTTTTTGATCTTTTAAAATTACTGTGCAGAATTTCACCGCAGGAAAGTAAAAGTATGAGCAAAGTTGCGTGAAAGCAGCCTCATCCCCCTGTTTGATCTGATAAAGAATGTGTTGATTTGGGAAATCCATAGCTTTAAGAATTAAGGGTAGAAATGGTTTTTTATTTAACCAGGTTCTTTTTAAAAATGCTGGTAATGCCTAATGATGCCTGTAAATGCTCCACTTCTTCCAGCAGTTCGTCCATTTGTGACTGTAATGCGGGCGTTAATGCATCCACTTCCCTTCTTGTGTAAGTTGAGATCGGGAAGCCGCGGCGTTTCAGGCTGTACTTGGCAATCGTAGGATAAGCGGAGTGGACAACGTCCATGGAATCTTCCAGAAACTGCTGCACTTCGGCAAGCGCATCCGCTGCCGCCGGATCATTGTAATGCTCACATATCCAGACGACAAGCTCCGGAAAAATATTACCCTGAATGCACGATAGCCCCGCAGCGCCCGCTCGTAGCGATGCCACAGCATTCACCATATACGCATCGTAAAGACCAAACTTATGTCCATCCGCGACTGCTATCCGCCGCTTCACTTCATCCAGATCCAGACTGGTATCTTTATGGTAAATGATGCGGCCCGTCGACATGAGCGTTTCCAGTATTTCACTGTTAATCAACCGTTTGTAAGGAACGGGACATTCATACAGTCCAAGAGGAATGCTATCTGTAAGCGAGATCAGTTCAAGAACGCGGCTGGTAAAAACTTCATCTGATTCTGTTTCTTCGGCCATAAGCCCCGTAATGATGATTACAGCCTGCACACCGGTTGCATATATACGTTTTGTAAATGCCGCCTGCTCGGCTACACTTCCAGGAAATGTGCCCGTTGCAACCACCGGCACGCGGCCATCCACCTGATCTACAACAGTCTGAGTTACATCCAGGCGCTCCTGCTCCGACAATTCAAACATTTCACTTGACAAGCAATTGGCAAACAAGCCTGTCGCACCGGCTTCCAGATACAAGTCTGTTAATGCTCTTAATCCAACATAATCCACCGCTCCTGATTTAAGAAACGGGGTTAACATAACAGGGATGAATCCTTGGGGCAATGAGTCAGAGGAGGGTGTTGCGTAGTTCATGATATTGATGTCGAATGTATTGTGTTAGTGTTTGTCTGCAAAAACTTCTTCTTCCGGCTGCGTTTTGCCTTTCAGCCTCGTCAGCAACATGCCGGTTAAAAATATCGTAAGCGTGCCTACGACCATGATCATATTCTGATGCAGCGGGTTACGCAGATATTCGTATTGGGCGGGAAGTTGTGTAGAAAATGTCATCCAGATAATAACCGCAATGCCTATTAATGTGGCAGTCAGCGCTTCCGTGTTTTTAGTTGATCTTGATACAATGCCCAGTAAGAATAACCCAAGCATTCCACCGGCGAAAATCCCCGAAAGCATCCACCACACATCCAGCACACTTTTCACCCCGATCATGGCAATTCCGGTAATCATTCCCAGCAGTCCGAAAACCGTCGTAGCAATGTATAGCAGCCTTAACGACTCTTTTTGTGTGAGATCTGATTTGATATATTTTTGATAAATATCCACAGAGAAAACGGTTGCCGATGCATTCATGCCTGAGCTGATCGTGCTCATTGCAGCAGACATAATGGCGGCAATAATGAGTCCTAGCAAGCCCACAGGCACTTTATTAACCATAAAATGCGGCATAACCTTATCGCCATAATCGGCTGGGGTCAATGTGGAAGCCAATTGGGCAATGGCCTGGGAAGAGCCGTTCGGTAATCTTTCCGCTGCCACCTGCATGCGTATAATGTTGAGCAGCTCAGGATTGCTTTGGTAGTATGCGTAAAGACAAGATCCGAGTAAAAAGAATATCAGCGAAACGGGCAAATAAAGATAAACACAAAGCCAAACCGAACTGGCTGCCTCTTTAATCGACGAGGTCGTATGATAGCGTTGGACGTAATTCTGGTCCATGCCGAAATTGTTCAGGTTCATGAAAAACCCATATAGCAGCACCACCCAAAACGATGCTTGCGTAAAATCAGGCGCAAAACTCCCCAGACTAAATTTGTCATTGGCCTTACCGATTTCCACGATCTTTGGAAAACCTCCTTCCATTCCTGACACCACCAGGTAAAGAATTACAAATGCGCCCACCGTTTTAATCACCCCTTGCACAACCTCCGTCCAGATCACCGCCTCCATTCCGCCCATTACCGTATAAAGCACTATGCAAATGCCCACTACGATCATGATTGTAGACATGGGGTAACCCGTAAGCGCCTGAAGACTCAATGCAATTCCAAAAAAGATAGAACCCATTCTGGCCAGTTGAGTAAGCAAAAAACAGACTACGGCATAAGTTCTTGCCCAGGGACCAAAACGTTCTTCCAGATGCGTATAAGCCGAAACTGCTCCTGTATTTCTGTAAAAAGGAATGAAAAACTTCGTTGCAACCCAGGCAGCAAATGGCATGGATAAGCTGAAAACAAAGGAATTCCAGTTGCTCCCATAAGCTTTTCCGGGAACGCCTAAAAATGTGTTACTGCTTAAAAAAGTAGCGTAAATGGAGATTCCGATTGCCCAGCCAGGAATTTTGCCCGAAGCCTTCGTAAACTGGTCCGTGCTGTTGTTGTTGCGCGAAAAATAAATGCCGACACCAACCATCCCAACCAGGTAGGCAATAACGATGACGAGATCGACGAATGGTAAGGATTTCATTAAACTTTTCGGACAATTATAACTTTATGACAAAGAAACAGGATCGAACCACTGGATTTATATCGTTTTATGCCTATTTATTGTACGATATTACCAAAGGAGAGCCGCTTTGAAAAGCGTAATGTGATTATTCTGCTATCTTCTTGTCTTTGAAGAAATAACCGATGCCAATTGTCGAGACGACGATGAGGAGGATCAATATAATTTTTGTCGCTAAACCTTCATTAGGATGTTCCAGCAGATAACGAATGTCACGCGCTTCACGGCCCGCCCAAACTGCCAGGACCGTTCGCGGAATCATTCCCAGCGTCCCGCCAGCAATCACTTGTTTGAACCGCGCGCCTGCCATAGCGAAAAAAAGATTGGTAATGGCGAAAGGCAGAACGGGTGAAAGTTTGGCAAAAAATATCAGCCTTAATTCATTTTGATAAAACCTGCAGAGCAGCGAGTTCACTTGCGGGTAAACCTGGATCAGATAGCCGCGAATGGAAGATGCGTGCAGGAAATTAGCAGAAGCGTAAATGATGGCGATTGCGCCCAAATTCAAGCCGAAAAGCAAGGGTAATGCGGTCCATCCCAGGAAATATCCGTAAACCAATGCCAGAAACGTGGGCGGAGTAAGTGCGACGGAGGATGCCAATGTTAATATAAGCGTTGCGATAACCCACCATTCAAAAGGCCAGCTGCGCAGCTGACTCTCATGCCCAACGGCCCAGGCAGTTGCTATGGAGGTTGTAACAAGCGGAACCACCGTCAGCAAGATGCTTATGATGACGGGTAATGATAACTTTTTGGGGGAGGAAGTCTCCAATGCTTTTCTGTTTAACTTTTCAGTTCGTTCCGCGTATAATGATAACCACTTGTTTGGTTAAAAGGTTTTTCCTAATCTTGACTTTATGCCTTGTTCTTCTTGCCACGGATGCACCAATGTTCACGAATAGTATTGCTATTAGTGAACATTGGTGCATCCGTGGCCTTTACACAAAATTCCAAAGAATGAAATTCGCAACAAAAGCCATACATGCCGGCGTGGAGCCGGACCCGACCACCGGCGCTATTATGACGCCCATTTACCAGACGTCCACCTACGTGCAGGAGAGTCCGGGCAAGCATAAGGGCTACGAATATTCCCGCACCCATAATCCCACGCGAACCGCATTGCAAAATGCACTGGCCGCATTGGAAAATGGCAAACACGGCATTTGCTACGCATCCGGACTCGCTGCCACCGACGCGGTGCTGAAATTATACAAGCCCGGCGACGAAATTATCGTCACCAACGACATTTACGGAGGCACTTACCGGATTATGAAACGCATTTTCGAGCCATTCGGAATGGTTTTCAAATTTGTGGATATGAGCAATGTTACAAATGTGAGGAACGCGATTTCTGAGAAAACCAAAATGATATGGATCGAAACGCCCACCAATCCGCTGCTCAAAATCGTGGACATTAGAGCCATAACCAACCTGTGCCGCGAAAAAGGGTTTCACAGCGTTGTCGACAATACGTTTGCCTCGCCCTATTTGCAGAATCCGCTCGATATGGACGCGGATATCGTGATGCATTCAGTGACAAAATATCTCGGCGGGCATTCAGACACGGTGATGGGCGCGTTGATTACCAATGATGACGAGCTGGCTAAGCAATTGGCATTCATTCAAAATGCCAGCGGGGCGGTTCCGGGTCCGCAGGATTGTTTTCTGGTTTTGAGGGGAATAAAAACACTGCATATCCGCATGCAGCGGCATTGTGAAAACGCATTGGAAGTGGCCCAATGGCTCCAAGCGCATCCAAAAGTTGGAAAGGTTTACTATCCCGGGCTGCCCTCGCACCCATCCTATGACCTGGCCAGCAGGCAAATGCGCGGTTATGGCGGCATGTTGTCATTTGAATTAAAAGGCGATGTGTATGAAGAAGCCGTGCGCGTGATGGAAAACCTGGAAGTTTTTTCCTTGGGCGAATCATTGGGAGGCGTGGAATCGCTTTGCACGCATCCGGCTAGTATGACGCACGCCAGCATTCCCAAAGAAGAAAGGCTCAAAACAGGCTTAAAAGACACATTAATCCGCCTCAGTGTTGGAATTGAAGACGTGGAAGACCTGATAGCCGATCTGGAACAGGCCATCGGATAGGTTGTTGTTTGCTTTGCAATCAAAGTTCAAAAACCTTACTTTTGGCATCACATTTTTTTCAGGCACTAAAAAATATAATCATAATGGAATTAACAGGAACGGTCATCGCTTTGCTTCCCGAAGTAACAGGACAGGGAAAAAACGGAGCTTGGCGCAAGCAGGAATTCATTCTGGAAATCCCTTCTCAATATCCCAAAAAAGTATGCATCGCGCTGTGGGGAGATAAAATCGACCAAGCCAACTTGCAGATCAACGACCAGGTAACTGCGTCTATCGACGTGGAAAGCCGCGAATACAATTCTCGCTGGTATACCGAGGTTAAGGCATGGAAAGTGGACAAAGCAGGAAGCGGCAACTCAGGCTCGAACGCAGGCGGTCAGCCATTGCCACCCGTAACCACATTCAGCGAAGACGAATCGGACGATCTTCCTTTCTAAAATCAAGCATATAAAATCCCGGCTCCGCACATTGCTATGGACAGCAAATGATGCAGAGCCGGGATTTTTATTTTTTTGATACTAATTGGATTGATAAGCCATTGACATGGTAAACTTATCGATCATTTCGTGCGGATGCACTTCCAGGATCCGCGCCAGCACCATCACGACCAAAGTGTTGGAAGCAATCTTTCGTGGGATTCCAGCGAAGGCAGCAAACAGATCCACCGTAACAGATTCCTTTTCGTCCAGAAGCTTCATCAGCTTTTCCTCCTTATCACCATACTGAAAACGGATATCCCGCTCGCCTCTTCCCCTGCGCATGATTTCTTTCATTTCCCGGCTAGCCTGGATTGATTTGTCTTCAACGCGGATATAAGCCTGCCTGTTTCCCGTGTTGTCCACCACATAATGCGGCTTATCAATACTTTTGGGAATGGTCAGCACGAGCACATCGCGGTCCGAACTTACCGGGATCCTTTCTTTTTTATAGCTGATTTTGGGATAAATAAATTTGTCGATGGCCTTCGTGAGCGTGTACTCATCTTCCTCTGCATCTTTCAGGCCTTTTATCGTTTTGTCGTCTCCCACCCCGACGAAGAGTTTCCCACCACCGGAGTTAGCAAATGCCACAACTTCACGGACGATCTTTTCCGGGTGATTGGATTTCAACTTGAATTCCAAATGTTCACCCTCACCTTTCTTAACCAACTCTTTCAATAATCGAAGCTCCATCGGTTGGAATGGATAGATATCTACAATATGATAACGCTAACAATTTACATTCCTTTTATCAGATTAAAAAAATAATGCGCAGCAGATTCTGTAAAAGTTTTCGGGCATTGGGACAAAAAAAACGGCACTGGTAAGTGCCGTCCTCTCTATCTAGTATTCATCTTCGTTGAAAAAGAAATCGTCTTTGGTGGGATAATCGGGCCAAATTTCTTCAATGCTTTCATAAGGCTGACCGTCATCTTCAAGCTCCTGTAGGTTTTCAACTACTTCTAACGGAGCGCCTGTTCTGATTGCAAAGTCAATTAGCTCGTCTTTGGTAGCTGGCCAGGGAGCATCTTCAAGATATGACGCGAGTTCGAGAGTCCAGTACATAATATTTTCGCCTATTAATAGTTACTTACTTTTCTGCAAAAGTAAAAAATTTGACATCTTTTAAAAGCTTAAAGCGAAAAAAAACAAAAATAATTGCTTCCCTCAAAATTTAATTTTCCCAATATTACTAATACTCTATTTACCAACCAGTTACAATATTCAGGAAGCCAATAAAGTCGCAGCAGATATGCCTAAGCCTTTGTGTACAATTCCCAGCCACTGTCTTCAATCCTGAAAACCTTTTTGTAATTTTCCCAATCATTATAAAAGCAATATTATGACTATTGAAGTTTGCGCTTATTCTTTGGAATCTTGTATCAATGCACAGGCTGGCGGCGCAGGGAGGATTGAATTGTGCGGCGGACTGGGCGAAGGCGGGACAACGCCCAGCGCAGGCTTGATAGAACTCGTAAGACAACACATTGATATCGATATTTTTGTCATGATTAGGCCCCGTGGCGGCGATTTCGTTTACGATATTTTCGAGGAAGAAATCATGAGAAAGGATATTGATCTGGCTAAAAAATTAGGGGCAAATGGTGTAGTATTAGGCATTTTAACCAGTGACGGCCAGGTCGATGTCACTCGTACGAAATCGCTCGTAGAGCATGCAAAACCTATGAAAGTGACTTTTCACCGTGCATTTGACCTTACGCCGGACCCTGTTAAAGCACTAAAAGCAGTAATTGAAACAGGCGCTGAGCGCATTCTGACATCCGGCCAGAAACCAACCGCAGTGGAAGGCATTGCACTGCTGGAACAACTTTCAAAGGAAGCAGGGGATTCCATCGAAATCATGGCGGGAGCTGGTGTAAACCATGATAATGCTGCCCAGTTAGCGGCGGCTGGTGTGCATTCGCTGCACCTGACCGCCAAGGCATTCCGTCCGGGTCGACAAAAATACTTTCCCGCAGACATTTCTATGGCAGGTGGCATTCCCGACGAACATTCGGTTATGTATGCCGATCTGGCTCTCGTTGAGGCTATTGTGCAAGTAGTTTCCTGATGCCGCGCGACTTTTAAAAGTGCGCCACCCAATTCTCCCTCTATGAAGTATTTGAAAGCTTTTGTTTCACTCGCTGCGACAATTTGCCTTGTTTATTTCCTGAACAAGCCCCTCGGCCCGGCTCCCGCATTAGGCCCGTTTTTGAGTCCGTTTACTGGGTTTGGGCAAAATGGCGACAAGGTCATTGATAAGGGAGGGGAAGAAATCCTGAAACTCAACGGACTGAAAGAGGAAGTGACGATCCGTTACGACGACGCGGGTGTTGCCCATATTTTTGCCAAAAACAACTTTGACCTTTTCTACGCACAGGGCTTTGTAACGGCTAAGGACCGGCTCTGGCAAATGGACTTGCAAATACGCGCTGCCTCGGGGAGACTTTCGGAAGTGCTGGGCAAGGCAACATTGGAAATGGACCAGCAAAGCAGGCGGCTAGGTATGGGTTATGGTGCCGAAGCCAACATTCAGGTGGCTATGAAAGACCTGCAATCAAGGGAAGCGCTGCTAGGGTATACCGCTGGCGTGAATGCGTACATTGACCAGCTCGCGCCGAAAGATTATCCCATTGAGTTTAAGCTGCTGGGTTACAAGCCGGAAGCATGGAAGCCGATCAATACGATGTATATGCTGGAACAGATGACATTAACATTGGCCGGGCGGTCCAATGAGCTGAATATGAGCAATGTCTTGAAGAAGTACGGCGAAAAAGTGGTCAATGATCTGTTCCCGGATTACCCAATGTTCCAGGAAAGCCCTATTATTCCCTCAGGGACGAAGTGGGATTTTGAGCCGCTTCCTATTCCTGGAAAGCCTACAACTCATGCCAACAGCGACAGTCTGGCCCGATTCAAAAAAATTCCCGGTGCATTAACGCAACGTGAAGCGAAACCGGAGGGGATTGGCAGCAATAACTGGGCAGTGAGCGCGGAGAAATCGATCACCGGCTATCCAATACTTGCCAATGATCCACACCTGGAACTCACATTGCCGTCCATTTGGTATCAGGTTCAGCTGCATTCACCGTCGATGAATGTTTATGGCGTGTCGCTGCCAGGTATTCCAAGTGTGATTATCGGTTTCAACCAGCATGTGGCCTGGGGCGTTACCAATACGGATGCAGATGTTTTTGATTTATATAAAATAAAATTCAAAGACGAATCCAGGGCGCAATACTGGCATGACAACCAATGGAAACCGACCAGGAAACGCATGGAGCAAATTCATGTGAAGGGACAGGCGCAGCCTTACGAGGAGGAAGTTATATACACCCATCACGGACCGGTTACAGAAACAGACAACAGCTCGGGAAAACATCCGGAATTAGCCATCAAATGGATTGGACACGAGGCCGGAAATAGCTTTCTTACATTTTATGAGCTGAATAAGGCCAAAAATTATGACGATTACCGCAAGGCACTGACCTATTATGTGGGCCCCGCGCAAAATTTTGTTTTTGCAGATAACAGCAAGAATATTGCGCTTACTGTAAATGGCAAGTTGCCTTTGAAATACAAGGAACAAGGGAAATTTGTGCTTGATGGCACGAATGCATCAGAAGACTGGCAAGGCTGGATCCCGGCAGCACAGAATCCTTATGTGAAAAATCCGAAAAGAGGTTTCGTCAGCAGTGCAAACCAATCCTCCACCGACCCCTCCTATCCTTATTTTATCAACTGGGTTTTCGCTCCTACGGAACGCGGCGTGCGTATTAATGAGCGATTAACGTCCATGACAAGCGCCAATGCCGATAGTTTGAGAATGTTACAAAACGATAATTTCAGTGTTTTGGCAAGAAACATTTTACCGAAACTATT
The DNA here is from genome assembly GCF_021390415.1 of Dyadobacter sp. CY327. Classification (NCBI taxonomy): domain Bacteria; kingdom Pseudomonadati; phylum Bacteroidota; class Cytophagia; order Cytophagales; family Spirosomataceae; genus Dyadobacter; species Dyadobacter sp. CY327. The sequence goes on along the minus strand of NZ_JAJUXJ010000001.1, from coordinate 180,298 downwards.
GGAAATATTAAAACCAAAAATATTAACCCCTTCTCAGAAAGCCGCAGCCATCACACTGGCTAACTGGAACTATCAAAACGCACCTGAATCGGTTGCCACCTCTATTTTTGAAGAATGGATGCCATTGCTGCACGCTGGCATATGGAATGATGAATTCGGTGAAAACCTGGAATATCCTACGCGTGACCGAACATTATTTATGATCATCCATGAGCCTGATAAAAAATGGTTCGACAACATTACAACCCCTGAAAAGGAAACGCTGGCCGATCTGACGGTAACCAGCTTTAAAGCGGCACTCGACACCTTAACCAAGCACCACGGACCTATGAGCCAATCGTGGCAGTGGGCGAAGGTGAAAGGAACGGAAATCAGGCATTTGAGCAGAAGTCTTAAACCATTTAATGCACCGCCGTTGAAAGTGGGTGGTGGCCGCAGCATTGTGAATGCCATTACGAAACGGAACGGACCTTCCTGGCGGATGGTGGTGGAGCTGGGGCCTGTGCCACGGGCTTATGGCATTTATCCGGGCGGACAATCGGGGAACCCGGGAAGTCCTTATTATTTGAATTTGTTAAAAAAATGGGAAAACGGGGAGCTTAATGAGCTCATCTATCTACTTGAACCAGCCCAGAAGCATCCGCGTATGACATTCAGTGTAAAGCTTCAAAAACCTTAATGCTCATGAATTTCCTGATCATATTATTGGCGACCGCATTGCTGCAAATTTTCGCCCCGTGGTGGGTTATAGCCATCGTGCCATTTTTGGTTTTCCTAGTCAGGCAAACTAATGCAGCCAATGCATTCTGGACAGGTTTTGCGGCTACTGGGCTATTATGGATGGCTTATGGCTTTTATTTAAACTTTATCTCCGACGGCGCCATGTCCGACCGGATTGCAGGCATATTTTCTTTGCCCAATGGCATATTGCTCCTGCTGGTTTCAGCATTATTAGGCGGGTTAACGGGCGGATTGGCCGGGTTATCAGGGCAGCTCGTGCGCCGGATGTTCATTTCTGCGCCGCCTAAAAGCATATCTTTATAAAACTCCGCGTAATTGTTACACAGCCGCTGATATTCATTGTACTTAAACACAAATTATTATCTTTGCGGCTCGTTCAAAAAACAAAACTCAAAAAACGTGAACAACAATACTTCATTGATTTGGAACATCGTGCTTTCCCTGGCTGTGGCGGTGTTATTCTTTTTACATTTTTCAGGTAAGCCTTCGGGAGATGCAGGTGCAGCAGCAGATGGTGGTGTAGTAGCAGGTCGTAAAACCGTGTATGTTCAGGTTGATTCTTTGTTGAAAAACTACGAATTCTTTAAGGATACAAGAAAAGAACTGGAAAATAAGAACTTCCAGCTTGAAAACGAATTGAATACAAAAGGCCGTTCATTGCAGAATGAAGTTCAGTTTTTTCAGCAGAGAGCACAAACAATGACGCCTGAGCAAGCACGCTCGACAGAGGCGCAATTGATGAAAAAACAGCAGGACCTGGTTGCTTACCGTGACCAATCCGCACAAGCGCTTGGCCAGGAAGAGGCTAAGAAAAACGAGGAACTTTACAAAAACATCCGTTCTTATATTGAGAAATACAACAAAGAGAATGGTTTCGAATACGTTTTGGGTTACTCGCTAGGCGGTGGGATTTTGTTTGCTAATCCATCATTGGACGTAACACAAAAGATCCTTGACGGCCTGAACAAAGAATACAAAGGAAGCAATGCTTCAAAAGCTGATTCTACTAAAAAGAAGTAAGCAACATAAAGTATAAAACGAAAGCAGGCCGCTAAATTGAATTAGCGGCCTGCTTTTTTATGTGCTATACTAAATAACTCGGTGTTAAACTGCCGAAGATGAAAGCTTAGCACCAATATATTCGCGGTTCATACGGGCAATGTTTTCCTGTCCGATCTCCTTAGGACACTCCGCAGAGCATGCGCCGGTGTTCGTACAGTTCCCGAATCCTTCTGCATCCATCTGCGCCACCATTTTCTCTGCGCGAATGCTTCTTTCTGCCTGTCCTTGCGGAAGCAATGCCAGCTGGGAAATTTTTGCAGAAACAAAAAGCATAGCAGACGCATTCTTACAAGCTGCTACACAAGCACCGCAAGCGATACAAGCTGCTGCTGCAAACGCTTCATCCGCAGCCACTTTTGGAATCGGAAGACTGTTGGCATCCTGCGCATTACCTGTGTTTACCGAAACAAAACCTCCCGCAGAGATCACTCTGTCGAACGCATCGCGGTCCACAACAAGGTCCTTAATGACAGGGAATGCCTGTGCTCTCCAAGGCTCAACTACGATCGTATCTCCGTCATTGAACGAGCGCATGTGCAACTGGCAAGTTGTTACGCCTTTCAATGGTCCGTGAGCCCTTCCGTTGATGTACATGGAACACATTCCACAAATTCCCTCGCGGCAATCGTGGTCAAATGCTACCGGCTCCTTGCCTTCCTCAATCAGTTGCTCGTTGAGGACGTCAAACATTTCCAGAAAAGACATATCCGGGGATACATGGTCCAGACTGTAATTTTCAAAATCTCCTTTTGTATTGCTATTGCTTTGTCTCCAGACTTTAAGCTTAATATGCATGTTACCTGCATTCATTGTTGTAATAGTTAACGGTTAGTAATTAACCAATAATATTGAAACAAGCTGATAGCCGGCTGCAAACGACTCTGATCGAATGCCGACAGCCAAACGGCTCCTATTTATAACTCCTTTGGGCAATCTTAATATTCTCGTAAATCAACTCTTCTTTATGCAGCTCCCACTCCTCTTGCGCTTTATGCTCCCAGGCCGACACAAACATGAAGTTGTCATCATCACGCATCGCTTCTCCTTCTTCCGTCTGGTGCTCTTCGCGGAAGTGACCGCCGCAAGATTCTTCGCGCGTCAAGGCATCAATGCACATCAACTCACCCAGTTCAATAAAGTCAGCAACGCGGCCGGCCTTATCTAGTTCAGGATTGAATTCATTTTTGCCTCCCATTACTTTCACATCCTTCCAGAATTCTTTGCGAAGCTCCCGGATTTCAATGATCGCCTGCTTCAAACCCTGCTCATTACGCGCCATACCACATTTGTCCCACATAATCTTGCCAAGACGGCGGTGGAATAACTCAGGAGAAGTTTTTCCCTGGATCGACAACAATGTGTCAATCCGATCTGTAACTTCTTTTTCAACCTTAATAAATTCCGGGTGGTCCGTTGGAATTTTACCAGTTCCAATTTCCTTCGCCAGATAAGCACCAATGGTATAAGGAATTACAAAATAACCATCCGCAAGTCCCTGCATCAGCGCCGAAGCACCCAAACGGTTTGCACCGTGATCAGAGAAATTAGCTTCTCCCAACGCATACAAACCAGGCACTGTGGTCATCAGGTTATAATCTACCCAAAGTCCTCCCATTGTGTAATGCACCGCAGGATAGATACGCATAGGCACCTCATATGGATCCTCACCCGTAATTTGCTTGTACATATCGAACAGGTTGCCGTATTTTTCTTTTACAACTGCCTTACCCCATGTCAGAATATCTTCCATGGATGCATTTACAATGTTGTTTTTGTTCGCTTCTCCTCTTCCGTAACGCTCAACAGCAGCAGCAAAATCAAGAAAAACGGCCAATTTGGATGTTCCTACACCATATCCGGCATCACATCTTTCTTTGGCAGCGCGGGAAGCGATATCACGCGGAACCAGGTTACCGAACGCCGGGTAACGACGTTCCAGGTAATAATCTCTTTCTTCTTCCGGAATCTCATTTCCGGGACGGGCATCTCCTTTTGCTTTTGGCACCCAGATCCTTCCGTCATTACGAAGGGATTCAGACATCAATGTAAGCTTGGACTGATGCTCTCCTGAAACCGGGATACAAGTCGGGTGAATTTGTGTAAAGCAAGGGTTACCGAAATAAGCCCCTTTTTTATGCGCCTTCCACGCAGCAGTAACATTACTGCCCATGGCATTGGTCGATAAGTAAAATACGTTTCCATAACCTCCTGTGCAAAGCAACACCGCGTGGCCGCCGTGACGCTCAATTTCACCCGTAATAAGGTTTCTTGCGATGATACCACGGCATTTGCCATCGATATTCACCACATCAAGCATTTCGTGGCGGTTGTACATTTTCACGGTTCCCATGCCCACCTGGCGCTGTAAACCTGAATATGCACCTAATAACAACTGCTGCCCGGTTTGTCCGGCAGCATAAAATGTCCGCTGAACCTGTGTTCCACCGAAAGAACGGTTGGAAAGCAAACCACCGTATTCGCGTGCAAAAGGAACCCCTGCTGCAACGCATTGGTCAATAATATTTCCCGAAACCTCGGCCAGGCGATGCACATTCCCTTCTCTCGAACGGTAGTCACCTCCTTTAATCGTATCGTAAAAAAGACGGTAAACCGAGTCACCATCGTTTTGGTAATTCTTTGCAGCATTGATCCCGCCTTGTGCAGCAATGGAGTGCGCACGACGTGGGGAATCCTGAAAACAGAATGCTTTTACCTTATAGCCCATTTCCGCAAGCGTAGCAGCGGCCGAAGCTCCCGCTAAACCTGTTCCTACTACAATAATTTCGAGATTACGCTTATTAGCAGGGTTTACGAGAGGAACCGAAGACTTGTATTTACTCCATTTCGTTTCAATCGGCCCCTGTGGTATTTTGGCATCCAGACTAGATGAAGTTGCCATATATTGAATGTTATTTAATCAAAAAGTTAATTGAAAACAGCTGCACTTGATTACAGCCTAATTAATAGACCCATCCCAGGTAAATGGAAATCGGCATCAAAGCAAACAGGATCGGGACAACAATAGAAAAAGCCGTTCCCAGAAAGTTGATCGCACCATTATACTTGATGTGGTTCAGCCCCAAAGTCTGAAATGCACTTTTAAAGCCGTGGAGCAAATGCCAGAACAGCGAAATGCAGCCCAGGACATAAATCAGTACAACAAGCGGATTTTGGAAGATATCCAGCATCATTTGGTAAAGATTCAACTCCTCGCCTGTGGTGAACTGGTTGGTACGGTTAGGGATCCAGAAATGTGCAGTATGGATCACCAGAAATATCAACAGCAATGTGCCTAGCAAACCCATGCTTCTGGAATACCAGGTGCTGTTCGCAGATGGATTGTTTACAGCATACTTAACCGGACGGGCCGATGCATTGTTTTTCCAGAGAATAAGTCCATCCACAATGTGGATCAGGAACCCGGCAACCAAGCCGATCTCAAGCGTCCGTACGATGGGGTTTGTACCCATAAAATGCCCCCAATGCGTAAAGGTTTCCCCTCCGTCATTGTAAAAAATCATAGCATTTATTGTGGCATGAATCACCAGAAAGCTTATCAAAAATAATCCGGTAAGAGCCATCAGAAGTTTCTTACCAATAGAGCTCGTTAACGTTTGTGAAAACCACGACATATGAAAAACGAATCGTTTTAGTGCAAAAAAATTAGGTATATTTAGAACCTTTCAAAGGTATATCACAAACCTAAGCAAGGCAAAAAAACCTTTCCATTTTTGTATAGCAGCCGATTATTTATAATCATTATTAAGAATTACTTAGTATGCTAAAATCATACACATTTTTGACGATATTTTTCGTTCACCTTTCTATAACGGCGATCCATTAATTTACTCGTATGCGTCCTTCTCTACGATTCCTCCCGATACTTTGTTTATTACTCTTGCTATTTGCCACTTTCAATGCGCATGCGACGCACTTCCGGGCGGGAGAGATTACGGCCAGAAGGATCTCGTCACTCACTTACGAAATACGCCTGTCAGCTTATTTTGACGTTTCTGACCGTGGAAGGCAAGCCGCGGAATCGGCCAATGACATCAATTTCTATTTCGGAAGCGAAGGCCCCAGAAAGGTGGACCGGATCAGGGCTACGATACGCAACATTGGAAATAACACCACTTTCAATGAGTATGTTACCATATTCACATTCCCCGCTGCCGGAACCTACGAGATCTCGGCGGAAATGGATAACAGAAACGCCAACACCCTTAATTTAAGAGATGGCGTGCAGACCGACGGAATTAATTTCTACGTGCATACAACACTGGAAATCAACACCGCCATCGGCACAAACCAAACACCGATTCTGTTAAATGCACCCATTGACCTTGCGGCAGTAGGGCAGCGATATATTCACAATCCCAATGCATTTGATGCCGACGGGGACAGCTTGTCTTTCAAATTATTCACTCCCCAAAGTGGGGACGGAAGAGGAAACGGCCTGAACATTCCTTACAAAGACCCCAATATGGTAACCCCTCCGGGCAGAACGGAAGCCGGGGGTTCTCCTGCCACATTCAGTATCGATGCCATAACGGGCGATCTGGTCTGGGATGCGCCCGTGACCAAAGGCCAGTATAATGTTGCTTTCGTGGTCGAGGAATGGCGCGATGGGGTGCGGATCGGCCAGATTGTGCGCGATATGCAGATCCTGGTGGAAGATGCCCGCAATGCAAGACCGACCATTGATCCCCTTCCTGTGATTTGCGTAGAGGCGGGAACACGAATTAATCAGCAAATAAAAGCAGTTGACAAAGACGGGAACCCGTTGATTCTGACCAGTACAGGAGGTGTTTACCAGGGTTCTCTGATCAAACCAGCATTGGCTTCGTTTAATGTGCCGGGACAAAATACGGCTGGTCAGGTGACCGGACAATTCGTGTGGCAGACCGGCTGCGATCACATTCGATTGGAGCCTTATGACGTGCTTTTCAAAGTGGAGGACGCGCCATCCCCCGGAACGAATCCGAGCCTTTTCCGCAAGCTGGTGGATATGACCACGCTCAGCATTAAAGTTTATGGCCCGAAGCCGCTCGGACTAAGAGCCGTAGCAGCCACAGATCCGGCCGGAACTGCTTACCGGCTCAACTGGACTTCTTATAAATGCCCGGTTCCAGGTGCAAGGATCGTTATTTACAGGCGGGAAGGATGTTCGGATATTCCTGTTCAACCTTGTTTGACCGGCATTCCGGCCGGATCTGGTTATGAAGAAGTGGGCAGGGTTGCGGTGGATCAGACGACATTCTTGGACAATGACAATGGTGAAGGACTTCGCGCCGGCATTTCTTACAGTTACAGACTTGTGGTTGAATTCCCTCGGCCGGGAACGAACATTAATGAGCCGGGCAGCTTGGTAGGCGGCGGCGAAAGCATTGCGTCTGATGAGTTCTGCTTGAATTTGCCTATGCTGGCTCCCGTTATTACAAATGTTACTGTTGACTCTACCAGTGAAACAAAAGGGGTTATCACTATTAAATGGACAAAACCTGCGGCTTCATCCGGACTTCCTGCACAATATCGCTTGTTTAGGGCAGTAGGACAAAACGGAACGGCATTTACTCAGATCGCAACCATCAACACAAACCTTACCCCAGGCGCTGCCGACACAATCTTCGTGGACAGGAACCTGAACACTTTGGCGAATGCCTATAACTACAAGCTCGAATATTACGCTACACAAGGCGGGCAGCTGGTTAAAATGGATGATATTAAAACAGCCAGTTCTGTCAGGCTGGAACAAGGCGCCGCTGAGCCTAACCGCATCCGTCTGAATTGGTCGGCGCTGGTGCCCTGGGAAAATGGCAACCAGACGCACCGGGTTTACCGCGAAGACAAAAGGCGCCCCGGAACATTCAACCGCATTGCTGATGTGACCGTGCAAGGTCCGCAAACATTCACTTTTACAGACGATGGTTCGGATAAATATGCGGCAGATGGGACCGTTAACACCACCATCGTCAGTGACTCTACTTATTGTTACAAAGTAGAAACCGTTGGATCGTATAATAACAGGCAGATCAAACCTGCTTTGCTGTACAACTTCTCACAGATTCTGTGTGTTTCTTCATCCGATACAACCAAGCCTTGTCCACCTGTTCTGGCCATAGATCTGCTGAATTGTGATTCGTTGCAGGCACATCCGGAAGCATTCTGCAGCCCAACCGGCCTGACCAATCATCTTTCCTGGACTTACCCGCAATCAGTGAATGGAAAAGACTGTGACCCGAATGTTTCAGCTTACCGCATTTACTATGCCCGCTACGAAGGCGAGACGCCCACATTGATCGCAACCGTTACCACGCCGCCATCGCCATTGGCAACCACATTTGCGCATGAGGGCCTTACTTCTTTTGCAGGATGTTACTATGTGACTGCCGTGAACCGGTTTGGTGCCGAAAGCGCCCCCAGCAACATTGTATGCAAGGACAACTGCCCGATGTACGTGCTGCCCAATGTGTTTACCCCAAATGCAGATGGCAAAAATGACGTTTTTGAGCCTTACGAATGCCCGGCTTTTGTACAGTCCCTTGAATTCAAAGCATTCAACAGATGGGGTGCACAGGTGTTTACAACCAAGGACGTCAACATCAACTGGAATGGAAAAACCAATGGCGGAAAAGACCTGGCTGCCGGACAATATTATTATGAAGTAACCATCTTCTTTGAATCTTCAAAAAGAGAAAGCACGCCCACAACACTCAAAGGCTGGGTGCAGATCATCAGATAGGCCGAAATCCTTACTTCTTCCCATTGTATTGCCATAGCGCTAGTTTATGGCAATACATATATGTTTTATAAACTTGTTTTGTAAGTTTACAATAACGCCTGTTTTATTAACTTCGGCTGCACACATTTTTATTTAAAATTTCGTTGAATCAATAGCTTGGCAGATGTATTTCTGCCTGGACCTCTATCTTAAAAAGTTCGACTCTGATATATTTATGCGATCTGCTTTACGGTTATTATTATTCTCTTTTTTTCTGATTTTACTGGGAATTGGCTTTGAGGCCAATGCGACACACATTCGCGCGGGCGAGATTACGGCAAAACGGGTTTCTGCAACTTCCCTGACTTACGAAATCAAACTAACGGCATATTTCGATATGCAAAACGGAGAAGGCGCTGCCAATGCGCAGAACTTCGTGCAGTTTTATGTGGGCAGCAACGGTCCGATAGAAGCGCCGCGGATTTTGCCCATCATCAACATTGGAAACAACACAACCCAGAACGTCTACATTGTCCGATACACCTTTCCTTCGGCGGGGAAATTCCGGATATCATTTGAAGAAGACAACCGGAACAACGGCATCCTGAACATTGGTCCGCCGCCTACGCAAAATCTTAACTTTTACGTGAGCACCATTCTGGAAATCAACGCAAGTTTCGGTTTGAACCAGACGCCCGTGCTCCTTAATGCGCCCATTGACCTGGCTGCCGTAGGACAGCGTTATATTCACAACCCGAATGCATTTGACGCGGATGGCGACAGTCTTGCGTATCGCCTGTACACGCCGCAAAGAGGAACTTCCAATGGCGCAGGCGTTAATTTGCAATATGTTAACCCAAACCAGATCGGTGCTCCGGGACAAACTGAAAATGGTGCTTCCCCGGCAACTTTCGGCATTAACCGGCTTACGGGTGATTTAACCTGGGATGCCCCGGTTACAAAAGGATATTATAATGTTGCCTTTGTAGTGGAAGAATGGCGTGATGGCGTGCTCATAGGCGAGATCGTGCGCGATATGCAGATCATTGTGGAAGATGCACGAAACGACAGGCCGCGCGCAGAACCGCTCCCGGATATTTGTGTGGAAGCCGGAACGCTTATCAACCAGCAAATCAAGGCGACAGATAAAAACGGCGATAAGCTGAACCTTACGTCTACCGGCGGTGTGTACGAAAGAACATTGGTAAGCCCGGAACTGGCCCGCTTTACAGTGCCGCAGCAATCGGGCATTGGCACCATTACCGGACAATTCACGTGGCAAACCTCGTGTAACCACATTCGTTTGGAGCCCTATGATGTATTATTTAAAGTAGAAGACGCGCCAGGGGCCAACACCAATCCGAATTTGTTCCGAAAACTGGTGGATATGACCACGCTTAGCATTAAAGTCTACGGCCCAAAACCGCTCGGACTGAGAGCCGTAGCAACAACAGACCCGGCCGGAACCGCTTATCGCCTCAACTGGACTTCCTATAAATGCCAGGTGGCAGGCGCCAGAATTGTTGTTTACAGAAGAGAAGGCTGCGCCGATATTCCGGAAGATGTTTGTATAACCGGAATTCCGGCGGGATCAGGTTATGAAGAAGTGGGCAGGGTTGCAGTGAACCAAACGACATTCCTGGACAACAACAATGGTGAAGGACTTCGTGCCGGCATTTCTTACAGTTACAGGATCGTTGTTGAATTCCCCCGTCCGGGCACCAATGTGAATGAACCCGGAAGCCTGATCGGCGGCGGCGAAAGCATTGCGTCTGATGAGTTCTGCTTGAATTTGCCTATGCTGGCTCCCGTTATTACTAATGTTACTGTTGATTCTACCAGTGAAACAAAAGGGGTTATTACAGTAAAATGGACAAAACCTGCGGCTTCATCCGGACTTCCTGCACAATATCGCCTGTTCAGGGCAGTAGGACAAAACGGAACGGCATTTACTCAGATCGCGACCATCAACACAAACCTTACCCCAGGCGCTGCTGACACAATCTTCGTGGACAGAAACCTGAACACATTAGCGAATGCGTATAACTACAAGCTAGAATATTACGCTACACAAGGCGGGCAGCTGGTTAAAATGGACGACATTAAAACAGCCAGTTCTGTAAGGTTGGAACAAGGTGCCGCTGAGCCTAACCGCATCCGTCTGAACTGGTCGGCGCTGGTTCCCTGGGAGAATGGCAACCAGACGCACCGGGTCTACCGCGAAGACAAAAGGCGGCCCGGAACATTCAACCGCATTGCTGATGTGACCGTGCAAGGTCCGCAAACATTCACTTTTACAGACGATGGTTCGGATAAATATGCGGCAGATGGGACTGTTAACACCACCATTGTCAGTGATTCAACTTATTGTTACAAAGTGGAAACCGTTGGCTCGTATAACAATAGGCAGATCAAACCTGCTCTGCTATACAACTTCTCACAGATCCTGTGTGTTTCTTCATCCGATACAACCAAGCCTTGTCCGCCTGTTCTGGCCATTGATCTGCTGAATTGTGATTCGTTGCAAGCACATCCGGAAGCATTCTGCAGCCCAACCGGCCTGACCAATCATCTGTCCTGGACTTACCCGCAATCAGTGAATGGAAAAGACTGTGACCCAAATGTTTCGGCTTACCGCATTTACTATGCCCGTTATGAAGGCGATGCGCCCACATTGATCGCAACCGTTACCACGCCGCCATCGCCGCTGGCAACCACATTTGCGCATGAGGGCCTTACTTCTTTCGCAGGATGTTACTATGTGACAGCTGTAAACCGGTTTGGTGCCGAAAGCGCCCCCAGCAACATTGTATGCAAGGACAACTGCCCGATGTACGTGCTGCCCAATGTGTTTACGCCAAATGCAGATGGCAAAAACGATGTCTTTGAACCTTACGAGTGTCCGGCTTTTGTGCAGTCACTTGAATTCAAAGCATTCAACAGATGGGGTGCACAAGTGTTTACAACCAAGGACGTCAACATCAACTGGAATGGTAAAACCAATGGCGGAAAAGACCTGGCTGCCGGACAATATTATTACGAAGTAACCATCTTCTTTGAATCCTCAAAAAGAGAAAGCACGCCCACAACACTCAAAGGCTGGGTACAGATCATCAGATAGGCACGTCTTTTTTCTTTGCCATCGAAGTATTTCCTTTGTAGCCCGGTCTGAACGACCGGGCTTTTTTTATCAAATCCCCAAACGAAACGATCATTATGAAAAGTGCATACATTTTCCCGGGACAGGGTTCTCAGTTCAAAGGAATGGGACTCGATCTATATCAATCGTCAGATTCGGCTAAAACACTATTTGATCAGGCCAATAGCATTCTTGGTTTTGATATAACCAAAATCATGTTCGAAGGTTCTGACGAGGAACTGAAACAAACGAATGTGACGCAGCCTGCCATCTTTATACATTCCGTGATCCTGGCGAAGATCAGCCCTGATTTTACTCCCAATATGGTGGCTGGCCATTCACTAGGCGAATTTTCCGCACTGGTTGCCGCAGGCGCACTGTCATTTGAAGATGGATTGAAACTGGTAGCAAAGCGGGCAGACGCCATGCAGAAAGCTTGTGAAATACGTCCTTCGACCATGGCGGCGATCCTGGGGCTGGCAGATAACATTATTGAGGAGGTTTGTGCAGGCATTACTGACGAAATCGTAGTTCCGGCCAATTATAACTGTCCAGGACAAGTCGTGATCTCAGGCACGTTTGAAGGCGTTGAGAAAGCATGTGAGCTTTTGAAGGCGGCTGGCGCCAAAAGAGCATTGATTTTGCCAGTCGGCGGTGCATTTCACTCGCCTTTGATGGAGCCTGCGCGGGAAGAATTGGCCTCAGCCATCCACGCGGCAGAATTTGAAGCGCCTATTTGTGCGATTTATCAAAATGTAAATGCCATGCCGGCAACCGAAGTGAACGTCATTAAAGAAAACCTCATTTCACAGCTTACCGCACCCGTAAGATGGACGCAAACCATTGAGCAGATGGTAAATGACGGCGCAGAAACGTTTATCGAATGTGGCCCTGGAAAGGTGCTTCAAGGCCTTGTGAAGAAAATCGCATCGGGTGTTGAAATAAAAAGCATTTAATTTTTTTCCAGAAAAGCTTGACAACATGAATTAGCCGCATTACTTTTGCACCACTGTTTACGGTTTTGGCCGATGGTGTAATGGTAACACAGGACATTTTGGTTGTCTTATTCAGGGTTCGAGTCCTTGTCGGCCAACAGTAAAGTTAAAGAGCTCATTTCGATGAGCTCTTTTTTTGTGCCTTTCCCTCTTCCTTCCTTTTTAAGAATCTGTACAAATTAGTCGACGAACTGGCCTTTATTATCTATGAATTGGGCGATTTTATCGATAAACACCCCTTTTATCAACAAATTTTCAATATTGGTGACTTCGCACATTTTGACCATATAATATTTCCATATGAAATATTAAATTTACTATGATTTAACCTAAATGGCACCCACATGAAAATTGAGAAAATTAAAAAGCGCGACCGAGAGCGGACAAAAAGCAAGATCCTCAAAGCAGTAGGAGAAGTTATCGAACAACACGGAACAGAAAAGGTAGGCGTTAACCTTATTGCGCGCACAGCGGGCGTAAACAAGGTTTTGATCTATCGCTATTTTGAAAGTGTTGATGGATTGATGGAGCAATATGTCAGATCCGGTGAGTACACTTCCACCACGGCAACGGAATACATTGACAACATTCCTACGCTGGCCCCAGAGGAACGCAGCAAAGCGCTTACAAGCCTGATGCACACTTTTATGAATGACTTGCGGGAAAGAAAGGCTACGCGCGATCTGCTCCGCTGGGAAATCGGAACGGGCAAATCCATGCTTTCCGATGCCCGTAACCAAGTTGCAACGCGGATCCTGGACAAGATCGGCAACCTCCCTAATTACAGCGACACCAGCGCGCTTGTATCATTCCTTTCGGCCGGCATCTATTTCATGACCATTTCTACGGACTACCGCGAAAAAATGATTGACGTAGACCTCCATTCCGACGAAGGCTGGAAACGAATTGAAAAAGTGATTGAACGCATCATCACAGACATCAGAAATTAACCTGCTGATCAGAATTTAACCTGCTAAAAAAATTTGAAGGCTCAATCAGAAGCCTGTCAGGGAGTGTGCAGCTATTTCATTTGAAATATTGTACACTCCTTGTTCTATATTTGCGGTTCCCTGCAAAGACTTGCCGCAGGTTAACATGCAATGAGCGTTCTAAAAAAATTAGCCAGCGAAACCGCTATTTATGGTATCAGCACAATGCTGGGGCGGTTCTTAAATTACCTGCTGGTTGCCCTACACACCAAGTTATTTGAACCCGAACAAATTGCCGCCCAAGGCCAGCTTTATGCCTATGCGGGCCTCGCGATGGTGCTTTACACCTTTGGAATGGAAACCGCTTTTTTCCGTTTCGCACGACAGGAAACCGACCGGAAGGCTTACTACAACCTGATTCTCAGCGCGGTTATCATTATCAGCGTATTTTTTTCCGGGTTGCTGTTTATCTTCGCCGACCACGCCGCAGCATTTATTAAATACCCGGAAAGCGTTTCGCTCGTCAGAATGTTCGCTGTGATTATGGCGATTGACGGCATTGTTTCGATCCCGTTTGCAAGGCTGCGGCTGGAAGGGAAAGGGAAGAAATTCGTAATCCTGCGCGTGACCAATATTGCGATCAATATCTTTTTAAACCTCTTTTTCCTGATCCTTTGCCGCGATATTCATGCCGGGAAGTATCTGCTTTTCCTCCAACCGGCTGTTGATGCGATTTACGATCCATTACGCGCACCGGACTACATTGTTACCGCCAATTTAGTCGCTAACCTGCTGTTTTTCTGGATGTTGAGGAAAGAGTTTGCCGATTTCAAATTTGTGTTCAACAAAACCCTGTTCCGCCCGGTATGGATTTACGCCTACCCGATCATGATCATGAATGCGGGCGGCGTGCTGAACATGCTGTTTGACAGGGCTTTTATCCAGTTTTTATTGCCCGAAAATTTCTATCCCGGACGAACCTCCAAGCAGGCAATCGGGATTTATGTGCAGTGTTACAAACTGTCGATATTCATGAACCTGGCGATCCAATCATTCAAATACGCTGCTGAGCCGTTTTTCTTTTCAAAAGGGGAAGACAAGAATGCGCCGCCGGTGTTCGCCAAGGTCACCAAGTATTTCATCATTATCTGCGTGCTCATGTGGGTGGGCATATGCCTGAACCTGGATCTGCTGGCGGAGTTGTTTTTGAAACAAAAGATCTATCACGAAGGATTACCTGTAGTGCCCTGGTTGCTGGCTGGCTATCTGTTCCTGGGCGTTTACTATAACCTCGCTACGTGGTTTAAACTGACAGATAAAACAGAATACGGAACCTGGCTCACATTAATGGGCGCGGCCATAACCATTGCAACCAGCTTCATTCTGGTGCCGCAGATCGGCTATCTGGGCTTTGCCATTGCATTTGCAACCTCGTCTTTTATCATGGTCGCATTGTGTTATTATTTTGGTCAAAAGTATTATCCTGTTCCTTATGACGTCCTTTCTGCCGTAGGTTACATTGGCGTGGGCGGGCTGGTAATCATCGCATCCACATTCGTCAAGATCCCGAATCGGTACATTGCAGTTCCGGTGCATATGCTTATCCTTGCGATTTTTGCTGTGGCTGTATTTTTAATTGAGCGGAAGAATATTCCCTTCTTAAATAAAAGGTAGGAAAGCTATTTTTCCATTTCGCGGAGCAGCTTATTAGAAAAAAGGAATTCCTTTAACTCCGGAACATCTGTTCTGATGATCTCAGAACTAACGCCTTCCCAAAGTTTGGAGCCTTCGTAGAGGAACATAATGTTCTGTCCGATCTCCATGACGGAATTCATATCATGCGTAATGATGATCGTTGTGATCTGAAATTCTTCTGTGATTTCCTTGATCAACTCATCAATTTTGACGGAAGTAAGCGGGTCCAGTCCTGAATTGGGTTCATCGCAGAAAAGATACATTGGGTTCATTACAATAGCCCTGGCAATTCCAACGCGCTTTTTCATCCCGCCACTGATTTCCGAAGGCATTCTTTTAGCCGCCGCTTCCAGTCCCACGCGCTGCAAACAAAACGCAACACGCTCCTGCTTTTCCTGAACAGACTGGTCTGTAAGCATATCCAACGGAAACCGCACATTTTCTTCCACTGTTTTGGAATCAAAAAGTGCCCCACCCTGGAATAGCACGCCCATTTCACGCCGGATCGACTGCTGCGTTTCCTTATCACAATGGTAAAAATCGCGGCCATTGTAAAGCACATTGCCCTGGTCGGGTTTCACCAGTCCTATCATACATTTCAGCAAAACACTTTTTCCGGTTCCGCTGCCGCCGATGATGAGATTGGTCTCCCCTTTTTTAAATGATGCACTAATGCCTTTTAAAACCTCCTTGCCATTAAATGCTTTGTAGATATTGCTTACTTCAATCATTTGCTGATTCAGTTATTCTTAATTCATGGCTAATGCGCTTTTACAATAAAAGCTGGGCTAAAAGATAATCGGCTACCAGGATCGAAATACAGCTGTTGGTCACGGCTTCTGTGCTCGACTTTCCTACTTCCAATGCGCCGCCTGTTGTGAAAAACCCTTTAAAAGAAGATATTGTTGCAATCAGGAAGCCAAAAACAAAAGGTTTTATACACATGAAGAAAATGTTGTACGGCACAAACGAATCCCTGATCCCGTATAAATAATCCCGCTCGGTAATAACGCCTGTTAATGTGCCGGCCAGGTAACCGCCCAAAATCCCCAAAAATGCAGAAAATATAACCAGCATAGGGAAAGTCAGCATGGCTGCCACGACCTTGGGCAAAACGAGATAAGACGATGAATTGATCCCCATCACTTCCAGGGCGTCAATCTGCTCGGTAATGCGCATGGTGCCCAGCTCACTGGCAATGTTGGAACCGACCTTGCCGGCAAGCACAATGCAAGTGATCGTAGGCGCGAGTTCAAGAATTTCCATGTCCCGCACGATGAGCGCAACGGTTGAAATGGGAATGATAGGACTAACGAGGTTATAGGCCGTTTGAATGCAGGAAACGGCGCCTATGAACGTGGAAACAATGGCAACAATGAATATAGAGCTCACTCCTATCCCCACACATTCCTCCATGAGCCGCCGCCAGTACACCGATAGTTTTTCACCCTTTCCGAATAGTGTTCCTAAAAAAATGAAGTATTTCCCGATTACAGACATGATATCTTAATTGTATTCAATATTTTCGGGAAAATTAGGCAAAAAAAGAAGCAATCAGAAAAATGAATCCAATAGCGGTTATCACCGGAGGGACGAAAGGGATCGGAAAAGCGTGCGTTGAGCGGTTTTTGGAAGAGGGGTTTGATGTAATTACCTGTGCAAGAAACGCTAGCGACCTCCAAGCGCTGGAAAAGGAAATGAGCGACCGGTTCGGCAGCGCAAAATTATATTGCCAAACTTCGGACCTCTCCGTAAAAGATGACCTTCTTGCATTTATAGATTTTATTGTTTCAAAAACCAGATTTGTATCGGTCCTGATCAACAACACAGGCACATTTATTCCAGGCCAGATCCACAACGAAACGGAGGGGACATTGGAAAAAACAATGGAGACAAATCTTTACAGCGCCTATCACCTTACACGCGGAATCCTTCCGGGAATGATTGAAAATCAGAAAGGACATATTTTCACCATGTGCTCCACAGCCAGTATTATGGCCTATCCCAATGGCGGCTCCTATTGTATTTCAAAATTTGCGCTTTACGGAATGACCAAAGTATTGCGGGAAGAGATGAAGCCGCATCAGGTAAAAGTAACCGCCGTTTTGCCGGGAGCGACTTATACAGACAGTTGGAAAGGCTCAGGCCTGCCCGAAGAGCGGTTTATGGAGTCAAAAGACATTGCGGATACGATTTGGGCGGCGTATACACTGTCGCCGAGAGCGGTTATGGAAGAGATATTGATAAGGCCGCAGCTGGGAGATTTAGATTGATTGATGTACAATAGAGCAATTTTACTAAATTGCCGCATTTTTAAAATTATTTATTAAACCCATATTTCATTTCATGGAACAATACCTCGGTATAGACGTGGGCGGTACTAACGTAAAAATGGGGATCGTTGACGCTACGGATGGCAGAATTTCAAATTTTTACAGTCACGATACCGCCAGCTGGCGCAGTTCAGGGCATTTTATCGAACGTTTAGGTGATGCAATAGCGCTCCAGCTTGTTGAATATCCCGAGGTTAAAAGAGTAGGAATCGGCGTTCCGGGGCTCACAACCCGTGACAGAACTACATTAATTGAGATCACAGCCATTCCTGAGATCGATGGAATCGCCATTGTCCCCGATTTAAAAGCCCGCTTTCCTGAACACGATTTTTATCTTGAAAATGACGCTAATGCTGCTGCATTGGGCGAATATTACTTTGGAGAAGACAAGCTTCCCGAAGACTATATTTTTGTAACATTAGGCACAGGCATTGGCGGTGCGGCCATTATTGACAAGAAAGTTTTCAAAGGCGGCGGCGGAAATGCCATGGAGCCAGGCCACGTGCCTTCTAAAAACGGTAAGGTGCTGGAAAGGAACATTGGTAAAAAAGAGCTTCTGGACCTTGCAATCACCATGCGTGCCAATTACACGGGTCAAACACAACTTCCATCCGACGGGACCATTTCCACAACCGGACTTGTTGCTGCTGCTTCCAAAGGCGACGAGCTTGCCAAGCAAGTGTTCCAGGAAATGGGTTATCTGCTGGGCGAAGGGCTGGTTTCGATGGTCCGCATTCTGGACATTACGACCATTCTGATCGGCGGTGGGATTTCTGCTTCGTTTGAATACATTCTGCCTGCCATTAACGAGCGTTTTGAATACTGGTTAACACCTTATTACCTGAAAACGATTATCATAAAGAGAGCCACATTGGCGAACGACGCAGGTCTGCTCGGCGCGGCTTCTTTGTGTTTTGATTAATCTTTATATTTTTTGATTAAATAGAATCATACGCTTCTCGCTGAACAGTCCTTACTAGTCAATGATTGTTCAGCGATTTTTTGTATTTTAGGGTATGTTTCGGGCCGCTGGTAAACGCAAACTTATTGCATGAAAAAATTTATACTTCTGGTTTTCATATCATTTGTAGGAGCCTTTATTTCTAATGTTCATGCGCAGCAATCCGGCATTGCCATCCTGGACAAATCTCCGGCGAATATGCAGCTGTTTGCAAGGGACAGCACCGGAATGGCTAATGTGGAATTTTTAGGAAGGGTCCAGACGGCCGGATATGCTTACATTTCCGTGGTGCAAACCAGGAATAAAACGCCAAATGCTTACCAGCGGAAAAACCTCGAATACAACGGCTCACAAGCTCCTTTCAACTTCACATTCAGGATCAAGGCAGAGCTTGCGGAATATGGATATGAAGTTTACGCCTGCAAATCCAAGTCCGATTCCACACTTATTTCGAAAAGCGATAATGTTGTGGCTGGTGATTTCTATCTCATTTACGGACAGTCGAATGCGGTTGCTTGGGAAGTTGACTATGCTTACCGGAACGAATATGCCCGGACATACGGATCATCAGGAGGCGCGGCCGAATGGGGACTTGCTAATGCCATAGGTCAGCGCGTGGGCATATTTGGAATTGAATTCCAAAGAGTCATAGCGGAAAGATATCAGGTTCCGACCTGCATTCTCAATGGTGCTGCCGCCGGGGCTTCCCTGATTGACCTGACAGACCGGTCCAGTTTTTACGGCTTTTTGCTCAATGCTGCCAAAACAACAGGGTTGCTGCCCTCATTGAGAGCGATATTTTTCTGGCAGGGCGAAACAGAATCTTCTTCCAATGATCCTTTAACCTGGGCGCCACGTTTCGATAAACTCGTGCAAATGTGGAAGGAAGATTATCCAATGGTTGAAAAGATCTACGTTTTCCAGCTTCCCCTTTTTGGTGGTGGGGCTTATGACGACCGGATTGGCGTTGTACGCGAGCAGCAAAGAACATTGGACCGGAAATATCCGATTATCCAACCCTATGCAGCATTGGGTGCCACAGGATGGAACGGGTTCCATTATGGGTTGGAGGGTTATCTGCAACTGGGCAGGGACCTGGCGGATCTGGCGGGATATAACCACTATGGCGAAAAAGAAAAAATCTCTTCTCCCAGCTTGCAAAAAGCATTCTATTCTACGCCCGAAAAGGATGAAATAACAATGGTTTTTGAGGACCATCAGCAAATGGTTTATCCCAAAGACACCGTAGCTGTTAACATTGAAGGAAGCCTGGAACCAACTTCGGTCTTTTCGGTAAAAGACTTTTTCTACCTGAATGCAGAATGGAAAAAACTTGCTTCGGGCCGGGCTGAGGCTAATAAGATCATTGTCAAGCTTAAAGAGGTTGGTAATGACTCCACGATCAAATA
Organism: Dyadobacter sp. CY327; assembly: GCF_021390415.1. Classification (NCBI taxonomy): domain Bacteria; kingdom Pseudomonadati; phylum Bacteroidota; class Cytophagia; order Cytophagales; family Spirosomataceae; genus Dyadobacter; species Dyadobacter sp. CY327. Next base: position 160,313 of record NZ_JAJUXJ010000001.1, on the reverse strand, counting down.
TTTGCCTTCAAAATACCATTATTCGGGGCTTTTGAGTGCTGCCTGGGTCTATATAGGGCCGTTTTTAAAGAATACCAAAGGATTGCGCGCCTTCGCTTTCCATCACAACAAGATTTTCCCATATACAAACCTGGGCACCATAGCCCTTAAAGCTGCAGAAAAGGACAAACAAGTGGTGCTGAGCTGGAACAAACTACCAAACGTTACCGGCTACCTGCTGGAACGATTGGAAGCCAATGACACGCTGGCCTCCCACGAAACAATGCGCTTCCCCGCAAGTCAGCTCGAATATACCGACCCGTCCGCAAAAAAAGGCGTTACCTATATATACCGGATCAGAGGTTACACCGACCAGTCTGAATCTAAGCTCGCCTCCACGACAATCACCAAGCAGGGAGAGGACATTGACGTTATACTGGGCGAGGAGCCGGTTCAGGAACTGAGCATTAATGTGTATCCGAACCCTGTTACGGACGTAATCAACATTGCCTCAACTACTTCTGCTATCAGTCTGGTAGAATTGTATACCGTGAATGGCAAGAAGGTGAAAAATGTATCCTACGAGAACAAGGATTGGGCAACGATCCCGGTGAATGATCTCAGCAGCGGGCAGTACATTCTCCGGGTTCATTATGGTGATAAAATCAGCACCCGTAAAATGGTCCTTGTGCGGTAAGCGAAGGTTTGTTTTGAAATGGATTTCTCCGAACTAAATGAAATTTACTTCCGGCGATAAGCGGATGCCGTATTTGGCTTCCACAGAATCCTGAATGGTGCCTGCCAGCGCACGAATTTCGTTGCCATTGCCACCGCCGTAATTCACGAGCACCAATGCTTGTTTATGGTGCACGCCAATCGCACCCCGGCGATATCCTTTCCAACCAGCTTGTTCAATGAGCCAGCCGGCAGGCACTTTTACCATTGTTTCACTTACAACATAACCCGGCATTTCGGGGAAGATATTTTTGAGCGAATTGTATTGTTCCGATGGGATTTCCGGATTTTTGAAGAAGCTGCCGGCGTTCCCGATTTGAGCAGGATCCGGCAATTTACTGCGTCGTATGGCAATCACAGCCTGGCTTACGTCCTGGATCGTGGGGCTTGTCACATTCATTTCCAGCAATGTCTTTTGAACATCACCGTAACCAATGTTCAACACAGGTTTTTTGCCCAAAACGAATGTTACCCCGGTTACCACATAGCGATTTTTGAGCGCTTTTTTGAAAACACTTTCCCGGTAACCAAACTCACATTCTTCCTTGGAAAAAATCCTTTTCATACCGCTTTCAATGGAAACTGCCTCCACAGATTCAACCACATCCTTGATTTCCACCCCGTAAGCACCGATATTTTGCATAGGCGCCGCTCCTACTGTGCCGGGAATAAGTGACAGATTTTCCACTCCTCCGAAGCCATGAGAGACACAATGCATTGCGAACTCATGCCAACCTTCCCCCGCGCCTGCTTTCAGCCACACATGGTCCTCATCTTCCTTTATTTTCTCAATTCCTTTAATGACAGGATGAATTACCAATGCATTGACATTCTGCGTGAAAAGCACGTTGCTTCCGCCGCCGAGAATAAATTTAGGCTTTTGCTGCCATACGGGATCGAGCAATATTTCAGTTAGTTCTTCAACCGAACTTACTTCGGCGAAAAAGGAAGCCGTGGATTCGAGGCCGAAAGTATTGAAATTGCGAAGCGAAAAGTTTGATTGGATTTGCATTGAACTAATAAATAAGTCCGGGTAAAGTTAGCTATTAGATTCAAAATAGCATGTTATGGTGATTCATCCATTTTTGATTAAGTTTGCAGGCTCAGTAATAATGGCTAAGGATATGATGCTGAAAAAGAATTTTTTATGGGCGATTCAGCTCTTCATTATCATCCTTTCGGGTTGCAGCAAAAAGACTGTTGTCAGCTCTTCCAGCTCGGAATACAGGGAAGATCTGTCGTCGGTAAGGCCTCGTTTCGAGTATGTTGAACCGTCGGTTACTCCAAAAGCAGCACCGGTAACCACACCGAAAACCAGTACGGCGCCAAAGCCGGATGTCGACAAGCCATTGTATGTCAACAAGCGATTGGAAACGGTGCTGGACACGCTGGCAAAGCACAACAAGTCCATCCGTTATGTAAACGGCTTTCGGATCCAGATGTATGTGGGTAATGTGAGACAAGAGGCGGACGACGCCAAAAGTTATGTATATCAGGCTTTTCCGGACCTTATCCCCTATGTTTCTTACACACAGCCGACATATCGTGTGAAAGTGGGCGATTTCATGTATCGTGCAGACGCAGAGCAATATCTGGAACTGATCAGGGAACGATATTCTTCCGCAGTAATCCTGTCCGACCGCGTGGATATCAAACGAAGCCTGATGATTAACCCTACTGCCGAGAGCAACTAGGACCAATATTTTCAATTTTTAGCAGGATATTATTTTATCCACTTATACATACCCATAGATAATGAAAATAGCCTTAATTACCGGTATTACCGGGCAGGATGGTGCTTATTTAGCTGAGCTTCTTTTGAGCAAGGGATATGAAGTGCACGGGATCAAGCGTCGCAGCTCACTATTCAATACGCAGCGGATCGACCATATTTACGAAGATCCGCACGAGAAAAATATAAGGTTCAAACTGCATTACGGCGACCTGAGCGACTCCACCAACATCATCCGGATCATCCAGGAAGTACAGCCTGACGAAATATACAACCTGGGTGCAATGTCACATGTGCAGGTGAGCTTCGAAGAGCCCGAGTACACTGCCAATGTAGACGGAATCGGCACATTGCGCATCCTGGAAGCAGTTCGTCTTTTGGGTTTGACTAAAAAAACAAAAATTTATCAGGCCTCTACATCAGAACTTTACGGTTTGGTGCAGCAGGTTCCTCAGTCTGAGACGACGCCATTTTATCCGCGCTCGCCTTACGCGGTTGCAAAGCTTTATGGTTACTGGATCACGGTCAACTACCGCGAAGCTTACGACATGTTTGCGGTGAACGGGATTCTTTTCAACCATGAATCACCATTAAGGGGCGAAACTTTCGTAACCCGCAAGATCACCCGCGCAGTGGCACGCATTGCTTTGGGATTGCAGGATAAGGTTTACCTGGGTAACCTGGACGCGCAGCGCGACTGGGGCCATGCGAAAGATTTCGTGGAAGCAATGTGGCTGATCCTCCAGCAGGAAGTTGCAGAGGATTTCGTGATCGCAACAGGAATCACAACGCGCATTCGTGATTTCGTGAGAATGGCCTTTGCAGAAGTTGGCATCGAGCTTGAATTCAGCGGGGAAGGCGCCGCCGAGATCGCTAAGGTGACAAAATGCAACAACCCTGACTTCCAGATTGAGATCGGAAAAGAAGTTGTAGCCGTTGATCCAAGATATTTCCGCCCGACGGAAGTTGAGCTTTTGATCGGTGATCCTACCAAATCAATGACAAAACTGGGCTGGAAACCAAAATATGATTTGAAAGCATTGGTTAATGATATGGTAACAGCCGACCTCCTGCTCTTCAAGAAAGACAGGCTCCTGGAAAGCAGCGGACACCGCGTTCCTAATTATTACGAATAAAATTAAGCCTTGTTTTTGATAGCATTGCTAGAAGATAAAACCCCCGAAGGACATCCTCCGGGGGTTTTATTTTATAGCAATGTTCAGGATCAGATCGCCTTAGGAGACTTTTTCTGAACAGATTTTCCAAGATCAATTAGTTTTTCAGGAGTTTGATACCCGATCACCTGCTTAATGACTTTTCCTTTTGCATCAATAAAAAACAATGTAGGATAAGCTTCTAACGGGTATTTGCTGGCCAGTTTCAAGCCTTCACCGCTTTCCATATCATATTTTACATTGATAAAATCTTTATTAAAAACAGCTGCAACATCGTCGCGTGTGAAGACATTCTTTTGCATCATTTTGCATGGGCCGCACCAGGTGGTGTAAGCGTCAAAGAATATGATTTTGTTCTCAGCTTTGGCTTTTTTCAGGATTTCAGCCCATTTGGCTTCTGTAAACTGGATCCCTTTTTCCTCCGCCTTTACTTCCTTGCTATTCTTATCCGCTTTATTTGCTTCTGCCGCAATAGTAACTGCAAATGTCATAGTCACGATGGCAACGAGAAGAGACAATTTTTTAAGACCTTTCATCTTTTGATTTAGTTATGGTTTCAATTCCTCTTAAACGAAAATACCCTATTGTTTTATTTTATCCAATTATCCTTCCGGGAACATGCCACCAGGACATTTGAGGTTGGTAAAAAAAGAAAAAGTAACTTCGCATTAATATTAACGTCAAAAAAGCATGAAAGTTCAGGAAGCAAGATACGTAATGAGCAATTCGGATTACGAGAAATGTCCTGATCCCGTTTTGCCCGAATATGCTTTCATAGGGCGCTCAAATGTTGGAAAATCCTCGCTTATCAATATGCTGACCGGGAAGAAATCGCTTGCGAAAACTTCTCAGCAACCAGGTAAGACGCAGCTTATTAACCATTATTTCATCAACGAATCCTGGTATCTGGTGGATTTGCCGGGTTATGGTTATGCCAAAGTGAGCAAGGTTGAGCGTGAGAAATGGGAGAAAATGATCGGCGATTACCTGCACAACCGCGAAAATCTGATCTGCACATTCGTCCTGATCGATATCCGGCATAGCGCGCTGGCGGTGGACCTTGAATTTATGGCGGGGCTGGGTGAAGCCGGAATTCCGTTCCACATTATTTTTACAAAAGCTGACAAACTGAAACCCAACCAGGCGATAAATCAAATGGAGGCTTACAGGCAGAAACTGGCCGAAGTGTGGGAGGAAGTGCCACCTATGTTCATTACATCGGCAGAAAAAAACGAAGGCCGCGACCCGATTCTGGAGGCAATAGAAACTTATAATCAGTCGTTTGAAAGGACAAAGTAAGCCAGAGGTTGTTTCGCGCTCAATCTTTCCGTTATTTTGCGCAAAATTGAGGTGGTCATCGCATTCAACATAATCATTATTAAGATATAACTAATTAGTAAGAAAGGATGAGTGAAAAAGTAGAGTCAACAGGAATGGATTTGTTGAAAGAAATAGCAAATGTTTCAGGAAAAGGCGGATTGTTCCGCATTCTTAAGCCTAGCCGTGCAGGTGTGATCGTGGAAAGCCTGGATGAAAAGCGCGAAAAAACGCTGATCGGGCCAACTGCACGTGTTTCTGTTTTGAAAGACGTTTCTATTTTTACGGACGGTGAAGAAGAATCCGCGCCATTGGCAGACGTTTTTTTGAAGATCCGTGAAGAGCATGGCGAAGAAGTGGCATTGCAGCCTAAAACTGCATCTGACAAAGAACTGATCGAGTTTTTGAACAAAATCCTTCCTGATTTCGACCGGTCAAAAGTCTATGTTTCTGACATTAAGAAAATCATTTCCTGGTATAATTTATTGTCAAAATATACACCTGAACTGTTCGTTGCTTCCACTGAGGAACCTGGCGAAGAAGCGCAGGTAGAAGAAACTTCGGAAGTGGTTGCGGAAGACGCTCCTGAGCAGGAAAAGAAAAGCAAAAAATAATTTCGTTGTATAAATCATTGTTTGAACCCTGTCGATCCGACGGGGTTTTTACTTTTTAACATTACCGCCGGCCCACCTTATGACATCGCTTTCCGCTTACATTGACCATACTTTGCTCACTGCCAATGCAAGTGAGACGGACATTCGGAAATTGTGTGAGGAGGCGTGGATACATCAGTTTAAGGCCGTTTGCGTGGCTCCTGCTTATGTGGCCTATACAACGGAAATGCTGGAATTTTGTCCTGTTAAAATAGAGATAGCCACGGTGATCGGGTTTCCTTTCGGCTATTCAACAACGGCAACCAAAGTTTTTGAAGCGACCAATGCCTTGCAAAACGGCGCTACGGAGCTGGATGTGGTGATGAACATTTCACAGTTCAAATCCATGGCGTATCTCAGTGTGCGGGAGGAACTCACCCAGATTGCGGAAATTGCACACGCGCAAAATGCCATCATTAAAGTAATCATTGAAACCGCTTACCTGGATTCCTTTGACCTTTACACGGCTTGTGAAATATGTGCCGAAGCCAATGCTGATTTCGTAAAAACATCAAGCGGTTTTGCCGCGCAAGGTGCTGATGTGGAAGTGGTTAAAAAAATGCGTTCAATCCTTCCTGCACATGTCAAAATCAAGGCTTCCGGCGGGATAAAGACAAAAGGGCAGGCCATTGCCATGATTGAAGCCGGAGCCGAACGTATCGGAACGTCATCTGGTATTGCCATTGTAAGCGCATGACGAGACGACGCGTTTTGTTGTTAAGCACCGTCCATCCGGCCACAGATCCCAGGATTGTATATAAGATCGCGCCTTCGCTTGCAAAAGAATACGAGGTGTTTTGCGCGCTGCCGCATGCCCTGCCAAATGTTGCCGGTGACGCCATCACCATGCTGTGGCTTCCTGCATTTCAGCGTCTTTACATGCGGCTGCTTCTCTCGCACACATTACTTTTATGGAAATGCCTGCGTCTGCGGCCGCAGCTCGTGCATATTTTTGTTCCGGAACTGATCCCGGTTGCGGTGTTATTCAAATGGCTGGGGGCCAATGTCATTTATGAGGTGCAGGAAAATCTTTACAAAAAGTTTAGCATCAAAACCTTCAACAACAGCTTCCTGTTCCAAAAGCTATTTCGAATTTTCGATCATTATGCCCGAAAGCATTTTGCCCTTGTCCTGACCGAAGACGCCTATTTGAACGAATATGACAAACTGACCTATCGCGCAGCCATAGTCCGCAATTACGCATTACTCTCATTTACAGATCAATACGCAACCGAAGCATTTGTTGAAAGCAAAGGTCCGGAGATCATTTACATGGGTGTCATTTCGCTGGAACGATCTTTTGATATAATTGTAACAGCTTTGGCAGCATTGAAGAAAGTTTATCCTGACTTCAAAATGCATTTATTCGGCAAAGTTCGGATTTCTCAAAACGAAATTGAAAAACTGCCAGGCTATCTGGAGATTGCAGACAATCTTATTTTTTACGGATATGCCGATCAGAAGACAATGTTTCCATATGCACGCCGGGCGGTGGCCGGAATTGCATTGTTGAAGCCTGTTGCAGATTACCCGGATTCTTACACGACAAAGTTGTTTGAATATATGTCTTTAAAATTGCCGGTAATTACGTCAGATTTTCCCTTATACCGGGATGTCGTCGAACAATCGGAATGCGGTTTTTGTATTTCACCATATAACGCCCGGCTGTTGTGTGAAAAGCTGCTGTGGTTGATTGAAAATCCGGATCAAGGCAGGCAAATGGGAAGTAATGGTCGCAAATCGGTGGAAAGAATGTATAACTGGGCATCGGAAGAAAGTACATTGCTGACATTTTACAGCGCTTTGCAGAGAAACTAGCATTTATTCGTCAGCGTTTACCATTTAGTATAATTTTATAAACTTATTATTGAATTGTTCAAATATTAAGTACTACGATTTCTACGAAATATTTAACTTTCGGAATTAAAAAGAATCGTAGCTTGCGAAGTCAACTTCTCAATCATGTATATTAATACAGTTAGTCATTATTTACCAAGCGAAGTTATTGGTAATGAATATTTTACAAATATTAACAATCTGTCCCACGAGTGGATTGTAGAACGCACAGGAATTTCTGAAAGACGTAAGTGTTCTCCGGAAGAAAATACTTCCACAATGGCTATGAAAGCGGTTGAGGCCTTACTTGAAAATATCCCTTACAGCAAAAACGAAATTGACCTGATTATAGGCGCTACTTATACGCCATATGACACCATCGTTACATTAGCGCACGCGGTTCAGCATCAGCTTCAAATCCCCGACATCCCGGTTGTCAGCATCTCTTCTGCATGTTCGTCGTTATTGAATGCGATCGAGATCGTAGAAGGTTATTTTGCATTAGGCAAAGCTTCCAAAGCAGTGGTGGTGGTTTCTGATCACAACACGGCTTACTATAATGAAATGGACACGGTTTCAGGGCATTTGTGGGGAGACGGCGCTTCCGCCCTACTGATTTCAAAAGAACGCCAGACGGATTCCGACATGGAGATCAAGAAACTGATCACCGGTGGTGCTGCTACGAGCGGAAAAGCGATTGAAGCAGTTGTTTTGCGGCCTAATGATCGCGGTGTGATCATGCCTTACGGTCGGGATGTATTCCAGAATGCCTGCCAGTATATGCCAAAGGTCAGTCAGCAGGTTTTACAGGCTTGCGGACTAACGATCGACGACCTGGATTACCTGATTCCGCATCAGGCAAACCACCGCATCAGTCTTAATGTGATCAATACATTAGGCATTCCCGTGGAGAAGCTGATTTCCAACATTCAATATTTAGGAAACACAGGCTGCGCGGGTTGTGCGATAGCATTGTCGGAGAATAAGGATAAATTCAAAAAAGGCGATAACATTGTGATCACCGTTTTCGGCGGTGGCTATTCTTACGGAGCTATGCTGATTACGGTCTGATATTTATTAAAACAAAAAAATGCCCGCATTGATGAGATGCGGGCATTTTTCGTGTTTATTCAAATCCTTAATTCACTTCCGGTTCCGAGAACATGGCTGGCTTCCAGACATTGTTTTCAGGATTAATGTCAGGAAGACTGTGCTCAGGGTCAATAGTAACTGACCGGATCGGCTGCTGTGTAGCTGCCTTAAACGTCCAGCTTCCTCCGCGCTGCCAGATCTCAACCGGCAATTCGATGCGCGTTTTTTTACCGCTTATTTCTTCAATGTCGATTTTAGCCGGCATTGCCCATTGATCCAGGTTTTCAATGGTGATGAAAGAACCTTTTTGCGGGTTTTGCTCAACATAAGTTACGCCTTTGACACCTTGGTCGAGCTTATAATTTTCAAAGAACCATCCTTTCCAGAACCAGCCCAGATCCTCACCGGCTGCATCTTCCATCGTACGGAAGAAATCGTAGGGAGTCGGATGCTTGAAAGCCCAGCGCTGCACATATACTTTGAATGCATAATCGAAACGCTCTTTGCCCAAAACCTGCTCACGCAACATTTTCAGACCAAGCGCAGGTTTGTAATAAGCTTCCCAACCCAGGTTCACCGCCTGCACTACATCCGGGATGGTCATGATCGGGTCGGCTTTCTGGCGGAAAATGATTGGTGCAAGACGCTGCATATCATTCATCTGCGCGCTTTTATACTCACCATTATTAAAATTGTCCGCGGACAGGAAGTTGATAAATGTATTAAATCCTTCGTCCATCCACGCATATTTACGCTCGTTGTTACCTACGATCATCGGGAACCAGTTATGGCCAAACTCGTGGTCCGTTACGCCCCAGAGATCATCTTTACGGCTTTTGCTGCTGCAAAAAACAATTCCCGGATACTCCATTCCGCCTACAATCCCCGCCACATTGGTTGCAACTGGGTAAGTGTACTCATGCACATAACCTGAGTAAAATTCAATGCAGCCTTTCACATATTCCGTCGAGCGGCCCCAGCCGTCCAATCCGCCATCTTCTGCCGGATAGACCGACTGTGCAAGGGCTGTTTTACCTTTTGGCAAGTTCATTTTTGCTGCATCCCAAACAAATGCTTTGGAAGTTGCCCAGGCAATATCACGCGCCTGCAAGCAACGGAAACGCCAGGTAAGGGTTCCCGACTGTTTCGGCCTTGACGCAGGGTTGGTAACTTCTTCTGCGCTGCGGATCATAACAGTCTGATCGCTTTTTGCCGCATCAGCCAGTCTTTTCCGTTGTTCTGCTGTAAGCACATCATTCGGGTTCAGCAATTCGCCGGAACCGACCACAATGTGGTCCCAGGGCACAGTAACATTGTATTCAAAATCACCATATTCCAGGTAAAACTCGCCTGCGCCCAGGTAGGGAAGCAAATTCCAGCCTTCGATGTCGTCAAATACGGCAACGCGTGGATACCACTGCGCCATTTCATAAACAATCCCGTTTTTCGTCTCCAATGTTCCCATCCGGTCTGAGCCGTACTCAGGGATTTTGAAAGAATAAGCGATCTTGATCTTGATCACATCACCATTCGGCTTTACAGGCGTTGCAAGCCTGATCTGCATGCGGGTATCGGTGATTTTATAAGTGGCTTCCACAAAACCGCCTTTCCCCTGCTGAATAGTAACGGCTCTAATCGAATCTCCTCCGCTGAAACCGGTGTTACCAAACCTGCCGCCGGTTACGGGAGTCGTTTTTCCCCCGCGCGATTGATCATTGAATGCATTCTGGTCCAGTTGAAGCCAGATGAATTCAAGTGATTCCGGGCTATTGTTCTTATAAGTAAGCTCAACATCGCCGGCCACCATTCCCTTTGCCTCGTCAAGCGCAACATTGATCTTGTAATCGGCACGGTTTTGCCAGTATTTCGGACCGGGAGAGCCGCTGCCCGTCCGGTATTCATTACCAGGCTGAAAATTAAATAAGGGGTGAAAAAGCACGTGTGAATCGTATTTCACTTTTTCCTGCTCTTGTGCGTGGGCGTTAAAAAATCCAAGACCTGCCATCAAGAACAAGCTCAGACGAAATATGGATATTTTCATTCTATTGAAAAATTTGAAAAATATGTGTTTGTAAACGAGCAATATACGGCTTTTCGCCTTTTTTAATATAAAAAGTTTCATTTTTGCTAACCGGTAGTTACTTTGAAATATTACCGGTTACATCGTAAAAAAGGCCATGCGCAAGCGTCTCTCCGTTGAAGACTACACAGCCGGAATCCTCGCCGGAGATCGGATCATGCTGAGCCAGGCCATTACGGTCACGGAAAGCAGGTTACCGGCAGACAAGGAACTTGCTGCTGCTATTCTAAAAGAGACGCTGCCCCATTCCGGCAATGCATTTCGGATCGGGATAACGGGCGTTCCGGGTGTTGGGAAAAGCACATTTATCGAATCTTTCGGCACCTATCTAACCTCCTTAGGAAAGCGGGTGGCCGTTTTGGCAGTTGATCCCAGCAGCCAGAAATCCCGGGGCAGCATCCTGGGCGACAAAACGCGCATGGAAAGACTTTCGCACAACCCTTTGGCCTACATTCGACCGTCTGCAACGGGTTTGTTTCTTGGAGGAATCGCCAGGAGCACGCGGGAGATCATGCTGCTTTGTGAGGCGGCAGGCTACGATATTATTCTTATTGAAACCGTGGGCGTTGGGCAATCTGAAACATTGGTCAAAGGCATAACGGACTTTTTCCTGCTCCTTATGCTGGCTGGCGCGGGCGATGAATTGCAGGGAATCAAAAAAGGGATCATGGAAATGGCAGATGCGATCGCCATCAACAAGGCGGATGGGGATAATGCGCAAGCGGCGGCTCTGGCGGTTTCGGCTTATCAGAATGCATTGCATTTGTTCCCAAAAGCAGATTCCGGTTTTCCCACAGAAGTGCTCATATCCTCTGCATTACAGGAAAATGGAATGGAAGCGATCTGGAAACTGATCCGGGAATTTGAGAAAACGACGAGGGCCAATGGTTTTTTTGACCAAAACAGACAAAACCAAAATCTGAATTGGATGCACGACCTTATCAGGCAATCATTGGAAAATCAGTTTTTCAGTGATGCCGCTGTAAAAGCAAAGCTGACATCATTGGAAGAGGCCGTTCGTGATGGAAGAGAACTTCCTGACTCTGCTGCGGAAGATCTGCTCAGAACATTCCGTAACGTTAAATCATAAAAACTTTACGCAAAAGCATTTTTAAAGTATGTTTGGACGTTAATCTTAGCGTTACTAAACTAAACCAACCATTACTGCCCGATTATGAAGATCTACACCGCATTAAGCAAATTAACCCTCCTGACATTCCTGCTAATGGCTTTTGTTGTGACAGCCTGCAAAGACGATGAAAAAGAGCCAGATCCGCAAGTAGATAACAACCCGATTGTTGGAACCTGGCAACTGACATCTGTAACAGCTGAAACGGCTGGAACACTTCCACTATTAACGCAGTTACCAACAGTAGCCCCTTGTTACCTCGATCTAAAAATGACTTTTAAATCAGATAATACATTGACCACTGCTGATTGTCCTGTTGCTGTTCTCGCAATCAGTCAGCTAGCGCCAGTTGGAGATGGATCAACATGGAAAGTGAATGGAGATATGCTAAATCTTAAAAGCGGGTCAACAAGCAAGGATTTTAAATTCACCCAAACATCAACAGAATTAACAGTCGTTGCAAATACTCAGACAGATGCAACTAAACCGGCAGTAAATGCGCTATTAAAATTTAAAAAGCTATAATTAATTGTAATACAATAATTCATAACTCCATTGCCCTGCCTTTAAAGGCAGGGCATTTTTTTAGCTGGTGTGGTCGCATACTACAAGCCATTTGCCATTGATCTTTTTCCAGAGTAATGTGTAATGTCCTTCGATGTCGCCTTTTTCGGGCCGGGTCAGGTGAAACTTCCCAACCAGAAATGCCACGTCCTTGCCTGGAAATGTGAGGTTCAGGTAAGTAAATTTTAATGTTCCCATCGTCGCACGATCCGGGTAGCGCTTCAAATAACCTTCGTGCGTGGCTTTGTAGCCATAAGTTATGCCGGCCTTTCCGACGAACATGAGCGAGTCGGATTCCCAGTAACCGTTCATGAACGAATCAATGTCGCCGCGGTTCCAGTCGGCCATTTGGCGGTTCATGGTTCCGTAAATGGTTTCCTTGTCTTTCGAAGTCTGTGCTTTTGCAAACATTGAAATCGTGATCAGGATGAGGGTGAAGAGCCGGTTTCTCATAATTTTTGCGGATTTTTGTAAATCGTTTCCTGATTTTAAATATACACGAAAGAAACAAGGGAAGCGTTTGCAAGACAAAAAAACCAAATGAACAAGCCTTCCTATCTGTTTATTCTGAATCCCAACTCCGGCACTTCGATTGGCAAGAACGCCGGTGAGGTGAAACAGGCTATTGAAACATTTGCGCAAAAAAACGGAGCGGAGGCTAAAATACTTTTTACAGAAGAAAGGGCGCATGCGACAACATTAGTAAAAGAAAACCTTGGTTTACAGCTCTGGAACGCCATTGTTGCCGTAGGAGGCGATGGGACTGTGAATGAGATTGCGCAGCCGCTTGTGCATACGGAGCAGCCGATCGGCATCATTCCGCTCGGCTCGGGCAATGGCCTAGCCCGTCATCTGGGCATTCCGCTTACATTGGAAGCTTCTCTGAAAAGGCTTTTTGAGAATAGAATAATCACCATCGACAGTGCGCAAATTAATCAAATTCCCTTTTTCTGCACCGCCGGAATGGGTTTTGACGCTTATGTAGGGCATTTGTTCAGCCAGCAGCACCAGCGTGGACTGTCTACATACATTAATGTTTCGTTTCAGTCGTATTGGAGTTATAAGCCCCAGAGTTTCCGGTTGAATGGTGTGGAGACCCATGCTTTCTCCCTGTCATTTGCCAATGCAGGTCAGTTTGGAAATAATGCCTGGGTTGCTCCTCAGGCAAGTTTGCAGGACGGTTTACTCGACATTTGCACCATTAAGCCTTTCCCGAAATGGTATGGTACATCCCTCGCATATCAGCTTTTTACCAAACAAATGAAGGCTTCGCGCTACATTGATTACGCACATATGACTGAGGCTGTGGTGGAGACGGATGTGCCGCCAATGATACATTACGACGGAGAGCCGTTTCAGCTTGATACAACGAGAATTGAAGTTAAAATTAAACCGCAGAGCCTGCGAGTAATTGTCTGATGTCAAAAAAGAACCGCACAGGAGTCATATATTCCACAAACCCTGACTTCGAATACAATGATTCCGGAGCCGACGAACCGGATACATTACCCGCTGCACAGCAGGACCTGAGGATCTGGCTGGATCGCAAAGGCGGCGGAAAAGTAATTACGATTATAAAAGGATTCATCGGCACCAATGCCGACATGGAAGCCTTGGGCAAACAACTAAAAGCCCTTTGCGGAAGCGGCGGAACTGTCAAAGACCAGGAAGTCCAGATCCAGGGCGATCACCGCGATAAGGTGATCAACTGGCTGGTTGGGAAGGGTTATAAAGCTAAGAAAGCGGGAGGGTGACCCCTCAATCCCCTGAAGGGGACTTTCTCATCTCGTATGTAAAGTCCCCTTTAGGGGATTTAGGGGCTAAAGAACCTTATTCGTGTCTATCTCCGTGGGAGCAGGCAAATTGGATGGGGGTGGCTGCGGCAACTGGTTTGAGCGCACATTTTCCAGCACTTCCACATTCGTTACGAAATATTTGGTATCACCATTCCAGGGCAGTGTAAAGAATTTTTCTTCGTAGGTAAGTGAAACGCGCTGCCCGTTTTTGATAGCTTCTTCGAGCTTAGCGATCGCATCTTTATTTTTTGCGCTTACAGAAAACACCCATTCCGAAGAATTCATGGTGCCGTCGCCTTCGTACAGGCCGCCCATTCTCAGCTCGCCTTCGTATGTTTTAAATAAATATCCTTTGTTGCTCAGCTTGGTAATGAAACCTCCGCGTTTTCCTTCGCTGTAATAGCCGAATGTCAGGTAATAGAGGATTCCAAAAATGACGGCCAGAAATATGGCAAATATGACCCATTTACGCATAATAGTAATTTTCTGAGTTATTGATATAAGCGAACTTCGCAAAACGGTTTGACTATTCCTAGTTATTATTTTGCCCGAATGGCAATAACCGGGTCCATGCGCGCGGCGAGCATTGCGGGTACAATTCCCGACAACACACCAATGATACTTGAAACGCCGAGCCCGAGTATAATGTTACCCGGCGTCAGCAGGATCTGCAATGAGCCCATCGGCATGAACGATAGAAGAAATACCAAAAATATGCCAACCAGTCCGCCCACTAAACTCAACATAACCGCTTCGAATAGAAATTGGAACAGGATCGAATAGTTTTTAGCGCCCAGGGATTTCTGAATGCCTATCAGGTTCGTTCTTTCTTTAACAGAAACAAACATAATGTTGGCGATCCCAAAGCCTCCTACCAAGATTGAAAAGCTTCCGATTACCCAGCCGGCAATGGTTAGCACGGCAAAGAGCTGACCAATTGCTTCCGCAGCGGCTTCGGGACGGTTCAGGGAAAAATTACTGCCATCCCGCGGCTTAATGCCCCTTTTGGTTCGCATTAAGCCCGTAATTTCGGCTTCCACTTCTTTCATTCCTTCGTCTTCGGGAAAACCTTTTACAACAATGTCAGCACTTCGGCGCCCCGATTGAAAAAGCTTTGAAAATGAGGCAAACGGAATTATACAGTTTTTATCAGGACTTCCGCCGAAATCCACAAGGCTTTCGCCCTTCCGGACCTGAACGCCGACGATTGTAAACTTATTTCCGGCCAGCTTAAATGCCTTCCCTACCGCATCTTGCCCGGGAAAAAGCGCGGCGGCTATGTCTGCGCCTACTATGGCCACATTTCGTGCATTATTTGTTTCAAGCGGGATAAAATAGCGCCCGTCCTGAATGGGAATATCTGAAATCTGATTGTATTCGTAAGAAACGCCTTGAATCTGCGCTACAATGCTGTTGGAGCCGTTCTTTAATGTAGTGCTACCCCGGAAATCCATAACTGCCACGGCGCTGGCACTTTCCAGATTGTCGTAAAGGAATTTATATTCAGCGAAAGTAGGCTCCGGCCATTGAAAGTATTTCCACCATTGATATTCTCCTCCGAAACCCCAGGGCCATTTTTGAACATATATAACCTTATCGCCGATGAAGCTCATGCTGTCCTTAATGCTGCGTTCGAGGGAATCGACAATGGTAAAAACGGCTACAATTGCAAAAATGCCCACCGTTACGCCCAGCAATGATAAAATGGTCCGGGTAATGTTGGATTTGAGCGCCTGCCAGGCAAAACGGAAACTTTCTAAAACCTGCCGTAAAAATTTCATAGCGCCGTCGGATATAATGTTTTTTTCAAAATCCTTTCAAACCAAAAGTTAACTGTAAAGTGGCAGGAGCAGAAATAAATTGTTACAAAAGGTAAGATAAAGTGATTGATTTAATAAATTACAAACTGAATTATAACGCGCTGACAATGACATTACGCTACACTCTTGCACTTGCTTGCTGTATTTTCCCGGGATTTCTTATTGCGCAAGCACCAGTTAAGGAGTCCACCGGATTCTATCAGTTTCTTTCCGACGACCCTAATCAGAAACCATTTTTCAGTGACAGGCCGGGAGTAATTTCGAAAAATGGCATGGTTGCCTCTGCACATCCGGAAGCCTCAAAAGTAGGAGTTGAGATATTAAAGGCAGGAGGCAATGCGGTTGACGCGGCGGTTGCGGTGCAATTTGCCTTGGCTGTTGTGCATCCGTCTGCGGGGAATCTGGGCGGTGGCGGATTTTTGGTGTTGAGAGATAAGACCGGCAAGAGTTATAGCATTGATTTCCGCGAAAAAGCGCCTGCAAAAGGTCATGCAGACATGTATCTCGATAAAGACGGCAATGTTATCCCTCAATCCAGCATTCTCGGCAGACTTGCGTCGGGTGTTCCCGGCTCGGTGGCTGGCATGGCCGAAGCACATGCAAAACATGGAAAACTGCCCTGGAAACAACTTATTCAGCCAGCGATCGACCTTGCGGAGAATGGCGTAATACAAACAGAAAGAGAAGCACGCGGGCTTAATGCAATCAAAAAAGACTTGCTATCATTGAATCCGGGCACAAAATATTTTATTAATCCAACCGGGAAAGACTGGGTCGCCGGCGATTTGCTGGTTCAGAAAGATTTGGGCAAGGTTTTACGCCGCATTCAGAAAAAGGGCCACGATGGGTTCTATAAAGGCAGGACCGCGAGGCTTTTGGTAAAGGATATTAATAAAAGTAAAGAAGGGATTATCAGTAAAAAAGACCTGGCTGACTACAAAGCGCAGTGGCGGGAAACGATCACAGAAAGCTATAAAGAATATAAGGTGATCACCATGGCGCCTCCTTCCAGCGGTGGCGTTGCATTGCTGCAACTCATGCGCCTGACCGAGCAGCATCCATTGCGGAAATGGGGCTGGCACAGCGATTCCACCATTCAGGTGATGATCGAAGCGGAACGCAGGGTTTATGCCGACCGGGCTAAGTTCCTGGGCGATCCTGACTTCGTGAAAGTGCCGGTAGAAACCCTGATCAGTAAAGATTACCTGAGTAAGCGGTGGAATGACTTCAATTGGGATAAAGCAACGGATAGCAAGGACATCAGCGGCGGCGTTTTCCCAGGTTATGAAAGTCTTGAAACAACACATTTTTCTATCGTTGACAAAGAAGGCAATGCTGTTTCCCTCACTACAACGCTGAATGGCGGATATGGAAGCCGGGTTGTGATCAAAGGCGGCGGATTTCTGATGAATAATGAAATGGACGATTTCAGTATAAAGGCTGGCGCGCCTAACATGTACGGGCTGATCGGTAACAAGGCAAATGCCATTGCGCCGGGTAAAAGAATGCTTTCATCCATGACGCCAACCATTATAGAAAAGGACGGAAAGCTCCTGATGGTCGTTGGAACACCGGGCGGATCGACCATTATTACATCCGTTTACCAAACCATCCTGAACGTCCTGGAACACGGTATGACCATGCAGCAGTCGGTTAACGCATTAAAATTTCACCATCAATGGTTACCAGACATAACCACTTTTGAATCAAATGCATTTTCGGAAAACACTATAAAAAGGTTGCAGAACAAAGGTTATAACCTTGAACAGCAACGCAATACAATAGGGCGTATGGATTGTATACTGGTACGCCCGGATGGTTCGCTCGAAGGAGGCTCGGATCCGAGGGGTGATGACACGAGTTTGGGATACTAATATTTCAGCGCTTTTGAGCGTTACTCTTAAGCATTGCTTTATCCTGTTATGAAAAAACTTACATTCCTGTTATTATTTATATCTGCTGCCTGCTTATCAAACTGTAAAAAAGATTCAAACGAACTCGGGCCCGATCCGGATACCGGCAAGCCATTCGCACCGATACAGTTTTTAAGATCATTTGACGTTACTGACTCTGAAAAAGTCACATTTGATTCGGTAACGAAGAACTATCAGATTAGCATGCCCGAATCATATCAGAGCAATTCGGCAGAGTTAAAAATGTCTTTAAACAAAAATGTGGTGCTGATAGACAGCCTCGGAAAAGCCACAACAGACAGCACAATTACCTATAATTTTAAAGGAAACCCGCCGCTGTCATTTACATTACGTGATAAGGAAGACAAGTTTGCCGGTACATTCACAGTGTATTTCGAAATCGGCGGCGAACCTAAGGTTGAGCTGCTGACGAAGACTATTACTGTCAATACAAACGGCTTCAAAACCCCCTTCAAATTTGTTTCCGGCGTTGGGACCATTCCTGCGCGTCCCGGGCAGGCCGCGCCGATCATTAAGCTGACCAATCCCAAAACCGGCTTCACCGACCAAACAACTTATAACCAGAATCAGGATAATATCGTTTTTGAATCAATAGATAAGCTTGTGGGCCCGGACCCTGTTACGATGGAAGTCCTTTTTGCGGATAAAAATCCGATCAAATTCGAAGGTGTTACGTTCACGCGCGGCGAGCCTATTTCCAGGATCTCTGACTCTAAATTTGTTTACTCTACCAGAGATTCGGTGTTTATAAGCGGTGGATATTTCCTTCCGTCGACCAAATATACGGTCAAATTCACCAACGATTTCGTGAAGACGCCGGCAACAGCAGCATTGAAATATGTAAGCGCCACAAACCTGAATCTGGAAAAATTCCCGGCCAATATACCTGACGGCTCTTACCTGCTTACCTTTCATGAAGGAGAGAAGCAGATTGGCAAAGGTGCCATCTACGTTTCCAATGTGGCCACAACCAAAGGCATAGAATCGATTTGGAAAGGAGATCTTACATTGGCGCTTACGAGAAATGTGGAACCATTGACATTCAAAAAAGAGGACACATTTTATGCAAAACCGTCGCCGGTGGAATACGGCTCATCAAATACAAGCTTCGATGTTGCCAAATTGCCCGCATTGCGTTTGAAAAGCGGTGCGACAACGGTGGATCTGAAACCAGCCCTGGCGGTTGTGAATTGGGCCACTGCCGGTGTAAGTTATCCGGTTGGCCGATATGTTGTTCCTGCGAACCTTGCAGCCGGTCAGTATGAAGTCTATGCTGTGTTTCCGGATAAGACCGTTAGCAAGCCATATTGGGCGAAACTACGCGTCAATTAATCGTTCGGTCAACATTTAAACTCTTGTCAGTTCCTGGATAGTTTGTTTAAATTCAGGAAACTGCATTTGTAATGCGGTCCTTTCGGCCATTTCAAAATCTGCAAAATCAAATCCCGGCGCAACCGTGCACCCAACCAGTGCATAGGCACTTCCTTTTGCAGGACGCGAAGCAAACCACGCTCCTGCGGGCACCACTGCCTGAAATGTTTCTCCATTGTCGGGGTTATTGCCTAGCCTGATCACCTGGATTTCCCTTTTTCTCTCATCGATTACAAAAACATCCAACGCTTCGCCCGCATAGAAATGCCACATTTCATCGGCCTGAATCCTGTGGAATGCTGAGAAATTATGGCTTTCCAGCAAGAAATAAATGCCGGTTGAAAATGCCCTGTCGTCATTGAATCGTTCCGGTAATGCTTCCTTGGGAATGCTTTCTGCTGCCCGGTAAGTCTCGGTATAATAACCGCCCTCAGGATGCGGACTTAATGCATATTTCTCAATCCAATAATGCGCTGGTTTCAGGTTTTCTATCATACCGACAATTTAGCACGCCCATTTAATAAATCACGCCGGAACTCAGGCTTTTTATTCTTCAAAATACGATCCAGGTTTTGGCATATTCAATCATTTGCTTAATTTTGATCATAATTAATCATAAACGATCAATATTAGTCAATATGAAAAATGACCGGGTCCGCATCACATCTGACGAGGTGCTATCAAATAATTGGTATACATTAAAAAAATATACATTTGACTATCAGCGCGCTGACGGGCAATGGGAAAAGCAATCCAGAGAAGCCTACGACCGTGGCAATGGGGCTGTCATCTTGCTTTATAACCGCGAAAAGCAAACGGTTCTCTTAACCCGGCAATTCAGAATCCCGACTTATGTCAATGGAAATGAAACCGGCATGCTGATAGAGGCTTGCGCCGGACTGCTGGATCGTGATAATCCGGAAGATTGCATCAGGCGGGAAACGGAAGAAGAAACGGGCTATAAAATTAATTCTGTTGAGAAAATATTTGAAGCTTATATGTCACCCGGTTCGGTTACTGAGATCCTCTACTTCTTTGTGGCAGAGTATAGTGAGGATATGAAAGTGAGTGATGGAGGCGGCAGCGCGCAGGAACAGGAGAACATTGAGGTGATGGAATTACCATTCGGAAAAGCGCTGGATATGGTTAAGTCCGGGGAAATTAAGGATGCCAAAACCATTATGCTGCTGCAACATGCGCAACTCACCCAATTAGTCACAAAAAATGGCCAAACAGAGTCAAATCAACTCTCTTCGGCCATTTAAATTACATTTTCTATTAGCTATGATATGGGATCAGGCGTAGGCGTGTTTTGAGGTGTCGCCGTTTCGGGGCTGCTCTTTCCGCCTACGAATTTCTCATAAAGATCTTTGAAGAAGCTCTCAGCATCCGGGAAGCTGCTTTTAAGCGTGTCGGCACCTTTTGTTTTGAGCTCATCAAAATACTCCGGAGCTTTATCGATTGCACCTTCCGCTTCGGCTTTCAAATTGTTAGCCTTCGTTTTCAGGTCTTCCAAAAGCTTTTCGCCCTCTTCGCTTTGAAGATACTTATGTGCGGCCACGCCGGCGGCGGCTCCAAGAATAAATGTGGCAAGGTGTTTTGAGTTTATGCTCATGATTTCCAGTTACTTAGTTTAAGATTAAATTTATGAAATTATGTCTTGTACAAAAGGAATACTTAAAGTCACCGAACATTTGCACAAAAAACTGTGCCCACATTTACCATCACATGCTTACTTAATCTCAAATGCGGCCTGCATGCGATAGCTTATCTTGATTTTCTGATATTGAACCTGGCTATCCGCCACCATATCCGCTGATTCTGCTTGCGCCAATGTTCTCATATTGGCCTTCGCAAAAACAGGCTGAGGAAAGTACAGGTTTTCGTCCAGTTCTTTAATTTCAAGTACTTTACCAAGCTTTTCGTCCAGCGAAGCAACCAGATATTCCGCTTTTAATTTTGCTGCTTTCAATGCGTCGATTTTAACCTGCTTCTTTAATTCTTCTCTTTTTGAATGGTCCACCCGGCTCACATTCGCATACTGCACACCGCGGCTTTCAACTTTTGACAAAATGCCGTCCAACTTCTCAGGACTGCTCACTTTCAGCTCATACTGCTTGCTCTCAAGGAATGTAGCAGGCTTCTTTTTCTTATCTGTGTAATTTTGATAACCCCCTAATCCACTGATAGAAAGCGCATCTTTGGGCAACCCGGCCTCTTCAACTGCTTTCAGCAGCTGTTTTTCCAAAGTGCTGATAATGACCTTGTTTTTTTGGTTTTTTTCATCTTCAAAATATTCCTGCAGTGAAATATTGAAGTAAATTTCGTCAGGTACAATTTCCAATTCGGCAAAACCTGCTACTTCAATCTTAGGTGCAACGACCTGTTGTTCATATTTGATTTGCGAAAAAGCAGGGAACAAAGCAGTCATAGCAAGCAGGGAACCCAAAACAATTTTTTTCATGGCTTTCATTAGTAAATATTGAATATAAAATACAGATGCAGTCGGCAGGCTTAACGTTGTAATCCGTCGGAATTATTGCCGTCAACGTAGTTTAGATGCAATGATTTGCCAAAGGTTTAAAACAAAAATGGGAGCATAACGCAATCAGCTGTTATTCTCCCACTTACCACTAAAAAAAATTTATTTTTCTGCCTTTTCAGGTAAAATTCTGATAAATCGAGTCCATAATTCGGACAAAGTGCTGATAATCGGAATCATTCAAACTTCCCCAACCCTTTCGGCGAATGTCTGCAACAATAGGAAAAGCCTCATTATAGGTTGATTCGCCTGTTTTGGTCAGGAACAAATTGAATTTTCTTCTGTCCCCGGCAGCCGGTCCGCGTTCCACCAACCCCTTTTTTTCCAGCAGATCAATGATTCGTGTGACCGTTGGCGGATCTTTAAACGTAAGCTCAGCAAGCTCGTTCTGACTGATTCCCTGCCGTCTGAAAATATGATCTATTAGCACCCACTGGTCCACTGTAAGGTCAAAACCGGCCTCCGTCAGCTGTTTTTGTAAAGCATTTCGGATTTTTTTGATAGTCGTATCTATTTTAAAAAAATAGGCACGCTGATCAGAATGATGCGTCATGATTGGTCACGTTGAAGCTTTGGGCAATTGAGTATCCCAATTATAAGTCCCTTCAACTATTCGTCTACTAATAATTGCAGGGAAATTATTCGATTTTATCGCAATGCCCAAAATTACCGGCAAATAATTGAACCCTGCTACTGGGAAAGTCATGGCTAGAAATACTTTGTTATACCTGAAAATAAACCAACATTCGGCGGTTCAGTTGTCTAAACTAATCCCATACACTATGCATAAACTTTTTATCCTGCTGATAAGGAGCTCTCTAACGTACTTTCTGATCTCATTTCTATGCTCCGACCCGGCAGTGGGCCAGTCGCAAAAATTTATCGAAGTAATCCCCGGTAATGCCATTCCGGACAATCAAGAAATGAGTGCTTACATTACGCACTTAAAAAAGAACCCAAACATTTCAAATCACCACTTCATCCGTCTCAACCCGATTGCTACTGCTCAGAAAGAAGGCATTCTCACACTAGAAATTCCGGGAAAAGCCAAGCCTATCATTGCCGAAGCAAGCGAGGTCAAGTATTATTCAAGTGCTGATTATGAATGGATAGGCAAAACAGATGAGAACCGCGGGACAATCATTATCTTGTCCAAAGCAGGAAGAGTTTCCGCGCATTTCTCCACGCCCGACGGCATCTACGAAATTTTCCCGGCACCTGGCGGTTTGTATTGCTTGCAGGAAGTTGTCATGTCAAAAGGCGACGACGTCGGCTGTATCGCACCCGATGAGCATCACTACACCGAAAGAATAAGCGCGCAACAGCCCGAGCATGCCCCGCCGGTCCGTTCAAATGCAAAGATGAATCCCTGTCAGCCGCTGATTAGCCCCCGGGTGCTTGTGTTGTATACGCCTAAAGCGTTGGCGCTGGCTGGTAGTGCTGCTGCAATAGTTAATTGGGCAGATTTGTCAGTCGCTCAATTTAATAGTACAATATACAACAGTGGAATAACAAGTAATGCTGTGCTAACCTTGGCCGGTGTAGCACCATTAAACGTTAATGAAAGCCAAAATTTAAATGATGATCTCGAAAAGCTAATCATAAATCCTGTTGCTCAAAACCTCCGAAATCAATATCAGGCGGACATAGTCGTATTGTTCTCGGATGCAGTTTATTCAAACGGTAATACCCGAGGCGGCGCGGGCACAGTTACTCTTCAAAACGACCGATCATATGCAATTGTAGAAATCTGGTCATGTACATCAAGAAAAACATTTGCACATGAGGTTGGCCACTTATATGGCTGTCGACACGAAGATACGGCCGGGTCACCTGCATATGCACAAGCATATTGTATCAAAAATGGCCTTGGGATAGTTACGGACCGGACAATGATGGTTGGCAAAGCAATATCTGATCAACAAGCCCAAAATCGACTTTTAAATTTTTCCAATCCTAATATAAATGTAGGAGGTAAGCCTTCCGGAACAAATAATGAAAACAACGCGCTACGGGTCACCCAATCCCATTCGGTTGTAAGCACTTTCAGACCTAATCCCAATCCGCCTTTCGTTGCTTACGTTGACGGGCCAACTTTTGTAACAGCACCCGGTGGCAAAAACTATGAGGTGACATATAGCTGTGGATCTGCGCCATATTCGATCGTCTGGCATTATAGCTATGATGGGATTAATTATCTCACTTCCAATACTACCACGGACATTTTTACATGGAATTTCTATCAGACTCAGAAAGTATGGTTTAAAGCAACGGTTACGGGAAATGATAAATCTGTTTCTGCATTTATTGCTGTTACATCACAGATGCCAAATCCCTACAAGACTGGCGTGGTTGAAACGGATTCTCTTTCTCAAAGTCTTTTACATCTTGAAGCAACTCCAAATCCAGCCTCAGATGAGGTTCGCATAAATTACAAAACAACATCAGATGCCGAGATCAAACTTGACATATTGGATCAATCCGGCTCCGTAATCCAAACACTTTCTGATAGCTATTTAACGCGCAAACCAAATGGGGTTACCAGTAGAAAGTGGGACGCGAGGAAGTTTCCAGCCGGGATTTATTTCATCAGGCTGATGGTGGGCAAAAATATTGAAACAAAGCGAGTGCTTATATCAAGATAATTGCCTCATGAAACCATTCAAAAGTTTAACTTTCTTTATTCTAATGATCGGAAGCAATGCTTGTGAGATTTACACTCCGTACAGAAACGCGGGAATATCATGGGGATATTTTGAAGCTGATATGAGTGGAACGGAATGGAGTAAATTATATGATAATGCTTACCAGTCCGTCTATGCGGGAATTTCGGAAAATACTGATTCGCTCTGTTCCATTAAAAGCGCATATATGTTTTCGAATTCATTCGATTCAAATGGATTTAGACAGCAGGTTTTATATTTTGACCAGATTCCACTTCGAAAAGGAAGATTTTTGCTGACATCGGAAGAAAATAAATACTGCATAGACAACGATCATGTACGTGCCCTGCTCTATTCTCAAATTTACGACGATCAGCCTGGGGACTCTTTCAGAATACTTCCTAAAAGTGATAGTTATTTGCAAATCAATTCGTTAAATATGACTACTGGCGAAATCTATGGCGAGTTTAAATTTACAATGGTGGTGGATGGAATAAAAGACGATAGCCCATTGCCTGACACGCTGCGTTTTACAAATGGTAGATTTCATACAAAAATATTGAAGCGAAGGACAAGAAACCGACATCTCTAACTAACTGGTCGATGTGCAATAAAGAGTCGCAACAATTTATTATTTGATAGCAAAAAAAATCTCCTGAACATTCGAGCATGTTCAGGAGACCTAAATATTTAGAAACTTACTACGCTGAATTCCTCGCCGCGTTGATGATACCAAACATGGCCCGCATAATGAGCTGGTTGTATGTTTCCACGTCCACCGGAAGATTCTTGGGATCTTCCGCTAGCATTTGCAATGCATATTGCTGGATGGTGATCAATGGCAAGACGATCCGCTCACGGGTTTTGATGGATACCTTGGTGACATTGTTGCTATCCAGAAGCTCTTTTTGCCCGGAAACTTCAAGCAGTTGGTCTCTGGTTAGCAGGAACTCATCATACATTTTATCCCAAAATTCCTTATAATCAGGCTCATCGCGCAAATATTTTGTTGCAGGGAAGAATGCTTTGGACAGTGATTGCATTGAATTCTCGATCAATGTCCTGAAAAACAATGATTTTTTATACAACTGCGAAATAGTCTCTTTCTTACCGTCTTTCGACATCTGTTCGATGGCTGTTCCGAATCCGTAAAAGCCTGGCACATTCTGCTTCATCTGCGCCCAGGATCCCACGAATGGAATAGCACGTAAATCTTCAAATTTCAGGCCTTCATCATCGTTCCCACGCTTTGTAGGGCGACTGCCAATGTTAGTTTGTCCATAAAAGCGCAACGGCGTCTTTTTGTCCAGATATTTGACAAACATCGGATGATTTTTCAGATCCAGATAGGAGTCATAGGCTAATGCCGCCATCTCTTCAATAAGGACTTTATCCTCTTCATTCAGCTCGTCTTCAACACGATTTCCTCTAAACAAGTGGTTTTCAAGCCCTGCCGTGAACAATCTTTCCAAATTGTACATGGCCGTGGTTACTGTTCCGTAATTTGAGCTAATAGTCTGTCCCTGAACAGTAAGCTGGATTTCTTTATCCTCAATGTCTGTTCCGAGCGAAGAGTAAAAATTATGGTTGTTGCCACCACCGCGCGCAGGAGGACCTCCGCGGCCGTCAAAGAATGTGACCTTGATTCCAAATTCACGCGATACTTTCGTTAATTCTTCTTTTGCGCGGTAAATTGACCAGTTTGCCCGCAAGTAACCGCCATCTTTTGTTCCATCAGAAAACCCAACCATTATAGTTTGGTGGTTTTCGCGGTTTTGCAAATGGTTGCGGTAAAACTCGTTTTGATACAATGTCCGCATAATCTCTGGCGCATTGGCAAGGTCATCAACGGTTTCAAAAAGCGGAACCACGTCCAGCGCAAGTTTCCCAGATTCATCCGCAATCAGGTTTTTAGCAAGCGCAACGACCTGCATTACGTTCAATGCAGAGGTGTTATTGCTGATCACATAACGGTGAGCGCCTTTTTCACCATTCTGCGCCTGAATCGTTTTGATAGCGCGGATAGAACCCAGAATGTCCTTGGTCAGCTCGTCTTCATAATCTTCATCCCGCAAAGGAATGTTCAGAGAAAGTAAAAGGTCTATTTTCTTGGCCTCATCCCAGCCTTCATAGTCACTGTATTTTAGCAACGGAATCTTCTTTTCCAGCCTTTTAAGGATATCTTCCCACGCTTTTGCATGTTTACGGCTGTCCTGGCGCACATCCAGGCTCGCAAAAAAGAACCCAAAAATGTTTAGTTTAAGGATGAAGTTGTCTAGCAATTTCACAAACAGACCCTGATGTTTGGAAACTAAAACCTCACGGGCTTTCAGAAACTCATCAATTAATTCCTGCGCATTGGCATAACCCTCTTCAAACGGCCCGAAAATGGTGCTGTTCATCTTGCGTTCTGCCAAACTGATCGCTTCGTCCACACCTTTGAAAGTCAGGCGGCGCTTCAATTGTCTCAGATCACGATAATATCCTCTCAAAAGCGTTTCCCGCAATCTTGCCGCAACTTGCAGCGTAATTTCCGGATTCACGAACGGGTTACCATCCCGGTCACCGCCCGGCCAGAAGCCTAGCCGATAAACATTGGGGTAAGGCCAGTCGTGGACGCTCATTCCCAGGCCATTGATCAGTTTTTCAAGAATCGATGGAATAGCGTCGTAATATACATTTTCCAAAAACCAGCAAAGGCTCACCGCTTCATCAAAAGGCGTGGGTTTTTCGTGGTTAATGAATGCGGTTTTACCCAATTGCAGGAGCAGCTGGTTTACTTCGGTAAAGTCGTTTTCCTTGATTGCATCTTCGAGATCATTAATGATGCCAAGCACTTTACCCGAATAAAACTGTGTCGGGTGAGCAGTTAACACGATCCGTACACTGAAATCTTCGAGCTTGGTAAGCAGCTTCTTTTTGAGCTCATCATTATCCAGGCGATCTGTCAGATAATTAACCGATCCTTTGCCGGTCAGATCGTGCGTCTGGTCAAACGCAGCATCCTCCACAGAGTCGAAAAGTACAACTTGCCTTTCTATATATTGGATAAAAGCAAAGAGCAGATCTGTCCTTTCTTTTGGTGTAGCTGTTTCCAGTAATTCTGAAAAAAAGTGCTCTATGATCTCCCGTGGCGTCTTTCCCTCCTGAAATCCGATCTCACTCTGCTGCGTTAGTATGGGGAGCAATGATCCCGTCTGAAATATACCACGATAGGGCAAACTCAGAAAAAGACTATTAAATATATTGTACTTCGTTACAACCGCGTCCTGGAAACTGTTATTCATACTGGAGTGACAAAATTATATTCTGGAAACTGCAATTAAGGCAAATATACTTCTAAAAAATGGGTTTCAGGCTTTTGGATGGGCTTGCTGATGCGTTTTTTTGAGCTTTTCGATAGAGTTATGCGTGTAAATCTGCGTTGCAGCCAGGTTAGCATGACCCAGAAGCTCCTTAATCGCATTAAGATCCGCGCCCCGATTGAGCAAATGTGTGGCATAGGTATGGCGCAATACGTGCGGGCTTTTTTGCGACAATGTGGTGACGGCCGACAAGTATTTTTCAACCGTTCGCTGTATAAAGACGGGATAAACTGCTTTGCCTGAATTGGTTAATATCAAGCATTCCGTATCCTCCTCGGGAGCACGCAATGTCAGATATTGAAAAAGTAAATTGGCCAGAGATGTAGAAATGGGAACGACACGCTCCTTTGACCTTTTCCCAAACACTCGGATCGTCCTGGCTGGAAGATTCAGGTCTTTTATTTCAAGCGAAACCAGTTCCGAAAGCCGGATCCCGCTTCCATATAACAGCTCCATAATGGTGCGGTCGCGGACTCCCTCAAAGTCGTCGGTAAAAGTATCGGGCATGAAAAGCGTTTCCATGGATTTTTCTTCAACAAAAGCAGGCAGTTTTTTGCGCGTTTTCAGCGCTGACAGAATTTTAGTGGGATCTTGGGAAACCGCCTTTTTACGTTTCAAAAATCCATAAAATGTTCTGAGTGACGCGATTTTGCGATTAATAGAAGATGGATTCATGCCTTCTTCCATCAAACTCACAATCCAGGACCGCAGCATGGGTGCCTTTGCCCCTTCGGGCTTATCGAGCTCGTATTGAAACAAAAGATATTTCTGAAACTGGTCCAAATCCGTCTGATAAGACTTTACAGTATGAACACTGGCGCGTTTTTCAAATTTCAAAAAATCAATAAATGAGGTTATCATATCAGCAACATACAAAAAAGGGCCGCCTTTAACAAGCAGCCCTTCTCCTTATGATATGGATATAATAATCCTGTCGAAATCTTTCAGAACACCATTCCTGGGAACTAGTCTTCTAAATGACCGTAAGTTTTTTCTTTGTATACGGCACGCAAAACTTCGAAACGACGTCTTACAGATGGTTTTTCGAAAGCAGTACGAGCACGAAGCTGGCGCATAGTACCAGTTCTTTCAAATTTCTTCTTGTAACGCTTAAGAGCGCGGTCAATCGATTCGTTGTCTTTAATGTTTATAATAAGCATGCTTATAAATTGTAATGTTCTTTGAATTGGTTTCTGAAATCGGACTGCAAAGAAAAGCTTTATCAAACAGAAAATCAAGAAATAAGTCATTATTATTAGGTTATTTTTGTGATCATTGCATTGAGGAAAAAGCTTTTAACAGATTAAATGCCCTATATGAGCTCGCGACTGGGAATTATTGACTTAGGAACAAACACTTTTCACCTGCTCATTGTCGATAAAAATGGAGATGCTGTCACCAATATATTTCATGATAGCAGGCCGGCAAGGATCGGATTGGGAGGAATCAACAAAAAGATCATTACACAGGATGCCGTTGAGCGCGCACTGACGGTCCTGACTTATTTCCGGCAAAAGCTGGACGAGTTCAATGTTCCCGATGAGAAAACTTTCGCTTTCGGCACCAGTGCCATCCGGAATGCAGAAAATCAGCAGGATTTTTGTGCTGAAATCCTTTCCAAAACAGGCATTACGATCACTGTGATCGACGGCAACCGCGAAGCCGAATACATTTATAAAGGAGTCCGACGCGGTGCAGACCTAGGCGATTCACCGTCACTGATCATGGATATTGGCGGTGGAAGCGTAGAATTCATCATCGGCAACCGATCACAGATTTTCTGGAAGCAAAGTTTCGAGATTGGCGGACAGCGACTGATGGAAAGATTCATGCGCAATGATCCGCTTTCGCAGGGTGACAGGAAAAATCTTTACAATTATTTTGAAGAGAAACTGATCCCGCTGGCCAATGCCGTCCACCAGTATTCCCCCGATAAGCTGGTGGGGTCTTCCGGGACATTCGACACGTTGGTGGACATTGATTTCCATTTCCGCACCAATGAAAGGCCTCCGAAAAACCAAACTGATTTCTCATTGGCACTGGAAGAATTTTACCGGGCATATGCACTCATCCTCACCGGAAATCATGACGAACGAATGCAGATCCCGGGCATGATCGAACTGCGTGTGGACATGATCGTGGTTGCAGTTTGCCTGATAGATTATGTACTCAAAAGCTACGGAATCAAGAAGATACAAGTTTCAAGCTATGCATTAAAAGAAGGCGTGCTGGCCGAAGTGCTGGCTGAAAAGACTGCTTAATATTTTTGTAACCTCCCCGAATTATTTGCACGTCCTATCCGGCAAACTTATATTTTTGTAAGCAAGCAAAAACATAAACCAACTCTATGAGATTAATTCGTTATTTCCTCTTTGTAGGAATCACATTTCTGTTTACCACAACCACCTACGCACAAAAGAAGAAAAAAAAAGAAAAGCAGGAAGACGTCAAGATCGAAAAAGCCGTGGACGCCGTGGCCACCGCAGTAAAAGAGAAACTCAAAGACGACAAAAAGAAGGGCCCCAAGGCTTTCAAAGACCTCATTGACACCAGCGCAGTGAGCCAGAAAGGCATGATTTCTGTTCACAAAATGGACGAGAAATGGTATTTCGAAATCCCTGACTCCCTGCTGGACAAAGACATTATGGCCGTAACGCGCTACGCAAAAACAGCTGCCGGCGGGGGGATTTTTGGAGGTGAAGAGGTCAACCGGCAAATGATCCGCTGGGAAAAAGGGATGGACCATAATCTGTTATTGCGTTCCGTAACAGTGGTCGTTGCGAGTCCCGACAGCACCAAGCCAATTTTCCAGGCTGTTAAAAACTCAAACTCAGATCCTATTATCGGGGTTTTTGAAATAAAAGCTGTTAAAAAAGAGCCTGGTGCAAAGTCGTCGGTCATTGATGTGACGGACTTCTTTAATGCTGATAATCAGGTTTTCTCACTGAGCTCGGTCAGCAAGCAGCTTTTAAAATTGACATCATTTAAAAAGGAAGCTTCCTACATTGAGAAAATCCGGGCGTTTCCCATTAATACAGAAATCCGGACCGTTAAAACATTTTCTGTAACGCCGCAGCTGCTCTCTACTTCTCCTACCCCGTCCATCGGTCAGTATTTACCGTCCGGGCTCGATGCCGGCGTTGTGACTATGGAAATGAACACTTCGCTGATCCTGCTGCCTGAAAAGCCGATGCGGAAAAGGATTTTCGACAGTCGGGTGGGTTATTTTGCAAATCAATATGCCATTTTCGGAGAAGAATCGCAGCGCTCTGATACAGAAGTTTTTGCGGTAAGATGGCGTTTAGAGCCTAAAAATGCAGAAGATGCTAAAAAGCAGCGCGACGGCGAATTGATTGAGCCTAAAAAACCAATCGTTTATTACATTGACCCTGCCACACCTGAAAAATGGCGCAAATATTTGAAAGCCGGCGTTGATGACTGGCAGGAAGCATTTGAAAAAGCAGGCTGGAAAAATGCGATCCGCGGTGAATACTGGCCCGAAAACGACACGACCATGAGCCTGGAAGATGCGCGTTATTCCGTGATCCGCTACTTCGCTGCCGATATTCAAAATGCCTACGGGCCCAATGTGCATGATCCGAGAAGCGGTGAGATTCTGGAAAGCCACATTGGCTGGTATCACAATGTCATGCGTTTGCTGCGCAACTGGTACATTATCCAGGCTGGCGCCGTTGATCCAAAAGCCCGCACCAAGAAGTTCGATGATGAGCTTATGGGCCAGCTTGTGCGCTTTGTTTCTTCGCATGAGATCGGGCATACGCTGGGATTAAGGCATAATATGGGCGCGAGCTCGGCTACACCTGTCGAGAAATTGCGTGACAAAGAATGGATTGAAAAGCATGGCCATACGGCTTCTATCATGGATTATGCCCGCTTTAATTACGTGGCCCAGCCCGAGGACAGCATTACCAATCTGTTCCCGAGAATCGGGGATTACGACAAATGGGCGATTCAATGGGGTTACAGCAACTTCTTGGACGCCAAGGATGCGAAGACTGAGAAAATGCTTTTGAATGAAATGACCAAAGAGGCTTACAAAGATTCCCGACTGCATTTCGGAACGGAGATCAGCCCGTATGACCCGCGTTATCAAACCGAAGATCTGAGCGATAATGCGATGAAAGCTTCTGAGTATGGCATTAAAAATTTAAAAAGAATTCTTCCCAACCTGATCGAATGGAGCCGCGAGGATGGTGAAAGTTATAAGGAGCTGGATGAAATTTACAACAATGTTATACAGCAATATCGTCGCTATCTTGGCCACGTGATGAAGAATGTGGGCGGGATTTACGATAACCCTACCACATATGACATGGAGGGATCGACTTTTGAAACTGTGCCAAAATCGACTCAGAAAGAAGCAGTTGTATTCCTTAACAATCAGTTGTTCAAAACGCCGACCTGGTTATTAGACCAGAATATTTTAAGTAAAATCAAACCAGAAACCGGTGTCGAAGCGATCAAAGCATTGCAGGAATATGCATTAACGACGCTCTTCGCAGGCGACAGGGCGGTCAGGCTGATGGAAACCGGAATTTCAAGCAAGAATTATACGCTGGACGATATGTTTACAGACCTGGAAAGCGGCATTTGGTCAGAAACGAAAACGGGCAAAAGCATTGACCTGCACCGCAGAAATCTTCAAAAAGTGTATATCGAGAAATTGGTTGATCTGCTGAAACCAGGAAAAGCCAATGTGCAGTCCGTACCGGTTGGGATCACTTATGGTTTTTCAACACGGGTTGTTGAACTTGAAAAAACGGATTTGCCTTCCGTTGCGAGGGCACATTTGGAAAGCCTGAAAGCAACATTGCAACCTGCTGTCACGAAATCGACGGATAAAATTACGAAGTATCATTTGCAGGATGTTTTGCAACGGATAAAGATGGCGCTGGATCCGAAATAAATCCAACTCTGCTAAGCCCGCAAACAAGGTTGTCCGGGCTTAGCAGTTATAAAATGCCAATTAATGCTTACACTTCGAGAAGTTCTGGAAAAGCAAAATGGCTTTGCGCCTGTCATTCATAGCGCGAAGCCATTTAAAAAACTGGATTTTTCTGAATCCAATGAAGCGCTTGTGCAAAGGGATTTATCCGAAACTTCGGTTTTCTCTCAATTTGTATTTGATGAAATGCTTGAAAATAATGCTTTCACAGGCATTGGCGGCTACGCAGAAAACCGCATTATCTATCGGCAGCGAAAACATTTCAATAACGCAGACAACCAACCAAGGAGCGTTCATCTCGGCACGGACATTTGGGCAAATGCCGGAGAACCCATTTATGCACCGCTAGACGCAACCGTCCATAGTTTTGCCTTCAACGACCATTATGGCGATTACGGCCCAACAATTATTCTCGCTCATGCATTAAATAATGTCGTCTTCTACACACTTTACGGGCATCTGTCACTGAATTCACTGGAAGGATTGTATGTCGGCAAAAATATTTTAGCCAACGAAAATTTCGCCACCATTGGCCCCTATCCCGAAAACGGCGACTGGCCACCGCATCTGCATTTCCAGATTATCAAAGACATGGGTAACTATCAAGGCGACTTCCCCGGCGTAAGCAGCATTCAGGACAGCGAACATTATTTAAATCTCTGTCCTGATCCAAATTTGATTTTGAGGATAGTGGAAAACTGTTCAGCAACTTAACCCTTACTCCGCTCCAAGTTCGGCAGAAACCCTGTCAGCAGCCCGATAAGCGGTAAAAAGGAGCAGATCCAGAAGACATATTCAATGCTGGTTTTGTCGGCGACGCTTCCCAGAATGGCCGATCCGATTCCTGCAATGCCGAAAGCGAAGCCGAAGAACAGCCCTGCAATCATGCCGACTTTTCCGGGAATAAGCTCTTGTGCATAGACCAGGATCGCGGAAAAGGCTGAGGAAAGAATGAGCCCGATAATGCAGCTTAATACGCCCGTCCAGAACAGATTAACATAAGGAAGCAGCAAGGCAAACGGGGCTGCACCTAATATCGATATCCAGATCACGTATTTCCGGCCAATCCTATCGCCAACCGGTCCTCCGATGAATGTTCCCGCTGCAACGGCGAATAGAAATGCGAAAAGATATATCTGTGAATTCTGTATGGACACGCCAAACTTGTCAATCAGGTAAAAAGTGAAATAGCTCGAAATACTGGCCATATAAATGTATTTCGAAAAGATTAGCAGCAGCAAAATACCAATCGCAAACACGATTTTCCCTTTTGACAAATGCGATTCCTGATGTGCTTTTTCGACTTTTTTCGCAGCGACATGGCTTAGACTTTGCTTATACCAGCCGCCTACCCAGGATAAAATAACAATCGCCAGAAGCGCAACCAGCGAAAACCAAATCACCTGAAAACGTCCATAAGGCAACAGAATCAATGCTGCCAGCAAAGGCCCCAGCGAACTCCCAGCATTACCGCCCACCTGGAACAGCGACTGCGCCATGCCATGCTTACCGCCCGAAGCCATACGCGCCACGCGGGAAGCCTCAGGATGAAAAACCGCTGAACCAACGCCGATCAACCCCACTGAAAGCAAAACAAGATTAAAGCTGTTCGCAAGAGATAATGAAATGAGTCCCAGCAATGTAAAGCACATTCCCACAGCCAATGCAAAGGGTTGCGGACGCTTGTCCGTGTACGCGCCTACCACAGGTTGCAGTACAGAAGCGCTCACTTGAAATGTGAATGTGATCAGCCCTATCTGGGTAAAATTCAATTGAAAAGATTCCTTAACCATCGGGTAAATGGAAGGAATTAAGGACTGCATCGTGTCATTCAGCAAATGACAGAAGCTTAACGCAAGCAAAATCGGGAAAACTGTTTGCGAAGTATTTATTGCTGTCGTTGAGTCAACAGCAATGGGATTTTGTTCAGTAGATTTCATGCTTACTTCCTGTGAATCGTCGTTGCGGCAGATTGCGCAGCAGCTAAAATGGTAATGTCAGCGATTGTAACCCTGCTTGGTGCATTCACTGCGTAAAGAATGGCATCGGCAATATCAACAGCCTGCAAAGGATCAAATCCCTGATACACTTTTTCGGCACGGCTTTCATCTCCTTTAAAACGGACCAGCGAAAATTCTGTTTCCACTGCGCCGGGCGCGACATTGGTCACCTTAATGCCATGCTGCGTCAGATCAAGGCGCATTCCTTCACTTAAAACCTCGACTGCAGCCTTGGAAGCACAATAAACGGCACCATTCATGTAAGTCTGCTTTCCTGCAATGGAACTGATATTGACAATATGCCCCGCCCCATTTTCAAGCATCAGCGGAATCACTGCTTTCGAAACATATAGCAAGCCTTTCACATTTCCATCGATCATTGCATCCCAATCCTCCGTATCACCCTCGGCCAATGAACCCATTCCATGTGCATTACCAGCATTATTGACCAGGATATCAATGTTTTTCCAATCATCCGGCAAGGAACCGATCATAGCGATCACCGCGCCTTTGTCACGCACATCAAAAACCAGCGTGGTAACGTTAGCTTTTGAAGATAATTCAGCAGAAACTTCATCCAATCGTTCCTGGCGGCGCCCGCAAAGGATAAGATCAATTCCGGCACCTGCAAATAATTCCGCAGTGGCCTTTCCAATTCCGGATGTGGCTCCGGTAATCAATGCAATTCGAGACATTATAAAATCAAATTCGTCAAAAGATGTGCGCTTCCGGGGATGCTCACTTTTTATTTTTGGGAATGTTCAAACTGCTGAACTTCCCTTTTTCCAGCTGCGCAGCCTGGCTGAATAGCTGGACCGCTTGCTGATAAACATTATCCGTCGGATTCAGCACCTGAAAAATCTCATTATTAAGCCCGTTTTTCTGCTTCCTGCCCCAAACATATCGTCCGATGATCGCCTTCGTTTGCGAAGTAATAATGGGTTTAGAAAGGGTTAACTCTTTTTCATTTGGTTTAATTCCAGCCTTCGAAGCATCCTTCACCATTTCCGCAATCATCGCGTCAGATATCTGGAACGACGTCAAGAAGTCATTAAATGACTGTTTTTCAAGCTTTTTCTGATTGTCATTTGCGTAGCGAAGCGCGTATTCTCTGATGATGTTTTTGGAATACAATTCAAATAAATACTTGCTGTTCAGCAGCGTATCTTTTGGAACAAAAATATCGGGTGTAATCCCGCCGCCGCCATAAACGATGCGGCCTCCGTCTGTTTTGTAAATTTTGGTTTTATCAAATTTAATGCTGTCCGCACTGAACAATTCGCCGCTCTCGTAACGATGCGAAAGATCCTGGCTATAATCTTCACCTTTGCCCAGCTCATAAGGTTTTTGAATGCTCCGGCCGCTTGGTGTAAAATATCTTGAAATAGTAAGGCGAAGTTCGGATGCGTCCGAAAGCTTGATCGGCATTTGGACTAAACCCTTTCCGTAAGAACGCCTTCCAACGACCAATGCACGGTCGTGATCCTGCAACGCTCCCGCCAGGATTTCGGATGCAGACGCACTTCCTTCGTCCACCAATACGATCAACGGGCCTTGTTCGAACATTCCGTCCACGTGTGAACGCGTTTTTCTGTCAAACCGGCTATCCTTGCCTTCTGTGTAAACCAATAGCTTATCGCCAGCAATAAATTCATCGGCCATGCTTGTGGCACGCTCCATATAACCGCCCGGATTTCCTCGCAAATCAAGGATCAGGTTTTTCAAGCCACTGGCTTTCAGTGTTTTTAATGCTGATTTGAATTCGTCGTAAGTGGTTTCCGAGAAACGGCTCACCTTAATATAGCCAATCTCCTGATCTACCATATACGATGCGTCAACAGAATAAGTCGGAATGCGGTCACGGACCACTGCAAAGTTCATTTTTTCATCTAAACCAACCCTTTCAATGGCCAGATCAACCTTAGTGCCTCTCTTTCCACGCAACAGCTTGTAAACCTGGGCATTAGTAACGCCAGGACCAGATAAATTCTCCTTATTAACTGAAATAATGCGGTCGCCGCTCTGAATTCCGGCCGCTTCCGAAGGACCGCCGCTTAATGGCGTCACCACGTAAACCGTGTCATTATATATGTTGAACTCCACACCAATGCCGTCAAATCCGGATTCCAGCTGCGAACGGGCCGCAGTGGCTTCCTCCGTGTTGAAATAAGCGGTGTGGGGATCTAATTTTTCGAGCATTTTTGAGATAGAAAAATCTACAAGCTCCTCAGTATTAACAGAATCTACATAATTATTCTCAACAAGCATGAGCACTTCGCGATATTTGGCATAACCCTTCGCTACGTCCGAAAGCTTGCGGCCCCCGCTAAAAAAAGTGCTTCCCAACAGCACACCAGCAGCCAGTGTAATGGCTATAATGATAGGCAGGCGAACCACTGAACGGGAATTATGAATCGGGTTAGGAGATTTTTGTTGATTCATGCCAATAAAATATTTGAAAGCGTTGTATACATGCCTGTTGCAGTAGGCACATTTCTCTAACGTGAAGTAAGCGATTTTGGTTGCCTAAAGCAAGTGTATCAGAGGTGATTTATAAGATATTAGTCCAACTTCTGCCCTCAAACAAATGCCTTTAAAGACTCCGGATTACGCATTGTCTCCGGATTGATGCATTTGGCAGGATCCTGTCCCATCAGAATCCGCTTCATAGGCGCCTCCATTTTTTTCCCGTTAATCGTATAGGGAATGTCGCTAACCTGCTCTATTGTATCCGGAACGTGGCGTGGACTGTATTCATTTCTTAAAACGTCCTTTATGCGTTGTTTCAGCTCGTCGGTCAAAGTTTTGTCTTTGCTTAAAACAACAAACAACGAAATTGTCCCGTCACCGTTCGCCTTTTCAAGATACACCGCCAAACTGTCTTTCACGTCCGGAATGCTCTCGACGGCGCGATAAATTTCGGCGGTTCCGATCCTTACCCCACCCCGGTTCAACGTTGCATCCGAGCGGCCGTAGATGATGACAGAATTGCGGTCGGTAACCTTGATCCAGTCGCCGTGGCGCCAGATATTGGGATACATTTCAAAATAGCTGCTGATATATTTCTCGTCATCTTCATCATTCCAAAAATAAATGGGCATGGAGGGCATGGGCTGCGTAATCACCATTTCACCCAGCTCGTCGGTCACTGGTTTGCCATCTTCACTATAAGCCTCGATCCGGCAGCCGAGCATCCGGCACTGGATTTCTCCCGGATAAACGGGCAAAATCGGGCAGCCGCCCACGAATGCACTGCAAACGTCCGTTCCACCGCTTAGCGAAATGAGCCAGACATCTTTTTTTACATATTTATAAATCCATTCGTAGGCCTCCGGCGGCAACGGCGAGCCGGTGGAACCGATGGTTTCCAATGCATTAAGACTTTCAGAAGTAATGCTCACACCCGCTTTCATGGACGCATTGAAGTAAGCTGCGCCGCTTCCGAAATGCGTGATCTTCGCTTTTTCGGCCAATGTCCAGAGCACTTGTGATGATGGAAATGCAGGCGCTCCGTCATATAGCACAAGCGTTGCACCACAAAGCAGCGATCCCAATGCATAATTCCACATCATCCAGCCCGTGGTCGAATACCAGAAATAGCGGTCGCCCGGTTTTACATTCTGATGTAAGATCAATGCCTTATGATGTTCGATAAGGCAGCCGCCGACGCTATGCGTGATGGCTTTTGGCTTAGCCGTGGTGCCCGAAGAATAAAGGATCCAGATCGGGTGATCGAAGGGAAGCGGCTCGAAATCAAGCCCGAAATTTTCAAGATGCAGAATGTCTTCCCAGGAAGTTAATCTTTCCGGTCGGTTCTCTGCATTGATATTATTCACTAAAACCGTGTCCTTAACACTTGGTAATGTGAAGGATAGCTCTTGTGCGAATGCTGTAAGGTCGTAAGTTTTACCATTATAAACATAACCATCCGCCACGAAAAGCACTTTGGGCTCAATCTGAGAAAAACGATCTGTAATGGCTGTTTTACCAAAATCAGGTGAGCAGGACGACCACACAGCGCCCACAGCATTGGTCGCGAGAAAAGCCACAACGGCCTGCGGAATGTTTGGCAAAATAGCTGCCACGCGGTCACCCGGACGCACGCCGCGCTGTTTGAGCCAGGCAGCCACAGCGGCAACTTCCGTTTCAAGCGTCTCCCAGGAAATTTCCGTTAATCCGGATTGTTCTGATTGAAAAAGAATGGCTGGCCGGTCCTTTGTTTTATTTCTGAAAACATGCTCGGCATAGTTCAGCTTGGAACGCGTAAACCATTTAGTGCCGATCATCCCATGCTTTGGCCTTTGCAACACTTCCAGGTAAAGGTCATGGGATTTTATATTGAAGTAAAGCCACAAACTCTCCCAGAAATCTTCCAGATCCGTCACCGACCAATCCCAAAGATCATGGTAGGAGCGGAAATAAAGGCCTCTTTTGACAAAAAGCCAATCCATGTATTTTTTGAGATTGGATTGCTCCAGAAGCGTTCTCCCTGGTTTCCATAGCGGTTGAGGCAGGACATCAGTAGGCATATTTACATCTTTATAGGTGAAGGTTAGGTTATGGAAAAAGGCGCTTTTCAGTGCATTGAACCAATAGTACTAATAAACGTTTGGTTACCAAAAATGGCATAAACCGAAGTGAAAATATTTACTTAAAAATTTCCTGTATCTTTGCAGACTTAATTAAAACACTTAGTACTCTGATCATCAGATACGTTGATTAGCGGGTTTTAGTGGCATCTTTGAAATACAGATCGAAAAACCGCTGTCAGTACACGGCAAATAGTAAGAGGAAACAAATTCCAGTAGTGATACTGCATTCCTAATGAGAAAAAGAACATCAACACCCTCGAAGGCGCCAAAAGCTTCGCAGCCTTCGACCGGCGGACAGAAATCCTTCCGCAAATCCAGTGACGGCGCAGGCCATCCATTCAAAAAGGCTCGCCCTGAGGCAGAAAGCCGTTTTAGTAAACCAAGCATCAAAAAGTCAAGCTTACGCACTGCATCCTCGAACGGAGATAACGCAGGACAAAAAGCACGTCCCAGCTTCGACCACGAAAAAGGATCAAGCGACAGATCGAGCTTCGACAAATCGAGCTTCGATAAGCCGAGGTTTGATAAGCCTCGCTTCGACAAGCCTTCATTCAAATCTGGTTTTGACAAACCGCGCTTTGATAAGCCTGGAAATGACAGACCAAGCTTTCCTAAAAAAGAAGGCGGTTTCCGCAGCCCTGCTGATAAAAAGGATTTTGGACAAAGAGAACGATCATCCGGAGACAGAGAATTCAAACCGCGCTTTGACAGACCGGCACGCGAAGGCGACAGGCCGCGTTTTGAGAGAAGAGGCGATGACCGCCCTGCCCAATCCGGAGATTCCCGTCCATTCCGTTCAAGAGAAGAATCAGGACCAAGAGAAAGACCATCTGGCAACAGAGAATTTGGTCAAAGAGATAGACCAACCAGCGACAGAGAATTCAAACCTCGTGCTGACAGGCCAACCGGCGACAGAGAATTCAAGCCTCGTGCTGATAGACCTGCGCGCGACGGCGAAAGACGCGATTCACGGCCATCAGCTGAGCGTTCTTTTGGCCGTCCCAGCGGAGACGGCAAGCCAGAATTTAAAAAAAAAGATGAAGCCGCGCATGTAGAGCGTGATTTCGAAAAGTCTGGCCATAATGAAAACGCAGAGCAAGCAGAAGATCGCAGCGGATTAGACAGAAGAGTGGGCCGATTTGAAAGTGCTCCACGCTACAATTTGTCCAGCTACGAAAAGAAAAATGCGCCGAAACGAAAGGAAAAGGAAGAATCTGCACTTATTCGTTTGAACAGATACATTTCAAATGCAGGCATTTGCTCGCGTCGCGAGGCGGATGATCTTATCGCTTCGGGCCAGATTTCTGTAAATGGTAAAACGATTACAGAGATGGGTTACAAAGTATTGCCTACTGACGTTGTGAAATATGGCAAAAAGGCATTGAACCCGGAGAAAATGGTTTATATATTAATTAATAAGCCAAAAGATTACATTACCACAACCGACGATCCGGAAGAGCGCAAAACCGTGCTTGACCTTATTCAAGGTGCTTGTGCGGAGCGTGTTTACCCGGTGGGTCGCTTGGATAGGAATACAACGGGTTTATTGCTTTTGACCAATGATGGAGAACTGGCTGTAAAGCTGACGCACCCATCCGGCGGGATCAAGAAAATCTATCAGGCGGAATTGGATAAGCCGATTACAACGGAAGATTTTGAAAAGCTCCAACACGGCCTTGAATTGGAAGACGGTTTCATTCGGCCTGATGAAGTTGGCATTGTAACGCCAGATGCGATGGTGGTGGGCTTGGAAATTCACAGCGGCCGGAACCGTATCGTTCGCCGGATGTTCGAACATTTGGGTTACGAAGTTCAAAAGCTCGACCGCACGGTATTCGCAGGATTGAACAAGAAAGACCTTCCGCGTGGTAAATGGAGATTTTTGAGTGAAAAAGAAGTTGTAAAGCTGAAATTCATGCTTTAAGATTTTTGGAATAATACAAAAAGAAAACCGGCTGCTACGATAAACGTAACAGCCGGTTTCTTTTTTGAACCTATATATTACAAACGGAATCCGAATGAATAAACGTCGTATGGAGCATCAGGATAAAGCCCCTCAAACTGCACCATTGACTCTTCCTTGCCAGTAATAGCGGCCTGGAAGTCTTTCACGGAACGAACCGGCTTACCATTTACTTTGGTAATGATGAAACCTTCCTCCACTTGCGAACGGGCAAACTTGCCTCCGTCGATCGAAACCACTTTCACACCGCCATCCAGCTTGTAACGGGATAAACGTTGTTTTTCCTGGTCGCTAAGGTTGCCGAATTGTGCACCCAGAGCATTCATGATCGCAGCAGATTCGTCACGTTTCAGGATATCTGAACCGCCTGTGCGGTTACGCAATGTGATGTCCAGCTCTTTCTCTTTGCCATCACGGTTTACAGTAATCGCCACCTTATCGCCAGGCTTGTGCAAGCCGATTGATTGTTGCAATTCAGGGATTGAGTGAACATTTACGCCGTCCACTTTCACGATCACGTCGCCTTTCACTACACCGCCTGCTTTCGCTGCACTGTTTTCTGTGAATTCACGAACATATACACCGTCATTCACTTTCACACCATATTCTTCGGCTTTTCTGCTATCCAGGTCATCCAGGGCAATACCCAGGTAACCACGTTGCACATTACCGAATTTGATCAAATCGCTTGACACTTTCTTCACAATGCTCGAAGGCACCGCGAAGGCATAACCTGCAAAGCTTCCCGTTGGGCTGGCAATGGCTGTGTTGATACCAATCAATTCACCTTTCAGGTTAACCAATGCACCACCACTGTTTCCAGGGTTCACAACCGCATCAGTTTGAATGAATGATTCAAGCGGAGAATCCACAGATGATGCCGAAGCAGGCGTAACGCCGCGACCGCGTCTTGATTGGCCAATGATGCCTAATCCGCGTCCTTTTGCACTTACGATACCAGCTGTTACAGTTGATTCCAAATTAAAAGGGTTACCAACCGCCACAACCCACTCTCCTACTTTCACGGCATCCGAGTTGCCTAAAACTACTGCTGGCAAGTCTTTCGCTTCTACCTTAATCACCGCAATGTCCGTAGATGGGTCAGTACCAATCACTTTTGCTCTGAACTTGCTTTTATTATGCAGTGTAACTTCCAGTTCCTGAGCACCTTCCACCACGTGGTTATTGGTTACAATGTATCCGTCCGCAGAAATGATCACACCCGAACCGGATGCTTCCTGAGACTGAGGGCCGCGTGATCCGCCTTCAAATTCGTCACCAAAGAAATCCCTGAAAATATCCGGAATCTGCTGACCACCGCCACGCGAGGCCTGGCGCGTCATCGTTGATTTAATGTGAACTACCGTGGGCGTTGTAGCCTCTGCAGCGTAAACAAAATCCCCGGGTGCGCCCACCGGTGTCCCGGTTGACGTGAAACGCGTAATCGACTCTGCAGGAGCCTCTTTAAAAATTACATCTTTACCATCGTTATCACTAAATAGTTTGAAGCCGGCCAGAGTTGATGCACTAGAAATCAACCCAACCAACACTAAACCTTTCCAATTTGTTTTCATATACATTTGTTGGGGTTATATTTTTATGAATGAATAACGCAAAGCATTTACTATTTTATTCCCACACAACGCGCATTTAACATATTTTAACTGCAGTCATTCGAAATGCGATTTTACTAAAATATCCTGCCAATGTCACTAACAATTTAATCACATCTTTGTTCACAACAAAAGGCGCTATTAATCAAAATTAATAACGCCTTTCGAACTTATATTATGCTAATTAGGCAATCTCGATCTGACGAGCTGGTTTTTCTTTTGCTTCTTCGCGTTTTGGCAACGCGATGCTCAGCACGCCTTCATTGTAAGTGGCTTCAATCCTGTCGCCGTCAATGGTGTTAGGCAATGTGAAGGTGCGTTGGAAAGAAGTGTATTTAAATTCCCGACGCGTATATTTTTCGTTTTTCTCTTCTTCATTCTGCTCTTTCTGAGCAGAAATGGTCAGCTGATTTTTTTCAAGGTTTAATTTGAAATCAGATTTCTGCAAGCCGGGAGCCGCAACTTCGATCTTGAAACCTTCTGTGTTTTCAATAACATTCACCGCAGGAACACTTCCTGAGAATGCAGGGGCTGCGATTTCATTGAATAAATCTTTGCCAAAAAATCCGTTTAAGTAAGAAGGATTTGCGAAATGGGTTTTTACTAGA
Source organism: Dyadobacter sp. CY327 (assembly GCF_021390415.1). Classification (NCBI taxonomy): domain Bacteria; kingdom Pseudomonadati; phylum Bacteroidota; class Cytophagia; order Cytophagales; family Spirosomataceae; genus Dyadobacter; species Dyadobacter sp. CY327. The sequence goes on along the minus strand of NZ_JAJUXJ010000001.1, from coordinate 116,788 downwards.
GTGCTCATTGTTATAAAGTTTTAATGGTCTATTTTATTTTTCAGTTAACCTCTGCGGTATGATAGCTTATTAACAATACTCATTCCTGAGGCGAAAAGTCGAAAAATAGCAGACATAATGTCCGATAAAAATTTATAATCTTATGAAAGCAGACACAATGTCGTGTTTTGAGTAAAAACTATGAGACAAACGGACATACTTTGCAAGTGACACTGCAAAAGTCAATGATGAGAAAGATAATCAGCAAAACTCCGCGACTACTAGCGAAGCTTGAAAGAAATAATGACGCTTGAAGGGCAATTAGCGAAGCTCTAACATTGCGCAGGCCTGTTCAGAAGCAGACTGCTCGGCTTTTTTCTTGGTAAAACCGTTGCCTTGTGCGAAAGGCTCTTCGTTGACCAGAATTTGGGAGATGAATTCGCGATGGTGGCGGGTGCCGCGTTCTTCAAGAATTTCAAAGCGGATTTCTTTGCCTTCGCGTTGCGCCCATTCGATAATGAGGCTTTTGAAATTGGCATTATTCTGAATAATGCTATCCAGATCGTAATGCGTAATAAGCTTGCTGATGATAAATGTCCGCGTAAAACGGAAGCCTTTGTCCAGATAAATGGCCCCAACAAACGCTTCCAGCGCATCCCCATACATAGAAGAGCGTGGCGACATGCCGCGACGGTTGCCATCATATTCGATCAGGCGATCGAGGCCAAGCTTTTTTGAGATTTGATTGAGCGATTCCCGGTTAACAATACGCGAGCGGATTTCGGTAAGAAAACCCTCGTCTTTGTAAGGATATTTGGTAAAAAGAAACTCTGCAACCACCATTCCTAAAACAGCATCGCCCAGATATTCCAAACGCTCATTGGATTCACGAAAACCTTTGATAGCCGTTTCCCGGGAAGCAGAAGTGTGGCGAAAAGCCAGTTGGTAGACGCCGAGATTCGAAGGCCGGTCGCCAATTACATGTGCAATCGATTCCTTAAATTTTTTATCCTCAGCACTTCCGGTTCTGAAAAGAGAGAGTATCGGTATAAGAATTCGCTTTGCCAAGTGTAATTAGTTAATCAGTCTTCATACTTTTTGAAAACGACTGATGCATTGTGTCCGCCAAAGCCAAATGTATTGCTGAGTGCAATGTTGATCTCGCGTTTTTGAGCGTGATTAAATGTCAGGTTCAGTTTCGGATTAATTTCGGGATCGTCGGTAAAATGGTTGATAGTAGGCGGAACAACCTGGTCACGGATCGCCAGGATGCAAGCCGCAGCTTCGATCGCACCAGCTCCACCCAGCAAATGGCCGGTCATGGATTTGGTTGAACTGATATTCAGTTCATACGCGTGTTCGCCAAAGAATTTTTCAATTGCCTTAATTTCTTGTGGATCACCGATCGGCGTAGATGTGCCATGCGTATTGATATAATCCACATCTTCCGGCTTGATTCCTGCGTTCTCAATCGCATTTTTCATGACGATATGAGCGCCCAGGCCATCCGGATGGGGAGCTGTAATGTGGTAAGCGTCCGAAGACATGCCCGCACCGATCATTTCAGCGTAAATTTTAGCGCCGCGTGCTTTTGCGTGTTCCAGTTCTTCCAGGATCAGCGCCGCGCCGCCTTCTCCCAATACAAAACCGTCACGATCCTTATCATAAGGACGGGAAGCCGTTTCGGGAGAATCGTTTCTTTCGGATAATGCTTTTAATGCATTAAAACCACCCACACCGGCAATGGTAACCGCCGCTTCCGAACCGCCGGAAATACAGACGTTCATCATCCCAAGCTTGATGTAATTAAATGCATCAATCAAGGCATTGGTGGCCGAAGCACAGGCTGAAACGGTGATGAAATTGGGACCGCGGAAACCATAGCGGATCGAGAGAACTCCCGAAGCACTGTCCACGATCATTTTGGGGATAAAAAATGGGTTGAACCTGGGGGTTTTGCCGTTTTCTGCGAAATTCATCACCTCTTCTTCAAAGGTTTTCAATCCGCCGATTCCGGTTCCCCAAATTACACCGGCTTTGTCGAGATCAAGCGTATCTGCGTCAAAGCCGGCGTCCTTCATTGCTTCATCTGCTGCAATGACGGCGTATTGGGTAAATGGGTCCATTTTACGGGCTTCCTGACGAGGAATGTAACTAGTAACGTCCAGACGTTTAACTTCACAGGCAAACCTGGTGCGAAACTTTTCAGCATCGAAACGGGTAATCGGAGCTGCTCCGCTTACACCTGCAACCAAATTTTTCCAAAAGGTAGAAACATCATTTCCAACGGGCGTTAATGCGCCCATTCCGGTAATTACAACTCTCTTCAAACTCATAAAATGGGGACAGAAATAAAATGATACTGGCTAAAAAACCGAATTACTTCACGTTTTCTTCCAGGTATGCAACAGCCTGACCAACTGTACCAATGTTCTCTGCCTGATCGTCAGGGATAGATAGATTGAATTCTTTTTCAAATTCCATAATCAATTCAACGGTATCTAGAGAGTCCGCTCCCAAGTCGTTCTGGAAGTTTGCTTCCGAAGTTACTTCCGACTCTTCTACGCCAAGTTTTTCGACGATAATTTGCTTAACTCTTTCTGCAATTGCTGACATTTTATATTCACTTTTTGGTTAAAATCGCAACAAAGAAAGAAATTTCGATTCACTTTGACAAAATTTTTTTAGTCCTTTCAAATTATTGCTTTTAATGTTGTTGAAATAAAAAAACCAGAAAATCAAATGCTTACCACGGATGCGTCCCAGTAAATCTTTCAATTGTATAAGGAACAAAGCGGATAGCCGTACATTCGCAAATTGAATATTGACCACCAGAAAAAGTATAGTATGATTCCCATATCCAATATAAAAAACGCCGATTCTCCCCTGTTTTTCCTCATGGCCGGCCCGTGCGCCATTGAAGGCAGGGACATGGCATTACGTATTGCCGAGCACATTACCAGCCTCACCGACCGCCTCAAAATCCCTTATATATTCAAAGGTTCTTACCGCAAAGCCAACCGTACGAAGATCGATTCCTTCACCGGGATCGGGGATGAAAAGGCATTAAAGATTTTGGAAGAGGTTCGAAATACTTTTGGTGTGCCTGTGGTAACCGACATTCACGAATCGCACGAAGCAGCATTTGCAGCCGAATATGTGGACGTGCTGCAAATTCCAGCCTTCCTATGCCGCCAAACCGAGTTGCTGGCAGCCGCAGCGAAAACGGGAAAGGCGGTTAATGTTAAAAAAGGACAGTTCCTTTCGGGAGCTTCCATGAAATTTGCCGTGGAGAAAATCAATGAGGTCAACCCTGAATGTCCGGTGATCCTGACCGATCGCGGCAACAGTTTTGGTTATGGGGACCTGATTGTTGATTATCGTAACCTCCCGGAAATGAGCTCGTTCGGCGTTCCGGTTGTGATGGACTGCACGCATTCACTTCAACAGCCCAATCAGGCTTCGGGCGTAACGGGCGGCAAGCCGAAGCTTATCGAGACCATTGCGAAAGCTGCGATTGCCGTGGGTGCGGACGGACTTTTTATTGAAACGCATTTCAACCCGTCGGAAGCCAAGTCGGATGGCGCTAATATGCTGCCGCTGGATCAGCTGGAAGGACTTTTAGAAAGATTGGTGCGGGTTCGTGAAGCGATAATGTAATGGTGGCACGCATTCTGAGAACGCAGCTGTTTTGCGTCATTTTCTGTTTTCAAATTGTTTCTCCGGAAGTCATTGCGCAGGGCAGTTTTGAGGAGAAAAATAAAACTGCAAAGGATTCGACTCTTTGGGTTATTAAGGCTGGCGATGTGATTCCACCGGTTACGCTTGCTTTGGCAGGATTAGTGGCGCAGGGAAGGATCAGCAGGCATTTTCAGCAGGAGGTGCATTCAAAATATCCGAACTTTCATTCAAAAGCCGACGAATTTCTTCCTTATGCGCCGGGCGTAATCAGTTTGGGACTTGCCTCGGCGGGTATTAAAGGAAAGCATAAGCTAGGTGATCAGGTTATTCTTGCATTGCTTTCAAACATTATAGCACAAGGCGTAACACAAAGTTTGAAACGGGTCATTAAATATCCCCGACCAGACCAGTCCGATTATTATTCTTTCCCGTCCGGCCACACGACAACCGCATTTGCCAATGCCACCATTCTGCACGAAGAATACGGCCAGCGCAGCGTTTTGTACAGCATAGGCGGTTATGGAACGGCCACAGCAGTTGGCGGACTGCGGATTCTGAACAACAAACATTGGCTCGCTGATGTGCTCATGGGCGCTGGCGTGGGCATAGGCGCTACCAAAGCCCTTTACATTAGTTATCCCTGGCTGCAACAGACCGTTCGCCGGATGAAACATTAAATTTGAAATTCTAAAGACCAACTGACATAGGGTTGTCATTAGCGGTGATTTCATTTGCATAAAACATTCAAACATTGTCATCATGCAAACGAAAACAATCCCGCCTATCCACGTGCTTTATTTCGAAACCGAAACTTCTCTGAATGAACTCATGGCTTACGTGCGCCTGGTTGCGCATCGCCTGTATAGGGAGGCAATTCGAAAGGAAATGGAAGTTACCGGCCCTATTTACTGGATTTACAACGGCGCGGACGGCAATCCCGAAACCCGGTTTAATCTGACCATTGCATTGCCTGTCAGTGTTTACGACGCGCCATTGACGGACTCTGAATTCTCTTTAAAATATCTTGAACCCTTCAATTGTTTGGCAGGGCATCTTTATGGAAGCTGGGAAGGGCTGGGAAAAATATATAACGAGTTGATTTCCGATGTTTTGGCAAAAAATCTGATCATGTCGGGCGAAAACCGGGAAATGTATCTGAATATGGATTTTCAAAATCCTGAAAACAACATTACCGAAGTGCAGATCGGCATTACAAAATAAGTTTCTTTTAAATCCTGTCCCATGTCATATTGCAGCTTCATCAACAACAATATTACCGAAACAGCAGATTATCTGCTTCACAAGCATTATCACGACCATCAATACGGCTTTGAAATCAATGATGACGATGAGCTTTTTGGGCGTTTGATTTTGGAAATTAATCAGGCTGGTCTGAGTTGGACATTAATGTTGCGAAAGCAGGCTGGTTTCAGAAAAGCTTATGACAATTTCTCCATTGAGAAAATTGCTCAGTATAATGAAACAGACCGGGAAAGGCTTTTGCTGGATCCGGGGATTGTGCGTAACAAGCTGAAAGTGAATGCAGCGATTGTGAATGCGCAGAAGATCCTGGAATTGAAGAAGGATTTCGGATCGTTCAAAGGCTGGATCGAAGCGCATCATCCGCTGACGAAGGAAGAATGGATCAAGCTTTTTAAGAAGACATTCAAATTTACCGGTGGGGAGATCGTAAATGAGTTCCTTATGAGCACAGGTTACCTGCCCGGCGCGCACGACCCGGATTGCCCTATTTATCAGAAGGTGAAATTGATTGAAGCAACGGCAAAAGCCTAATCAGCGCACACCATTATCTTCCAGATATTTAATTAATCCAGCAGGCTGATCGGTTTGCAGGCCCTGAACGCCCTTTTCCAAAGCCACTTTCCAGGAAGCCGGTCCCTCAGTCGCACTTTGAACATCCAGCCAAACCTGCACCCCTGCGTCATGCAATGCATCCAAAAGTTGCGGATGTGGAAGGTTATCGACGATTTTTAAAGGTAATTTTTCCAAAAAAGCCGTCAATTTTTCTTTGCTATCAACGTCCTTCGGCAAGCTCGACATCAGCGGCACTTCGGGCGCCACTTTCTGCCATTCTTTATGATCGCTATCTTTGTTTAAATACACGATCACCTGCTTTTCCATTCCCGCTTCCTTAATTTGCTTCCACGTTTCGGCTGCATCTGCGGCTTTGAAATCCAGATAAATGTTGATTTTACCCTTGCAGACTGCCAGCATTTCGCGGAATTCGGGGATTTTATTTGTTTTTTTATTTCTGTTAAAAACCTGCAAATGCTTGACCTCTTCCAGCGTCATTGCATGCACTTTCCCAGCCCCGTTCGTCGTCCTGTCCACTGTTGCGTCGTGCAGCACGATTAAATGTCCGTCTTTCGTAGTCCTCAAATCCACTTCCACGTAATCCGCTCCGCTTGCGATGGCTTCCCGGGCTGCGGCGAGCGTATTTTCGGGAACATTGATGTGGTTTCCTCGGTGTGCAATTACGACGAGCTTATGCTTTGCCTCGGGCAAAACCTGCTGCGCAATGGCGCCCAGAGACATGAATATAGAAAGGAAAAAGAGGTTTGTGGCTTTGCTGGGCATGGTGGCTTATCAAAAAACAAGTCTACAAGTAAGAATAAAAAGTTCTTAACTCATAGACTTGTACATGATCAAAATGGTAATTATTGAATTTCGAAGCTCGACAGGTTCACAAAATCCTGCACGCGGTTATTGATTTCTTCCTGCGTCAGGTTCACAAGCCGCTCTGTCCCAAATTTTTCCACGCAGAATGATGCCATTGCAGATCCGTAAATGACCGCGCGTTTCATGTTTTCAAATGAAATGTCATCTGTGCTTGCCAGATAACCGATAAATCCACCTGCAAACACATCTCCTGCGCCAGTTGGGTCAAAAACTTCTTCCAATGGCAATGCCGGAGCGAAGAAAATGCGGTCGCCCTGGAACAACAATGCGCCGTGCTCGCCTTTTTTGATGATCAATGTTTTCGGGCCCATTTCCATGATCTTCTTCGCAGCTTTCCGCAACGAATATTCGCCCGAAAGCTGGCGCGCTTCCTCATCATTGATCGTGATCAGATCCACCATTTTAAGAACCGCTTTCAGATCGTCCATCGCAATGTTCATCCAAAGGTTCATTGTGTCAAGCATAATCAGCTTTGGGCGGCTTTTCATGCGCTCGATAATCACTTTCTGCGTCGCAGGAACTGTGTTTCCCAACATCAAGAATGTCGTTCCCTGGTAAGATTCCGGAATGATCGGATCGAAATGTTCCATCACATTCAGTTCCGTAACAAGTGTGTCGCGGGTATTCATATCCTCATGATATTTCCCCGACCAGAAGAAGGTTTTTCCTTCTTTTACAATTTCAAGTCCTTCTGTATTAACGCCGTGGTCTTGCAAAAGGGAGATCAGTTCATCCGGGAAGTCGCCGCCGACAACGGCTACGAGATTATTTTCTTTGGTGAAATATGATGCTGCTAGTGTGATGTAAGTGGCCGCACCGCCAATAATTTTATCTGTTTTTCCAAAAGGTGTTTCAAGCGCATCGAATGCAACAGATCCTACGGTTAATAAACTCATAAATAAGTATTGTATTGATTTTAAGATAGTTTCAAACTGGGCCTTCTATGTAAAAGCGCTGCGAAGATAATCAAAACGCCCGAATAACGCCCCGGCCCCACGCTATTCTGCCAAACTGTTTAACTCAATCATAGGTTATTTGCTATTTTTGTAAAATTTACCACTTTCACCACTAACACATTACTATGGAAGCGATCAGCGAAGCCAGAAGGCACATTGACAACGCAAAAGATTTTTTGAGTAATAATGCGAAGAAGCATGAGGGACTTTATCAAGACAAGAAATATGTCAAGATAGCGGGACACACTGCCTATACTGGCATTTTGTTGGCATTGAACGAGTTTTTAGGCGAAAAAAATAAAAAAACTCCGAAAAGTGTCGAATGGTATCAAATGGAGTTAAGCAAAATTGATAAAAGCCTGTTGTCTAAGTTTACAACAGCGTATCAGGTTCTGCATATTGATATGGGTTACCAGGGAAGCAGAAGTGCAGAGTTAGCATCTGTGGGTTTACAAAACGCAGAAAAAATTATCAGCTGGGTCGAAACCCGGCTTGAAAAGACACAACATTAATACAATCAGTTTTTAAGTAAGTAAAAACATAGATGACCGCGCAAACTTTTCAGCCGCTTAGAATATTCAATACATTGACCCGTAAAAAGGATGTATTTGTTCCTATTGCCCCTCCCTATGTCGGCATGTATGTCTGTGGTCCAACGGTTTATAATAATATACACTTAGGAAATATCCGCACGTTTTTGTCTTTCGACATCCTGTATCGCTACCTCACGCATATTGGCTACAAAGTGCGCTATGTGCGCAACATTACGGACGTCGGCCACCTGGTGGGCGATGGTGATGCAGGTGAAGATAAAATTGGCAAAATGGCCAAGCTCCAAAAGCTTGAACCGATGGAGATCGTGCAACGCTATACCAATGATTTTCACGATGTTTCGGCCATTTTCAACCTAATCCCACCCAGCATTGAGCCTACTGCAACGGGACATTTGATCGAGCAGATTGAGGCGGTAAAAACTTTGATCGAAAAAGGCGCGGCTTACGAGTCGAATGGCTCTGTTTATTTTGATATCAATAAATATCAGGCAGACGGCAATGAATATGGCAAGCTTTCGGGGCGCATTATTGAGGATCTGCTGAACGAAACGCGCGAGCTGGACGGGCAGTCTGAAAAACGCAATCCGCTTGATTTTGCACTTTGGAAAAGGGCCAGCCCTGAGCATATTATGCAATGGGATTCTCCGTGGGGAATGGGCTTTCCCGGATGGCATTTGGAATGTACTTGCATGAGTGCCAAATACTTAGGAAAACAATTCGACATTCACGGCGGCGGCATGGATTTGAAATTCCCGCACCACGAATGCGAGATCGCGCAAGGGAAATCGCTTACCAATGAAGAGCCGGTGCGTTACTGGATGCATACCAACATGCTGACGGTGAACGGACAAAAAATGTCCAAATCGCTCAATAACTCGTTTTTGCCTGCCGAGCTTTTTTCCGGAAACCACGATTTGCTAGAACAAGCTTACAGCCCCATGACCGTGCGGTTTTTCATGCTGCAAAGCCAATATCGCAGCACGCTCGATTTTTCCAATGAAGCATTAAAGGCAGCGCATAAGGGTTACAAAAAGCTCGCTAACGGACTCAGAAACGCAAAATTGCTTTCCTATGTGCCGGAAGAAGGCGTGAGCCCGGACGAGATCAAGAAAATTGAGATCGAGAAAGCCATTGACGGATTTTATGGTGCGATGAATGATGACCTGAACACGGCCGTTGCATTTGCGAACCTGTTTAATATGTTGAAATACATTAATATGCTCAATATGGGCCAGCTGAAATCAGCGGCGCTGGGCGAGGAAACATTCAATGCTTTGAAAAACAACTTCGTCACTTTTTTCGAAGATGTTTTGGGATTGAAAGAAGAGCTGAACGAAGGTTATGCCATTCTGGACGGCATGTTGAAGCTTTATAAGGAATATAAATTATCGATGAACTACGAAAAAGTAGACGAAATCCGTTCTTATTTCAAAAACCAGGGACTGGTGATCCGCGATTCCAAAACACGGATCGATTGGGCTTACGAAGAGTAAATATGAAAAAGTTAACATTGTTATTGTTTGTCTTCGTGCTGGCCTACGGCTGCAAAACCAAAGACAGTTCCGAACAAGCCGCCGAGCAAGCGCCCGCCCTTGTGAAAAGCCCAGCATTCAGTGAAGATTCAGCTTATAAGTTTGTGCAGAAGCAAGTTGACTTTGGCCCCAGGGTTCCTAATACGAAGCAACACGATGCTTGCGCAGCTTATTTGGCGGCAACACTTAGAGGTTACGGTGTGGATGTTATCGAACAAAAATTCAAAGCGAAGACTTACGATAATCAAACGCTTAACTCGACTAACATTATCGGCAGCTTTAACCCGAAAGCGCAGAAACGTATTCTGCTGGCCGCGCACTGGGATTCACGGCCTTTTTCTGACCAGGATTCTTTGGTTAAAAACAAACCCGTACTGGCCGCAAATGATGGCGCAAGCGGCGTTGGAATTTTGCTGGAAGTTGCCCGCGTGCTCTCTACGCAGAATCCATCTCCTGAAATCGGCGTTGACATTATATTTTTTGATGCAGAAGATTGGGGGAATTCGGAAGCTGCAACTGATGAATACAGCGGCTTTTGCTTAGGTTCCCAATATTGGGCAGCCAACAAACACATTCCTAATTACACCGCTTATTTCGGGATTTTGCTCGATATGGCTGGTGCGAAAGGTGCCACATTCTTCAAGGAAGGCTATTCTGTACAAATGGCTGAGCGCTTTGTGAATACGGTTTGGAATACCGCAAGCAGAATTGGATACAGCAATTTCTTTATCAACGAAAGAGGCGGTGCAATTACAGACGACCACGTGGCGGTTAACAAAATCGCAAAAATCCCGATGATCGACATCATTCATACCAAGCCAAATAACATGTCGAAAACATTCTTTGACCAATGGCACACGAATGATGACACGATGGAACACATTGATCCTAAGACATTAAAGGCGGTTGGGCAGACATTGATGCAGGTGATTTATCAGGAAGCAGCCGATCAGCCTCTGTAGAATCACATTTTTTTGACGGTCACCCAAATGTTGGAGTTCCGGCCTTTGTCGTCGGTGCACGAAATTTTAACCCGCCCCAGCGGAAGGCTCACAAAAATGCCTTCATGCGGGGCGGATTTTTGTTTGAGCTTATCATTAATATACCAAAAAACCTCCTGCACGTCATTGGACGTCTGACAAGCGAGCTGGATCTGCTGCGGCTCGTCGGGGCGTAAATAATATTCGCTTCCGTCATTCGGACTCACGATTAATGGCGGTCCTTCGTGGAAAACACGTTCACAATCAGGGTTATGGGGTGGAATTTTTTGGTAAGGGATCTTTTGAAGCTCATTATAGGCGATCAGTTCGGGAGCCAAATTGGCGTAAGTGCGTTTTTCAAAACCATTTTCAGGAAGGCAATATGTACAGTAAGAAATCTTGCCTGGCTTATCCGTAAAAACCCACCGCAGATGCTGACATCTTTTATAAGCCGACACACCCGTAATGTATTGATCTAAAATCTGATGCGTACAAAACTCGGATGGAATGTCACCGCTCTCTGCGCACACTTTCCGCAATGAGACATTAGCAGGCGTTTCATACCAGCCTTTGGGCGAGTTGTAATCCAATGCATTGAAAATGGAAAACAGCAAAGGCGTAGCCGTGTTTGCGCCGCTCAGCTCGGGAACGCCTTCCCCCGAGAAGTTACCGACCCAAACGCCAACCGTATATCGGCGATTATACCCAATGCTCCAAGCATCCCGTTTTCCATACGAAGTGCCTGTTTTCCAGGCGATTTTGGGTAAATGATAGGTGTTGTCAAAGTTTGTAGGCAAGTCGGGGCGGGTGATCTGGGTCAAAATGTTGGTTAGTAAGTAGGATGCTTCCGGGGAAATGATCGGCGTGCCTTTTTTGTCCAAAGGCGTTTCAGAAGTGTAGCGCAATTTTTTCAACTCCCCTTCATTGGAAAATGCTGCAAATAAGCGCGTTAGCTCTTCCAATGTAACGCCGCATCCGCCCAGGATCATAGAAAGACCCAGATCTTTGGCTTGTATGTCAATGGTTTTAAATCCTGCTTTCCGCAATTTGGAGATCAAAACGGGCGTGCTGACTTCCTTCAAAATCTTAACCGCCGGAATATTCAAAGAATTGGCCAAAGCAAATTCCGCCGTAACCGGACCATTGAAATGCTGATCAAAATTCTCCGGCTCATAACCGCTGAAATTGCTCGGAACATCATTTACAATTTTTTTCGGAGTGATCAATCCCCAATCAAATGCAGTCCCGTAGAGCAATGGTTTCAGCGTGCTTCCCGGCGAACGCACCGCCCTGACGCCGTCCACCTGCCCGCCATCGAACACATCATTGAAATCCGCCGAGCCCACATAAGCCTCCACTTCCATCGTCTCATTATTCACCACCAGCACCGACGCATTGTGAATGTTCATCATTTTTCGTCGGTTAATGTAATTTTTAACCTGCTCCTCGATCTGGCTCTGCAACTGAATTTTAAGCTGACTATGGATCACCGGCTCATCCGGATTCTCTTTTTTTAACCTTAATGCCAAATGCGGCGCCAGCTTCGGCGCTTGCAGGCGCTTCACCACCAAAGGCTCATTCAACGCATCCTGAATAATGTTTTTATCAAAAAGCCGCTCTTCCTCAAACCGGCGCAGCCACACATTGCGGGCAGCCACCAATGCATCATTACGTGTCCCCGGCCGCAGGCTCGATGGCCGGTTAGGAACAATGGTCAACGCCGTAATTTCCGACAAACTGAGTAACTGAGGCGGTTTTCCGAAATACAGCAGCGAAGCCGCCTTAATGCCTTCAATGTTGCCGCCATAAGGGACCAGATTAAGATACATTTGCAAGATCTCGGCTTTGGAATAATGCAATTCCAGCTGAAATGCGCGGTGGATTTCGAGGATTTTATTCAGATAAGTCCGCCTCCGCGGCTCCATCAGCCGCACAACCTGCATGGTAATGGTTGAAGCGCCGGAAGTTCTGCGGCCCGTAAAAATGTTACGGACGCCAGCGCGAACAATGGCGAAAGGATTAACGCCCGGATGATAGTAAAAATATTGGTCTTCCTTATATATCAATGTCTTACGCAGCAGCGGTGTAATTTCTGAAACACCGGAATACAAGCGCCACTTGTCTTCTTTACTCAAAAAAGCGTGAATCACATTGCCCTTGTGATCTGTAACCTGCGTGGCGTAATGGATTTTGGGTTGAAATGGAAATGCGAAATCAAAGATCATAAACAGGCTAACGGCAGACAGCAAAGCCAGTCCTGCTATTTTGAATTTACGCTTCATTTCCGGAATGTGTGTGAGGGTTCATTTGGCGCTGATTTGTCGCTATCAGGTAATTTTCTCTAATTACTGACTTTATTGCAAAAAAAGCCAATCAAAATACCACCATGTCGAAATACGTAGCCGCCATTGACCAGGGAACCACGAGTACGCGTTGCATCCTTTTCAATCATCAGGGAAATATCGTTTCAGTAGGACAAAAGGAACACGAGCAAATTTACCCGCATCCGGGCTGGGTGGAGCATAATCCGACCGAAATCTGGAAAAATACATTGGAAGTGATCGCAATAGCGCGAATCAATGTATCGGCAACGGCGGCGGACATTGCGGCTATTGGCATTACAAATCAAAGGGAAACGACGGTTGTCTGGAACAAGCGCACGGGCAAGCCTTATTATAATGCATTGGTGTGGCAAGACACGCGCACAACCGAGCTCGTCGCCAAATACGAACGCGAAGGCGGCCTCAACCAGTTCCGCGAAATCACCGGACTTCCGGTTTCCACCTATTTCAGCGGCTTAAAATTGAAATGGCTTTTGGATAATGTGGAAGGGATCCGCGAAGATGCTGAAAAAGGCGAAGCGATTTTTGGCAACATGGATACATTCCTGATCTGGCATTTGACAGGCGGAACACATGGCGACGGCGGCATTCACGTAACGGACGTAACCAATGCAAGCCGCACGCAACTCATGAACCTCAAAACATTGCAATGGGACAAGGAAATGCTCGCGGCTTACGACATTCCGGAAAATATGCTGCCAGAAATCAAAAGCAGCAGTGAAATTTACGGCTATGTCAACAACGAAATCCTGCCGGGCGTGCCCGTTGCAGGCGATTTGGGTGATCAGCACGCGGCACTGGTTGGCCAAACTTGCTTCAAACCCGGCATGGCCAAAAATACGTACGGCACCGGCTGCTTCCTGGTGATGAACACAGGTAACGAGCTTAAAACTTCGGAAAATGGCTTGCTAACAACCATTGCCTATAAATTTGGCGACAATCCGGTCCAATACGCATTGGAAGGCAGCGTCGCCGTCACCGGCGCATTGGTGCAATGGGTCAGGGACAATTTGGGTTTGATCAAAAAAAGCAGCGACATTGAAAAACTGGCAAAAACCGTCGAAGACAATGGCGGCGCTTATTTTGTCCCTGCATTTTCTGGCTTATATGCGCCTTACTGGCGCAATGATGCGCGCGGTGTGATTGCCGGATTGACAGGTTACGTGAACAAAGGTCACATTGCCAGAGCAGTATTAGAGGCAACGGCTTACCAAACTGTTGACGTCGTACGTGCCATGGAACAGGACTCAGGCATCAAACTGGCCTCACTACGCGTGGATGGCGGAATGGTTTTGAACGAACTGCTCATGCAATTCCAATCCGACATTCTCAACACGCAAGTTGTGTCACCCGCTGTGGCTGAAACCACAGCATTGGGCGCCGCCTACGCCGCAGGCCTGGCCGTAGGTTACTGGAAAAACACCGACGAACTCACCGCCAACTGGGCCATTGCTCACACGTGGAACCCGGACATGGCTAACGAAACCAGGGATAAATTTTACAAAGGCTGGCAAAAAGCGGTTACCAAGTCGTATGGCTGGATGGATTAGCATTGATTTATTAGTATGCCGGGATTAGCAATTTTAACTTTTTTATAATCTATATAAACTAACCTCTTTCTTGCGCTATCTTAGGTTTAGGCGTAACTTCACGGCTCGAAAATCAAATTTCAGTGCCTTATGCATACCCTCCGTCTGAAGAAGCCGCTTGCTTTTTTTGATCTTGAAACAACCGGAGTCAATATCTGCCGCGACCGAATTGTCGAGCTGTCCGTTGTGAAAGCGCTTCCGAATGGAGAAACCGAAATCCGCACCCGGAAAATCAACCCGGAAATGCCTATCCCGCTGGAAAGCAGCCTGATACACGGCATTTACGATGAAGATGTGAAGGATGCGCCTACATTCAAAGGCATTGCAAAAAACCTGGCGACATTCCTGGAAGGCTGCGATCTGGCTGGTTTTAATTCCAATCGTTTTGATATTCCCATGCTCGTAGAAGAATTCCTGCGGGTGGGAGTGGAATTTGATGTAAAAAATCGCAAAACAGTTGACGCCCAGCGCATTTACCACATGATGGAACCGCGCAATCTGGGTGCAGCTTATAAATTTTACTGCGGAAAAGAACTTGTGAACGCACACAGCGCGGAAGCAGACACGATTGCCACTTTTGAAGTTTTGCAGGGACAAATTGCTCGTTATGAAGGCGTTAAGGTAGTTGATTCACATGGCGTGGAAACCGAGCCGATCAAAAACGATGTGGCTGCGCTTCACGAGCTTACGGCTTCCAAACTGATCGATTTTGCAGGCCGGATGACCTATAACGACAAAGGAGAAGAGGTTTTCAATTTTGGAAAACACAATGGAAAACGCATTGCAGATGTTTTGAAAGCAGAACCTTCTTTTTACGATTGGATCATGAAGGGCGATTTTCCTTTGGATACCAAAAGAAAACTAACCGAAATTAAACTGCGCGCACTGACCCAGCGCTGACATAATCGTTGCGAACGCACTTGAGTAAGTAGTATTTATGTCTATTTTTGCCGGAAATCTATTTTTGACTATTTTAACCGAATATCCAACAAGGTAAACCTGCTATGATCCCAAACCCCAATATTCCAGAGGTCAATATACCGGCGGTTATTCAGAATATTCCCCTTCAACATTATCTAATTCTCAGCACTTTACTTTTTGTAATCGGCATTATCGGCGTACTTACACGTCGCAATGCGATCATCATTTTCATGTCAGTGGAATTGATGCTGAATGCTGCCAACTTGCTCCTTATCGCGTTTTCTTCTTATAGATCTGACCCTTCCGGGCAGGTTTTTGTGTTTTTCATCATGGCCGTCGCCGCTGCGGAAGTGGCTGTGGGACTGGCGATTATCGTAATGATTTACCGGAACACAAGAAATACGGACATTGGATTCCTTAACAAATTGAAGTGGTAAGCATTTGCCAGTAAAGATTAAATATTTAACATGTCTGCATCATTACTCATTCTGATTCCTTTGTTACCGCTGATTGGTTTCCTGATCAACGGAATCGGATTTAAGACCATACCCAAAGGCGCTGTCGGCATTATCGGAACATTGGCTGTTGTGGCGAGTTTCGTGCTGTCGGTGATGACTTTTCAAGCTTTTATAGCGGCTGGCAGTCAGCCGGTTATCGTGCCGCTCTTCGATTGGATCACAGTTGGCAACCTCAACATTCCATTCTCTTTCCAGGTCGATCAGCTCTCGCTTTTAATGCTGATGATCATTACCGGAGTCGGTTCGCTGATCCACATTTATTCCATCGGCTACATGCATCACGACGAAGGTTTTGGTAAGTTTTTCGCTTATCTGAACCTGTTTTTGTTCTTCATGCTGCTGCTTGTTCTGGGGTCCAATTATGTGATCATGTTCATTGGCTGGGAAGGCGTTGGATTGTGCTCTTACCTGCTGATCGGATTTTGGAATAAAAACACAAATTATAACAATGCTGCCCGCAAGGCATTCATTATGAACCGGGTAGGAGATTTAGGTTTCCTACTGGGGATTTTTACAATCATTTCCACATTCGGTTCGGTTGAATATCTTGAGGTTTTCAGCCAGGCAACGGATTTTGAAATCGGTGATCCCGTGATCATCATGATTACATTGTTCCTGTTTATCGGGGCTATGGGGAAATCGGCTCAAATTCCGTTGTACACGTGGTTACCGGATGCGATGGCGGGTCCTACGCCTGTTTCGGCGCTGATCCACGCGGCTACGATGGTTACGGCCGGGATTTACATGGTGATCCGTTCCAATGTCCTCTATTCACTGGCGCCTTCCACATTGGAAATCGTCGGCATTATCGGTGCGGCGACGGCGTTGTTTGCGGCTTCCATTGGTCTTTTACAAAATGACATTAAGAAAGTCCTGGCCTACTCCACTGTAAGTCAGCTGGGTTATATGTTTATGGGCTTGGGTGCGATGGCTTATTCGGCTTCCATGTTCCACGTTATTACGCACGCATTCTTTAAAGCATTGCTATTCCTTGGAGCAGGAAGCGTGATTCACGCCATGTCCGATGAGCAGGATATCCGTTCGATGGGTGGTTTGCGAAAAAAGCTTCCGATCACGTTCCTCACATTCCTGATTGCAACTATTGCCATCTCCGGGATTCCGCCGTTTGCAGGATTTTTCTCCAAAGATGAAATCCTTGCCCACGTTTTCGAACACAACAAATTACTTTGGGTAATCGGGGTTTTGGGCTCGCTGATGACTTCCTTTTATATGTTCCGCCTGCTTTTCTTAACATTCTTCGGAACATTCCGCGGCACGCACGAGCAGGAGCATCATTTGCACGAATCGCCTGCTTCTATGACGATTCCGCTCGTTATTTTGGCGGTTCTGTCTGCGTTAGGCGGATTTATTGGCGTACCGGAAGCATTGCATGGCACACATCATCTGGCTGAATTTATGAGTCCGTTGTATGACGCGTCTCGTCAGGTGAATCCTGAGGCTTTCTTGCCAACGGAGCTTTCGCACTCAGAGGAATATCTGTTAATGGGCGTTTCGGTGGCTGTGGCGTTGGTTTCGGCGGTTGTGGCTTATGTTATGTATGTGCAAAAGTCTTCGGTTCCAGCACCGGATTCTCAGCCAAAATCAGCGTTGCAAGGTTTGGTGTACAACAAATATTATGTGGATGAGCTCTACGATAATGTATTTGTGAAGCCTATCAAAGCCTTATCCAATATCCTTTACAGTTTTGGAGAGTTCTTTATTGATCTGGTGGTCAATGCTTTCGTAAGACTTACACAATTCTTTGCAGGGCTTTTGAAGAAAACACAGACTGGTTCCACGGGCGATTATGTGTTTGCCATGGTTCTGGGCATTGTGGTTATCCTGTTTTGGAAGCTTTTACTTTGATCTATAAAATCCGTTCACCATTTGTTGCTGACCGTTGACTTGAAAATATGCTTACTCTTCTGTTAATACTTTTACCCATTGCCGCAGGTGTTCTTACGCTTCTCTCAGGCGAACGCCTCGCGAAGCAAGTTGCGTTGGTGAGCGGTCTGGCTGTGCTTGGCGTTGCCATTGCGACGTGGCTGCAATTTGATCCGGCAGCGGGAACCCAATTCAGCTTTAAATACGCCTGGCTCGCTTCCAGAGGCATTTCCTTCGCTGCAGGCATCGACGGCATCAGCCTTGTTCTGGTTCTGCTGACGACATTTCTGACACCGCTTATCATCCTTTCGGCTTTCAACCACGATTACAGGAAGCCTGCTTCGTTTTATTCGCTGATCTTGTTCATGGAAGCCGCCTTAATCGGCGTTTTCACGGCCACGGATGCATTTTTGTTCTATCTGTTTTTCGAAGCGGCGCTGATTCCGGTTTACTTCCTGGCAGCGATATGGGGCGGAGAAAATCGTCTGAAAGTAACATTCAAGTTCTTCATTTACACCATTTTCGGAAGCTTGTTAATGCTGGTCGGACTCGTTTATCTGTATTACCAAACACCCGGCACGCATACTTCTGAGATCACCGCATTTTACGCATTACAACTTGCCAAACCGGTTCAGGGCTTCATCTTCTGGGCGTTCTTTATTGCCTTTGCAATTAAAATGCCTTTGTTCCCTTTCCACACCTGGCAGCCAGACACTTATACAGAATCGCCCACGCCGGCAACCATGCTCCTTTCCGGTATTATGCTGAAAATGGGGGTTTATGGTCTGATCCGTTTCCTGCTTCCGATCGTTCCGGGCGGAATGGAAACCTGGGGCACGATGGCGATGGTTTTGTCTGTAATTGGCATTATTTACGGTTCTATCATTGCTATTCAGCAGAGCGATATGAAGCGTTTGATCGCCTATTCGTCTTTTGCGCACGTTGGTTTGATGGCCGCAGGTGTTTTCTCTTATTCGATCAATGGCTTGCAAGGCGCATTGATTCAAATGCTTGCGCACGGAATCAATGTGATCGGGTTGTTTTTCATCATTGATATTATTTACAGCCGCACCAAAACGCGTTATCTGGATCAGCTGGGCGGCATTACCCAGAGCACACCGCATTTGAGCGTTTACTTTATGATCCTGCTCCTGGGAAGCGTTGCGCTTCCGTTAACAAATGGTTTTGTAGGCGAATTCCTGTTACTATCCAGCGTTTTCCAATACGATGGCTGGCTGGGCGCAATTGCAGGACTTACCATCATTCTTGGGTCCGTTTATATGCTGCGGATGTTTCAAAAATCAATGTTCGGCCCGCGTTCCAAGTGGGTTGAAGGTTTCCAGGATCTTACCATGAGTGAGCGCGCTGTGCTTTTGCCTTTGGTGATCATGGTTTTCTGGATCGGCATTTACCCCAACACATTTCTGAAATTAACAGAGCCAGCTGTAAGTCAACTTTTACAAATGGTTAATAACTAGTCAAAATATGTATCCCATTATATTGTTGTCTGTTCTTGGCGTCGTAACCCTGTTTCTGGGCTTTTCGAAATCAAAGAATGTTTTGCTTCCTGCCGTATTATTTTTCCTTGTCCTGGCTATTGCGAGTAATTTCGTGGAGTGGAACAAAGGACCGCTGCTTTATTTTTATGATATGCTGCGGGTTGATAATCTGACACTTGCATTCAACGGCATCGTGCTGCTTTCGGCTTTTATGATCGTGGCGATTTCAGGAGGCTTTCAGGAAAACCCTGATTCCGAGCCAGCAGAATATTTTGGGCTAATGCTTTTCTCGCTGGTTGGTGCGTTGATGATGATCGGTTTTGAGCACATGATCATGCTTTTTATCGGTGTGGAAATCTTGTCTGTTGCGATGTACATTTTGACAGGAAGCAACAAACGCAACCTGCGTTCCAATGAAGCTGCATTGAAATACTTCTTAATGGGCGCTTTCGCGACTGGCTTTATGCTTTTCGGCATAACCTTGATTTACGGAGCAACAGGCTCATTCAAACTCAGCCACATTCACGGTTTTGCTTCGAACATTCAGGCAGATGCACAGCCTTATATCTTATATGCGGGATTGCTTTTGCTGTTGATCGGCATGTTGTTCAAAGTTTCGGCTGCGCCATTCCACTTCTGGACGCCGGATGTTTATGAAGGAGCACCGACGATCTTTACCACATTCATGTCTACAATTGTGAAAACAGCTGGTTTTGCTGCTCTTTTCCGTTTGTTAAACACGTCATTCAGTGAAATATATGGCTTTTGGTGGATCATTATCGCAACCATTGCCGTGCTTACTTTACTCGTGGGGAACATTGGTGCAACGAGTCAGAACAGCTTCAAAAGAATGCTGGCCTATTCCGGGATTTCACATGCGGGTTACATGCTTATCGCTTTGACCGCATTGACCAAGCCTTCCCAAAATGCAATCGTATTTTACTCCCTGGCTTATTCATTGTCAACGATTTGTGCGTTTGGCGTACTAATGTTGGTTTCCAGAGAAAAAACACTCGAAGGACAGCCTAACGAGCGCTACGAAGCATTCAATGGTCTGGCTAAACAAAATCCTATGCTGGCATTCGTGCTCGCGGTTTCCATGCTATCATTGGCAGGGATTCCCCTGACAGCCGGTTTCTGGGGTAAGTTCTTCATTTTCACCAGCGCGGCAGACCGAGGAATTATCTGGATCACCGTTATTGCCGTGTTGATGTCCGCGGTGGGTATTTATTACTATTTCCGCGTGATCATTTCGTCTTATTTAAAAGAAGGAGATTTGATCAAAATCCGCGTTGCCCCATTTTATCAGGTGATTTTATTGCTTGCCACATTCCTGACTATCCTCTTCGGACTTGCTCCCGGCGTGTTTGAAGGCCTGCTATAAGGTTATTTCGAAGGCAAAAATTCGTTGACTTTCATCCAATGCAGGCAACGACCAAACCACTCGCTGAAAGCAGGCGTTTTAAGATACCCGTGCTCGCCTTTGGAATAAATGTGCATATCGGCTGGAATGCTCACCGCATTAAGCGCCTCATAAAACTGAATGCTGTTGGAAACCGGCACAACCGTGTCATCACCCGCATGCGTCAAAAACGTGGGTGGCGTGCTTTTGGTGACTTGCAGTTCATTGGAAAAATATTTAAGCTTCTCCTTCGTCGGCGTCTTTCCGAGCAGATTGCTGCTCGAACCTTTATGCCCGATAATGTCCATCAAACTGATCACCGGATATACCAGGATCATAAAATCCGGCCTGAGGCTGGTTTTCATTGGGTTGGCAATAAATGTGCTGTCATAATGTGTCCCTGCGGTCGCGGCTAAATGTCCGCCGGCTGAGAAGCCCATAATGCCAATCTTTGCGGGGTTAATCTTCCATTTTTCCGCCTTTTCCCGGACCGTCTTGATCGCCTGCTGCGCATCCTGTAACGGCCCCAGCGACTTATCGGACATAATTTTGTCGTCCGGCAACCTGTATTTCAGCACCATCGCTGCAATGCCCGCTTTGTTAAGCGCTTTGGCCACCTGGTGTCCCTCTCGCTCCATCACTAGCACGCCGTAACCACCGCCCGGACAAACGATCACTGCTGCTCCGGTTGCGACTGACGCAGGCGGCAGATAAACCGTTAATGTGGGCCGGGACACTTTCCTAGCGATCTGATCAACATTCGTCTCCTCATCCGGCACTTGAATGGAGTTCGGAATTTTGTCGGGATAAAGCGGCATGACTGTCTGGGCAAACGCCTGAAAAGTGCTGGATGAAATGAGTAAGATACAGAATCCGAGAGTTGTGGAAAATGCTTTTCGGGGCGTCATGTTAATTAATCGTGTTTTAATTTTTTTCTAATCAGGATAAGTCTAAAATGTAACTAAATTTCGGTTACACATTATCTTTCCTGAAACGAAGTATGAAATGGCATTTTTTTACCTGGACCTGAAAGTGGGCAGAATCGCAGGCACATCTGCATTCAACGTAAACCAAATTGCACCATTCTACGTTATGCTTCAAATTTTGACATTATTAATATAATATTTACAAGAAAATAGAATTTGCTTTGTTACTTTATGTCTGTTACCAATAAAAAAATTTAACTAGTTTTGTAGCTTATGGAAATCATGCACTAGTTTCTTTGAAGTGTTATAAAATGAGCCATATCATAATCAATCCACAATAACAGAATGAAATATCCAGTACATGCAGAAGGTAGGTTTCAGTTTATCGACGAGGGAAAAGGCGAAACATTACTGCTTTTGCATGGTCTTTTCGGTGCGTTGAGCAACTGGGACGGCATCATAGATCATTTTTCCAGTCGCTTCCGCGTTATAATTCCTTTGCTTCCTATTTATGAACTGCCTCCGCGAGAAGCCGGATTGGAAGCGCTTTTAGCCTTTTTGGAAGATTTTGTGTCCTTTAAAAACCTGACGAATGTGACCGTGATCGGAAACTCTCTGGGCGGCCACATTGGACTATTGTATACTTTAAAGAACCAGGAAAACGTTCACAAACTGGTTTTGACGGGAAGTTCGGGCTTATTTGAAAACTCAATGGGCGGCTCTTTCCCGAAGCGTGGCAGTTATGACTACATTAAAGAACGTGTTGCATATACATTCTACGATCCGGAAGTGGCAACCAAGGACCTGGTTGACGAAGTTTTCGAAACCACGTCGAGCATTCCTAAATGCATGAGCATTGTGGGCATAGCAAAATCTGCGCAGCGACATAATCTTGCGAAAGATCTGCATGAAATCAATGTTCCTACGTTATTGGTCTGGGGATTGAATGATACGATCACGCCGCCGCATGTGGGCTATGAATTTAACAGGCTTATTGCGGGTTCGGAGCTGCATTTTATTGATCACTGCTGCCATGCGCCCATGATGGAACGCCCTCATGAATTTAACGTGATACTGGAAAGCTTTCTGGAAAAACATATTTCAGTGCCTGTTGCCTGACGTTTTCTGAGGGAATTTCTTTTGATACGAAAGTTGTTACATATATAGTTTTTTTATAGATTCGAAAAATGACGATCTGAATATGCTTGCTGCTACCCTGATTAATCCCATGATCCCAGTCCTGAAACTGACCGATTCGGTTAGCACGGCATTGGACTGGATGGATGAATTTGGTGTAAAGCAGCTTGTCGTGGCAGACGCAGGCATTTATCAGGGAATCGTGTCCGAGGACATTCTTTACGATGTCACTGATAATTCGGACCCGCTTGCGAAGATCATTATCCAGCACAAGGATATTTTTGCTTCCGAAGACCAGCATCCTTACGAACTTTTACGGCTTGTAAATCAATTTGGCTTACTGATTATACCGGTTTTGCATGAAGACCGGAGTTTCGCAGGAAGTATTTTAGTAAATGATCTGATCGAACATTTCGTCAATGAGCTGGGTGTTCAGGAAAAAGGAGCTGTTATAGTGCTTAAAATTGCCGAACGCAGCTATTCGCTTTCCGAGATCAGCCGTTTGATCGAATCCAACGGCACAAAGGTCCTGAGCAGCTATTATTCGTCCGGAGAAAGCTACAATCCGCTAAACGAAGCGAAGCTTACATTAAAACTCAACCGGACGCATATCACGCCTATTATCGCTACACTCGAGCGTTTTGGTTACGAAATTGAAGAAGCACATGCCAATGACCCGATCGAAAGCGTAGATCAGGAGCGATTGGATATGCTTTTGAGATACCTTGCCACCTGATTTCTTCACATTAGTTCAACGGCCGGTATTTTGAATCGGCATATTTGCGCGTATCTTTCGGAAGAAACAAGATGATCTACTTTTTCTTCCATGAAAATAGCAATTCACGGACGCAACTTTAATGAGTCCGCCCGCCCGTTCATTGAAAACATGTTCAATGAGCTGTCTCGCCGGAAAGTTGAAGTCCAGCTCTCCAAACCCTTTCGGAATTTTCTGGATCAGAACGGGATCACGCACTACTCAGAGCTTGTTTACGAAAAACCCGACGAACTTTTTGACGCACGCCTGATCGTGAGTATGGGCGGGGACGGAACATTGCTCGAAACCATTTCACATGTTGGAAAAAGGCAGATCCCGGCCATCGGGATCAATGTGGGCAGGCTTGGTTTCCTGGCCACTGTTCCTCCTGAGCGGATCACAGATATGATCCAGGCGCTGGAAAACAGCCAATACAGGATCGACGAAAGGACATTAGTAGAAATAGAATCCAATATCGATTTATTTGATGGCCAGAATTTCGGTTTAAATGATTTCACGATCACAAAAACCGATACTTCGTCCATGATTACGGTTCACACGTATCTCAATGATGAGTTTCTGAACTCCTACTGGGCCGACGGCCTGATCATTTCTACTCCCACCGGCTCAACAGGTTATTCGCTCAGCTGCGGCGGACCGGTTCTTGTTCCGCATTCCCAAAATTTCATTATTACGCCCATCAGCCCGCATAATTTGAATGTCCGGCCTTTGGTTTTAGAAGATACTGCGGTCATCAGACTGGAAGTAAAAAGCCGCAGCAACAATTTCTTGGTCTCTCTGGATGCAAGGTCAAGGGTTGTTGATGAAAACACCTTACTAACCGTTAGAAAAGCCGGATTCATCGCGCGATTAATAAAAATGCATGACGACAGTTTCCTTAATACATTGCGAAGCAAGCTTTCCTGGGGATTGGATATGCGGAATTAACACATTCACCGATGCAACTGATCTATCACACATTTGACCTGCAACTCAGGCATACATTCACCATTGCGCACGATTCACGCGATGTACAGCCAACATTGATTGTAGAACTCCGTGACGGCGATTTGAGCGGCCTGGGAGAAGCAACCAGCAACCCCTACTACGGCATTACGATCCCGAATATGATCGAGTCGCTAGAAACTGCGAAAACGATTATTGAAGGTGGCGCCTATCGAAGTGCCGAAGAGCTTTGGGACTTGGTGCATCCACTTTTGCAAAACAATTCCTTTGCACAATGCGCCCTGGATGAAGCCGCTCATGATCTATTCGCCAAAAAGAAAAATCAAAAGCTTTATGAAAGTTGGGGGTTAAATATTGATAACATCCCGCTCACCAATTTCACGATCGGCATTGATACGGTTGAGAAAATGGTATCTAAAATGAAAGAGCTCCCCTGGCCTGTTTACAAGATAAAATTAGGCACCAACGAAGACCTTCGTATTGTATCTGAATTGCGTAAACACACGAATGCGCTGTTCCGAGTAGACGCCAATTGTGCCTGGACTGCAGAGCAGACCATTGCCTTTGCACCGGAATTGAAGAAGCTTGGCGTTGAATTTATCGAACAACCGCTGGCTGCGAATGACATCGAAGGCATGAAAAAAGTCTTTGCCGAATGTGTGCTTCCTGTCATCGCCGATGAAAGCTGCATTGTTGAAAGTGATGTAAAATCCTGCCACGGCTTGTTTCACGGCATAAATGTAAAGCTTACCAAATGCGGCGGACCTACTGCCGCAAAACGCATGATAGCGGAAGCTAAAAGTCTAGGAATGAAAACGATGATCGGCTGTATGACCGAGACAAGCGTTGGGATCTCTTCCATTGCACATT
Source organism: Dyadobacter sp. CY327 (assembly GCF_021390415.1). NCBI lineage: Bacteria > Pseudomonadati > Bacteroidota > Cytophagia > Cytophagales > Spirosomataceae > Dyadobacter > Dyadobacter sp. CY327. The sequence continues at coordinate 91,598 of NZ_JAJUXJ010000001.1, read as the reverse complement.
TCCTGCCATTGCTGGATTATGTGGATATGGACGGGTCACTGTTAATCAACAATGATCCGGCATCCGGTGTAACCTTTGACTACGGACGCATTATTTTTCCTAACCGCACAGGCTCCGGCGCAATGCTTAATGCCTGAATTTTGATCCGTAGTTTTCAGTGAAAACTTTTCAAACCAACCATCTTCCCGGCCGTTCTGTTCTAACCAGCGATGGCGAGGCATATCTCTGGTTCAGCGGAACAGATTATCTGGGAATGGGACACGACGAAGGTTCTCGTAGTTTCATATATGAAGGTCTGGAACGATATGGAATGCATTTCGGAAGCTCACGGAATAACACACTTCGCTTGTCTGTCTATACTGAGACGGAAGAAAAACTGGCAGATTGGATAGGATCAGAATCTGCTTTATTAATTTCATCGGGAATGTGGGCAGGGCAATGTGTGATGAAAATCATTGAGCAGGTGATTTCTAAATCGGGCAACTCTCAATCTATTCAATATCATTACGCACCCAAAGTGCATCCCGCATTATGGGGAAATGAGCACAAAGTATATGCTGGTCCCTGGGCGGACTGGGCACAAAATGTTATCCGGGAAGTCAGTGAAAGCCCTGAGGATACTGCTCACATCATTTGTACAGATGCCGTTGGCTCGCCTCTTGTTGAAGCATTTGATTTTTCCGTTTTTTCAAGCTTGCCATTGCGGGACAATGTCTGGATCGTAGTGGACGAGTCGCATACATTAGGCGTATGTGGAGAATCAGCAAATGGCCTTTATAAAACAATTTTGACGCTTGGCAAGGCCAATGTCGTGATGGTTTCCTCACTCAACAAAGCATTAGGCATTCCTGCTGGCGTGATCGCCTGTGATGCACGGACAGCCGAAACGATTCGCAGTTCCGCCTGGTTCTCCGGAGCATCCCCAACCGCGCCCGCTTATGCCTACGCTTTGAAAAGGCTTTTGGAAATAGAACATTACAAGACCCAAAGTGATCTGCTGATCACAAATGTTGAACATTTCTCGAATCGCTTACAGTTTCCTGACCTGTTTCAAAGCATCCCAGGCTATCCTGTATTCTGCTGCGAAGGCTCCGCTTTGTTTGAGACGTTGTTGGTAAAAGGCATTATGGCATCATGCTTTTCCTATCCGAGCGTCAACGATGCGCCCGTCACCAGGATCGCCGTCACCACACTCCACCAAAAAGAAGACCTCGACCGATTGGCCGAGGTCTGTAATAACTTTATTTTTTAAATCCCTTTTAGATTTCTCCGTTACCTGATGAATTAGCCAGTGCTTTTTCCTCAGCAAGCTTTTCTCTTTCTACTTTTCCTGCAACCAAAATACTTAATTCATAAAGCAGGAACAATGGAATAGCCACGATAACCTGGCTGTAAATGTCGGGAGACGGCGTGATAACGGCTGCTACGATCAGGATTACGATCATGGCATGCTTGCGATATTCGCGCATAAATGAAGGCGTAAGCACTCCTACTTTTGCAAGCACATAAACAACGATCGGAAGCTGGAAAGCAATTCCGCAAGCCAATGTTAATGTCGCAACGAGTGAAATATATGAGGATAAGCTGAATTCGTTAATGATCGAAGGATCCAGCGTGAAATTAGCTAAGAAGTTGATAGCCAATGGTGTTACAATGTAATAACCAAAGAATACACCGGAAAAGAAAAGGAATGTTACATAAAATACGGCTCCTCTCGCCGACTTCCTTTCTGATGGCCGCAACCCTGGTTTGATGAACCGCCAAACTTCCCAGAAAGCATAAGGAAAAGCAAACACCAAACCTGCGATGACAGCGGAAGTCATACTCATCGTGAATTGATCACCTACGCCAATGGCCTGCAATTTGAAGTTTAATGCCTTGATACACAGATCATCGTATTGCACTTTTTCTGCCAGCTTACACATCATCCGGTAAGTCCAGAAATCAGGCTGCGAAGGCGCGATGATCACATAATGGTAAATTTCTTTAATATATATAAAGGCCAGAATAGCAAAAACAAGAATAGATCCACCTGCCCGAATCACATGCCATCTTAATTCTTCAAGATGCCCGATAAACGACATCTCTTTGCCTACTTCTTCTTCTTCGCTTTCTAATTCCTGGTCTAAGGGCATATTCTTATATTATTACTAAAATTCTATTTACGTTGAAAAGCAAAAACAAGATTGTTCTGTATTTATAAAAGCCGAATTTACTTAAAAAACCCGTCGAAATAATCCGGCGGGTTTTTTTTAAATTGCTTTATGACTGATTAATCCATTACAAAAGGATAGTCATTCTCTACATAAACATCTGTGTAAGCTTCTTTCGCGTCAGGGAATTCTGAATCTTCCGCAAACTGAACAGATTCTGCAACGATATCTTTTACTTTCTTATCAATGTTTTCCAGATCTTCTTCCGTTGCCAGCTGGTTTTCCAGGATCACAGCGCGGATTTGCTCGATGGGATCGCGGTGTTTGTATTCTTCCACTTCCTCTTTCGAACGATATTTCTGAGGATCGGACATGGAGTGACCTCTGTAACGGTAAGTCCTGAATTCCAGGAAAGTAGGTCCTTCTCCGCTTCTCGCGCGCTCAGCTGCACGGCCAACCGCTTCGTGGATAGCCTCAACGCTCATTCCGTCAACGGGTTCAGAGGGAATGTCGTAAGCCTCACCCAATGTATAAAGCTCTGTAACATTGGAAGACCTTGCCACCGAAGTTCCCATGGCATATCCATTGTTTTCCACAACGAAAATCACCGGCAATTTCCAGCTCATGGCCATATTCAATGCTTCGTGAAAAGCTCCCTGGCGAATTGCACCATCACCGAAATAGCAAATGCAAAGGTTTCCGGTTTTGTTATATTTCTCAGCAAAGGCGATTCCAGCTCCCAGCGGGATCTGCGCCCCTACGATTCCGTGACCTCCTACAAAGCCTTTTTCTTTATCGAAAATGTGCATGGAACCACCTTTTCCTTTGGTTGTCCCTGTCTTTTTTCCATAAAGTTCAGCCATGATCGCATTGGGAGATGTTCCCAGTGCCAGCGGAATGCCGTGATCGCGGTAAGCAGTAATGTATTTGTCGCCTTCTTTCAGCGCAGTAACGGCTCCGGAAGAGCAGGCTTCCTGGCCAATGTACAAGTGACAAAATCCTCTGATTTTCTGCTGACCGTATAACTGGCCGGCTTTTTCTTCAAAACGACGCTGTAAAAGCATATTCTCGAACCAGAACATATATTGTTCCTTCGGATGCTGTAAACTCTTTGGGTCTGATTTTTTCTTTTTTTCAGTAACGGTGGCCATGTATTTGGTTCTCGTTTATAAAGACAGAACTTTGTCTTAAAGTTTGAGGTTTGAACAGAGTCTGTTTTTGCCGTACTCACGCATATGATTTGCGAAAATAAGCATAAACTAAATAACAAAGAAGTTCATGTGGCTAGAAAAGCTCCATCTTACATACTTTAAAAGCTATGAAGAGAAAGCCTTCACCTTTGGGGAACATGTAAATTGTCTGGTTGGGGAGAATGGGAGTGGAAAAACGAACCTTTTGGACGCCATTTATTTCCTGAGTCTTACCAAAAGCGCCTTTCATAACCAGGATGCGCTGGGCATCCGTCATACGGCTGATTTCTTTGTGCTGGATGGTGTTTTCAAAGATTCTGGCAGAAATACCCAGATCACTTGCAGCATGCAGCGCGGCCAGCGCAAGATTTTCATGGCCGATAAAAAGAATTATGACCGGCTAAGCGACCATATTGGCTTATTTCCGCTGGTTTTGATCGCGCCCAACGACACCGACCTGATCCGCGACGGCAGCGAGGAGCGCAGACGCTTTTTTGACGGCGTCCTGGCACAGGCCACTCCGGGTTATCTCACTGATTTTCTTCAATATAACAAGATTTTAAGCCAGCGAAATGGTCTTTTGAAGCTTTTTGCAGAGCGCAACTATGTGGATGAAGATCTGCTGGAAACCTATAATGAGCCGCTAATCATCCTTTCCCAGCGGATTTACAATCACCGCAGCAAATTCATGGAGCGGTTTGTACCATTGTTCCTGAAAAGCTATGAGTTTTTGAGCAGCGGGCATGAACAGGTGGAAGTAATCTATGAAAGCGAAGTCTCCAGTGAAAATTTTGCCGCTGAATTCCGAAAGAACCGCGCCCGCGACTTACATGCACAACGAACCGGAAAAGGCATTCACAAGGACGAATACACATTTGAAATTGACGGTGTTACGCTCAAAAAATTCGGGTCCCAGGGCCAGCAGAAGTCTTTTTTAATCGCATTGAAGCTGGCGCAATTTGAATTACTGAAAGAAGAAAAAGAAAAAACACCCATCCTGCTGCTCGACGACATCTTCGACAAACTCGACGACCGCCGCATCCAAAAACTAATCGAACTAATAGACACCGGCTTCCTCGGCCAGGTCTTCATCACCGACGCAAGACCAGAGCGCTCGCAAAAGATTTTAGAGAATGTAAAAGCGGATGTTAGGTTTTTTGAGATTGAAAAGGTGCTGCCGGGCAGAAATTAAATCTTCCTTCTCGAATCGATCAGGTTTAGGATCAAAATTGTATTCTCAAATACAGTATAAAACAAGCTTTGGTGCTTGCCTAATACCAACTCGCGAACTGATGGCAATAAAGGGTAAGGTTTGCCTATAAAATGAAAACGTTCCAGGTTCTTCAAACTGGCTTCAAGATCGTCTGTAAATTTTTCGGCACTTGTTTCTCCCCAGGTATCATAAATGTAGGATACCGTTTCAAAGTAATTATCCTTTGCGAGCGGAGTCCATTTTATCTCGTAAGCCACGCTTTACTTCTGTTAAGACATCATTGTTGGAAATCAGTTGTCCTAATTCTGCTTGAAGTAAAGATTGGTTGAGTTCTTTGAGTAATTCCGGAGAATTTGCGTCAATGCCGTTGTCCAGGTTTTGATGTTCCATAAAAGAACGTATCGAAAGCAGTAAGTCTTCCATACGGTTTTCATCTAACTGATTGACAAGTCGGATGACCTCAGATTTCAACTCCCGGTTAGACATAGAAAGCATTGTTTAAATTGCAATACTAAAACAAATCTACACATTAAAAACCAGAAAGCCAGACCGTTCGGTCTGGCTTTAACAAGTTGCTTCTAAACGTATTTCAAATCAATCTCCTTCGCTTCCGCCACAAACTCTTTCACTTTCTGCTCGTCTTCTTTACGGCAGATGAGCAAAACGCCGTCGTACTCGGCGACGATGAAGCCGTCCAGGCCGTTGACAACTACTAATTTGTCTTTTGGTGTTTTGATGATAGAATTCGTCGTGTTATGCAGGATCAGCTTGCCGTCTGTAACATTCAGATTAGCGTCTTTTTCAGAAACTTCGTAAAGCGACTTCCAGGTTCCCAGATCCGACCATCCAAAATTACTTAGCACAACATGCACGTTATCAGCCTTTTCCATGATTCCGTTGTCGATAGAAATGCTGCCGCAATGCTGGTAAGCCCGCTGAACGAATGCGTCTTCGGTTTCAAGATAATAATGAGCGTCCCCACCTTCAAAGATCTCGGCAATGTTAGGCTGAAACTTTTTTAACGCTTTTTTGAAAGCATTAATGTTCCACACAAAAATCCCCGCATTCCATACAAAATCACCACTATCCAGGAATTGAAGCGCCAATTCCAAATGTGGCTTCTCTGTGAACGACTTTACTTTCTTAACCGTCAGTTTGTCCGGAATGTATTGAATGTAGCCATATCCGGTGTCGGGACGGCTCGGCTGAATTCCCAGCGTCACCAGAATGTCCTCGTTACGCGTAGCACCCAGGGCGATATTAATAGTGTCCCTGAAATTTTCCTCCTTCAAAATAATATGGTCAGCCGGAGCCACAACCACATTTGCATTCGGATTTTTAGCTGCGATCTTGTAACAAGCGTAAGCAATGCAAGGTGCAGTATTACGCCTGTTGGGCTCGCAAAGGATCTGATCATCCGTTAAAGACGGAATCTGCTCCTTAACAATGCCCTTGTATTCATGACTTGTTACGATATAAATATTCTCGATCGGGCAAACGCCGTCGAAACGATCAACTGTCTGCTGCAAAAGTGTCTTACCGGTTCCCAACACATCGTGAAACTGTTTAGGGAAGTCTGTTCTGCTGAAAGGCCAGAACCTCGTACCAACTCCACCGGCCATTATAATTACATAAGAATCCTGCATTGTGAAAGGTAATTTTATTTATCCACACTATGAAAAACTACTCAAAGCTACGGATAAACGCCCACTTATGACCAATGCAAACGAACCAATGAGCCCAGAAAATGGGATTAATGCGCTCTTTTCGCCGTATAGCACATTTTTCACTTAGTTGCCGAATCACACATGGCCAAATTCTTCTAAAAATTCAAACATGCCAAGATTGTATAATTTAAAATGATTTGAAGAAAAAATAGTATAATTATGCTATGTGATACTGTAATATTCTTTTAACTTGCTGGAAGAACATCAACCCACTTAAAACCATGAAACACTTGTCTACAATGCTAAGATTATGCCCATTTATTTGGGTCATAATGTTTGTTTCCAATGCGTACGGACAGATTACAGTCAATGGCATAATCACCGAATCCACGACCGCGGAGCCACTTGCCGGTGTGAGTATCCAGGTTAAAGGAAAAGTAACCGGGACCATTACAGACAATAAAGGCGCATTCAATCTTACTACGACTTCCAGTCCGCCTTTTACACTAATTGTTTCATCCGTTGGATTTCAAACGCAGGAGATAGAAGTGACCGGTGGCATGTCCAAACTGGACATTAAGCTGGTGGAGCAGGTGATTTTGGGTCAGGAAATTATTGTTGCGGCTTCGAGGGTAGAAGAAAGCGTTATGAAATCGCCCGTTGCCATTGAAAAAATGGACATCCGAAATATCAGGGAAACGCCGTCGGCTAATTTTTACGACGCATTGGCCAATCTCAAAGGCATTGATATGACTACGCAGGGTGTTTTGTTCAAATCAGTAAACATGCGGGGGTTTGGCAGCACGGGTAATCCGCGGACGGTCCAGATGATCGACGGGATGGATAATCAGGCGCCGGGTTTAAATTTTCCCCTGGATAATATCATCGGCATGTCTGAGCTGGATGTTGAGAATGTCGAAGTCTTACCAGGTGCCGCTTCCGCACTTTACGGACCTAATGCGATTAACGGGCTGATCCTTATGAACAGCAAAAGCCCGTTTTTATATCAGGGATTAAGTGCCAATGTGAAGTCGGGCGTGATGCACGAGTCCAACCGCTCCCAAGCTACGACGCCATTTATAGACGGCACCATTCGCTATGCCAAGGCATTTAATAATAAAGTAGCATTCAAAGTCAACCTGTCCTACATTACCGCAAAAGACTGGGAAGCAACGAATTACAATAATTTAAATGTAGGCGGCGCATCCGATCCGAGGCGCGGTGCAGGAACCGATAACGATTACGATGGCGTGAATATTTACGGGGATGAGGTCCAGACCAACATCAATGCTGTTGCCGGCACATTGGCTGCCAACGGCCTGATCCCGCAAGCCGCAGTAGCACTGGTTCCGAATACATTTGTAAGCCGCACGGGTTACCAGGAAAAAGACATTGTGGATTACAATACCAAAAGTTTCAAAGCCAATGCGGCTGTTCATTACAGGATCAATGAGAAAATAGAAGCCATTGCACAGGTCAATTATGGCTATGGAACAACAGTTTACACCGGAACAGGCCGCTATTCGCTCCGCGACTTCAACCTGACGCAAGCCAAGCTCGAACTGAAAGCCGATAATTTCACAGTTCGGGCCTACACCACGCAGGAGCGTTCGGGAAAATCGTATCTGGCCGGGTTAGCCGCAGTTTCCATGCTTAATGATTTCAAGCCGCATGCCACCTGGTTTGGCGAATATGTAGGCGCTTTTGCGACCGCACGAGGTGCCGGAATGCCGGAGGAGCAAGCACATCTGGCAGCACGCGGCGTGGCAGACAAAGGTATGCCGATGCCGGGAACCGCAGCGTATGATCAGTTATTGGATAAATACAGAAATCTGCCGATCGTGAATGGCGGAGGCGGTTTTGCTGATAAAACCAATCTTTATCACATTGAAGGATTTTATAATTTTAAAAACCAGGTCAAATTCGTCGAGCTGCTGGCGGGCGCCAATTACCGCCTTTACGAGCTGAGATCTGCGGGGACATTATTTGCAGACACCAAAGAAGGCCGCAATGGAAAAATCCCGATTTCGGAATTCGGTGCTTTTTTACAGGCTGGCAAAAATTTGCTAAGCGATCATTTGAAACTGACAGCTTCGATCCGGTATGATAAAAACGAAAATTTTGATGGACAGTTTACCCCCAGAGTTTCGGCCGTAACCACATTCGGTGAGCACAACATTCGCCTATCTTACCAGACCGGTTTCCGCATCCCTACCACCCAAAACCAATACATTGACCTCAGAACACCATCCGGGACATTGATCGGCGGTTTACCTGAATTTGATGCCCGGTATAATCTTTCCAATGGTATTTTAAGGCAGAATTTATCAGAAGATGCTATAAAACAAGTCATTGCCAGTGACCCGAGCATTGTGCAAAATGCAACGAACTATGCCAAAGCAGCCGTTACGCAACAAGCTACTACGGCCATCATGGCAGCCGTAACAGCACAGGTGACAACAGCAGTAAACCAGGGTGTTGCTGCGGGGGCCATTCCTAATAATCCTGATGCCATTCAGGCAGCGATTACAGCGGGTGTGAACCAGACTTTGCCGGGCGTTCTTTCTGCTCAGCTTCCGGGCATTCTGGCCGCGCAAGTTCCTGGCTTGGTGCCGACGCTGGCCAAAGCATATGCATTGGAAAAACTGCCTAAATACAAACCAGCCAAGTTGAAACCTGAACGCATAGCCTCCTATGAGATTGGCTATAAGGCTGTTATTGGTAAAAAGCTTTTCGTTGATGCGTATTATTACATTAGTAAATACAAAAATTTCATCGGCGGAACGGTGATTGTCGTGCCCACAGCTGCTGCATCTCCCGGCCTTCCAATCGAATCGGGGATAGGTGTTGGGAATTTCAATGGCTATTCCAGAACGGTGAACACAACGGAAACCATTACGACGCGCGGATTTGCATTAGGCCTGACTTATTCACTGCCAAAAGGATTCAATGTAGGCGGTAATGTTGCCAACAACGAGCTGAGTGACTTCAAACCATCACCAGAAGTGCAGTATTCGCAATTTAATACGCCAAAATACCGCTATAACCTCTCTTTCGGGAGAAGAATTACAAGTAATAATTCAGTTGGATTCAACATTGCCTATAAATATCAGCAGGCGTTTTTGTGGGAGTCAAGCTTCGTTTTGCCCAGCACTACGAATGTGCCGATATTCTCAAACACGCGTGTGCCTGCGGTAAGCGTGCTGGATGCGCAGGTGAGTTATAAGGTCAATGCATTAAAATCGATCATTAAGCTGGGCGGCACCAATTTACTGGGCAAATCTTACATTCAGGCTTACGGAAGCCCTAATGTAGGCTCAACTTATTACGTCTCTATTACATTTGATGAATTGCTGAACTAGAAACCGGCTTACTTTTCGCCGTAAGACAGATCGCCCGCATCGCCGAGTCCGGGAACAATGTACCAGTGCTCGTTGAGCTTCTGATCGATTGCGCCTAGCCATAACCGGCAGTGCGGAATGCGTTTTTGTAGATATTCAACGCCCTCGGGACTGGCAATTACGGATGCAATGTGCGTTTGTGCGGGTATGCCGAAGCGGAGCAAAGCGTGATATACTTTTTCCATCGACCGTCCCGTGGCAAGCATCGGATCTATTAATATTAATATTTTACCCGTCAGGTCCGGACTGGTAATGTAGTCCATTTCAACCTCAAACTCCTCTTCCGCATTGATGTGATGACCCCGGTAAGCGCCGATAAATGCATTGTCGGCCTTATCAAACATATTCAAAAAACCCTCGTGCAAAGGCAGTCCGGCACGCAAAATCGTGGCCAGGACCACGGGTTGGAGCAATGACCGGGACGGTGCTTGTCCGAGAGGCGTCTCTACTTTTTCCGTTTTGAATGTGAGCGTTTTAGAAAGTTCGTAGGCCAGCAACTCTCCTATCCGCTCCAAATTCCTGCGAAATCGCATCCTGTCTTTCTGCAAATTTACGTCACGCAATTCGGCCAGATAATGATCGGCGATGGAAGGTTTTTGGGAAAGTAAAAACATAGGAAGGACAGTTTTTTAAACTACTCCATGCAAGATAATACAAATTCATTGACGTAATTTGGAAGAGTTATTTGAAAAATCATCCGCAAACGGTGAATGGTGTGAACAGTAGATTTTTTTTGCCTATGGATCAAGGAATTATCCGGCTTTTCAAAATATTGATTTTATCACTGATATCCCTGTCATACGTACATGCACAAAGTTCTTTTGTTCCTTTCAATGACGATTATTACCATTTAATTGATCGTTTAGAGATCAAAAGGGGCAAATTCACAGAAGGTTTTCATTCCAATGTCAAGCCCTTTGAGCGTAAAGCAATTGTTGCGTTAACAGACTCCATATTAAAGGAAGGAACAATAAATCTGACGGACCGCGACTGGGAAACCATTGATTATTTGCGGGAGGATAGCTGGGAGTGGACAAATGGAATGATCGCTACGGATTCCCTGAAATACGATAAATTGGCCAGATTAGGCCTTTTTAAGGATCCGCCGCCCGGAAAAAAACGCAGATTTTTCAATCACCCCGCCGACCTTTACAGCATTCACAACCAAGATTTCGACCTGCATTTTAACTTTACTACAACCAACTTCATAGGCAGCGATAACAGCTACGGTAAAAAGTTCGGCAGAAATGAGGATTCGACACCAAACCGATTATGGGGAACCAGCAGAGGTGTGGAAATTCGGGGGATGATCAATGAGAAGCTGGGATTTTATACATATGTAACAGATACGCAGGGCCGTTTCCCGCGCTATGTTGATGATTTCAAAAATATTTACAGTTTCCCGGGTGAAGGACTGGCCAAAGCAACCCGGAACCGTGGCATCGACTATCTTACGGCAAGAGGCTACATTACATTCAGACCGTTAAAGAGCATTAATGTGAAGTTCGGGCACGATCATAATGTGTTCGGAAGCGGTTTCAGGTCATTGATCCTGTCAGATAACAGCAGCCCTTATTTATTCTTACGACTTGATACACAGCTTGGTAAATTCCGCTATACCAACTTGTACACCAGCATGATCAATGCCAATACCCGTTCATATCAAACCGACGGGCTCCTGAGACGTAAAAAGTTTGCGGCAATTCACCATTTGAGCGTCAACTTAACGGACAAAATCAATATTGGTGTATTTGAGGCAGAGGTTTTTAACAGGGATTCCGTAGGCGGCGGTTATGATCTGAATTATCTGAACCCGATCATTTTTTATCGTTATGTGGAATCTTATCTGGGAAGTAAGGACAATGCCATTTTAGGTTTCGATTTCCGTTGGCTGGTTGCTAACAAGGCTTCCATTTACAGCCAGTTTGTACTTGATGAGTTTTTAACCAAATTCCTTTTTAACGGCAGCGGTTCCTGGACGAATAAATATAGTTTTCAGCTTGGAGGGAAGTATGTGGATGCATTTGGCGTGCCTAACCTGGATTTGCAGGCAGAATACAACGTGGTTCGACCCTACACCTATTCGCATAAGGACGGTGGTGCCAATTACGTACATTACGGACAATCATTAACACATCCGTTGGGCGCGAATTTCCGTGAATATCTCGGCATAATCCGTTATAAAGCCACTTCCCGGCTGTCTTTTTACGGGACCATTATGATGGCCAACCAGGGAAAAGACCCCGATGAAAATACCAACTTTGGCAGCGATATTACAAAGAGTTACGATAACCGGAACGGCGATCTGAATCAGACGATCGGCCAGGGCATTAAAGCCTCCACTGCTTACACGGACCTGCGGGCAAGCTATTCGCTGGCACATAATTTATTTATTGACGGCCGTTTTCTCCAAAGAAGAATTAATTCTCCCGACGAATCAATAGCCGCCAAGTCGACGGTTTGGTCCCTGGCACTGCGCTATAACATGGCATTTCGCCAGCACACTTACTAGTAGTCAACGACTTCCTTTATTTCACACCGATAACCTTTATCAAAAACCATAAGTAATATGGAAACCAATCCCCATGAACTTCGCGATCTGATTCGGCTTGCTTTGCTGGAAGATATTGGCGACGGCGATCATTCTTCCCTCTCCTGCGTGCCCGAAAATGCGACCAAGCGCGCACAATTACTTGTGAAACAGGATGGAATTCTGGCGGGCGTTGAGGTGGCCCAGATCATTTTTGACGAGACGGCCGCAGCCTATAATTACCCCCCCCTAAAAATAAATGTGTTACTTCTTGACGGAACTTACGTCAAAAGCAAGGATGTGGTATTTACCGTTGAAGGGAATGCACGATTGATCCTGAAAGCTGAACGGCTGGTTCTCAACACAATGCAGCGCATGAGCGGCATTGCAACCTACGCCCGCCAGATGTCGGATCTGATCAAAGACTTGCCCGTAAAGCTGCTCGACACCAGAAAAACGACACCTAATTTTCGTTTTTTTGAAAAATTAGCTGTAAAAATCGGCGGTGCGGTAAATCACAGGATGGGCTTGTACGACATGATCATGTTGAAAGACAACCATGTGGATTATGCAGGAGGCATCGAACCGGCCATTTTGCGCGCGAGTGCTTACAGGCAAAAATTGGGTAAAAACCTGAAAATTGAAATAGAGACCAGAAATCTCAAAGAAGTCGACGAAGTGCTGCGTGTGGGGATGGTCGACATTATTATGCTGGATAATTTTTCACTCGATGACCTGCGCGAGGCCGTAAAACGCATTGGCGGACGGTACGAAACGGAAGCATCGGGAAATATTACGGAAAAAACATTGCGCGCGGTGGCGGAAACCGGCATTGATGGCATTTCCAGCGGCGCATTAACACACCAGGCAAGGAGTCTGGATTTGAGTTTAAAAGCCTTTTAACCTTTCACTAAAACCAAAAGCGTATGATTAAACTAAATACATTAACATACGCTTTTAGGTCAAAAATCCGGGATCGGGCGGTTCTGCCATGCATTGTCCTTACGCTCATTTTTTTATTGAGTCCCAAAAACCTTTTTGCCCAGGAGCCGCCGCGCAGGGAGATTGACATTGATGCCTTCATCCAAAACCTGATCGCCGATCCTTCCGAAGAGGCTGATTACAGCGAACTCTACGAATCGCTTTTCGCATTATATGCTGATCCGATAGACATTAATAAGGCAACCCGTGACGAATTGGCGGCTTTAATGCTCCTTTCAGAAAAACAGTTAAATTCCTTTTTCAAATACCGCGAGCAACTCGGCCCGCTCATTTCCCTCTACGAACTACAAGCCATTCCTGATTTTGATCTGGCCGCCATTTATCGGTTACTGCCTTTTGTGACGGCCCATTCGCGCACATTGTCCCTGGCTGAGTCGCTGAAAAACCCTTCGCAACATTTCCTGATCGTCCGCTCCGGAAAATTGTTGGAAAAACAAAAAGGCTTCCTGCCTGCTGATTCCGGATCTACGGCTTCAAGATATAACGGAAAACCAGTTTACGGATATTTGAAATACAGGAATTCCCGCGCGGGAGTTTACAGTTACGGCTTCGCTATGGAGAAAGATGCGGGCGAAGTGTGGTGGCACTGGAATGCAAAACGGCAAATTCTCGGCTCGGATTTTTCCTCATTCCATGTACAGATTATGAATCAGGGAAAGATCAAAAACCTGATCATTGGGGATTATCAAATGCAGGCTGGGCAAGGACTTGTAATGGCCGCGGGATTTTCGCTTGGCAAAGGTGCAGAGGTCATCAGCTCCACATACAGAAGCACATTAGGCTTAAAACCTTACACTTCTGCATTGGAATCCAACTTTTTCCGGGGAGCCGCAGCGACATTTTCATTGTCAAAGCATTTTGAGCTGACAACATTTTATTCTTATACCAAAAGAGACGCAACTGTTAATGACGCGAAAGACGATCGTGAGCACATAGCCAGCTCCTTACCCGTCACCGGTTACCATCGGACAGCCGGCGAGCGGGACAAGCATAATAATCTTTTGGAACAAAATATCGGGATGCATTTGCTCTTTAAGCTGCCTTCCAAAGCTGGCCAGCTTGGCTTCACATGGCTGAATACGGGTTATGACATTAAATTACAGAAGCGGAATGCGGCTTACAACCGCTATGAATTTTCCGGGAAACACAATCTTGTTGTTGGCCTGCATGGAGATTACCGATGGCAAAACATTCATTTTTTCGGAGAAGCGGCGCGCTCGAAAAGCGGAGGTTACGGCGCCATAGCAGGCTTAATAGCAGCATTAGGTAAAAAGTTCGATCTCAGCTTTTTAGGCCGGCATTACGACCGCAATTTTCATACATTTTACGGAAACGCCATTGCCGAAGCCACGCGACCGATCAATGAAACGGGCGGTTATGCGGGCTTTCGTTACGCGCCGGACCGGCGTTGGAAGCTGAGTGCCTATTATGATTATTTCAAATTTCCCTGGCTGAAATATCTGGTAGACGCGCCTTCGAAAGGTTATGATTATTATTTCCACATTCTCTGGAAGCCTAACAAGCGATTTAATGCTTACGCTTTATATCACCAGAAGAAAAAACAGCGCAATGCGCCGTCAGATAGCGCGAACGAAGATGGGCTCGTTTCCACAATCCGCAAAACGGCAACAATCAATGTTGAATATGAAAAGCCGCTCCGATTTTCTCTTAAAACACGCTTACAAAGCGGCAATCTGGCCTATGTAAAGATTTCAAAATCAAATGGTTTCACCCTTTTGCAAGACGTAAGCTGGCAATTTCCCAGGCTGGAACTGAGTGCCCGCCTCGCCTATTTCAAAACGGATGATTACGACAGCAGACAATATGTGTACGAAAAAGATATGCTTTACGCCTTCTCCATTCCCGCCTATTACGACGCCGGCACCCGGCATTATCTCATGGCGCGTTATGCTGTTTCCAAAAATATGAAGCTGTGGCTCAGGTGGTCACAAACACGCTATGCAAATCTGGACAAAATCAGCTCCGGCCTGAATGAAATTCAAGGTGACAAACGCAGCGAGTTGAAGGCCCAGGTAATGTATCAGTTTTGATTAAATGTTTTTGATTGCCCGTAATTAATCCCAAAATTTGACCTCTTTTTCAAGATCCAATGCAAGACAACAAACTAGAAGCACTTAAAAAATATTTTGGTTACGACTCCTTCCGACCGCAGCAAGCCGAAATCATCGACACCGTCATGGCAGGCAAAGATTGCCTCGTCCTCATGCCGACCGGCGGCGGAAAGTCAGTCTGTTTCCAGATTCCCGCCATACTCAAAGACGGCCTGACCGTTGTTATCTCACCCTTGATCGCGTTGATGAAAGATCAGGTGGAAGCATTGCGGGGGAACGGGGTGAATGCGGCGTTTCTGAATTCATCCCTGTCTGGCGCTGAGCAGGATAGCGTGATGTGGCAAGCAAAAACAGGCGAATTGAAGTTGCTATACATTGCACCCGAACGCCTTTTTTCGGGAAATACATTTGATTTTTTACGCGAGTGGAATGTAAAGTTGTTTGCTGTGGACGAATCGCACTGTATTTCGTCCTGGGGCCACGATTTCCGCCCGGAATATCGCCAGCTGAACACTTTAAAAATGCGCTTTCCTGACATTCCGGTCATTGCATTAACAGCAACCGCCGACCGCGTGACACGCAGGGACATTCTGAAACAGCTGAACATTGAATCTGCCGAAACATTCATCGCTAGTTTCGACCGGCCCAACCTTAACCTGAGCGTGCTTCCGGGTAGAAAACGCATGCAGCAAATCCAGGAGTTTCTGAAAAAACACGAGGGACAGGCCGGCATCATTTACTGTCTGAGCCGTAAAGGAACCGAAACTGTTGCGGCGAGCCTGAAAAACGCCGGTTTCAAAGCCGAATATTATCACGCAGGTCTGGCGCCGGATAAACGCTCTCGCGTACAAGAGCAATTTCTGAAAGATGACATTCAGGTGATTGTAGCCACCATTGCATTCGGAATGGGGATTGACAAATCCAATGTGCGCTGGGTTATTCACTACAACTTGCCTTCAAATGTCGAAAGCTTTTACCAGGAGATCGGGCGGGCAGGGCGTGATGGTTCTCCTTCGGACACCGTGCTTTTTTACAGCTTCCTGGATATCATTACCAGGCAAGATATGATCAACAATTCGGATCAATCTGCCGAGCAGAAAGAGCTTTTGCACGCCAAACTGAACCGGATGAAGCAATATGCGGAAGCGGACATTTGCCGGAGGCGCATCTTACTCAGCTATTTCAATGAAGCCGTGGATTACGACTGCGGAAACTGCGATGTGTGCAGAAACCCAAGAACGCGGTTCGATGCCACCGTTATCGCCCAGAAAGCCCTTTCCGGCATTGCGCGCACCGACCAAAAAATAGCGATGGGGATGCTGATCGATATTTTGCGGGGAAGCCGTAACCGCAACATTCTGCAACACGGCTACGACCGGCTTCCCACCTTTGGCGTCGGTAACGAGCTTCGCAGGGAAGAATGGGCGGAATACATTGGCCAGCTGCTGAACTCCGGCGTGATGGACATTGCGTACGACGAAGCACATTCATTCAAACTAAATCCGGTGAGCAAGCAGGTTTTGAAAGGCGAACGCAAAGTAGAGCTCGTGAAATTCATTCCGATTTCCGAACGCAAAGCCAAGGAAGAAGCGCTGGTTCCGAAAGAAAAACCGAAGCAGGAAATCATTCGCGATGCATTGTTCGAACGCCTGCGCATATTAAGAAAGCAAATGGCCGACGCGCTGGGCGTTCCGCCTTATGTCGTTTTCAGCGATGCAACGCTTTCAGAGATGGCGCAGAAAAAGCCAATTTCGGAGGCGCAGATGAAAGCCGTTTCAGGGATTGGTGCAGAGAAATTCCGTCGTTATGGCGAAACATTCATTAACGAAATTCTGGCCTTTGCAAGGGAAAATACGAAGCCCGGAACACGTGTGGTAAAGGGAATGACCTATGTAGAAACACTGGATTTGTATCAGGAAGGTTACTCTTTAAAAATAATTGCAGAAAAACGTGATCTCAGTACAGTCACCATTATTTCACATTTAATTAAGCTGAAAGAAGATGGTCACAACATTGATTTACGAAGACTTATTGATAATCAGGCATATAATACGATAATTCAAGCTGCACAGGAAATCCAGGTTGGAAAAAACGATCCGCTCAAACCCCTTTTCGAGCTGCTTAACGAGCAATTCGACTACGGACAGATCCGGCTCGCACTTGCACTTTTCGAGGAATCACGGAATTAAGTTTTATATTTACATCATTATACTATCAACGCCATGTCAAGACAAAATATACTATCTGGTTCTCCTTGGGAAGACAAAATGGGATACTGCCGCGCGGTGCGCATCGGTAACATTATAGAAGTTGCAGGCACTGTTGCCATCGTTGACGGAGAAAAAGTAAAGGCAGACGATGCTTTTGCTCAGACGAATAACATTATTGAAAGAATCGAAAAGGTTTTGCAGGAAGCCGGAGCCAGTTTAAATGATGTTGTGAGAACACGCATTTTTACCACGGACATCAGCCTGTTTGACGATATAGCAAGAGCGCACGGCGCTTCTTTCAGGGATATCAAGCCTGCTACGGGGATTTACGAGATCAGCAAACTCGTTGCGCCGGAATATTTAATTGAGATCGAGTTCACGGCCATTGTGTCGTAATATATTGAAATAGTTAAAAAAGGCCTTTACATAATGATAAGTCACTTTTTTGTACTAAAATAATTTTTTAACGGTTACAACCATCTGGAGCGAAAATTGCTCTTTGTGTTGTAGTTGTCTGAAAAGGACCCTTAAAAAATAGACATCTTAAATATGAAAAATAAACATACGTTGCTCATAGCCACCTTTTTACTAGGACTTTGTGTAATACAAAAAGAGGCACGTTACAAAGCAATGACGGGTGGGAATGTGGAAAAAATGTACAATATTCCCTCAATAGATAGAAGTGGTGAATTGGCAAACCAGGAATTATCCAACTCACGCCAAGCGCAGGAAGTGACTATTCTGTCAAAATCCGATTTATTTGATTTTACTTCCTTAGATAGTTCCTCGCAGTCGGTGAGTTCGGTGAAATTGATGAACAACAGCCTGCTTAACATTTCGTCGGGAACGAAATTGCTTAATAATTAAAGACACTATGGGCGCTTAACTAAAAAGGCCCATAATGTCTTCTTGACTTAATTTTTTGATAAAACCTGATTCTCCGCCAACCAGGTCTTCCGCCAGATCTTGCTTCCGCTGCTGAAGCAAAAGAATTTTCTCTTCAATCGTATCCTTGCAAATCATTTTATAGGCAAACACTTTGCGCGTCTGCCCTATCCGGTGCGTCCTGTCAATGGCTTGCCTTTCTACCGCTGGGTTCCACCATGGATCAACGAGATAAACATAATCCGCTTCCGTGAGGTTAAGGCCCACACCTCCCGCTTTCAAGCTCATCAGGAACACCCGGCAAGTCTGGTCATTCTGGAAACGGTTTACACGGCCTGCGCGATCAACGGTTTGTCCATCCAGATACTCGTAAGGAATGTTCACTTTTTCCAAATGCTGCCGGATCAGATCCAGCATTCCCAGGAACTGACTGAAAATCAAAATCTTATGATTCGAAGCATTCTCCTCGATCTCTCTTACAATTTCTTCAAGCTTAGCCGATTCATTGCCGAAATCCTCATCACCCGACAAGATCGAAGGCGAATCGCAGATTTGCCTCAGTTTTAACAATGCTTCCAGAATCAGGAAACTGCTTTTGTTTAACCCTTCTGTTGCCAGTTTCTCGGCAATTTCCAGCCGGTATTTCTCGCGGAATGTGTCGTACACTTTTCGCTGCTTCTGACCCATTTCACAAAACAGAATGGTTTCCGTCTTGTCCGGTAAATCCGTCGCAACTTCCTCCTTCGTGCGTTTCAGCATGAATGGATACACGAGCTTGCGCAGTTCGGCAGCTTTCTCTTTATCCTGATATTTGTCGATAGGCGTCGCATATTCGCTTCGGAAAAAGTCCGCGTGGCCCAGCATGCCCGGATTCAGGAATTCAAATTGGGAATAAAGATCAAATGTATTGTTCTCCACCGGCGTTCCCGTCATTGTCAGGCGATTCTTGGCGTGCAGCAGTCGGGAAGCTTTTGAGGTGAGCGAATCAGGGTTTTTGATAGCCTGCGCTTCATCCAGCACAATGTAATTGAAATCGAATTTCCGAAGCAGCTCCACATCGCTACGCATGGTGCCATATGTGGTCAGGATAATGTCGTATTCACGGAAAAAATCAATGTCTTTCCGGCGCGCCATTCCGCGGTGCACATACAAGCTTAGGTCGGGGGTAAATTTTGCAGCCTCGGCCTGCCAATTGAAAATCAGTGTTGTAGGAACTACGACAAGGTTCGTATTTTGCGGATTCAGGTTCTTTTGCTGTTGGAGGAACGTAAGCATCTGCAAGGTTTTTCCTAAACCCATATCATCCGCAAGGCAGCCACCCCAGCCAAATTCATCCAGGAAATGGATCCACTTGTAACCCTCTTCCTGATATTGCCGCAATGTCGCATTCACATTTTCCGGCAATGCTACATTAGGGATTTGCTTGAAATTGAGGAGTTTTTGTTTCTTCTCATGAAGCTCCCGGAACACCTCTTCATTATCCGTTTCCGAAACGAGTTCGTCGATAAGTGAGAAGTGGATTTTCGACAAATGGATTTTATCTCCATTCACCCTACCGAATTGCAGCAATGGTTCCAGCTTGCTGATCCATTCGTCGGGCAAGACACCCAGCGAACCGTCCTGTAACTGAACGTAATTCTGCTTTTTCAACAATGCTTTTTTCGCATCCGCCAGGGAAACCCGCTGGTCGCCGAATGTGATTTCCACCGTCATATCAAACCAGTCGATCCCGGAGGAAGCATTCACTTTCACGGTTCCGCGGTTCGGGTTGAAGCGCATTTTTTTCAGGTCTTTGAAACCCAAAAGCTCGTATTTCTTTTTGCCGACTGCTTCTACAAAGCTGAAAAGCCATCCGCCTTTCATTACCTGATCCAGGGGAACATAGAAAAACGGCTGCCCGGTTTGGTTCGAAAAAGCCGGATTCAAGGATTTCAACCATTCCCAGACTGCATTTTCGGCAGGCAGGTCACGTTCCAGCATGGTAATCTTATTGTCTTCGAAGCCGGTTTTGCTCCGACGCTGGTCGTGCATGAAGACAACCTCGGAGCCTTCCTCGTTTTCGTCCTGATAAACAAAATTGGGAACGATCAACAGGTTAGCATCATCTTCTTTCAGATAAATTCTTGGCTTACTGAAAGTTAAAGGACGGGAAAGCACTTCGTGCCGCGTCTGGAAAATAACATCGAACTGCTCGGCAACCGGAATGATCCAATCCCGCAGAAATTCTTCCGAAAACTCTTTCCTAACCCTGATTTTATATCCCGTCTGACCCAGGTAAGCGACCATTTCGGCCTCGCTGATGCCAGCCCACCGGAAAAGTGTCTTTTCATTATGAATGCCCAGCCAGAAACTATCCAGGGAAACCACTTTTTGTAGTTCCAGGGGGCTTCCAGCTTTCAATTCAACGTATGGATTTAATGTGATAAACTCCTTATCCTCAGCAAGAACAAAGAAAAGCTTCACGGGCTCGCGATGTAGTTCCAGCTGCGTAAGCTGGTTATTGCTTGTTACATAATCGCCGTCCGCCAGATAAATGCGCTCTGCATCGAGGTCGTTAAAAATTCTGTTCAGGTTCTTCCCAACGTAGTTCCTGGCTTCATAACGTTGCTCTGAACTCACGTCATCAAAATGCAGATATGCATTGTAAGACCAGCCCTGCTTGCGGATGAATTTTTGCAAACCTTCTTCCCAATGCTTGGCAATGCGCACGAGGCGCGCATCCGCATCCGTCAGAACAGGGATTTCGTCCGCAGAATAGTAGTGGCTCGATCCGCCCGCAATGTTCTTAATGTTGGTAATCTTCTCCGATTTGGAGCTGTATTTGACCGAAAAAACACCGAAACCAATGTCCAGTAAATGATTTTTTCCCTTTGGCCAAAAAACAAAAATAGAGATCCGGTCCTCGTCCTCCTGCTGACTATCCGACGACACACTGAAAGAAACGTTCTGCGCGGGCAAAATGCGGTCCCTTAATGTTTGCCAATCCTGGTAAGGACCCACTTTCTGCAAGGCCGGATCGGCTTTGATCAGATATAAGCCGCCGTCTTCATCAAGTTTGAATTCAAACTTCCCCTTAATGTCGTCTTCCAGCGAATAGCCGTATTCCGCCAGGAGATTGTTTTTTTCAACTGTAAGATCACGCATGACTTCGAATGCGCGATCGCCGAGCTCCTCCCGCAGTTTGAGCAACGCAGCCAGCTTGTGCTGACACAAGGGGACCCACAGTTGCTGATTGCAAGTGCAGGAAGTATGGATCTGCTTGGTGCTCTTGATCCGCTGAAAATCAACTGTAAAGTCCTGTTCATTTTCGCGCACAATGCATTGAGCTTCACCTTCTTTGGCCGAAACAATGATGACATTCTGGATCGATTCCCTGTTTTTCCAGGTATCTTCCAGGACCAGATTTCTTAGTTGAAGTTCCTTGATCTCTGCCAGCTCGATCACCGTGCTGCTCATTTCATGAACAACCTGCTTGATGGTCGGCATCTTATCGAGAATGTAAAGAATGCTGGCCACGCGGTGCTTGCAAAGGCCATTTTTATCCGGGCAAGAACACTCGGTGGTGATCTGCGGCGTAAGAAAATCCCGGATATATATTTGGTAAAATTGAATAGAATAGTCGCTCTTGACCTTAAATTCGGCATTACCCGGACCATTGTAGTCGAGCTTGGAAACTTTTAATCCCCCGCTGCTATAAATGGAACGCCCTCTTGACAATACATCCTTCTCCGTCCGTCTTAATAAGAAGTTGGATAATTTCTCCTTCTTTTCGTTTTCCATTTACCCTGCTGCCATTTAAAATGCAAAAGTACGGTATGTTTCTCTTTTATAGAAATGAAGAGAAAATATATGGAAAATCTGAATTTCCGCTATTTAATATAAGGCTGATCGATAACGCCGATATGACCCGATTTGGTTAACATCGTAACAAAGTCCTGAATCTGCTTTCCGACATTGGGATACATTAATTTCTTATCCAGCTCATGGATAGGAAGCCAAACGATTTCCTCGGCAGTTGTATGGACCGGGTTCAACTTTGGATCTCCTGTGATTTTGGTATGAAAAATCATGTGCAGGGTTTCTTTTTCGATCTCTTTCCAGATCACTTCCCCGCAGATCACCATCTCATTGATATCCGACATCACGCCCAATTCCTCATTCAATTCGCGATCCAGTGCGCTTTGGAGACTTTCGCCGGGATCAGGATTGCCGCCGGGCAATGCATAAACCGCCTGATCGCCATAGCAATAGCGTAAAGTGAGCACGCGCTCATCTTGTAAAATAATGGCAGAAGGACGGACATTCATGGGTCTGGGAGTTGGTGTGCAGGATAATATAGCCCTATTATTCCTGCAAAACCATTTTTTCAATCAAAAGCATAAAAATATGGATCACCTTGATGTGGATTTCCTGGATGCGGTCCGCATAGCCAAAGTGTGGGACGCGGATTTCAATGTCGGCGGCTCCGGCCAGTTTCCCGCCGTCTTTTCCTGACATAATGATCACCTTCATGCCCTTCGCACGTGCTGCTTCGGTGGCTTTGATAATGTTCGCAGAGTTCCCGCTGGTGCTGAGTCCGAATAGCACATCGCCAGGTTGTCCGAGGCCTTCAATAAACCTTGAAAACACGTATTCGTAACCATAATCATTGCTTACGCAGCTCAAATGGCTTACATCGGAAATGGCTATGGCCGGCAATGAACGGCGGTTATCACGGTAACGGCCTGTTAGTTCTTCCGCAAAATGCATGGCGTCACAATGTGAGCCGCCGTTTCCGCAGGAGATAATCTTTCCGTTTGCCAGAATCGCGTCGGCCATTAACCGCGCTGCTTTTTCTATTTTTTCAATTTGGACGGGGTCATTCAAAAATTGGTCTAAAACCGCTTGTGCTTCTTTTAATTCCTGGCTAATAATGCTGGCGTAATCCATTTATATGTTAGATTTTTAAATTTTTATCGCTTTCAAGACGTGGGTTTTCCGTCCCGGTCCTCTATGTCGCTGCACTTCAAAACCCGCTGCCCTCAATGCCCGTTTTACAATTCCTTTGGAAGAATATGTTACCAATACGCCGCCTTGCTTGGTTTGGGCTGCTACTTGTGAAAATATTTCTGCTGTCCACAATTCAGGCTGCGCTCGGGGATCGAATGCATCGTAGTAAATAACATCAAATTTCTCGGTTGACTTAAAATTTTCGAGCCGCGAATGTTCTTTCCTCAGTATAAAGTTTTCAGAAACCGCACATTCCGCTGACCACGCGCAGTCGTGCAGGTCCATAAAGCCGGAATAACCGGTTAATGCGGCATAGTTCAAAGAAAAAGCCTCGTCCCGCGTAACGGGAAAGGCTTCTACTGCGACGTAATAAATATTCTTTTTGAGCAAGTCGGCCAGTTTCCAGGTCAGGAAAGCATTTAACCCTGTTCCAAAACCCATTTCAAAAACATAAACCGTAGATTCCGCTTGTTCAAGGATCGGACGCAAACCGAGATTAACATAAATGTGCTCTGCTTCGACCAGCGCACCTTGTAATGAATGATATTGCTGATTGTACTGTGGACTATACAGCGAATGTGAACCGTCTTCGGTTACGATGAGGCGTTCCAAGTTAAGCCGCGTATTTAATTGAATTTGGCTTAAAAGTAAACTAAATCATTCTTTTGAGGGTAATTTGGGTAAAGAAAATATCTCCCTTCCGTTTTACCAGCAAATCAATGTTCCGCCCGTCGCCGCGCTGTAAAAGCTTATAAATCTCACTGACATTCAAATCCGTAGCTGCATGATCATCTATAAACAAAAGCTGATCTCCTTCCAGAAGCCCCGCTTTACGAGCCGGTGAATCGTCGGCAATGTGGTTGACAATGTAAGAACGCAGGTCGATGCCTTCCGCACGGATCTCCATTCCACTCATATCATGCTCAAATTTTTCCCGCAAACGGCTTCTGACCGGTTTGAGCACCATATAGCTTTGCGAATAATTCATTGTTACCTTGAAACGGCGCAGCAGCTCACAGCCAATATTACCCTGCCGCGACTGCCCGGCGCGCAGTTTGGAACCAAATGCAATGCTGTCCGGAAACGACGCCACAATGTTGTCCATCGTAAAACGGCCCAGCCGCAGCCGGTCTATCCTGCCGAGATTGCCGTTAATCACCCCATTCAAACCACGTCCCAACTGCGCCCGGATGACCTTTTCAGGAAGCCTGAATGATTCTTTCGGCGTGTTATTGAGCAACAATGCATGTCCGGCTCCGGTATCGATCAAAACCCGGATCGGGTGCTCTCGGCCGTCTGCAAAAAGGGTTACGGCATCTGTAAACGGCTTGGTATCTTCAATGATCAGCGGGTGCTTGTCGCCTTTTCTTGTCTTATAACGATATTTATCGGGGCGCATCAATATCAGTTCTTTCTTCGAGAAGTCGATGGTAACCACAAAGTTGTTGAAAATTTCGTAGCCAAAAATACCGTGAACTGGCACGCCGACATATTCTGAAAGTCTTAAAAAATCATCTTCCAAAACGACAATGTTCTGGTGATTGGCTTTGAGGCGGCCCATAGAAAACCGGTTATCGATTGCCACATGCGCAGAAATGCTGCTGCCTTCACCGGCGCCGGTCAGGTTTACTTTCCTGGTCAGGCGCAGCTTGTCCGGTTTGAGAATGTGGGGGTCTGTAATAATGATGGAACTTACTCCCGTGTCCAGAATAAAGCGGAGGGAGTCGGTGTCGTTAATCTTTGCATACAAAAGGATCAGGTTTGAATGCAGCTCAAAAGGGATGCGGGTGGATTTGTGATTTTTATCCAAAAAGTAGCCATACTTCTCCTCGGAAACGGGGGGCACATCTTCTGATTTAGCAAATGCTATGCTGCTCGTAAAAAGTATGATTGCTACAAATAACCACTTAGACGTTTTCATCGTGGCCTCCTTTCTTTAAAATGCTAAGTTCTGAACTCCGGTAGAAACATTATAGAACACGTTGATTATAAATGGCTTAACTCTGTCTTTATTATCCTCGGTGAACAGTAAGTGCCGAAAACGGCACGATCGGTTATCTAAGTAAAATTAATGCATTTTATCTCAATTAAACACAAAAAAATCTTTATATGTGCAAAGTTTCTGACATTTTTCAGAACATTTATGGATAATAATGTAAATGAGGAAATTATGGTAATTTTGTTGCGTTAAAAGGCGTTTTTCACAATAAAAATTTTCTCATGCGAAAAAAAATTGTTGCAGGTAACTGGAAGATGAACAAAGTTCTGGATGAAGCAGTTGCGCTGACTTCCGAACTCGTTAATATGGCGAACGATGAGGTTCAAGGTGATGTAAAAGTGATCCTTTGCCCTCCTTCCATTTATCTTACTACTATCAAAAAATATCTGGAAAGCGCCCCAAACTTTGCCCTGGCTGCACAAAACTGTTCAGACAAGGTCTCGGGTGCATATACGGGAGAGATTTCGGCACAAATGCTGCAATCGATCGGTGTGGAATATGTGCTGATCGGACACAGCGAGCGCCGTCAGTATTTTAATGAAGACAATGCGCTTCTGGCCAGCAAAGTGAATACTGCTTTGGAAAATGGCGTTTCACCGATTTTCTGCTGCGGCGAATCGCTGGATCAGCGTCAGAATGAAGATTATATCGGATTTGTAAAAAACCAGATCACAGAAAGTCTTTTCCATCTTTCGGAAGAACAATTGCTTTCAGTTGTGATCGCTTACGAGCCGATCTGGGCGATCGGAACGGGCTTAACGGCTTCGGCGGAGCAGGCGCAGGAAATGCACGCGGCTTTGCGTCAGCACATTGCGTCTAAATATGGTGAAGCTGTTGCGGAAGAAATTTCTATCCTGTACGGTGGAAGTGTTACAGCAGCAAGCGCTCCCGAATTATTCAGCTCCCCGGACATCGACGGTGGCCTGGTAGGTGGCGCATCCTTGAAATCCAGGGAGTTTACAAACATCATCAAGGCGAGATAAGCACATTACATTTGGGTAACCACAAATTCTACCCGTCTGTTTTTGCTGCGTTCGACTTCGGAGGTGCCTTTTGCCAATGGGCGGGTGCCTCCGTAGCCTTTCGCCTCGATCCGGTCGGCAGCGATGCCTTTTTCAACTAAATAGCTCCGCACCGATTCTGCTCTTTTTCGGGACAAATCCAGGTTTTTGTCAAAGTCACCCACATTATCCGTGTGGCCCTCAACGCGGATTTTCATACTCTCGCTTTCTTTCAGCAAATCCACGAGCGTGTTCAGCTCTTCGTAGGATTCGGGCAGCAGGTCCACTTTTGATGTTTCAAAATACACATTCGGCAAGCTGATCGTCTCGCCTACTGCCATTTTCCCGGCTTTCATTTTTTCCAAACCACTTTTTGGCTGTTCCACCGCAACCGGCTCTTCGGCTGGCTCCTGTTTCTCTACCACTTTTGGCTTTGGTGCGGGCTGAACGGGCTTTTTAACTGGCTTTTCTACTTTTGCAGCTGCCTGCGGGGCTTTGGCTTCCTTTTTCAGCGGGTTTTTAATGTGGATGCCATAAAAATTCCACGACTGGCTTCCTCCAGTGCTACGCCCTTCATAAAAGTCAAAAACCTCAATTCCAGGATCCAGACGCTCAAAATAAGCCACGAAATTAACGGTGTCGCCGGGCATAATCTCTTTTGATCCCGAAGTAGGGATGTTGTCCGCTTTGATAAACTTGAACTTTATATCTATTTCTCCGGGCTTGTAAAGCCGGGTTTCCGGATCGAGCCAGATAGCACCGGCATTAGGCTGCTGAAATTGCTGCTGCTGTTTCCTGGGAATAGGGAACGGAAGATTACGCGGCTGGACCTGCATTGCCTTTTTTTCAACAAACTGAAAATGGATAATGGTCTGCTGGTCGGTAAGTTCTACACGCCTGATCTTCACATATGGCACAGACTGCTCCTCAACCTTGGGGTTATTCGTGATTTGTCCAAAACCCGGACTGAATGAAAATACAATGGCAACTGCTCCTGCCAAAAGCACTTTGAAATTCATGACATTACATTTTTAACTTTTTAAAACTAACTGCAAGAACGTCCTAACATTCCTGATAGTTTGTTAAAATTTGTTAAACAATGTAACTCATTGATTGTCAGAAATAAAGGCAGACCAAAATTGCGGATCGTAACGCTCCCAGGCGTGGCATCCGAAAGGCAGGTTGTGCTGCGTGATCTCATATGTCGCAGCTGGGCTTTTTTCAAAAGCAAAACCCAGCGCCTCGTGCCAGGAAGGGAGTTTAAGAAACAATTTCATAGGAATTAATCGCGTTGCTTCCTGCGAAAAAAGCATATCCTCGTTCCCGACCCAGGCCGGATAAACTGCATTATAAATTTTCAGATAGCGAATAATAGCCGGAATGCGCCTTAATGATAATCCACCATTGAACACAACTCGGTGCGTGGAAAGCGCATCGGCAAATTGCTGGTAAGCCCCTGCTCCCAGTGCGTCAAGCGCAGGCATATGCAGCGAGGGCGCTCCTACATAATCAAAACCTTTGGCACACCACGCCAAAAGTGAATCCTGGAAAACGTAAGCGTCTAGCTGATAGATCAGTATGTATTCGTAGGCGAGAAATGTTTTGTAAAAATCAATAGAGATCATGAGCCGGTTGTAGGCTGCAATGTCTTTGAAGAATGCGTCGTCGAAGCTAACGAGCTCAATGTTCGGGTATGCCTCTGTAACAGCATTCAAATCCAGGCTCGCCGGTTTGACTATTTTGACAGGATAATTTCCCAAAACCTTCATGCATTGCTTCAATGACAGTTTTTCATTCTCATTCATCACCGATTTATAAACCGGGATAACAACTGCAACGGAAGATTTTGATTTGCTTGATTTCACTATAACCGGATCATTTATTCGAGTAAGTCGCCCATGGCAGGCAACCACCAATCTTTGCTGCTGAAACGATAATGGCCCTGAATGATGTGGCTGGCAACCGTGGGAAGGCGCAAAAGCCGGTTATCGGGCAATGCGGCGCGTTTAAAAAAGTGCTTCTGCGCAAGGTCCAGCTTGGCCAGTTTTTCCTGCGGCACAAAAGGGAGTGCCTGCAAAAGCCTGTACATTCCGAGCAGTTTTTCTCCTTTTTCCTTCAATGGGATCAATTTCTTGGTGCGGTCGCGTTTCAGCCGGTCTTTGAGCTGAACTTTGTCCACTCTATTTCCAAACCCAACCTGCTGGCTGGCGTGAATGCGATAGTAAATGAGTGTTTCGGGAATAAAATCAATTTTACATTCGAGGCTGAGCACCATGGCCATCCAGGCGTCGTGAATGAGGTCAGGAACATTGGTTGGAAATGGCATCAACCGCGCCAGACACGATTGTCTGATCGCTAATGTTGCCCCCGTCACGATAAAACCTGTGAAAAGGATCTCATGCGCTTTGCCATTTTTCCACCTATTCTGCTTTTTTGAATCAAATTCAATTTCCTCCCAGATTGTGCTGCCGACTGGCTTTGAATCGTCGTCCATTTTCATGGCGTCGCAGAAAACGGCATCTTTATCGGGATTTGCATTCAGATAATCCGCCTGTTTCTGAACGCGGTCGGGGCGCCATTTGTCGTCCTGATCGCAAAGGAAAATAATGTCACCCGTGCATAGGGATAGGCATTTCTCGAAATTTTTGGTCGAGCCGAGGTTCGTTTCGTTGGTATGAATGTAAACCGGAAAAGCGCTTCCTTCGGCAAATGACTTGATAATTTCAATGGTATTATCTTTCGACCTGTCATCACAAACAACCAACTCATCAACCGGCAGTGTCTGATCAGCAATGCTCTTCAACTGCTCGGACAAATATTTTGCCCCGTTGTAAGTACACAAAGCCACTGAAATCATAAAAAATCTGCAAAAGAATTTAAAAAACGCTGCAAGTTAGCAGTCAATTTACACTATCCACAACTGCGACCTCAGTTTTGAACGGTTTCTGTGTCCTGGAATTCATTTAAATCAGGAATCTTCACCACATTATTGTCGATCGCCCATTGCAGCGCCTCGGAGGAAGGCTTCGCTTCGTTGAAATGAATGAGGCGCGTTTCGGGATCGCTCTGCCAGGCAATCACTCTTTGGGCCAGGTCCTTGTTCATTTCTTTCAACGCTTTTCTATTATTGACATAAACGACTCCCCAAAGCAGCACGCCCGCCCACGCCAGAATCCGTAAATGCCGAATGCGCAGTATTTTAAGGTCAAGAAAAATAAGCATCAGGATCACCGGAATGGTCGCCGTGAAAAACATATAGCGCGGCGCCACACCACCAAAAGCCTGGTACTCAAACCTTGAAACGGATATCACAAAGCCCGTGAGTATGGGCATGGAAAGCATGCAGTATAGCAACGGATTACGGCGCGGATAACCTTTAAAAAACAACCATATCCAAACCAAAAGCACCGTCGTACCCAGGATCATGCAAAAATTAATGTTGATATCGGAGTTGGTAGCCGGGTTAACATAGGCAAAACTGCCAAGGAAAGTCAGGAGCAGGCTTTTCATCCAGTTGAAGTTGAAAGGAACGTCGCGCTCAACAACCACTTGTGCGCCCAGAACGAATGTAACCCACAGTAAAACAGCAGAAATGACCGTCCAGGCAACCAGTTGCGGCCATTTCTTTTGAACCGACAGCATAAATCCCCCCAGCAGCAAGCCAAGAAACCCGTTTCCAAAAGAAAAAACCGCGATAATGACGAACAGGGCCGCCAGGAAAAAATGCTTGCTTTTAATGGTTTGTGATTTATTCAGGAAAAAAAGGCTCAGGAAGCAGAAAAGAAAAACCGCGTAATGCTGGCTTCCGGCCCAGTAATAAAATGAAACCTGCCAAAACCCCAGACTGAACAAAAATACCGAGGCAAAAAGAATGCTTTCAGCATATAGCAGCCTGTTGTTGTCCATAATCACCAACATTAATATGAAAAAGCAAAGCAGCATCAGATTTTGAAAAAAAACGAGATTGGCAAAATCAACCTGGTGAAAAACGCTGAAATATGCTGCGGCGGCGAGCCTTGTTATGATGATCCGGTGCTCATTGTGTCTTCCAAACAGGATTTCAACCTTTCCTTTGGCAGTATAGTCGTCGAAAAAGATGCGTTTGATAAATCCGATGGTCGTGTCGTAGTCGTCGAAAGACGGCATGTTGAGCGTGTTGGAGAAAAGCGTCACACAGAAGACCAAAAAGATAGCAATGCTTAAACTGATAGAAAGATATTTAGGCATATCTGATATTTTTGTCAAAAGCGAAGGAATATTGAGTTGTATAAAGTTAACCGCGTATTCCTGGATTGTAAATTTAAGTATGTTAAACCTACTTTATGGCATTACCCGATCAACTTAAAAAAGCGATTATCCAAATGCCGGCCAAAGAAAAGGATAAGCTGCTGCTAAGGCTGATCACGAAGGATAAAACGCTTTCGGACCGGCTGCACTTTGAGCTGATCGAAGACAGCGCCACCATTCCCGAGCGGCGGGAGGAAATTATCGGCCGCATTACCAGGACTTCGAAATCCAACCAAAATACGCCCGGCTGGGTTTTAATGGATATGCGGAACCTGAGCGGCGATATTTCTTATCATGTGAAGGTTACTAAGGATAAAATCGGGAGCATTGAGCTTAACTTGTTCTTGATGAACACTTTCATGGAACAATATGCGGATATATTGAAAACCTATTCTTCCCGTGCAGACACTTGCGCGCTGTATCTGGCCAAAAAAGCGCAGGTGATTTTGAATGCATATAATAAGCTCGACGAAGATTATCGCGTGGACTACATTAAGGACACCAATCGCATGCTAGCCTCGCTTTATACGCTTTGTTCCAAAATGTATGCGCGCCAGATGGAAATCCCGAAACAACTGGAACATTAAACGGCCTCAATCCCATATCGTCCCAAATGAAAAAGACAGCACTATTGCTCATCGACGCACAGTTTGATTTTTGTAATCCAAAAGGTGCATTATTCGTGCCCGGTGCCGAGAAGGACGTGGAGAGGATTGCAAAACTGATCGCATTGGAAGGAGAAAAGATCGACGCTATTTTCGCTACGTTGGACACGCATAAAGTCCTGGACATTGCGCATCCGCTGTTTTGGGAAGATGCGAATGGAAATACAGTGGCGCCTTTCACCCGGATTACGGCTGCCAATGTGAAAGCTGGAAAGTGGACGCCGCGCTACGAACGCGATTATGTGATTCAATATCTGGAAACGCTGGAAGCCGAAGGGGAATTCATGCATTTCATCTGGCCGGAACATTGCCTGATCGGCTCCAAAGGCGCTGCACTGGACGATATCATCATGGACGCATTGCTCGCCTGGACACACCGGACGGGGCGAGATTATAAGGCGGTTATCAAAGGAACAAACCCCTTAACTGAGCATTTCGGCGTCTTTCGCGCCCAGGTTCCGGTTGCCAATGCGCCCGAAACAGAACTGGATCAGGCATTTTTGGACGAGCTTGCCGCATTTGATCAAATTCTCATAGCGGGCGAAGCGCGTTCACATTGTGTGGCGACGAGCATCAATCAAATTTTAAAGTATTCCCCGGAATTGGCCCCTAAGGTGACCATTCTGACGGATTGCATGTCCAACGTGACCAATTTCGAAGATGTCGCCGACCCTATTTATGAGGAAGCGGCGCAAAAGGGAATGACTTTTTTGAAGGCAAACGCAGTCCAGCTGTAACAGGACCGCATTGGAAGATTCCGCCCTGAAATGCCAAACTAAATAAATGTACTTTTGGTTAATATAAAGATCGGTGTGTGACCAAACATGCGCCGGCTATCCCATTGATTTCTCCTATGATGCAATTACCTGTGCCGCGGATTGAAGCTGCCCAATTCGATGATCTGGATCCGAGACAATACATTCTGATCAAAGGTGCCCGAGTTAATAATCTTAAAAATCTTGATGTTGCCATTCCACGGAACAAGCTCGTGGTGATCACGGGCCTTTCCGGTTCGGGCAAGTCTTCGCTGGCTTTTGATACATTGTTTGCCGAAGGGCAGCGCATGTATGTTGAAAGTTTGAGCAGTTATGCGCGGCAGTTTCTGGGCCGGATGGAGAAGCCGGAAGTAGAATATATCAAAGGCATTTCACCCGCCATTGCCATTGAGCAAAAGGTGAACACGCGTAATCCACGTTCCACGGTAGGAACTTCGACGGAAATTTATGATTATCTCAAATTGCTTTTTGCGCGCATAGGGCACACTTATTCGCCGATTTCGGGCGAACTGGTGAGGAAAGACACGGTTACGGATGTGGTCAATTTCATGCTTGGGCATGAGGAGGGAACGCGCGTCATGATCCTGGCGCCATTGCACATTCGCGAGGGACGCACGCAGGAAGAGGAGCTAACAATTTTATTGTCAAAGGGTTATAATAGAATTTATCTCAATGATGAGGTCGTTTCTATTGAAGACATTCTCGAAAACCCGGACAATTATCCGCAAGCTGGAAATCAGGTTTTTATATTAATCGACCGTGCTGGCGTGAAGCACGACGATGAGGACACGCAATATCGGCTTTCGGATTCTGTTCAAACGGCTTTTTTCGAAGGAGAAGGAATTTGCATTGTGCAGGTGCTGAATGGCGAGCGCCGGGTTTTTTCGGATAAGTTTGAGCTGGACGGCATGTCGTTTGAAGAGCCTACGGTCAATCTTTTTAGTTTCAATAACCCTTACGGGGCCTGCAAAAGGTGTGAGGGTTTTGGTAAAATATTAGGCATTGATCCTGATCTGGTCATTCCCGATAAGGGCTTATCTATATATGAAGGGGCGATTGCTCCCTGGCGGACCGAAAAAATGGGCGAATGGCTTACGCCGCTTGTCCGCAATGCCGCTAAGTTTGATTTTCCCATTCACAGGCCATACAAAGACCTTTCAAACGAGCAAAAAGACCTGCTTTGGACTGGTAACCAATATTTTCAGGGACTCAATGACTTCGTCGCTGAACTGGAAACACAAACCTATAAAATTCAATATCGGGTCATGCTTTCGCGGTTCCGCGGGCGCACAACCTGCCCGGATTGCCGCGGATCGCGTTTGCGTAAAGATGCATCATTTGTAAAACTGGGTGGCGCTTCGATCACGGATTTGGTTTTAATGCCGATCAAGGATGTTTCTACCTTCTTCAAAAACCTGGAAATCAGCGACCATGACCGGCAGATTGCAAGGCGGGTTTTGACCGAAATTGAAACGCGTCTGGACTATATGATCCGCGTAGGCTTGGGTTATCTGACATTAAACCGGCTTACGAGCACATTATCCGGCGGTGAATTCCAGCGGATTAAACTGGCGACTTCGCTTGGAAGCGCATTGGTGGGCTCGATGTACATTCTGGA
Organism: Dyadobacter sp. CY327; assembly: GCF_021390415.1. Classification (NCBI taxonomy): domain Bacteria; kingdom Pseudomonadati; phylum Bacteroidota; class Cytophagia; order Cytophagales; family Spirosomataceae; genus Dyadobacter; species Dyadobacter sp. CY327. The sequence continues at coordinate 57,940 of NZ_JAJUXJ010000001.1, read as the reverse complement.
TGAGCCGAGCATTGGCTTGCATCCACGTGACACGCAACGTTTGGTTGGCGTGCTCGAATCTTTGCGCGATCTTGGTAATACCGTGATTGTTGTGGAGCATGAGGAAGAGGTTATGCACGCCGCCGATCAGATCATTGACATTGGCCCGGAAGCCGGAACGGGCGGCGGACACGTTGTTTTTCAGGGCAGTTGGGAAGATATTTCTGAGTTGAAAAACAATGGTTATATCGAAAACAGCGAAAACGGCATTCAATCCCACACATTGGATTTCCTGCTGGAAAACGATTCGATTCCGGTTCCGAAAATCAGACGTCAGTCGCTGCACCATTTACAAATCAAAGGCGCACGGGAAAATAATCTCAAAGAACTCGATGTTACCATTCCACTGAACACGTTAACGGTCGTTACGGGCGTCAGCGGCTCGGGGAAATCAACATTGATCCGTAAAATCCTTTATCCTGCGCTAATGCGTATGAAGGGAGAATTCAGCGAGGAAGTTGGGAAGTTCGACGAGCTCACGGGCAGCATTGACCGCATTGAAGCCGTGGAAATGATTGACCAAAATCCAATTGGAAAATCATCCCGTTCTAACCCCGTTACATACATTAAGGCTTACGATTATATCCGTCAGATGATGGCCGATCTGCCATTGTCGAAAGCACGGAGCTATAAACCTTCCCATTTCTCTTTTAATGTGGATGGCGGGCGCTGTGAAATTTGCCAGGGCGAAGGCCAGGTAAAGATTGAAATGCAGTTTATGGCCGACATTTACCTTAAATGTGAAGGCTGTAATGGCAAAAGATTTAAGCAGGAAATCCAGGAAGTGCGTTACCATGATAAAGACGTGGCCGAAATCCTGGATATGACCGTGGATGAAGCCATTGAATTTTTCAAGCCTACTGAGCCAAAGTTGGTTGAAAAACTAATGCCTTTGCAGGAAGTAGGGCTGGGTTATGTAGGGTTGGGACAATCTTCGAACACATTATCGGGTGGGGAAGCGCAGCGTGTGAAGCTGGCGTCGTTCCTGGGAAAAGGCTCTTCCAACAAAGGAAAAACCCTTTTCATCTTTGACGAACCCACAACCGGTCTGCATTTTCATGACATTAAGAAGCTTCTGAAAGCCATTAATGCATTGGTAGACCAGGGCGATAGCGTGATCATCATCGAGCACAATATGGAAGTGATCAAAAGCGCCGACTGGATCCTTGATCTTGGTCCGGAAGGCGGCGATGGCGGAGGTTACCTTACATTTGCCGGAACGCCGGAGGAAATGGCTAAGATCGACGACAATTACACAGCCACATTCCTGAAAGACAAAATCTGATCAAATAGCCTGATTACAGCGAAGAATCGTAGATTATGCAGTAAAGACAATAGGGAAAAGCCTTATTGAACCGAAACCAAATGCGATTCTTATGAAGTTATATAAAACAGAAAACGGCATCCTGCTGGAAAGGGACGATCTTTTTTATCGTTTGCATGAAACCGACTGGGACGTTGCTGTGAACCGCGACGATCTGTACGATTGGCTTGAAATACAAATTGAAAGCCTCATTCCGATCACTTTTACAGACGATCTTCCCATGCCCGAAATCCTGGCGCCCATTGGTTCGCAGGAAGTTTGGGCTTCGGGCGTAACCTATTTCAGAAGCCGCACGGCCCGCATGGAAGAATCCGAAAAAGCAGGCGGCGGAAGCTTCTACGATCGCGTTTACGAAGCCGAAAGACCCGAGCTTTTCTTCAAATCGACCGCTTGGCGGGTTGTAGGCAACCACGGAACCGTCCGCATCCGCCGGGATTCTACCTGGGATGTGCCCGAGCCAGAACTCACATTATTTGCTTCCTCGTCGGGAACATTGGTGGGTTACACCATTGGAAATGATATGAGTTCCAGAAGCATTGAAGGCGAAAACCCGTTGTATTTGCCTCAGGCTAAGTCTTATACGGGAAGCGCAGCCATTGGTCCGTGCCTGTATGTGCCGGAATTTCCGCTTGGCGAGAACACGGTGATCGACATTGCCATTGTCCGCTCTGGAGAAGAAGTTTTCAGCGGCGAAGTGACATTATCCCAGATGAAACGCAAGCCCGACGAACTGCTTCGTTACCTTTTCCTCGAAATGGCTTTCCCGCACGGCGCTTACCTCATGACCGGCACCGGCATCATCCCCCCATCCGATTTTACATTACAACAAGGCGATATTATTCACATTTCCATCGAGCCCATCGGCACATTGACCAATGTGGTCGGCTGAAAACGAGAAAAGCTGCAACCTTACCAGTTGCAGCTTTTTAATTCATGGTGAATATTAGGTCGGATCAGCTTGGCAATCCGATGAATGCGTAAATCGTGCAGCGAACGAATGAGATCAGTTTTGTAACAATTGAATCATCGGCATCACTGTTTTGCTCACTTGAAAAGAACGAAGAAGGACCTGCTTCCAGGATTCTTTCATTCAATGTCATCGGCTCGGAATTGCTTGTAAACTGAGCAGTAATTGCCGTAACGCGTTTCACACTTGCGTGGTGCTTCACAACATTTGCCGGTTTTGCCTTTTTCGCAACAATGCGTTCGCTTGGCTGCACGCACTCTTTGCCTGCCTGTAACTTTTTGTGGGCTACAAACATGTTGTGCGAGTAGCCGGTTGCGCCAGCTTGCAAGCTGAACAAAACTAGGAGTGTTACTATTTTAAGTGTTTTCATGGCTATGTTTCGGTCGTTCAGAAGAAAAATCAGGATGCGATTTCGATGTAACTAATTGACTGTACAAATATATATGTTTTCCTAGGTATCTTGCAATACATAGTACCTTGTTTTTAACAATTTTTAGCAAATATTTTTTACAGACTAAAAATGTTGAACGGCAGATGCTTCGTATTAACAGATGTAAAGGTAATTCAAAAGGTTGCAGCGGCTGACCAAAAAAAGACGAAACGCGTATTTTACCGGCTGAAATGTAGTAGTTACCCGATAAAACAAAAACGCCGGACTCGAAGGCCCGGCGTTTTTCATATAACATTCTGATTCTCTTACTTCTCTCTGAAAAAGATTGTAATAGGAACCCCTGAAAAATCGAAGTTCTCGCGCATCCTGTTTTCCAGGTAACGCAGGTAAGGTTCTTTCACGTGCTTCGGATTGCTGCTGAAAAACACGAACGTCGGCGACGGCGTGGGCAGCTGGATCATATATTTGATGTTAATATACTTGCCTCTATCAGCCGGCGGCGGATATCTTTCAATTTCAGCCTGCATCACCTCGTTCAATTTCGAAGTCGTGATTTTCTTGGTTTTGTTTTTGTAAACCTCCATCGCCTTCTCCATCACCTGGTGAATGCGCTGCTTTTCAACAACGGAAGCGAAAATGATAGGCATGTAGTTCATCGGCGCCAGTCTTTCCAAAAGCGCTTTTTTGAATGTATCGGCCGTTTTGGAATCCTTTTCAACCAAGTCCCACTTATTCACCATGATCACAATGCCCTTCTTCGCCTTATCAGCTTGACCGATAATGTTCATATCCTGACCTTCGAGGCCTAATGTCGCATCCAAAAGAATGATACAAACATCCGATTCCTCCATCGCCTTCACCGAACGCAATGTAGAATAATATTCAATGTCTTCGTTAACGCGTGATTTGCGGCGAAGTCCGGCAGTATCCGTCAAGATAAACTCCATTCCAAAAGCATTATAATGCGTGTGAATGGCGTCGCGCGTTGTGCCCGCAATGTCCGTCACGATGCTTCTGTCCGTGCCTGTAAGCACATTCAGGAAGGAAGATTTACCTACATTCGGCCTTCCCATGATCGCAATACGCGGGATTCCAGCCTCGGGATCTTCAATGCCCGGCGTTTCGAAATGTGTGATCACCTGATCCAGCAATTCACCCGTTCCGAAACCAGTTTGTGCGGAAATAGCGAAAATCTGATCGCCAAGCCCTAACTCGTAAAATTCAGCCGCAGACTGGTAACGCTCCTGCGTTTCGGCTTTGTTAGCAACCAGATAAACCGGCTTCTTAACGCGTCTAAGCACATTTGCGAAATCTTTGTCCAGATCCGTAAGTCCCGTCATCGTGTCCACCATGAACAAAACCACCGTGGATTCTTCCAGTGCAAGCTCAACCTGCTCGCGAATTGCGCCTTCAAAAATATCTTCTGAACCAACGACATAACCGCCGGTGTCGATTACCGTAAAATATTGATCGGTCCATTCACCGTAACCATAATGACGGTCACGGGTAACGCCGCTCTGGTTGTCCATAATAGCCTTACGACTTTCCGTAAGGCGGTTAAATAATGTGGATTTGCCCACATTCGGACGCCCAACAATTGAAATAATATTTGCCATTTTGTATTAATTAATGTGGTCCAAACGGTTCGCAATCAACCGTCCTTCTTTCTTTTATTATAAATTATTCGTCGTAGCCAAACTGTCGCAGCTTGTTTTCCTTGCTTCTCCAATCCGGCTCAACCCGCACATGTTGTTCCAGAAACACTTTTTTACCAAAAAACGCTTCCATATCAATCCTCGCCTGCGTCCCGATTTTTTTCAGCATTTCGCCTTTTTCTCCTATAATGATCCCTTTCTGGCTTTTGCGTTCCACAAGGATTTCCGCGCGGATGACGATCATGTCGTCCCGTTCTTTAAATTCTGTAATTAAAACTTCGGAGCTGTATGGAATTTCCTGGCGATAATTAAGGAAGATCTTTTCGCGGATCATTTCGGAAGCAAAGAAACGCTCCGGCTTATCGGTTAGTTCATCCTCGCCAAAATACGGCGGATGGAATGGTAATCTGGTAATCACTGCGTCAAAAAGCGTCGCAATGTTCGCCTGGTGCAAGGCCGAAATAGGCACAATCGCATCCGGTTCAAGCGCCGCCTGCCATTCCGCCATTTTCGCATCAACGTGCTCCTGATCCGATAAATCTATTTTATTCAAAACCAGCACCACCGGCGCATCGGCACGTTTCAGCAACGGCAAAACCTCATGATCAGCCACTTTCTCTCCGATCTCGGCCACGAACAAAACCACGTCTGCATCTTCCAATGAGCCCTTTACAAAAGTCATCATCGAATCGTGCAGCTTATAGGCCGGCTTGATGACACCCGGTGTATCCGAGTAAACCAGCTGAAACGGGATATCTTCATGCTTACCATTCAGAATGCCCATAATGCGATGCCGCGTGGTCTGGGCTTTCGAGGTTATAATTGACATCCTTTCGCCCACCAGAACGTTCATTAATGTGGATTTACCAACATTTGGCTTACCAATAATGCTGACGAAACCGGCGCGGTGGTTGCGGAAAGGAACTGCTATTTCTGTCTTTTCTTCCATGTGTTACTTAAAAATCACACAAAAGTACGGTTTTCCGCCCATGAAATTGCTATAAAAGGTTGTGAAGGAGGGTAATTACAAAAAAACTTCAATTATTTATCGGTCAAAAGTTGCGTCATATCCAGTATAGTCGTATGTTTGCACTCCAATTCAACAACACCGCGGGATGGAGCAGTTGGTAGCTCGTTGGGCTCATAACCCAAAGGTCGCTGGTTCGAGTCCAGCTCCCGCTACAAGAAAAAGGTCGCAAACGAAAGTTCGCGGCCTTTTTGCGTTTTCGGGGCAGTTGGTAATTCGCTGGGGTCGAACGCGACTCCGATCATAACCCAAACGTCGCTGGTTCGAGCGGCAGGCGTCCCTGTCCAGCTCCCGCTACAAGAAAAAGGTCGCAAACGTGAGTTCGCGGCCTTTTTGCGTTTTTGGGCAGTTGGAGATCTTCAACACAAGGATCTTCCCAAAATTTAAATCAAAACATTACCAGGCAAATAAGCAGAAAACGGCTGTCCGTGTCTTTTATCATTACGCCATGATAAAGTCGGATTTCCTGAGGGTTGATCCGTTTTCGTACACGTTTCAATAGGTGTTTTCAATGAGGTTCGTTGCCAGCAATATTCAAAAAGAGCAGAAAGAGATTGCTTTGTGGCATGAGATGCTGGCTGGGAATGTTGCGGCTTTTGAAATGCTGATTGATGTTACCTATGATCTTTTGTTTCAATATGGAAATAAATTCTGCCGGGATAGGGAGCTGATTAAGGATTGCATTCAGGATGTGTTTCTAGAAATTTGGGAGAAAAAAGGCAGTCTTAATCCTGATATTCCGCCCAAAGCCTACCTGCTGGCTTCATTAAGGCGCCGACTGCACCGGATGGTTCAGAAAAACCGGATGCTATTTCTTGACCATTTGCTGCCTGACGAAGGTTTCGACATTGGTTTTTATGCAGAACATTCATTTATAGAGTCCGAGCACGACCAGCAGCTTGCTTCCCAAATCACGCATATGCTCAACGGATTGCCCAAAAGGCAAAAAGAGGCGGTTTACCTGAAATTTTTTGAAGATATGGACCGGGATGAGATCGCTGCCATTATGGAAATTCACCCGCAGTCGGTGTCTAACCTGCTGCAAACTGCCTTTAAATTCCTCAAAACACAATGGCGGTCCGTTGTATCGCTATTCCTTCTGCTTCGGTTTATCGTTTAATCAGACCCAAGCTTTCGCCTTCCCAATAAATTTTTAAAAAAAGATAAAAAAATACAGTATCAGATCCTGTGTGTTGTCTAATGCTATTTAAATGACAACATTTTGACATGGATCAATACCATAATTTTACTTTGGAGGATTTTCTTTGGGACCCGGCTTTTCGGAACTGGGTGCTGAAACCGACCAGAGAAGATGAGGAAAACTGGCAAAACTGGTTGGCAGCCCATCCCAACAAAACGGAAATGGTCCGCAGCGCCCGCGATCTGGTGCTTGCAATTGCACCAACTTCGGCTCTTCTGTCAAATTTTGAAAAGGAAAATGCAGTTCGCCAGATCATTGGAAATATCAAAAGCGAAGACGAATTTGTTGAGACTTCCCGGAAAATACGCCTATTCCAGCCCTTAATGAGCATTGCCGCCGTGCTGATGGTCGTAGCCGGTCTGAGTTACACTTTCTGGACTTACAGCCACAAGCAGCAAATCAATTACGACGAGCTGGTCTCAACGGCAGCCGACCCGCTCATTGAAAAGACAAATCTGACCCAAAAGCCTTTATTGATCTCACTAGCGGACGGTAGCAGCCTGCAACTTGATCCGGGCAGCAAAGTGAGTTATCCCGCAGATTTTAAAACAGGAAAAAGAGAAGTTTACCTTTCCGGAAAAGCGTTTTTTGACATTGCTAAAGATCCATCCCGGCCGTTTTTTGTATATGCTAATGAAGTGATTACCAAAGTTTTGGGCACGAGCTTTACTGTGCGGTCCTATGCAAACGAAAAGGAAGTTTCGGTGGCAGTGAAAACCGGGCGCGTTGCCGTTTTCACGCGGAAAGATCCGGAAATCAATGAAAAAAAGCATTCCAGGGAACTGACGGGCGTGGTGATCGAGCCTAATCAGCAAATTGTGGTGGTACGTGAATCGGTAAAAATCACCAAAAGCCTCATTCCCAGCCCGGAATTGGTGGATAGCAATGTTAGCCCTCACAATTTTGAATTTGATGAAACACCCGTTTCCAATGTCTTCGCGGAATTGCAGAAGGCTTATGGCATTGAAATCATTTTTGACAAAAACGTCATGAACGGCTGCCCTATCACGGCGCGGCTTACGGAAATGACATTATACGAAAAATTAGACCTTGTATGCAAGGCAGTTGGCGCACGTTACGAGCTCATCGACGGCCGCATTATCATTGAAGGAGAAGGTTGTAAGGATCATTAAAAAAATGGCCGGTAATGGTGGAACATTACCGGCTGTGTAAGTAACCCCCGAAGTTTTGCCGACTGTCATCCTTGGAAAGATGCGGGGGAAAGTTTTTGCCAATAATCAATTAACAAAACTGTTCAAAACTATGAAAATACCAGTACAGTTCAATCGTAAACTGTTGTTTCTTATGCGGATAAGTTTGGTTCAGCTCGTGATTTCACTGTGGTTCATCGGGACGGCCACGGCTGTGGACGTGCGCGCCCAGGAGTTGCTGACCAAGAAAATCAGTTTGCAAGCGCAGGAGCAGGATGTAAAAAAAGTGCTCAGCCTCATCGAAAAGCAGGCTGGCGTCCGGTTTATTTTCAGCTCAAAAGTGATCCAGTCAAGCAGGAAAGTGACGGTTCAGCAATCGAACCAGGAGCTTTCCAAAGTGCTTAATGATTTCCTGGTTCCGCTGGGGCTTACTTATGAAGTTTCGGGAAAAAATATTGTGATCCGGCCATCGGAAGCGCCAAAACCGGCGACGGATAATGCGGAAGCCTCGCTAAAACCGGAATTTTCAAAACCTGCCGAGATCACCATTAAGGGGAAAATCACCGATTCGGAAACGAAGGAGCCTTTGCCGGGTGTAAACATTCTGATCAAGGGTACGCAATCGGGCACGTCCACGGACGCTACGGGAAGTTATACATTATCTGTGCCGGATGCCAACACAGTTTTAGTGCTAAGCTTTGTGGGTTACGAGCCGCAGGAAGTGAAAGTTGGCAGCCGCACGGAGATCGACATTATGTTGAAAACGGATCAGAAATCACTCGAAGAAGTGCTTGTCGTGGGTTATGGAACAGTAAAGAAAAGTGACGTTACGGGTTCTGTTTCTTCTGTAAAATCCCAGGAATTGACGGCATATCCCGCATTAGGAACGGTTCAGGCATTGCAGGGACGCGCGGCCGGGGTTCAGATCCAGTCAAATAATGGTGAGCCGGGGTCCAATTTCAAAGTGCGGATCAGGGGCGGGACTTCTATCAATGCGAGCAGCGATCCTATTTATGTGGTGGACGGCTTTGTGGGCGGCGCCATTCCGCCTCCGGAAGACATTGAATCGATTGAAATATTAAAAGATGCTTCTGCCACAGCCATTTATGGTTCGAGGGGAGCGAATGGGGTGATTATGGTTACGACTAAAAAAGGTCAGTCGGGTAAGCCAAAGATTGAGTTTAACACTTCATTTTCTACGCAAAAAGAAATCAACAGGCTGGACCTGCTCAATGCGAGCCAGTTTCTGGATTACGTAAAAGAAGTGCGGCCCAATGTGGTTGACCAGGGTGCGGACACGGATTGGCAGGATGAAGTTTTCCGTCGCGGCGGGATTCAAAACCATCAGCTTTCGGTGGCTGGCGGAAGCGAGGCTGTGAAATATTATGTATCTGGGGCCTATTATGATCAGAAAGGCGTCATTCTGAATTCGGATTACAACCGGTTTTCGATCACGAGTAACATTGACATTCAGGCTGCCAAGCGTTTGAAACTGGGACTTAACATGTTTGCACAACGCGTTTCACGCAATCAGTCGCGTACGCAGGAAGGTTCGAGCGGACTTACGCCGGGAGTAACTTCCTCTGCATTCAAATTTGAACCCGATCAGCCGATCATGGGTGCTAACGGCCGTTTTACGGTGGCGCGCTTAAACGACCCGATCGATAACCCTTACGCCATCGCCACGCAATTGCAGAATGAATCACTCAGTGACCGCGTGCAGGGCAACCTTTATGCAGAATACAGCTTTTGGGACGATTTGAAATTCCGCATCACATTAGGCGCGACTACAAACAGTGGCAGAGCGGGCGAATTCACCCCTACAACATTGAACGACGGTCGTAATGTAGGCGGGTCGGCATCTGTTATCGGCACAAAAAGCACATTGCTGCTCAACGAAAACTATTTGACCTACACCAAAAAAATAGGCACGAACCATGACCTTTCGGCCATGCTCGGCTATTCCTATCAAACGTCTTCGAGCGAAAGATGGGGCGGAACGGGCCAGTCATTCATTACGGATGCGGTTTCTTACTGGAACCTCGGCGGCGCTTCGGTGTGGCAGAGTCCGGTTTCCAGCCTTACCGAATGGCAGCTGGCTTCCTATTATGCGCGGTTGACTTACGGCTTGCTGGACCGTTATCTTTTCACGGCCAACATTCGTCAGGACGGTTCTTCGAATTTTAGTAAAAATCACAAATGGGCAACATTCCCTTCGGGCGCATTCGCATGGAAAATTTCCAGCGAGCCTTTTATGCAGAATGTAACGACAATCAGTCAGTGGAAATGGCGTGTGAGTTATGGATTGACTGGTAATCAGGCTATTGAGCCCTATCAGACCATGTCGCGGTTCTCGAATGTGTACACCATTATCAATGGCGTGCCGGTCAATGCCGTGCGTCCTACCACCGTTGCTAACGACGACCTGACCTGGGAAACCACACACCAGTTCGACATCGGAACCGATTTCAGCATGCTGAACAACCGACTGAACATTACCGCAGATTACTATCGCCGCGTGACCAAGGATCTGCTTTTCAGTGTTCAACTGCCGCAATATTCTGGTTACAGCAACCAATTGCAGAACATTGGATCGGTGGAAAACAAAGGATTTGAACTTACTGTTAACACGCGAAATCTGGTGGGCGAGTTCAAGTGGAATACGGACATTAACTTCTCCCTGAACCGCAACAAAGTTTTGTCCTTACCAAACGGAACGGACATTCTGTATGCGTCGGGACCAGGGCATTTGGTGGGATTAGGTCAAACACAAATCCTGCGTGAAGGCCAGCCGGTGGGCGCTTTTTATGGATGGATTTATGACGGCGTGTATCAGGAAGGCGACAGCTTTGTTCCGGGTGGTGGTTTTGAAACGGCTGCCGGTGGTGAAAAATTCAGGGATATTGATGGCAAAAAAGATGGCCAGCTGACCGGCCAGCCCGATGGCACGCTGAACAGCGACGACCGCACGATCATTGGTAACCCGCATCCGAAATATACGTGGGGATTGAGCAACGATTTCAGCTGGAAAGGCATCGATCTTAACATATTTTTCCAGGCATCGCAGGGCAATGATATGCTTAATTATACACTGATGGAGCTGAATCTCTTGTCAGGGATTAATAATGCGACGACAGAAGCATTGAACCGCTGGACACCAACAAACACGAATACCAATGTTCCAAAAGCTATGGCAGGCCGCACAAGACGTGTGTCAACGCGCTGGGTAGAAGATGGAAGTTTTGTCCGTTTGAAAAACATTGCATTGGGCTACAACATTCCAAAATCGGTGACGGACAAGCTGCATATCAGTAAGTTGCGCATTTATGCGAGTGCACAAAATATCCTGACTTTCACGAAATACAAAGGTTTTGATCCGGAGGTGAACTACTCGTCGGACGGAAATACGGACAGTAACCGTAACCTGGGACTGGATTATGGCAGTTATCCAAATGCCAAGTCTTACACGATTGGCTTGAATGTTGGTTTCTAATTCCTGACTCTTAATTCGATTTAAAATGAAGCATTTAACAAATAAATTATTCCTTTTTATTCTCACCGCAAGCTTCTCGCTGGGCTGCGCCGATCTGGACGAAAAACCAGTGGGCTTGCTCGCGCCTGAATCTTTATTCCGAACTGCCAAGGATGTTGAAACGGCTGTTTTCGGCGCTTATGGCTGGATCGCGACGGAGCGGCTTTATGGCCGGCAGTTTGTTTCCGCATTGATGTTGCGCAGTGATATGGTCGACATTGGCGACCGTGGAACGCCGGCCGAGCGGCAGCAGGTGAATGATTTCAATATGGATGATAACAACAACATGGTCAACCAGTTCTGGCCATATTGGTATCAGACAATCAGTGCTGCTAATGCAGCCATTTCTGGTGGAGAGCAGCTTGGGCTTCCGGAGGCTGAAATCAATCCGCTGATCGCGGAAGCGCGTTTCGTGCGTGCATTTGCATATTTCAATCTGGTGCAGGTTTTTGGCGACGTTCCCTACATTGATTATTTTATCAGCAATCCCGAGGCCGTTAAGGAAATTTCCAGAACACCGGCCGCGACGGTTTACGCAAGCATTATTGCCGATCTTGAATTTGCCAAACAATGGCTGCCCGAAAAACAGCCTTCGGAAGTACGAAGCCGCGCTTCGAAGGGAACTGCCGCTTCGTATCTGGCCTCGGTGCATCTGACTTTGGCGGATTATGCCAAAGCGTACGCAGAAGCTAAATATGTGATTGATAATAAGGACAAATTCGGCTATGCCCTGGAAGCCGATTTCCAGACATTGTTCGTCGCGCCGCAAGCACCTAACATGAAAGAGCACATTTTCGATATTGATTTCCTCGGTTTAAAAAATGGGGAAGGCGGAGCTAATGACGACATTATGGCGCCTATGACGGGCGTGCGCGGCGGTGACGCGCCACGCAGCGGATGGAGCGTACTTGTGCCTTCCATGAATGTGTTCAACACCTGGGACAACCGCGATTATCGTAAAGAAGTTAGCTTCGACGATTCACTCCTCATCGGAGGCAAGCTCGTCCCATACACCGAATTCCCAAATACAAAAAGGCCACACATTGCCAAATACGCGCGTTTTGCCGGAACATCCAATTCCGAAGGGCGCTATTCCGACCACAACTACGCCGCCATGCGCTACGCCGAAATTCTGCTAATCGCCGCCGAAGCGTCCGTAGAAGTAAACGGCCCTAACGCAGAAGCGCTGACCTACATCAACGAAATTCGCGCAAGAGCCAGAAACTGGGCCGGCAAACAAACCGCCTTCCCAGCTAATGTCACAGCAGGTCTATCCAAAGCCGCCCTCATCGAGCTCATCATGGAAGAAAGACGTATCGAGCTGGCATTCGAATACAAGCGCTGGTTCGACATTAAGCGCCGTAATATGGGCGAAACGGTGTTTTCAGGGCCAAAATCACTGGAACCGCATACGAGCTTCAACCCGGCAAGGGACTATCTGATGCCGATACCAAGGGTCGAGTTGCAGGTGAACCCCAATTTAGGGCCGCAAAACCCAGGTTACTAAGCAAATCCAAGGTTGCTAAGCAAATCCCGGAGGGATATAATATCGGTAGCAGGAGAATATTTAAAACATTAAAATCCCGGAGGGATGCAACGACATGCACATCGTTACATCCCTCCGGGATTTTTTTAATGTATTAATTCACCGAATTGCTACCAATATTATATCCCTCCGGGATTTGGCCTGTTTTGGATATTATTTGTCCTAAACTCCCACAAACACAACCTATACAGTCTGGGGAAATAGGTGCACGAGGGGTAACTTATAATACTTATTCAAGCCTGGAACAGGGTTTTTAGCTTTGTCTTGAAACTTGATGAACACAAAGATGGAAGAGAACCCTCGTAAAGGAAATATATTCAGATATATCGCTTATGCCCTGATCGCTGCTGCTGTGGTGGGTTTTGGTATATACTTTTTGACGCCTAAAAAACTGACGGCTGCGGAAGGAAAGAATATGGTTTTGTTTATTGATAATCAAATTATTGACATTGACCGGAACATGAAAAGCGACATGTCGAAGGCGGATATTGCGACCCGGCTTTCATGGCATAAATCGAACACTTCGCTTTATAACGAGGTCAAAGGCAGTAAGGATAAGGTCATTAAGCCCAAGGTGGATACATTGGAAACAAAGATCATTCAGATCCAAACTAAGGAATTTCCGTCAATGCGAAAAGCTTATGCTGATTCCAAAAAAGAAGTGCTCGGAACCCAGCAGATTACCATTGCAACGTCCGGCCCGAAAAACGATACATTGATTTTGAACGGTGCATTGTTTGGCTCGGAAAAAAGCAAGGACGCGTTTTTAGATAATATTAAGCCTATTATCCAGGACCTTCGCTTCAAAAAGGTTATTTACAAATGGTCGGATAAAGATTCATCAGACTATAAGGTCAGGGCGAAACAGGACGCGGAAATCTAAAGTTACTCCACGGGCGGGCTTTCTTTCTCGGGCGTGTTCGGGAAAAGATATTTAGTGACGACCAGGAAGAATGTGGTAATATTGACCGTCGCTGTCGTGATCAAAGCAATAAGGACAGCATCAGAAAGCTGGAACTTGAAACTAATGTATTTAACTCCGGTGCGCAGGATGGGGTCAAGGAAATTGTAGCAATACACTTCACCAAGGCCATTTAACCATACAATGAGAATCACCATCACCAGCCACACGGAAACCATCCAGAAAATATATTCGGCGTATTTTTTCCGCTCCCGTATATTCTGGGATAAGCCTTCCAGACTTACCTGTTGAAGCAGCGTAAGGAAGGTTTTTTCACTAATATCTTGTTCTGTTGATTCCGGCGATGCAGCGGTTACCCAGTTGCGTAACGTATTTCTGTCGACCGACAGCTTTGACTCAGACAGCCGGGATTGGGGATTTGATTTGCTGCTCAAAATAATTTCTAATCAGGTTATCGTCAATTACACCATTCTCTCCAACCTTCTTATAAGTAACATCCCAGGGCGAATTCGTCGCGTGGGACCAGTTTGATAACGTGATGGCATCAACGTCTTTTGTAATTTCCCAGGTGTTGTTAATCGCTTCAATGGCCGAGGGCGACAGTTCAGAAAAATTGGCCAGTGGCTGCGAATTAACAGTAATCGAAGTTTTCTCTATTATAGGCGAATTGCCCCATTTTTTGTAAAGCTGATAGATCGTCGGCACAACCGGCCCGAATTTCCACGCCAGAAATTTCTCCCGGATCAGCGGATCTCCATTATTCAATGCCAGATGCAGCCCATGCGCGAAAAAGACCATTTTCTGCAACTTCATCTGCGTCACAGGATTATTTTCCTTTACGCCAAGGTTTACAAATTGCCCGGCTATTAAAACAGACGAATACATAGTGAATACGAGGTTATTAAAATCATATTGAATATACGCAATGTACACAGTATCAGCACAAATAAACGCACCAAACTTGAAAAAAAGTTTATTTAAATGCTGCAACGGACATTCCTAAGTCACTATTAGAATCGAAACGGGAAGGAAAAGTGACCTTTTCTTAACCATTAATTTTAGTTTTTGATGAAATGTTTACTAATATAATTTTTTTGTCTTACCTTCGCAAGCCCAAATTAGGGGTAGACAGAGATTTATAGCGCAATAATTTGATAATGAGATGAAACGTACCTTTCAACCATCGAATCGCAAGAGGAGAAACAAACACGGTTTCCGTGAAAGAATGTCCACTGCAAATGGGCGTAAAGTAGTAGCTGGCCGCCGCAAGAAAGGCCGTTGGAAACTGACAGTATCAGACGAAAAACGTCATAAGCAATAATTCAGGTTCGAGAACTTGAAAAATACATTTGGTAAAAATGAACGCTTATGTAGCCCCCGGGTAATCGGACGGCTGTTTCAAAGAGGTAGCACGGAAGTCAACACGTTCTACCTTTTTCCTTTTAGGGTGCTTTATATTATTGAAAAAGAGGCGCCTACTCCCCTTCCGCAGGTTTTATTTTCTGTTTCCAAAAAGTCTTTCAAACGGGCGGTCGACCGGAATCTCATCCGTCGCCGCTGCCGCGAAGCTTACCGCCTGAACAAGGCGTCGCTCCTCGCATTATCCACGGAATCAAGACCTTCCTACATTGCTTTTTTGTATCTTGCAAAAGAAATAACATCTTACGACGTTATTGAAACGGCCATGAAGCAATCGCTCAAAAGACTCGAAAAGTTGCCCCGGCCCGTTCAAAAAAATCAAAATTCCTGAACATACATGAAAAAGTATTTTCGCTCCTTCTGGCTGGCCATTCCGGTGGTGGCAGGGATTGCCTTTTTTTCGTTTAAAAAAGACGACCGCTTATTCGAAATCGCGCGCAACCTAGACATTTACGCCACATTGTTCAAGGAATTGAATGCTTATTATGTGGACGAAATCAATCCCAACCAGCTCATTAAGACCAGCATAGACAATATGCTCCGCTCGCTGGACCCTTACACGGTGTATTACGCCGAGGACGACATTGAGGATTACATGACGATGACCACCGGAAAATACAACGGCATCGGCGCGATCATCAGTTCGGCGGAAGGCAAGCATACGGTGATGATGGTTTATGAAGATACACCCGCACAAAAAGCAGGTTTGCAACTCGGCGATGAAATCGTAAAAATCAACGGCGTGGACCTTTCAGCGCGTGAGGACTTTGACACTGGAAAATTGCTGAAAGGACAAACGCAGTCCAACGTAACCCTTACATTAAAACGATACGGCGCCACCAAGCCGCTCGAAGTTTCCCTTAACCGCGATATTGTAAAAGTGACCAATGTGCCTTATTACGGCATGATCAGCGAAGATGTGGGTTACATTGATCTGAAAGATTTCACAGCAACGGCCTCCCGCGAAGTGCGCAATGCATTTCAGGAATTGAAAGGAAAAGGAATGAAATCCGTCGTGCTGGATTTGCGCGACAACCCGGGTGGTTTGCTGAATATGGCAATTGAAATCTCTAATATTTTTATTGCCAAAGGCGAAGAGATCGTTTCCACAAAAGGGAAAGTAAGCGAATGGAACAAAACTTACACCGCATATAATCCTGCACTGGACACCGAAATACCAGTCATCGTGCTCACCAACAACCGCAGCGCTTCGGCCGCGGAGATCGTTTCCGGCGTGATCCAGGATTACGACCGCGGCGTGTTAATCGGCCAGCGGACTTATGGAAAAGGGTTGGTGCAAACCACGCGTGATCTTTCTTTCAATACCAAAATGAAGATCACAACCGCCAAATATTACATCCCCAGCGGCCGGTGCATTCAAGCGATCGATTACAGCCACAGAAATGACGATGGAAGCGTTGGTAAAATCGCGGATTCGCTCATGACCGAGTTCAAAACCAAAAACGGACGTTCTGTTTTCGACGGCGGCGGGATTTTGCCAGACATTTTAACTGAAAAAGAAACTTACTCGCCACTAGCCACTTCCCTGGGCCGCAATCGTCTTTTCTTCGATTACGCAGTAAAATTCCACTTCGAGCACCCGACTATTAAACCAGCCAAAGAATTCAGTCTTTCCGATGCGGATTACGCTGCATTTACCAAATGGCTAGGTGATAAAGAATACGATTACACCACGCAGGTTGAGCGTGATCTGAATGATCTGGAAGCTTCTGCGAAGAAAGAAAAATCTTTGGAAGTAATTGAAGATCAGCTTAAAGCATTGAAATCAAAGCTGTCACATAGCAAGGATAATGATTTGCAAATCTTCAAACCAGAAATCAAAAAGATCCTGGAAGAAGAAATCATCAAGCATTATTATCTTGAAAAAGGTTTAAGAGAAGCCTCATTCAAAGAAGATCCGGAAGTGAAGGCAGCATTGGCATTGTTTAAAGAGCCGGCCCGTTACAATGATCTTTTGAAGAAGAAATAAGTTGCTTGTCCTGTCACCCTGAGCGGAGCCGAAGGGGGCGCTACTACCCAGGTGTAACGCCCCCTTCGGCTCCGCTCAGGGTGACAGAGGCTTGAAGTGATAGAGGCTGAGGGCGACAGTGGCCTCGGCACGCTCGGGGCGATAGGACTAGTGACGTCCTACTCCTCTTTGTTTTAATAAATCATATGCTCCTACTTAGTATCGACACCTCCATCCGCGGCTGCTCCGTGGCAGTTCACGAGAATTCAGTTTTACTTGCCAGCGCCGACCTGCATACAGATCGTTCATCCTCTTCCATGCTCACCACGCTCATGGAAAGTGCCGTGACTCATGCAGGTTTTACATTAAATGATCTTGACGCTATTGCTGTTGCCAAAGGCCCCGGCTCCTATACAGGGCTACGCGTCGGCGTCTCGTCTGTGAAAGGGCTTTGTTATGCCTTGGATAAGCCAATGATTGCCATTAACACATTGGAAGCGATGGCTTTGCAGTTGAGTGCATTTTATTCTGAACATTTACTTTGTCCAATGATTGATGCGCGCAGGATGGAAGTTTATGCGGCTATTTTTGACTCGACGAATAGTTTCGTACAAGAAACGCGTGCCATAATTATGGATGAAAATTCATTTCAGGAGCTGCTTGCTGAGCATAAGGTTGTGTTTTTTGGCGATGGTGCGACTAAATGTGAAGCGTTGCTGGGAGATCATCCTAATGCTGTTTTTCCTAAGAGAGACATTCGACCTTCTGCGGTGACAATCGGTGAATTGGCGGTAAAGGCTTTTGAGAATGCGCAGTTTGAAGATGTGGCTGCCTTTGAGCCGTATTATTTGAAGGATTTTATGTCTCCACCTTCGAAAAAAACCAGCTTGCAAGCTTAGTGAAGATTGATTTCTGTTTGATTAAATAAACAAACTGCGCTTTTTTCGTGTTAGCCATTTAAGCAAAGTAACATGAAGATGGAAACTGAAGAAATTGTAAATCGGGTTGCGGTTAGTGGCATTGTTTCACTGGATTTGGAAGAATTGTATCATCCTGGCGAACGCGTTTTATACGATATCAAAGACAATTTGTGGCAGGGAATGATCCTTAAAGAAAAGGACTTCCGTGAATTCCTGAAGGCGCACGACTGGACCCAATATCAGGGTAAGAATGTGGCGATCATTTGTTCGGAAGATGCCATTGTGCCTACCTGGGCTTATATGTTGCTGGCTGTGCAAATGGAGCCTTATGCGAATGCGGTTATTTTTGGCGATCTGAATGCTTTGGAAGACAAATTGTTTGCTGACGCCATCCGTAAGCTTGATATTAGCGAATTTAAAGGCAAAAGGGTTGTTGTGAAAGGTTGCAGCAAGGTTAATGTTCCGATTTCGGCTTACGTTGAAATCAGCCGGTTGCTCAAACCAATCGTTCAAAGCCTGATGTTCGGGGAGCCCTGCAGCACGGTTCCTCTTTATAAAAAGCCTAAATCTTCCATTTCTTCCTCCATTGCCTGATCGCACTCGGGTTTCAATAATTTGAATGTCATGCGGTGATACGGGCATGGGCCGTGCAGGCCGATCGCTTTCCGGTGGTGAATGGTCGGGTAACCTACATTCGTTTCCCAGCCGTAATGCGGGAACTGGCCCGAAAGTCTGGACATGAGCTCGTCCCTGTAATTCTTTGCCAAGACCGAAGCGGCTGCAATGGAAAAGTAATGTGCGTCGCCTTTAATAATGCAGGTGTGCGGGATCATCGGGTAAGGCGTGAAACGGTTGCCGTCTACGAGCAAATGTTCGGGTTTTGTGTGCATCTTATCCACTGCCCGGTGCATAGCCAGAAAACTGGCTTTCAGTATATTAATCCTGTCAATTTCCAAATTATCGACCTCTGCGACGGCCCAGCAAATGGCTTCGCGGATGATGTCTTTTTCGAGTTCGAGGCGCTGAATTTTGGTCAATTGCTTGGAATCGGTGAGATAGGAATGCGTAAAATCTCTTGGTAAAATTACCGCTGCGGCCACCACCGGGCCAGCCAGACAACCTCTGCCCACCTCGTCCAGTCCAGCCTCAATCGCGTCAGAATTGTAATATGCTTTCAGCATTAATCTTCAAGGATATTTGCCATAAATGTACTCTTTGTCCCGATTGCAATCAGCAGGAACAACACTGCCCAATATAAATAAATCCGGTAAAAATCGGTTACGTCGCGTGAAACCACGTCGCGGGATTTAACCTTTTCCAGCTGATCGATTTGTTTAAAAACGCCTGCGAGCGCGCTGTTATCGGAAGCACGAAAATATTTCCCATTTCCCAAACCTGCAATATTTTTCAGCTCTGTTTCATCTACTAACGCATTCGAAACCCCTGCACTGTCTGTACGCGTTGATTTTTTTTGCTTACCCACCGAAATCGTGTAAACCTTCACCCCAAATGCATGCGCTAATTGCGCAGACGTTGCCGGCCCGAGATTTCCGGACGTGTTATCGCCATCGCTGATTAGGATCGCCACTTTGCTTTCTCCCGGCGTTTCGCGCATCCGGTTTACAGCAACAGCAAGCGCACTGCCGATCGCGGTTCCCGCAGTAGGCACCATAGCAGGACTTATTTCATCCAAAAACCCGTAAAGAAGCTCATAATCAGTTGTTAAGGGACAAAGGGAAACGGCTTCTCCTGCAAAAACAATCAACCCGATGCGATCCTGCAAACGCCCTTTAATAAATTCCCTCGCAACCAGCTTGGCGGCTTCTAGTCGGTTCGGGCTCAAATCTTTTTCCATCATGGAATCCGAAATGTCCAGCAACAGCATAATGTCAATCCCTTCCGAATATTGATCTGTTCTTTCCGAAATCACTTGCGGCCGGGCTAATGCGACCAGAATGAGGCAAATGCCGAGTCCCACGGAAACGGGCTGCACAAAGCGCAGCAATGTTTGCCAATCCCGCGCGCCTCTTACCGGGCTGTACGTGATTACCAGACGCTGCTTGTGCTTCCGGTGCAGCGCATTGCGGAGCCAGAAAAGGATCGGTACGAAAGGCAACAGATATAAAAAATACGGATACACCCATTCGTAAGACCGAAAGACCTCATAACCAAACCATTTCAATGAAAACCACTTTTCCATAAGTCAGATCAGGCGATGGGGCTGTCGAGGATGAATCTTCTTTTGTTGCGGTAAATCCGCGTCGCGCCGCTTTTAAGGACCTCGAGCGATTCGGCCATGTTTTTGGAAATCACTTGTCCGTATATAATGCTGTCCATGTTTTTCAATGCTTCGGCCAGTGCTTCGTCAGGCATGTTGTCCACGATTTCACGCGTTGTATAGGTTGCAAAAGGCTTTTTTTCCAATCGTTCCAAATAGTTTTTCCAAACGATAATGGCCTTTTCTGCGTCCTTAATATTGTTTTTTTCCCTGGCATTCCGCATCAGACGGTTGAATGAGCGCACATATTCCAGATGCCGCCGCTGCAACTTGATGAGCTGCCATTGTTTATAAATATCCTGTCCAAAAACCCAGTAAATGCTGCCTACAACGCCAATAATGAGTGCAATGCTGCCTAATAAAATAGAAAAGTTAAACTCACTGCTCAGTGGCAAAAGCGAGGTTTCGGGTACGAGCTTTGCCGTTTTCATCGCTTCAACAACATTGCTTTTGATTAGAAAAACAGAATCAGGTTTTGTAAAAACAGCCGTACAATCTTTCTTATTAAAAACATAAACAGGCATTTTCAAGGATTGCGAACGCGCTACGTCGAAGGAAATGAGCTGGTAAACCGCGCTGTCCAGACTGCCCCGGTCGTCTGTGCTGGATGTGAATGCTCTTTTGGAAATGATTTCAAAAGGCGAGAAATCATATAAGGTGTCCGGGAAAAAAATCTCTGTTTTGGGATCGTGGCGGACGCTTAATGAGAAATAAACGGGCTTGCCTACTTCAATGCTGTCGTTCAGGAAAAGGCCCAACGGCTTTATTTTTTGACCAAAACCTGCTGTTGGCAAGAGGTTAAGGAGCAAAAACAGGGTGAAAGACGCTATGACGGATCTGACCATTTTACGACGAAGAACTGCTTTTCGTATAACGTCTCACCTTGAACAAATGGATCAGCGCAGGCACATAATCTTCCTGGGTGTTGATGGAAATATAATCCGCGCGGTTTTGGTGGCAGAGCCTTTCGAGTTCGGAACTTCGCTTGCTGAACCGGCTCGCCATTTCCTCCTTATACTGCTTGGACGACGTGTTGACCCAAACCGTGCTCTGCTTTTCGGCATCATATAAAGGAATAATTCCCAATCCCGGCAAATTTACTTCTCTCGAATCGTACAAATGAATGACGATCAAATCGTGCTTACGGGCTAATGCTTTGAGGTTATGCTGGTAATTATTGTCGATGAAATCCGAGATCAGAAATATCAGGCTTCGTCTTTTAACAACATTTAACGTTACCAGAATTGCCTCCGCAATGTTGGTTTTTCCGGATTCCGGAACGAGTTTGTAAAGCTCCGAAATCACGCCATAACCATGCTTCATGCCATCTGAAGGACGAATGTAGCGCTCATTTTTATCCGAAAAACAAAGCAAACCAACCCGCGACGCTTCCTGAATGGCTGATAATGTGAGCACGCCGCAAATCTCTTTGGCAATGTCAATTTTCAACTTTTTGAGCTCTCCTACTTGCTGTGAGGCACTTACATCAAGCATGAAGAAGGCCGTCTGCTCTTTGTCTTCCTTGAAAATTTTAACGAATGTTCCGTGTCCTTTGGCAGAAGTGTTCCAGTCGATGGCGCGGACATCGTCGCCGTATTGGTAAAGCCGCAGGTCGTCAAATTCAAGACCTGAGCCTTTGAAAACGGAGTGAAAATTGCCGTAACGCTCGCTGGTCACCGCTTTCCGCATGCGGATTTCATACTTTCTTAGCTTTCCAAGAAACTGTTCAAACATTAGTTTTGCGAAAAAATTATCACCTTTGCTACCCGGCGTATCTAAACAAAGATATACATTTTGCGTTTTATGAGGTGTCCGACAGTTAATTTCCCGAACGGATTGATCCACTTTTTGCTTGCTATGCTGCTTTTTACAAGCTGTGTAAGTGACGAAAAGCCGCCCAAGGACACATTGAGCGAGGAGGAAATGGCAAAGATCCTGACAGACATCCATCTGGCCGAGTCGCGGATCAACCGCTTGCAGCTGAGATCGCTGGATTCGTCGCTGATGATCTTCAACAAGCTCAAAAGCGATATTTGGAAAAAACACAAAGTGGACACCGTGGCTTACCGCAAAAGCTACGATTATTACATGACCCGCCCGGAAACGATGACGCGGATCTATGAAAAAGTGAACAAGAATGTGGAGATCCGGGAGAAAACAAATAATATTAAGCTCTGAAAATCACACATTTAATTTAACCCTATCACCAGTTGTGAATAACAGTATTGTAGTAATCCCTACCTACAACGAGATTGAAAATGTCGAGGCAATCATACGAAAAGTATTTAGCTTAAGTCAGCCATTTCACGTGCTTATCATCGACGACGGCTCGCCCGACGGCACTGCGGCTGTGGTGAAAGAGCTCATGAAAACGTATGAAGGTCAACTTCACCTGGTTGAAAGAAAGGGAAAATTAGGATTGGGAACAGCCTACATTCACGGCTTCAAATGGGCCATGGAGCGCGGTTACGAGTATATTTTTGAAATGGATGCGGATTTTTCTCATCCGCCGGAAGATTTGATCCGCCTGCATCACGCATGCGCCGTGGAAGGTCACGACGTGGCGATAGGTTCGCGTTACATTACGGGGGTTAATGTGGTTAACTGGCCCATTAACAGGGTGTTAATGTCCTATTTTGCAGGATATTATGTGAGAATGATCACAGGAATGCAGATCATGGACCCGACTGCCGGGTTCATCTGCTACACGAGCAAAGTTTTGAAAACCATCAACCTGGACAACATTCGCTTCATCGGTTATGCCTTCCAGATTGAGATGAAATTCAATTCCTGGAAATACGGTTTCGACATTGTGGAAGTGCCCATCATTTTCACAGACAGGACCAAAGGCGCTTCCAAAATGTCAAAAGGCATTTTTAAGGAAGCGATCCTTGGCGTGATAACATTGAAAGTCAACAGCTTTTTTAAGCGTTATATCCCGCATGGCCAAGTTCAGAAATAGCCAGCCAGGACATTAATCCGGTTGAAATTTCCAATGCGCTTTCGTCAATGTCAAATGTAGGCGTGTGCACGCCGGAAATGATTCCGCGTTCTTCATTGCGGGTTCCTAATCTGTAAAAACACGAATCCACAACTTGCGAATAGAATGCGAAATCCTCGCCAGCCATCCAAAGATCGAGGTCAATAACGTTTTCAGCTCCCATGTAATCTGTGGCTGAATTTCTGACGCGTCTGGTAAGCTCAGGATGGTTTTTCAGGAATGGATAGCCGTGTACAATTTCAAATTCGCAGCTTCCGCCCATGGCTTCGGCGATGTTCTCAGCCATTTTTTTCATTCTTTTCAAACCATCTGCCCGCCATTCTTCATCCATGCAACGCCACGTTCCCTGAATGGTCACTTCGTTTGGAATCACATTGGTAACGCCGTCGGCAATAAACCTTCCAAAAGAAAGCACGGCTGGATTTGCAGGATTTCTATTCCGACTAATAATCTGCTGCAACGCAACAATGATATGCGAAGCCATTAAAACCGGATCCACCAATTGATGCGGAGCCGCTGCGTGGCCGCCTTTTCCTCTTACAGTTAAATAAAGTTCGTCGGTGCTGGCCATGTACATGCCTTCGCGGAAGCCAATTTTTCCAACCGGAACGTTCGGTGCAACGTGCTGGCCGACCATACTTGCTGGTTTCGGGTTTTCCAAAACACCTTCTTTGATCATTAACGAAGCTCCACCCGGCGCTTTTTCCTCGGCAGGCTGAAAAACCAGCTTAATTGTTCCTTCAAATTCTTCCTTTAATTGATTCAAAATCCTCGCCGTTCCCAGCAAAGAAGAAGTGTGCACATCGTGTCCGCAAGCATGCATTACGCCCGGAACGGTTGATTTGTAAGGAACATCATTAGCCTCAAAGATCGGCAGCGCATCCATATCTGCACGCAGGCCAACCACACGTTTTTCAGGATTCCTGCCTTCAATGATCGCCACAACGCCCGTTCCGGCAACGCCTTCTTCGGGTTGTAAGCCAATGGCCTTCAGTTCAGCAGCAACATATTTCGCCGTTTTATATTCTTCAAAAGACAATTCGGGATTGCTGTGCAAATGACGGCGGTGCGCTATAATGTCGGCGGATTGATCTTTGGCGAGGGCTTTTATTTTTTCTTGCAGCTGAGACATAATTCAATTAAAATCTATTCTGAGAGACTGATATCGATACAAATCATTCAAAGGTAACAATAAATATTGTGCAGCCCTTTTGCTAATAAGCGGCTTGATATTGAATGTTGTTCAAAAGAAAAAAGTAATTTTGACCAGATATATATCAATCAGCCAAGCACAAATGAATCAAAAGGAATTTCTAGAATCGTTGGTTTGTCCGCTTACAGGAACCGCACTAACAATCGCAGAAGACGGAAAATCACTGAAAAGTGAAGACGGAACAATATATGAAGTTGGCGATACGGGCATTGTTAACATGCTTTATCCCAAAGAGTTGTTGCCAGAAGATGCGCGTGAGCAATATTTATACGACCAAGCGTTCCTTCGCTACGACAAAGGCGTATCCTGGGTTTTTGAAACATTGAACCATTCCGACGAAGCATCGACAAGAAAATTCTTCATCGACCTGATGGAATTGAAACCTGGCATGAAAGCATTGGAAGTTGGTGCCGGAACGGGTAAAGACTCATCATTGATTTTAGACCGCGTAAGACCAGGCGGAACAGCAGTTCTATCCGATCTTTCTCCTAATATGTTGAAGCTAGCACAAGAAAAACTCTCAACGGAGGACGTTAATGTGCATTATTTCCTTGGAAACGGTTCTTATCTGCCATTCCCTGATGATACTTTTGACGCTGTTTTCCATTTCGGAGGCATTAATACATTTTCTGAAAGAAAACGTGCATTTGATGAGCTTACCCGTGTGGTTCGCCCGGGTGGAAAAGTGGTTGTGGGTGACGAAAGCATTGCGCCTTGGTTGCGGAACACGCCTACTTACGCTACATTATTAAAAGCCAACCCGCTCTTCCGTGCCGAAGTGCCTTTGGAAGACGTTCCTGCGAACATTGAGAATTTCAAGTTACATTATGTGTTTGGAAATGCTTTTTATGTGATGGAATACAGGGTTACCGCGAAGGCTCCGGAAGTGGACATTGACCTGCCGATCCCGGGCAAAGATTTCGTGGATAACTGGCGTTTGCGCGCTGAAAAGGCGGTTGATTAATCAATAACATTATCATTTCATGTGGGTTAAAAAAGGAGTTATATATAAGCCGGACGGAACATTGCCGCACAGTTTGTCGCACGCGCAGGTTCCGTTTGCATATAAGCACGAAGATTTTTTACGCATATATTTTTCGTCAAGAGACAAAGACGGCCAATCGCGCCCGACGTTCATCGATGTAGATTACGACGATCCCAAAAAGATCCTTTACATCCACGATAAGCCGATTTTAGAACTTGGTGGACCGGGTGAATATGACGAAACCGGCGCGATGCCTTCCTGGTTTGTAAACCGTCCGAATGGCGACATCTGGCTTTATTACACCGGCTGGAACCGCACCTGGAATTCTTACCGACTTTCCATGGGACTCGCAGTGAGCACCGACGGCGGCATATCATTCAAAAAAATGTTTGTAGGCCCGATCATGGACCGCAGCATTCAAAACCCGCTTTGGGCAGCACAGCCTTCGGTAATGATTGATGAGGATGGCACCTGGCGGATGTGGTATATTTCCGGCCACAAATGTGAATACATTCACGATTATCCCGAGCCTTTTTACAGAGGTCAGTCTGCTACGAGCAAAGACGGGATTCATTGGGATATCAGCGACATTCCAGCGCTTGATTTTGACGATTTTTTGCATGCAGTTGGCCGTCCGAGCGTTTTTAAAGAGGATGGGATTTACAAAATGTACTATTCTTACCGTCACACGCGTGACTATCGGACGGATCGTAACCAGAGTTACAGACTGGGTTATGCGGAATCATTGGATGGCACGAATTGGGAGCGGAAGGATAATTTGGTAGGAATTGCGAAATCGGATAATCCGGAGGATTTTGATTACCAAATGATCGATTATGCCAATTTTTACCAGCATAACGGCAAGAAATATCTGCTTTACAATGGCAATGGCTTTGGCGCTGCCGGATTTGCGTATGCAGTCTGGGAGGACTAAGATCTTATTAAAAGGCGGCAAAAGTCATTTATTTGATTTCAATAGAAACATAAATTTGAGAACTTATTCAGAGCCGGTTACATTATCTGACTGATTAGGTTCTCAATTTTTTTCAAACCACATAAAGTGTCATACAATGAGCACACTTCAAGAGCAATTCAATAATGACGGTTATGTCCTTTTAAGAGATTTTTTGGACAAAGACGTTGTCAATAACATTTACACGGACGCCCGAAAAATATTCGCTACCCAAATCAAGCACGTCACTGGCAAAACGCCGGATATCGACAACCGCGACGAGTTTGAGAATGCAATGTTTGAGTTTTTTGAAAAAGACTTCAATGCATTCGTCAACACAGGCAAAACCGTTCAGCATACATTCTCGCTGCACAGACTGGGCCTTGATCCGAAGATTGAAGACATTCTAAAACAAGTTGGTCTTTCCAGCCCGATCATCGGCGCACGCGCTGCGATGCAATTCAACAGCCGTTTCTTGTCAAAAGACGGCAGCAAACACTGGAAACTCGACGCACACCAAGACTGGCGCACAGGCCAGGGCTCATTGGACAGCACCGTAATCTGGTTCCCAATGGTTGACGCCGGCGCGGACATTGGTGCTTTGCAAGTGATTCCAGGCAGCCACAAAATCGGTTTGCAGGAATCAAATACATCCGGTTACCAAGGCGGGATCACAGCCACATTAAAGGAAGAAGATTTCGTTCAAACCGAATTCAAAGTAGGTGACATCCTCGTCTTCTCCGCATTCCTGATCCACCAATCCGGCAACAACATTACCAACAACATCCGCTGGTCTGTACAGCTCCGCTACAACAACCTCGACGAGCCAACATTCATAGAAAGAGGCTATCCGATGGCATACATTTACAAGCCAGAAACTGAGTTGGTAACGCCTAATTTTCCAAGCGTGGAGCAATTGAAAGAGGTTTTTAGCTAAGATTTAGCTTTGACCTTTTATGAAACACACACAATATTTCTTGTTTACAAGAGAACGAAGCGATCGTCAGGGGATAAAAGATGAATGGATTGAACAAGTGTTTCATTTTCCGGAAAAAGAGGAAATTCAGGCGGACGGTCGGATAAGGCGCTGGGCAAAAATCGAGGAGAACCAAAAATATTTACGCATTGTTCTGCTCGACGACGGTGAAACCGTCCACAACGCCTTTTTCGACCGCTCATTTAAAACCGAAAACTAGTTATGGATATCAGGTATTTTCAAGACACGGATACGCTTTTACTGGTTTTTAATCAGAATGAGGTTGTATCGACTGATGATGTAAATGAGAATATGCTGGTCGATCTGGATGTGAACGGGAATCCTGTTTCTCTGACCATTGAGCATGCTCAGCATATGACAAATGTGCATGGATTATCCTTCCAGCAGATCAGCCAAGGTTCTGTTAAACAACTCGTTAATATCTAGTTCCCGTTGAAACTTTCCGTTTGCGTTCCTACATATAATCATGAGCGATACATTGGGCAGATGCTTGATGGTGCTTTGATGCAGGTTACGGATTTTGAGTTTGAGATTGTGATTGGGGATGATGCTTCTACGGATGCGACGCCTGCGATCATTCGCGAATATCAAGAGAAGAATCCGGGACGGATTCGGGCTTTTTTACATTCGGAGAACCAGGGACCCAAGGAGCCGCGGGAGTTTGCTGGGCGGAATAATGTGCTGCAATTGCTGAAAGCTTGCAAAGGCGAATATGTGGCCATGTGCGAGGGCGATGATTACTGGACTGATCCGCTGAAATTACAGAAGCAAGTTGATTTTCTGGATGCTAATCCGGATTTTGCTATATCCCACCATAATGTTCTGGTGACCTACGAAGACGGGTCGCCAGAACATTTTTTTAATGCCCCTGATCAGAAGGCTGTTTCAACCATTGAGGACATTCTGGAAGATAAATGGTTTATGGCCACCGCAAGCTGGGTTTACAGAAATCATTTTCTGCAAAATAACTTTGCGGATTGGCATGCAAAAGCCGCGGCCGGCGATTGGGCTGTGATCATCCAATTGGCTGCGCAGGGTAAGATTGGCTATTTTCCCGAGCCTATGGGCGTTTATCGCAAGCATAGCGCGGGGTTGAGTAATGTTCATGCCAACACGAATCAAAAGTTTTGGCAGAACCGGCGGGATATGTTTGAAAATGTTGGTAAATGGCTGGGCAACAGATATGATGGGGTGATCTCAAAGACATTGGCGCGCTACGACGAGCAACTATCCTTATTTGAAAAAATTGGCAGTTAGAATTAATAATCTTTAATTTGTACTGTTTTCAACAATTGCAATCCATGAAGCTAAGCGTCGTAATACCAGCATATAATGAGGAGGAATCAATTACACACACTCTGACATCCCTGCACCAAACATTAAATAAATACAATATTCCTCACGAAATATGCGTCACAAACGATAATTCCAAAGACGGAACACTTCGTGTACTGGACGAGCTTTCACTTCAAATTCCAACATTAGTTTACTACACAAATCCCGGCCCCAATGGCTTCGGGTATGCAGTAAGATATGGTTTAGAGCGTTTTAAAGGAGATTGCGTGGCCGTGTTTATGGCCGATATGTCAGATGATCCTGAGGATTTGGTAAAATATTATTACAAAATGCTCGATGGCGATTACGACTGCGTTTTTGGATCGCGTTGGGAAAAGGGTGGAAAGGTCATTGACTATCCTGCATTGAAAAAAGTCATCAACCGCGTTGCCAATTTTATTGTAAAAGTGGTGATGGGGATCAAATACAATGATACGACCAACGCATTTAAGCTTTATAAAAGAGAAACCATTGAAGGCATTAAGCCATTTTTAGCTCCACATTTTAACCTTACCATTGAACTTCCATTAAAAGCAATGGTGCGCGGTTACAATTATGCCGTTGTCCCAAATAGCTGGACAAACCGAAAATACGGTGAATCTAAGCTGAAAATTAAGGAAATGGGAAGCCGCTATTTCTTTATCTTAATGTATTGCCTTATCGAAAAATACTTCTCGCAAGGCGATTTTATGAAGAAATCCACTGCGCCTAAAAAGGAAGTCAGCCGCTAATAGTATCATTACTTGCAAATTGACCGGGAGTTACCTTAATCCGCCGGCCGTCAGCATCACTTTCTTGAACATTTACTTAATCCATTCCTGGACGAATGTCATTTTGTGCGCAATGTAGGAAATGGCGAGTCCCCAGATGATCGCGCTTGCGGACATCCACAGGAAAATAGCCGGACGCGGTACTTTGAAGGCGACGGCGAGGATGGGACCGAAAAGCGGCGTAAATAATGGTGGCGTCAGAAATGCGATGCCGATGATCCCAAAACGTTTCCAGATATTGACCGCAATGCGATTGGTCCGGCTGAACTTTTTTGGCGGTGTTTTTCTGCGTTTTTTGATAAAATCCTGAATCGCGCCGCCTACATATGTAAGTACGAACACGCTGAACATCATGCCGATAGCCGAGCAAATAGCAGTTTCAAGCCACGTTAGTTTCAGGACAACCCCTGCGATGGGCCCTCCGAAAAATTTGAGCGTACTGGCAAGGGCAACTGAGAAATATTTTAGTAGGGTGGTTTTCATTTAAACTTTTACCTGTATCAGTTCTGAAGCAAAACGCCTTGTCGCCTCATTGGTTTGAACGTAGTCATAATACGTCGGGGCGGAAATGTAGGACATTTTGGCAAGGCTTTCAATGATCAGGTCCGAAATATCCAGAAATCCGATCTTATCCTGAAGAAACGCTTCTACCGCAATTTCATTGGCTGCATTGATAATACAAGCTGCATTTCCGCCTTTTTCCAAAACTTCATAAGCAATGGCGAGATTCCTGAAAGTGCCCAGATCGGGCTTTTCGAAGGTTAAGGAAGGGTAATCCATAAAATTAAACCTCGGAAAAGTCGATTTCAGACGCGCCGGATAACGCAATGCATACTGAATTGGCAATTTCATATCGGGCAAGCCCATTTGTGCCTTAATGCTGCCATCCTCAAATTGCACAAGCGAGTGCACAATGCTTTGCGGGTGAACGATGACGTCTATTTGTGAAGCTTCAAGATCAAATAGCCATTTGGCCTCGATCACTTCCAGGCCTTTGTTCATGAGCGTGGCCGAATCAATCGTGATCTTGGCGCCCATGCTCCAATTGGGATGCTTTAATGCTTGTGCCTTGGTAACATTAGCCAAAAACGCCCGATCCTTGCCGCGGAAAGGACCGCCCGAAGCCGTTAGTATGATCTTTTCAATCTTGTTTTCCTCTTCCCCAACCAGACATTGAAAAATGGCAGAATGCTCGGAATCGACCGGGTAAATCTTTACGCCGTATTGTTTGGCTAGTGCGGTAATAAGCTCGCCGGCCACAACAAGTGTTTCTTTGTTTGCTAATGCAATGTCCTTTCCAGCCTTAATGGCGTGAATGGTAGGCAAAAGTCCGGCATAACCCACCATCGCCGTAAGCACCGTGTCAATTTCTTCCGATTCCACGACGGAAACCAGTGCTTCGATGCCGCTGTAAACCTTTATATTGAATGCGGAAAGAGCTGATTTAACCTTATCAAAATGCTTTTCATTTCCGATAACGACCTCTTTGGGCAGAAATTTCGCTGCCTGCTTAATCAGCAGATCCGCATTATCCTGGGCAGTAAGAACGGCTACCGAAAAAATCTCGGGATTCACCTCAATCACTTCCAGCGCCTGCGTCCCGATCGAACCTGTTGATCCAAGAATTGCTATATTTTTTTTCATTCTGATGCTGAGGTTAATTTACTGCCGGTTGATTTTGATCAGTTCATCTGCGATTTTCCGGTCGTTGGACAATCGGGGCACTTTGTTCTGGCCGCCTAGTTTGCCATTCGCGCGCATGTAATCAATAAACGAGTTTTTGCGCAATGGCACCAGTTCCAGTGTTTTCAAAATGCTGCCTTTGATCAGATCTTTGTAATAGATGTTGAGTTCGATAAGCTTTCTGTCGACGTCGGCCACGAATTGTTCTTTATTGTTAGGCTCGACGGCAAATTCCACCAACCATTCATGATAAGGAAGTCCGCCATTTTCGGAATTTACCATTGGCGCAACCGTAAACTCGACAACTTCAACCTCAGGATGGCGTTCCATGGCATAACGCAATGCTTTTTCTATCTCCTCCCCGATCACATGTTCGCCGAATGCGGATATAAAATGCTTGATCCGGCCCGTTACCAGGATTTTGTACGGGTTTACAGAGACAAACCGCACCGTATCACCCAAAGAATAGCCCCATAACCCCGCATTATTATTCACGATCACCGCATAATTCTGCCCAACCTGCACTTCTCCGATGGATAATCGCCGGGGATTTTCGTCGAAGTAGTTTTCAACGGGAATGAACTCATAGAAGATGCCCGTGTCCAAAAGCAGCAGCAAACCGTCGTCTTTTTGAGAATCCTGGTAGGCGAAAAAGCCTTCCGAAGCAGGATATAGCTCAATCGAATCGATCTTCTTTCCAATAGATTCAAAGAGTTTGGCGCGGTAAGGCTCGAAATTGACCCCGCCATATATGAACAGCGAAAAGTCCGGAAAGACGTCTTTGATCTTTTTTCCGGTCCTTTCGATAATCTTGTCAAAATACATTTGTACCCACGGCGGAATGCCTGAAATCAGCGACATGCGCTGGTCGAGCGTTTCGTCGATGATCTTGTCCAGCTTCGTTTCCCAATCTTCAATGCAGTTCGTTTCGTAGCTCGGCATCTGGTTGGATCTGAGGTAACCCGGAACGTGGTGATTGGAAATACCTGACAAGCGGCCTGTCAGTACACCGCCTGTTTCCGTCAGGACTGGGCTTCCGGATAAGAAAATGAGCTTATTATCAAGAAATTGGGCTTTTTTGGTTTCTGCTATATACGTCAAAATGGCATTGCGGGCAGAATCAATGTGGTTGGAAATCGAGTCGCGGGAAATCGGAATGTACTTGGTTCCCGAAGTTGTGCCTGACGTTTTGGCAAAATATAAGGGCTTGCCGGGCCAGAGAATGTCTTCATCCCCGTTCTTTACCTTATCAATATACTTGTGAAGGTCTTCATAATCGTGGACGGGGACCGCTTCTTTGAAGTCGGAATAGCTGTGGATGTCCTTAAAAAAATGATCTTTTCCAAACTCCGTTTGAAGCGCTTTACGGACCAGATCACCCCTCCATTTTTCCTGCACTTCGACGCTCCGCGAGATCCAATCCTGTTGCTGCTGTACAATGTATCGAGCCAGCGGCTCACTCAATAGTGCTCTGATTCCCATAGTAAAAACAAAGGTACACAGGTTTTGTAAATTCTATTCTACAAGGCCGCCTAACAGGCTTTTTTGAGGCCAAAACGGCCATTAGCCGAAATTTTTTAAATGCCTTTGTTTGTGGTTATTTATCTGTAATTTTGCCATCCTGAAATCAAAGTGAGCGAAAATTTTAAAAAAATATATGGGATTGTTTGATTTTTTGACGAGCGATATAGCGATCGATTTGGGGACCGCAAATACCCTGATCATCCATAAAGATACAGTAGTTGTTGACGAGCCTTCTATCATTGCCATGGACAAAACCACAGGCAAAGTTTTAGCCATCGGACACACAGCTATGCAAATGCATGAGAAGACCAACGAGAATATCAAAACGATCCGCCCACTTAAAGATGGTGTAATTGCTGACTTTACTGCTGCCGAAATGATGATCCGTGGTATGATCAAAATGATCGATACCGGCAGCCGTTTTTTTACACCTTCCCACCGCATGGTGGTTTGCATTCCTTCCGGGATTACAGAAGTTGAAAAACGTGCCGTGAAAGACTCATGCGAGCATGCAGGCGCGAAAGAAGTATATATGGTGCACGAGCCGATCGCAGCTGCTATCGGGATCGGCATTGACATTACGCAGCCGAATGGTGTGATGATCGTTGACATTGGCGGTGGAACTACGGAAATCGCGGTTATAGCGTTGTCAGGGATTGTTTGCGAGCAGTCTGTACGCATTGCGGGTGATGTATTTACAAGAGACATTGTTGATTATATGCGCCGCGAGCACAATCTTTTGATCGGTGAGCGCTCTGCGGAATTGATTAAAATGGCCATCGGCTCTGCTTCTCCTGAACTGGAAATTCCATTGGACGATTATCAGATCCGCGGCCGTGACTTAATGACCGGGATTCCAAAGGAAATCCGTGTTACGTATAGTGAAATCGCTTATTCTCTCGATAAATCAATCTCTAAAATTGAGGAAGGTGTCATGAAGGCACTTGAAATTTCTCCTCCTGAACTTTCTGCGGATATATTTAAGAATGGTATTTATCTGACAGGCGGCGGGGCACTTATCCATGGCCTCGACCGACGCATCGCTCAGAAAACCAAGCTTCCCGTTCACATTGCGGATGATCCTTTAAAAGCCGTAGTGAAAGGAACAGGCGAAGTCCTTAAAAATCTTGAATTGTACAAGCCGGTACTGATTTCGTAGTATTGGATCGTTCACGATGTGAACACTTTAGCCCATGCTCCAACTCGTTGATTTCGTTGTCCGGAATCGTTTCTTTTTGGTATTTATTTTGCTGGAAGTTCTCAGTGTATGGTTAATCGTGCGCAGTAACACTTACTGGGGCGCAACTTATTTCAACACTTCGAATTATTATGTCGCCAAAACATTGGCTTTTTCTAATTCAGCAAAGGAATACACGAAACTGGACGAGGTGAACTCCGCATTAGCGAATGAAAATGCGCGGCTTCGTGCCACTGTTACGGCATTAACGCAGACAAAACCCATCGATTCGCCGGCTGGCTACGTTCCGGACTCATCATTTGCATCACGCTTCACATTTACCGTGGCAAAAGTGGTTGATAATGAGACCAACAAGACCAACAATGTGCTGACGATCGATAAGGGGAGCTCTGACGGGATCAAACCCGGGATGGGCGTTATTTCAGCGACCGGGGTAGTTGGGAAGGTCAGGTTTTGTTCAGAGAACTTTTCTGTGGTTACTTCCATCCTGCATTCGCAGTTCATGGTGTCGTCGAAGCTTGTCAGGAGCAAGGAAATTGGTTATGCCAAATGGCCTGGAAAGGATCCTAATTTCATTGATATGATCGATGTTTCGAAGTATACCAAGATCTTCAAGGGGGACTCCGCGGTTACTTCCGATCAAAATTCTGTTTTTCCTCCCGGCATTATGGTGGGTAGGGTGGAGACGGTAAGTGTGCATCCCAATCAGACCTTTTACAACATTGTATTGCGGCTTGCAACCGATTTCAGGAACCTCTCTTATGTTTATGTGGTACAAAATCAACAACTTGGGGAGCAGGATAGTCTTAAACTACGTACGATAAATACCAAATGAGTTTACGAGAGGCAATACAATATTCCCTGATGATCCTGTTGTATCTGTTCCTGCAGATCTTCTTCATGCGGAATGTCGTGTTGTTCAACTACGCTTTCTGTTTTATATACATTGCCGGTGTCTTGTTACTTCCTGCTGATGTAGACCGAATGTATCTTTTGCTGATTGCTTTCGGCATTGGCTTCACCGTAGACGTGTTTTCCAACACATTCGGGATGCACGCTTCGGCCACCGTCTTGATCGCTTACCTGAGACCTTTCCTTATCCATTACCAGATGAAATCCCGCGGCGCGGAACGTGCCGAGGTGGGAATAAGGGCGCAAGGTCTGGGCGCATTTCTTGGTTATGTCTTACCGCTCATCCTGCTGCATCATTCCATGCTCTTTTTAATGGAGATCAATCATTTTGGAATGATCCTTTACACACTGATCCGCATAGGCGCCAGTGTGCTGTTTACTACCCTTCTAATCATACTCCTGGAACTTTTTTCCAAACGTTAATATGACATTTTGACACGAAACCTTCGTGGCTCGAAATTTGATGTTGATACATTAAATACGGCAGGAGGCAATTCAATTTGGAATATTTTAGGATGCGGTTCCCGGTTGATTTATTTTTTATCGTGAAAAGATGGCTGTTAAGTAGCTTCAATAAGCCATTCATCAAATTTTAATTTGTACGATTTGGAGCTGTTGTTAATCTTTGTAAATTCAGCATTCCTATGTTAGTTGCCATGTCAGAAACGCTCACGACTAATGAATACACGGATGACCTTCGTTATGAAGTTTTTAACCGTGAGTTCATGCCACACATTGACTCCATGTATAATTTCGCCTTTCGCCTTACTATGGACGAAGACGATGCAAATGACCTGGTTCAGGACACATATTTAAAGGCTTTCCGTTTTATTTCTTCTTTTGAACAAGGCACCAATGCAAAAGCATGGCTTTTCCGGATTCTCAAGAATAGTTTTATAAATGATTACCGCAAGAAAAGTAAGGAGCCTTCCAAAGTAGATTATCAGGAAGTCGAAACTACTTACAACTCTGAGGAAGCTTCTGATACAACTTACACGGTCGATCTTCGGGCGGATGCAGTTCAGGAATTAATAGGTGATGAGGTTGCAAATGCATTAAATGCACTGCCGGTGGACTTCCGGACGGTGATCATTTTATGTGATATTGAAGGTTTTACATACGAAGAAATGGCCAAGATCCTGGACATTCCGATCGGTACTGTAAGGTCCAGATTGCACCGTGCGCGTAACTTATTGAAAGAAAAATTAAAGAGTTACGCGAGCTCGATGGGATATGATTCATAGGTTGTGAAACTTTTTTTGTAACCTCTTCGGTTATAGGGTACAACTGTACATATATTCCATTATTCCTTATTTTTCATTTTAATAATGAATGCATCCCCTACCACGCCTTCAATTAGTGAAGAAGCGCAAAAACAACCCATGAAGCAGAAATGCGAGCATCATCTTGAATGCATGAAGGTAATTCAGGCTATTCTTGACGATGAAGCAACCGAGGCCGAGAAGGATCATTTTCGTGAAAACATGGATAAATGCTTGCCTTGCATCGAGTCTTACAGACTGGAAAAATGCATCAAAGAATCCCTTAATTTTAAGATCGAAAAGAAGCCTTGCCCTGAGAGCATTCTAAAGACAATTATTTCAAAAATAAACAGTTAATGCTGTTCGTGTGAAAGGTAAGCTTATCATATTTTCCGCTCCGTCCGGTTCCGGAAAGACTACAATAGTAAGGCATCTTCTTAAAAAATATCCCGACCTTCTGGCTTTCTCTGTTTCTGCATCTACAAGGGAACAGCGCGACCATGAGGTGAACGGAAAAGATTATTATTTCATCCCGAAAAAGGAATTTCGGGAGCGCATTGCCAACAACGAGTTTGCGGAGTGGGAAGAGGTTTATGCGGGAAATTATTATGGCACATTCAAAACGGAAATTGAGCGGCTTTGGAATGAGGGGAAACAGGTTTTGTTTGATGTAGATGTAAAGGGCGGTCTCAAATTGAAAGAAATTTACCGTGACAATGCATTGGCCGTTTTTGTAAAAGTCTCTTCCG
The DNA here is from genome assembly GCF_021390415.1 of Dyadobacter sp. CY327. NCBI lineage: Bacteria > Pseudomonadati > Bacteroidota > Cytophagia > Cytophagales > Spirosomataceae > Dyadobacter > Dyadobacter sp. CY327. The sequence continues at coordinate 21,018 of NZ_JAJUXJ010000001.1, read as the reverse complement.
AAGCCGAAATCATCCGCCGTCTCAGCGAACGCGGCACAGAAACCGAAAAATCACTGGAAACCCGCCTTGGCAAAGTCCGTTACGAACTTAGCTTTGAAGATAAGTTTGACGTTGTGCTCGTTAATGATGATCTTGACGAAACACTCAAAAAAGCGGAAGCATTGGTTCTGGATTTTATTCAATGAAAATCGGGCTCTTTTTCGGATCATTCAATCCTATTCATGTCGGGCACCTGATCATTGCCAACACCATGGCCACATCGACTGATCTGGAACAGGTATGGTTCGTTGTCAGCCCGCAGAACCCATTTAAGAAAAACAGCAGCTTACTGCACGAATTTGACCGCTATGACCTCGTTCAGCGCGCCATTTCCGATAATGCTGCATTCCGGGCCACAGACGTGGAATTTCACATGCCCAGGCCCAGTTTCACCATTGACACATTGATCCGTTTGCAGGAGAAATTTCCGCAGCATGAATTTAGGCTGATCATGGGAGAAGACAATCTGGCACAGTTTCCAAACTGGAAAAACCACGACAAAATACTGGAATATACCGGCCTATACGTATATCCACGCCCGAATTCAAAACCGCATGCATTTGGCAATCATCCGGCTGTAAAATTTGTCGAAGCGCCTTTGCTGGACATATCTGCCACCTACATTCGCGCCAGTTTGCAGCATGGCAAATCCATCCGTTATCTCGTTCCGGAGCCTGTGGAACAACTCATTAAGATCAAAAAATTCTATCTCTGATCACAAAGGACGCGATTGGTAAGTAATCTCGCTCAGCAATCCCACTGCATTGAATTTCAGGATCACTTTCGGAGCATTTGATTTTGCCTTAATGTCATCGCATTGCTCGCCTTTGGAAAGAAAATAAACGTAGAACTTCTGATTTCTTTCGCCAAGTTGGTGAATGTCCGGACGGCCCAGTAAATCGCCTATATCGTCTGCAAATTTACCTTTTAGCTGCGGTTCAACGGTTTTAAAATCCTTTTCCAGCCCTGCGCGCACATCATTGCAGCCGCCTCTGTCGCCGCGCCATTTTACAAGGTCCAGGCTTCCGAGCTTATCGGGTGGTGAAGAGCAGGCAGCAAAGCCCAAAAGCATTGCAAACACCAAATACCTGGAAATCAACTTATTCATTACACTATCCTGATTTATTCCAAAACAAGGACGAATCTAATCATATAATTTCAGGAGGTGAATTTGTTTTGATACTTTTAGCGATACACCATACACGTCGCTGCATGAAAACATTTGCATTCATCATCCTTGGATTCGCTTTTTCTTTCCTATCACAAGCCCAGACAACCCCTGTGCAGCCCCGGGACGGAATGGACTGCTCCAATTTGTTTTTTCAGGCATTGCTGGACGAAGATGCCAAAGCTTTGGAAAGCCTGGTTTCAAACGATTTCAGCGTGGTAGGCTTGCAGGGACAGCCGATTGAAGGCCGCGCTTTGATACAAGCCGTTTCCCAAGGCATGATCGTCGTGGACTCGGGCATGCTTTCCGGTGCACGCACGCGTACATACGGGGATGTAACGCTAGTGAACGGAATGTGGGATGTGCGCGCACGCATTGAAAACAATGGGTTCCAGGGAACGCTTTCCTATATGTCGGTTTGTGTGAAGTCCGGCGGGCGCTGGAAAGTGGTTGCTGTGCAGTTTACGCCGGTTCAGTGACTAATAGAAACAAAAAAGAGAACCGGTGTGGTTCTCTTTCTCATTTTATCAAATCTCTGATTACTATACGTTCATCAATGATTCACGGCGGCGCATTTTGCCGGCTGGAATTCCGAACATCATTTTAAAGCGACGACAGAAATAAGCGGTGTCTTTGTAACCCACATCCGAGCCGATCGCACGAATGCTTTTCTTGGATGTACGCAGCAAATCAACGGCTTTTTCCATGCGCTGATATTCGATATAATCCTGTGGGTTGATTCCGGTAAGCATTTTGAAATATTGTCCTACGTAATCTTCGGACACGTTCGCAACATTAGCCAAAACCTTATTAGAAAGATCGCCACCCAGATTATCCTTGATGTAAGCGAAAATGTCGATCAAACGAGGATCTTTGAAATACGTGCTGTTTGTTACAAGTTGCTCAACAAACAATTTGTTTTTCAAGATGTAGCGAATGATCTCGATCACCACCTCTTCCGTCTTGATTTTGATGATACGGCCTTTTCCCGGTGTATCAAGCATATCTTCTGTCAGGATCTGGTTAATTGTGATCGCGATCTGATCGTCTCTTTTGATCAAAAACGGCGGAACGTCCAGAGAAGTGAAAAAGTTTACTGTATCAAAAACCTTGGCTTCAAAAGATATCAAACCAAATGAGTTAGGCAATTTTCCGATCAATGCCGGATCGTGGCCCGCCTCAATGTAATTATCACGGTTGGTCATGAACTCCTCATTCGAAACGGTCTTGGCAGTTTGCCCATTGCCATATGTCACCGTGGCATGCTTACCACCCGGAATGAAAAGCATATCGCCCTCCTCAACTCTTTGCGACTCTTCAGAACCAAAAGAAACCTCCCCGTCGTATAAAATTGTTAACGAATTCTGGACGTCGTAAAAGTTTTTGATGGTTATCGGTTGCAAAATTCTGATGTGACGCGCTTTCACAAACTTTACCCCCAGCGACTCAATAATCTTATTATAGTCTTCCATACTTGTTTATAATTAAGGGTCCTTTTGACCGTTGTTCCAAATTTTGTACAAATCTAATAAATTGTACAAAACTAATACAAGTATATATTGACAAAAAACTAAAAAAAAGTGATATTTCTGTATCATTTAAATCCAAGATTTCGAATAAATCGGCCAGGATGCCCTAAATCAAATTATTTCAGGAGCTCACGGGCGATTATAAGTTTTTGGATTTCAGAGGTACCCTCATAAATCTGGGTGATTTTTGCGTCGCGCATCAGGCGCTCAACATGATATTCTTTCACATAACCATAACCGCCATGAATCTGGACCGCTTCCGTAGTCAGCCACATGGCGGTTTCAGAGGCATATAGTTTCGCCATCGCCGAAGCTTGAATGTAATCTTTGCCTTCATCTTTGAGTCGGGCTGCTTTATAAACAAGTAAGCGTGCTGCTTCGAGCCTGGTCGCCATTTCCGACAATTTGAATTGAATGGCCTGGTGCTCGCTGATCGGTTTGCCGAAAGTCTTTCTTTGTTTGGAATATTGAAGGGATAACTCAAACGCGCCTGCCGCAATGCCAAGTGCCTGCGCCGCAATGCCGATCCGGCCACCATTCAATGTACTCATCGCAAACTTGAAGCCGAACCCATCCTCTCCAATCCTGTTTTCCTTAGGCACTTTCACGTCTGTAAAAAGCAACGAAGTGGTGTCGGATGCCCTGATGCCCATTTTGTTTTCTTTTTTACCAACCACAAAACCTTCAAGTCCCTTCTCTGCAATCAGCACATTGATTCCCTTATGCCCCTTTTCAGGATCGGTTTGCGCCATAACGAGGCAAATGTCGGAAGTGGCGCCGTTCGTGATCCAGTTTTTAGTGCCGTTCAATAAATAATAGTCGCCCATATCCACGGCAGTCGTGTGCTGGGAAGTGGCATCGGATCCCGCTTCCGGCTCCGACAAGCAGAATGCACCGATCATTTCGCCCGTAGCAAGCTTGGTGAGATATTTCGCTTTCTGTTCAGGCGATCCGAACATTTGCAGTCCCCAGCAAACCAGCGAATTGTTGACCGACATAATCACGCCTGCGGACGCATCCACCTTGGAAATTTCCTCCATAGCGATCACATAGGAAAGCGTGTCCATGCCTCCGCCGCCATATTCCGGCGAAACCATCATGCCCAGAAACCCCAGCTCGCCCATTTGCCGGAGGAGACCTTTGTCAAATTTTTGCTCATCATCCCGCTCAATGACGCCGGGGAATAAATGATTTACAGCAAAATCGCGGGCTGCTTCCTGAACGGCTACATGCTCTTCACTGAGGTTGAAATCCATTCCAAATAACTGTGCATGATATGGCATGACGTGATTATTTATGTTAAGTTTGCTCAAATTTTGCTGCAAAAAATGCCTGTTCTTACCGTTTTTTATACAAAACTCCTTCTTAACCTTCTGCTCACGTTTGGAATAATCTGGACGATCAGCAAGTCGGGGCTCTTCGCTAAATGGCAAAAAGAGAACGAAAAAGTGGTTTTAGGGATTGCTTTTGTTTTGCTTAGACTCATTCCCTGGATAGGCATTTTCCTGATCGTTAATGAAGATCCGAGAGGCGACATTCCTTTCTTTTTTTACAAAGCGGAAGCCGCAAAGGCAGGCGGCTTCGTGTATCGCGATTTCTGGTCTTACCATGCGCCGCTGTATGCTTACATTATAAGCATACCGGTCTGGATCTGGCATAATTCCCGTGCCATTGTGCTGTTTATGGTCCTTATGGAAAGCTTTATACTCTGGCTTACTTACAGCACTTATAAAAGCCGGATTAACAATGCTTTACAACTGGCTGTCATTTATTATATGCTTCCTGCCGGGTTTATGTACATTCTCGTGGATGGGCAGGAAGAGGTTTGGTTTTGGGGCGCTGCACTGATTATCTGGCGCTTTACCATTAAAAAACCCGTTAATTACGAAGTCGGCATTGGGCTGCTGTATGCTTTGGCGCTACTGACGATCAAGGTAACCTTTATTTTCTTATTGCCTGCACTTTTGCTGGTTGTCAAAAAACCAATCAAAATGCTTTTGGTGATGGCAGCGGTTGGGCTGCCGGCCGTTGGATTTCTTTACTGGCAGATCGGTGATCTGTTTTTAATGCCTATTCAGCATACGGAGCAGCTAATGACGCCTAATCTGTTTTCAATAACAAGGCCGTTTGTTGAGCTGTTTTATACCGTGGATGAGAAAAAATCAACTATGATCAACTGGATTGGGCTGCTGTTCACGGTTTTCGTTCCTGCATTTATGGCTTATAAAGCGCGGCACCGGCATATTAATGAAGTGCTTCCCGGCATTTTCATTGCCTGTTTTGTGTGTATGATGATTTTCCAGGCAAGTGCTATGGGTGCTTATCTGATCGCTTACTTAATGGCCGTTCTTTTTGAGATCATTGATGTCCGGAAAACATTCCACGTCGTGGTTTTACTGGCAGTGAACTGGCTTACGGTGGTGCAGCCGTTTGTTTGGGTTTATATCAAACAGCCTGCCTACACGTCTCTGGGCATGTTCAGCAACATTTCCTACTTATTCGAATATTGCCTGCAAATCCTCAATGTGCTGTGCTTTTTCTGGATCCTGCGAGAAACTTACCGCAAAGTGGTTTCTGAAAAACTGACAACTGCATGAGCATCGTCCTGGCAAAATTAGGCATCAGCCTGATTTGTATCTTACTGGTTGGGATTGTTCTTTTCAAAAAGGATGCGCTTACAAAATGGCTGGAAAATAAGTCTGTTAATATAATGTTAGCCGCTGGCTGGGCTCTTTTCCGGCTTGCACCTTTCATATTAATCTATCTTATTGCCGGCCTCGAACCTACTTCCGACGTCAATGGCTTTTGGGACGAAGGCAGCAAAGCATCATTAGGGCAAATCGTTTACCGCGATTTCTGGTCGCCCTACTCGCCTCTTTATCCCTACTCTTTGGGTGCATTCCTGAAAATCTGGTATCATCCCAAAATGATCGTGTTAACCATGGCGATCATGGATGGCGTTGCGTTGTGGGCTTCTTACCATTTTTTCCGTCCGTTTCAGTCGCGCGGCATTTTCCTTTTCAAATCGCTGCTTTATTATCTTTTACCGGGCGGCCTGGTGCTTTGCATTATCGGTGCTCAGGAAGATGTTTGGATGTGGCTGTTTGTGATCCTGGCTTATCTCGTACGCGAGCGGACATTGCGGGTTGAATGGTATGCATTGGTTTTAGCATTGGGATTGCTGATGACGAAGGCCATTTTTGTGCTCATTCTGGTGCCTTTGTTTATTTTGGAAAAACATAAACTAAGGCTGGTTATTCCCATGGCCATTGTGGGCGTGATTTCGCTTGCTATTCTTTATCCGCTGGTGGGCTGGGAGTTTACCCAACCGCTGGACGAAGCCAAAACCTTGCGTGCGCCAAACATTCCGGCCATCATCAACCCCTGGTTTTTCAATCACATTGGTGTCGGCGAGAAGTTCTGGAACTGGATCGGGCTTGTTATTTCGGTTGGATTGGCCTGTCTGGCAGCATTAAGGCTTCAAAAAGCTGATTTTCGGGTCATGTTATCCCGCGTCTGGATTGTGCTTTATGCAACCATGATGATCGTCCAGCAAAGCGCTTACAGCAACTACATTTTCCTGTTCCTGATCCCGCTGGTTTTTTATGTAATTGATTGGAAAAGCCCGATTCAGGTTACATTATTGCTCATTTTCAATGTGCTGTGCGTGGTGCATCCTTCCTATTGGTGGCGGCTTGGTATGCCTTGCTATATGACGCCGTTTGATACATTTGCGTCGTTGGAACTATTTGTCGATTACGCTATGCAGGTTTGCATTGTGTTGCTGACAGGTTATTTTATATGGGTAGCATTCCCTAAGAGAGAGGCGGCCTTGTATCATTCAAAATCATAAGCTTCTTATACATTACAAAAAAGCCTTCGCTATGAACGAAGGCTTTTTGCATTGGAAAGGATAGTAATGCTATTCTATCTTATCAAAACCGCAGTAGGGAACCAGCGCAGCGGGAATTTTAACTGTTCCGTCGGCTTGCTGATTGTTTTCCAGCAATGCGGCTACAATCCGCGGCAATGCGAGTGCAGAGCCGTTTAATGTGTGCAGCAGCTGCGTTTTCTTGTCGGCAGTTTTGTATCTCAGTTTCAACCTGTTGGCCTGGTAAGTTTCGAAATTGGAAACAGAACTGCATTCCAGCCAGCGCTCCTGCCCGGCAGACCAGACCTCAAAGTCGTACGTAAGAGCCGATGTAAAGCCCATATCTCCTCCGCAAAGCCGCAGAATGCGGTAAGGCAATTCCAGCTTGGTCAAAAGACCTTTCACGTGCTCCACCATTTCATCCAAAGCTTTATAAGACTCCTCGGCTTTATTGATTTGAACAATTTCAACTTTATCAAACTGGTGCAAACGGTTCAAGCCTCGCACGTGGGCGCCCCAGCTGCCCGCTTCCCTGCGGAAACAGGGTGTATAAGCAACATTCTTCACCGGAAGCTCGTTTTCCGTAACGATCACGTCGCGATACAGGTTGGTAACCGGCACTTCTGCTGTTGGAATCAGGTAAAGGTCGTCCTGCGCATCGTGATACATCTGGCCTTCCTTATCCGGCAACTGGCCCGTAGCAAAACCTGAATCTGCATTGACTACAATTGGCGGCTGCACTTCTGTATAACCCGCCTTTCCCGCTTCGTCCAGGAAAAAAGCGATCATTGCTCTTTGGAGCCTGGCTGCTTTTCCTTTATAGACTGGAAATCCGGCACCTGAAATTTTGTTTCCTAATTTAAAATCAATGATTGGCGCCTGGTTTTTTCCAAGTTTTTCAATCAGCTCCCAATGGGGCAATGCGCCTTGTGGCAATACGGGCTTTTCACCTGCTTCAAGCACATTCACATTGTCTTCGGCTGTTCTTCCTTCCGGCACGCTCTCATGCGGCAAATTAGGCAGCTTAACGAGCTCTTGAAGCAACCTGGCCTCAACTTCCTTATGCGATTCATCCAATGACCTGGAACGCTCTTTCAAGACTGCGGTTTCGGCTTTCGCAGCTTCCGCTTCCGCGGTTGCTCCGGCTTTCATGAGTCCACCGATTTCCTTGGCTTTTGCATTGGACCGGGCCAATGTCTCGTCCAGGTTCTGCTGTAAACCTCTGCGCTTTTTATCTAATTCTATAATCAGGTCCACAGCTTCTGCTGCGTCTTTGAAATGCTTTTTTGTTAATCCGGCAATTGTGAAGTCACGGTTCTCGCGGATGAAATTCGTTTGTAACATATCAGGGTGCTGTAAAAATGTCCTTCATTGCATCTTCGTAGTAAAACAGGCGCTCATTAAGCACATTCAATGCTTCTGCCTTGTATTTGGAATGAATGAGCAGCGATAAGTTATGTTCTGATGCACCATACGAAATCATTCGTATAGGAATGTTTTTCATCGCATCCAGCACTTTTAAAGCAATTCCTTCTTTGTCTGCACTGAAATTTCCTACAATACAAATGATATTCTGATCGCGATCATGTTCCTCCAAATCAGCAAATTCCCGGAGCTCCGCAGTGATCTGTTCCAGATTTTCAGAATTGTCGATCGTCACTGAAACCGAGACTTCGGAAGTGGTGATCATATCGACAGGTGTTTTGTATTTTTCAAAAATTTCAAACACCCTACGAAGGAAGCCGTAGGCATTCAGCATACGGGTCGAATGAATGTAAATCGCGGTAATGTTATCTTTTGCCGCAATTGCCTTAATGTCGCGGTCCGAAGTCTGGTTTGCGATCAACGTGCCGGGCGCTTCGGGCTGCATGGTGTTTTTCAACCTTACCGGAACACCACGAAGCTTCGCTGGCGTGATCGTGCTTGGATGTAAAATCTTCGCTCCGAAATAGGCCAGTTCTGCCGCTTCTTCAAATGTCAGCTCGCGAATCGGGAAAGTTCTTTTTACAATGCGCGGATCATTATTATGCATTCCGTCAATGTCGGTCCAGATCTGGATTTCATCGGCACGGATCGCGCCACCAATAAGAGAAGCTGTGTAATCGGAGCCTCCCCTTTTCAGGTTATCCACTTCTTCTCGCGGGTTCCGGCAAATGAAACCCTGGGTAATGATGGTCTGCTTGTCTGTATATTGATTTAAAATCGTTACCAACTTATCTTCAATAGTTGCCAGTTCCGGCTCGCCGTCTGCATCGATGCGCATAAAATCAAGCGCAGGCAGCAATACTGACTTTTCTCCTTTTTCTTCCAAATAAGCCTGGAACATTTTGGTGCTCAGGATTTCGCCTTCTGCAACCAGTTCCTTTTCCTGCTTAATCGTGAAAGGCTTGATGCCGATGAGCGACTTGATAAAGCCGAATTCCGTCTCCACAATGTTCGTTCCCTCTTCCAAACCCTGCTCTGTGGCATACAACTCTTTGATAAAAAGCTGGTAATGTGCTTTCAAATCATCCATAAGCGAATTTGCCTTGGCATCATCATAAGCTTTTGCAGCCTCACCGATGGCGATAAGCGCATTGGTAGAACCCGATAATGCGGACAAAACAACGATTTTACGATTTGGATCGCTGTTAAGAAGTTCGCGGATTGAATGCATGCGTTCCGGCTTTCCTACCGAAGTCCCGCCAAATTTCCAGACTTGCATATTTAATGATTGAATGAGAGAATGAGTGAATGACTGAATGATTTAAAAACTTAATGATCTAACGATCTATAATCCCTTAGTAAGCGCCCGCCGTGGCGATCTGATTGTTTAAGCCTAGCATTTTAATCGCTGTAATTGCGGCTTCGTCGCCTTTGTTTCCGTGGACGCCGCCTGCGCGGTCCAGGGCTTGTTCCATATTATTGGGCGTCAGGACTCCGAAGATAACGGGCTTGCCGGATTTCAGACTTACATTGGTAATCCCTTGTGCCACAGCGTGATTAATATAATCGTTGTGCTTGGTTTCACCCTGGATGACTACGCCTAGTGCGATCACCGCGTCAATGTCCCTGCGCTCTGCGAACCATTGTGCACCTAATGTGAGTTCAAAGCTGCCCGGCACATTGCCTCTTTCAATGTTCTCCGGAGAAGCTCCGTTATTGATCAATGTTTGGTAAGCTCCTTCAAAAAGCTTCTCGGTCACCTCAGTATTCCATTCGGCAACGAGAATCCCAAACTTTTTTGAACTAATGTCCGGCAGGCCTTCCGTTTTGAAAACACTTAAATTCTTATCAGCACTCGACATAATGAATCAGCGGATTATTGGATGTAAATGATTGATTGGGCAAATAAAAAAAGGATAAAACCTTTGTCGGCTTTATCCTTTTCAGAAACAGTAATGGTTAACCATTATTTGCCGACCTGTCCCTCTAATACTCCCATGTATTTCTTCGCGTTTACCACTTCCGAGGAAAGAGGAAACTCGTCGATAACACGTTTATATGTGGACACCGCGTCAGCAGGCTGGTTTGCTTTTTCTTGTGCGATAGCTAATTTCATTAAATAAACCGGCGTGAAATATTCGTTTTTCTCATAGTCGGCAGCCTTTTTGTAAAAAGAAATAGCCTCAGCAGGTTGATTTTTTTCAAGATATGCGTCGCCGATCAATGATTGTGCACGCGCGTGGACCAAAAGATCAGATGAGCTGAATGATTGAAGATGCTTGATCGCATCATCATATTTTCCTTGCTTCAATAATGCCACACCGGCATAGAAATTGGCCAGGTTACTAGCATCAGTTCCTTTATAAGAATCAGCGATAGACAAAAGTCCTTCATTGCCACCGCTTCCGTTTAATGCTTTTTGTAATGAGTCAGCTTCAAAATCGTAAACGACATTTGCAAGTGCATCCTGGGCCGTGCCTTCCTGACCATCGATGTAAAAACGATATCCGGCAAAAGCGACAACTGCTAGCACAACCGCCCCTGCTATCCCTAAAACTATCTTGCGATTTTTAATAAAAAAAACCTCCGCTTTATTGATCTGGCCAGCTAATGCTTCCGGAGTTTCAATAATTTCAAGCCCGGATTCGTCCGTGTTTTTCTTGCTCATATCAATTAATTCGATTTTGGAGTGCAAAGTTATGAAAACTAAACGAAATTTTATTGCTAAAAAACATCGGAATAAACAAAAAAAACAGCACACCGGATAACCGATGCGCTGTCGCTATTTGAAAAGCTAAATATCAGATATACAAAGGAAATTGTTTCATCCAGTTATTGATCTCACCTTTCACGGCTGCGATCTTGGCATCCTGATCGTGATTAACAAGCACAGTATCAATGAAATCTACAATGCGTTCCATATCAGTTTCGACCATTCCACGCGTAGTTACCGCAGCAGTTCCAACGCGGATCCCGGATGTGATCATCGGTGATTTGTCATCGAAAGGCACCATGTTCTTATTAATGGTAATGTCTGCCTTAATCAATGTATTTTCTGCCAGTTTACCTGTTAAGCCTGGGTTCTGACCATTTTTCGTCCGAAGGTCGATCAGCATCAAATGGTTATCTGTTCCGCCGGAGATAATGCCGTAACCTTTATCCACAAATGCTTTGGCCATCGCCTGCGCATTCTTTTTCACCTGAACTGCGTAGTTATAGTATCCTTCGCTCAATGCTTCACCGAATGCAATCGCCTTAGCAGCAATGATATGCTCCAAAGGTCCGCCCTGTGTTCCAGGAAATACACCGGAATCCAAAAGCGAAGACATTGTGCGCAGCTGGCCTTTTGGCGTTTTGATACCAAATGGGTTTTCAAAATCATTACGCATCATGATCACACCACCACGAGGGCCGCGAAGTGTTTTGTGCGTTGTGGTTGTTACGATGTGGCAATGATCAAACGGATCATTCAATAAACCTTTGGCGATCAAGCCGGCAGGGTGAGCGATATCCGCCATCAATAATGCACCAATCTGATCCGCGATCGAGCGCAAACGTGCGTAATCCCAGTCGCGGCTATATGCGGAAGCTCCGCAGATCAAAAGTTTTGGACGCTCTCTTACAGCCGTTTCCTCTACTTTATCCCAATCTATTAATCCTGTTTCGGCTTCTACACCGTAAAATATAGGCTGAAAATATTTACCTGAAATGTTAACCGGCGAGCCGTGCGTCAGGTGACCACCATGCGAAAGGTTAAAACCCATGATTTTATCGCCTGGATTCAGGCATGCAAGAAACACAGCTGTATTCGCCTGTGCGCCAGAATGCGGCTGAACATTTGCCCAGGTTGCTCCAAAAAGCTCCTTCAGACGGTCAATTGCAATTTGTTCTATCTCATCTACAACCTCACAGCCACCATAGTAACGCTTACCTGGCAATCCTTCTGCATATTTGTTTGTCAACACGCTTCCAGCTGCTTCCATAACCTGCCTGGACGTGAAGTTCTCAGAGGCGATGAGCTCGATGCCAGATTCCTGACGATGTTTTTCTCTATTAATAAGATCAAAAATGGTGGTGTCACGTTCAACGCTTGTGAGTGTAGACATGGGTTGTATTGGGAAAATGGTGTGATGATTTCGTAGATTTGGGTGCAAAAATAAGAATATTTCTGGATGCGTTTATTTTTTAAATTATTTTAATAATATTCGTTTTGAGTTGTATTTTTGCTCTCCATTTCCTACCCTGTCTATTCATAAACTCTTATAAATAAATTCAAGCATAATATGAGCCAGCAATCGGTGAATTCACAAACAATTTTGATGCAAGCTTCCAACAACGGGAAGGGAACACCCGGAACGATCGGACAGCCAATCACCTACGAAAAAATACCGACTCAAATTTTCGCCGATTCCAAAGAGGCTTCCAATGCAGTGGCAAAGGAAATTGCAGACTTGATCCGCCAGAAGCAGAAAGAGGGTAAGAAATGTGTTTTGGGCTTAGCGACTGGATCATCACCGAAAACGGTTTATGCAATTCTCGTGCGCATGCACCGGGAAGAGGGTTTGAGTTTTAAAAACGTAATTTCATTCAACCTGGATGAATATTACCAAATGGAGCCGGAATCGATTTACAGTTACCACCGGTTCATGAAAGAGCAGCTGTTTGATCATGTAGACATTCCGAAAGAAAACTATTTCCTTCCGGATGGCACCGTTCCTCCTGCATTGCTACGTGATTACTGCACATCTTATGAAAACAAAATAAATGCTGTGGGCGGCCTGGACTTCCAGCTTTTGGGGATCGGGGGAAATGGTCACATTGGTTTCAACGAACCAGGATCGCTGATTAATTCACGCACAAGGCTGATCACACTCGATCATTCTACGCGTGTGGCGGCCGGGATGGAATTTGGCGGGCTGCATAATGTTCCCCGTAAAGCGATCACATTGGGTGTTGCGCCGATTTTGAACGCGCGCCGCATTGTGCTGCTGGCCTGGGGTGAGAGAAAAGCTTCGGTGATCCGCGGAGCGGTGGAAGGACCTGTTACAGAGCTAAATCCTGCTTCCTATTTGCAGGCGCATCCGGACGTTTCTTTCGTTGTGGATGAAAGCGCGGCTTCTGAACTTACCCGCATTAAAACGCCTTGGGCAGTTGATTCGGTGGTTTGGGATAATAAAATGATCAAAAAGGCGATCACGCATTTGTCGAGCTCGCTCAATAAGCCGATTCTTAAACTGACAGATAAGGATTATAACGATAATGGTATGAGCGATTTGCTGGCGCAATATGGTTCCGGCTATGAGATCAATATCAATGTATTTAATCAATTACAACATACTATTACCGGATGGCCGGGCGGTAAGCCAAATGCAGACGACACGCACCGTCCCGAAAGAGCGCAGCCATCTAAAAAACGCGTATTGATTTTCAGCCCGCACCCGGATGACGACATTATCTCCATGGGTGGAACATTCCAGCGATTGGTGGATCAGGGACATGAGGTGCATGTGGCTTACCAAACTTCCGGTAACATTGCCGTTGCCGATGATGAAGCATTGCGTTTTATCGATTTCGTAGTTGACTTCAATAAAGGATTCGGAATCGACAGCCCGCAAGCGAATCAGATGTTCCTGGATGCGAAGGAGTTTTTGAAACATACAAAAGACAGCGAAATTGACACGCCTGAGATCAGGAAGGTAAAAGGATTGCTTCGCCAGGGTGAAGCCAAGGCAACTTGCCGTTTTGTTGGCATCCCTACAAGCCAGGCGCACTTCCTCAACATGCCTTTTTACGAAACAGGGACCGTTCAGAAAAAACCGATCGGTGAAGAGGACATTAAGATCATTGAAAACCTGATCGAAGAAATAAAACCGCATCAAATCTATGCAGCCGGTGACTTCGCCGATCCGCACGGAACGCATAAAGTGTGCTGGGACGCTATTGAGGCAGCATTACAGCGCTCGAAACATAAAAACTTCATGAAGGACTGCTGGGTATGGTTGTACCGCGGCGCATGGGCTGAATGGGATATTTATGAAATCGAAATGGCTGTTCCAATGAGCCCGGATCAGGTTTTGAAAAAACGTCAGGGGATTTTCAAACACCAGTCTCAAAAAGACGGTGTGGTGTTCCAGGGCGAAGATTCGAGGGAATTCTGGCAGCGGGCGGAAGAGCGTAACCGCGCTACCGCACACTTGTATGATGAGCTTGGCTTAGCAGAATACGAGGCGATGGAAGCTTTTGTGAGGTGGAAATTCTAAGATTTTAATATATAAAGTAAAAGCCCGATGTGAGAACACCGGGCTTTTACTTTATATATCTTTTTGCATTTATAATTCCATATCCATCCACATTCGCTGGGCCATTTTTTCGACCATTTTGACAACGCCTTCGATGGCGCCGAAGATTATGCAGAGCGGCAGAATAATTGGCAAAAATATGAGCCACTGCAATGCCATCGTAAAGTTAAATCGTTTTGAAATTGGCGTTTTCATATCAGGTTCAGGTTATTAACATAGGAGTTTGATATCCCAAGTTAGCGTTTTTATTTATTGCCAACAAAGTAATTCTCCAAAAACGTTCGAAAAATGTAGAAAATTTTTATAAACAATGTAATTATTCTATTGTAGATTCTACTAAAAGCAAGTGCTACAAGGTTGCTACCCGCCGAAATTGAACCCGCTCTTAAAAAATTTTTGTTTATTTGTTATAGTTAAATAAATCAAAATTCCGACATGCCGTCTTCCGACATCATACAATTATTACCAGATTCCATAGCCAATCAAATTGCCGCCGGCGAGGTTGTTCAGCGACCTGCATCGGTGGTGAAGGAGCTTATGGAAAATGCAATTGATGCGAAGGCGAGTCATGTACAGGTTATTTTGAAAGAAGCTGGCAGAACATTGATCCAGATCATCGACGACGGCTCCGGAATGTCTGAAACGGATGCCCGGATGAGCTTTGAGCGGCATGCTACTTCGAAGATACGGCAGTCGGAAGATTTGTTCAGGATCCGAACAATGGGCTTCCGGGGCGAGGCGCTTGCTTCCATTGCCGCTATTGCACAGGTCGAGCTCAGGACACGTCAGGAATTTGATGAGCTGGGCACAATGATCCGGATCGACGGTTCGGAAATTAAGGCCCAGGAAGCAGTTGCTTGTCTGAAAGGCACCAATCTTTCGGTTAAGAACCTGTTTTTCAATGTTCCTGCACGACGCAATTTCCTGAAATCCAATTCGGTTGAAATGCGTCATGTCCTGGATGAATTTCAGCGCGTTGCGCTCGCACACCCGCAGGTTGCCTTTACATTACATCATAATGATACGGAGGTTTTCAACCTGCAATCGGGCAAGCTGGTTAAGAGAATTGTTGACATTTACGGAAAGAGTTATCGCGAGCAACTTGCTTTTTGTCAGGAAGATACGTCCTATATCAGCGTTCGGGGATACATTGGCAAGCCTGAATTTGCCAGAAAAACACGCGGCGAGCAGTTCTTTTTTGTAAACGACCGCTATGTGAAGCATAGTTACATGCACCATGCGGTTATCAGTGCATTTGACGGCACTATACCAGAAGGGAGCCATCCATTTTACGTCCTCTTCATTGAAATTGATCCTTCACACATTGATATAAACATTCATCCGACGAAAACGGAGATCAAATTTGATGATGAAAAGTCGGTGTATGCCATTGTAATGGCCGCCGTGAAGAAAGCTGTGGGCGTTTATAATTTATCTCAATCCATTGATTTTGATGATAACATTAATTTTCTGAACCCAACATCATCAGATCAAAACCATAATTTAATTCCAAGAACAGTAATGCCTGACTGGGCAGCCCAATCTAAAAAAGGCGAAAGCGGACAGTCCAGATCGAACCTTACCAATTGGAATAAACTCTTCGAAGGATTACAGAATACCGAAGACCGTAACCGTGAGCTGGCTGCATTTGAAACCAATGAAAGCACAGTTTCGAGACCATCATTCCAGGAGCAGCCAAAAACCATTGCCAGCAAGATCAACAGAATGGCCTCGGAGGTTATTTCTGCGCCGGAAAGCGATGCGGTGCTTTTTCAGCTTCATAACAGATACATTCTTTCACAGGTTAAAGACGGCATTATGCTGATCGACCAGAAGGCGGCTTATGAGAGGATCCTCTACGAACGATATCGTAAGATGCTTACAAACCGGAATGGAGCGTGTCAACAGTTGCTTTTTCCGAAAACGATCAGGCTGACACATTCGGATATGCAGCTTGTGAATGAGACGAAAAAGGAGATAAGAAGCCTGGGTTTTGAATTTGATGAGTTTGGATCCAATGAACTGATCATTCGGGGAATTCCGGCGGATTTACCGGAAGAGAGTGAGCAAGATCTTTTTGAAGAGCTTATCGAGCAACTAAAACAAAGCTATTCCGACCTTAAACTGAATAAACCCGAAAGCCTTTCGCGCTCACTGGCCAGACGCTTTTCTGTTCGTTATGCAGTAAAACTTTCGTTTGTAGAAATCCACACTTTAATTGACCAGCTTTTTGCATCCACAGACCCCAACAGAACGCCCAGCGGAGAAGCAATCATCGTGTTGCTCACAATGGATAAACTTACCAGTATATTTAAAGCCTGACGAACAAAAATATAGGGTCATCAGTTATTGAATAAATCTTGATTAAACACAAAATATGTTATCCATAACCCCTACTGTCAAGAATTTACTTATTCTCAATATTCTCTTTTTCGTAGTTGATTCCTACATTTTTAATCTTACCAATGTCTTTGCGCTGCGGTCTGTGTTTTCCCCTGCGTTTCTGCCGTTTCAGTTTGTAACGTACATGTTCTTGCATGGGAGCTTTGGGCATTTGTTCAGTAATATGTTCGGGTTATTTATGTTCGGACCATTGCTTGAGCGAGGCTGGGGGCCAAAGAAATTTTTGTTCTTTTACTTTTTTACGGGCATAGGGGCAGGAATGCTGTTCTCCGGGATTGATTATTTTGAAAACAGTCAGGTTAGGCAGGCTGTTGAAATATTTACTCAAAATCCGACGCCGGATGGACTCGTGGATTTTATGAGTAAACATGCTGAAAGAATTTACGAAGCCAACCTTGATTTTTTAAATAAGTTTGAAGAAAATCCAACAAATTCTGGCTACATTCAACAAAGTGTAGCGTTCGTAAATAGTTATTATCAAAGTTTGATCAATACGCCGCTGGTTGGTGCTTCGGGAGCAATTTTCGGCATCCTAATGGCGTTTGGTTTATTGTTTCCGAATACTGAGCTTTTCCTCCTTTTTGTTCCGTTTCCGATTAAGGCTAAATATTTTGTCGCTTTTTACGGGTTGTACGAATTATATGCTGGATTTCAGAATGCTCAGTCAGACAATGTCGCGCATTTCGCGCACATCGGAGGAATGCTATTTGCCTATATATTATTGCGTTACTGGAATACGCAAAGAACAAATTTCTATTGAGAGATGAGCAATATTGTTGATGACGTAAAGAGGGAGTTTGCCAAATCAGAGAATGCACTTGTAAAGATAATCCTTGTTAATGTTGCGGTCTTCTTGACTTTGCTGCTATTAAAGATTATTCTGACTCTTTCTCAATCCGCAAATGTTTACACTGCAGTGATTAATACGCTGCAACTTCCCGCAGCAACCAATGAGTTTTTGTACAGGCCCTGGACGCTGATCACTTATTTTTTCACACACGATGATATTTTCCATATCCTCTTTAATATGCTGTTCCTCTATTGGTTTGGGAAGCTAATTGATGAGTATTTGGGCGCAAAGCGTGTTATAGCGCTGTATATGCTTGGCGGGATAGCAGGCGGGCTGATTTACATTGTCCTTTACAATGCATTACCTTACTTCCAGGCTCACGTCGAAGGATCGAGAATGCTTGGCGCTTCGGCAGCTGCATTCTCTGTAGCAGTAGGTGCTTCTACTTTACTTCCCAACTACACCTTCAACCTTATATTCTTAGGTCCGATCAGGATTAAATTTATTGCTCTTTTTTACATTATCCTTTCTCTTGCGCAAACCGTTGGCCCTAACGCCGGAGGAAATTTAGCGCATTTGGGAGGTGCTTTTGTAGGATATGTTTTTATAAAATTATTACAAAGCGGAACAGACCTTGGCAAGCCGTTATATGCTGTGATGAATGTATGGTCCAGATTATTCCGCAAACGTCCTTCTATGCAGGTTACTTACCGCGAAAGACAAGTTTACCGAAGCACAAGTGTTTACTCCTCAGCATCGTCATCCGGAACAATTGAAATGCCAGATCAAACGGAAATTGATTCCATATTGGATAAAATTTCAAAATCGGGCTACGAAAGTTTGACGAGAGAAGAAAAGCAAAAGCTGTTCAAGGCAAGCCAGCAAAAATAAAGTCGGACTTAATGTCCTTATTTGCTTAATTTTGTCTGCATTTATTCCGCAAAAATTTGATTTCAAAAGCTTGAATATGCTTATAAAACCTGGGAAGTTATTAGCTAAGATTGATTCCCCTGAGGACCTACGAAAGTTAGACAGTTCCCAGCTTCCACAAGTATGTAACGAATTACGTCAGTTTATCATTGATAACGTTTCCGTCTATGGCGGGCATTTTGGTGCAAGTCTGGGCGTAGTTGAGTTAAGTGTTGCACTTCATTATGTGTTCAATACACCGGATGATCAGTTGGTTTGGGATGTGGGCCACCAGGCTTATGGTCATAAAATATTAACTGGCAGGCGGGATAATTTCCATTCCAACCGCACATATGGAGGCCTTTCAGGTTTCCCGAGACGCAGCGAAAGTATTTACGATGCCTTTGGGGTAGGACATTCTTCTACATCCATTTCGTCGGCATTAGGAATGGCTGTTGCATCTGCATTAGAGAAAAATTTCGAAAGACAACATATTGCCATTATAGGAGACGGCGCGATGACCGCGGGGATGGCCTTTGAAGGCATGAACCATGCCGGAGCAACAGATTCCAACCTGCTTATCATCTTGAATGATAACTGTATGGCTATCGATCCTAATGTCGGCGCGCTGAAAGAATATCTTACCGATATTACCACTTCTCAAACCTATAATAAGTTCAGGGACGAGGTTTGGAATATGCTCGGTAAGATGAGCAATTTCGGTAAGAGTGCCCAGGAGATCGTTTCGAAAGTGGAAACGGTGATGAAAACTGCTATCCTTCGTCAGAGCAATCTTTTTGAATCACTAGGGCTAAGATATTTCGGTCCTATTGACGGCAATGACATCAGCCATCTTACTGAGGTTTTAAAAGACTTAAAAAGCATTCCGGGACCAAAGTTGTTACACTGCCTTACTGTAAAAGGTAAAGGTTATGGTCCCGCTGAAAAAGACCAAACGAAATGGCATTCCCCTGGTATTTTTGATAAGATCACAGGAGAAATTAAAATAAAGGTTTACGATCAGCCACAAGCACCAAAATATCAGGATGTTTTTGGCAACACCATTGTAGAGCTCGCGGAGCAAAATCCTAAGATTGTTGGTGTAACGCCAGCCATGCCATCCGGTTCATCATTGAACATTATGATGGACGTTATGCCCAAAAGAGCATTTGATGTCGGTATCGCTGAACAGCATGCTGTAACATTCTCCGCAGGAATGGCGACGCGGGGTGAAGTTGTTTATTGCAATATATATTCAACCTTCATGCAACGGGCCTATGATCAGGTCATTCACGATGTCTGCATTCAGGAGCTGCCTGTGATCTTCTGTCTCGACAGAGCAGGCTTGGTAGGCGCAGATGGCCCTACCCATCATGGGCTTTATGACATTGCCTTTATGCGTTGCATCCCTAATATGGTTGTTGCTTCGCCTATGAATGAACAGGAGCTGAGAAATTTGATGTACACGGCGCAGCTAGATTCGTTTCAGTCAGGAAAGCAAGCATTCACAATTAGATATCCCCGGGGTTCGGGCGTAATGCCTAACTGGAAAACACCGTTTGAAGAAATTCAGATTGGCAAAGGAAGAAAACTGAGAAGTGGTGAAGACATTGCAATTCTCTCATTCGGGCCTCTTGGAAACTTTGCACTGAAAGCTTGTGAAGGGTTGGAACTGCACGGCATTTCGGCAGGACTGTATGATATGCGTTTTACAAAGCCATTAGACGAGGCTCTGCTGCACGAAGTATTCAAATCCTATGACAGGGTCATTACACTAGAAGATGGCTGCTTACAAGGAGGATTTGGCAGCGCTATCATAGAATTCATGGCCGACAACGGATATTCTTCCATCGTAAAGCGGTTGGGCATTCCAGACAATATCGTAGAGCACGGCGAACCAAATGAACTTTACCGCGAATGTGGAGTCGATTCAGAAGGCATCATCAAGGCAGTTCAAGAGTTTTTAAATGCCAGGTCTAATGCTAAGACTGTTGTTTTGAATTAAGGATTGCCTTGATAAGTTTGAATGTGGCTGCTTGGAAACTAAGCAGCCATTTTTGTTTTAACTAGCTAATGGAAAGATAGAACAGTGCGTTTTTCCATCAATTGCTGTGTAGAATATAGTATCAGCGTTGTACGCTTGCTATTTACACGACTTGTGAAATGAACAAGCCCCAGAAAAACGAGCGTACTAAGCACTGAAAACCTGTCATTGTGAGAATAGTCTGTCATTGGTATAGTGGGGGCCAGGCTGCACGCCTTTGATGATGCGATCTGCCAACTTTATCTGGTCGGACCGCGCAGGTTTGAACGAAGCGTGCAGGCCAAGCTTCGCAGCGCGGTATCGTCGGCCGTGCCTTAACAACCACAAAAAAGACCATCCTTATGAGACGGTCCTATTCACATTACGCGATTCCCTCAGGCACAAAAAAAGACCATCCTTATGAGATGGTCTTTAAATGGTATTGTGGCGGCTACCTACTTTACCAGGTTTGATCCAAGTATCATCGGCGGTTCTGGGCTTAACTTCTCTGTTCGGGATGGGAAGAGGTGAACACCAGGCCAATAGCCACCAACAAGGTCTT
>NZ_JAJUXJ010000017.1:0-553 GCF_021390415.1 Dyadobacter sp. CY327 | reverse complement strand
GGGAGTCGGGGAGACCTGAAGCAGTAGGTTAAAGACACTGTTAGGGTAAAATCGGCGACTGGGGCTAAGTCGTAACAAGGTAGCCGTACCGGAAGGTGCGGCTGGAACACCTCCTTTCTGGAGACGAGAGACTCTGCTTTTGGTTTATCTTTATCATATATTAGGGCTTGTAGCTCAGGTGGTTAGAGCGCGACACTGATAATGTCGAGGTCCGTGGTTCGAGTCCACGCAGGCCCACGGAAAACAAGTATCAGGAAAACGTTCTTGATAATTTTTATTGAAAAAATTTGGGGGATTAGCTCAGCTGGCTAGAGCACCTGCCTTGCACGCAGGGGGTCAACGGTTCGAATCCGTTATTCTCCACATTACCTCGAAAGCGGGGTAACGAGTTCATTGACATATTGTGAAGTAGAAGAGAGAAGAAGAAATTAAGATCGCGCAAGCGAATTAAGGGCGCATGGGGGATACCTAGGCTCTCAGAGGCGATGAAGGACGTGATAAGCTGCGAAAAGCTACGGGGATTGGCACATACAAATTGATCCGTAGATATCCG
>NZ_JAJUXJ010000016.1:0-648 GCF_021390415.1 Dyadobacter sp. CY327 | reverse complement strand
TTAAACCTTTTGATTTTGCAAATATGGCGTATGGTATCGCTTTAAAAAATCCTGCTTTGAATCCTTGTAGCTGGTAACTGCGCCAATCATATACATAAATTTGATATAGTACCATGCTAAGTCAACCTGGTAAGGCTTAAAACCGCTACGTGCACTCTTGGGGTACAAATGGTGGTTATTATGCCATTCGCCTGCAACGATACCGGGCCAAACCTGGTTTATAGATTGATCTTTTGTGTTAAAGTCTACGCCGACAACTTGCAGATTCTTGCCTTTACCATGCCCTTCATAATTAAACGTACGTACGCCAACGGCCCAAAAGCCGGCAGCACCAAAAAGGCAACAAGCCAGTGCATGCCCCCCAACAGCATAGAACAAAAAGTACCAAAACGACCAGTTTAGCAGCCAGGCAAAAAGTGCCTGACCTGGGTGAACGTAAGAGCCCCATTTTTGATATTGCTTGTAGGAATTGCCTTCAACGCCTGTATGTTTCATAAGCAGTCTTACACGGTTGTAATCCGCTTCACTCAGCTCTTTTGCAATGGGCTGATGGTTGACATCGGCCAGAAAGCAGTAAAGGAAACCAGCCCGTGCATTATAGGGATCGCCTGGCTGGTCAGATTTGGCATGATGGACATGATGGGAAAT
>NZ_JAJUXJ010000015.1:0-3130 GCF_021390415.1 Dyadobacter sp. CY327 | reverse complement strand
AATGGTATTGTGGCGGCTACCTACTTTACCAGGTTTGATCCAAGTATCATCGGCGGTTCTGGGCTTAACTTCTCTGTTCGGGATGGGAAGAGGTGAACACCAGGCCAATAGCCACCAACAAGGTCTTTGTTGGTTTTTCAGTGATATCGGTTATGGCAAGAGGTGAAGCGAATCGTCGCACCGTCCAGGCCAATAGCCACCAACAAGGTCTTTGTTGGTTTTTATCACTCAACAATATCTTTGAGTAATCAATGTCATATTGGAAGTAGAAGAGATCAAAAAGTGTTAAGATGTTAATGTGCAAGCTCTTGGGTAATTAGTACTGCTCAGCTGAATGTATTTCTACACGTACACCTGCAGCCTATCAACGTCGTAGTCTACAACGACCCTTATGTGGAAGATTCATCTTCGGGCTAGTTTCGCACTTAGATGCTTTCAGCGCTTATCTATTCCCCACATAGCTACCCGGCCATGCCACTGGCGTGACAACCGGTTCACCAGCGGTGGGTCCACCTCGGTCCTCTCGTACTAAAGGCAGCCCCCGTCAATCTTCCTACGCCCACCACAGATAGGGACCGAACTGTCTCACGACGTTCTGAACCCAGCTCGCGTGCCACTTTAATCGGCGAACAGCCGAACCCTTGGGACCTTCTCCAGCCCCAGGATGTGACGAGCCGACATCGAGGTGCCAAACCTCCCCGTCGATGTGAGCTCTTGGGGGAGATCAGCCTGTTATCCCCGGCGTACCTTTTATCCTTTGAGCGATGGCCCTTCCATACAGAACCACCGGATCACTATACCCTGGTTTCCCACCTGCTCGACCCGTCGGTCTCACAGTCAAGCCTGCTTGTACTATTGCACTCCACACACGGTTACCAAGCGTGTTGAGCAGACCTTTGGAAGCCTCCGTTACACTTTTGGAGGCGACCACCCCAGTCAAACTACCCACCATGCACGGTCTCCGACATAGTCGGATTAGATCCCAGGCCAGCGAAGGGTGGTATTTCAACGTTGGCTCCATCACGCCTGGCGACGCAACTTCACAGCCTCCCACCTATCCTACACATCCCTGACCCGAAAACAATGCAAAGCTATAGTAAAGGTGCACGGGGTCTTTCCGTCCCGTGGCGGGTAAGCGGCATCTTCACCGCTACTACAATTTCACCGAGCTCACGGCCGAGACAGTGCCCAGATCGTTACACCATTCGTGCAGGTCGGAACTTACCCGACAAGGAATTTCGCTACCTTAGGACCGTTATAGTTACGGCCGCCGTTTACTGGGGCTTCGATTCAATGCTTCTCTTGCGATGACATCCCCTCTTAACCTTCCAGCACCGGGCAGGTGTCAGGCCCTATACGTCAACTTTCGTTTTGGCAGAGCCCTGTGTTTTTGCTAAACAGTCGCCTGGGCCATTTCTCTGCGGCCTCTCTGTTGCCAGAGGAGGCTCCCCTTCTCCCGAAGTTACAGGGTTAATTTGCCGAGTTCCTTAGCCGTGATTCACTCGAGCACCTTAGAATATTCTTCTCGACTACCTGTGTCGGTTTACGGTACGGGTTGCGTACAGCTGGCGTTTCAAAAGCTTTTCTTGGAAGCGTTTTCGTAAGTTCGCTTCACCCGTAGGTTCTGCTCAACGCACTATTCCGTCAGTACGTACTTACCACAATACTCCGTCACTTTTTCACACTGCATGCAAGGGCAGGAATATTAACCTGCTGTCCATCGAGAGTCGCCTGTCGGCTATCCCTTAGGCCCCGCCTAACCCTCCGTTGATTAGCATAGCGGAGGAATCCTTAGTCTTTCGGTGTGCGGATTTCTCATCCGCATTATCGTTACTTATGCCTACATTTGCTTTTCTCACCAGTCCAGCCCAGCTTACGCCAAACCTTCACCCCTGTGAGAATGCTCCCCTACCGATCGTAATAAATTACTATCGCATAGCTTCGGTAATATGCTTGATGCCCGTTTATTATCGATGCCCGCCCCGCTCGACCAGTGAGCTGTTACGCACTCTTTAAATGTATAGCTGCTTCCAAGCTAACATCCTGGCTGTCTCTGCAGTCGGACCCCCTTAGTTCAACTTAGCATATATTTTGGGACCTTAGCTGATGCTCTGGGTTGTTCCCCTCTCGGACTGGGACCTTAGCACCCCAGCCCTCACTGCCGTGTATATCATAGCCCATTCGGAGTTTGTCAGAATTTGGTAGGATTTGACTCCCCCTAGTCCTATCAGTAGCTCTACCTGACCATGACTCAACCACGACGCTGTTCCTAAAAACATTTCGGGGAGTACGAGCTATTTCTCAGTTTGATTGGCCTTTCACCCCTACCCTCAGTTCATCCGAAAACTTTTCAACGTTTACCGGTTCGGTCCTCCACGATGTGTTACCAGCGCTTCAACCTGACCAAGGGTAGATCACCAAGTTTCGCGTCTACAGCCACTGACTAATCGCCCATTTCAGACTCGCTTTCGCTTCGGCTCCTGTATTCCAATACATTAACCTTGCCAGTAACCGTAACTCGTAGGCTCATTATGCAAAAGGCACGACGTCACCCGTAGGCTCCGTCCGCTTGTAAGCGCATGGTTTCAAGTTCTATTTCACCCCGCTGCTCGCGGTACTTTTCACCTTTCCCTCACGGTACTAGTTCACTATCGGTCTCTCAGGAGTATTTAGCCTTGGCGGATGGTGCCGCCGGATTCAGAGGGGATTTCTCCGGTCCCCACTTACTCAGGATACTCACTCAATTATCGCTCTTACCTGTACGGGATTCTCACCCTCTACGATTGACTTTCCCACGTCATTCCAGTTCAATTGATAACCACTAGGTGAGTCCTACAACCCCAGTCTGGCCGTAACCAGGCTGGTTTGGGCTTGTCCGCGTTCGCTCGCCACTACTTGCGGAATCACTATTGTTTTCTTCTCCTGCGGGTACTTAGATGTTTCAGTTCCCCGCGTTTGCCCCCCGTAGGGTAATACCACTTCATGGTACTGGGTTGCCCCATTCGGATATCTACGGATCAATTTGTATGTGCCAATCCCCGTAGCTTTTCGCAGCTTATCACGTCCTTCATCGCCTCTGAGAGCCTAGGTATCCCCCATGCGCCCTTAATTCGCTTGCGCGATCTTAATT